>NKIN01000014.1 GCA_002255905.1 Burkholderiales bacterium PBB1
GACCTGACCATCTGTTCTGAAAAAGCCATCTTCGGCCAGGTCGGCCCCAAGATGGGTTCGGTCGATCCCGGCTACGGCACCGCCTTTTTGGCGCGTGTGGTCGGCGAGAAAAAAGCCCGCGAAATCTGGTACCTCAACAAGCGCTATTCCGGCCAAGAGGCCGTGGACATGGGCCTGGCCAACATCTGCGTGCCGCACGAGCAGCTCGACGCCACGGTGCAGGAATGGGCCGAGACCATCTGCGAGCGCAGCCCTACCGCCATTGCGATTGCCAAGCGCAGCTTCAACATGGACACCGCCCACCAGTCCGGCATTGCGGGCATGGGCATGTACGCGCTCAAGCTGTACTACGACACCGAAGAGTCCCGCGAAGGCGTGAAAGCCTTGCAAGAAAAACGCAAGCCCGACTTCCGCAAGTACGCCAAGTAAACGCTCAGACAGAGGACGTCAGATGAACCCGAACCCCTACATCAACGAAGACCTGCAGGCGTTGGCCGAAACCGTGCGCCGCTTTGCCGATGAAAAAATCAAACCCGGTTTTCTGGAACGCGACAAGACGCGCGAGTTTGACCTCGCCTTGCTGCGCGAGATGGGCGAGTTGGGCTTCATCTGCCCCGAAGTGCCCGAAGAATTTGGCGGCTTGGGCATGGGTTGTGTGGCCGCAGGCGTGATCCACGAGGAAATCGCCCGCGCCGACCTGAGCTTTTCTTACCTGAACCTGTTGGCCTCGCTCAACAGCCAGATCCTCTACAAATACGGCAACCCAGATGTGGTGCGCCCTTGGCTCGACAAGATCCGCGAAGGCCGTGCCATTTGCGCGATTGCCCTGACCGAGCCGCGAGGCGGCTCGGACGCAGCCAACCTGCGTTTGCGGGTAGAGCGCGACGGTGACTTCTACGTCATCAACGGCGAGAAGACCTCGATCTCGGCTGCCGACCAGGCCGACATCACCGTGGTCTTTGGCCGCACCGGCACACCCGAGTCAGGTGCCCACGGCGTCACCGCCCTGCTGGTGCCCATGGACACGCCCGGCTTGACCACCAGCCGCTTTGACTGCCACGGCCAGCGCTCGATCGGCCGCGGCTCCATCTTTTTCGAAAACGTGCGTGTGCCCGTCAGCCACCGCCTGGGGGACGAAAACCAGGGCTTTGTGCAGGTCATGCACGGCTTTGACTATTCGCGCTCATTGATCGGCCTGCAGTGCCTGGCCGTGGCACGCGCAGCGCTGGACGAAACCTGGGAATACATCACCCAACGCCAGGCCTTTGGCCAGCCACTGTCGGCCTTTCAGGGCGTGACCCACCCTCTGGCCCAGTACGACACCGAGGTCGAAGGTGCCCGTCTGGTGTGCCTGCAAGGCCTGTGGCTCAAGGACCAAGGCTTGCCTCACTCGGCCGAGGCCGGCATGGCCAAGTGGTGGGGCCCCAAGCTGGCCTACGACGTGATCCACCAGTGCCTGCTGTGCTTTGGCCACGGTGGTTACGACCGCGGTCTGATGGAGCAGCGCCTGCGTGATGTGCTGGGCTTCCAGATCGGTGACGGCACCGCCCAGATCATGAAAACCATCATTGCCCGCACCCGTGCCGGTCGCAAGAACGTGCCTGCCTGAGATTTAAAAAAACATTTCACCCCAAGGAGACAAACATGGAATTCGATGCCGTTTTATTGCCCGCCCGCCGCGAACGCATGATCGCCCAAGGTCTGTGGCACGACCGCACCATCAACGACGAACTGGACGCCTGCCTGGCCGCCTGTCCCGACAAACTGGCGCTGACCGCATACCGTGTAGACGCTGGCGATGTGCGCCGCTTCACCTACCGCGAACTGGCACAGATGGCCGACCGCGTGGCGGTGGGCCTGAGCCGCTTGGGCGTGCAAAAGAACGACATCGTGGCCTGTCAGTTGCCCAACTGGTGGCAGTTCACCGTGACCTATCTGGCGTGCTCGCGCATCGGTGCGGTCATCAACCCCCTGATGCACATCTTCCGTGAGCGCGAGCTGAACTTCATGCTCAAACACGGCGAGGCCAAGGTCATCATCGCACCCAA
>NKIN01000015.1 GCA_002255905.1 Burkholderiales bacterium PBB1
CGCCGTCTGGAAGAAGAGGGCACCGTGAGCCTGCGCTTCTTGGTGGGCGCAGACGGCAAGGTCATTCAGTCCGAGGTCGAGAAGTCCTCGGGCTTCAAGCGGCTGGACGAAGCGGCGCGTGCGGGCTTGTCCAAATGCGCCTTCAAGCCCGCCACCGTGGACGGCAAGCCCGAGCAGGGCTGGGCCAGCATGAAATACACCTGGCGTTTGGAGTAAAGCGAGCCCGCTTTGCCCACGCCCATCCAATTCAACCGATTTTTTTAAGAACACAGCAGGAGCACCTCACCATGTTCAAACCTTCCAAAAACCTCATCCTGGGCGCAGGCCTGTTGGCCAGCCTGTTCTTTGCGGGCGCTGTGATGGCGCAAGCGGCTGATGCGAGCGCAGCGGCAACGGCCCCCGTGGTCGCTGCGGCGGGGGCCGTTGCGGCGGCTGCCGAAGAAAACCCCTACGGCCTGGGTGCGCTGTGGGCGCAGGGCGACTTTGTGGCCAAGGGCACTTTGCTGATCTTGGTCATCATGAGCATGGGCTCGTGGTACGTCATCTTCACCAAGCTGGCCGAGCAGTCCAAACTGAACAAACAAGCGGCGGCGGCCAAGGAGACCTTCTGGAGCGCCAGCACCGTGGCCCAGGGCAAAGACACCTTGACGCAAGACTCGGCGTTTCGCTTCATTGCAGAAAAAGGCCTGGAAGGCGCCTCCAAGCACACCGGCTTGCTGGCCTCGGTGGACTTCAATGAATGGGTGAGCATGAGCATCCAACGCGCCATGGCCAATGTGCAAAGCCGCATGCAAGACGGCCTGGCGGTGCTGGCCACCGTCGGCTCAACCGCACCGTTTGTGGGCTTGTTTGGCACGGTGTGGGGCATCTACCACGCGCTGGTCAAGATCGGCATGTCGGGCCAGGCGTCCATCGACAAAGTCGCTGGCCCCGTGGGCGAGGCGCTGATCATGACGGCCATTGGCTTGGCGGTGGCGGTGCCTGCGGTGTTGGGCTACAACTGGTTGGTGCGCCGCAACAAGGCGGTGATGGAAGAGGTCAACGCCTTTGGTGCTGACTTGCACGCGGTGCTGCTGGGCTCGGCCAAGAAATAAACCCATCGCCCGGGCGGTGGCAACGCGGCCCGGGCGAGCACACAAGGAGCCATCATGGCCATGAACGTAGGCGAAGCCGACGACGAGATCATCGGCACCATCAACACCACCCCCTTGGTGGACGTGATGCTGGTGCTGCTCATCATCTTTTTGATCACGATTCCGGTGGTGACCACATCCATCAAGGTGGACTTGCCCAAAGAGCAAAACGTGGTGCGCGAGACCAAGCCGGAGAACGTGATCATCTCGGTGGACAAGGCGGGCAAGATTTACCTGTACGACACGCCGATCAAAAACAGCACGGACTTGCTGGAGCGCATGAAGAAGTTCTCGGCCATGAAGCCGCAACCCGAGGTGCAGATCCGGGGGGACGGACAAAGTGATTTTGAGTCGGTGGGGCGGGTGATGTACGCGGTGCAACGCGCGGGCATCACCAAGGTCGGCTTCATCACCGAGCCCTCGAACTGAAACAGACACAGGCAAGGAGCCCAAAATGGGAATGAATGTAGGAACAAGCGCCAGCGACGAGCCCGAAGTCATGATCGACATGAACACGACGCCGCTGATCGATGTGATGTTGGTGCTGTTGATCATGCTGATCATCACGATTCCGGCGCAGTTGCACTCGGTGAACCTGGACATGCCGCTGCCCAGCAACGCGGCCAAGAAGGTGGAGCCGGTGGTGATTCGCATCGATGTGGATGCGGCCAGTGTGGTGAACTGGAACGGCAAG
>NKIN01000008.1 GCA_002255905.1 Burkholderiales bacterium PBB1
GGGGTCCCCTCGTTTTCAGTGCAATAAGTGACGGTACGCAAAGCTAGCACTGGCGCGGGGGTGGTCTGGGTAGATCGTTGATTTCATTGACTTTCCTGTTCATTTTGCAAACGGGTATCGTGACCGCCCACTAATGGGGTTCACGATGCAGGGCTGGCACACAACGTTTTTGGGGATGCGTGAGCTTCCCCGCGATATCAGCGACTTCGAGATGAAGGCGTTTTTCACCTTCGATGGTGCCGAGCGCGACGCAATCAATGCACGCCGAGGTGATTCCCACAAGCTTGGTCTGGCGCTCCATATTGGTTTCCTGCGCATGAGTGGGCGTTTGCTCGGTGCCTTTCGGGTAATTCCAGTAGCCTTGTGGCGCCACCTTGGCAACGAGCTTGGCATTGCAGCACCAGAAGTCGCCTCGCTGAGAGCCATGTATGAACGCGGGCGCACGCTATTCGATCACCAACAAGTAGCCTGCACGGTCCTTGGATTCCAGTGGATGAGCGAGCACCAGCGCCGCTCACTGGTACGTGAACTGCGCGACGAAGTGGCGCGCTGCGCCGACCGCGATCAGCTACTCGTGCGGGCGCGTCAATGGCTGTACAAGAACAAGCTGGTGATCGTGCACGAGCGGGCAATTCGGACACTGATTGCGGCGGCACTTGCCCAGCTTGAAGTTGAAACAGGCACCGCCATCGCCGCCAGCGTTGATCCAGCAACACTTGATCGCTGGCGAGCCTCAGTTTCAGAGCTGCTCCCAGATGGACAAACCCAGCAGAGTTGGCTATGGGCTGCACCGGCGAAACACTCAACCCGCCAAATCAGCGAGGTACTGGAGCGCATCGACCTGCTTTACACGCTGGACGTTCATAAGCACCTGGCAGACATCCCCGATCTCATCTTGCGCCGCTACGCGCGCCGACTTGTCTCCAGGCCGCCCTCAGCCGGAGCCAAGATCAAAGAGCCAGCGCGCACCGTGGAGGTCGCATGCTTTCTTCGGTATTGCCTGTTCACCACCACAGACCAGTTGATCCTTATGGTGCAGCGCCGGATCGCCGATCTGTGGCGTCAGGCTGCCGCCGATGTCCCCGCTACCGTCAATTGGGCCGCAATGTACAAAACGCTGCTCGGCGAACTTGTTGCCTTGAGCGCGCAAGGTGCGGTGCCAGATGCTGAGTTGCGTGCCCGTCTTGAAGCCTTGATCACCGAAACCCAGAAACGCAAACCACCGAGCAGGGCCTCCCTGGTCCGCGAGGGATTGATTGATGGAATTCGCCCCGTGCGGTCGTTGCTCGTCGCCATTGCAAAGCTGCCCTGGCAGGCCACCGGCGAGCATCCTGCCATCGAGTACCTTGCCAAGCTGCAAGCTTTATATCTCAAAGGATCCAGAAAGCTGCCAGTTGAAGTGGTGGCACCAAGTCTGGGAATGATCTGGCAGGTTTCGATCTCCAGCCCAGACCGGGAACGGGCGTTTCAGGCGTTGGAGGTGGCCACCCTGTTTGCCCTGCGCCGCGCGGTGCGCAATGGCTCGGTCTGGATTGAGCACAGCCTGAGCTTTCGGGGTCGTGCGCGCTTGTTCTTCACGGACGAGCGTTGGCAGGCAGAGTCCAAGAAACACTATGCCCGTCTATCGTTACCCAGCAAGGCTGCCACTTTCTTGAAGCCTTTGCTGGCCAGAGTAACTGCCGGTGTCGATGCGGTGGCCGCTGCAGCCCGCAGTGGCGTACTGCGCGTGGATGATGAACTCCATTTGTCGCCATTGCCCGCAGAGGACGAAGACCCAGAAGTGACCAAGCTGCGCGCGGCTTTGGATCACCGCATCGGTGAGGTTCAATTGCCGGAAGTGATTCTGGCCGTTGACGCCCAGGTGCGCTTTAGCTGGATCATGCTCGGACGTGAGCCGCGCTCTACCGACGAGCTGCTGATGGTCTATGCCGGCATCATGGCCCACGGCACCAGTCTGACTGCGGTCGAATGCGCGCGCATGATTCCGCAATTGTCTGCCACCAGCATTCGCCAGGCCATGCGCTGGGCGCGGGACGAACGGCGTCTGAGCCAGGCCTGCCAGGCTGTGCTGGAATTCATGCAGCGACACCCGATTGCCGCCACCTGGGGGCGGTCCGATTTGGCATCTTCTGACATGATGAGCATGGAGACCACCAAACGGGTGTGGCAAGCCCGGCTTGATCCTCGGCGCAACACACCTTCCATTGGAATCTACTCCCATGTAAAAGACCGGTGGGGCATCTTCCATGCGCAGCCCTTTGTGCTCAATGAGCGCCAGGCGGGCGTGGCCATTGAAGGTGTCATCCGCCAAGAAAAGCTGGAGACCAGCCAGCTTGCTGTGGATACCCATGGCTACACCGACTTTGCCATGTCACATGCCCGTTTGCTTGGTTTTGATCTTTGCCCGCGGTTGAAGGAACTCAAACAGCGCCACCTCTTTGTGCCACGCGGCACCAAAGTGCCCGCAGAAATCGCTGCGGTGTGCGAAGCCAATGTCGACGTCGCTTTGATCGAAAAGCATTGGGATAGTCTGGTGCACCTGGCAGCCTCGGTCATGAGCGGACATGCCAGTGCGGTGGCAGCTCTTGCGCGGTTCGGTTCTGCCGCCCAGGGCGATCCAATCTATGAGGCTGGCGTGCAATTGGGGCGGTTGCTGCGTACGGCGTTTTTGGCTGACTACTTTGTCAAGGACGCTTTCAGGAACGAGTTGCGCCGGGTGCTCAATCGGGGCGAGGCTGTTAACGCCCTCAAGCGCGCCATTTATACCGGCCGGATCAGCCCGGCGCAGGCCAAACGTGTCGATGAAATGCAGGCTGTGGCCGATGCGTTGAGCCTGATGGCCAACATCGTGATGGCGTGGAATACCTCACAGATGCAGGCGGTCCTGGATCGCTGGTCGAACCGCCGCCAGGTCATTCCACCGGAACTGATCGGGAAGATTGCGCCCACCAGGCTGGAGAGCATCAACTTGCGGGGTGTGTTTCGCTTCCCGGTTGACCGCTATGCTGACCAAATCCTGCCTTCGCGGCCAAATGCATCGATAACTGGCACCAATGGATGAAACCGACCACGGTTTGACGCCACGAATCGCAGATTTGAAAGTGAACAGGAAAGTCAATGAAATCAACGATCTACCAACACCACCTCCGCGCCAGTGCTAGCTTTTCGTACCGTCACTTATTGCACTGAAAACGAGGAGACCCCTAGATCCGCCGCGGCCTGGGCGCGCTGCCAGTTCAGGCGGGCGATTTCCACCTCCTGGGGCCGGGCACCCTTTTGCGCCTTGGCCGCCGTGGCCTGGGCAGCCTCCTGGGCTGCCGTGGCCTGCGCCAATTTGGCGGTCACCTCGGGACTGTCCAGGCGAATGAGCGGTGAGCCCACCGTGATGACATCCCCCTCCTTGACGAGGATGTCTGCGATGCGGGCGCTGACCTTGGAAGCGACATCGACTTCCTGCACCTCCATCTGTCCCTGGAAGGCCTCCGCGCCAGGCTGCTGGGCCTTCCACAGGCCCAGGCCGAGAACTGCCACTGCGCCGATAGTGACCAGTGTGACGGGTAGTTTCTTATTCATCTCATTGCGCTTTCAGATCGGCACGGGCCATGTAGCTGGTGAATTGATCGGACAGACCGGCCACTTCCAGGAGATCGGCGAGGGCCTTAACATAGTCATAAGCCGACTGTGCCTGCTCGGTCTTGGTTTTAGCCAGGTTCACCTCTGCGTCGATCAGTTCTAATGTGGAGTTCGTCCCCGCCTTCTGGCCCTTGGTCTTGAGTTGGAGGACTGCATCGGCCAATTCCAGACTTGGGGCCAGGGACAGGAATTGACGCCTGGTCTGGTCAACGGCCATCCACCGTTTCTCGACCAGCAGCGCGATGTCATTTCGGGCCTGCTTGTCCTGGCTGTCCGCCATCTCGATGAGCCGATGCGATGCTTCGCTCATCAAGGAGCGGTCCACCCCCCCCCACAGACGCCAGCTGACTCCCACGCCCACGACCCAGTTGGCTTGGTCCGAGGAGCGGAGCTGGCGTTGCCCGAAGGCAAATATCGTGGGCTTCTTGTGGGACTCTTCCAGGGCATGAATCTGCTCGGCCTCATGCCGCTTGGCGGCCACCTTGCCCAATCCTGGGTGTCGTTCCAGAGCAGCGTCGATGAAGTAGCCAAGCGGCTCAATGGGTGAACTGATCACGAAAAGAGGACTCATGGCTTGAACCCGTTCACCGTTGCGGATGGTTCTGGCCAACGCGGTAGACGCCAACTCAGCGTCATCCCGAGCCTTTTGGGCGTTCCGCTTGGCTTCCTCCATCGCAGCGCGGGCCTGGAGTCGCTCGACCTGTGCGACAAGGCCCGCTTCAAGCATTCGCTGCGTCGCGGCGTCATGCTCCTGGACGGCTCGAAAGGCCGCCTCGCGCAACCCGGCCGCGCGCTCAGCCAACTGGGCTCCGAAATAACGCTGCGCGAATTCCGTAAACACCTCTTGCTGCGCCTGGCGTCCGTCCGCCCGGGCCTCTTCGGTCTTGGCTTCTAAGGCCTGCTTGATGGCGGTGGTGGCGCCGCCGGTGTAAAGGGGCAATACAGCCGAGACAGAAGAGGTGTTGCCGCTGCGCTGAGTGCTCAGGTCGACACTGTTCGGCAGTTGCGGCAGGCGTGACAGGCCTGCAGCCAAGGTAGGGGGTAGAGCAGCAATGGACGAACCGATGGTGTGCGTCAGCGGTGACAGATCGACCCCCTGCACCGCGCCTTGGAACCTGTAGGAGGCGGCGCCTACGGACACCACGGGGCCGCCCAGGTAGCGGGTAGCCTGCTCCTTCAACTGCGCGCTCTCGACCGACAAGCGAGTCATTGCCAGACGATCAGAATTGGCTTGGAGGCGCCGTGCGGCCTCTTCGAAGCTGAGCGCTTCAGCCCGTGTCAGCGCGGGAACGCAGGCCGCCGCAGTTATCAAGGCACACAGTGACAGTTTGGTGCGCAATCGATTTGGTTGATTCAACATGGCATTCTCTTTGTCGGTACCAATCGGTACCATAATCGAAATTCTAATCGGATTATTGGTACTGTCAAGTACCTAATGTGAGATACTTGCGCGATGAGTCGCCCCCAAATTCCCGACGACGAGCATCGCACCCGGTTGCTGGAGGGGATGGCGCGGGCGGTCACGGCTTGTGGGTATGCGGAGCTCACGACATCAGACATCGTGCGCGAAGCGAACGTGTCCAAAAGAACCTTTTACCAATTTTTCAAAGATAAGAGCGAATGTCTGATTGCGTTGTTCAATCACTCTGCGCAGAGGATTGAGGCCACATTACGTGCAAGCATCGACCCACAGGGTGACTGGAGTTCCCAGATCGATCGGACCATCCAGATCTATCTGGAAACGTTGGCCGCCAATCCTGTGCTGCTACGTACCTTGTTTGTGGAAATCCTAGCGCTCGGCGCCGCAGGCCTGAGTGCCAGACGCATCGCCATGGAAAAAATAGCTGCTGTGCTCCTGGAAGCCGCTGCCTATCAGCGCGAAAACCAGATCCCGCAATGGCTTTCCACCAGTCTGATTGGGGGGGTCAATGAGATGGTGTTGCAGCATATTGAGCAAGACCAGATTGCCTTGTTGCCCCAGCTAAGCGGAAATGCTGCCGCGTTCATGAAAAACACAATCCAAATATTCACCCATGAGGGTGCGCCAAGAGGGAGTAAGCCCCGAGGCACTGTACGAGCAAGGCGGTGACCTGATCCCAGCGACGCCCAAGCAGTTCGCAACTTTGGTCTACGCCGAGAGCCGCAAGTTTGGTGCGGAAATCGAGTACCCCCCTCGATTGATCCTTTCGATGCTCCGGGCTTCGCCGTGCATGTCCGGCCCAGCCTTGGCGCTCATTGCACATTCGAGCGCTGCCATACGCATGGTGAGGGATGGGTGAGCACGCAGACTCATGCTTGTGATCTGACCGCAGGGCCCAGACCGCTCACAGTGGTCGGTGGTCACAGCCTGTAACCGCCGTTTCGGCGCTCATGGATCTGGAGCGGGCATTCGGAAACATCACGACAGGTCTATTCGAGCTCGGTTGCAACTGCCAGCCACCTCACAGCGCCTGACAACTTCCTGTGAACTCGCTCCGTTTCGCACTGTGGGCCTCACGGGATGGAACCAGCACTTCAAGTGGCGCATGCCTGCAAGGCCGTTTCGGTCTGAAGCCGTGTCTGCTCGATTAAATATTCCAAAAATATCCGTGTCCGGTCGGGAATGAACTTGCGGCTTGGCAGCGCCGCATACAAGCTGACCCGCCCAGTGATCCAGGGCGAGAGCACCCGCTTCAAGGTGCCTTGCGTGAGGTAAGGCGCTGCGATCTCCATCGACAAGGACATGATGCCTGCCCCGTCGATCACGGCTCTGAGTGTTGAATCACAACGAAAACTGGGCCAAATTTGGGGAGAATCACACTGAAAACTGAGCCACGTTGACGGCTACGCTGCTGAATTTTTCAGCAAGGTGGTCAGGAGTGATCAACGTGAGCACATTGAGAAAATTGCGCCGCCTCGTGCTGAGGGATGGCGTATCGGTGCGGGAGGCCAGCCGGCGGCTGGGGATCTCGCGCAACACGGCCAGCAAGTGGTTATCTGAGCCCGAGATGCGGGAGCCGAAGTATCCGAAGCGGGTGAAGGTGGTGAGCGTCCTGGGGCCTTTTGAAGAGACCCTGGCCCGCTGGCTCAAGGCCGACCAGCACCGCAATAAGCGCGAGCGCCGCGGCATCAAGGCCATGTTCGAGGCCTTGCGCGCCATGGGCTACGGCGGCAGCCGTGGGCCGGTGTACCGCTTTGCCCAGCAGTGGCGCCTAGAGCAAGACCACAACGCCCGAGGGGCGGGGTTTGTGCCGTTGTCCTTTGAACTGGGTGAGGCGTTCCAGGCCTATGCGCACGAAGTGACCGCATTTTTCATGGACGAACTGATGCGCCACGGCGTGACCACCGCGCTGTGCTTCGCCACAGCTCACCCCGAGTCGGTCGATGTGTTCATGGCCGAGGCACAACAACGGCGCCTGCGCATGGTCACCGGCAAGGTGCTGCAAGACCGCCACAGCCCTGACGGCCTGCGCGACTCCGACACGGCCTTGAGCCTGCGCCAGACCGAAGACCTGATCCGCCGCTGGCACGGCGTGGACCGCCTGGGCTATGCCACCACGCCGCGCTTTGCGCCCACCAGCAGCCCTGAGCAGCTGCATGGCGCAGGCGAGATCGCGCAGCAGTTTCCCGATGTGTGGATCCAGTCGCACGTGGCGGAAAACCTCGACGAAATCCGCTGGGTGAAAGAACTGTTCCCCGAAGCGCGCAGTTATCTGGACGTGTACGACCGCGCAGGCCTGCTGCGGCAACGCTCGGTTTATGCGCACTGCATCTACCTCGATGAAGCCGACCGTTGCCGCATGGCCGAAGTGGGTGCCACCGCCGCCGTGAGTCCCACCAGCAACCTGTTTCTGGGCAGCGGCTTTTTTGACTACACCGCCTCGGACGCGGCTAGCTTGCGCTATGGCCTGGCCAGCGATGTGGGCGGCGGCACCAGCTTCAGCCCTTTCCACACCATGCACGCGGCCTACACCGTCGCAAGGCAAAGTGTGGGGCATCCTGGCATCAGCCTCGCGCCCGAACACCTGTGGTGGCAACACACGGCAGGTGCCGCCGCCGCGCTGGACCTGGACGGCAAAGTGGGCAACCTGCTGCCCGGCTGCGAGGCCGACTTCGTGGTGCTCAACCCCAAGGCCACGCCCCTGCTGGCCCGGCGCACCGCACAAACCGAGACTCTGGCCGAATGGCTGTTCGCCATGATCGTGCTGGGCGATGAGCGCTTGATTGCGCACACGGTGGTTCAAGGACAACTCAGCCACAGCGACATGGCTCAAAACCATTGAGTGCACATGGCGCAAAAAAAGCGGCGTCATCGACGCCGCTGAAAATGGGCCGGATAGGGCCATGCTCAGGCCATGCCCGGAGCCATCACCCCGATGGACAGGCTGGCCGTGTGGTGACTCATCAGATGTTGCGGTTGTAACGCTGTGGGTACAACTGGTTCAACTTCAGGCCAGTTTCACCATCCGCCATGATGTTGCCGGTGCGGAGGGCTTCGACCAACTCGGCCTTCACTTGCTCGCGGGTCTTGCCCTGAGCAGCAGACTTGGCGGGGTACAGGCCAGGGTTCACTTCATTGGCTTTTTGATGGGTTTCACCGTTGACGACGAAGTCGCCGGTGCGCAGGGCTTCGGCCAGTTCAGCTTTCACCTGTTCGCGGGTCTTGCCCTGAGCGGCCGACTTGGCGGGGTACAGGCCTGGGTTCAATTCATTGGCTTTTTGATGGGTTTCACTGTTGACGACAAAGTCGCCCGTGCGAATGGCTTCGGCCAGTTCAGCTTTGACTTGCTCACGGGTTTTGGCTGCAGATGCGTCGGCAGCCATGGCGTTTCCAGCAGCCAAGGCAGCAACAGCGAGGGTGATGGCGGAGAAATAAGAGCGGTTCATGATCAGGTTTCCTTGAAAGTTTGAAAAACGGTCTGCCTGTCGGATTGACGGGGCTTTGACCTGATCGGTGAAGCGTTGGTTGAAAGCGCTGCATCGATGGGTTGAACTGTAAAATTTCCGAATCAATAGAAAAACAATCAAAAACACATTGAGTTATTTCTAAATTAGAAACAATCAAGGGCTTGAAATCCCGTTTTGGAGTGCTTCATGGACCGTTTGTTGTCGATGCGCGTGTTTGAGCGCGTGGTGAATGAGGGGGGATTTGCCGCCGCTGCCCGTGCGCTGGACATGTCAGCGCCGGTGGTCACGCGCCTGGTGGCCGATCTGGAAGACCACCTGGGCACGCGCTTGCTGCAGCGCTCGACCCGCCGCCTGTCGCTGACCGAAGCGGGCCAGCAGTACCTGGGCCGTGTGCGCAGCATCCTGCAGGACATTGACGAAGCCGATGCGGTGGTCAGTGCGCAGACCACCGAGCTGGCGGGCCTGCTGCGACTGCATGCGCCACCGGTGCTGGCGACTTATGTGGTTGCGCCTTTGCTGGCGGAGTTTCGCAGGCGTTATCCCAAAATCCTGATCGAGCTGGAGGTGGAAACCTTGCGGGAGCCACCGATTGAGGACTTCGACATCACCTTGCTGGGCACCGATGAGAGCTTTAACGGCGATGTGATTGCGCGCAAAGTGCTGGAGTCCGAAGCCATTTTGGTGGCCTCGCCCGAGTACCTGCGCCAACGCGGCGCGCCGCAGCAACCACAGGACCTGATGCAGCACGATTGCCTGCGCCTGAAAATGCCCCACATGCGGCCTCGCATGTGGCAAATGTGGTGCCCCGACAACCCAACGCAGCCCATCGAGATCGACATCCAGCCGGTGCTGCTGGTCAACCACACCGACAGCCTGTTGCGCGCGGCGCTCGATGGCGCGGGCATCACCTCGGTGGCAATGGACATGGTGGCACCGTATCTGACACGCGGTGAGCTGGTGCGCGTGCTGGCACCGTGGATCACGGGTCGGCTGAGCATGTACGCGGCCGTGCCCACACGCAAATTCATGCCGCAACGCACCCGCGTTTTTCTGGACTTTCTGATCGAGGAGACACGTTTGCAGACGGCCAAGGCTTTGCAGGCTTGCGCCACTTGCTGAAGCTGCGCCCTCTCGGTTGGACTCCAGCCGACAACTGACCGCACAAAGGCGCGATGTTGTCGCTCAAAAACTCGCCTGCAACTGACCGACAATAAGGCATGACCGAAGGCAAGGAACACCCCATCGTCGACCCCAACCAGTCCCAGCGCGAAGCCGTGCGCCGGGGCATTGCGCAATTTCAGCAGCGCCTGCAGGCCGCCGGCCACGACCCCCTCCTGCCGTACCGCGGACAAAAAGTCAGGAGGTTCTGAGACGAAACGGGGTTTGAGACGCTTTTCGGGGGTGGGTGGCCATGGGGTCAGTCAGGAGCCCATAGCAAAAAGCCCCGCGTGGTGCGGGGCTCTGAGCGCCTTACAACCCGGCTGAGCGAGTTGGGAGGACTTGTTTTGGCGGAGCAGAAATTCTAGCCCCACTAACCTGCTCAGGTCCGGATGCATCGTTTTTTGATGGGGACGGGGATTCGAACTACCCCTCCCGGATGGGGCAGCTTTCGACCCAAAGCGGGTCTACGTTTCGGGCCTTGAATTCCATTCCTCAGAGGAGAAATCCGCTCGTTTTACCTTTTCGAGGGGATGGGCTCATTTAGCCGACTTGTCGCCCGTGTTTGTGAACAAGGTGGCCTGGGCCGCTTGGGAAACTTTAGCCATGTCGGCGCTGGGCACCGCTATGGCGGCGGTTTTGGGCCTGGCGCTGGCGGTGCCGGCCAGCCGCTTGAGCACCCAAGACCCGGCTTGGCTGCGCAGCCCCACACGCTGGTTGCTCAATGCGTTGCGCGCCATTCCCGAACTGGTGTGGGCGGCTTTGCTCTTGATCTCGGCAGGTCTCGGGCCCATGGCGGGGACATTGGCGCTGGCCTTGCACACCAGTGGCGTGCTGGGTCGCCTGTTTGCCGAGGCCATGGAAAACGTGCCCACCGGGCCGGGCGACGCCTTGCGCACCCAGGGCGTGGGTCCGCTGCGCGTGTTCTTGTATGCCACCTTGCCGCAGGTGCTGCCGCAGCTCATGAGCTACACCCTGTACCGTTGGGAAAACAACATCCGCGCTGCCGCCGTGCTGGGCGTGGTGGGTGCGGGCGGCTTGGGGCAGTTGCTGTCTTTCCACATGGGCCTGTTCCACATGAACAAGACCGCCACCATTTTGGCGGCCATGCTGCTGATGGTGGCTTGCGTGGACGCGCTGAGCTTTGCGGCGCGGCGTTGGCTCACACGCTGAGGCGCGGAGAGGTTCCTTCAGGCCTGTCGCCGCCGCTGTGGCCCTGCGCCAAATGTCGGGCCATGTGAGGCCTTTGCATCTGCCCTATATTCGGGACCATGCCGCACGACATTTCCCTCATCACTACCCTGGCCGCAGGCTTCAGCATCGCACTGGTGCTGGGCTTTGTGGCCGAGCGCATGAAGGTGCCCGCCCTTGTGGGTTACCTGTTGACCGGCATCCTGATCGGCCCCGCCACACCCGGCTTTGTGGCCGATGTGAAACTGGCGGCGCAGCTGTCGGAGATTGGCGTCATGCTGCTCATGTTTGGCGTGGGCCTGCATTTTTCATTCAAGGATTTGCTGGCGGTGCGGCGCATCGCGGTGCCCGGCGCGGTGGTGCAGATGGGTCTGGCCACGCTCTTGGGCATGGGGGCGGCCTGGGCCTGGGGCTGGTCCTGGGGTGCGGGCCTGATTTTTGGTTTGTCCCTGTCGTGCGCGAGCACGGTGGTGCTGCTCAAGGCGCTCGAAGCGCGGGGTGTGCTGGACAGCATGAATGGCCGCATCGCCGTCGGCTGGCTGGTGGTGGAAGACCTCGCCACGGTGCTGGTGCTGGTGCTGATGCCGCCGCTGGCCGGTGTGCTGGGGAGTTCGGTGGTCCCTGCACCCGGTGCCGAGCCGCTGTGGGTCACGATCGGCAAAACCCTGCTGCAGGTGGCGGCCTTCATCGCCATCATGCTGGTCGCGGGACGCCGCGTCCTGCCCTGGCTCTTGTGGCACATCTCGCGCACCGGCTCGCGCGAGCTGTTCACTTTGTCGGTCATCACCGCCGCCATCGGCATTGCCTACGGTGCGGCGCAGCTGTTCAGCGTGTCCTTCGCCCTCGGGGCTTTTTTCGCGGGCATGGTGATGCGCGAGTCGGAGTTCAGCCACCGCGCCGCCGAGGAGTCGCTGCCTTTGCGCGATGCGTTTTCGGTGCTGTTTTTTGTGTCGGTGGGCATGCTGTTCGAGCCGGGCATTTTGTTGACGCAACCTCTGCATGTATTGGCTGTTGTGGCCATCATCATCGTCGGCAAATCGGTGGCGGCGTTGGCGATTGTGTTGGCCTTTCGCTACCCGCTGAACACGGCCCTCACGGTGTCGGCCAGTCTGGCCCAGATCGGCGAGTTTTCTTTCATTCTGGCGGGACTCGGCTTGTCGCTGGGCTTGTTGCCGGCCGAAGGCATGAGCCTGGTGCTGGCTGCAGCGCTCATCTCCATCGCGCTCAATCCCCTGTTGTTCGCGGCCATCGAGCCGATGCGCCGCTGGATTCTGGCCCGCTCGGCCTTGGCCCGCAGTCTGGAGCAGCGCGACGACCCCTATGCCGAGCTGCCCACGAGCACCGAACGCAAGTACCTCTCAGGCCAAGTGGTGCTGGTGGGTCATGGCCGGGTGGGTCGGCGCATTGCTGACGCGCTCACGGCGGGCGGCATTCCGTTTGTGGTGGCCGATCAAAACCGCGAATTGGTCGAAGACCTGCGCAGCCAGGGGCTGGTGGCGGTGTCGGGCAACGCGGCCGATCCGGCGGTGCTGGTCCAGGCCCACATTGCCGATGCCGCCATGCTGGTGGTGGCCACGCACGACCCGCTGACGGTGCGTCAGATGGCCAGCACTGCACGCGCCTTGAACCCGGACATCGAGGTCGTGCTGTGCATGCACAGCGAAGACGAGTCGTCGATGTTGCGCAAGGACGGCGTGGGCACCGTGTTCTTTGGCGAGGAAGAGCTGGCCAAAGGCATGATCGGCCATGTGCTGGCGCGTTTTGCGGCGCACCAATCTTCCCCCGGGGCCACTGCAGCATCGGCCTGAACCTTGTGTAACGAGGCCGGTCCTGCCAAGGCTTGGCAGGTCAAAGCGCTCTTGGGGGTGGCTTCGCCGCACACGCGCGGGTTGGGTGCAGGTTCAAGAATGTCGGACCACAGGAGGCCTGGCTTTTGATCCCTGTTGGCCATGGCCGAGCAAATCGGTGGATGGTCCAAAAACCCTGCGTGCATGCCGCCGAAGCCTCAAGCTTCAATACTGCGGGCCTTGTCCATGAGGAAATCGATGCAGGTGCGTACCGCCCGGGTCTGGTGCCGGTTGGGCAGGTACAGCAGGTACATGTTGGTGCCGAAGATGCTGAGCCGGTAATCGTTGAGTGCGGTGAGCACCTCGCCGTTGGCGATCACGTCTTGCACCACATAGTCGGGCACCAGCCCGATGCCCAGGCCGGCCAGGATGCCTTGGCGCAAAAAGGGGTAGTGGTCGGAGATCAGGGTGGGCGCGAGCATGACCTCTTCGCGTTCGCCTTGTCGATAGCCGCGCAGTGACAGGTGTCGGCCTACCACGTTGGCAGTGATCAGGGCCTGGGTGCGCAACTGCGCCAGTTCGGTAGGCAAGCCGTGCGCCTGCACATAGGCCTTGGAGGCACAAGCCAGATAGCGCACGGTGCCGAACTCGCGCGCGATCATTTGCTGCGGTGGCTCGGGCAGGATGCGGACGGCGATGTCCACCTCGTCGCGCAGGTTGTCGATCCGATTTTCAAACACCACGTCGAGCACGATGCCCGGGTACAGGCGCTTGAACTCGACCAGCCAGTCCGACATCACCATCTGTCCGTAACCGCTGGGCACGCTCAGGCCCACACGCCCTTGCAGGCCCTGACCCAGATTGGCAATGGTTTCCTCGGCCGCCACGATTTCGTTGCGCACGGTACGCCCATGCTCGTACAGACGCCAGCCCACCTCGGTGGGTTCCACCCGTCGTGTGGTGCGCCGCACCAGTTCCACGCCCACGGCTTTTTCCAGTTGGCTCAGGTGGTAGCTGACGTTGGCGCGCGTCATCTTCAGCTTGCGCGCGGCCTGGCTGAGATTGCCCGCATCAATGATGTCGACCAGCAAGGTCAGGGACGAAAGATCCAGGCTCATACGTCAAATTTATTTGACACTCTGTCAATGAAATGTGTAATTGTCAATCCAATCTTTCCAAAAGACAATACCGAGAGTCCACTGCGGTGGTTTTTTGCCTTTTGGAGTTTGGTGTGAGCCTTTCTGCAGCACCCGCCGTCCGCACCGAGCGTGCGGGCGATATCCTGGTTGTCACCCTCGACCACCCGCCGGTCAATGCCCTGAATGTGGAGGTGCGCCGGGGTCTGCTTCAGGCCGTGCAGCAGGCGCAAGCCGACGCGCAGGTACGCGCTGTGCTGATCGTGGGCGCCGGTCGCGCCTTCATCGCTGGCGCGGACATCCGCGAATTTGGCAAACCACCGCTGCCACCCAGCCTGCCCGAGGTGTGCAACGGCATCGAAGCCTGCGACAAGCCTGTCATTGCCGCCATCCACGGCCCGGCGCTGGGCGGGGGGCTGGAAATCGCCATGTCCGCCCACTACCGGCTGGCCCTGGGCGATGCCCGTCTGGGTTTGCCCGAAGTTCAGCTTGGCCTGCTGCCAGGTTCGGGTGGCACGCAGCGCGCGCCCCGTTTGATGGGTCTGCGCCCCGCCGTGGAGCTGATGCTCAGCGGCCGCCACATGGGGGCCCAGGAAGCGCTGGACGTGGGCCTGATCGACCGCCTGGCCGAAGGCAGCGATGTCCGCGCGGCCGGTCTGGCCTATGCCCGGGAGCTGCTGTCTGCGGGCGTTGGCGTGCGCCGCACCCGTGATCTGGACACGCTGTTCCGCGACAAGGCCGAATCGTTGGCCACGCTGGAAGCCTTGCGCAGCGAGACCGCCAAAAAGTCACGCGGCCTGTTCTCGCCGCTCAAGGTGATCGAGGCGGTGCAGGCCGGTCTGGACCTGCCGTTTGACGAAGCCCTGAAATTCGAGCGCCAGTTGTTTTTGCAGTGCATCGACAGCCCGCAGCGCGCCGGGCTGATCCATGCTTTCTTTGCCGAGCGCGAGGTTGTCAAAGTGCCCGAGGCACAAGCCGCCAAGCCGCGCGCCATCGCTTCGGTGGGCGTGGTGGGTGGCGGCACCATGGGCGCGGGCATTGCGGTGTCGGCGCTCGACGCCGGCCTGAGCGTGACCATGGTGGAGCGCGACGACGCGTCGATCGCGCGTGGCCGCGCCAATGTGGAAAAGGTGTACGACGGCCTGGTGGCCAAGGGCCGCATGACGCCCGAAGCCAAGGCGGCCGTGATGGCCCGTTACACCGGCAGCACGCAATACGAAGCGCTGGCCCCGGTGGACCTGGTGATTGAAGCCGTGTTTGAAGATCTGGCCGTCAAACAGGCGGTGTTTGCCGAGTTGGACCGGGTCTGCAAGCCCGGCGCGGTGCTGGCCACCAACACGTCTTACCTGGACATCGACGCGATCGCGGCGAGCACTGCGCGCCCGCAGGACGTGATTGGCCTGCACTTTTTCTCGCCGGCCAACATCATGAAGCTGCTGGAAATCGTCGTGCCCGCCCAGGTGGCGGCCGATGTCGTGGCCACGGCCTTCGAGCTGGCGAAAAAGCTCAGGAAAGTGGCTGTGCGCGCCGGGGTGTGCGACGGCTTCATCGGCAACCGCATCCTGGCGGTGTACCGTGCCGCGGCCGACCACATGATGGAGGACGGCGCTTCACCCTACGAAATTGATGCAGCGGTGCGCGACTTTGGCTACCCCATGGGCCCGTTTCAGGTCTCGGACCTGGCCGGCGGCGACATCGGCTGGGCCACGCGCAAACGCCGTGCACCCACCCGCGATCCCCAAGCCCGTTATGTGCAGATTGCCGACCGCATCTGCGAGCGTGGCTGGTTCGGCCAGAAAACCGGCCGTGGCTATTACCTCTACCCGCAAGGGGCCCGCACGGGTCAGCCCGACCCCGAAGTGCTCGCCATCATCGATGCCGAACGCCAGCGCGCCGGCATCACCCCGCGCAGATTCACACCCGAAGAGATCATGCGGCGTTACATGGCGGCCATGGTCAACGAAGGGGCCAACGTGGTGGCGCAAGGCATTGCGCTGCGCCCGCTCGATGTGGATGTGACCTTTTTGTACGGCTACGGTTTTCCGCGTCACCGTGGCGGGCCGATGAAATACGCCGACATGGTGGGCCTGGACAAGGTGCTCGACGACATCCGCGAGTTCGACAAGGCAGATCCCGTGTTCTGGAAGCCCTCGCCCCTGCTCGAACGCCTGGTGGCCGAAGGCCAGAACTTCGACAGCCTGAACCGCCTTTGAGTCACCTCTGACCCACCCGATTTCAGTTTTCAAGGAAAGGACACGCCATGCGTGAAGCCGTCATCGTCTCGACCGCCCGTACCCCTCTGGCCAAATCCCACCGGGGCGAATTCAACATCACGCCCGGGCCCACGCTGGCCGCGTTCGCCGTCCAGGCGGCAGTGCAGCGCTCTGGCATCGACCCGGCCCTGATCGAGGACGCCATCCTCGGTTGTGGCTACCCCGAAGGCATCACCGGGCGCAACGTGGCGCGCCAGGCCATCATCCGCAGCGAGCTGCCGTTGTCGATCGCCGGCACCACCATCAACCGCTTTTGCGCTTCCGGCCTGCAGGCGATTGCCATGGCCGCAGGCCGCATCGTGGTTGACGGTGCGCCTGCCATGATCGCCGGGGGTGTGGAAAGCATCTCGGGCATCCGCTCGCGCGACGATGGCAACTCGGGCATGGACCCCTGGATTTTGGAGCGCAAGCCCGAGCTCTACATGGCCATGATCGACACCGCCGACATCGTGGCCCGCCGCTACGGCATCAGCCGCGAAGCGCAGGACCGGTTCTCGGTCGAGAGCCAGCGCAAGACGGCCGAAGCCCAGGCCGCAGGCCGCTTTGACGACGAGATCGTGCCTTGCACCACGGTCATGGCCGTGACCGACAAGGCAACCGGTGTGGTGAGCCAGCGCGAAGTGACCGCCACGGTCGACAACTGCAACCGCCCCGGCACCAGCTACGAATCGCTGGCCAAGCTGCAGCCCGTCAAAGGCCCTGAGCAGTTCATCACCGCCGGCAATGCCTCGCAACTGTCTGACGGGGCATCGGCCTGCGTGCTGATGGAAGCGGGCGAGGCTTCGCGTCTGGGCCTGCAGCCTTTGGGTGCCTTCCGCGGCATGGCGGTGGCCGGTTGCGAACCTGACGAAATGGGCATCGGTCCGGTGTTCGCTGTGCCCAAGTTGCTGGCGCGCCATGGCCTCAAAGTCGATGACATCGACCTGTGGGAGCTCAACGAAGCCTTCGCCTCGCAGTCCATCTATTGCCAGCAAAAGCTGGGCATTCCCGACGAGCGCTTGAACGTCAATGGCGGGGCCATTTCCGTGGGTCACCCCTTCGGCATGACCGGCGCGCGCCTGGCCGGACATGTGCTGCTCGAAGGCCGACGCCGCAAAGCCAAGTACGCCGTGGTCACCATGTGCATCGCGGGCGGTATGGGCGCTGCGGGCCTGTTTGAAATTTACTGAGGAACGACATGGATCTGAACTTCACCCCCGAAGAAGAAGCCTTCCGCGCCGAGGTGCAGGCTTTTCTGAAAGAGAAACTGCCCCAGCGCATCGCCAGCAAGGTCAAGGCCGGTCAGCGCCTCTCCAAAGCTGACCAGGATGAGTGGCACGCCATCCTGAACGCGCGTGGCTGGTATGCCAACCACTGGCCCCAGGCCTGGGGTGGCCCCGGCTGGGGCGCGGTGCAGAAATTCATCTTTGATCACGAGTGTGCACTGGCCGGCGGGCCGCGCATCGTGCCTTTTGGTGTCAACATGCTGGGGCCTGTGCTCATCAAATACGGCAACGAAGCGCAAAAGCGTTACTGGCTGCCACGCATCTTGAGCGGCGAGGACTGGTGGTGTCAGGGCTATTCCGAGCCGGGTGCCGGCTCCGATCTGGCCTCGGTCAAAACCACGGCCGTGCGCCAGGGTGAGCACTACATCGTCAATGGCCAGAAAACCTGGACCACCCAGGGCCAGCACGCCAACATGATTTTCTGTCTGGTGCGCACCGACCGCGACGCCAAGCCGCAGGAAGGCATCAGCTTTTTGCTGGTGGACATGAAGAGCCCGGGCGTGGAACTGCGCCCGATCCGCACGCTCGACGGCGACCGCGAAGTCAACGAAGTCTTCTTCACCGATGTGAAAGTACCGGTCGAAAACCTGGTGGGTGAGGAGAACAAGGGCTGGACCTGCGCCAAATACCTGCTGACTTACGAGCGCACCGGCATTGCGGGCGTGGGTTTTTCGGTGGCGGCACTCGAAAAGCTCAAGGTGGTGGCCAGCAAGGTGCACCGCAACGGCAAGCCTCTGAGCCAGGACCCGCTGTTTGCCACCCGCATGGCCAAGGTCGAGATCGATCTGGAGAACATGAAGACCACCAACTTGCGCGTGATCGCTGCGGTGGCCGGTGGTGGCGTGCCGGGAGCCGAGAGTTCCATGCTCAAGATCCGCGGCACCGAGATCCGCCAGGAAATCCTGTCGCTGATCCGCCGTGCCATGGGGCCGTATGCGCTGCCCTACATCGAAGAGGCCCAGTACGAAGGCTACACAGATGAGCCCGTGGGCCCCAAGGAAGCCGCCACGGCCGCTGCCAATTACTTCAACTACCGCAAGCTGTCGATCTTCGGCGGCTCCAATGAAATCCAGAAAAATATCATCTCCAAGATGATCCTGGGACTGTGAGGCCCACGCGATGAATTTCGAACACACCGAAGACCGCCGCATGCTGGCGGACTCTCTCAACCGTTTCGTGGCCGAGCAATACGGCATCGAGTTCCGCAACCACCATGCCTATGGCGAGCAGGGCTTTGCCGCAGAGCGCTGGCAGCAGTTTGCCGAGCTCGGCGCCATCGGCGCGCTGTTTCCCGAAGCCGTGGGCGGCTTTGGCGGTGCCGGCTTTGACATTGCCGTGGTGTTCGAGTGCCTGGGCCGTGGCCTGGTGACCGAACCTTTCCTGGGCGCCTTGATGGTCGGCCGTGCGCTGACTGCCGCAGGCAGCGAGGCCCAGAAGGCACGCATGGCCGAACTGATCGATGGCAGCACCGTGGCCGCGCTGGCTCACGATGAGCCGCAGGGCCACTACGAGCTGGAACGCGTGGCCACCCGTGCCGAGCGTCAGCGCGATGGCTGGGTGATTTCGGGCCGCAAGGCGGTGGTGGTGCACGGCCAACACGCCCAGCTGCTGCTGGTGTCGGCCCGCACTTCGGGCGCGGTGGACAGTGCAGAGGGCATCTCGCTCTTCCTGGTGCCGGGCGATGCCGCTGGTGTGCAGCGCCGCAGCTACAGCCGCATCGACGGCGGCAGTGCCTGCGAGCTGGTGCTCGACCAGGTGCGTGTGGATGCCAGCGCATTGCTTGGCACCGAAGGCCAGGGCCTGGCCGTGCTGGAGCAAGCGGTGGGCTGCGGTGTGCTGGCGCTGTGTGCCGAGGCCGTGGGGGCCATGGACGTGGCCAAACAAAGCACGCTCGAATACCTGCAAACGCGCAAACAGTTTGGTAAACCGATTGGCAGCTTCCAGGCCCTGCAACACCGCATGGCCGATCTGCTGCTCGAGGTGGAGCAGGCGCGCTCGGCGGTCATCAATGCCGCCGCCGCCCTGGACGCTGACCGCATCACCCGGGAACGCGCGCTGTCGGCGGCCAAGTTCACCATCGGTCGTATTGGCACGCGGGTGGCCGAAGAAAGCATCCAGCTGCACGGCGGCATCGGCATGACCTGGGAGTTGCCGCTGTCGCATTACGCCAAGCGCCTGGTCATGATCGACCACCAGCTCGGCGACGAAGACCACCACCTGGCCCGCTACATGGCCCTGGGTGCAGAGGGCTGAAGCCATGGACATGCCACTTGAAGGCGTGCGGGTCCTGGACCTGTCGCGCGTGTTTGCAGGCCCCTTGTGCGGGCAGGTGCTGGCCGACTTCGGTGCCGAAGTCATCAAGGTGGAGCATCCCGGTCGCGGGGACGATACCCGTGACTGGGGCATGCGCATCGGCAAGACGGAGACGACCTACTACAACAGCATGAACCGCAACAAGCGGTCCATCACCGTGGATCTGCAGACGCCCGAAGGACAAAAGCTGATCCACGACCTGCTGCCGCAGTTCGACGTCGTCATTCAGAACTTCAAGACCGGCGGCGCCGACAAACTGGGTCTGGGCTATGCCCAGCTGAAAGCGATCAGGCCTGACCTGATCTATTGCTCGGTGGCCGGCTACAACAGCGCCGGACCTGAAGCCAAACGCCCGGGCTACGACCTGGTGATCCAGGGCGAGGCCGGCCTCATGGCCATCAACGGCGAAGCCGGGCAGGCCCCGCTCAAGTTTGGCGTGGCCGTGGTGGACATGATGACCGGCATGTACGCCGCCCAGGCGGTGCTGGCGGCACTGTTCCGTCGTGAGCGCACGGGCCAGGGTCGGCACATCGAGATGTCGCTGTACGACTGTGGCCTGATGGTCACAGGCTATTACGGCCTGGACGCCATGCTGCTGGGCCGCGATCCCCAGCGTTACGGCAACGCCCACCCGTCCATCGTGCCTTACGGCATGTTCGAGGCGGCGGACGGTCCGCTCATCATCGCGGTGGGCAACAACAGCCAGTTTGACAAGTTCTGCCGTGAGGTGGTGCAGCGCCCCGACATCGTGGAGGACCCGCGTTATGCCACCAACGTGGAGCGTGCCAAAAACCGGCTCACGCTGCTGCCCATGATGATGGCACTGATTCGCAGCTTCCCCCGCGACGTGCTGCTGCAGCGCCTGAGCGCGGCAGGCATTCCCTGCGGCAAAGTGGCTGGTCTGCACGAAGCGCTGACCAGCGAGCGCACCCGCCAAGGCGGTCTGCTCCAGGAAATGCCACACCCGGTGGCCGGCAGCACCCATGTGTTCGCGCCACCCTACCGGCTTGACGGCGAACGCCTGCCGATCCGCAACGCGCCACCCACGCTGGGCGAAGGCACCCGCGAGGTGCTGCAGAAATTACTGCAGATGTCCGAGCAGGCGCTGCAGGATTTGCAAACCAGGGGGGTGCTGACGCTGCCCCCCTCCCAACCGAACTGACGCTTTTTTTTCAGAGGAAGTACCTTCATGAACATCATCCGATGCACTCGCCGCGCCCTGTTGGCTGCACTGCTGCCGCTGGTGGCGACCACCGCTCTGGCCGATGCCTGGCCGAGCCGCCCCATCAAGCTCGTTGTGCCATTTCCGGCGGGCGGCCCGACCGACACCGCTTCGCGCATCCTCGGCCAGAAACTGGCCGAGCGGCTCAAGCAGCCTGTGGTGGTGGAAAACCGTGCCGGGGCTTCCGGCTCGATTGCTGCCAAGCAGGTCATGGACAGCCCGGCCGATGGCTACACCCTGATGATGCTGGCCACGCCCACGCTGCTGGCCCCCCACATCTACAAGAAAACCGGCTACGACACGGTGAAAAATTTCACGCCCGTGGCCACCATTTATGACCTGCCGATTGTGGTGGTGGTCAACCCTGCCCAGATGCCCAGCGTGACCGATGTGCAGCGGCTCATCACGCATGCCAAGGCGCGACCTGGTCAGATCAACTACACCAGCTCCGGCCCCGGCAGCTTTGGACATCTGAGCATGGAACTGCTCAAGGAGCTGGGTCAGTTTGACATGCAACATGTACCCTATAAGGGCGGTGTGCCGGCCATCACCGACACCATCGGCGGCCAGGTGCCTGTGATGTATGCCGACCTGGTGGCAGCCCTGCCGCATATCCAGTCGGGCAAGCTGCGTGCGATTGCGGTCGGCTCGCCGCAACGCGTGGCCATGCTGCCGCAAGTCAAGACCATTGCCGAGCAAGGTTTCAAGGGCTTTGATGCCGTCTCCTGGGGTGGCCTGCTGGCCCCCTTGGGCACCCCCAAGGAAGTGGTGGCGCGCCTCAACAAAGAGGTGACAGAAATTCTGGCTGACAAAGCGGTGCAAGAAAAGATGCTGACCGCTGGCGCCATCGCCAATTATCAGAGCGCTGAGCGCATGGCTGCCCGCATCCAGGGCGACTACGACAAATGGGGCCGAGTGATTCGCAACAAGTCCATTGGTGTGGACTGAACAGGAGCACAGAGATGAACGTTTTCAAAACATCGATTTTCAACCGCCGCACCCTGCTGGTCGCCGCAATGGCACTGAGCACTGTCAGCGCCTGGGCCCAGGCTTACCCCAGCAAGCCCATCAAGCTGATCGTGCCTTACGCCGCTGGCGGTGCAACCGACATCACAGCCCGCACTCTGGGCGAGAAGCTCGCTACTCGCCTGGGTCAGCCCGTGCTGGTGGACAACCGCGGTGGCGCCGGTGGCGTCACCGGTACCGACCAGGCCTTGAAGTCGCCGGCGGACGGCTACACCTTCCTGGTTTCGTTGGGCACGACCATGCTCATCAACCAGTACCTGTATGAGAAGCTGCCCTACAACCCGCAAAAAGACCAGGCCTTGATCACGCAGATCGCGCTGGCACCAGTGGTGCTTTTGGTCAACCCGCAACTGCCGGTGAACAACGCGCCCGAACTGATGCAGTACATCGAGCGCAACAAAAGCAAGCTGGCCTACGGGTCCTGGGGTATGGGCTCGTATGCCCACTTGGCCGGTGCCTGGCTGTCGGACAACTTCAAGGCCGACATGAACCACGCCGCTTACAAGGGTGAAGCCCTGATGCTGCAGGACCTGGTCGGTGGCCAGATCCAGATGACTTTCGCCAGCCTGCAGTCAGCACGTCCCTACATCGAATCGGGCCGACTGAAGGTGCTGGCGGTCACTGGCATGCAACGCATGCCTGCGCTGCCCAAGGTGCCCACCATGATCGAGCAGGGCATCAAGGACGAGGTGTTTCGCGTCACGGGTTGGGTGGGCATGAGTGCACCTGCCAAGGTCCCGGCCGATGTGCTCAACCGCGTGGCCACCGAAGTGCGCGCCATCATCGCGCAGCCCGATGTGCGCGAGCGCATCCAGCAAATGGGCTTCATTCCCGTGGGCAGCACGCCCGAGGAATTCGCAGTCCAGTTCAAGAAAGACGCCCCGGTCTGGGAACGTCTGGTCAAACTCTCTGGCGCCAAGCTCGATTGAGCGGTGCTGTACACCCAAGGAGACATCATGAAAATTCTCGTTCCCGTCAAGCGGGTGGTGGACTACAACGTCAAGGTCCGTGTCAAGTCCGATGGTTCGGGCGTGGACATTGCCAACGTCAAGATGAGCATGAACCCCTTTGACGAAATCGCCGTCGAAGAAGCCGTGCGCCTGAAAGAGAAAGGCGTGGCCACCGAGGTCATCGCCGTCTCTTGCGGTGTGGCCCAGTGCCAGGAAACCCTGCGCACCGCCATGGCCATTGGTGCCGACCGCGGCATCCTGGTCGAGGCCCCCGCTGACCTGGACCTGCAGCCTCTGGCCGTGGCCAAGCTGCTCAAGGCCCTGGTGGACAAAGAGCAACCCGGCCTGATCATCCTGGGCAAACAAGCCATTGACGACGACTGCAACCAGACGGGCCAGATGCTGGCCGCGCTGGCCGATTTGCCCCAAGCCACCTTCGCCTCCAAGGTCGAGATCGTGGACGGCAAGGCGCAAGTGACCCGCGAGATCGACGGCGGCCTGGAAGTGCTGAGCATCAGCCTGCCTGCGGTGATCACCACCGACCTGCGACTGAACGAGCCGCGCTACGTCACCTTGCCCAACATCATGAAGGCCAAGAAAAAGCAGCTCGACACCTTCAAGCCGGAAGACCTGGGCGTTGATGTGACCCCCCGCATCAAGACCCTCAAGGTGGCCGAGCCCGCCAAGCGCAGCGCCGGCATCAAGGTGCCTGACGTCGCCACGCTGGTGGACAAGCTCAAGAACGTGGCCAAGGTCATTTGAACAAGCTGTTTTTGTAGGAGCCAGCCCTGCTGGCGATAGGCCTGTCAAAGTCTGCAGACCATCGCTTGCAGGCAAGCGCCTACACCAACCCCTATTCATCAAGGAAAAAACATGACATCCCTTGTGATTGCAGAACACGACAACGCCTCGATCAAAGGCGCGACCCTGAACACCATCACCGCCGCTGCCGCTTGCGGTGGTGATGTGCATGTGCTCGTCGCTGGCCACAACGCCGCTGCTGCCGCGCAAGCCGCTTCCAAAATAGCGGGCGTGGCCAAAGTCATCCACGCCGACAGCGAAGCCCTGGCCCATGGACTGGCCGAAAACGTCGCGGCGCAAGTGCTGGTCATCGCTGGAAACTACAGCCACATCCTGTTCCCCGCGACGGCCGCAGGCAAGAACGTGGCCCCCCGCGTGGCGGCCAAGCTCGATGTGGGCCAAATCAGCGACGTGACGCAGGTCATCTCGCCCGACAGCTTCGAGCGCCCGATCTACGCCGGTAACGCCATGGCCACGGTGCAGTCCACCGACGCCACCAAGGTGATCACCGTGCGCACGACCGGCTTTGACGCCGCAGCCGCCACAGGTGGCAGCGCTGCCGTCGAATCCGCAGCCGCCCAGGCCGACAGCGGCAAGAGCAGCTTCAAGGGCAGCGAGATCGCCAAGAACGACCGCCCTGAACTCACCGCCGCCAAGATCATCGTCTCGGGTGGCCGGGCATTGGGCAGCGCCGAGAAGTTCAACGAAGTGATGACGCCGCTGGCCGACAAGCTGGGCGCGGCCATTGGCGCGAGCCGCGCAGCGGTCGATGCCGGTTACGCCGCCAACGACCTGCAAGTGGGCCAGACCGGCAAGATCGTGGCGCCGCAGCTGTACATCGCCGCAGGCATCTCGGGCGCGATCCAGCACCTGGCGGGCATGAAGGATTCGAAGGTGATCGTGGCGATCAACAAGGACCCTGAGGCCCCGATCTTCAGCGTGGCCGACTTCGGCCTCGAGGCCGATCTGTTTGCGGCTGTGCCGGAGATGGTCCAGACAATTTGATGTCTGTCATGCCGTTGCTGGCGGCAATCTGGCCAGGGGCTGTATGGGGTGGAATGCCCAAGCGTTTCAACGGTCTTCGGCCCTTTGACCGTCTTGAGCGAAAGGGCTGGCGCGCATTCGGGTCAGAAAACGACCGCCCCCATGGCAGAGCCATTTCTGCAGCAGGGATGTGGGCGGCGGGATTGTGGACAGTCTCACGAGAAATTCAAACCTCGGGAGATTGAACCCAAACAGTCGCTTCACTTGGCCATCGAACAATGCCCCCCACTCGTGGCCTGGCCCGAGCCGGCCGCAATCAGCGGCGGTTCGTTGCGCAGATCTACGGGATTGGATGTCTTGAAGTCCCAGGCCAGAAAGGCCGCCAGGCTGAGCCAGAAGACCGCTTGCAGTTGCTGCGTTTTGTTCATGCGGCCTCCTTCAAAACTGGTAGTGGCGGCGCACGCGCACACCGATCAGCGTGCCCGCGAAGGCCAATGGCACCCAGATCCAGCCGTGCAGGCTGCCGGTGGAGATGCCGCTGAGCATGGCGCCGATGTTGCAGCCAAAGGCCAGGCGCGAGCTGTAGCCCATCACAAAGCCGGCCACCAGGCCGATCACCCATTGCTGCGTGGTGAGGGGCTTGCTGTCTGCAGGCGCCTTGGCCGATACCCACAGTGCGCCGCCCAGGATGCCGATGTTGGTGATGGTGGTCACGTCCATCAACACGGTTTGCGTGGGGGTCCCCTCGTTTTCAGTGCAATAAGTGACGGTACGCAAAGCTAGCACTGGCGCGGGGGTGGTCTGGGTAGATCGTTGATTTCATTGACTTTCCTGTTCATTTTGCAAACGGGTATCGTGACCGC
>NKIN01000016.1 GCA_002255905.1 Burkholderiales bacterium PBB1
GGCGCCGGATCAAACGTGACGGTGCCGTTCGGGTTGACGGTGACGGTGCCGTTGGCCACAACCACCGGGGTGCCCACAGTGACGGGCTGGCCGTCGATCTGGGTGATGGTCAGCGGATCGCCTTCGACGTCCGTGTCGTTGCCCAGCACGTTCAGAGTGACAGGGGTGTCTTCTGCAACGGTGACGGTGTCGTCGGTTGCCACCGGCGCGTCGTTGACCGGCGTGACATCCACATGCACCTTGGCCTGGACCGGGGTCAGACCGTCGGTGACGGTGTAGTTGAAGTCCACCGGCCCGGTGGTGTTCGGGGCTGGGGTGTAAACCAGCTTGCCATCAGGCGTCAGGCTGACCGTGCCTTGCGGCAGGCCGGCGGTGTCGAGCAGCTGAACAGGGCTGCCCACGCTGATCGGCTGGCCGTTGATGGCCGTGATGGTCAGCGTCGGGGTGTCGGCGTCGGTGTCGTTGGCCAGCACGTCGATGGTGACGGGCGTGTCCTCCGGCGTGGTCGCCAGGTCGTCGCTGGCAGCTGGGGTGTCGTCCAGCGGCGTGACATTGATGTCCAGGGTCGAGTTCGAGCCGGTGTTCGTGGTGTACGACACCTGGGGCACCGTACCGTTGTAGTCAGCGACCGGCGTGAAGGTGTAGCCACCGTCGGCGTTCAACAGCAGCGTACCGACGCCAGCAATCGTGGCCGTGGTGCCAGCAGCGAAGGTGCCAGGCAAGCCAGCGACGCTGAACGAAGCCACGCTCAGCGTGTTGTCGATATCGCTGTCATTGGTCAGCACGTTGCCGGTGGCAACGGTGTCTTCAGCCACCGTCTTGGTGTCAGGCGCCAGGACAGACGCATCATCAACCGGCGTGATCTGCAGGTTGACGGTGGCGGTGTCGGTGCCGCCACGGCCGTCGTCGACGGTGTAGTCGAAGGCGACCGGGCCGTTGAAGTCCTTGTTCGGGCTGAACGACAGCGAGCCGTCATTGTTCATGCTCACCGTGCCCTCGGGCAGGGTGATGGTGGTGCCCGGGCTGATCGGCTGGCCGTTGATGGCCGTGATGGTCAGCGGGTCACCGTCCGGGTCGGAGTCGTTGGAGCGCGGATCAAACGTGACCGGGCTGTCTTCGAAGCCGGTGATGGTGTTGTCTTGTGCAACCGGCGGGTCGTTCACGTCGTCGACAACGATGCGCACGTTGGCGGTGTCGGACGAGGTGCCGTCGGTGACGGTGTAGGTGAAGTCAACCGGGCCGTTGTAGCCAGGCGCCGGATCAAACGTGACGGTCTGGTCCGGGTTCAGCGTGACGGTGCCGATCGTATTGCCGACGTTGTCGAGCAAGGTGACCGGGGTGCCGACGGTGACGGGCTGGCCGTTGATCTGGCTGACGGTGAGCGGCTCGCCGTCAGCGTCGGTGTCATTGCCCAGCAGGTTGATGACGACGGGGGTGTCTTCCGGCGTGATCGCG
>NKIN01000017.1 GCA_002255905.1 Burkholderiales bacterium PBB1
AAATTCGAACGGACCAAACCCCACGTCAACGTGGGCACCATCGGTCACGTTGACCACGGCAAAACCACCCTGACTGCCGCCATCACCACCGTGTTGGCTGCCAAGTTCGGCGGTGCCGCCAAAGCGTACGACCAGATTGACGCGGCTCCCGAAGAGAAGGCTCGTGGTATCACGATCAACACCGCTCACGTTGAGTACGAAACAGAAAACCGTCACTACGCCCACGTGGACTGCCCTGGCCACGCTGACTATGTGAAGAACATGATCACCGGTGCTGCCCAGATGGACGGCGCTATTTTGGTTTGCTCCGCTGCTGACGGCCCTATGCCTCAGACCCGCGAGCACATCCTGTTGGCCCGTCAGGTGGGCGTGCCTTACATCATCGTGTTCCTGAACAAGTGCGACATGGTCGACGACGCTGAGTTGTTGGAACTGGTCGAGATGGAAGTTCGCGAGTTGTTGTCCAAGTACGACTTCCCAGGCGACGACACCCCCATCGTGCAAGGTTCCGCCAAGCTGGCTCTGGAAGGCGACAAGGGCCCTCTGGGCGAGCAAGCCATCATGAAGTTGGCTGACGCTTTGGACACTTACATCCCTACGCCTGACCGCGCAGTGGACGGTGCATTCTTGATGCCCGTGGAAGACGTGTTCTCCATCTCCGGTCGCGGCACCGTGGTGACTGGCCGTATCGAGCGCGGTATCGTCAAAGTCGGCGAAGAAATCGAAATCGTCGGTATCAAAGACACCGTCAAGACCACTTGCACAGGCGTTGAGATGTTCCGCAAGTTGCTCGACCAAGGTCAAGCCGGTGACAACGTTGGTATCTTGTTGCGCGGCACCAAGCGCGAAGACGTCGAGCGCGGCCAAGTGCTGTGCAAGCCCGGCTCGATCAAGCCCCACACCCACTTCACGGGCGAGATCTATGTCTTGTCCAAAGACGAAGGTGGCCGTCACACGCCTTTCTTCAACAACTACCGTCCTCAGTTCTACTTCCGTACGACGGACGTGACCGGCGCGATCGAATTGCCAGAAGGCAAAGAGATGGTGATGCCGGGTGACAACGTGTCTATCACTGTGAAGTTGATCAACCCCATTGCGATGGAAGAAGGCTTGCGCTTCGCCATCCGCGAAGGCGGCCGCACCGTTGGCGCTGGCGTTGTTGCCAAGATCATCGCTTAA
>NKIN01000018.1 GCA_002255905.1 Burkholderiales bacterium PBB1
TTGACGGGCACCTCCAGCGTCGACGGCCCTGTCACCGTCACCACCTTCACGGTGGCCGGTGTCGCCGGCACCTTCACCGCTGGCCAGACCGCCACCATCGCTGGTGTCGGCACCGTGGTCATCAAAGCCAACGGCGGCTATACGTTCACCCCGGTTGCCAACTACAACGGCCCGGTTCCGGTCGCAACCTACAACCTGACTGACGGTTCCAGCACCGACAGCTCGACGCTGACCATCACCGTTGATCCGGTGGATGACGCGTTCACCGATGCTGACGAGAAGGTCTCCGTCAACGAAGACACGACCCTGAATGGTTCCGTCTTGACGGGCACCACCAGCGTGGATGGTCCGGTCACCGTCACCACCTTCACGGTGGCTGGCGTGGCTGGCACCTTCAACGCTGGCCAGACTGCCACCATCGCTGGTGTGGGCACGCTCACGATCGGTGCGAACGGCGATTACAGCTTCACGCCAGCAGCCAACTTCAACGGTGCCGTGCCTGTCGTCTCGTACACGACAACCGACGGCTCCAGCACCGACTCGTCGACGCTGACCATCACGGTGGACCCGGTCGATGACGCCTTCACCGACGCTGACGAGAAGGTCTCCGTCAACGAAGACACGATCCTGAATGGGTCGGTGCGGACGGGCACCTCCAGCGTCGACGGCCCGGTCACGGTCACCACCTTCACGGTGGCTGGTGTGGCCGGCACGTTCAACGCTGGCCAGACCGCCACCATCGCTGGTGTTGGCACCCTGGTCATCAATGGCAACGGCAGCTACACGTTCAGCCCTGGCCTGAACTACAACGGCGCAGTGCCGGTCGCGACCTACACACTGACCGATGGCTCCAGCACCGATGTCTCGACGCTGACCATCACGGTTGATCCTGTGAATGACGCGCCTGCAGCCATCGACGACAGCAACTCGGTACCGATCAACCAGAGCGTCAGCGGCAATGTGCTGACCAACGACGTCGACATCGATGGCGACACGCTGAGCGTCAGCAGCTTCACGGTTGCTGGCGTGCCTGGCACGTTCAACGCTGGCCAGACCGCCACCATCGCGGGTGTCGGCACACTGGTCATCAACGCCAACGGCGAGTACACCTTCACCCCGGCTGCCAACTACGCCGGCCCGGTGCCGGTTGCAACCTACACCGCCACCGAT
>NKIN01000019.1 GCA_002255905.1 Burkholderiales bacterium PBB1
GGCAGGACGCATGTTCTGGCCTTCCTCGAAGGAAGGCCAAGGAGTGAATGTCTTGAAACCCAACCAACGCGCCACGGTGATCACGCTGCTGCAGCGCAACACGCCCCAGCGCGAGATTGCCCGCATCACCGGCATCGACCGCAAAACCGTCCGCAGCTACCACACCCGCTGGCTGCTAGATCCTTCAAACTCCCCCGGGGTGGCCACCGGCTCTGAGACCGTGACCCCTCAAATTCCCCCACCCTGGCCACCGGCTCTCGTTTCCACTTCCTCCAGCCTGTGCGAAGTCCACCGCGTCTTCATTGAGGCCCAACTTCGCCTTCGCCGCAACGCCACCGCCATCTTCCAAGACCTGGTCGATGCCCACGGCTATTCAGGGGCCTACAACTCCGTCAAACGCTTTGTTCGGGCATTGCGCCACAAAGAGCCCGAGCAGTTTGACCGCCTGTCCTTTGTGCCCGGCGAGGAGATGCAGGTCGATTACGGCGAAGGCGCACCGACCTTGGTGCCCGGCACCGATCGCTACAAGAAGCCGCGCCTGTTCTTGGCCACACTGCGCCACTCCCGGCGCAGTTTCCGCCGCGTGGTCTGGAAGTCCAGCCAACAAGTGTGGGCCCAGCTGCACGAGCAGGCGTTTCGCTACTTTGGCGGTTGCCCCCAGTACGTGGTGCTGGACAACCTCAAAGAGGGCGTGCTCAAGCCCGATTTGTACGAGCCTGAACTCAACCCGGTGTATGCAGCCATGCTCGAGCACTATGGCGTGGTGGCCGACCCCGCCCGCGTGCGCGACCCCAACCGCAAGGGCACGGTGGAGCACGCCATCGGCCACACCCAAGCCACCGCCTTGAAGGGCAGACGCTTTGAATCGATCGAGGCCCAGAACGAGCACTTGGAGCATTGGGAAACGAGTTGGGCCGCCAAGCGCATTCACGGCAGCGAGCGCCAACAGGTGCAGGCCATGTTCGAGGCCGAACGTGCGCACCTCAAGCCCTTGCCTCTGCTGGGCATGCAGTACTTCACGCAAGGCGTGCGCACCGTGTGCGACGACAGCTGCGTGCGGGTCGATCACAGCAGCTACGCCGCACGCCCTGCGGCCATCGGCTCCAAAGTGCTGGTGCGCATCTTTGAGCGGCGCATCGAGATCCGGGAT
>NKIN01000002.1 GCA_002255905.1 Burkholderiales bacterium PBB1
AGCTCCTTGGCTTGCGCAGAGGTCGCGCCCAGCCCCGTTGCCAGTGCCACCGCGCCACCCAGACCGCCTTGCAGTACGCTGCGACGATCAACTCCACTCGTTTCGATTTCCATCTTGCTTGCTCCTTTGATCAAAATTGCCGGGTTAGACGAAACAGCATCGCTCGGGGTTGATTGAAAAAGCCCGTGAATTTCGGTTCGCTCCCGATGTCCTAGGGTCGTTCACTGCTGAATCAGTTCCCAAACCTAGTGATTCCACCTACGCGCAGCGGTCTTGAATCTGCGCCCCCCGAATTACGCGCGGCCCCGGATTCTGGATGCAGAAGGGCCGCATCCTTACTCATGGATATCCACAGGAGACACCACGAATGAAACTCTACGACTGGGCCGCGGCCCCGAATCCCAAGCGTCTGCGTATGTTCCTCGTTGAAAAGGGATTGCAGATCGAAACCATCCAGGTTGCCGGCGACGGGTTCGAGCTGACGCCCGAATACAAGGCCAAGTACCCGCAGGCGATGGTGCCGATGCTCGAACTCGACGACGGCCGCCAGATCGGCGAGTCGTTCTCGATCTGCCGATACCTCGAAGAGCTGTACCCGAACCCGCCGATGCTGGGCCGTGATCCCTACGAACGCGCCATCGTCGACATGTGGGATCGCCGCGCTTTCGATCAGGGCATGACAGCCGTCGCCGAGATGTTCCGCAACAGCAACCCGTACTTCAAGGACCGCGGCTTGGCGGGCTACGCCGAACCCGTGCCGCAGCTGCCTCAACTGGTCGAGCGGGGCCGTGCGGGCCTGGAGAGATTCTTCCGGAAGTTCGATGCGCAGCTGGGCACCAGCCGATTCATCGCTGCCGACGTGTTCACGCAGGCCGATTGCACGCTGTACTGCAGCATCGAGTTCGCCGGCTGGGTGTCGGTCACGATGCCTGACGATTGCAAGAACTTGCAGCGCTGGTGGAAGGAAGTTGGCGAACGTCCGAGCGCGAAGGCCTGATCAAGGCAGGGAATAACGAACGTCGGGAGCCGCTCCAGTTGCGTTGCTGCGCTCGATGTTCGTCCGGTCAGCAGCGCATTCGTTGATGCGCTGGCGTCGTACAGGGTGCCCGTCTCCAACGGGAGTTCCACAACGACACATGAACATGACTTGGCGCTTGCCTGTCCCGCATCAACCCCGCATGCCGCGACGAGGCGCCATCCGCTGTTACAGTGAATTTGTGCGACGTTTCCTGATCACGCTGTTGCTCGCTGTGCTGCCCCTGCAATCGGTGTGGGCGGCTGCGGCCGCCTACTGCGGACACGTGGCCGGCACGCACCAGACGCATTTCGGTCACCACAATGGCCACCACCACGGTGCGTCGGCCGACACGAAGCACACGAGTGACAACGCCGGCAGCGGGCTGGACAACGATGCCACTCATTGCCATGGCGTTGTCACGGCGATGCTGATGTCGCCGTTGGTCTGGCCGATGTTCGCGGCTGCTGAGCCGCCGGCATGCCAAGCCGAGGCGGTGCGGCAAGCCCCCGCCCTGTCGCCGCCCGAACGCCCTCAGTGGATCAGCCACGCCTGATTCGGCGTGGCGATCACTTCCAACCTGAAGCGCTGATCCCGAGCGGCCCGACGCCGCGTCGAATCCTTTTGCGTTGTTCCGTCTCGTGTGCAGCCGCACGCGAACCCACAGCAAGGAGATTTCGATGCACCGGCTTGCCTGTTGCCGAGCGTGGCGTGACCTGACCCGTTGGGGTTCATCACTCGCGCTCGGTTTCTGTACTCTCTCCCCCTCATGGGCTCAAAGCCCTGAGCCCGTCCCTGGCCCCCCGCTGACCTTGCCGCAGGCGCTCGCGCGGGCGATGTCATCGAATGCGGAACTGGCCGTGCTGAGCCGGGAGGTCGAAGCGGCGGAAGGCCCCGTGCTTCAGGGCGCTGCGCGACCTAACCCGGAACTGTCGTTCCTGCTCGAAGACACCCGGCGCTCGACCCGCACGACGACGGTCCAGGTCAACCAGGCACTGGAACTGGGCAACCAGCGCGCGGCACGCATCGTCGCTGCCGAGCGGGCCCGGGACATCGCTGCTGCCGAACTGGCGGCCAAGCGCGCCGATGTCCAGGCGGCAGTGGCAGCCAGCTTCTACGAGGTGCTGCTGGCGCAGGAGCGCCTGGCGCTGAGTCGAGGCGCGGTCGATCTGGCGCGGCGAGCCAGCGAGGTGGCTGGCAAGCGGGTGCAGGCTGGCAAGATTTCACCGGTCGAGGAAACGAAGGCGCTGACGGCCGAAGCCGGTGCCAGGCTGGACGCGGCGCAAGCCGACGCCGAACTCACGCTGTCTCGCCTGCGATTGGCGGCAAGTTGGGGCAGCACCACGCCCGACTTCGGGCCTACCGTTCGTCTCACGGCAAGCGCAGAGCCGCCTGTGGTGCCCACCGCAGACACGCTCGCCCGACGATTGGAGGCCTCGCCCGCACTGGCCCGTGCCCGTCTCGAAGTGCAGCGCCGCCAAGCCATCAGCGAACTGGCGCGTGCCCAGCAGACACCCGATCTGACCGTGAGCGTCGGCGTCAAACGGGATGCGGAATTGCGCCTCACGCAAGCCGTGATGGGCTTGTCGATGCCGCTTCCGGTGTTCGATCGCAACCAGGGCAACCTGTTGGAGGCACTGAGGCGCGAAGACAAGGCCCGTGACGAGTTGCTCGCCGCAGAGATCGCATTGCGTACCTCGGTGCTGCAAGGCGCCAGCCGGCTGGCCGCGGCGAGCGCCGAGGTGACGATGCTGCGCGACACCGTGTTGCCAGGCGCGCAAAGCGCCTATGACGCAGCCACGAAGGGGTTCGAGTTGGGCAAGTTCAACTTTCTCGACGTCCTCGACGCGCAGCGCACGCTGTTCCAGGCCCAAGCCAACCATTTGCGTGCTCGCGGCGATGCGCTGCGCGCCGCCGTCGAGGTCGATCGATTGCTGGGCGATGGCGAAAGCACTGCCGCGCTGTCATCGACCTCGTCCAAGGAGTGAACCATGACAACTGAATCCCATTTCCCTGCACCGGCGTGGAAGCGACTGCTGCCGATCGGCGTCGTGCTGATCGTCGCGGTGGTCCTCGGCATCGCCATCCTGGGCAGCAAGCAATCGTCACCGGCTGGCGATGAGCATGGCCATGGAGCGCACGCTGACGAGTCGCACCACGATGAAAAAGCCGATGGTGCCGACTCTTCCGAACCCGCCAAGGGCCCGCATGGTGGTCGGCTGTTCACCGAAGGCGGCTACGGGCTCGAACTCACGATTTTCGAGACTGGCGTCGAGCCGCAGTTTCGCGCCTACACCTACCAGGACGGCAAGCCCACCGATCCGGCAACCAGTCAGCTCACCGTGAGCGTGCAGCGTCTCGGTCGCCCGCCACAGGTGTTCGCTTTTGCCAAGGAAGGCGATTACCTCAAGGGCAACGGCGTGGTCGAAGAGCCGCATTCCTTTGCGGTGACGATCGCGGCCACCTCCGATGGCAAGGCACACCAGTTCAGCTATGAACAGGTCGAAGCCCGCGTCAGCATGAGCGACATCCAGATCAAGAGCAATGGCCTCGAAGTGGCCACGGCCGGACCGGCACGCATCAAGTCCACCTTGCCGTTGCAGGGCGAGGTTCGTCTCAACGAAGACCGCACGGTGCACGTGGTGCCCCGGCTCAGCGGGCTGGTGGAGTCGGTGTCGGTGAACGCGGGTGACAGGGTGCGGCGCGGCCAGGTGCTTGCGGTGCTGTCCAGTCAATCGTTGGCCGACCAGCGCAGCGACTGGCTCGGCGCGCAAAAGCGGTTGGGGCTGGCCCGCACGACCTTCGAGCGTGAGAAGTCGCTGTGGGAAGGCAAGATTTCCGCCGAGCAAGACTATCTCCAAGCTCGCGTGGCGTTGCAGGAGGCCGAGATCGCAGAACAGTCGGCGCGGCAGAAGCTGGCCTCGCTCGGTGCGGTGGCGTCGTCAACGGGCAACCTGACACGCCATGACATTCGCGCGCCGATCGACGGCGTCATCACCGACAAGCAGATCTCGGTGGGCGAAGTGGTGAAGGAAGACGCCAACATCTTCGTCGTCGCCGACCTGTCCACGGTGTGGGTCGACATGACGGTCTACGTGAAAGACTTGAATGCGGTGAAGGTCGGACAGCCTGCTCGCGTCAAGGCGAGTTCGTTCGACGCGCAGGCCAGCGGCACGCTGTCGTATGTGGGCAGCCTGGTGGGCGAGCAGACACGTGCGGCCATCGCCCGCGTGGTGCTGCCCAACCCGCAAGGCCTGTGGCGACCGGGTCTGCCGGTGAATGTCGAATTGACGGCCGAGGAGGTGGACGTGCCCTTGGCGATCTCCGCCGACGGGGTGCAAACGCTGCGCGAGGAAACGGTCGTGTTCGGCCGCTACGGCGATCAGTTCGAGGCGCGGCCTGTCCAGCTCGGCCGCAGCGACGGGCGGATGGTCGAGGTGCTCGGTGGCTTGGAGCCGGGCGAGCGCTACGCCGCCAAGAACAGCTACCTCATCAAGGCCGACATCGGCAAGGCCGGGGCGAGCCATGACCACTGAGCACCACCGAATCGGAGCACGCGATGTTTGACAGACTGATTCAATTCGCCATCGAACAACGCTGGCTGGTACTGCTGATGGTGCTGGGCATGGCGGCACTCGGCCTCTACAACGTTCAGCGCCTGCCGATCGACGCGGTGCCCGACATCACCAATGTGCAGGTGCAGATCAACACCGCCGCATCGGGCTATTCGCCGCTGGAATCTGAGCAGCGGATCACCTTCCCGGTGGAAACGGCCATGGCCGGGCTGCCCGGCCTGGAAGCAACCCGCTCGATCTCGCGCTACGGCCTGTCGCAGGTGACGGTGATCTTCAAGGACGGCACCGACATCTACTTCGCGCGCCAGCTGGTCAACGAACGCATCCAGGAGGCAAAGGACAAGCTGCCACCGGGCATCGCGCCCGCGATGGGGCCGATCGCCTCGGGCCTGGGGGAGATCTACATGTGGACAGTGGACAGCCAGCCCGGCGCGCTCAAGCCCGACGGCACGCCGTACACGCCGACCGATCTGCGCGAGATCCAGGACTGGATCATCAAGCCGCAGTTGCGCAGCGTGCCGGGCGTGACCGAGATCAACACGATCGGAGGCAACGCGAAGGAGTTCCAGGTCGCGCCCGACACCAGCCGCCTGATGGCGCATGGCCTGTCGCTCGGCGACCTGGTGGCAGCGCTGGAGCGCAACAACGCCAGCGTGGGCGCAGGCTACATCGAGCGCAGCGGCGAGCAGGTGCTGATCCGCGCGCCGGGGCAGGTGAGTGGCATCGACGACATCGCCAACATCGTGATCGGTGCACCGCAGGGCGTGCCGCTGCGTGTGGGCGATGTGGCCGAAGTGATGATGGGCAAGGAGCTGCGCACCGGCGCGGCCACCGAAAACGGCCGCGAGGTGGTGCTGGGCACGGTGTTCATGCTGCTGGGCGAGAACAGCCGCACGGTCTCGCAGGCGGTCGATCAGCGCATGAAGGAAATCAACAAGAGTCTGCCCGCCGGTGTGGTCGCGCAGACTGTCTACGACCGCACGGTGCTGGTGGACAAGGCGATCGCCACCGTCAGGAAAAACCTGCTTGAGGGCGCGCTGCTGGTCATCGCGATCCTGTTTCTGTTCCTCGGCAATATCCGCGCCGCCGTGATCACCGCGATGGTGATTCCGCTGGCGATGCTGTTCACCTTCACCGGCATGGTGACCAACAAGGTCAGCGCCAACCTGATGAGCCTCGGCGCGCTCGACTTCGGCATCATCATTGACGGGGCCGTGGTCATCGTCGAAAACTGCGTGCGGCGCCTGACCCACGCACAACACGCCGCGGGCCGCCCGCTGACGCGCACCGAGCGCTTTCACGAAGTCTTCAAGGCATCGAAAGAGGCCCGCCGACCGCTGCTCTACGGCCAGCTGATCATCATGGTGGTCTACCTGCCGATCTTTGCGCTGACCGGCGTCGAGGGCAAGATGTTTCACCCGATGGCGTTCACCGTGGTCGCCGCGCTGCTCGGTGCGATGATCTTGTCGGTCACCTTCATCCCGGCGGCGGTGGCGCTGTTCATCGGCCACAAAGTCAGCGAGAAGGAGAACGTGCTGATGCGCTGGGCCCAGCGCGGCTACGCGCCGATGCTGGGGTGGGCGATGTCGAACAAGCCGCTGGTGCTGACGGTGGCGGCCGTGTCGGTGATCCTGAGCGGCCTGCTGCTCACGCGCATGGGGAGCGAGTTCATTCCCAGCCTGAACGAGGGCGACGTGGCGCTGCATGCGCTGCGCATTCCGGGCACCAGCCTGACGCAGGCGATCGACATGCAAAACGAACTCGAACGGGTGGTGAAGGGCTTCCCCGAGGTCGACCGGATCTTCGCCAAGATCGGCACCGCCGAGATCGCGACCGACCCGATGCCGCCGAACGTGGCCGATAACTTCGTGATGTTGAAGCCATTGTCACAGTGGCCCGATCCGAGCCGTTCCAAGGCCGATCTGGTCACCGAGTTACAGGCGGCGGTGATGAAGATTCCCGGCAACAACTACGAGTTCACGCAGCCGATCCAGATGCGCTTCAACGAACTGATCTCCGGCGTGCGCAGCGATGTGGCGGTGAAGGTGTTCGGCGACGACATGGACGTGATGAACCCGACGGCCGTCGAGATTGCGGAGGTGCTCGAAGGCATACCCGGCGCGGCCGATGTGAAGGTCGAGCAGACCACCGGCCTGCCGATGCTGACGCTCGACGTCGACCGCGCCAAGGCGTCGCGGCTGGGGCTCAACGTGAGCGACGTGCAGGACGCGCTGTCGATCGCCGTCGGCGGCCGCGAGGCCGGGCTGGTGTTCCAGGGCGACCGGCGCTTCGACATCCTGGTGCGCTTGCCGGATGCGGCGCGCGGCGACTTGGAGGCCATCAAGCGCATCCCGATCCGTCTGCCGGCCGCCGAAGGCTCGCCGCGTGCTGCCTATGTTCAGCTGGGCGATGTGGCCACGCTGGCCATCGCGCCCGGCCCGAACCAGATCAGCCGCGAAAACGGCAAGCGCAGCGTCGTGGTGACCGCCAATGTGCGCGGCCGAGACATCGGTTCGTTCGTTGCCGAAGCGCAGGCCAAGCTGGAAGCACAAGTCCAGGTGCCTGCCGGCTACTGGACCACGTGGGGCGGCACCTTCGAGCAACTGCAATCGGCCACCCAGCGCCTGCAGATCGTCGTGCCGGTGGCGCTGCTGCTGGTGTTCGTGCTGCTGTTCGCGATGTTCGGCAACGTGAAGGATGGCCTGCTGGTGTTCACCGGCGTGCCGTTCGCGCTCACGGGCGGCATCGTGGCGCTGTGGGCGCGTGACATCCCGCTGTCGATCTCGGCCGGCGTCGGCTTCATTGCGCTGTCGGGTGTGGCGGTGCTGAATGGCCTGGTGATGATTTCGTACATCCGCTCGCTGCGCGAGGAAGGCCTGCCACTGGACCGTGCCATCCACCAAGGCGCGCTGACCCGGCTGCGGCCGGTGCTGATGACCGCGCTGGTGGCCTCGCTCGGCTTCATCCCGATGGCGCTGGCCACGGGCACCGGCGCCGAAGTGCAGCGCCCGCTGGCCACCGTGGTGATCGGCGGCATCCTGTCGTCGACTGCCTTGACGCTGCTGGTGTTGCCGCTGCTGTACCGACTGGCGCATTGGCGCGACGAACTGGACGGCCGCGCTGACTGCGGTGCGATGACCCCAACGGTCGGACGCTCCCCACCGTTGGAGGCGACATGAACGCCCCGTCGTCCAAGCGCACGTTGGGGTTGCTCCGGAGGCTTGTGCCATGTCATTGAAATCAGGGACCCCCGGTGCGGTAGGCGACAAGGTGCCCAGCCGCTTCAGGTTGGCAACGATGGATTGCGCCAGCGAGGAGTCCGACATTCGCCGGGCCGTCGAGGGCATCGCTGGCATCCGGTCGATGGGCTTCCAGTTGGGCGAGCGAGTTCTCACCATCGACGGCGACCCAGATGCTGTCGAGCAGGCGCTGGCTGCCATCCGGAAATCCGGCTTCGACCCGCAAGCGGTGCCACCCGCCTCACCGCTGAAGCCGGCGGCTGCCCCGGCGCACGGCGAGCCGGGACACGAGCATGACGCTGAACACGATGACGAGCACGACCACGCCCACACCGCAGACGGCAGTGGTTTGAAGCGATTGGGCTTGGCGCTGGCCTTGGCCGTCGGTGCGGAGGGGCTCGGGTTTTTTGCACCTGAGACGCGCGTCTGGCAAGGCCTCGGGCTGGCGCTGGCAGCGGTTGCCATCTGGCTGGCCGGCATCGATGTCTACAAGAAGGGAATGACCGCGCTGCTGCGCGGGCGGCTCAACATCAACGCGTTGATGACCGTGGCCGTGACCGGCGCATTCGTCATCGGTCAGTGGCCCGAAGCGGCGATGGTGATGGTGCTCTACGCCATTGCCGAGGCGATCGAAGCGAAAGCGGTCGATCGCGCGCGCAACGCCATCAAGGGCCTGCTGCAGATGGCACCGGAGGAAGCTGCCGTCCGCCAGCCCGACGGGTCGTGGCAGAACGTGCCGGTGGCCGATGTGGCCGTGGGCAGCGTCGTGCGCGTGCGCCCTGGCGAGCGCGTGCCGATGGACGGCACCCTCAGCAGCGGCAGCACGAGCATCGACCAGGCACCGGTCACTGGCGAGAGCATCCCGGTCGACAAGGTGGTCGGCGATCCCGTGTTCGCCGCCACCATCAACGCGACCGGCACCTTCGAGTTCGAAGTCACCGCTGCAGCCTCCAATTCGACGCTCGCGCGCATCATCCACGCGGTTGAGCAAGCCCAGGGCACGCGAGCGCCAACCCAAGGTTTCGTCGATCGCTTCGCGGCCATTTACACCCCTGGGGTCTTCGTGCTCGCACTCGCCGTTGCGCTGCTGGGGCCGCTGTTGCTTGACTGGACGTGGTTGCAAGCGATCTACAAGGCGCTGGTGCTGCTGGTCATTGCATGCCCTTGTGCGCTGGTGATCTCGACGCCGGTCACCGTGGTCAGCGGGCTTGCCGCAGCAGCGCGTCGCGGCATCCTCATCAAGGGCGGCATCTACCTCGAAGGCGCGCGCAAATTGAAAGCGATCGCGTTCGACAAGACCGGCACGATCACCGAAGGCAAGCCGAAGCTGGTGGCGTCTGAGGTGGTGGCACCGGCCACCGATGTCACCCTCGCTCAGGCGGTCGCCGCTGCACTGGCGGCGGAGTCGGATCATCCGGTGTCGCGGGCGATCGCGCAGGGGTTGGCCCCATCGATGAAGCAGGTCAGCGGGTTCCAGGCTCTGGCTGGCCGCGGGGTACAGGGCGACATCGATGGCATCAGTTACGTGCTGGGCAATCACCGCCTCATTGAAGAGCGCGCTCTATGTTCGCCCGCGATCGAAGCCACGATCAAGGCCCATGAGGAAGCCGGTCGCACCGTGACCTTGTTGGCCTCGCCCAGCGGCGTGCTGGCGCTCTACGCGGTCGCCGACACCATCAAGCCGTCGTCACGAGACGCGGTGGCATCACTGAAGGCACTCGGCATTCGCCCGGTGATGTTGACCGGCGACAACCAGGCCACGGCCGGCGTCATCGCGCGTGAAGCAGGCATCGATGAGGCACGCGGCAACCTGCTTCCCGAAGACAAGTTGTCGGCCATCAAGGCGCTGCAGGCGCAGTTCGGTCCGACAGCGATGACCGGCGACGGCATCAACGACGCTCCCGCGCTGGCGCAGGCCGATATCGGCGTGGCGATGGGTGCAGCGGGCACCGACACCGCCATGGAAGCGGCCGACGTGGTGGTGATGAACGACGACCTGCGCCGCATTGCCGAGGCCGTCCATTTGTCCAAGGCGACGCACGCCGTGCTGTGGCAGAACATCTCACTGGCGCTCGGCATCAAGGCCGTGTTCCTCGTGCTGGCGGTCTTCGGCAACGCATCGATGTGGATGGCGGTGTTTGCCGACATGGGTGCGAGCCTGCTGGTGGTGGCGAACGGGCTGCGCTTGCTGCGCAAGTGACTCCCCTGGGGTTCATGGCCGCTGCTTGGTTCGAGTCAGGTCATCACCGTGGTGGCCTGACTGGCGAGTTGCCGGGCGTGGGTTGCCCTTGCCTCGGCGGGCTGGCCCAGGGCTTGCCTACAGAATGACGCATGGCAACCGCTGACACCCCCGCTGCACATCCCGTCGCACCATTGCCTCCGCTGGGTCCGGCGATCGTGCCGCAGCCGGGCCGTGCCCGCAGCGAAGCGGTGCAGCGCGTCGTCAAGGTGCGCCGCGACTACAACAGCTGGGTCGCGCGCGAGACGATGGAGGACTACGCGCTGCGCTTCACGCCGCGCAGCTTTCGCAAGTGGTCGGAGCTGCGGGTGGCGAACACCGCCTTCGGCGCCTCGTCGTTCCTGGTGCTCGAGGCGGTGGGCGCGACGCTGCTGGTCGAGTACGGTTTCGTCAACGCGTTCTGGGCCATCCTGGCCACCGGGCTGATCATTTTTCTGGCCGGGCTGCCGATCAGCCATTACGCCGCGCGCTATGGCGTCGACATGGACCTGCTGACGCGCGGCGCCGGCTTTGGCTACATCGGCTCCACCGTCACCTCGCTGATCTACGCGAGCTTCACCTTCATCTTCTTCGCGCTCGAAGCAGCCATCATGGCTTACGCGCTCGAGCTGGCTTTCGACATCCCGCCGGCCTGGGGCTACCTGGTCTGCGCGCTGGCGGTGATCCCGTTGGTGACACACGGCGTCACCGTCATCAGCCGGCTGCAGGTGTGGACACAGCCGCTGTGGCTGGTGCTGATGATCGTGCCCTACGTCTATGTGTTCCACCGCAACCCGCATCTGATCGACGACCTGTCGCGCTATGCCGGTGCCGACGGGCAGGGCGGCCATTTCGACCTGGCGCTGTTCGGCGCCGCGATGACGGTGGGCATCGCGCTGATCACGCAGATGGGCGAGCAGGCCGACTACCTGCGCTTCATGCCGGAACGCACCGCCGCCAACCGCCGCCGCTGGTGGGCCGGCCTGCTGATCGGCGGGCCGGGCTGGGTGGTGCCCGGCGTGCTGAAGATGCTGGGCGGTGCGCTGCTGGCATACCTGGCCATCAGCCACGCGGTGCCGGTGGAGCGCGCGGTGGACCCGAACCAGATGTACCTGGTGGCGTATGAAAGCGTGTTCGCAAACCAGGTGTTCCACCCGCAGACCTGGGCGATCGCCGCCACCGCGCTGCTGGTGGTCGTGTCACAGCTGAAGATCAATGTGACCAACGCTTATGCGGGCTCGCTCGCGTGGTCGAACTTCTTCGCGCGGCTCACGCACAGCCACCCGGGGCGGGTGGTGTGGATGGTGTTCAACACCGTGATCGCGCTGATGCTGATGGAGCTCAATGTGTTCCAGGCGCTGGGCCAGGTGCTGGGCCTGTACTCGAACATCGCGATCAGCTGGATCATGGCGGTGGTGGCCGACCTGGTCATCAACAAGCCGATGGGCTGGAGTCCGAAAGGCATCGAGTTCAAGCGCGCACACCTGTACGACATCAACCCGGTTGGTGTCGGCGCGATGGGCCTCGCCTCGGTGCTGTCGATCGCCGCCTACCTCGGGCTGATGGGCCCGATGGCCGAGGCGTTCTCGGCGGCGATTGCACTGGTCACCGCCTTCGTCACGGCCCCGCTGATCGCCTGGTACACCCAAGGCAAGTACTACCTGGCGAGAGACCTTCACGCCCGCAACCCACGCGTATCGAATCAAGCCACGCCCGTGGATCCGGCTACGCCGGTCCACCAGGCGGCGCCCCCCGGGGGCAGGAGCGCAGCGACTGGGGGGCTCACCAAATGCACGGTCTGCGAACGCGACTACGAGGGCGAGGACATGGCCTACTGCCCGGCCTACCTCGGCTCGATCTGCTCGCTGTGCTGCTCGCTCGATGCGCGATGCAACGACATGTGCAAACCGCAGGCGAACTGGTCGGCGCAGTGGCAGGCAGTCGGTCGCCAGCTGTTGCCCAGCGGCGTGTGGGCGCGGCTCGACACCGAGCTCGGGCGCTATCTGCTGCTGATGTCGGCCATCGCGCCGCTGCTGGCGCTGCTGTTCTGGATGATCTATCGCCAGCAGCTGAGCACCTTCGACACACCGGACGCAAAACTGGCCAGTGCGCTGGCGATGGGTTTCGTCAAGGCCTACGCCGGGCTGATCGTGGTGACGGCCATCGTCGGATGGTGGCTGGTGCTCACGCACCAGAGCCGCCAGGTCGCGCAGGAGGAAAGCAACCGCCAGACGCATGCGCTGAACGAGCAGACCGAGGTGCTGCGCGAGGAGATCGCCTCGCACCGCCGCACCGACGAGGCGCTGCAAGAGGCCAAGCGGCTGGCCGACACCGCCAACCAGGCCAAGAGCCGCTACATCACCACCATCAGCCACGAGCTGCGTACGCCGCTCAACAGCATCATCGGCTACGCGCAGTTGCTGGACGAAGACGACTCAATCCCGGCGCACCGCAAGCAGGCGGTCAGTGTGATCCGCCGCGGCGGGGATCACCTGCTGTCGCTGATCGAGGGCACGCTGGACATCGCACGCATCGAAAGCGGCCGCTTCGCGCTTGAGGTCAAGCCGATGCGGCTGCGCGATTGCCTGAGCGAGATGACCAGTCTGTTCGCGCTGCAGGCAGCCGGCAAGGGCATCGAATTTCGGCATGCGGTGGCCGACAGCGTGCCCGAGCTGGTGCGCACCGACGAGAAGCGCCTGCGCCAGATCCTGATCAACGTGCTGGGCAATGCGGTGAAGTTCACCTCGCAGGGGCACGTGGTCTTCCGGGTCAGTCATTCGCGCCAGATGGCGCTGTTCGAGATCGAGGACACCGGCCCGGGCATCGCGCCTGATGAACTGGGGCAGATCTTCGAGCCGTTTGCCCGCGGCTCGGCCATCGGCGGTGGCGCCTCGGGCGCCTCGGTCGGCAGCACCGGGCTCGGTCTGACCATCAGCAAGATGCTGACCGACGTGATGGGCGGTGAGATGACGGTGGGCAGCGTGGCCGGCCCGGTGCCGCGCACGGGCACGGTGTTCCGCATCCGATTGTTCCTGCCGGAGGTGCGCGCCGAGGCGGTCGACGGCATCGACCTGCCGCGCACCCAGCGCATCGGCTACACGGGCGTGCGGCGCCGGCTGCTGGTGGTCGACAACGAAGAGATCGACCGCGAGCTGCTGCGCAACGTGCTGGAGCCCCTGGGCTTCGAGCTGCGGCAGGCTGCCTCGGGCGCGGAGTGCCTGGAACGCCTGCGCGATTTCAGTCCCGACGCGATCCTGATGGACCTGGCGATGCCGGGCATCGATGGCTGGGAAACCATCCGCCGCATTCGCGCCGAACAGCTGAGCGACGCGCCGATCGCGATCGTGTCGGCCAACGCGTTCGAGAAGGGCACCGACAACATCGTGGGCATCCCTGCCGAGGACTTCATCCTGAAGCCGGTGCGCAAGTCGGAGCTGCTCGACTGGCTGGGTCGCGTGCTGGCGCTGCAATGGTTGGAGGTACCGCAACGCGCTGTCTCAGGCGGGCTCACGGCGCCTGCTGCCACGGTTGTCGAACCCATGGTGCTGCCTTCGCCGGAGCGCTTGCGCAGCCTGCAGGAAATGATCGAGCTCGGCTACTTCCGCGGCATCGTCAAGCAACTCGACGAGATCGCGGCCAACGACCCGGGCACTGCACCGTTTGTCCACCACATGCGGCAGCTCGCGCAGCAGTTCCAGCTTGACGCGATGACCGGCGTGATCCGCAAGGCCCAGGATGCTGCCTGACGCACTGAATCCGCTGAACCGCGGCATCGCCGACGTGGTGCTGATCGTCGATGACGTGCCCGACAACCTGTCGGTACTGCACGACGCGCTCGACGAATCGGGCTACACGGTGCTGGTGGCCACCAACGGCGAGGCGGCCATCCAGCGCGCGGCGCAGGCGCTGCCCGACATCGTGCTGCTCGACGCGGTGATGCCCGGCCTCGACGGCTTCGAGGTGGCGCGGCGGCTGAAGGCGCGGCCCGACACCGCGCACATCCCGATCGTCTTCATGACCGGGCTCACCGACACCGAGCACGTGGTGCAGGCCTTTCAGGCGGGTGGCGTCGATTACGTCACCAAGCCGATCCGCGCCAAGGAAGTGCTGGCGCGCATGGCGGTGCATGTGCAGGGTGCACGGCAGGCCCGGCAGGCGCGCAACGCGCTCGATGCGTTCGGCCACGCGACGCTGGTGGTGCGGGCGGCCGACGGCAGGATCGTCTGGAAGACACCGCTGGCGCGCGAACTGCTGATGCAGCATTTCGATGGCGGCGAGCTCGACGCCGCGGTACTGGCCTGGGTGCGCGACGAGCTGGCGCGCCGCGCGGTGGCCGGCGCCATGCCCGGCGAGCCGCTCACGTTGGCGCGGCAGAACCGCCGCCTGATCCTGGCGTTGCACGAACAGACAGGCGACGACGAATGGCTGATCGTGATGCGCGAAAGCTCGGATCAGGCCGTGATCGACGCGCTGGGCGCGGCCTTCAAGCTGACCACCCGCGAAGCCGAGGTGCTGTACTGGCTGGCCAAGGGCAAGACCAACCGCGACATCGGCGACATCCTCGGCTCCAGCCCGGCGACGGTAAAGAAGCATCTGGAGCGCGTCTACGTGAAGCTAGGGGTCGAAACCCGAACCGCCGCGGCGTCGGTGGCCATGAGCCGGCTGCGGCCGGTGGGGCAGGGCTGAGGCGGCGTTTCAGCGGCTGCCGCGCGCCCGTTGTGCCAGCCAGGCACGCGCTTCAACTTCGTCTTGCGCGATGCCCGCCCGCAAGGCCTCCATCGATTCGTAACGTCGCTCATCGTGCAGCTTGTGCAACAGCTCGACGCGGATGCAGCGACCGTAGCCGTCTTCAGGCCCCAGCGATTCGGGCCAATCGAAGCAGTGGGTTTCCAGCAGCACGCGGCCGGCATCCTCGACCGTGGGCCGCACACCCAGGCTGGCCACGCCGCCGACCGGTCGGGGATCGGCCGTGAGCCCGTGCACCTGCACGACGAAGATGCCCATCGCCGCCGGATGCGCGTGCGGAAAGCGCAGGTTCAGCGTGCGAAAGCCGAGGTCGCGACCGAGCTTGCGGCCATGCACCACGTGGCCGCTGATGCTGTAAGGGCGACCCAGCAGCGCGCGGGCGCGCTCCATGTCGCCAGCGGCCAGCGCGTCCCGCACTGCCGAGCTCGACACCCTCAGTCCGCGCACCTCGTAGCTGAGCATGCGCGCCACGTCGAAGCCCAGGGCCTGGCCGGCCGCGTCCAGCATCGCGTAGTCGCCGGCACGTCGGGCCCCGAAACAGAAGTCGTCACCCACCAGCACATAGCGGGCGCGCAGACCGCGAACCAGCACCTCGTCGATGAAGGCCTGTGGTGACTGCGCAGCAAAGCCATCGTTGAACGGCACCACGATGGTCTGGTCGACGCCACAGCGCTCCAGTTCGCTGAGCTTGTCACGCAGCGTCGAGACGCGGGCCGGGGCACGATCGGGGTGCCCGCTGCGCGCAGCGAAGTGGTCGCGTGGATGGGGTTCGAAGGTCAGCACGCAGCTCGGCAAGCCGCGATGCTGGGCTTCGTTGCGCAGCAGCGCCAGCATGGCCTGATGCCCGCGGTGCACGCCGTCGAAATTGCCGATCGTCAGCGCGCAGGCTGGTGCGACACCGGGATGGTGAAACCCGCGAAAAACAAGCATGTGAGGATTATTGCGGCGCGGCGGGCGGTGTGATCACCTGCGGCCCGTCCAGCCAGCGCCATTGCCCCGGCGCCAGATCAGCCGGGAGCGTCAGCGCGCCGTAGCGGCTGCGGTGCAGCGCCTCGACGCGGTTGCCCACCGCGGCGACCATGCGCTTGACCTGGTGGTACTTGCCTTCGGTGAGGGTCATGCGCAGGCCGTGAAGTTCGCCGGCGCCGTCTGGCTGCGGACCCGCAAAGAGACCTGTTGCCTCTGCTGCGGCCGCGCGCACCGGCACCGGATCGTCCAGCAAGGTCACGCCGTGCAGCAATTGCTGAACCTGTTCAGCGCTCACCGGGTGTTTGCAGCCGATCTCGTAGACCTTGGGCACATGGTGCTTGGGCGAGGTCCAACGGTGGATCAGGCCGCCATCGTCGGTCAGCAGCAGCAGGCCGGTGGTGTCTTCGTCGAGCCGGCCCACGGCCTGCACGTCACGGCGGCGCAACGGGGGCGGCAGCAGGCTGTAGACGCTCGGGTGGTGCTTCGGCTTTTGCGAACACTCGTGGCCCGCGGGCTTGTTCAACACGATCAGCGCCTTCTCGCGAAACGGCCAGCTCTCGCCGCGCACGCTGAACTGCAGGCCGTGCGGATCGACCTCCTCGAACGGGTCGTCGTGCACCTCGCCTGCGATGCGAACGAAGCCGGAGACGATCAGGCCCTCGCACTCGCGCCGTGCGCCGAAGCCTTGCGTGTACAGCACCTGCGAGAGCTTCACCGCTTGTCCAGGGTCAGTCGATCGTTCTCGCGCTTCATCTGGAAGCGGGTCAGGAAGCTGTTGCCCAGCAGGATGAAGGGCATCGCCTGTGGCAGCACCGCCGCCTCGACGTTGTAGACCTGCACATCACCCACCCGCACCACGTCCAGCGACGCCTTGTAGACTGGCACGGTGCCATTGGCGGTGCCCACCATGTAGCGCGGGTTGCTCTTGTATTTCAGGCCGATGCGGTCGGCGTCGGCCTCGCCCATCGAGACTGTGGTGGCCCCGGTGTCGACGACGAATTCGACCGCCCGGCCGTTGATGCTGCCGCCCGTCACGAAGTGGCCCCCCGATCCGGCCGTCAACACGATCTGCGTGCCGCCCCCTGCGCTGTTGGTGCCCCTCAGGCTGACCGGCGACCCGCCGAGTGACAGCGTTTGCCTGCGGCCCTTGACCTCGACCACGGCCGCATTCGCGTCGACGCTGACCAGCCGGACGCCACCCTGCGTCGCGCCGACGGCCAGCGTGCGCGGCGTGCCGTCGATCACCAACAAGGCCCGCTCGCCCATGCTGCCGCTGTAGGACACGCTTTGAGCATATGCGGCGGCAGCGAAACTGGCGCTGATCAGCGCCGACAGGCAGAACCGGGTCGCGAAACGCGCCCTCACGCTCAGTCGCGGAAGTTGTTGAACGACAGTGGCACCTCGGGCAGGTCCTTGCGGATCAGCGCCATCGCGGCCTGCAGGTCGTCGCGCTTGGCGCCGGTGACGCGCACCGTGTCGCCCTGGATCGCGGCCTGCACTTTCAGCTTGCTCTGCTTGACGGCGGTCTGCAGCTTCTTGGCGGTCTCGCTGTCGATGCCGTTCTTGATGACGATCAGCTGCTTGACCTTGTCGCCACCGATCTTCTCGATCTTGGCACTGCGGTCCAGATAACGCACGTCGACACTGCGCTTGGCCAGCTTGGCCAGCACGATGTCCATCACCTGGCCGATCTGGAAATCGCTGTCGGCCCAGACCGTCAGCTCCTTGTCCTTCAACTCGACCTTCGAGGACGAGCCCTTGAAGTCGAAGCGGGTGCCGATTTCCTTGCTGGCCTGGTCGACGGCGTTGCGCACTTCGACGAGATTGGGTTCGAGCACGGTGTCAAAGCTGGGCATGGCAGGCGGTCTTTCGTGGGGGCGTTGCCGCAGTGGCGACGGTCTATCGTTGAAAATTCTGCCATGCACATCGAGTCGGGCGTCGGCCTTCGCACCTACAACACCTTCGGTCTGCCGGCCGTGGCCCAGACCCTGGTGCGAATCGCGAGCGACGCCGATGTGCGCAGCGTGGTCCATCATCCCACGCTGGGGCCGGCCCCGAAGTTCGTTCTGGGTGGCGGCAGCAACATCATCCTGACGCGCGACATGCCGCAGGTGGTGCTGAAGGTCGAGGTGCCCGGCCTGCGGCTGTTGCAGGCGCGCACCGATGCGTGGATCGTCGAGGCGGGTGCGGGCGAGTCCTGGCATGGGCTGGTGATGTGGACGCTGGCGCAGGGCTACCCCGGGCTCGAAAACCTGGCGTTGATTCCCGGCACCGTGGGCGCGTCTCCGGTGCAGAACATCGGTGCCTACGGCGTCGAGCTGCAGGACCGCTTCGAGTCGCTGGACGCGGTGGATCTGCGCACTGGCGACACGGTCACGCTGGGCCCGCAGCAGTGCGCCTTCGGCTACCGCGACAGCGTGTTCAAGCAAGCGCTGGCCGGGCAGGTGGTCATCACCCGCGTGCGATTTCGGCTTCCGCGCCCGTGGCAGCCCGCGCTGGGCTACCTGGAACTGGAGCGTAAGCTGGCCGAATGGCGATCCGCCAATCCGCACGCCCAACCGAACGCGCAGCAGGTGGCCGAGTGGGTGATCGCGATCCGCCGCGCCAAGCTGCCCGACCCGGCGCAGCTCGGCAATGCCGGCAGCTTCTTCAAGAACCCGGTGGTGACGCCCGAGCAGTGCCGCGACATCATCGGCCGCGACGCGGAAATCGTGCACTACCCGATGCCCGATGGCAGCGTGAAGCTGGCCGCGGGCTGGATGATCGACGCCTGCGGATGGAAGGGCAAGACCGTGGGGCAGGCCGGTGTCTACGAGAAACAGGCGCTGGTGCTGGTCAACCGTGGCGACGCGATCGGCTCCGAGGTGATGACACTCTCGCGCGCGATCCAGGAAAGCGTCTACGGCCGCTTCGGCATACGGCTGGAGACCGAGCCAGTGATCGTCTGACGCTCTCAGCGCAGGGTCAGGCCCACCGGGCCTTCGCTCACCTCGCCGATCACCGCCGCCTGCGCAAAGCCGTGGTTGTGGAAGATGTCCAGCACGTCGTCGACCGCCTCCGGACTGCACGACACCAGCAAGCCGCCACTGGTCTGCGGGTCGTTGAGCAGCGCGATGTCGGTGTCTGAGCAGTTCGCAGGCAGTGTCACCTGAGCGCGATGCGCAGCCCAGTTGCGGCCCGACGCACCGGTCACCAGGCCCCGTTCTGCCAGCTCGCGCACGCCTGCCAGCAGCGGGACGTTTTTCCAATCGATGTGCACTCGCCGCTTCGCGCCGCGCGCCAGTTCGAGCGTGTGCCCGGCCAGCCCGAAGCCAGTGACATCGGTCAGCGCGTGCACACCGGCGAGTTGGGCCAGCGCGATGCCTGGCTTGTTCAGCTGGGTGGTGCTGGCGAGCATCTGCGCGTAACCCGCCGGGCTGAGCTCGTTCTTTTTCAGCGCTGCCGACAGCACGCCGACGCCGATGGGCTTGCCCAGCACCAGCTGGTCGCCAGCGCGCGCGTCGGCATTGCGCTTGACGCGGCTCGGGTGCACCAGCCCGAGCACCACCAACCCGTAGATCGGCTCGACCGAATCGATGGTGTGGCCGCCCGCGATCGGAATGCCCGCCTCGGCGCAGACACTTTCACCGCCTTGCAGGATGGCCGCGATCGTCTCGATCGGCAGCACGTTGACCGGCATGCCCACCAGGGCCAGTGCGAAGATCGGCGTGCCGCCCATCGCATAGACATCGCTGATGGCGTTGGTGGCGGCGATGCGGCCGAAGTCACGCGGGTCGTCGACGATGGGCATGAAGAAGTCGGTGGTCGCGACCAGCGCCTGCTCGTCGTTCAACTGGTAGACCGCGGCGTCGTCCGAGGTCTCGATGCCCACCAGCAGTTCCTTGGGCAGCGGGAACCCCGACGACTGCTTCAGGATCTGGGACAGCACGCCCGGTGCGATCTTGCAGCCACAGCCGCCACCGTGGGCGAGGGATGTAAGGCGTGGGAGAGCGGCGGGGTCGTGGGTGGTCATGGCAACACGTTGGTGGTCGGATCGTCGAAGGACAGCCTCGCATCATCGCCTGACTCGAGAAACTCCCGATCCCCGACCGGGTGCCTCCTGTGAGAATCGCGCCGCTGCGTCCAATCCGGCCGGCCGATTGCGAGGAGTGACTTGGACAACGACGCACTACATCGGCGAGACCCTCGCGCGCAGGACGCCAGGTCGCCGTTGTTGCGTCGCGCAGGCAAGGAACTCCTGTCGCTGGCGCTGATGGACGCCAGGAACCAGACCTTGCGCTGGTTGTCGGTGTACGAGGCCGCGCTGGCTGATGGCCACTGGCGGGTGCCGATGCAGCCCGAGTTGAACCCGCCGCTGTGGGAGGTCGGCCACATCGGCTGGTTCCAGGAGTACTGGATCGGCCGACACGTTCAGCGCCAGCGCGGCACGGCCTGCGACCCGACCGGCATCCGACTCGCCTCGGTGGAACCCCATGCCGATGCCTGGTACGACCCGGCGAGGGTGCCCCATGAACGCCGCTGGATGCTCGATCTGCCGGGCCTGCAACGAACCAAGGACTACCTGGCCGCCACCCTGGAGATCACGCTCGATCTGCTCGACGCGACCGACACCGAGGGCGCCGACCCGGACGTGGTCCTGTATTTCCATCGCCTGGCGCTGTTCCATGAAGACCGGCTGTGCGAACGTCTGGCCACAATGGCGCAGACGCTGGGGCTGCCCTTGCGCGAAGCGGCCGATGGCCGCGCCGGCCCTCATGAGCTGCTGCCAACCTGGTCGCCGCACGGCGGTACCGCACAGCGGCCGCCTCTGACCTTTGCCCCGACACGCTGGACACTGGGGCTCGCGCGCGGGAATGGGTTTGTGTTCGACAACGAGGTGTCTGCGCACGAGGCCCAGGTGCCGGAGTTCGAGATCGACTCCCAGGCCGTGACGTGGGCGCAGTACGTGGATTTCGTCGAAGACGGTGGCTACGATGACGCCCGCTGGTGGTCGGCCGAGGGCTGGCAATGGGTGCAGCGCAAATCCCGCCGTGTGCCGCGCCATGTGGCCCATCTGCGGCAAGGCGTTGTGCAACGCCGCTTCGGCGAGCTGGTGCACCTGCCTCTGCAGCAGCCCGTCACGCACGTCAGCTGGCACGAGGCCGAAGCCTGGTGCCATTGGGCGGGGCGGCGTCTGCCAGCCGAGATCGAATGGGAAGCGGCGGCCCATCAGGGTGCCAGCCGTGGCTTTCGCTGGGGCGACGTCTGGGAGTGGACGGCCAGCACGTTCAGACCCTATCCAGGGTTCAGCCCGGACCCTGACCGCAACTATTCAGAGCCCTGTTTCGGCACGCACAAGGTGTTGCGGGGCGCGTCGTTCGCCACCGCGGGCCGGCTGCGGCACCCGAAATACCGCCATTTCCTTCGGCCCGAGCGGGACGATGTCTTCGGCGGATTTCGCAGCTGTGCGGTGTGACTTTCAAGAGCCGCCAGGCCTGAATCAATGGCATGTGTTCTACCGCTTGGCGCTTGAGTCTGTCTCTGCGCGCCAGCGCGATCTGGCCGCCATTCCAAGTTCGGGCGCTACAGGCGCTGCTCGCGAGTGCTTCCAAAAAAGAACTGGCCGCAGATGAGCAGCGACCAGCTGTTTTCGTAACTACCTGACTTCGAGGTCAGTCGGCTTTGCGACGCAGCGCGACAAATCCGACGATACCCAGGCCGGCAAGCATCAGTGCGTAGGTTTCGGGCTCGGGTACCGGAGTCACTGTGTAGTTCGCACCGATCAAGGCGAGACCTGGATACTGACCGAGACCGTCAAGCGTGCCGCTGGCCTTCACGAGGTAGTTGCCTGCAGCGACATTGGTGAAGTGGAACCCGGCTGCCGTGGCGTCCAAGTCACCGATCAGAGCGCCTACCGTGCCGCTGGTGAAAGTGACTTGATCCAACGTCAGAGTGAACTGGAACGGGTCTGGAAAAGTCACGTTGGTGGCTGCAAACAAACTGCCCGTCAGATCGGACAGCGAACTCACCGAAATGGTGCCGATCGTCACGTTGCTGAACGAAGAGCCAGTGATCGGGGACGCCAAGATCGTCAGGGCGGACGCATTCAGTGAAGTCGCTGCCAAGATTGCAGCGACAGAGGCGCTCCTGCGGGCGAATTTGACAAATGATGATTGCATTTTTTACTCCGAAAGTGGGCTGTTTGGCGAAGGACTGTCGAAGCCTAAGCAAGTACTGTGCTTACTATGCTATGGGAAGCCGGTGACGACATCCCCGCACTTGAGGGGTGTGGTTGCATCTTCGGCAAGCTTTTGTAACCGGTGCAGGGTGTCGACGAGCGGTTTGATGCGCAGAGTCTGAAGGTCGGAAATGTCCCATGCCCTCGTGACCATTGCATGACACGCAGCGGCTCAGCACAGAGCTGTTCGTCCAAATGCCCGTGGTGTTCGCAAATCACAGGCCGGCACCAATCATGTGCCCTTCATAAACGGCGAATGCTCCGGACAACTCAGCGTCCCAACGACATCGCCTCCACCAGCGTCCGCACGTTGTGCTCGAACATGTGCAGGTAGGTGTCGGCGTCGGTGCCCGGGAGCGACAGCGCATCGGAGTACAGCTTGCCGCCGACCTTCAGCCCGGCTTCACGGGCGATGCGTTCGATCAGTCGGGGGTCGCTGATGTTCTCGACCAGCAAGGCGCTGGCCTTGGCTTCGCGGGCCTGGCGGACGATGCGTGCCACGGCGTCGGCCGAGGGTTCGCTGCCGGTGGTCCAGCCGCGCGGCGCGATGAAGGTGATGCCGTAGGCCGCGGCGAAGTAACCGAAGGCGTCGTGTGACGTGATGACGCGGCGGCGCTCGGCGGGCACGGCGGCAATGCGGGCGCGAATGTCGCGATCGAGCGCAGCCAGACGCTGCAGGTAAGCCGCGGCGCGGGTGTCGACCTCGGCGGCGCGTTCGGGTGACTTGGCTGCCAGCGCAGCCACCAGGGCTGCTCGGACGTTCTCGGCGTAACGCTGGCCGTTGGCGAGGTCCTGCCAGGCGTGCGGATCGGCGCCGCCTGACAGCTGACGGAGTGCGACGCCGCGGCTGGCGACGACGACCGGGCCGCGGTAGCCTGACGCCTTGATCAGGCGGTCGATCCAGCCCTCGAAGCGCAGCCCGTTGGTCACGACGAGATCGGCGCCTGCGACGCGGCGCACGTCGGACGGTGTGGGCTCGAACACATGCGCGTCGGCGTTCGGGCCGACCAGTGCGCTCACCTCGACCGCGGTGCCGCCGACCTCGCGGGCGATGTCTGCCAGCACCGAGAAGGTGGCCACGACCTTGAGCGGCGGCGTGGACGCTTCGGCGGCTCGCACCATCGGCCATGCCGCTGCGCTGCCGAGCCCGCACCAGAGCTGGCGCTGGAAGGCGCGCCGCGTCGAACTGAAATCCATCTTCAAGCCTTTCGATGTGCGCGCTGTGACAACTGCCGCGCGAGCAGGCTGTCGCGCCGGCCGATCAGCAGCGACAGCATGTAGAAGCCGCCGGCCAGCAGCACGATGGCCGGGCCGGACGGCAGGTTGGCGTGGTACGACAGCAGCAGTCCGCCCCAGCCGCTGAGCACCGCGAACAGCGCTGCCACCGCGGCCAGGCTCCAGACCTCGGCGGCCCAGAAGCGTGCGGCAGTGGCCGGCAACATCATCAGACCGACCGCCATCAGTGTCCCCAATGCCTGGAAGCCGCCCACCAGGTTCAGCACCAGCAGCATCAGGAACAGGCCGTGCACCCAGGCACCGGCGTGGCCCAGATGGCGCAGGAAGCCGGGGTCGAAGCACTCGACCACCAGCGGCCGGTAGACCACCGCCAGTGCGAGCAGGCTGGCCGTGGTGATGCCGGCGATCAGCAGCAGCGAGGCGTCATCGACCGCGAGCACGGTGCCGAACAGCACGCGCATCAGATCGACGCTGTTGCCACGCATCGAGATGATCATCACGCCAGCGGCGAGTGCGATCAGATAGAAGGCGGCGAAGCTCGCGTCCTCGCGTTGGGGCGTCAGCCGCGCAACCAGCCCCGCCAGACCGGCCACCGCGACGGCGGCCACGAAGCCGCCGATGCTCATGGCCCACAACGAGAAGCCGAACATCACGAAGGCGAGTGCTGCACCCGGCAGCAAAGCGTGGGCGATTGCATCGCCAACGAGGCTCATACGGCGCAGCACCAGCAGTGTGCCGATCGGCCCGCAGCTCAGACCCAGCGCCAGGCAGGCGACCAGCGCGCGGCGCATGAATCCGAATTCGACGAACGGCTGGATCAGCAGCGCATTCAGCGTGGCCAGCAGCGTCATGCTGGTCGCCCCGATTCGGTGGTGGCCTGCGGCACGGCGCACCAGTCGGCGTGCTCGTCCCATTGCTCGGCCATCTGCTGTGCCCGCATCAGGTGCTTCGGGATCAGCACCTCGTCGGTCGGACCGTGCGCCACGCATTCGCGCGCCAGCAGCAGCGCGGTTGGAAAGTGTTCGCGCACCTGGGCGAGGTCGTGCAACACCGCGATCACCGTGCGGCCTTCGGCATGCCAGTGCCGCACCAACCGCATCAGGTCGGTCGTGGTGCGGGTGTCGATTGCGTTGAACGGCTCGTCGAGCAGGATCACCGGCGCGTCCTGCATCAGCACCCGTGCGAACAGCACGCGCTGGAACTGGCCGACCGACAGCTCCGAGATCAGCCGATGCTCGAAGCCGATCAGCCCCACCAGTGTCAGTGCGCGCAAGGCCGCCTGCCGTTGCGCTGCCGTGGCGCCACGGAACCAGCCGATGCGGGGCCAGGCACCCAGCATCACCACATCGAGCACGCCCAGCGGAAAGCTGCGATCGATGCCCGACTGTTGTGGCAGGTAGGCCAGCCCTCCGTGCCGCAGGCCCCCCGTTCGCACGCGGCCTGTGCTGGGCTGCACGCGGCCGGTCAGCGCGTCCAGCAGCGAGCTTTTGCCGGCACCGTTCGGGCCGATCACCGCGGTGAGCGAGCCGGGCTCGAAGCGGCAGCTGACGTGGTGCACCGCGGGGTGCTGGCGGTAGCTGACCGTCAGGTCCTCGACCTCGATCGCCGGCGGCCTGACCGCAGCCGCCTCGGTGTGGGCGTGTGCGTGGATGATCGACTCGACCCCGTTCATGGCGTCCCCGACAGCGCCCAGGCGACGGCTGCCCACAGCACCGCGATCAGTGCGACCGCGCCGGCCAGGCGCCATGGTGCCGAGCTCATCAGCAGGCTGGGCCGCGGTTCGCCGGCCTGCGCAGGCGCGGCTGCATGCGTGTGGGTGCCGTGGTGGTGGCCCGGCTCGTGGCTGTGCGCATGTGGTGTGTGCGCCTGTGGGCCGTGGGCGTGTGAGCTGTGCGCATGCGAACCGCTGGCGCCCGGTTGCGTGGGACCTGCCTTCATGCGGACGCTCCACTCACGCAGCTGGCGCACCGCCCGCGCAGCGTCAGGTCGTGGTGTTGCACCTCGAAGCCCGGTGGTGCCAGGTCGCTCATCGAGCCCGGGCAGGCGTGGATCGGAAAGACGCGGTCGCAGGCGGTGCAATGGAAATGGTGGTGGTGCGGTTGGTCATGCGGCTGGTGATCCGATGACGCCGCCGCGTCGGCATCCGCAGCGTGGGTGTGATGCCGTGTCGCCTGCGGGGCATCGCCGGGGGCTGTGGTGGCCGGTGCCTGCGCACGGGCTGCCATCTCGAAGCGTGGCGGTTGCCCGGGCAACTCGACGCGCACGATCTGTCCGGCATCCTGCAGGCCCTTGATCTGGCGATAGACCGTCGACAGATTCAGGCTCGGCACCGCTGTCTTGGCACGCTCCAGCAACTCATGCGGGCTCAGCGCCTGCCCGCTGCCAGCCAGGGCATCGACGACTGCTTGGCGTTGGCGGGTGTGGCGTTCCATTTCGCAATGCTAATGCAAATGCATTAGCAATAGTGTCAGGACAGACCCTGCCACCGGCATTGGCGCCCACCCAGGCGGCCGTACTCAGTCGTCGAAAGGGGCCAGCGTTGGCGCTGCGTCTGGCGCTTTGCCTTGCGCGTCCCAGCCGCGCTGCTGGCGCAGGGCCCTGGCCTCCTCGCGCTCCTGTGCGAACAGTTCTTCCAGTTGCTGCCGGCCTGTCTTGGCATTCGCGACCCGCCAGGCCTCGTCGCGCCAGTGCGGGGCTGCCGCGGCCAGCTGGGCGAGGTTGTGGCGGCGAAAGCGCAGCGCCAGCGTGCGCGCCTGATGCGGCTGCCAGCCCATCGTCTCGAGCACGCTGCGCGCGCTCATCAGGGCCGAATCCAGCGTTTCGCGCTCGATCAGCGCCACGCCCAGGTCGCGCAGCGCGTAGTAATGCTGCACGTTGCGAGCGCGGGCGATCACGGTGAGCTGCGGGAAATGCTCGCGGGCCATCTCGGCCACTTTCAAGCTCTGCGCCACGTCATCGATCGCCAGCACCAGCACGCGCGCGCTGCCGGCGCCAGCGGTGCGCAGCAGATCGAGCCGCGTTGCGTCGCCGTAGAACACCCGCCAGCCGAATTTGCGCAGCGCCTCGACCGCTTCGGCGTCGTGGTCGAGCACCGTGGCCTTCAGGCCGTTGGCATACAACAGACGGCCGACGATCTGCCCGTAGCGCCCGAAGCCGGCGATGATGATCGGCGCTTCCTGAGGCTCGTTGATTTCGGGCATGGGCGTGCTCTGCGACAACACCTTGCGCTGCAGCCGTGGCGTGATCACGCGGTCCGCGATCACCAGCAGCAAGGGGCTCAGCAGCATCGACAGCGCCACTGTGGCGACCAGCAGCGACGACGCGCCGTTGCTGATCACGCCCGCCTGTGCTGCCGCCTGGAACACCACGAAGCCGAATTCGCCACCCTGCGCCAGCAGGATGATGAACACCGGCCGCTCCAGCACCGGCAAGCGCATCGCCCTGGCCATGCCCCACAGCACCAGGGCCTTCACGATCAAAAAGCCGACCAGGAGCGCGGCGACCAGTCCGGGCTGTTGCCACACCACGGCGAAGTCGATCGTCATGCCGACCGCCATGAAGAACAGGCCGAGCAGCAACCCTTTGAACGGCTCCAGGTCGGTTTCGAGCTCGCGGCGGTATTCGCTCTCGGCCAGCAGCACGCCGGCCAGAAAGGCGCCGAGCGCCATCGACAGCCCGACCCACTGCATCAGTGCCGCGGTGGCGACCACCAGCAGCAGCGCCGCAGCGGTGAAGATCTCGGGTGTCGCGCTGCCGGCGATCCAGCGCAGGGCAGGGCGCAGCAGCAACCGGCCACCGAAGACGATCGCCGCAACCACCGCGATGGCTTTACCTGCCGAAAGCCAGTGCGGGGCCGTGTCGGCCACGTGTGGGCCGGCGCTGCCGACGGCCTGAACCGCCAGCAGCGGCAGCAGCGCCAGGATCGGGATCGCCGCCACGTCCTGCAGCAGCGCGACGCTGAGCACGCTCTGGCCCGAGGTGGTGGGTGTCAGGTTGCGCTCGGCCAGCACTGCGAGGCCGATTGCGGTCGACGACAGCGCCAGGCCCAGTGCCGCCACCAGCGCCAGCCGGCCGTCGCTGCCGAACGCCACGCCCACGCCGACCATCAAGGCCGCCGAGCCGAGCAACTGCACGCTGCCCCAGCCAAAGATCGGCTTGCGCAATGTCCACAGCCGCTGCGGCTCGAGTTCCAGGCCGACCAGGAAGAGCATCAGCACCACGCCGAATTCGGCGAAGTGCAGGATGTCCTGCGGGTCGGTGACCAGCTTCAGGCCCCAGGGCCCGATCACGATGCCCGCACCCAGGTAGCCAATGATGGCGCCCAGCCCCAGCAGCCGCGCCAGTGGCACGGCCAGCACCGCGGCAGCCAGGTAGACGAGGGCGCTGCCGAGCCAGGTCGTGTGCTCCATCAGGCGGCCCTGCCCACGGGTGCCTGGGCCAGCGCGGGCGGGGTGTCGTTGGTGATGTCGCTCGGTCGAGCCAGCGGCGGCACGACGCAGGCGGGGCATTCAGCGAGGTCGGCCAATTCGGGCCAATCAGGGTGGCTCGCCAGCCGCCGGGCATACAGCGCTGCATGAGCGTTCAGTTCGGCCTCGTCGACGCGGTGTGCGCCGTGCAGCAACAGCGGGGGCAGGAAGCGCATGCCGCACAGCGTGGCCGTCTGTTCGTAAGGCGGCAGGAAGGCGTCGAAGAAATAGCGGTTGTGACCGCTCGGGTGGTACGCCTCCTCGGGGCTGCCGGTCGAGGCGACCAGCCAGAGATGCTTGCCGGCGAGCGCGTGGCCGCCGGGCCCATAAGCCCAGCCAAAGCCCAGCACCTCGTCGAGCCACAGCTTCATCAGTGGCGGCATGCCATACCAGTGGATCGGGTGCTGCCACACCACCAGTTGCGCCGTGGCCAGCAGCGATCGCTCGGCCTGCACATCGATCAGGTAGTCGGGGTAAAGCGCATACAGGTCGCGCACCCCGATGCGCGCGGTCGAGGCCGGTGCGCTGCCGAGGTCGGCAATGGCTCGAAGCAAGCGCTGATTGACGCGCGACTGTTCCAGGGCCGGGTGGGCGAGCAGCACCAGAACCTCGGGCGCGCGGTCTGGGCTGGGTTCAGCGATGGGCGGGGTGTGATTCGCGGTGGACGCCATGAGAGGCCCTGAGGGAGCAAGGTCACAAGGATGCCCGAACTGTTCGCAAGCCGCAGGCCAGCCACAGGCTGGCCGCTAACATTGGGCGCTTCTGAGAAGGCGGGAGTCGAACATGCCGGTCATCGTGGTCGCCAATCCGAAGGGGGGCGTGGGCAAGAGCACGCTGTCCACCAATGTCGCGGGCTATTTCGCATCGCGGGGCAAGGCCGTCATGCTTGGTGACATCGATCGCCAGCAATCGGCGCGAACCTGGCTGGGTTTGCGCCCGCCGACGGCGGCCGCCATCAGCGCCTGGGACACGGTGGACGAGTCGCGGGTGCGCACGCCCAAGGGCACCACCCATGTGGTGCTGGACACGCCGGCCGGCCTGCACGGCAAGCGGCTCGACGAGGTCCTGAAGACAGCCACACATGTGCTGGTGCCGCTGCAGCCCAGCATCTTCGATATCCACGCGACGCACGATTTTCTGCAGCGCCTGGCCGAGCACAAGCGATCCGAGAAGCTGCAGGTGGGCATCGTCGGCATGCGCTCGCGAGACGGCACGATCTCGGCCGATCAGCTCAAGACCTTCCTGGGCACGCAAGCCTTTCCGGTGATCACGCACCTGCGCGACACCCAGAACTACGTTCACCTGGCAGCCCAGGGCCTGACCTTGTGGGACGTGGCCCCCAGCCGCGTTGAACGCGATCTCGAGCAGTGGCAACCCCTGTCCAAGTGGCTTGAAGGCTGATCGCGGCGTCGAAGCCCCCGTTTGGGGGCTGCCCGTCTTGCTGTGGGCCCCCTACCCTGAGGCGGAATGACTCGGTATTCGCCGGGTGCCCATCCACAAGGAACCACCATGAAGGTCTTGCTCATCGATGACCATCCGCTGATCCTGTCGGCGCTGCAGACCATCATCCAGGGGCTCAGCGACAACGTCAGCGTCGTCGCGGCCAGCACGGCCCGCGCCGCCCGCGAAACCCTGGCGCAAGACAGCGCCTTCGACCTCGTGCTGCTCGATCTGCGCCTGGGCGATGCCGATGGTTTCGATGTGCTCACCGAGTTTCGCGCCGCCTATCCGTCCTTGCCCGTGGTGGTGGTGTCGGCCAGCGATCGCACCAGCGACGTGATCCGGGCCATCGATCTCGGCGCCATGGGCTTCGTGCCGAAGCGCTCCTCCAACGACACGCTGTTTGAGGCACTGAGCATGGTGATGTCGGGCGGCATCTACGTGCCGCCGATGAGCATGGGTGACGACAGTGCAGCCGCAGATCCCTACGCCGACAACACGCTGGGTTCAGTCCGCCAGCGTGCTGCCGATGAAGGCTTCCAGACCCATGCGCCACTCGAGTCGCTCGGCCTGACGCCACGGCAGACCGAGGTGCTGGGCCTGCTGCTGCAAGGCAAGCCGAACAAGCTGATCGCACGCGATCTGAACCTGTCGGTCGAGACGGTCAAGGACCACGTCGCGGCCGTGTTGCGCACCCTCAACGTCAGCTCGCGCACGCAGGCGGTGCTGGCCGTGGGGCAGATGTCTCGCCAGCAAGGCGGCCTGCACAGCTGGAGAAAGAACAGCCCATGACCGACGCGCCAGCCTCCTCGGCCATCGAGCCGTCGGCGTCGTCGTTGCCCGAGGAGGTGCGCAGCTCGTTCGATTACATGCCAGCGCAGCTGGCAGGCAATGTGGCGGGCATCGGCGTCATCCTGATGATCTTCTGGGCCAGCACGCCGGCCGCGGTGATGCTGCCCTGGCTGTCGGCCTTTGCGGTGATGTGGCTGGCACGGCTGTGGCTGTTGCAGCGCTTCAAGCAGGCGACGCCCGTCACGTTGCCGGACTGGCAGCGCTGGCGGGGGCTGTGGAACATCGGCACGCTGACATCGGGGGCGCTGTGGGGTGCCACTGCGTGGCTCTTCTATCTGCGCGGGGGGCACGTGCAGCAGATCGCGCTGATCATCACGGTCTACACCTTCTGCATCGCTGTGGTGCCGGTGCTCGCCACACAGCCGCGCGTGTTCCTGTTGTTCTCGGCGCTGTGCTTTGTGCCGATGGCCGCACGGGTGGCCACGGACGGCACCCCCGACAGCTACCGGCTGGCAGGCATCTTGTTGTTGATCTTTTCGCTGAGCACGCTGCTCGCACGCACCTACCGCCAGGCGCTGCAGCGGGTGCTGGAATTGAAGCTGCAGGCAGACCATCTGCTGTCGCAACTGCGGGTCGAGAAGCTCGCTGCGGATGCGGCGCGGCAGGAGGCCGAAGTCGCCAACCGCGCCAAAACGCAGTTCTTCACTGCTGCGAGCCACGATCTGCGGCAGCCGCTGCACGCGATGGGGCTGTTCGCCGAGGCACTGCGTCAGAAGAACCATGACGTCGAGGTCGCCCACCTGGTCAACAGCATCAACGAATCGGTCGATGCGCTGGAAGGCCTGTTCTCCGAGCTGCTCGACATCACCCGCATCGACAGCGGTGGCATCGAAGCACAGCCGCAGCATTTCCCGCTGGCCGATCTGTACCGCAAGCTGCGCTTGCATTTCGAACCGGCGGCATTCGAGAAAGGCCTGGCATTGCGCTTCCGAGGTGCCCGGCATGTGGTGTACGCCGACCCGCTGCTGGTGGAGCGCATCCTGCGCAATCTGGTCTCGAATGCCATCCGCTACACCACCGACGGCACGGTGCTGGTCGGCTGTCGACGCCGCGGCGACCGGCTGCGGCTGCAGGTCTGGGATACCGGCCCCGGTATTGCCGAAGAACAGCAGGCGCACGTTTTCGAAGAGTTCTATCAGGTGCCGAACGGGCCGCACACCGAACCTCACCAGCGCAAGGGCCTGGGCCTGGGGTTGGCCATCGTGCAGCGCCTGGCCGATCTGATGGGCGCACCGGTCTCGCTGCGTTCTGAACTGGGCCGAGGCACCGTCTTCACCCTCGAATTGCCTCTGGGCAAATGGATGCCGCAAGCGCAGCCGGTGCTCTCAGGCAAGGGGTTGCAGGGTCTGACTCTGGAGGGGCGCAGCATCGTCGTCGTCGAAGACGAGCCCGCCGTGCTCAGTGGGCTCGAAGCGCTGCTGCACGGCTGGGGTGCGAACATCCTGGCGTTCGACAGTCTGGCGGCGTGCAAGGCCTGGGTACAGGCCGCCCACGGCTCGATGCCGCGCCCCGATCTGCTGATCGTCGACTACCGGCTCGAGCAAGGGCTGACCGGCACCGACGCGCTGGCGCTGCTGCGAGAGCGCTTTGGCGAGGAATTGCCTGCCATCGTGGTGACCGGCAGCACGATGTCTGCGCTGGACCTCGAGGCGCAGCAGAAGAACTTCCACTTGCTCATCAAGCCGGTGGTGCCCAACAAGCTGCGCGCGATGATCGCCTTCAAGCTCGGCGTGAAAACTGCCTGAGGACACTGCACCGATGGGATGGCCAGGTCGGCTCGAACTGAACTACCGCCGCGATGGCGATCGCACGCTGGCACACGACCGCCACAGCGGCCCGCTGCGCGTGTTGCAAAGCCTGTATCCGGAAGGGAATGGCATCTGCCACCACGTGCTGGTGCACCCACCCGGTGGCATCGTGGGCGGAGACACCTTGCACATCGAAGCGACAGTGCGCGCCGGCGCGCATGCGCTGATCACCACGCCGAGTGCGACCCGCTTCTACCGCAGCGCAGGCGAGGCGGCGCTGCAGTCGGTGGCGGCCCGGATCGACGACGGCGCGCGCCTCGAATGGCTGCCGCTGGAAACGATCTGCCACAGCGCCGCGCTGGCTGAGAACCAGTTGCGCTTCGAGATCGCACCCGGAGGCGAGATGATGGGCTGGGATGTCGTGGCGCTCGGCCTGCCGGCCAGCGGTGAGGCCTTCGAGGCCGGCCACTACGCCCAGCGCATTGAGCTGCCTGGCGTGTGGCTGGAGCGCGCGACGATCCGCGGCGACGACCATCGGCTGCTCGATTCACCGCTGGGGTTTGCCGGCCATCGGGTGCTGGCCACCCTATGGTTCGCGGCCGGCGCACCGATGGCGCCCGAGCGCCGCGAGCGCTTGCTCGACGCCGCGCGCGAGCAGGCATCGGGCCATGCGCTGGCTCGTACCGCCGGTTGCAGCGCTCCGCATCCCGAGGTCGTCGTGCTGCGGCTGCTCGCCCCTCAGGTTGAACCGGCGATGAAGTTGCTCAGCGCGGTGTGGGCCCGCTGGCGCGAGGTGGGTTGGGGGTTGAGCGCTGTCGCTCCCCGCGTTTGGCGAACCTAGCGCGGCGATGAGTACGGCCCCGGTTTCTTCTCATGGGCACGTACGCCGACTCCTGACAGGTCCAAAACTCACGCGAGACGAGACAGGTCGGTTCCTTGACCATTCGAGCTCGCTGCTGCTGTCTGCCAGCGGACGCTTGTTTGCCGGGCACGCGTCGGCCCAATGCGACTGGCTCCTCGAAACACCTCTTTGCAGTAGGTGTTCGCATGTTGTGAATGTGCCTAGGCGCCTGCGCGCAGTCAGGCTGCCGAGGAGGCCGACTTCAAAGGATTCATGGTTTCAGTTCGCCAGTGCCGTTCGAATTCAACAGTCGTGATTGATGAGACGCTGGCGCATGCGGCGGGAGTCATTCCCTCGGCGCCAAAGGCGCATGAGGACACGCGCAGCGCGCGCCAGCGCGTTATCCAGAGCACTGCGCCAGTCGCTGGCAACAGAGGCGACGACCACCGACCCGGCGCCATCGGTTCGGAGTTCCACTTGGCAGCGTTTGTCGAGGCCGCCGCGCGGTCCGTTCACGTCCGACATCTGGACCTCGGCGCGTGGAACTAGCCAACCTAGGCGTCGGAGCGCGAAGCGCACCCGGCGCTCGGTCAGGTCGCGCAAGTCAGCGGCTTGCGGATGGCGGGGTTTGAAGTGCACTTGCATTGTTGATCTCCAGCGGTTGCGGTGGCGATGGAGCGTGCGGCGCTTTGTGATTCTGGAAAAGCAGTCTTTCAAGAACTAAGACATCGAATAAACCTGAACAAAAACAGAGGCTTCGGACGCAGACTTTCGGCTGGTGTTGCCACTGGCAACGAGTTTCAACATGCGAGCCGTCTGGCACGTTACCTGTTGGATAAGCACCCAATGCCTAATGCTCGAATGCCCAATGCTGTCCGGCTGGAGTTCTGTCCTGACTCTCTGGTTCAATCCAATTTGTCGGGGGCGGCCTTCACTGGCGACTGGCTCTGGGTGGCGGGCGACGAAGCCTGCGGCCTGGACCGACTTCGCCGGCTCGACCCATTTGGGCGCGAAACCCTTCGGTTCGGAGAAGCGCGTGACTTTCCGCTCGCCGATTTGCTGGATCTGCCCGGCGCGGTCGGAGAAGAGGCCGATCTGGAAGGTATGGCCGTGGCCGACGGCTTCCTCTGGGTGGTGGGGTCGCACGGCTTGAAGCGCAAGAACGCGAAGCCAGACCGCGGTCACGCTGACAACGCCAAGCGGCTGGCGAAAGTGACGCTGGACGGAAATCGACGTCTACTGGCCTGTCTGCCTATCGAGCTTGACGCCAAGGGTGAACCCTGCTTGGTGCGTAAGTCGGGGGACGGCCGACGGGCGATGCGCCTGAAGGGCGATGCGCAAACGAACCTGCTCACCCGCGCGCTCGCCGATGACCCCCACTTCGGCCCGTACATGGCCATCCCGGGCAAGGACAACGGCTTCGACATCGAAGGACTGGCTGTGGATGGCCGCAGGCTACTGCTCGGTCTGCGCGGCCCGGTGCTGCGTGGTTGGTCAGCGCTGCTTGAGATCTCTGTGGAGGCTCATGGTGACCAGTTGCGCATGGCTCCTCTGGACGACCGCGGCACGCTGATCCGCAAGCACTTTCTCCAGCTCGATGGCTTGGGCGTGCGCGACCTGCACTTCTCAGGCGACGACCTCTACATCCTGGCCGGTCCGACGATGGTGCTCAACGGCGACATCCGCGTCTTCAAGTGGCCTGCTGCCCGGCAATTGTTCGCCGACAACCGCGAGCCGGTGCGTTTCGAGTCTGCGTTGATGGAGTCGGTGCCACTGCCGCACGGGCGCGGCACCAACCGTGCCGAGGCCATCTGTGCCTTGCCGCTGGCCCTGTCAGGCGGCAAGGCGCGCTGGCTCGTGCTGTACGACGCGCCTGGGGCCGATCGCAAAGAGGGTGAGCACACTGTCTTTGGTGATTTGCTGCGTCAGGAATGAGAACGACCACGCCAGGCTGCCTCAATAGCCTGAACAGATTGGTTCGCGTGGCCGAGAAAGCTGCGGCCAGTTCGCTGGTCGGTGCAACTGCCAGCTCTGTTTCGAGGTAACCAAGTATGGAGAAAGTACTCTCAGGGGTCGGGTCGCTGCTCTACGGCATGAGATTCACCATGCTGTTCTTCTATGTGGGTCTGGTAACGATCATCTTCGGCATCCTGGGCAAGTTCCTGCTGGAGTCCTACAAGCTGATGAGCGCCTTGCTGTTTGGCCAGCTTGAAAAGATCGAACTGATCATCAAGGTGCTTGAGTTGGTGGACATGACGATGGTGGCGCAGTTGGTTTGGGTGGTGGCGCTCGCTGGTGTTTCGCTGTTCGTGACCACGGGACACTTCGAAAAGAGGGATATGAAAAAGCCCGACTGGCTGGATCACGTCAACACCTACAACCTCAAATTGAAGCTTGCATTCGCCATCATCTCGATATCTGGCGTGCACGCGTTGAAGACATACCTGAGTGGCGACTTGAGCTTGGAGAATATCCAGGTCGTGACGTTGGTGGCCGTCATCCACTTCACCTTTGTGCTCTCAGCCATCGGCATTTCTTTTGCAGAGCGGTTGACCCGGGAAAAGACCTGAGTGCGCTCTGGGCCATGGACACTCTCCCGGAAATCGACTCCGCATCCCCGTTGCAGTTCATCGTGAATGCGTCGGCAGGCAGCAGCGGCGCGGAAGCGACGCGCGAAGTCGTCGAAGCCGCACTACAGGCTGGTGGACGGCAAGGTGAGTTGCTGTTCTGCCATCCTGCCGAGTTGAGCCGCATCTCGAACCAAGCTGCGACAAGGGCAGTCGCCACTCGCACGGCTGTGGTCGCCGTTGGTGGCGATGGCACTCTCAACACCGTGGCGCAGGCCGCGCACGCCGCAGGCTGCGCCATGGGGGTGGTGCCACGGGGCACGTTCAACTACTTCGCCCGCACGCATGGCATACCTGCAGACCCGGCCGATGCCATCCGTCAGCTGCTGCGCTCGACACCGGCACCGGTTCAAGTGGCCGGCATCAATGACCGGGTGTTCCTGGTCAATGCCAGCGTCGGGCTCTATCCCGACCTGCTAGAAGATCGGGAGGCCTACAAGGCCCGATTCGGGCGCAGCCGCTGGGTGGCTTTCGTGGCAGCCTGTGCGACTTTGCTGCGTGCTCAGCGCCGCTTGCACTTGCACATCGAGATCGGTGGCAAGGTGCGAGATACGCAGACCTTGACGCTCTTCGTGGGCAACAACCGCTTGCAGCTGCAGCAGTTTGGCGCGGAGCCCGAGGACACACTGTCTGGCACGCCAGGCGATGGCACCATGGCCGCGCTCGTGCTGCGGCCTATCGGGACGCTGTCGATGATTGGATTGATACTGCATGGCGCCATGGGCAGATTGGGTGAAGCTGCTGGCGTGGAGCGCTTCGAGTTCGAGCACCTGGTGGTGCGGCCGACGGTGCGGCAGGGCCGCGGCAGCATGAAGGTGGCCTTCGATGGCGAAGTGACGATGTTGTCCGCGCCGCTCGACTTCCGCGTACTCGCCAAACCGCTTTATCTGCTGAAACCATAGTGAGACGCTGCCCTGATGAACGCTCGCTTCAGCGCCGAGTGGCAGCGAAGGGCCGGCGCCCGATCTTTCAAGCTTGCACAGCTCAATGACCCCGGATCAGATCCGACCTGAATGCAGCATTGGGAAAAGTGGGTTTTCTTCCGGCAAGTTCGGTTTTTTCTGATATTCAACCTTGGAAGTACAGCTTCTTCCGAAGCGCGACCGTAGGCATATTCTGGCCTGTCATCACTTCCGAGTACCGGCACCATGAAGCCGTCTTTGCGCCATGTGTCCTTCGCGATGTTCCAGATCAAGCAGTGTCTGCAGGTCCTGAAGGAGCATTTCAGAGGATGGGTTCCGCAGCAATCCCCGATGCTCGTGCCCGTCCCAATCTCGGCCAAGCGTCGTACGCGTCAGTCTGGTCGTCGGCATTCAATCCATGGCGACTGAGTGCAAAGACCAGCTTGTCACCCTGTATCAACTTGCCTTAATGGAGCACCACCTTGCGCAGCTACCCCCACAACAGCCCAGAAGCCGCCGCGCGCATCGTCGCGTTGGTACTCATCTCCGACGGTCACGTTTGCCGTTCCGAGTTCGAGGTCCTCAAGCAGTTGGACGCGGAGCGAGAACTCGGGCTGGAGCCACAGATCCTGCCGCACATCGTTCACACCTTGTGCGAAGAACTACTGGCGGGTGGGTACGCGACGGGTTCATTGATTGGTAACGTCGATGACAGCGCCTTGGCTTCATTGATGGCAGAGATCTCAGATCCAACGTTGCAGAGCAAGGTGCTGCGGCTGTCCATGGCCGCAGCACGGGCCGATGGCCACTTGGCTGATGGAGAAGCCGTGGTTTTGGAGGCCGCTCGGCGCCATTGGAAGCTGGTCGATGGCGAAGAGCCGAGCGCCAAGAAGGTAGCTCACCACCAAGCGACCTGATCGATGTCCATCGAGATGCGGTCAAGACTGCGCCGCAGCCACCAACTTCGTCACCAGGGGATGGTGCTGGCCGCGTCGCGATCGGATGGCGTGAATCTCTTCCTTGACATCATCGCTGCTGCCGAGCAATCGTAGTCCGCGTATCAGGCCGATGTCGTCTGCGCCGAGCCGACTGACCGGGAACACGCCAAGCCCGCGGGCTGCAAACACCGCCAGGAGCGCACTGTCCTCGAACTCGCCGATGATGCGTGGCCGCAGCCCTTGCGTCTCGAACCAGTGGTCCAGCGCCGGTCGTAGCGCGGAATGTCCCGTAGGCAGAAGCACCGGCAGGTCGTTGAGGCATTGTGGAAAGTGGTCACGCTCGTTCTTGCGGACCAGCCGGGCGGGCCCGTACCAGTCGACCGGCGAATCTACGAGCTTCTCGCTGGTAAGGCGCAGGTTCGGGTTGCGCGGCGCGGCCTGGCCAGCGAGCACCAGGTCCAGGTGATGCAGCGCCAGTTCACTCAGTAGCTGCTCAAACTCTCCTTCGTGGCAGACCAGCCGAAGGTTGGGTGTACTCAACACGGGCTCCAGTAACGCATGGGCGGCGAGCTTGGATAGACCATCGGAAAGACCGACCGCAAGGCGGGCCACCTTGCCGCTGGCCGCTTCGCGCACCTCGTCAGGGATTCCTTGACCCAGCTGAAAGATTTCCTCGGCGCGTGCAAAGGCGGCCTGACCCGCTTCGGTGAGGGCCACGCCACGGCCCGACGGCTTGAGGAGCTGGTGGCCTAGCGCCTTCTCTAGCTCGCGCACCTGCGCGCTGATGGTCTGCACCGCCATGTCTAGCCGCTCAGCGGCGCGGGCGAAGCCGCCTTCCTTGGTGACGACCCAGAAGTAGTGCAGATGACGGTAGTTCAGCATTCGTGTTCCTGTTCGCAAAAACCGAAGTGTGATTACGTTCAGATCTGATTTGTTCGACTCGAATTCATCACCACACTTCGAGCCGTTCGAACACCAGAGAAAGCTCAATCATGTTCTACGCTCTCAGCTGGTTCTTTGTCGTCACTCTGCTTGCGCTGTGGTCGCTGGTCGCCTGGGCTCTGCATGCAATCGCTGTATGGACGGTGTCGAATGCGGCCACGCTCACAGGGGTGGCATCTGGCGCTGACGTCATCGCTGTGCCTGGTTGGCTGGCCCTCTGGGTTCCGCCTGAAGTCGCGCAGTGGGCAAACCGGCTCATGGCAGACGTCGTACCGTTCGTCGACGACTTGCTGATGGCCGCGCCATCGTTGGCGGATGGCCTGAACGTGGCGACATGGGTGATCTGGGGCATCGGCAGTCTGCTGATTGTCATGCTGGGCGCGGGGCTTCACCTGGTGATCGCGCTGTGGCGCCGCCGCGGCAGCAGCGGAACCGGTCCCGGTGGCGGCTCTTCGCTGGCGCCAGGCTGACTAATCCGGCTTCATCGTTATCCCCGCGACTGCCACCTGAGAAACAAAAAGCCAGATGTCGATTTGCTCGGTGTGTCCAGCGGCCTGATGAGCATGGGCACGGCAGTTGTGGCGATCCTCTGAATCTGAAAACAAGACATGGACGTGTTATTTCCCTTCCTTACTGCCGACGTTATGGGCAAGCCCGCGTGGGTCTGGCTCACTTTCGTCGGCATCGTCATCACACTGCTGGCCTTTGATCTCGGCGTCCTGCACAAGGACGACAAGGAAATCGGCGTTCGCGAGAGCCTGCTTCTCTCGGCCGGCTACATCAGCGTGGCAATGCTCTTCGGCGCCTGGGTCTGGTGGTACCTCGGCCCACAAAGCGGCATGGACTACTACACCGGCTTCATGATCGAGAAGTCGCTGTCGATGGACAACGTCTTCGTCATCGCTCTGATCTTCAGCTTCTTCGCTATCCCTCGGCATTACCAGCATCGCGTGCTCTTCTGGGGCATCCTGGGCGTGATCGTGCTGCGCGCCATCATGATCGGCCTGGGAGCCACATTGGTGAGCCAGTTCAGTTGGGTGCTGTACCTGTTCGGCGCCTTCCTTATCTTCACCGGCATCAAGATGTGGATCGTTGCTGACCACATGCCTGATATCGCCAATAACCCGCTGCTGAAATTCCTGAAGCGGCACATGCGCGTGACCGACGGGCTGCGGGGCAACGCCTTCTGGGTGCGTGAGAACGATCCCAAGACGGGCCAGTTGGAGCGCTTCGCAACGCCCTTGTTCCTGGCCCTGTTGCTGGTGGAGTTCGTTGACCTGATCTTCGCGGTCGACTCGGTGCCGGCGATCTTCGCGATCACCACCGACCCATACATCGTCTATACCAGCAACATCTTTGCGATCCTGGGCCTGCGTGCGCTTTACTTCGCGCTGGCAGCGATGATCCACCGCTTCAAGTACTTGAAATACGCGCTGGCCTTGGTGCTGGTATTCATCGGCAGCAAGATCTTCCTGGTGGGCATCATCGGCAAGATCCCGGCAGTGATCTCGCTGATCGTGACCTTCGGACTGATCGCCGCAGGTGTATTGGTGTCACTGTGGAAGACCCGGGGGCAGTCTGCTGCAGCGGAGTCCACATGACGTTTTTGCTGCTGGTCGCTTCCAGTCTCCTGTTCATGACAATGACCGGGACAGTGAGTCGAACCTCGGCCGGCTTAGACCTTGTAAGGGACTGATGTGATCTATGCCACCCTGAAAACTGTTCATGTGCTGTCGATCATGGTTTGGATCGGTGGCATGGTGTTCGCTCACTTCTTCCTGCGCCCCTCGGTCGCTCAGCTTGAGGCGCCGGTGCGGCTGCGCCTCATGCATGACGTGCTTGCGCGTTTCTTCCAAGCTGTGTTGGTGGCGTCTCTTCTGACTCTGACCACCGGCGTGTGGATGCTGGGGCGTGTGGCCAAACAAGTGGTGCAGTCTGGTGGCAACTTCGATATGCCTCTGGCCTGGACCGTCATGGCAGCGTTGGGTGTCGCCATGGTGGCGATCTTCATGCACATCCGCTTCGCGCTCTTCAAGAAGCTGGACCGAGCCGTGGCAGCGTCTGACTGGGGTGCCGGTGGGGCGGTCCTCACACAGATTCGCACCTGGGTGTCGGTCAATCTCGGCCTGGGCGTCTTGGTGATGCTCGTCACGCTGATGCGCTGGACGAATTGAGTCGGAACCCTGCTGACTGCTTCAATGAGCCGTTGACGGCGCCGATCAGTTCAGCCGCTTCACGTCAACGAGGGTGCATGCGTCGGTATCGCCTCTAAACGGGCTGGTGTCTGGAGCTAGATCGACATCTTCGCCCGCACGCCCTCGGCTTCCATGTCCTGGCCTCGTCCGCGCTGGATGATCTCGCCACGCTCCATCACCAGGTACTGGTCGGCCAGCTCGGCGGCGAAGTCGTAGTACTGCTCTACCAGAACGATCGCCATCTTCTGGCCAGAAGCCATGCCGCGATCGGCCAGCATGCGGATCACGCGGCCGATGTCCTTGATGACGCTGGGCTGGATGCCTTCGGTCGGCTCGTCGAGGATCAGCAGTTTCGGCCCTGCAGCCAGCGCGCGCGCAATGGCCAACTGCTGCTGCTGGCCGCCCGACAAGTCGCCGCCGCGGCGGTTGATCATCTGCTTCAACACCGGAAACAGCTCGAAGATCTGCGGCGGGATCGGCGTGCTGCCGCTCTTGTAGGCCAGGCCCATGCGCAGGTTTTCTTCCACCGTCAGCCGCCCGAAGATCTCGCGGCCCTGCGGCACATAGCCCACCCCCTTGCGCACCCGCTCGTAAGGCGTGTCGCGCGTGATCGCTGCACCGTCGAGCGTGATGCTGCCGGTCTTCACGGGCACCACGCCCATCAGGCTTTTCAGCAGCGTGGTCTTGCCCACGCCGTTGCGGCCCAGGATCACCGTGACCTCGCCGGCCCGGGCCTCGAACCCGACATTGCGCAGGATGTGCGAGCCGCCGTAGTACTGGTTGACACCTTCGACCTTGAGCATCTCAACGGCCAAGATAAACCTCCACCACCTTCTCATTGGCCTGCACTTCGCTCAGCAACCCCTCGGCCAGTACGCTGCCCTCGTGCAGCACGGTCACCTTCTTGCCGTTCCTGCCGTTTTGCGTCAGCTCGCCGATGAACTTCATGTCGTGCTCGACCACCACCAGCGAATGGCTGCCCTCCAGCGACAGGAACAGCTCGGCGGTGCGTTCGGTCTCTTCGTCGGTCATGCCTGCCACCGGCTCGTCGAGCAGCAGCAGCTTCGGGTCCTGCATCAGCAGCATGCCGATCTCCAGCCACTGCTTCTGGCCGTGGCTCAGCAGCCCGGCGTTGCGCTGCGCGCTGTCCTTCAGGTGGATCAGCGTCAGCATCGCGCCGATGCGGTCGAGCTGCTCGCCGTTCAGGCGAAAGAACATCGACGAGCGCACGCCACGGTCGGCGCGCAGGGCCAGCTCGAGGTTCTCGAACACGCTCAGCTGCTCGAACACCGTGGGCTTCTGGAACTTGCGACCGATGCCGATCGAGGCGATCTCGTTCTCGCGCAGGCGCAGCAGGTCGATCGTCGACCCGAAGTAGGCGTGCCCCAGGTCGGGCCGTGTCTTGCCGGTGATCACGTCCATCATCGTGGTCTTGCCGGCGCCGTTCGGGCCGATGATGCAGCGCAGTTCGCCGGCGCTGATGCTCAACGACAGCGCGTTCAGCGCCTTGAAGCCGTCGAAGCTGACCGTGATGTCGTCGAGGTACAGGATGGCGCCGTGCGACACGTCCAGCGTGCCCGGTTCGTGCAGCCGTCGGTAGCTGGCCTGGCGCCCTCCGGAGCTGCCCTCGATCGCGGATTTCTCTTCCCGGGCGCGGCGGATCCGGGCGCCCGCCTTCATCAGGTCGGGGGTCATGAGGGGTCGTCCTTCTTGCGGCGCAGCAGGCCCACGATGCCGTTCGGCAGGAACAGCGTCACCGCGATGAACAAGGCCCCGAGGAAGTACAGCCAGAACTCGGGGAACACCTGTGTGAACCAGCTCTTGGCGCCGTTGACGAAAAACGCGCCGATGATGGGCCCGATCAGCGTGCCTCGCCCACCGACGGCCGTCCAGATGGCGATCTCGATGCCGGCTGCGGGCGACATCTCGCTCGGGTTGATGATGCCCACCTGTGGCACGTACAAGGCGCCGGCGATGCCGCACATCACCGCCGAGATCACCCAGATCGACAGCTTGTACTTCAGCGGGTCGTAGCCGGTGAACATCACGCGCGTCTCGGCGTCGCGGATGGCCTGCAGCACGCGGCCGAACTTGCTCGTGACCAGCCAGCGGGCGAACAGGAAGAAGCCGATCAGCGTCAGCCCGGTCATCACGAACAGCGTCATCCGCATGCCGGGTGTGGCGATCGGATGCCCCAGGATGCGCTTGAAATCGGTGAAGCCGTTGTTGCCGCCGAAACCGGTCTCGTTGCGAAAGAACAGCAGCATCGCGGCGAACGTGACCGCCTGCGTGATGATCGAGAAGTACACCCCCTTGATGCGGGAGCGGAACGCGAAAAAGCCGAACACGAACGCCAGCAGGCCCGGCACCAGCACCACCAGCAGCATCTGCGCGACGAACGAATCGCTGAGCGCCCAGTGCCAGGGCAGCGTCTTCCAGTCGAGGAACACCATGAAGTCGGGCAGGTCCGACTGGTAGTTGCCGTCGCGGCCGATCTGGCGCATCAGGTACATGCCCATCGCGTAGCCACCGAGTGCGAAGAACATGCCGTGCCCCAGCGACAGGATGCCGGTGTAGCCCCAGATCAGGTCCATGGCCAGCGCGCAGATGGCGTAGCACATGATCTTGGCGATCAGCTGTACCGCGTAGTCGCTCAGATGGAACGGGCTGGTCTCAGGGATCAGCAGGTTCATCGCCGGCACCAGCACCGAGACCAGCAGCACGAAGGTGAACAGCACGCTCCACATCGGGCCGGTGAGCAAGCCGCCGCGCGGTGGCGCGATCGACAGCGGCGGCATCACGGCGCTCATGCTTCCGCACTCCGGCCCTTCATCGCGAAGATGCCCTGCGGCCGCTTCTGGATGAAGATGACGATGAACACCAGCACCATGATCTTGGCGAGCACCGCACCCTGCCAGCCTTCGAGCAGCTTGTTCAGGATGCCCAGGCCCATCGCGGCATAGACGGTACCGGCCAGCTGGCCCACCCCGCCCAGCACCACCACCATGAACGAGTCGACGATGTAGCCCTGGCCGAGGTCGGGGCCCACATTGCCCACCTGCGACAGCGCACAGCCGGCCAGCCCCGCAATGCCTGAACCCAGTGCGAACGCATAGGTGTCGACGCGGGCGGTGTTGACGCCCACGCAGGCGGCCATCTTGCGGTTTTGCGTCACGCCGCGCACGAACAAGCCGAGCCGTGTGCGAGCGATCAGCAAGGACACCCCCGCCAGCACCAGCACCGCGAAGCCGATGATGGCCAGCCGGTTGTAGGGCAGCGTCAGGTTGCTCAGCACATCGACGCCACCCGACAGCCAGGCCGGGTTTTCCACTTGCACGTTCTGCGCGCCGAACAGGCTGCGCACGCCTTGCATCAGCACCAGGCTGATGCCCCAGGTGGCCAGCAGTGTCTCAAGTGGCCGGCCATACAGCCAGCGGATCACGCTGCGCTCGAGCACCGCACCGACGAGCGCGGCCACCAGAAACGAGGCCGGCACCGCAGCCACCATGTACCAGCCGAACCAATCGGGCAGGTGCGCCTTGAACACGTTTTGCACCAGGTAGGTGGCGTAGGCGCCGATCATCATCAGCTCGCCATGGGCCATGTTGATCACGCCCATCAGCCCATAGGTGATGGCGAGGCCCAGGGCCACCAGCAGCAGGATCGACCCCAGGCTGACACCGGTGAAGACCACGCCCAGCCGCTCGCCCCAGGCCAGCTGCGCTTCGACCCCGGCGAGTGCCGCCGTGAGCTGCGCGCGCACCTCGGGCTCGGGTTCCACGCCTGGCTTCAGCCGCTCGATCAGCAGCGCCTTGGTGGCTGGGGTGCGGCTTTCGGCCAGCACCTTCGCCGCTTCGAGCCGATGGCCCTTGTCGCTGGAGGACACCAGCACCGCCGCGCGCAGCAGGCCCAGATCAGCTTTCAGCGACGCATCGGTCTCGGCGGCCAGGGCCTTCTCGATGACTGGCAGCTTCGATTCGTCGGCACCATCACGCAGTTCGCGCACCGCCTGTCGGCGCTCGGCCGGGTCGCTCGACAGCAGCTTCAGCGAGGCCATCGCCGATTCCAGCTCACGGCGCAGCCGGTTGCTGTTGATCACGTCTTCGGCGTCTTCAGGCAGCTTGGTGTCGGCACCCGTGGCGGCCTCGCGCACTTTCTCGTCACGAACGATGAACACCTTCTCGCCCGACACCTTCACCGCATCATCGAGCAAGGCCTGGAAGAAGGCCTGCGCCGCAGGATCGCCGCTGGCAGCGGCTTGCGAAATGGCCTGCGAGCGTGCATCGCTGTCGCCGGCCGACATCGCCAGCACCTGCTCGTGTGTCAGCGCGTGGGCGGCCGACACACCGAACAAGGCGGCCGACGCCGCGATGAACACCACTCGCTTCAACTTCTCCAGCAACAGTGGCACCTCCCCAGGCGTGTTCATCGAGCGTCGGCCTATCGTCGCAAGCACGGCGATCACTTCTTCTCAGGCTCGTCCTTCTTCTTGTCGTTGCCTTCGATGTACGGGCTCCAGGGCATGGCCTTGACCGGGCCCGGCGTCTTCCACACCACATTGAACTGGCCGTCGGCCTTGATCTCGCCGATGAACACCGACTTGTGCAGGTGGTGGTTCTTCGGGTCCATCATCGAGGTGATGCCGCTCGGTGCCTTGAAGGTCTGGCCGGCCATCGCCGCGATCACCTTGTCGGTGTCGGTGCTCTTGGCCTTCTCGACCGCCTGCTTCCACATGTGGATGCCGATGTAGGTGGCTTCCATCGGGTCGTTGGTCAGAGGCTTGTCGGCGCCGGGCAGCTTCTTGGCCTTGGAGTACTCGGCCCATTGCTTCTTGAACGCGTCGTTGGTCGGGTTCTTGATCGACATGAAGTAGTTCCACGCCGCCAGGTGACCCACCAGCGGCTTGGTGTCGACACCGCGCAGTTCCTCTTCACCCACCGAGAACGCCACCACCGGCACGTCGGTTGCCTTCAGGCCCTGGTTGCCCAGCTCCTTGTAGAACGGCACGTTGGAGTCGCCATTGATGGTGGAGATCACCGCCGTCTTGCCACCGGCTGCGAACTTCTTGATGTCGGCGACGATGGTCTGGTAGTCGCTGTGGCCGAACGGGGTGTACTTCTCGTCGATGTCCTCGTCCTTCACGCCCTTGCTCTTCAGGAAGGCGCGCAGGATCTTGTTGGTGGTGCGCGGGTACACGTAGTCGGTGCCCAGCAGCACGAAGCGCTTGGCCGAGCCGCCGTCCTTGCTCATCAGGTACTCGACCGCCGGAATGGCTTGCTGGTTCGGCGCGGCACCGGTGTAGAACACGTTCTTGCTGAGCTCTTCACCCTCGTACTGCACCGGGTAGAACAGCAGGCTGTTGAGTTCCTCGAACACCGGCAGCACCGACTTGCGCGACACGCTGGTCCAGCAGCCGAAGGTCACCACCACCTTGTCTTGCGTGATCAGCTGCTTGGCCTTCTCGGCGAACAGCGGCCAGTTCGACGCCGGATCGACCACCACCGGCTCGAGCTTCTTGCCCAGCACGCCGCCCTTGGCATTGATCTCGTCGATCGCCATCAGCACGGTGTCCTTCAACACGGTTTCCGAAATCGCCATCGTGCCCGACAGCGAATGCAGCACGCCCACCTTGATGGTGTCGGCGGCGCTGGCCAGCGAACTGAAGCCGAGGGCGGCCACGGCCATGGCCACGGCCGTGAGTGACTTGCCGATCTGGCGGCGGGATGTGTTCATAGAGGGTGCGCTCCTGTGGGTTGTTCGGTCGTCAGACAAGCGGCCCGAACAGGCCGACTTGCGTGCGACGCAGGTTACGCAGATGGCCGCGCCAGCGAAATACGCCCGATGGCGTATGCCGTGCCAATGGCGCCAGGTTCGAACTCCCCAGCGGTTGCGTGTTGGAGATCGGCATCATTAAACTGTATAAAAATACAGTATTTGTGCGCTGTCACTGAACACCACCCTGTTGTCGCTGTGTCGATCACGGATGGCGCACGGAGGTGTTCATGTGCTCGCCTACGCCGAGCTCCACTGCCGCAGCAACTTCAGTTTCCTGAGCGGGGCGTCGCATCCGCACGAACTGGTCGCGCGGGCGGCGCAGTTGGGCTACCGCGCGCTGGCGATCACCGACGAGTGCTCGCTGTCGGGCGTGGTGCAGGCGCACGAGGCGGCACAGCGCTGCGGGCTGCAGCTGATCGTCGGGGCGCAGATGGGGGTGTCGTCGTCGCCCGATGAAGCCGGCGACGATGTTGATGCGTCTCCAATGCCCCCGCTGCGGCTGGTGCTGCTGGCGCAGACGCGGGTGGGCTACGGCCACTTGTCGCAATGGATCACGCAGGCGCGGCAGCGCGCGGGCAAGGGCCGTTACCGCGCCTGCCGGTCGGATGTCGAAAGCGGCCCGCTGGCGGGCCTGCCGGGCTGCCTGGCGCTGTTGTCACCCAACGTCACGCAGCCGTTCGATCAGGTGCTGGCCGATGCGCAGTGGCTGAAGGCGGTGTTCGGTGACCGTGCGTCGATCGCGCTCTCGCTGCTGCTGCATGGGCGCGACGATGAGCTGATCGATCGGGTGCGGCGGGTGTCTGACATCACCGGGCTGCCGATCGCGGCGGCGGGCGATGTGCTGATGCATGTGCGCTCGCGCAAGCCGCTGCAGGACACGCTCACCGCCACGCGGCTGGGCCTGCCGCTGGCGCAGTGCGGCTGGCAGCTCGAGCCCAACGCCGAAGCTCATCTGCGCCCGATCGGCCGGCTGCAGGCGCTGTACGAGCCAGCATGGCTGGCACACACGGTGGCGCTGGCCGAGCGCTGCAGGTTCTCGCTGGCCGAGTTGCGCTACGAGTATCCCGATGAGATCGTGCCGCCCGGCGCCACACCCAGCAGCCACCTGCGGGCGCTCACCGAAACCGGCGCGCTGAAGCGGTATCCGCCCGAGAAGTTTCCACACGGCGTGCCACCGACCGTGCGCGCGCAGATCGAACACGAACTGGCGCTGATCGCCAAACTGGGGTACGAGCCCTACTTTCTGACGGTGGCCGACATCGTGGCCTGGGCGCGCGCTGAAAACATCCTGTGCCAGGGGCGTGGCAGCGCGGCCAATTCCACCGTGTGCTACTGCCTGCAGGTGACCGAGGTCGATCCGTCGCGCCAGCACACGCTGTTCGAGCGCTTCATCAGCGCCGAGCGCAACGAGCCGCCGGACATCGACATCGACTTCGAGCACCAGCGCCGTGAAGAGGTCATCCAGTACGTCTACCGCAAATACGGCCGCGACCGCGCCGCGCTCACGGCCGTGATCACCCGCTACCGGCCGCGCAGCGCCTTGCGCGACGTGGGCCGCGCGCTGGGCCTGGATGCGCAGCACATCGACCGGGTCGCGAAAAGCCAGCAATGGTTCGATGGCCAGCACATCGACGCCGAGCGCCTGCGCGAGCAGGGCTTCGACGTGACGGCGCTCACCACGCGCCTGTGGATCGAGCTGACCGAGCAGCTGATCGGCTTCCCACGGCATTTGAGTCAGCACCCGGGCGGCTTCGTGATCTCGCGCGGGCCGCTGGCGCAGCTGGTACCGATCGAGAACGCGGCCATGGAAGACCGCAGTGTCATCCAGTGGGACAAGGACGACCTCGACGCGCTGGGCTTGCTGAAGGTCGACATCCTGGCGCTCGGCATGCTGACCGCGCTGCGCCGCTCGCTCGATGCCATCGGGCACAAGCTCGGTCGCCGTTTCGAGCTGCAGGATGTGCCTGCCGAAGACACCACCACCTACGACATGATCTGTCGCGCCGACACGGTGGGTGTGTTCCAGATCGAAAGCCGCGCGCAGATGAGCATGCTGCCGCGCCTGAAGCCACGCGAGTTCTACGACCTGGTGATCGAGGTCGCGATCGTGCGGCCTGGCCCGATCCAGGGCGGCATGGTGCATCCGTACTTGAGGCGGCGCGACGGGCTCGAGCCTGTGAGCTACCCGAAGCCGGAAATCGAAGTCGCGCTGTCGCGCACGAAGGGCGTGCCGATCTTCCAGGAGCAGGTGATGCAGCTCGCGGTGCTGGCGGCCGATTTCACGCCCGGCGAAGCCGACAGCCTGCGCCGTGGCATGGCTGCCTGGAAGCGCAAAGGTGGGCTGGGTCCGTTCCATGAACGGCTGGTGGGCCGCATGGTCGAGAAGGGCTACGAGCGCGACTTTGCCGAGAGCATCTTCAAGCAGATCCAGGGCTTCGGTGAATACGGCTTCCCCGAGAGCCACGCAGCCGGCTTTGCGCTGCTGGTCTATGCGAGCAGCTGGGTCAAATGCCATCACCCCGATGCGTTCCTGGTGGCGCTGCTGAACAGCCAACCGATGGGCTTCTATGCGCCTGCGCAACTGGTGCGCGATGCGCGCGCGCATGGTGTCGAGGTGCGCCCGGTCGATGTGCGCTTCAGCGGGTGGGACAGCTGTCTGGAAGGGCAGGGTGTGGGCGTTCGCCCTGTGCGCCTCGGGCTGAACCGCATCAGTGGCTTGTCGCCCGAGGTGGCCGAGCGCATCGTCCAATCGCGAGAGCAGGGCGGGGCATTCAGCAACCTGGAAGACCTGGCGCGTCGCGCCGCGCTCGGTGCGCATGACCTGAAGTTGCTGACCGGTGCCGATGCGCTGTGCGGGCTGGTGGCGGCGTCGCAGGCGCAAGGCGATGCAGCCACACCGGCCGGCCACCGGCATCAGGTGGCCTGGGCGGTGGCGGCGATCGATGCCCGGCCGACTGCACTGCTGCGCGACATGCATCGTTGTGAGCCCGCGCTCGAGGCCTTCCCGCCCGCGCTGGCCGCACCCAGTGCCGCCGAGGACATGCGCGCCGATTACCGCAGCACCGGCCTGACGCTGAAGCAGCATCCGCTGGCGCTGCTGCGTCCGCAGCTTGATGCGTTCCGGATCCAGACGGCCGCCGTGTTGCGTGGCTACCCGAGTGGGCGCATCGCGCGCGCCAGTGGCCTCGTCACCCATCGCCAGCGGCCGGGCACTGCCAAGGGCACGGTGTTCGTCACCCTGGAAGACGACACCGGCAGCATCAACGTGATCGTGTGGCCGGCGGTGGCACAGGCGCAGCGCCAGCCCTTGTTGGCCGCGACGTTGCTGACGGTGTACGGCCAATGGCAGCGACACCGCGCGAGCGATGGCGAGCATGCGGTGATGCACCTGCTGGCAACGAAACTGATCGACCACAGCGCCTTGCTCGAGGGCTTGACGACGCGCAGCCGCGATTTCCGCTGAGCCGGTTTCGGCGCCGCCGGGCACGGTCGCCGCTCATCGTGTGAGTAAATGTGTGTGCTGTAGGAGGATGCGCACAACAAAGCGTCACAGCTTCCGAATGACAGCCCGCGAGCACCTCCCTAAAGTGCCAATAAGTTCGCACTATTGCGATTTTCAGCCGCCGGCCAAGCACCGGCGGCGCTCAATCAGGGAGGTTTCACCATGTTCAACCCCAGAAATGGTTTGTATGTCTTCATTGCCGTGGTCGCCTTGGCCATCGTGGCCTGCCAGCCCAAAGAGGGTCCGGTCGAGAAAGCGGGCAAGGCCGTAGACAACGCCGCGCAGAAGGCCGGTGACCAGATCGAGAAGGCTGGTGACAAGATCAAGGACGCGGTCGACGACGCCAAAAAGTAAGGCGCCTCGCCTGAGCGTGCCTGGCTTGGCGCGGGCGCCGCGGTGTGCGGTGCATCTTTCGATAGAGTGCGGTGTCTTTCCCGCCTCTTTCGTGCCAGAGCCATGCTGTTCCTGCTGTCCCCTGCCAAGACCCTCGATTACGAACGACCCGCCCGGGTGGCGCACGCGACAACACCCCAGTTCGTGTCGCAATCGGCCGAGCTGATCAACCTGCTCAAGACCAAGAGCGTCGCCGACATCGCGGCGCTGATGGATTTGTCCGAGCCCCTGGCGGCCTTGAATGTTGGCCGCTACGGCGTGTGGAGCCCGCGCTTCACCGTGAAGAACAGCAAGCCGGCGGTGCTGGCCTTCAATGGCGATGTCTACGAAGGTCTGGACGCATCCTCGCTCGGCGAAGAAGACCTGCAATGGGCGCAGCAGCATCTGCTGATCCTCTCCGGCCTGTACGGCCTTCTGCGTCCGCTCGACAAGATGCAGCCCTACCGGCTCGAAATGGGGACCGCGCTGACCAACGCGCGCGGCAAGACCCTGTACGCCTATTGGGGCGACACCTTGGCGCGTCACATCAACCATCGATTGCGGTCCGACCCTTCGCCCGTGATCGTCAATCTGGCGTCGCAGGAGTACTTCAAGGCGGTGCAGCCGACGCCGAACAACCATTGGTTGAAGGCCCGTGTGATCGAGTGCGTGTTCGAGGACTGGAAAGCGGGGCAGTACAAGGTCATCAGCTTTTTTGCCAAGCGCGCGCGCGGCCTGATGGCGCGCTACGCCATCACGCACCGCGTGCAGACGCCGCAAGGGCTGCAGTCCTTCGACAGCGATGGCTATGCGTTTGAGCCAGCGGCGTCCGAACCGCACCGGCTGGTCTTCCGCCGCAAGCTCTGACTGTTCGACATGCCCGCAGCCCAGCACATCACGCCTGAGCTGCAACGCTGGATCGCGGAGCAGGCCGATGCGGGCCAGCCTCCGCAAGTGGTGCTGCAGGCGATGCGCGAGAGCGGCTGGTCCAGCAAAGTGGCTGCGCAGGCACTCGAAGAGACCTTGCGCAGCGGCGGGATCGATCGCACGCAGGCCTTGGGCCTGCCGTTACCCACGCGCGTGCCCGAACCGATGGCGGCCGATGGCAGCCTGGTGCACCTGCTCGACATGCTGGAGACACCGGCTTGCGATCGTGCGGGCAGCGTTCATGTGCTGGCGAGCTTGCTGAATCCGCGCATCGTCGTCCTCGGCCAGTTCCTGTCAGAGACGGAATGCGATGGCTTGATCGCACTGGCTGCCGCGCGGCTGGCGCGTTCCGAGACCGTCGAGGCGAGCACCGGCGGCAGCGAGGTCAACGACGCGCGCACCAGCGAAGGCATGTTTTTCGAGCGTGCCGAGAACGCGCTGTGTGCGCGCATCGAACAGCGCATTGCCGCATTGCTGGCGTGGCCTCTGGAGAACGGCGAGGGGCTTCAGGTGCTGCGCTATCGAGCGAACACCGAGTACAAGCCGCACTACGACTATTTCGACCCGCTGCAGCCGGGCACTGCCGCCGTGCTGGAGCGCGGCGGTCAGCGAGTGGCCAGCCTGGTGATGTACCTCAACACACCGGCGCGAGGCGGGGCCACGGTGTTTCCCGATGTGCACTTCAACGTGCTGCCGATCAAGGGCAACGCGGTGTTCTTCAGCTACGACCGCCCGCACCCCGTGACGCGCACGCTGCACGGCGGCGCACCGGTGCTGGAAGGTGAGAAGTGGGTCGCCACCAAATGGCTGCGGGAGCGGCGCTTCGATTGAGCGATGCCACTGGCGCTCGGCGCCGTGCTTCGAACTTCGCGCAAGTGTTTGTCAACCGAGCTCAAAAGCATGCCGTTGAATGCACAGAGTCGATCGAAGCCGATCACTCTTCAACTTCCCCAAGGAATCACCTCATCATGAAGAAGATCATTGCTGCTGCTGTTGTCGCCGCTTTCTCGTTCGGCGCTTACGCCCAAGCGCCTGCTGCCACGCCAGCAACCCCAGCAACCCCAGCGACGCCTGCCACGCCAGCCGTGACTGCCGCGACGCCCGCAACGCCTGCTGTTCCCGCATCGGCTGCCAAGCCTGCCGTCAAGCACGAGCACAAACACGAGCACAAGCAAAAGCACGAGCACGCGCCCGCCAAGGCCCCGGCTGCTGCGAAGCCTGCTTCGTCCTGATCGGGTTCTGCCCACAAAAAACCCGGCCGAAGCCGGGTTTTTTGTGGGCGGGGATCCGCTTGCCGCTCAGCGCTTCGGCCCCGTCGAGCGCGGGTTGAACGGTGCACCACCGTCGCGCCGTGGCTCCGGCCGGGGGCCGGACGGACGGGCTGCTGGTGCGGTTGCACGGGCGCCTTGTGCTGCATTGCCATCGCGAGCCGGAGCGCGTGAGCCTTGACCTCCGCCACCCGAGCCTGATCGTGCTGGCGCACCACCGCTGTAACCGCCGCCACCGCCAGAGCGCGACGGTGCCGAGCGGCTGTCGTTGCGACCCCGCCCGCCGCCGCCACCGCCACCGCCACTGCGACCACCACCGCTGGTGCGGAATCCACCTCGGCCGGCGCCCTCACCGATGACCATGCGGCCCAGCACGATCGGCTCGGCCTTCTCGCCAGCCGGAGGCGCAAAGCCTTCGATGATCTCTTTCGGGATCTCGCGCTTGATCAGCCGCTCGATGTCGCGCAGGAAGCCGTTCTCGTCGGGGCAGACCAGCGAGATCGCCTCGCCCTGCGCGCCGGCACGACCGGTGCGGCCGATGCGGTGCACGTAATCCTCGGGCACGTTCGGCAGCTCGTAATTGACCACGTGCGGCAGCATGTCGATGTCGATGCCTCGTGCGGCAATGTCGGTGGCCACCAGCACGGTCAGGTCGCCGGTCTTGAACTCGGCCAGTGCCTTGGTGCGGGCGCCCTGGCTCTTGTTGCCGTGGATCGCCATCGCACTGATGCCCTGCTTCTCCAGGAACTCGACCAGCTTGTTGGCACCGCTCTTCATGCGCGTGAAGACCAGCACCTGCTCCCAGTCGTTCGACTTGATCAGGTGCGCGAGCAGATCCTTCTTCATGTCGCGACCAACCGGGTGCACCTTCTGGGCGATGGCGTCGTTGGTCTGGTTGCGGCGCGCCACTTCGATCAGCGCGGGCTTGTTCAACAGCTTGTCGGCCAGCGCCTTGATCTCGTCGCTGAAGGTGGCGCTGAACAGCAGGCTCTGCTTTTGCGCCGGCACGATGGCCAGCACCTTCTTGATGTCGTGGATGAAGCCCATGTCCAGCATGCGGTCGGCTTCGTCGAGCACGAAGATCTCGATGTGGCTCAGATCAAGCGTGCGCTGCTGGTGATGGTCGAGCAAGCGGCCCGGCGTGGCGACCAAGATGTCGACGCCGCGGCGCAGCTTGTCGATCTGCGGCTGCATGCCGACACCGCCAAACATCACCATCGAAGTCAGCTTGCTGTACTTGCCATAGGTGCGCACGCTTTCCTCGACCTGGGCAGCGAGTTCGCGTGTGGGTGTGAGGATCAGCGCGCGGATCGGCAGCTTGCCTTTGGCATCGCGCACGGCGGGCTTTGCCATCAGGCGGTGCAGCATCGGCAGCGTGAAGCCGGCGGTCTTGCCGGTGCCGGTCTGGGCGCCGCCGAGCAGGTCGCTGCCCGACAGCACGACAGGGATCGCCTGCATCTGGATGGGCGTGGGGGTGGTGTAGCCGTATTCAGCGACGGCACGCAACAAGGGCTCGGCGAGGCCGAGAGATTCAAAAGACATGAGGAGATTCCAAACAGCGGATCGGCCTGTCGCCCTTACATCGAGCGCCAGTCGCAGGCAGAGGGGTGTGATGGGCGCCAGAACAACGCGGGCCCGGTCAGGATGACATCAGCGCGGCGACTGGATTCCGGCTGGATCAGGGGAGTCTAACGGGTATTCCCTGATTTCGACGCCGATCAGGCAGGCGAATCGGTGGCAAACCTCGAGCAACGACAATACGTCGTTTGCGTCGACGGAGCCCGCACGGCCCGACCGTCGCCATCGGCCCTTTTCGTGCCGAACACCGTTTGTCATTCACTGAATTCTTCAAGGCAACCATGGCCCAGTACGTCTTCACCATGAACCGCGTCGGCAAGATCGTTCCGCCGAAGCGCCAGATTCTCAAGAACATCTCGCTCAGTTTTTTCCCCGGTGCCAAGATCGGCATGCTGGGCCTGAACGGCTCAGGCAAATCCACGCTGCTGAAGATCATGGCCGGCGTCGACAAGGACATCGAAGGCGAAGCCACGCCGATGCCCGGACTGAAGATCGGCTACCTGCCGCAGGAGCCGGTCATGAACGCCGAACAGACGGTGCGCGAGTCGGTCGAGGAAGGCATCGGCGGCGTGCTGGCTGCGAAGAAGCGACTCGACGAGGTCTATGCCGCCTATGCCGAGGAAAACGCCGACTTCGACGCGCTGGCGGCCGAGCAGGCCGAACTGGAAGCGATCATCTCGTCGGCCGGCTCCGAGAACACCGACCTGCAGCTCGAGCTGGCCGCCGACGCACTGCGCCTGCCCCCGTGGGATGCCGTGATCGGCAAGTTGTCGGGCGGTGAAAAGCGCCGCGTGGCGCTGTGCCGGCTGCTGCTCTCCAAGCCCGACATGCTCTTGCTTGACGAACCCACCAACCACCTGGACGCCGAGTCGGTCGATTGGCTCGAACAATTCCTGCATCGCTACGCCGGCACCGTGGTGGCGATCACCCACGACCGTTACTTCCTCGACAACGCAGCCGAATGGATCCTCGAACTCGACCGCGGATCGGGCATCCCTTGGAAGGGCAACTACAGCACCTGGCTCGAGCAGAAGGAAAATCGCCTCGAGCAGGAACAGAAGTCCGAAGACGCCCGCACCAAGGCGATGAAGAAGGAACTGGAGTGGGTGCGCCAGAACCCGAAGGGCCGCCAAGCCAAGAGCAAGGCGCGGATGGCGCGCTTCGAGGAACTCTCCGACGTCGAATACCAGAAGCGCAACGAGACCAACGAGATCTTCATCCCGGTGGCCGACCGCCTGGGACATGAGGTCATCGAGTTCGAGAACGTCACCAAGAGCTTCGGCGATCGCGTGCTGATCGACGACCTCAGTTTCAAGGTGCCAGCGGGTGCGATCGTCGGCATCATCGGCCCGAACGGCGCCGGCAAGTCGACGCTGTTCCGCATGATTGCCGGCAAGGAGAAGCCCGACAGCGGCACGGTGAAGATCGGCTCCACCGTGAAGATGGCGTTTGTCGACCAGAGCCGCGAAAGCCTGGAAGCCGACAAGACGGTGTGGCAGGACGTGTCGGGTGGGCTCGACAACCTGATGATCGGCAAGTTCGTCGTGCCCTCGCGCGCCTACCTGGGCCGCTTCAACTTCAAGGGCAACGACCAGCAGAAGCTGGTGGGCAACCTGTCGGGTGGTGAGCGCGGCCGTTTGCATCTGGCCAAGACGCTGATCGCTGGTGGCAACGTGTTGATGCTCGACGAACCGTCGAACGACCTGGACGTGGAAACGCTGCGCGCGCTGGAAGATGCGTTGCTCGAGTTCGCCGGCTCGATCATGGTGATCAGCCACGACCGCTGGTTCCTGGACCGCATCGCCACGCACATCCTGGCCGCGGAAGGCGACTCGAAATGGGTCTTCTTCGACGGCAACTACCAGGAGTACGAAGCCGACAAGAAGAAGCGCCTCGGCGAGGAAGGCGCACGGCCGAAGCGGGTGCGCTTCAAGGCCCTCAAATGATGGCGGGGGCGCTGCCCGGCAGCAGGCTGCTGCTGAACCTGTCGGTGTCGGCCGCGGCCTGGCTGCTGGCGGCGTGTGCGGCGGTCCCGCAGACGCCATCGTCTCAGCGCGCGCCCGCTGCAGCGTCTGCGTTCGGCGCCAATGCGCCTGCCAACGCGGGTGCACCGGCTACCGTCACCGCCAACGCAGCGGCCCGTCCGCCGTCAGCGCCCGGTGCGGCGCCTTCCCCCGGTGCCGCTCCCGGCGCCCCGCGTCCATTTGCCGAGGTCATCAAGGACGCCCGGCAGATCAACGGCCTGTTCACGTTGTGGCAAAAGGACGAGAAGGTCTGGATCGAACTGAAGCCCTCCGACTTCAACCAGCCGCTGTTCCTGTCGCCCAAGCTGAAGACCGGCCTCGGCGAACCCCGCTTCTTCGGCGGCCTGATGGGCGACGAGCTGGTGATCGAGTTCCGCCGCATCTACAACGTGGTGCAGATGGTCGCGCGCAACACCGAATACGTGGCCGCAGCCAAGACACCCACCGGCCGTGCGGTCGACGCGGCCTTCTCGCCCAGCCTGCTGTCGGCAACGCCCGTGGCCAGCCTGCCGCATCCCGATCGGAAGTCGGTGCTGGTCGATGCCAACGCGCTGTTCGTCAACGACATGATGGGCATCGTGCAGGGCTTGCAGCGCCAGTACCGACAAGGCTATGCGCTCGACGGTCGCAACTCCGTGATCACCGATGTGCGCGCCACCGACGACCTGCTGGTGCTGGAGGTGCTGAGCCACTACGCCACCGGCACCATCGCTCTGCCCAACCCGGGCGCCGCGCCGCCGGGGGCGCCGCAACCGTCCCAACCGCAGACCGTGCCTGACCCGCGCAGCCTGTTCATGACGCTGCATTACTCGCTGGCCCGTCTGCCCGAGCAGGTCATGGCAACGCGCCCCGCCGATGGCCGCATCGGCCACTTCACCAGCAACCGCTCCGACTTCAGCGACGACCTGTCGCGCTCGCCACGCCAGCGCTTCGTGAACCGCTGGCGGCTGGAAAAATCAGACCCCACAGCCGAGCTGTCGCCACCGGTCAAGCCGATCACGTACTGGCTCGACCGCACCATTCCCGAGAAGTACCGCGCCTCGATCACTGCCGGCATCCTCGAATGGAACAAAGCCTTCGAGAAGATCGGCTTCAAGGATGCGATCCGTGTCGAGGTGCAGCCCGACGACGCGCCGTGGGACACGCTGGATTTCGGACGTGCCTCGGTGCGCTGGATGACCAACTCGAACCCGGCTTTCGGCGCCATCGGCCCGAGCCATGTCGATCCGCGCTCGGGCGAGATCCTCGATGCCGACATCGGCATCGAGAGCCTGTCCTCGCGCAGCTTGCGCGCACTGCGGTCCCAGGTGCTGGCGTCGTCGCCGCTGAGCGCGTCGTCTGAACTGCCGCCCGAACTGGCGGCACGCGGCATGCGCCCACAATCGTGGTGCGCCTACGCCGATCAGGCGGCCGAGCAGCTCGGCTACGCACTCGATGTGCTGGAGGCGCGCGGCGACATCGCGCCCGACAGCCCTGAGGCCGAAGCCTTCGTGCAGGGCTACATGAAGGATGTGACCATGCACGAGGTCGGTCACACGCTGGGCCTGCGTCACAACTTCCGCTCATCGCGGGCCTACACCGAAGCGCAGCTGGCCGACCCGGCCTTCACCGCCACCCACGGCATCAGCGGCTCGGTGATGGAGTACGCCGCGCTGAACCTGGCCGCCCCGGGCGTGCCCTTGCCCAAGCAGGGCACGGTGTTCAACGCCACCATCGGGCCCTACGACTACTGGGCCATCGAGTACGCCTACCGACCGCTGCCACCCGATCAGGAAGCCAGCGCGCTGGCCAAGATCGCTGCGCGCAGTGCCGAGCCGCTGCTGGCCTTCGGCACCGATGAGGACAACTTCTTCGGTGTCGACCCCGAAACGCTGCAGTTCGATCTCGGCACCGATGTCGTCGCCTTTGCCCGCAAGCGCATCACGATCGCCCGCGATCTGCTCTCGCGCCAGGAAACGCGAACCTTGCCGGCCGATCAGGACTACGCGGTGCTGCGTCGCTCGGTCACCTATGCGCTGCGCGACATGGGCCGTGCGGCGAATGTGCTGACGCGTCAGATCGGTGGCGTGCGCACACTGCGCGACCACGCTGGCAGCGGCCGCGACCCGTTGTCGCCCGAGCCGGCGGCCGACCAGCGCGCCGCGCTCGACCTGCTGGCGCGCGGTTTCCTGTCGGCCGACAGCTTCCGCATCTCACCGTCGCTGCAGCGCAAGCTGGCGGTTGATTTTCTCGAGCGCAGCGATGCGGCGTTGCGCGGAGACGGCACACCGCCCACGGCACTGGTCACCGATTTCTCGCTGGCGGCACTGGTGATCGAGCTGCAGCGCAACGTGCTGGGCAACCTGCTGAGCGACGGCGTCTCGGTGCGCCTGCTCGACAGCGAAGACAAGCTGCCGAAAGACGCACTGCGGCTGTCGGAGCTTTACCGCCGGCTGAACGACGCGGTGTGGAGCGAGCTGGGCTCATCAGGCGACATCCCTTCGCTGCGCCGCGAACTGCAGCGCGACTACGTGACCCGCATCGCCAACCTGCTGCTGCGTCCGGGGGCACTGAGTCGTGCCGATGCACGCAGCCTGGTGCGTGCGCAGGCGCAAACGCTGCTGATCCGCTTGAACACCGCCGCCAAGCGCCCCGGCCTCAGTGCCGAAGCACAGGCGCACCTGCAAGACAGTGCCGACACGCTGCAACAGGCACTGACCGCCAAGCTCACGCGCACGGGGGTGTGAGCGAATCCAGCAACCACCGAGGAGACACGATGAAGCCGAAGACCCAAGAGGAATATGTGCAGATCGACGCGCTGGCCTGGCAGCCGTTCCCGGATGCGTTCTCGACCGGTGGCATCCGCTGGAAGCTGCTGCACGTGTCGCCTGAGCAGGGCGCGTGGACGGCGATCTTCGATTGCCCCGCGGGCTCGTCGTTCGCGCCGCACGTTCATGCCGGCCCCGGCGAGTACTTCTTGACCCGAGGCCGCATGGATGTGCGTGGTGGCAAGGCCGCTGGCGGCGATACCGCCGTCGCTCCTGGCTACGGATTCGAAGCCTCGGGGGCCCGCCACGACAAGACCCAGTTCCCTGTCGACAGCGAGTTCTACATGACCTTCCTCGGCCCGCTGACGTTCATTCAACCCGACGGCTCACCGATCGCAGTGGTCGGCTGGGCTGAGGCGCAAGCGGCCTGGGGTTGACGTGTCGGTGCCTCGCTCGGCACCGCGCTGCGACCGCCACCGGCCCGGTACCCAACCCAGTTCCTGCCAGGCATCGCGCCAGCAGTCGGCCAGCCATTGGTTGAACACCGGGCAGGCGGTCGGGGTGTCCGGGCCACCGGCTTCCGGGTAAAGCGTCATCTCGCCGAGCACGATGCCATCGGTGGTGTCGTACAGGTCGACCCTGACGAAGTCGAGGCCCGCACCCAGGATTTCGGCGGTCTGCTTGAGGGTTTCCCAGGTCGAGGGGATGGGCCGATCGACCAGCAATTGCAGACCCTGGGTCAGAACCCACGGTCGCCCATCGGCGTACCAGGCGGCCACCTGGCACCGCTGGCGGAGGCTGGGCGAGCCAACATTGGCCGCCATGACCTTGCCGGCAAACACATAGAACCGGTAGTCCTGGAGTTCGTCGGCGGTGCGGTCGACCAGCGGTTCTTCGACGAAGACCCGCCGCGGGATGGGTTTGTAGGCCCACTCGCGCAGAGAGAAGTGTCGCCGCAGCCAGCGGTCCACCAGAGCCTGCGCGCTCGCGCGCGTCAACACCCGCCGTTGTGGCTCGGGGACCTTGCCATCCTGGAACAAGGTGATTTGCCCGTCGTGGTACCGCAGGTTCCAACCGGAGCCGTGGTTGGTCTTCACGAAGCACGAGGGCGGAAGGTCATCCCAGGGAATGGGCTGATCTCGCTGTCCTTCCCAGACCACTGGCGCTGTCGACACCCCGCGGATTCGCGCCCAGTCCTTCACCCGTCGCTTGTCGGCGAGCAGGGGCAGCAGAGGGTGCCGGTCTCGGTCCATCCTCAGCCGGACGAGGTCGGCGAAGGGAGCCGTCAAGGGGTTGATGGTTCGGTCGGACCAACGCGCCCTGAGCCAGGCGCGCCAGCGCCGCAGTCCCGCGCTCACCTCAGCGTGATCCGAGGGCGCGGCTCCGGACGGATGCCATCACGGAACTTCAGAACGACGGTGACGGTGTGCCCGCAGTGCACACGCCCTGTCGGGTGCGCACGTTGGTGATCATCGGCGGCTCGGTGGCACCTTCGGGCAATGGATCGGTGCTGAAGTACTTGCGCGTCGAGATGGAGAAGTACTTGCCGTTGGTGCGGTTGATCACCACCCCGGTGGCATTGGCGCCGGTGCCGTTGGTCCGCGGGCCGGGCGCGTCCTTGTTGTCCGGGTTGAAATCGGTCGCGGCGCCGAAGCTGATTTCCTTGTCGTCGATGCTGATCAGCGTGAGCTTGCCGGTGCGGGCATTGGCAATGCCCTTCTTGTCGAGATCGATCGTGTACTCGACGCGGAAGTCGCCCTTGCGTGGCGGATCGAGTTCGGTGCCGTAGATGATCTCGACGGTTTCGACGCCGCTGCAGACCAGGTGGAGCTTGGGCAAGGGAGCCGCTGCCTGCGCCGTGGCACTCAGCGACAGCGCCAGCAACGCGCCATGCGCCAGGCGCGGAATCGGTGTCTCGAATGCCTTCATGCCCGGTTCTCCTTGGTAGGGGCGGATCAGCCGAAGTGGCAGATGTAGTGCAACGCGTCGGTCACTTCGATGTCGAACGACGACTGGCCGGGCACGCTGAACGACTGGCCGCCGGCGTAGTCGGCCCAGGTGGTGCTGCCTGCCAGTTTCACGCGGCAGGCGCCGGCGACCAGTTCCATCACCTCGGGGGCGCCGGTGTTGAAGGTCAGCGTCGACGGCAGGATCACACCGACACTTTTCTTGGTGCCATCAGGCAGCGTGATGCTGTGCGAGACGCACTTGCCGTCGAAGTACACGTTGGCGCGGGTGGCGATGGAGGCGGTGATCTGGTCGGTCATGGCAATGGGGTGAACAACGGTGTGGAGGTGAGGGCGCAGCGGCGGTGATGGATCACGACGGGGTGTCGTTCTTCGGGCCCGGATTTTCGAGACCTGGGAGTGCAGCCCCGCTGCCTTGCGACAGCAGACCGGTCTGGGTGTAGATGCCCAGTTTGCTTCGGGTGTCGGTGATGTCGAGGTTGCGCATCGTCAGTTGGCCGATGCGGTCGGCCGGGGAAAACGGTGCGTTCTCGACCTTCTCCATGCTGAGCCGCTCCGGCGCATAGGTCAGGTTGGCCGATACGGTGTTCAGGATCGAATAGTCGTTGCCGCGGCGCAGCTCGATCGTCACCTCGCCGGTGACGGCGCGCGCCACCCAGCGCTGCGCGGCCTCGCGCAACATGATGGCTTGCGGGTCGAACCAGCGGCCCTGGTACAGCAGCCGGCCGAGCTTGCGGCCGTTGTCGCGGTACTGCTCGATCGTGTCCTCGTTGTGGATGCCGGTCACCAGGCGCTCGTAGGCGATGAACAGCAGCGCCAGGCCCGGCGCCTCGTAGATGCCGCGGCTCTTGGCCTCGATGATGCGGTTCTCGATCTGGTCGCTCATGCCCAGGCCGTGGCGCCCGCCGATGCGGTTCGCTTCCAGCATCAGGGCCACCGGGTCGGCGAACTCGATGCCATTCAGCGCCACCGGCTGGCCTTCGGCAAAGCGCACGACCACCGTCTCGCGCTTCACTTCCACCTCGTCGCGCCAGAAGGCCACGCCCATGATCGGGTTGACGATGGTGATGCCGCTGGCCAGGCTCTCCAGGTCTTTCGCCTCGTGGGTGGCCCCCAGCAGGTTGGAGTCGGTCGAGTAGGCCTTCTCGGCGCTCATCTTGTAGCCGAAGCCGGCCTTCGTCATGAAGGCGCTCATCTCGGCGCGGCCGCCCAGCTCGTCGATGAAGGTCTGGTCGAGCCAGGGCTTGTAGATCTTCAGCGCGGGGTTGGTCAGCAGGCCGTAGCGGTAGAAGCGCTCGATGTCGTTGCCCTTGAAGGTGCTGCCGTCGCCCCAGATGTTGACGTCGTCTTCCTTCATCGCCGCGACCAGCATCGTGCCGGTGACCGCACGGCCGATCGGCGTGGTGTTGAAGTAGGTGATGCCGGCGGTGCTGATGTGGAACGCGCCAGCCTGCAGGGCAGCGATGCCCTCGGCGACCAGCTGCGCCCGGCAGTCGATCAGCCGCGCCTTCTCGGCGCCGTAGAGCATGGCCTTGCGAGGGATCTCGTCGTAATCGGGCTCGTCGGGCTGGCCCAGGTTGGCGGTGTAGGCGTAGGGCTGGGCACCTTTGAGCTTCATCCAGTGCAGGGCGGCGCTGGTGTCCAGTCCGCCGGAAAACGCGATGCCGACCTTCTGGCCGAGGGGAAGTTGCTGCAGGATGGTGGACATGGTCTGAAAAGCGGTGAGTGAAGCGGCTGCGCGGTACGGGCCGTGGGTGAGGGAACGACCCGTGCGCCGGTCGCTATTCTCGCCGCTGTCCACCCGGCTCGCCGGTGCGCAGTCGGCGCAACGTCATCTGCAGCAGCCGGGCATCCGAGCTGGCGCGGTGGCGCCGCAGGTTCAACTCACGGGCCACCTGGTCCTTGATCTGGTGCCAGCAGGCGGCGTCACTGTCGCTGAGCAGCGCGCGCAGGTTCTCGATGTGGAATGCGGGGGACAGATCGGCCGCATCGAACAACGCCCCTATCCAGCTGTAGTCGTTCGCCCAGCCATCGGTGTAGACCGTCTGCCCGCGCAGGACCTGGTTCAGGTGTCGCGCGATCTCGAGCGCCGGTCGGCCGTGCAGCAGCACGGCGTCGCGCGAGATGCCATGCAGCCGCTGGGCTTCGGCGTCCCAGTGCGTCCAGGCCGCTTCCGGGCGCACCAGCGTGCAGTAACCGCCACCATCGGGCAGCACGTAGCCGATCTCGATCGGGTAGCTGTCGCGGCCAAAGCCCGAGGCCTCGATGTCGAGCACCGCCGGCAGTGCCGTCGGGGTGAAGGATGCAGCGAGGGCGGTGACCATGGGGTGAGGCCAAGCACGGAACGTGACAGGGGGCTCAGTCTGCCGCACCGAGCTGGCGCCACAGGTAGGCGAATTCCAGTGCCTGCAGGTGCGCGCGCTGGGCGTTGTCAGCCGCGCCGCCGTGACCGCCTTCGATGTTTTCGTAGTAGAGCAGCGCATGCCCCTGCTCGCGCATGCGCGCGGCCATCTTGCGGGCATGGGCCGGGTGCACCCGGTCGTCGCGGGTCGAGGTGGTGAACAGCACCTCGGGATAGACCTTGTCGGCAGCGACGTTCTGGTACGGGCTGTAGCGCGCGATGTGCGCCCAGTCTTGCGGCAGCTCCGGGTTGCCGAACTCGGCCATCCACGAGGCGCCGGCCAGCAGCGTGTGGTAGCGCCGCATGTCGAGCAGCGGGACCTGGCAGACCACGGCGTTGAACAGCTCGGGCCGCTGGGTGAAGACTGCACCCACCAGCAGCCCGCCATTGCTGCCGCCCATGATGCCCAGGTGTGGGGGGCTGGTGATCCCTGCAGCGATCAGGTCTTCGGCCACCGCGATGAAGTCGTCGTAGCTGCGCTGCTTGTGCTCGCGGATGGCAGCCTGGTGCCATGCCGGCCCGAACTCGCCGCCGCCGCGGATGTTGGCGACCACCAGCATGCCGCCGCGCTCGAACCAGGCGCGACCGTGGCCCGCCGGATACCACGGGTTCAGCGCGATCTCGAAGCCGCCGTAGCCGTACAGCAGCGTCGGGTTGCGGCCATCGGCCTTCGCGCCGCGCGGCCAGACGATGAAGTAAGGCACGCGGGTGCCATCGGGTGACGTCGCGAAGCGCTGCTCGGTGCGCAGACCGGTGGTGTCGAACAGGGCCGGGCGTGCCTTCAGCCGTTCGAGCGGGGGTGCGGTGGGCGACCCATCTGCTGGGGTCTGGCCGAGGAACAGCGAATCCGGCGTCAGGAAATCGGTGTAGCCCAACAGATAGCTCTCGGCCAGCGGGTCGTCCGTGCGCATCGGGTCGTGCAGGCTGCGCACGCTCAAGGTGCCGGGGTGGGGCGCATCGATCACGCGCGGCTCGAAGCCACTGGGCGTGCGCCGCCACAGCGCCAGGCGGCTGGCGACGTTGTCCAGCACGTTGATGATCAGGTGCTCGCGCGTCGGCGTGTAGCCGGCGAGCGAGCAGGTCGCCGTCGGCGTGAAAAGTACCGTGAAGCGACGCTCCCCTGCCAGGTACGCCTGTGCGTCGGCGGCCAGCAGTGCGCCGCTCGCGCAGGTGGCGCCTGCCACCGTCCAGTCGCTGCGCAGCTCGATCAGCAGCGTGTCGGCGGCGCTGCCGGCGTGGTTCCAGAAACTGAACGACGCGTCGCTCGGCAGGTCGATGCGCACGAGCGCCTCGCCTTGCAGCAGGAAGTGCTGCTGGTGATAGAAATCGAGCGAGCGGCTGAAGACCGTGCGCTCGTGGCCAGGCGTCAGGTCGACCGAGACGCTCACCGACACATCGGTCGCCTCGCCTTCGAAGACCGTGACGGCCGTGGACAGCGGCGTGCCGCGCGTCCAGCGCTGCACGAGGCGCGGGTAACCGGAGTCGGTCAGGCTGCCGGGGCCGACATCGGTGCCGACGTACAGCGTGTTCTCATCGATCCAGGTGACCGACGATTTCGCCTCGGGCAGCGTGAAGCCATCCTCGACGAATTGCTTGGTGGCGGTGTCGAACTCGCGCACCACCGCCGCGTCGGCGCCGCCGCGTGACAGCAAAACCAGACAGCGATGCGGCGCAGTGTCCAGCGCATCGGCACCTGCCCAGACCCAGTTCTCGCCTTCGGCCGCGGCGAGCGCGTCGATGTCGAGCACCGTCTCCCAGCTCGGAGTCGGTTGTCGGTACTCCGCCAGCGTGGCGCGGCGCCACAGACCGCGCGGGTGGGTGTCGTCGCGCCACAGGTTGTAGAAGTGATCGCCCCGACGCGTGATCTGCGGGATGCGCTCCTTCGAATTCAGCACACCCAGCAGTTGCTCGCGGATCGGTGCGTACTCGGGCCGTGCGGTCAGCACGCCCTCGCTCTCGGCATTGCGTTCGCGCACCCAGGCCAACGCCCGCTCGCCCTGCACCTCTTCCAGCCAGCGGTACGGATCCTCGTCTGTCGAGCTCATGCGCGCAGGTCCTGGGTGTCTGCATGCCGCTGCATGTAGACCCGCACGTAGGAGCACAGGGGGTTGATCTTGAGGCCGTGCTCGCGCGCATGAGCGAGCGCGGCACGCACCAACGCCGCTGCGATGCCGCGGCCTTCGAGCGCGGGCGGCACCTCGGTGTGGTCGATGTGCATCACGCTGCCGATCAGGCGGTAGTCGATGACGCAGCGCAGGCCGTCCACCAGGCACTCGAAGCATGACCTCTCCGGGTCATGGCGGATGTCGAGGTCGGTGGCGCGGAGGTGGGGGCGGGGGGTTGTCATCCAACCCATTCTGGCCCCGATCGGTGGATCAGGGATTCAACCGGATCGGCCGCAGCTCGACCGAGCGCTCGCCCTCGCCGATCCAGACCACGCCGTCTTGCACCGTCACCTGCAACTGCATCGTGCGTTGCGCCAGTGCGGCAAGCGCCTGGCTTTGGTCGGCCTCGACCTGCCACACCGCGACGTTGCGTGCGCGGGTGATGCGTGTCTCCAGTCCTTTCCACCACACCGGCGTGCTGTGGCTGAAGCTGATCACTGTGACCCGCTCGGCACGCGGAGCGGCCTTCATGATGCGTCGCTCGTCGGGCTGGCCGACGTCGATCCAGTGCACGATCTGGCCAGTCAGGTCCTTGTGCCACAGGTCGGGCTCGTCGGTGTCCCACAGGCTCTTGGCCAGCTCGAGCGTGCCATGGCGCGCATCGGCCGGCACGTTCAGTGCGTAGGCCAGCACACGAATCATCATCCGCTCGTCGGTTTCCGATGGGTGGCGCGCGATGGTGAGTGCATGTTCGCCATAGACATGGCGGTCCATGTCACTCAACTGCAGGCTGGCTTTGTGGATGGTGGCCTTCAATGCCATGGATGCGTCCGGTTCTGGCGCGCAGGATTGCAGCGCAGCCGATGATTCTCCGCCACGCATGACAATCCAGGGCTGATGCAACCTTGCAGCGCACAGCGCACGACACCATGAGCATGAAGAAGACCGATCTGGTCAAGCACCTGGCCAAGAAGATCGACGGACAGATGAAGGTGGCGCCGGTCCCCGGCCGTTTCGGGCAGGCCGCGGCCGCCGTGGTCGATAAGCGCGAGCAGCGCAGGCTCGATGCGCAGGCGGGGCTGCTGCCGTTTGCCTGCAAGCTGCCGGCTGAACTGGTGAGGCAGCTGCACGACCGCGCGGTCGGTCATGAGGGGGGCCTCAATGCGCTGATTGCCGAGTTGCTGGGCCAGTCTCTGCAGAAAGACGCCAACAACTAGGGTGGCGCGGGCATAAAAAAACGCGGCCGAAGCCGCGTTTCGAAAGCTGATGTCGCGGCGCTTTTACAGCACGCGAATGTTGGCAGCTTGCAGGCCCTTCTGGCCTTGCTTGACTTCAAATTCGACCTTCTGGTTTTCAACCAGGGTCTTGAAGCCGGTGCCGGTGATGTCACGGAAGTGGGCGAAGAGGTCAGCACCACCCGCGTCTTGAGCGATGAAGCCGTAGCCCTTGCTCTCGTTGAACCACTTCACGGTACCTGTTTGCGTCGTCATGGACGGTTTCCTATCAAATAACAAAATGATGCGACTGCACATGCAACCGCATGCAGAGACACTCAAGATCAACTGGGGATTTCTTGCGATCCCGCTTCAGAACAGAAGCAGGTGGATGATCACTAGCAACCACGGTCTTGCGCATACCTGTCAACCTAATGTACCCCATTGCGAAGACGGGCGCATGCGTGTTTTCGGAGGTTGTGCGTCGATGACACAGAATCACGGCCGCTTGATTCCCATCACCTGCGCCACCGCTGCGTGGCTTCAGACTGCCGCTGGATGAACCTGATCGATTTCGAATTGCGCGGTGAGCACATCACGCTCGATGCCTTGCTCAAGGCCACCGGTGTGTCGCCGAGTGGTGGTGCTGCCAAGGCCCTGGTGGCCGCCGGTGGGGTGCAGGTCGACGGCCGGGACGAGCTGCGCAAGACCTGCAAGATCAGGGCGGGCCAGGTGGTGGCGGTGACGGGTTGCCGCATCCGGGTCGCAGCACCTTCGGCGTCTGCGCCGAATGCGGCGGCCGATGCGCAGATGCTGCCGTGATGACCCCCGCGCCGCCGTCGATTGCTGCAGACGCACTGCCGCAGGCGCTGGTCGAGCAGGGCCATGCCGTGCTGGCTCCGGCGGCTTTTCGCATGCTCGTCGGCCTTGACGCCGCATCGCTGACCGCGCTGGTGCCGAGCTGGTCCGACCTGCCGCCTGACGCGTTCTTGCGCGATGGTGGCCGTTACCGGAGGCGACGGCACTCGTGCTTCATCGTCGATGGGGCGACGGTGCAGCGCGTGGCGCACCGCCCGCATTGGCAACCACTCGAATACAACGCGCTGCACGGCGGCCTGGAACGCAGGTTCGAGCCGATGAGCCTGGACATCACCGCGCTGCCCGCGTGGGCGGCGGTGCTGCGTGGGCTCGCCGCGGTGTGCTCGCAGATCAAGGGCGCGCAGCCCTGGTTCATCGAAGCGCACCAGTTCCGCATCGACACCACCGATGGCATCGGCCGGCCGACGCCCGAAGGCGCGCACCGCGATGGGGTGGATTTCGTCGTCGTCGTGTTGGTCGATCGGCGCGGCGTGAAAGGTGGCGAGACGCGTGTGTTCGACGCCGACGGACCCACCGGCATCCGCTTCACGATGACCGAGCCGTGGACGCTGCTGATGCTGGACGACGCGCGCGTGATCCACGAGACCACGCCGATCCAGCCCCTGGAGCCCGGTCGGCCGGACGGCCACCGCGACACGCTGGTGCTGACTTTCAGGCGCGGTGCGTTCCAAGGGCCGGGCAACGCCTGACGCTGCCACGGCGCTCGGCTCAGACGAGCCGGATGTCGGCCACCGGCTGGCTGCCGAAATCGTCTCGCGCCAGATAGGCAAGAACACGGCGGGCGGTGTCTGCGGCACTCACCAGCAGGCCTTGCGCATGCTGCTGCTCGAAGTAGGCCCGGCTCGGAAAACCCGCCGTGTCGGCTGTGCGCAACTGCGCCTGCATGTCGGTGTCGATCACGCCTGGCGCCAGCGACACGATGCGTGCTGCGCGACGTTTGTCGCCTGCCATTTCGGCGCGGTGCGCTTCGTCGAGCGCCACCACGCGCGAGTAGTGGTCCATGCCGGCCTTCGCAGCGCCGTAGATGGCGCTGCCCGCCATCGCGCGCCGTCCCAGCCCCGAGGACACGTTAAGCACGCGGCGGTCGGCGCGCCAGATGCGTGTTGCACGCAGGAACGCAGCGGTCAGCAGGATGGTGGCTTCCAGCCCGACGCGCAGCGCGCTGGAGAGTTCCGCTGAGGTGCAGCCATCCGAAGGGCCCGGGGTGGCGATCACGCCGGCGTTGTTGATCAGCACTGCGTTGTCGAAGCGCTGTGCGTCGAAGGTGCGCAGCCACGCCTCGACCTCGTCGGTCACGGCAACGCTGTGGGCGAGGTCGCGTGGCCATTCCTCGAGTGCTGCCTGGGCGGCCGTCGCGCACGCAGCCAGCGTCGGATGTCGGCCGCGCGACAGGCACAGCATCACCGTGTCGGCGTTCAGCAGCTGTTCGGCCATCGCTGCGCCCAGGCCGCGCGAGGCGCCGGTGAGGATGACGAGGCGTTGGGGCATGGTCTGGCTCCGGAGTGGCAATGTCGTCGAATTCTGGCGCCGCCGCGGCCCTCAGAACGGCACGGCGCACGTCAACACCAGGGCTTGCGAGGTCACCGGATGCCGCAGTTCGAGCCGTGTGGCGTGCAGCATCAGCCGTGCGGCGGTGGGTGCATCGCGTGTTGCGTACAGCGTGTCGCCTGCGATCGGATGTCCGATCGCCAGCAAGTGCACCCGCAACTGGTGCGTCCGTCCGGTCAGCGGCTGCAAGGCCAGCCGTGTGGTGCCGGTGGCCACATCTCGGTGCAGTACGCGAAAGCGCGTCAGCGACGGTTTGCCCTGCAGCCGGTCCACCTTCTGCCGCGGGCGCTGCGGCCAGTCGGCGAGCAGCGGCAGGTCGATCTCGCCCGTGTCTTGCGTGACCAGGCCATGCACCACTGCCTCGTAGTGCTTGACCACCTCGCGCGACTCGAACATCACGCTGAGCGCGCGCTGCACCGCCGTGCCACGTGCGAACAGCAGCAGGCCCGACGTTGCCATGTCGAGCCGGTGGACGGTCTGCGCATCGGCGAACTGCGCCTGCACCCGCGCCACGGCGCAGTCGGCCTTGTCGGCCCCGCGGCCAGGCACCGACAGCAGGCTGGCCGGCTTGTCGATGGCGACGAGGGCGTCGTCGGCATGAACGATCGTCACTGGCAGCAATGAAGGGCAACTCGGGGTGGCGGGCACGCTGCCATGATGCATCGGCTACGCTAGTGCCGATGTTTTCTGCCTTCGAAAAACTCCTCGACCCCTACCCCAACGGGCAGCCCAGCCCGCCGCCGCGCGGACTGTTCCCGTTCGTCTGGGCCTGCATCGCCGGAGCGCGCGGCCTGGTGCTGGGCATGATCGTGCTGACGGCGTCGATCGGTGTGTTCGAGGCTTACCTGTTCAGCATGCTCGGCGATGTGGTCGACTGGCTGGGACGCGTGGAGCCATCGCAGCTGTGGGCACAGGAGCGTGGCCACCTGCTGCTGCTCGCGGCCATCCTGATGGGCAGCCCGCTGCTGATCGCGCTGCAGACATTGATCAAGCACCAGGCGTTGGCGGCCAACCTGCCGATGCGGCTGCGCTGGAATTTCCACCGACTGATGCTCGGCCAGAGCATGCAGTTCTATCAAGACGAGTTTGCCGGCCGCGTGGCCACCAAGGTGATGCAGACCGCGCTCGCCACGCGCGATGTGGTCATGATCACCTGCGACATCATGGTGTTCGTGGTGATCTATTTCGTCACCATCATCGCGCTGGTCGGGCGATTCGATGTGTGGCTGCTGCTGCCGTTTGTGGGTTGGCTCACGCTGTACGCACTGGCGATCTGGTACTTCGTCCCGCGCCTGGGCAAGGTCTCGAAGCTGCAGGCCGATGCACGCTCGCTGATGACCGGGCGCATCACCGATGCGTACACCAACATCGCCACCGTCAAGCTGTTTTCGCACGCCGGTCGCGAGTCGGGCTATGTGCGCTCGGCGATGCAGGAGTTCATCGTCACGGTGCATCGGCAGATGCGACTGGTGAGCGGCTTCGAGGTGGTCAACCACTTGCTCAGCATGTTGCTGATTGCCAGCACCGCCGGCGCCACGCTGTGGCTGTGGACCCGCGGCGAACTGGGTGTGGGCGCGGTGGCCGCTGCCACCGCGATGGCCTTGCGTTTGAACGGCATCTCGCACTGGGTGATGTGGGAAATGGCCTCGCTGTTCGAGCACATCGGCACGGTGCAAGACGGCATGAACACCTTGTCGCGACCGCAGCGTGTCACCGACCGTGCGGAAGCCGTGCCCTTGCGGGTGACACAGGGCGACATCCGCTTCGACAACGTCCGCTTTGCCTACGGCGGCGAGACACCGGTGATCGATGGCTTGTCGCTGCACATCCGACCGGGCGAGAAGATCGGACTGGTGGGTCGCTCGGGCGCAGGCAAGAGCACGATCGTCAACCTGCTGCTGCGCTTCTACGATGTGGAGTCGGGCCGCGTGCTGATCGACGGTCAGGAGGTGTCTGCCGTGACGCAGGACAGCCTGCGCGCGCAGGTCGGCATGGTCACGCAGGACACCTCGCTGCTGCACCGCTCGGTGCGCGACAACATCCTCTACGGCCGCCCAGAGGCCGGCGATGCCGAGATGGTCTCCGCTGCCCAGCGTGCCGAAGCGCACGACTTCATCGTGTCCCTGGCCGACCCGGCGGGCCGCACCGGCTACGACGCGCATGTGGGCGAGCGAGGGGTGAAGCTCAGCGGTGGTCAGCGCCAGCGCATCGCGATTGCCCGTGTGATGCTCAAAGACGCGCCGATCCTGCTGCTCGATGAAGCCACCAGCGCGCTCGACAGCGAGGTCGAGGCGGCCATCCAGGCCAGCCTGTATCGATTGATGGAAGGCAAGACGGTGGTGGCCATCGCACACCGCCTGTCGACGATTGCCGCAATGGACCGGCTGATCGTGCTTGAACATGGACGCATCGTCGAGGAGGGCGATCACCAGAGCTTGTTGTCGCAGGGCGGGCTGTATGCGCGGCTCTGGGCGCATCAGAGCGGGGGATTTCTCGGGCTGGATTCCGATGACGCCGTCGAGTCTGCGGAGGACGAGGCTCCGCAGCGCAAGACAGGCACCTGATCAGTCGTACTGGATGTACTTGTACTGGGCCTCGTCTGGCGTGCCATCGAGTGCCGAGCCGGGCTGCTTCGCCGGTTGCCAGAGCACCAGCTCTTCGATCTTCAGCGCCAGCTCGAAGTCCTTGTTGGTGATGCCCTGGGCGCTGTGGTTCATCAGCTTGACGACGACCGAGGGGTAGGACACCTCGAGGTCGGGGTGGTGCCAGGCGGCTTCAGCCAGGTGGCCGATCGCGTTGACGACCATCAGCGTGCCTTTCCAGCCGCCGGTCTTGTACTGGCGCCGCAGGTGGCCGTCGGCATGGGTCCAGGTCGGCAACTCCTGCTTCAGCCGGGTGGCGATCTCGCTGCTGGTGTAGACCTCGTCGGGGGATTTCTGAGTCCAGGCGCTCATCAGGGGATCCTTGGTGGCTGTGCGGGCAAGATGTTCGCACGACACCTTGTGCCCGTGCCGATGTCGGCTTTCTCCGGCATCGCGCCCGGCTACGATCAGCGCCCATCCCGCCGCCCCGAAAGAATTCCCGATGGCCTCCAGCCTGCTCGCCCTGATCGACGACATCGCAACAGTGCTCGACGATGTCGCGCTGCTGACCAAGGTCGCCGCCAAGAAGACCGCCGGCGTGCTGGGCGACGACCTGGCGCTGAACGCGCAGCAGGTGTCTGGTGTCAACGCCGACCGCGAGCTGCCGGTGGTCTGGGCCGTGGCCAAGGGCTCGGCGATGAACAAGACGATCCTGGTGCCGGCGGCGCTCGCCATCAGCGCCTTCGCGCCCTGGGCCGTGACGCCACTGCTGATGGTGGGCGGCCTCTTTCTCTGCTACGAGGGCTTCGAGAAGCTGGCGCACAAGTTTCTGCACAGCGCATCCGAAGACGAGGCCCACCACGCCCAGGTGTTGCAGGCGCTGGCCGATCCGGCGGTGGACCTGGTCGCCTTCGAGAAAGACAAGATCAAGGGCGCAGTGCGCACCGACTTCATCCTGTCGGCGGAAATCATCGCGATCACGCTGGGCACGGTACAGGATTCCCCGTTCATCACCCAGCTGACGGTGCTGGTGGGCATTGCCATTGCGATGACGATCGGCGTCTACGGTGTGGTGGCCGGCATCGTCAAGCTCGATGACCTGGGGCTGTACCTCACCAAGCGCCCGGGCAGCGGCGCGGGCGTGGCGCTTCAGCACCGCATCGGCAAGGCCATTCTCAAAGCCGCGCCCCACCTGATGCGCGCACTCACCGTGGTGGGCACTGCAGCCATGTTCCTGGTGGGCGGTGGCATCCTGACGCACGGCCTCGCCGCACTGCACCACGCGATCGAGGCCGTGGCCGAGCACGTCACCGACACGCTCGGCCACTGGGTCGGCGCGGTGGTCCCTACGCTGCTCGACGGCCTGGTCGGCGTGGCCGCCGGCGCGCTGGTGCTGCTGGGCATCACCGTGGGCCGCAAGCTGTTTGCCAAGCCCGCGCTGGCCGGATGAACCATCGGGTCAGAGCGTGGGCGCTTGGCGGCTCAGTACAGCGAGATCGAGATCAGCTCGACCTCGAAGGTCAGCGTGGCGTTGGGAGGGATCACGTTGCCAGCGCCGCGTGCACCGTAGGCGATCTGCGGCGGGCAGGTCAGGCGCGCCTTGCCGCCCACCTTCATCCGTTGCAAGCCCTCGGTCCAGCAGCGGATGACGCCGTTGAGCGGGAAGGTCGCCGGCTGGCCGCGGCTGTAAGAGCTGTCGAACTCCTGGCCATCGGCCAGCGTGCCGCGGTAATGCACCGTCACCCCGTCGATGGCGCGCGGGCTGGCGCCTGTGCCTGCAACGATCACGTGATAGATCAGCCCGCTGGCAGTGGTGACATCGCCCGGCTCCTTGGGCGCTGCCGGCGCCGCACCCGATTGGGCCCAGGTGGCACTCATCGCAGAAAGCGCCAGCAGGCTGGCAAGCAGTTTGGTTTTCAAGACAGGTCTCCTGTTGTACGGCGCGGCGACGCCGATCGCGCCGCGGCCGCCATCATCGCCGCAATGACGTCCATCGCGTGCGGGGGCTGGCGGTGACGATCCTGCTGGCACCCATGGAAGGCCTGCTCGATCACACGCTGCGCGACATCCTGACGCGGGTGGGCGGCATCGACCGCTGCGTGTCCGAATTCATCCGTGTCTCCGGCACCCTGCTGCCGGAGCGCACCTTCTTGCGCGTGGTGCCCGAACTGCGCCAGGGCAGCCGCACCCGGGCCGGCGTGCCGGTGCGCGCACAGCTGCTGGGCTCCGATCCGAACTGCCTGGCCGAGAACGCCGCGCGGCTGGCCTCGCTCGGGCCGGACGGCATCGATCTGAACTTCGGCTGCCCGGCCAAAATCGTGAACCGCCACGGCGGTGGCGCGGCGTTGCTCGACGACCCCGAGCTGATCGCCCGCATCGTGAGCGCAGTGCGGCGTGCGGTGCCGCCACGCATTCCTGTCACCGCCAAGATGCGGCTCGGCCACCACGATGACCGCCGCGCGGTCGAGTGCGCGCAGGCGATGGCCAGCGCGGGCGCCGACGAACTGGTGGTGCACGCGCGCACCAAGGCCGATGGCTACCGACCGCCCGCTTACTGGGAGCGCATCGCCGACATCCGCGCCGCGGTGCGGCTGCCGATGGTGGCCAACGGCGAGATCTGGACGGTGGCCGACGCGCTGCGTTGCCGCGAGGTGTCGGGTTGCCATGCACTGATGCTGGGTCGGGGCATGGTCGCCAACCCGGGGCTGGCGCTGGCCATCGTGGCAGCGACACCATCGCCTCGTGCACAACAGGAAGGCGAAGGGCCGGTGTACGCCTGGCACCAGTTGCAGCCGCTGGTCGCCGACTTCTGGTCGCTCGTGCTGGCTCGGGCCGACATTGCCGATCGCCACCGCGCGGGGCGGCTCAAGCAGTGGCTGCACCAGCTGCGCCGCCACCATCCGCAGGCTGAAGTGCTTTACCAGTCGGTGCGTACCGTCAACGATCCGGCGCAGATCACATCACGCCTGAGGGGGGCGATGCCGCTGGCCGCCTGACGACCGCCGCGACACGCGCCGTCAGCGGAAGCGGCGCAAGTGCCCAAAACCGCACAGTCGATCGGCACTGCAGATACGTCCTGATACGAGTGCTGCACATCGTCGCAGTCGCCAGCGCAACAATGGCGAGTTGTAACTTGTTGGTGCCCTTTGCCCGATGCCCTCGCCCCGTCCGCCAGCCAAGACGCAGCTCGGAATCGACGAGTTGCGTTCACGCACGCATGGCCTGAACCAGCGCCATCGGACCATGCTGTTCCTGGTGGATGGCGTGCGCCCGTTGAGCGAGGTGCTTGCGCTGGGGCTGCAGGCGGGCGCCCGGACCACGCACTTCGCCGACCTGGTGCACCTGGGCATGGTCGATGTGGCGCTCGACCCGGTGGCACCGGTTGCGGCACCACCTTCGTTGGACGCCGGCGACAGCGGCGGCAACACGCTGTCGGGCGCGCTCGCGGTGGACCTTGAGGCCCCCCCACGCGCGCCGAAGTTCACCACCGAAGACTCTTCCCGCATGCCATTGAAGCCCGCCGACGGCGGCGAGGCCGTGGCCTACGCGCAGCGCCGCGCGCTGGCCAAGTCCGAGCAGGAAGACCTGCACCAGGAGGTGCGCGAGTTGCTGACCGACACCCTGCGCATCGATGCGCCGCTGTTCGCCGCGGTCACGCTCGTGCGAGTGCGCCGTGCGCAGACCACGCGCGAGCTGATCAATCTGGTGTGGGAGATCGAGCGCCATCTCGCGGCGTCGAAGAAAAGCCAGGCCGAGATGCACACCCTGTACCGCGCCCGCGAACTGCTGGGCATGGGCAACACCCAGGTCAGCACCGACTCACCGACGGGGTTCGAAGACAGTCAGTGATTGAGCGCGGTCAGCAGGTGCGGGCCTCGCTACTCATCAGCCGTTGAAACGAACACCTGACCTTGCATGAAAGCTGCCCGATGGTCCTGTCCAGTAGATGGTCGGGCTTGATCACGTTCATGAGGGATTGCGCCACGTCTTGTAGGCCCCTACGCCCAGGCAGATGAGCGCTGGCCACAAGGTGACTGCAAACAGCAAACCGGGGCCGATGGGGTTCGGGTTCGGATCGGGCCAAAGACCGATGGCGGCCAACAAGATGATGAGCAACAAAGGCCCCCAACCGAGCACGACGAAAGCAACGCCGATCCGGCTCCAACGGTTGGATAGAAAGCCTTTCATCTGGTGCACTCCACTTTCGTTTGAGCATGCAGAAGGCCAGACCTTTCGCACTCGTCTGTTGATGCGCTGTAGTGTTCTCGTCCGCCGAGCGGGCTGTCCGGGCGCAGGCCCGTCATTGGCAGACAGCGATCCTTCTCGACCCGGTCAATCCGAGATGCTGCCTCGGGCCCATGCAAGTCGATGATTGGAGTGCCATGCGCTAGTGCAGCTGCCGCTCGAAGCTGCGCGTGTTGACGCGCTGAAACTCGCGGCGCTCGCCGTTGAAGTCCCAACGCTCGATGCCGAAGCGGGTCGCATCGGAGGCCTCGTGGCGGATCACGTTCACCGAGTTCGGAGCGTCGCGCCGCAGCCGGCTCGACAGGGCGGTGCCGGCCTGCGCGACGACGATGCGGGCGCCGCCGGCGCCTGGGGGTGTCAGCTCGGCGACATAAGGCAGGTGGATGTGGCCGCCCAGCACGACATCGGCCCCTGCCTCGGCCCACGACGATAGCGCGGCGTCGCGGCCGCGCAGCAGGTGCCTGGATTCGGCTTGGCCCTCGACGTGCACCGGCTGGTGCACCACCACCACCCGCAGCTGTTCGGCCCGCGCTTTGCGCAGTCGGGCGGCCACGCGTTGCACCTGCGCGGCGTTGACTTCGCCTTCGATGTGGCGCCACCAGCGTGTCGTCTTCACGCACTGCACCAGCAGCCCGGCGCTCTCGTGCACCGGTTCAAGTTCGTCGCCGAAGGTACCCTGGTAGCCCGTGTAAGGCGTGAGCAGTCGCTTCAGCGGGTTCAGCACCGTCAGGTCGTGGTTGCCTGGAATGCTGACAAACGGCAGACCCAGGCGGTCGATGAAGCGCCGCGCCGCAGCAAACTGCGCGGCCCTCGCGCGCTGCGTGATGTCGCCCGAGACCACCAGCAGCTGTGGCGCAAGCTGCGCTGCCAGCGCCGCCAGCGCCTCGACCACGGGTGGTTGCTCGGTGCCGAAGTGCGTGTCGGAGATGTGCAGCAGGGTGGTCACTGTGTCTGCTGGATGCCGGCGATGGCCCACTGACCGCCCAGGCTGGGCTTGACCAGGTGCCAGACTTCGTCGAACGCCGCCACCGGGCCATTGGCCTCTTCGCGGATCGTGCCGTGGTAGCGCACGCTGACCACCTGGCGCTCGGTCTCTTCGACCACGTCGATCACTTCCGCGTCGACATGGACCACGTCGGTGCGCTGGTCTTTGTCCACGCGGTCCTGCAGGTCGAGCTTGATCGCGGCGTACATCTCGGGCGTGGTGAAGTGCCTCAGGTCGTTCAGGTCGGCGGTGTCGTTGGCCGCCTGCATGCGGATGAAGGTCAGCTTCGCGATGCGTTCGAACGCCACCTGATCGAAGCCGACGGGCAACATCGTCGGACGGGCAAAGGCTGCTGCGCTCGTGGCCGCGGGCGGGCTCGACGCGGCAGCGTTCCAGCCTGAACCTGAAACGCCCGCCGATGCGGCGCTCTCGCCAGCGAATTGCAGATCGTTGAAGCCCGGCGCGACCTGTGGCGCGGCCGACCCTCGCATGCGGCTCATCACGAAGCGGATGGCCACGAACGCAACGATGCCCAACAGCACCATCATGATCAGGTTGCCGAATTCAGCACCCATCCCGAGGTGACTCATCAGGGCGGCGATGCCCAGGCCAGCCGCTAGGCCGGCGATGGGGCCCATCCACGAGCGCCTGGGTGCTGCTGCTGGCGCGGCGCCCGCAGTGGGGGGCGTGGTCGGGTTGGCCTGAGCGGGCGTCGCTGGGGCCGGGGCAGGTGTGCTGCGCGGCGGCAGCTGGCGCTGCATGCCGGAGTAACCGCCGCTGCCCAGACGCTTGGCTTCCACGATCAGGGGGGTGAAGCCCGTCGCCAACACTGCCACTGACAAGGCCAGGATCCAGGATTTCATCTCGTCGTCCTTTTCAAACACGTGCCGCTGAGATGCGGGCTGGGAGTGTCTGTACAAGGGGCATTGTGCTTGGCGCCGCTGCTGCTGTTCGAGCGTGGGGTCGGATTGACCGAAATATCGGAAAAAACGCCCGATCGCTCGCACAATGCCCTCATCGATCCCAGACGCCGCATCCTGCGGTCTCAGGCCTCGCTGGAAGAACTGCGCTCGATGACACACGCCTTGATCGTCGATGACGATGTGGATTCGGCGTCCACCCTGAAGGCGCTGATCATGGCCGAGCAGTGCACCGTCGCGGTCGCGCACAGCCTGCGCGATGCCCGGCGCCAGATCGCCCTGCAGCAACCCGATCTGGTGCTGCTCGACCTGCGACTGCCCGACGGCAATGGCATGGACTTGTTCGCCGAGCCGGAGTTGCTGGCCAATTCAGAGGTGGTGCTGGTCACCGGCCACGCCTCGCTCGAAACCTCGATCCAGGCTTTGCGCCTGGGTGCCGCAGACTACCTCGTCAAGCCCATCAACCTGCGGCAGTTGCAAGGTGTCCTCTCGCGGGTGACGAGGCCGGCGCTGCTGAAGGCCGAGGTCGAGACGCTCAACGCGCAGGTGGCGCCCAGCGGCCACTTCGGGGCGCTGTGGGGCCGCGCGCCAGCGATGCTGCGGCTTTACGAGCAGATCGCCCGGGTGGCGATGACCAGCGTGACGGTGTTCATCACTGGTGAAAGTGGCAGTGGCAAGGAGGTTGTTGCGCAGACGGTGCACGACCTGAGCCGACGCCGCAAGCAGCCGTTTCTGGCCGTCAACTGCGGCGCCATTTCGCCGAACCTGATCGAAAGCGAGATCTTCGGCCACGAGAAGGGCAGCTTCACCGGGGCTGACCGACAGCACCTGGGCTTCTTCGAGCGCGCCAGCGGTGGCACGTTGTTCCTCGACGAGATCACCGAAATGCCGATGGAACTGCAGGTCAAGCTGCTGCGGGTGCTCGAGACCGGCTGCTTCATGCGGGTGGGCTCGACGCAGGTGCAGGCGGCCGACGTGCGCGTGCTGGCCGCCACCAATCGCCGCCCCGAGCAGGCGGTGGCCATGGGAAAGCTGCGCGAAGACCTGCTCTACCGGCTGAATGTGTTCCCGATCGAGTTGCCGCCGCTGCGAGAGCGACTGAGCGACGTCGGTCTGCTGGCGCAGCACTTTCTCAACGCCTTCGGCATTCAGGAAGGACAGGCCAAGCACTTCAGCGCGGCCGCGTTCGAGCGGCTTGTGCAATACCGATGGCCGGGCAATGTGCGCGAACTGCGCAATGCCGTTCAGCGTGCTTATGTGATGGCTGCAGGCGATGTGATCGATGCGCAGTGGCTGCCGCAGCCGTCGCCGTTGACAGAGCCGTTAGATGGCATTCCAGTACCGGCGATCCCGCAATCCGCGCGACGAAGCGCCTCGGCGCCCGCTGATGCGTTCGGGCATGAATCGGTGACGCTCGCCATCGGCACCTCGCTGGCCACGGCCGAGCGCACGCTGATCCTGGCCACGCTGCGATACCACCACCACCAGAAAGAGCGCACCGCCGCGGCGCTCGGCATCAGCCTGAAGACGCTCTACAACCGGCTCAAGGAGTACGCCGCCGACGGTCTGGATCACGCGGCGCATTGACCTCGACGCCGTGCGCGCGGCTGGGTCTTCAGCCGGCCGCGGCCGCGTTGCTCTCGTCCGGCGCACAGAGATCGTTGCCACTGGCAAGAATCAGCGGCGTGACGGCGTCCCAGTGGGTGCAGCGGGCATGAGGTGTGCGCAGCGGCGAGCGGCGCCACTGGGTTTCTCTACCGGTATTCAGCAGCAGCGTGCGACAACCGGCGCGGCGGCCAGCCTCGATGTCGTCGAGTGTGTCACCGACCATCCACGATGCCGCCAGATCGATGCGATGGGCCCTGGCCGCGCGGATCAGCAGACCCGGTGCCGGCGTGCGGCACAGGCAGGCCGGCTGGCCATCGGGCGCTGGCGTGTGCGGGCACACCACGAAATCGGTCAGCGCGATGCCGGCCGCTTCAACCAGCTGACGCTCCAGCGCCGCTTGCCGCTGAGAGAACTCCCGGCGGGTGACGTGGCCCATCGACAGGCCACTCTGGTTGGTGACCACGATCAATGCCAGACCCTTCGCAGCCAGCGCAGTCAGACATTCGAGTGCTCCGGGCTGAAATCGCAGTGGCGCGGGTTGGGTGGTGCGAGAACCCTCGTCGAGCAAGGTGCCGTCCTTGTCGATGAACACTGCTGCCCGCGATGCGACGGTGCTGCGGGCGATGTCAGATGGCGACAAGGGGGCGGTCATCGGGTGGACGAGCTTGGTCGTGGTGGGGGTGACATGGGGCAGGCGTGGCAAGCGGCATGCCGACCGTCTGGGCTGCCGACACTGGGGGGTGGCAGGCACATGGTTTGCCCGAAGACCAGCCTTGTCCTGCTCCTGCTTGCCATTGATGACTGTTGCCCACCGCTTCGATCCGTGTCTGCACCGTGTGCTTCATCTGTTGCTCGCTGCTGGACTGGCCTGGTTCACCGCATGGGCCTCGGCCTCGGCTGCGCCAGTGCCAGCCTTGTCGAACGACGCGAGCGCGCTGGTGGCGCAGGTGAAGCAGTCGAATGACGCGCAAGGGGCACCGTTTCTGGTGCTCGACAAGCGTCAGGCTCGACTCTGGGTGTTCGACGCGCAGGCCCGCCTGCAGGGGAGCACGCCGGTGCTGTTGGGCCTGGCCGTTGGCGACGACACCGTGCCCGGCGTTGCCGAGCTGCCGCTGTCGGAGATCGACGATGCCGCGCGCACCACGCCTGCAGGCCGTTTCGTCATCGAGCCCGGGCGCAACCTGCATGGCGACGACATCTTGTGGATCGACTATGCGGCGGCGGTGTCGATGCACCGCGTGCGCTCGGTCAATGCAGGCGAGCGCCGATTGCAGCGGCTGGCCTCGCCCCGCGCGGCAGACCGGCGCATTTCCTACGGCTGCATCAATGTGCCGGTCGCGTTCTTCAACCGTGTGCTGATTCCGTTCTTCAAAGAGGCGAGGGCCATCGCCTACGTGCTGCCCGAAACCCGCCCGATGGCCGCAGTCTTTCCCTTCATGGGTAAGCTCGTGACCGACCGCTGAAGAGCCTGGCGGAGCGCTCCTGACCCACTCAGCTGCGGTCTCGTCGAGCCGGGCGAGCCATCGGCGCGGGGGCTGCCGCCGGCTCGGTCTTCATGTCGGCTGCAGGCGTCGGGGGCGTGGACGTTTGACCGCCGACAACCGACTCCACCATGGGGCTCGGAGTGCGCATCGTGCGGCTGGACCCGGTGCCAGTGCCCGGCGTCTGCAGGCCGGTGGCCGAGTTGGGCGTGCCATCGGCCGGCTTGGTCTGCAACGGGTTCGGACTGGTGGTGGAGTTCATCTTTCCCGGTGTCGAGGGGGTGGTGTCGGGGGCAGTCTGTGCGCCTGCAAGGCCGGCGGCTACGAGGAGTGCCGCGGCAAGGGCAGCGTTGCGATTGAGGATGGGGTGCATGAAGGTGTCTCCGTGTGAGTGAACGGGTCGCGATGCACCGCCGAAAGTCGGTGGCGTGCGACGTCGCCCCATCGCTCTGGCAATCGACGCTCCTGCAGCTCAGCTCACCTTCCGCCGAGTGCCTGTTCCGCGCTGGGAACACCGATTGCCATGAAGCCCTCGACGGCGCCATCGCGGCATCGACCTCAACCAGCATCGCAACTGCACGAAAGCTCCCAATGACCACAGTGAAACCGCCCCATACCGCCGACGTGGTCCTGTCCACACCTGCATCCTCCGCCAAGGAGGCCATCGCCGGTCGCCACCGTGATGGCCTGTCTGGCACCACACGCGACAAGCCGCTGATCGCCGCGGCGGCTGCCGGAATGATCGGTTTGCTGTTGGCGCGCCGGTCGCGCTGAGTCATGGCCAGACCTCGTCGCCCGGTTCACGACGCGCCACGGGCCGCGGTTGCGAAGACCACGCCGCATGTCACCGAGACGCCCGTGGATTTCGATCTGGAGCTGAACGCCTGTGACGATCCAGATGCGGGATTCGTCTATGTTGAAGCCGAGCCACCTGACGACATGGAAGCCCGCGACGGTTTGCCTCAGCGCAGCTAGAGGCGCGATGCGCACGGCCGCACCACTCGGGGTCAGTGATGCGCAGCAGGGCCCTCGATCGCCTCATGCAGTGCAGCGATCAGTTTGGTGGGCGGGCACGGCTTGTCCAGCATCACGAAGTCGTCGTGGTCGGCAGGCTGCTCCGCGTAGCCGCTGATCAACACCACCGGCAAGTCCGGACAGAGTTCGCGCAGTACCCGCGCCAGTCCGAGGCCATCCATGCCGCCAGGCATCTTGATGTCCGACAGCACCACATCGAAGGCCGGCTCGTCGGCGATCAGGCGCAGCGCCCCCTGCGGGTCGGCCGCGCGTTGTACCTCGCAGCCCAGCCGGCTCAGCAGCGCCTCGGTCACTTCGGCCAGATCGTCGTTGTCCTCGACCAGCAGCAGCCGTGCGCCGTCGATCGAGTGCTCTGGGGTGCGCGGCGACATCGCGGCGAGTGCGGGCGCTTCTTCGCAGGCGGGCAGCAGCAGCGACACCGTGGTGCCCAGCCCCTCGGTGCTGGTCAACCGTGCCGTGCCACCCGCCTGCACGCAAAAGCCCATCACCTGGGCCAGGCTGAGCCCGGTGCCCTGGCCGGCTTCCTTGGTAGTGAAGAACGGCTCGAACACTCGCCCCGCTGCGTCGTCGTCGATTCCCAGGCCGTCATCGCTGACGGTGATCAGCACGAAGTTGCCAGCAGGCAGATCGGGCACCTCGTCGGCGTGCGCACGGCGTGCCTGCAGGCGCAGATGCCCGCCCAACGGCATCGCGTCGCGTGCGTTCAGACTCAGGTTGGTCAATGCCAGTTCGAGCTCGTTGGCATCCACCGTGACGCGCGGCGTGCCGGCGGCCACTGCCACCGTGACTTCGGTACGGGCGCCCATCACCGCTTGCAACAGGTCACGCAACTCATGCAGCGCATCGGCCAGATCGACCGGCCGGGCACAGACCGGCTGCTGCGCAGCGAGGCGCAGCAACTGCTGGGTCAGCCGGCTGCCGACGTCCACAGCGCGCAGGGTGGCTGCCAGCGGTGCCTGAAACTCGGCTGCGGTGGCGTGGCGCTGCATCAGGTATGCGCTGTTGCTGATCACGCCCAGCAGGTTGTTGAATTCGTGAGCCACCCCGCCCGTGAGCCGCCCGAGTGCTTCGATGTGCTGGCTGCGCGAAATGCGCTGTTCACTTTCGCGGGTGCGAATCACCGCTGCGGCCACTTCGCGCTCGAGCTCTGCGCGCGAGCGGCGCAGTCCGTCAGCGGCAGCGGCCAGCGCTGCCGCGACTGCATCGCATTCGACAATGCCGGTGATGTTGCGCGCCACCGGTTCACCCGCCTGCAGGCGGGCTGCCGCGTGTTTCAGTGCGTGCATCGGTGCGCTGATGCGCCGTGCCATCCACAGGGAACCGAACACCGCCAAGACCACCAGCAGCAGCGCGCCGAGCGCTACCTGCTGCACCGCCGGCGTCATGGCGGAGATCGGCGTCTGGCTGATCACCCACAGCGCCGCCGCAATGGCCGGCAACAGAACCGACAGCACGAGCAGCAACAGGCGGGAACGGATGGAAACGGTCATCGCAATGGTGCCGGATGTAAATCAACGTCTCGCGCGCCCAAGTGGCAGCGCGCGAACCGGCCCGTGCAGGCAGGTCGGTGCCTGAGCGGGACATTGTCGTTCCCTGCTTGCACTTGAGCGCAGCGCGAGCCGATATTTCTCGCCTGCTCAGCGCGTGGCGAGATGGCCCTCGGCGTCGGAGAACAACACCTCGACCCGGCGATTGCGCTGCCGACCCGCTGCGCTGTCGTTGTCGGCCACCGGATTGGCCTCGCCCCAGGCGCGCACCTCGATGCGATCGGCCGCGATGCCGCCATTCATCAGCTCGCGCTGGAAGGTCTCAGCCCGCCTTTGCGACAGCTGCATGTTCATCGATTCACTGCCTACGCTGTCGGTGTACCCCTCGATCAGCACCCGGCGTTCAGGGTGGCGAACCAGCACCTGCACCAGCTGCGCAACGCTGTGTTGAGCGCCGGGCTGCAAGGTGGACTTGCCGGTGTCGAACAGAACATCGCCCAGCGTCACCACCATGCCGCGATCGGTCTTGCTGGCTTTCAGCTCAGCCAGATCGCGCTCCAGTCCTTCAGCACGACCGGCCTGTTGCAGCGCAAGCAGGCGCGCCGCGTCGGCTTGGTCCTTCGACACCTGCGCGTCGGTCTGGGCATTGCGGGCATCGGCCTGCGCGTTGCGCGCATCCGCTTGCGCCGCTCGGGCGTCGGCGGTGGCGACATCCGCTTCGTAGGTTCGGGCCTGCAAGCGCACCTTTTCGCGCTCGGCGGTGAACTGCTGCACCCGTTCGTCGTACTGCGCCTGCAGACCCACCGCCGTCGCGATCTCAGCGCGCTGGCGTGCGAGGTAGGCCAGGTGTCGGGTCTGATCGACATCGCGATCGGCAGCCCAGGCGTTTTCGGCGCGGGTCATTGCCTGCTGTGCGCTTTGCAACTCAACGGCGCCACTGCGACCCACGTAGGCGTTGCTGCGGGCCTGGTCCAGCGAGGCACGCGCAGAGGCCAGATCGGGATTCGGGCCGGGCGTGGTCTGGCAAGCGGCAAGGGCCATCAGCGTGGCGGTGGCGATCAGGGTTCGGGTGGTGTTCATCATGTGTTCCGGAAGTTCAAGCAGATTCAACGCATCGGGCGGGTGGCTTGTTTGGCCGCTGCGCGGTTGAGTTCATCGCGCAGCGTCTGCAGGCCGGTTTCCAGCTCGACCACGGCGAGCCGTGAGCGTTCGGAGCCTGCCTTGGCGCGGGCGAGCTGGGCATCCACATCGGCTTGCTCCGCCATCCGCATCGCGCCGCGGTCGTCGCCAGCGGTGGCGAGGGCGCGGGCCTTCTCCAGCTTGTTGCGCGCTTCGTTCAGGTCGACGGCGTCCAGTTCCGGCGCGCCGGCGGAACGGGCGGCCTCCAACGATGCCGCGCCGGCGGCGATCGAGGGTGCGGCCGACGGGGTGCTGCCGCAACCAGTCACGGCAATGGCGCAGGTGGCCAGCGCAACGGTGAGGATCATTGTCTTCATGGGAGGTCTCCAGGGGGATTCAGTAGGGGTCTGCCCTGGCTGTGGCAATCAGCGCGCCCGCAGCGCTGTCAGGCTCGGCAGGAGCGGCAGTTGCCGTCCACCGGCGTTCGCCCGCCCGCTGCGAAGTTCTGCAGGGCGCCTAGCCATCTCGACCGGAAAACTGACATGAGCCTCGACCACATTGCCAACGACGCGCCATCGACTCAGGACGGGATGCAGGTGCTGCGTAGCGATCACCGGCGCATTGAAGCGGTGTTGACGGACTGCCTGCGTGTGGCGGCTGAAGAGCGCGACCATGTGCCGTCGGCCGACCGCATGCGCAGCTCGATCACGACGACACGCCGGTGCAGTTGACCGAGTTGCTGGGCGAACAGGGCTCGGACTGAGTGGCCTTCAGCCTGCCACGGCCAGTGGCAGTGTGACCACGAATTCACTGCCCGTTCCGGTGCCGCCGCTGTGGGCGATGACACTGCCGCCGTGCGCCTCGACCAGTTCCTTCACCACCGTCAGGCCCAGACCGAGTCCGTGGCCATTGAATGCAGTGGCTTCCTCGTCCTGCATGAAGGGCTCGAAGATGTGTGGCAGCGCCTTTGCCGAAATGCCGATGCCGTTGTCGCGCACCGTGAGCACCACTGCATCGGCGCTGTGCACCATCGACAGCGTGATTTCGCCTGAGCGTGGCGTGTACTTCGACGCGTTGTCCAGCAGGTTGCGCAGAATCTGGGTGAGGCGAACCGGGTCGCCGTAGATCGTCGTCTCGCCGGGCGGCAGCTGGATCAGAAAGCGTTGCAGGCGGGTGTCCATCGCCGGTCGGCTGGCGTCGACGACATCGTCGATCAGCGCGATGAGGTTCACCGCGCTGTACTCCAGTCGCAGCTTGCCACCTTGGACGCGAGAGACATCAAGCAGGTCACTGACCAGCCGGGACATCTGCACCACCTGCCGCTCGATCAGCGCGTTCATCCGTGGCAACGGAGGGGGAATGTCTCCACTGGCGATCAGTGCGGATGCGCTTCGGATCGACATCAAGGGCGAGCGCAACTCGTGCACCGCTTGCGCCATGCGCAGGTGATGCCGCTTCAGCGCCTTTTCTGCCGCATCCTGCAGCCGCCTTGCATCCAGTGCACTGAGCAGCAACTGCTCATTGGCCGCTTGCAGCAACTGGTGCCGCTCCACCTCTGCGCTGACAGCCTCTTGAACAGTCGTCACGGGCAGGCGCAGCGAATCGGGAAAGGCGACTTGCAAGGCCTGGCTGGAAAGATGGCCAGAGGCCTTGGACACCGCATAGCCCCGGCCCTGCCGCTTGGCCTCGTACATGGCGGCGTCGGCCGCATCGATCAGCGAGGTGACATCTTCGCCATCGTCGGGGTAGACGCTGATACCGATGCTGGCGCTCATCCGCAGCACATGTTCGGCGATTTGCGTCGGCACCGCCAGCGCCGCATTGATCTTGTCGGCGATCGCACCGGCATCGCTGGCCTGCGTCACTTCGTCGAGCAGGATCAGGAACTCATCGCCCCCGTAGCGACAGACAGTGTCCGAGGCGCGCACGACAGACACCATGCAACGAGCGGCGGCTTGCAGAACCTGATCGCCGAAGTGGTGCCCCAGCGCGTCATTGACCTGTTTGAAATTGTTCAGGTCTACAAACAGCACCGCCATGCGGCGATTGCGGCGGCGCCCCCCGGTGATGGCCTGGGCGAAGCGATCAAGAAACAACATCCGGTTGGGCAGCTGCGTCAGCGCATCGAGCGCAGCCGCGCGTGACATTTCGTCGGATTCGGCCTTCGACTGCATCAATGCCAGGACCAGTTGTTCGTTGGCTTCCAGCAGATCTGCGGCATGGCTGGTGCCAGGCGGCTCGGCCTGGATCGTGCGCATGCGCTCGTGCAGCTCATGCAGCACCGCGCGCGCCTTCGCGGTCTCTGCGTGCAGGTCCAGCAGCTCGCGCCTGGCGCGAGCCACTTCGGGGGATTCGGGATTGCCGGGTGCCGGATCGCTCATGGGTTCACTCCGGCGGCGGTTCGTCAGCGACGCTCGAGCTCGGGCCGGTCCGGACCGGGCAGGGTTTTGCGGGTCGGTCGCCCGCCGAGCAGCCCTTCCTGGTCGACCAGCTTCTCGCCGATGTGCAGGCCGTCGCCTTCGATGTGAAACTCGCGCAACTCGTCGGAATGCGCGCTGGCACGCACCTTGACCACCGCCATCACACGGCGCAGGCGGCTGTCGACCTCGATGTAGCGCTGCACGATGATCGCGTCGGTCATGAACGCCGTGCCATACGGGCTGAAACGCAGGTCGGTATAGCGATCCTCGAGCTCAGAGGTCATCAGCATCGTCACGCCGGCGCCAGCCATCGCCTTCACCAGGCGCGACATGGACTCGCGGAAGTCGTCGCGGAACGTGGGTGCCACCGCCAGCTCGAAGCTCGACAGCGAATCGATCACGACGCGTGTGGCCTTGAGACGGCGGATCTCGTCAAGCAGCAGCATCACGATCTCGTCAATCGACAGATCCGGGGCCTGGCTGTCGATCACAGCCACTTTCCCGCTGGCAATCAGATCCGTGACCAGCTGGTTGCGCGAGCGGTTCGGATGCTGCTCGAAGATGGCGATGACGCCCGTTTCACCCTGGCGGGCGCCCTCGGCCAGGAACGCGGCGGCCAGGATGCTCTTGCCCGATCCGGAAGGCCCGGCGACCAGCAGCGAGTAGCCGCGAGGCAGGCCGCCACCCATCATCTCGTCGAGGTGAGCGACCCCCATCGACACGCGTGCCGGGCCTGTCGATTCAGTCACTGTGACGGCAGGCGGCGAGCCCGGGGTGCCGTCTTGAATCGGCAGCGACGTCATCGGTGCGAAGACGCACACGCCGCGGTGGTCGATGCGGAAGGTGTGGAGGCCTGGCAGGGTGGGTTGGCCGCGCATCTTCACCACCTCCATCTTGCGGACCACCGAGTTCCGCAGCACGCTCTGGCGCATCCAGATCAGGCCGTCGGCCACGGTGAACACCGGGTTCGCGTCGGTTTCGACGAAGTACTCGCCAATCAGGAAGGTGGTGGCCTGCCAACTGGTCATCAGCATGCCGAGCTGCTGCACGAACGACTGCAGATTGGCATGCGGATGCGACGTCGTCTGCTGGGCGACGCTGGCCAGAACCACCGAGCGGAACGAGTCGACGAACACCAGCGAGGGGCCGTGCGTGGTCACCTCTTCGACGATGCGGCGCAACACGCGATCGAGGTCGCCCGCCATCGCCTCTTCGGACAAGTTGATGAATCGGATTGACCGGGTGACGGCTTCGGTGTCGAAGAAATCGAACTGCTGCTGGTAGCGCAACATCTTCAGAGGCGGTTCACCCAGCACGGTGAAGTACAGCGCCGGGCGCTCGGGTGTGGCCAGCGCGAACATGATCTGGTGTGCGAGCGTGGTCTTGCCGCAACCGGGCTGACCGGCAATCAGATTGAACGAGAACTCCGGCAGCCCACCGCCGAGCACCTCGTCCAGCCCCGGCACACCGGTGCACAGGCGGTTGATGGTCACTTTGGTGTTCATGGCATGAGATCCTTGGCAGCGGGGTCGCTCGGTGCGGTAGCCCACACGGAGCGCATGAGTCGCTCGGTCAACGAAGGCCCGACCACGCTGGACAACAGATCGTGGAAGGTGATGAAAAGCGTAGTAGCGCCGGCCATGGCCACGGCGGCGCCTTGTTGGCGCAGCAGTGGCGTCAGTTCGGAAAAGTCGGCGGCGGCCAGTGCGGCGTCGTGCGCCACGTGCAGCCACGGATGCGTTTGTGCGGTGATATGAACGCTGCGTCGGTACAGCGCGGCCAGGCCACGCGGGCCGATGATCGGCACCAACGCAGCATCGATCTCGCGCCAAGTGGCGGCGACGGCGTTTGCAATCTCTGGCGAGTCTGCAGTCGGCGCGACCCTGTGAGCCAGCGGCGCTGCGATCGGACCACCCATTGGGCCTTCCATAGCCATCGTCAGCGATTGTTCTCTGTACGGAGTTTTGATGGTAAGCGCGTTCAATGGATTGGCGGAAAAGAAGCTCCGCTATTTCATCTGGGGCAAGCGACGTGCCGCGTCGTTGGCGTTTCGCTGGCGCAATCGGCCATCGCTGTTCGCAGCGCAACATCTCATCGGTAAGATTTACCGCAAGGTGTGCCGGATTCGTAACGGTCCGGCAGCCTGGTCCTGGGAGTGGATCAGCCTGCGCCCACGTGACGATGCCCGTGGCCGCATGTGGCGCCGCACCCGGCACGGGGGTTGCGATCAGCAGGTTCAAGGGCAGGCCGAGCGGCAGGCCTCGAAACACCACCGAGAGGATCTGCCCCGTGTCATCGCTGAGTTTTCGAGCCGAGCCACGATCTGTGCAGGCCTTGTCGCCTCGCTTTCAGCATGCCGTTCGGCTGTTGCAGCTGTCGTCGGTGGATTTCGCGGCCACGGTGCGCGATGTGCTGGGGCACAACCCGTTCCTGGAACTCGAGGAGGACGCAGCTGACGGCGAGCAACACGATGCAGACAGCGTCGATTTGGTCTCGGATGACAACGCTGCCAGCCCGGACGATCGACTGGACACGCTGTATGCCGATCCAACAATGTCTGCCGACCGGAGTGACGACCGCGATCAGTGGCCGATGGATGGCACCGTGTCGCCGCGGCCTACCGGGGAAGGCGACTGCTCGGCCCTGGATCTGCTGGCAGTCGAAACGCCCTTGAACGCGCACCTCCGTGCCCAGCTCGATTTGCAACCCCTGGCCACTCGCGAGCGGTGGATCGCACTCGTGATCGTTGAATCGCTCGACGACGATGGCTACCTGCGCACGCCGCTGACAGAGCTGGGCGAGTTGTGTGGTCTGACGCCTGATGTGCGACTGGCCGAAATAGACGCCGCCTTGCAGCGTGTGCAGGCGCTGGACCCGGCTGGTGTGGGTGCCTGCAGCGTCGCCGACTGCCTGCGGCTGCAACTTCCGGCGATCGAGTGCCCGGAGCTGCGCGCTCTGGCCGCGTGCATCGTGGCGGAGCACCTGCCACTGCTGGCGGCCCGCGATGTCCCTGCACTGGCGCGTGCGCTGGGGGAATCCGTGTTGCGGATCCAAGAGGTGTGCGATCGCATCCGCCGCTTCGACCCTCGGCCTGGCTGGCGATTCAGCGCCGCCCGCATTGCTTATGTGGTGCCTGATGTGGTGGCAAAGAAGGTTCGCGGCGAATGGCGGGTGCAGCTGAATCCGGTGGTGATCCCGCGCGTGCGCCTGAATCAGGTGTATGCCGACTTGTTCAAACGCCACCGCAACGCAGCCCATGTCGACATGGCCGACCAGCTACAGGAAGCCCGCTGGACGGTCAAGAACCTCGAGCAACGCTTCTCCACCATCCTCGACGTGGCCGAGGCGATCGTCAAGCGGCAGCGGCACTTTCTCGAGTTCGGGCCGATGGCGATGAAGCCCCTCGGTCTGAAGGAGATCGCCGATGAACTCGGCATACACGAGTCGACCGTTTCGCGGGTGACCAACAACAAGTACATGGCCACCCCGAGCGGCGTGTTCGAGCTGAAGTACTTTTTCTCGCGGGTGATGGTCACAGCGAGCGGCAGCGCTTGCTCAGGAACCGCGATCCGCGGGCTGCTGAAGGACCTGATCGGCGCCGAGGCGCCGCAGGCGCCACTGTCTGATGCCGAGATCACCCGTCAGTTGGCACAACAAGGTCTGGTGGTGGCGCGCCGCACCGTGACCAAGTATCGACAGTCCTTGCGCATCGACGCGGTCGAACGCCGGCGCCGCCAGGCCTGATCGTGAATCCTGCCTGAGCCTCGGCATGTCGCTTGCCATTGGTTACATCAACGGTTGGACGAGTCTCTGCCCGTGAATCGTGGAGCACCCTGATGAACACCGACATGGACCTGATCAAGCGCTGGCCGCAGGCGGTCACGCTGGACATGGTCATTCAGTACGAGCGCGGCGCTCCGGATCGGCACACGTATTGCCTGAAAGCCTCTGAGCGAACCTCGGAGGTTCACGTGCTGATTCCGCAGCACAGCGGTGCCCCGCTCGAATTACAGCGGATCGACTGGCGAGCGCTGCCTGGCCGGAGCCTCTACCTGCGCAGCCTGAACGTGCTGGCCGTGCACTTCTTCGGCGCCGTCGCCATGCCACCGCGCGCGCGCGGTGCACCGCTGTGGCAGTACATCAGCGTGAGCATGTCGGACGAATCAGACGAGTTGCCACAGATCCAGTTCGAGCTGGAGACCGTCGATGATCTGCGTGCGGCCTTGCGCTACCGCTGCCACCCGACACAGCCGCTGGTGAGTCGCCTGCTGACGCTGGATGTGCTCGACGCCGATCCACTGCGCGCGCTGCTGCGCATCGGCATCGCCCGCGTGCGTCCGCTGTTGAGCCACAGTTCAGCGCCGGTCCGCTCGGTTCCGAATGCGCCGCGGACTCTCGGGTCGTCGGGGGTGGCACAGCAGGTTTGAGCCGCTGCTGGTGCCGTGCGTTCTGAGGGCACGCCGATTGCCCAGATGAGGCATGAAGTGCCATTGCGAATCGCCCCCCGTCCGCTTGGCCACCCCGATGGCCGCGCGCCGTGCCGCGCTGGACATCAGCCAGAGCGCCCACAAGAACGGCTTGCTGGCGCGGCTCCCCGAAGCGTCCTGGCAGCGCTGGCTCCCGCAGCTCGAGTGGGTCGATCTGTCTCAGGGCCAGGTACTGCATGAGTCCGGCGAATCGCCCCGACACGCATACTTTCCGACCACGGCGATCCTGTCACTTCTCAATGTGACTCAGGATGGTGCATCGACCGAGATCGCTGCGGTCGGCAATGAAGGCATGGTGGGGGTGTCCTTGTTCATGGGCGGAGCCTCCACCTGCAGTCGCGCCGTGGTGCAGAGCGCCGGCTTCGGGCTGCGGCTGAAGGCCCAAGCGATGCGCGCCGAATTCGAAAGCGATGCGCAGGTCATGCAGATGATGCTGCGCTACACCCATGCCCTGATGACACAGATGGGTCAGATGGCAGTGTGCAACCGTCACCATTCGATCGACCAGCAGCTGTGTCGATGCCTGTTGTTCAACCTGGACCGGTTGGGTGGCCATGAGATCGTGATGACCCACGAGCTGATCGCCAGCACCCTGGGTGTGCGCCGCGAGGGCGTGACTGAAACGGCGCTGAAGCTGCAGGCGGCTGGGTTGATCCGGTACGCGCGTGGTCGCATCACCGTGCTCGACCGCGGCGGGCTGGAGCGCCGCGCCTGCGAGTGCTACGCGGTGGTGCGCAAAGAGTACGACCGCCTGAGGACGGAGAAGCTGGCGGCCTGACGCCCTGGCTGACGGGGTTCTGCGCACGATCGCGGAACTTCGCTGTATCGAAGTGACTCCCTGGTCGGTGCTCATCGCCCCACTATCATTGGCGACATTCGCCTGATGCCCGTGCCACTGCGGCTGCCGCCAAGCCTGAGAGCCCGTCTTCCACTGCCCATGCTGCGTCCGATCACTGTTGTTGCCTCGCGCTTTTTCACCGCCTTCTGGGCTGCCCTGGCGGTCTGCTTGACGGTCATCCCCGCGGCTCAGGCCCAGTTGAGGGTCGAGATGTCGGGAGTGGGCGCCTCCCAGGTGCCCATTGCGGTGGTGGGTTTTCGCAACGAGCAGTCCGTTCCCCAGCCGCTTTCGCAGATCGTGCGGGCCGATCTGGAGCGCAGCGGTCTGTTCCGCGGCGTCGATGCGCCCGGGGTGCTCGACGAGACCACCCAACCTGCGATGGCCGATTGGCGCCGCCGTGCGGCCGATGCGCTGGTGGGTGGTTCGGTGACGCGGCTGGCCGATGGCCGTTATGACGTGAGATTCAAGCTGTGGGATGTCGTCAAGGGCACTGAGCTCGGCGCGCAAAGCACCGTGGTGGTCGCCGCGGATCTGCGATTGGCAGCGCACCGCATCGCTGACTTCATCCATGAAAAGCTCACCGGCCAGAAGGGCGTGTTCTCGACGCGCATCGCCTACGTCACGCGCATGGGCAAGCGCTACACGCTCAACATTGCCGATGCCGATGGCGAGGGCGGCCAGATCGCGCTGAACAGCGCCGAGCCGATCATCTCGCCGGCGTGGTCACCCGACGGCCGCGAACTGGCGTATGTCTCGTTCGAGACCCAGAAGGCGGTGGTCTACGTGCAGGAAGTGGCCAGCGGCAAGCGGCGCGCGGTGGCGAATTTCCGGGGCTCGAACAGCGCGCCTGCGTGGTCACCCGATGGCCAGACGCTCGCCGTGACACTGTCGCGCGACGGGGGTTCGCAGATCTACCTGATGGGGCGCAACGGCGACAACGTGCGTCGCCTCACCCAGAGCATCGGCATCGACACCGAGCCGGTGTACTCGCCCGACGGCCGCAGCATCTATTTCGTGAGCGATCGCAGTGGCGGCCCGCAGATCTATCGCATTCCGGCGGCTGGTGGGGCAGCCGAGCGCATCACCTTCTCAGGCAGCTACAACATCAGCCCGGCCATCAGTCCCGACGGGCGCTCGCTGGCCTACGTGTCGCGCGAGGGCAATGCCTTTCGGCTCTACGTGCAAGACCTCGCGGGCGGTGCACCGGTGTCGGTCAGCGACACCAGCGACGACGAGAGCCCGAGCTTCGCACCCAACAGCCGCCTGATCATCTACGCGTCGCGCTCGCAGGGGCGCGATGTGCTGCTGACCACCTCGCTGGACGGCAAGATCAGGTCGCGCCTGGTCTCGTCGTCGGCCGATGTGCGCGAACCCGTGTGGGGTCCGTACGGCCGTTGATGGCCACCCTGGAACGGCTGCCGTTCCGCCTGTCACTTTGTTGCAGTAGCGCAGACGTCACGCTGATAATTTCTCATCACCTCAAGGAGCTTCCATGCAATCGAACCCTCTCCACTTCCGTCCAACCCAGCGGCTGCTGTGGGCTGCGCTGTGCGCTGCGGCGCTGGCAGGCTGCGGCTCCAACGTGAAGCTCGACGACAAGAACGTTCCGGTGGAATCGCGCACCGGTACCGGTGTCGACACCAGCTCAGCCGGCACCTCGCAATCGCAGGTCACCCCGGTCGACCTGACCAAGAACGGTGGCACAGGCCTGTTCGCCAATACCGGCAAAGTCGTCTACTTCGACTTCGACAGCTACACCGTGCGCGACGACGCCCGTCCGGTGATCGATGCCAACGCCAAGATTCTCGCGGCCAACAAGACGGCCAAGCTTGCCGTCGAAGGCCACACCGATGAGCGCGGTGGCCGCGAATACAACCTGTCACTGGGGCAGAAGCGTGCCGAGGCCGTGGTGCGCGCACTGACGCTCGCCGGCGCCACCGATGGCCAGCTGGAAGCCACCAGCTTCGGCAAGGAGCGACCAGCGGTGGCCGGTAACGACGAGGCGGCCTATGCCAAGAACCGTCGCGTCGAACTCGTTGCCCGCTGAGGGTTCGATGATGAGCGCGGCGCGCTTCGGGTCTCGTGCGAGGTGGTGGTCCGGGTTGGGCGCCACCTGCTTGGTGCTGACGCTGTCGGCACCGGCCGCACGGGCAGGCCTGTTCGATGACGACGAGGCGCGCCGCGCCATCCTCGACCTGCGCCAGAAGATCGAACAGAGCAATGAGCAGGCGCGCGCGGCGCAGGCCGAACAGATCGGTCAGCTGAGGGCCAATCTGGCCGACCTGAGTCGGCAGATCGACCTGATGCGCACCGAGAACGCCAGCCTGCGCGACCAGGTCGAGCAAATGGCGCGCGACGTCGGTCTGATGCAGGTCCAGCTCAAGGACATGAAGCAGGACTACGACGAGCGGCTCGCCCGCATCGAACCGCAGAAAGCCTCGGTCGATGGCCGCGAGTTCATGGCCGATGCCGAGGAGATCCGCCAGTACGAGGCCGCGATGGCCAAGGTGCGCGGTGGCGATTTCGCCGGCGCCGCCACGTCACTGGCGGTCTTCCGCAGCCGCTATCCGAGCAGCGGCTACGCTCAATCGGTGCTGTTCTGGCTGGGTAACGCCCAGTACGGCAACCGCAGCTACGCCGAAGCCATCTCGTCGTTTCGCAGTTTTGCCAGCAGCTACCCCGGCGATCTGCGTGCCCCCGAGGCTTTGCTGGCCATCGCGAACTGCCAGTTCGAGCTGAAAGACACGAAGGCCGCGCGCAAGGTGCTCGACGAGCTGTTCAAGACCTACCCGGACTCCGAGGCCGCGCAAGCCGGCAAGGCACGGTTGGCTGCGCTGAAGTGAGCGACTCGCAGGTCATCGACGACGCGTCGGTGGCCGATCTCGAACGCCGCTTCGGCGGTTTGCGCCGGTTGCATGGTGATGCAGGCTATGCCCGCTTGCGTGCTGCCCGCATCGCCGTGGTCGGGCTCGGTGGCGTGGGTTCCTGGGCCGCCGAGGCGCTGGCACGCAGCGGCGTCGCCGAGCTGACGCTGATCGATCTGGACCATGTCTCAGAGGGCAACATCAACCGCCAGGTGCAGGCCGTGGGCCGCACGGTCGGGCAGTCCAAGGCATTGGCCCTGTGCGAGCGCCTGAGTGACATCCATCCCGGCTGCGTACTGCGCCCGGTCGAGGAATTCGTCGAGACGGCCAACTGGCCGGCGCTGCTGCCCCAGCCCGTCGATGCACTCATCGATGCCTGTGACCAGGTGCGCGCCAAGGCGGTGCTGGCCGCCTGGGCCATCGACACCGGCACCGCATTTGTCAGTGTGGGCGCTGCCGGTGGCAAGCAACGTGCGCAGGCGGTCGAGGTCAGTGATCTGGCCGAGGCCACCCACGATCCGCTGCTGGCGTCGCTGCGCCAACGCTTGCGCCAGCAGCATGGCGCGGCGCGGCGTGGCCCCATCGGCATTGCGTGTGTCTATTCCCGTGAGGCTGTCCATCAACCGGACATTGCCTGCGTGCCCGAGAGCAATCTGAACTGCCATGGCTATGGATCCAGCGTGACCGTCACTGCGACCTTCGGCATGGTCGCGGCCGGCGAGGTCATGCGCGCCTGGCTGAATCGCTGAGTACCGCCACCGAACTTGCATCGGTCGCCAAACAGCGCAGAAGTCGGGATATACTTATGGGCTGCTCGGGGGTTGTTAGCTCAGTTGGTAGAGCAGCGGACTTTTAATCCGTAGGTCGTGGGTTCGAGTCCCGCACAACCCACCACCAGTACCCATCGTTTTCATCCGAAGACGTCAAGCTTCGGGCTCTTAGCTCAGTTGGTAGAGCAGCGGACTCTTAATCCGTAGGTCGAGTGTTCGAGTCACTCAGGGCCCACCAGTCAAAACAAACGGCTTGCCAGAAATGGCAAGCCGTTTGTTTTTGGAGCGAGTCCGCTACCGGTCAATGATCGCCACCCGTCAGTGGCCGCCCGCTCCGGCCGACTGGATTTCTGTGGTCACAGTCCCACCGCCTTCAGCGATGCGATGAATCCCTGCGCCGGCACAAAGCCGATCACGCGGGCGTCGGCCTGCTCTCGGCCTTGCTTGTCGAAGAACAGCACGCCGGGCGGGCCGAACAGGCCGAAGCGCTTGAGCAGTGCCTTGTCCTCGGCCGAGTTGTCGGTGACGTCGGCCTGCAGCAACAGGGCATGGGCCATCCGTGGCTGCACGGCGGGATCGCTGAAGGTCAGGTGTTCCATCTCCTTGCACGACACGCACCAGTCCGCGTAGAAGTCGAGCATCACCGGCCGGTCGGCCGTCTTCAGCGCGGCATCCAGCTCTGCGACGTTTCGGATGCGACGAAAGCTGCTGGCTGGCGTCTCTGCCTTGGCCACGCCTGGTCCGCGTGCGAAGTGACCCAGCGGTTGCAGCGGGTTGTCGCCGCCCGAGAGCGCCCCGACCACCTGGGTCGAACCCAGCACGGCCAGCAACAGCGCCACACCTTTGCCCAGTCGCTGGTGACCCGAGGCCGTGTCGGCGAGCCGTTCGAACAGCCTCAGGTAGATCGCCCCGACCAGCAAGCCGCTGCCGATGATCAGCATCACCACCCACACAGGAAGCACCGGCGACACGATCCACAGCGCCACGGCCAGCAGCATCACGCCAAAGAACGTCTTGACGCCTTCCATCCAGACGCCGGCACGCGGCAGCAGCGAGCCTGCCGAGACACCCACCAGCAGCAGGGGCACGCTCATGCCCATGGCCAGGCTGAACAGTGCCAGACCGCCGATGACGACGTCGCGCGTCTGGCTGATGAACACCAGCGCGCCGGCCAGCGGCGCGGCCACACAGGGGCCAACGATCAGCGCCGACAGCCCACCCATCACGAACACGCCGAAAAAATTGCCCCCGGGCAGGCGGCTGGAGCTTTCGGTGATGCGGCTCTGGATGAAGCTGGGCATCTGCAACTCGAACACGCCGAACATCGACAGCGACAGCGTCGCGAGCATCAATGCAAATGCGCCGAGCACCCACGGGTTTTGCAGCGCTGCAGCGAGCCCTTCTCCCAGCAGGCCGGCCACGACGCCGAACACGGTGTAGACCAGTGCCATGCCGAGCGAATAGGACAGGGCCATCGCAAAGCCCGTCAAGCGCGACACCGGTGCGCCCTGGCCCACGATGATCGACGACAGGATGGGCACCATCGGCAGCACGCACGGCGTGAACGCCAGCAGCAGCCCCGCCAGCAGGAACACGCCGGCGATGGTGATCAAGCTGCCTGACTTGAGCGCCGATTCGACCTTCGCGCTTTGCGATGGCGAGGCCACGGCAGCCGAAGCGAGCGCTGGCGCTGGCTCCGATGCCGCCGCCGGCGCTGCGTTGTCGCCCAGCCACTGCGCACGCACCAGTTGTCCGTCGCTGGAAGTCACCGCCACGAAGGCGGTCTGCGGCGGGTAGCACAACCCCTTGTCGGCGCAGCCCTGGTAGACCACGCGCAGTCGGGCATCGGCTTTCGTCGCCTGGACTGGCACATCGATGCGCAGCGTGCCCTGCAGCACCTCGACATCTTTCTGGAAATTCGTGTCGAACTCGATCTTGCCGGCTGGGATTGATACCTCGCCCAGCGTGGCACCGGTGCCCTGCGGCTCGACGCTGATGCGCTCACGGTAGAGGTGGTAGTCCGGTGCGATGTCGATGCGCAACTCGACAGTCCGGGCGTTGCTGACGCGCGCGCTGCCCACGAAGGCCAGCTCCGGATCCAGGAAGTCAGGTTCGCTGGCGACGGCGAGCGCGCCCCAGCTCACTGCAGCGAGCGCGACCAGGCCGTTCACACCCAGGCGCTTGGCCCATCTTGAAATCGTCATTTTTTAACTCCGTGAGTGATGCGCAGATCGTGTTCGGCACCGATGCGTGTGCTGCGCATCGAGGTGTCGACGACGAGGCCCGTGGTGGCCTGTGCAGCGAGAAAGTCGAGCGCCGAAGCGCCCTTGAGCATGGCGATCGTGCTGAGCGCGCCAGCCGCCACGCAGGCGGGTGCTGTCACGCTGACACTGGACCAGTGGGTCACTGGCCAGCCGGTGCGAGGATCGAGGATGTGGCAATAGCGGCGCCCGTCCTGCTCGAAGTAGCGTTCGTAGTCACCGCTGGTGGCCAGCGCCCCCTCGCGCAGTTCGACGCTGGCGATCGTGCCCTCATCCTGCCGTGGATGCTGGACGCCGAAGCGCCAGGCACTGCCGTCTGCGCGCGGCCCGAGCACCCGGATGTCGCCGCCCAGGTTGACGTAGCCATGGCGCTGGCCGGCAGCGTGCAATGCCGACATGGCGCGGTCGGCGGCGTACTCCTTGCCGAAGCCACCGAAATCGACCTCCATGCCTGCACGCGGAAGGCGGATTGACCGCCCCGTCCATTCCACCTGCGACCAGCCGATCAGCGGCAGCAGCTGACGCAATGCCTCGTCGGTCGGAACGCGCCTGGCCTTGAAGTCCCAGGCGCGGCGCAACACGCCGGAGGTGATGTCGAACAGCCCGTCGCTGAGCGTGTGCAGCTGTGCCGCAAAGCTCAGCAGCGAGGCGGTCTCGTCGTCGACGGGCACGCTGTCGGGTCCGCCAGCTGCTGCATTGATGCGAGACACGATGCTGTCGGCGCGATAGCGCGAATACGCCACCTCGATGCGCCGCACCTCGTTGATGGCCTGGCCGGCCGCCAGCGCCAATGCAGCTTCTCCTTCGCCGTGTGCGTCGTCGAGACAGATCTCGCAGACGCTGGACATCGCGTCGAACTCGAAGCGATAGGCGGATGTCTTCGCAGGCACCCCCTCAACACGATGTCGCTGCTTGCCCATGAATCAGAAGCGTGTGCTGATGCCGATCTGGACGAACGTCGCCCGAAACGGATCCAGCCCTGGCGACCCCCGGCCGATGCGCCAGCCGGCACGCTGCTCGTAGCGTTCGACCTTGGCGTCGACCGTCCAGTTCTGTGTCACCTTGAACGCCGCCTTCAGGCCCACGGTGACGGCGCCAAAGGCAGACAGGCGCTGGTCGGCCGATGAGTATCGCGGCGTGTTGGTGAAGTAGCCGGGCGGGTAGGGCGCTCCCACGTCGGTGTCGTAGACCGGGTCGAAGTAGAACTTGGCGTGACTCTGCGTGTAGTACCGCAGCGACGGCGTCACGGTGAACCGGTCGCCGATCGGTTGCACCCAATCAGCGCCCAGCGTGTGTGCCTTGATGCCGAAGTTGTCGCTGTAGAAGCGGTAGCTGGCCTTGAGCGTCGCACCCGAGTCATTGAAGTAGTGGTTCCAGCGCGTGAGCAGGATCTTCTGGGCACGGTGGTCGGGGCGTGCGTCCACGTCCTTGTAGGGGTCGGAGTAGTAGCCGTGGCCCCGGTTGAACGACAGGTTGAGCTGCACCAGATCGTTGGCCGTCACGGCCTGTGTCACCCCGGCGATGAGTTCGACCGTCTGCTTGGTCTTGCGCAAGGTCGGGTCGTTGGTCGAGCCGATCTTGTCGTCGGCGAATCCCGCGCCCACGTTCCACGTGCGGTTGTTGTCGTCGCTGGAGAACGTGGCGTCGAACGAGACGGCGTTGCTCTTGTAGTCGTGCTCTTTCGAGTGGCTGTAGCCCAACGAGTAGGTCGATCGATCCTCGTAGCGCGTGACCTTGACGTCCTGCGCATTGCGCTCGTCTTTCATCCGTTTGGTCGCGCCGGAAATCGACGAGTGATAACGAGGCGTTGCGCCGGAGACGCTGTCGTTGACCAGGGATCCTTCGACGGACCATTTGGGCGACAGCGGGACCATGACGTAGATCGATGGCGCTTCCACCTTGATGCGTTTGAGCCCTGGCTGTGAATCCTGGTAGTGCAGGTACTTCACCGCAATCTCGCCCTGCTCGGGGGCAGAAGCGGCACGGGTGACGCCGGGGGTGATCACACCGGGCAACGCCAGTGCGGCGGCGATGATCGCCCCTGCCTTTTCGCTGCGGGCGCGTGCCACGCGTTTGCGGTCAGTTGCAGCCACAGCCACCTCCGCCAACGCCATAGCCGCCCGAGGCGTTTTCCTTGCTGCCGTAGATGTGTTGAACGAAGCGCTGATCGAGCGGGTCGCCGCCCATGGTCATCTCCGGGCGCGCCAGGTTGCCACGCTCCCAGGCCTGCGGGGGTGCATAGGCGCAGCCGCCAAGGCTGGCGAGCGCGAGCAGCGCGCCGATGGCACGCAGCGAACGTTGGTGTAAGTGGGACATCAGGGCCTCCTCGGCAGTGGTGGGTGGGGTGGGATTCATGGCGTGCCGAGAACCTTGGCGATGCGCGACTCGAGCTCGGCGCGGTCCTGCTCGTGGAAGCCCTTGTGCGACGACGCAATCTTTCCGTCGCGACCGACCAGGTAGGACGACGGCATGCCCTTGACCTCGTAGCGTCTGGCGCTGTCGCCATTCGCATCGAAGGCCACCGTGAATTGCGCCGGTACCTCGGCGAGGAACTTGTCGGCGTCGCCGCGCTTGGCATCGAGGTTCACCGCCACGACCTCGAAGCCTTTCGCGCCGTACTTGGCCTTGAGGTCGTTCATGAACGGAAACGACTGCTTGCACGGGCCGCACCACGAAGCCCAGAAGTCCACGTAGACGACCTTGCCCTTGAGCTGCGCGAGCGACACCGCTTCCTTGAGTCCCGGTAGGTTCAACTCGGGCGCGGGCACGCCTGCCTCGAGCGACCAGGCGACTGGAGTCGCCAGGGTGGCCAGACACAGTGTGGTGAGGCGAAGGGCGTGGGAAAGCGATCTGTGCTTCATGGGGTTCTCCAAAAGTGCTGGGGGTGTCGAAAGTGACGGTCTGGTCGCTTGGGTGGGTCGTTTCAGCGTCGGCGGGCGCGGCGCAGCCACAGCACGCCAGCCGCGCCCAGCGTGAGCAGCCACAGCACCGGGTCCAGGGGCGACTCGCCGCGTGCGATCGAGCAGCCGCCGGAGCTGCCGCCACTCGGGGCCGGGGGCGTGATCGCGGCTGCTCGTACCGCTTGAATGGACACCTGTGCCGGCGTGGACGATGCGTTGGTGGTGATCTCGACCATGCCGGCCTCGGTGCCGTCGGCACTGCTGGACCAGCCGATCGACATGGCGCAGCTCTGGCCTGGCAACAGATCAAAGGGCAGGGCGCTGCAGCCGTTGCTGAGTGCCGGGTCGAGCGTGAACGAGCCCGATGCGATCTGCATCCCGGTGACCGTCAGCACCGCATTGCCTGTGTTCTGAATTGACAGTGGTTGCGGCGAGGCCGCCTCGCCGGGGATGGCGCTGAAGTTCAGTGTCGAGGCTGACAGCGTTGCGACGGGCGCCGCCGGGGCGGTGGCCGTGCCGGTGAGGGTCAGCGTCGGCGGATTGGTGCCGGTCGATGTGACCTGCAGCGTTGCATTGCGCGAACCTGCGGCACCCGGATTGAATGCCAGCGTCAGGAAGCAGCTGGCCCCTTGAGTGAGCGAGCCGTTCACCGCGCAGGTCCCGCCGCTGACGGCATAGTCGGCCGCGTGGCCACCGGCCAGGGTGAAGCCGGACAGCGTCACCGCACCCGGGCCCTGGTTGAGCAGGGTCACGGTCTGGGTGGTGGCCGGGTCGCCCACGGTCAGGCTGCCGAACGACACCGTGCTGGTGGTCGGGTTCCAGGCCAGCACGGGAGACGCCACCACGCCGGTTCCGCTGAGGCCCACGCTGTGCGGCGATCCGGCGGCATTCGAGGTCAAGCTGACGCTTCCGGACGCCGCCCCCAGGGCCGTCGGGGAAAACGTCACCGACACGGTGCAGCTGGCGGCCGCCGCCAGACTGGCGCCGCAGGTGGTGCCGCTGATCGCAAAGGGGGCTGAAGCCGTGATGCTGGAGATGGTCAGCGCGGCGGTGCCGGCGTTGGTCAAGGTGACATTGCGCGCCGTGGAGGTCGTACTCTGCGTCTGGTTGCCGAACGCCAGCGAGGCTGGGGCGAGTGCGGCTGCGGGCGCAGGAGCCGCCGTGGCCGTGCCGCTCAGGGTGACGGCCGCATTTCCGTTGCTGGCGTTGGAGGCGATCGTCAGCGTGGCGCTGCGTGTGCCAGTGGCCGTCGGTGCGAAGGCGATGGTGACCGTGCAGGTGCTTGCGGCTGCCAGCGGGGTGCTGGTTGCGCAGGTGCCGCCGCGAGTGAAGTCGCCTGCAGCAGTGCCGGTGAGCGTGAATCCGGTGAAGCCGAGCGGCGCGGAGCCGCTGTTGGTGACGGTCACCGTCTGGGCCGCGCTGGTCGTTCCAACGGTCTGCGAGGTAAAGGTCTTGGTGGTTGCGTTCAGCGAAATGGTGGGTTGGGGCGCGGCGGTCCCGGTGCCGTTCAGCGTCACCGTCGAAGGCGACCCCGTGGCGTTGTGTGCAATGGACAGGTTTGCGTTGCGCGCACCGATGGCCGTCGGCGCGAACGCCAGCCTGACCGTGCACGAGCCCGACACCGCGACACTGCCGCCTGCGGTACAGGTGCCGCCGGACGAAATCCGGTAGTCGGATGCCTGTGTTCCGCCCAGCGTCAGTGCGCTGATGGCGAGCGGTGCCGTCCCGGTGTTGCTGACGGTCACCGTCTGGTCCGCTGACGTGGTGTTGACCGTCTGGCTGAACGTGAGTGTGGTGGGCGACACGCCGATCACGGGAGTCAGCGCCACGCCGGTGCCCGACAGGCTGGTGGTGCTTTGTCCGCCCGTGGCGTTGTGGGTGATGACGAGGTTGGCGCTGCGCGCACCGGCCACTGAAGGCGTGAAGCCCACGCTGACGGTGCAGCTGGCGCCGGCGGCGATCGAAGCGCCATTGGCGCAGGAGCCGCCACTCAAGATGGAGAACTCGGTGCCACTGCTGATCGACATCGTCCCCAGCACCAATGCCGCGTTGCCGGTGTTCGTCAGTGTGGCCGTCTGCGGTGTCCCTGCGGAACCGACGTTCTGGCTTCCGAACGCCAGCGACGCGGTCTGCGATGCCACGGGTGCGGGTGCTGCCGTGGCGGCACCGGTGAGGGACACGCTGCCCGGGCTGCCTGCTGCGTTGTGGGTGATGCCGAGCGTGCCGGTGCGGGTGCCGGTGGTGGCTGGCTTGAAGGCCACCGAGATGGTGCAGTTCGCGCCGGCCGCCACGCTACCGCCCGCCGCGCAGGTGCCGCCGCTGATGATGTAGTCGGCCGTGTTCGACAGGGTGAGGGCCGACAGCGTGAGGGCCGCCGTTCCCGTGTTGCTGACCGTGACGCTTTGCGACGCGCTGGTGTTGCCGACGGCGGTGGAGGCCAGCGTGAGCGAGGTCGGCGAGATGCTGGCGACCGGGGCGGGCGCCGCTGCCCCGGCACCCGTTCCCGACAGCGCGATGACCACCGGTGTCAGCGTGTTGTTGTGCGAGATGTTCAGCGTGCCGGTGCGGGTGCCCGAGGCCGTGGGCGTGAAATTGACCAGGATCGTGCAGCTCAGTCCGGTGCCGACGGTGGTGGCGCAGGTGCCACCGGCGCGCGCGAAGTCACCGCTGGTCGTCACCGACAACCCACTCAGCGAATAGCCGGTCTTGAGGCTGGCATAGACGGTGACTTGTTGCGTGGCCGAGCTGCTGCCGACATTGGTCGACGGGTAGGTCAGCGTCGTCGGCGTGTTGCCGAGGTAGGCCGCCACATCGGCGACCTGCTGCGCGGTCATGCCGCTCAGCCGGCCCATGCCGCTGTTGTTGCTGTTGATGTTGCTCTGGATCCACGCACGGGCATTGCGGGCGTTGTAGATCTTGGACGCGTTGCTGGTGAGCGGCGTGGTCGTGTTGTGACAGCCCGATCCCGTGCAATTCGCGCTGTACAGCGTGGCCCCCGTCACCGGCGAGTCAGCCCAGGCGGTCAGCGACAGGAGGCTCAGTGCGGCTGCAGCCAGCCATCGGTTCACGGTGTTTGAAATCATGGCGGGGTTGGGGTTGTGAGCGTGTTTCATCGGGATCAGGGCGCAAGACCGGGCACCATCAGCCAGGCGGTGTTGAAGGCAGCGTGCAGTGCGACGGCAGGCGCCAGGCGACGCGACCGCTGGTAGATGGCACCGATCGCCAGCGCCGGCAGCAACGTGAGCAGCGACTGCGGGGTGCCTCGACTCAGGCCATGGGCCGCTGCGAATGCCAGTGCCGTGAAGGCATTGGCCATGGGGGCCGAGCGCAAGCGGGTCAGGAGTTCCTGATGCAAGCCGAGCCGGAAGATCACTTCTTCGACCACCGGCGCGCCGGCAATCAACCAGATGACCGAACCCGCGGGCATGACCGGTGCACGCGGGCCGAGCATCACGACCAGCAGGCCCAGCCCTGCGCACAGCCAGAACAGGCCATCGGTGGGCTCGGGGCCTGCCCGACGTGCTCTTGCGACAGTGCACTCGCCTTTCGGCTGAAAGACTGTGTTGACGGTGTGGGCAATCAAATGCATGGCGGCATGGTAAATGTGCAAAGTGCACATTTTTCTTAAAATTGCGCCGAGTTGTAACTCCGCCACGTGTCTCGGGTGTCTGGGCCCGGTGATCTGTCCTCCCGAACAGGCGCTGGACGGGCTGAGCGCGCGTTGCTGTCAACCCACGCGCTCGCACAATCGGCGTGTCAGGCCTCCGCGCCGTGGGCGCGCGTGTCCGCCGGTTCGAGCGCGGCGACATCGCCAGCGTGGGCTGCATCGTCGACAGCTGCCTGCGCTGCAGTGCCTGCGGCGACGGGCTCGAGCCGTACTGCGACAACGGCTTCAGGCACCTACAACGGTCCTGTCTTCGGTGGCGAAAAAACCTTTGGCGGCTACTCCACCCGCATCGTGGTGAAACAGCAGTTCGTGCTCAGGATCAGCCACACGGACAACCTGGCCGCCGTGGCGCCGCTGCTGTGCGCCGGGATCCGCTGCGCCAAGGGGACGTGCAGAAGGGTCAGAAGGTAGGCGTCGGCGGTCTGGGCCACATCGGGGTCAAGATCGCTGCGGCGGTGGCCGCGCACCAGACTCGTTCGACTTCATTCTCAACACCGTCGCGGCTTCAAGCGCCGCCGGCTGGGCGGATCGCTGATCGGGGGCATCCGCGAAACCCAGAAGATGCTCGACTTCTGCGCCGTGACGCTTTGCCAGGGACGCCTCAAGCTCCCAGCTTCCAGCCCAGCCACTCGCGCAGCACCAGCCTCACGCGCTCGAAGCCGGCAGACGTCGGCAGCCACGACAGCAACGGGGTCTCGACCCGCGCGGCCAGCCCCATGGGCGCCGCTTCGATGCGGATGCCGCTGTTGGCAGCCGCCTCATTGAACAAGGCGAGTGCGCGCTGCATGTGCCAGCCTCGCGTCACCAGCAGCACGTGGCGCACCCCGGACGCTTTCAGCATCGGCAGGCTGCGCGCCGCGTTCTCGCGGGTGTCGCGCGACTCGGATTCGATCCAGCGCAGCGGCCGGCCGTACTCCTGGGTGGCAATGCGCGCGGCCACGTCGGCCTCGGCGGCGCCGGCCCGGTTGGCCCAACCGATGCCGCCGCTGAAGCCCACCGGCCAGCCAGTCTCCCGACCCAGCCACAGACCGTAGCGCAGGCTCTCCAGCGAATAGGAGCCGAGGTTGCTCATGCCGTACTCCGGCGCGTAGGGCTCGACACCCCCGCCCAGCACCAGGATCGCGACACCGCTGCGGCCGCTGCCGCTGTTTGCGGTGGCCACACTGGCCGCTGATCTGCCTTCGGCGCGCAACTCCGCGATGCGATCAGCCTGCAGCGCCGGGTACGGTGACAGCAGCAGCGGCTCGATCAACCGCGCGAAGCCGGTGCACGCCGTCAACCACAGGCCGGCCACGCTCAGCAACACCACCAGCCAGCCCCAGCCGCGGCGCGGCAGCATCAACCGCGCGCCCACCAGCACCGCCAGCAGCAGTGGCACCGGGGGCAACAGCAAGGCGGTGAGCACCGGCTTCCAGTTCTCGATGCCGAGCAGGCTGATCAGGCTGTGCACTCCGGGGCTCCGTTGTTGCAGCGTGGAAAATCAGCGATTGTGAGCGGGCATGCCCGCGTGACACGATAGGCACCTGGGCCCGTGTCGTCGATCGGGCCATAGGGCAGGAGACAAGCAGTGAAGTGGATGCGGCGTTGCGCCTGGGCGGGCCTTGCGTTGGTGGTGTTGTGGGTGCTGGCGTGGGCGATCGTGCCGCCGGTGCTGAAGTCGCAGGCACAGCAGCGTCTGAGCGCAGCCCTTGGCCGCACCGTCACGCTCGGCGACGTGAGTTTCAGCCCGTGGTCGCTCGAGCTGACCCTGCGCAACATCGTGATCGGCGGTGCGCCCGACGATCCGAAGGCGCCCCCGCTGCTGAAGGTGGCGCGGTTGTATGTCAATGCCGACATCAGCTCGCTGCTGCGTGTGGCACCGGTGGTCGAGGCGTTCGAGATCGATGCACCCGAGCTGCGCCTGGCCCGCACCGCCCCCGGCCACTACGACATCGACGACCTGATCGCCCGCTTCCAGCCCGCGTCGCCCGAGCCTGCGCCCTCCGAGCCGCTGAACTTCGCGCTCTACAACCTGAAGATCAGCGATGCGTCGGTGCTCTTCGACGACCGGCCCGTTCAGCAACAGCATCGGCTCGAAGCGCTGCACCTGGGGTTGCCGTTTCTGGCCAACCTGCCCTCCAAGATCGACGTGAAGGTGGAGCCGAGGCTCGCCTTCCGCTTCAACGGCACGCCATTCGACACCGGTGCGCAGGCCACGCCGTTCGCGCAGACCCGGCAAGCCACGCTGCAGTTGAAGATGGGCGAGCTCGATCTGCTGCCCTACATCGGGTACCTGCCCCCATCGCTTCCGGTGCGACTGCGCGGCGGCAGTGTGGCCGCCGACCTGGTGCTCGATTTCGCGATGCCCGTCGATGCACCCCCCCGTGCCGCCTTGCGCGGAAGCGTCGGCGTCAACCAGCTCGCTGTCGACGATGCTGCCGGCGCGCCGTTGCTGGCGTGGAAGCGCCTGGCGGTGGCGCTGCGCGATGTCAGGCCGCTCAGCCGTGAGCTGTCGTTCGGTGTCATCGAACTCGATGCCCCCACGGTGCACCTGAGCCGTGATGCGGCGGGTCGCCTGAACCTGGCGGCACTGGCCGGCCCGCCTTCGGCCACCGTCACCGCGCCGGCAGCCGCATCGTCAGCCAAGGCGCCGGCTGCCGCTGCCCAGCCCTGGAAGGTGCAGGTCGAGGCCTTGCAGCTCCACGACCTGGGCGTGCTGTGGGCCGATGCCAGCACCACACCGCACGCGGCGCTGGCGCTGCAGGGCGTCGAGGTGAAGGCCGGTCCGCTGGCCTATCCCTTCGCAGCCGATGCCGCGATGCCGATCAGCCTGCAGGCCGCCCTGGCTGGCCCGACGGCCGGTGGGCCCGCGCAGGGCAGCCTGGCGGTGGAGGGCCGTGTCAGCGATCGCCAGGCCCAGCTCGAGCTCAAGCTGAGTGCGCTGGCGCTGGAGGCCTTGGCGCCTTACGTCTCGACAGCGCTGCAAGCCCGCGTCAGCGGCCAGCTGGCCGCATCGGCACAGGTGAACTGGGCAGCCGGTGACACCCCCCGGCTGGCGGTATCGCGCGGTGAGGTCACGCTCGACGATCTGCAGGTCGCCGATGCGGCCGCTGCACCCACCAAGGGCAAGGCCGTACCCAAGCCGCCCGCGGTCGCACTGAAGCAGTTCGCCGTACAGGGGGCTGAGGTCGATGTGCTGGCGCAGCGGGTCACGCTCGCCAGCGTCAAGCTCGCGCAGCCGGCGCTTGCGATCTCGCGCGACGGCGAAGGCGTGTGGAATGTGCAGCGCTGGTCCAAGGCGCCCGTCGCAGCGGCCACGCCAGCGCAGCATGCGGCTCCACCAGTCCCGCCCGCCCCACCCGCGGGCAAGCAGGCCTCGGCACCTGCCGCACCGGGGGGCGCAAAGACAGGCTGGCAGATCGATCTGCGCGACTTCACCCTCGATGGCGGCTCGCTGCGTGTCGACGACGCCTATGTCGCCGGCCTGCCTGACACGGAGCCGGTGCGCATCGACGTGCGCGCCATCCAGCTGGGTGTGCAGGCACTCACGTTGAACGGTGCCCGCACCACGGCGCCTGCCAAGGTCCATGTCAGCGCCCGGCTGCTGGGCCCGCGCGAACTCGATCAGACTGCCAGCCAGGCCAGCAACAAATCGACGGCGGTGGCATTGGGTGCGGTGACCTCCGGCGTGCTCGACTGGCGCGGCCAGCTCGGGCTGCAGCCGCTGATGGTCAAGGGTGCGCTGAAGCTCGACCGCTTCCCGTTGCAGGCGTTCGAGCCTTATGTGCGGGATCAACTGCCGGTGCGCCTGCTGCGTGCCGAGACCGGGGTCAAGGCCAACGTGGCTGTCAAGGAGTTGCCGGCGGGGATGGACATCGGGGTCACCGGCGATGTGCTGCTGGCCGATGTGCTGGTGCACAGCCGGCCGGCGGCAGGGGCCAAGCCCGGCCTGGGCAACACCGACGAGCTGCTGAGCTGGCAGTCGTTCAAGCTCAGTGGCATCAACGTGGCGATGGCGCCCGGCCGCGGGCCGGTCATCGACATCACCGAGGCCGCACTGGCCGATTTCTATTCCCGGCTGGTGATCACGGAAGAAGGGCGGTTCAACCTGCAGGATGTCTCGGCCAGCCGGGCGGCTGCGCCCGCCGCAGCAGCCAGTGCGCCTGCTGCCGCGCTGACACCGACACCGGCTGCCAGCCCTTCCGCACCGGGGGCGTCCGCGGCCGTGGCCACGACCGACGCCGCAGCCCCTGCGCTGCAGCTGAGCATCGGCGCCACCAAGCTCACCAACGGGCGTGTCGATTTCAGCGATCACTTCGTCCGCCCCAACTACAGCGCCGAACTCACCGAACTCAACGGCAGCCTGGGTGCGTTCCGCTCGGGCTCGCGCGACATGGCCACGCTCGAGTTGCACGGCCGCGCCGCCGGCACTGCGCTGCTCGACATCTCGGGCCAGCTCAACCCGATGGCCAAGCCGCTGGCGTTGAACATCCGCGCGAAGGCGACCGACCTCGAACTGGCACCGCTCTCGCCTTACGCGGGCAAGTACGCGGGCTACGCGATCGAGCGCGGCAAGCTCAGCATGGACGTGTCCTATGCGATCACGCCGGACGGCCGGCTGGAGGCCAAGAACCAGGTGATCCTGAACCAGCTGACCTTCGGCGAACGCATCGACAGCCCGAGTGCGACCAAGTTGCCGGTGCTGCTGGCAGTCGCCCTGCTGAAGGATCGCCACGGCGTGATCGACATCAACCTGCCGATCAGCGGCTCGCTGAACGACCCGCAGTTCAGCGTCGCCGGCATCATCTTCAAGGTCATCTTGAACCTGATCGAGAAGGCGATCACCGCGCCTTTCTCCCTGATGTTTGGCGGTGGCGGCGAAGACCTGAGCGAGGTGGCCTTCGGTGTGGGGGTGCCGTACTTCACCGAGTCTGGCGCGGCGGCGCTCGACAAGGTGGCCAAGGCGCTGGCCGATCGGCCCTCGCTGAAGATGACGGTGACCGGTGTGTCCGACCCGGTCATCGAGCGCGACGGCTATGTCCAGGCCGTGCTCGATGCGCGGCTGGCCCAGGAGCGCAAGAAGGAGGCCGCCCGCGCGGGCGCTGCCGCCGTGGCGGCCAGTGCCCCGGCTGCTGCCCCCACGTTCGCAGCGGGCGAGCGCGAGGAGCTCTTGAAGGCGGTCTACAAGGACACCGACATTCCCGACAAGCCGCGCAACCTGGTCGGACTGGCCAAGAGCCTTCCGGCCGCCGAGATGGAAGCGCTGCTGAAGTCGACCATCGAGGTCACGCCCGATGCGATGCGCCAGCTGGCGCTGCAGCGCGGCCTGGCGGTGCGCGATGCCCTGGTGGCCAGGGGCCTGCCGAGCGAGCGGCTGTTCGTGGCGGCACCCAAGGTGCGCAGCCCGGCGGGCGATGGCGTGGCCTGGCTGCCCAGTGCCAAGCTGTCGCTGACGAGCGATTGACGCCTTGCGCGCCTGCCCCGTCCCTCCACGGCGCCGCCAGACGCTGCTGCTGTGCGCTGCAGCAGCGTTGGGGGGTGTCGCCCATGCGCAGCCGGTCGCGCTCGCGGCGGCTCAAGCGATGGCGCTCGACACGGTGGTGATCTCGGGTCGGCGCACCCGCGAGCCCTCGTTCGATGTGCCCGCCGCGATTTCGGCCGTGAACCGCGACGCGATCGAAAGCGCCGGCCCGCAGGTCAGCCTGGCCGAGGTGATGAACCAGGTGCCGGGCATCTCGGTGCTCAATCGCAACAACGACTCGCAGGACCTGCAGCTGTCGATCCGCGGCTTCGGCGCCCGGTCGACCTTCGGCATCCGCGGCGTCAAGGTGCTGGTCGATGGCATCCCGGCCACGATGCCCGATGGGCAGGGCCAGGTGTCGAACGTGTCGCTCGGATCGGTGGGGCGCATCGAGGTGTTGCGGGGACCGCTGGCACAGCTGTACGGCAACGCCGCCGGCGGCGTGGTGCGCATCGTCACGCAGGACGATGCGCTGGTACCCACGGCCACCGTCACCGCGGCGCGGGGCCGCTTCGGGTTGAGCAAGATCGGTGTCAAGGCCAGCACCAGCACGCCGGACTACGGCCTGACCATCGAGGGCGCCGATCTGCGCACCGACGGGTTCCGACCGCACAGCGAGTCCGAGCGGCGCCAGCTCAATGCGCGCTGGCAGGCGCAGGCGACCGACGACACCCATGTGGCCGTCGTGCTCAATGCGCTGGACCAGCCGCTGTCGAAGGACCCGCTGGGCCTGACCGCCACACAGTTCCGCAGCCGCGACCGTGGGAGCCAGCCGGCCTACCTCGCGGCGCTGGCTCAGGATCCGCGCAAGACGGTGCGCCAGCAGCAGCTGGGCGCCACCATCGAGCACCGGCTGAGCGATGCCACCGAGCTGTCGGCCAGCCTGTACATCGGTTCGCGCCAGCTGGCCAATGCGCTGTCGATCCCCATCGGCGCACAGGGCTCACCCACCTCGAGCGGCGGCATCGTCGATTTCGATCGCAGCTATGGCGGCGGCACGCTGCAGGGGGCGCATCGGGTGCCGCTGGGCGAGGGTCGATTCCTGAGGTTGAACGCGGGCGTCGAGGTGGAAACCTACCGCGAAGACCGCCAGGGCTATGTCAACACGCTGGGCGAGCGCGGGGACCTCAAACGCGACGAGGTCAACACCGTGCGCAGCACCGATGTGTTCGTGCAGGCGGCCTATGACCTCACCACGCAGTGGACGTTGACGGCCGGCGCCCGCCACAGCGATGTCCGCTTCAAGTCCGACGACCGCTACATCACCGCGAGCAATCCAGACGACAGCGGCCGGCGCCATTTCAACGCCGTCAACCCGGTGCTCGGCGTGGCCTGGAAAGCGACGCCTGCGCTCAACCTGTACGCCAACGTCGGTCGGGGGTTCGAGACGCCAACCTTCAACGAGCTGTCGTACCGACCCGGCGGCCTGACCGGCCTGAACACCGCGCTGAAGGCCTCGCGCAGCCGCCATGCCGAGATCGGCGCCAAGTGGAAGCTGGCCGACACCCAACGGCTCGACGTGGCCGTGTTCGACATCGAGACCGACGACGAGATCGTGGTCGACAGCAACACGGGCGGACGCTCGACGTTCAGAAACGCCGGCCAGACCTCGCGGCGTGGGGTGGAGCTGTCGCACCTTGCGCAGCTGAGCGAGACGTTGCGCAGTGTCATCAGCCTGACCATGTTGCGCGCCCGCTTCGATGACGCCTTCACCAGCGGCAGCGGCGGCGCTGCCGTTCAGGTGCGCGCCGGCAACCGCCTGCCGGGCACGCCCGATCGCCATCTGTATGCCGAGCTGGCCTGGTCACCGAGCCACGCCTGGGGCGGCTTCACCGGCGCGGCCGAAGTCGTGCACACCGGCCGGCTGTATGTGAACGACACCAACACCGACGCCGCGTCGTCCAGCACGGTCTTCAATCTGCGTGCCGGCTGGCGGCAGACTGTGGGCGGCTGGCAGTTCAGCGAGCTGCTGCGAGTTGACAACGTGGCGAACCGGTACTACGCCGGATCGGTCATCGTCAACGAAGGCAACGGTCGCTTTTTCGAGACCGCACTGCCGCGCACCTGGACCATCGGCCTCACTGCCCGCTACGCCTGGAAGTGAACGACTGAAAGAGAGGGGCCGAAAGAATCTGCAGCCGCCATCGACCCAGGGCCTTGGATTGCTGCTGAGCATCCTCATCTGAATACGGGAGAATTCACCATGGCAAAAGAAGTCATCACACTGGGCGGCGGTTGTTTCTGGTGCACCGAGGCGGTGTTCGAGCTGGTCGATGGCGTCACTGCGGTCGAATCCGGTTACAGCAACGGCCAGGTCGCCCGCCCGACCTACGAGCAGGTCTGCACCGGCCGAACCGGCTGCGTCGAGGTGATCCGCGTCAGCTTCGACAACGAGCGCATCAGCCTTCGCGAGGTGCTCGAGATCTTCTTCGTGATCCACGACCCGACCACACTGAATCGCCAGGGCGCCGACACCGGCACACAGTACCGCTCGGGCATCTATTTCCACCACCCCGACCAGCAAGCCGTGGCGCGCGAGGTGATGGACGAGGTCGACCGCAAGGTGGCTGGCAAATTGGTCACCGAGCTGCTGCCGGTGACCGATTACTCGCGCGCCGAGGATTACCACCAGCACTACTTTGCCAACCACCCAAACCAGGGCTACTGCGCGATGGTGGCAGCGCCCAAGGTCGAGAAGTTCCGCAAGACCTTTGCCAGCCGCGTCAAGCAGGCAGCCTGATACCGCGCACCTGAATCCCACCGCCCGATGAAGACCCCTTGGCCGCGCGCAGCCTTCGCCCTGGCGCTGTGGTTCAGCGCCCTGACGATGCAGTCGATCGGGTTGCTGCACGGCATCGTGCACGTGCATCACGGGCACGCGCACCTGGCCACGCCGGTGTCGGTGGGTGAGGGCGCTCGCGTCGACGCCGACGCTCCGGTGGCGTCTTTGTCTGCGCACCACGCGCATGGCTGGCTGCAGTCGCTGTTCGCCGACCATTTCGAAGGCAGCGCGGGCTGTACGCTGTTCGATCAGCTGACGCACGCCGATCTGCTGCACGAGTTGCCGATGCTGGCGCTGACCTTCGAAGCGCCGTTTCACCCGGATGCCGTTCACGCAGCGTGGCACCACGCCACGCAAGTCACGGGCTTCCTCGCCCGCGCACCGCCCACCCTTAGCTGAGCGGTGCGGGGCTGGCCACCGGCCAGGCGCCCCCGCGTCCTTCCCCCCTTCCGTTTTTTCGATGCACGACGCTGTCCGCGAGGGGCAGCGCCGTCACTCCTTTTCAGCGCCATCGGTGCGGCGGACCTCCGGGTCGTGCGCCGGTGCTCGCCTGTCCAGAGTCGATCTACCCATGCAATCACGTCTTCATACCCCGCGCCACGCCCTGGCGCTGTCCCTGAGCCTGGCCTTCGGGGCTGGAATGCCGCAGATCAGTCAGGCGCAAACCGCGCCCGATGCGCCTGCGCCCGCTTCAGCCGCTGCCCCGCTGCCCACCCGCACGCTCGACACCGTCGTGGTCACCGGCAACCCGCTGGGCAGCCCGCAGATCGCCGCACCGGTGTCGGTGCTGTCCGGCGATGGTCTGGTGCTGCGGCGAGGCAGCTCACTGGGTGACACCCTCAACAGCCTGCCGGGCGTGTCATCCACCTACTTCGGCCCGAATGCCAACCGCCCTGTGATCCGCGGGCTCGATGGCGACCGCGTGCGCATTCTCAGCAACGGCGGCGCCTCGATGGACGCGTCGTCGTTGAGCTACGACCACGCGGTGCCGATCGAGCCCTTGATCGCCGACCGCATCGAGGTGCTGCGCGGACCCGGTGCGCTGTTCTATGGTGGCAGTGCGGTGGGCGGTGTCGTCAACACGCTCGACAACCGGATTCCGCGTGCCCCGATGGAGGGCTTTTCAGGTGCGGCCGAGGTGCGGTTTGGCGGGGCTGCGCGCACGCGTGGCGGTGCGGCGCTGATCGAGTCCGGCAATGACCGTTTCGCGGTACACGCCGACGTGTTCGGCCGCGACACCTCCGATCAGCTCGTGCCCCGCTACACGCCGGTGGAAGACGGCGAGCCGCTCGCGCGCAGCAGCCATGTGCGCAATTCCGCCGCTGAAACCCGAGGCGGTGCGCTCGGCGGATCGCTGTTCTTCGGCAGTGGTGCTGATCCGGCACAAGGCCGCGTGGGCCTGTCGGTGGACACATACCACAGCGACTACGGGATCACGGCCGAGCCTGGAGTGATGATTCAGCTCAAGCGCGACCATGTCGGCTTTGCCGGCGAGATCAAGCTCACCGACGGCCCGCTGCGGGCCGTGAGGCTGAACGCCAATTACACCGACTACCAGCACAGGGAGGTCGAGGGCGATGGCGCCGTGGGCACGGTGTTCAGCAGCCAGGGCCATGACGTGCGCCTGGAGGTCGAGCATGCGCCGATCGGCCCGCTGCGCGGCGTGCTGGGTCTGCAGCACGAGGACTTCGACTTCTCGGCGCTCGGTGAAGAAGCGTTCGTGCCGGAGACCCGCACCCGCAAGACCGGTCTGTTCGCGCTGGAAGAACTGGCCTGGGTCGGGGGCACCTTGTCGGTGGGTGCCCGACTGGAACGTGCCGAGGTCGATTCCGACGGCGATGCGGATCCGCTGTCGCCAAAGTTCGGCGCCCCGGTGCGCCGCAATTTCTGGCTGCAGAGCTATTCGCTGGCCAACGTGGTGCCGCTGGCGCCCGCGTGGTCGCTGTCCGCCTCGCTGAGTGCGACCGAGCGCGCGCCGACCTACTTCGAGTTGTATGCCAATGGGGTGCACGCGGCGACTGGCTCCTACGAGCAAGGCAACACCCGTTTGCCGACCGAGCGCGGCACCAACGTGGACCTGGCCGTGCAATGGAAGACCGACACCGACCGGCTGCGGGTGGGAACGTTCTACACCCGGTTCTCGCGGTTCATCTCGCTCGATGCCTCCGGCGATCAGGTGGACGAATCCGGTGCGGTGGTGGCTGCCGGCACGCCCGAAAGCGTGCCGCTGTACCGGTTCAACGCGGTGCGTGCTCGTCTGTATGGTGTCGAGATCGAAGGCCGCAAGCGCCTGGCCGAGCTGCCATGGCAACTCGATGGAACGACCCAGTTCGACATGACGCGTGGCACCAACCTGAGCACCGGCGAGCCCTTGCCGCGCATCGCCCCGTGGCGCCTGAAGCTCGGGCTCGATGCCGCACGCGGCCCGTGGACGGCGCGCATCGAGGCCGACCATGCGGCACGCCAGAACCGGGTGCCCGACACCGATCGACCGACGGCGAGCTACACGCTGGTGAACCTGTCGCTGTCGCAGCGGATCAACGTGAACCAGGCCGATGCGATCTGGTTCGTCAAGCTCACCAACCTGGGCAACGAGCGGGCCTACAGCGCGTCGACGATCCAGACCATCCGCGGCCTGTCGCCATTGCCGGGGCGGGCCGTGGAGGTCGGCATGCGTGTGACCTTCTGATGCCCTGACTGGCGTGCCAGGAACCGCCGGATCAGGGGGCCAGCCGCTCCCTGATCCACTGCTGCGCCTGCAGGCGGTATTGCAGCCGGTCGTGCAGTCGCGACCGGCGGCCCTGCCAGAACTCCCAACGGTCGGGCACCAGTCGGTAGCCACCCCAGTGCGGCGGTCGGGGCGGGTTCAGCAGGTACTGCGCGCCGTATTTCGCGGCATTGGTGACCAGCACGCTGCGCGAGGGAATCACCTCGCTTTGCGGTGAGGCCCAGGCGCCGATGCGCGAATCGAGCGGCCGCGAGGCGAAATAGGCATCGGACTCGGCCGGATCGACCTTCTCGACCCGGCCTTCGATGCGCACGACCCGCTCGAGCTCGACCCAATGGAACTGCAGCGCCGCCTGCGGATGCGCCGCCAGCTCGCGGCCCTTGCGGCTTTGGTAGTTCGTGTACCAGACGATGCCGCGCGCGTCGCAGCCCTTGATCAGCACCACCCGTGTCGAGGGCCGGCCATCGGCGCCGACGGTGGCGAGCGTCATCGCGTTGGGCTCGGGCAGCTCGCCGCTGATCGCCTGCTGCAGCCACAGCTCGAACTGCGCGAGCGGGTCGGGCAGCGAGGCGCTTTCATCGAGCTCGGCGCGTTCATAGCTCTTGCGGAGATCAGCGAGTTGACTCATCGACCTAGTATAAAAAGCGGCCTCGCACCAGCTCAGTGATGCCCCTCTGGTGGCGTGGCCGTGTTGCCTGCATCCTTGACGGATGTATCGAAGAAAGACAGGACACCCACGATGACCTCCGGGCCCGCCATCATCGTGCTGGCCGCTGGGCTGGGCTCGCGTTTCCAGGATGCTGGGCACAAGCTCAGCCAGCCGCTGGGCGCCACCAACGTGCTCGGTGCCACGCTGTCCCATGCGATGGCCAGCGGCTTGCCGCTGGTGGTGATCACGACCGAGGCCCTGGTGGCGGAGGCCGCGCGCCACGTCGCCCGGCAAGACATCGTGGTGCTCGAAGCGGCGTCACGGGCGGTGGCGGGCCGGAGTGATCTGCGCGCAGTCAATGCCCGGCTGGGCATGGGGGCATCGATCGCCGCCGGCGTGTCAGCTCGCTCGAAAGCCGATGGCTGGCTGGTGCTGCCGGCCGACATGCCCCTGGTGCAGTCGTCCACGCTGCTGCAGGTGGCTGCGGCGCTGCGCGATCACACCATCGCCTATGCCCAGTTGCACGGTCAGCGCGGCCACCCGGTCGGCTTCAACGCCGAGTTGTATTCCGAACTGGTCACGCTGCAAGGCGATGAGGGCGCGCGTCGGGTGGTGTCACGCTACCCGGCCCACCCGGTCGAGGTCGACGATCCGGGCGTGCTGGTCGATGTGGACACCGTGTCCGACCTCGAGCGGGTTCGTTCGCTGTGGGCGCGCCTGGAGGCGGTTTCCCAGTAGGGCGATGGCGTCTTCGCCTTGGGCATCGTGCTTGCTAAGCAGGTGGGTACCCCGTCACCCAGGTGACCTCGGCGCACCGAAGCGAACGCGGCCTGCGACACTGTGAACCACGGGGTGCATCACCGCCCCGTCGAAAGCAGACCATGCCGATGAATTCCACCGTCGATCAGGTGACCCAGCGCATCCGCGAGCGCAGCGCGCCGCTGCGCGAGCCTTACCTGGCGCGCGTGGCCGCGGCGGCGCAGCGCGCCCGCGGCAGCGACCGCATGGGTTGCGCCAACGTGGCCCATGCCTTTGCCGCATTGGCCTCCAACGACAAGCTGCGTGTGGTGGCCGAGCGCGCGCCGCACATCGGTGTGGTCACGGCCTACAACGACATGCTCTCGGCGCACCAGCCCTACGAGGGTTTTCCGGCGCTGATCCGCGACGAGGCCCGCCAGCGGGGTGCCACGGCGCAGGTAGCCGGTGGCGTGCCCGCCATGTGCGACGGCGTGACGCAAGGCCTGCCCGGCATGGAGCTGAGCCTCTTCTCGCGCGACACCATCGCGATGGGCACCGCGGTGGCACTGACGCACGATGTGTTCGACGCCGCGCTGCTGCTGGGCGTGTGCGACAAGATCGTGCCCGGCCTGTTGATCGGGGCCTTGCACTTCGGCCACCTGCCGTGCGTGTTCGTGCCGGCCGGACCGATGAGCACTGGCCTCAGCAACAACGCCAAGGCCAAGGTGCGCGAGCAGTATGCGCAAGGGCTGGTCGGCCGCGAGGAGTTGCTGCGCTCCGAGTCGGCCTCGTACCACGGCCCGGGCACCTGCACCTTCTACGGCACGGCCAACAGCAACCAGATGCTGCTCGAGGCGATGGGCCTGCATGTGCCCGGTGCCGCCTTCGTGCATCCGCACGCCGAACTGCGCGAGGCGCTCACCCGCGACGCGGTGCGCACGGTGCTCGGCATCACGAAAACACAGCGTTACACCCCGATCGGCCAACTTGTCGACGAGCGGGTGATCGTCAACGCGATGGTCGCGCTGCTGGCCACGGGCGGCTCGACCAACCACCTGATTCACTGGGTCGCGGTGGCGCGCGCGGCCGGCATCCTGATCAACTGGACCGACTTCGCCGATCTGTCGCACGCCACGCCGCTGCTGGCACGTGTGTACCCCAACGGCAGCGCCGACGTGAACCAGTTCCAGGCGGCTGGCGGGCCAGGCTACGTGATCCGCGAATTGATCGATGCCGGCCTGATGCATGCGGACGTGGCCACCGTGTCCGGCGGCGGGCTGCGCGACTACACCCGGCTGCCGCAGCGCGATGCCGCCGGGGCGCTCGGCTGGGTCGATCTGCCGCCGGCCACCACCGTCCAGCGCGACGACGACATCGTGCGCCCGGCTGCCGCACCGTTCAGCGACCACGGCGGCCTCACGCTGCTGATCGGCAACCTCGGTCGCGCGGTCATCAAGACCTCGGCGGTGCCGGCCGACCGGCATGTCGTCGAGGCACCGGCGATCGTGTTCGACACGCAGGAGGCGTTGCAGGCTGCCTTCAAGGCCGGCGAACTGGAGCGCGATTTCGTGGCCGTGGTGCGCTTCCAGGGCCCGCACGCCAACGGCATGCCCGAGCTGCACAAGCTGACCCCACCGCTCGCGGTGCTGCAGGGCAAAGGGTTCAAGGTCGCGCTGGTGACCGATGGCCGCATGAGCGGCGCCTCGGGCAAGGTGCCCGCAGCCATCCATGTCAGCCCCGAGGCGCTGGCCGGCGGCCCGCTCGCCAAGGTGCGCACCGGCGATGTGATCCGCATCGATTCGAACGCCGGCACCTTGCAGGCGCTGGTCGATGAGCCCACCTGGGCGGCGCGCGAGAGCGCCGTGTTGTCCGACGAACAGCGCGACATCAACGCCCACGGTCTCGGCCGTGAACTGTTCGGCGGCATGCGCCGCAACGTCCTCACCGCCGAAGAAGGCGCGGTGACGTGGTTATGAGCACCCCACCCATGAACCCCATTGATCTCGCCGCGGCAGGCCCCGTGATACCGGTCATCGTGCTGGATCGTGTCGACGACGCGGTGCCGATGGCCAAGGCGCTGGTCGCCGGCGGCGTCCGGGTGCTGGAAGTGACACTGCGCACGCCGGTGGCACTGCAGTGCATGGAAGCCATCGCCCGCGCGGTGCCCGAGGCCATCGTCGGTGCGGGCACGGTGCGCAGTGCGGCCGATGCGCAGGCGGCCCGAGATGCCGGGTGTCGCTTTGCGGTCAGCCCTGGTTACAGCGCGTCGATCGGCGAGGCCTGCCACCGACTCGGGCTTCCGCTGTTGCCGGGTGTGGCCACAGCCAGCGAGGTGATGGCCGCGAATGCCGGCGGGTACTACTTCCTGAAGTTCTTTCCGGCCACTGCGGCCGGGGGCGTTGCGATGCTGAAGGCCTTTGCCGGCCCGTTTGGCGATGTGTCGTTCTGTCCGACCGGTGGGATATCGCTCGCCACGGCGCCGCAGTTCCTGGCGCTGCCCAATGTCAAGGTGTGCGGCGGTTCGTGGTTGACGCCGCCCGAGGCAGTGGCCGCGGGCGACTGGGGGCAAATCACCGCGCTGGCGCGCGAAGCCTCGGCCTTGCGTCCGGCCTGAGTCCTCGCACTCGCTGCCTTGGGTCAGCGCTGGATCAACTCGACCTTGTAGCCATCGGGGTCGGTGATGAACGCGATGACCGTCGTGCCGCCGGCCACCGGCCCAGCTTCGCGGGTCACGTTGCCGCCAGCGGCCTTGATCGCGGCGCAGGTCGCGTAGGCGTCTTCCACTTCAATCGCGATGTGGCCGTAGGCCGTGCCCAGCTCGTAGCGGTCGACGCCGTGGTTGTAGGTCAGCTCGAGCTCGGCGTGATCGGGGTTGGTGCCGTAGCCGACGAACGCCAGGCTGTACTTGTGCTCGGGCCGGTCGGTGGTGCGCAGCAGCTTCATGCCCATCACGCGGGTGTAGAAATCGACCGAGCGCTGCAGGTCGCCGACGCGCAGCATGGTGTGTAGCAATCTCATCTCAGGGGCCCCTTGGGGGAAGTGGAAACACCCGATAGCCTAACGATGATTCGGGCGCCGTGGGTGGCGCCGCTGCATCAATCGGCCCGTGTCACCGAGAGATAGCCCGCCTGCACACCCGGTGGCAGGCTCATCAGCGGGCCGTCCATGCCGCTGGGCAGTCGGCCATCGCAAGCCAGCGCGTGCAGCGAGGCCAGCGCATGCGCACGTTGCAGTGCCACGGCCAGCGGCAGGCGCGCGCCGGCCAGACCGTGGGTTTCGATGTCGTCGGCCATGGCCACCAGCGGCATGCTGAGCTGCCACGGCCGCAACAACTTGCAGAAGAGCCTGTCGCGCCGCTCGGCGAGCGCATGCGAGAAGGCCGGATCCACCAGCTTAGGCAGCGCAGGCACCTGCTGCGGGCCGAGCCCGTCGAGGGCGCGCAGCAGCGCCGTCCAGCCCGAGTCGTGCAACATGCCGGCCAGGTAGCCGTCGAGCGGATCGAGTCCTTCGGCGGCGGCCAGCGCCGAGCACAGGCGCGCCTTGAATTCGGCGTTGACCCAGATTTGCGGCGCTGCCATCGCCGACAGCCTGGCGCCGCGCACATCGAAGATGGGCCTCAGCACCGACTTGGCAATCACCCGGCGCAGGTGATCGGCGCCAATCGACAGCACCGCTTGCGACAGATCGACGATGGGTTCGCGGCTGCCTCGGTGCGAGCCGTTGGCCGCGCGGATCACCTCGGCGGCCAGCACCGCATCTTTGCCGATGCGTGCGGCCACCTCGACCGACACATAGTGATCGTCTCGCAGGCTGCGCATCAGCTGTGGCAGCACCTGCGGCGCGCGCGGCAGCAGGGCGCTGCGTTGGGGATCGGACTGGATCACCTCGTCGAGCTTGGCCAGTACCGCGCGCGAGGGCTCGTCGAGTGCGGTGTCGCTGCCTGCGGCCTCGGGGCCGATGGCGGGCACCGCTTCGGTGTTCGGCTGCGACAGCAGCCACGCAAAAAACGAGGCCGTCACTTCAGGCAGCGCCGATGCGGGCGCGGTGGCCTCAGGTGCCGGCGCAGGCGCCGCCGGCACGGCCACGAGCGCAGGGCGCGGCGGTGTCGCGCGCTCAGCGACGCGAAGGCGCCGCCATGGGCTCAACGCAAGAGGCCATCGAAACATCGACATGAAAAGGCTCGCACGGTAATGGATCACTGCAGTGTGGCGAGCGCGCAGCCAGGCAATCTGCGGTGTTGCGGCGGATTCACCCGCCAGATCCGCGCTTGGCGCGGTGTGCGCTCACGGTCGAGCGGGATCAGCCTGCTAAGGTGCGCGCGCGTCAACCACCGTGGAGGGGACCATGCCGAACTCGCCGTACCACCCGATCATCTATGTCCGCGGCTACGCCATGACGACGGGCGAGCAGGACGACACCACCGCCGACCCGTTCTGCGGCTTCAACCTGGGCTCCACGGTGCTTCGCGCCACGCCCGATAAGAACAAACCCGCCAAGAAGTTCATCTTCGAGTCGCCGGTGCTGCGCCTGATTTCCGACCACGGCTACGCCGACGTGTTCGAGAACGGCCTGGACATCCTGGACCCGGACTGGGACGGCACGATCGCGCCCAAGTCCATCGTGATCTACCGCTACTACGAGCAGGCTTCCGCACTGTTGGGCACCGGCAAGACACCGCAGATCGAGGACTTTGCGCGCGGCCTCTCCAACCTGGTGCTCAGGGTGCGCGACCTGGTGTGCGCGCACCCCGACAGCGGGGTCGATGCCCAGAGCTTTCGCTGCTACCTGGTGGCCCACTCGATGGGCGGGCTGGTGTGCCGGGCCTTCCTGCAGAACCCCGATCTCGGTGATGCTGCCGCGCGCGCTGCGATCGACAAGGTCTACACCTACGCCACGCCGCACAACGGCATCGAGGTGATGGGGCTCAACGTGCCGTCGTGGCTGTCGGCCAACGACATGAACAACTTCAACCGCGACCGCATGGCGCATTACCTGAAGCTGGAGGCGGCGTACAAGAAGACCGGGCGCGTCGACTGGCTGCCCGAAGCGGCGTTTCCGTCCGAGCGGTTTTTCTGCATGGTGGGCACCAACCGCGCCGATTACGGCGTGGCGGCGGGCCTGTCGCGCGCCTTTGCCGGACACGGCAGCGATGGCTTGGTGAAGATCGAGAACGCCTCGGTGTGGGGCCTGGATGCCAAGGGTCGCTACACCCAGCCCGCGGCAACGGCTTACGCCTACCGCTCGCACTCGGGGATCTTCGGCATCGTCAACAGCGAAGAGGCCTACCAGAACCTCTCGCGCTTTCTGTTCGGCGACATCCGTGTCGACATCTGGGTCGACGTCGAATCGGTGCGCGTGCCGGTTGCGCTCGACGGCAAGGAGGTGGGCGGGCTGTACCAGTTCGAGCTGACCGCCGCGCCGCGCGGCAAGCGCTGGCTGCTCACGCGCCGCGTCGCCGAAGAAGATTCGGTGGCGTGCCGCACCCACGCGCAACTGACGGGGGCGGATGCGCAGGCGAAGTCGCTGTACCTCTCCACGGTCTTTCTCGCCAACCGCGCGCGAGTGAACCCGCAGCGCGCCACGCTGGCCTACGGCATGTCCTTCGGGGTGCGTGTGCCCGATTACGAGGTCGAGAAGCGCTTCTGGGCCGATTCGCACTACGAGGGCGGCTACCTGTTTCGGGATGCGCTGGTGGTCGAGATGAGCCCACCCAAGGACGAAAGCGGCGAGTGGAGCGCGAAGTTCAGTTGGCAATCCGACCGCGTCGGCCAGGCCACCCGGCCGCTGGCCTACAAGACCCTGAAGTCGGGCAAGCAGGAAATGACCGTGCCGTTCTCGGCCAAGGGCGCGCCCGGGATCACGGGGCAGTTGCGCTTCGTCCTGTCGGCGTGGAATGCGGAGGGGTGACCCCAACGTCGGCCAGCAGTGTTACGCCCGAGAGCTTGGCAATCTGCTCAGGCACGCGCCTGCTACACACACGACGAGATTCGCTTGCCGGTGCAGAGGTGTGCAACATGTCAGGCACTGGTTCCCAGCCTCACGCTGAGTTCGAACACCAGGCGCTCAACGCGAGCGACATCGGTGGGCTCATAAACGCGTACAAGTCCCGAGTCGAGGAGCAGACCTCGGGCGATTGCAAAGGAGTCCCTTGAGCGACGATCTATAAGAGCTTTTTCAATGGCCCAGGCCTTCGTGTTGAAGTGGAGAAAGCCGTCGCGTAACTCATCGAAGCCAGAAAGTGCATCCTCTTCCGGCGATGTGTCGGCTTCCGCAACCCCACTGTGACCTGAATTGACCATCGCTCGCACCTTTCGATACAAGCGGAGGAAGTTGTCCATGTGGGGCTCTGGAAGGTCTGATTCAGTGTCGATTGCTGCGATCGTCCTTGCAGTCACGCCTGGCTTCTGGACCATTAGTCCGTTACCTTGTTCCAGGACGAGTGCGAACGTCCCCTGAACCCCAGCGTGAAGCGCAATCACAAACCACTTCCAGAATCTAGGATCTGACCTTGCACGGTCGTGGAATTCAGCTGCAAGCTCCAGAGACGCAAGCGCGTCATCGAGAGTGTTTGTTTCGATGTAGGTCGACGAGTGCATCTTGACGCTTGACTAAGCCTTTGCAGGCTGCACCGCATCCAGCCAACCCGCCATCCCCTGGGCGTTGAGCTCGATGTCCATGGCCAGCAAGGCCAGTGCGCGGTCGCGCGGCATCGGGCTGTGCAGGCGCTGCAACTGTTCCAGGTACAGCGCGGTCAGGCCGTCGGCCAGCGCGGCGTGGCGTGACTCGGTGGCGAGCGCTTGTGATCGCACACGTTCGCCCAGCGCCACCACCGCATCCAACTGATCGAGCAACTCTCGGCCCCGCGCCGCGACGTGGCCGATGCAGCCGTAGTGCGTCAGGTACATGCGCTGCGGCTGTTGGGCCAGCATGCGCTCGATCGATGCGCGCAGCGCCACCGGGTCGAACTGTGTGGGGGTGGTGGTGGGCAGCAACCACTCGCCGTGCGCCGTGTCGAATTCGCGGTACGACAAACCGAAGGTGTCGCCGGTGAAGAAGCCCTGGCTGCGTTCGTCCCAAATGCAATGGTGGTGGCGGGCGTGGCCCGGCGTGTCGAGCAGCACCAGCGGCCGGCCGGCCAGTTCCACCGCCATGCCGTCGGTGCTGCTGACGACACGGCTCGCCTCCACCGGCAGCACCGTGCCATAGGCGCGCTGCACCGCCTCGTCGCCGTACACAGCGCGCGCGCTGCCCAGCAGCACGGTGGGGTTGATCAGGTGCCTGGCGCCCCGTGGGTGCACCAGCAGCCGGGCGGCAGGCAACTCGGCCATCAGCGCACCGGCGCCACCGGCGTGGTCGAGGTGCACATGCGTGGGGATCACCCAATCGACCGCGTCGCGCGCCACGCCTGCAGCATTCAGCGCGTCCAGCAGCCGCGGCACCGACAGGCTGGTGCCGGTGTCGACGAAGGCGGCACGCCCTTGCTCGACGATCAGGTAGGCCGCGTCGAACATCGGTCGCTGGTAGCCGGTGTCGATCAGCCAGATGCCGTGGTCGAGCGGGGTGGCGTGTTCAGAGCGGAAAGCCATGGAGGTGATCGGGAATCAGGGCGTGGCAGTGTAGGGCGTGGGCTATCGTCTCGACGACGTTCCGAACCTGGCTTCCCATGACCACCACCGTTTACGGCATCCCGAACTGCGACACCGTCAAGAAGGCGCGTGCCTGGCTGCAACAGCAGGGCGTGCCCCATGATTTTCATGATTACAAGAAGCTGGGCGTGCCGCTGCCCCGGCTCGATGCGTGGATGCACACGCTGGGCTGGGAGGCGCTGCTCAATCGCAAGGGCACCACCTGGCGCAAGCTGGATGCTGAGCAGCAGGCCGCTGTGACCGATGCGGCCAGCGCTCGCGCCTTGATGCTGGCCCAGCCCAGCGTGATCAAGCGCCCGGTGGTCGAGCACCCGGGCGGCGTGCTGGTGGGGTTCGATGCCGAGGCGTGGGGCAGGGCGCTGGCCTGAGCCGCCCCTCGCCTCCTCGCCTGCTGCGGGCGGTCAGGCCGCCAGCAACTGCCGCAGCACGAACGGCAGGATGCCGCCGTGCTGGTAGTAGTCGACCTCGATCGGCGTGTCGATGCGCAGCGTCAGCGGCACGCGCTTCTTCTTGCCATCGGCCGAGGTGATCACGAGCGTGGCGTCCTGCTGAGGCTGGATGTTCGCGGCGAGCTCGATATCGAAGGTCTCGTTGCCGGTGATGCCCAGCGTCTGCCAGCTCTCGCTGCCCTTGAACTGCAGCGGCAGCACGCCCATGCCGACCAGGTTGCTGCGGTGGATGCGCTCGAAGCTGCGCGCAATCACCGCCTTGATGCCCAACAGCGCGGTGCCCTTGGCCGCCCAGTCGCGCGACGATCCGGTGCCGTATTCCTCGCCAGCGAAGATCACCGTCGGCGTGCCGGCGGCCATGTACTTCATTGCGGCGTCGTAGATGAACAGCTTTTCGCCCGAGGGTTGATACAGCGTCACGCCGCCTTCCTCGCGCGAGCCGTCGGCGCCGGCCGGGATCATCAGGTTCTTGATGCGCACATTGGCGAAGGTGCCGCGCACCATCACGTCGTGGTTGCCGCGCCGCGAGCCGTAGCTGTTGAAGTCGGCCTTCAAGACCTTGTGTTCCTTCAACCAGGCACCGGCCGGCGAGGCTTCCTTGATCGAGCCTGCGGGTGAGATGTGGTCGGTGGTGATCGAGTCGCCAAACAGTGCCATCGCCCGCGCTCCGACCACGCCGGCCGCCGCCTGCGCAGGCTGCATCGTGAAGCCGTCGAAGAACGGCGGCTGGGCGATGTAGGTGGAGGTCGGCCAGTCGTAGACCTGGCCCGTCGCGCCATCGACCTTGCCCCACAGCTTGCCGGGGTTGGTGGCGACCTTCTCGTAATTCTTCTTGAAGGCCTTGCCGTTCATCGCGTACTTCATCAGCTTGTGGACCTCGTCGCTGCTGGGCCAGATGTCGCCGAGGTAGATGTCGCGGCCCTTCTTGCCCTTGCCGAGCGGTTCGCTCATGAGGTCTTTCAGCACCGTGCCGGCGATCGCGTAGGCCACCACCAGCGGCGGCGAGGCGAGGAAGTTGGCCTTCAGGTTCGGGTGAATGCGTGCCTCGAAATTTCGGTTGCCCGACAGCACGGCGGCGCACACCAGGTTGTTCTGCTGAATGGCCTCGTTGAACTCCGGGCGCAGGTCGCCGGCGTTGCCGATGCAGGTGGTGCAGCCGTAGCCGGCCAGGTAGAAACCGAGCTTCTCCAGGTAGGGCAGCAGGCCGGCTTTTTCGAGGTATTCGGTGACGATGCGCGAGCCGGGCGCCAGCGAGGTCTTGATGTGCGGTTGCACCTTCAAGCCGGCCTGCACCGCTTTCTTCGCAAGCAGACCGGCGGCCAGCAGCACGCTCGGGTTCGAGGTGTTGGTGCACGAGGTGATGGCGGCGATCAGCACGTCGCCGTTGCCGATCGAGATGTCGCCGACCTGGTGCTGCACCGATGCGGCGCTGGACTGCGCCGCTTCGAGGGTCGAGCGGCTACCGACCATCTCGACCACGTCGCGTGCCGCGCCGTTCGCTGTGTCCTTGGTGGTGGCCAGTGCCGTGTCCACGACATCCTGCGCGCGCACCATGTGACGCAGGTGCAGTTGAGCGGCAGGCAGATTGAAGCCGTTTTCGGTGGGTGGCTTGGTGAACAGCGAGGTGAACTGACGCTTCACGTTGCCCAGTTCGATCCTGTCCTGCGGCCGCTTCGGCCCGGCCAGGCTGGGCGCCACGGTGCCCAGATCGAGCGTGACGACCGAGGTGTAGTCGATCTCGCCCTTCTTCGGCACACCGAACAGCTTCTGCGCGCGGAAGTAGGCCTCGAGGGCTTCGATCTCCTTCTTCGTGCGGCCGGTGCCCTTGAAGTAGTCGATCGTCTTGTCGTCGACCGGGAAGAAGCCCATCGTCGCGCCGTACTCGGGTGCCATGTTGGCAATCGTCGCGCGGTCGGGCAAGGCGAGGCTGGCCGTACCCTCGCCGAAAAATTCGACGAACTTGCCGACCACCTTGGCCTTGCGCAGGATCTCCGTCACCGTCAGCACGAGGTCGGTCGCAGTGACGCCCTCGCGCAGCCGGCCGGTCAGCTCGAAGCCGACCACATCGGGCGTCAGGAAGTACACCGGCTGGCCCAGCATGCCGGCCTCGGCCTCGATGCCGCCGACTCCCCAGCCCACCACGCCGATGCCGTTGATCATCGTGGTGTGGCTGTCGGTGCCCACCAATGAATCAGGGTAGTACACCCCGGCGTTCGGCTTGTTCTTCGCCGTCTTGTGCACGCCGCGTGCGAGGTATTCCAGGTTCACCTGGTGCACGATGCCGAAGCCCGGCGGCACGACGCCGAAGGTGTCGAAGGCCTGCATGCCCCACTTCATGAACTCGTAGCGCTCCTGGTTGCGCTGGAACTCGAGCTTCATGTTCAGGTCGAGCGCCTTCTTGTTGCCGTAGTGGTCGACCATCACGCTGTGGTCGACGACCAGATCCACAGGCACCAACGGCTCGATGGTCTTGGCGTTCTTGCCCATGGCGGCGGCCACATTGCGCATCGCGGCCAGATCGGCCAGCAGCGGCACGCCGGTGAAGTCCTGCAGCACCACGCGGGCGACGACGAAGGGGATTTCTTCGCTGCGCTCGGCGTTGGGCTTCCAGTGGGCGAGCTGCTCGACGTGGGCGGCGGTCACTTTCTTGCCGTCGCAGTTGCGCAGCACGCTTTCCAGCACGATGCGCAGCGACACCGGCAACCGCGCCACGTTCGGCATCAGCTTGGCCAGCGCCGGCAGCGAGTAGTACAGGCCTTCGGCACCGCTGGCGGTGGTGAAGGTCTTCAGCGTTTTGGCGTAAGCGTGCTTCTGGCTGGATTTCGATGGGGCTGGGGCGGCAGATCGGCTCATGGGGGCTCCTGACGAGAAGGTGTGACGCGAATGTCGATCATTGTGGACGGGTGGTATGTTGCAGTCCATGGACCCGATCAGCTTCTTCTGGCACGACTACGAAACCTTCGGCGTGGTGCCTCGCCGTGACCGCCCGGCGCAATTCGCTGGCTTGCGCACCGACGCCGATCTGAACGAGGTCGGCGAGCCGGTTACCTTGTACTGCCAGCCCGCCTCCGACACGCTGCCCGACCCCGAAAGCTGCCTGCTGACCGGCATCACGCCGCAGGTGTGCATGGCACGCGGTGTACCTGAACATGCCTTCGCCGCGGCGATCGAGGCGGAGCTGGCCCGGCCCGGCACCATCGGTGTCGGCTACAACTCGATCCGCTTCGATGACGAGGTGACGCGCTTCCTGTTCTGGCGCAACCTCATCGACCCGTATGCCCGCGAATGGCAGAACCAGTGCGGCCGCTGGGACCTGCTGGACGTGGTGCGTTGTGCCTACGCCTTGCGGCCCGACGGCATCGTCTGGCCGAAGCACGAGGACGGTCGGCCGTCGTTCAAGCTCGAACACCTGACCGTGGCCAACGCCATCGCGCACGAGGCGGCGCACGATGCGCTGTCGGACGTGCGGGCCACGGTGGCGCTGGCCCGGCTGATCAAGGACAAGCAACCGAAGCTGTGGGACTTCTGCCTGCGCCTGCGCAAGAAGGACGCCGTCATCGAGGAAATGGCCAACGCGCAGAAGGCCGGGCAGCCGTTCTTGCATGTCTCGGGCATGTACCCGCCCGATCGCGGCTGCATCGCCTTGGTGTGGCCATTGGCGCCGCACCCGACGAACAAGAACGAGGTCATCGTCTGGGACCTGGCCGAAGACCCGAGCGTGCTGCAGACGCTGAACGCCGAGGCGATCCGCCAGCGGATGTTCAGCCGCACCGACGCGCTGCCCGAGGGCGTGACGCGGCTGCCGATCAAGACGATTCACCTGAACAAGTCGCCGGTGGTGATTGGCAACCTGAAGACGCTGAGCCCCGAGATGGCCGCGCGCTGGGGCCTCGACATGGCGCAGGCAAGGAAGCACGCTGACGTGGCCGCTCAGCAGACCGCGCTGTTGGCCGGCCTGTGGCCCGAGGTGTTCGAACGACCAGCTGCCGCCAGCAAACCGGATGTCGATGAAGACCTGTACGGCGGCTTCGTCGGCAACGACGATCGGCGCCTGCTGCAACGGCTGCGCGGGTTGCCGCCACCGACCCTGGCCGAGCAGCGCCCGGCGTTTGCCGATCAGCGTTTGGGCGAACTGCTCTTTCGCTACCGCGCCCGCAACTTCCCGCAGACGCTGACCGAGGCCGAACAGCAGCAGTGGCACGAGCACCGCGCGAGCCGGCTGCACGACGGCGTGGGCGGGGGCCTGACGCTGGCTGCGTTCTTCGAGCGCATCGACCAGCTGGGCGATGCGCTGCCCGACCCCGACGACGAACGCGCCCAGGGCATCCTGGGCGACTTGGTGGACTACGCGACCGAGATCGCGCCGGACCGGGATTGACCGGCCTAGGCCACCTTGTTCAACACCACCCAGATCGCCGCTGCGGTCGCGCCGATCGACAGCGCCAGCGACCATGAGATGACCATCGCCCGATTGAAGCAGACGTTCAGCGAGTAGTTCAGATCATCTTCGGCGGTCTGGAAGGTGTCGGGCGAGCCCCATTTCACATGCATCAGCAGCAGCAGGAACAGCGCGGCCAGCAGCGACAGCACGGCCGACAGCTTCGCTGCGAAGGTCGAGACGTTCGCGATTTGCAGGCCGGCGAACACGATGGAGTTGAAGGCCAGCAAGCCACTGGCTTTCGAGATCTGGCGGTCGATCACCCGGTTCACGTAGTCGAAAGCCAATTCTGCGTTGCCGCTGAAGCGGCCGAGGATCGCGGTCTTGAAGGCCTGGCGATCAGACGCCCACCAGGGTGATCCCATCCAGTAAGTCTTCGGGGGGCGTTGGGCTGTGCTCATGGTGCGAAGGCTCCACGCAGTGGATCCGAGTTGTCTTAGCCAAAAAGCTTAGCGCGGAGCGGGCCTCGGTTCAAGCCTCAGCCAAAGACCTCATCGCCCCGCAGATATCGCCACTGTCCCACCGGCAGGTCGCCCAGCATCACGCGGCCGATGCGCACGCGCTTGAGGCCCAGCACCTTCAGGCCGACGGCTTCGCACATGCGGCGGATCTGGCGCTTCTTGCCTTCTTTCAGCACGAAGCGCAGTTGGTCGTCGTTCTGCCATTCGACGATGGCCGGCTTCAGGGGCTCGCCGTCGAGCTCCAGGCCATGACGCAGCCGCGCCAGATCGTCGGCTGACAACTCGCTCGAGGCTGGGCCTGCCCCCAGCGGCCCGGCCACGCGCACCAGGTATTCCTTCTCGATCTCGCTGTCCTCGCCGATCAACTGCTTGGCGATGCGGCCGTCCTGGGTCAGCACCAGCAGGCCGGTGGAATCGATGTCGAGCCGGCCGGCGGGCACCAGGCTGCGCAGGTGCTCACGCAGGAATCGCGTGCCTGACTGGTCGGCGTTCCATTGGTTCTCGGGCTTGACCAGCACCACCGCGGGTTCATAACCGTCTTCGGCCTGGCCGCTGACGTAGCCGATCGGCTTGTGGATCAGCACGGTGACCTTCTGCGCCTGCTGGAACTTGGCACGCGCATCGATGGTGATGCGCTGATCCGGCATCACGCGCGAGCCGAGCTCCTTGACCACCTCGCCATCGACGCGCACCCAACCTTTCTCGATCCACTCATCGGCTTCGCGGCGCGAGGCCAGGCCCAATTCGCTCATGCGTTTGGACAGGCGCAGGCTGCCGGGCGCGGCATCTGTGTGAAACGGGCCGCGCTCGTCGTCATCGTCTCGAACCGGCCGCGCCACATGGCGGCGCTTGGGTTCAGAAGGCCGCTGCGGTGGTCGCTCGGGCGGTCGTTGCCGCGGCCGTTCCGGTGGCTGCACCGGCGGGCTGACCGGGAAGCGCGGCGTGGCAATGATGGGTGGGCGGTCGGCCTGACGCGCATCGGGACGCAGCGCGCGGCTGGCTGGCTGCGCGCGACGGGGCTCCTGGCTGCGGTCGGCGTCTGATTGAAATGGCGAGCGCGCGGGCGGGCGAGATGCATCGCGCGGCGGCTGCGTTTCGAACGGCGCGCGTGATGGTGCACGTGATGGTGCGCGCGACGGGGGGCTCGATCGGCTGTCCTTCGGTCGATCGAAAGACCGTTCATTCGGACGATCAACGGGCTGCTCCCTCGGTGGCTGCGCATCACGCCGAGCGCGCTCGGCCTGCGCTTCGGCCAGCGTCGGGCGTCGGCGCACGCCCATGCCCACGCCACGCACGGGGGCACGCTCGCTGCGGTTGGCCGGTGCGGCCGTGGTTTTCGGTTTGATCTTCAGCGTGGCCATGCGGGTCCAGTCGGTGTGCAACGTGTGCAGTGAGAAAGAAGGGCGCCTCTCGGCGTTGATTCGTCCGGCGGAGTCAGCGGCCGCGCCAGAACAGCGCGTCGAGTTCGCGCCGGGTGATCTGCCGCCAGGTGGGGCGGCCGTGATTGCACTGGTCTGCGCGTTCGGTGCGCTCCATGTCGCGCAGCAGTGCGTTCATCTCGTCGAGGTTCAGGGCCCGGTTGGCGCGCACCGCGCCGTGGCAAGCCATCGTCGACAGGATCTCGTGCTGCGCGCGCTGCACCACGCTGCTGGCCTCGTGCTCGGCCAGTTCGGCCAGCACACTGCGCGCCAACTCGACCGCATCACCACCGGCCAGGGCCGCGGGCTGCGAGCGGATCGCCAGCACGGTGGGCGACAGCGGCGACACCTCCAGCCCCAGCGTGTGCAGCGTGTCGGCATGCGCTTCGGCGGTGGCGATCTCGGCGGCGGTGGCGGCGAAGGTGGCGGGAATCAGCAGCGGCTGCGCGTCGATGCGCGAGGCGGTGAGGCTCGCTTTCAGTCGCTCGTACACCACGCGCTCGTGCGCCGCATGCATGTCGACGATCACCAGCCCCTGCGCGTTCTCGGCCAGCACGTAGATGCCTGCGATCTGCGCGATCGCCTTGCCCAGCGGCCAGGCGTCGGGGACATCGGCGTGTATGGGCGCGACCGGCTGCTGGCCGATCGCGTGGCTTTGCAGTGTGGTGGCGGCGCCCCACGGCGCAACGGGTTCGCGCGCATGAAGCACCGCGGCCTGCTGCAGGCTGAGCGCGACCTGCGCTCCGGTGGATGCGCCGCCGTCGAAGCCGCCACGCGGCGCGGGCCAGCCTGAGAGGTTCGAGGTGACGCTGCTGCCAGCGCCGGTCGCATCGTGCGTGGCCTGCGCAATCGCCTCGGCCAGCGACGCCTCCACCGCCCGCCGAACCGCCTGGTGCACTTCGCGCGAGTCGCGAAAGCGCACCTCGATCTTCGTCGGGTGCACGTTCACGTCGACGCGGTCGGGCGCGATGTCGATGAACAGCACATAGGCAGGCTGCCGCCCACCGTGCAGCACGTCCTCGTAGGCGCTGCGCACGCCGTGGGCGATCAGCTTGTCGCGCACGAAACGGCCGTTGACGTAGACGTACTGCAGGTCGGCCCGGCTGCGCGCCGAGGCTGGCGTGCCCGCGCGGCCGGTGATGCGAAGCACGCCCAGGTCCAGCGACACGGGTCGGCTGTCGGCGATGAAGTCGGGGCCGAGCACGTCGGCCAGCCGAGCGCTGACATCGCCCTGATCGGCCACCCGCCGCCATTGCTGCGCCAGCTTGCCCTCGTGCCACACCGCAAAGCTGACATCGGGCCGCGTCAGTGCGTGGCGGCGCACCGCTTCCACGCAGTGCGCCAACTCGGTGGCCTCGGTCTTCAGGAACTTGCGACGCGCCGGCGTGCTGAAGAACAGCTCGCGCACCTCGACGCTGGTGCCAACACCGCGCGCGGCCGGTGTGATCTCACCCGATCGCGCATCCAGGCGGCGCGCCTGGGTGTCGTCGGCGCAGCGGCTGGCAATCGACACCTCGGCCACCGACGAGATCGCGGCCAGCGCCTCGCCGCGGAAGCCCATCGTGGCCACGTTCTCCAGGTCGCCCAGCGTTTCGATCTTGCTGGTGGCGTGGCGGCGCAGCGCCAACGGCAACTCGGCGGCGGGCAGGCCGTGGCCATCGTCCTCGACCAGTACCGCGCGGATGCCCCCGGCGATCAGCTTGACGGTGACCTCGCGCGCGCCCGCGTCAAGCGCGTTGTCGACCAGCTCGCGCACCACCGACGCCGGCCGCTCGACCACCTCGCCGGCGGCGATCTGGCTGATCAGCTCATCGGGCAGTTCCCGGATGGGGCGGCGAGGTGTGTGGGGCCCACGGGCATTCATCGCCGCATTGTAGAAACCGCACCCGCACCGATTTCGGTGCCGGTCCGCAACGACCGCGTGGTGCAAGCAGGCAGAGTGCGCCGTCCATAATCGTGCGCCATGGAAATCGTCTCGGCCCTGATCGACTTCATCGTGCACGTGGATGTGCACCTTTCGAACTTCGTGCAGCAATACGGCGCCTGGGTCTACGCGCTGCTGTTCGCGATCATCTTCGTCGAGACCGGCGTCGTCGTGATGCCTTTCCTGCCTGGTGATTCGCTGCTCTTCGTGGTCGGCGCGTTGTGCGGCGCGGGTCTGATGAACCTGCCGCTGGCCATGGCCTTGCTGGTCGTCGCAGCGATCCTCGGCAACCAGTGCAACTACGCCATCGGCCACTATTTCGGGCCCAAGGTGTTCCAGTGGGAGAACTCGCGCTTCTTCAACAAGCGCGCGTTCGAGCAGGCGCATTCGTTCTACGAGAAGTACGGTGGCATCACCATCGTGGCCGCGCGCTTCATGCCGTTCGTGCGCACCTTTGCGCCGTTCGTGGCGGGGGTGGCCGAGATGTCGCGCGCCAAATTCACCTTCTACGACGTGACCGGCGCGCTGCTCTGGGTCTGTGGCGTGACGACCGCGGGCTACCTGTTCGGCAACGTGCCGTGGGTCAAGGAGCACCTCGACAAGGTCATCTGGTCGGCCATCTTGCTGCCCGGCCTGCTGGTGCTGTGGGGCGGCTGGAAGGCGCGCCTCAAGCAATCGCAAGCGCTGCCCTGAGCTGGCTCAGCCGCGGGCCGGCGCGCCACTGAGCGCGACTTTCGGGGGCCGTCGCCAGGTCGGTGTCTCCGAGCGGCGGGGCAGCGGTGGAATCACGAATTCGGGCAACTCCTGCAGGCAGAAGCTCAACGCGATCAGCGCCGTGGGCAGGTGGTACAGCATCAGCCACAGGCCGGGCTTCTCGCCGAAATCGATGCGCGGGAACAGCAGCACGGTGATGACGAGACTCACCGGCGTCAGGATCGGAATGGCGCGGCGCAGCGCCGCCCACCAGCGCGCGCGCAGATGCCGCTCGTGGAAGCGTGCCGGCGGCTCGGCCAGTGTCTGCGCCAGATGCCGCGCCGCGCGGTCTGCGGCCTGCTCGGCCCGCTGCGTGCGCCGCGCAGGCCCGCCACGCAGCCGCAGCCGGCTTTCCCATTCGTCCTTCTTGCGCACCAGCCGGGTCCAGTCCCAGCCGATCACGGCCAGCAGGTCGTCAGGCAGGTCGAGCGTGCTGCCGTCGGTGGCGAGCGTGGGCGCGAGGGTGATGTCGGCCGAGACACCGCGTGCTTCGGGCACGCGCAACGTCAGCGTGAGGTCCTCCAGATGGATGACCGCGCGGGTGAGCACCAGCGGCACCGACGGCACGCCCTCGGCCGAGGTGATCGGATCGGTCGGCACGCTGTAGCTGCGCGCGATCAGATAACCCGGGCCAACAACAAATTGCTGCTCGGGGGCGACCGCCTCGATGCGTGCGAGCAGCGCGGCGGGCTGCCGTCCGCTGGTCTGCAGCGTGGCCGTCCGGCCATCGGCCAAGGAAAGGGTGCGTGTCAGCTCGAAGTTGCCTGAACGGTAGCTGTCGAGCTGCAGGGTTTCTCGAAGGCCAGGCAGGCGGGTGGTGCCCGCATGGTCGATCGGCTTGAACAACAGCCGTCGGTTGAGCCGGTCGCTCGCGGCCAGATCGACCTGCCGGCTGCGGCGGGTGAAGGGCTCGACGATGCCCAGGATGTCGTGGTGGCTCAGCGGGCTGGGGGTGGTGGCCATGGGTTGCTCACAGCACGCGGCCCGGGTTCATCGTGCCCCGCGGGTCGAGTGCGGATTTGATGGCGCGCATCAGCTGCCGTGCCACCGGCGACTGGGTCTGAGCCAGCAGATCGCGTCTGAGTGCGCCGATGCCGTGCTCGGCCGAAATCGATCCGCCATGGGCCCGCACTGCCGCGTACACCCGTGTGTTCACCGCCGCTTCATGGTCGGCCAGAAAGTCGGCGGCGGGCACGCCCAGGGGCGCCTGCACGTTGTAGTGCAGATTGCCGTCGCCCAGGTGACCGAAGTTGACGACGCGGATGCCTGGCCATGCGGCGCTCAAGGCTGCGTCGGTCTCGTGTACGAACGCAGCGATGCGCGACACCGGCAGCGCGATGTCGTGCTTGATGTTCAGCCCCTCTTCGGCCTGCGCCTGCGAGATGCCCTCGCGCAGCCGCCACATCGCAGCGCTCTGTTCCAGGCTGGCGGCCACCACGGCGTCGCCGATGCACCCGTCGTTCAGCGCCGTCTCGAGCAGCGATTCGAACACCGTCTGGGCGTGGTCTGCGCTTTCGGTGTCCGACTGCTCGAGCAGCACCGTCCATGGCCCCGGTGGCAGCGGTTGCGGCCATTGCGGGAAATGGGTGCGCACCAGCCCCAACGCCTGTCCGTTCATCACCTCGAAGCCGGTGAGGCCTGCGCCCAGGCGTTTGCGCGCGAGATCGAGCAGCTGCACCGCGGCCTCGAGCGTGGGCACCGCGGCCATGGCCGTGCCCGTGGCGGCAGGTTGCGGGTACAGCTTCAACGTGGCGCCGGTGATCACGCCCAGCGTGCCTTCGCTGCCGATGTACAGGTCACGCAGGTCGTAGCCGGTGTTGTCCTTGCGCAGGCCCGAGAGGCCGGCCCAGACCTCGCCGGTGGCGGTGACGACTTCGAGTCCAAGGCACAGCTCGCGCGCGGTGCCATAGCGCAGTACCTGGGTGCCGCCGGCGTTGGTGGCCAGCGTGCCGCCGATGGTGGCGCTGCCTTCGGCGGCCAGACTCAGTGGATAGAGCAGGCCCCGGTCTGCTGCGGCCTGCTGCACCTGCTGCAGCACGCAGCCGGCGTCGACCGTGATGGTCAGGTTGTCGGTGTCGATGCCCCGGATGGTTGCCAGCCGCGAGAGGCTCAACAGCACCTGCGTGCCGCTGTCATCGGGCACCGAGCCCCCGACCAGACCGGTGTTGCCGCCTTGCGGCACGAGGCTTGCACCGTGCTGCACGCAGGCCCGCACCACGGCGGCCACCTGAGCGGTGTCGGCCGGCCGCACGACGGCCAGCGCACGGCCGCGATAGCGGCGCCGCCAGTCGATTTCCCAGGTCGACAGGTCACCGTCGCTGAGCACCTGATCGGCACCGACGGCGTCGCGCAGATCATCGAGCAGCGACATCGCGCAGCAGGTGGCTTCGGGCTGTGAGGCCTCAGCCCGGAGCGGCGTCCGCATGGGAGGCCGCCAGGGCGTGCGCCCGGTACAGGCGCCAGCGCACATGCACCGCGCAGGCGGCGAACAGCACCACGCACAGCAGCACCTCGACACCGGCCAGCCAGGCGCTGAGGCCGCGGTCGCCCGAGGCGCGGATCACGCCTTCGATGAAGTACAGCCAGATCATCAGGCTGACCCAGCGGTAGGTGTACATGCGGTTCTTCAGCAGGCCGACCAGCGGCACGGCGAGCGGCAGCACCTTCAGTGCGAGCGTCCGATTGCCCGTGGGCGCCAACACCAACTCCCACGCCAGGCCCAGCACGATCAGCCCGAGCAGGCTGCCCACGGCCACCGCGCGGCTCCAGGCAACGACGGGCGGCAGTGGCGACGCAGGCGCATCGGGCTCGGAGGGCAGGGTGGGGGCGGTGCTCGGACTCATCGATGGCATCATAGCCAGCGATGGAGTCCCCCCCGATGCACAAGGCCACGGTCGCCGAGACCTGGCGCCAGCAGGCGGCACTCTGGCTGGTGACGTTGCAGACCTGGCCATGGCTGGACACCGTCCACACGCTGCGCCAGCGCTTTCGCGAAGACCGACTCGGCCTGACCGCTGGCAGTCTGACCTTCACCACGCTGATTTCGCTGGTGCCGCTGTTCACCGTGATGCTGGCGGTGTTCTCGGCGTTTCCGATGTTCTCCAACTTCCAAGGCTCGCTGGAAAAGTACTTCCTGCAGGCCCTGGTGCCCGACGGCATCGCGCGGCCGGTGCTGGGCGCGCTGACGCAGTTCGCGGGCAAGGCCAAGCGGCTGGGCACCGTCGGTCTGATCGTGCTGGTGGTGACGGCCATCGCGCTGATGCTGACCATCGACCGCACGCTGAATGCGATCTGGCGCGTGCGCGCTTCGCGGCCGATGGCGCAGCGGGTGCTGGTGTACTGGGCGGCGGCAACGCTCGGTCCGCTGTTGCTGGGCGTCAGCCTGAGCGTCACCTCGTATGCGATTTCGGCGTCGCGCGGCATCGTCGGCGCGCTGCCCGGCGGCGTCGGGGTGCTGTTGCAGGCGGCGGAGTTCGCCCTGCAGGCGCTCGGCATGGCCGCGCTGTTCTATTACGTGCCCAACACTCGGGTGCAGTGGCGCCATGCGCTGGCCGGTGGTGTGTTCGTCGCGATCGGGTTCGAGCTTGCCAAGCAGGCGTTGGGTTGGTACCTGCGGCAGGTGCCGACCTATTCGACGATCTACGGTGCCTTCGCGACGGTGCCTATCTTCCTGATCTGGATCTACCTCGGCTGGGTCATCGTGCTGCTGGGCGCAGTGATCGCCGCCTATGCCCCCACACTGCAGACCCGCGTCGTGCAGCGCGGTCATGTGCCCGGCTATCGGTTCGAGCTGACCGTGGCCGTGCTGCGCAGCCTGGCGCAGGCGCGGCAGGCCGGCGGCCACGGTCTGGCGGCCCATCAGATCGCGCAGGCGTTGAACGCAGACCCGCTGCAGGTCGAGCCGGTGCTGCACGCGCTGGTCGCCCTCGACTGGGTGGGCCGCCTCGACGAGTCGGGCGGGGCTCGCCACGTGCTGCTGTGCGACCCGGACACCACCGCCGCGCGCCCGCTGCTGGCGACGACGTTGCTGGACCCGTCGCCTCAGTTGACAATGTTCTGGCAGCGAGCGAATTTCGACCATCTGACGCTGCGCGATCTGATTGCCACCTGATGGCCAATCGCGCTACCCGATGCCGCGTTCCCCCGTCCCAGCCGAATTCGACGATGTCTGGCGCCCCGGTTTGGGTCTATATTGAAACCATCTGCCAGTGCCGAGGAGACTCCCATGAAAGTCACCCACATCCTGACTGCCAAGGGCAACACGCTGTACACCGTCAGCTCCGACACGCCCCTGTCGCAAGCGCTGGAGACGATGGCCGAGAAGGACATCGGTTCCCTGGTCGTGATGGACCACGGCGAACTCGTCGGCATGCTGACCTTTCGCGAGGTCATCCAGGCCATCGTGCGCAACGGTGGCATGGTCGGCTCGGTGATCGTGCGCTCGGTGATGGACGACAGCCCGCTGACCTGCACGCCCGACACCGAGATGGACGAGGTGCGCCGCATGATGCTCGGCCACCATGCCCGCTACATGCCGGTGATGACGCAGCGCACGCTGATGGGTGTGATCTCGTTCTACGACGTGGCGAAAGCGGTGGTCGATTCGCAGGATTTCGAAAATCGCATGCTGAAGGCCTACATCCGTGACTGGCCAGCCGACGATGCGGCGAAGGAGTCTGCGGAAGCATCCGGCCAGTCCACGGGCTGACACTGCTTTGGGGTGCGCGCCTTGCAGGTGACGCACCGGAAACGTGCGACGTCTGCGACAGACGGACCCGGCGTGGTGTGCCGGGCGGCTGGCTTGATTGCTATGCTCGCTGTCTGGCCTGATGCGGCAACGCCGCGCCGCGGCACATCCACCACCCTGCACACCTCGAAAGCCCGTCGCCATGTCCGGCAGCACCCTCGGCCACCTGTTCTGCGTCACCAACTTCGGTGAATCCCATGGTCCGGCCATCGGTTGCGTGATCGATGGTTGTCCGCCCGGGCTGGTGTTGAGCGAAGCCGACATCCAGCCGGAGCTCGACCGCCGCCGCCCTGGCACCAGCCGTCATGTGACACAGCGCAACGAGCCCGACGCGGTCGAGATCCTTTCAGGCGTGTACGAAGGCAAGACCACCGGCACGCCGATCTGCCTGTTGATTCGCAACACCGACCAACGCAGCAAGGACTACGGCAACATCCTGCAGACCTTCCGACCTGGCCACGCCGACTACACCTACTGGCACAAGTACGGCCTGCGCGATCCACGTGGCGGCGGCCGCAGTTCAGCGCGGCTCACGGCGCCGATGGTCGGCGCCGGTGCGGTGGCGAAAAAGTGGCTGCGCGAGCATCACGGCGTGACCTTCTCCGGACACATGTCACAGCTGGGCGAGATCACTATTCCATTCGAATCGATTGAACACGTCCCCAACAACCCGTTCTTCGCCGCCAATGTCACTGACATTTCTCGGCTCGAGGCCTACATGGACGCGCTGCGCCAGGCGGGCGACTCGTGCGGCGCGCGCATCGAGGTGGCGGCGCACGGCGTGCCGGTGGGGTGGGGCGAGCCGCTGTTCGACAAGCTCGACGCCGACATCGCCCACGCGATGATGGGCATCAACGCCGTCAAGGGCGTCGAGATCGGTGCCGGCTTTGCCAGCGTGAGCCAGCGAGGGACGACGCATGGCGACGAGCTGAGCCCCTCGGGTTTTGCCAGCAACAACGCGGGCGGTGTGCTCGGCGGCATTTCCACCGGGCAGGACATCACGGTGTCCATCGCGATCAAGCCGACCAGTTCGATCCGCAGCCCCCGCCAGTCAATCGACCTCGACGGCCAGCCGGCCACCGTGGAGACCTTCGGCCGTCACGACCCTTGCGTCGGCATCCGTGCGACTCCGATCGCCGAAGCCATGCTGGCGCTGGTGCTGATGGATCACGCGTTGCGCCACCGTGCGCAATGTGGCGATGTCGACGTCGCAGCCGCCCCGATTGCGGCCCAGCGACCCCTGCGCTGAAATCCAGTTCAAAAAACTTCATCTGAACACCCTACAGGCGGGGTGTCTGTGTCCGAAAACTCTGACAGTGGTGGTTGGCCGCAGGACCCACATCACGCTTTCCGGACTGTCGAACGCATGGAGTCGTTGATGAACACCGCTGTCACCCGCTTGAGCAACCCTTCGAACGCAAGCGTGGAACACCTGCGCAGAACCGCGGACACGCCGGGAATCGTCGAGTTCTTCCGCCATCAGGGCATCTGGTCGCCAGGCGTCAAGCTGTTCCGCACGCTGCAGTTCAGAACCAAGGCGCTGTGGGTGTCGATGGTGCTGCTGCTGCCGCTGTGCGTGATGTCGTATCTGCAATGGAAGACCGAGACCGGCCTGCTGGCAGCAACGCACGCCGAGCGCCAGGGGGTCGATTTCGTCCAGCCGGTACTGGAATGGGTCACGATCGCCCAGGCGCGGCGCCAGGCGGCAGTGCTGGGCGAGGCCTCGGTGGCTGACTGGCAGCAAAAAGCGACCCAGGCGATGACCCGGATCGAGGCCCAGCAAACGCTGCAAGGCGATCACCTGGGCACCCGCGAGGCGTTTGAGCTGTTCCGGCAACTGGCCAAGGACAACGAGGCGAGGCTCGTCGACGACACACCTGACGACACCTTCCATGCACACACCGAGGTCATTGCGGCGGCACTGGAGCTCGGTGTCAAGGCCATCAATGCCTCGGGTCTGATCCTGGATCCGGAGTCCGAGTCGTATCACCTGATCAACATGGCCATGGTCTTCGGGCCCAAGCAAACCGAATTCACCTCCCAGCTCACCACGCTGGGCGCCCTGGCGCTGAAGACCAACGAATTGAGCGCCGCGCGGCGTCAGACCTTGACGGTGTCTTTCTCGATACAGCGCTTCCTCGACTCGTTTGCCGAAGCCGCGTACCAGAACGGCGTGGCCGGTCGACCGGAAGCCGAGAAGCAGCAGTACGACATGGCAGCGACGGACCGTGCGTTCGATGCGTTCCTTGCAGGGCTCAAGTCCCAAGTGCTTGCCGACAAGCTCCATGGAACGCCCGCCGACTTGCTGTCCCTCGGTGACGACGTGATGGGGCGGCAGCGTGCGATGAATACCAAGCTCCTCGACCGCGTAACGACAGTGTTGGAACAGCGGATTGTGAGTTCTGAAGAGGCGCTCGCTGCGGAGGCGATCCTGATCGGGTTGAGCATGGCCTTGGGCGGCTATCTCTTCTACTGCTTCTACCTGGTCACGCAAGGGGGCATCCGCGAGACGCAGCGCCACCTCGAGGCGATGGCCCGTGGCGACCTGACCACGGTCCCCAGGCCCTGGGGTCGCGACGAAGCGGCCAAGCTGATGCTTTCGTTGGCAGACATGCAGACCTCGCTGCGCAAGATCGTGACCCAGGTGCGAGGAACCTCCGAATCCATCGTGCACGCCAGCACCGAGATCGCCTCGGCATCGATGGACCTGTCCAAGCGCACCGAGGAAACCGCGGCCAACCTGGAAGAGAACGCCTCGTCGATGGAGGAGATCTCGTCCACTGTCCGGCAGACGGCCGACAACGTGGCGCAGGCGTCTGATGCCGCTTCGGCCAATGCCCAGGCGGCGGTTCGAGGTGGCGAAGTCATCGGGCAGATGATCACCACCATGCAGGCGATACACCAGTCGTCGAAAGAGATCGGCGAGATCATCAGCACGATCGACGGCATCGCCTTCCAGACCAATATCCTGGCCTTGAACGCCGCTGTCGAGGCCGCCCGTGCTGGCGAGCAGGGCCGCGGCTTTGCGGTGGTGGCTGCCGAAGTGCGCAATCTGGCCAAGCGCAGTGCCGAAGCTGCCAAGGAAATCAGCACGCTCATCAGCACCAGCGTCGAGCGCATCGAATCCGGAACGCGGGTGGCCGAAGGGGCGGGCCAAACGATGGCCGAGCTGGTCACGAATGCCGAGCGCATCAACGGGCTGCTGGCCGAAGTCTCCACGGCGGCCTCCGAGCAGAGCGCCGGGGTGTCCTCCGTGGGTGCCTCGGTTCAGCAGCTCGATCGCATGACTCAGCAAAACGCCGCGTTGGTCGAGGAGACCGCAGCCGCTGCAGCCAGTCTCAGGGATCAGGCGGTGGAACTGGCCGAAGAGGTCGCCACCTTCAAGCTGCCGGCCTAGCGCGCAAGGCGGCGTGCCCGGCCCGCGCTCACAGCGACGACTGTGCGGTGTAGATCGATTCACGCACCATCGGATAGATGGTGCCGTTCCAGCGCCGGCCGCTGAACACGCCGTAGTGGCCGACACCCGGCTGCACATAGTGCGTTTTCAGGTAGTCGCGCAGACCGGTGCACAGATCGTGGGCGGCCAGCGTCTGGCCGACTGCGCAGATGTCGTCGCGCTCGCCTTCGACCGTGAGTAACGCGGTGCGCCGGATGGCCGATGGCTTGACCACGCGGTCCTTGAACATCAGCTTGCCCTGGGGCAGGGCGTAATCCTGAAACACCGCCTTCACCGTTTCCAGATAGAACTCGGCGGGCAGGTCGGCCACGGCGAAGTACTCCTCGTAGAAGCTGCGCGTGGCCTCTGCCTTCTGCAGACCTTCGGCCTCCTGTTTCTGCAGCAGCTCGTAGAGCTCCTTGAACGAGTTGACGTGCCGTTCCTTGTTCATGCTCATGAAGGCGGTCAACTGCACGAATCCGGGATACACGCGTCGTCCGCCACCTGGGTATCGCAGCGGCACGCGGCCGATCAGATTGGATTCGAACCATTCGATCGGCTTGGTGACCGCGAGCTGGTTCACCGCCGTCGGGCTGATGCGGCAATCGATCGGGCCCGCCATCAGCGTCAGGCTGATGGGCGTGGCCGGGTGCTGGTCTTCCGACATCAGCGCCGTAGCCGCCAGCGCAGAGACGCAAGGCTGGCAGATGGCCATCAAATGCGAACCCGGCCCCATGATGCCCAGGAACTCGATGATGTGCTCGGTGTACTCGTCGAGCCCGAACCGCCCGTGCGACAGTGGGACGTCGCGCGCGTTGTGCCAATCAGTGATGTAGACGTCATGGTCTGCCAGCATGGTGCGCACGGTTTCGCGCAGCAGGGTCGCGAAGTGCCCGGACATCGGCGCCACGATCAGCACCTTGGGATGCGGCTTGTCGGTGACCTTCTTGAAGTGCAGCAGGGTCGCAAACGAGGCGACATGGGCGGCCTCTTCGGTGACGGCGACAGGCGCGTCTGCGCCTGTCACGGTGACTTGGTCGATGGCGAACGGGCGGCGCTTGTGCGTCACCTCGCTCAGATCGAACACTTCGAGGGCAGCCGCCAGATTTCGGTTGGGCATCCAGCGGTTCCAGCCGTAGGTGTCGTCCTTCAGCATGGGGAGCGCGGCCTTGGTGAAGGTGCGCAGCGGCCACATCAGGTCCGTCTGCGCCTGGTAAGCCTCGTACATCATCCATTCCCCCCAAGAACTGGCCATGGCTTGTACTCTTGCAACTCCTGCGCCAGCAAGTGGATCGCAACGGGTCTGTGAACCGGTTTCAGGCGTGCCGTGTCATGATGAATGCGTCGATTGGCACAGCGCTTGCACTCGACCTGAGCATAACGTCACCAAGGAGCTGCAACCATGGCCACTGCACCGAAGACCCGATCGCAGGGCCGATCCGTCGCCGCCAAACCGAAGCGCAGTGCCGCACCGGTGCGCTCGTCGCCGAAGTCGCGCGTTGCCGCCGAGGCTTCGATCACGCTGAGCAGCAAGAACTATTCGTCGTGGTCGCTGCGGGGCTGGCTGATCGCCAAGCTGGCGGGGCTGGAGTTCAGTGAGGTGATGGTGTCGCCCGACGACGCGAACGCACGCAAGGAGATCCTGCTGCTGTCGCCATCGATCCTGGTGCCTTGCCTCACGCACGGCAGCACCAAGGTGTGGGACACCCTGGCGATCGGCGAGTACCTCAATGAGCTGAAGCCCGACGCCGGGCTGCTGCCCGCCGACATGGCAGCGCGCGCTCATTGCCGGGCCATCTGCGGCGAAATGCACTCCGGCTTCAGCAGCCTGCGCGCAGCGCTGCCGATGAACCTGAAAGGTGACTTCCCCGGCTACAAGGTCTGGGCCAAGGCCGAGGGTGATATCGAGCGCATCACGACCATCTGGCGAGACTGCCTCTCGAAGTACGGCGGCCCATTCCTGTTTGGTGACAAGCCCTGCATGGCCGATGCGATGTACGCGCCGGTGGTCACCCGCTTTCTGACGTACCACGTCAGTGTCGACCGCGTCTGCAGTGCCTACTGCAAGCAGATCATGGCGATGCCCGAGATGAAGGAGTGGATCGCGGCTGCCAGGCTCGAGCACGAGGACATCGAAGAACTCGACATGGAGTTCTGAGGCCGCTGGCCTGGCAGGCTGCCCTGTGGTCAGCGCTGCCGACGGCGGGTCACGATGCCCAACCCCATCAGCGCGGCCAGGGTCAGCGCGACCGACGAGGGCTCGGGGACCCGGTTGACGAAGACCTGATCCTGGTGGCCCAGGATGTTCCCACGGGTGATGCTTTCCAGCACCTGCACATCGGCGGTGTTGGTGATCGAGCTCAGCTGGCTGAGCCACTCGCCGGCCAGGGACAGCGCGCCGCCCGGGTCGGCTGCCGAGCCGCCGAAGAACCTCGCGGCGCCCGAGCTCACGTCGTAGGTCGCAGCGGTTTCATAGGCCAGCTCCCACACGGCGATCTGGAACGCGGCCTGCGCGGTCGCGCTGTTCACCAGATGACCTGCCGAGAACAACTTGCCGATGTCGGCATCGGCGCGCGTGTTCTTGAAGGCGTGCAGTGAGCCATCGACGAGGTTGTAGTTGGTGTACGCCGGGTCGGAGAAGCTCAGGAATTCGTACAGGTCCACGCAGTAGCTGGTCACGAGGCGGCTGTTGTCCACCAGCGTGTTGAAGCCGCCCGCCTGGGTGTAGCCGGAGGTGGTGATGTTGGGTGCCGACAGCGCGAAATTGACCGTGCGAGAACCGTTGGCAAATCCCTGGAAATCAACCAGCGTGGCGTGGGCCTGGGCGGCGCCGAGGACCAGGCATGCGCCCAGCCAATGTCGGGAGAGGAGGTGTTTCATGGCCATCATTCGTTGCGGGAGTCGGCTTTGAGCGCGGCCTGGAGGCGGCCATTCAAAGGTGATGAGTGCACCTTAGCGGGCCGATGGCCGCTGTGCCTGGTGGCTCAAGTCGCCGATCCGCTTTCCGTGTGCCGCGTCACGGCCTGACGGTGCCATCCCCCCGGATCGCGGGGGCCTGTTTGTGGCGTGATCGCGCCGATGTCGACGCCGAGCCGCCCGCCACCCGTCAGCTGACATCACCCACAGCGACACTCAGAACGCGTACTTGAACCCGACCGACCACTGCCGTATTCGCGGTTGTTGGGTTTGCAGGCCAAAGCCCGCATTCAGGCTCAGTGCTTCGGTGGCCTGCCAGCGTGTGCCGACGCCCCACCAGGGCTTGGTATGCGACTCGCCGTAGAACTCTGCCACCACATCGACGCCGCTGCCCAGCGAGTACTCGCCGGCGAGATTCCAGGTGGTGTGGTTCCGGTGTTCGATCTGATCGTGCAGCCAGCCCAGGTTGGCGTGCCAGGTCACGTTCTTCATCACCTCTTGCGAGGCCACCAGGTAAAGCTGACTGAAGTCGTGTTTGAACGATTCGTCGTGGTTCCTGACACCACCGATCGTCCAGGCCACGCTCAGGCCGATACCGTCCTCCTGGCGCTCGACCAACCGGGTCTTGCCCAGCAGCGTCACGTTGCGTGAAGTGAAGTCTGCCGAGCGTGCTTGACCGTAGGCCAGCGCCAGTTGCGTCCTCAGTCCGATGCCGCAACTGAGCTCGGTCTCCCACCCGTTCTCTGCAGGGGAGCGGTGGGCCGTCTGCCGTGTGTAAGCACCTTCCCACTCGCAATCGGCCTGCGCCAGCACGTCGGCATCGTCCGTTGCCAGCGGCCGACCGGCATGGCATTGAAACGGTGCGGCCACGCACAGCAGGCTGCCGACCAACCATGCGGTTCGGTGTAATTGCTTCAAGCTGTCTTTCCTGTGTCGATGGGGTGTGCGGATTCGGCACCATGTTTTACACCGGCGCACGCGGGCTGACCGGTTGCCATCTTGTGGTTCAGCAGGGGTCGAGCACCGCCTCATCCAGGTCTCTTCGGCAGCTTTGCGCAGCGTTGTAGGCCCATCGGAAGCGGCGTCCGTGCGACGACCCCGGGCTGCCTTCAGACACCGGGCAGGCTCATCAATGGCTGACCCGCACGAATCACGGTTCCGGCGTCGATCCCGGGGCACAGCGCGAAACCCTCAGGTGCCAGCACGATGATGGTCGAGCCATGCTGGAACCACCCCAGTTCGTCGCCCTTGCCGAAGCGGGCGTCGCAAGGCATCTGGTTCGGTCCGCGGTACTTCAGGTGCAGCAGCACGTCGAGGAAATGCAGTCGGATGCTGGCCACCAGGATCGCCGCCACCGGCACCAGCGTGATCTCGTGCCCTCCGGCCTCCAGCCGGGTGCGGATCACGGCACGCTCGTTCTTGCAATACAGCCGAGCGACCCGTTTGAGGGCGATCGGGTTCACGTTCCAGGTGTCGCCAGAGATGTAGCTGACGTGTTCGACCCGGCAGTCGTGCGGCGCGTGAAAGCGGTGGTACATGCTGGAGGTCAGCCGCAGCGTGACGTAGCAGCCGTCGCGGTAGCGCTCGGCGGTGGCAGCCGCTGTCTCGTCGTTCCCGAGCAAGTCTTTCAAGGTGTACGGAAACCCCTTGGCCTGGAACACGGACACCCCCTGCACCGCGCCACAGGCGCCGACGATCGCGTCGCAGGGGCTGCTGAGCAGATTGCAGTCGGTGTTGATCGGCCGCAGGCCGGGCTTCAGTTCGCGGATGAAGCAGTCGTGCAGGCTGGTGAAGTTGGTCTTGCGCGCTTCGCTCAGATCGAGGTCGGAAAAGGCCTTCCAGATGGCAATCGACGCGCGCGTGACCCACGGGATCTCGATCTTGCTGAACCAGCCGATGAAGTGCGTCAGCGCGATGCGCGGCACCCGGTTGGTCAGCAGGAAGTTCAGGTCGTCCTGCTGGAAGAGACGGTCGCGCAGACGGGCGGGCTTGAGGGTGGTGGTTTTCATGTCGGTGTCATGCGGGTGGGTTATCTCTCGGGGGTTGCAACTTCTGAATGACCATGGACGAGACCTTGTGGATGTGTGCATTGGCTGCGGCGGCCCTGACGCCATGGCTTCCTGCGGCCAAGCGCCGGCTCGAGTTGTCGCGCGCCAAGCACCGCTCGCTGGCTGGCCATTCGAGGATGGCCAAGCGGGTGGCGAAACTGATTCCGTTTTATGCCTACGGCGACGATCGATTCTTCAGCTCCGATGACGCGCCGGCCGAGGTCGCCGATCGGCGACGAGTGGCCTTGCAGCGCCTGGGGCAGACGCTGCGCGAGCGCGCACCGAAGTCCATTGCATTGACTGCAGAGACGCAAGACGGCGTATCCGACATGCAGTTCACCAGCGCCTACCGCGTGCCCTACCAGTACGCCGGCCTGCTGCGCGAGCACGTGAAGACCGGCAGCTTCATGCAATCGGCGTCGGGCGTCACCATGACCGACCTCGACGGCAACGTGTACTACGACCTCACGGGCTCGTACGGCGTCAACGTGTTCGGCGTCGATTTCTACAAGCAATGCATGGTCGAGGGCAGTGCCCGCGTGCAGGACCTGGGGCCGGTGCTCGGCGCCTATCACCCGTGCGTCGCGTCGAACGTGAAGCGCCTGCGCGAGATTTCGGGGCTCGACGAGGTGTCGTTCCACATGTCGGGCACCGAAGCGGTGATGCAGGCCGTGCGGCTGGCGCGCTACCACACCGGGCGCTCGCATCTGGTGCGCTTCTGCGGGGCCTATCACGGCTGGTGGGAGGACGTGCAGCCGGGCATCGGCAACCCATCGCCGCCGAACCGCACCTACACCCTGACCGACATGGCCGAGCGCTCGTTGAAGGTCTTGCGCTCCCGCCGTGACATTGCCTGCGTGCTGGTCAACCCGCTGCAGGCGCTGCACCCGAACAAGCCCGCGCCGGGCGATTCGTCGCTGCTCGACAGTGGCCGCAGCGCCCATTTCGATCGCGCGGCTTACACGCAATGGTTGACGCAGCTGCGCGAGGTCTGCACCGAGCGCGGCATCGTGCTGATCTTCGACGAGGTGTTCGTCGGGTTCCGCCTCGCGGCCGGTGGTGCCCAGGAATACTTCGGCGTGAAGGCCGACATGGTCACCTACGGCAAGACGCTCGGTGGCGGCTTCCCGGTCGGTGTGGTGTGCGGTCGCCGCGACCTGATGAAACGCTTTCGCGACGACAAGCCCGCCGACGTCTGCTTCGCGCGCGGCACCTTCAACTCGCACCCCTACGTGATGGGCGCGATGCAGGTGTTCCTGGAGCGCATTCAAACGCCCGAGGTGCAGGCGATCTATGTCGATCTGGATGCCACATGGAATCGCCGTGCGGCCCGTATGAACCAGCGTCTGGCCGAGCTGGGCTTGCCGGTGCAGGTGGCGAACCTCTCGTCGATCTGGAGCGTCTACTACACAGCACCATCTCGCTACAACTGGATGCTGCAGTACTACCTGCGCGAAGCCGGACTGGCGCTGAGCTGGGTGGGCACTGGCCGCTTCATCTTCAGCCTGAACTACACCGATGCCGATTTCGACGCGGTGCTGCAACGCTTTGTCTCGGCCTGCCAGGCCATGCAGACCGACGGGTGGTGGTGGGCACCGGCTGGCCTGACCAACAAGGCGATCAAGCGCGGCATCCTGAAAGAGATGCTGGCGACGAAGTTCTGACGTTTCTGTTGACGGTTGGAGCGGGCGAGGCCGATGGCAGATAGCCGCAGGCGCTTCGCTTCGGCGGTCGGCCCGGTGGGCCGACTTCCCTGTGGTGCTCGCGGCCCCAGGCGGGTGCGCAAACTCGCCCTTTGGGCTCAAACATGCGCACTCGGCTGCGCTGCGCGCAGCAACCTCGGGCCGCTCCGCTCCTCGGCGTCGAAGAGGCGCGCCTGTGGCTATCTGCCATCGGCCTCGCAGGCACGACTGTGGGCTTTTGTCGTGTCGCGAACCTCTGTCTGTGCAGCAAGGCTGAGGGTGGGGGTCTGGCGGGGCGCATCTGCGACGCCGAGCTGCGCAGCAGGCCGAGGCTGCCGCGCCCAGCGCGGTCGGGTGCGCATGTCTGAGTCCGCGCAGCAGGCGAGTTTGCGCACCCGCCTGAGGCTGCGAGCAGCGCAGGGGACTCGGCCCGCAGGGCCGAGCGGAGCAGCTAAGCCCCTCCAGGTCCCCACTCGCAGCCGCAGCCTCGCAAGAGATCAAGCGTGCCGATGGCTGGTCATCGGGTCGATCAGCTCGCCGCGCAGCAGGTATATCGGTGCCGTGTAGTAGAGCTTGATGTCGTGGAACGGGTCGGTCAGGATCTTGGTCATCCATGACAGGCCGGCCACCACACCCTGCAGGAAGAACAGGTGCACCGTTCGGAAGATCAGACCGCCCGCGCCGATGAACAGCCACATCCAGCCGACGTGGCGCATGAACTCGGTGAACGAGGTCGCGGCATCGAACATGCCGAACAGCGTCGGATCGATCCACAGACCAACCGGAGACGCGGCCCACACCGCCATCAGCACAACCTTGCGACGCAGGTTGTAGCCGACCTTGATGTCCTCCTTGTAGGCGTGGGTGGCCTGGTTCACGTGGTCGTAGGTCTTCGGCTCGAAGAAGAAGTGGCCGGCTTGCCGGCTGGTCATCGACACCAGCCACGCCAGCAGGGCCGCTGCGGCCGGATCGATGAACAGCAAGGCGTATGCGCAAACGAAACTGATGGCGCTGAGCAGGTGCAGCGACTGGTTGATGCGACTGTGGTGGTAGTAGCGGTGGTCATCCCAGCGCTGGATCTCGAGGGTGCGAAAGAAGTCGTTCACGCGGGCTCCTGTGTCATGGACCGGATCGCAGCGCACGCAATCGACGGCGGCTGCAGGACGGCAATGTGACGTGCTCCCGTGAAAAGCTCGTGACGACGGCTGCGCTGCTGCCGCAGCGGCGTGGCGTCGCACAGACGGCCCACATCGGATTCGCGATCAGTCACACGGCGTCATCGAACTGTTGCATTCGGTGAGCACCATCGCGACATGACCACCAGGGGCTGCCCATGATGTCGACGGCGAAGATCACCCGCGAGACCCGAGCGACCGATCGCCCGCTGCGCATTGCGTTCGTCACCGAAACCTATCCGCCGGAAGTCAACGGCGTCGCGATGACCATCGCGCGTGTCGTCGAAGGCATGCGCGCGCGCCAGCATCAGGTGCAACTGATCCGCTTGCGACAGCACGCGACCGACACCCCCGCTTGCGCCGCAGCGTACGAAGAGGTGTTGATGCGGGGCTGTCCCATCCCGCGCTACCCCGATCTGAAGATGGGCTTGCCGCAGACACGGGCGCTGTTCGGTCTGTGGTCCGACCATCTGCCCGATCTGGTGCACATCGCGACCGAAGGCCCTCTGGGCTGGTCGGCGCTTCAGGCTGCGCGGCGCCTCGGCGTGCCGGTGTCATCGGACTTCCGCACCAACTTCCATGCCTATGCGCAGCATTACGGCATCAGCCTTCTGAAGCGGCCGGTGCTGGCCTATCTGAGGTACTTCCACAGCCGCACCGCGTGCACCATGGTGCCCACCGAATCGCTGCGGCGTGAACTGGCTGCGCAAGGCTTTCGCGATCTCAGCGTGGTTGCGCGCGGCGTTGACACGGTGCGCTTCAGCCCGGCCAAGCGCAGCACCGAACTTCGCCGTCAATGGGGTGTGCGCGACGACGACATGGTGGTGATGTGTGTCGGCCGTCTGGCGCCGGAAAAGAACCTGGGCGATCTGGTGTCGGCTTACGGGGCGATGTGCCGCATCCGACCGCGCACGCGGCTGGTGATCGTCGGCGATGGGCCGGAGCGATCGGCCTTGAAGGTGGCGTGCCCCGAGGCCATCCTCGCAGGCTCACGCACCGGTGAGGAACTGCCCGTGCACTACGCCTCGGCCGATGCCTTCGTGTTCCCCAGCCTGACCGAAACCTTCGGCAACGTCACGCCCGAGGCCATGGCCAGCGGCTTGCCGGTGCTGGCCTACGACTACGCGGCCGCGGCGCAATTGATCGTGTCCGGAGACAACGGGCTGCTGGCCCCGTGCGGCGACGCTCGTGAATTCATTCGTCAGGCCGAACGGCTGCTGGCCGATCCACAGCACGCGCGGCACATGGGCGCAGCAGCGAGGGCAAGCGCCGAGCGGCTGGCGTGGGACGCGGTGACAGGTCAGGTCGAGGCGTTGTTCAGGACTGTGGCCGCTGGCGGGCAGCTCGTGCCCGAACCGCTGCGGTCACCTTCAGTCGCGAAGGCGTGACGCCGAGGCCGACCCGGTCTTGAGTCGTGCGCGCACCCACTCCACTCATAACTCGCCGATCGCCATCTGCGACAACACATCGGCCTGCAGCAATTCGTCCAGAGCGGGGTCGGGACGCTGCACCCACACCACCGCGGCGAGCACTGCGCCGATCAGCAGACCGGTCGTGATGCCGATCCATCGCCGGCGTCGTGCCGGATGCCCACCCGTCAGCGTGGCAGCACCCGAGCGGCCGAGTCGAGTCGCTGCTTCGACCGACTCGCCGTGCAGCTCACGCCATTGCGCAAGCACTTGATCTGCCAGCGCATCGGATTCGGCCGCTGGCGGCTTCAGCGCACGCAGCTGCAGCCGCAGGGCCGGATCATCGGCATCGGCGCGTGGATCATCCGGGCCAGGGTGGTTGTTCATGGCGAGGCTCCTTCGAGGTGCAGGCGCAGCGCCTTCTTGGCGCGGTGCAGCAGTTGATGGGCGGCGTTCGGGTCGACATCGAGGGCGCGAGCGATGTCGGGCACGCCCGCATCGGCGTAGGCCCACATCACCACGGCCATTCGCTGGCGCACCGGCAGGCGCGCCAGCCCCCGTGCCAGGGCGCCACCGCTGTCCGCAGATCCGAAGCCTGCTGTGTGAGCGACCGGATGTTCATCCATCTCGCGGGTCTGTTGCGCGTCGTGCAGTTCGGCGAGTGTCTCAGGGTCGGTGGCGTCTTCACGTTGCGACGTCCAGCGGCTACGGCAGCGGTTGATGACGATCGTATTGAAGTAGGTCGAGAGCGTGGCGCCGTGGGTGTCGCTCGGGTGGCTGCGCCACAGGCGCAGGAAGGCGTCCTGCACCGCGTCTTCGGCATCTTCGCTGCGGCGCAGCAGTTGCAGCGCCAGGCCATAAGCTGGCGGTGTCAGTGTGCGCACCAGTTGCTGCGCGCTTTGCGCATGGCCCGTACATGCCATGCGCCACAGTGTCCAGTCGTCGGCAGGCGCAGCAGTGCGGCTGCGGATGCGCGCAGCGGCGCTGTCCAGCCAACCGGTCAGGCGGGACATCGGATGGGCCCAGGTCGTGTGCATGGCGTCATCGTGCGCATCACCGCGCTGGAAGCTTCTCGCGCAGCGCTGCGCGTTCCTCGGGGCTGAGCTTGCCCAGGATGTCTCTTCGTTCCTGGATCAGCTGTCGGCGCTCCTCCCGGGACATGGCCTTGACGCGCTCGCGCCGTTCATCGATCAGCCGCTGCTTTTCGTCAGGATCGAGTTGCTGCCAACGCTCGCGAGTGCGACCGGCCAGAGCTTGTCGCTGCTCCGGTGTCATGGCCTCCAGACGTTCGCGCAGCCGGTTGCGAAATGCGGCGCGCTCCGCAGGTGTGGCGGCCTGCAACCGCTGCTTCAATTCGGCTCGCCGCGTTGCCTGCTCTTGCGGACTCAGCGCCGCCCATGCCGCTGGATCGGGTACGTCCGGCGGGGCTGCATGGGCCGACAGCAGTGACAGTGGCCACAGCGCCACCCACCACAACAGCAATTGCGTTCGTCTCATGGGGGGGATCCTCGGTACATCCGTCTCGTCATCTGCCCGCCCGGCACGCACGGGGCATGCCGAGACCTGTTGAACCCAAGGAGAGGTCGGCCCTTACGCTGCCGTTTCAGTGACCCTGCCGTCTGCGCGGATTTGGACACTGCGCAGTAAGACCGGCGGTTGGTCGAGGGTTCAAGGGGGGACGTGGCTGCCTGCAGTCACGTTGTTGATCCCACTACCAACTCGTTCTTAACAGGAGCCGTCATGCCAATTCTCCGTTCTCACACCGTGCTGTTCGCGTTGCTCGTTGCCGGCACCACAGGCGCCTTCGCCGAAACGCCACTCACGCAAGCAACCGATCAGCGGGTGGACCACCGCCAGGATCGACAGGAGCGCCGCATCGATAACGGGGTGTCGTCGGGTGCGTTGACCGCCCCCGAGGCGCGTCGGCTCGAACGCGAGCAGTCGCGCATCGCGCGCGCGGAAGGCCGTGCAGAAGCCGATGGGAAGATCACGCCGCGGGAAGCCGTCGCGCTCGAGAAGCGGCAGGACGTGGCCAGCCGGCGCATCTACCGCCAGAAGCACGACGCTCAAACCCGCCGTCCATGAAAGCTGATCGACGGCGGGGCACTGCTGTCAGAAAACTGCCGGGCGCAAAAAAACCCGCCGGATGGCGGGTTTTGAGGCGGCTGCTGACGCGGCCGGAAAGAATTGAAGTCTGAACTGTCAGGTTGTCAGGGACTGCACCTGAGCTGATCGGTCTTCAACGCCCTGGCTGATCGCATCCACCGGGAAGATCTTTTGAGCCAGTTGGCCTTTCGGCCCTTGGATCAACTCGTAGTTGACCTTGCTGCCTTGCTTCAGTGTCCTGAAGCCGTCCATTTGAATGGCCGAAAAATGGGCGAACACATCGTCTCCGCCGCCCTCGGGTTCAATGAAGCCAAATCCTTTGGCGTCGTTGAACCACTTCACCGTGCCTGTAAACATGCTGCAACTCCAGTGAATCAGAAACAGCGTAATTTTGCGACCTTGGCATTGCCGGTGTCAATTCGCTCGAGCAACCTGGTGAAATCCGATACCCGGCAGCGTCAGCGCATCACAGACACGCGCCGGATCCACTCCGCAGCGAAGCTGGACAAATGACGCAGTCAAGGCCTTGTGATTTCTGGCGCACGTCCCATATCCCATAGCGTCCGCGCAGGTCTTTGATGTCGATAGAATGAAATGATGTCCAGTGACAATCCCACGCCCGCCAACCCCGTCGTCACGCCCCAGAACGATGACGGGCACGGCTCAGTCGTTGTCGAGCGGCAGGCCCAGAAGACCGAGCCTCCACGCATGTACCAAGTCGTCTTGCTCAATGACGACTACACGCCGATGGAATTCGTCGTCGTGGTGCTGCAGGAGTATTTCAATCGCGATCTTGAGGCTGCGACCCAGATCATGTTGAAGATTCATCATGACGGTCGAGGCGTATGCGGCACCTATTCAAAGGATGTCGCTGCGACGAAAGTCGAGTTGGTGTTGGCCGCTGCACGACGTGGCGGCCACCCGTTGCAATGCATTATGGAGGCCGCATGATCGCTCAGGAACTTGAAGTCAGTTTGCACATGGCGTTCGTGGAGGCGCGTCAGCAACGCCACGAATTCATCACAGTCGAACACCTGTTGATGGCATTGCTCGACAACCCGTCTGCTGCCGAGGTGCTGCGCGCCTGTTCGGCCAACGTGGATGATCTGCGCAAGAGCCTGTCGCAGTTCATCAAGGAAAACACCCCGACCGTCGGCGGTACCGACGAAGTCGACACGCAGCCGACGCTGGGTTTTCAGCGGGTGATCCAGCGCGCGATCATGCACGTGCAGTCCACGGGCAGCGGCAAGAAGGAAGTGACTGGCGCCAATGTGTTGGTGGCCATCTTCGGCGAGAAGGACTCGCATGCGGTGTACTACCTGCATCAGCAGGGCGTCACCCGTCTGGATGTGGTCAATTTCATCGCTCACGGCATCAAGAAGTCCGATCCCCCCGAGCCCGTCAAGCCGGCTGACAACAACAACGCGTCAGACGGCGAGAAAGAAGAGGGCGATGTGAAGGGTTCGCCGCTGGACCAGTACACCCAGAACCTCAATCAACTCGCACGCGACGGCAAGATCGATCCGCTGATCGGCCGCGAGCACGAGGTCGAGCGTGTGATCCAGATTCTGTGCCGCCGGCGCAAGAACAATCCGCTGCTGGTTGGTGAAGCCGGTGTCGGCAAGACGGCGATTGCTGAAGGTCTGGCGTGGCGCATCACTGAAGGCAATGTGCCCGAGGTGCTGGCAAATGCCACGGTGTATTCGCTCGACATGGGCGCCTTGCTGGCGGGCACGAAGTACCGCGGTGACTTCGAGCAGCGCTTGAAGGGCGTTTTGAAGGTGTTGAAGGAGCAGCCCAATTCGGTGCTCTTCATCGACGAGATCCACACGCTGATCGGTGCGGGTGCGGCCTCTGGCGGCACGCTCGATGCCAGCAACTTGCTCAAGCCCGCACTCAGCTCGGGTGCGATGAAGTGCATCGGCGCAACCACCTTCACCGAGTACCGCGGCATCTTCGAAAAAGACGCGGCCCTGTCGCGTCGGTTCCAGAAGGTTGACGTGATCGAGCCATCGGTCGAAGAAACGGTCGAGATTCTCAAGGGACTGAAGTCGCGCTTCGAAGAACACCACAGCGTCAAGTACGCACTGGGTGCGCTGCAGGCGGCGGCCGAGTTGTCTGCCAAGTTCATCAACGATCGCCATCTGCCCGACAAGGCGATCGACGTGATCGACGAGGCCGGTGCGGCACAACGGATCCTGCCCAAGAGCAAGCAGAAGAAAACCATCACCCGAAACGAGGTCGAGGAAATCGTCGCCAAGATCGCGCGCATCCCGCCAGCCAGCGTCTCGAACGATGATCGCTCGAAGCTCAAGAGCCTGGACCGCGACCTGAACAGCGTGGTGTTCGGTCAGGAGCCGGCGATCGAAGCGCTGGCTGCGGCCATCAAGATGGCGCGTTCAGGCCTTGGCAAGCCCGACAAGCCGATCGGCTCCTTCCTGTTCTCCGGCCCGACCGGCGTGGGCAAGACCGAGGTGGCGAAGCAACTGGCCTTCATCCTCGGCATCGACCTGATCCGCTTCGACATGAGCGAGTACATGGAGCGCCATGCGGTCAGTCGGCTCATCGGTGCGCCTCCGGGCTATGTCGGGTTCGACCAGGGCGGTCTGCTGACCGAAGCCGTGACCAAGAAGCCGCACTGCGTGTTGCTGCTCGACGAGATCGAAAAGGCCCACCCGGATGTGTTCAACGTGCTGCTGCAGGTCATGGATCACGGCACCCTGACGGACAACAACGGTCGCAAGGCCGATTTCCGCAACGTGATCATCGTGATGACCACGAACGCGGGCGCCGAGATCATGAACAAGGCGACGATCGGCTTCACCAACCCGCGCGAGCGTGGCGATGAGATGGCCGATGTGAAGCGGATGTTCACGCCCGAATTCCGAAACCGGCTCGACGCCGTGGTCAGCTTCCGGGCGCTGGACGAAGACATCATCCTGCGTGTGGTCGACAAGTTCTTGCTGCAACTCGAAAGCCAGCTGGCCGAGAAGAAGGTCGATGTCACCTTCACCGATGCGCTGCGCAAGCACCTGGCCAAGAACGGCTTCGATCCGTTGATGGGGGCGCGCCCGATGCAGCGCTTGATCCAGGACACGATACGCCGTGCACTGGCCGACGAACTTCTGTTCGGCCGCCTGGTCGATGGTGGTCGTCTGACGGTGGACATCGATGCCGACAGCAAGATCTCGCTGGACATCCAGCCGGCAAAAAAGAGCGACAAGCCGAAAGCGGAGTCGGCGACCGCCTGACCTCGTTTTCAAGATCGCAACTAGCCGGGGTGGTCGCAAGACGCCCCGGCTTTTTCGTGCCGGTGGCGAATCACTCGGCTGAGCGTGCCGCCGGATCCTCCTGGAAGTAGTCGGCGAACAGGCGGTAGACCTGTGGCGATTCGCGCTGCAGCTCCAGGGGCTGCACGTAAAAAGTCTCGACGCTCACCGCAAAAAACTCCGCCATCGACTCGGCGGCGTACGGGTCGATCGACGTCGAGTGTTGCGCTTCGGCCCGTTCGCGAAAGCCGTCATACGCTGTCTGCATCACCTCTTGCCAGTGTTGTCGCGCATTGCGGTCGGCCAACGGCGGGACTCCGTCCGCCACGCCATTGGACATGTCGATGACATGCGCGAATTCATGGATCGTCACGTTGTAGGCCCAGTCGGTCGGCCCCGATTCGCCAGACGCGGCCTGCACATCGCGCCACGACAGCATCACCGGGCCATCCTGCATGGCCTCACCTGCCAGTTCTTCATCGAACTCGTGCACGACACCGTCGTCGTCCATCACCTCGCGAGGCGCAACGACCAGGTCGTCGTGCAGCACGATGCCGATGAACCCGTCATACAGGTTGAGGCCGCCATCGAGGCTCAGGATGGGCAGCACCGCCTGCGCTGCCACTGCCACGGCCATCTCGTCGGTGACGACCAGGCCGTGCGCGCCGCTGAACTCCTTGCGCGCCAGGAACAAGGTGGCAAGCCGCCGCAACCGATCCAGCTGCTCAGCCGATCGCCAACGCAGGAAGGGATAGCGTGCCAGCGTCAGCTGCCACAGCGATTCAGGGATCGCGTGCCGGCGGCAAGCCCGATCTTCATGCCAGCGCCGCCACGCGGCACGCGCCCTGGCGAGCACCCTCAGCGCTCGGTGGCTTGCGCCAGTGACAAGCGCTTGAGTCCGGCCGCAGTCCAGCGCAGCACCTCGGCCCGCGGAGCGGCTGCGTCCTGGTCGAGGTCCCAGTCGCTGAGCACATGGCGGATGAAGCCGGGTGCCAAGGCGTCGGTTCCAGGCCGGTGTGTGTGCCCGTGGATCAACGTCGTCGTCCCGGCTTCGTGCATCCAGCGCACGGCCGTGGCCACGTCGATGTCGGCGTCGAGGCCGGCCATCTGTTCACGCCGTCGCCGCTCGCTTTCGTCGCGCACTTCGCGCGCCGCGCGGCGTCGTTCGGCCAGCGGACGCGCCAGGAAATCACGTCGCCAGGCTGGATTGCGCACCATCGCGCGAAAGCGCTGGTAGGGCACATCGGCGAGACACAGCGCATCGCCGTGCGTGAGCATCACGTGCTCACCGAAGGCCACCATCACCGTCGGGTCGGCGAGCGCGAGCACGCCGCAGGCCTTCAGCATGTCGGCGCCGACGAGGAAGTCGCGGTTGCCGACCATGAAGCCCAGGGCACAACGCGTGCTGGCCTCGCACAGCACCTCGGCGCACCGGGCTTCGAAACCCTCGTGTCGCGCGTCGTCGCCAACCCAGACCTCGAACAGGTCACCGAGGATGAAGACCGCGTCGGCGCGCGTGTGTCGCAGGAACGACGCGAATGCGTCGAAGGTGCGTGGTGTGTCCTCGGCCAGGTGCAGATCGCTGATGAAGTCGATCGTGCGCCATTCGGCCGAGGCCTGCATCTCCCAGAACGTGGGCAATGCAAGCGGGCCGTCTGTCGTCACGCGCTCAAACCACCACGGCCTTGACGATCACGACATCGTCGTTCGGCACGTCGTCATGGAAGCCCTTGCGGCCGGTCTTCACGCTCTCGATCGCGTCCACCACTTCGGTGCCGGCGACCACCTTCCCGAAGACCGCATAGCCCCAGCCGCTGCCCGTCTCGGCTTTGAAGTTCAGGAACTCGTTGTCGTTGGCGTTGATGAAGAACTGGCCCGTGGCCGAATGCGGATCGGAGGTGCGCGCCATCGCCAGCGTGTAGCGCTGGTTCTTCAGCCCATTGTTGGCCTCGTTCTTGATCGGCGCATCTGTCGACTTCTGTCCCATGCCGGGTTCGAAGCCACCGCCCTGGATCATGAAACCCTTGATCACGCGGTGGAAGATGGTGCCGTCATAGAAGCCCTTGCGCACGTAGGCAAGGAAATTGGCGACGCTGAGAGGCGCCTTTGCGTCGTCCAGTTCGATGCGGATCAGTCCGTGCGATGTGTGCAGTTCTACTTGGGTTGCCATGGTGTAGGTTCGTTTGATTGAGGTTGAAAACAGGCGCCCGCGGAGCGTGTCAGGGCGTAACAGTGGCCTTGAGGATGGTCACTGGCTGCAGCGGCACATTCTGGTAGGGGCCACGATTGCCGGTGGGCACTGCCCGTATGCGGTCAATCACCTCCATGCCGGAGATGACCTTGCCGAACACGGCATAGCCGTTGCCGTCAGGCGAGCGTGCAGCGTCGAGGAAGCCGTTGTCTTGCACGTTGATGAAGAACTGCGCGGTGGCGGAATTGGGATCCGAGGTGCGCGCCATGGCGAGCGTGCCGCGGCTGTTGCTCAGGCCGTTGCGTGACTCCAGCGGGATCGGCGCGCGTGTCGCTTTCTCCTTGAGCTCCGGCGAGAAGCCACCGCCCTGGATCATGAAGTTCTCGATCACCCGGTGAAACACGGTGCCGTCGTATTGACCAGACTTCACGTACTGCAGGAAGTTGTCGACCGTCTTCGGCGCCTTTGCGGCGTTGAGTTCGACGATGATGTCCCCGAGGCTGGTGTTGATGCTTACTTTCTGTGCCAGCGCCGTCGTGGTTGCCGTGACCGTCAACACGGCTGCAGCGATGCCAGCGAGAAATCTCGAACGCATGAAGTACCTCTCGAAAATGGTGATCCGGGATCAGGGAGACGATTTGCTCGTCGCCGGCTCGTTGAGCTTGCGCAGCAGTGCCAGTCGCGGAGGAATCTCCGCATTGGTCGGCTCGGCCTTCAGCGCCCGTTGGTAGGACAACTGAGCCAGTTGCGCATAGACATCGCCCAGATTCTGGTGAGCGGTTGCGAAGCCGGGATTGGCGCGCAAGGCGCCTTCCAAGGCCTGACGGGCTCTGTCGAAATCGCCGCGCGCGGCGTAGAGCACCGCGAGGTTGTTGTAGGGCTCAGGGACTTCCGGGAAATCTTCGGTCAATTGCTGAAACACCACCAGCGCTTCATCGGTGCGGCGTGCATCGACCAGCAACACGCCCTTGAGCATGCGCAGGTCGGGGCGATCCGATTTGTTAGCCAGCAGCGCATCGATCTGCGTGAACGCCTCGCCTTGCTGGCCGGAGCGGAACAGCTGGGTGATGTTCGCCACGTCGTCGGCGTGGGCCATGCCAGCGTACAGCCACAGGATCAGCGTCGCGCATGCGAGTTGCAGGTGTCGAACGAGGGACATGGACAGAGAGGCTTCGAGGGGGTGGTGCGTGTCGCGCGGAGTGCATGGTGCATCGTCCGCAGGCACGCCGGTATACTGACTTTCGCTCGATTGTAGGTGCGCTGCTTGTTGCAGGAATCCGTCGGTTCAGGTGCAGGTCCTGATCCGTGCCGATGCGGCCAGGCCGCACAATCGCGGCCCCGTTCCCCCCTGTGGCAATTCGATGCGGTGTGCGTCTGCGCCGTGATCACCTCGACTTCGCTCATGACCTTGCGCATCTTCAATTCCTTGTCCCGCGAGACAGAGGTGTTCACCCCGATCGATGCCAACCGAGTGCGGATGTACGTCTGCGGCATGACGATCTACGACCTGTGCCACGTCGGACATGCGCGCTTCATGATGGCCTTCGATGTGGCCTGCCGCTGGTTGCGTGAGCTGGGTTACGACGTCACCTACGTGCGCAACATCACCGACATCGACGACAAGATCATCAAGCGGGCGGTCGAGCGCAACATCCCCATCCGCCAGCTGACCGACGAGATGACCATCGCGATGCACGAAGACGTCGCCGCACTCGGCATCCTGCCTCCCACCCATGAGCCGCGTGCCACCGAACATGTGCCTGCGATGCTGACGATGATCGGCACGCTCGAACAAAAAGGTCTGGCTTACCGATCGCCCAATGGCGACGTCAACTACGCGGTGCGCAAGTTTCCGGCCTACGGGCGCTTGTCCGGCAAGTCCATCGATCAGCTGCGCGCTGGCGAGCGCGTCGCGGTGCTCGACGGCAAGGAAGATCCTTTGGATTTCGTGCTCTGGAAAGCCGCCAAGGACAGCGAGCCCGCCGACGCGAAGTGGGAGAGCCCGTTTGGCACGGGCCGCCCGGGCTGGCACATCGAATGCTCGGCGATGAGTTGCGCGCTGCTCGGCGAGCATTTCGACATCCACGGCGGCGGCCTCGATCTCCAGTTCCCGCACCACGAGAACGAGATCGCGCAGAGCGAAGGTGCCTCGGGCCACAAGTACGTCAACGTCTGGATGCACAACGGCTTCCTCAATGTCGACAACGAGAAGATGTCGAAGTCGCTGGGCAACTTCTTCACCATCCGCGATGTGCTCAAGCGCTACGACGGCGAGACGGTGCGCTTCTTCATGTTGCGCACCCACTACCGCAGCCCGTTCAATTTCAGCGACGCCAACCTCGACGACGCCCGCCATGCACTGAGGCGGATCTACACCGCGCTCGCGAGTGTCGATCTCGCCGGCGACGCCAGTCCTGCGATCGACTGGTCGCAACCGCAGGCTGCGACCTTCCGCGCCGAGATGAACGAGGACTTCAACACGCCTGGCGCCGTGGCGGTGCTGTTCGATCTGGCGGGCGAGGTCAATCGCACCCGTTCGCTGGAGGCCGCGAGGCTGCTGAAATCGCTTGGTGCGGTACTCGGTCTGTTGCAGCAACCTGCGCAAACCTTCTTGCAGGCCGGCAGCGGGCTGGACGAGGCGCGCATCGATGCCTTGATTGCCGAGCGCCAGGCCGCCAAGGTGGCGCGCGACTTCGCACGTGCCGATCAGATCCGACAGGAACTCGCGGCGCAGTCCATCGTGCTCAAGGATTCCCCCCAAGGCACCACCTGGGTCAAGGCTTGAGCGTGCCGACTGCCACCACGCCTCCCGCTTACTGGGAAGACGCCTGCAAACACCTCGCCAAGCGCGACCGGGTGATGCGCAAGTTGATCCCGAAGTGCGGCAGCAGCCACCTGAAGGGCCGCGGCGACGCCTTCACGACGCTGGCGCGATCCATCGTCAGCCAACAGATCTCCGTCAAGGCGGCACAAACGGTGTGGGACCGCTTTCTGGCAGTGGTGCCCGGTGGCACTGTTCATTTGCAGCCAGCTGGGGTGCTGAAGTTGCAGGCGACCGAGCTGCGCGCAGCCGGCCTGTCGGCACGCAAGGTCGAGTACCTGAACGACCTGGCGCAGCATTTCTCGACGGGCTCCGTGCACGAGCGGCAGTGGGCCGAAATGGACGACGAGGCCATCATCGACGAACTGGTGGCGATCCGGGGGATCGGCCGCTGGACGGCCGAGATGTTCCTGATGTTTCACCTGGCCCGTCCGAACGTGCTGCCGCTGGACGATGCCGGCCTGATCAAGGGCATCAGCATCAACTACTTCAGCGGCGAGCCCGTGTCGCGCGCCGAGGCCCGCGAGGTGGGCGATGCCTGGGCACCATTCCGCTCGGTTGCGACCTGGTACATCTGGCGTAGCCTTGAACCGACGCCGGTAAACTATTGAACTGTCTGGTCTCCGTTACCAACCGATACCGCGAGCAGCACCACGGATGAGCAAAAGACACTTTCTCGAATTCGAGCAGCCAGTGGCCGATCTCGAAACCAAGATCGACGAACTGCGCTACGTGCAGAACGAATCGGCGGTCGACATCTCCGAAGAGATCGACCGCCTCAGCAAGAAGAGCCTGCAGCTCACCAAGGACATCTACGCCAGCCTGACCCCGTGGCAGGTGACGCAGATCGCGCGACACCCGCAGCGGCCTTACACGCTGGACTACGTCAACGAAATCTTCACCGATTTCCAGGAGTTGCACGGCGACCGGCATTTCGCCGACGACCAGTCCATCGTCGGCGGCCTGGCGCGATTCAATGGCCAAGCCTGCATGGTGATCGGCCACCAGAAGGGCCGCGATACCCGCGAGCGCGGCGTGCGCAACTTCGGCATGTCGCGCCCCGAGGGCTACCGCAAGGCCTTGCGCCTGATGAAGCTGGCCGAGAAATTCGGCCTGCCGATTTTCACCTTCGTCGACACACCCGGTGCTTACCCCGGCATCGGCGCTGAAGAGCGTGGTCAGTCCGAAGCCATTGGCCGCAACATCTTCGAGATGGCGCAACTCGAGGTACCGATCATCGTCACCATCATCGGTGAGGGCGGCTCGGGGGGGGCGCTGGCCATCAGCGTGGGCGACCAGTTGCTGATGCTGCAGTACTCGATCTATTCGGTGATCTCGCCGGAAGGTTGCGCGTCGATTCTGTGGAAGACATCGGAGCGGGCTGCTGATGCGGCCGAGCAGCTCGGCATCACCGCACATCGCCTGAAGGCGCTGGGCCTGGTCGACAAGATCGTCAACGAGCCGGTCGGTGGTGGTCACCGCGACGTCAAGGCCATGGCCGCGCAGCTCAAGCGCGCGCTCAACGATGCGCTGCGCCAGGTCAGCGACCTGAAGCCGAAGGAATTGCTGCAACGCCGCTACGAGCGTCTGCAGACCTACGGTCGCTTCACCGACACCACCGATCGTTGAACCCCTGAGGCGGCGGCGCGTGACGTCTACGCCGCCGTCCCTGCGTGTGGCGGTTGCCTACAGCGGCGGCCGCGACTCCACTGGGCTTGTGCATGCCGCGCTCGTCGCGGCGCGTGATCTGGGCGTGGACGTGGTTGCGCTGCATGTGAACCACCGCCTCAGTGCGCACGCCGACCAGTGGGAGCAGCACTGTCGCGATCAATGTGCACGCTGGGCTGACGACGGGCTGCCGATCTCGTTTGACGTGGCCCGGTTGAGCGGCCCACCGCAACGCGGCGACAGCATCGAAGCCTGGGCGCGCCGCGAGCGCTATGCAGCGCTGAAGCGTCTGGCCCAACGCCACGCGGCCGATCTGGTGTTGCTCGCGCACCACCGCGGCGACCAGGCCGAGACGCTGATCCTGCAGGCGCTGCGATCGGCTGGCGTCGCGGGCTTGTCGGGCATGCCCCGCAGCATCGAGCGGGACGGCCTGCGCTGGGCACGCCCGTGGCTGGACAAGCCTCGCAGCGCGATCGAGACCTATGTGCAAGCGCAGGGCCTCGCCTACATCGACGACGACAGCAACACCGACGAACGCTATGCCCGCAACCGGCTGCGGCACCGCGTCTGGCCGGCGCTGGAACGTGCGTTTCCCGATGCCGAGCTCGCACTGGCTGCAGCCGCAACCTGGGCTCAGCAGGCGAGCGCTTGCCTCGATGAAGTGGCTGCTGACGACCTGTTGGCAATCACCAGCTCGAGCGGCTTGTCGTTGCCCGGGCTGCAGGCGTTGTCGGTCGCGCGCAGGATCAATGTCCTTCGCGCCTGGCTGCGCCGCCAGACCGGCACGGCACCGCCCGCGTCACTGATCACGCGGCTGAGCAACGAATTGATGGGCGACGGGTCGGCCTCATGGCCTCTGGCCGGAGGATCGCTGCGGCGCTACCGCGGGCATTTGACGTGGCAGGGCCCACGCCTGACTGCACCGGCCGCGCTGCCGCCTGAATCGACGCTGCGCATCTGCCGTGCCGGAACCTATCGCCTGCCCGGCTGGGGCGGGCACCTGCGGGCTGTACGGGTCAAGGAGGGAGGTGTGCCCTTGGCCTGGCTCGCACACATCGAGCTGCGCGAGCGATCGGGCGGAGAGCGCTTCCAGGCCGGCATCGGGCGGCCCGCACGCAGTCTGAAGAAGCAGTTCCAGGCGGCCGAACTGCCTGCCTGGCAGCGGGCTGGCCCGCTGGTCTACAGCGGCGGACAACTGATCTTCGTACCTGGCCTGGGGATCGACGCACGCGTGATCGGCTTGCCCGGGCAGCCTCAGGTGACGCTGCACTGGGAGTCGCACGGGCAAGAGTGACGGTTTCCGAACTCCCCTGAGACCAGCCCTAGTAAACTAGAGGGCTTTCCCGACCTCTGCCGCAGCCGTCGAACGGCTGCGAGGCACTGAATCCCATGGCCCTGACAGTACACAAATACGGCGGCACCTCGATGGGGTCCACCGAGCGCATTCGCAACGTGGCCAAGCGTGTGGCCAAGTGGGTGCGTGCTGGTCACCAGATGGTGGTCGTTCCGTCCGCGATGAGCGGCGAGACAAATCGCTTGCTGGGCTTGGCGAAAGAGTTGTCGCCCGAGCGCAGTTCGCCCGAGCTGATGCGCGAGCTCGATCTGATCGCCGCGACCGGTGAGCAGGTGTCGGTCGGCCTGCTGGCCATCGCCTTGCAGGCAGAGGGCGTTCCCTCGGTCAGCTATGCGGGCTGGCAGGTGCCGATCAAGACCGACTCGGCCTACACCAAGGCGCGCATCCAGAGCATCGACGACCAACGCGTGCGCGCCGATCTGGCCGCCGGCAAGGTGGTCGTGATCACCGGTTTCCAGGGGGTCGATGAGCAGGGCCACATCACCACGCTGGGCCGTGGTGGTTCCGACACCTCGGCCGTGGCGGTGGCGGCGGCGCTGAAGGCCGACGAGTGCCTGATCTACACCGACGTCGACGGCGTCTACACCACCGATCCGCGCATCGTGCCCGAGGCACGGCGGCTGCAGACCATCAGCTTCGAAGAGATGCTGGAGATGGCGAGCCTGGGCTCCAAGGTGCTGCAGATCCGTTCGGTGGAATTTGCAGGCAAGTACCGCGTTCCGCTGCGCGTGCTGTCGAGCTTCACGCCGTGGGACATGGCCATCGCCGAAGAGGCGAAGTCGGGCACGCTGATCACTTTCGAAGAGGACGAAAAAATGGAACAAGCCGTCGTATCGGGCATCGCCTTCAACCGCGACGAGGCCAAGATCAGCCTGATCGGCGTGCCGGACAAGCCGGGCATCGCCTTCCAGATCCTCGGCCCGGTGGCCGACGCGAACATTGACGTCGACGTGATCATCCAGAACGTGTCGCACGACGGCAAGACCGATTTCTCGTTCACCGTGCACCGCAACGACTACGCGCGCACGATGGACCTGCTGAAGTCGGCGGTGCTGCCGAAGACCGGTGCGGCCACGCTGTCGGGCGACACCAAGATCTGCAAGGTCAGCATCGTCGGCATCGGCATGCGCTCGCATGTGGGCGTGGCCAGCAAGATGTTCAGCACACTCAGTGACGAGGGCATCAACATTCAAATGATCACCACCAGCGAGATCAAGACCAGCGTCGTCATCGACGAGAAGTACATGGAACTCGCCGTGCGGGCGCTGCACAAGGCATTCGATCTGGAACAAGCGCCTGCTTGACCGAGAAGCCGACGGCGAGCAGCTAGAATCGAAAGTTGATGTCTGCGGAGCTGTGACCGAGTGGCCGAAGGTGCTCCCCTGCTAAGGGAGTATGTGGGCAAAACCTGCATCGAGGGTTCGAATCCCTCCGGCTCCGCCAGAGATAGGTTCTAAGAGGTTCAAAAAGGACCACAAGAAGCCCCGCAAACCCAGTGTTTACGGGGCTTTTCTGTTCAAGGGCGTCCAAGAACGTACTTTGACAGCCGCGGCAGAACGGGGGCACAGTTGGGGGCATGTACCGGGGAGCAAAACCCCGATTTTTGAAAGTTGCCCCCATGCCCCTCACTGACACCGCTTGCCGCAACGCCCGTTGCCCCGCAGACAAGCCCTGCCTTCGACTCACTGATTCGCAAGGTCTCTACCTCGAAGTCACGCCAGCCGGCGCGCGCTACTGGCGCCTGAAGTACCGCTACGCCGGCAAGGAGAAGCGCCTCAGCCTCGGCGTCTATCCCAACGTCACGCTCGCGACGGCCCGCAAACGCCGCGAGGCAGCACGCGACCTGCTCGATGCTGGCCAGGATCCGTCGCAGGCGCGAAAGGACGACAAGGCCTCGAAGCTGCTCAAGATGGGCACCACCTTCGAGGCGGTCGCTCGCGCCTGGCACGCGAACTGGTCGCCGGCCAGGTCGCCACGGCATGCCGAGTACGTGCTGCGCCGGCTCGAGGCCGATGTTTTCCCAGCCATCGGAGCGAAGCCGATCGGCGACATCACCGCGCCGAACCTGCTGGCGATGGCCAAGAAGATCGAGACCCGAGGCGCGCTCGACATCGCTCGGAGGTCCTGGCAGACCTGCGGGCAGATCTTCGAGCACGCGCTCGCGCATGGCCTGATCCAGCGCAACCCGGCGAAGGATGTTCGCCCGGGCGCCGCGCTCAAATCACGCACGAAGGGGCACTACCCGCGGCTTGAGCCGAAGGAGATGCCGGAGCTGCTGCGCAAGATCCACTCATACCAGGGCTCGACGTTCACACGCATGGCGCTGCAGCTCATGGCGCTGACCTTCGTCCGCACTGGCGAGCTGATCGGTGCCCGCTGGGAAGAGTTCGACCTCGAGGCCGCCGAGTGGCGCATTCCGGCCGCGCGCATGAAGATGAAGACGCCGCACGTCGTCCCGCTGTCGACCCAGGCCGTCGACCTCCTCAAGTGCCTGCACGAGTTGCGAGGCCGAGCCGGCCTGCTGTTCCCTGGCGAACGGGACCACGAAAAGCCGATGTCGAACAACACGATCCTCGGCGCCCTGAAGCGAATGGGCTACGCCGGCCGCATGACTGGCCACGGCTTCCGCGGCGTCGCGTCGACCATCCTGCACGAGCAGGGTTTCGACCACGCGCACATCGAGCTGCAGCTCGCGCACATGGAGCGCGACGAGATCTCGGCAGCCTACAACTTCGCGACCTACTTGCCGCAGCGTCGCAAGATGGTTCAGTGGTACGCCGACCACCTCGACAGCCTGCGTCAGGGAGCGCAGGTGATCCCGATCAAAGCGGCGTAATAAAAGAATACAAAAAGAGTTGATCTGTCCACATTAAACGATTACAGTATTCGCATGAATTCACCGAAACAGTCACCAGATCGCAAGCGAGGGCGACCACCCATCGAACAGGGTCTGGACACGGTCCCCGTGACGATCCGGGTGACCGTTCCGCAGAAGGAGAAGCTGGGGCGCCTCGGTGGCCCGAAGTGGGTTCGAGACCGTATCGACAAGGCCAAAGAACCCGAACCGACAGAGTGATGCCGGCGCCTCAGCGGAACTGAGGCAAAGCGGGCCGGAAGCTGGTGGAACAGCAACCGACCCTAACCACAACGTGCACACCGTGAAAGGAAACGCACATCATGGCTACTGAAACTGTAGTTCACGCCAACGCAGCGGCAAGAAGGTTGATTACCGAGCGCCTTGAAGAGTCCTGGGAGCGGATCGATGCCGCGACAAATCAGATCCGAGCGATGTGCTCGGGAGTCGTTGCTTTGATGGAGGGAGCACCTCGCGAGGCGTCGGAGACAGCGGTGCCTCACGCGCTTTGCGACAAGCCAGGCTTTACGCCCGAGAAGCAATTGCTATCCATGATCGCGGCGCTGTCCGACGATCTGTGGTGCGAGATTGATGGTGATTTCAGTAGCCTGCGATCGTCTTTGGGCATTCGCGATACGGTGGAACACGAGGAGGCTCGCAATGGCTGACACAGCACTCATCCCGGTCCGAAGAGACCTTGCACTGAAGGCCCTGCATCAGGTCGATGCATTGCTGCCGATCCTGCAGCGCCAGGCCGATGACGGAACGATCGAGCCCGACGCGATGCTCGGACTGCTCGGCCGGATCCGCCAGATGAACGACGCTGCGATGACGCTGCTGGGCGATGCAGGCGGCGCCGGCGACCTCGTCGAGCGCCTGCAGGAAGCTGTGTTCGGCCATCGGGAGATGGCTCATCGGTAGGGCAAAGAAACCGCACCCGCTCGAGGCGACATTCGCCTCGTGGCGGGGAGCGATCGTCACTGACGTCGTGGGTGGTAGTGAGAACGTGCGCCCGGCCGCCCACGTCTTCCCCACCCGCCGCGGATTCTGTTGGGTCGAGCCCAGCTACGCAGACCCGTATGGAGCAGGGTCGCCAGCGATGCGCTGCCGAGAAGGCGTGTTCGTTGCGGCTGGCGACGGATTCACGATGTCGACCACCGACGGGCGCGAAATGACGGTGGTTCCGTTCGATCCACGCGCATACCCCGACGTTGGCAGCTCGATCACCTGGTTTGAGTTCGAGTGGCTTCGATCCGAGGGCCGCACCTGGCTGGAAGAGCGGGAGAGGGTGAGGGAGCGGATTCGACGGGAGCTCGAGTGAAGAAGCAGGCGAGGGAGGAGTTCACACGCGACCAACTCAACGCGATCTTCGCCGATTGGACAGGAGCGACAGTCCGAATCAGGCGTCCCGAGAGAGAGACCGTTCATGCCGCAGCCCATGTGTATGCGACCGAGCGTGGTGTTTCATGGGTCGATACCAGCTACGCCGAGCTGCTTCTCGACGAGCCGTTTTATGAAACCCATGACGGGCTATTCGAGCGCGCTGGAGAAGGCTTCCTTTTCCGAGATCGCTATGGCGGGATCATTGCGCTGAACGAGCACTCGGCGGTCGATGAAAAAAAGGTCGGCGACGCGCTCAACTGGTTCGCCGATTGGCTCAAGGCGGAGGGCCGTACTTGGCGGGAAGAACGAGAGAGGTTGCATCGGCTCGCGCTTGAAGCGATCGACGAATTGAAGGCTCGCGATCCAGATTACGCCAGCTACGAGCGCGATCGCCTTGCTTTTGTAAAGAAGGTCTCGAAGGATCTGCCAAAAGTCCTCTCGCGCGTCGGCAGAGAGCGGCTTGCGGGCTTTGCATTCTTCGTCAAGAACCGCAGTTCCGACTCGGTGACACCGTCTACCGACCATCATCGTCAGATCGAAGCAATTCGCGACGCTTCCGACCACCTTATGAGGAAGGTGCGATCGCTTCAGCGCGAGCCCGCTGCCGGCTACTACCTGTTGACCATCGAGCCTGATGTCGAAAGCGTTAAATCGAGTCTGGACGCCCTGAATGCCCACCTCAAGAGGGTTGTCACGGACCGATATCCGAGGCGGCCAAAGGGAGGCCGCGAAAAGGCTTTCTGGCCCCGCTACTTGGCGATTTGTGCGTGGCGCGAGTTTGGTGCTGAGGAGCTCCCTACAGGGCATACCAACGAACTGCTCGATACCTGCAAGACGCTTTGTGCAAACGCTGGGTTGGAGTCCGAGTCTGAAGTAGAAATTATCAAAGAGCTGAAAAGTCAAGAGGAGAACGCAGGAAAAATAGATCCGGTTCCCAAATAGCCACCCAGAGGGGCAATTCGCACCATGGCGTCACGTTCAAGGAGGCCCAGAAATGTCTTCTGGCCTCTCTTGAGCGGGAGACGCCAACATGCCACCAAAAATCCTCCGACTGAAACAGTCCCTCGAGCTGGACGGAGACTGCAAGACCGGCCGCTACAACAAGATCAAGAGGGGCCTGTACACAACGCCTTTTTTAATCTCGAGCAGATGTGTCGGGTGGCCAGAGCACGAGTGCACGGCCATCATTTCAGCGCGCATTGCCGGCTGGAGCGACGACCAGATCCGTGAGCTCGTCAAGCAGCTGCACGAGAAGCGCAAGCAGTACGCGCCGATCATTGCCGGGAATTCCGAACCAGCGCTGGCCGGAGCCTGACCATGCAGGCCGCCGCACAAGCGTGCTCGCCGCAGGTCGAGAAGTGGAAGGCCAATGCCGTCGCCAGGGCGGCATTGAGGGGAGTCGCGCTCCACGTCACTGAGGACGATCACGGCGACCCGCTGTACGTCGCAGTGCAGGGCGCGATGACCCGCCACATGGCTGGCGTCGACGAGGTCGAACGCTTCCTGACGCTGATCGGAGCGCCAGCCGCATGACCGTGCGCCGATCCTCACCCAGCCGCCGTGGCACCCGGGCGGGCCGCACACATGCGCTGTTGCAGCCGTGCGTGTGCGGCCTCACGCCTGGCGTGCTCTGCCTGGCCTGCGCACGCTGGCATCGGCACTACCGCACCGTGACGGCGCGGCTGGCGGCGGGGAGGGGGCGCTGATGGCGGCCGCAACCCGAGAAGGCATCTATCGCCGCATGTCAGTGCGCATGTGGGGCGACGAGCGCTTCATGCGCCTGTCCCCGATGCAACCCTCCGGCCAGGCACTGTGGATCTACGCGCTCTCCGGACCGCACACCGGACCCATCCCCGGTGTATTCGTCGCCGGTCGCGCGGCACTGGCGGAAAGCCTCGGCTGGGACAACGAAGACTTTGGCAAAGCCTTCGACGAAGTCTTGCGCGAAGGGCTCGCAGAGTTCGATCCGAAGACCCGTCTGTGGTTCATCCCGAAGGCCATCCACCACAACATGCCACAGAACCCGAACGTGGTGCTTTCGTGGCGACAGACCTGGGCCTTGTTACCCGAAAGTGACCTGCGCGAGCGGGCAGCCGAATGCCTGAGAGCCGCGCTGTACGGGCTTTCCGAGCCTTTCGGGAAGGCTTTCGATGAGGCTTGCGGAAAGCCTTTCGAGAAGGCTATGCCAAATGATTTGGCGAAACAGGAACAGGAACAGGAACAGGAACAGGAACAGGAACAGGAGAAAGAGAAGAGACCTTCGGTCTCGTCGCCACGGCCGACCATCCCGTGCCCCTACCAATCCATCGTCGACCGGTACCACGAGAAGCTGCCGGAACTGCCACGAGTCAAGCTCACGACCGAGGCAAGACAGCGAGCCATGCGCAAGTGGTGGGGCTGGGTGCTCAGCAGCACCAAGGAGACCGGCGAGCGCCGTGCCACAACCGCCGAGGAGGCGCTGGCGTGGATCGGCGGCTACTTCGCCCACGCCAGCGGCAACGACTTCCTCATGGGCCGCGGCGAGCGATCGGGGGTCCACGCGAACTGGCGTGCCGACTTCGACTTCCTGCTCACCGAGCGCGGCATGCGCCACGTCATCGAGAAAACCGAGGTGGCCGCATGAACGCGCGAACCGACGAAGAGGTTGCAAGCCTGCGCGTGCCGCCTCACAGCCTCGAGGCCGAGCAGTCGGTTCTCGGTGGCCTGCTGCTCGACAACCGAGCCTGGGATCGCGCCGCTGACCTCCTGACTGAGCGCGACTTCTACCGCCACGAGCACCGCGAGATCTACGCCGCCATCGTCGCGCTGATCAACGCCAACAAGCCGGCCGACGTGATCACGGTGTTCGAGCAGCTGCAGCGCACCGGCAAGGGCGACGACTGCGGCGGCATGCGGTACCTGAACTCGCTGGCGCAAAGCGTGCCGAGCGCGGCCAACATGCGGCGCTATGCCGAGATCGTGCGCGAGCGGGCGGTTCTACGCACCGTGGTGTCGGCCGGCGACGAGATCATCACCAGCGCGTTCAATCCGCAGGGCAGGGCGGTGTCTGAAATCCTCGACCAGGCCACCACGACGCTCAACAACCTGCAGCGCGGCCAGGTGCGCAAGATGCCGCGGTCGATCAGTGAGATCGCGATCGAGCGGATTGACCACTACACCGCGCTCTCCGATGGAACCGCAGTCGCTGGATGGCCGACCCCCATCCCGGCGCTCAATGCATGCTTGAACGGAGGCCCTCATGCTGGCGGCCTGTATCTGATCGGCGCCAGGCCAGGTATGGGCAAGTCGTCGTTTTCGCAGTTCCTGGCGAACGGCTTCGCCAGAGACGGATTGCCGACTTTGTTCCTGAGCCTGGAGATGGGCGATCACGAGATCGCAGATAGGGGTGTGGCCTGCGCTGGTCGCCTGAGCTACAGCGCCCTCCTGTCCGGAAAGATGAAGCACGAGCACTGGACGCGGGCCACCGAGGCGATGGAAGCCTTGGCGCGCCTGCCGCTCTACGTCGACGATCAGCCAGGTCTGACCCTGAGCGACATCCGCATCAAAGCGAAGTCGATCAAGGGCCTGAAGGTCCTGGTGCTGGACTACCTGCAGCTCTGCGCAGGCAGCCGGCGCGATGGCAATCGGAATGCCGAGATCGAGGAACTGAGCCGCGGCCTGAAGGCCCTGGCCAAGGATCTGGGCATCGCAGTGATCGCGCTATCGCAGCTCAATCGCGAGGTTGAAAAGCGGCTGAACAAGCGGCCGAACCTCTCGGATCTGCGCGACTCCGGTGCGATCGAGCAGGACGCCGACGTCGTGATGTTCCTGTGGCCGGTGCGCGAGTTCGAAGGCGAGGGCCGTCGCATCGTTGGGCTCGGCATCGACAAGAACCGCCAGGGCCGGCTCGGCGAGATCGCGCTCGACTTCCACGGCGACACCCAGCGATGGGCGGAGAGCACTGCGGATCTGCGGCCAGAGCCGGTACCGAGCCAGCCAAAAAAGGGGTACTCATGACTCCCAGGCTGCGTGATCATCGACGGTAGGGAGCGCTGGTGCTCGCGGCGCCCGCTGTGAGGCGGCGGGTTGCCCCCGGATGTGCCCCTGCCTGTCTCGTGTTGGTTGCACGCTTACCTGCTGGATTCGATGCCACCGTTGCCTCAGCTTAAAGCGGCTGGCAGACTCGCGCCAATGCATGCCGGTTTTCACACGAATTTGATGCCGCACAATTCAGACGACGCGGCCCCTCCACGGAAACGAGCCAAGACATGATGCGCAGTTACACCGCCATAGCTACTGCAATGGTCTGCGCACTTGCATCGGGCTGCAGTGACCAGTCCGAATTGGCAGCGGCAAAGAAACGCATCGCCCAACTCGAAGCTGAACTGGCGGCCGAACGAGCTAAACCGCTGGCGCAGGCCACGCTGCCCGAGCCACAGAAGCCAGCCGCGCCACCCCAAGCCGCCGCGCCAGAACCTACTCCGGAGCCGACGGGACAGCAGTGGTCTTACGAGGCGCGCGAGGACAAAATGACCGGCGGAACGACACGCCATGCATACGTGCTCAGTACCAATACAGTCAACTTTGATTCACCGTATTCAGGCGCGCAGCGTGGTCGCCTGGTTCTGCGAACGGATCCGAAGTACGGTCGCGACGTCATCTTCTCTATTGAGCGAGGGCAACTTCTTTGCCGTTCATACGAGGACTGTGACGTTCTCATCAGGTTCGATGATGGAAAGCCTGAGCGGTTCTCAGCTATTGGCCCGGAAGACAACAGCTCTGACACCGTGTTCGTTCGAAACTACGATCGCTTTACGAGCAAGTTGAGCAAAGCAAAGATCGTTCGTCTCTCGATGAATGTCTATCAAGAAGGGGCCCCCGTGTTCGAGTTTGATGTGAGCGGTTTTGACGCCGCAAAGTACGCGGGCAAGAAGTAACCCACACCCTCAGCTCGCTGCAGTAAGGCCTAACTCTGCGCTAAATCGGAGCGCCAACGACTATTCGAGTGGCGCCGCGCGGATGATCTTGATCTAGGGGTGTGCCGCGAGGCAAGCTCACCTCTTGAGCCACCGACCCGACAAGATCGGGCCATGTACTTCGCCGGAACCGACACCCCGCGGCCTTGCTGGCACTGCCGCTGGTTCGATGGCTTGATGCCACCGGCGACTTTGTGCGCGAATGCAAAGTGCCCATCATCGAAATCTCAGCCTGAAAACGGTTGCAGTCTCTGGGAGCGGGAACCAGGCGCCGACGATGAGCCCGACTGGGTGCCGCCGCGGCCGGCTTCGTACCCGGTGACGATCGCAGCACCTCGAGGGCCAAAGCGCACGCGTCTTTGATGGCTACGATCGCAGCATGTGCACGCGGTATATCACTCCCGATGAGGCTACCTGCTAGATCGTCGAGAGCTACATGACGCTGACGATCCATGCTGATGCTCCACATGCGTTGAGCGACGAGCGCCGCTACTTGCCAATGCAATACGCCTACATTCCAGTGCGACTTCCCCCGGGAAAATTGCTCGATCAAGTCAGTGGCGATAAGCTACCGCCATGAGTCCCATTGATTCCAAGTCCGCATTCGGCGGTGCATTCTGCGAGGCGGCCTTTCGCGCTGCCTTGGCGCTTTGCACTCCGCAGCCGCGTGCCGGGAAGGGGACTCACACCCGTCAGCCGGCCGCACATCCTTAGGCCCGGCGATCACTTCCACCCCATTTGCGCAAACTTCAGATCGCCGGGCCCCAAGCCTGCGCGTAGGTGCGCGTCGCCCATCGGCAGACGCTCATCCTGCCACTGAAGGAATGCCTCGTGGAAGTCGTTGCTCTTGAGCGTACGCTCACTGAACTGGACCATGTCCGTCTCCTGAACCTGATTCGCCGCGATGCGCGCGGTAACGGATCAGCCGCCCATCCTGGCGCGATCGAAGACATCCTGGAGAACGCCGCCCTCGTGCCATCGCGCGAAGTGGGGCCGGACGTCGTGACGATGTATTCGCAGGTCGTGCTGCAGGACAACCGGAGCGGCCAGCGAAACACGCTCACACTGTGCTATCCCGCAGATGCCGAGCCGGCGATCGGATTCGTCTCCGTGCTATCACCGGTCGGCAACGCGCTGCTCGGTCTGCGAGTCGGCAGCGTGGCTCGCTGGTCCACCCCAGCCGGCGATGAGAAGGCGGCCGAGATCTCGGCCATCCTCTTCCAGCCCGAGTCGAGCGGCGACTACGCGACGTAGCTGCCGCGTGCAGCCTCGGAGCTGCACATCTCGCTGCTGGCGCTAATGGGCCCGAATTTCCCACAGAGCGATTCACATCGCTCGGCAGGTACGCGCTCGCCTGGCGTCTCTCGGAACACAAAGGTTCAAGAGAACAACACAGATGACATCAATCAAATCCCTCCTGGTGGCGACCGACTTCTCAGTCGACGGAAACAACGCGGTGCGCCGCGCTGCGCTGCTGGCACACGACCACGGTGCACGCCTGGACATCCTGCACGTTGTCAAGGCGGCGGGCTGCAAGCCGCTGCGCGACTGGTTCTATCCCACGCTCGACGTCGACCTGAGGACAGCCCAAGCGCGGGGCGCATTGCAGCGTGTGGCGGTCGAGATCACCGGTGCGTACGACGTGGCTCCCACGATCGAAGTCGTGGTCGGCGACCCATTTGAGATGCTGCTGCGAGCATCGGATCGCGCGGACGTGGTGGTCCTTGGGCGGCGGGGCCGCAGCCGTCTCGGTGGTTTGCTGGTCGACGGAACCGCGGACCGCCTGCTGAGAACCTGCAAACGCCCAGTTCTTATCGTCCGCACCCCTGTTGAGCAACCTTACCGGCGGGTGTTGGTGCCGATCGACTTCTCGGCGGCATCGGATGCCGCCATCCGAATCGCGGCGCAGATGCAGGGCGAGGCCATCCTGCAGGTGTTTCACGCCATCAACTCGCAGCGCGAAGCCGTGCTGCGCGATGCAGATGTGCCCGCGCGCATCATCAGGCAAACGCGACTGATAGAAGAAGCAGCAACAAACGCACGTATGCGTCGCCAGGTCGCTGGCCTAGGTCTGGACTGCACGTTCATGAGCTTCACGCTGGCATACGGGCATGCTGTGGGATCAACGTTGCGTCACGCCCAACGATTGGGTGCCGACCTCATCGTTGCCGGGAAGCAGGGGCGCTCGACCTTGGGGGGCTTCCTTCTTGGCAGCGTCAGTAGCCGCTTGCTGTCCGAGACCGCCTGCGACATGTTGATCGTGCCGAGGCCTCGGGACGGTTCTCTGCCTGACGCTGCGGCGACGATTGCACCTCGAGCCAACTCGGTGTCTCAGCCCGACAACGCATCCCTCGCGCGGCAGGCCGCAGCGCAGGCTGGGGCATTGACGCAGAGCGATTGGATCCACAACACGGCGCGCTTTGGGTCGCGGAGGGCGTCATGAACATCAAGGGAATGCCGTGGACCGCTCAGTTCGCCACAACGCACGAACTGTCACGATCTCCGAAGCCCGTGGCCCAGCCGCAACAATTTCGTAAGCGGAAACGCTAATCTGCGACCAACCGATCAGCTGGATCCGAGCTGCCGAACAGGCAGTTGGGGCAGCCCGGCAATCTGGGGGCACGTTCGGGGGCATGCGTAGATTCGAATTCGATCTACAGCAAGCATTGGTGCGTGTTTCCGGCGATCGTTGGAAAGACTCCGGCCCGCCAGCAAGTCTGGGCCCTCCCTTGTGGAGGGCTTTTTCTTGCCTGAGCCTCGCACCGTGCGGGCGACGCCGAATTCACTGGTGCGCGATCATCAGGTGCTGAATTCCAAGGAGATCGTCGCCAAGGCCCTCTTCAGCTTTCCTCAAAGTAATCTGAGTCGACACGCTTGACCACGTAGGAGGCCGAGGCCGCTACGCCGACATCGAAGTCAATCATGAGATCGGCCAACCTCTTGCCATCGATGAGAACCACCTTCGTGTCGATGCGCGATGTGTAGTCAATCGCATCGGCGGTGTAGGAGGATGTCGTGATGAACACGCCCTTCCTGGCGCGCTGCCCTTGTAGGGCGCCGACGAATTTCTGAATCTCCGGTCGACCCACAGAACCTTGCCAGCGTTTGGCTTGAATGAAGATCGTGTCAAGGCCGAGGCGGTCCTCCTTGATGATTCCGTCGATGCCTCCATCGCCGGTCTGCCCAATGCGCTCACCGGCGTCGCGCCGCGAGCCGCCGTAGCCCATCTTCACCAGCAACTCGACGACCAGTTGTTCGAAGAATGTGGGCGAACAGGACAGGATGCGCGTCAACAGTTCCTGAGCAAGCTGCTCGCGGAGGCCTTGGTACGCCAGTTCGATGGCCTCTTCAGGGGTCGCGCTAGAAGGAGACTCCTCGCCCGCTCGGGGCATCCCGGGCACCGCATTGGCGGCGGGATCAGGTCTAGGCAGATCACGGAACGTCACGAACTCAGGAAACCGCTCAAGGAACTTGACGTCGATTCGCGTGGGGTTCGCAGACAGTGTCGTCAGCCCCCGCTCAGTGATTTTGAAGACCCCGCGCCTTGTGGCCTCAACCAGACCAGCCTTCTTCAAGTAGGTGCGGGCCCAGCCGATTCGGTTCTTGAAGATACCCTGCTGCCCGCTGGGTAACAGTTCCGCTCGCTCCGCTGCTGTCAGATTGAAGTGAGCAGCAAGGGCCTCCTCGGCCTCACGCAGTGGCCGCTCCCTTCCGTCTTCGAGAAAGCTCAGGAAGGGCAGCATGCACGTCTGGTAGTCCGGAATCGTCATGGTTGATGAGTGTTTTGCGCCGAGGTGGAAGCGGCTTCAGGCCTGAGGAGGCGGTTGTAGCCCATCTTGGAGAGTTGTTGGGTCATGGTGCACGTCGAAGTCCCCCTGGAGGACAGCGAAGTGAAGCTCCGTGTGCTGGTCTTGCCCATCGGGGTCCATCGCCGATAACGCTAGAAATTTGATTCGACCACCGCTGCAATACTCGATCCGACCTCCAGCATCCGATCTGGGTTTTCATGCCGCCGTCCCATCGCTCTGAGCTCAGGCCAGACTTATCCGCCGGATGTCGAGCGCGAAAGGGCCGGTCTGGCGGTCGGCGATCATCAGCCCGACTTGGCGGATAAGGCCGGGGTCGAGCTGGGGTGCATCAGTGACCTCCCGACCCCGAAAGGTCGCACGGAAGGCTGAGATGGGGAGGCGGATCCTCTGCCAGTCGCTGCCAGTGGGTACGAAGCTCGCCTGGTAGTTCAGGGCGTCGAAGCCGTCATGGGTCAGCAGGCTTAGCTTGAACCGCTTGGAGGCACCGCGAATTTCGACAAGGCAGGCCTCGGCTCCGCGCATGCCTCTTGGGCCTGGGCTGGAGCGAACCGAGGCAAAGCCGCCGTTCCCCTCCAGAGACACCTTGCCTTGGAAGACAGCATGGCCGGCGGGATCGTGGCGAAGTTTGCTCACCGACATACCACCCATCACCCGATCGTCGATTGGACTCCAGGCGCTCATGCCAACTGGCTCGCTAAAGTTGAACAGGGTCAGCTGGTCATCGGTTTGGGCCACGCATCGATTGTCGGGCGACCGGCATGGGCGCCAGACGCCACGCTGGCAAGATGGGCGACAACGAAGAACCAGAGGGACGCCAGAATGAATCTTGCCGAGTTGCAGGCTGAATTGCGCCACTTCGCTGCCGAGCGTGACTGGCAGCCGTTTCACACGCCGAAGAACCTCTCGACGGCCTTGATGGTCGAGACCGCCGAGCTGGCGGAGGTCTTCCAGTGGATGACGCCCGAGCAGTCACGCCTTGCCCACCAGGACCCCGCGACCAAGCAGGCCATCGCCGATGAGGTGGCGGACGTGCTGCTCTATCTGCTGCAGGTGGCAGACCACAGCGAGATCAACGTCGACCAGGCGGTCAGGGACAAGCTGGCGCGCAATGCCTTGAAGTACCCGGCCAAGCGCCAGATGGCCCGGGTCTCTCCGCGCCGTGCGCCGGTGCCCAGCACCCATGTCCTGATCGACTATGAGAACGTGCAGCCCAGCGAAGAAGAGCTGCGGCACATGGTGCCGGATGCTGGCCAGGTGTGGGTTTTTCACGGGCCGCAGCAACGCCAGGTCGAGCAGCGATTCGTGTCCTTCGGTGTCGGCGTGACGGCCGTGCCGATCAGCAAGACCGGGAAGAACGCGCTCGACTTCCACTTGTCCTTCTACGTGGGCTACATCGCCTCACGCAACCCGGCATCGAAGATGATCGTATTGGCCAACGACAAGGGCTATGAGCCGATGCTGGAGCACGCGCGAGGCATGGGGTTCGCGGTGCAACGCCAGTCACACGCCCCGAACAAGCCGCCTGCGAAAGAGACTGCAACGAAGAAGGTGGTCGCCAAAAAGGCGCCAGCCCCGAAGGCTGCGGCCGCCAAGAAGCCAGCGGCCAAGCAGGTGCCGGCCAAGAAGGTAGCAGCTAAGAAGGTCTCGCCCGCTCCCGCGGTGAAGAAGGCACCGACGGCCAAGGCGGCTCCGGCGAAGAAAGCTGCGCCAGCAAAGACGCTGATTGCGAAGCCAGCCAGCCCGACCGCTGCCAAGGTCGCAGGGGGATCGGCCCCCCGCGTTGCAACCAAATCCGCTCCGACGCTCTTGCCGCTGCAACTGGCTCGCCCATCGACGGTGTCATCGGATGAGATCAAGAAGATCACCGAGAGCCTTCGCAAGCTGGGAGGCAATCGACCGACGAAGCCAGCTGCATTGCGGCGCCTGCTCAAGTCACTCTTGGTGGCGGAGACCGGCGACGCCTCGATCGAGGCCGCGTTCGGCAAACTGGTTGCTTCGGGCGTCGTGGCGGTTGGCAAGGACAGCGAGGTGACGTACCCGACATTCGATCGGCAACAAGGCGGTGCGTCCACCACTCTCTAGGAAGTCCGGGTGGTGACCTGACTACACCAGTCGGCCTCCACGAAATCCGGGGCGGTTCAGCTGGCAGGTATCTACTGGAGTTCAACTCAGGCTGCAGTCATCGGAGACACTGCCGCTTGGGCATATCAATTTTCAAGCGGTGGTGGCAGCACTATGTTCATCATCAACAAGGCTGATCTGTTGGGTGTGCGCTGTTCGCGGGATTTGGTGCCTTGAAAGTAGCGGCACGAGAAGCGACAGGGGTCAGAGTGGGTCTTTCTGCGTTCTGCCCTGTCGCGAATTGAGTGTGCCCAATCGGAGACTTTCGAGTAGGCACCGGGCCGGTGCCCATGCCAATCCCTGCAGTCGATCAGCTTTGGCGCCGACGCGCCAGCAGTGCAATCGCAGCAAGGCCGGCAACAAGCATGGCGGCCTGCTCCGGCTCAGGTACTGCGCTGATCTGCAGGTTGGCGCCAAGCCAAGCGCCGCCAGCGGACTTGTTCGAGTCGTTCGGATAGGTCAGCATGAAGTCAGTGGAGAAACGGTCCTCCACGATCGCCACACGTCCATCGACCACTGCGCTGCCGCCCTGGGCAAGACCGAATGAGGTGGCCCAACCACCGTCCAGGAAGGTGCCGACCACGTAGACCTGGCCTGGCGACAGGAGCAACGCCGTCACCGGGACCCAGCGAAAGCCGCCAAGCAGCGTTGCGGTCGTGCCGCTGTCCACCGTGGCCAGAGTCAGCGGCTTTGAATCGCCGTCTTTCCAAAGCGCCACCTCGCCCGGCGCTTCCAGGCCGTCGGCATCCCTGTCCCACACGCCCAGCGCATCCAAGGAAACAGCCGACTGCACACTGAACGAAAAGCCAAGCGTGTACGGCGTGCTTTCGAACTCGGTGCCAGAGGTCGCGAGCACGATGGCTGGCGTTGACGGCGCTGCCGATGCCGCCACAGCAGCCAGCGAGAGCAGGCACGAAAGCGCTACAGCGCGGGACTTGGCGAAGTGGGTCATGACGTGCCTCTTGGACAGATTTTGTGCAAGGGGATAAGGCCCATTGCAGACGCAATGCCAGTCTAGACGACGTAATCGGGGGATCGCAAGCCGGGTTCCAACGCCTGGATATTCCGGGCGCTACGCCTCAGAATTCCACTGAGCCTCTTCCCACAAACGGAGCCGCACCATGACCTACACCCAAGTCATCCGCCAAGCCCTGGCCGCACTGGCCGCCACCTTCTTGATGGTGTGGTCGGCACCCAGCCTGGCCCAGCCCGCCACCAACTACGTCAAGCGTCTGGCCGATCTGGAGGCGCTGGTCGCACAGCTGGGGCAGAGCAACGCCGACCTGCGCGCCAGCAACACCCTGCTGACGTCTCAGGTCCAGTCCCTCAGCGCCCAGATCACTGCCCAGAATTCGACGATCGCCGGGTTGCAGACTGCCATCGGCAAGTCCTCTTCTGATGGGCAGAGCTTTGCTCTGAACGCTGCGAGCAATGCGCTGGCAAGTGCCAAGTCGTATTCGGACAGCCGACTGGCTCCGGTCAGCGACAAGTTGGTGCATTTCAGCCGCAGTGGCAACAACGTGCTGATCACGGGTGCCAACGTCTACATCCGTAACGGCCTGAACGGGACAATGACCAGCAACGGCCTTGGCAACCTGATCGTCGGTTACAACGAGGGACGCAACCAAGGTACCGCCAACCCCGACGTGCGTACCGGCTCGCACAACCTGATCGTTGCTGTCGGCGCCAACTTCTCTGGGGTCGGCTCCATCATCACCGGCATCAACAACACCAGCGCTGGCAGCTTTGCCTCGGTCTACGGCGGCACCGGCAACTACGCCAACGCCACCTACAGCGTGGTGGTCGGTGGTTACAACAATCAAACCAATGGCGGCTGGGCGACTATCCTCGGCGGCCGCGACCGCGTGGCCGCGTCTCAGCTTGACCACCTGCCCTGAATCGTGCGCGCCTGGGGCAGCAAGGCCCAATCATTTCCCTGTATGTTTCCCTGCTAACGGGAATTCGACGGTGAGAGCGGTTCGCTTGCGACTCCGGCCCGCCAGCAAGTCTGAGCCCTCCCTTGTGGAGGGCTTTTTCTTGCCCCGCGCCAACGACAAGGCCCACTGCCGAGGATCGCTGCGCGTCAAAGCATGCGCCGAAGATCCGTCAGCGCATCACGGCCTGAATCGATCGAAGTTCAGCAGCACGGCAACGACGCCCAGCGCGCCCACCAGCCCCGCGAGTGGATGCAGGATGAAAGCGACCATCGGCACGATCAGAATCAGTTGCCGCAGCCCCCAGCTGTACAAAACGCCGGCTTTGCGTACGTAGGCTGTGCCTGCCGTAGCCCAGCGTTGGCGAGCCTCTGACTCGACCGGCATGCCGCCGATGAAGCCCGCATGGTTGTAGTACCGCACTGCCATCACCGATGACACCAGCGAGGCGAACAACAAGGCGAGCACGGTCAATTCCATGGCCAGCCGGGGCGTGAAGTTCGGCCAACCTGAAACGCCATCGCCGAAGGAGGCATGCAAGGACGGGGCCGCGAGCGTCAGCGTCCCCATCAAACCGAGTACGGCGGTCGATGCCGTCATCGTGGCTGACATCAGGGAATTTCGCAGCGTCTGTACCGCGAGGATCTCCGACCCTGGCTGAGCCGATATGGCTGCGAACCAGTCCTCACGCAGCGCGGCGTGGGCGCTGCGGGCGAGCCGCTCGGGCTGTCGGCGCTGAGCGAACGCCAGCGCGACTTCATACCCCAACACGATGACCACGGTGGCCGTGGCGAGGCCCCAGGTGAAAACAGTCTCCATCATGTTCTCAACGCGCCGTGGCCGCGCGATGCAGTCGGCGGTGCTCAAGCCATTCGAACACCACCATCCCCGTCACCATGGCCAGAACGAACACCACCGCCTTGACCTGACCGGTGCCCAGGGACACCAGCGCCGGGCCCGGGCACAGGCCGGCGATGCCCCAGCCCACGCCGAAGAGCACGCTGCCGAGGATCAACCGCTGGTCGATCTGGCGGGCGGCAGGCATCTTCATCTCGGCCCCAAGGAACGACACCGTGCGCTGCCGCGCCACAGCGAAGGCCACCACGCCCACCGCGATGGCGCCTGCCATCACCAGCGCGAGAGACGGGTCCCAGGGCCCGGCGAGGTCCAGAAAACCCAGGACCTTGTTCGGGTCGGCCATGCCGGAGATGAGCAGCCCGAATCCGAAGACGAGCCCGGCGAGCAAGGAGGTGAAAGCAGCCATGGCGATTCCTCAGAGCGCCAGAACGTGGCGAATCAGAAACACCGTCGCAAAGCCGGCGGTCATGAAAGTGCAGGTTGCAACGAGGGACCGGGGCGACAGGCGCGAGAGCCCGCACACCCCGTGGCCGCTCGTGCAACCGGAGCCGTAGCGCGTGCCCACCCCCACCAGCAGTCCAGCGACGACCAACGCGCCGTAGCTTGCATCGATTCGAGCCTCGGGGCGGCCGAACGACACGGCGTAGAGCAGGGGGGCTGCGACAAGACCACTCACAAAAGCCGCGCGCCATGCCACGTCTCCCCGGTGCGGTTTGAGCAAGCCGCCCAGCACGCCGCTGATGCCTGCGATGCGCCCGTTGAGCAGGACGAACATTGCTGCCGCGATGCCGATCAGAACGCCTCCGGCCAGTGCGGTCCAGGGTGTGAATGAGTTCCAGTCGATGGTCATGACTCACCTCTTCGGGCAGTAGATGCTGTAAAGCGCTGCGAGCACCTGCAGCAGGGTGGCGTCGGCGACGCTGTAGAAAATTCTCTTGCCATCCCGGCGTGTGTTGACCACGCCTTCGGTGCGCAGCACACCCAGTTGCTGCGACAAGGTCGGCTGGCGGATATCGAGTTGCTCTTCCAGATCGCTGACACACAACTCTCCTTGTGAAAGCTGGCACAACAGTAGAAGGCGGTCTTCATTGGCCAGCACCTTGAGGGTGCTCACGGCGCGTCCGGCGGCAGCGCGCAGGATGTCGGTGTCGAGTGTTTGGGCGGGCATGAGTCGATGACTTCGGGAGACTTGCAAACAATATACAAATAAATGTAATATTAGTCAATAGTTTGAATTCGCAGCGGAGTGCCATGAACGCCAAGACCAGCATCAAGCCCTTCTTCGATTCCGCCACTTGGACGGTGAGCTACGTCATCTCGGACAACGTGACCAAGATGGCCGCTGTCATCGACCCCGTGCTGGACTTCGACATCAAGTCGGGTCGCACCCGAACCGAGTCGGCTGACCGGATGCTCGAGTACATCCGCACGCAAGCGCTGACCGTGCAGTGGATTCTGGAAACACACGCCCACGCCGATCACCTTTCCAGCGCCCACTACATCCAGCAACAGGCGGGCGGGTGCATTGCCATTGGCGAAAACATCCGCCAGGTGCAGGCAGTCTTCAAGAAGCTCTACAACCTGGAACGCAGTTTCCTGCCGGATGGCAGCCAGTTCGATCACCTCTTCAGGGACGGAGAAACTTTCCGCATCGGTGACGTCGAGGCGACGGCGCTGTTGGTGCCGGGGCACACCCCTGCCGACATGGCGTATCTGGTGGATGGCGTGGTGTTCGTCGGCGACACACTGTTCATGCCGGATGTCGGCAGCGCCCGCGCCGATTTCCCCGGCGGAGATGCGCGCGTCCTCTACCGTTCGATGCGTCGCATCCTGGACTTGCCGAGCGACACGCGCGTGTTCGTCTGCCACGACTATCCGCCCACAGCTCGGCCGCCGCACTGGGAGACGACCGTGGCCGCACAGCGGGCGAACAACATCCATGTGCGCGATGGCATCACCGAGGAGCAGTTCATCGCGATGCGCAAGGCTCGGGATGCGACGCTGGAGGTGCCAACGCTCATCCTGCCGGCCCTCCAGGTGAATGTGCGCGCGGGGCAGCTACCGCCGCCTGACGACAACGGGGTTTCTTACCTGCGCATTCCGCTCAATGCGTTGCCGGCGAAGATCAGCGACCCCGCCGCCTGATGCAGCACCTGCGCCGAATGTCTCAGCGCGGCGGCCTCGTCTTCGGCCATCTGTGGCAGCAGTACCTGCGTGCCGCCCTGCGCCGACACCACGGTCGGCAGCGACAGCGCCACGCCCTGCAGGCCCAGCGCCTGTGCTGCAGCATCGACTTGGACACGCGACACGGTCAGCACGCGGTGCTCGCCGCGCAGCAAGCAGCTCAGTAGGCTGGCCGTCACCAGTCCGATCGCGTGGTTGGTGACACCCTTGCGCCGAATGACCTCATAGGCTGCTTCGCGCACCCCGCGCGCCAGCCGCTCTTCGGTGGCCGGCGACCAGCCTGACCACTGGCGCAATGGCAAGCCGCCCACCTGGGCGCTGGACCACAGCACCACCTCGCTGTCGCCGTGTTCGCCCACCACCTGAGCATGAATCGAGTGGGTAGCCAGGCCTAGTTCACGCCCCAGCTCCTGTCGCAAGCGTGCCGTGTCGAGCATGGTCCCGGTGCCCAACACCCGTTCCGGCGGCAGGCCGCTGCTCTGCTGCAACACCCGCGTCAGCACGTCCACCGGGTTGCTCACCATCACCACCGTGCCTGTGTAGCCGACCAGACTTCGGCCAATCTCGGCGGCCACGCGAGCGTTGTCTCGCAGCAAGTCCAGGCGAGTCTCGCCGGGGCGGCTGTTGCGGCCAGCGGCGATCACGACCACATCGCACTGATGCATCTCTTCCAGAGCGGCAGTGCGCAGTACGCAGTCGGGGTAGTAGGCCGCGCCGTGCGCCAGGTCCATGGCCTCGCCCTCGGCGCGCACCATGTTCAGATCGTGCAGCCAGAGGGTGCTCACCGCACCCGAGAGCAGGGTCGAAAGTGCGACGCTGGTGCCCACTGAACCGGTACCGATGATGCCGACGTGACTGTTCATGGTGGCCCACCCTCAATGTCAAAGGGCCACGATAAGGCACGCCTGCTGCCACGGTACTGCGGCGATGCTCAGCCGTTTGATTCGTGCGTACAGCGCGCGAGCGGTGACCTAATGCAACCGACCCCGTCCGGTGTCGGGCAGGGACTTCTCCGCGCGCTACTGCTGCTTGGCGCCTTCCGTCAGGCGGCGGCCGAGGCCGACGGCGTAGGGCGCTGCGCGAGCAGCAAGCATCGGGTCGGCCGATGGCTCAATGCCTTTTGGCAACACCATCGGGTTGTAGGTGATCGTGAGGCAGGGGCCAGCGCCGTCCTCGGACACCGAGGTGATCTTCAGCAAGCCCAGATTGACCTTTTTGCGACCCTCCGGCAGCGGCACCGTGGCGCTGTCGATCTTGTCATTGGGCTCGGCCAGTTCCAGGTTGAAGTTGAAGGCGACCTGGCCATCCTTCACCCGCTGGCGCAGGTCGTCGAACAGGAAGGCCGGTCCCTTGGCCTTGGCCTCGTCGTCGGTCAGCCCCTGAAGGCCGCCAACGGGTTCGAAGATCCACTTGCCGAACTGCTTGTTGCCGCTGGCGTTGACGAAGCCGAAAGCATGCACACCCCAATAGTTGACCGAGCCGAAACTGGCCGGGACCGGCTGCGACGCGAAGTACTTGCCCTGCAGCAACACCTCGGGGTTGGCATCGGCAAAGGCCTTGACCTTGGCAGGGTCGGCCGCCTTGGTGGCGGGGTCGGGCTGGAGCGACGCCAGGCGACCGAAGAACTGCTGCGGTGATGACGCACCGAACACCGGCGCCGAGATGTTGCCCATCTGCCATACCTCGCCACCCGGCAGGTCGAACTGCAGTGCGAGGTTGCGCTGGGACTTGGCGTTGTCGGGCGCCTTCGGATTGGCGCCACCCACCGAGAAGCGCACTACCACCGGTACTGGCTTTCCGCTGAAGGCCGAGGACGTGGACAGCGCACGCGCGTCCGCCGTGCCGACGAATTCGCCCACGGCGCAGACACCCTTGGCGCCAGAGCGTCGAAAGCCCTCAAACTTGCCGAAGGTGGACTCGAACTGATTCAGGAAGGTGTTCGGATCGACCGGCGTGGCCGCAGGCGACTGCGCGTAGGCGCTTGCGGCCAACATGGCGGAGGCCGCGGCGGCGGCGGAGAGGACCAACTTTGTCATTGACGTGACTCCTGAAGCGTGAAGGTGGATGCGATACCGCGCTGGCGACCCGCGTCGGGCCTGTGGCAACGCTTGCACAATTTGTCGATCCGGCCGTGATCAAACTTACAGGGACGGCGCCCAAGATTTGGCACTGTTCGATCCTCACCATGAAAAACGCCACCCAGTGGGTGGCGCAGTGCCCTTTGGTTCGGACCGGCGGGCGGGTTCTCGGCAGCCAGGTTCTCAGCCGCGCAGACCGATCTCGCTCCAGTTGGACGACAGCGACGCGGTCGCGCTGGGTCGGCTGTTGATCCGCTCGAACCAGGCGTGCAGGTTGGTCAGCTCAGGGGCGACCTTGAACCCGGCCGACGCGCAGAAGTCGATGCAGCAGTACAGCACCAGATCGCCGATCGTGAGGCGGTTACCGCAGAGGAAGGTCTGGCCCTTGAGCAGCGTGTCGGCGAGCTTCAGGCCATCGGCGCCCTTGGCGTGCAGACCTTCGACGGCGTCAGGCAGGCAGCGTATGCGGTCCTTGAACAACTCCAGCCCTGCGCCGAAGCGGAAACCGTTGTACAGGTATTCGCAGGCATTGAGTTCCATGCGCCGCAGAGCCATGCGTGCCTCGGCGCGCTCAACCGATGTGGTGCCGATCAGCGCCGGCGTGGGGTGCAGCTCTTCCAGGTATTCGCAGATGACCACCGTCTCGGCAATCACGCGGCCGTCGTCAAGCTCCAGGCTGGGTGTCTGGCTGGTGGGGTTCTTTTGCGTGTACGCGCTTTGACGGTTCTCACCTGCGAGGATGTCGATGTTGACAAGTGGCAGCGTGATGTTCTTCTCGAGCAGGAACATCCGCACCATGCGCGGATTCGGGCCGAAGGAATTGATGAGTTTCATGGGGGTCTCCTGTGGGATGGGCGATGAGGAACATGTCAAAGCGGGTGGGCGAGTGCCAAGCCTGCCCCGTCATGTCCACGGTTGCGCGCGCTGTCTGCGCAGCGCGTCAGAACAACTCCTTGTAGGGGCGCAGATCGATTTCCTGCGCCCAGGCCGTGTTCGGCTGCTTGTGCAGATGCCAGTAGGTCTCTGCAATCGCGTCGACATCGAGCAGGCCGTCTTCGCCGCGCTGCTCGACCATGCCGGGGATGGCCTGGCGCAGCCGCTCGCCGTTGACGCCGCCATCGATCAGCACGTGCGCCACATGCAGACCTTGCGGGCCGAACTCGCGGGCCATGCTTTGCGAAATCATGCGCAGCCCAGCCTTGGCGGCTGCGAAATGTGCGAATCCAGGCTTGCCTCGGAGGCTGCCCGAGGCACCGGTGAAGATCACGGTTCCCCGCCCGAGCGGTGCCATGCGCCGTGCCGCCTCGCGCCCGACGATAAAGCCACCCAAGCAGCCCACACGCCAGAAGCTCTCGAACTGTTCAACTGTCAGCGAGCGGAAGTCGATGATCTGGTTGTTGCCCGCATTGAAGACGACCGCATCAGCCGGCTCGCGTCCTTCGCCGGGCGCCATCGCCAGATTGAAGAGCCGCTCGACATCGGCCTCGGAGGTGGCGTCGATCACGACGCTCTGGGCGCTGCCCCCCGTGGTACGGATGCGGCTGACCACCTGATCAATCTTGGAAGCCGTGCGGCCCGCCACGAGCACGTGGTATCCGCCCGCCGCAAATCGCCGGCACACCGCGGCGCCGATGCCCCGCTCTGCGCCCACACCCACCACCACCGCTGTCGGAATGCCCATGTTGTGATCGCTTCGCCTCGTTGAGTCAGGCCCCAATCGGCGCCAGCCGCGAGCATACTCGCGGATGCAATCAGGCGTCGTGTCCAAGATGGCCTTGCGTCAGTGGCCGCGCGACGTTTTTTGAGCCTGAGTGCAACGGATCGTCGGCCTTCAACGCAACATCGCATCATCCAGTGACCTCCGCCATCAAGGGCATTCCGTGAACATTCGTCCTACGCTGCTGACTGCCGTGCTGGCAGGTGTCGTCGCTGCACTGGCCTGGCCGTTTCTTTGGGCCCAGTGGGGTGGCGCCGCGGTGGAGGGCGGTTTCGAATTCATCGTGGCCATGCTGCTCGTCGTCGTGTTGCCGGCCCACGCGTTCGTGGTGGGGTTCACCCGGTCACACGACGCGTCGACGCGCACGATCGACACGGCCTTGCTCAAGCGCATCGGCGCCTGGCTGGCGTCGGCGGTCGGCGTCACCGCATTCCGGGCGCTGGCTGGGATGTAGCCGCCCGTCGCACCTCGAACACCCGCTGCACCGACCCGTCCCCGGAGCCACCCGCTGCGCCATGGATCGAGTCCACATCTTCCGTACCGAGCGGACGCTCCCGTTCACACCGCCAGCCATCTATGACGCTTTCGCGTCCGCGCCGCTGCTCGCCGCATGGTGGGGGCCCGACGGGTTCACCAATTCGTTCGAGGCCTTCGACTTCAAGGTCGGTGGCCGCTGGGTGTTCGTCATGCATGGTCCTGATGGCTCCAGCTACCCGAACCAGAACGTCTTCACCGAACTCGAACCTGCCCGGCGCGTCGTCATCCGGCACGACTGCCCGCCGCACTTCACGCTCACCGTCCAGTTGTCTGCGGTCGCCGGCGGAACCCATCTGACGTGGGAGCAGGCGTTCGACGACGCAGTGACCGCGCGGGCGGTCAAGGCGATCGTGGTGCCTGCGAATGAGCAGAACCTTGACAGGCTCACGCGTGCTCTGAGCGCGTCTGCCAACCTGAGCTGAACCTTGTCTTCGTGGTCATTGGATGGCTGGCCAGGCAGCTGGGCTGGCGAGTCTCGTACTCGGGGTACGGCGTCAGCCGCCAGAAGAGGCAGGCCTGCATCGCCTCGTATCCGTCAGGTCACTTCGCCAGGCTGTCGTACACCACCGGCACCACCAGCAGGCTCAGCACCGTCGAAGTGAGCAGGCCGCCCATGATGGCGATCGCCATCGGCACCCGCAGTTCGGCGCCAGCGCCGAAGCCCAGGGCCAGCGGCAGCATGCCCAGCACGGTGGCTGCGGTGGTCATCAGGATCGGGCGCAGCCGGATCGGTGCGGCCAGCAGGATGGCCTTGCGGCGCGGCAGGCCGCTTGCGCGCAGTTGCCGGATGTAGTCCACGATCAGGATCGCATTCTTGTTGGTGAGGCCCAGCAGGAAGATGACGCCCAGCATCGAGACCATGCCGAAGTCGGCCTGCGTGACCAGCAGGCCGAGCATCGCCCCCACGATGCACAGCGGCAGCGAGGCGATCACCACCACGGTGTCGAGCAGGCTGCGAAACAGCGCGTAGAGCACGACGAAGATGCACAGCAACGACAGGCCCAGCGTCTTCAGGAAGCTGCCGATGATCTCCTCGGCCTGCGCCGAATCGCCCCCGAGGTCGAGGCTGATGCCGGGCGGCAACGTGGCCCGGGCGGCTTCCACCGCGCGGTCGGTCACCTCGCCGATGACGGCGTTCGGTCCGAGGTTGGCCGTGATCAGCGCCACCCGCCGGCCGTTGTTGCGCTGGATCTCCAGCGGCACGCTGCCCTCCATGCGGGCGGTGCTGCTGGCGATGTCGGTGAGGCCGGGGATGGTCTTCAGCCGCTGTGTCAGCGCCTGCCCCGCCTGCTGCAGTGCGACCAGGTCCTCACCGATCAGCCGCAGCTGCACCGGCCGCTCGCCGCCACTGTCGACGAACGGGATGTCTTCGACGCTGGTGGTGACGCCGGCGATCGCCGGCATGCTGTGCCGGAATTGCTGCTGCAGTTCGGCCGTGCTGATCTGCCGGTCGGCCTTCAACTGGATGTGGATCGACCCTTTGTTTGCCTCGCCCTGGCGGTTGCCGACGATGGTGAATGCGGTCTCGACCGCAGGCGACTGGCGCACGAAGTCATCGAGCGCGGCCGTCACGGCCAGGGAATCTCGTAGCGGGTCGAATTGAGCCGCAGCCGGCCCGTCGGGTGGGGTGGCCGGTGGGCTGCTGTAATTCAGATAGAACTCCCCGCGATCGAGCGTGGGGATGAAGCCCTTGGGGATCAACGGAATCAACGCCAGGCTGGCCGCGAAGCACAGCGCCGACCCCCCCAGCACCACGCGCCGATGTCTCAGCGACCAGGCGAGCCAGCGGCTGTAGTGGCGCGTGAGCGCCGACGGCGCCACCACGTGCATGGCCGCGGGCGAGGGTCCGCCGGTCGTGTCCGGGTCGCTGGTGGGCCGAGCCTCCAGCCAGTACACCGCCAGCACCGGCGACAGCGTGCGCGAGACCAGCAACGAGATCAGCATGGCCGCCGAGATGGTGATGCCGAACGGCCGGAAGAACTGCCCCAGCACGCCGCTCATCAGGCCGATGGGCAGGAACACGGCCACCACCGTGAGCGTGGCCGCGGTCACCGTCAGGCCGATCTCGTCGGTGGCCTTGATGGCCGCCTCGCGTGGGGACTGGCCCATGTCGAGGTGGCGCGAGATGTTCTCCAGGTCGACGATGGCGTCGTCGACCACGTTGCCGACGATCATCGCCAGCGCCAGCAGCGTGATGGTCTCGAGGTTGAAGCCATAGAGCACCATGACGACGGCGGTGCCCAGCAGCGAGGTCGGGATCGCCAGCGCCGAGATCGCCGTGGCACGCCAGTTCCACAGGAACGGAAAGATCACCAGGGCCGAGATCACCACCGCTTCGGCCAGGGCCTGAAGCGTCTGGCGTGTGGCGGCTCGGATGTAGTCGGCCTGTGTCTGCGCGAGCGTCAACCTGAGGTTTTGTCCCTCGGCAGCGCCGCGGGTGTTGATCTGCTGCACCGTGGCGGCGACGCGATCGGCCACATCCAGCGTGTTCGCGTCGCCTCGCTTGACGACCTGGAGTGCGAGTGCTGCACGGCCATTCATGCGCACCAGCGTGCCCGCCTGGGCGGCTGCCTCAGGCGCCTTGGGCTCAGCGGCACCCTTGGGCTCGCCCAGCGTGTGCACCTTCAGCACGCCTGGCAGGGCTTGCAGGGCGGGCACGATCTCCTGCGTGGCCTTTGCGCTCAGACGGTCCAGCGGCAGTGCGTCGCTTTCGAGGGCGTAGGTCGCCACGACGGCTTCGTTGAGGTTGATCGGCAGCACCCGGGTGCGGGTGTCGGCAGGCAGCTTCAGCGTCTTCAGGGTGTCCTCGACGACCTGGCGCGATGCGTCGAGGTCACTGCCCACGTCGAAGGGCACGTTGACGACCACCTGCCCGGGGTAGGTCGTCGAGGCCACGTCCGATGTGCCACGCAAGGCGCGCACTGCCTGCTCGATGGGCAGCGTGAGCCGGGCCTCGGTCTCTTCTGCGCCGTCGATCGCTGCGCTTGCCTGGACCACCACCACCGGGTAGGTGATGTCGGGGAACAGGGCGAACTTGAGCGAGCCGGCAGCGATTGCGCCCGCCACCACCAGCGCCAGCCAGAACGCCACCGTGATCCGCGGGTGGTTGATCGCCAGCCGCGAGATGTTGAAGCGTTCGCGCAGGGAGGGCGTCAGGTGGGGCGCAGGCATGGGGCGGTGGCGTGGGGTGTGCCCGGTGCGAGGCGCAGGGACGAAGACCGCATTGTCCAAGATGGCGGCACTGCCATGGCCGCCGTCGTCAGTGACGGCGAGACATGCCGGTGGTTCAGACCAAAGGCTCTTTGTAGAACACCAGCACGAGCCCGATCAACAACATCGAACTGACGCTGAGCAGGCCGGCCGCACGCGACCAGCCCAGACTGCGGTCTTCGGCCAGTCGCAGTTCCAGCCAGCGGCCCACCGCCATCATCGTGGCCAGCAGTCCCATGACCAGGTGGGTGGACTGGATCAGGTAATCGGTCTTCAGCTCGAACGGCGAGTGCGCATGCGTGACCAGCAGCAGGCCGCCCAAAGCGCACAGCACCGCAAAGGCGTAGCGCGGGTCGCTGGATTCCCGTCGGCCCGCCTTGCGGATGCGCAGCTCGATCACACCGAGTCCGAAGCACAGCAGTGTGGCCAGCCGATGCTGCAGCACCTCGCCGTTGCCGAAAGTGCTTTCCCAGAAACCGATCGGGCCCATCGGCCAGGTTTCGGCATCGCTGCGGAAGAACAGGAACACGCCCAGCATCACGAAGCCCAGCGGCCAGTAACGCGCCCAGGCCATGCGCGGCAGGTACGACAGCAGCGCGAAGGCGCCCATGCCGACCAGGAAGAGGCCGGCCACGTTGTGGTTGTAGTCCGACCAATCGGTGGCGGCTGACGATGCGACGCGCCCGACGATGGCCAGCCGTTCGGCCTCGCCCGCCAGCAAGCTGGCATGCGACGGCGTCACGAGGCTGGGCAGGCGGGGGGCGAACATGCCGAGCACTTCGTGCAGCTGCGCGCTGGCCTGCGGGATGTCGATGGCCGGCGGCAGAGATGACAGCGAGGCTGCCACGAACAGCACGGCGACCAGCAGAAAGGTTTCGGCCTCGATGTAGAACGGCACGCGAGCCATGGCTGCCGGAGACCCGCTGGTCGCGTCGGGGCTGCGGTAGCGCCGCCAGGCGCGGCCGGCAGAGAAGTTCAGTGCCGCGAAGCCCAGCGTCACCGCCAGCAACACCGCCTTGGCCGCCACCAGACTGCCGTAACCGGTGCCGAACAGTCCTTGCCACGACCCCACGTAGTCGGTCGCCAGAACCACGCCGGTGACCACCAGCACCACCACGCAGACCATGCCCACCGGCGAAAAGCGGGCCACGGCCTCGGGCCAGAACGCACGCAAGGCCGCCTCTTGGCGACCCGCACGCCACAGCGCCAGCAGCTGCACCACGCCACCGACCCACACTGCAGCCGCCAGTTGGTGCAGCACCGTCAGCTGCATCAGCAGCGCGCGCTCTTCGAAGCGACCGACCGCATGCACCAGCCAGCCCCCGCTGATGACCACCGCCGCTGCGATCGCACTGCCGATGCGCCAGCGCAGCAACGAGTGCGGCGCCGCGGCGATCCAGCCTGCCGCTGCTGCCGCGGCCAGCGCCAGCAGCAGCCGCACGCTGCCCGCCTCGAATTGCACCGTCGACGCGTAGTCCGAGAGCGGCAGCGTGCCCAGCGTGGCCGCGAGCACCAGCCCCTTGGTGAGGATCTTCAGCGCCTGCGCACCGGCCAGCAGCAAGGCGCCCCAGCGCAGCACCCGGGCAGCCAGCGTCAGCGTGCCCGTGGGCGAGCCGCCCGGCGTGGCGGCCACCCGCAGCACGCTCAGCGCCCACACGATGCTGCCCACCAGCATGGCCAGCCCGACGAGCTGGAATCCGCCCATCAGGTCGTCGATGAAATTGGCGATGCCCTGAAGGAACATGGCCTACTTGACTCCGGTGGCGGTACCGGTGCCGACGCGAAAGCGGCGGATCTCCTGCGTCAGGTGACCATCGGCGGCGAACACCTGGCAGCGCAGCGCATAGTCGCCTTCGACCAACGCTGGCAGCGACACCAGCACCTGGCCGGGCCTGGCACCCGCCTTGATCACCACGGCCTGCTCGACGTCGCCCTTGCTGACCAGGCTCACGCGCGACAGCTTGATCTCGACCCCGGTGTTGAACTGCAGCCGCACCTGCGTCGGCTTGTCGGGATGCACCGGCTCGCGCGCGAGCGAGTCTTCGGTGATCACCGCATGGGCGTGGGCAGGCAGCCAGGCGACGGGCAGCAGCAGCCCCAGCGCCGCGCCGAGCAGGCCACATCGGACGGCCCGCGGCAGGCTGGCGAAAAAGAGGGGCATGACCTCGGTCCTCGTTGCAGCAGAAATGACTCAGGCCGCGCGTGCCTTCAGCGCGTGACCGGCGAGCGTCTTGCCGAGATCCCACACCGCGCCGGGGACGCGGTGGCAGTCGGCGATCACGGCGTCGAAGGCGCTGACGATCTGCGCCTTGTCCGCCTGATTGATCACCAGTGGCGGCAGCAGCTTGATGACGTTGAGCCCATGGCCGGCCACCTGCGTCAGGATGCGGTGGTCCTTGAACAGCGGAATCGAGATCATCTGGCTGAACAGGCCCTTGTTGGCCAACTCCAGCGCGCCCCAGGCCGCCTTCAGGCCGAGGCTGCGCGGTGAGCCGAACTCGAGCGCGATCATCAGGCCCTTGCCGCGCACTGCCTTCAGGAACTCGTAGCGCTCGACCATCGCACCGAGCTCGGCGATCAGTTCGCCACCGAGCGATGCCGCGTGCGCGACGAGGTGTTCAGTCTCGATGACTTCCAGCGCCGCCAGCCCGGCGGCCATCGCCATGTTGTTCTTCGAGAAGGTGGAGCCATGCACCACCGCACGGTCGATGCGGTTGAACACGGCTTCCATCACCGGCTTGCGCATGGCCACCGCACCCACCGGCACGAAGCCGCCGGACAGCGCCTTGGCCATCAGCACCATGTCGGGCTCGACACCCCAGTGCTCGACAGCAAAGAATTTGCCGGTGCGGCCCAGGCCGGTCTGGATCTCGTCGGCCACGAACAGCGTGCCGTACTGGCGGCACAGCTTTGCCGCTTCGGGCAGGTAGTTGTCGTCGGGGATGTTCACGCCCTTGCCCTGGATGGGTTCGACGATGAAAGCGGCCACGTCGCGTTTGCGCAAGGCTGCCTCGAGGGCGGACAGGTCGTTGAAGGGCACTGCGACGCAATCGGGAATGAGCGGTCCGAAACCGTCCTGGAAGATGCGCTCGCCGGTCAGCGACAGCGCGCCCATCGTCAGGCCGTGAAAGGAATGGTCGCAGTGGACGATCTTGCCGCGCCGGGTGGTGCTGCGGCTGAACTTGATGGCTGCTTCGACCGCTTCGGCGCCTGAGTTGCAGAAGAACAGCTTGCTGATGTCGCCGGGCGTGTGGCGCAACAGGCGTTCGGCCAGCAGGCCGCTGAGCACCGAGACATCGAGTTGCACCAGGTCGGGCAGCTGCAGTTCGAGCACGTCGCGCAGGGCGCCGACCACGGTCGGGTGGTTGCGGCCGAGGGCGAACACGCCCCAGCCGGCCAGCAGGTCGAGGTAGCGATCACCGGCCTCGTCGAACAGGTAGGGTCCCTCGGCACGCACGTAGCGGCGGTCGTAACCGATGGCACGCAGCAGGCGCACCATCTGGGTGTTGAGATGGGCCTCGTGGAGGGAGAAATTCTCCTGTTGGCGCGCAGCAATCAGATCGGCAAGGAAAGCCATGGCGGGGTACGACGGTGAGGTCGTCGGATTCTTGCAGACAGGCGCTTTGCGACCGAACGTCAATCCAAAGCAGCGTCAGGGGAAAAGCGGTTCGGACCTGTCGACCACCACACCGGGCCGCGGGCACGACAGCGCTTGCGTCAACAGCAGGTTGTCGCCGGCGCCCGCGCGCACTGCGCGCAGGCTGGCCAGCGACGCGCGAAAGCCGCGGGCCAGTTGCAGCAAGGTCAGCAGATCGCCAGGCCGACGAACCAGACCGCGCAGCAGAGGCGCCAGCGGGACTCGGCCGCTGTCATCGATGTGATCGGTGATGATGGAAGGCAAGGTCAGCTCCAGCGGGTCGACCACGCTGCGCACCACCAGCAGCGGCAGGCCATGCCGAAGGGCCACGCGCGCCATGGCGGCGCTTTCCATGTCGGCCAGAACCGCACCCGTCTGAGCGGCGAGTGCACGTTTGGCCGAGTGGCTGGCCACCACCTGCAGCGCATGGGCCAGTGCACCGGCAGACGCAGCAGGCTCGCCCAACGAGTCTGCGACCACCTGGCGCCATGCGGAGTCGGTGGGCCAGCGCTGGCCGTCGGTGGACACGACGACCTCGGGCAGGCACAGCGCGCCGGCGCGCAAGCCAGTCGCCAAGCCAGCCGCGCAGCCCCAGCTCACCAGGCCCGAGACGCCGGCCTCGACCAGCCCCTCTGCGGCTCGCGCCGCCCGCTGCTCGCCCACCCCTGACACCGCCAGCAGCGCCTGGTCGCCGATGCGGTGCTGCGTGCCCACAGGCACGGCGTGCCTGCACCAGGTGCGCGATTCAGAGGGCAGCGCGACGACGATGCCGACGCGGCAAGGCTTCACCTCAGGCCGCAATCCATTGCCGGGCCGGCAGCGCGGTCGGTGCGTCGGAAGGTGCTTCCGCAGGCACCGCGCGGTGAGACTGCAGCCCTGCCAGCCGGGCGTAGCGGGCCAGTGCCCAGACCGGAAAGTACGCGCTGTAGCCGTGGTACTTCAGGTAGAAGACGCGCGGGAATCCTGGTGCGGTGTACCAGGGCTCGGTCCACAGGCCGTCGGGGCCCTGCGTGGCAGCGAGATGGGCCGCGCCGCGAGCCACCGCATCGCACAGGCCTTCTCCTGCGGCCATCAGCGCGAGCATCGCCCAGGCGGTCTGGAAGGAGGTGCTTTCGCTGGCCTGTCCAGCCGTGGCCGGGTCTTCGTAGCTGTCGTTGTGTTCTCCCCAGCCGCCGTCGGCCCGCTGCACGCGTTTCAGCCAGGCTGCGGCACGCCGCACCGCCGGGTCGCTGGCCGGTACGCCCACCTGCTCGAACGCGGTCAGTACCGACCAGGTGCCGTAGATGTAGTTCGTGCCCCAGCGACCGAACCATGCCCCCGACGATTCCTGCTGCTGTCGCAGGTAGGCCATGCAGGCGTCGAGCTGCGCTCGCGCCGAGTCGCCCAGCAGATGCAGTGCGATCAGGCAGCGTGCGCTGACGTCGGCCGTCGGGGGGTCGAGCAGCGCACCGTGGTCGGCAAACGGGATTTCGTTGAGGTAGTAGTGGGTGTTGTCGACGTCGAAGGCACCGAAGCCACCGTTGCTCGACTGCATGCCGGCGACCCACTGCACCGCGCGGCGCAGATGCTCGTCGTCGGATGCGCGCCCGGCCGCATCCATGGCCCAGGCGACGGCACTGGTGTCGTCGAGGTCGGGGTAGTAGGCGTTGGCGAACTGGAACGGCCAACCCCCGCCGGCCAAGTCAGGCCGTGAGTCGCGCCAGTCGCCGGGTTCGTCGCTCAGCTGCACGGCATCCAGCCAGGCCAGGCCACGCCGGGCGGCTTGCTGCCCGACCGGTCCGGCTTCCACCAGGGCCAGTGCAGCCAGCGCGGTGTCCCACACCGGCGGCAGACACGGCTGGCAGTACGCCGATGTGTCGGTGACGACCAGCAGATCCTGTAGCGACTGGCGAGCGGCCACGCAATGCGGATGGTCTGACGGGTAACCCAGCAGGCGCAGCGCCTCGTACGCATTCACCATCGCCGGGAAAATGGCACCGAGTCCGCCTTCGCCGTTCAGTCGCTCGATGAGCCAGTGCTCGGCACGCCGCACCGCCCGCGCGCGCAGCCAGCGGGGGATGAATGGCTCGACCCGTTTGCCGATCGAATCGAAAAGCAGGAAGGCCCGGTTGAGCGTTGAGCGTACCGGGAAATAGTCGCGCTCCTGGTCGGGTGGGGTGGTGAACAGCTCGGCGATGCCGACCCCATCGGGGTTGCGCGCACGCGGCTTGAGGCTGCACAAGATGAGCAGCGGCACCATCACCGTGCGCGACCAGTACGACACCTTGGACAAGTGAAACGGGAACCAGCGCGGCAGCAGCAATGCCTCGACCGGGATGAAGGGCACCGCACGCCAGGGCACCTGTTCGAACAATGCCAGCGTGATGCGGGTGAACACGTTCGCGCGGGCTGCGCCGCCGTGGGCCAGGATGGCACGCCGGGCCCGCTGCATGTGGGGGGCGTCGGGGTCGTCTCCGGCCAGCTTCAGTGCGTAGTACACCTTGACCGAACAGCTGAGGTCCATGGCCCCACCGTGGTAGAGGTACCAGCCGCCATCGGCTTGCTGACGTGCACGCAGATAGACGGCCAGCTTGGACGCCAGATCGCGATCGACCTCGTCCATGTAATGCATCATCAGCAGGTACTCGGCCGGGATGGTGCAGTCGGCCTCGAGCTCGAAGCACCAGTAGCCGGTGGCATGCTGCCGCTCGATGAGGGCGCTGACGCTGCGCTCCAGCGCCGCTTCGATGACTGCCTTGTTGCCTTGTGGCATGTCGGGCATGCCTAACTCAAGCAATTCACCCACGTTCACACTGTCCTCGTTCGATCGTCATGTCGTGCGTCTGGCGGGAAGCTGCAGCGTCGCGTTGCGCCTGTTCGGGTGAGTGGCGGCGCGCTCAGCTGATGCCGCTCGTGGCGCGCTCGGCAATCCCGACCCGGAACGCACTATATGCGTGAACCATGGGTAGCCACCGAGCCAAGCCTGCGTGGCGGGATGCTGGAGCGCAGAACTGAATCGCTGCTGAAGCCCGGGGCGTCGCGGTCTTTACAGCCGTGGTTTGGTGCGGGCGCAGACCGAAGTTAGACTGCCACCGGCTGACCGTGCCGGTCTGATCGATCCCCCGGGCGTCGTGTGATGCCATCTGAAACACGACAGTCGAAGAACAGCCACCTGTATGAGCATCCCCTTCAAGCAGAAACTGAGTGTCGGCGCGTATGTCGTCAAGCAAAAGCTCCTGGGCAACAAGCGTTACCCGCTGGTGCTGATGCTGGAGCCGCTGTTTCGCTGCAACCTGGCCTGTGCCGGCTGCGGCAAGATCGATTACCCGGAAGACATCCTTGACAAGCGGCTGAGCGTGGCCGAGTGCCTGGAGGCGGTCGACGAGTGTGGCGCACCGGTCGTGTCGATTCCCGGCGGTGAGCCGCTGCTGCACAAGGAAATGCCCGAGATCGTGCGCGGCATCGTCGCCCGCAAGAAATTCGTCTATCTGTGCACCAACGCGCTGCTGCTCAAGAAGCGCATGGATGACTACACGCCGTCGCCGTATCTGACCTTTTCGGTGCACCTAGACGGCGACCGCGAACGCCACGACGAAGCAGTGTGTCAGGAGGGCGTTTACGACCGCGCCGTCGAAGCCATCCAGCTGGCGCTCGCGCGGGGCTTCCGGGTCAGCGTCAACTGCACCCTTTTCAGCGGCGAGACCCCTGAGCGCGTTGCTGCCTTCCTGGACTCCCTGGTGGATCTGGGCGTGGAGGCAGCCACCATTTCACCTGGGTTCAGTTACGAGCGGGCGCCGCAACAGCACGTGTTCCTGCAGCGTCAGGCCACCCGGCAGTTGTTCCGGGACATCTTCAAGCTGGGTGCCACACGCCGTGGTGCGCGCCGATGGCGACTGAACCACTCCAGCCTGTACCTCGATTTCCTGGCAGGCAACCAGAACTACCAGTGCACGCCTTGGGGCAGCCCGGCGCGCAATGTGTTCGGCTGGCAGAAGCCCTGCTACCTGATGGCCGACGAAGGCTACGCACCCACCTTTGCCGCGCTGATGAAGGAGACGCCCTGGGAGAAGTACGGCTCCAGCAGCAATCCCAAGTGCGCCCAGTGCATGGCGCATTGCGGGTACGAGCCGACGGCGGTGAATGCGGCAATGGCCAATCCGCTGAAGGCCGCCTGGGTCGCGCTGCGCGGGCCGCGCACCAGCGGCCCGATGGTCGACAACGATGTGCCGACCCCACCGGCCAGTGGTGCCCGCGAGTACCCCGTGCACCTGATGATGAAGGCGCCTTCGGAGGAGACGACCGCCCCCCATCGTTGAGTGTCGAGGCGGTTAGCATCCGCGGCTGTCGCCAGCCGCGAATCACGTCGAACGGGAATGAGCCATGCGGATGCTGTGGGGGTGCGTTTCATTGTTGGTGGTCCTGGCCATCGTGGGCTTGCTCGCGAAGACCCAGCTCAAGCACGCTGGCACCACCAGCACCAGCGCAACGGTCTCGTCGAATGCGGCATCGGCCGCCGGCTTGGATCCGGCGCTCGCAGCAACTCCGGTGCGCGACCTCCCTAGCAAGGTCCAGGACGATCTGGTTCGTGCGATGCAGGCCCCGCCGACCCGGGGCGACGATTCCCGCTGAGCCGGTACACCCCATGACCGCCACCTCCACGCCGCAAGATGAAGCGGCGATGCGCATCGCGCTCGACCAGGCACACAACGCGTGGCTGGTCGGTGAGGTGCCGGTGGGCGCGGTGATCCTGCGCGCTGGACAGGTGATCGCCACCGGCTACAACCGCCCGATCACCGAGCACGATCCGACCGCGCACGCCGAGATCGTGGCGCTGCGCCACGCCGCCACACTGCTGGGCAACTACCGTCTGCCCGAATGCGAGCTGTATGTGACGCTGGAGCCGTGCGCGATGTGTGCGATGGCGCTGCTGCACGCGCGCTTCAAGCGAGTGGTGTTCGGTGCAGCCGATCCGAAGACGGGCGCTGCCGGGTCGGTGATCGATCTGTTTGCCCAGCCGCAGCTGAACCACCACACGCAGATCCAGGGAGGCGTGATGGCCGAGTCCTGCAGTGCGGTGTTGCGAGACTTCTTTGCCGAGCGGCGCGAACAGTACCGGCAGCGGCGTGCCGCCCCGGTGTCGGAGGGCGAATCGGGCTTGCCGGATGCCGATGCGTCCTCCATCCCGGCTGGCGAGGCGCTCGAACTGCCGCCTGCCACCGACGTGCTCTGAACAACGCGATGACCTCCCTGATCCTTTACAGCCCGTCCGGTGTCGTCGCGGCGGCGCCGTTGCGCCGTGCGGCGCGGCGTCTCGCGGCGCTGGGCTACGAGGTCGAGATCGACGCCTCGGCACTGGCGAAGCATCAGCGCTTCGCCGGCGACGACGACACCCGCCTCGCGGCGCTGCACCGCGTGGCCGAGCGCGCGCCTGACATCGCGATGGCCACGCGCGGTGGCTACGGCCTGACCCGGCTGCTCGACCGCATCGACTGGCCGCTAATCCACCGCAGCATCGGGTGCGGTACGCGCTGGGTCGGACACAGCGACTTCACCGCGTTCCAACTCGGCTTGCTGGCGCACACGAAAGGCGCAGGCAAGGGTGCTGCGACCTGCCTGGCGCACGGCCACGACGATGACCATGCTCACCACCACCCCGACCACCCCGCGCGAGGGGTGGTGGGTCTGACCTGGGCCGGGCCGATGGCCTGCGGTGATTTCGGTGGCGAAGCGGTCGACGACATCACCGAGCCGTGTTTTGTGGAAGCGATGAGCGGTGCGCTGGAGGCGGTGGGTTTCCGCACCGAAGCAGGCTTCGACGGCTTGTCAGCACGCGGCATCTTGTGGGGTGGCAACCTGTGCATGCTCACCTCGCTGCTCGGTACCGCGCACTGGCCGAAGGCGGCGACCACCCGTGGCGGCATCCTTTTCCTGGAAGACGTGAACGAGCACCCCTACCGCGTCGAGCGCAGCCTGCTGCAGCTGCAGCAGGCTGGCGTGCTCGACGGGCAGAAGGCGGTGCTGCTCGGTGATTTCAGCGGCTATCGCCGCTCGCCACTCGATCGGGGATACACGCTCAAGACGGCCATCGCGCAGCTGCGCAGCCTGACGAAGACGCCCATCCTCACCGGTCTGCCGTTCGGTCATGTGCCCACCAAGGTGACGATGCCGGTCGGCGCCAAGGTCGAACTGCAGGTGCAAGGGCGCGACGTGCTGGTCGGCTGGTGATGCGTGGCGTCGTCGGCGCCGGGCTGATCGCGCTGGCGAGCCTGTGCGCCGGCTGCAACAACAACCCGCTGCCCGACGGTGCGGCGGCGTCCAACACCCTGTTCACCGCCGTGTCCGGCAGTTCACCGCGGCACCTCGACCCGACCGCTTCGTACTGGAGCAACGAGACGCCGTACACCTACCAGATCTACGAGCCACCCTATGGCTACCACTACCTGAAGCGGCCGTTCGTGTTGGTGGGCAAGGCGGCGGTCGAGGTGGCGCAGCCCCGGTACCTCGACAAGAACGGTCAGCCGTTGCCCGCTGAGGCGCCCGCGGCCGAGATCGCCGAAAGTGTCTACGACGTGCACATCAAGCCCGGCATCCGATACCAGCCGCACCCGGCGTTCGCGACCGATGCGCAGGGGCATTACCTCTATCACGCGCTGAAGCCGGGCGAACTCGGCGACCGCCGCTCGCCATGGCAGTTCGAACACCAGGGCACGCGCGAACTGGTGGCCGAGGACTATGTCTATGCGCTCAAGCGCCAGGCCACAACGCGCATCACCACACCGATCTACGGCATCTTCTCGGAATACGTGCTCGGTCTCAAGGACTACGGCGCGCTCATCAAGGCCGAGGACGCCAAGCTGCGCGCAGGGCTCGATCCGGCCGCGCGCGACAAGCCCTTTCTCGACTTCCGGAAGTGGCTGCTGATCGGCGCCACCGCACCCGAGAAGCACCTGCTGCGCATCCGCATCAAGGGCAAGTACCCGCAGTGGAGCTACTGGATGTCGCTGACCTTCATGGCCCCGGTGCCCTGGGAAGCCGACGCTTTCTATGCGCAGCCCGGCATGGCGGCCAACGGTCTGTCGCTCGACACCTGGCCCGTGGGCACGGGGCCGTACATGATGACCGAGTCGGTGCAGGACACGCGGCACGTGATGAAACGCAACCCGAACTACCGCGGCGAGCCCTATCCGTGTGAAGGTGTCGAGGCCGACCAAACCAACGGCATGCTGGCCGACTGCGGCAAGGCCACCCCGTTCGTCGACACCATCGTCGCGGTGATCGAGAAAGAGGGCGTGCCGCTGCGTGCCAAGTTCCGCCAGGGCTATTACGACGTGCCGCGCATCGAGCGGGTCGATGATGGGCTGGAATTCCTGGTCGAGATGGATGACTCCGAAGACGTGCGCCGTGACTACACCGCGCGGGGTTTCCAGCTGCCGAAGTTTGCCGACGTGACCTCCTGGTACCTGGGCTTCAACATGCTCGACCCGGTGATCGGCCTTGGCGACACGCCCGAACGACAGGCGAAGAACCGAAAGCTGCGCCAGGCGATCTCGATCGCGATCGACTGGGAGGAATACAGCCGCATCTTCCCGAAGAGCGCCGGCGAAACCGCGATGGGCCCGCTGCCCGATGGCATCTTCGGTTCGCGCCACGGCCAGCCGCAGGGCGTCAACCCCGTGACGCATCGCCTGATCGATGGCAAGGTGGTGCGCCGCCCGATCGCCGATGCGAAGAGGCTGCTGGCCGAGGCTGGCTATCCCGATGGCCGGGATGCCGCAACTGGCCGCCCGCTGGTGCTGAACTACGACTATTACAACCAGCCCACGCCCGAGGTGAAGTCGCAGCTCGACTGGATGGTCAAGCAGTTCGCGAAGATCGACGTGCAGCTCGAAATCCGCGCCACCGACAACAACCAGTTCCAGGACAAGGTGCGCAAGGGCAAGCACCAGATCTTCTGGTCGGGCTGGCTGGCCGATTACCCCGACGCCGAGAACTTCCTGTTCCTGCTGTACGGCCCGAACGCGAAATCGACCTCCGACGGCGAGAACACCGCGAACTACGCCAACCCCGAGTACGACGCGCTGTTCGCGCAGCTCAAGGGCGTCGACGACGGCCCCGAAAAGCAGGCGCTGATCGACCGGATGACGGCGATCGTCCAGCAGGATGCCCCGTGGTCCTTCGGCTATTTCCCGTATTCGTCGGGCGCGTTCCAGTCCTGGGTTCACAACGCCAAGCCGGCGGTGCTGGTGCGCGACATGGCGCGCTACATCCGCATCGATGCGGCCGAGCGGGCGCGGCGCCAGGCCGAATGGAACAAGCCGGTGTGGTGGCCGATCGGGCTCGGGGCTGCGGGGTTGATCGCGATTGTGTGGCTGGCCTTGCGCAGCTTCCGCCGGCGCGAGCGGGTCGACGCACGCGGCGTGGTGCTGTCATGACGTCTCGGATGCCGCCGCAGCGGAGTCGGCGATGCTGAGCGCCATCGTCCGCCGCATCGCCTATGGTGTGCTGATCCTGATCGGGGTGAACCTGGCAACCTTCTTCCTGTTTTTCACCGTCAACACGCCGGACGACATGGCGCGCTTGAATATCGGTGGCAAACGGGTGACGCAGGAGCAGATCGACAAGTGGAAGGTCGAGCGCGGCTACGACAAGCCGCTGTACGTGAACCCGGCACGACAGGGCAGCGAGCGCTACACCGACACGATCTTCTGGGAGCGTTCGGTGTCGCTGTTCACGCTGAACTTCGGTCGTGCCGATGCCGAGAGCGCGGGCGACATCGGTCACCAGGTGAGTTCGCGGATGGCGGTCAGCCTGCAACTCGCGCTGCCGCTGTTCATCCTGCAGGTGATTGCAAGCACCGCGTTCGCGCTGCTGCTGGTGATGTTTCGGCAGACCCGCTTCGATGCCTGGGGCGTCGTGCTGTGCGTGGTGCTGTTGTCGATCTCGAGCCTGTTCTACATCATCGTCGGGCAGTTCTTCTTCTCGCGCGTGCTGCGGCTGGCGCCGATCTCGGGCTATGCGCCCGGGCTCGATGCGGTCAAGTTCCTGCTGCTGCCGATCGCGCTGTCACTGTTCGCCCGGTTGGGTGGCGAGGCGCGGCTTTACCGCGCGATGTTCCTCGAGGAAACCGGCAAGGACTATGTGCGCACCGCCCGCGCCAAGGGCCTGAGCGAGCCGCGCGTGCTGAGCGCCCATGTGCTGCGCAACGCGCTGATCCCCATCGTCACCAGCGCCGGTGGCTATCTGCCGTATGTGTTCCTCGGCAGCCTGGTGTTCGAGAGTTTCTTCGGCCTGCCAGGGTTGGGCGCGTATGTGATCGACGCGATCAGCAACCAGGACTTCGCGGTCGTGCGCACGATGGTGTTCCTGGGCTCGCTGCTCTATGTGCTGAGCTACATCGTGATCGACATCGCCTACACCTGGATCGATCCGCGGGTGCGCCTGACATGAACCTCATGCTGCCGAAGTTCGTGCTGCTGTGGACCGACGCGGTGATGTGGGCACTGGCGGCCGCGTTGCTGGTCTACGCCCGCGTCGTCTGGCGCAGCCCGACGTTGCGCGCGAGCTGGACGCTGGTGTTCCGCGATGCGGCGGCCTTCGCCTCAGCGATCGTGCTTGGACTGTGCCTGGTGCTGACGCTGCTCGACAGCGTGCATTTCCGCCGCGCGTTGCCAGCAGGGGTGGGCAGCGAAGCGGCTGCGTCAGCGGTGGCCTACGACACCCGCACGCAATCGCTGCTCGATGCGCTGCTCGTGCGCCTGGTCGATTCCCGCGAAGCGACCTATTCGCGGCCGCTGGCCTACCAGAGCTTCACGCTCGAATCGCTGACGGTCGATGGCGAAGTGCGCCGGCTGCCGCCTCGCCTGCTGCACGGCGGTGCGCACTTGAGCGACCCGGCGACGCAATGGTCCGCGGACATCGCGCTGCGCGTGGCGGCGGGCTTGGTCGTCGGCGCGGTTGTCGCGTTGCTGTTGAGCGCCTGGACCGTGCGCGGTGTGGCTCGCCGCCATGGTTGGGCGTGGCGCGAGGCCGCGGCGCGCGTGTGGCGTGACGACTGCGATATCCGCTGGCGTGCCGCGCTGATGATGGTCACGGGCCTGTGCCTGCTGGCCGGCCCGGCCGCGCTGCTGATGCACGACTACCACCTGCTCGGCACCGATCGCACCGGCAACGATGTGTTCTACCAGGCGCTGAAAAGCATCCGCACCGCCTTCGTCATCGGCACGCTGGCCACCATCGCCACACTGCCGCTGGCGGTGGGCCTGGGGCTGATGGCGGGCTACTTCAAGGGCTGGGTCGACGAGGCCATCCAGTACCTCTACACCGTGCTGTCGTCGGTGCCGAATGTGCTGCTGATCGCGGCCTGTGTGCTGATGGTGCAGGTGTTCCTCGACCAGCATCCCGAGCTGTTCGAGACCGGCGCCGAGCGCGCCGACCTGAAGCTGTTCCTGCTCTGCGCCATCCTCGGCCTCACCGGCTGGGCCGGGCTGTGCCGCCTGCTGCGTGCCGAAGCCTTGAAGCTGCGCGAGCTGGAATACGTGCAGGCAGCGACTGCGTTCGGTGTCGGCCCGTGGCGCATCCTCGCGCGCCACCTGATGCCCAACGTGATGCACCTGGTGCTGATCACCACCGTGCTCGATTTTTCCGGGCTGATCCTCTACGAAGCGGTGCTGTCGTATGTGGGCGTGGGCGTCGACCCGTCGATGAACAGTTTCGGCGGCATGATCAACTTGGCACGCAGCGAGATGAGCCGCGACCCGGTGGTGTGGTGGTCGTTCGCAGCGGCCTTCGGCTTCATGGTCACGGTGGTGCTGGCGGCCAACTTCTTCGCCGACGGCGTGCGCGATGCCTTCGATCCGCGGGCGCGGGTGTTCCGGGCCCGGCGCGCGCCGGCGCCGGTCAAGGCGGGCTGAACCGCGATGCTGACGATCACCGATCTGAAGGTGGCGATCGACGCCGATGCCGGCCTGATCCGTGCGATCGATGGGCTGTCGCTGTGCATCGAACGCGGCGAAACCTTTGCGCTGGTCGGCGAATCCGGCTGCGGCAAGAGCATGACGGCGCTGGCGCTGATGCGGCTGCTGCCCGACAACGGCCGCGTCACCGACGGCCGTGTCGAGATCGAGGGGCAGGAGACGCTGTCGCTGCCCGAATCGGCGATGCGCCGGCTGCGCGGTGGCCGCATCGGCATGATCTTCCAGGAGCCGGCGACCAGCCTGAACCCGGTGATGCGGGTGGGCGACCAGATCGTCGAGGCGATCGAGACGCACACGGCCTTGCGCGGTGCCGCGGCGCGGGCCAAAGCGATGGAGTGGCTGGGCCGCGTTGGCATCCCCGAGCCCGAGCGACGCATCGACGATTACCCGTTCCGCATGAGCGGCGGACAGAAACAGCGGGTGATGATCGCGATCGCCCTGGCCGCCGAACCGGCATTCCTCGTGGCCGACGAACCCACCACCGCGCTCGATGTCGCGATCCAGGCGCAGATTCTCGAGTTGCTGAAGCAGCTGCAGCGCGAGCAGGGCATGGGCCTGCTGCTGATCACGCACGACCTGGCCGTGGTGTCGGGCATGGCGCAGCGGGTCGCGCTGATGTACGCGGGGCAGATCGTCGAGGTGGCCAGCGCGGCTGAGTTCTTCAACGAGCCGAAGCATCCGTATGCGCGGCTGTTGCTGCAGTCACTGCCCGAAGCGCAGAAGCGCGGCACGGCGCTCGCTGCGATCGCGGGCACGGTGCCGTCGCTGTCTCAAGCCTTCATCGGCTGTCGCTTTGCGCCACGCTGTGACCGGGCCTTCGATCGCTGTAGCAGCGAGGCGCCGGTGCTGCTGCCGCCGATGACTTTGGCGCAGGACCCGGCGCTGCCGCTGCGTGAAGTTCGTTGCTGGTTGCATGTGTCGCCGACAGGAGCCGAAGCAGCCGACGCGGTCAGCGGGCGTGCCGCATCCGTCAGCGCGGCCACCGCCCCGCAGGCTGTGTCCAGCTTGCTGCCGAGCGATCAGTTGCTCCTCGATGTGCAGCACCTGTCGGTGCGCTTCCCGATCCGCACCGGCGTGTTTCAGCGCGTCAGCTCGCATGCGGTGGCGGTGGCCGATGTGTCGCTACAGATCCGCCGCGGCGAGACCTTTGCACTGGTCGGCGAGTCGGGCTGCGGCAAGACCACGCTGGGCAAAGCCATCGTGCAGTTGCTGCGCGGTCAGGCACAGATTGAAGGCCGGGTGCTGCTCGAAGGGCAAGACCTGTTCGGCCTGCAAGGCGAGGCGCTGAGGCTGGCGCGGCGCTCGGTGCAGATGATCTTCCAGGACCCCTACGCGTCGCTGAACCCGCGGATGCGGGTGCTCGATCTGCTGGAGGAAGGTGTGTTGACGCTGCGCCCTGAACTCGACGCAGCCGCACGGCGCGCGCTGCTCGAATCGCTGGTCGAGCGCGTCGGCCTGCGTCGCGAGGCGCTGCAGCGCTATCCGCATGAGTTTTCCGGCGGACAGCGGCAACGCATCGCGATCGCGCGCGCACTGGCCGTGGAGCCCCGGCTGATCATCTGCGACGAGCCGACCTCGGCGCTGGATGTGTCGGTGCAGGCCCAGATCCTGAACCTGCTGAAGCAGCTGCAGCGCGAGCTGGGCCTGTCCTACCTGTTCATCACCCATCACCTGGGCGTGGTCGAATACATTGCCGACCACGTGGCGGTGATGCACCGCGGGCGCATCGAGGAAACGGGGCCGACGGCCGCCCTGCTGGCCAACCCGCGCGAGGCCTACACCCGCCGGCTGCTGGCCGCGGTGCCGCGATTGCTCAGGCGCTCATCGCAGGCGGTGTCGATCAGTGACATCCACGCCGCCACACGCGACCAGAACACGGGCCCAGAAGAATGAACGGGGGAGGCGAGGTGAAAGACAGCGGCAACAGCAAGCACCGGCGCGTCAGCGCGTACCCGTGGGTCATCGTGATGGCTTGTAGTCTGGTCTGCGACTCGGTGTGGGCGCAGCAGACGCTGGAGCGCGTGGAGATCACCGGCTCGTCGATCCGCCGCATCGATGCCGAATCGGCGCTGCCGGTGCAAGTCATCAAGCGAGACGAGATCGAGCGCAGCGGCTACACCTCCACCGCGGACCTGATCAAGAACCTGCCTGCGGTGATGGGCTCGTCGGTCGAATCCGGCACCGTGGGTTCGGAGACCTACGGCTTTGCCGGCGTGTCGATCCACGGCATTGGCGAGGGGCGCACGCTGGTGCTGCTCAACGGGCGGCGGCTGGCGCGGTTCGGGGGACAGTTCCTCACCGGTGACCAGAACGCCATCGACCTGAACAGCATCCCGATCTCGGCGATCGAGCGCATCGAGATCCTGACCGATGGTGCCTCGGCGTTGTACGGCTCCGATGCGATCGGCGGTGTCGTCAACTTCATCACCCGGCGCGGCAGCACGCAGGGCTCGGCGAGTGTCGGTGTTTCACTGCCGCGTGCCGGTGCGCGCGAGACCAATGTCAGCGTGACGCAGGGCATCGGCGACTACGACAGCGATGGCTACAACGTGATGCTCTCGGCCAGCGCCGATCGCCGCACCCAGTTGGCGGCCACGGCCCGCAAGTTCGCCCGCACCGGCGAGATCTTCTTCACCGAAGGCGGGCAGCGTTATCGATTTCTGGCCGCCTCCGGCTTCAGCATCCCGGCGAATGTGCTGGACGCCGATTTCAACCCGATCAACCCGTCTCTGGCCGCGAACGGCCGATGCCCCGACCAGCATGTCGTGCTCGGTGCCGGTTGCGCCTACGACTTCGTTGCGGACCAGGAGATCTACCCCGACCGACAGCGGCAGAGCCTGGTCACGTCGTTCGATCGCCGACTCGACGGTGGCGCGAAGCTGTTCGGTGATCTGGTGTACTCACGCAGCCGTTCGCGCGGAACGGTGTCTTACAACTCCACCGAATTCGCGATCGCCCCCAGCTCGCCTTATTTCGGCCAGGCCCTGGCGGCCGGTGGCTACAACAACACCGATCCGGATCAGGGTGACCTGGGCGTGCTGGCCGACTACCGCGTCACCGATCTCGGCCGGCGCGTGACCGACGACCGCGCCGAGGCAGTCCATGCCGTGCTGGGTGTCGAGGGGCAGATCGGCCGCTGGGACCTGAACCTGGCCTACACACACAGTCAGAGCGTGGTACGGGGCAGCCTGGACAGCGGCTATGCGCTCAACAGCCGCATGCTCACTGCGCTGAACACCGTGGTCGATCCGTTTGCGTTGCTAGGTCAGCAGTCGCTGGCGGGTCAACAGGCGCTGGCCGACGCGCGCTACACCGGCTACTGGAATGGCGGCAAATCGACCCTTGACGGTATCGAGCTTCGCGGCACCACCGAGCTCAGGGCGCTGGCGGGCGGGCCGATGCAACTGGGCACCGGGGCCAGCTTCTTTCGCGAGCGGTACAACTCGCGGCCCAGCGCTCTGGCGCAAGGGCTGGGGGGCGAGACGCGTTTTGGCGACAACGCGGCCGAGGTACCGTCGTCGGGTGCGCGCAATGTCATCGGTGTGTACGCTGAACTGCTGGCGCCCGTGACCAAGGACGTGGAGCTGACATTGGGCCTGCGACACGACCACTATTCGGAGTTCGGCGACACCACCAACGCGAAGCTGTCGGCACGCTGGCAACCGGCACCGGGGCTGCTGATCCGTGGCTCGGTCGGCAGCGGCTACAAGGCGCCGTCGATCCTGCAGGTGAAGGCCTCGCGCCAGCTGTTCGGGCTGAGCTCGATCTTTGTCGACTGCAGCGCACCTGACCGCAACGGCGTCACGCTCAACGACGTCGCGGCCTCGTTCGGCCCCGGTGTGGTCTGCCCCAACGGCAAGCAGGCCGACGTGATAGCGCAGGGCAACCGCAAGCTCAAGCCCGAGCGCTCGACCCAGGCCTCGCTCGGGCTGCGCATCGAACCCGTGCCGGCGCTGTCGTTCGGTGCCGATTACTGGATGGTCGGGCTCTACAACGCGATCGGGCAGATCGATCCGTCGGCCATCGTCGACGACCTGAATGCCAACCGTGGCAGCTTCACCACCGCCGTGAATGCCGGCACCGGCGTCACCCAACTGGCCTTTTTCACGCCCAATCTGAATCAGGGCAAGGCGTTCAAGTCCGGCATCGACTTCGATGTCGTCGGTCGCGCCAACCTGTCGCGCCTGGGCCAACTGACCTCCCAACTGACCTCCCAGCTGAGCGCCACCTACCTGCTGCGCGATCAGTACCAGATCGTGGCCGGCGGTCCCTATTCGAGCAGCCTCGGGCGTTTCGGTGACGACGGCACGGTGAGCTTCCGCTGGCAGGCCCGCTGGGTCAACACCATCGAGCTCGGCAGCACGACGCACACGCTGGTGCTGAACTACAAGTCAGGCTATCGCGACCCGGACGTTGCCGCCAGCGCCTACGTGAACCGGGTCAACGCCGACGGATCGATCGGCGACGCAGTGGACTCGCTGACGCGCCGGGTGTCCGACAACCTCACCGTGGACTGGCAGACCCGGTGGCGCGTGATGCCGCAGCTCGATCTGAACGTCGGCCTGATCAATGTGTTCGACCAGGATCCCCCACTGTCGCTCGCGGTCGGTGGGCTGAAGCAGGGCTTTCAGGTCGGCTATGACGATCGCTACTACGATCCCCGTGGTCGCACCGTGTATGCGAACCTGAACTACCGGTTCTGAGGTTTCCGATCCCCGCCGTTGCCGATGGATTTTTCTCGACCTGCCGACGATCCGCGTCGCCATGCATGGGGGCTGGGCATCGTCGTCCTGCTGCACGTGCTGGTGATCTACGCGCTGGTGAACGGGCTGGCGCGGCAAGCCATCGATGGGGTGCGTGTGCCGGTGGTGGCACGGTTGATCGAAGAGGTTGTCCCGCCGCCACCGCCACCCCCATCGCCGCCGCCTGCTGCGGTGGTGGCGCCGGTGAAGCGCCTGCCACCGCCACCGGCGGTCGTGCCGCCGCCAGAGGTCGCCGTGGCGCCTCCGATTGAGGTCGCTCCCACCATCACCGCTGCCCCTGTGCCCCCTGTTCCCGTGCCGCTCGAGCTGCCGACTGCGCTGCCGACGGCGGCGATCGAGTCGGCGGCCCCTGCCTCGGGGGTGGGTCGGCCGCAGGTGCTGGCCGCCGGCATTGCCTGCAGCCGCACGCCACCGCCGGTGGCGCCGAGCGTGTCCACCGAGATCAAGGGCAGCCTGTTCGTGATCGGCACCTTGAAGGCCGGACGGGTGGTGCAGGTCGACATCGACCGCAACACGCTGAAGGGCGTGCCTGACCGGCGCACGATGCGTGCCTTCATCAACGCCGTCGAGGTGGCGATGAAGGAGGGCTATGTGTGCACCGGCGATGGCGTGCAGATCCGCCAGGAATTCTTTTTCGACATCCAATGACGGCCTCGTGGCCGCACCTCTCCGATGAACAAGCCCTTGTCTGACGATTTCCGCTTCACTTTCGAGCGGACCCTGCGCCACTGGGCCTGCGGCCTGCTGGTGGGCCTCGCCTCGCTGGGGGTACAAGCGCAGGAACCCGCACAGCCGACCGTGGTGGCAGCCGCGTCGGGTCTCACCCAGACCGTGGTCGACAACCCCTACGGCCTGGCTGCGCTGTGGGCACAGGGGGACTGGGTGGCCCGGGGCACCCTGCTCATCCTGGTGCTGATGAGCGTGGGCAGCTGGTACATCCTGGTCACGCGATTGGCCGCGAGCCTGAAGTTGAGCGCCGAGGCCCGATCGGTGCGGCAAAGCTTCTTCAAGGCGACCACGCTGAGTGCAGGTGTGGCCACACTGGGGGCGGGCAGCGCCTTCCGCTACATCGCCGAGGCCGGCATCAACGCCCGCGAGCACCACGAGGGCACGCTGACCGAGCACATCGATCGCAACACCTGGATCACGATGAGCGTGCAGCGCAGCGTCGACGAGGTCCAGTCGCGGCTGCAGGGCGGCCTGGCGGTGCTGGCCACGGTGGGCTCGACGGCGCCGTTCGTCGGGTTGTTCGGCACCGTCTGGGGCATCTACCACGCACTGACCGCCATTGGCATTGCCGGTCAGGCCAGCATCGACAAGGTGGCGGGCCCGGTGGGTGAAGCCCTGATCATGACGGCCATCGGCCTGGCCGTGGCGGTGCCGGCGGTGCTGGGCTACAACGCGCTGGTACGCCGCAACAAGGTCACGATGGACGCGGTGCGCGGCTTTGCGGCCGACCTGCATGGCATCCTGCTCGGCGCGAAGACCCTGCGCTGAGCGACGGTTTCAACACCACAGCACCGGCCCATGGCTCTTCAATTGCGCTCCGGCAGCGACGACGACGAGGTCAACGCCAGCATCAACACCACGCCGCTGGTGGATGTGATGCTGGTGCTGTTGATCATTTTTCTGATCACCATTCCGGTGGTCAGGCAGACGGTGCCGATGTCGCTGCCCAAAGAGGTCAACCAGCCCCGTCAGACCAAGCCCGAGAACATCGAGATCTCGGTCGATCGTGACGGTCGCGTCTACTGGAACGCACAGCCGCTGGCCGACGCTGCGGCGCTGGTCGAGCGGCTGAAGGTCGAGGGCGCGAAGCAGCCGCAGCCCGAGGTGCAGGTGCGCGGTGACGAGAAGACGCGCTACGAGGCGGTGGGCCGCGTGGTCTACGTGTGCCAGCGCGCGGGCATCGCCAAGGTCAGCTTCGTCACCGAACCACCACCGAAATCCTGAGCCCGTTCCACACCGAGAAGCGCATTCCATGGCCATGAACATCGGCTCTGCCCGCAGCGACGAACCCGAGGTGATGATGGACATCAACACCACGCCGCTGATCGACGTGATGCTGGTGCTGATCATCATGCTGATCATCACCATCCCTGTACAACTGCACGCGGTGAATCTGAACATGCCGCAGGCGAGCGAGGCGCCACCAGTGAAGCCGGCGGTGGTGACGCTGGTCATCGAGGCCGACGGCACGCTGCGCTGGAATGGCGAGGTGCTGGCCGACCGGGCAGCCCTGGAGACACGCTTGAAGACGGCAGCCGCTCAGGCACAGCAGCCCGAGCTGCACCTGAGGGCGAACAAGGCGGTCGACTACGGTGTCGTCGCGATGGTGCTGGCGAGCGCGCAGCGGCTGGGCATGACCCAGCTGGGTCTGGTGGGCAACGAGCAGTTCGCACCCTGAAAGCACCGAAGCCTCTGGCGCGCGGGCGGGCCAGAGGCTTCGGGGCCTGACCGCATGGTGCGGTCAGGGCGTGGTCAAGCCAGCGCTTGCAGTGCCCGCGCAGTGATCTCGTCGACGCTGCCCGTGCCGCTGATCTTGCGGTACTGAGGCGCCACCGCATCGCCCGAGGCGGCCCAGTCGGCGTAGTACGACACCAGGGGCCGCGTCTGCTTCTGGTACACGTCCAGGCGCTTCTTGACGGTTTCTTCCTTGTCGTCGTCGCGCTGGATCAGCGGCTCGCCGGTCACGTCGTCGATGCCTTCGACCTTCGGTGGGTTGAACTTGACGTGGTACGTGCGGCCCGACGCCAGGTGCGCGCGGCGGCCGCTCATGCGTTCGATGATGGCCTCGTCGGGCACATCGATCTCGAGCACGAAGTCCAGGTTGACGCTCGCAGCTTTCATCGCATCGGCCTGCACGATGGTGCGGGGGAAGCCGTCGAACAGGAAGCCGTTCGCGCAGTCGGGCTGGGCCAGGCGCTCCTTGACCAGCCCGATGATGATGTCGTCGCCGACCAGACCGCCCGAGTCCATCACCTTCTTCGCGGCGATGCCCAGTGGTGTGCCCGCCTTGACAGCCGCGCGCAGCATGTCGCCGGTGGAGATCTGTGGGATGCCGAATTTCTTGCAGATGAAAGTGGCCTGCGTGCCTTTGCCCGCGCCGGGTGCGCCCAACAAAATCAGTCTCATGCGTGTCCTTGTGGTCTGGTCGATGGGGTCGCGGCGCTCCGACACACGATCGAAGGCAGACCGCGTAGTTTAAAACCGAACGCGGTGGTCGCTGTGCGGGGTTCGTCTAGACGCGAGAAGACAGGATCCGGCGCACCCGTTCCAGGTCGTCCGGGGTGTCGACGCCGATCGCTGCAGCGGCCGCACTCAGGTGCACCGCGATGCGCTCGCCATGCCACAGCACCCGAAGCTGCTCCAGCGACTCGATCTGTTCCAGAGGGCTTGCCGCCAGCGACGGAAACCGACGGAGGAAGCCAGCCCGGTACGCATAGATGCCGATGTGACGCAGCGGCGCGATCGAGCCGATGGCCGGGGCACCGGCCGCGCTGCCATCGCGCCACCACGGGATCGGGGCGCGTGAGAAATACAGCGCACGTCCTGCCCGATCGCAAACGACCTTCACCACGTTCGGGTTGCCCAGGTCGTGCGGGTCGTCGATCGCATGGGCGGCGGTGCTGACGACGCATTCGGGCTGTGCTTGCAGCGTGCCAGCGACGGCGTCGATCAACGCGGGTTCGATCAGCGGCTCGTCGCCTTGCACGTTGACGACCACAGCATCGCCATCGAGCCCGAGCAAGCCACAGGCTTCGGCCAGTCGGTCGCTGCCATTGGCGTGGTCGCGGCGCGTCAGGATGGCATTGACCCGGTGCGCCTCGCAGGCCGCGACGATCTCGGTATCGTCCGCGGCCACCACGATCTGCGCGGCAGACGACCGCGCCGCCTGCTGCGCCACCCGCACCACCATCGGCACGCCGGCGATGTCGGCCAGTGGCTTGCGCGGCAGGCGTGTCGAGGCCATCCGCGCAGGAATGAGCACCGTGTAGTCCATCGCGGCGTCGGGTCTCAGGTCGGACTCGACGCAGAAAGGTTCGGGAAGCCGGGGGGTGCCGGTGGCTCGCTGCCGATCTGCCGGGCTTCACCTTCCAGCATCACCGGGATGCCGTCGCGCACCGGAAATGCCAGCCGGTCAGCGTGGCAGACCAGCTCCTGGCGTTCGTGGTGCGGTGGGCGCCAGTGGTCCAGCGGGCCTTTGCACAGCGGGCACACCAGCAGTTCAAGCAGTCGTGTCTCCATCGGGTGTCCTGATCGTGAAACGGGGTGGCAGCGCGGTTTGCAACACCGCATCGAACGCTGCATCGGCCTGGAAGTCTAGCGGTGCGACCCACACACGGACCACCGCACCGACGGCAGCCAGGCGCTCCGGGCGCAGTTTGACGGCGTCCTTTTCGGTGACGACGACATCGGTCGCGTCGGCCGGCCAGGGCAGGGTGGCGTAATCGTGGTGATCGGGCAGCGGCAACGGCGTGATCGCTAGACCTGCCGCGCGCAGCATGCCGAAGAAGCGCTCGGGATGCGCCACGCCGGCTGCGGCCAGCACGGGTGTCGGGCTTGCGGCCAGGCGGACCAGACAGGACATCGTGGCGGCCTCACCAGCCCACCAGTCAGGCAGGGCCACCAGCCCGGCCAGCTTCCTGTAGGCCAGCGAACCCGGCCATGCGGTCGAAGGCTGCGCAGCGTTGTACAGCACCGTGGTGCGTGGTGGTGGCTGGGGCGCCAGGGGTTCGCGCAACGGGCCTGCGGGCAGCAGCCAGCCATTGCCCGCACCGCGCTCATCGAACACCACCACCTGGGCCGCGCGAGGCAGCCGCCGATGCTGCAGGCCGTCATCGCTGACCAGGATGTCGATCTCGGGATGAGCCGCCAGCGCGGCTCGCGCCGCGGCGACTCGGTCGGCGCCCACGAACACCGGCACACCCAGCCGCAGGCGCAGCAACAGCGGTTCGTCGCCGCTGTCTGCGGCGGGCGTGTCCGGCAGCACCTCCATCACCGCTGCGGCCTCGCGGCGGCGGCCATGGCCGCGCGACACGATGCCGGGGTGGTGGCCACCCACCCGCAGACGCTGCACGAGGGCCATCACCGTCGGCGTCTTGCCGGCGCCTCCGGCGATCAGGTTGCCGACGACGATCACCGGCACCGGCACCGGCTGTGGTTTCAACCACCGCCAGCGATACAGCGCCCGATGCAGCGCCACGACCGCGCCGAACAGCAGAGAGAGCGGCCAGAGAGCGAGGGCCACGGGCCCCCGGCGCAGCCAGGCGCGCTGGAGCGCCGCTTGCATCACGCCCGGCCGGAACCGCTCAACGGCCCGCCTCGGGCGTGTGGCGTTGTGCGGCGAAGGTCAGGCGCGGCAGGCCCGCGCGCCGCGCGGCGTCCATCACGTTCACCACCGACTGATAGGCTGCGGTTGCATCTGCCGACACGATCACTGGCGTGTCGCCTGGCCCGCCGGCGGCCTTGCCAAGTTCGAGCGTCAGCAGCTCGACACTGCGGCCGTCCACCGCGCGGCCATTGACGGCATAGCGGCCGTCGGCCGCCACGGCGACGATCACCTCGCGGTCGCGGTCGCGGTCGCGCGACTTGTCGGCATCGGCTGCGGGCAGATTGACCTGCAACTCGGTGAACTTGGAGTAGGTGGTCGACAGCATCAGGAAGATCAGCACCACCAGCAGCACGTCGATGAACGGGATCAGGTTGATCTCCGGTTCTTCCGGCCGTGCCTTGCGGAAGTTCATCGCCATGGCCGGTCAGCTCGCCGTGCGCGGGACCGCGAATCGCATCAGGTGCGGGGTCAGCCGGTCGCAGGCCTGTTCGAGGTCCAGCGTGTAGGCATCGACGAGGCCGCGAAAGTGCCGGTAGGCGATGAGTGAAGGGATCGCCACCATCAGCCCGAACGCAGTGTTGTAGAGCGCCACGGAGATGCCGTGTGCCAGGGCTGCCGGGTTGCCACCGCCGGTCGGTGCTTGCGAGCCGAAGATCTCGATCATGCCGATCACCGTGCCCAGCAGCCCCAGCAGCGGCGCGGCCGATGCGATCGTGCCCAGCGGGCTCAGGTACTTTTCGAGACGGTGCACGGCGGCGCGTCCCGACGATTCGAACACGTCGCGCAAGGCGTCTTCGGTGATGCGCGGCTCGGCGATCACGGCGCGCACGCCGCTGGCCAACACCTGGCCCAGCACCGAGTTGTCGGCCAGCTTGTTGACCACGTCCGATGACGGCAGGCTCGCGCGGGTCACCGACACCACTTCCTCGAGCAACCGCGGTGGCGTGACCTTCGCAGATCGCAGGTTGATCAGCCTTTCGAAGATCAAGGCCAACGCCAGCACCGAACACAGAATCAAGGGCCAGATCGGCCATCCAGCGGCTTGTATGATCGAAATCACGTCGGTACTTTCCGCGCTGTGGCGTCAAAAACAGGGCTCAGACGCGGCCGATTATGGCCTTGCTGGTCGGCTTTCCGGGCTGGCCACACCGCGCCTTTGCGATCGGATGTTTCAACCCGCCGAGACGCGATGGCTTGGAGACTTCGAGGCGGGCCGAGCCGCAGGCAGGATTTCCACCGCAGCTGTGGACAACTTTGTGGGTATCTGGCCCGGCAACGCCCAAAAACCTTGATCTCACTGCGCTTCGCACACATTGCCTCATCTTTGAGCAGACATAACTTCATGCAAATCAACGGCTTGCAGCTTTGTGACGATCGGGTGACAGGACCGACGGCTCGCCGAGCGCGAAGGGCTGCGGTTGTGGACTTCTCGACCCGCATCAGCGCTGGGTTTGCGCGTGGTTGAGCCGCAGGAGGCTGGCTTTTCGCGCCTTGTCTGGGGCGTGGCAGCACTGGTGCACGCGATCGGTGACACCTTGGCCGCACGGTTCGCTGCGTGCACGGTGCGCGGAGAGCTCTCCGGCTACAGCCGGGCCGCGAGCGGCCACTGCTACTTCACCCTGAAAGACGCCAACGGCGATGCCGCCGCAATCCGTTGCGCGATGTTCAAGCGGGCGGCCAGCCTGCTGCAGTTCACACCGGCCGATGGCCAGCAGGTGCAGCTGCGCGGTCGCGTGGCGGTGTACGAGCCGCGCGGCGAATTGCAGTTCATCGTCGAGTCCATGCAGCGCAGCGGCGACGGGTCGCTGTACGAGCAGTTCCTGAGGCTGAAGCAAAAGCTCGAATCAGAAGGGCTGTTCGACCCCGCGCGCAAGCGACCCCTGGTGTCGCACCCGCGTCGCATCGGCATCGTCACCTCGTTGGGCGGTGCGGTGCTGCACGATGTGGTCACCTCGCTGGCGCGCCGTGCGCCTCAGGTCGAGCTGCTCGTCTACCCGAGTCTGGTGCAGGGCAGCGAGTCACCGGCGGCACTGGTCTCGGCGATCGAGATGGCTGGCGCGCGGCGTGAAGTCGACACGTTGCTGCTGTGTCGCGGTGGCGGCTCGATCGAGGACCTGTGGGCCTTCAACGACGAGCGCGTCGTGCGCGCCATCGCGGCATGCCCGATCCCGGTCGTCAGTGGCGTCGGCCACGAGACCGACACCACGCTGGCCGATTTCGTGGCGGACCTGCGTGCGCCCACACCGACGGCGGCGGCCGAGTTGAGCACCCCGTCGCGCGAGGCGGATCTGGCACTGCTGGAGACCATCGCCGCGGCGCTGCAGCGCCGCGTGCACCGAGCCGTCGATACCGAGGCACAGCGGCTCGACACGCTGGCCATGCGTTCCATGCGTCCTGTCGATGCGGTACGGCGCCAGGCGCAGGGGTTGAAGCTGTGGTCGCTGCGGCTGGACGCGTCCACGCAGCGGCTGCTGGCGACCCGTGCGCAGGCGTTGCAGTTGTCGGCGGCGCGTTTCCATCAGGCGAGCGCCGGGTCATTGCAGGCTGCGGCGCGGACACTCGATCGCCTCGACGTGCGCCTGAGCGGGCTCGATCCGACACAGGTGCTTCGGCGTGGCTACGCCTGGGTGAGTGACGACGTCGGTCGGCCGCTGGTCTCGACCTCGCAGCTCGGCGTCGGGCAGTCGGTGCGCGCGGTCCTGAGCGACGGCGTGGCGACCGCGCAGATCACCTCCGTGACGAAGACCGCTGACTGATGCGCCCGGAATTTCGGCGCGACGATCCATGATCGCTCAGGGGGCGTGCCCTGCCGGCGCGATCGATCGAGGCATCGCTGCCTACAATCGACCACTGAATTCTTGTTTGCTAATGGGACGAGCTTCCCACTGAAAGGACCATGATGGAACACATCCTGCCGGCACTGCCGTATGCACTCGACGCCCTGGCGCCTCACCTGAGCAAGGAAACGCTGGAGTACCACTATGGCAAGCACCACAACGCCTATGTGGTGAACCTGAACAATCTGCAGAAGGGCACCGAGTTCGAGTCCCTTGGCCTTGAAGAGATCATCAAGAAGTCCTCCGGTGGCGTCTACAACAACGCCGCGCAGATCTGGAACCACACCTTCTTCTGGCACAGCATGAAGCCGGCCGGCGGTGGTGAACCCAAGGGCGCGCTCGCCGCAGCCATCAACGCGAAGTTCGGCAGCTACGCCGCCTTCAAGGAAGCCTTCACCAAGAGCGCCGTCGGCAACTTCGGTTCCGGCTGGACCTGGCTTGTGAAGAAGGCCGACGGCAGCGTCGACATCGTCAACACCGGCGCGGCCGGCACGCCGCTGACCACCGGCGACAAGGCGTTGCTCACGGTCGATGTCTGGGAGCACGCTTACTACATCGATTACCGCAACCTGCGTCCGAAGTGGATCGACACGTTCCTGACCTCGCTGGTCAACTGGGACTTCGCCGAAGCCAACTTCGCCTGAGCGAACTCCCCTTGAAAGACAAACGCCGGTCCATGACCGGCGTTTGTCTTTGGGGCGGTCCTCGGCCCTGCGAGCTGTGCATCAAGGCGAGAACGGCGGTCCCGTGAGCTTGAACCCGGCGGCGATGCCACGCTTCGCAAACCAGCCGTCGTTCATTTCGAGCACGAAGCGCACCGGCTGGGTCGAGCAGTGCGGATCGAGTGTGCGCGGCTTCATCCGATCGGTGTTGACGATGGTGCCGTTGTCGGCGATGAACGCCACGTCGAGCGGGAGCAGTGTGTTCTTCATCCAGAAGCACTGCTGGCCCGGTCGATCGAACACGAACAGCATGCCGTGGTTGGCCGGCATCGACTCGCGGAACATCAGCCCGATCTCTCGCTGCTGCTCGGTGCGAGCGACTTCGGCGGTGATGACGTGGATGCCCGCATTGAGCGTCATGGAGGGCAGACTCTGTGCCGTGTTCTGCGCCCAGGCCGGCGGAACCGCGAGTGCGAACCACCACAGCCATTGAATTCCAGCGCGCACGAAGCGCAGATTTTTGATGGGCATGGCGTGCAGTCAGCGTGGCGGTGAATCATTATTGAAGAGGGCTTCGCGACACCCGGGTCGCGTACAGCGCTGAACTAGAATCGATGCGCGCAGTATTGGATTCACGTTGAATTGTCAGCCTCTCACGAAGCGGAGCCCCCGTCCATGTTTCAACATATCAAAGTGCCGGAGAACGGCGAAAAGATCACCGTTAACGCTGATTTTTCGCTGAACGTTCCCGACCAGCCGATCATCCCCTACATCGAAGGTGACGGCACCGGTTTCGACATCACGCCCGTGATGATCAAGGTGGTCGATGCGGCCGTGGCCAAGAGCTATGGCGGCAAGAAAAAGATCCACTGGATGGAGATCTACGCCGGCGAAAAATCGACCCAGGTCTACGGCCCCGATGTGTGGCTGCCGGAAGAAACACTGACGGTATTGAAGGACTACGTGGTGTCGATCAAGGGCCCGCTGACCACACCCGTGGGCGGTGGCATCCGCTCGCTGAACGTGGCGTTGCGTCAGGAACTCGACTTGTACGTCTGCCTGCGACCGATCCAGTACTTCACCGGTGTCCCATCGCCAGTGAAAGAGCCCGAAAAGACCAACATGGTCATCTTCCGCGAGAACTCGGAAGACATCTACGCCGGCATCGAGTTTGAAGCCGAGAGTGACAAGGCCAAGCGCCTGATCAAGATCCTGCAGGAAGACTTCGGCGTCAAGAAGATCCGCTTCCCCGACACCTCGGGCATTGGCGTCAAGCCGGTGTCGAGGCAGGGCACCGAGCGCCTGGTGCGCAAGGCCATCCAGTACGCGATCGACAACGACAAGCCTTCGGTCACGATCGTGCACAAGGGCAACATCATGAAGTACACCGAAGGTGGCTTCCGTGATTGGGCCTACGCTCTGGCACAAAAGGAATTCGGTGCGCAGCTGGTCGATGGCGGTCCGTGGTGCAAGTTCAAGAACCCGAACAACGGCAAGGACATCATCGTCAAGGATTCCATCGCCGACGCCTTCCTGCAGCAGATCCTGCTGCGCCCGGCCGAGTATTCGGTGATCGCGACGCTGAACCTGAACGGCGACTACGTCTCTGACGCGCTGGCCGCGCAGGTTGGTGGCATTGGCATCGCCCCGGGCGCGAACCTGAGCGACTCGATCGCGATGTTCGAAGCCACCCATGGCACCGCACCGAAGTACGCTGGCAAGGACTACGTGAACCCCGGTTCAGAAATCCTGTCTGCCGAAATGATGTTGCGCCACATGGGCTGGATCGAGGCGGCTGATCTCATCATCGCTTCGATGAAGCGCTCGATCCTGTCCAAGAAGGTCACCTACGACTTTGCCCGCCTGATGGACGGCGCGACCCAGGTGTCGTGCTCCGGTTTCGGGCAGGTCATGATCGACCACATGTGACTCGACCGGGAGGCGTCCGCAGTTTGACGCTTTTCCAGCCGCACGAAGCCCCAGTTCGTTGATTCGACTGGGGTTTTCTGTTTGTGGGCGTTCCACGGAGCGTGCTGGCCTCCAGCGCTTGACCGCGGTTGCCCAGGGGTGTCGATGGCAATGCATGCGGAGACTTGCCTCGTGCTTCCTAAGCCCGAATGCGTGTCAACGTTGAGCGGGATCAAAGCGGCAGGTAGGCAGCCGATGAATCATGCAGCCATGGAGAGACGTCAACCCGCGGTTCGACGGACCCACCGCTGTGCCGCATCACTCACCAGGAGCGTGCCATGACCGATACCCGTGTCAATGAAATCTTCGACCTGGATCCAACCGAATCCATCTTCAGCAATCTGCTGCACCCATGGCGGTTGGAACCCACCAGCGGGGCGCCGCAGATTCGCCTCGATGTCAGCGAATCCGAGGCTCGCTATGTCGTCAAAGCCGACATCCCGGGTGCACGAAAGGAAGACATCGACGTCCGCATCGATGGCAACCACGTGACGATCAGCGCCCAGGTGAAGCAGGACAACGAGGAAACGTTGGGCAGTCGGATGCTGCGCAGCGAGCGGAAATGCGGATCGGCCTGCAGAAAGTTCGCGCTCGCCGAGAACATTGGCGATGCCGAGGCGGAGGCGACGTTCGAAAACGGCGTCCTGATGCTCACGCTGTCGAAGGGCGCAACCACTGCCTCGGAGAGGCGACTGACGATCGATTGACGGGCACCCCCGCCGCTGCCACGAGCGGTAGCGGGCGCGAGGAGGTCACTCTGCCGGTCGGCGCACCATCTTCGGCAGGTTCTGCTCCAACTCGGTGATGATCTTCGGCAGCCCGCCAGCTTCTGACACGAAGTGCCGCTCGGCATCTTCGGTGTGCGAGCGGATCGAATCCCACAGGTCCGAGCGCAGCAGGCGCAGCGGATCGCCGGTGGGCTTCTCGAGTGCGCTCAGGCCGAAGCGGTGGTGGATGGCAACGCCACTCAGCACGAACTCCGCCAATTCACGGCCGTGTGTTTCGACCAAGGGGCGCAGCAGCAGATGCTCGCCGTAAACGACACCTCGCCGTGCCAGTTCGCCTTCAATGAAGGTCTCGAAATGCCGTACCAGCAGGTACTGGCTTTCGCCCACCAATTGCACAACGAGGGCGACGTCGCGGTCCGCGCGATCGATGATCTGCGAGGCCACTTCGGCCGCAGACGCCATCGCTTTTTTTGCCCCGCTACCGCCTGTCAGATCCGCCATGGCTTCTACTCGCTTATTGAGGTGTTGCAGCACTCATTGAATTGCTGGAGCGCGGTCGCGGGCGAGCATAACCCAATCGATCTGAGGTGCGCGCCCGATCACAGGTGGCCGCGCTACTCGATGTTCTGCACCTGCTCGCGCAACTGCTCGATCGACACCTTCATGTCCAGCGAGATGGTGGTGAGCTCGAGGCTGGAGGCCTTGGAGCCAAGGGTGTTGGCCTCGCGCAGCAGTTCCTGAATCAGGAAATCGAGTCGCTTGCCGACCTCGCCACCGGCCGCCAGCATGCGGGCCATCTCGTCGAGGTGGGCGTGCAAACGGGCCAATTCTTCGGCGACGTCGATGCGTATCGCGTAGGCCGCTGCCTCGTTCAGCGCGCGTTCCTGCAGCGCCTCACGCGAGACGGTCTGTGTCGCGCCGGTCTGCTCCAGCGCCTCTTGCCAGCGCTCGAGAAACTTCTGCTGCTGGCGCTGCACAGTGGCCGGAACCAGGGGCACGGCTTTGGCGGCGAGCTCGCGCAGGCGGTTCACCCCGCCCATCAGCACGTCGACCAGGCGCTGGCCTTCCCGCGCCCGCGCCTCCCGCAGGCCGGCAATGGCCCGCCTGGCAGCGTCCAGCGCCACATCGTCCAGTGGCTCACCGGACGCACCGGCCTTGCACCAGTGCAGCACTTCGTGCACCGTCAGCGCTTGTGCGTCAGGCAGCCAACCGCGGATCGTGCCTTGCAGATGCAACAGCCGATTCAATTGCTCTGGTTGAGGCTGCGGCCAGGCGGTGTCGGAGGCCGACTGGCTGTTCAGGCGCAACTCGATCTTGCCTCGGCGGAAGGCCGCGGTCAGCAGCTCGCGCAGGGTGGGCTCGAGGGCTCGCAGGTCGTCGGGAAGGCGCAGGTTCAGGTCGAGAAAGCGTCCGTTCACGCTGCGCAATTCGACATTGACGCTGGCCCGCGAGAGAGCGGCGGAGCGGGTGGCCGGCAGCTCGTTTGCCACTGTCGAAACTGCTGGCTCGGCCGCGCCAGCAGTGGCGCTGGCGTAGCCGGTCATGCTGTAGACTGGCATCGGATGTCACCCCCTGCAAACCCCTGATTATGTCGAAGCTGAAGCCCGCTCCGCTGCCTTCCGGCACCGTGGTCGGTGGCTACCAGATCGTCAAGAAGCTGGCGGCCGGCGGGTTCGGTGTGGTGTACCTCGCGGAGGATCCGCAGCGCCACATGGTGGCGGTCAAGGAATACCTGCCGTCGTCGCTGGCCGAGCGATCACCGGGTGAACTGACGCCTCGGGTCAAGCCCGAGAAGCAGCCGCTGTACCGGCTGGGGCTGAAGAGCTTTTTCGAAGAAGGTCGTTCGCTCGCTCAGATTTCGCATCCGAGCGTCGTCTCGGTGCTGAACTTCTTCCGCGAGAACGAAACCGTCTACATGGTGATGAACTACCTGCAGGGCGAAACGCTGCAGGATTTCATCGTCACCGCGCGCGACCTCAAGCGCGACAAGGTATTCCGCGAGAGCACGATCCGCAGCCTGTTCGATGAAATCCTGCGTGGCTTGCGCATCGTGCACCAGCACAAGATGCTGCACCTGGACATCAAGCCGGCCAACATCTTCATCACCAACGACAACAAGGCGGTGATGCTCGACTTCGGTGCCGCGCGCGAGGTGCTGAGCAAGGAAGGCAACTTCATCCGCCCGATGTACACGCCGGGCTTCGCGGCGCCCGAGATGTACCGCCGCGACGGCACGCTCGGCCCTTGGACCGACATCTACGCCATCGGTGCGTGCATCTACGCCTGCATGCAGGGCTACCCGCCAAACGACGCGCCGCAGCGCATCGAGAAAGACCGTCTGGCGCTCAGCCTGTCACGGCTGCGCAATGTGTACTCCGACAACCTGATCGAAGTGACCGAGTGGTGCATGTCGCTCGACCCGCTGTCACGCCCGCAAAGCGTGTTTGCGCTGCAGAAGGAGCTGGCGCGCGAGACCGAACGCCGCTACACCAAGCTGAGTTTCGGCGAACGCCTGAAGATGCAGCTCGAAAACCTGACGACCGGCGCCAAGGCTTAAGCCGACCTCACCGCATGCGCTTCTCCATCTACCAGGTCAGCCGCAAGGGAGGCCGCGAGAAGAACGAAGACCGCATGGGGTATTCGTACACCCGTGACTCCGGCTTGTTCGCGGTGGCCGACGGCATGGGTGGACATCCAGAAGGCGAAGTGGCGTCACAGCTGGCGCTGCAGACCATGTCGGCGCTGTTTCAGCGCGAGGCCAAGCCTGTGTTGGCCGACCCGCTTGCGTTTCTGAACCATGCCATCATGGCCGGCCACCAGCAGCTGCTGCGCTATTCGGCGCAGAAGGCGTTGCCCGACACGCCACGCACCACCATCATCGCTTGCGTGCTGCAAGGCGACTCCGCCTATTGGGCGCATTGTGGCGACTCGCGGCTGTACATCGTGCGGGGCGACAAGCTGGTGGCCCGCACCCGCGACCACTCCTATTCAGAGCTGCAGGACGCGTTGCATTCGGTGGTACCGATGCGTGAGCGCCTGAACCGCAATGTGCTGTTCACCTGCCTGGGCAGCCCGGGCAAGCCGGTGATCGACACCACGGGCCCGTTCCTGCTGCAAGGTGGCGATCGGCTGATGCTGTGCTCTGACGGCCTGTGGAGCACCGTCACCGATGCGTCGATCACCGAGCAGCTGGCGCAGCACACGATCACTGAAGCGGTGCCGGAGCTGGTCGAGCAGGCGTTGCGCAACGGCGGGCCGAAATGCGACAACGTGTCGGTGATGGCCATCGAGTGGGAGACCTCTGAAGCCGCCACGGGCGTGTCCACGCAAGCGCTGGGCGAGGAGGTGTTCGCCTCGACCATTCAGGCGAGCGTGCTCGGACACGATGTGATCGACGACCTCGACGATGCCGAGATCGAGCGCTCGATCAAGGAAATCAACGACGCCATCCGGCGCTCGTCAGCTCCCAAAAAAACCTGAGGGTTCAACCATGAGTTACACACGCACGCAGGGGCGCGGCGTCGATGCACTGCGGCCGGTTCGCATCACGCGCCACTACACCAAGCACGCCGAAGGTTCGGTGCTGATCGAGTTCGGCGACACCAAGGTGCTGTGCACAGCGTCGGTCGAAGAGAAGGTGCCACCGCACAAGCGCGGTTCGGGCGAGGGCTGGGTCACCGCCGAATACGGCATGCTACCTCGCGCCACCCACACCCGCAGCGACCGTGAGGCGGCCAAGGGCAAGCAAAGCGGCAGAACCCAGGAAATCCAGCGGTTGATCGGCCGCTCCCTGCGCTGCGTGTTCGACCTGAAGGCGCTCGGTGAACGCACGATCTCGCTCGACTGCGACGTGATCCAGGCCGATGGCGGCACACGCACCGCGGCCATCACCGGGGCCTTCGTGGCAGCGCACGATGCGGTGTCGGGTCTGTTCGCGCAAAGCAAGCTGGCGGCCTCGCCGATCCGCGATTTCGTCGCAGCAGTGTCGGTCGGCATCGTTGACGGCACACCGCTGCTCGACCTGGAATACGTCGAAGACTCGTCCTGTGACACCGACATGAACGTGGTGATGACGGGTTCCGGCGGCTTTGTCGAAGTGCAGGGCACCGCCGAGGGTGCGTCGTTCTCGCGCGCCGAGATGGACCAGCTGATGCAACTTGCCGACCAGGGCATCCGCCAGTTGGTGGCCGCGCAGCGCCAGGCGCTGGGCTTGTGACGCGATGAAGCTGGTGCTGGCATCGAACAACGCCGGCAAGCTGGCCGAGTTGCAGGCGCTGTTCGCACCGCTGGGCCTGGCGCTGGTGCGACAGGGTGACCTCGGCATCCCGGAGGCCGAGGAGCCGCACCAGACCTTCCTCGAAAACGCACTCGCGAAAGCCCGTCACGCGGCGCGTCTCGCCGGAAGCGCGGCCATCGCCGACGACTCCGGCCTGTGCGTCGATGCTCTGGAAGGCGCGCCCGGCGTGCGCTCGGCGCGCTATGCCGAAGACCATGGCCAGGCGAAGGGTGATGCCGCCAACAACCGGGTGCTGCTGGACAAGCTCGCCGCGTTCCCCGAGGCGTCACAGCGCAGCGCGCGCTTCGTCTGTGCCCTGGTCGCCGTTCGGTCGGCCGATGATCCCCAGCCGCTGGTGGCCATGGGCCGCTGGGCGGGTGTGATCTGGCCGGCACCACGCGGCGACGCCGGCTTCGGCTACGACCCCTTGCTGTACATCCCCGAGCTGGAGCGAACCGTCGCGGAATTGAGCGCCGCAGACAAGAACGAGCGCAGCCACCGCGGCTTGGCATCGCGCGAGATGCTGCGGCAGATGCGAGAGGTGTGGGGCCTTGGCTGATCGCACCGTGCTGCCGGCGATCGTGCCCGCTGATGGCGCGGAGTCAGCATCGGCAGCCGTCAACGTCGATCCTGGCCAACTGCTGGCCCGCTACCTGCGCCCCGGCACGTTGAACCTGTCGGTGCTGCCGCCGCTGTCGTTGTATGTGCACCTGCCGTGGTGCCTGAAGAAGTGCCCCTACTGCGACTTCAACTCCCACGAGCGTCGCGCCGTCGATGGGGGTGATGGTTCGCAGACGCTGCCATTTGACCGCTACCTCGACGCGCTGCGCTGCGATCTGGAGGCGGCGCTGCCATTCATCTGGGGCCGGCGCATCCACACTGTGTTCATCGGAGGCGGTACGCCGAGCCTGTTTCCGCCCGAGCGCATCGACCAGCTGATCACCGACATTCGCGCCCGCCTGCCGCTGGAGCCTGGCTGCGAGATCACGATGGAGGCCAACCCCGGCACCTTCGAGCGCGACCGATTTCGCGGCTACCGCGCAGCGGGTGTCACGCGCTTGTCGGTCGGCGTACAGAGCTTCGACGATGCCAAGCTGACCGCGCTGGGCCGGGTACACGATGGCGAGCAGGCGAGGGCAGCGCTGGCCGAGGCGAGCGACGCTTTTGACACCTACAACCTCGACCTGATGTATGCCTTGCCTGGGCAGACCTTGACCGAGTTGGTGGCTGATCTGGAGACGGCCCTGTCGTGCCAGCCGCCCCACCTGTCGATCTATCACCTGACCATCGAGCCCAACACGCTGTTTGCGAAGCACCCACCCGCTGGTGACCTTGCCGTGCCCGATGACGACACCGCCTTCGACATGCTCGACCGGATCGCGCAGGCCACCGAAGCGGCCGGCTTGTCGCGCTACGAGGTGTCGGCCTTCGCTCGACCGGGGCACCGTTGTGCCCACAACCTCAACTACTGGCAGTTCGGCGACTACCTCGGCATCGGCGCCGGGGCGCACAGCAAGCTCAGCTACCCGCACCGCGTGGTGCGGCAGGTGCGCTTTCGCGATCCGTCGACCTACATGACGAATGCGCTGGCGGGCAGGGCGATTTCGCAAGACGAAGAGGTGCGGCGCAAGCAACTGCCGTTCGAGTTCATGCTCAACGGGCTGCGCTTGAAGGAGGGCGTGGAGCTGACGCGCTACACCGAGCGCACCGGCCTGCCGCTGAGCTCAATCGAACGCGCGCTGGACGAGGCCGTGCGCAAGGGCCTGCTGCTGCGCGAAGCGAACTGGATCCAGCCCACGCCGCGTGGGTATGACCTGCTCAATGATCTGCAGGCGCTGTTTCTGCCAGCCGCCTGAGCGTGGGCGTTGATGCGTCGCGCCAGCCGGTCCCGTACCCATCCAGCACATCGGGGCCGTCGAGCCCGTGTACGCGGATCGCTTTCATCACGGGTCAGCCTGGTCCACGCCGGGCTCGAACGGCTCCCTGCACCGATGCAGGACAGGCGTTATGGTTGGTGAACTTCACAATCTCATTGAGGCTGGAGACAAACTGATGACGACACTGCAGATCAACGGCCGATCCACCGTGGTTGACGCCCCTGAAGACACCCCTTTGCTGTGGGTCCTGCGCGACCACTTGGAGATGACGGGTACCAAGTTCGGCTGCGGCATGGCGATGTGCGGTGCATGCACGGTTCATCTCGACGGCATCCCCACACGTGCCTGCGTGACGCCTGTCAGCTCGGTGGCGGGCAGGAAGGTGACAACGATCGAAGGTGTCGGGGCGACCAAGACGGGCGCAGCGGTACAGGCGGCCTGGCAGAAGATCGGTGTTCCGCAGTGCGGTTACTGCCAAGCAGGGCAAATCATGACGGCGACGGCGCTGCTCAACGGCAATGGCAAGCCGAGCGACGCCGAGATAGATAACGCGATGGCCGGCAACCTGTGTCGCTGCGGAACGTACACGCGCATACGCGCTGCCATCAAGACGGCTGCTGGCATCAAGGGAGACGCCGCATGATCGCGAACGACCTGGCGAAGTTGATCAACGTTGGTGACGCTTCCTCAGCCTCCCAATCCTGCGGACCGACGCGGCGCTCCTTGTTGAAGGGCATGCCACTCACCGGCCTGGTCTTGTATGTGGGCCTGCCGGGCATCGGATCCGCAGCGGAGCAGCCGCAGAAGTACGGTGGCGACGCCATGCCGCACGGGGTGATAGACAACCCGAAGGTCTACGTGTCCATCGCGCCTGATGGCACGGTCAGCATCGTCGTGAACCGGTCGGAGATGGGCCAGGGTGTTCGCACCAGCTTGCCGAAGATCGTCGCCGATGAGTTGGAAGCCGACTGGAAGCGCGTGAAGGTGGTTCAGGCGCCCGGCGACGAACCCAAGTACGGCAATCAGGACACCGACGGTTCGCGCAGCACTCGTCATTGGTTCGACCCGATGCGGCGGTGCGGCGCCAGCGCTCGCACCATGCTCGAACGGGCTGCCGCGGCGAAGTGGAAGGTGCCGGTCGACGAGGTTCATGCGCGCCACCATGAAGTGATCCACCAACCCAGCGGCCGAAGGCTGGGGTATGGCGCACTCGCGCTTGCGGCTGCCAAGCTCGACGTGCCTGAAGCAGCCACGCTCAAGCTCAAGGATCCCAAGCAGTATCGCTACATCGGCAAGAACGATGCGTTCCTGACGGACGGCAAGGCGATCGCCACCGGTACCGCGCAGTTCGGCATCGACACACGCCTGCCGGGCATGGTCTACGCAGTGGTCGCGCGCCCGCCGGTGCTCGGTGGCAAGGTGAAGTCGTTTGACGCGAGCGACGCGCTGAAGGTCCCGGGCGTGCTGAAGGTCTTCGCACTCGAGGGCGCGCCGCCACCGTCGGAGTTCCAGCCGATCGGTGGCATCGTCGTTGTCGGCAAGGACACCTGGGCTGCGGTCAAGGGACGCAGCCTGTTGAAGATCGAGTGGGACGACGGCGTGCACGGCAGCTACGACTCCGACAGCTTCCGCAAGGAACTCGAAGCGGCGGTGTCGAAGCCGGGCGGCAAGGAGGTTCGCAACGAGGGCGACGTCTATGCCGCCCTGGCGAAAGCCGCCAAGCGCATCGAAGCGAACTACTACGTGCCCCACTACGCCCACGCGTCGATGGAACCTCCAGTGGCCACGGCGCGCATCAGCGGCGGAAAGTGCGAGGTGTGGGCGCCGACTCAAGCACCTCAGGCGGCAGTCGATCGCCTCGCCAAGCGACTGAATCTATCGCCCGAGAACATCACCGTGAACGTGACGCTGCTCGGCGGCGGCTTCGGACGCAAGTCGAAGTGCGACTTCGTGCTGGAGGCGGCGCTCGTGTCGAAGGAACTCGGCGGTACGCCGGTCAAAGTGACGTGGACGCGCGAAGACGATCTGCAGCACGATTACTTTCACACCGTGACGGCCCAGCACCTGGAGGCGGGCATCGATGCGAGCGGCAAGGTCACCGCGTGGCTGCATCGCAGCGCGGAGCCCACCATCGTCTCCATCTTCGCGCCCGACCCCAAGCACCTCGCGCCCTTTGAACTCGGTCTCGGCCTGACCAACATGCCGTACGCGATTCCGAATGTGCGCATGGAGAACCCGGAGGCGACAGCGCACACCCGCATCGGCTGGCTGCGCTCGGTGAACAACATCCAGCATGCATTCGCGACGCAGTCCTTCGTTGCAGAGTTGGCACAGGCCCAGGGCAAGGATCATCGCGATCTGCTGCTCGAGTTGCTGGGCCCCGACAGGCAGATCGATCCAACGTCGATCGGTGAGAAGTGGAACCATGGCGAATCGCCTCAGCGCTACCCGATCGACACCGGGCGGTTGCGTGGTGTGATCGAGCGCGCGACGAAGGAGGCGTCATGGGGGCGCAAGCTGCCGAAGGGCCACGGGCAGGGCTTGGCGGCCCACTACAGCTTCGTGACCTACATCGCCGCAGTGGTGGAGGTCGTGATCGACGCGAAAGGCGAGATCGTGATTCCGCGGGTCGATGTGGCGGTCGATTGCGGAGCGCAGATCAACCCCGACCGCATCCGTTCGCAGATCGAGGGGGCTTGTGTCATGGGACTGAGCCAGGCGCTGGTCAGTGAAGTCACTTTCAAGCAGGGCCGGCCGCAACAAACCAATTTCCACCAGTTCGAATTTCTCCGCATGAACGGGGCACCCCAGAAGATCGTGGTGCACCTGATGCCGTCGAGCAATTACGACGCCCCGTTGGGCGGCGTGGGCGAGCCGGGCGTTCCGGTCATGGCGCCCGCACTGATGAACGCGATTCAGGCGGCCGTGGGCAAGCGCATCCGGCAGTTGCCGCTGCGCGAACAGCTGTCGTCCCCAGCCTGAACGATGGCGAGTGGAGGGTGTGCCCGAACCGACAGGCGCCGGGACTTCGCTGACCCCGCGCTACACGCGCGTCATTGACATGCCCGAGGTGCTGCGCAGCCGCTCGATCAGTTTCGACGCGATGTGCGTCAGCGGCAGCACCTCATGGGCGGCACCGGCTGCAATCGCTTCACGCGGCATGCCGAACACCACGCAGGTCGCCTCGTCCTGCACGAAGTTGTAGCTGCCTGCGTCGCGCATCTCGCGCATCGCGGTGGCGCCATCGGCACCCATGCCGGTGAGCATCAGGCCCAGTGCATTCGGCCCCACGACGCGGGCAGCCGACTTGAACAACACTTCGACCGACGGCTTGTGCCGGTTCACCGGATCGCCGTCACGCACCCGGGCGATGTAGTTGGCGCCGCTGCGCTCGACACTCAGGTGCAGACCGCCAGGCGCGATGTAGGCGTGGCCGGGCAGGATGCGTTCGCCATCACGCGCTTCGGCCACGCGAACCTTGCACAGGCCATCCAGGCGGGCCGCGTAGCTCTTGGTGAAGCCAGGCGGCATGTGCTGCGTGATGACCACTGCCGGACAATCGGGTGGCAGATTCATCAGCACTTCTTTCGTGGCTTCGGTGCCGCCCGTGCTGGCCCCGATGAAGATGATCTTTTCGGTGGACAGCCGGCCGATCGACGTGGCTGGCGCGCTGGGGCGCGCCGCGCTGCTGATGCCCCCCGCAGCAGGCGCCACGGCGCGGCGCAGGTGCGCCTTCGAGGCGATGCGCACCTTGTCGGTGATGTCATGCGCCAGCAGCTTCAAGCCATCGGCCACGCCGATCTTGGGCTTGGCGACGAAGTCGACCGCACCCAGCTCGAGCGCGCGCATCGTGACATCGGCACCGCGCTCGGTCAGCGTCGACACCATCACCACCGGCATGGGCCGCAGACGCATCAGCTTGCCGAGGAAGTCGATGCCGTCCATGCGCGGCATCTCCACATCGAGCGTGATCACGTCGGGGTTCAGCTCGCGGATCATTTCTCGCGCCACGAAGGGGTCGGCTGCTGCGCCCACGCATTCCATGTCGGGCTGCCTGTTGATGATCTCGGTCAACAGACCGCGCACCAGCGCCGAATCGTCCACCACCACCACACGGGTCTTCGCCATGGCTTGCTCGAATCAATCAGTGGCTGTCGAAAGTGATGTCCAAGCCGTCAGAACAGATCCACCGAGCCACCACGGCTGCTCGATGTGACCGCGCGTTCGACGGCTGCCTTGTCCTGAGCGACCAGCGCGTCGCTGCTGGTCGGCGCCAGTCGCTTGACCATCGCCTTGCCGCTGGCCGGCAGGAAGCAGACCTTGCGAGGGTAGATGTCCAGCACATCCTTGGACACGACGGTGATGTGCTCGGTTTTCAGATAGTCCAGCACGAAGCTGGTGTTGCGCTCGCCGACATTGAGTGAACTCATGCCGCTGATCACCGCCCCACCGCCGAACACCTTGGCCTCGAGGCTGGTGCGTGACGCACCTCGCTTGAGCAGTTCGTTGATCAGCAATTCCATCGCGTAGGAACCATAGCGACCGGAGTCGCCCACGCCTTCAGGCAGCATGAAATGGTTCATGCCGCCAACACGGGCGTTGCGGTCCCACAGGCAGGCAGCGATGCACGAGCCCAGGGTGGTCATGATCAGCAGGTCCTCGTCGTCGACGTAGTACTCGCCGGGCAACACCTTGACCGCATCGCTCTTGAAATGCGCTTCGTAGAAAAAGAAAGAGGCCTCACCCGGCTTGGGCGCCTTGGCGCGCAGCCGCGCCAGCCGCGAGCCGGCAGGCGGTGTGCCGAAGCCCTGCGTCGAGGGCTCGCCCATCGGCGCCGAGCGAAGCCGCGACAGGGACGACGTAGCGAGGGTATTCGGGGCGATCGACATGGTCTTGGTCTCGGGTGCGAGAGGCGGTCAGACGCGCTCGTAGATCGTCTTGCCGCGCAGCCGGAACAGGTTGCGCGCTTCGGTGAAATTCTCGGAATGCCCCACGTACAGCAAACCCCGCGGCTTCATCGTTGCGTGGATCTTCTCCAGCACCCGCAACTGCGTGGCCGCATCGAAATAGATCATCACGTTGCGGCAGAAGACGATGTCGAACGGGTCGCCGAGCGACCAGCGTGCATCCATCAGATTGAGCGCGCGAAACTCGATCATCCGGGCCAACTCCGGGCGAACGCGGATCAGCCCCGATTGCGCGCCCTTGCCGCGCAGAAAGTGCTGCCGCAAACGCTCCGGTGACAGCCCGCGCGAATCCAGCGGATAGACCCCGGCTGCGGCCGTGGTCAACACGTTGGTGTCGATGTCGCTGGCGACCAGCCGGGCGCCGTGGTTCGGCCCCAGCGCTTCGTTGACCGTCATCGCGATCGAATAAGGCTCTTCGCCGGTGGACGCCGCGCTGCACCAGATGCGCACCGGGCCGGGGCCGCTCCGGGTGCGCAGGTCATCGACCAGCGCACTGAAATGATGGTCTTCGCGGAAGAACGAGGTGAGGTTGGTGGTCAGGCAGTTGATGAACTCCTGCCATTCGGCATCGGCAGTCGCACCGTGGGACTGCTCCAGCCATTGCAGGTAACTCGCAAACGAGTGGTGACTGGTTTCGCGGACGCGGCGCGAGACCCGGCTGTAGACCATGGCCTGCTTGCCAGCGCCAAGGCTGATGCCTGCGCGTTCGTAGATCAGTTTGCGAACGCGTTCGAAATCGGCGGCGTCGAAGGCCAGATCGCGTGTAGCCGCTGAGGAGGCGTCATCGGGGCGTGGGCGTGCAGGGGCAGACATCACGGCAGACATGGTCGTCGGGCGCTCCGGTCAGGCGTGGTGGGCGGCATGACTGACTATCGGCAGCCTGCCGTGCGACTTGAATGGGGGTACCTGCCGTGTGATCGCCCAAAATGGCGTCGATTCACCCGCCTGACGCCTGCTGTTACGTTTTGCGACACCGCTAGACTGAGCGCCTGTTTGGCCGATTTGTGCCGTCCCACCTGATGTCCACTGCCGACCCGAGCGCTGAGCTGCAACTCCAAACGGCCTTGATGCTGCTGAAGCAGGCAGGCCGCGAGCTCAGCCTGGATGCCCAGCCCGGCTCGACCCCATGGCTGCAGGCGGTGGTGGATGCGTTGTGCGATCTGTCCAGCCGTGACGCGCTCACCGGGCTGGCCAATCGCCGGCAGTTCGAGCTGACCATCACCGGCGAAATCGACCGCGTGGCCCGTGCTGGGGAATCGGCGCTGGTCCTGATGGCCGACATCGACCATTTCAAGCGCGTCAACGACACCTACGGCCACCCTGCGGGCGATCAGGTGATCAGAGTGGTGGCCGCGGCGCTCCAGGACTGTGTGCGACCCATGGACACCGTGGCGCGCTACGGTGGCGAAGAGTTCGCGATCATCCTGCCCAACTGCCCCACGGCATTCGGGCTCACGGTGGCTGAACGGATTCGCGCCAAGGTCGAGCGGCGTCCGATCAATGTGGCGCCCGGCGTCGACGTGAATGTCACGATCAGCATCGGCGGCGCGTTTGCGCCGCAGTGGGTGCGTTCGTCGGCCGCCCTGTGGGTCGAGCGCGCCGATCGCCAGCTGTACCTCGCGAAAACCCAGGGTCGCAACCGCGTTTGCCTAGAACACGCTCCAGTGGTCCAGGTCAGTGCCGAAGAGAAGGGGATGCTGTTCGGCACGTCCCAGTTCCAAGACCTTGAATGATGTTCTCGACATGACTCCCCCCATCGATCCCTCCGCCCGACCCAGTACGCACGCCAGCGGCCAACGTGCGCACACGATCGCGGTCACCAGCGGCAAGGGCGGTGTCGGCAAGACCTTCATCTCGGCCAATCTGGCGGCGGCGTTGACGCGCCGGGGCCAGCGGGTGCTGGTGCTCGATGCCGACCTGGGTCTGGCCAATCTCGACGTGGTGCTGAACCTGTACCCCAAGACCACGCTGCACGACGTGTTCACCGGCAAGTGCGATCTGGAGGCGGCGATCCTGCCCGCGCCGGGCGGCTTCTCGGTGCTGCTGGCAGGCTCGGGGCTGGTCGAGTATTCACGGTTGACCAACGATGTGCGCGAGCAGTTGCTGGACATCATCGACAAGATGAAGCCGCGCTTCGACTACATCATTCTCGACACCGGCGCAGGCATTTCCGACGTGGTGCTGTTTGCCGTATCGCTGGCCGACGACGTGCTGGTGGTGGCGACGCCCGAACCGACCTCGCTCACCGATGCCTACGCCACCATCAAGGTGCTGGCAACACAGCAGGCGCGCCGCGTCATCAAGCTGGCGGTCAACCAGGTGGCCCGTCAGGGCGAGGGGCGCACGATCCGCGGGCAGTTGCAGCAGGTGGTTGATCGTTATGTGTCACCGATGCTCGGGACTGGCACCGAATCACTGAAGCTCGATCTCGTCGGCGAGGTTCCGATCGACCCGGCGGTGCGCGAGGCGATCTTGAAGCGCCAGCTGCTGACCGAAGCATTGCCTGGCAGCCCGGCGGCGCTGGGCGTGGGCCTGCTGGCCGACAAGCTGCTCGGGTGAACGCCACACCGTTCGAACTGCTCGGTGGCGAGGCGGCCGTTAGGCAGTTGGTCGACCGCTTCTACGACCTGATGGACCTGGAGCCCGCCTATGCCGCATTGCGCGCCCTGCATCCCGACACCCTGGACGGTTCGCGCGACAAGCTGCACTGGTTTCTGTGCGGATGGCTCGGCGGGCCGCAGCACTATGTAGAAAAGTTCGGACATCCCCGGCTGCGGGCTCGGCACCTGCCGTACTCGATCGGCATTGCCGAACGCGACCAGTGGATGGCGTGCATGAAGCAGGCGATGCGCGAGTCGAGTGTCGACGAGTCGATGTCGGCGCGCCTCGCCGAATCGTTCTTCGGCACCGCCGACTGGATGCGCAACAAGGGCGGCTGACGCCAGCGCCTACCCGGCCCGAGCAGGTCGCTTCTGGCCTGCGGCCTCGGTCTTCGACGTCGGTTGAGGCCCCGTCGGTTTCAACAGCACCAGCAAGGCGCCGTTGCCCCCATCGGCTGCGCGCGCGTGGGCGAAGGCGATCACCTCGTTTTTTTGCACCAGCCAAGTCTTGACCTTGGATTTGAGTACCGGTTCGCGTCCAGGTGAGCCGTGGCCCTTGCCGTGGACGACCCGCACGCAGCGCAGCCCATGGCGCACCGCATCGCGCAGGAAGCTCGCGAGCTGCTCGCGCGCCTCGTCGCGCCGCAGACCGTGCAGGTCGATGTGGGCCTGGATGGCCCAGACGCCGCGCCGGAGCTTGCGCACCACCTCCGGCCCGATGCCTTGGCCGCGCCACGAGAGCGCATCGTCGGTTTCGAGCAGCGATTCGACATCGAATTCGTCTGAAATCGCCTCACGCAGCACGGCCGCCTCGTCGCGCTCGCGCTGGCGTGGCAGAGGCTCGGCGCGTGGTCGTGCCAGCGGCAGCACCGCCGCGCGGCGCAGCGGCTGCACGGGCCCGACGGTGTGCTCGAACAAGTGCCGCTCACGCTGTTCGCGCGCAGCGCTGGCCCGTGCGTCGGCCTCGCGTCGCGCGGCCTCGGCGGCGGCCTTCGACAGCGACTTCTTCAGTGCAGCCAGGTCCTGCAGGCTGCGCACGCTGCGCGGTGGCGTCACAGCAGACCTCTTTCTGCGAACGAGACAGCCTGGTCGGCGCCCACCACCACGTGATCGATCACGCGCACGTCGATCAACGCCAGCGACTGCTTCAGCGACTGTGTCAGGAACTCGTCGGCCCGTGACGGTTCGGCGACACCAGACGGATGGTTGTGGGCCAGGATCACCGCGCTGGCCTGCAGCGCCAGTGCGCGCTTGACCACTTCACGCGGGTAGACGCTGGTCTGACTCAGCGTGCCGCGAAACATCGACTCGAACTGCAGCAGCTGGTTCTGAACGTCGAGAAACATCACCGCAAACACTTCGTGTTCCTCGTGTGCCAGTTGCAGGCGCAGGAAGTCCTTCACTTGCTGAGGCGACGACAGCACGGTGCGCTGGGCCAGCTGCTGCGAGAGCGAGCGGCGGGCCAGCTCCATCACGGCCGTGATCTCGGCCCGCTTGGCGGGCCCCAGACCCTTGATGCATTTCAAATCGGCCGCGCTGGTCTGCAGCAGACCCTGGAGTCCGCCGAAGGCATCGAGCAGTTGCTGCGCCAGCTGCAGCACCGAGGTGCCTTGCAGCCCGGTGCGCAGCAGCAGCGCGATCAGCTCGGCATCGGCCAGTGCCGCGGGTCCTCGCGTCAGCAGCTTCTCGCGCGGTCGAGCGGCTGCCGGAATGTCTTTGAGCACCATGAATGCCTGCCGTGATGTCGCGCCGGGAAGTCGGCGACGGCGACTCGTAAAATTCAACCCAGTCTATCCAACCTCCAACGGGGCACGCCCTTGAACTCTGTCCTCGCGGGCTCCTTCCTCACATTGCATTACCGGCTGGCCGGGCCCGACGGCGCCGACATCATCAATACCTTCAGTGACAAGGCGGCCACCTTGTCGCTGGGGACCGGCGAGCTGTCCCCGGCGATGGAGGCACGCCTGATCGGCTTGCCCGAGGGCACGCGTGCCACCTTCGAACTCGCCGCCGGCGAGGCGTTCGGTGCGCGCAACCCCGAACTGCTGCAACGCGTCAAGCGTGCGATGCTCGATGAGCTGGGCGACCCTGACGAGCAGTACCACCCTGGCGACGTGGTGCAGTTCCCTACGCCGGACGGGCAGGGTGCGTATGCGGGTGTCGTGCGAGAGGTCGGCGGCGACTGGGTTCTGTTCGACTTCAACCACCCGCTGGCCGGCCAGCCGGTGACCTTCGAAGTGCATCTGATTGGAGTGTTGTGATGAGTGGCGAGATCCGAGTTGAAGAAGTGCTGCTGGCCGAGCCGCGCGGCTTCTGCGCCGGTGTCGATCGCGCGATCGAGATCGTCGAGCGCGCCATCACCAGATTCGGTGCACCCATCTACGTTCGCCACGAGATCGTGCACAACACGTATGTGGTCAACGACCTCAAGACCAAGGGCGCCATCTTCATCGAGGACCTGGCCGACGTGCCGCCCGGCGCCACGCTGGTCTTCAGCGCCCATGGCGTGTCGCAGGCGATCCGCCGCGAGGCGACGGAGCGTGGCTTCACCGTGTTCGATGCCACCTGCCCACTGGTTACCAAGGTGCACGTCGAGATGGCCAAGCTGCGTAAAGAAGGCTACGACTTCATCATGATCGGCCACAAGGGCCACCCGGAGGTCGAAGGCACCATCGGACAGCTCAGCGAAGGCATTCACTTGGTCGAGGACGTGGCCGACGTCGAGCGGGTGCCGGTCGATGCGGATACGCGACTGGCGGTGGTCACGCAGACCACGCTGTCGGTCGACGATGCGGCCGAGATCCTGGCTGCGGTGAAGCGCCGCTTCCCGAACGTGCGCGAACCCAAGCAGCAAGACATCTGCTACGCCACGCAAAACCGCCAGGACGCGGTCAAGGTGCTGGCGCCGAATGTCGATGTGCTGGTGGTGGTGGGCAGCCTCAGCAGTTCGAACAGCAACCGGTTGCGCGAAGTGGCGCAGCGTCTGGGTACCGATGCCTACATGGTCGACTCGGCCGAGGACCTGAAGCCCGAATGGTTCGCCGGCAAGAGCCGTGTCGGCCTGACAGCCGGCGCCTCGGCACCGGAGATCCTGGTCAAGCAAGTGATCGAGCGCCTGAGGGCGCTGGGTGCGGTGTCGGTACGCACCATGCCGGGCGTGCTTGAAACAGTCCACTTCCCGCTGCCGATGGGGCTCGGCGACAAGTCGATGCAGACGACCGGCTGACGCCGGCCGAGGCGGTGGCCCTGCCTACAATCCGCCGCTTCACGCCCACCTTCGACACCCTTCGAACACGTACCCATGCTGGACATCACCCTGCTGCGCAAGGACCTGCCCAGCGTCATTGCCCGCCTCGAAAAGCGCAAGAGCCCGCAGCCGTACCTCGACGTGGCGCGCTTCCAGGCGCTGGAGACTGAACGCAAGGGGCTGCAGACCCGCACCGAAGAGCTGCAGGCGCAGCGCAACAGCCTGTCCAAGCAGATCGGTGCGTTGAAAGGCAAGGGCGAAGACACCTCTGCGGTGATGGCGCAGGTCGCAGGACTCGCCGATGAATTGAAGGCGTCGGCCGAACGGTTGGAGGTGATCCAGATCGAACTGGCCGATCTGTTGATGGCGGTGCCGAACCTGCCCCAAGACAGCGTGCCGGTCGGCGCCGACGAACACGGCAATGTCGAAGTGCGCCGCTGGAGCCCGAACGATGCAGGCCCGCGCACCTTCGACTTCACGCCGAAGGACCACGTGGACCTGGGCGCGCCGCTGGGGCTCGATTTCGACCTGGGCGCAAAGCTGTCGGGTTCGCGTTTCAGTTTCATGCGCGGCCCGGTCGCCCGGCTGCACCGCGCGCTTGCGCAGTTCATGCTCGATGTGCAAACCCAGGCGCACGGCTACACCGAGTGCTACACGCCTTACATCGTCAACCGCGAAGTGCTGGAAGGCACCGGGCAGCTACCCAAGTTCAGGGAAGACATGTTCTGGGTGTCGCGGGGTGGCGATGAAACGCAGCCCGAGCAGTACCTGATCTCGACCTCTGAGATTTCGCTCACCAACAGCGTGCGCGAACAGGTGCTGGCCGCCGACCAGTTGCCGATCAAGCTGACCGCACACAGCCCATGCTTCCGCTCGGAGGCCGGCAGCGCCGGGCGGGACACGCGGGGCCTGATCCGCCAGCACCAATTCGACAAGGTCGAGATGGTGCAGATCACCCCGCCTGAGCAGAGCGACGCCGCTTTGGAAGAGATGGTCGGTCATGCCGAAGCCGTGCTGCAAAAGCTGGGCTTGCCCTACCGCGTGCTGCTGCTGTGCACCGGCGACATGGGTTTCGGCTCGGCCAAGACCTACGACCTTGAAGTGTGGGTCCCAGCGCAAAACACCTACCGCGAGATCAGCTCGTGCTCCAACTGCGAGGCCTTCCAGGCCAGGCGCATGCAATCACGCTACAAGTCGGCGCAAGGCCGCAACGAGTTCGTGCACACGCTCAATGGCTCGGGTGTGGCGGTGGGTCGTGCGTTGGTGGCCGTGCTCGAGAACTACCAGAACGCCGATGGGTCGGTCACCGTGCCCGAGGCCTTGCGCCCGTACATGGGGGGCCTGGAACTGCTCAAAGCCTGAACCAGACGTGTACCGGCGCTGTCTGCTGGGCTAGAATCTCAGGCTCCGGTTTTGACCAACCGGCAGCATTGAACGTGCTGGAGAGGTGGCAGAGTGGTCGAATGTACCTGACTCGAAATCAGGCGTACCGCAAGGTACCGTGGGTTCGAATCCCACCCTCTCCGCCAGAGATCAAGCAAAAACGGGCCTTCGCGGTCCGTTTTTTTTGTCCATCGGTGAACCCATCCACCGAACACGACTCGAGTCAGGGTCACTGAAACCTTCGTGCTCTCGATGGACACCCTGCGCAGCAACACATGCCCTGACACGGGCCGACATGTTTTCTGGGCTGAGTCAGCGGTTGTTGCGCTGAGCAAGGCATCGCATCGGCGCTCGCGACAGCTGCAGGCCCCCGTCTGCCTTGTTCTCCTCTTTTGTACCCAGTTCTTGCTGGGTTGCGCGGCGGTAGCTCAGCCGTGCCCGCCCCGCTACGCCACATCGCCACAGTCTGATGGTGCCTGTGGCTTCGTCAACGCGCCCAATCCCCAGGCGCCACCGTCACGCGACAACTGGTCGATCTGGACCCGCTTTCTGGGCCAGAAGCCACAAGGCACGGTGCCGATCGACCCGATTCCGGTACGCCGCCTGGACCGCGCGGCGCTCGACGCACTGAGCGACAAAGCCTTCCACATCATTCGCCTCGGACATTCATCGCATCTGCTCAAGCTGCGCGGCCGCTACTGGCTGATCGATCCGGTCTTCAGCGAGCGTGCATCGCCGTTTTCCTTTGCCGGCCCGAAGCGGTTTCATCCGACACCGCTGTCGCTGGATGAACTGCCGCCGATCGAAGGACTGATCCTTTCGCACGACCATTACGACCACCTGGACAGGTTGACCATTGAAACGCTGAAGCAACGCGTGCAGCGGCATTACGTGCCACTGGGCGTGGGCGCGCGCCTGGTCGGCATGGGCGTGCCGGCCGAGCGCATCGAGGAACTTGATTGGTGGCAGTCGCATGTTGCCGGCGATGTCACGCTTACTGCCACGCCGGCACAACACTTTTCCGGACGCACACCGTGGGACCGCAACAGCACCCTGTGGGCATCGTGGGTCATTGCCACCGACGGGGCGCGTATCTATTACAGCGGTGACACCGGCTATTCCGACAGCTTCAAGCAGATCGGCGAGCGATTCGGCGGGTTCGACATCGCGCTGATGGAGAACGGTGCCTACGATGTCTACTGGCCAAGCCTGCACCTGACGCCCGAGCAGACCGTACAGGCCTTCGTTGATCTGCGCGCGAAGCTGCTTTATCCGGTACACAACAGTACCTTTGACCTGGCCCTGCATGGGTGGCGCCACCCGATGGACAGTGTGTTGGCCCTGGCCGCGCAAATGAACCTGCCGCTGGCCACACCCGAGATCGGTGAGGTGCTGACCCTGGGTCAGCCACGTGAGAACCGGGCATGGTGGAGGGCATTGCGTTGAGTTAGCCGACGGGGGGTGCGTACCGAGGTTCTCAGCCAGAGTTCGTGGTGCGACACGCTGACTGAGGCCGCATTCGACGGTGTTCGCACGGTCCGAACAGAGGGGCTCGGCGGACCCGATACGCACGAGGCCTGCTGCGCCTGCGCATGCTCTCTGCACTCGAGGCAGTCGCCTACATCCAGATCTTTCCTGAGAGACTGGCGCTCCAGGATCTGACGACGGGTGAGCGCATTGACGCGATACCCAAACTGGGCAGTCAGAGCGCCTCTTCTTGTCCGGACTGTTTGTCATCGGGGGCACTGAGTGGATCGGTTCAAGTGCCACATGCCCACGCATGATTCGTGTACGGCGGGCAGGTTGTACTTGTCTGGACCGATGCCGCACGGTGATGCCCAGCGCCCAGGCCGGGCTGGCCGTTGCCAATCCTCGGGTGAGGTGAAGCGGAACGCGCTGGCTCTCTCTGCGCCATGCGCTGTAGATCGCAGCTCCGTGAGCGGCCCGGCCGTCCAAGTGCTTCGCGACCGTTGTGGTAGGTTCCCAGCCCTGTGGTGACTGTGAGCGGAACGACCCAGCCCAACTCACCGAACCAAGGGTGGTCGGGATCGGCTGGATCGGCGTCAGATCCGCGCTGGTACCCACGATCAGTGAGGCGGCGCTGAGCCTTGTCCTGCGGCGCGCGCGATCGCGTCAGGCGCTCCATTGTTGCGGCGCACAATTCGCATTCACCACTGCTTTGAGGAGGTCGTGAATGCGTCGTGTCGTTTTCAATCAGAAGGGCGGGGTCGGCAAGTCCACCATCACCTGCAACCTGGCCGCCATTGCGGCCCATCAAGGCCTGCGCACGCTGGTGATCGACCTGGATAGACAGGGCAATTCCAGCCACTACCTGATGGGCGCCGATGCCGAGGAGGGCACGGCCGGCGCTGCCGAGTTCTTTGATGCCACGTTGAAATTCAGCGTGCGCGCGCCGAACACGGCCGATTTCATCGTCGAGACGCCATGGGAAAACCTGCACCTGATGCCAGCCAGCGCCCTGCTCGACGAACTGCATGGCAAGCTGGAGAGCCGCCACAAGATCTACAAGCTGCGCGACGCCTTGGTGGAGTTGGCCGACGACTACGACTCGATCTGGATCGATACGCCGCCGGCGCTGAATTTCTACACCCGCTCGGCGTTGATCGCGGCCGAGGCATGTCTGATCCCGTTCGACTGCGACGACTTCTCACGTCGCGCCTTGTACGGTCTGCTGGAAAGCGTCAAGGAAATCCAGACCGACCACAACCCCGACCTGCACATCGAGGGCATCGTCGTCAACCAGTTCCAGCCGCGAGCCAGCCTGCCGCAGCGCACGGTGCAGGAACTGATCGCCGAAGGCCTGCCCGTGCTCGACCCGTACCTGAGCGCCAGCGTCAAGATCAAGGAATCGCATGAACTGGCCCGCCCGATGATCCACCTGGACCCGCGCCACAAGGTGACACAGGAGTTCGTGGCGTTGTACGACACGTTGGCTTGAGGTCTTTGCTGGACGGGCTGTCGAAAGGTCTGAAAAGAGGGATTCGGCAGGCCTGATGCACGCACGGTACCTCGTGCCTGCGTGCTATCTTCATTGCCCATGTCAGAACAGGATCGACACCCATGAGCTATCACATCGATCTCTCCGGCCGCGTTGCGCTGGTCACCGGCGCGTCCAGCGGGCTGGGCACGCAGTTCGCGAAAACCTTGGCCTCTGCAGGTGCAGGGGTGGTGCTGGCCGGGCGCAACATGGAGCGGCTGATCACGCTGCGCGCCGAGATCGAGGGCGACGGCGGAGACGCGCACGTCGTCGAGCTTGACCCGACCGATGTCGCCAGCATCCGCTCGGCCGTCGCCCACGCTGAGACCGAGATGGGCACGATCGACATCCTGGTCAACAACTCCGGTGTCAGCACCACGCAAAAGCTGACCGACGTGACCGAGGACGACTACGACTTCGTGTTCGACATCAACACCCGCGGCAGCTTCTTCGTCGCGCAGGAGGTCGGCAAGCGGATGATCGCGCGGGCCAAGGGCGCAGCGCCGGGCACCTTCACCGGTGGGCGCATCGTCAACATCGCGTCGATGGCAGGGCTGAAGGCACTCAGCAAGATCGGTGTCTACAGCATGAGCAAGGCGGCGGTCATCCACATGACCCGCGCGATGGCGCTGGAATGGGGCAAGCACGGCATCAACGTCAACGCGATCTGCCCGGGCTACATCGACACCGACATGAATCACCACGAGTGGTTGACCGAAGCCGGCAAGCGGCTGATCGACACGCTGCCGCGCAAGCGCATCGGCCAGCCGAAAGACCTGGACGTCGTGCTGATGATGCTCTGCGCCAACGAAAGCCATTTCGTCAACGGTGCGGTGATCCAGGCGGACGACGGCTACGCGCTCTGAGGTGCTTGCAGCGCCTTTTCTCTCGCAGTTCAGAGCCTGACGGCGGCACAATCGGGGTGTGGTTCGGCCCACCGACCGTGCACGTGTTTCCGAGTCCTCGAGAGGAAGTCAATGAACAAGGTTTATCCGAGCGCCGCTGCGGCGCTCAAGGGCGTCGTGGCCGATGGCCAGTTGATCGCAGTCGGCGGTTTCGGCCTGTGCGGCATTCCTGAGGCGCTGATCGCGGCACTGCGCGACAGTGGTGTCAAGAACCTGACGGCGATCTCCAACAACGCCGGTGTCGACGGGTTCGGTCTGGGCCAGTTGCTGGAAACGCGCCAGATCAAGAAGATGATTTCGAGCTACGTCGGCGAGAACAAGGAGTTCGAACGTCAGTACCTGGCCGGCGAACTGGAGTTGGAGTTCACGCCGCAGGGCACGCTGGCCGAGAAGCTGCGTGCGGGCGGCGCCGGCATTCCCGCGTTTTTCACCAAGACCGGTGTCGGCACGATGGTGGCCGAGGGCAAGGAAACCCGCGAGTTCGATGGTTCGGTCTATGTGATGGAGCGCGCGCTGTGCCCCGAGGTCAGCCTGGTCAAGGCCTGGAAGGCCGATGAAAGCGGCAACCTGCTGTTTCGCCTTACCGCGCGCAACTTCAACCCGGCCGTCGCGATGGCCGGCAAGCTCACCATCGTCGAGGTCGAAGAGATCGTGCCGACCGGCACCTTCGACCCGGATGCGGTGCATCTGCCTGGCATCTACGTGCACCGCCTGGTGCTCAACAAAAATCCCGAGAAGCGCATCGAGAAGCGCACGCTGACCGAGAAGTCGACAGAGAAAGCAGGAGCCTGACCATGGCCTGGACCCACGACCAAATGGCAGCACGCGCTGCGCAAGAGCTGCAAGACGGCTTCTATGTGAATCTGGGCATCGGCCTGCCGACGCTGGTGGCCAACCATGTTCGGCCGGACATCGAGGTCTGGCTGCAAAGCGAGAACGGCATGCTGGGGATCGGCCCGTTCCCCACCGAAGACGAGGTCGACGCCGACCTGATCAACGCCGGCAAGCAGACGGTGACCACGATCCCCGGTTCGTCGATCTTCGGCTCGCACGACAGCTTTGCGATGATCCGCGGCGGCAAGATCAACCTGAGCATCCTGGGTGCGATGCAGGTCAGCGAAAAAGGCGACCTGGCGAACTGGATGATCCCCGGCAAGATGGTCAAGGGCATGGGCGGTGCGATGGACCTGGTGGCCGGTGTCAAGCGCGTCATCGTGCTGATGGAGCACGTCGCGAAGAAGAAGGACGGCACGATCGATCTGAAGATCATCCCGAAGTGCACCTTGCCGCTGACGGGTCTGGGTGTGGTCAACCGCATCATCACCGACTTGGCAGTGATGGATGTGACGCCCGGCGGGCTGAAAGTGGTGGAACTGGCTGAAGGTGTGACCCGCGACGAGCTGCAGTCGAAGACGGGTGTGCCGTTGCACTGAGCCCTGTTCAGTTGCTCACCAGCCGAAGGCGCGTCGTTGACGCGCCTTTTTCGTTGGCACGTTCTGTTCGTGCAGCCGAGGGCTAGGGGTGACCGGCTCCGCTCATGTCACCCGGGCCGGGTGACATGAACGGAACACAGCGGCCCACCGCAGTGCTCACGCGCTGACGCTGCTCTAGCTGCGTTGCGACTTCAGAGCCCGGGCAGCCTCGTTCACCAGCTCGGGTCCCTTGTAGATGAACCCGGTGTAGATCTGCACCAGATCAGCGCCAGCGGCCACCTTGGCGAGTGCATCCGCGCCGCTCATCACGCCGCCGACGCCAATGATTGGGTAGCCAGCACCGAGCTCGGCGCGGAGTTGGCGGATCACCGCATTGCTCGCCTCGAAGACCGGAGCGCCCGACAGGCCGCCGGATTCGTTGGCGTTCGGGAGGCCTTGGACGGCTTCGCGTGAGATCGTCGTGTTGGTCGCGATCACGCCGCTGATGCCGTGGCTCTTCAGCGTCCTGGCGATCACGCGAATCTGATCGTCGACAAGGTCGGGTGCGATCTTCACGAACATCGGTACCTGGCGCCCGTGGCGCTGGGCCAGCACCAGTTGGCGCTCCGACAGCGTGCCGAGCAGCGCATCGAGCGCCTCGTCGCTTTGCAGCGCCCGCAGGTTCTGGGTGTTGGGCGAAGAGATGTTGACTGTCACGTAGTCGGCATGCGGGTACACGCCGTCCAGGCAGGTCAGGTAGTCGTCGACCGCACGCTCGATCGGCGTCGCAGCGTTCTTGCCGATGTTCAGCCCGAGGATGCCGCCCTGTTGCCGAAACTTCGCGCGCTGCACGTTGGCGATGAAGGCGGCGAGCCCGCCGTTGTTGAAGCCCAGGCGGTTGATCAGCGCGTTGGCTTCGGTCAGGCGCCACATCCGCGGCTTCGGGTTGCCGGGCTGTGCCAGCGGCGTCACCGTGCCGACCTCGACGAAGCCGAAGCCTAAAGCGCCGAACCCGTCGATGCAGCGGCCGTTCTTGTCGAGCCCGGCCGCCAGGCCGATGCGGTTTGGAAAGCGCAGGCCGGCCACCGTCACCGGGTCGTCAATGCGCGTCTGGCGGATCGCGCACATCAGCGAGGTGTGCTGGATGCGTGCGAGGGTGTCGAGCGTCAGGTCATGCGCCTGTTCCGGGTCGAGACCGAACAGGAACGGGCGTGTCAGTGCGTAGGGGAGGAGGGCCATGAAGGGTGCGCGGGATAATTCGAGATTGTCTCAAACGGTGTCCTTTTCATGAATCAGGATGAACTGAAAGTGATGGTCGGCCGCGCCGCGCTGGCACAGGTGGTGCCGGGCAGCGTGGTGGGTGTGGGCACGGGCTCGACGGTCAACTGCTTCATCGATGCGCTGGCTGCAATGCGCGACCAGATCGTCGGCGCGGTCTCGAGCAGCGAGAAAAGCAGCGAGCGGCTGCGCGCCCATGGCATCGCGGTGCTCGACAGCAATGCAATCGAACGCATACCGGTCTACATCGACGGCGCTGACGAGATCGACCCGCGCGGGCACATGATCAAGGGCGGCGGTGCGGCACTGACGCGCGAAAAGATCGTCGCCGATCTGGCCGATCGCTTCGTGTGCATCGCCGACGTGTCGAAGCGCGTCGCCGTGCTCGGCCGCTTCCCGTTGCCAGTGGAGGTGATTCCGATGGCCGCAGCGCAGATTTCACGGCGCTTCGTGGCCTTGGGTGGTCGTCCGGTGCTGCGTGCGGGTGTGGTGACCGACAACGGTGGCCACCTGGTCGATGTGCATGGCCTGCACATCACCGACCCGTTGGCGATGGAGACCGAGATCAACCAATGGCCCGGTGTGGTCAGCGTGGGCATCTTCGCGCGGCACCGCGCGAGCCTGTGTCTGTTCGGTGGCCCCGATGGGGTCGAGCCGGTGACGTACTCAGCGGCGTCCTGACACGACCAGATCGCGCCGAAAACAGCGTAATCTCGCTGCCTTATTCATTGAAGTGGATGCATGCCCATGGCCAAGCCCAACTACTCGTTCGAAAAACGTCAGCGTGAGCTGGCCAAGAAGAAGAAGAAGGAAGAGAAAGTGAAGGAAAAGGCGGGGCGCAAAGCCGGTGCCGACGGCGAGCCGGACGCGGCGGCCGAAGAGGGAGAAGGCGTGGTCCCTGCAGCCGATTCGACAGGCCAGGCGCCGAGCTGAGACAGCCCCTTGGGCGCGACTAGGCGTTGCGACGCGCGCGTCTAGCGGCCTCGCGCACCACGAAGCGGGCAGCGTCGACGCTGTTCAACAAGCTGGACTCGATGGGCATCGGTGCCCCCGTGATCGAAGCGGCCGTGATCTGCGCGGCCAGCGCCGCCCAGGTGATCCCCCGAGACCCGAACCCCGTGCAGGCGTGGAGCCCTGGTGCCCTCGGCACCTGGGCAGGCTGCTCCAGTCGCGTCAAGCCGAGCGCCGCGTTGACGTCGGGCACGGCACCAAGCACTGGCAAGCGATCGTCGGTGGTCCAGCGCCAGCCGGTGCGGCCGGTGAGCCGGGCGGCATTGATCTGCGGCGTCTGGCCGGTCAGGCGCGACAACTGGGCCAGGTTGTGGCGGTGGTCGCTGTCGCGCACCGTAGGATCGTCGTCGCCCGCCTGCGACGTGGCGCCAAAGAGGATCATCCCGTCGATCGGCGGCAGCAAGTAACCCGCTCCCGTGATCGGAACGCGCGGCAGGTCGAGCGCACCGGACTCGCCCGTCAGCGCCATGCTGATCTGCCCGCGCAGCTTCTGCAGCGGCCAGGCCTCTGGCGATGCGGCGGGCATCAGGGGTCGCAGCAGCCGCAGCGCGTCGCCTGCGTTGGCCAGCACCACCGTGTCCGATACGGCCAGCAGGCGGCCCGAGGCATCGCGCAGCGCCCATCCGTTGGGTTCGCGCGTCAGCGATTCGACGGCGCAACCCGTCCGCAGCACGGTCCGCCGCCCCGCGCGTTCGATGAACGAGCGCGCCAGCCCCGCCGGTTGCACCCATCCGCCACCGGGATACCACCAGACCGGATGGTGCACCGCGATGCCGCAGCGCGCCGAGGCCTGCTGCGCCGTCAGCGCCTGGACGTAGCCGGGTGGCAGACCCAGGCGCTGCAAGGTGTCGTGCATCGCGGGCCAGCCGTTGTCTTGGTCTTCCAGGCGTAACAGGCCCTGCACGCTGCCTTGAACGCCATGCCCTGCCAGCGCGATCGCGACGGCGCGCTGCGCCTCGAGCGCCGCGGCCCGATTGAAGCGTGCATGGGCGCCATCCTGCGGGTTCACGGTGCCGTGGAACAGGCCAGCCGGGTTGCCTGAAGTCTCCATCGCCAGCGCTTGGTGGCGCTCGACCACCACGCTGTCGCGCCCTTGTTCGGCCAGTGCCCAGGCGACCGCGCAGCCGGCCAGGCCGCCCCCGATCACCAGCACCGGGGCGCTGTCCGGCGACTGCGCAGCGCGGCGCGATGGCCCGTGCCTGGGTACGAAGGATGGGGCGTGGCGCCAGCGACCGGCGTGGTCATGTGCCTGCACGAACCCGGCTGAGCGCATGGCGCTGGCATCAGGGCCCGAGGCCGCGCTGCACCACACCAGGCTGTCTGCGCGGGCCAATCGCGCCAGGGCCTTGGCCTCGCGTCGCGAGGCTGAGGCATCGCCCGCGGCACGGTGGCTCAGCACAAAGGCGTCGACCGTGGTCGCCAGTTCGCGCAGTGCATCCCGCCATGCCATCGGCATCAGCAGCCACTGCACTTGCCCACCTTCGAAGCTCAACCGATGCGGGTTGGGGGTGATCGGTGGCCAGGTGCTGCCGATCTCTTGGGCCAACGCAGGCGCTGTGCAGCCGCTGGCGACATCGGTGGAGACCGTGATCACATGCAGTTGCGTGCAGCGGTGCGGGTCAGCGCGCCAGGCCTGCAGGCACTGCAGGAAGCGGCTGCCACCGTCGAAGCAGTCGTCCAGCACGACGAAGCGCGGGCGGCCCGTCCATGCGGACGACAGTTCGGCGACGAATGCGCCGGGGCTGCCGGTCGCATCGCTTGCGACAGCGTCGGTCATCCGATGTCTCCGGCGCCGCGGGCACTCAGCCATGACAACAGGCGATCGCGTGCATCGGTCAGACCGCGGTAGGCGAGCACCGCCGCGCTCATGCTGTGCAAGGCATCGTGCAGGCATTGCGCATGTGCCGGGTCGTTGATGGCTGCGACCAATGGTTGCGACTCGACGTGGATGGTGAACACCGCCTGCCGGTGGTCAGCCAGCGGGATGAAGGTCTGCCGCTCGGTGCGCAGGAAGGCCAGCGCGGCGAGTGACCCGGCCTCGGCGTCGGCGGGCCAGCCTTGGGGAACATGCCGCGTCGGGTGAGCGTCGAGGTGGGGGTGGCTCGTGATGTTCCACACCCAGCGTTCCCAGCGGTCGCGGCCCGTGACAAGCCGGGCCAGGTGATCGCTGGCAGCGATCAGCAGCTGGTTGTCGGCCACCGGCGCATGCACTTCGGCGAAGTGCCTGCCGATCTTGCGCTCCGGCGCCCAGTGCGAGGGCAGGCAGACCGCGAGCCAGGGGATGTGCGCGTTGCTGCCGTCGATGACGGCCAGGTCTTCGGCGAAGGCGAGGCACCACAGCGCGGTGCTGCGCCAATCCGGTGTCAGCGCAGCCAGGCAGTGGCCGATCTCGATGAGTGCATCCGAGTCATTCGGGAGGGGCACGCCGTCTTTCACAGCCCAGCCGAGGTGCAGCGCCCGTACCGTGCCGTCGGACTCGCAGCGCCAGGCGTCGGGGTGCTCGGCGGCCGCGTGGTCGAACAACGCACGCGTCGCGGGGTATGGATCGAAGCCGGGGCTGATCAGCAGTGCCTGGTCAGGGTGCGATGTGAGCACTGCCAGCTTCTCAAGCAGCACCGGTTCGCCAGGCCGGGTCGGCGTGAGTTGATGCGCGCCGGATGCCAGCCGCCGCAGTCCCGGCTGCATGCGGAACGGTGTGCTGATGGCGTCGAAGTTGAAAGGCATCGACCGATCATGCCGAAGAAGTCAACCCACCAAACAAAAGGGCGCCACAGGCGCCCTCTTTCCGTCCTGCCGACAGGCGTCAGACGCGCTTGCGGTACTCGTGCGTGCGGGTGTCGATTTCGACCTTGTCGCCGGTCTGCACGAACAGTGGGACGGCAATCTCGAAGCCGGTGGCGATCTTCGCCGGCTTCAGCACCTTGCCCGAGGTGTCACCCTTGACGGCAGGTTCGGTCCAGGTGATCTCGCGCACCAGGCTGGTGGGCAGTTCAACCGAGATCGCCTTGCCCTCGTAGAAGACCACCTCCACCGGCATGCCGTCTTCAAGGTACTGGACGGCGTCGCCCATGTTCTCGTTCTCGACTTCGAACTGGTTGTATTCGGCGTCCATGAACGCATACATCGGGTCGGCGAAGTAGGAGTAGGTGCACTCCTTCTTGTCGAGGATGATCTGGTCCATCTTGTCATCGGCCTTGAAGACGACTTCGGTGCCGGAGTTGCTCAGCAGGCTCTTGAGCTTCATGCGCACGGTGGCCGAATTGCGGCCGCCGCGGCTGTATTCGGTCTTCAGCACGACCATCGGGTCCTTGCCGTGCATGATGACGTTGCCGGCGCGAATTTCCTGTGCGATTTTCATGACGCTGTCCGTTCAGATCCGTGGAGTTGGCTTTTCGAGTTTCGGCGGTCGCGAAACGAAAAGCCTCAGATTTTAGCCTGCGCCGAGCCAGATTTGGCACTGGCGAACGCCATCAGCTGGGTGACGAGGTCGGGCTGTGCCGTCAGCTCGCTGCGCCAGGCGCAGCACAGGTTTTCCCAGGCGGACATCGATGCTGTGGCATCGAGCAGCGCCCAGGGTGCTTCGTCAGCAGGCGTGGACAGGCTGTTCCAGCGCGCCGCTGCGCGCCAGATCGCTTCGGTCAACGCTGGGTCGCCGGTCCGTGTAGCCCGGGCCAGAAACGCCGAGAGCTTGGACGCATGCGCGCCGTCTTGCTGCGGATAGATCTGCCACAGGAATGGGTGCCCCGACCAGATCGCGCGCACCAGCGAATCTTCGCCGCGCACCAGGTTCAGCTCGCAAGACCAGAGCAGGTGGTCGTAGTCCAGTTGCGTCAGCCAGGGCAGGGCCTGCACGCGCAGGTTGGGCGGCCCGCCGCTCTGAGCCAGCGCTTGCGCCACCTGATCGGTGGCGTGGCCGGGTGTGGTCAGCAGCAGCGTCGGGCTGGCGGCCAGGGCCCGCAGCAGTTCCGGCAGATGCGGATTTGGGTAGCAGAACAGGCTGACCAGACGCTCCCCGGGCTGCGGCGTGATGCCATGGTCGGCCAGCCAGGCCCGGCGGTCGAAACGGGTTTGCCGTTGCGGCAGATCGGCCTCGCGCAGCAGACCACCGGTGCCCGTGGTGAACCCTGGATAGAAAAACCAGCTCGTCAGACCCTGGGCGATGCCGCTGCCTTGCAACGACGGCAAACCGTGGTTGCGCTCGACATACGGCTCTGCACTCAGATACTCCAGGTTGATCCAGACTGGTGCCGTTGATGATGCGTGCGCGGACGATGCATGCGCGCGTGCCATGTGGCGCAGGCAAGGCTCAGGCAAACCGCAGCCAAAGGCCTCGATGACCACCGCGGCCGGCTCGGCTGCTGCCACAGCGTAGGCGTCGTCCGTCGTGGGCCATGCCCGCACTGCGATGCCATCTTGGCCGTGCGGCGCCATCCAGGTGAGCGCCCGCGCATCGTCGATCCACAGGCGCACCGCGACGCCGCGCGAGGCCAGATCGGCCGCCAGCCGCCAGCACAGACCGGCATCGCCGTGGTTGTCGACGACGCGGCAGAACACGTCCCAGGTGGCGCGCGGGCGGGTGGGGCGTGGCGCGTTCACGAGCATCGGTGAATTATCCGAGCCTCGGCACAATCGCTGGTGATGTCTGACACCCCTGAAACCGCAGACCCCACCCACGCGCAGCGCGAACGCCTGCTGGCGGATGTGGCCGCGCTGCCTGGCCTCCCCGGCGTGTACCGCTATTTCGACGCGCAGGGCGGCGTGCTCTATGTGGGCAAGGCACGCGACCTGAAGAAGCGGGTCTCCAGCTATTTCCAGAAGCAGCACGGCGGCACGCGCATCGGCCACATGATCACGAAGATCGTGCGAATGGAGACCACGGTGGTGCGCTCCGAAGCCGAGGCGCTGTTGCTCGAGAACAACCTGATCAAGACGCTGAACCCGCGCTACAACATCCTGTTTCGCGACGACAAGAGCTACCCGTACCTGAAGATCACGGGCACCTCCAGCGCACCGTCGGCATCGAGTGCCTCACGCTACCCGCGCATGGCCTACTACCGCGGGCCGGTCGATCAGCGACACCGTTACTTCGGTCCGTACCCCAGTGCCTGGGCGGTCAAGGAATCGATCCAGCTGCTGCAGAAGGTATTCCGCCTGCGCACCTGCGAGGACACGGTGTTCAACAACCGCAGCCGGCCCTGCCTGCTGCACCAGATCAAGCGGTGCTCCGGGCCGTGTGTCGCGCTGGTCTCGCCCGACGACTACGCGCGCGACGTGGACAACGCCGAACGCTTTCTGCAAGGCGAGCAGCAGCAGGTGATGGACACGCTGCAGGCTCAGATGATGGCGCACGCCGATGCGCTGCAGTTCGAGCAGGCGGCCGAGATCCGTAACCAGCTCAGCGCGCTGTCCAGGGTGCTGCACCAGCAGTCGGTCGAGGACAACACCGGTGCGGCAACGCGTGACGCCGACATCCTCGCGGTCAAGGTGCAGGGTGGGCGCGCCTGTGTCAACCTGGCCATGGTGCGTGGCGGTCGCCATCTTGGCGATCGCCCGTACTTTCCAGTTCATGTGGACGATGCGACCACGCTGGGTGCGGAATCGGCGAACGACGACTCCGGCAAGGCGACGGCCTCGCCCGAAGCACTGGTGCTCGAAGCCTTCATTGCGCAGCACTACCTCGATGGCGGTGTGCCGCCGCTGCTGGTGCTGAGCCATCCGGTGGACAAGGCGCTGATCGAGGCCTTGTCACTGCAATGCGGCGTCAAGGTGACCGCGCAGCATCAGCCGCGCGACACCCGCCGCGCCTGGCTGGACATGTGCATCAAGGGTGCCGACCTTCGACTTGCGCAATTGCTGGCCGAAGAGGGGTCGCAGCAGGCACGAACGCGAGCGCTGGTCGACGTGCTGGAGATCGACGCCGATGCGCTGGATACGTTTCGCATCGAGTGTTTCGACATCAGCCACACCGCTGGTGAAGCCACACAGGCATCCTGTGTCGTTTTCCAGAACCACAAGATGCAGAGCGCTCAGTACCGCCGTTACAACATCGAGGGCATCACGGGTGGCGACGATTACGCTGCCATGCGCCAGGTGCTGATGCGCCGTTACGGCAAGCTGGCCGCGCAGGTGGCCAAGCGCGTCGAGGAGCCGGCCGACCCGTCGGATGAGGACGCGATGATCGCCAAGCCCGAGCTGCGCCTGCCCGATCTGGTGCTCGTCGACGGCGGTCGGGGTCAGGTCAGCATGGCGCGTGAGGTGTTCGAGGAACTGGGGCTCGATCTCGGGCTGATCGTCGGGGTCGAGAAGGGCGAGGGCCGCAAGGTGGGTCTGGAGGAACTGGTCTTCGCCGACGGCCGTGCCAAGGTCACGCTGGCGAGGGATTCAGCGGCGTTGATGCTGGTGGCGCAGATCCGCGACGAAGCGCACCGATTCGCCATCACCGGCATGCGCGCCAAGCGCGCCAGCGTGCGCACCGGGGGCAGCAAGCTCGAGGACATCGAAGGGGTCGGCCCGAAGAAGCGTGCGCGGCTGCTGCAGCGGTTCGGGGGCGTGCGCGGTGTGGCGAGTGCCAGCGTCGACGATCTGCAGGCCGTGGACGGCATCTCGAAAGACCTGGCCGAGGCCATTTACCGTGCGCTGCATTGAACGGATTTCCATGACGACGTGGTGTACCGGAAGGCGGGCGGCTGCCTCGCTGTTCAATCGTTGGCTTCCGTGCTGGGGTTTGGCCGTCCTTGCTGGCTGCGCAGCCCCACCCAGCCATGCCCCGGGACCTGTCACGCGATCCGCCGCGCCCCAATCGGCCGCTGTCCCTGCGGCTGAACCGGTGGTGGCCGGTGCGACGAAGGGTGCGACCCGCCTGTCGCCACCCGGGCCGGTGCGAAGCGCGAGCGAACTCCATCAGCAGGCGGCCCGCCGCATCGTGGCAGCCAATCCGCAGCTGACCTACATGGATCGACCGCCGGACGTGCTGCTGGCCATCCCGGTGCTGGCCATCGATCTGAACGCCGATGGATCCATACACCGCATCGATGTGTTGCGCCCGCCTCGCCAGGCCAAGGACACGATCCAGATCGCCATCGACGCGGTGTACCGGGCGGCGCCCTTCGGCGATGTCTCCCGGCTGCCGCGGCCGTGGCGAATCACAGAAACGTTTCTATTCAACGACGATCGCCGCTTCAAGCCCCGCACCCTCAACAGTGAATGACCGTCGGCCCTGGGCAACACGGCACAATCGTTTGCATGTTTTTCAATTTGCCGACTCTCCTCACCTGGGCACGCATCGTCGCGATTCCATTGGTGGTCGGCGTGTTCTATCTGGATCTGCAAGCCGGCACCCAGAACACGGTTGCCACGGTGCTGTTCATCGTCGTGGCCCTGACCGACTGGGCCGATGGCTACCTCGCGCGCAAGCTGAAGCAGACGTCCTCCTTCGGTGCGTTTCTCGACCCGGTGGCCGACAAATTCCTGGTCTGCGCGGCCCTGCTGGTGCTGGTGCACCTGAACCGGCTGCACGCGCTGGTGGCACTGGTCATCATCGGGCGGGAGATTGCCATCTCGGCGCTGCGGGAGTGGATGGCGCAGATCGGCGCGTCGCGCAGCGTGGCGGTGCACATGATCGGCAAGGTGAAAACCGTGGTGCAGATGATCGCGATCCCGTTCCTGCTGTTCGACGGACTGCTGTTCGGCCTGATCGACACCCACGCCTGGGGCACGGTGCTGATCGGCGTGTCCGCGGTGCTGACCGTCTGGTCGATGGTGTACTACCTGCAAAAAGCGCTGCCGGAGATCCGCGCCAAGGCGCGTTAGCGAGCCGGTGATGACCCTTGCGGATTCGCGCAGCCATGCGGCTCTGCGCGCGATGCCGGCGGTGTTCGTGCTGATCTGGAGCACCGGCTTCATCGTGGCGCGCTTTGCCATGCCCCATGCGCCGCCGTTGACCTTCCTCTGCTGGCGGTACGGGTTGTCGGTCGCGTGCTTCGGTGCCTGGATCTTCTGGGCGCGCGCACCGTGGCCGGTCGGCCGGACGCAATGGCTACACCTCGGCTTGACGGGAGTGCTGATGCATGCCGCGTATCTGGGCGGTGTCTGGGCCGCGGTGAAAGCAGGCATCGGCGCGGGCACGGTGGCGTTGCTCGTGGGCTTGCAGCCGGTGCTGACGGCACTGTGGCTTTCAGCGCGCACCTCGTCGTCGCATCGCACGCCGGCTGTCACTGCGCGCCAGTGGGTCGGGCTGGGGCTGGGCCTGGCGGGCTTGATCCTGGTGGTCTGGCGCAAGCTGGGGGTGGGCGAGATCACGCCCTGGAACCTGTGTCTTGCGCTGCTTGCGCTGATCGGCATCACTGCAGGGACGCTGTACCAGAAGCGTTTCGTGACGCGCTGCGATGTGCGCACGGCCAACACGGTCCAGCTGCTCGCAGCGCTGCTGGTCAGTCTGCCGTTCGCCTGGATCGAGTCGGAGCCGATGCGCTGGAATGGGTCGACGGTGGCGGCGTTGTTCTGGTCCGTGTTCGGACTCACCCTTGGCGGCAGCTCGCTGTTGTACCTGCTGATCCAGCGTGGCGCAGCGACCCGCGTCACCAGCCTGCTGTACCTGGTGCCGCCCACCACGGCGCTGATGGCCTGGGTGATCTTCGGCGAGGTTCTCACGGCGCCGATGCTGCTGGGCATGGCATTGACCGCCATCGGTGTCGCCTTGGTCGTCGCGTCACCTGCGCGGCGCACTCCTGTCTGATCGTGCTTCGGCACTGCTGATTCGTCTCGATAGAATCCAGTGGCGCGCTTGACACCCACCAACGGCACGGCTGTAATGCCTTGAGGTCCGTGGCTTGTGAGGCGCACGGTCACTGCCGACTCCAACCATACGCATCCATTCCGAGGGGGACACTTTGTGAACAAGTCAGAACTGATCGAACACATCGCCAAGCAAGCGGACATTTCCAAGGCGGCTGCGGGTCGCGCTCTCGAGGCGCTCATTGGCGGCGTGAAGTCGACGCTCAAGAAGAACAACAGCGTGACTCTCGTCGGTTTCGGCACATTCAGCGTGACCAAGCGCGCGGCACGCAGCGGCCGCAATCCGCGCACCGGCGCGGCGATCAAGATCAAGGCCGCGAAGGTGCCCAAGTTCCGGCCAGGCAAGGCTTTGAAGGACGCGCTGAAGTAAGGCGTTCACCAGGCACTGTGGGTGCTTAGCTCAGTTGGTAGAGCGGCGCCCTTACAAGGCGTAGGTCGGGGGTTCGAGCCCCTCAGCACCCACCAGACGCAGTGCACGCACCCTCGGACACCGGTCCGGGGCTGCACATAAAATCTCGGTCAGTCACCAAGCAAAGGCGAACCCTGGTTCGCCTTTTTCGCGTTCGGGAAGCCAGCTTTCCCGCCGCCTGATTTCTCGACGCACCGCGGTTCGTTCGTGCGTCCATACGAGGTTGTCGATGTTCGATTTTTTCCGCAAGCACATGCGCCTGTTCCAGTTTGCGCTGGTTGTGCTGATCGTGCCCTCGTTCGTGTTCCTGGGCGTACAGGGCTATCACGGCATGGGCGAGGGTGCGCGGCTCTCAGTGGCCAAGGTGGCCGGTCATTCGATCACGCAGGCCGAATGGGATGAGTCGCATCGCGAGCAGGTCGAGCGCGTGCGCAGGCAGAACCCCGAGGTCGACCCCAAGCTGTTCGACAGCCCGCAAGCGCGGCAGCAGACGCTGGATCTCCTGATTCGTCAGCGGGTGATGTTGGCAACCGCCGAGCAGCTGCATCTCACGACGACCGATGATCGCTTGCAGCGTCTCTTTGCCACCGATCCGCAGTTCGCGTCGATCCGCAACCCGGACGGCAGCGTCAACAAGGACTTGCTCGCCGCCCAGGGTATGTCCAGCGACATGTTTGCCCGCAGGCTGCGCCAGGACCTGTCGGTCAACCAGGTGCTGCTCGGTGTGTCGGCAACCGGCTTTCCCTCGGCCGCAGCGGCTGACCAGACGCTCGATGCGTTCTTCCAGCAGCGCGAGGTGGTCTTGCAGCGTTTCGAGGCGTCCAGTTATGCATCCCGCCTTCAGCCGACCGAGGCCGATCTGGAGGCCTATTACAAGGACCCGGTGCACGCACCGCAATTTCAGGCGCCAGAGCAGGCGAGCATCGAATACGTGGTGCTCGATCTCGATGCGATGGGTCAGCAAATCACGATCAGTGAAGAAGATCTCTCGCGCTACTACACCGAGAACGCGGCGCGCTACACCACACCAGAAGAGCGCCGCGCCAGCCACATCCTGATCGCAGCCGACAAGTCGTTGCCTGCGGCAGAACGCGAGAAAGCCAAGGCCAAGGCCGAGGCTCTGCTTGCCGAGTTGGCGAAGAACCCTGACGGCTTTGCCGAACTGGCCAGGAAGAACTCGCAGGACCCGGGTTCCGCGGTGAAAGGCGGCGACCTGGACTTCTTCGGACGCGGGGCGATGGTCAAGCCGTTCGAGGACGTGGCCTACGGCTTGAAGGTCGGTGAAACCAGCGGCGTCGTTGAAACTGATTTCGGTTACCACATCATCCGCTTGACGGACAAACGTGGTGGCGACAAGCGCAGCTTCGACAGCGTGCGTTCAGAAATCGAGACGGAAGTGCGCCGCCAACTGGCGCAGCAGAAATTCTCTGAAGCCGCGGCGGACTTCACCAACATGGTCTACGAGCAGTCGGACAGCCTCAAGCCGGTGCTCGACAAGTACAAGCTGGTGCTGAAAACCGCGCAGGGAGTGACGCGGCTGCCGGCACCCGGGGCGGCAGGCCCGCTCGCTTCGACGAAGTTTCTCGATGCGCTGTTCTCCAACGACGTCCTGCGCAACAAGCGCAACACCGATGCGGTGGAGACAGCCGCCAATCAGCTGGTCTCCGGACGGGTCGTCCAGTACGAAGCGGCCCACGCCCGACCGCTGGCCGAGGTACGGGATCAGGTCCGCGCACGTGTTGTCGGCACACAGGCTGCCGCGCTGGCACAAGCCGAAGGCAAGGCACGCCTTGCCGCCCTGCAGCAGACGCCGCAAACCGACATGGGCATCGAGCCTCGGCGTATCTCGCGGCTGCAGACCCAGGAACTCGGCAAGGCCATCACGTCGGCAGTGCTGGGTGTCGATCCAAAAACGCTGCCGGCATTGGTCGGCATTGATCTGGGCCCCGAAGGCTACGCCGTGGCCAAGGTGCAGAAGGTCATCGGGCGCGATCCTGTGGTGGCAGACGCCGCGGAAGCCAGGGCTCAGTACCAGCAAGCCTGGGCGGACGCCGAGACCCAGGCCTACTACAGCGCGCTGAAGGTGCGACTCAAGGTCCAGATCGACGCCAAGGCAGTCGCAAAGTCCGCAGCGCCCGAGCCTGCCGCCGGCCCTTGAACCAAGTGTTCTGCGGTGATGCGCAGTGCCTCAAGGCGCGGGGCATCGCCTATAATCTTGGTCTGCGGTGGCTGTAGCTCAGTTGGTAGAGTCCAGGATTGTGATTCCTGTTGTCGTGGGTTCGAGCCCCATCAGCCACCCCAAGAAATGCCAGTCAACACAAGGACCTTCGGGTCCTTGTTTCGTTGTGGGTGCTCGAAGCGGTGCGTTGCATCAACGCGATGCAGACAGGCGCTCGACGCTAACCCGGCAGCAAATGCCTTGTGGCGAGCGTTCCTGCCAAGACACTACGCCCGCCAGTTGCCTCACGCGCTTGCGCACGCCGCCAACGCCGAGACCGGGCGCCCACTGGGCAGGGGTGTGCCCCGTGCCGTCGTCAGCGACGGTGAGGACCAACCGGTCGCTGATCAGGCTCAATTCGATCTCGACCGTGTGCGCCTGCGCATGGGCGATGACATTGGTGACCAGTTCGCGCAGCACGCGCGTCAGCGCGGACCACTGAACCACCGACAGCTCCACATCTGCATCCTGTACGGCGGTCCATTTCAATGCGAGGTGCGCCGCTGAGAGTCGTTGCGCAATGTCGGCCTTCCATTCGGCCAGAGCGTGGGCCAGCGGTTGATGGGGGGCGGCCAGCCCGCGTGTCAGCGTTTTCAGGTCTTGAAGCGTGTGTCGCGCGTAGTCTTCCATTTCGGGCGACTGCGCCTTGTACATCAGCGTCAGCAGTCGTGCGCCGATGTCGTCGTGCAGGTCTTGCGCAAGGCGTCGTCGCTCTTCGCTGCGACCTTGTTCGACCGCCAGATCGAATGCGACGCTGCGCCTGAGCTGTTCGCAGACCCGTTCGGCCAGTCGAGCATCGTCGCTGGTGAACAGGCGTTTGCCTTGATGGGCGTGCCGCAGCAGTATGGACATTGATGTGCCTCGCATCGGGGCACCGGCGATCATGGGTACCGGCACCTGCATCGCCGAGCCGTCGCTGAGCGTGTGCGCATTGGCCGAAGCCTCGTCCAGCAACGCCACTTCGAGGGGATCGAACAACTCCTTGAGCAGGCGCGACAGTGCCGGCCCCGTCTGGTCCGGATGCTGTTCAACTTCGCGCGTGGTGCGAAACAGGTGTTCGAACAACTGCTCCGGGCTGGCGACCGGGGTGCCCAGCATGCGGTTGACGAGCCAACGTCGTCCGGCGGTGTACACCGCGATCGACACAAACAGCGCCACGGTCAATGCGGCGAAGCGCTGCAGGTCAAACACGCTGACCAGCAGCAAGTCGAGCACGATGGCGAGCGTGACGATGATGGCAAACAACGACAGCTCACGCAGCGCGCTGTGCGTGGTCGACAGGAACGGCACGCTGGCCAGCACCAGTGCAAACAGTACCTGCCATACGCATGCGGCCAGAGGCAGGCTCATCGACGACAGCGGCGTTGACCCCGTGGGCATCGCCGTTGCGATGACCGCAGCCTGCAGCAGCACCCACGTGCCACCCACCACCATGCTGAAGCGCGTCATGACCAGCGCAAACGGGTGGGGATGCGACCTGAAGGAGAAGTGCATCAATGCCACCGCCAGGCAGCCCATGACCAGCAGCGCACCCTGGGTCATCCACCATGCGCTGACCTCTCCACCCTCGGCGTACGCCCCCAGCCAGGTCAGCAAGCCCAACAGCCACGCGGCAGCTGGCAGCCAGTTCGCGGCCTGCAGGCGCCTCGGGTGGGTGCACGACAGATGGACCGCTGCGGCGAGCGTGGCCAGGTCGAAGCCCCGCCGCAGCGGCATATTCAGTGGCGACAGCCCCCAGGTCGATGTCGTTGAGCCGGATTCGATGGCCATGCATGCCAGGTTGCCGGCCTGACACATCGCCATCACGGCGTACAAGGCAGCGGGAGCGTGAAACCGCGCCCGCAATACGGCGGCGGCCGAAGCCAAAAGCATCAGGGCGAGCGCTGCGAATCCCCAGACCTCAGCGCCGATGCCTCCCATGGCACAGGCGGACCTAGACCAACCCCTGCTTGCTCGCCAGCACCGCAGCTTCAGCGCGGCTGGACACGTTGAGCTTCTTGTAGATCGACTTGATGTGATCGTTCACCGTGAACCACTTGATGCCCATCAGGTTGGCGATTTCCTTGATGGTGAAACCTTTGCTGAGGTAGGTCAGCACCTCGCTCTCGCGCGGTGTCAGCCGATCCTGATCTGCAGGCAGTGCACGTTCCTGCGCTGATACACGGCTGCTCTGGAATGCAGAGGGGCCGCTCAGGGCCGTGGGCGCGCCTGCGATGCCCCCCGGCCGGAAGTGCGTCAGCAAGCGCCTGGCGATGGCTGGCGACAGTGGTGGCTGCCCGCGTACGATTTTCTGCAACTCCTCGACCAGTACTTCGAACCGGTCTTCCTTCAGCAGATAGCCATCCGCGCCACATTGCAGTGCCGGAAACAGGTGCTCGTCATCGGAATACAACGTGGTGACGATCTTTGTCGCTGGGTAGCTGGACAACTCGGCGAGCAATTCCATGCCGTTGCCATCCGGCAGCTCCAAGTCGACCATCATCAGCTTGAACAGATTCGATTCAGACCCGTCCTCTGGATCAGCGTCGTAGCTGCGTACTCTGGATTCACTGACGCGTCGTCGGGCAGTTTCCAGGTCGCTTGCTTCATTGATGATCAACTGGTCGCTGAAGCTCTCGCGAACCACCTTGGTCAGGAAGCTGCGTGCCACCGGGTTGTCTTCGACGATCAATACTTTGACGGGCATGGTGGTGGCCTGATCCGCGGCGTTTGAAGAATGCTAGCAGGCCGCTTTCGCGCCAGCAGCACGGCCCGGTCTCGCTCCGGCAGTCGCGCACCACGACGTGGCCGAACGCACTCCTACAATCGTCGCGATGCGCCTCCTGATTGCGAACGACGATGGGTATCTGGCCCCCGGGCTTGCTGCGTTGGTGCGGGCCTGCGAGGGGCTGGGGCAGATCGATGTGATTGCGCCGGAGCAGAACGCGAGCGGTACTTCCAACTCGCTGACCCTGAACCGGCCGTTGTCGGCATACACCGCGGTCAATGGTTTCCACTATCTGAACGGTACGCCGTCGGACTGCGTGCATGTCGCGCTGACCGGCCTGTTCGATCACCGGCCAGATCTGGTGCTGTCAGGGATCAACCAGGGCGCCAACATGGGTGACGACACGCTGTACTCAGGCACTGTTGCCGCGGCCATGGAAGGTTTTCTGTTTGGCATACCGGCAATTGCGTTTTCGCAGGTCGACAAGGGATGGACACATCTCGATGCTGCCGCGAAGGTGGCCCGCAAGGTCATCGAGCACGTGCTGGCACGTCCACCGTCGCGCCGTCCGTTCCTGCTCAATGTGAACATCCCGAACCGCCCCGATGCTGCGGACCTGCCGGTGAGCATCACGCGCCTGGGGCGTCGGCATGCCAGCGAACCCGTGATCCGTCAGCTGAACCCGCGTGGCGAGACGATGTACTGGATCGGTCCGGCGGGCGACGCGCGCGAGGCCGGCGCGGGCACCGACTTCCATGCGACAACCCATGGGCGCGTCTCGGTCACGCCCTTGCAAGTCGATCTGACCGACCACGAGGCCGTGCCAGACTGGCAGTCGTGGCTGGCGGGAACCATCGCACCGTGATCGACGATCGCGCCGACGACAAGCCCTCGGGCTCCGCCCGCTCGCCCAAGTTCCCGCTGCGACTCGAGAGCATGGTGCGCGCGCCCAAGACGCTGGTGACAGCCCACCATGGTGAACGCGCCCCCGCCGCAGGTCTCGGGCTCGACTCTGCAGATGTTCGACGCCGCATGGTCGAGCGTTTGCGTCAGGCCAATCCACACGATGCGCGGGTGCTGCAGGCGTTGGCTGTCGTGCCGCGTCATCTGTTCGTCGACGCAGCGCTGGTCACCCAGGCCTACGAAGACACCAGTCTGCCGATCGGGCATGGCCAGACCATCTCGAAGCCCTCGGTGGTTGCGCGCATGCTCGATGCCTTGATGCAAGGTGCGAATGCGCGCCGCACAAGCCACCTCGGGCGCGTGCTCGAAATCGGTACCGGCTGCGGTTACCAGGCCGCGGTCTTGTGCGGTCTGGGGAGGCAGGTGGTCTCGATCGAGCGCATCCGCGGTCTCTATGACAAGGCCACCACCAATCTGGCCGCCTTGGGGCTGCAACACCTCCGGCTGGTGTACGGCGATGGGATGCTGGGGCATGCGCCGAATGCGCCCTACGACAGCATCATCGCGGCCGCGTGTGGTGCCGAGGTGCCCGCTTGCTGGCTTGATCAACTGGCCATCGGCGGCCGGCTGATCTCGCCGGTGGTTGGTGCCGGCAAGCGGCAGACGCTGATCGTGGTGGATCGAACCGAGGCCGGCTACCAGCGAACCGAGCACGAGGCTGTGCAGTTCGTCCCTCTAAAATCGGGTTCGGTATGAATGAGGTGTCGCTGCGGATGAGAACGAAGTACGAAGCGGGGCGACAACGCATGTCAGGCTGGTTGGCCATCATGATGGTGAGTCTGCTGACGGCCTGTGCGTCATCGCGCAACCACGCGCCCGTCGAAGTGCGCTCCGCGTCGTCCAAGGCGTCGGTGGCTGCCTCCAATGGTGGCGCCTCGGTGGGGGACGCCGCTGGCACGCAGTCTGCACCGGACAAGCCCGGCTACTACACCGTCAAGCCCGCTGACACGTTGGTGCGCATCGCGCTCGACAACGGGCAGAACTGGAAAGACCTGGCCCGCTGGAACGGGCTCGACAACCCGAACCTGATCGAGGTGGGCCAGGTGCTGCGAGTGGCGCCGCCTGGGACCGATCCCGTGCCGGCCGGTGCACGTCCGGTCGTGACTGCCAAGGCAGAGCCCAAACCACTGGAAACACGCGCTGCGTCGGCGCCGGTTGCCGCCGGCTCTGGGGCTGCCGCCTCAGCAGCCGGTGCCTCCGCGCCCAACGGCGCGGCGAGTGCGGCGCCTGCGGTGGTCGCACCTGCTGCTCCGGCAGCCCCGGCTGTGACGCAGGGCGATGACGCGATGGCGTGGATGTGGCCTGCCAGCGGCCCGGTGACCACGGTGTTTGATGAGGTCAAGAGCAAGGGGCTTGCGATCGCCGGCAAGGCGGGTGACCCGGTGATGGCTGCAGCCGATGGCCGTGTGGTGTATGCCGGCTCGGGCCTGCGGGGCTACGGCAACCTGGTGATCGTCAAGCACAACGCCACTTACCTGACCGCCTACGCGCACAACCAGACCCTGCTGGTCAAGGAAGACCAGGCAGTGCGCCGCGGTCAAAAGATCGCCGAGATGGGTTCCACCGATGCCGAGCGGGTGCAACTGCACTTCGAGATCCGCAAGCTGGGCAAACCCATCGATCCGGCGAAGCTGCTGCCTCCACGCTGATCGTGGTGACGGAGAGCACCGAATGGTTGAGTGTCGAGTCGCTCGACCTCGACGGCCAAGGTGTAGCCCACAACGCTGAAGGCAAGGTGGTGTTCATCGAGGGTGCGTTGCCCGGTGAACAGGTGCAAGTGAGCGTGTCCCGGCGCAAGAACAACTGGGAGCAGGCCACCCTGGTTGCGCTGCGCCGCGAGAGCCCCCAGCGTGTCGTGCCGCAATGTCGCCATTTCGGCACCTGCGGGGGCTGCAAGATGCAGCACTTCCAGGCCGGTTCGCAACTCGCCACCAAGCAGCGCGCGCTCGAGGATGGGCTGTGGCATCTGGCCAAGGTCAAGGCTGAGCAACTCTTGCGCCCCATCGAAGGACCGGCCTGGGGCTATCGATACCGCGCCCGGCTGTCGGTGCGCCATGTGGTGAAAAAGGGCAAGGTGCTGGTCGGCTTTCATGAGCGCAAATCGAGCTACGTGGCCGACATGGACAGCTGTGAGGTGCTGCCCCGGCATCTGAGCGATCTGCTGAAACCCTTGGCCATGCTGATCGAGGGCATGGACCAGCGCGATCGGCTGCCGCAGATCGAGGTGGCCGTCGGCGACGACAGCACTGCGCTGGTGCTGCGGCATCTGCAACCGCTCACGGACGCCGACCTGCAGCGGCTGCGTGATTTCGCCGCGCTTCACAACGTGCAGTGGTGGCTGCAGCCGCAGGGCCCGGCAACGGTGCACCCGCTCGATCCGGCCACGTCTGATCTGTCGTACCGCCTTCCCGAGTTCGGCATCACGATGCGGTTCAAGCCGACCGATTTCACCCAGGTCAACCACCAGATCAACCGCGCATTGGTCGCGCGTGCGTTGAGGCTGCTCGACGCGCGATCCGATGAACGCGTCATCGACTGGTTCTGCGGCCTGGGCAACTTCACCTTGCCAATCGCGACGCGTGCGCGCGAGGTGCTCGGCATCGAAGGCAGCGAGGCGTTGGTCGAGCGCTCCCGCGAGAACGCGGCGTTCAATGGCCTGGCTGCGAAGGTGCATTTCAAGGCAAGCAATCTGTTCGAGATCGACGCTCGCGCGCTGGCCGACCTGGGCCACGCCGACAAGTGGCTGGTCGACCCACCGCGCGAAGGCGCTTTCGCGCTGGCCAAGGCCTTGGCGGACGTGGCTGCCGACCCCGCTGCGGCGCCCGGCCACACACCACCGAAGCGCATCGTCTATGTCAGCTGCAACCCGGCGACACTGGCGCGCGATGCGGGCCTGCTGGTGCATCAGGCCGGCTATGTGCTCTCAGCGGCCAGCGCGGTCAACATGTTTCCGCACACCGCGCATGTGGAGAGCATCGCCGTCTTCGACCGAACAAGCTGAAACACCCAACAAAACGGGGCCCGAAGGCCCCGTTTTCCCGTCACGCCAACAGGCGTTCAGCGTCAATCGCTGCTGCCGCCTGCCATGCCGAAGATGGCCAGCAGTGACTGGAACACGTTGTACAGGCTGAGGTAGACACCCAGCGTGGCGGTGATGTAGTTGGTCTCCTCGCCGTCCTTGACCCGCTTGAGGTCGTACAGGATGAAGGCCGAGAAGATGCCGATGGCGATCACGGACAACGTGATCATCAGCGCGCTCGACTGGATGAAGAAGTTCGCGATGCCTGCCACCAGCAGCATGATCGTGCCGATGAAGAGGAACTTGCCCATGGAGCTCAGATCGCGCTTGATGATGCTGGAGAGGGTCGCCATGCCCAGGAAGATGGCGCCGGTACCGGCAAAGGCCATCATGATCAGGCTGGCACCGTTGGACAGGCCCAGCACCGCGCCGACCATGCGCGAGAGCATCAGGCCCATGAAGAAGGTGAAGCCCAGCAGCACGGGCACGCCCGAGGCCGAGTTCTTGGTCTTCTCGATGGCGTACATGAAGCCGAAGGCGCCGGCCAGGAAGACGACCAGGCTGATGCCAGGGGACATGGCGCGTGCGATGCCGGTGGTCACGCCGATCCAGGCGCCCAGCACCGTGGGCACCATCGACAGCGCCAGCAGCCAGTAGGTGTTGCGCAGCACGCGGTTGCGCTGGTCGACCGACGTGCTGGATGCGGCGTAGCCGTTGTACAGGACTTGACTCATGGAACCTCCGAAAGAAAACACAGCCCCCATGGGACCATCGCGGTCGATTCTAGTTCCGCACCCCCTGCGCGAGGCCTGTCTGCTCTGGGGCGCAGCGCGTGCCATCGGTCCTGGCTCATGGCGGACAGGCACCGTAAAGTGAGGGCTTTTGCAACCACTGGGTGCCAGCACATGATTTCCAAACCGTCATTGACCTTGATCGACGTGAAACGCATTGCGGCTGCGGCCGAGCAGGAGGCGCTGGCGAACCAGTGGGCAGTGTCGATCGCCATCGTCGACGACGGCGGTCACCTGCTGTGGTTCCAGCGGCTCGACGGCGCGGCGCCAAGTTCGGCATACATCGCGCCCGCCAAGGCCCGCACTGCAGCACTGGGTCGCCGTGAGAGCCGTGTTTTTGAGGAAATGATCAACGGCGGGCGCACGTCATTCCTGAGCGTGCCTCTGTTGGACGGCATGCTCGAAGGTGGCGTGCCACTGATGGCCGACGGGCATTGCCTCGGTGCGGTGGGCGTCAGCGGCGTCAAGAGCAGCGAGGATGCGCAGATTGCCAAGGCAGGGGCGTCGGCGCTCGGGTCCTGACTCGCTGGCGGAGGGTTCAAGCCTCGGTGGCTTCCCACCGCTTACAATCCCGAGGTTTACCCGAACACACCCGCCCCCAGCGAAACCCTCACAGTTTCCCACCGGATTCCGACTCGCAGCCCGCGCTGCGGGGCAGAGCTGGGTGCACCAACGGAGATTTCCTTGCTGCCCGTCCTGCCCCCCGCAATCCTCGTTCTCGCAGACGGCTCCCGTTTCACTGGCATTTCCATCGGATCCCCCGGGCAGACGTGCGGCGAGGTGGTCTTCAACACCGCGCTCACCGGCTACCAGGAGATCCTGACCGACCCCAGTTACTGCCGTCAGATCGTCACGCTGACCTATCCGCACATCGGCAGCTACGGCGTCAATGACGAGGACGTTGAATCTGATCGCATTCACGCCGCTGGGCTGATCGTCAAGGACCTGCCCGTCGTGCCGTCCAACTTCCGGATGACAGAGACGCTGCCACAGTACCTGCAACGTGAAGGCACGGTGGCGATTGCCAACATCGACACCCGCCGCCTGACCCGGCTGCTGCGCACGACGGGTGCGCAAAACGGCTGCATCCTGACCCTGGCGGTCGGTACGACCTTGACCGAGGAGCACTACGTACAGGCACTGACGGCTGCGCGTGCTGCGCCCAGCATGGCCGGGCTGGATCTGGCCCAGGTCGTCAGCAGCACCGAGCGCAGTGTGTGGGGCGAAACCGAATGGGCGCTGGGGACCGGTTATGGCCAACTCGCCGAACCGCGCTTTCACGTTGTTGCGCTGGACTTCGGCGTCAAGCGCAACATCCTGCGCATGCTGGCCAGTCGTGGCTGCAAGGTCACCGTCATGCCGGCGAAGACGACCGCTGCCGAGGTGCTGGCGTTGAATCCTGATGGCATCTTCCTCAGCAACGGCCCCGGTGATCCGCAACCCTGCGACTACGCCATCGAGGCCACGCGCACGCTGATCGAGAGTGGCATCCCGACCTTCGGCATCTGCCTCGGCCACCAGATCCTCGCCTTGGCCTCTGGCGCCAAGACCTTCAAGATGAAATTCGGGCACCACGGCGCCAACCACCCAGTGAAAGACCTGGACAGCGGGCGCGTGAGCATCACCAGCCAGAACCACGGCTTCGCCGTCGACGAGACCACCTTGCCGAACAACCTGAGACCGACCCACGTGAGCCTGTTCGATGGCACCTTGCAAGGCCTGGCGCGCACCGATCGCCCGGCGTTCTGTTTCCAGGGGCATCCTGAAGCGTCCCCAGGGCCCCATGACATCGGCTACCTGTTCGACCGCTTCACCGCACTGATGGAAGCCCACGCACCGCACGCTGCGGCGATCGGAGGTCAGCATGCCTAAGCGCACCGACCTCCAATCGATCCTCATCATCGGCGCGGGCCCGATCATCATCGGACAGGCCTGCGAGTTCGACTATTCCGGCGCCCAGGCCTGCAAGGCGCTGCGCGAAGAGGGGTACCGCGTCATCCTCGTCAACAGCAACCCGGCGACGATCATGACCGACCCGGAGATGGCCGACGCCACCTACATCGAGCCCATCACCTGGCAGGTGGTCGAGAAGATCATCGCCAAGGAGCGACCCGATGCGGTGCTGCCGACCATGGGTGGGCAGACGGCGCTCAACTGCGCGCTCGACCTGCACAAGCATGGCGTGCTGGCCCGGTACAACGTCGAGATGATCGGCGCCAATGAAAAGGCGATCGAGAAGGCCGAAGACCGGCTGAAGTTCAAGGACGCGATGACGGGCATCGGCCTGGGCTCGGCGCGCAGCGGGATCGCGCACTCGATGGAAGAAGCTCTCGAGGTGCAGCAGCGCATCATGGTGGAGACCGGCAGCAGCGGCTTCCCGATGGTGATCCGCCCCAGTTTCACGCTGGGTGGCACCGGCGGCGGCATCGCCTACAACCCGGACGAATTCGAAGAGATCTGCAAGCGCGGGCTCGATCTCTCGCCGACCAAGGAACTCCTGATCGAGGAAAGCCTGATCGGCTGGAAAGAATTCGAGATGGAGGTGGTGCGCGACAAGGCAGACAACTGCATCATCGTCTGCGCCATCGAGAACCTGGACCCGATGGGCATCCATACCGGTGACTCGATCACGGTGGCGCCCGCGCAGACGCTCAGCGACAAGGAGTACCAGCTGCTGCGTAATGCCTCGATCGCGATCCTTCGCGAGATCGGCGTCGACACCGGCGGTTCAAACGTGCAGTTCGCGATCAACCCGAAGGACGGTCGAATGGTCGTCATCGAGATGAATCCGCGCGTGTCACGCTCGTCGGCCCTGGCCTCGAAGGCGACCGGGTTCCCGATCGCGAAGGTGGCTGCGAAACTCGCGGTGGGCTACACGCTCGACGAGCTGCGCAACGACATCACCGGCGGCGCGACCCCCGCCAGCTTCGAGCCCAGCATCGACTACGTGGTGACGAAGATCCCGCGTTTCGCGTTCGAGAAATTCCCGGCCGCCGATTCGCACCTGACCACGCAGATGAAGTCGGTGGGCGAGGTGATGGCGATGGGCCGCAGCTTCCAGGAAAGCTTCCAGAAGGCGCTTCGTGGGCTGGAAACCGGCATCGACGGCTTGAGCGAAAGAAGCACCGACCGCGACGAGATCATCGAAGAGATCGGCGAGGCCGGGCCGGAGCGCATCCTGTATGTCGGCGATGCCTTCCGCATCGGCATGAGCCTGCAGGAAGTCTTCGAAGAAACCGCGATCGATCCTTGGTTCCTGGCGCAGATCGAGCAGTTGATCCAGACCGAGAAGGCGCTGACCGGTCGCGCACTGGACAGCCTCTCGAAGGATGAGCTGCGCTACCTGAAGCAAAAGGGTTTCTCAGACCGCCGACTCGCCAAGCTGCTGGGCACGAACCAGCACCAGGTGCGTGAGGCGCGCTGGGCTGCAAATGTTCGCCCGGTGTTCAAGCGCGTCGACACCTGCGCGGCCGAGTTCGCCACGCAGACGGCGTATCTGTATTCGACCTATGACGAAGAGTGCGAAGCCGATCCGACCGACCGCAAGAAGATCATGGTGCTGGGCGGTGGCCCCAACCGCATCGGCCAGGGCATCGAGTTCGACTATTGCTGCGTGCATGCGGCACTGGCGATGCGCGAGGACGGGTACGAGACCATCATGGTCAACTGCAACCCCGAAACCGTGTCGACCGACTACGACACCTCGGATCGCCTCTACTTCGAGCCAGTCACTTTGGAAGACGTGCTCGAAATCGTCGCCAAGGAAAAGCCGGTCGGCGTCATCGTGCAGTACGGCGGGCAGACGCCGCTCAAACTTGCGCTCGACCTCGAACGTGCGGGCGTGCCCATCGTCGGCACCTCGCCCGACAGCATTGACGTGGCCGAAGACCGCGAACGTTTCCAGAAGCTGCTGCACGAACTCGGCCTGAAGCAGCCGCCAAACCGCACCGCCCGCACCGAAGAGCAGGCGCTGGCCCTGGCGCAGGAGATCGGCTACCCGCTGGTCGTGCGTCCAAGCTATGTGCTGGGCGGCCGCGCGATGGAAATCGTGCACGGGGACAAAGACCTGGAGCGCTACATGCGTGAAGCCGTCAAGGTCAGCGAAAAGTCACCAGTGCTGCTGGACCGATTCCTCGACGACGCGATCGAAGTCGATGTCGACTGCATTGCCGACGGCAGCGACGCCAACTCGGGCGTGATGATCGGCGGCATCATGGAGCACGTCGAGCAAGCGGGCATCCACTCTGGCGACTCGGCCTGCTCGTTGCCTCCGTATTCGCTGCCCGCCGATCTCCAGAACGAACTGCGTCGGCAAACGACGCTGATGGCGCGCGCACTGAAGGTCAAGGGCCTGATGAACGTGCAGTTCGCCATCCAGGGTGAGGGCGCCGATGCGGTGGTCTACGTGCTGGAAGTCAATCCGCGGGCTTCGCGGACCGTGCCGTTCGTGTCCAAGGCCACGGGGCTGCAACTGGCCAAGATCGCGGCGCGTTGCATGGTTGGCGTCAAACTCACGGACCAGCGGCAGAAGAACGGCAAAGTGCCAGCGGAAGTGATCCCGCCGTACTTCAGTGTCAAGGAAGCGGTGTTCCCCTTCAACAAGTTCCCGGGTGTCGATCCGGTGCTCGGGCCCGAGATGCGCTCCACCGGCGAGGTGATGGGTGCGGGTCGCACGTTTGGCGAGGCCATGTTGAAGAGTCAGCTGGGCGCGGGTTCTCGACTGCCGAACAAGGGCACGGTGTGCATCACCGTGAAGGACGGCGACAAGGCACGCGCGGTCGCAGTGGCGCGCGATCTGGTGGCGCTCGGCTTTGCCATCGTCGCGACCAAAGGCACCGCAGCGGCGATTGCCGGTGGCGGCGTGCCGGTGAAGACCGTCAACAAGGTCAAGGACGGCCGGCCGCACATCGTCGACATGGTCAAGGCGGGCGACATCCAGCTGGTCTTCACCACCGTCGACGAGACCCGCACCGCCATCGCCGACTCTCGGCACATCCGGCAGGCAGCACTCGCCAACCGCATCACTTACTACACCAGCATGGCGGGCTGCGAAGCGGCCGTCGAAGGCATGAAGCATCTCGACGATCTGGTAGTGCTCTCCCTACAGGAGCTGCACACCGAGTTGCACTAAACTCGAAAAAACAAATTTTCAAGTTCATGGCCGCCGCTGGATTTTCTGGCGGCGGCTTCATTTTTGCCCGGGATTCATCACATGCAGACCATTCCTCTCACCCAACGCGGTGCTGACAAACTGAAGGACGAACTGCAGCGTCTGAAGACGGTCGAGCGCCATGCGGTGATCCAGGCGATCGCAGAAGCCCGCGCGCAGGGTGACCTGTCCGAGAACGCCGAATACGAGGCGGCGAAGGACAAGCAGGGCTTCATCGAAGGCCGCATCCTCGACATCGAAGGCAAGCTCGCAGCAGCCAAGATCATCGATCCATCGGCGCTGGACGCCGAAGGCAAGATCGTGTTCGGCTCCACGGTCGACCTCGAAGACGAGGCCAGTGGTGCCGCGGTGACCTACCAGATCGTCGGCGACGACGAGGCTGATTTGAAGCTGGGCCTGATCTCGATCAGTTCGCCGATTGCACGCGCGCTGATCGGCAAGGAGGTCGGTGACATCGCCGAAGTGCAGGCGCCCGGTGGCGTGAAGAGCTACGAAGTGATGGCGGTGCGCTACGAGTGATTGAGCGCTTCGTGGTGATGCAACGCCTTGCCAGGTTGTTGGCTGGCCTCTGGGCCGGGCTGCTGGTGGGGCTCGGCGCGATTGGTGCACCGGCCGGGTTTGCTGTCGCAACGGTGGAGGTCGCCGGGCGCACGGCCGGGCGCATGTTCGCGATCGAAGCGTACGTCAGCCTGGCGGTGGCGGTGCTTCTGCTGCTGTTGACTCGCCAGACCGTTCCGACCGAGCCCGATCAGCTGCCAGCTCCCGCGCTGAATACCCATCTGTTGCTGCTGCTCGGAACGCTGTTTTGCACGATCGTGGGTTACTTCGTACTGCAACCGATGATGGCGGCTGCGCGCGCTGGCGAGGGCAGTCTCTCGTTTGGAGCCCTGCACGGGCTGTCAGCCGGATTTTTTGCTTTGAAGGGGCTGCTGGTGCTGATGCTCGCTTGGCGGTTCACCGCGCGTTGATCAAGCCACGGCTGCGCTGAAACAGCAGCTCGCTCAGGTCACTCGACCACCTTGCGCTTGATGCTGGTGACTCGCTTGCGGGCGCGCTTGATCTCACCACCGGCGGCCACCCGCTCATTGCCCAGCACCTTGATCTTTTTGACCTGCGGCCGGTGGTTGCCGCTTTTCGAGAATTTCAGCAGCTTGACCACCCGCGGGCCGGGCATCCGGTCTTCTCGCTCTGGCTGCTCTTTGGGCGGAATTGGCCGCCACAGCACCAGCAGCTTGCCGATGTGCTGAACCGGCGCGGCATTGAGCTGATCGGTCAGGGTCGCCAGGATGCTTTCGCGGGATGTGCGGTCATCGGAGAAGACGCGGACCTTGATCAGGCCGTGCGCGTTCAGTGCAGCGTCGGTTTCCTTGACGACGGCGGGCGTCAGTCCGTCCCCGCCGATCAGGACCACCGGGGTCAGGTGATGGGCGTCTGCGCGTTTTTCCCGGCGCTCGTGGGTGGTGAGGGTGATGGCTGGCATCGGCCTATTATCGATGGACATGACCTCCCCCAAGCTCACTTCGTTCGCTGCCCCCCGTGGGGGCTTCGGCAGCCTTCGGGCGGCCGTGCGCCTGCCGACATGAAAGTCAAATCCAAAAGCAAGAAGATCGACAAGGCGTGGTTGCTGGATCACCTCAACGACACCTACGTGAAGTTGTCGAAAAAAGAGGGCTACCGGGCGCGCGCCGCCTACAAGCTGAAGGAAATCGACGAAACGCTCGGCCTGCTGAAGCCGGGGCAGGTGGTGGTCGATCTGGGCGCCGCACCAGGCGCCTGGAGTCAGTATGTGCGGCGCAAGCTCTCTCACAAGGTGCCCGACACCGTAGGCGGCGGGCTGGGTCCGCTGAACGGCACCATCATCGCGCTGGACATCCTGGACTTCGAGCCGATCGACGGCGTGGTGTTCATCCAGGGCGACTTTCGAGACGAGCCGGTGTTGCAGCAACTGGAGACCGCGGTCGGTGGTCGGCCCGTCGATGTGGTTGTGTCCGATCTCGCGCCCAACCTCTCGGGTATCACCAGTTCGGACGACGCCCGGATCTCACACCTGGTCGAACTGGCGGTGGATTTCGCCGCACGGCACCTGGTCGCGGGAGGGGCTCTGGTGTGCAAGGTGTTTCATGGCAGCAACTACAACGAATTGGTCGCGTTGCTGAAATCGAACTTTCGGACGGTGAAAGCGATCAAGCCCAAAGCGTCCCGGGATCGATCGTCCGAGACCTTTCTCGTGGGCATCGGGCTCAAGACGGTACAGAAAGCGGTCGAAACCACGGCGAAGGCTGTCATGCCGGGCTAGCGGTCTTGGGCTCGATTCCTGGTGACCTCATTACGCACATGGCACTTGAGTCGCATAAACTAGGCACTACATATGCTAGACGTCGCGCCTGTTGTGCACGCCGACCCCGCAGTTGAAGAATTGGAGTGGCAGTGAACAATCAATGGTTCTCGAAAATCGCCGTGTGGCTGGTCATCGCCCTCGTGCTGTTCACTGTGTTCAAGCAGTTTGATCGCAGCACGGCCGCAGGGACGCAGATCGGCTACTCTGATTTCCTTGAAGAAGTTCGCAACAAGCGGATCAAGGAAGTCACGCTGCAGGAGGGCCCTGCCGGCACCGAGATCATCGCGAAGACGACCGACGACAAGCGGCTGCGTAGCACCGCTACCTACCTGGACCGTGGCCTGGTAGGCGACCTGATCAACAGTGGCGTCAAATTCGACGTCAAGCCTCGCGAAGAGCCCTCGCTGCTGATGAACATCCTGGTCTCGTGGGGACCGATGTTGTTGCTGATCGGCGTCTGGATCTACTTCATGCGGCAGATGCAAGGCGGCGGCAAGGGCGGGGCATTCAGCTTCGGTAAGTCCAAGGCGCGCATGCTGGATGAGGCCAACAACACCACCACCTTCGCCGACGTCGCGGGCTGCGACGAAGCGAAAGAGGAGGTGAAGGAACTGGTCGACTTCCTGAAAGACCCGCAGCGATTCCAAAAGCTGGGCGGTCGCATCCCGCGTGGTGTGTTGCTGGTCGGGCCTCCCGGAACCGGCAAGACGCTGCTGGCCAAGGCCATCGCCGGCGAAGCGAAAGTGCCGTTCTTCAGTATCTCGGGCTCTGACTTTGTCGAAATGTTCGTCGGTGTCGGTGCGGCTCGTGTTCGCGACATGTTCGAGCAGGCCAAGAAGAGCGCTCCTTGCATCATCTTCGTGGATGAAATCGACGCGGTGGGTCGGCATCGCGGCGCCGGCCTGGGCGGCGGCAACGACGAGCGCGAACAGACTCTCAACCAGATGCTGGTCGAGATGGACGGTTTCGAGACCAACCTTGGCGTCATCGTGATGGCGGCGACCAACCGGCCCGACATCCTCGACCCGGCACTGTTGCGCCCCGGCCGTTTCGACCGGCAGGTGTATGTCACGCTGCCGGACGTGCGCGGACGCGAGCAAATCCTGAACGTGCACATGCGCAAGGTGCCGGTGGGGCAGGACATCCGTGCCGATATCCTCGCGCGCGGTACGCCAGGCTTCTCGGGGGCCGATCTGGCCAATCTGGTCAATGAAGCGGCTTTGTTTGCTGCGCGTCGTGCGGGACGGGTCGTCGAGATGATGGATTTCGAGAAGGCCAAGGACAAGATCATGATGGGCCCCGAGCGGAAGTCCATGATCATGCCGGAGGAAGAGCGCAGGAACACGGCCTACCACGAGGCGGGTCACGCATTGGTGGCACGTCTCATGCCGAAGACCGACCCGGTGCACAAGGTGACCGTGATCCCTCGAGGCCGCGCACTTGGCGTGACCATGCAACTGCCCGAAGGGGACCGCTACAGCCTCGACAAGGAGCGAATGCTGTCGACGATCTCGGTGCTGTTCGGTGGTCGCATTGCCGAAGAGGTGTTCATGCACCAGATGACCACCGGCGCCAGCAACGACTTCGAGCGTGCCACCCAGATCGCCCGCGACATGGTCACCCGGTATGGCATGACCGATGAATTGGGTCCGATGGTCTATGCCGAAAACGAAGGCGAGGTGTTCCTGGGCCGCTCGGTGACCAAGACCACCACAATGTCTGAGGAAACCATGCGCAAGGTCGACGGCGTGATTCGCCGCATCATCGACGAGCAGTACCTGATTGCGCGCAAGCACATCGAAGACAACCAGGACAAGATGCACGCGATGGCCAAGGCACTGCTCGAGTGGGAAACCATCGACAGCGACCAGATCGACGACATCATGAATGGCAAGCCGCCGCGGGCACCCAAGGATTGGTCTCCATCCTCCAGCCGTCCAAACGGGGGGCCGCAGGCGCCGCTGTCGTCCGACAGTGCACCTGCTGCGGCCTGAGCGCCGCGGATCACTCGCACACGGGGCTTCGGCCCCGTTTTCACTGGTGCGCTCTCTTCCAGCGACTGATGGCATCGATCTTGGCCTGACATGCTCTGGCAAACCACTCACCACCGCATCGATCTGACCGTTCCCAAGGTCATGGGCATCGTGAACACGACGCCCGATTCCTTTTCGGATGGTGGGCAATTCGCCGATGCGAAAGCCGCCATCGACCATTGCAGGCGGCTCATCGATGCGGGCGCTGACATCCTGGACATCGGCGGCGAGTCGAGCCGGCCAGGCGCTGTTTCAGTGCCTCTGGACGAGGAGCGTCGGCGGGTGCTGCCGGTGCTCGAAGCCGTGCTTTCGATGGGACATCCCGTGTCGATCGACACCGTCAAGCCCGATCTGATGGCCGAAGCGGTTTCGCTCGGTGTCGACATCGTCAACGACATCAACGCACTGCGTCTGCCGGGTGCGCTCGACGTGGTTGCGGCCCATCCCACCTGCGGTGTGTGTCTGATGCACATGCAGGGCGAACCGTCATCGATGCAGTCTCAGGCACGCTACGCTGACGTGGTGGCCGATGTCCGCTTCATGCTTGAGGAGCGCCTGGCAGCTCTGACGGCACGGGGTGTTGCCGCTGAGCGCATCGTGCTCGATCCGGGCATCGGCTTCGGCAAGACAGTAGAACACAACGTCGAATTGCTGCGTCGCCAGCAGGAATTGCTGGCCTTGGGCCGCCCATTGCTGGTTGGATGGTCGCGCAAGTCGACACTCGGTGCGCTGACCGGGCGTGCCGTTGGCGATCGCCTGGCTGCCAGCCTGGCTGCAGCGCTGGCCGCACTGGCGCAGGGGGCCAGCGTCCTTCGCGTGCACGATGTCGCTGCCACGGTCGATGCATTGAAGGTGTGGCGCGCGGCGGGATTGCCGATAACCCCGGCTACCGTTGACGAATTGCAATGAAAGCCCAGCAACCATGACCAGAGTTCATTTCGGCACCGATGGCATACGCGGCACGGTGGGTCAGTCCCCGATCACGCCGGATTTCATGCTGCGTCTTGGCCATTCGGTCGGGCGCGTGCTGAAGGGCGCCGATCCGAAGCCGACGGTGCTGATCGGCAAGGACACACGCATTTCGGGCTACATGATCGAGTCGGCGCTGGAGGCGGGTTTCGCCTCGGCCGGGGTCGATGTGCTGCTCACCGGGCCACTGCCCACACCGGGCATTGCCTATCTGACGCGGGCGTTGCGGCTCAGCCTGGGCGTGGTCATCAGCGCTTCGCACAATCCGTTTCCCGACAACGGCATCAAGTTCTTCTCTGCACGGGGTGAAAAGCTGCCCGATGAATGGGAGGCCCGAGTCGAGGCTTCGCTGGAGCAACCGCCGCAGTGGGTGGCCTCGGCGAGCCTGGGCAAGGCCCGCAAGCTCGAAGATGCCCGAGGCCGCTACATCGAGTTCTGCAAGAGCACCTTCGGCAGCGAGTTGTCGCTCAAGGGCTTGAAGATCGTCGTCGATGCGGCCCACGGTGCGGCGTATCACGTGGCGCCGGAGGTGTTTCATGAACTGGGCGCCGAGGTCGTGGCCATCGGTTGCAGTCCGGATGGCACCAACATCAATGCCGGCTTTGGCGCCACCGCGCCAGCGGCCTTGGTTCAGGCGGTAAAGGACCACCGCGCCGACTACGGCATCGCGCTCGACGGGGATGCCGACCGGTTGCAACTGGTCGATGCGTCAGGGCGTCTGTACAACGGCGACGAATTGCTCTATGTCATGGTCGCCGACCGCCTGGCTCAAGGCCAGTCCGTGCCCGGCGTGGTGGGCACCTTGATGACCAACTTGGCGGTGGAGTCCGCGCTGCGCCAGCGCGGGGTTGAGTTCGTGCGCGCGCGCGTGGGCGATCGATACGTCCTGGAAGGTCTGTTGGCAAGGGGTTGGAACCTCGGTGGAGAAGGGTCGGGCCACTTGCTGGCACTGGATCGGCACACGACCGGGGACGGGATCATCAGTGCGCTCCAGGTGCTGCAGGCCGTGTGCCGAAGCGGGGTGACGCTGGCCGATCAATTGCGCCCGGTCACGTTGCTGCCGCAGGTAATGATCAACGTTCGCTTGCGAGAGGGCCTCGACTGGAAGTCTCACGACCCGCTGCACCGCGTTCAGCGCGAGATCGAAGCCGAGTTGGGCACCTCGGGGCGGATCCTGATCCGCCCGTCGGGGACCGAGCCGTTGCTGCGGGTGATGGTCGAAGCCCGAGATTCACAGATGGCCACCCGCTGCGCGCAGCGACTTGCCCAGGCACTGGAGATCTGAGCCAGCGTCAAAACGTCATTTTTTGACCGGCGGGATCAGCACCTGGTCAACGATGTGAACCACGCCGTTCGAGGCATCGACATCGGCGGTGGTGACCACGGCGTTCTCGACCGTGACAAATGCACCTGAGCGGTACAACGACACCGGCGCCCCCTGTACCGTCGTGATCGGGCCGTTCTTGATCTCGCCAGAGCTCAGTTTTCCTGGTGCGACGTGGTAGGTCAGCACCGAGATCAGCAAGGCCTTGTCCTTGGACAGCGCGTCCAGCGTTTTGGCAGGCACCGCCTTGAAGGCATCGTCTGTCGGTGCGAACACCGTGTAGGGGCCAGGCGCTTTCAGTGTTTCTGTCAGCCCCGCGTCGTTGATCAACTTCGTGAGGGTGGACAACTGCGGTGTCGCCGCGGCCGTGTCGCTGATGGTCATCGGTGCGGGTGGGGTCGCGCAGCCGCTCAAAGCGACTGCCATCAACGCGCTGCTCAGCAGCAACTTGCTCTTCTTCATCATGAACTCCTGCGTGCGTACGGGATGGGCAGCGTGACCGTGCACGCTGCCAGCTGGATACCGCCGTGCAAGGTATGGGAGTTTTGTGACGCGTCGATGAATTCAATGTGACATCGCCGCCAGCGAAGATGCCGTGTCGGGACGATGAAAGATCGCAGTTCAAGGCCGAGAGATCGTCACGTGACTGTCACACAAGGCTCATAAAGTCGTGCCAACTTTTGTTCACAGCCCTCGATGGGCACAGAAAGGCTCTGACCATGACTTTCGCGCTGAAACGTGTCGCACTTCTCTCCGTGGCCTTGGTGACCGCCGCGAGCACCTCCTACGCCCAGGACATCACCGGTGCCGGAGCCAGCTTCCCCGCGCCGCTCTATGCCAAATGGGCCGACGCCTACAACAAGGCCACCGGCGCGCGTGTCAATTACCAATCGGTCGGGTCGGGCGCAGGCATCAAGCAGATACGCGCCAAGACGGTCGATTTCGGTGCATCGGACATGCCGCTGAAGGACGAGGAACTGGCCAAGGACGGCATGGTGCAGTTCCCCACGGTCATCGGCGGTGTGGTTCCGGTGGTCAACATCAAGGGCATCGCCCCCGGACAGATCAAGCTCACTGGCGAAGTGCTCGGCGACATCTACCTCGGCAAGATCACAAAGTGGAATGATCCTGCGCTGACGGCGCTGAATCCGGGTGTTCCGTTGCCTGATGACGCCATCTCCGTGGTGCGTCGCGCCGATGGTTCCGGCACCAGCTTCATCTTCACCAACTACCTGTCGAAGGCCAATGCCGAGTGGAAGGCCAAGGTCGGTGAGGGCACTGCTGTGAACTGGCCCACGGGTGCGGGCGGCAAGGGCAATGAAGGCGTCGCTGCGTTCATTTCCCGCCTGCCGAATTCGATCGGCTATGTCGAGTACGCCTACGTCAAGCAGAACAAGATGACGTACACCCAGTTGAAGAACCAGACCGGTGCCTTCGTCAGCCCCGACGATGTCAACTTCAAGGCCGCTGCGGCGGGCGCCGACTGGACGAAGAGCTTCTACCAGATCCTGACCGATCAGCCGGGCAAAGAGGCCTGGCCGCTGACGGGCGCCACCTTCATCATCATGCACAAGGCGCAGGACAAGCCGGTCCAGGCGGCCAATTCACTGAAGTTCTTCGAGTGGGCCTACAGCGGTGGCGACAAGATGGCTGCCGATCTGGAATACGTGCCGTTGCCTGAAGCAGTCAAGGCGCTGGTTCGCAACCAGTGGGCAGAGATCAAGGATCCGTCCGGCAAGGCCATCGCCTACAAGTGATCGATCCAGGCCGACGGCGCTCGCCGTCGGCCGGTCCGCCTGTTCAGCGCGTGGTTCCGTAACCTGGAGAAATCGTGGCCGCTACACTTCCCGCGTCTCCCTACGACAACAAAAACATGGAACGGTCCGACCCCATGGACAGGCCGCCTGAAGAGCGCCGATCGTCCCCGTGGATCGACAAGGTGTTCTCGGCGGCCGCGCACGGCGCTGCGCTGCTAACCCTGGCGTTATTGGTGGGCATCATCGGCTCGCTGGTCGTGGGCGCTTGGCCTGCCATCTCGAAGTACGGCCTGGGTTTCCTGTGGAACAGCGAGTGGGACCCAGTCCAGGAAAACTTCGGCGGCCTGGTGATGATCTACGGCACGCTGATGACCTCGTTCATCGCGTTGCTGATCGCGGTGCCAGTGAGTTTCGGCATTGCGTTGTTCCTGACCGAACTGGCGCCGAGCTGGTTGCGTCGGCCGCTGGGCGTCGCGGTCGAACTGCTGGCGGCTGTGCCGTCGATCGTCTACGGCATGTGGGGCTTGCTGGTGTTCAGCCCGGTGCTGTCGACTTACGTCCAGCAGCCGCTGCAAAAGCTGTTTGCCGATGTTCCGGTGTTGCGCGACCTCGTGTCCGGCGCCCCAGTGGGCATCGGCATCCTGTCGGCGGGCATCATCCTGGCGATCATGATCATCCCGTTCATCGCCTCGGTGATGCGCGACGTGTTCGAGGTCACGCCTGCGATGCTCAAGGAATCGGCCTATGCGCTTGGCTCGACGACCTGGGAGGTGGTTTTCAAGATCGTGCTGCCGTACACCAAGACCGGTGTCATCGGCGGCATCATGCTGGGCCTCGGTCGTGCCATCGGCGAGACGATGGCGGTCACTTTCGTGATCGGTAATTTCAACCAGTTGAACAGCCTGTCGCTGTTCGAAGCGGCCAACAGCATCACCTCGGCGCTGGCGAATGAATTTGCCGAGGCTGGCGAGGGCTTGCACCAAGCCTCGCTGATCTACCTCGGGCTGGTGCTCTTCTTCATCACCTTTGTCATCCTGTCGCTGTCCAAGCTGCTGCTGGCACGATTGCGCAAGAACGAGGGCAGCCGCTCATGAGCATCGACACCACTTTGCAGGCCTCGCGGTTGGCCAGGCACCGCAGCCGCAAGACCGTCAATGCGGTTGCGATGGTGCTGTGCATGAGCGCGATGGCGTTCGGCCTGTTCTGGCTGGCGTGGATCCTGTTCGAGACCGTTCGCCTGGGCATCGGCGGATTGACGCTGTCGATCTTCACCGAGATGACGCCACCGCCGCAGGCTGAGACCGGTGGTTTGCTCAACGCCATCTTCGGCTCGCTGGTGATGGTGTCGCTCGCCACCTTGCTCGGCACGCCGATCGGTGTGATGGCGGGGGTGTACCTGGCCGAGTACGGCCAGAAGACCTGGTTGGGCAACACCACCCGGTTCATCAACGACATCCTGCTGTCGGCACCGTCGATCGTCATCGGCCTGTTCATCTACACCGTGGTGGTGGCGCCGATGAAGTCGTTTTCAGGTTTTGCCGGCGTGCTGGCGCTGGCCCTGATCGTCATTCCTGTGGTCATCCGCACGACCGAGAACATGCTGTCGCTGATCCCCGGGGCCCTGCGCGAAGCCGCCTACGCGCTGGGGACACCGAAGTGGAAGGTGATCCTGGCCATCACACTGAAGTCCGCGCGAGCGGGGGTGATCACGGGCGTGCTGCTAGCCGTGGCGCGGATTGCGGGCGAGACCGCGCCGCTGTTGTTCACGGCCTTGTCGAACCAGTTCTGGTCTTCAAGCCTGGGGCAGCCGATGGCGAGCCTGCCTGTCACGATTTTCAAATTTGCACTCAGCCCCTACGAGAACTGGCAGAAGCTGGCCTGGGCCGGGGTGTTCCTGATCACGCTGGGAGTGCTTGCACTGAACATCCTGGCGCGTGTGCTGTTCCGCAACAAGAGCTGACGAACGGAGTCCTGACACATGGACAAGAAAGTCGACGTTCCGGTGAACGAGAAGATCAAGATTTCGGTGCGTAACCTGAACTTCTATTACGGGAAGTTCCATGCACTGAAGAACATCAACCTCGACCTGCCGGAGAAAAAGGTCACCGCCTTCATCGGCCCGTCGGGGTGTGGCAAATCAACCCTGCTGCGCACCTTCAACCGGATGTTCGAGCTGTACCCGGAGCAGCGTGCCGAGGGTGAGATCCTGCTCGATGGAGAAAACATCCTCACGTCGAAGAAGGACGTGTCGCTGATGCGCGCCAATGTCGGCATGGTCTTTCAGAAGCCGACGCCGTTCCCGATGTCGATCTACGACAACATCGCTTTCGGCGTCCGCTTGTTCGAGACCTTGCCGCGCGCCGAGATGGACGAGCGTGTCGAGTGGGCGCTCAAGAAGGCAGCCTTGTGGAACGAGGTCAAGGACAAGATCAACCAGAGCGGCTCGGGCTTGTCTGGCGGTCAGCAGCAGCGCCTGTGCATCGCGCGTGGCATTGCCATCAAGCCCGAGGTGTTGTTGCTCGACGAGCCGTGCTCCGCACTCGACCCGATCTCCACCGGCAAGATCGAGGAACTGATCCACGAACTGAAGTCGGACTACACCGTGTTGATCGTCACCCACAACATGCAGCAGGCAGCGCGCAGCTCGGACTACACCGCCTACATGTACCTCGGCGACCTGATCGAATTCGGCCCGACCTCGGAGCTGTTCATGAAGCCGAAGAAGAAGGACACCGAGGATTACATCACCGGCCGTTTCGGTTGATGCGGCGCACGGCATACACAGGGAGTCAGCCATGAGTGAAAAACACCTCTCGACCCAGTTCGACACCGAGCTCAGCGGCATTTCGACGCGGGTGCTCGAGATGGGCGGCCTGGTCGAGTCACAGGTCGCGCAGGCGGTTTACGCGCTGACCCATTTCAGCGCCGAGACGGCGTCCCAAGTGCTGGTCCTGGAAGAGACCGTCAACACGATGGAAGTCGAGATCGATCGTGACTTGTCGAGCATCATCGCCAGGCGCCAACCGACCGCGCGCGATCTGCGCCTGCTGATCGCCATCAGCAAGACCATCGCGAACCTCGAGCGCGTGGGCGACGAGGCTGCCCGCGTGGCCCGAACGGTGCAACGACTGATCAACACTGGCGTTTCGAGCAGGCTGCGCCTGCCGGTGGCGGATCTGAAATTCGAATCCGAGCTCGCCGTTGCCCAGTTGCGCAAGGCGCTCGACGCCTTTGCACGACTCGACGTCGAGAAGGCGCTGGAAGTGCTCAAGCAAGACGATCAGATCGATCAAGAGTTTGAGGGCCTGATGCGCAAGCTCATCACCTTCATGATGGAAGACCCGCGGACGATCTCCTCGAGCATCGATCTGGTGTTCGTGGCCAAGGCGATCGAGCGGGTCGGTGACCACGCCAAGAACCTCGCGGAGCAGATCATCTACATCGTCAAGGGGACGGATGTGAGGCACAACACCGTCGAGGAAGTCGAGACCATGGTGCGATGAGACACCGATCGAGGAGCCCAAGATGAGTCGTGTTCTGGTCGTGGAAGACGAGTCGGCGATTGCCGAGCTGATCTCCATCAATTTGCGCCATGCCGGCTACGACGTGACGATCGCGTCCGACGCCGATCAGGCCCAGATCGAAGTCGACGGCGTGCTGCCCGACCTGGTGGTGCTGGACTGGATGTTGCCGGGCCAGTCGGGCCTGGTGCTGGCCAAGCGCTGGCGTGGCCAGGCGCGCACCCGCGAGCTGCCCATCATCATGCTCACCGCGCGCGCTGAGGAGGGTGACCTGATCTCGGGGCTCGACGCCGGCGCCGACGATTACCTGACCAAGCCGTTCTCGACCAACGAGTTGCTGGCGCGCATCCGTGCGGTGCTGCGCCGCAAGGCACCCGAGGCGCTCGATACCCTGGTTGATGTGGCAGGGCTGAAGCTGGACCCCGCCACACGCCGGGTGTCGCGTGACGATCGCGAGGTCCGGATCGGCCCGACCGAGTTCCGTCTGCTGCACTTCTTCATGACGCACCCTGAGCGTGTACACAGCCGTGCCCAGCTGCTCGATCGGGTCTGGGGGGACCATGTGTTCATCGAAGAGCGCACGGTCGATGTGCATGTGAAGCGGCTGCGCGAGGCGCTGGATCCGGTGGGCTGCGCGCGCATGATCGAGACGGTTCGCGGAGCGGGCTACCGGCTCACGCAACAGGTGCAGGCGATCGCCGGCTGAGCGCCTCGGGCCTCATCGAATGGGCTGGCTTTTCCCGCGGCTGCTGGCCGCATCGACGAGCGTGCTGGTCACTGGTCTGTTGGGCTGGCTGGTCGGTCGCGCCTCACATGTCCCGGTGCTGGGCGCACTGCTGGGTGCGTCGCTGGGCGCGCTGGGCTACGCGTCGCTCGACGCGTTGCGCGGGCAGCGCTTTCTCAAGTGGCTGCAGTCCTGGAACGGTGCATCGGCGCCGCGGGACTCGGGCTTCTGGGGTGAGGTTGGCTACCGTGTCGAACGATCCACGCGATCGCTGGAACAACAGATCGAGCGAGAGAAAGTTCGCCTCGAGCAATTCCTGTCTGCGATCGAAGCCTCACCCAATGGCGTGATGTTGCTGGACGTCAACGACCAGATCGAATGGTGCAATTCGGTCGCGGCCGATCACTTCGGCCTCGATCCGCAACGCGATCGCCTTCAGCCCATCACCAACCTGATACGCGCGCCGATCTTCGTGGCCTACCTGCAGGCGGGGCAGTTCGACGAAGCGGTCAGCTTCCCGGGCCCGGGTTCTCGCGGCACGGTGTCGGTGTTGATCAAACCCTACGGCGAGTCGATGAAACTGGTGCTGTCGCAAGACATCACCGAGCGCGAGCGCAACGACAGCATGCGGCGAGGTTTCGTCGCCAATGTGTCCCACGAGATCCGCACGCCGTTGACGGTGCTCTCCGGCTTCATCGAGACGATGTCCAGCCTGCAGTTGACCGACGTGGAGCGGCGCCGCGTCATTGAGCTGATGGCGCAGCAGGCGCAGCGCATGCAACTGCTGGTCGGCGATCTGCTGACGCTGGCGCAGCTCGAAGGCAGTCCGCGGCCACCCGCGGATCGCTGGGTTCCGGTGCAGCAGTTGCTGACACAGGTGCGTGCGGCTGCCGAGGCCCTGTCAGCCGGGCGGCACACGCTGGTCTGCGGCAGTGCCGCGATGCCAGAAGGGGGAGGCGACCTGATCGCCGGTGCGGAGCAGGAACTGCACAGCGCGATCGCGAACCTCGTCAACAACGCGATCCGCTACACGCCCAGTGGCGGTGCGGTCCATGTGTCGTGGGTGGTGCGCGCGGACGGTGTGGGTGAACTCGAAGTGCGCGACACCGGCATTGGGATCGAGAAGGAGCATCTGCCGCGACTCACCGAACGTTTCTACCGCGTCGATGGCAGTCGGTCGCGGGACACCGGAGGCACGGGGTTAGGGCTGTCCATCGTCAAGCACGTGGTTCAACGCCATGGTGGTGAGCTCGAGATCCGCAGCGAACTCGGCAAGGGGTCCAGCTTCAAGCTCGTGTTTCCGGCCGCACGTGTGCGTGTGGCCTCTGCTGCGTCAGAGCCTGAGGCGACCGTTGCGCAACCGGGTACCGAGGCCGCGCTCGGGATCGCAGACTGATCTGATCATCGCGTGGCGGGTCGGCCTGCAGCCGATCGAGCGGTGCTGCTCGGCAGGCGTTGGTAGATCGCCACCCACTCGGTGCGGTCGGTGGGCCGGTTGACGCGCGCGACCAGCGTCCAGCCCGGCGGTGCGGGATGCTTGCCGGCCTTTGCCTCCGGTTGCAGCAGGTAGGTGCAGCGGGTGTCTGTCGCCCCGTTCGTGCCATCCACGCGGAATCCGCCGAAGTACTCAAGTGAAGCCCATACGCTGCGGGGCAGCCGAGACGCCGCGATGCACGCATCAGGCGGCACATGCTGGGCCACGCGGGTGACCAGTGGCCGCAGGCTGCGCGCGTAGTCCAGCACTGGCAGCATCAGCGTCATCAACAGCAACCAGCACAGCGCCACACCACTGGCCGGCAACACCAGACTCTTCCACAGCGCATGCTGGTTGCGACCGGTTCGCCAGCGCACCAGCCACACCCAGGCGAGGCTGCCGGCAGCTGCCAGCAGCAGCGCGAGCAAAGAGAACTGCGAGACGAAGCCGGGAGCGAGTTTCACGACGTTCTGCGCCGGGCGCACCGGGAAGCCGATCTGCAGCGAGGAGTAGATGATCCAGAACGCGATCGCGCAGAGACTGAAAAAGAACACCGAGAACCAGTCGACCGCCGCAGCCGTGCTGCGCTTGAGTGTTGGCAAGGCAAAAGCGGCCAGCAGCGCAAAGCCCGGCAGCGACAGCATCAACACGCGATCCTGGCCGCCCATCACGACGCTGGCTGCGGCGGTCACGGCCGCGCAGCTCAAGGGCACTGCAATGTGGCGGTTCGGGATATGGCGGCGCCAACGCCACAGTGTCCACAGCGCCAAGGGCCACACCGGCCACAGAAACCACAACCATTGACGGACCACGGCCGTCACGCTGTCCAGGGTGCTGTAGCTGCCGACCTGCGAAGTCCACAAATCGAAAACCGTGGCCATCGCAGCGGTCAATGCCGTGGCACTCGCCACCCATGGCGTGAACCGCCGAACGACCGGGTAGTCAGACCTTGCGCACACCAGGCTGCCCGACAGACCGAGCGCGAGCGCGATGCTCGGCGCGCCACTGCCAGCCAGCGCTGGCAGGCCCAGCATGATGGCGAGCTTGGCGCCTATGCCACGGGAAGGGCTGGCGGCCATCGCATACGTGTAGAGCGCCACACAGGCCAGTTGGGTCAGCTCCGGTGTCGTCTCGTGGCCCAGCTGCAGCAGCCCCAGCGTCGCAATCAGGGCCAGCAGCGCACCGTCGGCCATGGCCCGGGCGTAATCGACCGGGTCGGCCTCACCGCCGAAGGCGAAGGGCAATGGTTGGGCTGCTTCGGTGCGTGCCAGGTGGTAGGCCGCATACCAGGTCAGCGCCAGCACCGCCACCAGCAACATGGCAAACGGCAGCCTCGCGGCCAGTGCTGGATCGATCCAGGGGCTGAGCAATCGAATGAAGATTGCACCCAGCCAGTAGGGCACGGGTGCAGGGTCGGCCGTGACGCCGCCCACGGTGGGCATCCACCACGGCGAGTGCCCATCGGCCATGCTGAACATGTAGCCGAATGCCGTCACATCGGCGTTGCGCCAGGGGTCTCGCCCGAACAGCCCCGGCAGCACATAGGCCGCGCAGAACAGCAGCAAGGCCCAGCGCGGCAGCCGTTGCGCGGCGCGCTGCGAGACCAGGGCGGGATTCAGTGTGGAATGGACCATGCAAAAAAAGGCAGCCGAGGCTGCCTTTCTGAACGTGCGGGTGTGTGAACCGGCTTACTTCTTGAGGTGCGCAAACTTGTTGCGGAACTTCTCGACACGGCCGCCCAGCGAGTCGACGCTCTTTTGCGTGCCCGTATAGAACGGATGCGATTCGCTGGTGGTTTCGAGCTTGAACAGCGGCACTTCGCGGCCATCGTCGAGCTTGATGGTTTCCTTGGCCGTGGCGCACGAGCGCGTGACGAACTTGAAACCGTTGGACAGATCGACGAAGCAGACGTCGCGGTAGTTGGGATGGATGCCGTCTTTCATGGGAGCCTCAGTGCAGTGTTTCGGGAGCCACGTCGAACCGTTCGACGCACTTGCCGTTGGAGGAAAACCAAAGATTGTAGCTTGTGATGATCTCTAAAGCCGGTCAACTTGCGAGTCGATCGGCGTTCGCCGGGCAGACGAAACACCCCGCAGGGGCTGTCCGATGTCCGGCCTCACCCACCGCGACGCATCATGTCGAAGAAGTCATGATTGGTCTTGGTGGACTTCATCTTGTCGAGAATGAATTCCATCGCCTCGATCTCGTCCATCGGATAGAGCAACTTGCGCAGTATCCAGGTCTTTTGCAGGATCTCGGGTTTCAGCAGCAGTTCTTCGCGGCGAGTGCCCGACTTGTTCAGCAGGATCGATGGGTAAACGCGCTTCTCGGCCATGCGCCGATCCAGGTGGATCTCGCAGTTGCCGGTACCCTTGAACTCTTCGTAGATCACCTCGTCCATCCGGCTGCCGGTGTCGACCAGCGCGGTACCGATGATGGTCAGTGAGCCGCCTTCCTCGATGTTGCGTGCTGCGCCGAAGAAGCGCTTCGGGCGTTGCAGCGCATTCGCATCGACGCCACCAGTCAATACCTTGCCAGACGACGGCAGCACATTGTTGTAAGCGCGTGCCAGGCGGGTGATCGAGTCGAGCAGGATCACCACGTCCTTCTTCATCTCGACCAGGCGCTTGGCGCGCTCGATCACCATTTCGGCGACCTGCACGTGGCGCTGTGCCGGCTCGTCGAAGGTGGAGCTGATGACCTCGCCGCGCACGGTGCGCTGCATCTCCGTCACTTCTTCCGGCCGTTCGTCGACCAGCAGAACGATCAGGTGTGCTTCGGGGTAGTTGGCAACGATGGCGTGCGCGAGCTGCTGCATCATCACCGTCTTGCCGCTCTTCGGGGCCGACACCAGCAACGCGCGCTGGCCTTTGCCGATCGGCGCGATCAGATCGACGATGCGGGCGGTGATGTTCTCATCGGACTTGATGTCACGTTCCAGCTTGAACTGCTCTTTCGGGAAGAGCGGCGTCAAGTTCTCGAACATGATCTTGTTCTTGCTCTGCTCGGGGGTCAGGCCATTGACCTTGTCGACCTTGACCAGCGCGAAATAGCGCTCGCCGTCCTTCGGCACCCGCACCTCGCCTTCGACATCGTCCCCGGTGTGCAGATTGAAACGCCGGATCTGGCTGGGGCTCAGGTAGATGTCGTCGGTCGATGCCATGTAGCTGGCGTCCGGCGCGCGCAGAAAACCGAATCCGTCGGGCAGCACCTCCAGCACGCCATCACCAAAGACCTGCTCGCCGCCCTTGGCGCGCTTCTTCATGATGGCAAACATCAGCTCCTGCTTGCGCAGGCGCGTGACGTTCTCGATCTCCAGTGCCTCGCCCATCGTGATGAGTTCGGAAACGTGGAGCGCTTTCAGTTCAGACAGGTGCATGGAGGCATAACCAGGAAGGAGGGCGAAGTCTGGAGTGGTGCTATGGCGCCCTTGGTCCGGGGGCCGATGCAAGGCGCCATCGATGATGATGCGCTGTGGAACCGGGGTCTTGCGGCAAGCCCGCCAGCTTCGAATGGCGGTATCGCTGGTGCGCCTTGACCTGAGCGTCAGGTGGACGGCGACTGAAGGGGTGAGGTGGAGAACCTCACCCAAGCCCAAACATTATAGGTTGCCGTCTATGAAGGCTGTCAACTGTGCCTTCGTGAGCGCGCCGACCTTGGTCGCGGCAAGCGCGCCGTCCTTGAAGAGCATCAGTGTCGGGATGCCACGGATGCCGTACTTCGCGGGGATGTCACGGTTCTCGTCCACGTTCATCTTCGTGATCTGCAGCCGGCCGTCATAGGCCTTCGAGACCTCGTCGAGGATCGGTGCGATGGCCTTGCAAGGGCCGCACCATTCGGCCCAGTAGTCCACCAGAACGGGTTTGCTGGATTGGATGACATCGCTCTGGAACGACGCGTCGGAGGTGTGTTTGATCAGTTCGCTGCTCATGATGAGTCCTCGGTACGAGCGGGCCCGGAGTAGGGCGACAAGGCACAATGATTTTGACACATCGGGCTCATCGCCTCGCGGCACAAGCGCTTGCGTCGAGTGTGTTTTCCTATCGCCACGATGATGAAAATCTTTCTCTGGGATGAGCGCGGCGATCCGTGGTCTGCGGCTGTGTCGGCGGCCTCGCGCTGGGCCGAGGCGCGCGGTGTGGCGCTGCGTGATGCGGTGTTCGTCGTGCCCTTTGCCCAACACTTGCCGCTCGCTCGCGCCGCTTGGGCGCAGACCGATCGGTGGATGCCGAGGGTCGAAACCACGCAGACACTGGCCTGCAGCATCGCACCGTCGGAGCCACCATCGGGTGATGACCTTCTCTTCGATGCGGCGCTGGACAGCTTGACCGCGCGGCGCTTGCTGCACAGTCAGTCGGCTCTGGCCGCCTGGCATCGCCGCGATCCACGTGCCTTTGACCACGCGGTCCAGGCACTGGTGCAGACGGCGCACGCACTCTGCCGGGCACGCGATGCGGTGTCGCCGTCGCAACGTGAGCGGTATCGCGCCGAGGGCCGTGCAGCGCTCAGTGCCATCGGTGGTCTGGGCGGCACCGAGCGGCAACTCGCGCGCATCGCTTTTGAATGGGCGCAGGCGGCGCCCAGTGCAGCCACCGACGTGCTGTTCTCATGGCGCCCTTCGGCATGGATCGTCGTGCAGACGGGCGGTGTCGATGCGTTGATGCAGCAGCTCGTCGAAGACACCGTCGTCCCGACGTTGTGGCTCGATGTGGACCCGCCCGGCGATGACGTGATTCAGGCGGTGGCGCCGCAGTCCCGCGTGCAATGCCAGGTGTGCAGCGGATTCGAAGACGAAGCCCAGCGAGCAGCTGCTCAATTGCTGGCCGATGTGGCGGAACATGGGACACCGGTGGCCTTGATCGCCCAGGATCGGGTGCTGGCGCGTCGCGTGCGTGCGCTGCTCGCCCGGCAGGGCGTGCCGTTGCGCGATGAAACCGGCTGGACGCTCTCGACCACCCGCGCGGCAGCCGCTGTGATGGCCATGCTGCGGTCGGCCTCGCCGACTGCCAGCGTGGACGACGTGCTCGACGCGCTCAAGATGTGGCCAGCCGACACCTCCAGCGCAGGCGCATTGGCCACGCTCGAAGCCGGGCTGCGCCGTCAGCAGTGGGCGCGGCCGGTGTCGGTGAATCCGCAACGTCTCGCGGCGCCCGCAGCTGCCCTGTGGGAGCGTGTCGCGCAAGCCATCGAACCGCTGCGTGGAGGCGCACGCACCCTGGCGGCCTGGAATCAGTGTCTGCGCATGGCATTGCACATCAGCGGCGTGATGAGCGCGCTCGAAAGCGATGAGGCGGGTCAGCAGGTGTTGTCCGCCCTGCACCTGACCGATGCGCAGGTGGGGAACGCGTACACCGACGCGCTGACGCTGGCCGACTACGCGCGCTGGGTCGACGCGGCGCTGGAACAGGCAAGCTATGTCCCATCTTCGCCCGAGTCGCCTGCCGTCGTACTGATCCCGGCGGCACGCGCGATGCTGCGGCCGTTCGCCGCGGTCGTCTGGCCTGGCGCCGACGAGAAGCGACTCGGGGCGCTGTCGCCGCCGCATCCCTTGCTGCACGATGCCGATGCGACCACGCTCGGCTTGCTGACGGCCGCGCAGCGCCGCGACCGCGACCTGCTCGCATTCGCGCACGTGTTGCGCGGCGCGCCGGTCACCCTGCTGCGCCGCACTGACGACGACGGAGAGCCGCTGTCGGCCAGCCCCTGGCTCGAACGTCTGTCGGCCGCCCGACAGACGGCGAGCCGTGCGCCTGCCAGCCCGGCGCCCGACGCGCGTCTTGAACGGTGGGTCGCGGCGCAGCCCATCGCCCGGCCCCTGCCTACGGCGCCGGCGCTGCTGCCCCATCGTCTGAGTGCCAGTGCCTGTGAGGCGCTGCGCGCGTGTCCGTACCGATTTTTCGCGCTGCGCATGCTGGGCTTGCAGGCCGCCGAAGAACTCGACGGCGAGCTGGAAAAGCGCGACTACGGCACCTGGCTGCATGCGGTTCTGCACCGCTTTCATCAGGCACGTCCCGAACCGCGCACCACCAGCGACGACGCCCTCGCGCTGGACACCGCCGCGCGGCAGGTGCAGGCCGAGCTGGCACTCGACGACGGTGATTTCCTGCCGTTCAGCGCCACCTTCGAACGCTTTGCCCCGCGCTATGTCGTCTGGCTGCAGGGCCGCGACCGAGGCGGTGCGCAGTGGCTGGATGGTGAGCGGGAGTGGGCTGTGCAACCCGAGGCCTGGCACGGCATCGCCATGCATGGCGTGATCGACCGGATCGACAGCGTGCCTGGGGCTGCAGCAGCGGGCGACGGGGGGCCGGTGACGCAGTTGATCGACTACAAGACGGGTTCCACCCAGGCCCTGCGCGACAAGGTCGCGCGGCCGCAGGAGGACACCCAGCTGCCGTTCTACGCGGCATTGGCGATCGAGCAGGGCCGCGCGGTCGGCGACATCGGCCCGCTGGATGCGATGTATCTGTCGCTCGACGATGCCAAGCAGATCGCCGAGGTGCGTCACCCCGATGTGGAGCACAGCGCGATCGCCTTGGTGGCTGGCCTGGGCCGCGATCTCGCGCGATTGCGGGACGGTGCCGCATTGCCTGCGCTGGGCGACGGCGCAGCCTGCGACCACTGTGATGCACGCGGGTTGTGCCGACGCGACCAGTGGGCCGACCTGGCGCAGGCTGCCGAGGTACCACGTTGAGCGCGCCCACGTCTCTGGCGCAACCCGCCTACCGCATCGACGGGGCGCTGGTCAGCGCCGATGCGTTCTACGCTGCCGCGTGCGACCCGCGTCGACACGTGGTCGTCGAGGCCTGTGCCGGTGCGGGCAAGACCTGGATGCTGGTCTCGCGCATCCTGCGCGCACTGCTCGACGGCGCCGAGCCGCAGGAGATCCTCGCCATCACCTTCACCCGCAAGGCGGCAGGCGAGATGCGCGCTCGCCTGAACGAGTGGCTGAAGGCTTTTTCGGCCGATGTGGGCAGCGACGCCGATCGTGTGCTCGCCCTGCAGCAGCGGGGGCTGGACGCCGCTGCGGCGCAGGCGCTGGCCCCTGCGCTGGCCGGTCTGCAGCAGCGCTTGCAGAAGGCGGGCCGCGCCGTCGAGATACGCACCTTCCACGCCTGGTTTTCTCAGTTGTTGAAAGCCGCGCCGCTGGACCTGCTGATCGAGCTCGGCATCCAGCGCGATGCCCAGATCATCGACGACCTGGCCGACCATGAAAGCGAGGTGTATCGACGCTTCCACGCGGCGGTGCTTGCCAATGAAGGCTTGCGCGCGGATTTTCATCACCTGGTGCAGCAGCGCGGTCGCTCGCAATTGCGCAAGTGGCTGGATGCGGCCTGGGCCAAGCGTGTGGAGATCGAGCTCGCCGACGCAGCCGGCACGCTCGAACCCAGTGTGGCTCAGCCCGCGGCGCCCTGGCCAGGCATCGACCCGACAGCGCACCCGGCACAGTGGATTCAATCGCCCGCATGTCGCGCAACGCTGCGACGTTGCGCGTCGGTGCTGGGCACGGCAGGCGGCAAGAAGGCCGCAGATGCCGCACGTGCCATCGAAGGCGCCTGGACAGGTGCAGAGGTTTCGCCGGCCGAGGCGGTGTTCGAGGCGTTGTGGTCGGCGTTGTTCACCAAGGCCGACACCCCGCGCAAGGGCCTTGGGGACAGCCCGGAACAGCAGACCGCCATCGATGTGCTGACCACGGTGCGTGCCGCGGTGGCACAGCACGAGACGCGCGAGGAGCACCTGCGCATGGTGCGGCTTTCGCGCGCGTTGTTCGCGGAACTGGCGGCCTACAAGCGGACACGTGGCCTGGTCGAGATGTCCGATCTGGAGCGCTGCGCGGTCGCCTTGCTGGGCGATTCGGCGCTGTCGGGATGGGTCCAGGAGCGACTTGACGCACGCGTGCGGCATCTGCTGATCGACGAGTTCCAGGACACCAGCCCGCTGCAGTGGCATGCGCTGGGGGCCTGGCTGTCGGGTTATGCGGGCGCGGGCGGTGGCGCCAGCGGACATCGACCGCCCAGCGTGTTCATCGTGGGGGACCCGAAGCAGAGCATCTACCGCTTCCGCCGCGCCGAGCCCAAGGTGTTCGAGGCGGCACGCGACTTCGTGCAGCAAGGCCTGGAGGGCAGCGTGCTCAGTTGCGATCACACGCGGCGCAATGCACCCGAGGTACTGGCGGTGCTGAATCGGGTGTTCGCTCAGGCGCAGAGCGAAGGTCAGTTCTCCGGCTTCCGGCCGCATTCAACCGCGCTGGGCGCAGTCACCGGGGCAGGCGCCAGTCGGTTGCCTGTGGTGCTGCGCGAGCAGAACGGTCGCCGTGATGAGGTGGGTGATGACACCTGGCGAGACACGTTGAGCATGGCGCGTGTCGAGCCGGAGCAGCGGCTTCGGCAGCAGGAGGCCGATCGCGTCGCGACGGCCGTGCAGGCGGTGTTGGCTGGTGGCGTCCCCCCGGGCGAGGTGCAGGTGCTGTGTCGCAAGCGCGAATCGCTGCGTCTGGCAGCGGCTGCGCTGGCGGCCCTCGGCGTGCCGTGCGCGGCGGTCGAGGAGTCCTTGCTGCTCGACGCACCCGAAGTACGCGACCTCGTCGCGTTGCTCGACATGCTGGCCTCACCCGGCCATGCGCTGTCGCTGGCGCAGGCCCTCAAGAGCCCGGTCTTTGGCTGCAGCGACGCTGACCTGGTGCGCCTTGCCAGCGCCGTGGCGTGCGCCGACGCGTCCGCCGAAAGCGACACCACGTCTGCCGAGGCGGCCAGCGCAGTGGATGGCGAGCGCCTGCCCGCCGAGGGCTCTCCGCAGCGCCGCCGCGATCCACTGGCGTGGTGGCATGCACTGCAACGCCTGCCTGAACCGGGGGCTGCCTTGCAGCGTGCCCGTGACCTGCTGAATGACTGGCACGCGGCCGCTCGCGTGCTGCCACCCCACGACCTGCTCGACCGCATCGTGTCCGACGGTGACGTGATGGCGCGCATGCTGGCTGCGGCGCCGCCGGTGCGCCGCGCCACGGCCCAGGCGGCGATCGAGGCCTTGCTCGCGCAGTCACTGAACCTTGATGGCGCGCGCGGCGCGACACCGTACAACTTCGTGCGCGCCCTGCGCCGCCGGCGCCTGACGATCACCGTGCCGGCGCAGCCCGACGCGGTGCAGCTGTTGACGATCCACGGCGCCAAGGGATTGGAGGCCGAGGTCGTGTTCGTGATGGACACCCAGCCCGAGCCACCACGGGCCGAGAATGCCGCGCTGCTGGTGCAGTGGCCGGTGGCATCTGCGCATCCGCTCACCTGTGCCTTCGTCTACACCGAGTCCAGGTGCCCGCCATCGCTGGCCACGCTGTACGCCGAGGAACAGGCAGCGCGGCGTCGCGAGGAACTCAATGGTCTGTACGTCGCCATGACCCGCGCCAAGCACCGCATCGTGTTCAGTGCCACCACGCCGCATCACGCGGCACCATTGCCGTCGTGGTGGCATCGGCTCGAGCCGCATGCCAGCGAGGCGTCGCCGTTCCCTGCTCCGCCGACGGTCGCCGACGTTGCACTGCCTCCTGCGAGATTGCTGGAATTGCCGCGCTGGGAGGTCGCACCGCCGGCCGCGCTCGCAGTCGGCAGCACACGCGCCACCCCCGACAGCGCCGTCGCCCGGCTCGGGCAGGCGGTGCACCGGGTGCTCGAATGGGCGGTGCGGCAGGGTTTGCAGCAGGGGCTGTCGCTCGACACGCTCTGCAGCGCTGCAGCCCGCGAATTTGGCGCCGATGCGCCGGTCGTCCGGAAGGTGGCTGGTGCGATCCTGGACAGTCCGTCGTGCCGGCGCTTCTTCGACGCCCCAGGGCTGATCTGGGCCGCCAACGAGGTCAGCGTGGTCGATGCTGGCGAGTGGTTGCGCATTGACCGTCTCGTGCACCGCCGGGCGGTGGAGGACGACCCCGAGACCTGGTGGGTGCTCGACTACAAGCTCAGCCACGCCCCGCATCAACTCGATGCCTATCGACGACAGCTTGCGCGGTACCGGCAGGCGGTGGCGCGCTGGCAGCCGGGGGCCGTGGTTCGAAGCGCGTTCATCACCGGCACGGGCGCGGTGATCGAAGCGGACTGAATTCACGAGCGCCGCACTGCCGGCGGCTCGCCAGGGCTTTTACGGGCGAATGCGGCGCAAACACTGCGCAAATTCAGCGCAAATGCACCGCAAACGCCCACGATTTCGCGCTTTGGCGCCGGCGGGTGCGCGTTTCCAATAGGGTACATCCGATCACCCTGAACATGACTGACGCGGCGTCCTCCCCAGCCAACACCCGACCGAGTTCTCTCGGCCGCAGTTTCGGCCGCTTCGAGTTGTTGAAGCTGCTGGGCAAGAGCGACGGCAGCATGGTCTGGCTGGTGCTCGACCCGCAGCTCCAGCAGCAGCTGGTGCTGACGCTGCCTCGGGTGCAACCCATCGATGCCGGTGCACTCGAGCGCTGGTCGACGCAGGTCAGGCAAGCGGCACGGCTCGATCATCCGAACCTGGTGCCCGGCGTCGAGGTCGGCGTGCAGGAGCAGTGGCCCTATCTGGCGGCCGACCGCAATCGCGGTGTCACGCTCGGTGAGTGGCTGGTCGAACACCCGAACCCGGCGCCGATCGAAGCGGTGCGCTGGGTCTGCGAAGTGCTGGAAGGCCTCGCCTTCGCACATGAATCCGGCGTGGCGCACCATGATCTGCAACTGCACAGCCTGCAGATCGGTGAGGCAGGCCACGTGCAGGTGATGGCCTTGGGCACTGCCAGCGGGCAGGGAACGCCGGCCATCGAGCCTGCCCGACGCGGGCTCGATCAAGCCACCCTGGTCGAGGCCGACGCCCTGCGTGCCCACCGCGAAGCGGCCGAGCGCGACGTGCTGGCCTGCGGTCTGCTGTTGCATCAGTTGCTCAGCGGCACCGCGGTGCTCGATGAGCCCGACATCTCGAAAGCACTGCGCCGGCTGCCCCCTTACGGACGCGAACTGGTGCGCCTGCCGTGGAACACGGTGCATCCGATTCCCGAGGCCCTGCGCGCCATTGCCAACCGCAGCACGGCCGGCCAGCCCCGGCAACGCTACCTCAGTGCCCGCACGTTCCTGCGGGCATTGCAAGGCTGGCTCGAAGCCGAGGCGCTGGGCCGGGATGGCCCGCTCGAGCTGATGCTGGACCGCCTGCGCACCGTCGGTGCCTTGCCGGCGCTGGCGGGCATGAGCGGCCGGGTCGAGCGGCTCGCGGCGATGGACGGCCACCACACCGAGGAAATCTCGCGCCACATCCTGCGCGACATGGCCTTGACCTTCGAACTGCTGCGCGAGGTCAACTCGGCGCAGGTGCAGGGCACGCAGGCGTCGGGATCGGCGCCGGTGCTGACGATCCGCCGCGCGATTGCACTGATCGGTCTGAACGGTGTACGGCAGGCCGCCAATGGGTTGCGGCAGTGGCCCGGACCATTGTCCGAAGCCGGTGCGCAGGCCTTGCGAGCCCTGATGGACCGGGTGCGGCTGGCCGGCTTCACCGCACAGGCCCTGCGGCCAGCCGGCTACGACGCCGAGGTGGTGTACCTGGTGACGGTGTTCCAGAACCTGGGGCGGCTGCTGGCCCAGTACCACTTCCCTGAGGAATACGAACAGATCCGTGTGTTGATGCGCAGCGTGCCGCCGCCGGCCGATGCACCGAAGGGCACCGCACCGACGCCGGGCTGGAGCGAATCGGACGCCTCGTTCGCCGTGCTGGGCATCGACATCGAGGCGCTCGGCGCCGCGGTGGCCCGCCACTGGGGTTTGGGCGACGAGATGCTGCACATGATCCGCCGTCTGCCGACCGATCTGCCGGTGCGCACGCCCGACACCGACATCGATGTGCTGCGCATCACTGCAAGTGCGGCCAACGAGGCCGTCGATGCGGCGTCGAACCCCGCTGCCGAACCTGCCGCGGCGGGCAAGGCGGTGCGTGCCGGTGCCTCGCGCCCATCGGTGGCGATGCGTTACGCGCGCAGCCTCGGATTGACGCCGAAGCTGGTGCAAGAGGCGCTGGCCGCCGCACGCGATGCCTTGCGCACCGGTGAACCCGTGCAGACGGCGACGCCGCGCGAAGAAGCGCCTCCGGCGACAGAAACCCCCACGGTCGCGGCCGGCTGACATGGCGACCCCTGCGCGCGTTGAGTGTGCGTGCGCTCCCATACGCGGGTGCGCTGCGAACCGACCGAAAGACCAAGCGGCGCGGCCATGGGTGTGATGTCCGCCCCTGAGACCACGCCACAGCGACTCAGCCGGTTCGAACTGCGGCGGATGCTGGGGCAGGGCGCACAGGCCAGCGTCTGGTTGGCCTTCGACCCGCACCTGGAGCGCGAGGTCGCCGTCAAGATCCTGCGCCGCAATGGCCTGGGCACTACCGGCGACGATGCCCAGTGGTTGCACGAGGCGCGCAGCGTCAGCCGGCTGACCCACCCGCACATCGTTCCGGTATTCGAGGCGGACGTGCACGACGATCAGCCGTTTCTGGTCTTCGAGTATGTGGCGGGCCACACGCTGACCGAGGTGCTGCGCGCGCAGGGCGCCTACGAGCCCCACAAGGCCGTGGCGATCGCCTCCGACATCCTCAGTGCCCTGCAGGCTGCGCATGAGGCAGGTTTGGTGCACCGCGACCTGAAGCCGTCCAATGTGCTGATCGATGCCGCCGGCCGCGCGCGGGTGATGGATTTCGGCATTGCGGTGAAGGTGAACGACGCGTCGCACGCCAATCGCGTGGTCGGCACGCCGGGCTACCTGTCGCCCGAAGCGGCGCTGGGCCTGTCGCCCACGCCGGCGATGGACGTGTTCGCTGCCGGGCTGCTGCTGGCCGAGCTGTTGGCGGGCCGGCGCGTGATGGTCGAGAGCGATGCGAATCGCGCGGTGCAGCGCGCCATCAACGAAGACCAGACGCTGCCTGAGTGCACCAGCACCGATGTCGACGACAAGCTGCGCGCCATCGTGCTGCGGGCGATGGCACGCGACACGGCCACGCGCTATCCGAGCGCTGCGGCCTTTCGCGAGGCCCTGCAGGCGTGGGCACAACCGGCGGCTGCCCCTGGAACGACGTCGGCTGCCTCCAGCAGCGGCACGCTCGACTTCCTGCTGCGCCGCATGCGGCACAAGAGCGATTTCCCGGCGCTGTCCGATGCGGTCTCGCGCATCCAGCGCGTGGCCACCTCGGAAACCGAGAGCCTGAACAGCCTGGCCAACGAGATCCTGAAGGACGTGGCGTTGACCAACAAGCTGCTGCGCGTGGTCAACACCGCCAGCTACCGGCACGCAGGCGGTGGCAGCATCAGCACCATCTCGCGGGCGGCGGCGCTGGTCGGCTTTGCCGGCATCCGCAACATGGCGCTCAGCCTGGTGCTGCTCGAACACATGCAGGACAAATCGCATGCGAACGTGCTGAAAGAGGAGTTCCTGCGCTCGCTGCTGGCGGGGACGCTGGCCAGTGAGCTGTCGGTCTCCGGGCGCGAGAGCGAGGAGGCTTTCATTGGGTCGATGTTCCAGAACCTGGGCCGACTGCTCAGCGAGTTCTATTTCCCCGACGAGGCACGGCAGGTTCGAAGTCTGCTGAGCCGTGGTCTGGCCCCGGGCGAAGCCCCCCGCGCCGGCGCTGAAGAGTCTGCGTCGGTCCAGGTGTTGGGGCTGAGTTACGAAGCGCTCGGGGTGGGGGTGGCGAAATCCTGGGGTTTCCCGGACAGCCTGCAACGCTGCATGCGCAAACCTGCCGGTGATCCGCCGACCCGTACGCCCGAAGCCTCTGCCGAGCGGCTGCGCTGGCTGGCGATGGCCGCCAACGACCTGACCGACACGCTGCTGCGGGCCGATCCAGCCGAGGCGTCAGCGGCGTTGGCGCACACGGCTGCGCGCTATGCCCGCGTGCTGGGCCTCACCCCCAAGCACATCGCCGACGTGACGGCGCAGGCCCGCGTGAAGCTGGCCGATTCGGCACGCGCCATGAACCTGTCGGTCAGCAGCACCTCGCGCGCTGCAAGACTGCTCGCGCCACTGCCCGGCCAGGGCCACACCCAGACGGTGGGCGAAGTGCAGATCGCCGGCACCGATTCACTGTCGCCGCACGCGCTGCAGGCCATGCAGGCCGCGCCGACCGAGGCGTTCGACGCGACCATCGTGGTGCCGCCGCCCGCTGCCGGCCCGGCCTCCGACATCCTGGCGGCGGGCATCCAGGACATCACCAATTCAATGGTCGAGGACTTCAAGCTCAACGAGGTGTTGCGGATGATCCTCGAGACCATGTACCGCGCGTTGGGCTTCCGCCGAGTGCTGTTCTGTCTGCGAGATCCGAAGACCGACACCCTGACCGGCCGCTTCGGCCTCGGCGACAGCGCCGAGGCGGCGGCCGCGCTGTTCAAGGTGCCGCTGAAGGGCTCGACCGACCTGTTCGCCGCGGTCTGCCTGAAGGGCGCCGACACGCTGATCCGAGACGCCAGCACCCCGGCGATGGCCTCACGCCTGCCGGCCTGGTACACGAAGACATTGAACGCGCCGTCGTTCCTGCTGCTGCCGTTGCTGATGAAGGGCGCACCATTCGCGATGATCTACGCGGATCAGGCCGAAGCCGGCGGCATCGAGCTCGCCGAGAAAGAGCTGTCGATGCTGCGCACGCTGCGCAACCAGGCGGTGATGGCGTTCAAGCAGGCGAGCTGACACAGCCGCCACGCCCTTGCGCACGGGTGACGGCGTCGACCTTTCGTCGATGCACGGTGAACCCGCGTTGCCTCACGAGCCGGGTAGCGCGAGCACCTGCGACGAAGGCTCCCCGATGTGTGCCAGGAACGCGGCCAGTTCGTGCGGTGGGCCGGAGGTGAAGAACGTGGTGTCGCCCGCAAGAGGATGGCGCGCGCTGTCGGCTGGCGCCGCAATCACACGCGACAGCTGGCTCGCGATGGCTTCGGAGGGCTCGACGATCGTGACAGCGTTGCCTGCAATCCTCGCAATGGCATCAACGAGGAACGCATAGTGCGTGCAGCCCAGCACGATCGTGTCTGCGCCGGCGTCGAGTCCGGGCCGCAGGTAGGACGCCAGCAGCCCCTGTGTCTCGTCGTCATGGAATCGGCCGCGCTCGACCTGGTCGGCCAGGCCAGGGCAGGCCTGCAGAATGATCCGTGTATCGGTGCCATACATGCTGCAAAGGCGTGCAACAGACGGGCTGCGGATCGTGTTGCTGGTGGCCAGCACCAGCACGACCTTCGAGCGGCTGATCTGGACGGCCGGCTTGATGGCGGGCTCCATCGCGACGATGGGCAGCGTGTACTGCTCGCGAAGGCGCTGCACTGCGACGACGCTGGCCGTGTTGCAGGCAACCACCAATGCCTTGGCGCCGTGCGCGGTCAGGAACTGGGCGACGTATCGGGCCCGGCCTTCAACGAACGAAGCCGGTCGATCACCGTAGGGCGCGTGGCCGCAGTCGGCGACGTAAGTGAAGGATTCGCCCGGGAGTCTGAGCCTCAGCGCCCGCAGCACGGACAGGCCGCCGACACCGGAGTCGTACACGCCGATCGATGCGGCCACCCCGGGCAGGTTCAGCATGCAGTGGGAGCCATGGTCTGGCGCAGAAACTGAAGTCGGTGCGAGCAACTTCAGGCCGGTAAGGGGTGACGAGCCTGACCCCGGCACTGGTCACAACGGTTGGGGCTGCTTCGTTCCCGACCTGACCCGGTTGGCCGCGCTTCCATGCGAGGAGGCCCGTCGAGACATATTTTAGCCCCCCAGTCGCTCACGCTCCTGCCCCCAAGGGGCGCTACCCACCGGCCCGGGAGACCCGGGCCACGGGTGTTGCTTGATCGCCTTGGTGCTTCGGTGAGGCTTGCGCTTCTTCAGCGCAGTTGCAGCGCGTCGTCGCCAAAGGTCAGGCCCAGCGGCTCGATCAGCAGGCGCTTCGGCCCGGCTTCGATGCGGCCAGCCAGCCAGGCGCGCACACCCTGGGCTTGTGCCACGGCCACCGTGTGCTCGGCCTGGTCAGCCGGCACGAACAGGGCAAATCCTGCGCCCATGTTCAGCGTGCTGTAGGCCTCGAGATCGTCCTGCTGGGCATGGTGCTGGATGAACTTCAGCACCGCCGGCACTTCGGGCACGGTGTGGATGCGGTAGGTGTGCATGGCCGGGTGGCGCAGCAGCTTGCGCCAGCCGTGGCCGGTGATGTTGGCGCAGTAATGCGGTGTGATCCCGGCCTGGTGCAGCGCTTCGGTGACGGGTGAATACAGCATGGTCGGCGCCAGCAGCGCTTCGCCGTAGGTCAGGCTGGCACCGGGTTCGACCGGGGTCAGGTAGCCCTGCGGCAGCCGTTCGACCAGCTTGCGCGCCAGGCTCAGGCCGTTGGCGTGGATGCCGCTGGAGGCGAGCAGCACGATGGCATCGCCCGGTGCGAGCTTGTCGCCGACCGACAGCCGTTCTTTCGGATTGATCAGCCCGGTGCAGGAGGCCGCGAGGTCGATGCGACCTGCTTCGACGATGCCAGCCAGTGCCGGGGTTTCGCCGCCGCCCCAGGCCACGCCGCAGCGGTCGCAGGCAGCCTTCCAGCCGGCGACCAGGGCCTGTGCACGCTGCGCATCGCCGAACCAGTCGGAGCCGCCAGCGGCCCAATAGGCCTGCACCACCAGAGGCGTGGCACCCACAGTGATCAGGTCGTTGATGGCCATCGCGATGGTGTCCTGCGCAATCGCGTCGTAGAAGCTGCGGCCGGTCAGGCGTTGCATCTCGTCAGCCACCAGCGACTTCGAACCCAGGCACTCGACGATGCTGGCCAGATAGAACGGGCCGACATCGACCACATAGGCCGATTCGCCGCGCGATGCCGGCACTTCGCTGAAGCCATGTGCCGCAAGGTGAGCGCCGGTGGCGGCGGCAGCGCGCTGGGCTGCGATCTTCAGCGGGTCGATCAGGTCGTAGTTGACACCTGATTGCTCGTAGCTGAGCGTGCCATGGTCGGGCGAGGAAGGGGGTGTGGAAGTCATGAGGCGAGGCAGGTGGGCCGCGGAGGTCGCAGCACGAAGCCGCAGCGGAGTAGGCCCGCGGATTATCCGGCAGCCCTGCATGCCGCCGTGGCATGGGCGATCGGCCTTCTAGAATCGTTCGATGAGCTACTTGGTGCTGGCCCGCAAATACCGACCGCGCAATTTCGACACGCTGGTCGGTCAGGAGCACGTGGTGCAGGCGCTGTCGAATGCGCTGACCCAGGGGCGGCTGCACCATGCCTACCTGTTCACCGGCACGCGCGGTGTTGGCAAGACGACGGTGTCGCGCATTCTGGCCAAGGCCCTGAATTGCACCGGTGTCGACGGCCAGGGCGGTGTCACTGCACACCCCTGCGGTGTCTGCAATGCCTGCCGCGACATCGACGCCGATCGCTTCATCGACTACATGGAACTCGATGCAGCCAGCAACCGCGGCATCGACGAGATCCGCGACCTGATCGAACGCGCCGCTTACAAGCCGACCGTCGGCCGCTACAAGGTCTTCATGATCGACGAGGCGCATCAGCTCACGCGCGACTCATTCAACGCGCTGCTGAAGACACTGGAAGAGCCGCCCGACTACCTGAAGTTCGTGCTGGCCACGACCGAGCCCGACAAGATGCTGCCGACAGTGCTGTCGCGCTGCCTGCAGTTCAACCTGCGACCGATGGGGCTGCAAACCCTGCAGGAGCACCTGGCGCGGGTGCTGGCCGACGAGGACATCGCCGCCGAGCCGGGTGCCCTGCGTCTGCTGGCGCGGGCGGCGCGCGGGTCGATGCGCGATGCGCTGTCCATCACTGACCAGGCGGTGGCTTTCGGCGGTGGTGCGTTGCTCGAGGCTGGTGTGCGCGACATGCTCGGCGCGGTCGATCGCCGGCATGCCATCCGCCTGATCGACGCCTTGGCGGCCGGCGACGGGGCCGCGCTGCTGGCCGAGGCCGATGCACTGCGGGCGCTCGGACTGTCGGCGCGCGGCACGCTGGAAGAGATGGCCGAACTGCTGCAGCAGATGGCGGTGGCGCAGGCCGTGCCTGATGCGCTCGATGAGAGCGATGCCGAATCGGCGGCGGCCGTGCGCCTGGCAACAATGCTGGCGGCCGACCAGACGCAGCTGTTCTACAGCATGGCGTTGCACGGTCGTGCGGAGCTGGCGTTGGCGCCCGATGAACACAGCGGCCTGGTGATGGTGCTGTTGCGCATGCTGGCGTTCGGTCCACCGGCTGGCACGCGGACGGTCGCGCCGGCCTCGGTCAAGGTGGAGGCAGCGGCCAAGCCCATGGCCTCGGCCGCGCTGGCGCGGACGCCGGCACCCGCCCGTGCGGCAACGCCTCCCGTGGTGCCGTCGCCGCCCCCTCGGGCTGCCGAGCCACAACCCCCCCCCTGGGTCGATGCACCCTGGGACGACGAGGTGGGTTCCGTCTCGGCTGCCGTGACTGAGTCGCCGCCTGAGCCTGCGGCCAGCAGTGCCCATGCACCCGCGCCGCCTGATGTTGCATCGGTGGCCGCACCCGTATCCGCACCTACCTCCGTTGACGCGCCGGACGCGGTTGCCACACCGCTTGGGAACCGCTGGACAGAGATCGTGCAAGCGTTGATGCAGGCGGGCAGCATTTCGGCGTTGGTGCGCGAACTGGCGATCCAGTCGCAGTGCGTGCTCATCGATGAGACAGCCTCGCCACTGCGGTGGGTGCTGCAGGTCGAGCGTGAGACGCTGCGCTCCCCGGCACACCGCGACAAGCTGGAAGCCGCTCTGGCGCTGCACCTGGGCAGGCCCGTGAAACTCGAGGTGCAGGCCGGCCCGGTGCAGGACACGCCTGCCCTGCGCGCCAGTGCCGAGCGCTTGCGGCGGCAGCGCGAAGCGGAACAAATCATTGCCGACGACCCGGTGGTGCGCACATTGATGTCGCAATTCAGCGGCGCACGCATCGTGCCGGGCTCGGTCAAGTACCAATGAACCGGCGCACAGACCTCAGCCCAACCCGTTTGATGTCCATGAAGGAGACGACACCATGATGAAGAACCAGCTGGCCGGCTTGATGAAGCAGGCCCAGGCGATGCAGGACAACCTGAAGAAGGCACAGGACGAACTGGGCTCGATCGAGGTCGAGGGTCAATCCGGCGCCGGGCTGGTGAAGGTCACGATGACCTGCAAGCACGACGTCAAGCGCGTGACCATCGACCCCAGTTTGCTGGCCGACGACAAGGACATGCTCGAAGACCTGGTCGCCGCCGCCTTCAACGATGGCCTGCGCCGTGCCGAAGAGGTGTCGCAGGAAAAGATGGGCCGGCTGACGGCCGGGCTGCCGTTGCCGCCCGGCATGAAGTTCCCCTTCTAAGTGATGTTTGTCCCCAGGCTTGCGGCTTCGCCGCTTCTCCACCCCAAGGTCCGCGCAGGGGCCCCTTTGTGGCCCTTGGGGCTCGGCCGCCTTGGAGCGGCCCGGCGGCGGCCGTAGTGTCGGAACCCGCACTCGAGGCCTTGGTCGACGCCTTGCGCCGGCTGCCCGGCGTCGGCGAGAAGTCGGCTCGGCGGATGGCCTTGCACCTGCTGCAGCACGACCGCCAGGGCGCGCAGCAGCTGGCGCTGTCGCTGCAAGCGGCCGTGGCCCAGGTGCGCCACTGCGCGCGCTGCCACACCTTCACCGAAAGCGAGCTCTGCGGCATCTGCGCCGACGATCAGCGCGATGCGCGGCTCTTGTGCGTGGTCGAGACGCCGGCCGATCAATCCGCCATGGAGCGCACCGGCAGCTACACGGGCTACTACTTCGTGCTGATGGGGAGACTGAGCCCGCTCGACGGCATCGGCGTGCACGACATCGGTTTGCAGGCGCTGCTCAGTCGAGCCAGTGAAGGCGGGGTCGAGGAGGTGATCGTGGCCACCAATTTCACCGCCGAGGGCGAAGCGACCGCGCACGCAGCCAGCGAGGCCTTGAAGGCGCGTGGACTGAGGGTGACACGGCTGTCGCGTGGTGTCCCCATCGGCAGCGAACTGGAATACGTCGATCTGGGCACGATCGCGCATGCGCTGATCGATCGCCGCTGAACATTGCTGAATCGAGAGCCTCATGACGAACATCAGCACCTGGTGCATCCTGATCACAGCTTTGATGCCGATCGTCTGTGCGGGTATCGCCAAGTGGGGCGCGTTGTCGGTGTCTGCCTCCGACGGTGGTTATGACAACAACCAGCCGCGGGAGTGGCTGGCGCGCCAGCAGGGCTGGCGCCTGCGTGCCAATGCGGCACAGGCCAATTGCTTCGAGGCGCTGCCGTTCTTCATTGGCGCACTGCTGTGGGCCCAACTTGCCGGTGCACCCCAGCAGCGCGTGGAGTTGCTCGCGGTGGGCTTCGTGCTGCTGCGGTGCGCCTATGTGGCGCTGTATGTGCTGGACCGTGCCACCGCCCGCAGCATCGTGTGGATCAGCGCCATGGCTGTCAACATCGCGCTGCTGTTCGCTGCCGGCTGAGGGCGCTGCGGTCGCCCGGGCCGGCGGCGCCGTGATTCACTGAGCGGCGAGCTGCAGCGGCTTGCGCGTCTTGGCCACGAGCGTCTTCGATACGCGCTTCGGTGTGGCGCTTGGGGCTGGCGCAGCGCCTTGAGATGCCACGCGCACCGGCTTCGCCGCGCGTGTCGCAGCGACGCGCGTCGGGGCCGCGCGACGTGCAGGTTGGTACACCACGATGGCCGCCCCGGGCTTGAAGCGAGCACTCGAAGAGACCGAGTTCCATTCGGCCACCTGGGCCGCACCCACCCGGTAGCGACGTGCGATGCTGGCGACCGTGTCGGCCTTGCCGGCCTTGAGCACCACCCGACGCCGCGGGGGCACATCGGGGGTCAGTTGCATCACCGCGTTCTCGGCCACGTGCTCGGCCACGTCGGTGCTGCGTTGTTCGCTGCGCGGCACCAGCAGGGTCGAGCCCGCCTTCACCAACATGCGCGGCGGGATGCGATTGACGCTGCACAGCGCGGCTTCGCTCATGCCGACTTGTCGTGCGGCGTCGCCGGGGCGCATGGTTTTCGGCGCGACCCAGGCGGTCCAGCTGGCCAGCGGTGCGCGATGCTCCGACAGATTGCGGATGAAGGCACTGGCGTTGTCGTAGGGCAGCAGCACCTGCGGCGTGCCGGCAGCGAGGATCACCGGCTTGTTCATCTGCGGGTTCAGCGTCTTGAATTCGTCCAGCGACACGCCCGCCAGCCGTGCCGCCAGATCCACATCGATGTCGCGCTGGATCGGAACGCCGAGGAAGTACGGGTGGTTGGCAACCGCTGGCAAGCTGAGTGAAAACGACTCCGGTGCACTGATGATGTTCTTGACAGCCTGCAGCTTGGGCACGTAGTTGCGGGTCTCGTCGGGCATCTTCAGACTGAGGTAGTCGGTGGGCAGCCCGGCCTTCTGGTTGCGCGCGATGGCACGCTGGACACTGCCTTCGCCCCAGTTGTAGGCCGCCAGCGCCAGATGCCAGTCGCCGAATTGCGCATACAGGCGCTGCAGGTAATCGAGCGCGGCGCGGGTCGATGCCAGCACATCGCGGCGGTCGTCACGGAAGATGTTCTGCGTCAGTGCGAAGTCGCGCCCGGTGGCTGGCATGAACTGCCACATGCCCGAGGCCTTGGCCGACGAGATCGCCTGCGGGTTGAAGGCGCTTTCGATGAAGGGCAGCAGGGCCAACTCGGTGGGCATGCCCCGGGCTTCGAGTTCCTCGACGATGTGGAACAGGTAGCGGCTGCCACGCGTCGTCATGCGCTCGACGTAGTCAGGGCGGCTGGCGTACCAGCGCTCGCGCTCGTGGACCAGATCGGTATCGAGATCAGGCATCTTGAAACCTCGGCGCACGCGGGCCCAGAGATCGGTCTGTGCCCCCGCGTCGTCGAGATTCACGCTCACGCCAGGGCGCACCGGATCGACCGGCGCCGCTGCAGCAGCCTGTGCGTTGGCGGCGTTCGCGCTGCGTCCGCCCGAGCCATCGGCCCGGGCCGAATCGGTGGCGGCCGCCGACGACGTCGTGTTGCCAGAGCCCGAGGCGGCGATGTCTGCGCGGGTGGCGCAACCGCTGCCGACCCACCCGGTGGCTGATACCAGCAGGGCGATCAGGGCCGCCCTGCGCAACGGGTGTGTCGATCGATCGGTCATCGGAAATCGTTCTTCCATAGGCGAAGCGCCGTGAACACCTCGACGGGCTGGTCACTGCGGGCGCCGTGTCGGCGGGCGGCTGCGATCACCGCCGGAGCGCTGCATCGCAGAAATGGGTTGGTGGCCAGTTCACTCGAGATGCGGCCGGGCACCGTGGGCTGGCCAGCGGCTCGCTGCTGCTCGCAACGAAGGGTGTGGCTGGCGAGCTCGGCATTGTCAGGTTCGACGGCACGGGCGAACTTCAAGTTCGACAACGTGTACTCATGGGCGCAGCACACGAGCGTCTCGCCCGGCAGCGCAGCGAGCGCCTCCAACGAATGGTGCATCTGCACCGGCGTGCCTTCGAACAGCCGGCCACAACCACCGACAAAAAGCGTGTCGCCGCAGAACAGCAGCGGCGCGTCGGTGTCGGTCCCGGCCGCAGCGCCGGGCTTCGGCTGGTGGAAGTAGGCAATGTGACCCGAGGTGTGCCCGGGCACGTCGATGACGCTGAAATCCAGACCCAGCGCCTGCACCGAATCGCCGCCTCGGACGCGAGTGCACGGTTCGGGGATGACCTCCAGAGCCGGCCCATAGACAGGGCCCTGCAGACGTGCCAGCAAGGCCGGCACCCCGCCAATGTGATCGTCGTGGTGGTGCGTCAATAGAATCGCCGCAAGCTTGAGTTGCAGGCGATCGAGTGCGGCCAGCACCGGCGCGCTGTCTCCCGGATCGATCACGACGGCATCGGCGCCGTTGTGCAGCATCCAGATGTAGTTGTCGGTGAACGCGGGCAGTGCGACTAAATTCATGACGGAAACCGCAACAAGTGAATCGGTGCCGAGTATAGGTTTGGGGGCGTGGCTGGAGACGCCACCCGGCGCCTATTTGCTGGACTGGGAGCAGCGGCACCTCGACGCGGCGGTGGCCGATGTGTTCGGCTTTCACGCCCTTCAGCTCGGCCTGCCTGCACTTGATGCCTTGCGCAACAACCGCATGCCGCATCGCTGGCTGGCTGTCGATGTCGCACACCGGCTGGGCGGCAGTGCGCCGGGCCCTGCCGCAGCAGACCGTGCCGTGGCACTGAACTGCGATTTCGATGCGCTGCCGTTCGACAGCCAGAGCCTCGATCTCGTGGTCTTGCCGCATGCCCTGGAGCTTGCGCGTGACCCGCACCAGACCCTGCGCGAGGTCGAGCGGGTGCTGATGCCCGAAGGTCGTGTGGTCATCATCGGTTTCAACCCGACCAGCCTGTGGAGCATGCGCCAGCAGACGGGCCGCGCGCGCCGTCGTCTCGGGCTGGGTACCGGCACCTCTCTCTATCTGCCGCGCGAGGGCGATTTCATCGCCTACCGGCGCCTGCGCGACTGGTTGCGTTTGCTCAGTTTCGAGGTGGAGACGGGACGCTTTGGCTGCTACCGGCCGCCGCTGCATTCGGAGCCCTGGCTGGCCCGGTTCGGCTGGATGGAAACTGCCGGCGAGCGTTGGTGGCCCGTGCTCGGCGCGGTCTATGCGCTGACAGCCGTGAAGCGGGTGCGCGGCATGCGGCTGGTCGGCCTGGTGCGCGATCAGCGCCGTCAGGTGAGTGCATCGCCGGCGGTGGTGTCGCAGCAGGTCTGTCATCGCGAAGCCGCGAGCCTGATGCTTGAACCGGCCGAGCACGAGTGAGCTGAATCCGAATGGAATCCCATGAATGACACGTTGTCGATACAGCGCCCACGGGTGACGATCTACACCGACGGCGCCTGCAAGGGCAACCCGGGGCGAGGAGGTTGGGGCGCGTGGCTGAGCACCGAGGGCCACGAGAAAGAGCTGTTCGGTGGCGAACTGCTCACCACCAACAACCGGATGGAGCTGACCGCGGTGATCGAGTCACTGGCCTCGCTCAAGCGCACCTGCACCGTGGTGATCTACACCGACAGCGAATACGTGCGCAAGGGCATCACCGAGTGGATCCACGGCTGGAAACAGCGCGGCTGGAAAACAGCCGAGCGCAAGCCGGTGAAGAACGCCGAACTCTGGCAGCGGCTGGACGCACTGTGCGCGCTGCACGATGTCAGCTGGCGGTGGGTCAAGGGCCATTCGGGCGATCCGGGCAACGAGCGCGCCGACGCGCTGGCCAATCGCGGGGCCGCTGCGGCGGTCTGAGCTCGGCGTGGAGCAGTCGCCCGGCAGCGCGCCGTTCAGGCGCCGACTCGATCGCATCTACCTGGCCTACACCGTGGGCTTCATCGGGTTCGTGCTCGGGCTGGCTGCCCTGGAGCAGGTGGGTCTGCCCAAGCGCTGGATAGGCGTCATCTTCCTGCTCTCCACGGTGCTGCTGTATGCCGGCATCGGCGTCCTCAGCCGCACCACCGATCCCACCGAGTACTACGTGGCCGGCCGTCGCGTGCCGGCGTTCTACAATGGCATGGCGACTGCGGCCGACTGGATGTCAGCGGCATCGTTCATCGGCCTGGCTGGCACGCTCTACCTGCAGGGTTATGGCGGGCTCGCGTTCGTTCTGGGCTGGACGGGTGGCTATTGCCTCGTGGCGCTGCTGCTGGCCCCTTATCTGCGCAAGTTCGGCCAGTTCACGATCCCCGACTTCCTCGGTGCGCGCTACGGAGGGCAACTGCCGCGGGCCGTGGGCGTGCTGGCCGCCGTGCTGTGTTCGTTCGTCTATCTGGTCGCGCAGATCTATGGTGTCGGGCTGATCACCGCCCGACTGACGGGGGTCGACTTCGTCATCGGCATCTTTCTCGGCTTGGGCGGTGTGCTGGTGTGCTCATTCCTTGGTGGCATGCGGGCGGTGACCTGGACCCAGGTGGCGCAATACATCATCCTGATCTGCGCCTTCCTGGTGCCAGTGATGTGGCTGTCGATCAAGCAGACGGGTGTGCCGATTCCGCAGCTGGTGTACGGCGCGCAGCTTGCCAAGGTGACCGAACGCGAGCGACAGCTGCTCAACGACCCGAAGGAGCAGGAGGTGATCGCGGCCTTCAAGGCACGCGCGCAGGACTACGCGGCGCGGCTGGTCGATGTGAAGGCCTCGCTGGCCAACGAGCGCCAGGCAGGTCGCCGCACCGTGGAGGCGCTCAAGGCCAACAACGCACCGCTGGCCGAGATCCAGGCCGCCGAAAAGGCGCTGCTGCGCATCCCCAAGAACGAGGCAGCCGCCCGCGAAGCATGGACGCGTGAGGTGGCCAGCAACGAAGCCCGCGCCCGACCGCTGGCCGGCATGCCCCCGCACGCGCAACAGTTCGCGGGGGATCCGCAGGGCAGCGCTGCGGAACGTGAGCGGTTCAATCTGTCAAGGCTGAATTTTCTGGCGCTGGTGCTGTGCCTGATGGTCGGTACCGCCGGCCTGCCGCACATCCTGGTGCGCTGCTACACGACCCCGTCGGTGCAAGAGGCGCGCCGCTCGGTCACCTGGGCCTTGTTGTTCATCTTTCTGCTGTACATGACCGCGCCGGCGCTGGCTGTCATGGTCAAGTACGAAGTGTTCAACGTGCTGGTTGGCACCCGTTTCGATCAATTGCCGACCTGGATTTCGACCTGGTCGAAGGTCGACTCTTCGCTGTTGTCGGTGGTCGACATCAACAAGGACGGCATCCTGCAACTCGGCGAGATGCGCATCGGCGGCGACATCGTGGTGCTCGCAACGCCCGAAATCGCCGGTTTGCCGTATGTGGTGTCCGGGATGGTGGCTGCAGGCGGGCTGGCCGCAGCGCTGTCCACCGCCGACGGCTTGCTGCTGACCATCGCCAACGCGTTGTCGCACGACAGCTATTTCAAGATGATCAATCCGCAGGCGTCGGCCGCACGCCGGGTGGCGCTGTCGAAGGTGACGCTGCTCGCCGTGGCGTTGGGTGCGGCGGCGGTGGCCGCGCAGCGCCCGACCGACATCGTCTTCCTGGTCTCGGCGGCCTTCTCCCTCGCTGCCGCATCGTTCTTCCCGGCGCTGGTCGCCGGGGTGTTCTGGACGCGGGCGAACCGGCCTGGCGTCGTGGCGGGCATGGTCTCGGGGCTGCTCGTCACGCTGTACTACCTGGTGCAGAACGAGCCCTGGTTGCGCAGCCTGTTCGGGGTGACGCACCCGCCAACGTTGTGGTTCGGCATTTCGCCGATCGCCGCCGGCGTCTTCGGCATGGCGGTGGGCACCGCAGTGATCGTCGTCGTGAGTCTGTTGACGACCGCGCCAGACGCTGCCTCGGATCGTTTCACGCGTGAATTGCGGGTTCCTCCCCGTGATTCATCGGGGCTGCCCGGCCCGCAGTAGGCGCCAGCGCCCAGGCGGGATATACTCGCGGGCTTGCCTTGCCACACCCAGGTCGACGCTCGGGGTGGCTTCCATGTCGGAATTCACAAGGAGATTCAATGCGTCATTACGAAATCGTGCTGCTGATCCATCCGGATCAGAGCGAACAGGTTCCAGCGATGCTGGAACGCTACAAGGGTGTGATCACCGCCGGCGGCGGCAAGGTTCACCGGGTCGAGGACTGGGGTCGTCGCCAGATGGCCTACCTGATCCAGAAGCTGGCCAAGGCTCACTACCTGTGCATCAACATCGAATGCAGCAAGGAAGTGCTGGCCGAGCTGGAAACCGGCTTCCGTTTCAACGATGCTGTGTTGCGCCATCTGACGGTGCTCAAGAGCAAGGCCGAGACGACCCCGTCGGTGATGATGAAGTCATCCGACCGGGACGACCGCCGTGCTCCGCAGGAGTCCGCTGCCTGATCTGTGTGAGTGATGTCGCTTCGGCTTGTCGCCCCCGATGAACAGACTGGTTCTGACGGCGCAGCTGGTTGAGAAGCACGCTTTGCGTTACACCCCCGCCGGCTTGCCGGCCCTCGATTTCAGCCTACGGCACGAATCGCAGGTCACGCAAAACGGCATGCCGCGCCAGGTGTCGATGGACATCAAGGCACGTGCAGTGGGCGACATCACCAGCGCAGTGAACGGCCTGGAACTGGGAAGCACGCACGGCTTTGCCGGCTTCCTCGGGTCCCAGCGCAACGGCAAAGGCGTCGTTTTCCATGTGACCGAACTGGCTTGAAAGTCCGAACGGTTCCGATCTGAACTGAATTTGACAGAGGTTTGATATGCCACCACCCCGCGGTAAAGGTAAGTTTTCCAAGGATCGCAAGCCCAAGCGCAACCAGCAATCGCTGCTGTTCCGCCGCAAGCGTTTCTGCCGTTTCACCGTCACCGGTGTGACCGAGATCGACTACAAGGACGTCGAGACGCTGCGCGATTTCATCGGCGAGAACGGCAAGATCACGCCGGCCCGCCTGACCGGAACGCGTGCGTTCTTCCAGCGCCAATTGACCACCTGCATCAAGCGGGCGCGCTTCCTGGCGATGTTGCCGTACAGCGACCAACATCGCGTCTGAGGATCCCCACATCATGCAAATCATCCTGCTGGAAAAAGTGGCGAACCTGGGCAACCTCGGTGACGTGGTCAAGGTCAAGGACGGCTATGCACGCAACTTCCTGATCCCCAGCCGCGCCGCGCGCCGTGCGACCGCTGCTGCGATCAAGGAATTCGAGGTCAAGCGTGCCGAGCTCGAGAAGGCCGCAGCCGAGAAGCTGGCCGCAGCGCAAGCCCTGGGCGAGAAGATGAGCGGCCGCACCGTTCACATCACCCAGAAGTCTGGTGTTGACGGTCGTTTGTTCGGCTCGGTCACCAACAACGACATCGCCGAAGCGCTGACGCGCATCGACTTCAAGGTGGTGAAGTCGCAGGTCCGCCTGCCGAACGGTCCGCTGAAGACCGTGGGCGAGCACCTGGTGTCGGTGTCCCCGCACACCGATGTCGTGGTCGAAGTCAAGGTGGTGGTGGTGGGCGAAGCCGCCTGATCGCCATGCGCTGATCCGTTGACGCGGCGGCTCTCGCCGCGTTCACGAAACCGCTGTCTGTCGAGCCCTGCACCGGGCTCGGCGGTCAGCGGTTTTTTGTTGTCTGGTCGACAGAAGCACAGCCCCGGCGGCTTGATCCCTGATTGCCGAGTGCCAGTGACCACACCCGAACCCTCCTGCGAAGCCGAGTGATTTCCCGAGTGCAATTTTTTTGCATGGGTATACATTGGCTAGAACGGGATCAAATTCGCTCGACTTCTGCTCACATCCGATCTGTTGTGAGCTTCTGTCTACCGAGTCTGTAGCCCGGCAGTTCGACGCCACGAGGTTCGTTTTCAGCTTTATTGAGTGAGGACGAATCCCGGCTGGCTGATGAGCTGAAAAGGATCTCGGAGACCGGTATGGGCAGTAACAGTGCGGGCCAGATCTTTTTGGATTCCTGTGGCGTCTCTCGCCCATGGTCGCCAGTGGTGCAGGACACGCGCATCGACAGGCGGTGCGGGCCAACGAAGCGATGCGCGTTCGCTGGATCACGGGTAAACCCTTGCGTTCCGCTCATGCACGGCTCACGCCGATCGGCCGCTGCATTTCGACCTGCGTCTGCGCGCTCAACACGCGTCCGGCATGACGCGGGCGATCCTTGATTTGGATCAATTTGAATCGCACTCGCGCTGAGTAAAACCTTCCTAACGCCACGACTCTCGACGTCTCCACTCATCAAGGCTGCAGAGGCATTCGATGGGCTCTCACTCACAAACCTAGGACTACAGCATGGGCCTACAAATCAACATCGACAACGGTGGAACGCTGACCGACATCTGCATCATCGACGGTCAGCGGGTCGACAAGACCAAGGTGCTCACGACACCCTACGATCTCAGCAAGTGCTTCTTCGAGGGCCTTGAAAAAGCCTCCGGCGTCGTCTACGGCAAGCCCGATGTGCGGCGATTGCTGGAAGAGGTGGACCTGATCCGCTACTCGACCACGCAAGGTACCAACGCCATCTGCGAGCGCAAGGGCCCCCGGCTGGGGTTGATCGTCGATGCCAAGGGGTCGCGCCTGATCGAGGAACTGGCTGCCCACGATCCTGCCGTCTACGCCGCGCTGGTCGGTGACCGGGTGGTCCTGCTCGATTCGGCGCTGGTGCTCGGCGACGACTCGCAAACACATGTTGTCGGCGCGATCAACAAGCTGACCGCGGCGGGCGCCAGTCGCCTTGTCGTCAGCTTTGGTGGTGCCGACTTCATCGCGATCGAAAGTGCCTTCCGGAAGGTGGCCCTGCGCAAGTACCCGCGGCATCTGCTGGGGGCCGTGCCCATGCTCTACGGCAGCGACCTCAGTGTCGACAAGGATCCGGTGCGCCGCACCTGGACCGCCCTGATCAACTCGTTCCTGCACCCGGGCATGGAAGCGTTTCTCTACAACGCCGAGAACCGCCTGCGCCAATACCGCACCAAGAATCCGCTGTTGATCTTCCGCAACGATGGTGACGCCTCCCGCGTCGCCAAGACGATCGCAATCAAGACCTACAGCTCCGGCCCACGCGGCGGGGTCGAAGGGGTCAAGGCGTTCGCGAAGGTCTATGGCTACTCCGATGTGGTGGCGATCGATGTCGGGGGCACCACCACCGACATCTGTCAGTACCTCGAAGGTGGCGTGGTCGAAGACCGCCGAGGACACGTCGAAGGCATCAGCGTGTCGATCCCGCTGTGCGAGATCGTCAGTGCCGGTGCCGGTGGCAGCTCGGTGATCAAGGTCGTCGATCGCAAGATCGTCATCGGTCCGGAGAGCGTCGGCGCAGTCCCCGGGCCGGCATGCTTCGGGCGGGGTGGTCAGTTCGCCACCATCACCGATGCCAGCCTGCTGATGGGCCTGTTCGATCCGAAGTCGTACTTCGGCGGTGGCATGGGACTCGACCTCGATCGTGCTGCGACCGCGGTGGCTGTCAATGTGGCCGAGCCGCTCGGGCTCAAGCTCGATGAGGCGCTGCAGCAGATGGAGCTGGCGTTCGAAGCGAAGGTCGCCGCCGAACTGCACCGGGCCACCAGGATTTCCAAGAACAGCGTGCTTCTGGCCTTCGGCGGCGCCGGACCGCTCAATGCCTGTGGCGTGGCCGAGGTGGCCGGCATCTATCAGGTGGCCGTGCCGAAGATGGCCGCGGTGTTCAGCGCCTACGGCATCGGTACCTGCGACATCTCGCAGCGCTACACCGAATTGCTGACTCGGCACGACCAGAGCGGGCTGGAGGACGCGCTGGCGGTGCTCCATGCCAGGGCCGCCCGCGACATGTATGCCGAGGGATTCGACAAGGGCCAGTACGAGATCGAAGCGCGACTGGTGGCGGTCGATGCCCGAGGCGCAGAGACCAGCCAGACGCTGAACGACAAGCCCGTGTTTCCGGCCAGCATGGCGGGTGCGGTGGCCATCGAGCTGGAGCTGGCCGCCATCAAGCGTTTGCGGGCAGGCACCGGTGCTGCCACGCGGGTCAGCGTGGGCGCTGCGGCCAAGTCCGACGGCGTTCGCAACGTGCTGGTTCGCGGGCGGGGGCGTGTCGATGTGCCTGTCTACCGGCTCGCATCACTGCAGCCCGGCGATCACGCACAGGGCCCGGCGATTCTCGAAGAAGACTATTTCACGTGTCGTGTGCTCGAGGGCTGGACCTTCGTCATCAGCGACGCTGGCGACATCCTGTTGAACAGAAAGGCTTGAAGACCATGAAGGTCCTGATGACGGAATACCTCCGACTCGATCTCGATGCGGAGCAATGGGAATGCCGCGTGTGCAATCACGTGATCGGCACGGCCACCAAGAGCTACAAGGAGGGCATGCTGGTCTATGACCGCGATCCCCGCGAGATCCACCCTCCAATCATTGATCCCGAGCGCTACAAGTTCACCTTCAGTCCCGACCCTGAATGGGTGCGCATCCTCGAGTACTACTGCCCGGGCTGCGGCACGCAGGTCGAGACCGAGTACGCGATCCCGGGGCACCCGCCGCTGTACGACATGCAACCCGACCTGCCCGCACTGCGTGCGCAGTGGGCCGGCCGTGAAGAGCTGAAAGAAGGCGTGGTCGGACCGGCGGTGACCTCCGGCTCAGGCGGCCACTCACACTGATTGATCGATCGCGAGCGGGTGCTGTCGGTGCCTGCTGTCGGGTCCCGAACGGGCACTCGCCGCCATTCAAGCAAGGAACAACAATGCGACGCATATCCGTAGACATCGGCGGCACGTTCACAGACTGTTTTGTGGTCTGGGACGGCCAATACATCGAAGCCAAGGCGCTGACCACCCACCACAACCTGGCGCTCGGTTTCAACGAGGCGCTGGAGAAGGCCAACAAGGTGCTCGGCCTCGAACTCGAGACGATCCTGTCGCAGGTCGACTCGGTGCGCTACGCCACCACGCTCGGCACCAATGCGCTGATCGAGCACAAGGGGCCGAAGATCGGCATGCTGGTCACCGCGGGCTTCGAAGCCACCGTGCCGCTCAGCCGTGCTCGCGGGTATGGCGAGGGGCTGGACAACCTCGGCAAGCAGGACATGCCCAACGCGCAGCGCCCGGCACCGTTGGTCGATGCGCACATGATTCGCGGCGTGCGCGAACGGCTGGACTTCGAGGGCGAGCTGGTCATGCCGCTGGACGAGGAAGACGTGCGCCGGCAGATCCGCTCGCTGGTGAATGCGGGCGCCCAGATCATCGTGGTGGCGCTGGTCAACAGCGTCGTCAACCCGGTTCATGAGCAACGCATCGAAGAGATCCTGCTCGAGGAATACCCGTCGCACCTGCTGGGCGCGATCCCGATCATCCTGTCGCACCAGGTGGCGGGCCGCAAAGGAGAGTACGTGCGCGCCACCTCGGCCGTGATCGATGGCTACCTGCACTCGACGATGTACCACGCACTGTCCGCACTGGAGCAGAACCTTCGGGCGCACAAGTACGACAAGCCGATGCTGGTGATCCACAACTCAGGTGGCATGGCACAGCTCAACTCCACCGACGCGCTGCAGACCATCCATTCCGGCCCGGTGTCCGGCATCGCGGCATCAGAGCATCTTGCGATGCAAGCAGGACTGGGCAATGTGGTGGCCACCGACATGGGTGGCACCAGCTATGACATCGGCATCGTCGTCGAAGGCGGCATCAAGCACTACGACTTCAACCCGGTCATCGACCGTTGGCTGGTGTCGGTGCCGATGGTCCATCTGGTGACTCTGGGCGCTGGTGGCGGCTCGATCGCCACTTACGACCGGATGTACAACACCGTCAAGTGCGGCCCGCAAAGCGCAGGCTCCGACCCTGGCCCTGCCTGTTACGACCGGGGTGGCATGAGCGCCACCGTCACCGACGCCGACCTGCTGCTGGGTTACCTCGACCCGAAGAACTACGCCGGTGGCTCCATTCCGCTGAACCCGCGCCGGGCCACCGCCGCCATCGAGGACACGCTGTGCGACGACCTGGATTGTTCGGTCATCGAAGCGGCGCTGATGATCCGCGAGAAGGTCGACGACAACATGGCCAACGGCCTGTTCACCGAGCTGCGTGCACGCGGCTACGACCCGAAGGCGTTCACGATGCTCGCGTACGGCGGCAATGGGCCACTGCACTGCTGCGGCATCGCGCGCAATCTGGGCATCGACAAGATCCTGGCGCCACCGTTGAGCTCCGTGTTCTCGGCGGTCGGCGCGGGCAACATGCACCAGCTGCACATCCACGAGCAATCGCTGTACATGGTGCTCTACGACTCAAACACGCGCCACATCTTCGATGACTACAAGCGCTTCAACAGCATCGTGGCCGAGCTGAAGGAAATGGGCACGCAGGACCTGATCCGCCAAGGCATCCCGCGCGAACAGATCCAGCACAACCTGGAGCTCGACATGCGCTACGGCAACCAGCTGGTCCAGACCACGGCGGTGATCCCGCAGCACGAAGTGCATGGCCCGGCCGACGTGCTGGCCATCATTTCGCAGTTCTCGAACGACTACGGCAAGCGCTTCGGCGAAGGCAGCCAGGCGCCCGAGGCGGGCATCCGCATCAACACGATCCGGGTTGCCGCATTCGTGCAGCACGAGACGGTCGAGTTCGAGGACATCAAGCCGGTGCCCAAGGAACAGCGCAAGTCGCCACCCAAGCCGGAGACCATGCGCAAGTGCTATTTCGTGGGCCACGCAGGCGCAGTGGAAACGCCGGTGTGGAGCCGATCGGCCATCGAGCCGGGCGTTCAGATTTCGGGGCCGGCCATCGTCGCGTCCGAAGTGACCACCTTCCTGGTCGACCCGGGTTGGACTTTCGTGGCAGCACGACAAGGCGCCTCGTGGTTCCTGCGCGGTTGAAGCCCCGCAGCACACACGCCGTACCGACAAACATCGAGGACAGACATGACTGAAACCCTGGCACCCATCGCGGCGAAGATGCCCAGTGCGGAAGAGATCGCGCTGATCAAGAAATTCCTGAACGACACCACACTGTTCCTCGGGCCTGATCCCGAGATCATGAAAAACCACGACCTGATGCCGCGCAGCGCACTCGAAGAAGAGTGCATTGCCAAGGTCAGCGACGCCCAGACCGTGGCCAAGATCCGCGACCGCATCCAGGCGGGCTGCGATGAAGGCTTCGAGATGGTCGAGCAGATGGGTGCTGCACCTGGCGCCAAGTGGGGCGACATCATCACCGGGGTGTATTCGGCCTCGGGCGACCTGGCGATCGCGAGCGCCGGCGGCGTGCTGATCTTCTCGGCGCTGGTGCACCACCCGATCAAGTTCATCTTGAAGAACTGGGTCAACGACCCGACGGTGGGTGTGCGCGAGGGCGATGGCTTCATCCACAACGACTCGCGCTACGGCAACGTGCACAACACCGACCAGAGCATGATCCTGCCCATCTTCCACGAGGGCAAGCTGATCTGCTGGGTGGCGTCCACGGTGCACGAAGGCGAGAACGGCGCGATCGAGCCGGGGGGCATGCCGTCGATGGCTGAAAGCCCGAGCGACGAAGGCCTGAAGATGTGCCCGTTCAAGGTGGTCGAGAACTACCAGATCAAGCGCGACATCCTGACCTTCCTGCAGAACTCGGTGCGCGAGCCCAAGCTGCAGTACGAGGACATGAAGGTCAAGCTGTTCGCCTGCCTGCGCATCAAGCAGCGCATCGAGGAGACCCTGCGGACCGATGGCTACACGCCCCTGGTGTCCACGCTGCGGCTGACGATGGAGAACGTGCGTGCCGAGGTCAAGCGCCGCATCAGCGAATGGCCCGACATGACGGTTCGCACCTACATCATCCAGGACTCGACACTGCGCGAGAACTGCGTGGTGAAGGTGAACTGCCAGCTGACCAAGACCGGCGACCGCCTGATCTTCGACTTCCGCGGCTCCAGCCCTGAGTTCACCAACCGGCCCACGAACACCATCCTGGCCGGCCTGAAGGGCATGCTGTCGCAGGTGATCATGTGCTATGTCTGGCCCGACCTGCCGCGCGGGCAGGCGGCGTTTGCGCCGATCGAGGTCATCACCGACCCGTACTCGATCGTCAACAGCTCCTACGATGCGCCGAACTCGCAGAGCCTGATGTCGATCTTCACCGGCTTCACTGCCGGCCAGCATGCGGTGGCGAAGTTCCTGTACTCCTGCCCTGAAAAGTACACGAAGGTGCATGCACCGACCTTCAACATGATCAACACCTTCATCTGGGGTGGGGTCAGCCAGCACGGCGAGACGCTGGGCAACCTGTGCGCCGACCTGAACGGCATGGGCGCCGGTGCGCGCTCCGACATGGACGGTGAACATGCGCTGGCACCGATCTTCGCCACGATGGCCGACATCGGCGAGCAGGAACTCAACGAGGAAGATGTGCCCTTCCTGCAGCTGGTCTCCAAGAAGATGACGATGGACGCAGTGGCCCCGGGCAAGTACCGCGGCGGCCAGGGCTACACCATGATCGTCGCCACCAAGGACAGTGAGCAGTGGGGCTTCATGACCACGGCCCAGGGCGCGAAGATCCCTCCGATCCAGGGCCTGTTCGGCGGCTATGCCTGCGGCACCTACCCGTTGTCCAAGGTGAAGGGTGTCGACGTCTACGAGGTGTTGAAGAACGAACCCGAACGCTTCAAGCACTCGATCGCCGAGATCATGAACGAGCGCCCGTTCGAGAACGCCACCTACACCACCCACCACATGGGCATGGGCTTCGAGATCTCCAAGCGCGGCGAGCTGTTCATGATCTCGCAGGGCGCAGGCGCCGGTTATGGCGACCTGCTCGAACGCAATCCTGCTGCGGTGATCCGCGACATCGAAGAGGGCTTGATGTCACAAGGCCTGGCGGCCCGGCTGTACAAGGTCAAGTTCGATCCGGTCACGCTGGCCATCGACACCCAAGGCACTGACGCCTTGCGTGCGGCCGAACGCAAGGCGCGCATCGCACGCGGCAAGCCGTTCAACGAGTTCATCAAGACCTGGAGCAAGCCGAAGCCACCCGCCCACCTGCAGTACTTCGGGTGCTGGGGCGATGAGATCGGTACGCTCTACATGGGCAGCCCGGACATCACCCGCGACGCCAACTCGCCGAAGCCCAACTACATGCGTCACCCGAAAGACGTGCGCATCGAGGAACTGGAAGCAAGGCTGGCGGCGCTGGGGGCCTTGAAGGAAGAAAAGCAGTGACTGGACCGTTCGCTGAACGTCTGCCCGACGCTGCTGGCAAGGGCTCGATCCGTGTCTGGCTGAAGTCGTCGGCCTACACCCGGCGTCTGCTGCTGGGTGCGGCGGGCGATCCGTGGGCGTCGGGCGCACAGTACCTGGCCTATTTTTCGCAGGCCCACGGACTGCTCAAGCCCGACGTCGCAGTGCTCGAAGTGGGTGAGTTGTACGACGCCTGGCATGCGGCACAGCCCGGCGCGCTGGTGGCGTCGCTCGGCAACCGGCGCAAGCCGGTGACCGCGTTGCGCAAGTTGCTCGAGACCGAGGCACCGCGCCAGTTGCTGGCCGAAGTGGTCGAGGCGGTGCTGGCCAACCTGCGTGGACAGACGCCGTTGGTGCTGTCGGTGCCTTCACCACGGCGCTGGGCGAATCACGCCAATCGTCTGACCGGCAGCACCGACATCGAGGTGACCGCCGACGATGCCGAAGACGCGTCGATGTACCTGACCGATCTGATCCGCAGCGTGTCGGCGTTTCCGATCTCCGGGGTGTTGCTCGAAGAAGGGCGTGACGCAGATTTCAATCTGGAGGACCTGTCGCGCTACACCTCGATCGTCAATGTCGTGCGCCACTACCGGTGGTCGCTGGCATTGCGTCTGCCGCACGATGCCGTGCCAGCGGCGGAGGTGTTGCGTGACTTCGACGCGGTGATCTCGCCCACGCTCGAGGCGGCGGGCGCGGCAGTGTGGGGCTGTGACATCAGCGCCGCATTTGCCGCCGGTGGTGCGATCGAGCCGCTTCAGGGCCGGCAATTCTATTTCGCCGAGATCGATGCGGGCTTGCGTCCGGAGTCGGTGCTCGAGACCATGGGCCGGCTGCGCGGTGGCTGATGCAGCACCTGCGCCGGTGGATCGGATCCCGGTCAATCTGCTGACCGGGTTTCTGGGGTCGGGCAAGACCACGCTGCTGAACCACTGGGTGCACTTGCCCGCGATGGCCGGCGTGGCAGTGCTGGTCAACGAGTTCGGTGAAGTCGGCATCGATCATCACCTGGTCGATACCGTCGACGAGCAGATGGTGCTGCTCGATTCCGGCTGTCTGTGCTGCGCGATGCAGGGCGACCTGATCGGGGCCTTGAAGAACCTGGCGCTGCGCGCCTCGCGGCGGGAGATTGCACCGGTCACCCGCGTCATCATCGAGACCACGGGCCTGGCCGATCCGGTGCCGGTGCTCTACACCTTGATGGAAGACCGCTTCGTCGCAGCGCGTTACGCCTGCGATGGCGTCGCCACGGTGGTGTCTGCCACCCACGGGCTGGAGCAGCTACGGGATTTTTCTGAAGCGACCCGGCAGGTCGTCGCGGCCGATCTGCTGTTCATCACCAAGTGCGATCGCGCCACACCGTCGATGCTCGCCGCACTGCAAGAGGCGCTGCGCCAGCTCAATCCCGGCGCGCCACAGCGGCAGGTTCGCGATGGCAAGGACGATGCCTCGGCGCTGCTCGCGTGCGGGCTGTACAGCCCGGCGAACAAGTTGCCGAGCCTGACGCAATGGCTGGGTGAGGAGGCGCTGCAGCAGGCGGCCACTCAGCAAGCCGTGGAGTCGGCATCGGGGTGGTTGCTGGGCGCCGAACCGAACGACGCTGAGAGCCACGGCGACGAGTCGTCGGCCCGCGCTCTGGCACAGCGCTGGCGCGAGCGCCGCGATGCGCAGACAGTGCAGGCGCCACGAGCATCCGCACCACACACCTCGGGCGTCGAGAGCTTCGTGGTCGTGTTCGAACAGCCGGTGCCGTGGTTCGGGTTCGCGGTGACGCTGGGCCACATCCTGTCGCAGCACGGCAAGCAGCTGCTGCGCATCAAGGGCCTGATCAACGTGGCGGGAACGCGGTGCCCGCAGATCGTCCAGTGCGTGCAGGGCGTGGCGTATCCGTCGGTGACGTTGTCGGCATGGCCGAAGGAGGGACCGTTTCGTGATGGTCGCAGCCGGCTGGTCTTCATCGCCCGCGACCTCGAACCCGCCCACATCGAGTCCATCCGTGCGGCGCTGGCCCAGCTGCCTGCCGACGCCATCGCGCTGCGCATGAGTTCTGGCGATTCGATGCTGCCCACCCGCTGCTGGCTCGGGCAACGCATGCCCGTGAACGCCGCCGACAGCATCGAGCATGCAGGCTGGTTCATCCAGCCCAAGCGCTTGCGCGGACGCACCGTGCCGATCTGATCGACCGTGGTCACCGCGCACCACCGGTGCGAGCCGCCAGATCAAAATGCGGGATGCGGCCGCTTCCGGCCGAAGCGAGCTGACGATGCCTGTTCAATGGTTCCCGGGTCACATGAATGCGACTAAGAAGGCCATCATCGAGCGTGTCAAGGCGATCGACGTCGTCATCGAGATGCTCGATGCCCGGTTGCCGGGCTCGAGCGGGAATCCGCTGCTGGCCGAACTGACGCGCGGCAAGCCGGCACTGAAGGTGCTGAACAAGCAGGACCTGGCCGATCCGCAACGCACCGCGCTGTGGGTGGAGCATTTCAATGCGCAATCCGCCACCCAGGCGGTGGCGCTCGACGGCCGGGCCGGTGCGCCGGTGCACCGCGTGGTCGATGCCTGCCGTCAGCTGGCGCCGCTGCGCGGGGGCATGGTCAAGCCGCTGCGTGTGCTGATCTGCGGTATTCCCAACGTGGGCAAGTCGACGGTGATCAATTCGCTGGCCGGCCGCGTCGCCGCGAAGACCGGCGACGAGCCCGGCATCACTAAGCTCGAGCAGAAGATCGTCATCGCCAACGATTTCTACCTGTACGACACGCCAGGCATGCTGTGGCCGCGCATCGCGGTGGAGCAAAGCGGCTATCACCTTGCTGCCAGCGGCGCCGTGGGGCGCAATGCCTACGACGATGAGGAGGTCGCATTGGTATTGCTGGCGATCTTGCATCGCGACTACCCGGGCCAGGTAGAGCAGCGCTTTCGGCTCGATGCTGCCGTGCTCCGCACCGACGACGAACGGCTCGCTGCGATCGGCCGCCAGCGCGGTGCGGTGCTGCCTGGCGGGCGTATCAGTCTGCAGAAGGCTGCCGAAATCGTGCTGCACGACTTTCGCGCGGGCAGCCTGGGCCGCATCACGCTGGAGACGCCGCAGGACTGGCAGCGCTGGCAGGCCGAGGCCGCGGTGAAGGAGGCCGAGCGCGCAGCGCGGCGCAAGGACAAGGCCAGGACCGGCTCGCGGTCCGGAGCGACGGCGGAGGGTCAGTGAGGCAGGTTGGGTGCGGCGGAAATCCAGCGAGAGCCCGGTCGCAGCGAGCTGTCTGAGGCGTCACGCCGTTCGGCACGCAGTGCGCGCAGCACCCGGGGCAAGTCTCCCTGCAGCCGCTCCGCCGACAGCGGTTTCAGCCAGTATTCGCGGGCGCCCAGGCTCATGGCCTTCACGATGTCGATCGTCAGCTTGTCGATGGTCAGCAGAATGATCTGGCAGCGGCCGTCGGTGATGTGCTGACTGAGCGCGCGCACCACCTCCAGGCCGCTGATGTCGGGCAGGTGCATGTCCAGCAGGATCACATCGGGCATCGCGGCGAGCGCCGCGCGAATGCCGGAGCGCCCGTCGGTGGCCAGCCGCAGATCCACCTGAGGGAACGCGGCCAACAGGACTTCGACGAGTTCCCGGCTGATCGGGTCGTCCTCGATGTACAGCACCGATCCCCACATGTCGCAGCGTGGCGCCTGGGCTTCGTTCATGTCCATGGAGGCGTCTCCGGTCATGTGCAACGGCGCAGGATCTGCGCAGACCGATGGTCGGTGCGCGCAGCGCCTGAAGGCATCGGTGCTTCCCCTGGATCAGGGGCTGTCGCGTCTCGACAGTGTTCAGTTCAGCTCAGCTGCTGTCACACCGGTGTCACGCCCAGCAGGCGATGCAGACGAGAACTGGTCGTGGTGTACTGCACCTGCAGCGGCCGATCGGGAAAGACGATGGCTGCCGCGGCGTAGGCCGCCATCGTCGCCTCGTGGAAGCCGCAGACGATCAGCTTCTTCTTGCCCGGGTAGGTGTTCACGTCGCCCACCGCAAAGATACCCGGCACGTTGGTTTCGAACTTCTCGGTATCGACTGCGACCTGCTTGCGCTCGAGCTGGACACCCCAGTCGGCCATGGGCCCCAGCTTCGGGCTCAGCCCCAGCAGCACCAGCAGCAGGTCGATAGGCAGGGTGGCTGTGGTGCCATCGGTACCGCTGACCTTGAGGTGCGTCAGGGTGTCTTCGTTGGCCTCGAAGCCGATCACCTGCCCGGCCACGAAGCGCATGCGACCTGCCGCGCAGGCCGCGCGCATTCGATCCACCACCTCGGCCGCGGCCTTGAAGGCGTCGCGACGATGAATCAGCGTGATGCTGGCCGGCTGCGAGGGGGTCTCGGCGCACAGTGCCAAGGCGGCTTCCAGCGCCGCATCGTCTTCGCCGAGCACGACCACGTGCTGATCGGCTGTGGGCGGGAGCGCGTCTGCGCTGTGCAGCACCTGCCGTGCCGTGAACCGTTCGAGGCCTTCGAGCTTCAGATGCCTCGGCACGAAGGCCCCGACGCCCGCGGCAACGAAGATCGCGCGGGCCACGAAGCGGACGCCAGCGGATGTGGCAACGTCGAAGTGGCCATCGGCCCTGCGGGCGACTGCGCTGACCTGCTGGTCCAGGTGGAACACCGGCGCCATCGGTCGGACCTGTGCCAGCAGCTGATCGACCAGTTCGCGCCCGGTGCACACCGGCACGGCCGGGATGTCGTAGATCGGCTTGTCGGGGTACAGCGCCAAGCACTGGCCGCCGGGTGCATGCAGGCTATCGACGAGGTGGCAGCCGATCTCCTGAAGACCGAGCTGGAACGCCAGGAACAGGCCTGTCGGGCCTGCACCGATCACCAACGCGTCGGTGTGGATCGGCGCGGTGTCGGTGTTCAGCGGATCAGTTCCGACAGCTTGCCGGTCTTGTCTTTCCACTCTTCGGCATCTGGCAGAGGCATCTTGCGCTTGGTGATGCTGGGCCAGCCGATTCGGGCGAGCTCGGCATTCAGCTTGATCATGTGCTGCTGGTCGCCGGGCACATCTTCCTCCGGCATGATCGCGTTGACCGGGCATTCGGGAATGCACACCGCGCAATCAATGCACTCGTCCGGATCGATCGTCAGAAAGTTCGGACCTTCGCGGAAGCAGTCGACGGGACACACATCCACGCAGTCGGTGTATTTGCAGCGGATGCAGGATTCGGTGACGACGTGGGTCATGACTGAGGCTCGGTGAAACTGCGAAAGCAGGGTTGAAAAGACAGGAGGATGCCAACCGCATCCACCAGAGATTTTACGTGTTCAGTGCGGCGGTCCAAGGTGCGCAGTCCTTCTCGACGACTGGTGACTCGACCGGGTTCAGCGCCTGCGCTCCGGCACCGACCACGATCACTGTGGGGCGACCTGTGTGCAGCATGGTGGCCTGGCCCAGGCCGGCGACGGTGTGGTCGCTGCTGAGTTCATCGGGCCAGCCCGCTCGAGAGACCACGCACACCGCGGTGTCGCCCGACCAACCCGCCCGTACCAGCTTGCGTGACAGGGCACCGAGTTGCTTGCCCGCCATGTAGAACACCTCGGTGTCCGCGTGACCGCATGTGCCTGCGTCTGGGGTACCGCTGGCGGTCATCGCCGTGGCGAAACTGACGCTGCGGCCGACACCGCGCCGCGTCAGCGGGCGCTGCGCGGATGCTGCGGCGGCCAGTGCCGCAGTCACGCCGGGGACCACCTCGCAGGCGACGCCAGCCGCGGCCATGGCCTGCAGCTCTTCTTCAAGGCGCCCGAATATGCTCGGGTCGCCACCCTTCAGTCGCACCACCAGGCCAGCGGGGCCCACATCGCGGGCGCATTTGATCAACAGCGCGTTGATGGCTTCCTGGCCCGTGCTGTCGGCATAGCCACGCTTGCCCACGTGCAACCAGCGCGCTTGCGGAGCCAGCTCGCGCAGAGCCGGATCCACCAATGCGTCGCTCAGCACCACGGCTGCCTGCGCCAGGCGCTGCGCGCCGCGCAGCGTGATCAGATCCGCCTGGCCTGGCCCTGCGCCCACAAACGCGACGCGGCCGACGGGAACTGCGGTGATGGCCGGCATGGTGCTTTTGATCAGGCAGCGGTGGCTTGCACCAGCAGTGCGCCGCTGGTGCGGTTGGTCGTCGGGTCGACCACGATGAGTGCGCCGCCGCTGCGGTTGGATGCATAGGCTTCCACTGGCAGTGGTTGCTGCGTCTCGACGATCACCCGGCCGATCTCGTTGACACCGAGCTGGTTCGCATCGACGACATCGAGCGTGTGGATGTCGAGCCGGTTCTCGATGCCGGCAATGCGCGCCTGCACCCATCGGTTGCCGTGGCGCACCCAGTACTTGCGGCCCACGACGGCCGGTTCGGTGTCGAGCCAGGCCAGGGTCGCGGCAAAGCTTTGCCGCCCGGTGACGCTGTTCGGTGTGGCGATCCAGTCGCCGCGCGACACATCGAGCTGTCGGTCGAGCACGACCCCGGCCGACCAGCCCGCCTCGACGTGATCCACCACGCTGCCTGCCAGCCGCACTTCCGCGACCACGGCGCGTTCGCCGCTCGGGAAGATCTGTACTTCGTCGCCTGCCTTCACGCTGCCGTGGGCGATGCGCCCGTACAGACTGCGTGGCTGGTGGCCAACGCCTGTGCTGCCGTCGCCATCATCGCGGGCGACGTACTGCACCGGAATCAGCAAATCGCCCTCGGTGCGCTCCTGGGCGACCGGCAGTGATTCGAGCAACTGCAGCAGCGTCGGGCCGCTGTACCAGCTGCCCCAGTCTTTGCCGTCGGTGACGACAGTCTGCGTGACGTTGTCGCCGCGCAAGGCCGACACCGGCACGATGCCGGCGACCGCGATGCCGGCGGCTTCGGCGAACGAGCGCAGCGCGACGCTGACCGCGTCGAACGCCTGCTGCGGATCGGCCACCGCATCGAGCTTGTTGACCGCGAACACGATGCTCGGCACGCGCAACAGGTGCGCCAGCAGCGAGTGGCGGCGGGTCTGCGGCAGCAGGACCAGCGGCACTTGCCGGGTGTCGAGCTTGGTAATGTCGACCAGCACCACGGCCGCATCGCTGCCGGCGGCGGCGGTCACCATGTTGCGGGTGTACTGCTCGTGGCCGGGCGCGTCGGCGATGATGAACTTGCGGTGCTTGGTCGCGAAATAGCGATAGGCGACATCGATCGTGATGCCTTGTTCGCGCTCGGCTTCGAGGCCGTCGGTCAGCAGCGACAGGTCGATCGGGGCACCGGCGGCCTTCTTCTCCAGCGTGTCGAGCTGGTCGGCCAGGATCGCGCGGCTGTCGAACAGCAGGCGGCCGATCAGCGTGCTCTTGCCGTCGTCGACGCTGCCGGCGGTGAGGAAGCGCAAGGCGCGGTGATCCGCGACTTTCGTGAGGGGCTCGCGGTGGTCTTGAACTTGTGGGGTGGTCATCGTGTTCTTTCGGCGGCTGGAGAGGCGTTAGAAATAGCCTTCTTTCTTGCGCCGCTCCATCGAGGCGTCGGAGGTGCGGTCGTCCATGCGGGTCGCGCCGCGCTCGCTGACGGTCACCTGCAGCGTCTCGGCAACGATCTCGGTGGCGTTGGCCGCAGGGCTTTCCACCGGGCAGGTGCAGGTCATGTCGCCCACGGTGCGAAAGCGCACCTGAGCGGTTTCAACCGTCTCGCCGGCTTCGGGTGGTGTCACCTCGGTCAGTGGCACCAGCAGGCCCTTGCGGCGGATCACTTGGCGGTCGTGTGCGAAATACAGGCTGGGCAGCGGGATGTTCTCGCGAGCCAGGTACAGCCACACATCGAGCTCGGTCCAGTTGCTGATCGGGAAGGCACGCATGTGCTCGCCAGGCTTGATGCGCGTGTTGAAAAGTGTCCACAGCTCAGGCCGCTGCTCCTTCGGCTGCCATTGGCCGAAGCTGTCGCGGTGGCTGAAGATGCGCTCTTTTGCGCGCGCCTTTTCCTCGTCGCGACGGGCGCCGCCCATCAGCACATCGAAGCGGTGTTCCTCGATGGCTTCCAGCAGTGCCACCGTCTGGTGGCCGTTGCGCGATTCGAGTGGGTGCGCCAGGCGCACCGTGCCGCGCTTGATCGAATCCTCGAGATGACCCACCACCAGCCGCTCGCCCATCTCGGCGACGCGCTGGTCGCGGAACTCGATCACTTCGGGGAAGTTGTGGCCGGTGTCGACGTGCAGCAGCGGGAAGGGCAGGCGACCCTTGAATTCATTGGGGTTGTCGGGGCTGACCTTGGTCTTGAAGGCCTTCTCGGCGAGGCGCAGTACCACGCACGAATCCTTGCCACCCGAGAACAGCAGGGCAGGGCGCTCGAACGCGGCGACGGTCTCGCGCAGGATGAAGATGGCTTCTTCTTCGAGCCAGTCGAGGTGGGTCTGATCCAGTTCGGGCAGCAGTTGCTGCACGGTCGTGGCGGCGTTCATCGTTTTTCTCCGATCATCGATACGGCGCCCTCGGGCGCGTCTTCCTTGACGTGCAGGCCACATTCCTTGGCCTTCTCGTCTTCCCACCACCAGCGGCCAGCGCGGAAGTCCTCGCCCACCGCGATGGCGCGGGTGCACGGGGCACAGCCGATGCTGGGCATGAACTCGTCGTGCAGCGGGTTGTAGGGAACGTCGTTGGTGGCGACGTGATGCCAGACGTCGTTCCACGTCCAGTCGGCCAGCGGGTTGAACTTGATGCGGCCCTGGCCGTCGTCCTCGCTGAACGGCACCACCGCGCGGGTGTTCGACTGCTCGCGGCGCAAGCCGGTGACCCAGGCGCTGCGGCCCGCCATCATTCGCGCCAGCGGCTCCATCTTGCGGAGGCCGCAGCAGGCCTTGCGAAGTTCGAGACTCTGGTACATCGCGTCCTTGCCGTTCGTCGCGACGAAATGAATGACCGATTCATGCACTGGCTTGAATACGTCGACAGCGAGGCCATAACGCTCCTCGATGCGCGGGATCAGTGCGAGGGTTTCGGCGTGCAGCATGCCGGTGTCCAAGGTCGCGATCGCGATGCCCTGCGCGCCGCCCAGACCGTGGCGCGCGATCAGGTCGGTCAGCACCATGTCCTCGACGCCGAGGCTGGTGGACTGAACGATGCGGCCACTGTGCGCAGCGCTTGCTTCTTTCAAGAGCGCGACGGTGTGGGCCAGTCGATCTTCGAAGCCGGGCGTCTTGCGTGCATACAGATCGATCGCGCTCATATCGAGGCTCCCGCATTCAGGTACTCGTTGGCACCGTTCGGCGACTCACTTGCGGGACGTGCGAAGCGCGGCCGGTGCTCCTGCACATCGCCTTGGTAGAAGCCAGGAAAGAAGGTCAGCGCGCGCTCGGCTGCCTCGCGCGACTGGTCGGCGCGCAGCACCACCGCATCGAAGCCGGTGCGTTGCAGCAGCGGCAGCATGTCGACCAGCACTTCGCCCAGCGCGCGAATCTCGCCCTGGAACCGGTAGCGCGAGCGCAGCAGGTGCGCCTGGCTGTAGGCGCGGCCGTCCACCCATTTCGGGAACCGCAGCGCGATCAGGCCCAGCCGCGGCAGATCGGCCTCTACCTCACGAACATCCTGGTCGTTTTCAAGGATCACGCCCACTGGCATGCCCGCGGGCCAGTGGTGGCACACGCTGTGCCACTGCAGCCAGGTCAGCAGCAGGTGCGGCTTCGGGGTGATGGTGACCATCGGTCCGTCGTCGCCGTGGACGGTGCGCCAGGGGTCTTGGGGGGTGTGGATGAATCTCATGGTGCTGTGCTGCTCAGTCCGCGCGGACGGCGTCGGCCGATGGCTCGCGCGCCGTGGTGCGACGCACGGCGTTGGTGGCCACCTTGAACGGATCGAGCCCGATGCGCTTGACGGTGTCGATGAACCGCTCGCTGCCTTGCCGCTGCGTCAGGTAGGTGTCGATGACCGCTTCCACCGCGTCGGCCGCCTCGTCGGCGGCGAACGACGGGCCGATCACCTTGCCGGCAATCGGGCCGCCGCTGAGCGCCGAGCCGTCGGAGCCGCCGAGCGTGATCTGGTACCACTCGGCACCGTCCTTGTCGACACCGAGGATGCCGATGTGGCCGCTGTGGTGGTGGCCGCAGGAATTGATGCAACCGCTGATGTGCAGGTCGATGTCGCCGATGTCCCAGAGTTCGTCGAGGTCCTGGTAACGCTCGGTGATCTCAGTCGCGAGCGGGATCGAGCGTGCGTTTGCGAGCGCACAGAAATCACCACCGGGGCAGGCGATCATGTCGGTCAGCAGACCGATGTTCGGCGTGGCGAAGCTCGCACTTCGCGCCGCTTCCCACAGTGCCGGCAGATCGGATTCGAGCACCCACGGCAGCACCAGGTTCTGGTCGTGCGACACGCGCAGCTCACCGTGGCTGTAGCGATCGGCGAGGTCAGCGGCCAGTTCCATCTGGGCATCGGTGATGTCGCCTGGCGCTTGCCCTGTGCGCTTGAGCGACAAGGTCACCGCGCGATAGCCGCTGAGCTTGTGGGCATGCACATTGCGTTGAACCCAGCGGCCATAGCTGGCCGGCAGATCGGCAGGCATCGGGATGCCAGTCGAAGGGCGCGCGGCCACACCGGCTGGGATCACGAAGCTGGCGTTGACGCGGTCGAATTCCGACTGCGGAATGATGTGTGCGGTGCCGTCGACATCGCGCTCGAGGATGTCCTTGAATTCGGCATTCACGTCGTCGACGAAGCGCTGACCTTCGGCTTTCACCAGGATCTTGATGCGCGCCTTGTAGATGTTGTCGCGCCGCCCGTAGCGGTTGTAGACACGCACCACTGCCTCGATGAAGACGAGGATCTGCTGCCACGGCAGGAACTCGCGGAACACCGTGCCGATGACCGGCGTGCGGCCCATGCCTCCGCCCACCAGCACCTTGAAGCCGACTTCGCCAGCGGCGTTCTTGACCAGGTGCAGGCCGATGTCGTGCCAGCCGATCGCCGCGCGGTCCTCGCTCGCGCCGGTGACGGCGATCTTGAACTTGCGTGGCAGGAAGGCGAACTCGGGGTGCAGTGTGCTCCACTGCCGCATGATCTCGCCGTAGGGCCGTGGATCGACCGATTCGTCGGGGGCGATGCCCGCAAAGCAGTCACTGGTGATGTTGCGGATGCAGTTGCCGCTGGTCTGGATGCCGTGCATGTGAACAGCTGCCAGCTGGTCCATCACCTCGGCGCTCTTGTCCAACGGAATCCAGTTGTATTGGAGGTTCTGCCGCGTCGTGAAGTGCGCATAGCCGCGGTCGTAGTCGCGGGCAATGCGTGCGAGGCCGCGCAGTTGTGCCGAGCTCAGTTCGCCATAGGGCACAGCCACCCGCAGCATCGGTGCGTGGCGTTGCACGTACCAGCCGTTCTGCAGCCGCAGCGCACGGAACTCGTCGTCGGGCAGCCGCCCCGCGAGGTGGCGATCGAGCTGATCGCGGTATTGCGCAGCGCGTTGCTTGACGAACTGCTTGTCGAAGTCGGTGTAGGTGTACATCTTGAGGAAAGCGTCTCGATGTCGGAAGTGAAGTTCAGTGAATGACCTTGAGGCCTGCAACCACCAGCGAAAGGCACAGCAGCGTGCGCACCAGTTTCTCGGGCATCTTCCGGGTCAGTTGCGAGCCGATCCAGATGCCAGGGATCGAACCGATCAGCAACGAGCCCAACAGCGCCCACGCGACATTGCCGAGCGTGGCGTGGCCGATGCCAGCCACCAGCGTCAGCGGTACCGCGTGAGCGATGTCGGTGCCGACGATACGGTGTGAGGCCAACTTGGGATAAAGCAGCAGGATCAGCGTCGCCCCGATGGCACCGGCGCCGATCGAACTCAGTGAGACCAGCACGCCCAGGACCAGTCCGCAAGTGGCCGTCAGCACAGGCCGGTTGCCGTCATCGATCCAGCGTTCCAGCCATCGACCCACCTGCACCCAGATCTGCTTGAATGCAACGGCAACGGCGGTCAGCAACAACGCGATGCCCAGCGAGAAGGTCAAGGCGCTGGCCCAGCCCTTCGTCACACCGGTCAGGTGCATCAGCGCGATGGTGCCCAGCGACGCCGGGATGCTGCCCGACAACAGCAGCCGGACGATGCGCCAATCCACGTGCCCCGATTGGTGATGCGATGCAGAACCAGCCGTCTTGGTGATCGCCGCAAACCACAGGTCGGTGCCGATGGCCACTGCAGGGTGCAACTTGAACACCGACAGCAGCAGCGGCGTCATCAAAGAGCCGCCACCCACGCCGGTCATGCCGACGATCGCACCGATACCGAAGCCACTCACTATCGCCAGAAGGTCCATCAGTCGCCCGGTCACGCAGGCGCAGCGACAAGCCGGGCCCCCAAAAGTTCAAGCCGGCACTTTAGCGAGGCGGTTCGGACTGAGGAACCAAATTTTTGGACGACGCCTATGCCATTTCGATATAAAAAGGTGCTCGCTGGCGTAGATCCGGAGACTGACGGTCGCGATCCGCCATGAAAAAAGGGGCAGCGTGACTGCATGCCCCTGTCGAATTCGCGCTGCTATCGTCATAGACGATGGCGACTCGCGCGTCAGATCAGACTGACTTTCGTGCGCTGCGGCGAACGCCGAACAAGCCTGCCAGCGCAAGACCAGCCAAGGCGAGCGAGCCCGGTTCAGGTACGTTGCCTGTGGGCGGCGTCTTCGGTACGGTGGCAGAGACGAAGTTCAGCTTGAACGCGTCATCCGAATTGGTACAGGTTGTCGTCGTGCCGTCGGATTTCTTGCAAGACGTGCCACCGTTGAGCGTGGAGTTGAAGGTGCTGATCAGCCACCAGCTCGATGCCTGCGTTGCGCCAGTGTTCACCGCCGCATCGCCGAACGTTGGGGAGCCGTTTGACGCCACGGTGTTGTCCGGCGCCAGATTCGAATAGCTGCCGACCAACGACCAGCCCGCAGTGGTCGAGGTGGCCAACGCTGAACTCAGATTCTGCTCACCATCGCCGCTGCGATAGGAACTTCCGGTGGTAATGGTGGGCGCAGTCGTCCCGGTCCATCGCATCAAGGTGATGTCCGAGTCGTACGTGCCTTTCCAGCCAATGCCGATGCTGTTCAGGATGACGCTGGCAGACCCGAAGTCCAGGAGCAGCAAATCCTGCGTGCCGGGTGAAATAGAGTCGAACGCGTGGTTCGGTGACGTAGCCCCGATTCCTTCACTGCGGCTTGCTGCGCCAAAACCCGAGGTGCCTTGGGGCGACAGGTATGCACTGGCGTAGCCGCTGCCCGAAAGATAATCGATCTCAGCTTGTGTGTTGTACGTGCCAACCAAAGGTGCCCCGCGGTCTGCAGACCATGCAGAGGCCGTCACTTTGGTGCTTGACGACCCTGTGCAGCCCCAGGAGTTGCCGTAGGTGCCCGAATTGGTGGAGTTCTGCTGGCAACCGTTGGTGCCGACGCCGCTGCTGTACAGGTTCCAGGTGGCCTGGGCGATCGCACCGCTGGACATCGTCAATCCTGCCAATGCGGCCGCCGCCGAGAGGATGCTGGTACCGAGTCGTTTCATGGTGTCCCCTGTTTTCCAAAAAGTGGCTCGCCACCGTATGCACGAGCTTTGAGGGTGATTTGCAAGTTGTGGGCCAAGTAATTAATTTCTTTTAAATCAATGACTTGCCTAAACCCAGCGGTCTTGTCGTCAACTAAATGTAAAGATTTGCGACACTGGATTGAACCCCTCACTTAAGGGTGCCGAGCAGTTGCTGAGCCTCCTTGGCATTGGCAAAAAGCTGATCGCCGCCGAGGGCGGCCTCCAACTCGGCACGCGCTTCGCTGGATCGACCGGTGCTTGCCAGCACCGCCCCGAGGAAGTAGCGGGTGTCGCGATTGGCCGGATCGCGCAGCCGGGCGTCACGAAGGAACTGGAGAGCGCGGTCTGTCTGCCCGGCCTTGAAGGCAGCCCAACCGACCGTGCCGAGAATGTGCGGCGCCGTGGGGCTGAGCGCCAGGGCCTGTTCTGCGACCTTGAGTGCGCCTGCGTCCTGAGTCAGCACCAACACGTTGGCTAAGTTGTTCAGGGACTCAGCATCTTTGGGGCTCACCTTCAGCAGGGCCTCATACGCCGACCGGGCGGCTTTCATGTTTCCTGCTCGCGCATAGGCGGCGGCCAGCGCGCGTCGCACCGCGGTGTCTTGGGGTCTGGCCTTTACCCACTGGTCGGCCAGTTGCGAGGCGGTCGCGGGATCGCTGGGCGCCAGGGCCGCGTACAAACGCAGCAGGCTGGCGGTCGATTGTTCCAACTGATGGGCACGGCGATAGGCGTCGATCGCGGCGCTGCGTTGGCCGCGCGCCTTCGCCACATCGCCTTCCAGTCCGTAGCCGACACCGGCCTTCGGATGGCTGGCGATGATTTGCTTCACCCGCTGCTCTGCCTTGTCGAGTTCACCTTGGCGCATCTCTATTTCGGCCATGAGCGCCTGTGCCGGCAGAAAGTCGGGGCGCTCCGCGAGGGCCTTGCTGAGGCTGTAAGCCGCGCCGGGAAAATGACCTGCGGCCGACTGCAACAAGGCGATCTTCAGCAGCAGCGCGGGATTCTGATTTGCCAAGGTAGCCGCGCGGCTCAGGTTGGCGCGAGCAGGGACGAGTTCGCTGTTGGCCAGATTGACGCGTGCCAGCATGACCAGAACGGGCAGTGCGTCAGGCGCTTTGGCAGTAAGGAACTTGGTGGATTCCTTGGCTGCCGCCGGCTGGTTGTTCCTGAGCTGAAATTCGACCAGTTTCAAGGCCGGCTGCACGTTGTCGGGCCCACTGCTCTCCACTGCTTTCGTCAGCCAGCGCTGCGCCTCTGGGAGCTGGCCGCGTCGCTCGTGCAAACGGCCGAAAGCATCCATCGCATTCAGGTTCTTGGGGTCTTTGGCCAGCAGGGCCGTCAGACGGCTTGACGCTCCGTCGTAGGCCTTCTCGTCGATGTCCAGCTCAGCCAGGTTCACCTGTGGTTGGCCAAAACCGGCGTCGAGCTTGATCGCTGCCTCATAGGCCAGGCGAGCGCCGGCGCGATCGCCTGCCCCTGCGCGTGCCAAGCCCAGCAGGTTCTGCACGCCTGGATTGCCGGGGTTCAGCTTGGCCAGGCTCTCAGCGACCTTCACGCCACGCGCAGCCTGGCCGCCTTTGATGTAGAGATTCGCCAGCGCAACGCCAGCCTGCAGCTGGCGAGGATCTTTCTGGAACGCCGCCTCGAGTGCACTCACAGCGTCGCTGAACTTCCCACTGCCCACCAGGCTCATGCCGAGCATGGTCTGGTACTCCGGGCGATCCTCGCCTCGCAGCGCGTCTTGCATCAGCTGGCTGGCACGCCCGTAGCGTCCTTGTGCCATCTGCGCCGACGACAGCAGCAACAGTGCCTGCGAGTCGTTGGGATGCGCCTTCAGGTAGGGCTCCAGTGCCGCAATGGCGCGGTCGGCGTTCTTGTCGAGGAAATAGATCTGCGCCAGCAGCTTGGCCACGCTGCTTCCTGGCTGCACGCGCTGCACCGCTTCAAGATAGGCCTTGGCTTTCTCAAGCTCGTTCAATCCGTAGTGAGCCAGTCCACCGAGCATCAGTGCCTGCGGCCGGTAACGCAGCGCATCGATCGGCACTGGATCGAGCAGAGCGGTGATCTTGCTCAGCGAAGCTTTCGCCGCGGCTGTGTTGCCCGCTTGTTCGGAGGTCAGTGCATTCAGGTAGAAGCCACGCGGGTCGTTGGGCGATGACTTCAGCAACTCGGCAATGTCGGCGCTGGCCTCTGCCACTCGCTTCTGGTCCATCAGCAATCCGGCGCGTGACACCAGTGCTTCGGTGTGAGTCGGCTCGATCTTCAATGCCTTGGTGTAGCTTGCCAGCGCGCTCGCAGCATTGCCCTGGACATGGGCAATGCTGCCGCGCAGGTACATGGCCTCCGCCGATGTCGGGTTCAGCAACAGGGCGCGATCGGCCGCAGCCTCTGCCTCGCGGTACTGACCGGCACGGATGCGCAGCGGCACTTCCGCCAGCCAGGAATCGGGGCTGCCAGGCTCGATGGCGCGAGCCTCTTCGATGGACCGCATCGCAGCGGCCGCGCCACCGATGTCGGCCGCAGCCGACGCGCGCAGCAGCAGAAGTTGGGCTTGCGTAGCCGCTGGTAATCCGGCGGGCGAGAAGACTGGCTTGTCGAGCAATTCCTGCAGACGACCCTGAGCGATCACGGAACGCGCCAGCGGAATCACCACTTCAGCGCGGTTCACGCCCAGCCGCAAGGCCTCGTTGAAGGCCACTTCGGCACCGATTACCTCGCTGGTCGCCAGCAGCGATTTCCCCAGCAGCACATGCACGGGCAGCATGTTCTTGTCGATCTGCAGGGCGTTCTTGAGCTGGATGATCGCGCCTGCGACATCCTTCTTGTCATAGCGGCTCAGCGCATCTTCGTAATAGCGGGCCGCCTTGGTGTCAGGGGCTGCGTGGCTGGGCGCAGCAGCTGCCAGCAGCAGTGACAAAAACAAGGACGTGAACTTGCGATTCATGCGGATGCCAAGCAGAAACATCGGACATCGTAGCCATGCGGTGGGTCCCTGCCCCGGCGCTCGCAGGGCCGGGCTGCGCGCTGCGTGTGAAAGTACCGAGCCACCCCCTCGGATGCGGGGGCGTTGATACCACTCCGTTGCCAGCGCCGCGGTGGCGCCGCCCGCCTGTTTCAGCGTGCGGGTTTGCCGGGCTCTGCGAGCGCAGGCACCCGCCGTGCCAGCGCCTCGATGTCGATTGGCGGCAGCACGATGGTCGCCTCAGGGCAACGGGCAGGGCCGTCTTCACCGGAGCTCCAGCCATTCGCCTCGTCGTTTAGGCTGGCCGGGCGGGCCAGGCCCAGCTTCGCGGTGAGCTGGCTCATGCCGGCGTGCGTACGAGCGAAGGCCAGCGCACGGTCGTACTCGGCATTGGCGTACGCGCGACGGGCGGTGTAGAGCTCGTTCTCGGCGTTCAGCAGATCGAGCAGGCTGCGCTGACCGATATCGAACTGTTGGCGGTAGGCGTCGCGAGCCTTCTCGATGGCCAGCGTGTTGCGGTCGAGCAGCACAAGTTGCTCGGTCAGTTTGCGCGTGTCGTTGAAAGCGATGGCGGCGGTCTGGCGCACGTCCTGGCAGGCCTTGTCGCGCAAGTCCTCGGTCTGGCTGAGCAGGTTGACCTGCTGGCGCACCCGCGCCTGATCGGAGCCGCCGTTGAACAGGTTCCAGTTCAACACCAACTCGGCCGAGCTGTCTCGCTTCTGGTCGCGCACGCCGTCGAAGTTGTTGCCGATTCCGCTGCGCACCCGCGCCTCGAGGCGGGGTTGAAATGCCGATTCACGCGCATCGACTGACAGCCGCGCGGCGCGAACCGCCTCGATGCTGGCACTGACCGCGGGGCTCTGGACCACGGCCCGGTTGAGCACCTCGGTACTGCTGGAGGGCAGTTCAGCGCTGAGCACGGCCAGCGGCGGGGTGACGTCGGTGCGCTGCGGAGGGAGCTCGCCCACGATGCGTGCATAGCGTGTCATCACGTCGTGCAGGTTCGCGGTCTCGGTGGTCAGGTTCGACTCGGCCAGTGCAAGCCGAGCGTTGGCCTGTTCGAGATCGACCCCCCGTCCGACGCCGGCACGAAAGCGCGACTGGATCTGCTGTGACGCATAACGGTGCTGCACATAGTTGTCTTCTGCCAAGGCCACCAGGCGCTGGAAGCGCTGCACGTCATAGAGCGCGCGCGCGGCCTCCAGCGAGGTCTGCTCGGTCGCCTCCAGCAGATCGAAGTAGCGGGCCAGTCGGTCGTGGCCAAAGCGATCGATCTCGCGCTGCGTGCCCAATCCGTCCCACAGCAATTGGGTCAGCGTCAGGGCCGCACCCCGGCGATTCAGGGTCTCGTTCTGCGGCAGGCGTGAGGTGATCCGGTCGCGGTCGACGCCGACACTGGCGTTCAGGTCCAGTCGGGGCAGCAATCCGCCGCGTGCTGCGTCGACCGCATCGCTGGCGGCTCGGTAGGCGTTGAAGCGCGCGGTCACCTCCGGGTTTGTCTTCAACGCCTTCTCGACGGCGTGACGCAAGGGATCGGCGGAAACGCCTGTGACTTGCGCTTGCAAGGGCTGCCCCTGACACAGCACGACAACGGCAAGAGCGATCAGGGAGCGGGTAGGGCGCATGGGCGGGTGTGGTGGCGTTTGCAGGAAGGCCTGCCGTTCAAAAACAAAGAACGTCCGGGCGAAGACAACCGTGGACGAGTTTATGTCCCGACTAACGCCACACCACTGCCGGAGTGACTCCATTGCAACAAGGTTCGCGCGTCACGCCGCCAGCAGGGGTACGCCGCGCTGTGGGCGCTGACGGTGCTTGAGGATGATGGCTCAAGTTGCAGAGCCGGTGGACGACAACGAGGCATCACTCCTGCGCCTTCATATTCCGTGAAGGCGCGCCGTACTGTCCAACTGACGCCCGTCCCGCGCGAGCGCGTTCCCCACGCCCGTGAATCGCCGTGATCTACTGACCGCATTCACCCGCCGATGGCCAGTCTGGATCGGGCGCGGTGTGCTGGTGGCCGGCCTGCAGGCAGCGGTGTGGGCGGAGCCCCCGGGTGATGTCGATCGCATGGCCTTGGCCGCGCAGGCGCACGGCGCGAAAGCGATCTCTGGTTGGCAGGCACTGCGACCGGTGCTGACCGCAGCGCTGGTTCAGGGGGAGGTTGCCCGGTTGCAGGCCATCAACGACTTTTTCAACCGTCGGATCGTCTTTCGCGACGATGTGCAGGTCTGGGGTCAGATCGATTACTGGGCCAGCCCGTTCGAGACGATGGGCAAGGGCGAGGGGGATTGCGAGGACTTCGCGCTCGCGAAGTACTTCAGTCTGCGTGCAGTCGGCGTCGCCGCCAGCAGGCTCAGGTTGGTCTATGTCCGGGCTCAGATGGGCGGACCCGGCGGGCCGGTACAGGCCCATATGGTGCTGGCGTACTACGCGCAGCCGGATGCCGACCCGCTGATCCTGGACAACCTCATTTCCGAACTTCGTCCGGCCTCGCGTCGCCCTGACCTGACGCCGGTGTTCAGCTTCAACGCCGACGGTCTCTGGCAAGGAACAGGGGTGCAATCGGCTGGGGACCCACTCGCGCGGTTGTCGCGCTGGCGCGACGCCCTGGCCAAGGCACGTGCGGAAGGGTTTCCGCCATGACGGCGCATCGCCAATTCATCGATTACAAGGAGCGATCATGTCGCTGATCCGTCAAGTCTGGCTGCTGCTGCTGGCCACCGTGTTGCTCGCCTTCGTGGGCAGCATCGCTGTTGCCACGAGCTCGGCACGCGAGCTGTTGCAAACACAGCTGAGGCTGAAGAACAGCGACAACGCGGCCTCGTTGGCGCTGGCGCTTTCGCAGCAGAAGGGCGATGCGGAGCTGATGTCGCTGCTGATGGCCGCGCAATTCGACACCGGCTACTACCGGCGTGTGCAACTGCGGTCGGCCGATGGCAAGCTGGTGTTCAGTCGCGATGCGGACGTCCCAACGGGCACGGCTCCCGCCTGGTTCGTGTCGGCAGTGCGCATCACCTCGCAGCCGGGCACCGCGCAGGTGTCCGATGGCTGGCGAGCGCTCGGTCAGGTGCTGGTGGAGAGCCATGTCTCATATGCCCACGATGCGCTGTGGTCCAGCACGCTGCGCACAGCGCAGACGATGGCATTGGTGGGCTTGCTCGCCGCCGCCCTGGGCTGGGCGGTGGTGCGCCGCATCAGCCGGCCTTTGGACCAGGCGGTGGTGCAGGCGCTTGCGCTTGAAAAGGGCGAGTTTGTCACCGTGTCGGAACCACCGGTTCCCGAGTTGCAGCGCCTGACGCGTGCGATGAATTCACTGGTCGATCGTTTGCGCATGACGTCGCGGGCGCAGGCCGCGCAACTCGACGCCTTGCACCGCCAGGTCAATGGCGACACGCTGACGGGTTTGTCCAACCGCAGCCACTTCCTGTTCCAGCTGGCCGCGTCCCTGGAGCGCGAAGATGGCCCGGCCGAAGGCGGACTGGTGTTGTTGCGGGTGATGGAACTCGCGGCGCTCAACCGCCAGTTTGGCCACGCCGCCACCGACCGCGTGCTGGTGACGATTGCACAGTCACTCCAACCCTATGCCGACGAGGTCAAGGGCTGCTTCCTCGGACGCCTGAATGGATCGGACTTCGCGTTGTGCCTGCCGGCGCCAGGCGTGGTCCACGAAACGGCACAGACGTTGGCGCAGGCGCTGCGACTGGTGTTGCCCACGTTGGGCAGCGGCGCGGCGGTCTGCATCGGCGCGGTCGAAGTGCATCGCGGCATGCAGGCCGGGCAGGTGATGGGTTCCGCCGACGCGGCGCTGGCCCGCGCCGAAAGCCGGGGCGCGTTCGCGGTCGAGTTCGGTGTGCACCCGCCGGGCGCGTTGGCCGTGCTGGGCGAAGGCGCCTGGCGTCAGCGCATTGAACATGCGTTGGGTCGCGCCGAGCGGGTCTGGTTGATGGAGTTCCCGGTGCTCGATGCGCAGCGGCGGTTGCTGCATCTCGAGTGCCCGCTGCGCCTGCAACTCGAGGCCGAGGGGGCGTTCGAGCCCGCCGCGCGGTGGTTGCCGTTGGCCGTGCGCAGCCGGCTCACGAGTGCGGTCGATGAACGCGCGCTGAGCCTGGCCATCAACGCTGCCGACCGTGACGGCCGCCCACGTTGCGTCAACCTGTCGCCGGCCTCACTGCAGGACAGCGGCTTTGCGGCCCGCGTGCGGGCCCTGCTGTGGGCGAAGCCGCAGGCAGCCCGATTGATCTCGCTCGAGGTGGCCGAGGTGGCGGCGGTGGAGCATTTCGAGCTGCTGCGCGAACTCGGCCGGCAACTGCGCTCGACCGGCGCCCGCTTCGGCATCGAGCATGCCGGAGAGCGATTGGGACAGATTCCGCGGCTGTTCGAGGCCGGTCTCGATTACCTGAAGCTCGATGCGGCCGTGATCTCCGGGGTGGGGCGCGACGAGCACCGCGCGTTGTTCGTGCGCAGCACCGTCGGCTTGCTGCATGGCCTGGGCATCCAGGTCTATGCCGAGGGTGTCGCTGACGCCATCGATGCCGCCCGCCTCTGGGATTGCGGCGTCGACGGCGCCACCGGCCCCTGGATCAGCACGCTCACGGTCGAGCCGTGAGGTCTGCGGTCGTCAGTCGGTGACCAGTTTGCCGCGTTGCAACAGGTCGTTGATCACCTGGTGGTCGTTGGTGAAACTGCCCACCAGGTTCAACCCGTTCAGCGTGATCACCTGATCGACGGCCGCCGGGCTGTAGCTGCTGGCAAAGCCGCCGGTCGAACTGATCTCGACGACGGTGTTGCCGTCCACCGCAGAGAAATGCAGGTAGTTGGCGAGATTGCCTTCGTGCGGCGTGATCGTGAGCGCGTTGTTCAGTCCGATGGAGGCGGGCAGCGCCACCGTGTTGGCGGCATGTGACTCGCCCACCAGCAGATCGCGCAGGTCCAGCACATCGCCGCCATGAGGCGTGTTGTCGAAGTCGGTGATGACGTCGCGCGCCGGCCCTCCGGCCGTTCCTGCGTCGCCCAGCGACCAGCGGAAGACATCGTGACCCGCTCCGCCCGTCAGCTGGTCATGGCCTGCGCCGCCACGGATCAGGTCGTCTCCCGCTCCCCCGTTCAGCGTGTCCTTGCCCTGGCCGCCGATCAGGATGTCGCGCCCGGCGCTGCCGGTGAGCGTGTCGTCGCCGTTGCCGCCGTCCAGCAGAGAGCCGGTACGCACCAGATAGCTGCCCGGCGTTGGTCCGGCCACGAGATCCTGCAAGTCCGAGAGCGCGGGGGCGTTCGCGTCGCTGAACAGGGGGAGGTTCTGCGACCCGAGCACCTGGTAGGCGGAGTCGGGGGTGCCGCTCAGCTTGAACTCGACACGCAGCACCGCATTGCCGCCTTGCTCCCAGTAGAGCAGTTCCAGCGGGGTCAAGCCGCCATCGATCGGCACCCCGGTGTAGACCCGCGTGGTGGGCGACTGGATGTCGTCGAAAGCCGCCACGGTCTGGTTGTCCAGCCGCAGCCGGAAACCGTCGTCGGCGTAGACGCGGATGTCGTACAGCCCGGCGGCCATGTAGGCCTGGCCCGTCAGGCGCATGGCCACGTCGCTGGTGCGTCCGAGGCCGCTGGTCGGGCCGCCGCCGATCTGGTCGTTGTCGCCGGTGCCCTGCCGCACCGTGATCGTGCCGGCATCGCCACCACCACTGCGATTGAGGAACTTGAACAACTGGCTGTTGTCGTTGGTCAGGCCGGTGGTCGAGCCGCCCGCGGCAATGTTCGGGTTGGTGCCCAAGGTGCCGCTGACGGCGGGCGACGTGCCGTAGTCGACGGTTCGTGCGACAAAGCGCGCATCTGCGGCGTCCGCGGCCGCAGCGGACGAGGTGCCGACGATGCCGGGCGTACCCGGCGATGTGAAGGCCGCATTCCGACCATTGACGATCGACGTGACGTCGGCGGCGCGATCGAGATTGCCGTAGACGCCGTCATCGGCGTGCCGGCGGTTCGGGCTGGTGGGCCCCGGATTGAAATCGTTGTACCCGTAGTACTCGCCGTTGAGCCCCAGCGTCGCGGTGAGCGCAGTGGTGGTGGGCGGCGCGGCATTCAGCGTGTCGGCGGCGCCGCCGACGTGCACCGTCAGCGATGCGTTCGCCAGACCGCCGTTCCCGTCGGACACCTGGTAGGTGAAGACATCGTCGACCCGGGTGCCCGTGGCCACGGCATCTGCCCGACTGGCGGTGTAGCTGTAGCTGCCGTCACTGCGCAGCAGCAGATCGCCGTAGGTGCCCGCCATGGTCACCCCACCGGCCGTCACGGTGGTCGATGGGGTGCCAGTACCCGCCGAGACCTTGGCCACAGTCAGCGCATCGCCCTCGACATCGGTGTCGCGGCCCGAGGGGACGGAGGTGGACTGGATCACGCCTTCAGCCGCGCTCACGGTCAGCGTCTGTGCGGCCGTCACGCTGCCTTCGTCGTTGCGCGCCACGGGAGGGTCGTTGACGGGATTGACCGCTGCGACGACAGGCACCGTCGCGGTGGAATACGCGGTGGTCCCGCCCGTGCCCGTGCTCAGATCGACCGTGGCGCCACTGACGATCGCTGCGCCTCCCGATTCGATCAGGTGGGCGGCCAGCGGGGTCGCGGCACCGTTGTAGTTGGCGGCCGGCACGAAGCGCAGCCAGTCGTTGCTGGTCAAGGTCACTGCCGAGGCCGTGCTGCCGGCAGGCAGTGCCGACCAGTTGACGCCTCCGTCGGTGGAGTACTGCCAGGCGCCCTTGCTGGGCTCTGCGGCATGGTTGCTGATGGCGATACCTGCCAAGGTGTTCGCACTGGATCCACCGCTGACCTGGTCGGTCGCGTCACTGAATCGGGCCGCGAAAAGATTGCCGATGCTGGCGCCCGGCGGGGCCGGATCGTCCTCGTTGATGGCAGCCAGCGTGGCGGTGCCTGTGGCCACCGGCGCGTCGTTGACCGCAGTGACCGCGATCGTCAGGCGGTTGGGCGTGGCGTCGAACGCACCTGCGCTGTCCTGCACGCTGAAGTCGAATCCGGCGTAGGCGCTGCCGTTGGCATTGGGGGCCGGCGTGAACACCAGGTTGCCGAGGTTGGCCACCGCGATCGCCTGGCCAGCGGTCACGGTTGCACCGTTCAGCGTCAGCGTGCCCGCTGCAGGCAGTGAATCGATGCGCACCTGGGCAAAACTCTGGCCGGCATCTGCATCCGAGTAACCGAAATCGGCGGCGCTGAAACTGCGCGAGCCGTCTTCAGCCACGGTGACGGTGGCATCGCTGCCGGCAGGCGGCGTGTTCGCACCCACGTTGATGGTGACGGTCGCGTTTGCGAACCCGCCCTGGCCATCGCTGGCGGTGTAGTTCACCAACACGGGACCGCTGACATTGCTCGCTGGCGTGAAGGCCAGCGTGCCGTTCGGGTTGACCGAGATGCTGCCCAGGGCCGGATTGACGAGGCTCGCCGCAGTGACGTTCAGCGTGCCGCCATCGATGTCGCTGTCGTTGCCCAGCACGTCGATGCTGGTGAGCGGGGTGTTGATGAGGGTCGAGGCGGTGTCATCGAGCGCGACCGGTCCATCGTTCGTGCCAGCGATGGTCACGGTGACGACCTGCGAGGTGCCGTCGATCGAGGTGACGGTGAAGGTCTCGCTGGGCAGGAACTGGCCGGCGCCGAGGGCCTGCACGGCGGGGTCGGCGTTGTCGAGCGTGTAGGTCCAGACACCGGCGGCGTCGATGTTGAAGGTGCCGTGGGCACCTGCCACGTTGGTCAGCGGGTTGAACGCCGCCTCGCCGGCGTCGGGGTCGGAAATGGTCAGCGTGCCACTGGTGGTCAGCGTCGTGTCTTCGACCGTCGCGCCGCTGGCCACACCACCGATCACGGCAGGATCGGCCGCGGCGATCACCGAGATTGGCACTTGCACCGATGGCGACACCGCGCCTTCGTTGTCGGTCGCGGTGAAGACGAATCCGGTGTCGCCGTTGAAGTTCGCGGCTGGAACGAAACTCAGCGTCGCCGCGCCGCCGGTGGCCGGGATGCTCTGGCCGATCGCCACGGGGGCGCCACCGAAGAGCAGCACGCCGTTCGTGGGCAGTGAGCCGATGGTGAAGCTGGCGATGTTTCCATCGACATCGGTGCCACCCAACTGCACGGGGATGCCAGGCGCATCTTCGTTGCCGCTGGCCGGCGTGGCGATCGCCGCCGGCGGCTCGTTGGCCCCATTGACCGTGATCGTCACGGTGCTCGTGGTGCCGTCGATCGCCGTGACGGCGAAACTTTCGATCGGGTGCTGCGCGCTCGTCAATGCCTGCACATTGGCGTCGCCATTGCGCAAGGTGTAAGTCCAACCGCCGGTGGCGTCCACGCTGAAGTTGCCATAGGCGCCTGTCGCGGTGGTCGCCACGAAGCCCGCGGGGCTGTCCACGTCGCCCACCGTCAACGTGCCGTTGGCGACCGGGGTGCCATCTTCTGTGACGCTGCCGGTTGCGACACCACCAATGACCGCGGCGTCGTTGGTCCCCGTGATCGTGAGCACCAGATTGGCGACCGAGGTGGCGCCCTGATCGTCGGTGACGGTGTAGGGGATGGTCAGCACCTGCTGCTGGCCGGCAGCCAGCGATTGGTAGGCCGCGTTCGACGCATCGAAGGTGTAGCTGCCGTTCGGGTTGAATGTCAGCCCGGGCGGCGGTGCGGCATTCAGGCTGAAGCTGAGCACGGCGTTCGCATCGACATCGGTGGCGGTGAGGGTTCCGCTGAACAACGGTGCGTCCTCGTCGATCGCAGCGCTGGCCGGCTGAGCGACGGGCGTGTCGTTGGTCCCGGTGATGGTGACGGCGACGACCTGCGAGGTGCCGTCGATCGAGGTGACGGTGAAGGTCTCGTCAGGCAGGGACTGGCCGGCACCGAGGGCCTGCACGGCGGGGTCGGCGTTGTTCAGTGTGTAGGTCCAGACGCCGGCGGCGTCGATGCTGAAGGTGCCGTGGGCACCTGCCACGTTGGACAGCGGGTTGAACGCGGCCTCGCCGGCGTCGGGGTCGGAAATGGTCAGCGTGCCACCGGTGGCCAGCGTCGTGTCTTCGACTGTCGCGCCGCTGGTCACGCCAGCGATCACGGCCGCATCGGCCACTGGCGTCACGTCGATCGTGATCTGGTTCGGCACAGTGTCGAAGGCACCGGCGCTGTCCTGCACGCTGAAGCTGAAGCTCGCGTAGCCGCTGCCGTTCGCGTTGGGTGCGGGTGCGTAGACGAGGTTGCCCAGTTCGGCGACCGAGATCACCTGACCCGCGACCACCGCCACGCCCGACAGCGTGAGGGTGCCTGCTACGGGCAGCGCGTCGATGCGCAGGTTGGCGAAGCCCTGGCCGGCATCGGCGTCCGAGAAGCCGAAATCCGATGCGCTGAAGCTGCGGCTGCCATCCTCGGCGATGACGACCACCGCGTCCGTGCCGGTAGGCGGCGTGTTGGGCCCGATGTTGACTGTGACGCTGGCGTTGGCGGTGCCGCCCTGGCCGTCGCTGATGGTGTACTGGATGACGACCGGGCCGCTGGCGTTGTTCGCCGGGTTGAAGGTGAGGGTGCCGTTCGGGTTCACTGTGACCGTGCCCAGCGCCGGGTCGATCGATGCCGAAGTGACGGTCAGCGCGTCGCCGTCGACATCGCTGTCATTGGCCAGCACGGCAATGGTGGTTGGCACGTTCACTGGCGTCGACGCCAGATCGTTCTGCGCCACCGGCGCATCGTTGACTGCGCTGACCGACAAGGTCAGTGTCGCAGTGACGCTGGCAACACCATCGCTGACGGTGTAGGTGGCCACCGGCACCGGGCCGTTGTAGTTGGGCTCGGGCGTGAAGGTGTATGCGCCATTGGCCGCCAGCGTCAGGCTGCCTACCCCAGCCACCAAGGCGGTGTCGCCCGCAGCGTAGGTCACGCCGCCAAGGCTGAACTGGGTGATGGTGAGGGCGTTGCCGTCGGGGTCGCTGTCATTGCCCAGCACATTGCCGGTGGCCGGTGTGTCCTCGGTGGTCGTGGCGCTGTCGTTGACAGCCACGGGTGGCTGGTTGGTCGGCGGCGGCGGATTGGTGTCGACCAGGTTCAGCGACACCGTGCCACCGTTGGAGGTCGAACCCTGGTTGTCGGTGACGAAGAAACTGATCGTTGCCTGGCCGACGAAGTCGACGGCTGGCTTGAACAGCAACCCGGCGGCTTGCGCTGGCGTCAGCGTCTGTCCGGCGGACACCACGGTGATGCCGTCGGCCAGCAGCAGCGTGCCACCGGCGGGTACGCCGGTGACGGTGACGCTGACCACATTGCCGTCGCTGTCGACCCCTCGCAGTGCCACGGGCAGCGTCGTGTTCTCGGGGCCGCTGACCGAGCCATCCAGTGCCGACGGGGCGATGTTGGCTTGCGCCGCGGCCGACGCAGCCGCCTCGGCTTCGGGTGGGGTGTTGGGGGTGTTGGTGTCCTGGTTGTTGTCGAGACCGAGCGGCGTCAGCGTTTCGACGATCCGATCAACCCGCAGTCCCGGCAGGAATTCGCCACCATCGCCACCGGCGAGACCGGCGGCAGTGGCTGCATCGGCGTCGTCCTGCGCCAGCTTCTCGATGACCTGGTCGACCTCGCCAGGCGCGGCGGCTGCCTTATTCGGTGCTTGTTCGGGTACCGCGGTCGGCGCCTCCGTGGCTGCCGTGGCGGCGGCGGGCGTCTGGGCCTGGGCGTCGGAGCTCAACTGCACGATGCCGTCCTGGCTGGTCAGGATCACGTCACCGCGCCGGACGATGTCGCCCATCTTCAATGGGTGTGCATGACCGTCGGCCCCCTTGACGATGGCGGTGCCCCACAAGCCGGTGACGGTTCCCTGGGTGGTCTGGATGATGGTCGGCATGGCGTGGCCTGTCAGGTCGTGCACCAAATGGGTGCTGAGTGGGCGAAGCGGCGCTGGCCCGCAGATCGGTCGAGCATATGCACTTCGGTCTGCGCTGCATGCACCTGAGGCCGGCAATTCGTGACGGGTGTCACCTCAGGCACACGTTTTGTGACGATAAGGAAACGGTCAACGTTCACGCAGCGCGTAGGCCTTGGCCTTCAGCACCGGCTTCAGCAGGTATGACATCACCGTCTTGCGGCCGGTCAGGATGTCGACCTCGGCGGTCATGCCGGGGATCACCGGCAGCTTTTCGCTGAAGCTGGCCTGGGTGGTGCGCACCCGCACCAGGTAGTAGGCGTTGCCCTTTTCGTCGACGACGGTGTCCGGGCTGATGTTCTCGACCTTGGCGACCAGGCCGCCATAGATCGAGAAGTCGTAGGCGGTGAACTTGACGGTGGCGTCCTGCCCCGGGTGGATGAACGCGATGTCGCGCGGCTGCACCTTGGCTTCGAGGATCAGCTGGTCGTCGAGCGGGACGACCTCGACGATGTCCTTGCCCGGCTGCACCACGCCGCCCACCGTGTTGGCCAGCAGACGCTGCACGCGGCCGCGCACCGGGCTCTTGACCTGGGACTTGTCGACCTTGTCGGCCAGCGCCACCGCGCCTTCGTTCAGCGCGTTCAGCTTGCCCATCACATCGGCCATGTCCTTGCGCGCGTCGTTGCGAAAGGTCAGCTCGGTTTCCTGGATCTTGCGTTGCGCCTCGCCGATCGCCGCCTGCACGCGGGCGATCTGTGCGGTGGCTTGTTCGATCTCGCCGCGGCTGCGCGACACTTCGCGCTCGAGTCGCAGGATGTCCACCTCGGACACCGCGCCGGTGGCGAGCAATGGGCGGGTCTTGTTGAGTTCCTGCTGACCGAGGTCCAGCCCCCGTTCGGCCGACGCCTTGCGCGCCCGCATCTCGCTGAGTTCCTGCTGGCGCTGCTGCAGTTGCTGCTGGTTGATCGCGATCATCGTGGCCAGTTCTGAGCGTCGGGTTTCGTACAGCGTGCGTTCTTCGTCGACGATGCGCCGCTCTTCGGGGCTGCTGCTGGCAGGTGGCTGAAACGCCGCGCCTTCAGCCAGTGCGCGCAGGCGAGCGCCACGGGCGCGCAGCGCAAACCCCTGCGCCGCGCTTTCGCGCACGCCGGAGGTGGCGCGGGTCTCGTCGATCTTCAACAGCAGCTGACCGGCCTCGACCACTTGGCCTTCCTGCACCAGGATCTCGGAGACCACGCCGCCGTCGAGCGATTGCACCACCTGCAACTGCTTCGACGGGATCACCTTGCCGTCGCCCCGAGTCACTTCCTCGACATGCGCGAAGCAGGCCCACAGCACCAGCAGCAGCACGATGGCCAGCGCAGCCCGCACGATCAGCTGCGCCCGCTGGGTGCGGGCACGCGACATCACCACCTCGGCCTGGTGCTCGAAGCTGCGAAAGCCTGCCGCGTCAGCCGCTGCATCGGCGGTGCCCCAGGGCGCGGTGACGGCTTTCAAAATGGCGTTCAAGCTGCCCTCGCAATCCGGCCGCTGGACAGCGCTTCCATGATGCGGTCGCGCGGACCGTCGGCCACCACCTTGCCGCCATCGATGACGATCACGCGCGTGGCCAGCGCGAGCAGCGAGGTGCGGTGCGTGACCAGCACCACCGTCTTGTTGCTTGCGAACGCGGTGACCTGGGTCGTGATCTGGGCCTCGGTCGAGAAATCCATCGCGCTGGTCGGTTCATCGAGCAGCAGCAGCGGTGCGTTGTGCAGTACGGCGCGGGCCAGGCCGACCCCCTGGCGCTGCCCGCCTGAGAGCGATTCGCCGCGTTCGCCCACCGGCATGTCGAAGCCGCGCGGGTGGCGGTTGATGAACTCGGTCAATCCCGCCACGTCGGCCGCCGCGACGACGGCAGAGTCGTCGGCATACGGCAGGCCGAAGGTGATGTTCTCGCGCAGCGTCCCCTGGAACAGCGTCACGTCCTGCGACACGCTGGCGACGTTGCGGCGCACATCGGCCGGGTCGAGCTGACGCAGGTCGATGCCATCGAGCAGCACCGCGCCTTCGGTCGGCTGGTACAGGCCCATGATGAGCCGCTGGATCGTGCTCTTGCCCGACCCCACCCGGCCGATCAGCGCGACGCGTTCGCCGGCGCTGATCTTGAAGCTGATGCCTTCGATCGCCGAATCGGTTCGGTTCGGGTACGCGAACTTCACGTTGCGGAACTCGATGTCGCCGCGCAGTTGCGGGCGCTGTATGAAGCTCTCGCCAGCCGGCCGTTCGACCGGCTTTTCCATGATCTTGTTCAGCGAGTCGAGTGCAGTTCGTGCGCCCTGGTATTGCATCAACAGCCCGACGATCTGCCCGGCCGGCGCCAGTGCGCGACCCGACAGCATGCTGGCTGCGATCAGCGCGCCCATCGTCAGCTCGCGCTGGCTGATCAGGTAGACGCCGATCAGGATCATCGCCACCGAGACGAGCTGAGTCACCGTGCTGGTGGCCAGCATCGCGCCTGAGGACAACCCACGCATCTTCACGTTGGTGCTGGCCAGGAACAGGTTGGCACGCTCCCACTTCGACTGGATCACGCTCTCGGCACCTTGCGACTTGATCGTCTCGATCGCAGACAGGCTCTCGATCAAGGTGGCGTTGCGCTGTGCACTGGCCTGGTAGGTGGTCTCGGACAGCGCATGCAGCCGATGCTGCAGCGAATAGCCCAGCGCCAGGATCAGCCCGAAGGCCGCCAACACTGGCAACGCCAGCCACGGCGAGATCCACGCCAGCACGATGACGAACAGCAAGGCGAACGGCAGGTCGATCAGCGCGGTGACGGTGGATGAGGCGATGAAGTCGCGCACCTGCTCGAAACCACGCAGGTTCTGTGCGAACGAACCCACCGACTCGGGCCGGTGCTCGAGCCGCAGTCCCAGCACCTTTTCCATCAGCGTGGCCGACAGCGTGATGTCGATGCGCGCGCTGGCCTCGTCGACGAAGTGGCTGCGCAGCAGACGCATGAACAGGTCGGCACCCAGCACGAGGAGCACGCCGACAGCCAGAGCCCACAAGGTTTCGAAGGCGTTGTTGGGCACGACGCGGTCGTAGACGTTCATCGAGAACATCGGGAACGCGAGCGCGAACAGGTTGATCAGCAGCGCGGCCAGCAGCACGTCGCGGTAGACGAAGCGCTGCGCCAGCAGGGCGCTCCAGAACCAGTGCCGCGTGCCGCTGCTGCGTGCTGCGGTGGGAGGGGTGGCGGTGTCGAAGCGGAAATGCGGCCGCACGAAAAGCACCACGCCGCTGTAGCGTGATTCCAGCTCGGCGCGCGACAGGCGCACCAGGCCCTGGCCGGTTTCGGGCAGCAGCACGCGGGCGACCTGTGTGTCGCCCGTGCCGTCCCAGCCCATCAGCACGCAGGCCTGGTCGTTGCGCAGGATCAGCAGCACGGGCAGCGTGGCGGCATCGACGCTGCCCAAGGCGAGTCGCTGCAGCCGCGTCGCCATGCCGGCGCGAGCGGCCGCGCGTTCGGCCAGCTCAAGCGGCAGCCTGCCGGCGGTATCGGGGCCGATCGGTAACCCGGCCGACAGCGCGGCGCGTGTGGTCGCCTGGCCCTGCAGGCGGCAGATCTCGACCAGGCAGTCGAGCAAAGGATCCGGGTGGATCAGGTCTTCACGCAGCCGCTGCACCGTGGCACCGGAGGCCGGGCCTGTCGGTGGCGCGGGGGGTGCTTTGGAGGGGGTGTCAGGCATGCCGGCAGAAGGTGGTTCATCCGATATCGGCACAGTGGAAGCCAAATTGACCGCGTCGACGGTCCTCGAAATAAAACTTCAGCGTTTCGCTCACCGTCTTGAAGGCCAGATCGTTCCAGGGCACTTCATGTTCACGGAACAGCCGGGCTTCGATGGTTTCCGGCCCGGGCGCGAACTCGGTGTCGATCAGGCGGGCTCGGTAGAACAGATGAACCTGCCCGGCGCGCACCACATTGAGCAAGGCGAACAGCGGCTGCATCTCGATGTTCGCGCCGGCTTCTTCGACGGTTTCACGCGCGGCACCCTCGGCGAGCGTTTCGTCCAGCTCCATGAAACCGGCCGGCAGCGTCCAGTAGCCGTAGCGGGGTTCGATGTTGCGGCGGCACAGCAGCACCTGGTCGTCCCAGACCGGGATCGTGCCCACGACGTTGCAGGGGTTTTCGTAGTGCACCGAGGCGCACACGGTGCACACCGCGCGGGGGCGGTTGTCGTCGGTGGGTACCCGGTATTCGGTGGCGGCGCCGCAGCTCTTGCAATGACGAATGCTGCGTGCGGAGTACATGCCTTTCAGTGTAGCGGCGCGATGTGTGCCTGCTGTGTCAGGGAGCACTCTGCATGACATGATCGACAGCCGTACCGAGCCTGACGACCCACCGTGACCGCTGATCCCGACTGGCTGCAACCCGACTGGCACCGCGCAGAGGTTCAGGCGCTGATGACCACCCGGCGCGGTGGCGTCAGCACCGGCCCATTCGCCAGCATGAACCTGCGCGACGGCCTGGGCGACGATGCTGCGGCGGTCGCGGAGAACCGGGCGCTGCTGGCGTCGGCCGTGGGCGCTCCGGTGGTGCGTCTGAACCAGGTGCACGGCGCCCGGGTCGTGCGGCTGACGGAAGCCGATGCTGCCCCCGGCGCACCGCAACACGACGCCGATGCCTGCTTCACCACCGAGCCTGGCGTCGTCTGCAGCATCCAGGTGGCCGACTGTCTGCCGGTGCTGTTCGCTGCGCCCGGCGCAGTGGCCGCTGCGCATGCGGGCTGGCGTGGGCTGGCCGCCGGCGTGCTCGAGTCGACGCTGGCGGCGCTCTGCGACGCCAGCGGCTGTGCACCGGACCAGGTGTCCGCGTGGCTGGGCCCCTGCATCGGGCCTGGTCGCTTCGAGGTGGGCGCCGATGTCCTGCAGGCCTTCGGGGTCTCTGTGGCGGCAGCATCGACACCCACGGCCACACCGCAGGCTGTGCACTTTGTACCGACCACGGCGGGCAAGTGGCTCGCTGATCTGCCGGGGCTGGCGCGCGACCGCCTGTCTGCCCGCGGCGTGCAGGATGTCAGCGGCGGAACATGGTGCACCGCCTCCGACGAGTCACGCTTCTTTTCGTTCCGGCGTGATGGCGTCACCGGGCGCATGGTGGCTGCTGTCTGGCTCGTGATGTGAGGGCTCGTCACCAGGGCCAGGATCCACGGGGGCTTCAGCGGCCAGTCGCGCGCGCTTGCGCGCCGGACTGCGCAGGATGTACAGCACCACGGACAGGGGCAGGGCGCCGTACAGCAGGAAGGTGAACAACGCCCCGAGGACGGTGCCATTGGCGCTGGTGGCCTCGACCACCGTCATCATCACCACCACATACATCCATGCAATTGCTACCAGGTACATCGCGCGCCTGCCAGGGTCAAGTCGTGAAGCAACAGTCTCAGATTTTCGTCATGCACAGGTCAACTGGGCACGCGACAATCTGCACCACACAGTCAGGCCGGCAACTCATGCCGGCAGCTCTCAGAGGATACAAGTGAAATCGAAGCCCGATCCCGTGGCCAGCGCGCCCGTGGCGCCGATGACCGAGGCCGTTGCCCAGGCGCTCACCGCCACGGCAGCCGAGACCCTGAAATCACTCACCGCGGTGACCTTGCCGATGCCCTCGCTGGCCCAGATGCAGTCTGATTACCTGCAGCAGGCCACCGATCTGTGGAATCGCTCGATGCAGCAGTTCCAGGCCATGGCCAGCGCGGCACTCGACAAATCCGCCGCCCCGCCGGTAGCAGCGCCCGTGCTCGGCGATCGGCGCTTCTCTGCGCCCGACTGGGCTGAGAACCCCGCCAGCGCGTTCACCGCCCAGCTCTACCTTCTGAATGCCCGCACGCTGCTGGGCCTGGCGGATCAACTGCAGGGCGACGAGAAGGTCAAGCAGCGCATCCGTTTCGCGGTGCAGCAGTGGGTCGATGCGGCGGCGCCCAGCAACTTTCTGGCGCTGAACCCGGAGGCGCAGCGCAAGGCGCTGGAAACCCAAGGCGAGAGCATCACGCAAGGTCTCCAGCACCTCTGGCACGACATCCGGCAAGGCCATGTGTCGCAGACCGACGAGAGCCTGTTTGAAGTCGGCCGCAACGTGGCCACCTCCGAAGGCGCGGTCGTGTTCGAGAACGAGCTGTTCCAGCTGCTCGAATACAAGCCCTTGACCCCCACGGTGCACGAGCGGCCGATGCTCTTCGTGCCGCCGTGCATCAACAAGTACTACATCCTCGATCTGCAGCCCGAGAACTCGCTGATCCGCTACACCGTGGCGCAAGGCCATCGCGTTTTCGTGATGAGCTGGCGCAACGCCGACGACAGCCTGGCTGCCGTCACCTGGGACCAGTACATCGAGGACGCTGTCATCCGTGCGATCGGTGTCACGCGCGACATCACCGGCGCCGAGCAGATCAACACCCTGGGTTTCTGCATCGGTGGCACCTTGCTCGCCACCGCGCTCGCTGTGCTGGCTGCCCGCGGCGAAAAGCCAGCCGCCAGCGTGACCTTGCTGACCAGCCTGCTCGATTTCACCGACACCGGCATCCTCGATCTGTTCATCGACGAGGCCATGGTGCGGATGCGTGAACGCTCGATCGGCGCCGACAGCCCGACGGGCGGCGGTCTGCTCAAGGGCAGTGAACTGGCGTCGACCTTCAGCTTCCTGCGCCCGAACGATCTGGTGTGGAACTATGTCGTCGGCAATTACCTGAAGGGCGAAACACCGCCGCCTTTCGACCTGCTCTACTGGAACAGCGACAGCACCAACCTGCCGGGGCCGATGTACTGCTGGTACCTGCGCCACACCTATCTGGAAAACCGGTTGATGAAACCGCGCGATCTGACGGTGTGCGGCCAACCGCTGGACCTCTCCCTGATCGACACCCCGGCTTACATCTACGCGTCACGTGAAGACCACATCGTGCCCTGGGAGTCGGCCTACCGCTCCACCCAGGTGCTCAAGGGCAAGAAGCGCTTCGTGCTCGGCGCGTCGGGGCACATCGCCGGGGTGATCAATCCGCCGGCCAAAAAGAAGCGCAGTCACTGGGTCGGCGGTACCGCGGCGCTGCCAGCCAGCGCCGAAACCTGGTTCGGCAAGGCCAAGGAACACCCTGGCAGCTGGTGGACCGATTGGGCCACGTGGCTGGCCAGCCATGCTGGCCGCCAGGTCGCTGCGCCGAAAGCGGCGGGCAGTCGCCGTCATCCCGTCATCGAAGCCGCGCCGGGCCGCTACGTCAAGCAGAAGGCTTGATCAATGAGGAGCCTTCTGGACGCGCCGGCGCTTCATTCGCAGTAAGGTGTGGGGCGAGGCCCCTTCCTCAGTGCTGTTTTTTTTATCTCAAGTCAGGAATCCATCATGAGCACAGACATCGTCATCGTTTCGGCCGCCCGCACCGCTGTGGGCAAGTTCGGCGGCAGCCTGGCCAAGGTGCCGGCGTCGGCACTGGGGTCCGTCGTCATTGCCGAGGTGCTCAAGCGTGCCGGGCTGACCGGTGAGCAGGTCAGTGAAGTCATCATGGGCCAGGTGCTGCAGGCCGACTGCGGGCAGAACCCGGCGCGCCAGGCCTCGATCGGCGCGGGCCTGCCCAACACCGTGCCGGCCATGACCATCAACAAGCTGTGTGGTTCCGGTCTGAAGTCTGTGGCGCTGGCCGTGCAGGCCATTCGTGATGGCGACGCCGACATCGTCGTGGCCGGTGGCCAGGAAAACATGAGCATCGCGCCGCATGTGCTGCCGGGTTCGCGCGACGGCGTGCGCATGGGCGAATGGAAGCTGCTCGACACGATGCTTCGTGACGGTCTGACCGACGCCTTCAACCAGTACCACATGGGCGTCACCGCCGAGAACATCGCGAAGAAGTACGGCATCAGCCGTGAGGCGCAGGACGCGCTGGCGCTGGCCTCGCAACTCAAGGCGGCTGCTGCGCAGGAGGCCGGCCGCTTCAACGACGAGATCGTCAGCGTCAGCATTCCCCAGCGCAAGGGCGATCCGGTGCTGTTCAGTACCGACGAGTTCGTCAATCGCAAGTCGTCGGCCGAGGGTCTGGCTGGCCTGCGCCCTGCGTTCGACAAGGCCGGCAGCGTGACCGCTGGCAACGCCTCGGGCATCAACGACGGCGCCGCTGCGGTGGTGGTGATGAGCGCCTCGCGGGCTGCCGCCCTCGGCCTGACGCCGCTGGCGCGCATTGCCAGCTACGCCAGTTCCGGGCTCGATCCGGCCATCATGGGCATGGGCCCGGTGTCGGCCTCGCAGCGCGCTCTGGCACGGGCCGGCTGGAAGGCGGCCGACCTCGACCTGATGGAAATCAACGAGGCGTTCGCTGCCCAGGCCTGTGCAGTGCACCAGGAAATGGGCTGGGACACCAGCAAGGTCAATGTGAATGGCGGCGCCATCGCCATCGGCCACCCCATCGGCGCGTCTGGCTGCCGTGTGCTGGTCACGCTGTTGCACGAAATGCAAAAGCGCGGTGCGAAGAAGGGCCTGACCAGCCTGTGCATCGGCGGCGGCATGGGGATTGCCATGACGCTGGAACGATGAATCCACCGCGGGCTTCGGTGACAACCCGGTTGACCCGCAAGCCCGTCAGGGCGCAGCCTTGACGCTGCTTCGCCCATTCAGAACAACACAGAGGAGTGAGAGTGATGAGCAAGAAGATTGCATACGTGACCGGTGGCATGGGTGGCATCGGAACCACCATGTGCCAGCGCCTGCACCGCGACGGTTTCACCGTGGTGGCCGGTTGCGGCCCGAGCCGTGACTTCAAGAAGTGGCTGGACGAGCAGAGCGCGCTGGGCTACCAGTTTCATGCCTCGGTCGGCAACGTCGGCGACTGGGATTCGACCACGGCCGCATTCCAGAAGGTCAAGGCCGAGCTCGGCCCGATCGACGTGCTGGTCAACAACGCCGGCATCACCCGTGACGGCATGTTCCGCAAGATGAGCCGTGCCGACTGGGACGCCGTGATCGAAACCAATCTGACCAGCCTGTTCAACGTGACCAAGCAGGTCATCGAGGACATGCTCGAAAAAGGCTGGGGCCGCATCATCAACATCAGTTCGGTCAATGGCGAGAAGGGTCAGTTCGGTCAGACCAACTACTCGGCGGCCAAGGCCGGCATGCACGGCTTCACGATGGCGCTGGCACAGGAAGTGGCCAACAAGGGCGTGACGGTCAACACCGTGAGCCCGGGCTACATCGCGACCGACATGGTCAAGGCCATCCGCCAGGACGTGCTCGACAAGATCATCGCCGGCATTCCGGTCAAGCGCCTGGGCACGCCGGACGACATCGCCTCGATGGTGTCCTGGGTGGCGTCCGATGAGTCGGGCTTTGCCACCGGCGCCGACTTCTCGGTCAATGGCGGCCTGCACATGGGGTGACGTGACAGTCCCTGCCGATCGCGCCGTTCCGGGCGATCAGGACCGAAGCAGTTCTTTAGCGACGCCAGCCCACGTGCTGGCGTCGCCGTTTTCGGGCGTCAGTCGCAGTGCACTGGCGAAACCCACGAAATTTCGCTGCATCGATTGCAGATAGACCGGGTCGTAGTGGGTGATCAGCAACTCACGCACCACGCTTTCGATGCGGCCTGATTTGGCGGTCGCTTGCCAGTGGTTGATGACCTCGTTGCCACGAAGCGGGCGCAGAGCGTCCAGCCGGGTACAGAACGTGGGCACGTCGTTGACGAAGAAGTCGTAGTCGGCCATCAGCAGCGCGACACGGGCATCGGTCGGCAATTCCAGGTGGACGCACGGTGAGGCCCGCATGCACTCGATCAGCCGCTCGGGCACACGCAACTCGCCGACCTTGCGGCTTTCGCTTTCCACCCACACCACTTGAGCCGGATCGAAATGGCGCATGGCATCCCACAGGAGCGAATCGAAGCGCTTTTGAGTCGGTTGCGGGCTTCCGGGCACCAGGCCCAGCACCGATCCGCGGTGATTGGCCAGGCCTTCCAGATCGAGCACTTGCGCACCCTGTGCCTGCAGTGCTGCGAGCAGGCGGCTCTTGCCCGATCCGGTCTTGCCGCAGACGACGCGAAACCTGAACTGCAGCGGCTGTGCTTCCAGCGCAGCCATGACCGCACGCCGGTAGGCCTGGTAGCCGCCTTCGATCACCTGCACGCGAAAGCCGATCTGGCTCAGGACCAGCGACAGCGCCCCGCTGCGTTGGCCTCCGCGCCAGCAGTAGATCAGCGGCTGCCAGTCCTTGGGCCGATCGAGCACATGGCGCTCGATGTGCATGGCCACGTTGCGCGCCACCAGCGCGGCGCCTCGCTTGCGGGCGGCGAAGGGCGAGACCTGCTTGTATTCGGTGCCGATCAAGGCCCGCTCGGCGTCGTTCAGGCTGGGCCAGTTGACGGCACCCGGCAGCCGGTCGAGTGCAAATTCGCCTTCTGAGCGGGCGTCGATGACAGTGTCGTAGCCGTCGAGTCGGGCCAGGACATCGGCAGCGCTGACGGGTGTCAGGGACATGGCGCGGAGCGCGGACGCTCAGGCCGCGATCGCATCGAGCAACTCGGTCTCGATCGAGATCTGCGTGCGGTTGTGGCGCAGCGCGGCACCATCGATCAGGAAGGTGTCTTCGGCGCGTTCGCCCAGGGTGGTGATCTTGGCCAGCTGCAGGTTGATCTGGTGCTGCGCCAGCACGCGGGCGATCGAATACAGCAACCCGGAGCGGTCGCTGGCCGAGACACTGAGCAGCCAGTTCTGCGCGCGCTCGTCGGGCCGCAGCGTGATGCGGGGCGTGACCGGGAACGACCTCACCCGGCGCGACAGGCGGCCCCGGCTGGGTTCGGGCAAGGCGCCCTGGGCGTTCAGCGCGTGGCTGAGCTGTGTCTCGACCAGCAGGATCAGATCGCGGTACTGCGACGCCGGCGCCCCGTCGCGCGATGCTTCGAGCTGTGGGTTGATGACCTGGAACGTGTCCAGCGCATAGCCCGACTTCGTCGTGTGCACCTTGGCTTCGAGGATGTTGAAGTGCGCGCTGTCGAAGTAGCCGCAGATGCGCGCGAACAGGTCGGCCCGGTCGCGCGCGTAAACCAGCACCTGCAGGCCTTCGCCCACTGGCGAGACCCGCGCCTTCACCACCGGCGATTCCGACCGCAGATGCGACTGCAGCGAGCGGGCATGCCAGGCAATCTCGTTGACATCGTGACGGGCAAAGTAGCTGATGGACAGCGTTTCCCACAGCGGCGCTTCGACATTCGGGGGTTGCAATGCCAGGTTCAGCATGTGACGCGCTTCCTGCTTGCGCGCGTCGATTTCGGCATCGAGCTGCGGCTGTGCGCCTCCCAGCGCGCGCAGCGTCACCCGGTACAGGTCTTCCAGCAGCTTGCCCTTCCAGGCATTCCATACCTTCGGGCTGGTGCCGCGGATGTCGCTCACGGTCAGCAGGTACAGCGCGGTCAACCGGCGCTCGGTGCCCACGAGCTGGGCGAAGTTCTGGATCACGACCGGGTCGCTCAGGTCTTCCTTCTGGGCAATGCGCGACATCGTCAGGTGCTGCTTGACCAGGAATTCGATCAAGGCAGCGTCATCGCGCCCGATGCCGTGATCGCGGCAGAAGCGGCGGGCCTCAGACGTACCGAGCACGGAATGATCGCCGCCTCGGCCCTTGGCCACGTCGTGAAACAGCGCGGCCACGTACAGCGTGTACGGTGTGTCCCATTGCATCGCCAGCTGCGAGCAGAACGGGTACTCGTGCGCGTGTTCCGGGATGAAGAAGCGCCGCATGTTGCGCAGCACCATCAGGATGTGCTGGTCGACGGTGTACACATGAAACAGGTCATGCTGCATCTGACCGACGATGCGACGGAACACCCACAGGTAGCGCCCCAGCACGCTGGTTTCATTCATCAGGCGGAACGCGTGTGTCTGTCGCGACGGCGACTGCAGGATCCGCAGGAAGGTGGCATGGTTGACCGGATCGCGCCGGAAGTCGGCGTTCATCAGGTCGCGGGCGTTGTACAGCGCACGCAGCGTGCGTGACGACAGGCCTGTGATGCCGCTGTTCGACTGGAACGCCAGGAAGGTGGCCAGGATGGCTTGCGGCTGGCGCTGGTACAGGTCATCGCTGACGACTTCGAGCATGCCGTCGCGGTCCAGGAAGTTCGCATCGATCGGGCGCATCGGCGCATCCTGCAGGCCGGAGATGCGCTCCTCGATGTTGAGCATCAGGATCTGGTTGAGCTGCGCGACCGCCTTGGCGGTCCAGTAGTAGCGCCGCATCAGCACTTCGGAGGCGCGCTGGCCCTTCGTGGCCCGGTAGCCGAAGCTGTCGGCCACAGCACTTTGCAGGTCGAACACCAGCCGGTCTTCGCGCCGCCCGGCCACCAGATGCAGCCGGGTGCGGATCAGCTTGAGCACGCCTTCGTTGCGCTGCAACTGCTTGACCTCGAACGGTGTGGCCAGTCCGCTGGCGGCCAATTCGCTCCAGTTGCGTCCCAGGCCAGCCGCCCGGGCCACCCACAGGATCACCTGCAGATCGCGCAACCCGCCCGGGCTTTCCTTGCAGTTGGGCTCGAGCGAGTAGGGCGTGTCCTCGAACTTCTGGTGACGCTGCCGCATCTCCAGCGTCTTCGCGCGCAGGAACGAGCGCGAATTCATGGCCTGCGAGTTGTTGCGCCGGAACACGTTGAAGCCGCGCCGCGATCCGCACAGGTAACGCGACTCGAGCAAGGCGGTGCGCACGGTGACGTCGCGCTCCGCCTCGGCCATGCACTCCTCGAGCGTGCGCACGCTGGAGCCGATCTCCAGCCCGATGTCCCAGCAGGCGGTGATGAAGACCTCGACCCCGTGCTTCAGCGCCGAGGCCGTGCCGCTGTCGCCATGCAGTGTCGATGGCAGCAGCACCAGCACGTCGACGTCGGAGTACGGGAACAATTCGCCACGCCCGTAGCCGCCAACCGCCAGCAAGGCGGCATCTGAGGGCATGTCACAGCGCTCCCACAGCCCGAGCAGCGTGTCGTCCGCATGACGTGCCAGGCCGCGGAGCAGGCGGGCAGCCGCAGGTGCCGTGGGCCGCGCCGCCTCGAAATGACGGATCAGCGCATCCTTGCCGGCTCGGAACTTCGTTCGCAGGTCCGCGAGTTGTTCGGGGGACAGCGCAGCCGGGGCTGCCGGCGCCTCGGACGGTGTGGCAGCCACTCAGGCGGTCACGGATTCGCAGGCGAAGGCCGGCACCGCAGGGCTGCCTGCCGAGAGCGTCAGCACTTCATAGCCGGTGTCGGTGACGACCACCGTGTGCTCCCACTGCGCCGACAGCGAGCGGTCCTTGGTCACGATGGTCCAACCGTCGCCAGCCTCGCGGATCTCGCGCCGGCCCGCGTTCACCATCGGCTCGATGGTGAACACCATGCCGGGCTTCAGCTCCTCCAGCGTGCCCGGCTTGCCGTAGTGCAGCACCTGGGGCTCTTCATGGAACTTGCGGCCGATGCCGTGGCCGCAGAACTCGCGCACGACCGACAGGCCGCTGTTCTCGGCGAAGGTCTGGATCGCGTGGCCGATGTCGCCCAGCCTCGCGCCGGGCTTCACTTTCACGATGCCGCGCCACAGCGCCTCGTAGCTGAGCTGGCACAGGCGCTTGGCCGCGATCGATGCGTCGCCGATGATGAACATGCGGCTGGTATCGCCATGCCAGCCGTCCTTGATGACGGTGATGTCGATGTTGACGATGTCGCCGTTCTTCAATGGGCGGCTGTTGGGGATGCCGTGGCAGATCTGGTGGTTGATGGACGCACAGATCGACTTGGGGTAAGGCGCATATCCCGGCGGCGCATAGTTCAGCGGTGCCGGGATGGTCTGCTGCACGTTCACCATGTAGTCGTGCGCCAGCTGGTCGATCGCTTCGGTGCTGACGCCCGGCACCATGTGTGGCGTCAGCATGTCCAGCACCTCGGCAGCAAGGCGGCCTGCGATGCGCATGCCATCGATGTCGGCAGCGGTCTTGATGGCGATGGTCATGAGCGGGATTATCTCACCCGACCCGTAAAATCAAGGGTCAACCCGTGGTGGTCCGACCACTGCGCGGGACTTCCCACTTCTCCCCGAGCCGAACCGCGTGACCACTTCGCCCCAGCACCTCTTCCCTGTCGAGGGGGGCCATGCGCTCCCGGCGTTTCGCGCGCAGGCGCTGCTGGCCCGACTGCAGGAGGTTGCACCGCGCGTCACCGCCGTCGATGCACGCCATGTGCACTGGGTGTGCAGCGAGACCCCGCTGTCCGCGGCCCAGCGTGATGCGCTGAGCGGCCTGCTGCGCTACGGCGATGCGTATGACGGCCCGACCGATGGGCTGCTCATCGTCGTCGCCCCACGGCTGGGCACCGTGTCGCCGTGGGCGTCGAAGGCGACCGACATCGCTCGCAACTGCGGCCTCAACCTGAAGCGGATCGAGCGCGTCACCGAGTACCGCCTGACGTTGAAGAGCGGCTTGCTGGGTGGCAGCAAGCCGCTCGGCGCCGACGAACTGGCGGCCGTTTCGGCGCTGCTGCATGACCGCATGACCGAAACCGTGCTGCTGCGCCGCGAAGACGCGGCACACCTGTTCGATGAGCAGCCGGCCGCACCGATGGCGCAGGTCGATCTGCTGGGTGCGGGGCGATCGGCGCTGGTGGCTGCCAATGTCGAGTTCGGCCTCGCCCTGTCCGACGACGAGATCGACTACCTGGTGAACGCCTTCACCACCCTGCGGCGCAACCCGACCGATGTCGAGCTGATGATGTTCGCGCAGGCCAACAGCGAGCATTGCCGCCACAAGATCTTCAACGCCAGCTTCACGATCGATGGCGTGGCGCAGGAACGGTCGATGTTCCAGATGATCCGCAACACGCACCAGTTGGCGCCCCAGCACACCGTGATCGCCTACAGCGACAACTCGTCGGTGATGGAGGGTGGCGTCATCGAGCGTTGGTTGCCCGAGGGCTACACCAACGCGCCGCGCTACCGCGCGCGCAGAGAGCTGGCGCACGTGCTGATGAAGGTCGAGACGCACAACCACCCGACGGCGATCTCGCCGTTCCCCGGCGCCTCCACCGGTGCCGGTGGCGAAATCCGCGACGAGGGCGCCACCGGCCGTGGGTCGAAGCCGAAGGCCGGGTTGACCGGCTTCACCGTGTCGAACTTGAACCTGCCGGGAACGGACTGGCCGTGGGAGCGATCGCCCTACGGCAAGCCGGAGCACATCGCGAGCCCGCTGCAGATCATGATCGAAGGCCCGCTTGGCGGCGCCGCGTTCAACAACGAATTCGGTCGGCCCAATCTGGCAGGCTACTTCCGCGTCTACGAGCAGACCGTGGGCGTGGCCGGCCGCGAGCAGCGGCGCGGATACCACAAGCCCATCATGATCGCGGGCGGTCTGGGCACCATCTCGGCGGCGCAGACGGAGAAGGTCGCGTTCGCGGCCGGCACCTTGCTGGTTCAGCTGGGCGGGCCGGGCATGCGCATCGGCATGGGTGGCAGCGCCGCCAGTTCGATGGCCGCAGGCGCCAACGCCGCCGCGCTCGACTTCGATTCGGTGCAGCGCGGCAACCCTGAAATCCAGCGCCGTGCCCAGGAGGTCATCAACCACTGCGCCGCACTGGGCGCCGTGAATCCCATCCTCGCGATCCACGACGTGGGCGCGGGCGGCATCTCGAACGCGTTCCCTGAACTGGTCGACGGTGCAGGGCGGGGCGCACGCTTCGATCTGCGCCAAGTGCCTCTGGAAGAAAGCGGCCTGTCGCCGAAAGAAATCTGGAGCAACGAAAGCCAGGAGCGCTACGTGCTCGCGGTGCAGCCCGATCTGCTGCCGATGTTCGACGCGATGTGCGTGCGCGAGCGCTGCCCGTACGCCGTCGTTGGCGTGGCCACCGAGGCGAAGCAGCTGGTGCTGGCCGAGGCGCCGATGACCGACAGCATGTCGCCAGCGTCCCCGGCGATCGACATGCCCATGGAGGTGCTGCTGGGCAAGCCCCCCAAGATGCACCGCGACGTGACGCGCGTGCTGCCGGAGCTTGCGGCGCTCGATCTGAGCGATGCGACGCTGGACGTGGTGGCGCTCGACGTGCTGCGCCACCCGACGGTGGCCAGCAAGCGCTTCCTGATCACGATCGGCGACCGCAGCGTCGGTGGCCTGAGCCACCGCGATCCGATGGTCGGCCCGTGGCAGGTGCCGGTGGCCGACTGCGCGGTGACGCTGGCCGACTACAGCGGCCTGCGCGGCGAGGCGATGAGCATGGGCGAGCGCACGCCGCTGGCGGCCATCGACGCGCCGGCCTCGGGCCGGATGGCGGTGGGCGAGGCGCTCACCAACCTGCTGGCCGCGCCGTTGGCGCTCGAGCGCGTCAAGCTCAGCTGCAACTGGATGGCCGCCTGCGGCGAACCTGGCGAAGACGCCGCGCTGTACGACACCGTGCGGGCGGTGGGCATGGCGCTGTGCCCGGCCCTCGGCATCAGCGTGCCGGTGGGCAAGGACAGCCTGTCGATGCGCACGCGTTGGAGCGAGCAGGGCGAGGCCAGGCAGGTCACCGCACCGGTGTCGCTGATCGTCTCGGCCTTCGTCACGCTCGACGATGTGCGCGGAACGCTGACCCCGCAGCTGCAGCCAGGCGACACCACGCTGATCCTGATCGACCTGGGTCAGGGCAAGAACCGCATGGCCGGCTCGATGCTTGCCCAGGTGATGAGCCAGACCGGCAACGCCAGCCGGGATGGCGTGCCCGATGTCGACGACCCGGCGATGCTGAAATCCCTCGTCACGGCGATCAACCAGCTGCGCGCCGAAGGCCGCCTGCTGGCCTACCACGACCGCAGCGACGGTGGCCTGTGGGCCACGGTGTGCGAGATGGCGTTTGCCGGTCACCTGGGCGTGAGCCTGAACATCGACATGCTCCTGGTCGAGGGCGACGGCATCAGCGACAGCCGCATGGACTGGGGAGATTCCAAGAACTGGGCGGGTCAGATCGGTGCGCGTCGGCACGAACTGACGCTGAAGGCCCTGTTCAACGAGGAGCTGGGCGTCGTGATCCAGGTGCCCACCGCCGTGCGCAACGAGGTGATGCAGACCCTGCGCACGCACGGGCTGTCGAAGCACAGCCATTTCATCGGCAAACCCAACGATCGCGGCGTGGTCGAGGTCTGGCGCGACACCCGGAGCGTGTTCAGCGCGCCGTTGCACGAGTTGCACCAGGTGTGGGACGAGGTGAGCTGGCGCATCGCGCGGCTGCGCGACAACCCGGCGTCTGCCGACGCCGAGCACGCGGCCGCCGGCCGTGCCGACGACACCGGCCTGCACCTGCACCTGAGCTTCGACCCGGGTGACGACGTGGCCGCCCCCTTCATCCACAGCGCGCGCCCCAAGCTCGCGATCCTGCGTGAGCAGGGTGTCAACAGCCAGGTGGAAATGAGCTACGCGATGGCACTGGCCGGTTTCGACACCCACGACGTGCACATGAGCGACCTGCAGGCCGGCCGCGCGCGGCTCGACCAGTTCATCGGCTTCGTGGCCTGTGGTGGCTTCAGCTACGGCGACACGCTGGGCGCCGGCGAGGGCTGGGCCCGTTCGATCCTGTTCAACCCACAACTTGCCGAGCAGTTCGCTGCCTTTTTCAACCGGCAGGACACCTTCGCGCTCGGCGTGTGCAACGGCTGCCAGATGATGGCGGCGCTGTCGCCCCTCATCCCGGGCGCGCAGGCCTGGCCCAAGTTCACCCGCAACCGCAGCGAGCAGTTCGAGGCGCGGCTGAGCTTGGTCGAAGTGCTGGACAGTCCCTCGATCCTGTTCACGGGCATGGCCGGCAGCCGCTTGCCGGTGGCGGTGTCGCACGGCGAGGGCTATGCCGACTTCTCCCAGCGTGGCGATGCCCAGGCCGTGCACCGGGCCATGCGCTTCGTCGATCACGCCGGCCTGGCCACCGAGGTCTATCCGTTCAACCCGAACGGCAGCCCGGGCGGCTTGACCTCGGTGACCACGCCCGATGGCCGGTACACCGCGCTGATGCCGCATCCGGAGCGCGTGTTCCGCCATGCGCAGATGAGCTGGACGCCGGGTTCGATCGGCGAGCCTAGCCCGTGGATGCGCATGTTCCGTAACGCGAGGCGCTGGGTGGGCTGACCTGATCCAGCGGGCCCTTCGGCCCATTACCATCCCACCCGTTCCTGCACGTCGATCCGATCCACCTCCGAGATGCCGATGAACCGATTCCTACGGATGCTGTTGTTGGTGCTGGCTTGCATGGCCGCCGGATGTTCACAGCTTCCGCTGCGCGATTCACTGCGCATCAGCCTGGTCGGCATCGAGCCGCTTCCGGGGCAGGGGCTGGAGTTGCGGATGGCGATGAAGCTGCGGGTGCAGAACCCCAATGACACTGCGGTCGATTTCGACGGCGTGGCACTCGAGGTCGATCTGCGTGGCTTGAGTTTCGCCAGCGGCGTGAGCGATCAGGTGGGCTCGATCCCGCGCTACAGCGAGTCGGTCATTTCGGTGCCGGTGACGGTGTCGGCCATCTCGGTGCTGCGTCAGGGCCTCAGCTTTGCCAACGGCGATCGCTCCAGCATCACCTACGCGATCCGCGGCAAGATCGGCGGATCGATGCTCGGCGGCTCGACGTTCAAGTCCAACGGGCAGGTCGATCTGCCGACCTCGCTGCTCGGTCCCAACCCCCCTTGAGTCCAGCGAGGTCGCTGTGATCGCGCCGCCGATTGCCAGTGCTCCCGGTGGTGCGGCTCGATTCGAGCGACTCGATGTGCTGCGCGGCGTGGCGATCGTCTGGATGGCTGCGTTTCATTTCTGCTTCGATCTGAACCATTTCGGTTTCATCCAGCAGGACTTTCACGGCGACCCGCTGTGGACCGCGCAGCGCAGCGCGATCGTCACGCTGTTTGTGTTCTGTGCGGGCGTGGGCCAGGCGGTGGCGGTGGCGCAGGGGCAGACGATGCGGCGCTTCTGGCGGCGTTGGGGGCAGATTGCCGCATGCGCCGTGGTGGTCAGCCTCGGCTCGGCGCTGATGTTTCCGCAGAGCTACATCAGCTTCGGCGTGCTGCATGGCATGGCGGTGATGTGGCTGCTGCTGCGGCTGGCGGCACCGGCGGGCCGCGGGTTGTGGCTGCTGGGTTTGGCGGCGCTGCTGATGCCGTTGCTCATTGAGCACCCGTTCTTCGACACCCGTGCGACCAACTGGGTCGGTCTGGTGACGCACAAGCCGATCACCGAAGACTATGTGCCCGTGCTGCCATGGCTCGGTGTGGCGTTGTGGGGCATGGCAGCAGGACGATGGATGCTGCGCCATCGGCCAGCGTGGTTGAGCGGTGCAGTGCCTGCAGCGCTGCAGCAGCCCAGCCGGCCGCTGGCCGTGCTGGGTCGCTGGAGCCTGAGCTTCTACATGCTGCATCAGCCGGTGCTGATCGGTGTGGTGATGACGGCAGCCTGGCTGCTGAAGCCGTCATGACGAGGCGGCCAGTCGCGCCGACCCCACCCGGTACCATCGGCCGATGAGCAACAAGATCCTGTTCGGCTTCCATGCCGTCAATGTCCGGCTGAAGACCACGCCGAAATCCGTCGTCGAGATCCATGTCGACACCTCCCGCCGCGACCAACGCATGCGCCAGTTCATCGAGCGCGCCACGGCCGCCGGCTCCAAGCTGATCGACAGCGACGACGCCCGGCTGCAGAAGCTGTGCGGCACGCATCGCCACCAGGGCGTGGTGGCACGGGTCGAGCCGGTGGCGCTGAGCCGCTCGATCGACGACACGCTCGATGAACTCGATGCCCTCGAAGGCAACCCGCTGCTGCTGGTGCTCGACGGCATCACCGACCCGCACAACCTGGGGGCCTGCCTGCGTGTGGCCGACGGTGCTGGCGCGCATGCCGTGATCGCGCCCAAGGATCACGCGGTAGGCGTCAACGCGACGGTGGCCAAGGTGTCCAGCGGGGCTTCTGACACGGTGCCGTACTTCATGGTGACCAACCTCGCGCGCACGCTCAACGAGTTGAAAGACCGCAACATCCGCGTCATTGGCACATCGGACACCGCAACGCAGTCGCTGTATGACATCGACCTGAGCGGCCCCGTCGCGCTGGTGCTGGGTGCCGAAGGCGCGGGCATGCGGCAGTTGACGGCCAAGACCTGCGACGAACTCGTCAGCCTGCCGATGTGCGGCGCCGTGGAGAGCCTGAACGTGTCGGTCGCCAGCGGCGTGTGCCTGTACGAAGCGCTGCGCCAGCGGCGTGCGAAAGAAAAAACCTCGTGAGGCGAGCCGTGCCGCAGCGCCCGTCAGCGCGCTGCGGCATGAACCTGATTCAGGCGTAGCGCAGTGCCGTGGCCTTGCCCCAGAACACCTTGTACGAAAACACGGTGTAGGCCGCGATGGCCGGCACCGAAATGCACACCCCGGCGAGGATGACCTTCAGCGCCGGGGTGCTGCTGGCCGCCTGCCAGATCGTCAGCCGGTCGATCACGACGAACGGGTAGATGCTGTAGGCCAGCCCGATGAAGCCGAGCACGAAGACAGCGATCAACGCGGCAAACGGCAGCCAGCACAGTGTGGTGCGCACGATGGCCTTGTCGAGCACCTTCCGGGCCGTGATCAGTGCGATCCCGGTGGCGATCGGAATGACCATCAGCGCAATGATCTCGGGCAGCGCGAACCAGCGCTCGCGCACGGTCGCGCTGATCCACGGCGTGGCGAGCGAAATCAGCACCATGCCGATCACCACCGGCCCCCAGGCCAGCTTGGCCCAGCCGATGGCCTTCAATTGCAATTCGCCTTCGGTCTTCATCACCAGCCAGGCCGCGCCCAGCAGCGCGTAGGCCGCCGGCAGTGCCAACGCAATGGCCGCGGCGAACACCGGGTAGTTCCAGCCCTCGCCGAAGCCGCTGATGTAGCGACCCAGCATCCACCCTTGCGAGAGCGACGCCAGCATCGAGCCGGCGAAGAACAGACGGTCCCAGAGCGGCTTGGCGCTGGACTTGGCCTTGACGCGGAAATCGAACGCGACGCCGCGCAGTGTCAGGCCGATCAGCATCAGTGTGACAGGCAGGTAAAGCTGCGAGAGCACCAGGCCATGCGCCTTCGGGAAGGCGACCAGCAGGATCCCGATGCCCAGCACCAACCAGGTTTCGTTGGCGTCCCAGAACGGGCCGATCGATGCAATCAGCACATCCTTCTCTTCGGCGGTAGCCCGTGGCATCAACAGGCCGACGCCGAGGTCGTAGCCATCGCTGATCACGTAGATCAGCATGGAGATACCCATCAGCGCCATGAAGATCACCGGCAGCGCGGTATCGAAATTCATGATGCGTTGCCTCCGACCAGCGCCTGGGCAGCGCGGCCTTCGGCTTCTTCGAGCGCGTTCGACTCGATCACGTCTTCCGGCTTCTCGGCCATGTACTTCAGCACCGCCACGTACGCGACGATCAACGCCGCATACAGCGTCAGATACATCGCAAGGCTCAGTCCGATCATGGACGAGGTGACTGTGGTGGAGGCCACGTCGGCAGTGCGCAGCAGACCGAAGACGATGAAGGGCTGACGCCCGATTTCCGTGACGTACCAACCCGCCACCGTGGCGACCCAGCCTGAAAAGGTCATGCCGGCCAGCACCCAGAGCAGCGCCCTGGGCAGACGCTCGGCCTGCCATTGCGCGCGGCGGGAGATCCACCAGCCAGCCCAGCTGACCGCGAGCATCAGCACACCGGTACCCACCATCACCCGGAACGCCCAGAACACCGGCGCCACCGGTGGGTGCATGTCCCCGAATTCGTTGATCCCCTTGATTTCGCCTTCCTTGTCATGCGTGAGGATCAGGCTGGCCATGCGCGGGATCGCGATTTCGTACTTGTTGCTGCGTGTTTCAGCATCCGGCCAGGCGAACAGCAGCAGTGGGGCACCGCGCTCGGTCTCCCAAATGCCTTCCATCGCGGCAATCTTCTGCGGCTGGTGTTCCAGGGTGTTCAGGCCGTGCATGTCACCGACCATGATCTGCACCGGGATCACCACCGCCGCCAACGTCAGCCCGACACGCAGGATCTTCGGCGCCGAGCGCTCGGCCGCGCCGCGCAGCAGCTGCCACGCACTCAGGCCGGCCAGCAGAAATGAGCAGGTCAACGCAGACGCCAGCAGCATGTGCGCGAAGCGGTACGGGAACGACGGGTTGAAGATGACTTCGGCCCAGCTCACCACGTGAAAGACGCCGTCGATGATTTCGTGGCCCGCGGGCGTCTGCAGCCACGAATTCAGCGCCAGGATCCAGAACGCACTGACGGTGGTGCCAAAGGCGACGAAGAAGCTCGCCATCATGTGGATGCGTTCGCTCACCCGGCCATGGCCGAACAGCATCACGCCCAGGAAGCCGGCCTCCAGAAAGAAGGCCGTCAGCACCTCGTAGCCCAGCAGCGGGCCTGCCACGTTGCCCGCCTTCTCCATGAACCCGGGCCAGTTGGTGCCGAACTGGAAGCTCATCGTGATGCCACTGACCACGCCCAGCGCGAAGCTCAGAGCGAACACCTTGGTCCAGAAGCGGTATGCCGCCAGCCAGGCGGTGTCGCGGGTCGCCAGCCAGCGCCAGCGGAAAAACAGCAGCACCCAGCCCAGGGCGATCGTGATCGTCGGGAACAGGATGTGGAAAGTGATGTTTGCAGCGAACTGCATGCGGGCGAGGATCAACGCGTCCATCGACTGACTGCCTTTCAGGAAGGTGACTTGCCACCGGCGGCTGCTTTTGCCTTGCCGGTGAGTTGGAGCAAACGCTGCACTTTCGATCCCATCTTCATCAACTGGGCGAGGGTTTTCTGGTCCATGCGCTGCACGTCGTCGAACCAGGTCGTCATCAGCTCGATCAGATCATGCATGCTTTTCATGCGCTGCTGGGCGATGCGATCCTCGTCGGTTGTTGCTTCGTCGAGCAGCGCATTGCGAAGCATTGACAAGGTCGGCTCGATCTCGCGGCGGCGGCGCACCTCCGCCAGGGTGCGAAAGATCTCCCAGGCGTCGGTCGGGGCTTCGAAGTATTCGCGGCGGTCGCCGGGCAGATGGCGCAGATGCACCAGTTGCCACGCCTGCAGCTCCTTCAGACCCATGCTCACGTTGGAACGCGAGAAGTCGAGCGACTCGCCGATGTCATCGGCGTTCAGCGGGCGGGGCGAGACGAAGATCAGCGCGTAGATCTGACCGACGGTGCGGTTGATGCCCCAGCGGCTGCCCATCTCGCCGAAGTGGCTGACAAAGCTGCGCACGAGCGGAGAGAGGGGCGAGGTGCCGGGAGGGTCTTGCATCGAACGTGAGCGCCGAGCTGCTGTAACCGAAATTCTATCGAAAATTCAGTAATTACTGAAAATTGATGAAAGGCCGTGCAGGCAACCGTGCTTCAGTGCACGCGTTTTCCCGCTCAGGCCTGCGCCCAGAACACGGCAAACCAGCTCTGTGCGTCGACCCAGCAGCGGCTGCGCGTGAACCCTGCCGATTGCAGCAGCTCAGCGAAGCCCTCGATGCAGTACTTGTACGAATTTTCGGTGTGCAGCCGCTCGCCGGCTTCGAAGGTCCGCTCGCCCTGCGGCAATCGCACCACCAGTGTGCGCCGCGCTTCGAGGTGCATCTCGATGCGTGAGGCGCTGCGGTTGAAGTACGCGACATGGCGCCAGTCGCGTGGATCGAAATCGCTGTCGATCAGCCGGTTCAGATGGCGCAGCAGGTTGAGGTTGAATGCGGCCGTCACGCCCAGGGCATCGTCGTAGGCCGGCTCCAGCCATTCGCTGTCCTTGACGAGGTCGACGCCGATCAGCAGCCCGCCGTCGCGCGACTGTCCCCGAACGCTGGTCAGAAACACCGCAGCCTGTTCAGGGGTGAAATTGCCGATGCTCGAACCAGGGTAGAAAAACACCGGCCGACCGCGCAGGGTGTCGGTCGGGAGGGCCAGCGTGCTGGCGAAATCGAGCCCCAGGCCCAGCACTTCCAACTGCGGATGCTGATGCTGGACGTCCGCCAGACCTTGCTCGAGGCAGTCCACCGAAATATCGACGCCGACATAGCGCTCGGGTTGCAGCGACGGGATCAGCCGCAAGGCCTTCGCGCAGTTGCCCGCCCCCAGATCGACCAGGGTGCCACCCGTGCCGACCGCTTGCGCAATCGCCGTCGCATGGGCAGACAGGATGCTGGCTTCGGTGCGGGTGGGGTAGTACTCCGGCAGCGCGGTGATGGCCTCGAACAGCAACGAGCCCAGTGCGTCGTAAAGAAACTTGGGCGACGTGGCGGCCTGCGCTGCATTCAGGCCCTCGATGAGTTCGCGACGAACTTCGGCTGGGTCCCGTCGATGCAATTGCACCAGTCTCGGAGCGGCTTCAGTCGCGGCGCGTGGCGCGGAGGGATTCATCGGTAACGCTCCATCTGCGTACGTCGGCCCGGACACCCGAACCTTTCCGCGCATTGTGTTGCCGGACCTGCTTGCCAGGTGCACCCCCAACAATCAGCCCCACACCGAGATGGAAGGTTGCAGGAGGTGGCGGGCGTGATGGCCGACCATAATCCGCATCGTTTTTGACCGCGCACCATGCAAATCGGCTTGTCCAACAACGAATTCCTGTTTGGCGTGATGGTCGCCACCGGCGCCTGCCGCTGGGCATGGCGTCGCAAGTTGCGGCGCATGGCCGAGCCGCCGCTGAGGCGGCCGCTGTGGGCCAGTCTGGGCACCGAGTTGTTTGTGGTCGTGGTGCTGATCTTCACCTGCCGGGTGGCCGTGGCCGACTGGCCGAGCGTGCCTTCGGGCTCGATGGAGCCGACGCTGCGCATCGGTGACTATCTGCTGATCAATCACCTGGCCTACGGGCCCCGGCTGCCGTTCACCAACACCGCCATCGAGTGGGGGCAGCCACAGCGGGGCGATGTGGTCGTCTTCCGCTACCCACACGATGTGTCGCAGTTCTATGTGAAGCGGCTGGTGGGCATGCCGGGAGACGTGGTGTCGTTTGCCGGCGGGGTCGTGGCCATCAACGCCGAAGCGCCGCAGGCGGAGATGCTCGAAGACGATCAACTGCCGTCTCTGCAGGTGCGGCGGTCCGACGAGGATCGCGGCCAATGGATGGTCCTCGAAACCGCGGCCGCGCCCTCTCGGGTGTTGAAGATCAACCCCTTCATCCTGGGCCGCACGCCGCTGAATCTCGATGATGCGGGGCTGGCCGCGCACTGCCAATCGCCGCGCGCGGGCGACTGGCGGTGTACTGTTCCGGCTGGCCACTACCTCATGCTGGGCGACAACCGCGACGCCTCTGCCGACTCGCGCGAATGGGGCTTTCTGCCGCACGAGCAGATCTACGGCAAGGCAGTGCGCGTGTTGTTCAACTTGCGGCAATCCGGCCGGGCCTGGAAACCACTTTGAAAGCGCCACGGTGCCCACGATGACCTCACTCACTGACCCAACCCCTGCTGTGACCACCGACATTGCTGGCGATCTCTCCGGCAAGCACATCGTGCTCGGCCTCTCGGGCGGCATCGCCTGCTACAAGGCAGCCGAACTGGCGCGTGCGCTGGTCAAGGCCGGTGCGACGGTGCAGGTGGTCATGACCGAAGCGGCCGAGCAGTTCATCACCCCGGTGACGATGCAGGCCCTGTCGGGGCGCCCGGTGTTCACCAGCACCTGGGACGCGCGAGATGTCGATGGCAACGCGAACAACATGGCGCACATCAACCTGACGCGTGGCGCCGATGCGGTGTTGGTGGCGCCGGCCAGCGCCGATTTCATGGCCAAGCTCCTGCATGGCCGTGCCGACGATCTGCTGAGTCTGCTCTGCCTGGCACGCCCGATGGACACCTGCCCGCTGCTGATCGCCCCGGCGATGAACCGCGAGATGTGGTCGCACCCGGCCACGCAGCGCAACGCGGCCCAGTTGCGCGCCGATGGCACCCATCTGCTGGGCCCGGACAGTGGCGCGCAAGCCTGCGGCGAAGTGGGCGATGGCCGCATGCTCGAACCCGAGCAGTTGCTGGAGGAGCTGATCGGCTTTTTTCGACCGAAGCCGCTCGCCGGCAAGCGCGTGCTGATCACGGCCGGCCCCACCTTCGAGCCGATCGATCCGGTGCGCGGCATTACCAACCTGTCCAGCGGCAAGATGGGCTTTGCGATTGCGCGGGCGGCGGCCGAGGCGGGCGCCGAGGTCACGCTGGTGGCCGGGCCCGTGCATGTGGCCACACCCCGCGGTGTGCGGCGCATCGATGTGCGCACCGCCTTGCAAATGGCCGATGCGGTGGTGCCCCTGGCGCCGAGCCACGATGTGTTCATCGCCACTGCGGCGGTGGCCGACTGGCGCCCTGCCACCCTGGCCGAGCAGAAGATCAAGAAGAACGGCAGCAAGGTGGCGCCGACCTTAGGGCTGACCGAAAACCCCGACATCCTGGCTGCGGTGGCCCAGCAGGCGCTGGTGGCCGGCCATCCGTTCTGTGTCGGCTTCGCAGCCGAGAGCCATGACCTGCTGAAGCATGCGCGTGAGAAACGCGAGCGCAAGCAGATCCCATTGATCGTCGGCAACCTGGGCCCGGCGACCTTCGGGCGTGACGACAACGCACTGGTGCTGGTCGATGCGCGAGGGCATCGTGACCTGCCACCAGCCGACAAGCTGACACTGGCCCGCTGGCTCATCGCTGACATCGCGCAGCGGCTCCCCTCCACGGAAACACACCCATGACAACGATCGATGTGAAGCTGCTCGACCTGCGGATGGCCGATGCGCTGCCTGCCTACGCCACCCCCGGCAGCGCAGGGCTGGACCTGCGCGCCTGCCTCGATGAGCCCTTGCGGATCGAGCCTGGCCAGACGCAATTGATCTCCACCGGTCTGGCGATCCACATCGCCGATCCGGGGCTGGCCGCGGTGATCCTGCCGCGTTCGGGGTTGGGCCACAAGCACGGCATCGTGCTGGGCAATCTGGTCGGGTTGATTGATTCGGACTACCAGGGCCCGTTGATGGTCAGCTGCTGGAATCGCGGCCAGACGGCCTACACCGTACAGCCGATGGAGCGCATCGCGCAGTTGGTCATCGTGCCGGTGGTGCAGGCGAGCTTTCGGCGTGTCGATGGGTTCGACGCGTCTGATCGCGGTGCCGGTGGCTTCGGGTCGACCGGCGTGCGCTGACGCCGCTGCAGCGGGCTAGTGCAGGTGCGGGCCTGGCGGCATCGCGTTGAGCACGCTGAAGGCCGGCTGCCCCACGGTGCCCGCTGCGATCTCGTCGGCGCTGGCGACTCGCACGTCCTGCACCTTCAGATGGATGCGCAGCGCGCGCCCGGCCAGCGGATGGTTGCCATCAAGCACGACATGGGTCGGGTACACCTCGGTGACGGTGTAAAGCACGTCATCCGGCATGTCAGGCGTCACGGCGCCCTGGGGCACGCCTTCCAGCTGCATGCCGACTTCGATGCCATCAGGGAACACGGAGCGCTCTTCGAAAAACACCAGCGAGGCGTCGTAGTCGCCGAAAGCCTGTTCGGGCTCCAGGTGCAGCGAGGCTTCGAAGCCGATGGTCTGGTCGCGGATGGCCGCTTCGACCTGTTCGAGCAGGTCGAGCCCGCCATAGAAGAATTCCACCGGTTGTGCCAGTTCGTCGATCAGCTGGCCTTGGGCATCTTCGAGCCGCCAGGTGAGGGCGACGACGCAAGGGGATTGGATGTGCATCGAGAAATGATCGCACACGCATGACGGCGCCTTGGGGCGAGCCAGCCTGCCCGATCGGTGCGGCCCATGGACAATCCTGCGCATGACCATCGACATCGCCACACCGCTGCTGGGCGGGCTCAGCCCGCAGACCTTCATGCGCCGTCATTGGCAGAAGAAGCCTTTGCTGATCCGCCAGGCGCTGCCGGGCGCCGAGCCGACACTCGATCGCGCGGCGATGTTCGCGTTGGTTGCCACCGAAGGCGTGGAGTCTCGGCTGATCGAACGCCGCGCTGGCCGATGGTCGCTGCGCCATGGGCCCTTCACCCGGCGCCAGTTGCCTCCGCTCGCCCGACCCGACTGGACGCTGCTGGTGCAGGGCGTCGATCTGCATCTGCCGGCGGCGCATCGCCTGCTGTCGCGCTTCCGGTTTGCATCCGACGCGCGGCTCGATGATCTGATGATCTCGTATGCCACCGATGGCGGCGGTGTCGGCCCGCACATCGATTCCTACGATGTCTTTTTGCTCCAGCTGGCGGGTCGACGTCGATGGCGTGTCAGCCGCGTCACGCGACCCGAGCTGGTGCCCGACATGCCGCTGAAGCTCTTGGCGAACTTCGAGCCTGAAATGGAATGGGTGCTCGATGCCGGGGACATGCTGTACCTGCCACCGGGCTGGGCCCACGAAGGGATGGCCGATGGTGAGTGTCTGACCGCTTCGATCGGTTTTCGAGCGCCCACGCGCGACGAGGTCGGCAGGCAGGTGCTGCAGCGCATGCTCGATGGCGCCGATGACGATGAGGGTCAGGGGGCACGCTACCGCGACGTGGCGCAAGCTGCCACGGATCAACCGGCACGCATCCCTGTGCGATTGGCCGAGTTTGCTGCCGAGGCCGTCAGGCGCGTGGCCGATGACCCGTCATCCCTGGACTGTGCCTTGGGCGAATGGCTCAGTGAGCCCAAGCCACAAACCTGGTTCGAGCCGGCGCAGGCGCTGTCGGGTGGCTGTGCCGTGGCGCTCGATCGGCGTAGCCGCATGCTGTACGACGACCGGCATGTCTTCATCAACGGGGAGTCGTTCGTGGCCTCAGGCCGCGATGCCCGCTTGATGCGCCGTCTCGCAGACGGTAGAACACTCGACGAAAACGACGTCGCAGCGCTCAGCCCGCAGGCGCAGGAACTGCTGCAATCGTGGGTGTTTCAAGGGTGGTTGCGGGCTGCCGACGGTTCGGCACGAAACTGAAAGCCGGCCGTGAGACGTTTGCCAACAGGAGCTTGAGTCATGAGTCTGCCCACGCATGTCCTGATCGAAACCCGAGCCCAGTTTCATGCGGGGGTGCGTTCGGCCTTTGCGCAGATTGCCGCGGCAGGCACGCGCGACATCTGGATGTGCGACAGCGACTTTGCCGACTGGCCGCTCAATGATGTGCAGATGGTCGAGCACCTGTCGCAGTGGGCGCTGCCGCACCGCCGGTGCACCGTGCTCGCCTCCAGCTACGACAGCCTCCAGCGGCAGCATCCGCGGTGGGTGCAATGGCGGCGACAGCGCTCGCATGTCGTGCACTGCCGAACACCTGACGAATCGCATGTCTCGCCGCTGCCCTGCGTCTTGCTGGCCCCGGGCTGTGTGACGCTTCGGTTGATCGATCCCGAGCGTTGGCGTGGGTCGCTGTCAACAGAGCTGGCCGACGCCGTGCACGAGCGCGAGCGGCTTGACGCGCTGCTGCAACGATCCGTCGAAGCCTTCCCGTCGAGCACGCTCGGTTTGTGAATCTTTTGGCAGCCGCGGCATATACTAGTGGGCTGCAGCGTGAGGGTTTCCCACCCTTCAGCTCCTGAGTTTTGGGGTTGTGTCCGTTCAGGCGGTCACTCTGGTTTTTTATTTTCATCGACCTTTTTTGATTGAGGATGCATATGAACAAGTCGCTCGTGCTGGCCGCTCTGGTTGCCGCTGTTGCTCTTTCCGCTTGCGGCAAGAAAGAAGAAGTCGCTCCGGCCGTCGAAGCGGCTGCTTCGGCTGCTGCCCCGGCCATCGCTGAAGTGTCCGCTGCCGCTGCGTCGGCTGTCGACACGGCTGCCTCGGCTGCCGCCGATGCCACGATGAGCGCCGCCAGCGGTGCTGCTGACGCGACCGCCGCTGCAGCGACTGCTGCCGCCGATGCTGCCAAGGACGCCGCTGCCAAGGCAGCCGACGCCGCCAAGGACGCCATGAAGAAGTAATCGGTTCACGCCGAAATGAAAAAGCCGCCTTCGGGCGGCTTTTTCGTGGGCAGATTCGATGGATTGCCAGCGGGGCATCCCGACCGGGCTGCCGATACCCGCACAGCCCCGCCCAGGTCGTCGCGATTACTTCAGATCGTCCACCAGCAGTTGAGCCAGTCGCGCAGCGACTCCGCTGTCCGGTGCGCCGCCCTCGGAGTTCTGCACGGTGACTTTGCTGCGCTGGCCTTCGCCCTTGACCTGCACCCGGTAGCGGACGACCTGTTTGGCGTCCTTCTTGTCGCTGTCACTGCTGCCAAAGCTCAGCAGCTTGCTGAGCAGACCCGGTTCCTGCTTCGTGGGCGCTTCCTTCTGGTCGGTGTAGCTCACGTAATAAAAGCCCTGCGTCCGATCACGGTCCTCGACCGCGAAACCACTGCGGTCGAGCGCCAGACCCACCCGGCGCCATGCACGATCGAAATCGTCGTCCACTTCAACGGTACCTGCGGTGCCCTGCAGCAAGCGGGCACGCGGTGGTGGCGCCTCGCCGGGGGCCACGAGTGCCGTCGCACGCTCTTCCTGCGCGCCGAGCTTGAGCAACAGGCGGCGCAGCATCTCGGCTTCGAGTTCCGGATCGGCCGCGCGCGGCTGCCAGGTGCTGCTTTCCTTGTTCGCGCCGACCAACACTTCGACAGCACCCCGGTGACTGATGAAAATCTCGGTGCCTTTCTCGGTCCGTTCCACGCGAGTGCGGTAACGATCGCGTTCGCCGCTGTCCCAGGCCGAATCGAAGACCAGGCCGATCGTCGAGCGGATGAAATCCTGCGGGATCTTGGAGCGGTTTTCGTTCCAGTCGGTCTCCATCACACCGACGTCGGGCTGTTCGACCGCGAGGGTGAACCCGCGCTCCCCCCAGAACTGTTTCAGCTTGGGCCAGACCTGCTCAGGGGTCAGCGCGGTGACGATCCAGCGGTCGTTGCTGCTGCGCTCGATGGTCACGTTCGGGTCTGTGTTCGGCACCACCCCCTGTGCATTCGCACCACCGGAGGTGGGCGCGCCAAACGATGGTGGCTGGTAAGTGGTCGCGCTCACCACACCCGAGCCATCTTGCTTGTAGCGGGTGTCGCGGGCCAGCTGTGTCAGATCTGGAGGCACTTCGAGGCCCTGGGTCTGCGCCGATTGGGCGCGGTAGTCGACCTTGTCGCCCTTGAACAGGCTGCCCACGGAGGTGCAGCCTGCCAAGCCGATCACCACCACCGAGGTGGCGATGCGTCGGGCGCGCAAGCCGCTGATCGATACGGTGCCGGAACGGGCTGGTTTCGTTTCTGTCACGTTGTTCATCTCCGTGGGGTTGGCGGCGGCGCAGCAGCCGCGCAGCCCATTGATCGCCGATGGCGAAAGAAGGGACATCTCAGGTGGTGCAGGCGACCGGCGACGGCCGCTCACAACAAGCCCGCATCACGCATGGCCGCGCCCACGGTGGCCACGCCCGCTGGGGTCAGCGGCAGCAGTGGCAGCCGCAAGGTGTTCTTGCAACGGCCCAACTGGGACAGCGCCCACTTGGTCGGCGCCGGGCTGGGTTCTGTGAACAGGTGCTTGTGCAATGGCAGCAAGCGCAGGTGTATCGCGGTGGCTTCGCGCGCCTGGCCTGCCATTGCCGCGACGCAAAGCTCGTGCATCGCCCGCGGCGCAACGTTCGCCGTGACGCTGACATTGCCGTGTCCGCCCAGCAGCATCAACGCAATGGCGGTTGGATCGTCGCCGGAGTAGATCGAAAAGCCGGGCGGTGCGTGCTTGATCAGCCATGCCGCGCGCTCGATGTTGCCGGTTGCTTCCTTCACCCCGACGATGCCGGGCAGTTGTGCCAGCCGCAGCGTGGTTTCAGGTTGCATGTCGGCCACCGTGCGGCCGGGCACGTTATACAGCACGATCGGCGTGTCGACCGCTTCCGCAATCGCCTTGAAGTGCTGGTAGATGCCTTCCTGCGATGGCTTGTTGTAGTACGGCACGACCGACAGCACGCAGTCGGCGCCGACGTCCTTCGCGAACCGGGTCAGCTCGATCGCCTCGCGCGTGGAGTTGCCGCCGGCGCCGGCCATGATCGGAATGCGGCCGCGCGCATGTTCGACCGCGACGCGGATGATTTCGCAGTGCTCCTCCACCGACACCGTCGGGGACTCGCCGGTGGTGCCGACCACGCCGATGCAATCCGTGCCCTCGGCGATGTGCCAGTCCATCAGGCTGCGCAGCGTGTCGTAGTCGACGCTGCCGTCCTCGTGCATCGGCGTGACCAGCGCGACGATGCTGCCAGTGATCGGTTTCATGGGAATTCCTTGCAAGCTCTCGATTTTAGCTGGCGCGGGGAGGGTTCACGGGCTGCAGCAGATGGCGCTGCGTGCCGGCGTCGCGGGTCGACGGGCGAACTGCCACCAGGCGCTGGATGAAACGATCGGGTTGATTGCAAAAACCATCTTCGTAGGCCACCACGCGCAGGCCGTGTGTCGCTGCGAAATGCAACAGCTCGCCGGGGCGCAGCAGAAAGTCGGGGTTGGAGGGCTTGCCGACGCTGGCGTTCCCGTCGGCAAAGGTTTCGTAGATCAAGACCCCCGCCGTGCTGACGCTGCGGGCGATGTCAGGCAGCAGCGCGCGCCACAGGTAGTGGGTCACCACCACGGCCGAATAGGTTGTCCCGGGCAAGGGCCAGGGTTGTCCTTCGAGGTCAGCTTGCACGGTGCGCACGCTGGGTGCCATGTGCTGCAGGCCTGCAAGCGCCGAGGCGTCGCGATCGACCGCGGTCACGGTGCAACCCCGATCGCAGAACCAGAGGGTGTGGCGACCGCTGCCGCAAGCCACGTCCAGCACGCTGCTGCCCGCTGCCACCAGATGCGACCAGCGCTGCACCCACTCCGACGCCGCGAGGCCTGTGTGGGCGGACGGCAGGTGCTTCTCTGGCGTGGACGGATCGGTCATGAGGCGTTGTGACAGCGGGTGCGGCAATGTAGATCACCCGGCCGGGCTCAGCTCGCTGTGCGTGCCGGCGGCACCGCAAACCCGCTCCCTACAATCCGCCGCCATGGTCACCCGCCCTCCTGCACGAACCCCCACCCGCCCTGCCTCTGCCAGCCCCGCCACGTACGGTGAAGCCTCGATCCGTGTGCTCAAGGGCCTCGAACCGGTCAAGCAGCGGCCGGGCATGTACACCCGCACCGACAACCCGCTGCACATCGTGCAAGAGGTGATCGACAACGCCGCCGACGAAGCCTTGGCCGGCCACGGCAAGCGCATCGACGTGACGCTGCACACCGACGGCTCGGTCAGCGTGCACGACGACGGCCGCGGCATCCCGTTCGGCCTGCATCCCGAAGAGCAGCGCCCGGTCGTCGAGATCGTGTTCACCCAGTTGCACGCGGGCGGCAAGTTCGACAAGGGCTCGGGCGGGGCCTACAGCTTTTCGGGGGGGCTGCATGGCGTGGGCGTCAGCGTCACCAACGCGCTGTCGAAGCGGCTGGAGGTGACGGTGTTTCGCGACGGCCAGGTGGCCCAGCTGGCCTTCGCCGATGGCGACGTGATCGAGCCGCTCGTGTTGCGCAAGGCCGTGCTGTCGACCAGTTCAGGCGACCGCAAAAGCGGCACCAGCGTGCGCACCTGGCCCGACGCCCGTTACTTTGAAAGCACCGACCTGCCGCGTGCCGACCTGACGCATCTGCTGCGCAGCAAGGCCGTGCTGATGCCGGGTGCGCGCGTGTCGCTGACCGTGGAGAAAACAGGGGAAGTGCAAACCTGGCAGTACCAGGGCGGCCTGCGCGACTACCTGATGCAGACGCTGACCGCCGATCCGCTGATCCCGCTGTTCGAGGGCGAGCAGTTCGCCGACGGCTCCGAGTCCGAGCAGTTCGCCAAGGGCGAGGGCGCCAGTTGGTGCGTCGCCTTCACCGAAGACGGTGCGCCGGTGCGCGAGAGCTATGTGAACCTGATCCCCACCGTCAACGGCGGCACGCACGAATCGGGTTTGAAGGACGGGTTGTTCGGCGCGATCAAGGGCTTCATCGATTTGCACAGCCTGCTGCCCAAGGGCGTGAAGCTGATGCCCGATGATGTGTTTTCGCGCGCCAGCTTCGTGCTGAGCGCCAAGGTGCTCGACCCACAGTTTCAGGGCCAGATCAAGGAGCGTCTGAACAGCCGCGATGCGCTGCGCCTGGTGTCGGGCTGCATCAAGCCGCCTCTGGAGCTGTGGCTGAACCAGCACGTGGAGCACGGCAAGAAGCTCGCCGAGCTCGTGATCAAGCAGGCGCAAACGCGCCAGCGCGCGAGCCAGAAGGTCGAGAAGCGCAAAGGCTCGGGCGTGGCCGTGCTGCCTGGCAAGCTGACCGATTGCGAAAGCCGCGATCTGTTGCACAACGAGCTGTTTCTCGTGGAAGGCGATTCGGCCGGTGGCAGCGCGAAGATGGGCCGCAACAAGGAGACACAGGCGATCCTGCCGCTGCGCGGCAAGGTGCTCAATTCGTGGGAGGTCGAGCGCGACCGGCTGTTTGCCAACAACGAGATCCACGACATCGCCGTCGCCATCGGCGTCGATCCGCATGGCGCCGGCCCTTATGCCGATGGCCACACACCCGACCTGAGCAACCTGCGCTACGGCAAGGTCTGCATCCTGAGCGACGCCGACGTCGATGGCTCGCACATCCAGGTGCTGCTGCTGACGCTGTTCTTCCGCCACTTCCCGAAGCTGATCGAAGCCGGCCACTTGTACATCGCCAAGCCGCCGCTGTTTCGCATCGATGCGCCGGCCCGCGGCAAGAAGCCCGCTGCCAAGATCTACGCGCTCGACGAAGGCGAACTCAACGCCACGCTCGACCGACTGCGCAAGGAAGGCTGCCGCGAAACCGCCTGGAGCATCAGCCGCTTCAAGGGACTGGGCGAGATGAACGCCGAGCAGCTGTGGGACACCACGCTGAACCCCGAAACCCGCCGATTGCTGCCGATCGCCTTCGGTGACCTGGGCTTCGCCGCCACCGTTGATTCATTGACCAAGCTGATGGGCAAGGGCGAAGCCCAGGCGCGGCGCGATCTGATGGAGCTGCATGGGGATGAAGTCGATGTGGATGTTTGAGCCTCGACGGAGGTGATCGACCTCGCCGCTCGACCGAGGCGCCCAAGCCATCGGGCAACGCTCCCCGCTCACGCCCGAAACTGCCTCGGACCACACGCCCACACTCGGACAAGAATCCGCAGCAGCCCAGCCCGATCGATCAACCACCGTGGACGATGTATGACTACAAAAAATCTTGCTTCTGCCGCGCTCATTGGTGCTTGGATGGTATTGACCACCGGTTGTGGTGGCTCCTCCAGTTCACCGCCTTCTTCGCCGCCTCCGCTGCCGCAGACCACGCTGGCCATCAGCGTCAGCAGTATGGCCCTCAGCGTGACGGGGCTGACGGAATACGGTATCGGCGGAACACCCTCATCCGGAGCGGCACGCTCGATAACCGTGACCAACACAGGCAGCGACACCGCGATCAATGTCGCTGTGTCTTTTCCAACCTGGCCCGCCGGCACGACCAGTTCCAGCAACTGCGGGAGCACGCTGACCGCGAGCAGCAGTTGCACCATCTCCATCACACCCGGATCGACGGCATCGTCTGACGGCACCAGCCCCTGCTCGGTCGGAACAGCGCCCCTGCCCGGCACCATTCAGGTCGCCGGAGATAACACCAACACCGTTTCCAGCCATGCCGTGGTGTTGAGTTATGGCTGTATCCATCAGGGTGGCTACGTGTATGCGTTCGATGACACCACGCCGACCAGCGCGAGTGTTGGCGGAAAAGTTGCCGCCACGTCGGATCAGGCCGCGGCCTACCCCAACGGGATCGTCTGGTCATCGAACGGATCGGGCGGTACAGGCTCAACTGATGCCAGCTACGACGTCCTCCCTGGAGTCGATGAAACGTCCACCCGTTTCAGCGCCTCTCCCACGTACGTGTCGTTCAGCGCTGGTTTTGCGTCGACGTACACCAATCCGAATCCGTTCAGCGCTGCGTCTTTCGCTTCGTGTGATGGAGCCGTTGACGGCTCATGCAACACGAGCAACATCGTGGTGTTCTACAACCAATTCATGACGAATAACACCACGGCGTCCGGAGGTGCCAGTCCCTTTACCGCATCACCAGGCGCGACGAATGCGACCGACTATGCCGCCGGGTTGTGCACGGCAACCATCAACAGTTATTCAGACTGGTATCTGCCGGCCCAGTGTGAAATGGGGTATGGCTCGACTCAGTGCGGCACTGCCGGCGTACCGGCACTGCAAAACATGCAATCCAACCTTGTCGAGTTCAGTGGCCTCAACCTGTTGGCAGGTATCTACTGGAGCTCAACCCAGGCTTCGAGTTCCGGCGCCGCCAGCGCCTGGTTTCATCAATTTGCCAGCGGGGGGGGCAGTCTGATGTCCACCGCCTCCAAGGGGACGGAGGCGGGGGTGCGTTGTTCGCGGGCATTGGCGCCTTAGACAGAGCGGCGTAGAGAGCGACAGGGGTTCGAGTTGAGTCTTGCTGCGTGTCACCCTATCGCGCTTCAGCCAAATCGCAAGGCGAGAACAAAACCTGTCTTGCTACTCTGATTCTCGTTAGGTACTCGCAGCACGTAGCGATCAATCACCACGTCACAGGCCCATCCGCTTTTCGTCGGTGACCTCATGACGGAAACGGACCCAGGCGGCATTGATGACGTTCACGACGGTCTTGCAGTCTGCGAACGTCCCAGCAACGCACCCCGTCCTCCTGGTCGCGCGCCGACGCCTGCCCGAGCTTCACAATTGATGGCTTGAGAATTCAAACCGCTACCGCACAGCGCGTCAGCCTCATTACCTTCTGCTCCGTCTCCCGTCGCAAGACTCAGCCGACGCCAACCCGGCCGAGCTGCTGCCTGTGCAGCGCCTGACTCTCCGCATTCCTTTCTCCGCATGAACGACCTGTTCGATACGCCCTCCGCTGCCGACCCCACCGACGCCATCACGCTGGCCCATTACGCCGAGCGCGCCTACCTCGAGTACGCGCTCAGCGTGGTCAAGGGCCGGGCACTGCCCGATGTGTGCGACGGCCAGAAGCCGGTGCAGCGGCGCATCTTGTATGCGATGGACCGCATGGGGCTCAGCTTCACGACCGCGGGCGGGCCCCGGCCGGTGAAGAGTGCGCGCGTGGTGGGCGACGTGCTGGGCCGCTTCCACCCGCACGGCGACACTGCTGCGTATGACGCCCTGGTGCGCATGGCGCAAGATTTTTCGCAGCGCTACCCGCTGATCGACGGCCAGGGCAATTTCGGCTCGCGCGATGGCGATGGCGCGGCGGCGATGCGCTACACCGAGGCGCGCCTCGCGCCCATCTCTCGGCTGCTGCTCGACGAGATCGACGAAGGCACGGTCGATTTCATCCCCAACTACGATGGTTCGACACAGGAGCCGCGCCAGTTGCCCAGTCGGCTGCCCTTCGTGCTGCTGAACGGTGCGAGCGGCATCGCGGTCGGCCTGGCCACCGAGATCCCGAGCCACAACCTGCGCGAGGTGGCGCTGGCGGCGATCGCGCTGATCAAGAACGACAAGCTCGCCGACGACGAACTCGCCGAACTGATCCCCGGCCCCGACTATCCCGGTGGCGGCCAGATCATCAGCAGCGCTGACGAGATCCGTGCCGCCTATGCCACCGGCCGCGGCAGCCTGAAGGTGCGTGCGCGCTGGAAGATCGAAGACCTGGCCCGCGGCCAGTGGCAGCTGGTGGTCACCGAGCTGCCGCCAGGCACCAGCGCGCAGAAGGTGCTGGAAGAAATCGAGGAGCTGACCAACCCGAAGGTGAAGGCGGGCAAGAAGGCACTGAGCGCGGATCAGTTGCAGCTGAAGGCCTCGCTGCTGGCCGTGCTGGATGCGGTGCGAGATGAATCGAGCAAGGACGCGCCAGTGCGCCTGGTGTTCGAGCCCAAGACCAGCCGCATCGAGCAAGGCGACCTCGTCACGCAGCTGCTGGCGCACACCAGCCTGGAATGCTCGGCGCCGATCAACCTGACGATGGTGGGCGCCGACGGCCGCCCGACACAAAAGACGCTGCGCCAGATGCTGGCCGAATGGATCGCGTTCCGCCTGCAGACGGTGCAGCGGCGCTCGCAGCACCGGCTGGGCAAGGTGCTCGACCGCATCCACGTGCTCGAAGGCCGGCAGCTGGTGCTGCTGAACATCGACGAGGTGATCCGCATCATCCGCAACGCCGACGAACCCAAGCCCGCGCTGATCGAGCACTTCAAGCTCAGCGAGCGGCAGGCCGACGACATCCTCGAAATCCGCCTGCGCCAACTCGCGCGGCTGGAGTCAATCAAGATCGAGCAGGAGCTGAAGGAGCTGCGCTCCGAGCAAGGCAAGCTCGAAGACATCCTGGGCAACCCTGGCACCCTCAAGCGTACGGTGATCAAGGAAATCGAGGCCGACATCAAGCAGTTCGGCTCGCTCGAGAAGGACCCGCGCCGCACGCTGATCCAGGCCGAGAAGAAGGCGGTGGTCGAGATCAAGGTGATCGACGAGCCGGTGACGGTTGTCGTCAGCGCCAAGGGTTGGGTGCGCGCGCTGAAGGGGCACGAGGTCGAAGCGGCGAGCCTGCAGTTCAAGTCGGGCGATGCGCTCCTGGCCACCTTCCGCTGCCGCAGCGTGGATGTGCTGCTGGTGTTCGGCTCGGCGGCCAACGGCACGGGTCGCGTGTATTCGACCGCGGTCAGCCTGCTGCCCGGCGGGCGTGGCGACGGCCAGCCCATCACCACGCTGATCGAACTCGAATCGGGCACACAGCCGGCGCACTATTTCGCGGGCCACGCCGAGCAGACACTGCTGCTGGCGGGCACCGGTGGCTATGGGCTGCTGGCCCGCGTGGGCGACCTCACGGCGCGCCAGCGCAGCGGCAAGGCGTTCCTGACGCTGGAGGCGGGTGAGCAGTTGCTGCCCCCGGCGCTCACCTCGCCGGGCATGCTGGCCGATCAGGTGGCTTGCCTGTCGGCGCAAGGCCGCATGCTGGTGTTCGCGCTGTCTGAGTTGAAGCTGCAACCCAATGGCGGCCGCGGGCTGACCCTGATCGGTCTGGAAGACAAGGACACGCTGGCCAGCGTGGCGGTGTTCGCGCAGGCGCTGCGCATCGAAGGCACCGGCCGCGGCGGCAAGGCGCGCGACGAGGTGCTCAAGGGCGCCGCGCTGCTGCCTTACGCCGGCAAGCGCGCTCGCAAGGGCCGGGCGCAGGATCTGATGCAGAAGGCGCTGCGCCTTCTGCCAGGGTGAAGGAGGGATGGCCTGTGCGTGAAATCGAGTTTTGGTTCGAGTTCGCCAGCAACTACAGCTACCTCAGCGTGATGCGCATCGAGGCCGCTGCGGCGAAATGCGATGTGGCCGTGCGCTGGAAGCCGTTCTTGCTGGGGCCGATCTTCCGCAGCCTGGGCTGGAACAACTCGCCTTTCGTACTGCAGAAGGCCAAGGGCGATTACGTCTGGACCGACATGACGCGCCAGTGCCGCAAGCACGGCCTGCCGTGGCAACGCCCGTCGGTTTTTCCACGCCCGTCACTGCTGCCCGCCCGGGTCGCTCTGGTCGGTGCGGATCAGCCGTGGATGGGCGACTACTGCCGACGGATCATGTCGCTCAACTTCGTCGACGACTGCGAGATCGATGACCTAAAGCGGGTGACCGAGGTGCTCGACCAATTGGGTCTGCCTGCGCAGGTGATCCTCGACCAGGCGCAGTCCGAGACCAACAAACTGAAGCTGCGCCAGCAGACCGAGACCGCGCAGGCCCGTGGCATCTTCGGTGCGCCGACGTTCTTCGTGGGCCAGGAGATGTTCTGGGGGGACGACCGGCTCGACGACGCCTTGGTCAGCGCATCGGCCTGAGCGGGCGTGGCGACTCGCTAGCGTGCGCGCAGCACGACGCGCATCGACGCGGACGCCATCGCGACGAACAGCGCCAGACTCCAGTAGGCATACGACACGCCGAGCACCGACACTGCAGCGTCCGAGCAGTTCGCGGTCACTTGTAGCAGTGGCGGGAAGGCGCCATCGAGGCCGAGCGCACTGATGATCTTGTCGGCAAAGGTCAGGTTGCACGAGGCTGATTTCGACGCGACCAGCTCCTGGTACAGCGCCGACGCGCCACCCGAAATCGCCAGCAGCAGCGTCAGGGCGCCGATGCCCTGACGGACGAGCCCTGCCGAGACGGCCGCACCAATCAGGCACAGCGCGGCGATGGCCAGGTAGATCAGGCGTTGCAGGATGCACCAGGGGCAGGGCTGCATGTCGAACACATGCTGCGATACCAGCGCGATGCCGACCGCTGCGATGCACAGCGCCGCCATCGCCAGCAGCAGCCGGGTGCTTGTCAGTGTCGAGGTCGTCATCAGGCCACCTGCGCGATCAGTTCGATCTCGACGCAGGCGCCGAGCGGGATCTGTGCCACGCCGAAGGCACTGCGCGCATGCGCGCCCTTGTCGCCGAACACCGCGGCCAGGAGTTCCGAGCAGCCGTTGGTCACCAGGTGCTGCTCGGTGTAGCTGCCCGTGCTGTTGACCAGGCTCATCACCTTGACGATGCGGTCCACCCGATTCAGGTCGCCGATGGCCGCGTGCAGCGTACCCAGCAGGTCGATGGCCACCGCGCGCGCGGCCTGCTGGCCAGTGGCGGTGTCCATGTTCAGGCCGAGCTGGCCGACCCACGGCTTGCCGTCACGCTTGGCGATGTGGCCGGACAAAAAGACCAGGTTGCCGCTGCGCACGAACGGCAGGTAGGCCGCCGCAGGAACGGCCAGCGGCGGCAAGGTGATGCCCAGGTCTTTCAGGCGGTCGTAGACGGACGAAGGTGCAGACATGGGGGGTGCCAAAGGCTGGGAAAAGCACCCGTAAATCCTACACTGCAGCGCATGCCTGACACCCGTGCCGACCATGCCGCAAGCACTGGCTGGCGGCTTGCGATCTGGACTGCGGCATGGCCTGTGGGTGCCGCATGGCAGTTGCGGGAGTTCGCACTGCAGCCATGGTGGGTGTACGCCGCCTGCATGGCCCTCGGGGCGCTGCTCGCCGCATCGATCTTCTGGCGCCGCGATGTGGCGGCCTGCGTCGGGCTGGCGGTCGGCTTGGCGCTGCTGTCCTACGGTGTGACTGGCGGCCGTGCATCGGCGAGGCTGGCCGACGCGCTGCCCGCGACGCTCGAAGCCCGCGATCTGCAGATCACCGGTGTGGTTGCCAGCCTGCCGCAGCGCACCGCCAACGGGCTGCGGTTTCGCTTTGAGGTCGAGCAGGCCGCGCTCGGTGGGCAGGCGGTTGCCGTGCCGTCGGTCGTCTCGCTGGGCTGGTACCACGGCTTCGATGACGACTCGACGCTGTCTGCCGCTCAGCTCGAACTGCGCGCCGGCCAGCGCTGGCGCTTCACGGTTCGCCTGCGCCGCCCGCACGGCCTGGCCAACCCGCACGGTTTCGACCAGGAGCTGCGCTGGTTCGAAGAAGGTGTGCGCGCCACCGGTTCTGTGCGCGATGCGCCTGCGCCGCAGCTGATCGATCGTGCGGTCGCGCATCCGGTCGAGCGGCTGCGCCAGCGTGCGCGAGATGCCATCGACGCCGCGGTGCCCGAGCCGCGCGTGGCCGGTGTGCTGACGGCGTTGGCGGTGGGCGATCAGTCGGCGATCGAACGTGACGATTGGGAGCTGTTTCGCCGCAGCGGGATCTCGCACCTGGTGTCGGTCAGTGGGGTTCACGTCACGATGTTCGGCTGGCTGGCCGCTGTGCTCCTCGGGGCCGGCTGGCGGCGCAGCGTGTCGGCCATGGCGTGGGTGCCTGCGCCCACCGCGGCGCTGTGGGGCGGGTTCGGGGTGGCGCTGGCCTATGCGGTGTTCTCGGGTTGGGGGGTGCCGGCGCAACGCACGGTGTGGATGCTGGGGGCGGTCACGCTGCTGCGCAGTGCCGGTGTGCGCTGGCCCTGGCCGCTGGTGCTGCTGATCGCAGCCAACGTGGTCACACTGGTCGATCCGTGGGCGCTGCTGCAGCCAGGTTTCTGGCTGTCGTTCGCGGCGGTGGGCCTGTTGATGGTGTCAGGCCAGGCCGATACCACCCCGCCCGAGATCGCATCGCACGGCCCCGACGAACTGGCACCTGGCGGGTTACCGGCCTGGCGGCGCGCGCTCGCCGCAGTGCGGGGCGCCGTGGTCGGCGGCGTGCGCACCCAGCTGGTGGCGACGCTGGGCCTCGCGCCACTGACGCTGGTGTTCTTTCAGCAGCTGTCGTTGATCGGCTTCGTGGCCAACCTGATTGCGATCCCGCTGGTCACGCTGGTCATCACGCCGCTGGCGCTGCTGGGGTGCATCGTGCCGATGCTGTGGAACGTGGCCGCGGCCGCCGTGTCCCTGCTCACCACCTGGCTGGGCTGGCTGGCCAGTGCGCCGGGCGTGCTGTGGTCGGTGGGCGCCGCGCCGTGGTGGGCGCAAGCGGCAGGCTTGTTGGGTGCGGTGCTGCTGGTGATGCCGCTACCTTGGCGTCTGCGGGCTCTGGCGCTGCCGCTGGCCTGGCCGCTGTGTCTGCCGCCCCAACAGGTGCCGCCGCCTGGCCAGTTCGAACTGGTGGCAGTCGATGTGGGGCAGGGCACGGCGGTGCTCGTTCGAACGCACCGGCATCTGCTGGTCTACGACAGCGGCCCGCAGTACGCGCCGGATGTCGATGCCGGGCAGCGTGTGCTGCTGCCGCTGCTGCGCGCGCGGGGCGAGCAGCGCATCGACACGCTGATGCTGAGCCACCGCGACAGCGATCATGTGGGTGGGGCGTCGAGTCTGCTGCAGAGCCTGCCGATCGCCGAGCTGACGAGTTCGATCGAGGACACGCATCCCCTGCGTCTGCAGGCGCGCCAGCTTGGCATCCCGTTGCGCCGCTGTGAAGCGGGGCAACGCTGGGAATGGGATGGCGTGCGCTTCGAGGTGCTGCACCCGGCGGAGGGCGACTATGCGTCGACACAGCGCTCGAACGCGATGTCGTGCGTGTTGAAAGTCCAAGGCATGGCGCAGGGCGCGTCGGGGGTCGATGGCAGCGCTCTGCTGACGGGCGACATCGAGCGCGAGCAGGAAATCCGGTTGCTCAGGGAGCGCCCCGAGGCCCTGCGCAGTGCGGTGCTGATCGTGCCTCACCACGGCAGCAAGACGTCGTCGACCGCGGCGTTTCTGGACGCGGTGGCGCCGCAGGTCGCGGTGTTTCAGGCCGGGCACCTGAACCGCTACGGGCATCCGGCCGACGAGGTGATGGCGCGCTACCGCGAGCGCAACATCGCCCGCATCGACAGCCCGTCGTGTGGCGCGTGGAGCTGGCGCAGTGGCGTCGACCGCGATGCCCAGCCAGCCATCTGCGAGCGTGCCGAGGCTCGCCGGTACTGGCACTGGCGGCCGGATCCGCTGCCGTGACCCGCACTGCGTGCATGATCGGGTAGGCCCCTTGGACCGTGGGCGCCGACCTGACGCCCTGTTTTGGGGCGCGAATGGCCTGAATGTTGCTTCCCTGGTCTTGAGGAGTGATGCCGATGAGATCAAGTTTTGACGAGATGCAGGCCACCAGCACCGAGGTGCGTGCGCATTACCGCGGCTACGAACAGTGGCTGGCACAACAACCCGGCGACGTGATGAAGTCGCGCCGCGAAGAGGCGGAAATGATCTTCCGCCGTGTCGGCATCACCTTCGCGGTGTACGGCGCCAAGGACGAGGACGGCTCGGGCACCGAGCGGCTGATCCCGTTCGACCTGATACCCAGAGTGATTCCGTCACACGAGTGGATCGAGATGGAAAAGGGCCTGCGCCAGCGCGTGGTGGCGCTGAACCGGTTCATCCATGACGTCTATCACGACCAGGAGATCATCAAGGCGGGCATCGTCCCTGGCGACCAGATCTTCAAGAACGCGCAGTTCCGGCCCGAGATGATGGGTGTCGATGTGCCGTGCGGCGTCTATTCGCACATCGCCGGCATCGACATCGTGCGCGCCGGCAATGCCGACGGCACCGGCAGCTACTACGTGCTCGAGGACAACCTGCGCGTGCCCAGCGGCGTGAGCTACATGCTCGAGAACCGCAAGATGATGATGCGGCTGTTCCCTGAACTGTTCAGCCAGCACCGCGTCGAGCCGGTGGCGCACTACCCCGACATGCTGCTCGAGACCCTGCGCGCGGTGGCGCCGGCATCGGTCAACGAGCCGACCGTGGTGGTGCTGACCCCGGGCATGTACAACAGCGCCTACTTCGAGCACGCCTTCCTGGCGCAGCAGATGGGGGTCGAACTGGTCGAGGGGCAAGACCTGTTCGTCAAGGACAACTTCGTCTACATGCGCACCACGCAAGGGCCGAAGCGGGTCGACGTGATCTACCGCCGGCTCGACGACGACTTTCTCGACCCGACCGTGTTCCGTCCCGATTCGACACTCGGTTGCGCCGGACTGCTGGGCGCGTACCGCGCGGGCAACGTTACCTTGTCGAACGCGATCGGCACCGGCGTGGCCGACGACAAGTCGATCTACCCGTACGTGCCGAAGATGATCGAGTTCTATCTTGGCGAGAAGCCGATCCTGAACAACGTGCCGACCTACCTGTGCCGCGAACCGGGCGACCTGAAATACGTGCTCGATCACCTGCCCGAACTGGTGGTCAAGGAGGTGCACGGTGCCGGCGGCTACGGCATGCTGGTCGGCCCGGCCTCCACCAAGGCCGAGATCGCCGAGTTCCGCGCCGTGCTCGAGGCCAACCCCACCGGCTACATCGCGCAGCCGACGCTTGCGCTGTCCACCTGCCCGACCTTTGTCGAATCGGGTATCGCGCCACGCCACATCGACCTGCGGCCCTTCGTGCTCAGCGGCAAGACGGTGCAGATGGTGCCCGGCGGTTTGACCCGCGTCGCGCTGAAGGAAGGTTCGCTGGTCGTCAATTCGTCCCAGGGTGGCGGCACCAAGGACACCTGGGTACTGGAAGCATGAGGCCCCCCAGTCGCTTTGCTCCTGCCCCCAAGGGGCGCCACCCAGCGGCCCGGCCAAGCCGGTTCCGCGGGCGTTGCTTGATGGGTGGCTTCGCTTCGCTTGCCCCGTTGGAGAGTTCAGATGCTGTCTAGGACTGCTGATCACCTTTTCTGGATGGCGCGCTACATGGAGCGCGCCGAGAACACCGCGCGCATGCTCGATGTCAATTACCAGACCTCGCTGCTGCCGCAATCGGCCGATGCCGCCGAGCAGGGCTGGAAGGGCCTGCTCAGCATCTCCGAACTGAGTGGCGACTTCGCTTCGCGCTATGGCGCCGTGACTGCTCGCAACGTCATGGAGTACATGGTGAGCGACCCTCAGAACGGCTCGAGCATCCGCAGCTGCCTGATGGCCGCTCGCGAGAATGCCCGTGCGGTGCGCGGCACGCTGACCACCGAGGTCTGGGAAACACAGAACCAGACCTGGCTCGAGTTTCAGCGCATGGTCACCGACGGCGCGTTCCTGAAGGACCCGGGGGCGGCCTTCGAATGGGTCAAGTTCCGCTCCCACCTGTCGCGTGGCGTGACGGTGGGCACCATGCTGCAGGATGACGCGTTCCACTTCCTTCGCATCGGCAGCTTTCTCGAACGGGCCGACAACACCGCGCGGCTGCTCGACGTGAAGTTCCACGCGGTCGAGAGCGAATTCTTCGGTGGACCCGATGGCATGAGCCAATCACAGAGCCAGTCTCAAGGCGACGCGCCGGTCAGCGGCCGCGATGTCGAGTACGACTTCTATCACTGGTCGGCGATCCTGCGATCGGTCTCGGGCTTCGAGGTCTATCGCAAGGTCTACCGCAACGTGATCCGGCCCGAGAAGGTGGCCGAGTTGCTGATCCTGCGGCCGGACATGCCGCGTTCGCTGGCGGCCTGCACGCAGGAGGTGCTGTCGAACCTGACGATGATCGCCAACGAGCAGTCCAGCGAGACCCTGCGCCGCGCCGGCCGCCTGCGGGCCGATCTGCAATACGGTCGCATCGACGAGATCCTGGAGACCGGTCTGCATGCGTACCTGACGCAATTTCTCGAGCGCGTGGGCACGCTGGGCGTGGGCATCAGCCGCGATTTCCTGGTGCCGGTTCAGTCCTGAGTTTTCGATCCCGTTGTCGGTGGCAACGGCGTTCCTTCATCTGCTTGACGCTTTTCTTCGGCACACATCGCCCGTGCCCTCCCTGGAGTCCTGAATGTCCATCCATGTCGCGCTGAACCATGTGACGCATTACCGCTACGACCGGCCCATCAACCTGGGCCCACAGGTCGTTCGCTTGCGTCCAGCGCCTCATTCGCGCACCCGCATCCTGAGCTACTCGATGCGGGTCGAGCCGGCCACGCATTTCATCAACTGGCAACAAGACCCGCAGTCGAACTACCTCGCCCGCCTGGTGTTCCCGGACAAGACCACCTCGTTTCGCATCGAGGTCGATCTGGTGGCCGAGATGTCGGTGCTCAATCCGTTCGACTTCTTCCTCGAACCGTCGGCTGAGCACTATCCCTTCAAGTACGAGCCCGAGGTCGAGACCGAACTGACGCCTTATCTGGCGAAGGCCGAGGCCACGCCGCTGTTCCAGGCCTACCTCGACGCCTGGCGCGAGCGCCTTGCCAGCAAGAAGACGCCGATGAACAACTTCCTGGTCGACGTGAACCAGCAGTTGCAAAAGGACATCGGCTACACGATCCGCATGGAACCCGGTGTGCAGACGCCCGAGGAAACGCTGGTGAACAAGCTCGGCTCGTGCCGCGACACCGGCTGGCTGCTGGTGCAGCTGATGCGCCACCTCGGCGTGGCGGCGCGCTTCGTCTCGGGTTACCTGATCCAGCTGAAGAGCGACGTGAAATCGCTCGACGGCCCGAGCGGCACCGAGATCGATTTCACCGATCTTCACGCGTGGTGCGAGGTGTTTCTGCCCGGCGCAGGCTGGATCGGCCTCGACCCCACGTCGGGCCTGCTGGCTGGCGAAGGCCACATCCCGCTGGCCTGCTCGCCCGACCCGTCGTCGGCGGCGCCGGTCAGCGGTGCGATCGACGAGTGCGAGACCGAGTTCGAGCACAGCATGAGCGTCACCCGGATCTGGGAGGCCCCGCGTGTCACCTTGCCGTACACCGACGCGCAATGGGAAGGCATCGAAGCGTTGGGGCACCGGGTCGATCTGGACCTGCGCCGCAACGATGTGCGACTCACGCAAGGCGGCGAGCCGACCTTCGTGTCGGTCGACGACCGTGATGGTGCCGAATGGAATACCGAGGCCATGGGCCCGACCAAGCGGCTGTTGAGCGCCGACCTGATGGACAAGCTGCGCCTGAAGTACGGCGACGGCGGCCTGCTGCACTACGGGCAGGGCAAGTGGTACCCCGGCGAGCAGCTGCCGCGCTGGTCGCTGAACCTGTACTGGCGCAAGGACCGCGAGCCGATCTGGACGCACCCTGAATTGTTCGCCAACGAGCGCAAGGATTACGAGGTCACCGACGCGCAGGCGCACAAGTTTCTGAGCGGCGTGGCGCGTCGCCTCGCGCTCGACCCGAAGTTCGTGTTCCCCGCGTACGAGGACACCTGGTACTACCTCTGGCGCGAACGCAAGCTGCCCACCAACGTCGATCCGTTCGACGCGCGGCTGTCCGATCCGATGGAGCGCGAGCGGCTGCGCAAGGTGTTCAGCCAGGGCCTGGAAAAGGTCGTGGGCCACGTGCTGCCCGTCGCTCGCGGCACGCTGGGCCAGCCTCGCTGGACCACCGGGCCGTGGTTCCTGCGTGCCGAGCGCTGCTACCTGGTGCCCGGCGATTCACCGCTGGGCTTCCGCCTGCCGCTGGACTCCCAGCCCTGGGCCAAGGAAGGCGACATGCCCTGGGTGTTGCCGGTCGATCAGACCCAGCCTTTCGCTCCGCTGCCACCCTACCGGCGGCTGCGCTTCGCGGCCACCGCGCCGAATGGCGCCTCCGAGGGTCACGGCGCATCGTCGGCGACAGCGTCTGCCAACGGGTCGTCGGCGGGCTTTGCCGAGCGCTCGCGCGCGGCGCAAGGCCCTGACAAATCGGTGGCCAGCGCGCCCGCCAGCAGCCTGCGCGTGCCCGAGAAATTCGAGTCGGCGGCCTGGATCAGCCGCACCGCGCTGTGCGCCGAGCCGCGCGGCGGTCGGCTCTATGTGTTCATGCCGCCGATGACCGCGCTGGAGGACTACCTCGAGATCGTCGCAGCCGTCGAAGACACCGCCGTCGAGATGAAGCTGCCGCTGATTCTCGAAGGCTACGAACCGCCCCGTGATCCGCGCCTGTCCACGCTGCGCGTCACACCCGACCCAGGCGTCATCGAGGTCAACGTGCACCCGGCGCACAGCTGGGAGGAACTGGTCGATCAAACGACGCATCTCTATCAGAGCGCCCATGAAACCAGGCTCTCGACCGAGAAGTTCATGGTCGATGGCCGCCACACCGGCACCGGCGGCGGCAACCACTTCGTGCTCGGTGGCGCGACAGTGGCCGACTCTCCGTTCCTGCGCCGGCCCGATCTGCTGGCCAGCATGGTCGCCTACTGGCACAACCACCCGGCGCTCAGCTATTTGTTCTCGGGTCTGTTCGTCGGGCCGACCAGCCAGGCACCGCGTGTGGATGAAGCACGCAACGACTCGGTCTATGAAATCGAGGTGGCGTTCGCCGAGCTGCAGCGCGTCACCCGTGAGCAGGGCGACTATTGCCCGCCGTGGTTGATCGACCGCTTGCTGCGCAACCTGCTGATCGACGTGTCGGGCAACACACACCGCGCCGAGTTCTGCATTGACAAACTCTATTCGCCCGACGGCCCGACCGGCCGGCTCGGACTGCTGGAAATGCGCGCCTTCGAGATGCCGCCGCACGCCCGCATGAGCCTGACACAGCAGCTGCTGATGCGTGCGCTGGTCTCGCGCTTCTGGAAGGAGCCGTACCGCCCGGCGCGCCTGAAGCGCTGGGGCACCGAACTGCACGATCGCTTCATGCTGCCGCACTTCATCTCGCAAGACCTGAGCGATGTGATCGAGGAGCTGAACACCTTCGGCTACGCGATGAAGACCGACTGGTTCGCGCCGCATCTCAATTTCCGCTTTCCGCGCCTGGGTGACTTTGCGGTGCTGGGTGTCGAGGTTGAGTTGCGCCTGGCGCTCGAGCCCTGGCATGTGATGGGTGAGGAGGGCGCCTCCGGTGGCACCGCACGCTACGTCGACTCGTCGGTCGAGCGGGTGCAACTGAAGGCGACCGGCCTGGTCGGTGACCGCCATGTGCTCACCTGCAACGGCCGGGTGGTGCCGATGCAGCCGACCGGCCAGGTGGGCGAGTTCGTCGGCGGGGTGCGCTACAAGGCGTGGAACCCGCCGTCGGCGTTGCACCCGACGATCGGGGTGCATGCCCCGCTGACGTTCGACCTGCTCGACACCTGGATGGGCCGCTCGATGGCCGGTTGCCAGTACCACGTCGCGCATCCCGGTGGTCGCAGCTACGACACCTTTCCGGTCAATGCCTTCGAGGCCGAGGCCCGTCGGCTGGCGCGCTTCTTCCGCACCGGTCATACGCCGGGCAAGATGCAGGTGCCCAAAGACGAGCGCAACCCGAACTACCCGTTCACCCTCGATCTGCGCCGAGCCACCAGCGCGTTCTGAGCGGTCCGAGGTCGTGGCGGCTCACGTATGACAATCGGTCGCATGAACACGGTTGTCTGACATGTTGAGTCGCCTGCTGTCCGGCTACGCCGCGGTCGAAGGTCGCTACGATGAGCTGTTGTCGGCGCCGGGTGCGCCGCGCCCGCACTGGGACGCCTTCCTGCGCTCGCTGGCGGCGCGCGAGGGCAGCGAGGTCAGCGAAACCCTGGCGCTGATGGAGCGCGAGATCCGCGAGAACGGCATCACCTACAACGTGTATGCCGATCCGAAGGGCGCCGACCGACCTTGGGAAGTGGACCCGCTGCCGCTGCTGCTGTCGGCTGCCGAATGGGACGAGATCTCGGCTGGCATCGCCCAGCGTGCCGATCTGTTGAACCGTGTGCTGGGCGACATCTACGGCCCGCAGGAACTGCTGCGCACCGGGGCGATCCCGCCGTCGATCATCTTCGGGCACAGCGGCTACCTGCACCAGGTGCAGGGCATTCGCCCGCCGGGCGGCGTGCACCTGTTCAACTACGCGGCGGATCTCGCGCGCTCGCCCGACGGCCACTGGTGGGTGGTCAACGACCGCACGCAGGCACCTTCAGGCGCGGGCTATGCGCTCGAGAACCGGCTGGTGGTGTCGCGTGTGTTCCCGCAGATGTTCAAGGAGCTGCATGTGCAGCACCTGGCCGCGTTCTTCGAGGCGTTGCGCGAATCGATGATGCGATGGGCGCCTAAGGATCACACCGATCGGGTGTTCGAGCGTGCCAATCCGCTGGTGGTGCTGCTGACACCAGGGCCCTACAACGAAACCTATTTCGAGCACGCGCTGCTGGCGCGTTACCTGGGTTTTCCGCTGGTCGAAGGCAGCGACCTCACAGTGCGCGACGGCTGCGTCTGGATGAAGACCGTCGAAGGCCTGAAGCGCGTCAGCGGCATCCTTCGACGTCAGGACGACGACTACTGCGACCCGCTCGAGCTGCGCTCCGATTCGGCGCTCGGCATTCCCGGCCTGACCGATTGCGCACGCCGCGGCACGGTGTTGCTCGCCAATGCCCTGGGGTCGGGCGTGCTCGAATCCGGCGCCTTGCTGGGCTACCTGCCCAAGCTCAGTGAGCAACTGCTGGGCGAGCCTTTGCGATTGCCCTCCGTGGCCACCTGGTGGCTGGGCGAACCGGCGGCCCTCGACGACGCCTGGCGACGGCTCGACAAGCTGATCATCAAGCCACTGGAGCGCTCGGTGCGAGAGCCCGCACTGTTCGGCGCCGACCTGTCGGCCGTGCAACGTGAAGCGCTGCGCGAACGGGTGGCCGCACGGCCGCAGCGCTATGTGGCACAGGAGTGGGTGCATGTCTCGCAAGCGCCGGTGCTCGAGGTGCGCAACGAGCCAGGTCGTGGCGAGCAGATGAGCTCGCGCACCGTCGGCCTGCGGGTGTTCGCGGTGGCCACGCCCAACGGCTACCACGTGCTGCCTGGCGGCCTGACCCGGGTGGCCGGCGACGACCATTCGCGCGTGATCGCGATGCAGCGTGGCGGCCGCTCGAAAGACACCTGGGTGCTGTCCGATGCGCCGATCAATGCCTCGTTCTCGTTGTTGAGCCGCACCGTCAAGCCCGAAGACCTGGTGGCTTCGCGCGCCAACGTGCCTTCGCGCGCAGCCGAGAACCTGTTCTGGTTCGGCCGCTACGGCGAGCGTTGCGACGCCAGTGCACGGCTGCTGCGGGTGGCCATCTCCGATGTGCTCGACGATTCGCGCGAGCCCAGTGACGGCGTGCCACCCACGCTGATCCTCGCGCAGCGCTTCGGCCTGATCGATTCGGTCGAGCAGCCTGCCACCGACCTGCTGCGCGCGGCGACGCACCCTGACGAGGGTTTGAGCGAACGGCTCAAGCAACTGTCGCGCGTGGCCTTCAACCTGCGCGACCGGATGTCGGCCGACCACTGGCGCTCGCTGAACCAGCTGATCGCCGACCCGGTGTTCCAGCGCGGCCTGTCGTCGACCCACCTCGGGCTGCCGCTGGCGATGTCGTGGCTGGACAGGGCGGTGACCTCGATGACCACGCTGTCCGGCTTCGTGCTCGACGGCATGACACGCGGTGTGGGCTGGCGATTCCTGTCGATAGGCCGGCGGCTGGAGCGCTTGTCGACACTGTGCAATGTGCTTCAGGTCGCGACCCACGAAGGGCGCACGCACGGCCTCGACTGGCTGCTCGAATACGCCGACTCCACCGTCACCTACCGCTCTCGCTACCTGGTCGCACCGGAATGGCTGCCGGTGCTGGACCTGCTGCTGCGCGACGAGGTCAACCCGCGCTCGCTGGCCTTTCAGGTCAAGGGGCTAGCCGAGTACGTCGCCAAGCTGGAACTGAGCCACGGACGCTTTGCCAGCGACGTGCTGGCCCCGGCGCACCATGCGCTGCGCAACCTGTCCAGCGTCGACCTGCACCCCGAAAGCGAGGCCTTGGCCGAGGTGATCGGCGCGCTGCAGCGCGCCGCGCATGCGGTGTCAGATGAGCTGACGCTGAAGTTCTTCTCGCATGCGGCGTCGCGCAGCGTGTTGTCGCTGGTGGCCTGATGTCGCAACAACAGAGTCAGCCGGGTCAGCAACAAGGGCAGCCGCAGGCCGCACCGCAGAGCCTGCCGCACGCCTGCTTCGACCGCTACACCGTCGAGCACGAGACGCGCTATGCGTACACCGCCCCGGTGTCGCAGTCATGGCAGCTGGGCCGGCTGACGCCGCGCGGCCTGCCCTGGCAACGGGTGCTGTCGCACAGCCTGCAGATCGACCCACCGCCCGACGAGCGGCACGAGGCACTCGACAGCTTCGGCAATTCGGTGTCGCACTTCGGGCTGCACGGCGCCCACCGCCAACTCCGGGTGCGCATGCAGTGCCAGGTCGAGGTGGGCGAGCGGCCGGCTGCCGACTTGATCGCTGCACTCACCGTCGACGCCGTGCGCGAAGCGCTGCGCAGACCGTATGGCGATGCCTGCGACCTGGACGCCGCGCGCATGGCTGAACCCACGCGGCTGGTGCCGCTGTCCGAAGCCGCGCGCCTGTATGCGGAACCCTCGCTGCAGCCCGATAGGCCCTGGTTCGAGGCACTGAGTGAGCTGACCCACCGCATCCACGCCGACTTCGAGTTCGATGCCGGCGCCACCACCGTCAGCACTTCGGTCGACGAGGTGATGCAGCACCGGCGCGGCGTGTGCCAGGACTTCGCGCACCTGATGCTGGCCTGCCTGCGTGGTCACGGCTTGTCGGCGCGCTACATGTCGGGCTATCTGCTCACCAACCCGCCACCCGGCATGCCGCGGCTGATGGGCGTCGATGCGTCGCACGCCTGGGTGGCCGCCTACTTGCCCGACCACGGCTGGGTCGAGTTCGACCCCACCAACAACCAGCTCGCCGACCGCCGCTACATCACGCTGGCCTGGGGTGCCGACTTCGCCGACGTGGTGCCGCTGCGCGGCGTGATCCTTGGCGGCGGCACGATGCAGCGCATGGATGTGTCGGTGAGTGTGATTCCGCAGGGATGAGCGCGTGTGTCGCGGTCTCGGATCGCTGCCACCCTCACGCTCGATCGAGGCACCGCCGTCAGGTCGCTGGCTGCAGCTCGTTTCCAACATCAGGGAGCTCAGTTCCGCGAGGCGCCTCGCATCTGTCGCATTCCCATGAGTGATCTCACCCCACTGCCTCACATCGAACTCGGCCGGTACCGGCACTACAAGGGCGGCGAGTACGAGGTTGTCGGCGTCGTTCGACACTCCGAATCCTTGGAGCCGATGGTTCTGTACCGGCCGCTGTACGGCAGCTCGGGCATGTGGGTCCGCCCGTTCGCGATGTTCATGGAACACGTCGAGCACGAAGGCCGGCGTCAGCCGCGTTTCGGCTTGGTCTCTGCCAACAAATAGCGGCGCGGCCCGCGCGGCCCATGTGGCCGCTCCCCCGGCCGGGGGCCGCTTCAAGGGGAGCGCGCTGACCCTGGCTGCAACCCGTCGGCGGGATGGCTGTGCGGGGCCAGCGCAGGAACACTGAGCCTGTCGATCGCGGTGGTCGGCACCCCTCAGGAGCCCTGCATGTTCAGCCTCGTTTCATGGCCTCGCGTGTGCCGGCTGGGCATGCGATCAATGGCCACTCTGTACTCGCCGATGCCACCGAGCCTATCGCTGCGTGGGGCGCAGCGGCAGCCACCTGATGTGGCCGTGCCACGCGCTGCCATCAGCCATGAGGTTGATGGCGGCCCGGGGTGGTACGGCAGCAGCTGGGAGCTGGGTCGCGGGCTCGAGATTGCCGAGGCGCCCGATGCCGAAGCCGAGCTGACACTGTGGATCGAAGCCTGCCTGAACCCGCTGCCGACTACCGAGCCTGCTTGACCGCCTGCCCCAGCTCGATCACCGCCATCGCGTAGTAGCTCGACCAGTTGTAGCGGGTGATGGCGTAGAAGTTGGTGGTGCCGGCCACGTAGCTGGGCGCGTCCGGGCCGTTCTGTAGTTCGACCAGAGCCAGTTTCTGGCCGCTGTCCCCGTCAGCGATGGGCGGTGCGGTGGTACCGAATGCTGCGCCGTGGTCGATGAACTGCTGCGCGGTGAAGGTGGGCAGGATGTCGGGGCCGAGCAGCAAGGCGCGCTCGCTGGCATCGCTGGGCTCGGCCACCTCGTAGTGCGTGGGCAGGCCGCGCTGCCAGCCGAACTCGGCCAGGTAATGCGCCACGCTGCCGATTACGTCGGCCGCGCTGGCGTGCAGATCGATGTGGCCATCGCCATCGAAATCCACCGCGTACTTGTTGACGCTGCTGGGCATGAACTGCGGCATGCCCAAAGCGCCCGCATAGCTGCCCTTGACGGCCAGCGGATCGTTGCCTTCGCGGTGGCTCAGCACCAGCAGTTGCTCGAGCTCGTCGCGGAAGAAGGCGCTGCGGTCCTTGCGCCCGGTCGGGAAGTCGAAGCCCAGCGTGGCCAATGCATCGATCACGCGGTAGCTTCCCATGCGCTGGCCATACAGCGTCTCGACGCCGACGATGCCAACGACGATTTCCGGCGGCACGCCGTAGCGCTGCTCGGCCAGCGTCAGCCAGGCTTCATTCGCCTGCCAGAACGCCGTGCCGGCGGCGATGCGCCTGGGTTCAACGAAGCGCGCGCGGTAGGCCGCCCAGTTCTTGGCCGTGCCCGCCGGGGGCGGCATCACCGCCTTCACGATGCCGGGCACGAAGCGCGCCTGCGCCAACGCGGCCTGCACCGTGGCCACATCCAGCCCGTTGCGGGCAGCGACATCGGCGCCGAACTGCATCAGGTCCTCGCGCCGGCCGTAGGTCACGGTGTCGGGGTCCTGGTCTGAGCGCACGGCCGTCTTACGGTGGCGGTGCTTGCGCGGTTGCACGCGCTTGTTCGGTGCGGTGGCAGCGGCTGTGACGCTCGTGTTGGTGGCGGCGGTGTTGGCAGGCGTGGTGGTCGCGGCGGCGTCACCGGGTGACACCGCGGCCACGAACAGCACCACACACAGCGCCTGGGCCAGCCGCGTCAGGCGTTGTGCCTGCGCCTTGAAGCGACGGGTAAGCGCGGGATCGGGTCGCGCTGTGGCGTGGGCGCTGTAGCGCTGTTCGTCCAGGCGATCGAGCAGTTCGGCCAGCGGCTCGCCCTGCGCGCCGAAGCGCTCGCGCACCCGTTGAGCCAGCGTGCGCGGGGCTTCATGCGCGGCTGCGCTGATGCCCAGGCGCTGGAGCGTGGCGCGCAGCCGCTGCATCTGCCGCACCCAGGGATCGACATGGTGGCGATCCCACCAGGCCCAGGCTGCTGCAGCCAGCGAGAGCAGGCCGAACGCACTGGCGAGCAACACGCCCAGGTCTTCCCAGGTGGGCGCGTTGAAGCCCAGTTGTTGAAGCAGTTCGAATTGCGAGCCGCGCGAATAGCTCAGCACCCATTGGTTCCAGCGGTTGTTCAGCGCTTCCAGTCCGTTGCGCAGACTGGCCAGCAACTGTGGGTTGAAGTTGTTCAGGGCGCCTGCGACCAGACCGGGCTTGGCCACCAGCGGGCGGCTGCTGAGCACCCGGTCGGGGGCGACGGCGGCCGTGGGGTCGGCGCGCACCCAGCCGACTCCGGGCTGCCAGTACTCGGCCCAGGCGTGGGCATAGCTCTGGCGCACGATGCGGTAGCCATCGACCGGGGTCGGGTCCAACCCCTGGTAGCCGGTGACCACCCGCGCCGGCACATCGAGCGCGCGCATCAGCACCACGAACGCCGCGGCGTAGTGCTCGCAGAACCCCAGCTTGCGGTCGAGCCAGAACTCGTCGATGGCACTGCGTGGGTTGTTTTCGCCGTACAGGCCCGGCGTCAGCGTGTAGCCGTAGCCGCCGGTTCGAATGTGGTCCATCAGCGCGGTCGCCAGTGTGGCGGCATCGGCCTCGGCGTAGCGCGGGTCCCTGCGCATGGCCGAGGCCCAGGCCAGCGTGCGGGGGTTGTAGCCGGGGGGCAGATCGATGTAGTCCTGCAGGCCGATCATGGGTTGGGTCGGGCCGTGCTGGAAGCGGGGGTAGGCCTCACCTCGAAAGCGCAGGCGCTGGAACAGCGAGCGGTCGGACACCCATTGCAGATCGTCGGTCTGGGTGAAGCTCAGGCCCTCGATCCGTGGCGCTTGCGGGCTGGCCTCGAGCAAGGGCAGCACGGCGAGCCGTGTCGGCTCGAGCGTCATCTCGTAGCGGATGGGTGTGCCCTGGACCCTCAATTCGGCGCGCGGTGTCATCACCGCCGGGAACCCCGGCTTCTGGGGTGTCCAGTCGCGCCCGTCGAAATGACCCAGCACCGGCCCGCGGAAATAGGTCTCCTGCGGCGATGGCGGCGCACCATCGAATCGGATGCGCAGCGCTACGCTGTCGTCCTGAGCGAGTGCGGCCACCGTGCCCATGCTCATCACGTTGGACAGCCCAGTGCCCGAGAAGCCGTCTTGCGGCACCCCCCACAGCGGCCCCACGCGCGGGAACAGCACGAACAGCAGCACCATCAGTGGCGCCCCCAGCGCGGCCGTCTTGCCGGCCAGCGCCGCAGCGGTGCGCAGGCTGGGTGTACCGGCAGGCATGTGGGCCAGCACCAGCGCCGTCAGCAGGCCCCAGATCGACAGCAACATCATCGCGGCCACGCCCAGGCTCTGCGAATACAGGAAATGCGTCAGGATCAGGAAGAAGCCGAGGAAGAACACCACGAAGGCGTCGCGTCGGGCCCGCAACTCCAGTGTTTTCAAGGCCATCAGCGCCACGGCCATCGTGACGCCGGGCTCCTTGCCCAGCAGCGAACCGAACGACCAGTAGGTGAGGCTGGCCGCCACCACCAGCACCACCACCAGCACCGAGCGGCCTGGCAGCGCTGCGCCGGCCAGCGCCAGCCGAGCCCGCCACAGCAGCACGCCGCCAGTGAGCACCGAGCACCAGGCGGGCAGGTGGCTCAGGTGCGGCAGCGATGTCCAGCCGATCACGATCAGCAGGAACAACGTGTCGCGTGCCTCGCGCGGCAGGTGCGACCAGCCCGGCCAGCCGAGGCGCCGGGCCACGGGCAGGGGGTCGATCGGCATGCGGGCGTCCATGCGCGTGCTCAGGCCTGCCACAGCGCCAGCGCCTGCAGGCCCTGCTGTCGATGCGCATCGCCCTGGCCGATGTCGATCTCGCAACCGGGCAGGCTCAAGCCCCAGGCTGCGTCGCGCCGGTCGGCCTCGAGGACCCAGGCCGTCAGGCGCGACAGCCTCGCCTCGGCATCGCCCTGGCCGCCCAGCTGCCAATCGAGCCAGAGTTGCTGCTGGCTGCGTGTGCTGCTGTCGCGGCTGACCAGTTCACCGCTGCTCGCCATGGCCTGCGCCGACCGCTTCCACGCGACGCTCTTCAGCGGATCGCCCCGCCGATACAAACGGATGCCCTCGAAATCGCCGCTGCTGCTGGCGTGCGCACGCACCCCACGGCCCGACACGATGCGCGCCGGTGGCAAGGGACTGGCCGGCCGCTCGGGTCGGGGGTAGACCAGCAGCGTGCTCGCGGGGTGCCACACGGCCCACGCGCGAAACAGACCGAGCGGGAACCTCGTTTCGGCGATCACGGTGGGCAGGCGGTGCTGTCCCCGCGTGGCCGGCACGAAGCCGAGGTGCAGCACCGCCTGGCCGCCCGCGGGCACATCGGTGTAGCTGAGCGTCCTGACCTCGCGCTCGTCCAGGCGCAAGCCCATACCCACGCCATGGCGGGTGCCCTTGGGGCTGGACAGCACGACGTCGAGCAACGCGGTGTCGCCGGCGAAGGCTGGCGCGAGCGGTCGCAGGTGCAGGGTCAGGCCGCGCAGGGTGTTGTGCGTCATGTGCATCGACACGACGCCGCTGCCGGTCAGCAAGAAGGTGAGCACGTAGCCCAGGTTGAGCTGGTAGTTGATCGATGCGATCAGCAGCACGCCGAGCGTGAAGCAGAACAGCATGCCGCCGCGGGTGGGCAGGATGTAGACATTGCGCTGGGTGAGCAGCAGGCTGTCGGTGCGGGGCGAGCGGGCCTGCCACCAGGCATCGAGCCGGCGATGCAGGGGGCCGCGGGCCGCTGCCAGCAGGCTCACGGCAGCGCGGTCGCTTCGATCATCGCGCGCACCTGTTCGGTACGGCCCCGACCGGCGCTGGCCACCGGCACGAGGCGGTGTGCGATGGTCTGCACCAGGATCGCCTGGATGTCGTCCGGCGCCACATGGGTGCGCCGATCCAGCAGCGCATGCGCCTTGGCCGCGCGCAGCACCGCGATGCCTGCGCGTGGGCTCAGGCCCTCGACAAACCAGGCGCCGGAGCGGGTCGCTGCGATCAGCGCCTGCAGGTAGTCGAGCAGTGCCGGCGACGCATGCACGGCCAGCACCGCGCGCTGGGCCTCGATCAGCTGCTCGGGCGTCATCACCGGCTGCAGCTGCTGCACGGCGTCGCGCCGGTCTGCACCGGCCAGCAGTTCGCGCTCGCTGGCGCGGTCGGGGTAGCCCAGCGTGATGCACATCAGAAAGCGGTCGAGCTGTGACTCGGGCAGCGCGTAGGTGCCCAGCTGGTCGCTCGGGTTCTGTGTCGCGATGACGAAGAAGGGCCGGGGCAGGGCGCGTGTTTCGCCCTCGATGCTCACCTGCTGCTCCTCCATCGCCTCGAGCAGCGCGCTTTGCGTGCGGGGCCCGGCGCGGTTGATTTCGTCGGCCAGCAGGACCTGTGCGAACACCGGACCGGGGTGGAACACAAAGGCTTCCTTTGAGCGCTCATAGACGCTGACGCCGATCAGGTCGGTGGGCATCAGGTCGGCGGTGAACTGCACGCGCGAAAAGCGCAGCCCCAGCGACACCGACAGCGCATGCGCGAGGGTGGTCTTGCCCACGCCAGGCACGTCCTCGATCAACAGGTGGCCGCCGGCCAGCAGGCAGGCCACGCAGTCACGGATCTGCGGTCGTTTGCCCACGATGATCGTGCTAATCTGGTCGATCAGCCGCGTGAGGTCTTCGGACAGGTGGGGGATCGGCACAGCGCTCATCGCCGAGACGTTAACCGATGCGCCAGCGGCCTTATCCCTCGAACTAGCATGTCCACCGCCTTCTTCAGTCATCCCGACTGCCGCGCCCATGCCATGGCGCGCAGCCACCCAGAATCCCCGCAGCGGCTGCAAGCCATCGACGAGCAACTGCAAGCCAGCGGGTTGACCGCAGTACTCCAGCAGCGCGAGGCCCCGCTGGTCGATCTGGACCGTGTTCGCCTGGCGCACGATGCGGCCCATGTCGATCGGTTGAAAAGTGCGCTGGAGCCGCTGGCTGCCAGCGGCCGCTCCCACGTGCTCGACGCCGACACCATGGCCGGGCCAGGCACCTGGGCGGCGATGTGCCGCGCTGCCGGGGCGGCGGTGGCCGCCACCGATGCGGTGATGGCCGGCGAGGTGCGCAACGCCTTCTGTGCGGTGCGTCCGCCCGGTCACCATGCGACGCACCGCGCCGCGATGGGCTTCTGCTTCTTCAACAATGTGGCCGTCGCGGCGTGCCACGCCTTGACGGCGCACGGCCTGCAGCGGGTGGCGATCGTCGATTTCGACGTGCACCATGGCAATGGCACCGAAGACATCATTGCCGGCGACGAGCGCGTGCTGATGGTCAGCTATTTCCAGCATCCGCACTACCCGTACAGCGGCGACATGCCCACCGCCGACAACCTGCTGAATCTGCCGGTGGCGGCATACACCGACGGCGCCCAGGTGCGCGCACTGATCGACGAGCATTGGGTGCCGCGCCTGGATGCCTTTGCGCCGCAGATGCTGTTCATCTCGGCCGGCTTCGACGCGCACCGAGAGGATCCGCTGGGCCAGATGGGCCTGGTCGAGGCCGACTACGCCTGGATCACCCGCCGCCTGATGGAAATCGCCGACCGCCATGCACAAGGCCGCATCGTGTCGTGCCTGGAAGGGGGCTACCACCTGAGCGCGCTGGGTCGCAGCGTGGCGGCTCACCTGCGGGCGCTGGCCGGCCTCGATGACACGACACCACTGGAGCGCACTGCGTGACCCGCACCCTCGACAACACCGAACTGCAGGACCTGATCGCCGGCCTGCTGCAACCGACCGCGCTGATGGAGCTCGGCGTCCTGGCGCTGTGCCTGGTACTGGCCTGGTTCATTGTGCGCCTGGTGCGCGGCACACCGCCGGCTGACGCGCCGATCTGGCTCGGCCGCCGCGGCATCGATGGGGTGCTGTTCCCGCTGATCGCGCTGTTGCTGGCGTTCGGGGCGAAGCTGCTGCTGGCAAATTTCGTCAAGGCGGCGGTGTTCAAGCTGGCGGTGCCGATCCTGATCTCTTTGCTGCTGATCCGGCTGACGGTGCGCGTGCTGTCGGTGACCTACCCCCACTCGCGCTGGATGCGGATCATCGAGCGCAGCATCTCGTGGGTCGCCTGGCTGGCCGTGGTGCTGTGGGTCACCGGCGTGCTGCCATGGCTGCTCGACGCGATGGACGAAGTGCGCTGGACCATGGGGACCCATCAGGTCACGTTGCGCAATGTGGTCGAAGGAACCATCACCGCCGGGCTGGTGATGGTGCTCGCGCTGTGGGTGGCCGCTGCGATCGAGAAGCGTTTGCTGCGTGGCACCGGCAGCGGCAGCGATTTGTCGATCCGCATGATCGCCGCCAACCTGGTGCGCGTGCTGCTGTTGTCCATCGGGCTGCTGTTTGCACTGAGTGCCGTCGGCATTGACCTCACCGCGCTCAGCGTGGTGGGCGGCGCGATCGGCGTCGGCGTGGGTTTCGGTCTGCAGAAGATCGCAGCCAACTACGTCAGCGGCTTCGTGATCCTGGCCGAGCGCTCGCTGCGCATCGGCGACATGGTCAAGGTCGACAACTTCGATGGCCGCATCACCGACATCCGCACCCGCTACACCGTGATCCGCGCGCTGAACGGCCGCGAAGCCATCGTGCCCAACGAGATGCTGATCACGCAGCGGGTGGAGAACTCATCGCTGGCCGACCCGCGCGTGCTGCTGACCAGCACGGTGCAGGTGGCCTACGGCACCGATGTGCGCGCCTTGCAGCCCTTGATCCAGGCCGCTGTGGCCCAGGTTTCACGGGTGCTGCCCGATCCTCCGCCCAGCGCGCAACTCATGGGTTTTGCCGCCGACGGCATGGACCTGTCGATCAACTTCTGGATCCTCGACCCGGAGAACGGGCAGGGTAATGTGCGCTCGGAGGTGAATCTGGCGCTGCTGAAAGTGTTCGAAGAACAGGGCGTGACGATCCCGTATCCGCAACGCGAGGTGCGCATGCTGCCCACGGGCTCGGAGTTGCCGCCGCCATGAAAAACGGCCGGTCTCTCGACCGGCCGCTGTGCGACGTGCCGTCAGGTCAGAACAGGTGACGGATGCCGATGGCAAAGCTCGAAAAGTTGTCGCCCGGCTGGATCCCGGCGCTGGCGCTCGAGCTGCTGAATCCCGGGCCGTAATAGATGTTCTTCTCGTTGTCGACGCGGGTGTAGTACGCGTACAGCTTGGTGCGCTTGCTCAGGTTGTAGTTGTAGGCCACGGTGTACTGCTCGGCACCGGTTTTCGAGGCGCCGGTGAAGCTGTTGGCGCGGCCCACGTCCACGTGAAAGTCGCTCGCTCCCATCGAGAGCTTGCTCGAGATGCGGAAGCTGGTGCGCTTGGCGGTGTTGGTGCCGTCGTTGAGTTCGTCGCGGTTGACGTAACCCGCCACATTGAAGTTGGGCGTGAACTCGTACATGGCACGCAGGCCATAGCTCTCGGAACTGTTCAACGGATTGGTGCCGTCCACATCGTTGAAGTTGCTCGGGCCACCGATGAACAGGCGACCGAACTGCGTCAGCGGGCCCTTGATGTAGCCGCCACCGGCATGGAAGCCACCGTTGTCGTACATCACCGCGATCGATCGTGTGTTGGCCGCGGTCTTGCTGGTGTTGTCGGTGGCCGCCCTTTCGCCGAGCCCGTACTGCATCTCGACGGTCGTTCCGTAGATCGTCGGCGAGGTGTAGGCCACGGTGTTCTTCACGTTGCCGACGTACAGGAAAAACGCGTCGGACGACGTGCCCGCGTCCCCGTTGTGCTGGCCCACGGCATCGGCCGTCGAGTAGTAGAACGACGAGAACTGCATGTTGCCGAAGCGGAAGCGGCCCAGGTTGTCGCTGGTAAGCGCCACCCAGCTTTCGCGACCGAAGAACGAACCGCCCTGGTTGACGCTGGTGCCGGCACGGCCGTCATCGGGGTTGAACTGTGCTTCGAGCAGGAACTGAGCCTTGATGCCGGGGTAGATTTCCTCGGTGCCCTTGAAGCCGAGAAACGACTGGTTGTCGCGCATCTCGGTGACTTTTTCCTTGCCGATCTTCACGCGCTCGACCGTTTCGTTGATCCGGCCGTACAGCGTGACTGAGCTCTGTGCCATCACGGCACCGGTGGCCATGGTGGCCACTGCAGCGATCACGAGGTTTCTTTTCATCGGACTTCCTTGCGTTGAATGTCGGAGGCTGCAGACCGGTTCTGGGCACAGAACCTAGGGTTTGCCTGAGCAGGAAAGCGAGTCTAGGTCAGCGCCGTTTCCGGGTCGGATCAAGCGTTGCGCCAGTGCGACATGCCGCGAGGCGTCCGCCTGCGTTCAGGCATCGAGCGCAGCGACTTCTTCGTCGGTGAAGCCCGCCGCGCGGCGCGCTGCCAGATTGAACGGCGCGCGTGGGCGTGGCGCCAGGTACTGGCGGGTCAGCAGCGCGTCGTGGGCGACGGGGTCGAGCCCCTGCTGCGCGCACAGCCAGCGGTACCAGCGGTTGCCGATGGCAACGTGCCCGATCTCGTCGCGCAGGATCACGCCCAGGATCTCGACGGCACGCCGGTCCCCCGCGCGCTCGAACTTCGCCTGCAGCGGCGGCGTGGCGTCCAGGCCTCGCGCCTCCAACGTGCGCGGCACCAGCGCCATGCGGGCCACCACGTCGGCTGACGTGCGTTGGGTCATCAGCCACAAGCCATCGTGCGCGTCGAAGTCGCCGTAGTAGAACCCCAGGCTGTGCAGGTGCTCGCGCAGCAGGCTGAAGTGATGCGCTTCCTCGCTGGCGACACTGAGCCAGTCGACGTAGTACGCATCGGGCAGTCCATCGAAGCGCCAGGCGGCGTCCAGCGCCAGGTTGATCGCGTTGAACTCGATGTGTGCGATCGCATGCAGCAGCGCAGCGCGTCCCTCGGGGGTGAACGGCGTGCGCGAGGGCACGTCCTTGGGGGGTACCAGCGCCGGCCGCGTGGGGCGCCCAGGCGAGAGCGCGTCGGTCGCAGCCAGCTCCGACGACGGCCCCGGGTGCAGTGGATGCAGCGCACGCTCTGCCCACAGCGACTGGGTGCCTTCCACCTTGGCCGTGGGATCGCACTCGGCCCACAGCGCCCGCGCGCGGGATCGCAGGGACAAGCGCAGGGTCGGGTCGTCGTTCAAGGGAGGCATCCTTAGAATTGTGAGCTTCACCGCAGGGGAGTGCATCCGTGGCCGTTTACCGTTTGGGCGATGCGCATCCATCGATCGCCGAGAGTGCCTGGGTGGCCGACAGCGCGCAGGTCATCGGCGATGTGGTGTTGGCCGAGGCGGCCAGCGTCTGGTTCGGCGCGGTCATTCGCGGCGACAACACCCGTTTGCGGATCGGCGCACGCACCAACATCCAGGACGGTGCGGTGCTGCATTCCGATGCCGGCAAGCCGCTGGTGCTCGGTGATGACGTCACCATTGGTCACCAGGCCATGCTGCATGGCTGCACCGTCGGTGACGGCTCGCTGATCGGTATCCAGGCGGTGGTGCTGAACGGCGCGCGGATCGGCAAGTCGTGTCTGGTGGGTGCCGGCGCCGTGGTCACCGAAGGCAAGCAGTTCGAAGACGGCTGGCTGATCCTCGGGGCACCCGCCAAGGCGGTGCGTCCGCTGTCACCCGAGCAGCTCGACGGCCTGGCGCGCAGTGCGGCCGGCTATGTGGCAAAGGCCCGGCATTTCAGGACCGGACTGGTGCGCATCGATTGAACGAGAGCTGATGAGCGAACTCCATAAATTCATTTTCGATGGCCTGCCGGTGCGCGGCATGCTGGTGCGCCTGACCGACAGCTGGCGCGAGGTGCTGCAACGCCGTGCCGCGGCCAACGACGCTTTTCCGGAACCGGTGCGCGTGCTGCTGGGCGAGATGGCAGCCGCTGGCGCGCTGATGCAGTCCAGCATCAAGTTCGATGGCGCGCTGGTGCTGCAGGTCTACGGCGACGGGCCGGTCAAGCTGGCCGTGGTCGAGGTGCAGAGCGATCTGGCCTTCCGCGTGACCGCCAAGGTGGTGGGCGAGGTGGCGCCGCAGGCCCAGGTCGAGGCGATGCTGAATGTGCACGGCCAGGGCCGTTGCGCCATCACGCTCGACCCGAAGACGCGCTTCCCAGGCCAGACGCCGTACCAGGGCGTGGTCTCGCTGCATGGTGACCAGCGCGAGCCCTTGCAGAAGATCAGCGAGGTGCTGGAGCACTACATGCTGCAGTCCGAACAGCTCGATACCTGTCTGATCCTGGCCGCCAACGACGACACCGCGGCCGGCTTGCTGATCCAGCGCGTGCCGGTCGAAGGCGTGGCCAACCTGGGCCGGCGCAACGAGGACGACATCGGCCTCAACGAGGACTACAACCGCCTGGCCATGCTGGCCGCCACGCTGACACGCGACGAGCTGTTGACGCTCGATGCCGACACGCTGCTGCGCCGCCTGTTCTGGGAGGAGTCCCTGCGGCGCTTTCCACCGCAGACTGGCGAAGACGGCCCGCGCTTCGCCTGTACCTGCTCTCGCGAGCGGGTCGGCCGCATGCTGATCGGCCTGGGCCGTCCCGAGGTTGACGACATCATCGTCGAGCAGAGCCGCGTCGAGATCGGCTGCGATTTCTGCGGCATCAAGTACCACTTAGATGCGGTCGATGTCGGTGAACTCTTCACCCCGACACCGCAGCAGGCGCCGGGGTCGGCTGCGATCAACTGAGCGCTTCGGCCCGAGCCGATCGCCTCGGGCCGTCAATGGGTGCGAATGGCGCGGCTACTTCGCCGACACGCTCCACTGCACCAGGATCTCGTCGGGCTTGACCATGCCGAGGTCGTAGCGAGCTTTTTCCTCGACCATCTCCAGGCCTTCCTTCAGGTCGCTCACTTCGGCGGCCAGTTGCTCGTTGCGGTGCCTGGCGATGTCGTTGGTGGCCAGTTGCGCATCGAGTTGCGCCTGCAGATGCATCACCCGCGGCAGCCCCGAACTGCCGAACCACAGCTGCCCGTGCACCAGCACCAGCAGCGTCAGGAGGGCGAGTCGGATGAAGCGCACGGAGGGGTGATGGTTTTGCGTTGCGGCGCGGCGCAGTGACCCGGGCGCCGCGCGGTGTCAGCGCAGGTTGTAGAACGCGCCGCGGCCGGGGTAGGTGGCGACGTCGCCCAGGTCCTCTTCGATGCGCAGCAGCTGGTTGTACTTGGCGATGCGGTCGCTGCGGCTCATCGAGCCGGTCTTGATCTGGCCGGCGTTGGTGCCCACCGCGATGTCGGCGATGGTCGAGTCTTCGGTCTCGCCCGAGCGGTGGCTGATCACAGCGGTGTAGTTGGCGCGCTTGGCCATCTCGATGGCGGCGAAGGTCTCGGTCAGCGTGCCGATCTGGTTGATCTTGATCAGGATCGAGTTGGCGATGCGCTTCTCGATGCCTTCCTTGAGGATGCTGGTGTTGGTGACGAACAGGTCGTCGCCGACCAGTTGCACCTTGCTGCCGAGGCGCTCTGTCAGGTGCTTCCAGCCGTCCCAGTCGCCCTCGTGCATGCCGTCTTCGATGCTGATGATCGGGTACTTGTCGACCCAGTTCGCCAGCATGTCGGTCCAGCCTTCGGCCGACAGCTTCAGGCCGCCTTCGCCTTCCAGCACGTACTGGCCGTCCTTGTAGAACTCGCTGGCGGCGCAGTCCAGGCCGATGGCGATCTGCTCACCGGCGGTGTAGCCGGCCTTGTCGATCGCGGCCAGGATCATCTGGATGGCCGCTTCATGGCTGGCCACGCTGGGCGCAAAACCGCCTTCGTCGCCGACGGCGGTGCTGATGCCCTGGTCGTGCAGGATCTTCTTCAGTGCGTGGAAGGTTTCGGCACCCCAGCGCACCGCTTCGCGGAAGCTCGGCGCGCCGACCGGGATGATCATGAACTCCTGCAGGTCGAGCGAATTGTTGGCGTGGGCGCCGCCATTGATCACGTTCATCATCGGCACCGGCAGTTGCATGCCGCCCGAGCCGCCGAAGTAGCGGTACAGCGGCAAGCCACTTTCTTCGGCAGCCGCACGTGCGACGGCCATGCTGACAGCCAGCATCGCATTCGCGCCCAACCGGCACTTGTTGTCGGTGCCGTCGAGGTCGATCAGGGTGCGGTCCAGAAAGGCCTGTTCGCTTGCGTCGAGCCCCAGCACGGCTTCGCTGATCTCGGTGTTGACGTGCTGCACGGCGCGCATCACGCCCTTGCCCAGGTAGCGCTTGGCGTCGCCGTCGCGCAATTCGATGGCTTCGCGCGAGCCGGTGGATGCGCCCGAGGGCACGGCCGCACGGCCCATCACGCCCGATTCGAGCAGCACATCGCATTCGACGGTGGGGTTGCCGCGGCTGTCCAGGATTTCCCGGCCGACGATGTCAACGATCGCACTCATGTAGCGTCCTCAGAATTGAAAATTGGAAAAGTGTGGGCCTGTACAACTGATTGGTTCAGCAACCGAAATCGTTCTCAAGCAAAGGTTGCCGCTTGACCACTCGGTCCAGTGCGACCAGTTGTTCGAGCAGCGCGCGCATGCGCTTGAGCGGCACCGCGTTCGGGCCATCGCTCATCGCGTTCATCGGATCGGGGTGGGTTTCCATGAACAGGCCGGCCACGCCGACCGCGACGGCCGCACGTGCCAACACCGGCACGAACTCGCGCTGACCGCCCGAGCTGGTGCCCTGGCCACCGGGCAACTGCACCGAATGCGTGGCATCGAAGACGACAGGCGCGCCGGTCTCGCGCATGATGGCGAGCGAGCGCATGTCGCTCACCAGGTTGTTGTAGCCGAAGCTCACGCCGCGTTCACAGGCCATGAAGCTGTCTTCCGGCAGGCCCTTGTCGCGCGCGGCGGCGCGGGCCTTGTCGATGACGTTCTTCATGTCGTGCGGCGCAAGGAACTGGCCCTTCTTGATGTTCACCGGCTTGCCCGACTGTGCGACTGCGCGGATGAAATCGGTCTGGCGGCACAGGAAGGCTGGCGTTTGCAGCACATCGACCACCGACGCGACCGACGCGATTTGCTCGATGTCGTGCACATCGGTCAGCAGCGGCACGCCGAGTTCGCGCTTCACCTTGGCCAGGATCTCGAGGCCGCGCTCCAGACCGGGGCCACGGAAGGTGTTGCCGCTCGAGCGGTTGGCCTTGTCGTAGCTGCTCTTGAAGATGAATGGGATGCCGAGCGCTGCGGTCATTTCCTTCAGCGCACCGGCCACATCGATCTGCAACTGCTCCGACTCGACGACACAGGGGCCGGCGATCAGGAAGAAAGGCTGCGTCAGGCCGACCTCGTGCCCGCACAGCTTCATGCGGCAGCCTTCGTCGAGCCGACCACCTGCAAGCGCTCGCGTTGATGTGCCAGCGCCGCCGAGATGAAGGAGTTGAACAGCGGATGCCCACCCCAGGGCGTGGACTTGAACTCGGGGTGGAACTGCACACCCATGTACCAGGGGTGCACGCTGCGCGGAAGCTCGACGATCTCGGTCAGCTTCTCGCGCTGTGTCAGTGCCGAGATCACCAGGCCGGCAGCGCTCAACTGATCGAGGTAATTGACATTGGCTTCGTAGCGATGGCGGTGGCGTTCCGTGACCACATCGCCGTAGATCTCGTGGGCGAGGGTGCCCGGCTTCACGTCGGAGCTTTGCGCGCCCAGGCGCATCGTGCCGCCGAGGTCGGAGCTGCTGCTGCGCTTCTGGATCGAGCCGTCAGCGTCCTGCCATTCCTCGATCAGCGCGATCACCGGATGCGGTGTGTCGGGCTCGAACTCGGTGCTGTTGGCCTTGTCCAGGCCGGCCTGGTGGCGCGCGAACTCGATGGTGGCGACCTGCATGCCCAGGCAGATGCCCAGGTAAGGCAGCTTGGACTCGCGGGCGAATTTCGCCGCCAGCACCTTGCCCTCGACGCCGCGCTTGCCGAATCCGCCCGGGACCAGCACCGCATCGAAGGCAGCGAGCTGCTGGACGTTGTCGGGGGTCAGCGTTTCGGAATCGACATACTCGATCAGCACCTTCGCATGGCTGTGCATGCCGGCGTGGCGCAGCGCCTCGTTCAGCGATTTGTACGAGTCCGATAGGTCGGTGTACTTGCCGCACATCGCGATCGTGATCTCGCGCTCGGGGTGCTCGAATTCGCGCACCAGCTCGTCCCATCGATTCAGGTTGGCCGGCGGCGTGTGGATGCGCAGCTTGTCGCAGATCAACCCATCGAGCCCCTGCTCGTGCAGGATGCGCGGCACCTTGTAGATCGTATCGACGTCCCACATCGAGATCACACCCCAGGCGGGCACGTTGGTGAACAACGAGATCTTTTCGCGTTCTTCATCAGGAATGCGGCGGTCGGCGCGGCACAGCAGCACGTCGGCCTGGATGCCGATCTCGCGCAGCTTCTGCGCGGTGTGCTGGGTGGGCTTGGTTTTGAGTTCGCCAGCCGCGGCGATCCAGGGCACGTAGGTCAGGTGCACGAACGCGGTCTGGTTGGGCCCCAGCTTCAGGCTCATCTGGCGCACGGCTTCCAGGAACGGCAGCGACTCGATGTCGCCGACCGTGCCGCCGATCTCGACGATGGCGACATCCACCTCGTGCTCGGTGCCCACGCCCGCGCCGCGCTTGACGAATTCCTGGATCTCGTTGGTGACGTGCGGGATCACCTGCACCGTCTTGCCGAGGTAGTCACCGCGGCGCTCGCGTTCGAGCACGCTCTTGTAGATCTGGCCGGTGGTGAAGTTGTTGGCCTTCTTCATCCGGGTGGTGATGAAGCGCTCGTAGTGGCCGAGGTCGAGGTCGGTTTCGGCGCCGTCGTCGGTCACATAGACCTCGCCGTGCTGGAACGGCGACATCGTGCCGGGGTCGACATTGAGGTAGGGGTCGAGCTTGATCAGGGTGACCTTGATGCCGCGCGATTCGAGGATCGCTGCGAGCGACGCCGCCGCAATGCCCTTGCCCAGCGAGGACACCACACCGCCGGTGACAAAGACGTACTTGGTCATTGCTTTCAGCAGCCGTTTGGCACGCTGCTGTGGTGGGAAAAAGTGATTATAGAAGCGGCCTTTCGGCCCCGGCTCAGACGATCTTCTCGCCGGGATGCGTGATCTTGCGCAGGGGTTCGTAGCGGGTGGATTCCACGCACAGCGGGTGGGCCGCCGCGGTGGCGTCGCCGGTCCATTGCGGGTCGTCGAGGGACTCGAACACTTCGCGCAGCTTGTGGCCCCAGGAGCCCCGGATCATCTGGAAGTAGGGGTTCTGCTCGTCGATGCACACGGCCTGATCGCACTTCAGCGCATCGTTCCGATAGACCAGCAGATCGAGCGGCAGCCCGACCGACAGGTTCGACTTCAGCGTCGAATCCATCGATACCAGCGCGCACTTCGAGGCTTCATCGAGCGGAGTGGTGGGCGAAATCATCCGGTCGAGCACCGGCTTGCCGTACTTGGACTCGCCCGCCTGGAAATAGCAGGTTTCCTGTGTCGCCTCGATGAAGTTGCCGGCGGAATACACCAGAAACAGCCGCATCGCCTCACCCTTGATCTGCCCGCCGAAGATCATCGACGCGTTGAAGTCGATGCCTGCGGCCTTCAGCGACTTGCCGTCCTGGTCGTAGACACGGCGCACCGCGCTGCCGAGCACGCGTGCCGCGTCGAACATGCTGGTCGCGTTCCAGATCGTGATTGGCGGCTCGTCGCCGTTGTCGATCTTCTCGACCTGCAGGATTTCGCGCACCGACTGGCTGATCGACAGGTTGCCGGCCGACAGCATCACCATGAAGCGGTCGTCCGGCTTCTCGTAGACGATCATCTTGCGGAAGGTGCTGATCTGATCGAGACCGGCGTTGGTGCGCGAGTCGGACAGGAAAACCAGCCCCGCGTCGAGTTTGATGCCTACGCAATAGGTCATGGTGCGGTGTCGCTTTCGGGTGGGTGTTGCAGTGCCTGCAAACGGTACAGTGTCTCGAGGGCCTGCTTCGGGGTCAAGGCGTCGGGGTCGATCTGCGCCAGCGCGCGTTCGACCGCTGAAGCCTCCCGAACTGCTGCAGGCGCCGGCGCTGCGAACAGATCGATCTGCGCCTGCCCCGATTTTTGCTGCGATTCGAGCGCTTCCAGCGCCGCGCGCGCCTGCCGCACCAGCGAGGTGGGCATGCCGGCCAGCCGGGCCACCTGCACGCCGTAGCTGCGGCTCGCCGGGCCGGGCTGGATGTCATGCAGGAACACGATGTCGTCGCCGGTCTTGGAATGACTTTCAACGGCCGACACATGCACGTTGATCGCGCGCTCGTGCTTCGCCGGAAACGCCGTCAGCTCGAAGTAATGCGTGGCAAACAAGGTGAACGCGTTGTTGCGCTCGTGCAGATGGCTGGCAATCGCACCGGCCAGTGCCAGACCGTCGAAGGTCGAGGTGCCGCGGCCGATCTCGTCCATCAGCACGAGCGACTGGGCGGTGGCGCCGTGCAGGATGGCAGCCGCTTCGGTCATCTCGACCATGAAGGTGGATTGCGCATTCGCCAGGTCGTCGGCCGCGCCGATGCGGGTGTGGATCGCGTCCATCGGCCCGAGCCGGCAGGCCGCGGCCGGCACGAACGAGCCCATCGACGCCAACAGGCAGATCAGCGCCACCTGCCGCATGTAGGTGCTCTTGCCACCCATGTTCGGCCCGGTGATGACCAGCATCTTGCGGGTGGCGTCGAGCCGGCAGTCGTTGGCCATGAAGTTGCCGGCGCCCGTTTCCTGCAGCCGCGCTTCGACGACGGGGTGGCGGCCGCCCTGGATGTCGATGCATGGTTCGCGCACGAACTGCGGCCGGCACCAGTTGAGCGTGGTGGCTCGTTCGGCCAGTGCCGCCAGCGCGTCCAGCGTGCCGAGCGCGCGCGCCAGATCGGACAGCGCTGCCACATGGGTTTGAAGGGTGTCGACCAGTTGCTCGTACAGCAGCTTCTCACGTGCCAGCGAGCGCTCCTGAGCCGACAGCGCCTTGTCTTCGAAGGCCTTGAGTTCCGGCGTGATGTAGCGCTCGGCGTTCTTCAGCGTCTGGCGCCGCCGGTAGTCGGCGGGCACCTTGTCGACCTGGCCCTGCGTGACCTCGATGTAGAAGCCATGCACCCGGTTGAATTGCACCCGCAGGTTCGCGATGCCGGTGCGTGCGCGCTCACGCGACTCGAGGTCGAGCAGGAACGTGTCGCAGTTCTGCGCGATGGCGCGCAGTTCATCCAGCGTCGCATCGCAGCCAGTGGCGATCACGCCGCCATCGCGAAGCAGCACGGCGGGTTCCTCGGCCAGCGTGGTGGTCAGCAGCGATTCGATGCCGGCGTCGGGGTTCAAGGCTTCCAGCGCCATGTCGAGCAGCACGCAGGCGCCTGTTGGCACTGCTGAGCGCAGACCGGGCAGCGCGCGCAGCGTGGTTCGCAACCCGGTCAGCTCTCGTGGGCGCACCTGGCGCAGTGCCAGCCGTGCGGTGATGCGTTCGACGTCGCACACCGATCGCAGCGCCTGTCGCAGATCATCGCCACCGCGGGTCATCAGGGCCTCGATCGCCTCATGGCGCTGCGCGGCCACCGTGCGATCTCGCAGTGGCCTCGTCATCCACCCGCGCAGTGCCCGGCTGCCCATGCCGGTGCGGCAGGTGTCGAGCAGCGACAGCAGCGTGGGCGCCTCTTCGCCGCGCAGCGTCTGGGTCAGCTCCAGATTGCGGTGGGTGGTGGGTGGCAGATCGATCAGCTCGCTGGCCCGCTCGACCTGCAGGCTGCGCACATGCGCCAGCGCCTGGCCCTGCGTGTGTTCGGCGTAGCTCAGCAAGGCGGATGCGGCGGCGTGCGCCACCGTCAGCTCGCTCGCGTTGAAGCCCGCAAGACTGGCGACCCGAAGTTGCTCGCACAGCTTGCGCGCACCGAGCGCCGCGTCGAACTGCCAGTCGGGCCGGTGTGTGACCGCGGCGCGTGTGGCCGACAGCGCCGGTGGAACCTGTTCGCGCGCGATCAGCACCTCGGCGGCATTGAGACGCGCCAGCCAGCCGGGCAGCTCGTGGTCGGCGCATTCGGTCAAGCCGAGCTGGCCGCTGCTCAAACCCAGCCAGGCCAGACCGTGCGTCGTCTGCCCGCGACGGGTGTGCTGCGACAAGGCCAGCAGCAGCGCATCGGCCTTGTCGGACATCAGTTCGGTGTCGGTCAGCGTGCCGGGTGTGACGACGCGCACCACCTTGCGCTCAACCGGCCCCTTGGCGGTCGCGACATCGCCCACCTGCTCGCAGATTGCCACCGTCTCGCCCAGCTTGATCAGCCGGGCCAGGTAGTTCTCGACGGCATGCACCGGCACACCGGCCATGACCACCGGCTCGCCAGCACTCTGGCCGCGGGTGGTCAGCGAGATGTCGAGCAGCCGATTCGCGCGCCGGGCGTCATCGAAAAACAGCTCGTAGAAGTCGCCCATCCGGTAGAACACCAGCGTGTCCGGATGATCGGCCTTGATGCGCAGGTACTGCTGCATCATGGGGGTGTGGCCGGCAAAGGCGGCGCTGTCGGCGCCCTCGGGCTGGGATTCTTTCGGCAACGTGGCGACCCGTTTCACTCGTGCGCTGGCAGGTGGGTAGGCGGTGCGCGGGAGTGGCAAGCGTTGCTTGCGCGTCGACCGCAGCGTCCGGCAGGAACCGCCGGATTGTCGCCTCGCACTGTCAGCCGATGCGCAGAGGCCAGTCGTCGTTGCTCAGAACGGTGCGGGCAACAGCTTGAAACCGGCGATCAGTACGCCGATCACGGTGTTGACGACGACGCTGAGCACGCTCGGCACGTAGAACAACGCGGAGACCGTCTGCGCGCTCATGCCGTGTTCGAACAACAAGCCGAGCGCGAAGGAGACGATGCCGAGCGCGATCCACCGGCGCAGGTACGTGGTCAGCCACTGGGCCTTGTCGAGGTTGTGCCGCCAGGCGGCCGAGCGTTCGAACAGGTTGCCGTGGTTGACGTCGCGGAAAAGCCACCCGAAAAACAGGTAGCGGTACAGCAGCACGCGGAAGGAGAGGGTGGTGTCGTCGGTGGCCATGGGTCGAATCTGCCTGCCAAACGGGGTGGATCGGATGATGCGCGAAACGCTTAACCCTTATATCGGCCTGTCCTCAGGTGCGCTTGATCGCTTTAGAAGGGATTCTCCGGGTCATGCATGCGCCGGTGGGCCCGCAAGTCGCATCGGTAAACTTGATCCTGTCCCCATTCAACCCGAGTTACCCATGAGCTTCGACAAAGTCACCCCTGGCAAGAAAGCCCCGGAACAGTTCAACGTGATCATCGAAATCCCGATGAACGCCGACCCGGTGAAGTACGAGGTCGACAAGGAAAGCGGCGCGCTGTTTGTCGACCGCTTCATGAGCACCGCGATGCACTACCCGTGCAACTACGGCTATGTGCCGCAGACCATCTCTGGCGATGGCGACCCGGTCGACGTGCTGGTGATCACGCCATTTCCGCTGTTGGCGGGCTCGGTGGTCACCTGCCGTGCGATCGGCATGCTGAACATGGAAGACGAAGCCGGCATGGACGCCAAGCTGCTGGCGGTGCCCATCGACAAGCTGCTGCCGATCTATGCCAGTTGGCAGAAGCCCGAAGACCTGCACGAGCTGCAGCTGCGCACGATCCAGCACTTCTTCGAGCACTACAAGGACCTGGAGCCCAACAAATGGGTCAAGGTCAAGGGCTGGTCCGGGCCGCAGGCGGCACACGAGGAAATCAGCTCAGGCATCGCCAACTACAAGAAGTCGCTGGCCGGCTGATCTCCGACAGCTGACAACCCCACAGCGCCACCCTGGCGCTGTTTTTCTGTGGGTTCCGCTGGAAATCCCGCGGAACCGACCGCGCAGGTCGGCGCTCTACACTGCCCGCCCACCCGGCTTGCAGAGCATTCCCGTGAATCCATTCCTGCGCGCGTTTCCCCTTTTCCTGTCCTTGTGGGTGAGCGTGTTGGCGCTGGCGGCGCCGCCGGCCCGGTCGCAAACCCTGCCCTCGGGCGTGGCGCGCGTGCAGTCGGTCGAAGGCATCGACGAATACAGGTTGGCCAATGGCCTGCAGGTGCTGCTGATCCCGGACAGCTCGAAGCCCACCACCACCGTCAATCTGACGTACCACGTCGGTTCACGCCAGGAAAACTACGGCGAGACCGGCATGGCTCACCTGCTGGAGCATCTGCTGTTCAAGGGCTCGCCCAAGCACCCGAACGTGTGGGCCGAGTTCACCAAGCGCGGGCTGGCCGCCAACGGGAGCACCTGGTTCGATCGCACCAACTACACCGCCAGCTTCTCGGCCAATGACGACAACCTGCGCTGGTACCTGGGCTGGCAGGCCGATGCGATGGTCAACAGCTACATCGCCCGCAAGGCACTCGACACCGAGATGACGGTGGTGCGCAACGAGATGGAGTCGGGCGAGAACAACCCCGACCGCATCCTGTTCTCGAAGACGCTGGCCACGATGTACCAGTGGCACAACTACGGCAAGGACACCATCGGCGCGCGCAGCGATGTGGAGAACGTCGACATCCCGCGTCTGCAGGCGTTTTATCGGCTTTACTACCAGCCCGACAACGCCACGCTGATCGTCTCGGGCAAGTTCCAGCCCGCGCAGACGCTGTTGTGGATTGCGCAGTCGTTCGGCGTCATCAAGAAGCCGACCCGCACCTTGCCCACGCAGTACACGCTGGATCCGGTTCAGGATGGTGAGCGCAGCATCACCCTGCGGCGTTCCGGCGGCGTGCCGGTGCTTTACGCCGCCTACCATGTGCCGCCAGGTGCCCATCCGGACTTTGCTGCTGTGGAACTGCTCGGTTCCATCATGGGCGACGCGCCGAGCGGCCGCCTGCACAAGCGGCTCACCGAAAAAGGGCTGGCTGCGACCACCTACGCGTTCTCGCAAGGCCTCGCCGAGCCCGGCTTCGCGCTGTTCGGCGCGCAACTCGGGGCTCAGCAGGATGTGGATGCAGCGCGCAAGGAGCTGCTGGCCACCATCGAATCGGTGGCGAAGGAGCGGATCACCCAGGAGGAGCTGGACCGGGCGAAGACCAAATGGCTCAAGTCCTGGGATCAGGCATTCACCAACCCTGAAACGGTGGGCATCGCCCTCAGCGAAACCGTCGCGATGGGCGACTGGCGGTTGTTTTTCCTGAGCCGTGACCGCGTGCGTGACGCGACCCTGGCCGATGTCCAGCGCGTGGCCGAGCAGCGCTTGCTTCCGTCGAACCGAACTCTCGGTGTGTACCTGCCCACCGATCAACCGCAGCGCGCACCTGCACCCGCCAAGGTCGACGTGGTCGCGCAACTCAAGACCTTCAAGCCGCAAGGCGCCGCCGCCGCGGTGGAGGCCTTCGAAGCGACGCCTGCCAACATCGAGCGGCGCACACAGCGTTTCGACATCGGTGGCCTGCGCGTCGGCCTGTTGCCCAAGGGCAGCCGTGGCAATGCGGTGCAGGCGATGCTGACGCTGCGTTTCGGCGACGAGAAATCGCTGTTCGGTCAGGGCGAGGTGGCTGACATGGTCGCCGCGCTGCTCGACAAGGGCACGACCACGATGACGCGGCAGCAGATCCAGGACCGGCTCGACGCGCTGCACACCGAGATGGGCATCAGCGGCGGGGCTGGCGTGGTGACGGTGAACCTGAGCTCGCGCCGCGAGTACCTGCCCGACGCGATCGCGCTGGTGGGCGATTTGTTGCGGCATCCGGTGTTCCCGGCCGACGCGCTGGAAGAAGTGCGCCGGCAGGCGCTGGCCAGCATCGAGCAGGAGCGCAAGGAACCCGAGGCCGTGGTGAGCAACACGCTGGCTCGCCTCGGCAACCCCTATCCGCGCGGTGATCTGCGCTACGCCCGCACCTTCGACGAGATCGTGGAGGACATCGGCAGCGTGACGCTGGAGCAGGTGCGCGAGCACCACCGCAAGTTCTACGGCGCGAAGGCGGGCGAGTTTTCCGCCGTCGGCGACTTCGACGTGGCGACGGTACGCCAGGCGCTGCAGTCGGCCTTTGGCGATTGGCAAACAGGCGCGCCGTACACCCGCGTGCCGCAACCTCTGATCTCGGTGCCGCCCGCACGTTTGCTGCTGGTGACACCGGACAAGCAGAACGCGACGATGCGCGTCGAGTTTCCGGTGCCGCTGTCGGACAACGACGCCGACTACGCCGCGCTGTCGATGGCGAACTACTTGTTGGGTTCGGGTGGCAATTCACGGCTTTGGCGGCGCATACGCGAGACCGAGGGCCTGTCGTATGACGTGCGCAGCTCGATCGAGTGGAACGACACCGAACCCCACTCCGAATGGTCGGCCACGGCGATCTTTGCGCCGCAGAACCAGCCCAAGGTCGAGGCGGCGTTCCGCGAGGAACTGGCGAAGGCATTGAAGGACGGGTTCACGGCGAAGGAACTGGCCGAAGGCCAGCGCGGCTTGCTGAACTACCGCCGGCTGACGCGGGCCCGCGACGCGGCCGTGGCTGCCGGCATCGCCAACAACCTGCACATCGGCCGCACTTTCGCGCGCTCCGCGCAGGTCGACGCGGAGCTGCAGGCGCTGACGCTGGACCAGGTCAACGCCGCGCTGCGTAAGTACCTGGCGCCGGACCGCTTCGTCTACGGCTTCGCGGGTGACTTCAAGACGAAGCCTTGAACGGCAGGCGCTCGTTCAGTTCATCGACGTACTGGGCGACGCCTGCACCTTCTTGCTCGAGAAAGTTCGCCACCGCTTCGGCGAATTGCGGGTGCGCCAACCAGTGTGCTGATTGGGTCTGCACCGGCAGCAGACCGCGCGCCATCTTGTGTTCACCCTGCGCTCCGCCCTCGAAGCGCCGGTAGCCGTTGGCGATGCACCAGGCCAGCGGTTGGTAATAGCAAGCCTCGAAGTGGAGGCAACTGACGGCTTCGGTGGCACCCCAGTAGCGGCCGAAGGCATGGCCCTTGGCAGCATCGATGCCGATCAGCGATGCGGCGATGCGTTCGACACCTCGGCGGGCAACGAACAGCAGCCAGTTGCCGGGCATCGTCTGTGCCATCCGCGCGAAGAAGTCACGCGTCAGGTACGGCGTCGAGCGGTGCATCTGGTAGGTCAGCGCATAGCAGCGGTAGAAGTAATCCCAGTCGGCCTCGGTGATGGTCGCGCCTTCGAGCGTGTCGAAGCTGACCCCCGCCTCCGCCACGCGGCGCCGTTCCTGCTGGATCTTCTTGCGCTTTTCCCGCTGCAGGCTGGCCAGAAAGTCGGTGAAGTCGGCGTAGGGCTGAGGCTCGCGCTGGGTCCAGTGGAACTGCACTGTGGTGCGCATCATCCAGCCGGCCTCGCGTGCCGCGGCGCTGTCGGCTTCATCGAGGAAGAGCAGGTGAGCCGACGACAGCCCGGCCTGCGTCACCAGCTTCTGCATGCCTTTCAACAGCGCGACGCGCGACGCTGCGTCCCGGGCCAGCAGGCGCGGCCCGGGCACGGGTGTGAACGGCACCGCATCGAGCAGCTTCGGGTAATAGTCCAGGCCGTGCCGGCGATAGGCATCGGCCCAGGCCCAGTCGAACACATACTCGCCGTAGGAGTGGGTCTTCATGTAGAGCGGGCAGGCCGCCACCAGCGTGTCGCCCTCGTGCGCCGACAGGAACTGCGGCTGCCAGCCGGTCTTGGCCACCGCGCTGCCGGACTCGTGCAGCGCCAGCAGGTATTCGTGGCGCATGAACGGTGTGGCGCTTGCCTGCAACGCCAGCAACGCATTCCAGTCTGCGGCCGCGATGCCGCCAGGGTGGTCGTGGACTCGAATGACAGTATTCTTCAACGCTGCCGTGCCTTCTGATTCCCGCCCTGTGCCTCTGCTTTCAACATGAGCTCTCTTCCCGTGGTCAAGGTCGCGCTGGCGCAGATCAATGCGACCGTTGGTGACATGGCGGGCAACGCCGCCAGGATCATCGAATTTGCGCGACGTGCGCATTCTCAGGGCGCCCGGCTGGTGGTGACGCCGGAGCTGAGTCTGTGTGGTTATCCGCCGGAAGATCTGCTGCTGCGGCCGGCCTTCATGCAGGCCTGTCGAGATGCGCTGGCCGACTGTGCCAGCGCGCTGGCGGATCTGCCCGGCCTGCACGTGGTGGTCGGCCATCCGCACCAGTTTCCCGATCAGTCCGACGTCCGCACCAAGTCCCACGCCGTGCCGCGGCGGTACAACGCAGCTTCGGTCCTGAGCGAGGGCCGTGTGATTGCGACGTACTGCAAGCGCGAACTGCCGAATTACCAGGTCTTCGATGAACGCCGTTACTTCGCATCGGGCCGCGACGCGGGGCAGGGGCCCGTGGTGTTCGAGGTGGATGGGCTGCGCTTTGGCCTCGCCATCTGCGAAGACGCCTGGTTTGACGAGCCCGCCCGCAGCGCCAAGGCCGCCGGCGCGCAGGTGCTGTGCGTGTTGAATGCCTCGCCGTACCACCTCGGAAAGGTCGAAGAGCGTGAGGCGCGCATGGGTGATCGCGCACGCGACGTCGGTCTGCCGCTGCTCTACGCCCACCTGACTGGCGGGCAGGACGAGGTGGTGTTCGATGGCGCGTCGTTCGCGCTGGATGCGTCCGGCCAGGTCAAGGCGCGTGCGCCGATGTTCGAAGAGTCGCTGCTGATGCTGGAGGTTTCGGCCAGCGCGGCGGTCGGTGACATCACCTCCGTGCCGAGCATCGAGGCCCAGGCCTGGGCGGCGCTGGTCACTGGCGTGCGCGACTACATCGGCAAGAACGGCTTCCCGGGCGCCCTGATCGGGCTGAGCGGCGGCGTCGATTCGGCGCTGGTGCTGGCGATAGCCGTGGACGCGCTGGGCGCCGACAGGGTGCGCACCGTGATGATGCCTTCGCCCTATACAGCCGACATCTCCTGGATCGATGCGCGCGACATGGCCGAGCGGCTGGGCGTGCGCTACGACGAGATCTCGATCGCACCGATGTTCGATGCCTTCAAGCAGAGTCTGGCCGTTGAATTCGCCGGGCGGCCCGAGGACACCACCGAGGAGAACATCCAGGCCCGCATCCGCGGCACGTTGCTGATGGCGCTGTCGAACAAGTTCGGCGCCATCGTGCTGACCACCGGCAACAAGAGCGAGATGGCGACCGGGTACTGCACGCTCTACGGGGACATGGCTGGCGGCTTTGCGGTGATCAAGGACGTGGCGAAGACCCTGGTCTACCGCCTTTGTGCCTGGAAGAACGCGCAGCCCAACGGGGGCCGCGGCGAGGTGATCCCGACGCGTATCCTGACCCGCGCGCCCTCGGCCGAGTTGCGGCCGGATCAGAAGGACCAGGACAGCCTGCCCGAGTACGCGGTGCTCGATGAGGTGGTCGAGCGCTACATGGAAGACGACCAGAGCATCGAAGACATCGTCGGCGCCGGCTTCGACCGCGCCGATGTCGAGCGGGTCACGCGGTTGATCAAGGTCAACGAATACAAGCGCCGGCAGGCGCCGGTCGGCATCCGCATCACCCATCGGGCATTCGGGCGCGACTGGCGCTACCCGATCACCTCGAGATTTCGCGCATGATCAGCGCTTAAACTTCACCAAAACCAACGCCAGGGGCCGTATGAAGCAGATCACCGCCATCCTCAAACCATTCAAGCTCGAAGAAGTCCGCGAGGCACTCGCCGAGGTCGGCGTGACGGGTTTGACGGTGACCGAAGTCAAGGGGTTCGGGCGCCAGAAAGGTCACACCGAGCTGTACCGCGGCGCGGAGTACGTGGTTGATTTCCTCCCGAAGGTGAAGATCGAGGTGATGGTCAAGACCGCCGATCTCGATCGCTGCATCGAGGCCATCGTCAAGGCCGCCAAGACCGGCAAGATCGGCGACGGCAAGATCTTCGTCACCTCGATCGATCAGGTCGTGCGCATCCGCACCGGCGAGACGGGCGAAGCCGCCATCTGACTCGCCGCGGGGCCGCCAGGGCGGCCGCTCAGGCGAAAAAGCGGTGCCAGAGTGCGGCGAGCCAGACGCTGCCGCACAGCAGCAGCGACAGGAACACGGCCGCGCTACCGAGATCCTTGGCCCGTTTGGACAGCTCATGCAGTTCGAACGACACGCGATCGATGGCCGCTTCGATGCCGGAGTTGAGCAGTTCGACGATCAGCACCAGGATCACCGAGCCCGCCAGCACCGCCACTTCGACCCAGGTGCCTCCAAGCCAGAACGCGGCCGGCAGCATCACCACAGCGAGCCAGAATTCCTGTCGGAACGCGCTTTCGCCTTGGTACGCGGCTCTCAGCCCTTCGATCGAGTAGCCCGTGGCGTGAACCACGCGGTCGAGGCCTGTGCGGCCCTTGTACAGGTTGGTCGTCATGCGCAGCGATTGTGCATGGGGACTCGCCCGCAGCGCAGGGCGCAGGTGTCGTCGTTCAGGGCTTGGGCCGAGGCTGCGGCTTCGCATCCACCAACTGCGTGCCGCAGATGGCGTCATGCCAGAACTGGCGCTGTGGGTGCAGCAGCGCCAGCAGCGCATAAGCGATCACACCGATGGCAACGGCCGCCAGCGCGTCCCATCGTGTCCAGTGGTTCAGTGTGGCGATCAAAGCGGCCGGCGCAAACCACAGGCAAGCGACCAGGTAACGGGCCAGCGCGCGCGGCTGGCTCAGCCTGTCGCCACTGAGGGTGACCACGCGGATATGCCAGGTTTGCATCGGCAGCGTTTGACCGCGGCGTGCCCAGAAATACGTGAAATAGACGCCGTAGACCACGAAGGCGAACACCCGCAATGCAGTCTCGCTTTGCAGAGGATGAGACTGGCCCGTCAAGGCAACGAACAGGGCACCCACCGCGCCGGGAATCAATCCCAGACCGAACAGGATCATGCCTTCGTAGGTGAAGCAGGCCATGCGCCGCCGCAGGCTGGGCGCTGGCAGCACCGTGGCGTCAAGGGGGTCGAGCAGGCGAGCCGTCATGCCCGGGTCAGGGGGGCGTCATCGTGGGGGCCGACGCCCCCACGGCGACCACCGCCGCCCCTTGGGGGCCTCGTTTCGGCAGCAAGGTCGTCGGGTTGACGAAATTTGGCGACGCTGTGATCTTCGGTAACCCTGCCTGCTGATGCGCCGGCGGTGTGGGGCGTTTTGAGATCAATGTGGTCGTGGCGCCCGTTGGTGCCTGAATCACGGTCGGTGCCACGGGGCGGCCCTGCCGGCGAACGTCTGGCGGCACCACTTCGTTGGATTTGGTCTGTACGCCAAGGGCATCCGCGCCGTCGATGTTCGCTGTCTGGAGGCGGAGTTTGGACGGTGTGCCGGTGCTGACTGCGGGTGCCGCTCGGGCAGCCAGTTCTTTCTTCTCGGCCTCAGGCAACGCCTGATATGCCTCCCAGCGCGCTTGCCGATTGGATGGTGCCAACTGCTGCGCCTGCTTGAACTGCAGGCGTGCGGTACCCCGTTGCTCCGGTGTCAGTGCGGCCCATTCGGTCATGCGGTCCTGGATGCGCTGTCGCTCGTCTGCCGACTTGATTGGAAACTGAGCCACGATTTCCAGCCACTTCTGTTTGTGGTCGGTGCCGATGTGGCGCCATTCACGCTGCAGCGGTTGCAGCGCTGAGCGTTGGCTGGGTGTCAGGCTCGACCACGTGGGAGGCTTCTCCGTTTTCTCCAGCGTGCTGGACCCACTCCCTGCCATCTGGGCCGGCGCGCCCGCGCCGGCGGCCAGTGCCTGACCGGTCAGGCAACCGGCAAGCGCCGCGGACAGCGACGCAATCGCGCAAACCCGGCTCGCGACCCGGCGTTTGCTGAACGGTTCGGCGGTGCGCTGCATGGGGTCATCGGTCACTCGCGTGACGTCTTCAGGAATTCAACGAACCCCGGATCGCTGTAGGCCTCAGGCGGCAGATCATCGGCCAACAGTGCTGCATCGACCTCGGCGGCCGCGGCGATCTGGTCTTGAAGATGGAAGTGCTCGATCAGGCTGAGTCCCAGCAGCAGGGCGGCCACGGGAACCAGCGCTGTCAAGGAAGTCCACCATGACTTGCCCTTGTGACCGCCGAAGGACAAGGTGGCCGCGGACGAAAACCCGTTCGCCGCCGCATTGACCTGTGTCGACGAAGCTGACTGACGCTGCGCCAATGCCAGTTGCCTGGCGTGACGCAACCGTTCCGTCACGTCGTGCGGCAATTGATCGGCGCTTTCACTCAGACGAGCGGTCAGCCGCAGCCCGAAACGGGCCTCCAAGGCGGCCGCTCGGTGGTCGGCAGTGTGTTCAGCGGCATTCACAGGGTGATTCCTTTCGCCTTCAGCGCCTTCGCGAGAGCATGCACTGCCCGGGAACAATGCGTTTTGACGCTTCCCTCGGAACAGCCCATCGCCAAGGCGGTCTCTGAGACATCGAGTTCCTCCCAGTAACGCAGCAGAAACGCTTCTCGTTGACGGGCGGGCAGATCGGCGACCTGACTCTCGATCAAAGCAAAAACCTGGCCGCGCGAGACGACGTCCGATGCGCTTTCGGCAGACGCCTCACCAGCGTACGCTTCCAGCACTTCCAGAATATCGAAATCGTCGTCGCTGCCAGCCGGTTCAAAGTCGGAAAAATTGCGGAAAAGTGCGCCCCGCACCTTCTGACGCCGAAACCAGTCCATCGTCGCGTTCGACAGGATGCGCTGGAACAGCGGCGGCAGCTCGGCGGCAGGCCGATCGGCATAGTTTTCCGCCAGCTTGATCATCGCGTCCTGCACGACATCGAGGGCGGCATCCTCGTCACGCACGGAAAACACGGCCCGCTTGAAGGCGCGTTTTTCGACGCTCTTGAGAAAAGCAGACAGTTCTTGTTCGGAAGCCAAGACGAGGGCGCCTCTTCACGGGGCGGGACAACGGGTGCGGAGTATCTCACTGCACCACCTTGGGCTGCCGAGCGCAGTGGGGTGGCACAGTGAGGGTGTCATAATCCTGAGTTGCACAACAGATGGATCGCCGCTGGTGTTCTCGACCTGAGGCATCCTGATGGTGATTCACCAGGCGCCACACCCGCTTCACAAGAGCGCGGAGAGGCGCACCGATGGTTTTTCGTTAGAGAAATTCACAGAGGTTCTACATGGACATGTCAGACGCTGAAGTCAAACGCGCCGCGTCGGCGCCCGCCGCCGCAGTCGCTCCCTCAAGCGAGCCCAACGGCGCAGAAATACTGGTCCGCTGCCTGCAGGCCGAGAACGTCAAGTTCTTGTGGGGCTACCCTGGCGGGGCGGTTCTCTACATCTACGACGCGCTCTACAAGCAAGACACCATCGAGCATGTGCTGGTTCGGCACGAGCAGGCGGCTGTCCACGCGGCAGACGGCTACGCCCGGGCCTCTGGCGAGGTCGGCGTGGCGCTTGTCACCTCCGGGCCAGGAGTGACGAACGCGATCACTGGGATCGCCACTGCCTACATGGACAGCATTCCGATGGTGATCATCACCGGACAGGTGCCCACGCAGGCGATCGGTCTCGATGCCTTCCAGGAGTGCGACACCGTCGGCATCACCCGACCGATCGTGAAGCACAACTTCCTGGTGAAAGACGTGCGCGATCTCGCACTGACGCTGAAGAAGGCTTTCCATATCGCTCGCACCGGCCGTCCCGGCCCGGTGGTGGTCGACATCCCGAAGGATGTGTCAGTGAACACCGCGCCGTTCGCCTACCCGGCGGCGCTGGAAATGCGCTCGTACAGCCCGGTTCGCAAGGGTCACGCCGGGCAGATTCGCAAGGCGGTTCAGCTGCTGCTGGCGTCGAAGCGCCCCTACATCTACAGCGGCGGCGGAGTGGTACTTGGCAACGCGTCGGCCGAATTGCGCGAGCTGGTGAATCTGCTGGGATTTCCCTGCACCAACACACTGATGGGCCTGGGCGCCTATCCGTCGAGCGACCCGAAGTTTTTGGGCATGCTGGGCATGCACGGCACCTACGAAGCCAACATGACGATGCAGAACTGCGACGTCCTGCTGGCCGTTGGTGCCCGATTCGACGACCGCGTGATCGGCAATCCCGCTCACTTCGCCTCGGTCCAGCGCAAGATCATCCACATCGACATCGATCCCTCATCGATTTCCAAGCGCGTCAAGGTCGACATCCCGATCGTCGGCGACGTCAAGGAAGTGCTGCAGGAATTGATCGCGCAGATCCGGGATGCACAGGCGCGCCCGGATGCCAATGCACTCGGTGCGTGGTGGTCGCAGATCGCCGACTGGCGTGGGCGCGAGTGCCTGAAGTACACGAACAGCGATGTCGTCATCAAGCCGCAGTACGTGATCGAGAAGCTGTGGGAGTTGACCAAGGACTCCGATGCCTACATCACCTCGGATGTCGGGCAACACCAGATGTGGGCAGCGCAGTACTACCGCTTCGATGAGCCGCGCCGCTGGATCAACTCTGGCGGCCTGGGGACGATGGGCGTCGGTTTGCCCTACGCCATGGGAATCAAGCTCGCGAAGCCCGAGGCCGATGTCTTCTGCGTCACTGGCGAGGGTTCGATCCAGATGTGCATCCAGGAGCTGTCGACCTGCAAGCAGTACGACACACCGGTCAAGGTGATTTCGCTGAACAACCGGTACCTGGGCATGGTGCGGCAGTGGCAGCAGCTCGACTATGGCGGCCGTTACTCGCACAGCTACATGGACGCGCTGCCTGACTTCGTGAAGCTCGCCGAAGCCTACGGCCATGTGGGGCTGAAGGTCGAGAAGCCTTCCGATGTGGAAGGTGCTCTGCGCGAAGCCATCCGGTTGAAGGATCGGACGGTGTTCCTAGACATCCGCACGGATCAGGAAGAAAACGTCTGGCCAATGGTCAAGGTCGGCAAGGGCATCAGCGAGATGTTGCTGGGCTCCGAAGACCTGTGAGGCGCTGAACGCCGGTGCCACGCTCGCGCTACCTCGCGGGCAGACACATCGGCGAACATCGCGACACCTAGAGACCCTCGCCACCGAAACCCATCGGATCCATTCAACTTTTCAGGTCGCACAGGCAGTGCAGGCGGTTACCACCGCCCTCCACACTGCCGTGAGCCGACACCGAACATGAAACACATCATTGCCCTGCTGCTGGAAAACGAAGCCGGCGCGCTGTCGCGCGTGGTCGGGCTTTTCTCTGCCCGTGCCTACAACATCGAGAGCCTGACGGTGGCGCCCACCGAAGATCCGTCGTTGTCGCGCATGACCATCGTCACCACCGGTTCCAGCGACGTGATCGAACAGATCACCAAGCATCTGAACCGCCTGATCGAGGTGGTCAAGGTCGTTGACTTGACCGAGGGCGCGTACACCGAGCGCGAACTGATGCTGATCAAGGTGCGCGCGGTTGGCAAGGAGCGCGACGAGATGATGCGCATGGCCGACATCTTCCGTGGTCGCATCATCGACGTGACCGAAAAGAGTTACACCATTGAGCTGACGGGCGACTCGTCCAAGCTCGATGCATTCATCGAGGCGATTGACCGTGCCGCGATTCTTGAGACCGTGCGCACCGGTACCAGCGGGATCGGGCGCGGCGAGCGCATCCTGCGCGTTTGACCCCCACATCTTTTCCCGAACCCCAAACATCTGACACCTGGAGATCACCATGAAGGTTTACTACGACAAAGACGCCGACCTCAGCCTCGTTAAGGGCAAGAACGTCACCATCATCGGCTATGGTTCGCAAGGCCATGCGCATGCGCAGAACCTGAACGACAGCGGCGTCAAGGTCACTGTCGGTGTGCGCAAGGGCGGTCCGTCGTGGACCAAGGTCGAGAAGGCCGGTCTGAAGGTTGCGGACGTGGCCGACGCGGTCAAGTCAGCCGACATCGTGATGATGCTGTTGCCCGATGAGCAGATTGCCACCGTCTACAAGAACGACGTCGAGCCCAACCTCAAGCAAGGCGCTTCGCTGGCCTTTGCGCACGGCTTCAACGTGCACTACGGTCAGGTGATTCCGCGTGCCGACCTGGATGTCTGGATGGTCGCGCCGAAGGCCCCAGGCCACACCGTTCGCGGCACCTACACGCAGGGCGGGGGTGTGCCGCACCTGATCGCGGTGCACGCCGACAAGAGCGGCAAGGCGCGTGATCTGGCACTGAGCTACGCGGCAGCCAATGGTGGCGGCAAGGCCGGCATCATCGAGACCAATTTCCGCGAAGAGACCGAGACCGATCTCTTCGGCGAGCAAGCGGTGCTGTGCGGTGGTGCGGTCGAGCTGATCAAGGCCGGGTTCGAGACGCTGACCGAAGCCGGTTACGCGCCTGAGATGGCCTACTTCGAGTGCCTGCACGAGCTCAAGTTGATCGTCGACCTGATCTACGAAGGCGGCATTGCCAACATGAACTACTCGATCTCGAACAACGCCGAATATGGCGAGTACGTGTCGGGCCCTCGTGTCGTCACGGCTGAGTCGAAGAAGGCCATGAAGCAGATCCTCACCGACATCCAGACCGGCGAGTATGCGAAAAGCTTCATCATCGAGAACCGCGCTGGTGCCCCGACGCTGCTGTCTCGTCGACGCCTGATGGCCGAGCATCAGATCGAAGTCGTCGGCGAGCAGTTGCGCGCGATGATGCCGTGGATCAAGAAGAATCGCCTGGTCGATCAGTCGAAGAACTGAAGTCGGAGCGGTCCTTGTGACCGGCTGAAAGCCATGAGCCGCGAGGGTCACCTTGCGGCTTTTTCATGTCCCCCTGCGGTATCCTGCTTCGAATGAATACGAGCGGAACAGACGACCCCTCTCCCGACCCAGAGAACGACGACGGTCCTCTGCGCCCGCGCCGCAAGGGCGTCTACGTGCTGCCCAACCTGTTCACGTTGGCCGCTTTGTTCGGAGGCTTCTATGCCATCGTGATGGCAATGAACGGCCGTTTCGAGCAGGCGGCCGTGGGTGTCTTCTGCGCGATGGTGCTCGACAGCCTGGATGGCCGCGTTGCGCGCATGACGAATACCCAGAGCACCTTTGGTGAGCAGATGGACAGCTTGTCCGACATGGTGTCCTTTGGCGCGGCGCCTGCCCTGATCGTCTATGAGTGGGCGTTGAAAGGCATGGGAAAGGCGGGATGGGTTGCCGCTTTTGTTTATTGCTCGTGCGCTGCATTGCGCCTTGCGCGCTTCAATACCAACCTCACCGTCGTTGACAAGCGCTACTTCCAAGGCCTCCCGAGTCCGGCTGCAGCAGCCGTCGTGATGGGTTTCATCTGGCTTATGGATGACGCCGGCTATCAACAGTCCGATATGCATGGTTGGTTGGCTGGGCTGGCGATGGCGTTGACGTTGATCTCCGGCTTGACGATGGTCACCAACTTGCCGTTCTACAGTTTCAAGGAATTCAGCCTGAAGCGCACCGTGCCATTTGTCGTCATCGTCGCGCTGGCGCTTGCGATCGCGCTCGTCAACCTGCACCCGCCGATCGTGCTGTTCGCGTTGTTCTGCCTTTACGCCGGCTCGGGCTATGGCGTCTATGTCTGGCGACGGATGAAAGGTCGGCCCGTCAGCGTCATCGCGACTTCCACCGATGAACCTGAAGAGCAGGGCCTTCACCGCTGAAAGCCGCGTGCTACATTTCAGCCATGAATTCGCTCAAGAATGTTCTGGTAACGCTACTGCTGGGGACCGCAAGGGCTCGCTGACCGTTCACGCCTCAACGTTTTCGTCTCATCGGCCCGCTTGCATACGCAGCGGGCCGTTTTGTTTTGCAGGTCCACTTTCTATTCACATCAGCTGAGGATCATGACCATGACCGACAAACTCATCATCTTCGACACCACCTTGCGTGATGGCGAACAATCCCCGGGCGCTTCGATGACCCGTGATGAAAAGCTGCGAATTGCACGGCAACTGGAGCGTCTCAAGGTCGATGTGATCGAGGCGGGTTTCGCGGCATCGTCGAATGGAGACTTTGAAGCGGTCAAGGCGATCGCTCAGGCCATCAAGGACAGCACAGTGTGCTCGCTGGCTCGTGCCAACGACAAGGACATCGCGCGCGCCGCCGAGGCGCTCAAGGGCGGTGCATCCACGCGCATTCACCTGTTCCTTGCGACCAGCGCATTGCACATGGAGAAGAAGCTGCGGATGACGCCAGACCAGGTGTTCGAGCAGGCCAGACTCGCGGTGCGTTTCGCTCGCAACCTGACGGGTGACATCGAGTTTTCGCCGGAAGACGGCTACCGCTCCGACCCCGATTTCCTGTGCCGCGTGCTCGAAGCCGTCATCGCCGAAGGTGCCACGACGATCAACATTCCAGACACCGTCGGCTACGCGATCCCCGAGCTGTACGGCAACTTCATCCTCGATCTGCGAACTCGCATTCCGAATGCCGACAAGGCGATCTGGTCGGTGCACTGCCACAACGATCTCGGCATGGCCGTGGCCAATTCGCTGGCTGGCGTCAAGATTGGTGGCGCTCGCCAGATCGAGTGCACGATCAATGGCCTGGGTGAGCGCGCCGGCAACTGCGCATTGGAGGAGGTGGTGATGGCGGTGCGCACTCGTCGAGATCATTTCGGACTCGACGTGGGCATTGATGCCTCACAGATCGTTCCTGCTTCCAGGCTGGTAGCGCAGACCACAGGCTTCGTGGTGCAGCCCAACAAGGCAGTGGTCGGCGCGAATGCCTTTGCACACGCTTCCGGCATTCACCAGGACGGTGTCTTGAAGGCCCGCGACACCTACGAAATCATGCGTGCCGAAGACGTGGGATGGGCCGCTAACAAGATCGTGCTGGGCAAATTGTCCGGGCGCAATGCTTTCAAACAGCGGCTGCACGATCTCGGTATCGAACTGGCGTCTGAAACCGAAGTCAACGCCGCATTCGCCAAATTCAAGGAACTGGCCGACCGCAAGAGCGAAATTTTCGACGAGGACATCACTGCGCTGGTGATGGACGAGTCGGTCACCGCTGAGCAGGAGTACTACCGGCTGCTTTCGCTGTCGCAGCATTCGGAAACTGGTGAACGCCCGCATGCCCGGGTCGCGTTTGCCGCAGGAACGACCGAACTGCATGCCGAGGGCCAAGGCAATGGACCGGTCGACGCCAGCCTGAAGGCCATTGAGTCGAAGCTCGAAACCGGTGCGGAATTGCTGCTCTATTCAGTCAATGCGATCACTTCCGGCAGCACAGAATCGCAAGGCGAGGTGACGGTGCGCCTGCAGTTGGCTGGCCGTGTGGTCAACGGCGTTGGCGCTGACCCGGACATCGTCGTCGCTTCAGCCAAGGCGTACCTGTCGGCCCTGAACAAGCTGCGCAGCACCACAGAGCGGGTGGCCGCTCAGGGGTGATCCGACACCACGTGGGCTGACGCTGAATAAGGTACTTGAGGAAAGCGACGTAACTTTTTGATATTGCGCGTTTTTTTGGGGTGACCTACACTTCCGTCCACGGTCTGAATCGAGGCACTTGTGACATCACTCTCTCGCTATTGGTTCGCAGTGGTCCTTTCGATGACCGTGGCTTTCGCCGCGCCTCAACCGGTGCGTGCTGAAAGCGATGCGACACCCGCCCCTGTGGTTCGCGCGCCAGCCAAAAAGAGTCAGCTTGCTCCTCGAGCCAAAGCGCGCAGTGCAACCCGAGCTACTCGGGTATCGGTTCAGCTGAACAGCGCACCTTCTCGCGGTGCGAAACGCCGGGTGGCGGCCAAGGTGGTTCCCGCGCAGCCTTCGATGGGCGAACTGGCTGGGTTGCGAGCGACTCCCGACAAGTTGGACCTGAAATCGAGCGTCGCCCTGGTGGTGGATCAGGACACCGATGAAGTTCTGTTCAGCAAGAATTCTCAAGCGGTGTTGCCGATCGCGTCGATCACCAAACTGATGACTGCCGTGGTGGTCACAGACGCCGCGCTGCCTCTGGACGAGGTGCTGACTGTCACGCAGGACGACGTCGATACCGAAAAGGGCAGCCGTTCGCGGCTCAATGTCGGCACCCAGCTGACACGCGAGGAAATGCTGCATCTGGCATTGATGTCCTCGGAGAATCGCGCAGCGCACGCACTCGGTCGCAACTACCCAGGCGGTTTGTCGGCCTTTGTGTCGGCGATGAACGCCAAAGCCCAGCTACTGGGCATGGCCGACACCCGCTATGTCGAGCCAACGGGCTTGTCGAGCCAAAACCAATCCAGCGCCCGTGATCTGGCAACCTTGGTCAAGCTGGCACACACCCATCCATTGATCCGCGAGCTGTCCACTTCTCCTGAGTATCAGGTAGACGTCGGTCACCGGCAGCTGCAGTTCCACAACACCAACGGGCTAGTCAGCAACCCAAGCTGGGAAATTGGATTGCAGAAAACTGGTTACATCGCCGAGGCAGGTCGCTGCCTGGTCATGCAGGCCAGCATGGCGGGCCGCAAGTTGATCATGGTATTTCTTGATTCCAGCGGCCGGTACACCCGGCTGGCTGACGCCGAGCGAGTACGGAAGTGGATCAACACCAAGTTCCCGAAAGCTGCGTCCTGACGCTCAGAACCTTCGGGGTCTGTGCCCTAGTACGAACCGCTTCTTGAAGTACTTCGGGACGCGCAGCGGCAGTCGCGAGACCGGCTGAGTCACGTCCGCTAGCGCAGACGCCAGGCGCGACCTGACCAGCCTCATGGTCTCGCTGCGGATCGCATTGCGATGTGCCAGAGTGAGCGACATCGTCGGGTTGGTGTTGATTTCGTAGGCCTGCGGACGCCCGCAGACGATGCCGAAATCCAGCCGACCGAATTGCAGCCCTGCGAGTTCGAACACCTTCATCACGTAATCGTGGTGTGGGTAGGTGTCCATCTCCGCACGCTCGGCCAGATACTGCTCGGCAGACGCCAGCCCCTCCGTGCCGTTCTTCGCCACCCAGCCCGCGTCGTTGACCGTGTTGGCGCGGATGATGTGCGGACCGACGCGAAACGCCGCATGCTTTTGGAAGCTGCCGGTATCGGGTTGTGGCTCGGCGGCATACTCGACGAAGATCAGGTCACGCAGCAGATATCCATGGTCGATGGCCTGCAGCAGAGCCGTATCTGCAGCGACCTGATCGTGCAATAAATCGCTGAGGGTTCCACGGTGCGCGGCGATGGTGCGCAGAAACACTGGATACCGCTGCGGGCGTTCACCCGCGCTCGGCAGATAACAAGTGAAGCCGTTGAGACCTTCCGCATGCAGCATCTTGAGGAAGCTGTCCCGCGGGCGATAGTGGCGCGGGTTGTTCAAGACTGGCAAACCAGCCTCTTGCAGATGGTCGTGCAAGCGCCCGGCCATCTCGTGCTCGACGGGCGAGAGCCGGTCGAAATCCGTCATCACGTAGGTGCCGCGAGGCAACAACCTGCAGCTCCAGAGTGTTTCGTAGCTCAGAACGCGACCTGTGACGCCTCGCTCCCGAAGCTGCTCGGGAAGGCCCACAAAGGTGTAGGCGTGGTCGCGGCTGCAGACGTAGATCAGGCGCCGGGTGCTGATATTGACCATTGGGGAACTTTGGTGATACGGTCGTCTCGCTGTTGTGGAAGCCCGTTTCCAATCCATCCTAGTTCATCCAAGGAACGCCAATGATCTCTGTGCCCCTCGATCCCAAGAAGTTGCTCGGCTTCAAGCTGATCACACAACTGCCTGCCGAGTCCTCAGCCGCGATCGCCGGCAAAGTGGGAACCAAAAACACCATTCGCAAAGAGGGTGTTCGACTTGGCGCCAAGGTGGGTGCCAAGGTCGGCGGCAAGGTGATCCTTCCAGCATCTCGCGCCTGATCACCTTCCCGTCAGCCGTGCGAGGGTGCGCAGTACCGCTTATGGAGGAGCGGCTGGCGTTTGCACCTTCCGCGGTGCGTGGGATCGCCCTTGACGCTGCAATGCATCGCGAACTGGCGTCGAGCCTGGATCACTTGATCGATGCCTGCGCCGCCGAAGCGCCGGACATCACCCGAGCGCTCGAATCGCCCCGTGCATTGCTGGCCGCGGGGCACGCCTTGCCTCCCTGCGCATTCGGTCTTTACTTTCAGTTGGCGAGTTCGCTCTTCGATGGCAATGAGCCCGCCTCTCGATGGGCCGCGGCGCAGCTTTCCGCGACTGTGCCCCGTCAGACGGGGTTGCAGATGCTAGGTTGGGGCAGCGCGCAATCTGCGGCATTGGAGACGGTGTTGGCGCTGCGGATGGGCGATGATGTCCGTCAATTCGCGGACGTTTCGGAAGCGACTGTCCAGCAATTCGCAGCACTGGTCAAAGAAGGGCTGGCGCTCCTGCTGGCCGGAGCGCCCGAACTGTATGGCGAGGTCACCGCGCTGCTTTCGGAGATGCTGTTCGCCCAGGCCCCACCCGGGGCCGTGTTGGAATTCGACGGTGCATCGCACTATCAGCTGTGGGGCCTGCTGCTGTTGAATCCCTCACACCATCGGACACCGCTGGCCGTTGCCGAGGTGCTGGCGCATGAGGCGGGCCACAGCCTGCTGTTCGGTCTCACCATCGATGAACCGCTGGTGCTCAACGACGATGACGAGTTGTTCGTTTCGCCACTCCGACCTGACCCACGGCCCATGGATGGCATCTATCACGCGACCTTCGTCTCCGCCCGGATGGCCTGGACCATGGAGGCGCTGGCGGAGAGCGGTCTGTTGAGTCCCGAAGACCAGCAGCGTGCTCGCGACGAGGCCGCCAAGGACCGCATCAACTTCACGAATGGCTGGAAAACCGTGACTCAGCAAGGCCGCCTGTCGGCGACCGGTGCGCAAATCATGGAGAACGCTTACCGCTGGATGCGCCACGGCTGATGCGTCTGACATTGTTCTGCGGTGCTGCGTCCAACTGCACAGGCGTGCGCTGGTACCCCAAGGCGGCCGAGATCTGATCGGCCGTCTCGCGCAAGCGCTCCAGCCAGCGCTCCTCGAGCCGGTCTGCAGGCGCGGAGATCGACAAGCCAGCCACCAGCAGTCCCTGGTCGTCGTAGATGCCCGCGGCCATGCAGCGCACCCCCAATTCCAGCTCCTCGTCATCGCGTGCGGTGCCTCGTGCCAACACGGTCGACAGTTCTCGTTCCAGCACTGCGACCTCGGTGATGCTGTTGCGCGTATGCCCGATCAGCCCACTGCGGGTGGCATAAGAACGTACTCGTTGTGCGTCGTCCTGCGCCAGGAACAGCTTGCCCACCGAAGTCAGATGCAAGGGCGCCCGGCCACCGACAGCCCGCACCACCTGCATGCCCGAGCGCTCGCTGTAGGCGCGCTCGATGTAGACGATCTCGTCACCTTGTCGCATCGACAGATTGACCGGCTGCTGCGTCAGCCGGTGCAACTCTCGCATCGGACCGATCGCTGCCTCGCGCACATCCAGTCGCGCCTTGACCAGGTTGCCAAGCTCCAGAAGCCGCATGCCCAGGCGATAGGTCCCTGACTCCGGTCGGTCGACGAATCGACCCGCTACCAGATCGTTGAGGATGCGGTGCGCCGTAGAGGGGTGCAGCCCAGTCGTCTCACTGATCTGCTTCAACGGTACGGCGTCAGGGTGCTGCGCCAGAACATCTAGCACGGCGAAGCTGCGTGCCAGCACTTGCACGACAGGGGTGGCGTGATCAGGGCTTTTCATCCCGCGCATTCTCCCTGCATTCCGGAGCACTTTTTGTATGACGGAATGATCGCTGACATCCAGCCAGGCGATGCGTGGGCAACGCCTGCACGACCTTGCAGGCGTGCTGGGTCAGCCGGGGAGATCGGGCTCGACCAGCGTTGCCAGTTGTGCCAACGACTCCTGCCAGCCCAGGTAGCACATCTCCAGTGGAATGATGTCGGGAATCCCGTCCTGCACGATGCTGACGTCCGTGCCGCACAGCACGGGCTTCAGCGCCACCGACACCGTCAGCACACCTGGCAGGTTTGGATCGTCGAACTGATCGGTGTAGCGAATCAGCTCGTTGGGCACCAGTTCGAGGAACTCGCCGCCGAATGAGTGCGCATGTCCTGACGCGAAGTGGCGAAAGGACATCCTGAACTTGCCTCCGGCCCGAGCGTCCATCAGATGCACCTGGCAGGTGTGACCGTAGGGTGGGAGCCACTTGGCAAGCGCATCCGATTCGACGAACGCGCGATAGACCCTTTCGGGCGCGGTACGAAGTACGCGGTGGAGCTGGACGCTGCGTGAGGACATGCCGATTTCCCTTTCAGATCCCTGCGGTGGCGGAGCAACGGCCGCGGGCGGTCGACGTGTGGAATGTAGCGGCGTTTGAGCGGTCGACCTGGTTGGTATCGCCCTCGGATGAGGCCTGCCGTCGAGTGGCGCTGGACAGCGGCGCTGTTAATGTCCGGTCTGGTGGATCACTGCCGTCCTGGGTGGCGGAACACGTGCATGTCGAGGAACATGAATTCCGCGAAGAACCGTGCTGACTGCCAGCGTCTCAGGCGCTGGTGCCGAGCCGGCGTGCTGCTCGCCGGTCTGATGCAGGCGGCGGGGACGGCATTTGTGTGGGCTGCGCCGGAACCAGTACCGCCGAGCACGGCGCTGCAGGCGGACGCGCTGTCGCGTCACGCCCTGCAGGTCACCGCACCGCGCGTCAACGATCGGCTGACGTCCCGCGAGCTCGGGCTGGTGATCAACACCAATGATCCGTACTCGATCGCGGTCGGCGAGTTCTACCGCGAGGCGCGACAGCTGACAGACGCGCAGGTGCTGCGTGTCGAGCTGCCGCGACGAGCCGAGCTGACGCCCGAGGAGTTCGAGGCGCTGCAGGCGCGCATCAATTCGTTTTTCGGCCCCGACATCCAGGCACTGGCCCTGGCCTGGGTCGAGCCGTTCGCCGTGGCCTGCAACTCGATCACTGGGGCGCTGGCGCTTGGCTATGACGCGGCGCTGTGCTCGAAGTCGTGCGCCCCCTCGCGATCCTCGCGCTACTTCAACTCAGCCACCGCACGGCCGTACACCGATCTGCAACTGCGGCCCTCGATGCTGCTGGCCGCGAAGGATGTGGCAATGGCCGAGGCGATGATCCAGCGAGGCGTGGCGTCCGATCACACCTTGGGTCTGCGCGGTGCGCCTGATGTGCATGCCCATTACCTGATCACTGCCGACAAGGCGCGCAGCGCGCGGGCGCCGTTGTTTCCCGCGCCAGGTCGCGTCAAGGGTTTCGGTGTCGACATCCATGTCGACGAAGCCGAGGTGCTGCAAGGTGCCGAGCGTTTGCTGCTTTACGAGACAGGCAAGGTGAAGGTCGAGCAGCTGGACACGCTGCACTGGGTGCCCGGCGGTCTGGGTGATCACCTCACCTCGTATGGCGGTCGACTCGATGGCAAATACGGACAGATGAGCTCACTGGAATGGATCGCCTCCGGGGCCACCGGCAGCTACGGCACGGTGTCGGAGCCTTGCTCACATCCGCAGAAGTTTCCACATCCGCAGATCGTGCTGCTGCACTATGTGCAGGGCGCCACGCTGATCGAAGCCTATTGGAAGAGCGTCGCGTGGCCGCAGCAGGGCTTGTTCATCGGTGAGCCGCTGGCCGCACCTTTCCCCTTGCGCTGAATGACCTGCGCAGGGGCGCGGTACGGGCTCACGCGTTGCGCCAGGTCCGCGCGGCATGCACACCTGAGCGCACTGCGCCTTCCAGTGTGGCGGGGTAGGGGCCTTCGATATAGTCGCCCGCAGCCATCAGGCCAGCGGTGATGCGCGGAGGTGGGCGCTGCAGGCGCGGCTTGCAGCGGAAGGTGGCGCGCTTCTCGTTGAATACCCGCAGCGTCTGCGGTGGTGTCCGCAGATGTGCAGCCAACTGTGCATTCGCCTGTGTCAACACGGCATGCGCGGTCGCGTCGGGGCCCGCCTCGACCCAGGGCTCTGCGGCGCTGATGACGAAGCTCAACAGGCCGTCGCGACCGCTCAGCCAGCCGTGATCGAAGACGAACTGTGCCGGGCCGTGCGGCGCATCGGCACGCAGTACCGTCATCGGTTGCGGCAGCCGCGTGCCCTGTGACATCGCGTACACCGTGACGATGGGCTCGTACCACAGCGCGGCAGCGCAGCGACCCCACAGCGGTGCGTGGGCACGTGCGAGCCGGCCGGCTTCGCTGGCGGTGCAGGCCAGCACCACCCCGTCGAACGGTTCGCCATCGACCTGCCACCACGCGCCTTCGGATTCAAGATTCATGATGCGTCGAGAGGTCAGCACGCGAGCGCCACGCTGCGTCAGCCATTGCCGCGCAGGTTCGGGCAGCAGTTCGCCCAGCGGCTGGCGCGGCAGCAGCAGATCTGCGGAGCCAGGCCCGGAGAACATCGCGTCGTGCAGCACGCGCAGGAACACGCGTGCGCTGGCCTGCGGGGCAGGCGTATTGAGTGCCGAGACGCACAGTGGCTCGATCAGATCTCGCTGCACTGCCTCAGGCAGGTCAGAGCACAGGCTGCTGACGGTCAGGTCAGAGCGGCAGGTGAAGCCGATGCTGGCCCAGTAAAGCGCTTTCAACAACAGCGCCGAGCGTTCGCGCAGCGTCCAGCCACGATGTGCCAGCACGCCACGGGCGAATGACAGGATCGGCGGGCCACTGGGCAGCCGAAGCCCGACACCCTGGGTGTCGACCAGGGCCAGTGCGGTGCGCATCATGACGGCCGTGCTGTCGACGCCGAGCTGTCGCATCAGGCGCAAGGTCTCGCTGTAAGCGCCGATCAGGATGTGCTGGCCGTTGTCCAGCGCTGGCTCGACCTGGCTGACACTGCGGGCGCGCCCACCGAGCGTGGGTGCCATCTCGAACAGCGTCACCTGATCGCCGAGCATGGTGGCTTCCACCGCAGCGGCCAGCCCGGCCCAGCCCCCGCCGATCACCGCCAGCCGGCGGCCTGTCGAGGCGCGGTCCAATCAGCGGCCCTGCCAGTGGGTGCGCAACGCGATCCACAGCTTGCGCACGGGTGTGAGCGAGGTGCGCTGGTGCAGCACCTGAAAGCCATCTGCCTCGATCTCACGCAGCAGGCTGCGGTAGATGTTGGCCATCATCAGCCCCGGCTTCTGTGGCTGGCGGTCTACATCGGGCAGCAGCGCCATCGCCTCGTCGTAGGTCTGGTGTGCCCGCTCGGCCTGAAAGCGCATCAGTGCGGTGAAGCGGTCGCTGTAGCCATAGGGTGCGGTGCGAAGAAGCAGTTCGTGGGCCTTGACATCGAAGCGCTGCAACTCCGACACCGGCAGGTAGATGCGGCCGCGCCGCGCGTCGTCGCCGACGTCGCGGATGATGTTGGTGAGCTGCATCGCCAGGCCGAGCTTGTGGGCGTACTGGACTGTGGCGTCGCTGCTGCGTCCGAAGATGCTCGATGCCACCTCGCCGACGATGCCGGCCACCAGATGGCAATAGCGGGCCAGACCCGGGAAATCGAGGAATCGGGTCTGCTCCAGGTCGATCTGGCAGCCATCGATCACCGCCTGCAAGTGCCTGGCCTCGATCGAGAACGGCTCGGTGTGCGGCATCAGGGCCTTCATCACCGGATGGCTCGGTCGCCCGGCAAAGGCGTTCGCCACCTCGCCTCGCCACCAGGCCAGTTTCGTGGCCGCAACGCCGGCGTCGCTGGTCTCGTCGACCACGTCGTCGACCTCTCGACAAAAGGTATAGAACGCCGTGATCGCAGCGCGCCGCGGCGGCGGCAGGAACAGGAAGGCGTAGTAGAAACTCGAGCCGCTCTTGGCGGCCTTGTCTTGCACGTATTGTTGTTCTGGCGTCATGCGGTTTTTCGGGTCAAGGTCGTCGTAGTGGCACGCATCCGGGCGGCACGCCACAGCAGCAGCGGTGCGTCGGCTTTGCCGATGCGCGGACGCTGCTGCAGCGTCGCGTAGTCCATGTGTTCGATCTTGTCGGCAATGCGCAAACCGCCTTGCACCACCAGACGCAATTCCCAGCCAGCGCGTCCGGCCACGCGGTGCACCAGCGGTGCGCCCTGCAGCATCAGCGTGCGCGCCCAGGCCGTCATCTCTGCGATCAGGCCGCGCGTGGCCGGGCTGTCCTGTCGGGCGAGCAGGCTCTCCACCGACAGGCCGTGCGACGCGATGTCGGCCAGCGGCAGGTACAGGCGGCCGCGCGCGGTATCGATGCCCACGTCCTGCCAGAAATTGATGAGTTGCAAGGCGGTGCAGATCGCGTCCGACTGCGCGAGTGACTCCGCGTCGCTGACCCCGTAGAGATGCAACAGCAGCCGACCGACCGGGTTGGCCGACCGGCTGCAGTAGTTCAGCACCTCGGCCCGGTCGGCGTAGCGGGTCTTGACGACGTCCTGTTCGAAAGCGCTGAGGAGATCGGCCAGCAGGGCGACGGGCAAGTGATGACGGGCCATCGCCTCGCTCAGGGGTCCGAATACCGTCTGCCAGCGCGGCGAGGGGGTATTGCCTGCGGCGACGGTGGCCAGGTCGGCGCGGTAGGCGGACAAGTCGGCCAATCGCTGCGCGGCAGGTGCATTGCCCTCGTCGGCAATGTCATCGGCTGTTCTGGCGAACCAGTAGATGGCCGCGACCGTCCCCCGCAGCGGGGCGGGGCACAGCCACGAAGCGACGGGGAAATTTTCGTAGTGCTCAACGCTCACGGCGCATATTGTCCATGCAGCTGCGACTCTCACGGTTAAACTCGTGGGCTTTCCGCGGTGCGCGGAAACTCGAGTCTGATGGAAGCGCGTGCTCCTGTCGTTTGAATCGGCCCCGCGCGGGTGGCGAAATTGGTAGACGCACCAGGTTTAGGTCCTGACGCCAGCAATGGTGTGCGGGTTCGAGTCCCGCCCCGCGCACCAGCCACAACACAACGTTCATAGAAAGTTTTCAGATCATGACAGTGACCGTCGAAACCCTCGAAAAGCTGGAACGGCGAATCACGCTGACCGTCTCCGCTGAAGCGATCAATGGCGAGATCAATGCCCGCCTGAAAGAGCTCGCACGCACCGCCAAGGTGGACGGCTTCCGTCCCGGCAAGGTGCCGCTGAGCGTGATGTCCAAGCGCTTCGGCAGGTCGGTCGAGAACGAGGTGATTCATGACAAGCTCGGCAAGGAATTCGCCAAGGCGGTCTCCGAGGCCAATTTGCGCGTGGCCGGTGCGCCGCGTCTGTCTGAAAAGAACACCGACAACGCCAATGAGCTGACGTTTGATGCGCTGTTCGAGGTGTTTCCGGAAGTCACGATTGGCAAGCTGGAGGATGCCGAGGTAGAGCGCTTCTCCGTGGAAGTGGACGAGGCGGCCATCGATCGCACGATCGGCATCCTGCGCAAGCAGCGCCGCACCTTTTCTGCCCGCCCCGCTGGCGAAGGTGCCGTCGAGACCGATCGCGTGACCATCGACTTCGAAGGCAAACTTGACGGCGTGCCGTTCGAATTCGGCACCGCGACCGACTTCCAGTTCGTGATCGGCGAAGGTCAGATGCTCGAGACCTTCGACCAGGCTGTCCGTGGCATGAAGGTCGGCGAATCGAAGACCTTCCCGCTGACCTTCCCCCAGAACTACCAAACCCAGGAGCTGGCCGGCAAGGAGGCCGACTTCCTGGTCACGATCAAGGCCATCGAGGCATCGCACTTGCCCGAACTGACCGACGAATTCGCCCGCTCCCTGGGCATCGCCGACGGTTCGGTGGAGAACCTGCGCAAGGACGTGCGCGCCAACCTCGAACGTGAGGTCAAGGCTCGCATTCAGGTACGCAACAAGGCGTCGGTGATGGAGGCCTTGATCAAGCACAGCGAGCTCGAGGTGCCCAACGTGCTGGTCGATGATGAATTGAACCGTCTGGTCGAGAACGCGCTGGCCGACATGAAGCAGCGCGGCAACAAGTCGATCACCAAGGAGCAGATTCCACCCAAGATCTTCCTGCCTCAAGCCGAACGCCGTGTTCGGCTGGGGTTGGTGGTCGGTGAGTTGGTGCGGTTGAACGACCTGCAGCCGCAGCCCGAGCAGTTGCACGCCCACATCCAGGAACTGGCTCAAAGCTACGAGAAGCCCGCAGAAGTGTTCAGCTGGTACCTGGGCGATCGCCAGCGGATGGCAGACGTCGAGGCGACGGTGGTCGAAGGCAACGTCACTGACTTCGTACTCGCTCGCGCCAAGGTGATCGACAAATCGCTGACCTTCGACGAACTGATGGCGAGCTGACACCGGAGCATCTCCGACGATGGGCACCGTGCTGCGAGGCCGGTGCCCTTGTTCGTTCCGGGGTGTCTCGGCAATCGTGGTTGTGACGACATAATTCCGAGCCGTGGGTTGAGACAGGCCCGCCACCGACAAACACAACAAGGACAAAACGCATGAGCGCACTTGACACGCAAGGCCTGGGCATGGTCCCGATGGTCATCGAGCAATCCGGCCGTGGCGAACGCGCCTACGACATCTATTCGCGCCTGCTGCGCGAGCGCGTGATCTTCCTGGTCGGCCCGGTCAACGATCAGTCGGCCAACGTTGTCGTTGCGCAACTGCTGTTCCTGGAAAGCGAGAACCCGGACAAGGACATCTCGCTTTACATCAACTCGCCCGGGGGCTCGGTCAGCGCGGGCTTGTCGGTCTTCGACACCATGAATTTCATCAAGCCCGACGTGTCCACCTTGTGCATGGGCATCGCAGCCAGCATGGGCGCATTCCTGCTTGCCGCGGGCACCAAGGGCAAGCGCTTTGCATTGCCGAATTCCCGCGTGATGATTCACCAGCCATCTGGTGGTGCACAGGGTCAGGCGACCGATATCGAGATTCAGGCGCGTGAGATCCTGAAGCTTCGTGAGAGTCTGAACCAGACGCTGGCTGAGCGCACCGGCCAGCCGATCGAAAAAGTCCGCATCGATTCGGAACGCGACTACTTCCTGTCGGCCAGCGAGGCGAAGGACTATGGCCTGATCGACGAGGTGATTTCCAAGCGCTCCTGATCGGCACAAACAGCCTGATCAATGCAGCCAACGGGGCCTTTCTTCACCGCAAGGCCCCGTTTTCTTTTGTTCTATTATCGAAACAGCACTTTCGCCAACCGGTAGCACCTTTTCATGGCCGACAAAAAAGGCTCTTCGAGCGAAAAAGTCCTGTACTGCTCCTTCTGCGGCAAGAGCCAGCACGAGGTCAAGAAGCTCATCGCGGGTCCGTCGGTGTTCATCTGTGATGAGTGCATCGAACTTTGCAACGACATCATCCGCGATGAAGTACCCGCAGAAGTCGCCGACCCGAAAGCAGCCAAGTCTGACCTGCCGATCCCGAGCGAAATCAAGGCCAGCCTCGACCAGTACGTGATCGGACAGGAGCCCGCCAAGCGCACGCTGGCTGTCGCTGTCTACAACCACTACAAGCGGCTCAAGCACATGAGCCGTCACAAGGACGAGGTCGAGCTGTCCAAGAGCAACATCCTGCTGATCGGCCCGACCGGGTCGGGCAAGACATTGCTCGCGCAAACACTGGCACGGTTGCTCAACGTTCCGTTCGTGATTGCCGACGCCACCACGTTGACCGAAGCCGGTTATGTGGGTGAGGACGTCGAGAACATCATCCAGAAGCTGCTGCAGAACTGCAATTACGAAGTCGAGAAGGCGCAGCGTGGCATCGTCTACATCGATGAGATCGACAAGATTTCTCGCAAGGCCGACAACCCGTCGATCACCCGTGACGTATCGGGCGAGGGCGTCCAGCAGGCTCTGCTGAAGCTGGTTGAAGGCACGATGGCCAGCGTGCCGCCACAAGGCGGCCGCAAGCATCCGAACCAGGATTTCCTGCAAATCGACACAACGAACATCCTGTTCATCTGCGGAGGCGCTTTTGATGGCCTCGAAAAAGTCATCCAGAACCGATCCGAAAAATCGGGTATCGGCTTCGCTGCGAACGTGAAGAGCAAGGCCGACCGCAAGGTGAGCGAGGTCTTCCGCGAGGCCGAGCCCGAGGATTTGATCAAGTTCGGTCTGATTCCCGAACTGGTCGGGCGCTTGCCCGTGATGGCCACACTGGGCGAACTGACCGAAGACGCGCTGGTGCAGATCCTTACCGAGCCCAAGAACGCGCTGGTCAAGCAGTATCAGAAGCTGTTCAGCATGGATGGTGTCGATCTGGAAGTCCGCCCGTCGGCCCTGACGGCCATTGCCCGCAAGGCGTTGGCGCGCAAGACCGGAGCCCGTGGCCTGCGATCCATCATGGAACAGGCGCTGAACGACACCATGTTTGACCTGCCTTCATTTGAAAGTGTCGTCAAGGTGGTGCTCGACGAGCACACCATCGATGACAACGCGAAGCCGCTGATCGTCTACCGAGAACAAGCGAAAGCCAGCGCCTGAGTTGAATCCGGTCTGCCGTGCGGCGTGACCCATCCGCGCGGCTTCTTGCAATCGCCAGCTCAAGCCTCAGATAGGCCTGAGAAAGAGAGGTTTTCATGTCCGGACATCCCGTGTTGCCTGCCGAGCCCATCACGCTGCCGCTGTTGCCGTTGCGCGATGTGGTGGTCTTTCCCCACATGGTGATCCCGCTGTTCGTGGGTCGCCCCAAGTCGATCAAGGCGCTTGAGTCTGCGATGGAAGCGGGCCGTCAGATCATGTTGGTCGCTCAGAAAGCGGCCGGCAAGGACGAACCGAAGCCTGACGACATGTTCGAGGTGGGCTGCGTCTCGACCATCCTGCAGATGCTCAAGCTGCCCGATGGAACGGTGAAGGTGTTGGTCGAAGGCCTGCAGCGCGCCCACACCCACAGCATCACCGACAACGGCGAGTACTTCGTCTCCGAAGTCACGCCCATGCCACCGGAAGTCGACACCAAGCCGGAGATCGAGGCCCTGCGTCGGGCGGTCACGCAGCAGTTCGACCAGTACGTCAAGCTCAACAAGAAGATTCCGCCCGAGATCCTGACCTCGATCGCCGGTATTGACGATGCTGGCCGCCTGGCCGACACCATCGCTGCGCACCTGCCGTTGAAGTTGGAGAACAAGCAGTCGGTGCTCGACCTGTTCGCGGTTGACAAGCGGCTGGAGAAGTTGCTCGAGCAACTCGAGCACGAGGTCGACATCCTGCAGGTCGAGAAGCGCATCCGCGGCCGCGTCAAGCGCCAGATGGAGAAGAGCCAGCGCGAGTACTACCTGAACGAGCAGGTGAAAGCGATCCAGAAGGAACTCGGTGACGGCGAAGAAGGCGCCGACATGGAAGAGCTCGAAAAGAAGATCATCGCGGCGAAGATGCCCAAGGAGGCACGCAAGAAGGCAGATGCCGAGTTCAAGAAGCTTAAGCTGATGTCGCCGATGTCTGCCGAGGCGACGGTGGTGCGCAACTACATCGACACGCTGGTCAACTTGCCGTGGACGAAGAAGACCAAGATCAAACATGACCTGGCGTTTGCCGAGTCCGTGCTGAATGAAGACCACTACGGCCTGGAGAAGGTCAAGGACCGCATCCTCGAATACCTCGCGGTCCAGCAGCGTGTCGACAAGGTCAAGGCCCCGATCCTCTGTCTGGTCGGGCCTCCGGGCGTCGGCAAGACCTCGCTCGGCCAGAGCGTGGCACGTGCGACCGGGCGCAAGTTTGTCCGCATGGCGCTCGGTGGCGTGCGTGACGAAGCCGAGATCCGCGGGCATCGGCGCACCTACATCGGCTCGATGCCTGGCAAGGTGCTGCAAAGCCTGAGCAAGGTCGGTACGCGCAATCCGCTGTTTCTGCTCGACGAGATCGACAAGCTCGGCATGGACTTCCGTGGTGACCCGTCGAGTGCACTGCTGGAGGTGCTGGACCCCGAGCAAAACCACACTTTCAGCGACCACTACGTTGAGGTCGATTTCGACCTGTCCGACACGATGTTCATCGCGACCTCCAACTCGATGAACATTCCGCCGGCGCTGCTGGACCGGATGGAAGTGATCCGCCTGTCCGGCTATACCGAGGACGAGAAGGTCAACATTGCCCAGCGCTATCTGCTGCCCAAGCAAGCCAAGAACAACGGTGTCAAAGACGCCGAGATGGAAGTGACGGAAGCCGCGGTGCGGGGGATCATCCGTTACTACACCCGCGAAGCTGGCGTGCGCTCGCTCGAGCGCGAGATCTCGAAGATTTGCCGCAAGGTGGTCAAGAGCATCCAGCTCAAGCAGGTCACCGACAAGGTCATCGTCACCGCTGAGAACCTGAACGAGTTCCTCGGCGTGCGCAAGCACGACTACGGTCAGGCCACCAAGCAGAACCAGGTCGGACAGGTCGTGGGACTAGCCTGGACGGAAGTCGGCGGCGATCTGCTGACCATCGAATCCGCGATGATGCCGGGCAAGGGCGTGATCATCCGAACCGGCTCCCTCGGCGATGTGATGAAGGAGTCGGTTGAAGCGGCGCGTTCAGTGGTGCGTTCACGAGCGCGTCGTCTGGGCATCAAGGATGAGCTGTTCGAGAAGCGCGACATTCACATCCACGTGCCCGATGGCGCTACGCCGAAGGACGGTCCGAGTGCCGGTGCCGCGATGACGACGGCATTCGTCTCGGCATTGACGGGCATTCCGGTGCGCGCCGATGTGGCAATGACCGGCGAGATCACGCTGCGCGGTGAAGTCACTGCCATCGGCGGGCTGAAGGAAAAGCTGCTTGCGGCACACCGTGGCGGTATCAAGACCGTGATCATTCCGGAAGAGAACGTGAAGGATCTTCAGGACATTCCGGAGAACGTGAAGAATCATCTCGAGATCGTGCCCGTCAAGTGGATCGATCAGGTACTTGAGGTGGCATTGCAGAGTCTTCCACAGCCATTGCCCGATGACGAGCCGGCGAAGGCTGACGAGCCGAAGGCAGAGGCGGCCGTGGTGGCCGCAGTGCCACCTGCAGCCACGTCGGATCCGATGAAGCATTGAGCATCGCCGTATCAATTGTTGGATGGTTTCGGTGTACACTGCGAGACGCGATGTTTGTTGTGTCGCGTATGCGGGAGTAGCTCAGTTGGTAGAGCGCAACCTTGCCAAGGTTGAGGTCGCGAGTTCGAGCCTCGTCTCCCGCTCCAATAAATAGAAAAAGGGAAGCAATCGCTTCCCTTTTTCGTCACCGGGTCGGCGACCCACATGGCGCGGTAGCAAAGCGGTTATGCACCGGATTGCAAATCCGATCAGCCCAGTTCGACTCTGGGCCGCGCCTCCAGTATTCTGCAAGCCTCGTCTGTGTACGAGGCTTTTTTTCGAGCGCGCCCGGGTGGTGAAATTGGTAGACACCGCAGACTTAAAATCTGCTGCTTAGCGTCAAGCGGCGTACCGGTTCGATTCCGGTCCCGGGCACCATTCGAACACAGCCGATTTCATGGCAACGTCAAGCACACTTCGGCGCCTTAAAATCTGAAGCTTTCCGGTCATCTTGACCGCGGGGGCACAGGGCATGAAGGTGTTGGTGGCAGTCAAGCGCGTCGTTGATTACAACGTCAAGGTGCGCGTCAAGTCGGATGGCAGCGGTGTCGATCTGGCCAACGTCAAGATGAGCATGAACCCCTTCGATGAGATTGCGATCGAAGAGGCAGTGAGACTGCGCGAGAAGGGCGTGATCACAGAAATCGTCGCGGTGTCTTGTGGGGTGCCAGCTTGTCAGGAAACGCTGCGCACCGCGATGGCCATTGGTGCCGATCGCGCCATCCTCATTGAAACCGATGTTGAACTGCAGCCGCTGGCGGTGGCCAAGCTCCTGAAGTCGCTGGTGGATCGTGAGCAGCCAGGGTTGGTCATTCTGGGCAAGCAGGCGATCGACGATGACTGCAACCAGACGGGCCAGATGCTTGCTGCACTCGGTGGTTTGCCGCAGGCCACGTTCGCATCGAAGGTCGAGGTGGTTGATGGCCATGCGCAGGTCACGCGCGAAGTCGACGGCGGGCTGGAGACGCTGAAGCTCCTGCTGCCGGCTGTCATCACGACCGACCTGCGCCTCAACGAGCCGCGCTACGTGACGTTGCCCAACATCATGAAGGCGAAGAAAAAGCCGCTGGAAGTCGTCAAGCCTGCTGACCTCGGCGTTGACGTGACACCGCGCATCAAGACGCTGAAGGTCACCGAGCCGCCCAAACGCAGCGCGGGGATCAAGGTGCCTGACGTGGCCACACTGGTTTCCAAACTGAAAAACGAAGCGAAGGTGATCTGAGATGACGACGCTGGTGATTGCCGAACACGACAACGCATCGCTGAAGGGCGCCACACTGAACACCGTTGCCGCTGCGTTGAAGATCGGTGGCGATGTTCACGTACTGGTCGCAGGTTTGGACGCTTCCAACGCTGCCCAAGCGGCTGCTGCGATTCCCGGCGTCAGCAAGGTGCTGCACGCCGATGCGCCTCGCTTCCAGCATGGTCTGGCCGAAGCCATTGCAGCCCAGGTGCTGGCCGTGGTCGCGGCGGCGGGCGGTGCGTACACCCATTTGTTGTTTGCCGCCACCGCATCGGGCAAGAACATCGCGCCTCGCGTCGCGGCTTGCCTTGATGTGGCGCAGATTTCCGACATCACGCAGGTGGTGTCCGCCGACACCTTTGAGCGACCGATCTACGCTGGCAATGCGATTGCCACGGTGCAAAGTGCCGATCGCATCAAGGTTGTCACCGTGCGCGCCACCGGCTTTGACCCTGTTGCGTCCGATGGTGGGTCGGCGCCTGTCGAAGCGGTCACGCCGGCTGCGGATGAGTGCAAATCCAGTTTTGTCGGTAGCGAAATCGCCCGCAATGACCGACCAGAACTGACCGCCGCAAAGATCATCGTCAGTGGTGGCCGCGCGCTGGGCAGCGTCGAGAAATTCAACGAAGTGCTGACGCCACTGGCCGACAAGCTGGGCGCTGCGCTTGGCGCGAGCCGAGCAGCAGTGGACGCGGGGTATGCACCCAACGACTGGCAGGTCGGTCAGACCGGCAAGATCGTCGCACCCCAGCTGTATGTGGCGGTTGGTATCAGCGGTGCAATCCAGCATCTGGCCGGGATGAAGGACAGCAAGGTCATCGTCGCGATCAACAAGGATGGCGAGGCCCCCATCTTCAGCGTGGCCGATTACGGGCTTGAGGCGGATCTCTTCGCCGCGGTGCCTGAACTGGTCTCAGCCCTCTAGCCTGGACAAACGATGAGCTACCTCGCTCCGGTCAAGGACATGCTCTTTTGCATGAAGGAGCTGGCCGGACTGGAGGCACTGAGTCGATTACCGGGCTTCGAAGATTCGGGTCTGGATACGGCTGAAGCCGTACTCAGGGAAGCGGGACGTTTCTGCGCCGAGGTCGTCGAGCCACTGAACGCGGAGAGTGATCGGTATCCGCCGGTCTGGCGTGACGGTGAGGTCAGCACCTCGGCTGGATTCAAGGACGCCTTTCGTCAGTTCACCGCGGGTGGCTGGCAAGGCTTGCAGCACCCGCTCGAGTTCGGCGGGCAAGGGCTGCCCAAGACGATCGGCGCGGCTTGTGCCGAGATGCTCAACAGTGCCAGCCTCAGCTTCGCGCTGTGTCCGCTGCTGACCGACGGTGCGATCGAGGCGCTGCTGACGGCAGGAAGCGCCGAGCAGCAGCGCTTTTTTCTGCCGAAGATGATCGACGGCACCTGGACCGGCACGATGAACCTGACCGAGCCGCAGGCCGGCTCCGATCTGGCCATGGTGCGCACGCGGGCGGTGCCTCAAGGGGATGGAAGCTATCGCCTCAGCGGCCAGAAGATCTACATCACCTATGGTGAGCACGACATGGCCGAGAACATCGTGCACCTCGTGCTGGCCCGCACGCCCGATGCGCCGCCGGGTGTCAAGGGCATCAGCCTGTTCCTGTGCCCGAAGTTTCTCGTCAATGCCGATGGCTCGCGCGGTGCGCGCAACGACGTGTACTGCGCGTCGATCGAGCACAAGCTCGGCATCAAGGCCAGCCCGACGGCGGTGCTGGTGTTTGGTGACGACAAGGGCGAGGTTGGTGCCGGTGCCATCGCGCAACTGATCGGCGAGGAGAACCGCGGCCTCGAGTACATGTTCGTGATGATGAACGCGGCGCGCTTTTCGGTCGGTGTGCAAGGTATCGGCGTGGCCGAGCGGGCCTATCAGCGTGCAGTGGGATACGCACGTGATCGCGTGCAGAGCAAGCCGGTCGATGTCTCGCTGCCCGCAGGCGCCGCCATCATTCACCACCCCGACGTGAAGCGCATGCTGATGACGATGCGTGCGCACATCGAGGGCTGTCGCGCGCTGGCCTGTGTGTCGGCGGCGGCGTTCGACAAGGCGCATCACCATCCCGACGCCGCCGTGCGCCAGGCCAGCCAGGTGTTCCATGAATTCACCGTGCCGCTGGTCAAGGGTTACAGCACCGAGATGAGCATCGAAGTCACCAGTCTCTGCGTCCAGGTGCATGGCGGTATGGGCTACATCGAGGAAACCGGTGCCGCGCAACATTTCCGCGATGCCCGCATCCTCACCATCTACGAAGGCACGACCGCCATCCAGGCCAACGACCTGCTCGGGCGCAAGACCTTGCGTGATGGCGGTGAACTGGCCCGCTCGATCGCAGGTCAGATCGAGGGCGCCGAAGCGGCACTGGCGGCGAGTACGAGCGTGGCCGCGCGTTCGATGCGGCGGTGGCTGCAGGCGTCTCGCAAGGCATTCCTCGATGTGGTTGATTTCGTGCTCACCCATGCCCGAAGCAAGCCCAGTGCGGTGTACGCTGGTTCGGTGCCATATCTGATGCTGGCCGGGCAGTTGCTGGCCGGGTGGCAGTTGGCCCGCGCGCTGTTGGCCGCCGAAGAGCAGCTTGCCGATGAGTCCGAACAAGCGCAAGGCGACGCGGCCTTCCTGAAGGCGAAGATCGCCACTGCCCATTTTTATGCCGAGCACATCCTGAGCACGTTGCCTGGCCTGCGCGACGCAATAATCGACGGTGCCGACAGCGTTGGCGCACTGGCAGTCGAGTCATTTTGAGCGCTCCACGCCATCCGTTTCCCGCGGTTCTGAGGAACCTTCCACTGCCCATCATCGGCGCTCCGCTGTTCATCATCAGCCATCCGCAGTTGGTGATTGCGCAGTGCAAGGCTGGGGTCGTCGGTTCGATGCCGGCACTGAATGCCCGCCCGGCGTCTCAACTCGATGACTGGTTGTCCGAGATCACCGAGACGCTGGCAGCGCATGATGCGGCGCATCCGCAGCAGCCAGCAGCGCCGTTCGCGATCAATCAGATCGTCCACAAGAGCAACGATCGCCTCGAGCACGACATGGCGTTGTGCGTGAAGCACCGGGTGCCGATCATCATCACTTCGCTCGGTGCGCGCGCTGAAATCAACGATGCGGCACACAGCTATGGCGGTGTGGTGCTGCACGACGTGATCAACAACAGCTTTGCGCACAAGGCGGTCGAGAAGGGCGCCGATGGGCTCATCGCAGTGGCAGCCGGGGCGGGCGGACATGCGGGCGTGAAGAGCCCCTTCGCATTGATCGAGGAAATTCGCGCATGGTTCGATGGCCCGCTCGCGCTCAGCGGGGCCATCGCCACCGGTGATGCGGTGCTGGCAGCGCAGGCCATGGGCGCCGACTTCGCCTACATCGGGTCTGCATTCATTGCCACCGACGAGGCGCGTGCCTCCGACGCCTACAAGCAGATGATCGTCGACAGCTCCAGCGACGACATCGTCTACAGCGACCTGTTCACTGGCGTGCACGGCAACTACCTGAAGGGTTCGATCCAGAACGCCGGACTCGATCCCCATGCCTTGCCCGCTGGTGACAGCCGCGCGATGAACTTCGGCGGTGAGTCCATCAAGGCCTGGAAAGACATCTGGGGCAGCGGGCAGGGCATCGGCGCGGTACGCCAGGTCGTGCCGGCGCGCATGTTGATTGCGCGCCTGGTGGCCGAATACGAGCGGGCCCTGATCCGCCTGACAGCGCGCTGACAGGCGATGAAGCGGGTGAACACAGCGCTGTTGCGGCCCATGCCCGCTCAGGTCGCGGTGTTAAAGTCGCAGTGGTGACTTGAATGGTCCTTCCCGTCCCCCTACGCTGATTTGCAGCTTAGTCGGGTCGCTTGTCCGCCCACCGGTGCAGCCGGGTCGCGGAAGGTTTTTAAACCCACTATCGCGCTGGAAACCGGCGCATGAGGTGAGCGAAATGATGCAGGAATACAGAGCGAATTCGCATCTGTTCGGAGGCAATGCGCCCTACGTCGAAGAGATGTACGAGGCCTACCTCGACAACCCCGGTTCGGTATCCGACAACTGGCGATCCTATTTCGACGCGTTGCAGCACCTGCCCGCGGTCGATGGGTCCGACGAACGCGATGTAGCGCACGCGCCGGTCGTCGAGTCCTTTGCCCAGCGTGCCAAAGCCAATGCGCTTGGCAACCGGGCCAGCAGCGCCGATCTAGCGATCGCGCGCAAACAGGTTCATGTGCAGTCGCTCATCGCTGCGTACCGCTTCCTCGGCTCGCGTTGGGCTGATCTTGATCCGCTGAAGCGCCAGGAGCGTCCAAAGATCCCCGAACTCGAGCCGGCCTTCTACGACCTGTCCGAAGCGGACATGGACATCTCGTTCAGCGCCACCAACACCTACTTCTCGACGGCCGAGCAGATGACGTTGCGGCAGATCGTGCAGGCGCTGCGCGAGACGTACTGCGGCTCCATCGGTGCCGAGTACATGCACGTGACCCAACCGACCGAGAAGCGCTGGTGGCAAGAGCGCCTGGAGTCGATCCGTTCGAAGCCGCATTTCAGCGCCGACCAGAAGAAGCACATCCTCGATCAGCTCACCGCGGCCGAAGGGCTGGAGCGCTACCTCCACACCAAGTACGTGGGTCAGAAGCGTTTCTCGCTCGAAGGCGGTGAGAGCTTCATCGCGTCGATGGATGAACTGGTGCAACGCGCTGGCGTCAAGGGCGTGCAGGAAATCGTCATCGGCATGGCGCACCGTGGCCGACTCAACGTGCTCGTCAACACGCTCGGCAAGACGCCGGCCGAGTTGTTCTCCGAGTTCGATCACACCGCGCCAGAAAACCTGCCGTCGGGTGACGTCAAGTACCACCAGGGTTTCTCCAGCGACGTGACCACGCCCGGTGGCCCGGTTCACCTGAGTCTCGCGTTCAACCCGTCGCATCTGGAAATCGTCAACCCGGTGGTCGAGGGTTCGGTCAAGGCCCGTCTGGACCGCCGCGGCGACGCGAAGGGCCAGTCGGTGCTGCCCATCATCGTGCATGGTGACGCGGCGTTCGCTGGCCAGGGTGTCGTCATGGAGACGCTGGCGCTGGCGCAGACGCGTGGCTATTTCACCGGTGGCACGGTGCACCTGGTGATCAACAACCAGATCGGCTTCACCACGAGTGACCCGCGTGACACGCGCTCGACGCTGTATTGCACTGACGTGGTCAAGATGGTCGAGGCGCCTGTGCTGCACGTGAACGGCGACGACCCCGAAGCGGTGGTGCTCGCCACGCAGATGGCGCTCGACTATCGGCAGGAGTTCAGCAAGGACGTGGTCGTTGACATCGTCTGCTTCCGCAAGCTGGGCCACAACGAACAGGACACGCCGGCGCTGACCCAGCCGCTGATGTACAAGAAAATCGCGCAGCATCCCGGCACGCGCAAGATGTACGCCGACAAGCTGGTCGCCCAGGGCGTGCTCACGTCCGATGGCCCGGATGCCATGGTCAAGGCCTTCCGCGCAGCGATGGACGAAGGCAAGAACGCCTACAGCCCGGTGCTGACCAATTACAAGAGCAAGTTCGCCGTCGACTGGGCGCCGTTCCTCGGCAAGAAGTGGACCGATGCGGCCGACACCGCCTTGCCGCTGGCCGAGATCAAGCGCCTGGCCGAGCGCATCACCGCGCTGCCCAAGAACTTCAAGGCGCACCCGCTGGTCGAGAAGGTGCTGGCCGACCGCGCTGCGATGGGGCGTGGCGAGATGAACGTCGACTGGGGCATGGGCGAACACCTCGCCTTCGCCTCGCTGGTGGCCAGCGGCTATGCGGTGCGCCTGTCGGGCGAAGACTGCGGCCGAGGCACCTTCACCCACCGGCATTCGGTGCTGCACGACCAGAACCGCGAGAAGTGGGACGAAGGCACGTACACGCCGCTCAAGCACGTGGCCGAAGGCCAGGCACCGTTCGTGGTGATCGATTCACTCCTGTCCGAAGAGGCGGTGCTCGGTTTTGAATATGGCTACGCCTCGGCCGAGCCCAACACGCTGGTCATCTGGGAAGCGCAGTTCGGCGACTTTGCCAACGGTGCCCAGGTCGTGATCGACCAGTTCATCGCGTCGGGTGAGGTCAAGTGGGGCCGTGCGAACGGCCTGACGCTGATGCTGCCGCACGGTTACGAAGGCCAAGGCCCTGAGCATTCGTCGGCGCGTCTCGAGCGCTTCATGCAATTGGCTGCCGACAACAACATGCAGATCGTGCAGCCAACCTCGGCCAGCCAGATCTTCCATGTGCTGCGCCGGCAGATGGTGCGCATGTTCCGCAAGCCGTTGGTGATCTTGACACCGAAGTCGCTGCTGCGGGCCAAGGATGCAGCGTCGCCGCTCAGCGAATTCACACGGGGCGAGTTCCGCACCGTCATCGGCCCGAGCAGCCCGGACATCGAGCCCGACAAGGTCAAGCGCGTGATCGCCTGCTCCGGCAAGGTGGCTTACGACCTGCGCAAGCGCCGCGATGCAAAGAAGCAGAACGACGTGGCCATCGTGCTGGTGGAGCAGCTGTATCCGTTCCCACACAGGGCCTTCGCGGCAGAGCTGAAGAAGTACCCGAACGCCACCGAAATCGTCTGGTGCCAGGACGAGCCCCAAAACCAGGGTGCGTGGTTCTTCGTGCAGCACTACATCCACGAGAACATGCTCGATGGTCAGAAGCTCGGCTACGCGGGCCGCCCGGCCTCTGCCTCTCCCGCGGTGGGTTATGCCCACCTGCACCAGGAGCAGCTGAAGTCGCTGCTTGATCAGGCCTTCGGCAAGCTGAAAGGCTTCGTGCTCAGCAAGTGATGCACAGGCGGGCCGTGTGCGGCGTCATGACGGACGCCGCACGTCGCACCGGCCGATTGCTGTCCTCAAACCGCCCCCCAGTTCAGTGCACGGATTCGCCGACGGCTTGCGTTGCCGCGGCTTGAAATCTCAGAAAGAAAATCATGTCCATCGTTGAAGTCAAAGTTCCTCAGCTCTCAGAATCAGTTGCCGAAGCCACGCTGCTGCAGTGGAAGAAGAAGCCCGGCGAGGCTGTCGTCATCGACGAAATCCTGGTCGAGATCGAAACCGACAAGGTCGTGCTGGAAGTGCCTGCCCCGGCATCCGGCGTGATGGCGCAACTGGTGAAGAACGACGGCGAGAGCTGCGTGGCAGAGGAAGTCATCGCGCGCATCGACACCGAAGCCGCAGCGCAGATCAGCCCTCTGGCCGTCAAGGCCGTGCCACCGCAGGCCACGGCAGCTCCCGCAGCAACAGCTTCAGGCAGTGCGAGCGGCGTCGCGATGCCCGCAGCGGCGAAGATCATGGCCGACAACCAAATGGAGTCGGGTTCGGTGCCTGGCACCGGCAAGGGCGGCCGTGTCACCAAGGGTGATGTCACCTCGGCGTTGGCTGCTGGCGCAAAGGCCCCTGTGGCCGCTGTCGCATCCGCTCCGGTGGCGGTGCCCGTGGCGGCCGCCGTCGCTCGAGCCCTGCCTTCCGTGCCTGCGCCGGTCGCGCTGAACCTGGGCGACCGTCCGGAGCAGCGTGTGCCGATGTCGAGGCTGCGCGCTCGTGTTGCCGAGCGTCTGCTGCAATCCCAGGCCACCAACGCGATCCTGACCACGTTCAATGAGGTGAACATGGCCCCGGTGATCGAGATGCGCAAGCGCTTCCAGGAAAAGTTCGAGAAGGAGCACGGGGTCAAGATCGGCTTCATGAGCTTCTTCGTGAAGGCGGCCGTGGCGGCGCTGAAGAAGTACCCGATCATCAATGCGTCGGTCGATGGCAACGACATCGTCTACCACGGCTACTTTGACATCGGAATCGCAGTGGGTTCGCCGCGCGGCCTGGTGGTGCCGATCCTGCGCAATGCCGATCAGATGAGCTTTGCGGACATCGAGAAGAAGATTTCCGAGTTCGGCAAGAAGGCCGGCGAAGGCAAGCTGACGCTCGACGACCTGACCGGCGGTACGTTCTCGATCAGCAATGGCGGTACCTTCGGTTCGATGCTGTCCACGCCGATCATCAATCCGCCGCAGTCGGCCATCCTGGGCGTGCACGCCACCAAGGACCGGGCCGTGGTCGAGAACGGCCAGATCGTGATTCGGCCGATGAACTACCTGGCCATGAGCTACGACCACCGCATCATCGACGGCCGTGAGGCCGTGCTGGGTCTCGTTGCGATGAAGGAAGCGCTGGAAGACCCGGCCCGCCTGCTGTTCGACATCTGACGCACAGACACCCCAAGAAAGCGATCCATGAGCAAGCAATTTGATGTCGTCGTCATCGGTGGCGGCCCCGGCGGCTACGTGGCGGCGATCCGCGCCGCACAACTGGGTTTCAACACCGCCTGCATCGACGAATGGAAGAACGAGAAGGGCGGGCCGGCACCTGGCGGCACCTGCACCAACGTCGGTTGCATTCCATCGAAGGCGCTGCTGCAGTCCAGCGAATACTTCGAGCACGCCGGCCACAGCTTCACCGACCATGGCATCGGCCTGTCGAACCTGAGCATCGACGTGGCGAAGATGCTGGGTCGCAAGGACGCGGTGGTGAAGCAGAACAACGAGGGCATCCTGTATCTGTTCAAGAAGAACAAGGTGACGTTCTTCCATGGCCGTGGCGCGTTCGTGAAGTCAGGCGACGCCGGCTACGAGATCGAGGTCACCGGTGCGGTCGCGGAGGTGATTTCCGGCAAGCACGTCATCGTGGCCACTGGATCGAACCCGCGCACCTTGCCCGGTGCCGCTTTCGATGAAGACAAGATCCTGTCGAACGACGGTGCCTTGCGCATCGGTGCGGTGCCCAAGCGGCTGGGCGTGATCGGCTCGGGTGTGATCGGCCTGGAAATGGGCTCGGTGTGGCGCCGCCTGGGTGCTGACGTGACCGTGCTCGAGGGCTTGCCGACGTTCCTGGGTGCGGTCGATCAGCAGATCGCCAAGGAGGCACACAAGGCGTTCACCAAGCAAGGCCTGAAGATCGAGCTGGGTGTGAAGATCGACAAGGTCACGTCCGGCAAATCCAGCGTGACCGTGGCCTATGCGAATGCCAAGGGCGAGGCGACGAAGCTGGAAGTCGACAAGCTGATCGTGTCGATCGGTCGGGTGCCGAACACGAACGGACTGAATCCCGAAGCAGTCGGCCTGAAGCTCGACGAGCGCGGCGCGATTGTCGTGGACGATCATTGCCGCACCAACCTGCCCAACGTATGGGCGGTTGGCGACGTCGTGCGCGGCCCGATGCTGGCGCACAAGGCGGAGGAAGAGGGCGTGGCGGTGGCCGAGCGCATCGCGGGCCAGCATCCGCATGTCAACTTCAACACCGTGCCGTGGGTGATCTACACCTCGCCCGAGATCGCCTGGGTGGGTCAAACCGAGCAGCAGCTCAAGGCCGAAGGCCGCGAGTTCAAGGCCGGCACTTTCCCCTTCCTGGCCAATGGCCGGGCGCGAGCGATGGGCGACACGACCGGCATGGTCAAGATGTTGGCCGATGCCAAAACCGATGAGATCCTCGGCGTGCACATCGTCGGGCCGTTCGCCTCCGAATTGATCGCCGAGGCGGTGGTGGCCATGGAATTCAGGGCCAGTGCCGAAGACATTGCCCGCATCTGCCATGCGCATCCGTCGCTCAGCGAATCGACGAAGGAAGCCGCACTCGCGGTCGACAAGCGGACCTTGAACTTCTGACGGGAGATGCGCCTGTTGCCGCCCAGCCCATGTCCGTTCGCCAGCTCTACCACCAGACGCTCGCCGAGCGCGGTTACCGTGCCGATCCGGCGCAGTTGGCGGCCATCGATGCTTTGGAGCGCTGCGAAAACGAGTGGATTGCCTACAAGTCGCGGCGCCGCAATACGCTGACCCGCCTGCTGATCCACCCGGAGATTCCGCGCGGCGTTTACCTGTACGGTGGCGTCGGCCGCGGCAAGAGCTTCCTGATGGATTGCTTCTTCAATTCGGTGCCGTTGCAGCGCAAGGTGCGTCTGCACTTCCACGAATTCATGCGCGAGGTGCATCGCGAACTGGCTGACATGCACGGCACGGTGAACCCCTTGGAAGTACTGGGCAAGCGGATGTCACGCCGCTTCAGGCTGATCTGCTTCGACGAGTTTCACGTGGCCGACATCACTGACGCGATGATCTTGTACCGGTTGCTCGAATCGCTGTTCAATCATCGCGTGAGCATCGTCACCACGTCGAATTTCCATCCCGATGATCTGTACCCCAACGGCCTGCATCGCGAAAGAATTCTTCCGGCGATCGAGCTGCTGAAAAATCGCTTGCAGATCGTCAATGTCGATGCTGGTACCGATTACCGCCGGCTCACGCTGGAGCAGGTCGAGACGTATCACACGCCGCTCGGCCCGGCAGCCGATGCTGCAATGACGTCGGCCTTCGAGCGACTGGCAGAAGCCAAGGACGAGAATCCGGTGATGAACATCGAACACCGCACGCTGAAAGCGCGCCGGCGAGCCGGTGGCGTCGTGTGGTTCGATTTTCAGGAACTGTGTGGTGGTCCGCGCTCGCAGAACGACTACCTCGAACTGGCATCGCGGTTCCACACGGTGCTGCTGTCAGGTGTCGTGCAGATGTCGCCCCGACTGGCGTCGGAAGCACGGCGCTTCACCTGGCTGGTCGACGTGTTGTATGACCGGCATGTCAAGCTGATACTGTCTGCCGAAGTGGAGGCAGAAGAGCTTTACACCGTGGGACCGCTGTCCCATGAGTTTCCGAGAACGGTATCGCGATTGCACGAGATGAGATCCGCTGAATTTCTCGCACTGGCTCGGCGGCAGGTCGAGACTGCACTGACATGAGGCACCTGTTGACTGCTTGCATGAGGTTGTTCGCCCTGGCGCTGATCGCCCTCACGCTGAGCCCGCTCGCCCAGGCCGCGGCGTCCGACGACAAGAAGCGCATCGCCGAGGCCCGCGCCAAGGCCGATGCCGACTTGGCGGCGGAGGAAGCGGAGTGCAGGACGCGTTTCGCGGTCACGCCGTGCCTGCTCGACGCGCGCGAGAAGCACCGTGCCATCGTCGAGCCGCTGCGGCGCGACGAACTGACCGTCGACGAGCGCGAGCGCAGACAACGTGCGGCGGATCGGCTTGGGCACTTGAGCCGAAAGGCCGAGGCTGCGCGTGTGGCGGCCAGTGCTGCGGATGCCACGGCCGCGTCGGCGCCGGATGTGTCCGACGTGACCACTGGAAAGCCGTTATTGCCTATCCGACCCCGGCTTCGGTCGGGGTCTGCGTCTGAGCCGATCGCTGGTGTCGATGCCGCGTCAGCGCCGCCAGCCCAGACGCGCAGAGCGCACAAGCCGAAGCGGCTGACGCCAGCGCCTGATCCGCAGGCCGCTCAGCGGGCAGAAGATCGCGTGCGCCAAGCCGAAGAACGACGCGCCCGCGTACTGGCGCGCAATGCCGAGCGGAATGCAAAGAAGCCGCCTGCTGCCCCTCTGCCCGTACCCGCCGGCGCTGCGCCGGCAGCGGCATCTGGCGCTTCACGCTGATCGACCAGCGCGCGGGCTGGCCCGCTGACCGAATCAGTTGGACAGGGCTTCCACACGCACCAGAGCAAGCGACAGGTTGTCGCCGCCGCCACGCGCACGCTGGCGAGCCTTGTCAATCAGCATTTCGCTGGCCTCACGCGGCGGCAGGGCATCGACGATCGCGCCAAGTTCCCTGGGCGTGAAGTAGTGCCACAACCCGTCGCTGCAGGCGAGGATGCTGTCGCCTGGGTCGAGGCGCTCGATGCGCGTGACTGCCAGCGGCGGGTCTTGCACCGCACCCAGGCAGCCGGTCAGCAGATTGGATTGCGGGTGGTTGTTGGCGTCCTCTTCCGACAACTGGCCTTCGTTGACCAGCCGCTGCACATAGGAGTGATCGCTGGTGCGGGTGACCATCTCGGCGCCCCTGAAAAAATAAACCCGGGAATCGCCCGCGTGCACGATGTGGCACTCGCGATTCGGGCTGATCAGGAACGCCGCCACCGTGCTGTGCGGCTCTTCCTCCGAGGTGATGGCCGTCAACTTGATCATCAGGTGCGCTTCCAGCACCAGCTGTTTCAAGGTCTCGGCCGGGTCATCGCGGCTGGGTGCGTAGCGCTCGAACAACTGCTGCGCTGTCAGGATCACCTGATCGGCCGCTTTGCGGCCCCCGCTCTTGCCACCCATCCCATCAGCCAGCACCCCCAGCGCACAGCCAGGCACACGCGTATGGGGAATGATTTCGACCTGATCCTGCTGGTAAGCCCGATCACCGCGGTGGATGCCTGTGGCGGCCGACAGCCGGTGGCCGTTCGAGGTGGAATTCATAGCGAAAACTATAATCGTTGTCGCCGTTGGAAACTCGTGAAGAGTGGGCAACGGCGCCCTCGATGCACACACGCCTGAACTCACTGCCCGCGCCGAATCCGGCATGAGTCGACTCTCCGTGGCAAGGATCGGATCATGAGTCCGCTGCACGACGCGGTGCGGCAGGCCTTTGCAGCATCCGGCAGCCTGGCGCAGGCCGACCCCGGTTACACCGAACGCGAGGTGCAGTCGCGCATGGCGTTGGCGGTGGCCGAGGCCATAGACACGCGCGGCACCCTGGTCGCCGAGGCGGGAACCGGTGTCGGCAAGACGTTCGCCTACCTTGTTCCGACGCTGCTGTCGGGCGCTCGGGCATTGATCAGTACCGCCACCAAGAGCCTGCAGGACCAGCTCTTCCTGCGCGATCTTCCCCGGCTGCGCGATGCGCTGGCGTTGCCGACCACGGTGGCGCTGTTGAAGGGCCGGGCCAGCTACCTTTGTGCCCACCGCCTGAAGCAGGCCCGGCACACCGTCGATTCCGGCGACCGCTGGGCCATGCGCACGTTGGCCAAGATCGAGGTCTGGTCGACTCTCACCGTGACCGGTGATCTCGCCGAGATCGACGGCCTCGACGAACGCAGCAGCGCGATCCCGTTGGTCACCTCGACGCGCGAGAACTGTCTGGGCAGCGAATGTCCGGATTACCGCAGCTGCCACGTGATGAAGGCCAGACGTGATGCGATGGCCGCTGACGTGGTGGTGGTGAACCATCATCTGTTCTTTGCCGACATGAGTCTGCGCGAGTCCGGCGTTGCCGAACTGCTGCCGAGCGTCGAAGTGGCGGTGTTTGACGAGGCGCACCAGCTGGCCGAGGCCGGTGTGGCATTTCTCGGTGTCACGCTGTCCAGTGGACAGTTACTGGACACTGCCCGCGACATGCTGGCCACGGGCTTGCAGCAGGCGCGCGGTCTGGCACCTTGGCAGGAACTGGCCGCAGCCTGCGATCGCGCGGCGCGCGAGTTGCGACTCGTATGCGCTGGAGGATCCGGCGCCGATGGTTCGCCGCGTGCGGTTCGCGGATCGATGAAGCTGGGGTGGGGTGAGCGGGCCGGGCGGCCAGCATTCGCGCAGGCGTTGAACCAGACCGCCGCCGCTTGCGTCGCGGCGCACGCGGCCTTGGACACGGTGTCGGAGTTGTCGCCCGATTTCGCGAAGTTGGCCGACCGGATGGCTCGGCTGCACGAACTGACCCAGCGTTTTGCCGACGCGGTGTCACCCGGTCAGGTGCGGTGGATCGACCTCACGGCCAATCAGTGCCGATTGGTCGAATCGCCGCTGGACATCCGCGATGCCTTGCGTGAGCAGATGGCCGCTGCGCCCAAGGCATGGATCTTCACCTCGGCCACGCTGGGTGAAGACGATCGTCTGTCGTGGTTCACCGAGCCGGCGGGTCTTGCCGCAGCGACGACGCTGCGGGTCGGCAGTCCTTTCGACTATGCAGAGCATGGCCGACTGTATGTACCGTCTTCGTTTCCCAAGCCCAATGAGCCGGATCATGCAGCGGCAGTCGGCCGCTTGGCGGCACGCTGCGCGCGAGCGTTGGGTGGACGCACCTTCGTGCTCACGACCACGCTCCGTGCGCTGCAGACGATTGGCGACCAGTTGCGATCTGAGTTCGAATCCACCGGAGACGAGATTCAGGTCCTGACGCAGGGCCAACTGCCCAAGCGACAACTGATGCAGATGTTTCTGGCCCAGCCTCGATCGGTGCTGGTCGGTTCGCAGACTTTCTGGGAAGGCATCGATGTGCCCGGCGATGCGCTGCAATGCGTGCTGATCGACAAGTTGCCGTTTCCACCCCCAAACGATCCGCTGGTTGAGGCGCGTGTGAAACGCCTGGAGAGCGAAGGCCGCAACGCGTTCAGCGACTACTTTGTCGCTGAAGCGGCGGTGTCACTGAAGCAGGGGGCCGGTCGTCTGATCCGCAGCGAGACCGATCGCGGGCTGCTGGTGGTGTGTGATCCGCGTCTGGCGTCGATGAACTACGGCAAGCGGCTGCGGCAGGCGCTTCCACCGATGCCGCGTCTCGACGACGAGGCGCAGGCGATGGCATGGCTGGCGGCGCTGGCAGCAGATCGGTGAGCGCAACGCCCGGAGCAAATCAGTGGCTCGTCACCACAATTGCCACCAGGGCTTCTCGACGTAGTTGATGCCGTCTCCGGTCAGCAAAGCGCTCTTCGGGAAGTTGGTGCGCAGGACACGTTCAGCGTCGTCGCGCAGCTTGTCCAGACCCAGCTTGTCGTAGCTGCGCGCGAGGATGGAAAGAGCCTCCTCGGTCGCTGGTGAGTACTGGAACTCCTGGATCGCGGCCTGGGCCCGGTTCGCCGCAGCCACGTAGGCGCCTCGACGGTAGTAGTAGCGCGCCACGTGTACCTCGTAACGCGCCAGCGTGTTGACGATGTAGCCCATGCGCTCCTTGGCATCGGCGACGTACCTCGAGTTCGGGTACTGCTCGATCAGCTGCTTGAACGACTCGTAAGAATCGCGCGCGGCTTGCTGGTCGCGCTCTGTCAGATCCTGTTGCGACAGTTTGCCCAGGAAGCCGAGGTTGTCATTGAAGTTGATAAGGGCTCGGAGATACACCGCGTAGTCGATGGCCGGGCTCAGCGGATTGACCTTGATGAAGCGGTCGATGGTGGACAGCGCATCCGCTTTGTCGCCAGCCTGGTAGAGCAGATAGGCGCGCTCAAGCTGAGCCTGCTGCCCGAGTACAGTGCCGGCCCCCTTGCCCTCCAGCCGCTCGTACATCTTGGCGGCGCGGTCGAAGTTGCCATTGGCCTGCTCCGCACGGGCCTCTTCGTACAATTTGTCCGCCGGCAGGTTGTCGCTTGGATCTTTGGATGGCGCAGAGGAGCAGCCGGACGCGCACGCGATCAACACAGCGAGTGCCATCAACCCGAAGGCACCGCGCAGATCGTGGCGCAAAGAGTTCATGATCGACGGTCCACGCAGCATCCCGGCACCCCTGAAAAATGAAGCGGAAGTATACGGTCGGGCCTGAAAGCGACGGCCTGGCAAGACCGTCGGAATCACTGCTGGCTGCGGCGAGCGAAGATCTTGCCGACCCACCCACTGAGGAAGCCATCGAGCGGCGCGAATCCACCGTGGCTCCGGGGCTGCATGGCTCGCGTCTGGACAAGGCGGTGGTGGCCATGGCGGGCGAGTTCTCTCGAAATCACCTGCAGTCGCTGATCGAGGCCGGCCATGTATGGCTCGAAGGCGTCTGTCAGTCGTCGCCGTCTCGCAAGGTGCAGGCGGGCCAGCGAATTGCGGTCGACTTGATCCCGACGCAGGAATGCCGTGCATTCAGGCCCGAGGAGATGGCGTTGTCGGTGGTGTTCGAGGACGCCGATGTGATCGTCATCGACAAGCCGGCGGGTCTGGTCGTGCACCCGGCACCCGGCAACTGGTCTGGAACATTGCTCAACGGCTTGCTGGCACACCACGCCAGCGCCGCCAGCTTGCCGCGGGCCGGCATCGTGCATCGACTCGACAAGGACACCTCCGGGCTGATGGTCGTGGGCAAGACGCTGGTGGCCGTGACGGCGTTGACGCGCCAGATTGCAGCACGGGATGTTCACCGCATTTACCTGGCGGTGTGTCACGGGCACTTCGAGCATCCGACCTTGCGCATCGCTGCGCCGATCGGCCGCGACCCCCGCTCGCGTGTGCGCATGGCCGTACTGCCGGCCGGAGGCCGCGAGGCCCGCACCGACGTAGAGCGTCTTGCCGTGCGAGATGACATCGCTGACGGCGCCTTGAGCGCGGTGCGTTGCACGCTGCACACCGGGCGCACCCATCAGATCCGGGTGCACATGGCCTCTGTGGGGTACCCCTTGCTCGCCGACCTGACTTACGGCGGGCGCGTGGCCTGCGGTCTCAACCGTCAGGCGCTGCACGCCACCCGACTGGGTTTCGATCATCCCGTCAGCGGCCGGCCCATGGCCTTCGAGGCACCGCCGCCGGCGGATTTTGCGGCGGTGTGGCAGCTGCTGTGGGATACGCGCTGAGGCGTGGTTCCTCCGGTACACTCCGGCACATCCGTCGCATTTGAGACCTTGGCCCTGGTGGCCAACGACCAGACTGCCGCTGATGTCACTGCCGTCAAAGCGAGAAATTCTCTCGGCGCAGCACATCACCGCACCACCGCCGTGTCATGGCGCCACCCTGTGCAGGGTCCGCGCTCCGAATCGGCTGACGATTGCAATGCCTGAACATCCGCCGGCCAGGGCCGGACGAGGACCATCACGATAGTCATGAACACACAGGATGCGAAGCGCGTCCTTCAAACCGCACTGATCTGCGCCCGTGAGCCGCTGACGATCCGTGACATGCGCACCTTGTTCGCAGGCGAGATCGACGCCGACATCATCCGCGGGCTGCTCGACGAGCTGGTGCGGGAGTGGGAAGGGGAAGGCGTCGAACTGATGGCGGTGTCGACGGGCTGGCGCTTCCAGAGTCGCCCGGAGATGCGCGAGTATCTCGACCGTCTCAACCCGGAAAAGCCGCCCAAGTATTCCCGGGCTGTGATGGAAACGCTGGCCATCATTGCCTATCGTCAACCGGTCACCCGCGGCGACATCGAAGACATCCGCGGCGTGACCGTGGCGGCGCAGATCATCAAGCAGCTCGAAGACCGCGGCTGGATCGAGGCCATCGGGTATCGAGAGACGCCGGGTCGACCCGCGTTGCTGGCTACCACACGCCAGTTCCTCGACGACCTCGGCCTGTCCAGCCTCCAGCAGTTGCCCTTGATGCCGAGCGGCGCGTCGCCGCAAGCGTCGTTCGACGATTTATTGGCTGTAGCTCCGGTGGACGATTCCACCTTGGCCTTGGAACTTTTACCTGACCCAGCGGCGGATGCCGCACCCATGGAACGTCCGAATGAATCCCAATCCTGACCACGACGCCGACGGTAATCCCGAGCCCTCCGCCGAGCTTCTCGAGCAGACCCCACCAGCCACTGACAAGCCGGTGCGCCGCAAGCGCGCCGCCAAGGTTGCCCCCGAGCAGGCGGCGGCTGCGCAGGCAGAAGCAGGCGTGTCAGGCAACGAACACATCGAGGCGACTGCCGATACGAGCGCTCCCGCAACCGTGTCTGCGCCTGAAGGTGCTGAGGAAGCCTCTGAGCCTGAAGAGCTGAGCGGCGGCGATCCTTTGCCCAAGGGGCGTCGCCAGCGACGCCGTGGCCCGCGCTCGGACGAGGTGCAGATCGCGTCAGCTGAACACGAGTCGGCTGACGAAGGTAACGAAGCGGACGCCGACGAGCCCGGAGAGCTCGAGGCCAGCGGACCGGCCGTTGCGCCTGCCGATGTCGGCGAAGTGTTCGCGCAGGTACTGTCGGGTGAGTTCGACATCGAACCACCTGCTGATGAACCTGCTGCGCCGCCCAAGCGCGTTCTGCGCCCGGAGCCTGAAGCGCCGAAATTGCACAAGGTCCTGGCGCAGTCGGGCATCGGCTCGCGTCGCGACATGGAGCAGGCCATTGTTGATGGCCTGGTCGAAGTCAACGGACAACCCGCCCACACCGGCCAGCGCATCTCGTTTGGGGACCAGGTCAAGGTCAACGGCAAGCCGGTGCGGGTGCGCATCATCCCGCCGCCGCCGCGGATCATCGCGTACCACAAGCCCACTGGCGAAGTCGTGACCAACGACGATCCAGAGCACCGCCCGACGGTGTTTCGCAGGTTGCCACGCCTCCCGCAGGGCAAGTGGCAGGCGGTCGGTCGTCTGGACATCAACACCGAAGGCTTGCTGCTGTTCACCAACTCCGGCGATCTGGCGAACCGGTTGATGCATCCGCGCTTCGGCGTGGAGCGTGAGTACGCGGTGAGGGTGCTGGGCACGCTGGATGCCGAGTCGAAGGCGATGCTGCTGGAGGGCGTCACCATCGACGGCCAGATGGCCAGCTTCCGATCGATCGAAAACGGTGGCGGCGAGGGATTGAACCACTGGTATCGCGTGGTCATCACCGAAGGGCGGAATCGCGAAGTCCGCAAGCTGTTCGATGCGGTCGATCTGACCGTGAACCGGTTGATCCGCATCCGCTACGGCTGCATCGTGCTGCCACGCGGCCTCAAGCGCGGTGTCTGGGTGGATTTGGAAGACTCTGACATCCGTGCGATACGCCGGCTCGCAGGTGGCGAGGCCGAAGGTGGCCCGCGTGAGCCACGTCCCAACGGTCGTGATGCGCAGCAAGCGCGGCCGCCACGCGGCCGCGACAAGCCGCCCAAGGGCGATCGCCGCGACGGCCGCCCCCCACGCCCTGACGCGCCGAACCGCGATCGACCTTTGGTCGAAGGACGGGGCCCTCGACCACCGATGTCCGAGGCACCGCTGCGCGCCGAGCGCTCGACCGATGAGCGCCCGTCGCGTGACGATGATCTCGACGACGATTTCGATCCATCGCGTATCCCCAACCCACTCGAGCAAACCTTCGACAAGCGGTTTGTGCAAAACCCCCGGTCGCCTGCTGGAGGGCGCAATTTCCGCAGCGGCGGTGGTGGTTTCGGTGCTGGTGGTAGCGCACCTCCGGCACCACGCAAGGGTGACGGCCCTAGGCAGCCCGATCCTATGCAAACCTCGGTGGGCTACATCGGCGGCGACGCGTTCCACCGCAAGAACGCGCGTGGAGGTGGCGGCGGCGGTGGTGGTGGCGGGTATGGTGGCGGCGGCGGGCGCAGCGGCGGTAACCGGGGCGGCGGGAATGCGGGCGGTGGTGGCCGTCGCGGACGCTGATCAGACACCTGCCCACAGTAGAATCCGCGGTTTTGTCTCGCTTTAAATTCCCTCAGGAACGAATGTCATGGCCATTGAACGCACGCTCTCCATCATCAAGCCCGACGCGGTTGCCAAGAACGTCATCGGACAGATCTACACCCGCTTTGAGAACGCTGGCCTGAAGGTGATCGCAGCTCGCATGGCTCACCTGTCGCGCGGCGAGGCCGAGGCCTTCTACGCGGTGCACAAGGCGCGCCCGTTCTTCAAGGACCTGGTCGATTTCATGATCTCTGGGCCGGTGATGATCCAGGCGCTCGAGGGTGAAGGTGCCATCTTGAAGAACCGCGACCTGATGGGTGCAACCGACCCGAAGAAGGCCGAGAAAGGCACGATTCGCGCCGACTTTGCCGACAGCATCGACGCGAACGCGGTCCACGGCTCGGATGCCGCTGAAACAGCTGCCGCTGAAATCGCCTTCTTCTTCCCCGGCGCGCAGGTCTACAGCCGCTGAGGTGTGGTCGTTGACCACCGGCCACTGACGCCACAGCCTCGGGCACCCGCGTTCTCCATGGCCGCCGTCAACCTGCTCGACTTCGATCTGGCCGGGCTCACGGCATTCTGCGAAAGCCTGGGCGAAAAGCGCTTCCGTGCGACGCAGCTGTTTCGCTGGGTGCATCAGCACGGTGTATCTGACTGTGCGCAGATGTCCGATCTGGCCAAGTCCTTCCGCGATCGGCTGAGCACAACGTGCGAGGTTCGGGTGCCGGCGCTGCTCAGTGAGCAGGCCTCTGCGGACGGCACCATCAAATGGCTGTTCGATGTGGGCGGTGGCGACGCGATCGAGACCGTGTTCATCCCTGAGGATGATCGCGGTACCTTGTGCGTGTCATCTCAAGCTGGGTGTGCCGTGGGCTGTCGCTTCTGCTCCACCGGTCACCAGGGCTTCAGCCGCAATCTCCGCACGGCGGAGATCGTGGCGCAGTTATGGTTTGCCGAGCACCATCTCCGGCGTCGATTGCAGCTGCCTGAAGGCGTCCGCGCGATCACCAATGTGGTGATGATGGGCATGGGCGAGCCGCTGCAGAACTATGCAGCGTTGCTGCCCGCGCTGCGGGTCATGCTCGACGACCACGCTTACGGCTTGTCGAGGCGGCGCGTCACGGTGTCGACCTCGGGGGTGGTGCCGATGATCGACCGGCTGCGAGACGACTGCCCGGTGGCCCTCGCGGTGTCGCTGCACGCGCCCCACGATGCCTTGCGCGACGATCTGGTGCCGTTGAATCGCAAGTACCCGCTCGCCGAACTGCTGGCCGCCTGCGAACGCTACCTGGCCGCTGCACCCCGCGACTTCATCACCTTCGAGTACTGCATGCTGGATGGTGTCAACGACAGTCTGGCGCATGCGGCTCAGCTGGTGGATCTGGTGCAAGGTCGCGGAGCGCGCGCTGAGCCGCTGCCCTGCAAGTTCAACCTGATTCCGTTCAATCCATTCCCGGCTTCCGGGTTGGTCTGCAGCCCGCGCGAGCGCGTCAAGGCCTTTGCCGCGGTGTTGCAGGATGCCGGGATCGTGACCACCATCCGGAAAACGCGGGGCGACGATATCGATGCTGCCTGCGGGCAACTGGCCGGTGAGGTGCAGGACCGCACCCGAGTGGCCGAGCGTCGCTCGGGCCGTGCGGCCATTCCGATCATTCCCGCCGATGTGCCGCCCGTTCGCGCGCCCGCGCAACAGGTGCTCGAGAGGCCCGCACGATGACCACTTACACCGCCGTCACCCGCGTCGCTGTCAGCCCCACGTGGCGACATGCATGTACCGCCACGGCTGTCTTTTTGGCGGCCCTGTTGCTTGCCGGTTGCGTGAGTCGGCCCGATGGCCGGTACCCTGGGACACCCGCCAATACAGTGAGTCGCAGCCCGTCGTCGACCGAGACACGGGATCGCCCCACCGCGTCGGATGAAACCGATGCCTCGCGCCGCGCCAGCGTCCGGCTGGAGCTGGCCGGCGCGTATTTCAGTCGCGGGCAGATGACCACGGCGCTCGACGAAGTCAAGAAGTCGATCGCCGTCAATCCCAACGTGGCTGCAGCGTTCAACTTGCGGGGCCTGATCTACGGCAACCTGGGCGACCATCAACTGGCCGAAGAGAGCTTTCGCCGTGCAATGCAGCTCGACCCCAAGGACGCGGACGTGATGCAGAACTTCGGCTGGTACCTCTGCCAGCGCGAGCGCTATCCGGAAGCCGATGCGTTGTTCGTCCGCGCTCTGGCAGTGCCGCAATACCAGGACAGCGCCCGTACGCTGCTGACCCAAGGCGTGTGCCAGGCGCGCAGCGGCAAGACCGATGATGCCGAGCGCACGCTGGTACGCGCCTACGCACTGGAGCCCGGCAATCCGGCGGTGGCGGTCAACCTCAGTGAAGTTCTCTTTCGCAAGGGGGATCTTGAGCGTGCCCGCTTCTACATTCGACGCGTCAATTCGGTGCCCAGCCTGGTGAGTGCCCAGACACTGTGGTTGGCAGCGCGCGTCGAACACAAGATCGGCAATGCCCAGGGTGCGGCGGAATTCAGCGAGCAGTTGCGCAACCGCTTTCCGCAGTCGCCCGAGGCCACTGCCTTGGCCGAGGGGCGATTCAATGAGTGAGCCCGGTACCGACGGCGTGACTCGGCCGACCTCAACGCCGAGCGCCGGCGCCTTGCTGCGCGCTGCGCGCCAGGCGCAGGGCCTGCACATCGCGGCGCTGGCGGCATCGATCAAGGTTTCGCAGCGCAAGCTGGAGCTGCTCGAGGCCGATCGTCTTTCCGAGTTGCCCGATGCCACCTTCGCCCGCGCGCTCGCGCAGACCATCTGCCGCAGCCTGAAGATCGATCCGGCGCCGGTGCTGGCGGCCCTGCCACAGGCCACGGGATACCGACTGGATGCGGTGGACGGTGGCATCAACGCGCCGTTTCGCGATCGTCCTGGGCGCCACGAGCCGGATCGCCGGTCTGCGTTGGTGTCACCGGCCGTCTGGATCACTGCATTGATCGCTGCGGCTGCGCTGCTGGTCCTCTTGATGCCAGCCCAATGGGCCACATCGATCCAAAGCGCGATCTCCGGCTCGCAGCCAGCGGCTCCTGTGGCCGCGGCGCCGGCAGCGGTGGTGGCTGAAGCACCTCCGGTTGCCGCGTCGCCAATCGAGACCGTCGTGGCGTCCGCAGAAGCAGCATCTGCGGCCATGGTTGAAGCGGCGGCCAGTGCGGTGGTCGCCGAACTGACGGCGTCGGCTGCGGGCGGCTTGTCGGTCTCGGTCCCTGCGGCTGCGTCGGCAGGCGTCGGCCCGTTGCAGCTGAAGGCCAGCGCAGAAACCTGGGTCGAAGTGGTTGACGGCCAATCGAAGGTGCTGGTGTCGCGCATGCTCGCCAGCGGCGAGGCGCTGGTTCTCGATGGCGCAACACCCTTCAGGCTCAAGATCGGCAATGCAGCTGGCACCGAAGTGGCGTTTCGCGGGCAGGCCGTCAATCTTGCATCGTCGACGCGCGACAACGTTGCGCGTCTCGAACTGAAGTAGGAGAGCAGCATGGGTGATCTGCGAGACGCAGCACGCGTGGCAACCGACGCCTTCGATGCGCTGGATGAGTACATCGAGCCGGCACGCCCGGCCGACAAGCGCACCCGCCAGGCGCAGGTGCGCTGGGGTTCCCGTGTGGTGACGATCGGCGGCGCGGCGCACGTGCGCGTGCAGTCGATGACCAACACCGACACCGTCGACGTGATCGGCACCGCGATCCAGGTCAAGGAATTGGCCAAGGCCGGCTCGGAACTGGTGCGCATCACCGTCAACACGCCGGAGGCCGCGGCGGCCGTGCCGCACATCCGCGATCAGCTCGATCGCATGGGCATCGATGTGCCACTGGTCGGCGACTTCCACTACAACGGGCACCGGCTGCTCAGCGAACACCCGGCCTGCGCCGAAGCGCTGTCGAAGTACCGCATCAATCCCGGCAACGTGGGCAAGGGCGACAAGGGCGACCGCCAGTTCGCGCAGATGATCGAGATCGCGGCGAAGCTCGACAAGGCAGTACGCATCGGCGTCAACTGGGGCAGCCTCGATTCCGAGCTTCTGGCGCAGATGATGGACGACAACGCCAAGCTCGCCGAGCCGCACCCGCCACAGCAGATCATGTACCGCGCGCTGATCACCTCGGCGATCACCTCGGCGAAGCGCGCCGAGTCGCTGGGCCTGAATGGCGATCAGATCATCCTGTCGTGCAAGATGTCCGGCGTGCAGGATCTGGTCAGCGTCTACCGAGCGTTGGCCAGGCGCTGCGACTACGCGCTGCACCTGGGACTGACCGAAGCTGGCATGGGCACCAAGGGCACGGTCGCCTCGGCCACCGCGCTGGCGCTGCTGCTGCAGGACGGCATCGGCGACACCATCCGCGTGTCGCTGACGCCGCAACCTGGCGAGGCGCGTACGCAGGAGGTCGTGATCGCGCTGGAAATCCTGCAATCGCTCGGCCTGCGCTCGTTCAACCCCAGCGTCACCGCCTGCCCCGGCTGCGGTCGTACCACCAGCACCACTTTCCAGGAGCTGGCCAAGCAGATCGACGACCACCTGCGCGCGCAGATGCCTGTCTGGCGCGCCCGCTATCCGGGTGTCGAGAAGCTGAAGGTCGCGGTGATGGGCTGCATCGTCAACGGGCCCGGCGAGAGCAAGCATGCCGACATCGGCATCAGCCTGCCCGGCACCGGTGAAGCGCCTGCTGCGCCAGTGTTCATCGACGGCGTCAAGGCATTGACGCTGCGCGGCGACCACATCGCCGAAGAGTTCCACGCGCTGGTCGAACGCTACATCGACAAGCGCTACGGGACGGCTTCTGCCTCGACCACCTGAGCCGGCCCGATCGCGGCACCTGCCGCCACATGTCACTGCTGTCACCTCGCAGACGCTTCGGCTGCGTCCATTGAATTCCAGAGAACGCCATGAGCGACATCATCCAAGCCGTCAAGGGCATGAACGACATCCTGCCGCCGGAATCTGCGACCTGGGATTGGTTCGAGGGCCGTGTGCGCTCGTTGATGACTCGCCATGGCTACGCCGGCGTGCGCACGCCCATCGTCGAGCCGACGGCGCTGTTTGTGCGCGGCCTGGGTGAGGTGACCGACATCGTCGAGAAGGAGATGTACTCCTTCGTCGATTCCATGAACGGGGACCGTCTCAGCCTGCGCCCTGAGAACACCGCTGGTGTCGTGCGCGCCGTCACCGAACATTCGCTGCTGCGCGATGGTGGCAAGCGGCTGTACTACATCGGCGCGATGTTCCGCCATGAGCGGCCGCAGAAGGGCCGTTACCGGCAGTTCCATCAGGTCGGTGCCGAGGCGCTGGGCTTTGCCGGGCCGGATGTCGATGCCGAGCTGATCCTGATGTGCCGCATGCTGTGGCGCGAGCTGGGCCTGGTCGAAGGCCGTGACCTGCGTCTGGAGTTGAACAGTCTGGGCCAGCCCGACGAGCGGCGCGCCCACCGCGAAGCCTTGATTGCCCACTTCGAAGCCCATGCCGGATTGCTCGACGACGACGCGAAGCGCCGCTTGCACAGCAACCCGCTGCGCATCCTCGACACCAAGAACCCGGCGATGCAGTCGCTGGTGGAGGCCGCGCCGCAGTTGATGAGTTTCCTCGGCGACGAGTCGCTGGCGCATTTCAACGCGGTCCGCGCGGCACTCGATGCGGCCGGTCTGGCCTACCGCGTCAACCCGCGTCTGGTGCGCGGCATGGACTACTACAACCTGACCGTGTTCGAGTGGGTCACTGAACGCCTGGGTTCACAGGGCACGGTGTGCGGTGGCGGCCGTTACGACATGCTGATCGAGCAACTGGGTGGCAAGCCAGCCCCGGCCGTGGGCTGGGGGTTGGGCATCGAGCGGTTGCTTCTGCTGCTGAAAGAAGCCGGTATCGAGGCGCCCGCTGTTTCGCCGGATGCCTATGCGGTGGTGCCGTCGACCGCAGCCATGCCACTGGCCCTGCGTACCGTGGATGCGCTGCGCGCGGCGGGTGTCTCGGTGTTGATGCATGCGGCCAGCCGCGATGGACTGGGCAGCATGAAATCGCAGTTCAAGCGGGCCGACGCCAGCGGTGCCCGTTACGCATTGATTTTTGGCGACGATGAGGTGTCGCGTGGTGAGGTGGCCGTCAAGCCGCTGCGCGACGCGGGTGCCACGCAGCGCTTGCGCGCGCTTTCCGATGCGGCCCTGTGGGCCGACGAACTGCGCAACGCATAATCCGAAGCTGTTCGAAACTCCTTGCAAGCATGGCCACGCATCTCGATCTCGAAGAACAAGAACAGCTTGATGCCGTCAAGCAATTCTGGAAGCGCTACGGCAACCTGGTGACCTGGCTGTTGATTGCTGTGCTGGTGGCCTATTCCGGCTGGACGGGATGGAACTGGTGGCAGCGTGAGCAAGCGATCCAGGCCGGTGCGATGTTCGACGAACTCGACAAGGCCGCGCAGGCGGCCGATGGGGACAAGGTCGCGAGCGTGTTCAGCGATCTGAAGTCCCGCTACCCCAAAACGGCGTTTGCGCAGCAAGGGGGTCTGCTGGCCGCCAAGGTGCAAGCTGAAAAAGGCCAGATTGATGTGGCGCAGGCAACGCTCAAGTGGGTTGCCGCCAATGCAGGCGAAGCCGAGTACCAGACCATCGCGAGGCTGAGGCTGGCCGGCCTGCTACTCGACAACAAAAAGTTCGACGAGGCGCTGAAGCAACTCGACGCAGCCACCGCCACAGGCTTCGAAGCACTCGTGGCCGATCGCCGCGGCGATGTGCTCATGGCCCAGGGCAAGGCCGATGACGCGAAGGCGTCCTACACCAAGGCATGGCAGGCAATGGACGCGAAGACCGAGTACCGGCAGCTGATCGAGGCCAAACTGACTGCACTGGGTGCTGCTCCACCCGCGACCACAGCCGATGCAGTTGTGCAGACCGGGGTGGCCAAGTGAGGCGCGTTGCGGTCGTCGCCGCCACCGGTCTCAGTGTGTTGCTGGCGTCTTGCGGGTTGTTTTCCTCTGACAAGGGCAAACCCGAGCCGAAGGAGTTGGTCCCCGTCAAGCCCACGATCGCCGGCAAAGTGGTGTGGACGTCCAGCACCGCCGAGGTTGAATTCCCCCTCTCGGTCGCAGTCAACGGCAGCACCTTCACCGTGGGGGCTTCAGATGGGTCCCTCATCGCGCTGGACGCTGCAAAGGGTCGCGAGATCTGGCGTGCCGATGCACAGTCGGCGCTCAGCGCTGGTGTTGGTAGCGACGGCAAGTTCGCAGCAGTGGTCACCCGCGAGGGACAGATCGTCGTCTTCGAAGGCGGCCGTGAGCGCTGGCGGCAGCCTGCGGGCACCCGCGTCATCACCGCACCATTGGTGGCTGGCGAGCGTGTCTTTGTGGTTGGTTTGGACCGAAGCGTCAGCGCGTACGACGCGCTCAACGGCGCCCGGCTCTGGTCAGTGCAGCGTCCTGGCGACCCCCTGACATTGGCGCAAGCCGGTGTGGCGATGGCCTTCAAGAACACCTTGCTGGTCAGTCAGGGAGCGCGACTCGCTTCGCTGGACCCATCCAATGGCGCACTGCGCTGGGAGGTCGCGCTGGCCACGCCGCGCGGCGCCAACGAGATCGAACGATTGGCCGACCTCGTCGGGCCAGCGGTGCGCGTTGGCGATGTTGTCTGCGTGCGTGCTTACCAGGCCAGCGTCGGGTGCATCAACGCCGAAACCGGGCAGTTGCTCTGGACCAAGACATTCGGTGGCCGTGGCGGGCTGGCCGCTGACGAGCACCATGTATACGCGGCAGATGGGGCCGATCGCATCACGGCCTGGAAGGCCCAAACCGGGGAGGTCGCCTGGACTTCCGACGCGTATGAGTACCGACAACTGACCACACCGTTCAGTCTCGGGCCGGTGCTGGTTTTTGGCGACTTCGAAGGACAGCTGCACTTCCTGTCGTCAGACCACGGTGCGGCGCAGTTGATCGTGCCGACCGACGGCGCGCCGATGGCGGCCGCGCCCGTGGTGTCTGGCACCACGGTGCTGATCGTCACCCGCGACGGCGGGCTGTTCGCCTTGCGACCTGAATGACGCGGCTTCCGCGGAGCCTGCGTCGATGAAGCCGGTCATTGCGATCGTTGGACGGCCGAACGTCGGCAAATCCACGCTGTTCAACCGCCTGACCAAGAGCCGCGACGCGATCGTTGCTGATTTCGCCGGGTTGACACGCGATCGCCACTACGGTGATGGCCGCATCGGCGACCGAGAGTTCATCGTGGTCGACACCGGTGGTTTCGAGCCGACTTGCGACAGCGGCATCGTCAAGGAAATGGCGAAGCAGACGCGCCAGGCCGTGGCCGAGGCCGATGCGGTGATCTTCGTTGTCGACATCCGTGGCGGCTTGTCAGCGCAAGACCACGACATCGCACGCTATCTGCGCACCGTCGGCAAGACGGTGGTGCTGGCCGCCAACAAGGCCGAAGGCATGGTCGATTCACCGTTGCTGGGCGAGTTCTACGAACTCGGCATGGGTGAGCCGCACCCCATCTCGTCAGCGCACGGGCAGGGCATACGCAGCCTGACCGAAGCCGCCTTGGCCAGCTTCCCCTTCGATGACGACGAAGACGCCGAGATCGACGAAACATCACCGATCCGTCTGGCGGTGGCAGGCCGGCCCAATGTCGGCAAGTCGACGCTGATCAACACCTGGTTGGGCGAGGAGAGACTGGTTGCATTCGACATGCCCGGCACCACCCGCGATGCGATCACTGTGCCCTTCGAGCGCAATGGCCAGAAGTTCGAACTGATCGACACCGCCGGCCTGCGCCGCAAGGGCAAGGTGTTCGAGGCGATCGAGAAGTTCTCGGTGGTCAAGACGTTGCAGGCGATTGCCGACGCCAACGTGGTGCTGCTGCTGCTCGACGCGACGCAAGGCGTGACCGACCAGGACGCGCACATCGCCGGCTACATCCTCGAAAGCGGTCGCGCCGTGGTGATCGCCGTCAACAAGTGGGATGCGGTGGACGACTATCAGCGGCAATTGCTCCAACGCTCGATCGAACAGCGACTGGCCTTCTTGAAGTTCGCGCCGGTGCTGAACATCTCGGCCACGAAACGGCAGGGTCTGGGGCCGGTGTGGAAGGCCATTGCCGATGCGCACGCCTCGGCCACCCGCAAGATGCCGACGCCTGTGCTGACCCGGCTGTTGCTCGATGCCCTCGAGCACCAGGCGCCCCAACGTGCGGGCATGTTCCGGCCGAAACTGCGCTATGCGCACCAAGGCGGGATGAATCCCCCGATCGTGGTGGTGCACGGGAACTCACTGGAGCACGTGACGGCCGCCTACAAGCGCTTCCTTGAAGGGCGCATCCGCGATCACTTCAAGTTGACGGGTACGCCGCTTCGCATCGAGATGCGCTCGGGCAAGAATCCGTTCGATGCCAAAGGCTGAGGCGATTCCCCCGCCGAGCCGGTTCCAGCGGGGTCGTGTGTTAACGTTTCTTCCGATAATTCATTCAACACGGAGGATATCGTGAGCAATAAAGGTCAGCTGCTGCAAGACCCCTTCCTGAACGTGCTGCGCAAGGAGCATGTGCCGGTGTCCATCTACCTGGTGAACGGCATCAAGCTTCAGGGGCACATCGAGTCGTTCGACCAATACGTGGTCTTGCTGCGCAATACCGTGACGCAGATGGTCTACAAGCACGCCATCTCCACGGTGGTCCCCGGCCGGGCCGTGAATTTCCACGCGCCAGACACCCCTGAGGCAGCGTGAACGTGCCCACCAATCATTGCGGGGCTGCGTCGTCACTTTGAACTCAGAACCCTCTGCCACGGTCGACCTCAATCCTGCGCGCGCGATTCTCGTGGGCGTGGCGATCGGGCGCGCGCCTGGATTCGACGACACCCTCGACGAACTCGCGCTGCTGGCCGAGTCGGCCGGGGATGTCGCCGTCGCCCGGGTGGTTGCGCGGCGCAAATCGCCAGATCCTGCGCTGTTCATCGGTTCGGGCAAGGCCGACGAAATCAAGGCATTGATCGAGATGCACCGCGCTGAAGTCGTGCTTTTCGATCAGGCCTTGGGAGCCGCACAGCAGCGCAACCTCGAGCGCCACCTCGGCGTCGCCGTTGCAGACCGGACGATGCTGATCCTCGAAATCTTCGCCGACCGAGCGCAAAGCCATGAGGGCAAGCTCCAGGTGGAGTTGGCGCGGTTGCAGTACCTGTCCACTCGCCTGGTGCGCCGATGGAGCCACCTGGAACGACAGCGTGGTGGCATCGGTAATCGAGGCGGCCCGGGTGAGGCGCAGATCGAACTGGACCGCCGGATGATCGGCGAACGGATCAAATCGGTGAAGGAGCGGCTCGAGAAGGTCAAGCGGCAACGCAACACCCAGCGAAAGTCCCGCGAGCGCAGCGAGACGTTCCGCGTGTCGCTCGTTGGGTATACCAACGCTGGCAAGTCGACACTTTTCAACAAGCTGGTGAAGGCGCGCGCCTACGCCGCAGACCAGTTGTTTGCCACGCTCGACACCACCACCCGGCAGATGTATCTGGAAGAGGCTGGTCGCAACGTGTCGCTCTCTGACACGGTCGGCTTCATTCGCGACCTGCCACACAAACTGGTCGAAGCCTTCGAGGCCACGCTGCAGGAGGCCGCACAGGCCGATCTGCTGCTGCATGTTGTCGATGCCGCCAGCCCGAGCCGTGACGAGCAGCGCTTCGAAGTCGAGCGGGTGCTGGCCAGCATCGGCGCGTCACAGGTGCCGCAGATCCTGGTGTTCAACAAGGCTGATCTCCTCGATCAGCACCAGTCACCGCACACCGAAGTCGACACCATCGTGTTCGACGACGGATGTCACGTGCCACGCGTTTTCATCAGCGCGCAGCAAGGCTCGGGCCTGGAGGCTTTGCGCAAGCTGATCGCGGAATTTGCCGCCGGCGTCAACGCATCACCCTGGAATTCCAGCGACATGGCGCCAATATCCCCTTGCGTATCCGATGACATCGATGCATCGGCGCTCCCAGAATCCACCGGAACTTTTCCCCTCCACGCATGAAAATCAGTCGTCCCATCGAAGTCCCGGGCCGTCCCACGTCGCCCTGGCGCGCGTTGCTAACCAGTGCCCAGGCGCTTTGCATCGCTTTGATCGCTCGCCTGGGCAAGCGGCGTTCGGTCGAGGTTGCCGGCGTGCCTTCGGCGATGTCCGGGCCATTTCTGAACAAGGGCGACGGCCCGCCCGATCTCGACGAGCTGTGGCGAGATTTCAACAAGAAGCTCAGCGGCCTGTTTGGCGGCAAGGGCGGTGGTCCACGCACGCCGAACCCTGGTGATGGGGGAAATTTCCAACCTGACATGAAAAGTGCCGGCATCGGTGTCGGTCTGGTCGCCGGGGTGGCGGCCTTGTTGTGGCTGGGCAGTGGCTTCTTCATCGTCCAGGAAGGCCAGCAGGCCGTGGTGACGTCGTTCGGCAAGTACAGCCACACCGCGGACGCCGGCTTCCAGTGGCGCATGCCTTACCCGTTCCAGGCTCACGAGACCGTTCCGGTGACCCAGCTGCGCTCGATCGAGGTCGGCCGCAACTCGGTGGTCCAATCGACGGGGCTGCGTGACTCGTCGATGCTCACCCAGGACGAGAACATCGTCGACATCCGCTTCACGGTGCAGTACCGACTCAAGGATTCCCGCGCCTACCTCTTCGAAAACCGCAATCCAGACGACGCCGTGGTGCAGGCGGCGGAATCTGCGGTGCGTGAAATTGTCGGCAAGAGCACCATGGATTCGGTGCTGTACGAGCAGCGCGACGCCATTGCCAACGAACTGGTCAAGTCCATCCAGACGCAGACCGATCGCCTCAACACCGGCATCCTGGTGGTGAATGTCAACGTGCAGAACGTGCAGGCGCCAGAGCAGGTACAGGCCGCATTCGACGATGCCTTCAAGGCCGGTGCCGACCGCGAACGCCTCAAGAACGAAGGCCAGGCCTACGCCAACGATGTGATCCCGAAAGCGCAAGGCACCGCCGCGCGGCTGCGAGAGGAGTCCGAGGGCTACAAGTCACGCGTGGTGGCCCAGGCAGAGGGTGATGCGCAGCGCTTCGCAAGCGTGCTGACCGAATACAAGAAGGCGCCTGCGGTGACACGTGACCGGCTCTACATCGACACGATGAAAGAGGTCTATTCGAATGTCAGCAAGGTGTATGTCGACAGCCGCAACAATTCGAACCTGTTGTATCTGCCCCTGGACAAGCTGATCCAGCAGACGGGCGCTGCATCGGCGCCTGCTGCGGGTGCCGCGATGGCGACAGCCGAAGGCAACACTTCCGGCCCTGCGGCCCAAGGCCCCCTCGACGTGCGCTCGCGCGACGGACAACGCAGTCGCGATCGCGACGGTCGCTGAACCTCGACGGAAACCATCATGAATCGCATCGGTATTTATGTCGTCGGCGCATTGATCGCGTTGCTCGTGGCCTTCTCCACGCTGTTCATCGTCGATCAGCGGCAGTTTGCGGTGATCTATGCCCTCGGTGAGATCAAGGAGGTCGTCACCGAACCTGGCCTGAAATTCAAGCTGCCGCCGCCGTTCCAGAACGTCGTGTTCCTCGACCGGCGCACACAAACCCTCGACAGCCCTGAAACACGCCCCATCTTCACCGCTGAGAAGAAGAGCCTGGTCATCGACTGGCTGGTCAAGTGGCGGGTGACAGACCCTCGGCAGTTCATACGCAACAACGGCGTCGACATGCGCAACGTCGAGAGCCGATTGAGCCCGATCGTGCAGGCGGCATTCAACGAAGAGGTCACCAAGCGCACGGTCCAGGCCATGCTGGCGACCGATCGTGACCGGGTCATGCAGGGCGTGCGCAACCGTCTGACTGACGAAGCCAAGTCCTTCGGCATCGACATCGTCGATGTCCGGATCAAGCGGGTCGACTTCTCGGCCAACATCACCGATTCGGTGTATCGCCGCATGGAGTCGGAGCGCAAGCGGGTCGCCAATGAACTTCGTTCCACGGGTGCAGCAGAGGCCGAAAAAATCCGCGCCGACGCCGATCGCCAGCGCGAGGTGATCGTCGCCGAGGCTTATCGCGATGCCCAGAAGGTGAAGGGCGAAGGCGATGCGAAGGCATCGACGCTGTACGCCGATGCTTTTGGCCGTGATCCGCAGTTTGCGCAGTTCTACCGAAGCCTCGAGGCGTACCGGACCAGCTTCCGCAACAAGAACGACGTGATGGTTCTGGATCCATCGAGCGAGTTCTTCGATGCGATGCGCGGCAACAACGGGGGCTCCCCGTCCGGCAAGAAGTGAATGACGCCGGAGACCTCTGGAATCTGCTGCTGCTGGCGTTCGGCCTGATGTTGGTACTGGAAGGGCTGCTGCCCTTCCTGAGCCCGCCGCAGTGGCGCGCCTTGTTCGCGCAGGCTGCGAAACTCACTGACGGGCAGTTGCGTTTTCTTGGCTTGACGGCCTTGGTCGTCGGTTGCGCCGTTCTGCTCATCGCCTTCGATTGAGTACGACCCGACGAGGTCTGGCGAACTGGGGAAGGCACCCGACCCGCCTACAATCCTCGTTTTAACAGGGTGGTGGATTCACATGGTGTCTGCTTGGCTGCTGCCGGAGCACATCGCTGACGTTCTGCCCGCACAGGCACGACAGGTCGAGCGCATGCGCAGAACCTTGCTTGATGTGGCTGGCGGTTATGGCTACGAATTGGTCATTCCGCCTCTGGTTGAACACCTCGATTCGTTGCTGAGTGGCACTGGTCGCGAACTTGACCTGCGCACCTTCAAGCTGGTCGACCAACTCAGTGGTCGCACGATCGGCATGCGCGCTGACAGCACGCCGCAGGTGGCGCGCATCGATGCACATCTGCTCAATCGCGAGGGCGTCACGCGTTTGTGCTACTGCGGCCCGCTGTTGCATACGCTGCCTTCAGGCTTGCATGGCACCCGCGAACCGCTGCAGTTCGGCGCCGAGATCTTCGGCCACCCGGGCCTGGAGGCCGATCTGGAGATCATCGATCTGGCGCTGGACTGCGCGAAGGCCGTGGGCCTGCAGTCGCCGACGCTCGACATGAGCGATGCACGCATCGTTCGAGGCTTGTTGGCAGGTGCTGCGATCGACGCTGCGCACATCCATGCGATCGTGGATGCGCTGGCAGCCAAGGACGGTGACGAATTGGGCCGACTGACCGCCGGGCTGATGTCCGATGTGCAAGCCGGCTTGCAGTGCCTGCTGCGCCTTTACGGCAACGATGAGGTGCTGACCGCCGCAGAGGTGCAACTGCCCAAGCGTGCGCCAATCGTCGCAGCACTTCGCGATCTGAGGCTTCTGGGTCGCCATGTCCGCGAGGCCTACCCTGACATACAGGTCGGCTATGACCTGGCTGATGTCGGCGGCTACGCGTACTACAGCGGCGCCCGATTCGCGCTCTACACGCCCGGCTCCTGCGATGCGCTGCTGCGTGGCGGGCGTTACGACGAGGTCGGTGCGGTCTTTGGTCGAAGCCGTGCCGCGGTCGGCTTCAGCGTGGTCGATCTGAAAGAGCTTGCTGAGCAGTCGCCGGTGGATCGACCGCCCGCTGCGATCCGTGCGCCGTGGTCCGAGGAGCCGTCACTGCGTGCTGCAGTTCGGCGGTTGCGGCAACAGGGCGAGTCCGTCATTTGCCTGCTGCCCGGCCACGACATGGAAGGCCAGGGATTCGACTGCGACCGGCAACTGGTCATGCAGGACGGCGCATGGGTCGTCAGGACCGTTTGATGGAATGAGGCGCTGGATCACCGTGCCACTTTATTTTTCTGGACTTTCAAGACATGGGTGAATTTCAATCCGGCGCGTCCGGACGCAACGTGGTCGTCATAGGCACCCAGTGGGGCGATGAGGGCAAAGGCAAGGTCGTCGACTGGTTGACCGACCACGCGCAGGGCGTGGTGCGCTTCCAGGGCGGCCACAACGCCGGACACACGCTGGTCATCAAGGGCGTGAAGACCGCTTTGCAACTGATCCCCTCGGGCATCATGCGCGATGGCGTGGCCTGTTACATCGGCAATGGTGTGGTGGTCGATCCGTCGCACCTGCTGCTCGAAATCGAGCGCCTGGAGGCCATCGGGCTCGAGGTGCGTTCACGCCTTTTTATCAGCGAATCGTGCCCGCTGATCCTGCCGTTTCACGTGGAGGTCGACAAGGCGCGCGAGGCGCTGCGCGAGACCAGCGGCGCCGGCAAGATAGGTACCACCGGCAAGGGCATCGGTCCGGCCTACGAAGACAAGGTGGCGCGCCGAGCTCTGCGCGTGCAGGATCTGAAGCACCCCCAACGGTTCGCCAAGAAGCTGCAGGAGTTGCTCGATCTTCACAACGTTGCCTTGTCGGGCTACCTGAAGTCGAAGCCGCTTGAATTTCAGCCGATCTACGACCTGGCCATGTCGCTCGCCGAGCAGATCAAGCCGATGATGGCCGACGTTGGCTATGCGCTGCACACAGCCCATGCAAAGGGTGCCAATCTGCTGTTTGAAGGTGCGCAAGGCTCGTTGCTCGACATCGATCACGGCACCTATCCATACGTGACGTCCAGCAACTGCGTGGCCGGCAATGCGTCGGCTGGTGCGGGTGTCGGCCCCGACTTGCTGCACTACATCCTGGGCATCACCAAGGCCTACACCACGCGCGTGGGCAGCGGCCCCTTCCCGACCGAGCTGCCGATGGACGTGCCTGGTACCGTGGGGCATCACCTGTCCACCGTCGGCCAAGAGCGTGGCACCGTGACCGGACGTCCCCGGCGCTGTGGCTGGCTGGACGCTGCAGCGTTGAAGCGCTCGATCATCATCAACGGCGTGTCTGGCCTGTGCATCACGAAGCTCGATGTGCTCGACGGGATCGATGAGATCAAGGTCTGCGTCGGCTACGAACTGCACGGCCGCCGTACCGACATCCTGCCGCTCGATGCCGACGACATCGCTGATTGCGTACCGATCTATGACACCTTCCCAGGATGGGCCGAGACAACCGCGGGCGTGACCCGGTGGGATGCGCTGCCACTCAATGCCCGTCGATACCTCGAGCGCGTCCAGGCCTTCATTGGGGCGCCGATCGACATGGTGTCGACCGGCCCTGACCGTGACCACACCATCTTGCTGCGTCATCCGTACCAGGCCTGCGTGGCATGAAAGCAGTCGAAATGCCGACCATCAATCGCGGGAGATGCGCATGCTGACCGATGACGGGAAGCACCTCTACGTCTCTTGGGGCGAGTACCACATGCTCATCGAACGGCTGGCGCTGAAGATCCATGCTTCGGGCTGGGAGTTTGATCAGATCCTGTGTCTGGCTCGAGGTGGCATGCGGCCGGGCGATGTGTTGTCTCGGGTGTTCGACAAACCGCTGGGCATCATGTCGACCAGTTCGTACAGGGCCGCAGCGGGAACACTGCAAGGTCGGCTCGACATGGCGACCTACATCACCTTGCCGCAAGGCGAACTCGGTGGCCGGGTGCTGCTGGTCGATGACCTGGCTGACACCGGTGTGACGCTGCGCGCGGTGGTCGATCGACTGCGTGGCATGCCAGCAATCAGCGAGTTGCGTTCAGCGGTGATCTGGACCAAGGGAGTTTCGTCTTACCAGCCCGACTATCACGTCGAGTTGTTGCCGACGAGTCCGTGGATCCATCAACCATTCGAAGAGTACGACGACATGCGGCCTGACAAGCTGGCGAAGAAGTTCGCCATCTGAGCGCTGCCCGCGCTGTCGAACATGCGCACTGCCGCTTCAATGGCGGTGCATTTCAAACCCGAAAACAAAGAAGCCAGCACGTGTGCTGGCTTCGATATATTTGGTGCCCAGGAGAGGACTCGAACCTCCACGGAGTTACCCGCTAGTACCTGAAACTAGTGCGTCTACCAATTCCGCCACCTGGGCATTCAGGAAGCCTGAGATCATATCATCGACAAGACAACAAACCAACCCCCCAGTGCCATTGGCGCTGACCTCATGAGCGAGGTCGAAGGCACGGTGCAAGGACACCGCGACGGACACGGCTTCGTGATCCGCGACGACCGACAAGCCGATCTGTATCTGTCGCCCCAGGAAATGCGTGCGGTGCTGCACCGCGATCGGGTCAAGGCACGCATCGTGCGCTTCGACCGCAAGGGCCGCCCCGAAGGCCGTGTGCTCGAGATCATCGAACGCAAGAAGGCGCCGATCATCGGACGCCTGCTGCATGAAAGCGGTGTCTGGCTGGTGGCGCCCGAAGACAAGCGCTACGGACAGGACATCCTCATCCCGAAGAACGCCGTTGCCAATGCAACGGCAGGGCAGGTGGTGGCCATCGAATTGACCGAGCCACCGTCGATGTACTCACAGCCTGTAGGTCGTGTGACCGAAGTGCTGGGCGAGATCGACGACCCTGGCATGGAGATCGAGATCGCGGTGCGCAAGTACGAAGTGCCGCACCGCTTCTCGCCGGAAACCCTGGCGCAGGCGGCAGGATTGCCCGACAAGATCCGTCCGATCGACCGCAAGCAGCGCATCGACCTGACCGACGTCGCGCTGGTCACGATCGACGGCGAAGACGCACGCGACTTCGACGATGCGGTGTATTGCGAGCCCGCTGTCGTCGGCAAAAGCGCGGGCCGCAGCAAGGCGCCGAACGGCTGGCGCCTGCTGGTCGCGATCGCCGACGTCAGCCATTACGTGAAGCCGGGCGAGCCGCTCGACAACGACGCCTACGAGCGCGCCACTTCGGTGTATTTCCCGCGCCGCGTGATCCCGATGCTGCCGGAGAAGCTCTCCAACGGGCTGTGTTCGCTGAACCCCAATGAAGATCGGTTGGCGATGGTGTGCGACATGCTGATCACCGCCACGGGCGAGATCCAGGCGTACCAGTTCTATCCTGCGGTCATCAATTCACACGCTCGCTTCACCTACAACGAAGTGGCGGCCATCCTGGGCAACACGCGTGGCCCTGAAGCCATGCGTCGCAAGGACCGGATCGACGACTTGTTGAACCTCAACGAGGTCTACCGCGCGCTGGTGAAGGAGCGCAGCAAGCGTGGCGCGATCGACTTCGAGACGACCGAGACGCAGATCGTCTGCGACGACAACGGCCGCATCGAGAAGATCATCCCGCGCACGCGCAACGAGGCGCACAAGCTGATCGAAGAGGCGATGCTGGCGGCCAATGTGTGTGCCGCTGATTTCATCGCCGGGGCCAAACATCCGTCGCTGTACCGCGTGCACGAAGGCCCGACGCCGGAGAAGAAGACGCTGCTTCAGAACTACCTGAAGGCGCTCGGCCTGGGCCTGTCGATCAGCGACGACCCGAAGCCGCGCGAGTACCAGCAGATCGCTGCTGCCACCAAGGACCGCGTCGATGCCGAGCAGATCCACTCGATGCTGCTGCGCTCGATGCAGCAGGCGATCTACACCGCCAGCAACAGCGGACATTTCGGTCTGGCCTACGAGGCCTACACCCACTTCACCAGCCCGATCCGTCGCTATCCTGATCTGTTGGTCCACCGCGTCATCAAGGCCATCCTGGGCAGCAAGCGGTATCTGCTGAGCAAAGGCATGGTCGAGTCGATGCCCCCCGCGCGCAGCATGGGCAAGTCGCCCAAGCAAGCCAAGCCAGCGAAGGCCGTGACGTTGACCGCCGAGGGCGAGGTGTGGGAGGTGGCAGGCGCGCATTGCAGCGCCAATGAACGCCGTGCCGACGAGGCTTCGCGCGATGTCGAGGCCTGGCTGAAATGCCGCTACATGCGCGAGCACCTGGGCGAGGAATACAGCGGTCGTGTCAGTGCGGCCACCAGTTTCGGACTGTTCGTGCAGCTCGATGGTTTGTACGTCGAAGGCCTGGTCCACATCACCGAACTGGGTGGCGAGTACTACCGCTTCGACGAGGTCAAACAGGAATTGCGCGGCGAACGCACGGGCGTGCGCTATGCCGTGGGATCGCGGGTGCGGGTGCAGGTCAGCCGCGTTGATCTCGACGGCCGCAAGATCGACTTCCGCATGGTGCGCGACGGCGAGGAGGACGCAGCGATGGTGCGTGCGAAGCGCGAGCGCACGAGCGAACGCAATGGTGACCGCCATGCCAGCGCGGTAGCCGAACTGGCCAGCGTCAAGGAGACCGACCGAGCAGTGAAAGCCGCTGGCAAGCGCAAGGGTTACAGCGCTTCGGGAGCACGCTTGAACCCGGTCCGTGCGGCCAAGACCGCCGCCCGCAAGGGGCCGGCGAAAGCCGCCAAGCGACGCTAGGCAGGCTGCGTCGGCCAGCGGGCGGTGCGTCTGTAGCGCAGGTCGTGCTTCAAGCGCCGAATCAGCTCGCTTGCCGGCAGGGCGCCGGGTTGCTGCGGCTCTGCGGCGGCGCCGTGATCGGCGACGGCTTGTGACGCGACGCTGAATGCCAGAGCCGGCTCGTCGTCGGTTTCTGGCATGGCAGCCTGGGCCCACCGACCACCGATCCAACCGGCCAGTACATCCCCGGTGCCACCACTGGCAAGGGCGCTGTTGCCCGTGCCGTTGATGTGCGGAACCTGTCCCGGTGCCGCTGTGACGGTTCCCGACCCCTTCAGCACCACCACGCAGCCGGTCAGCTCGGCAAGCTTGCGGGCGGCGCTCAGTCGATCAGCTTGCACGGTGGCGGTTTCGCAGCCCAGCAACCTGGCGGCTTCCAGTGGGTGAGGTGTCAGCACCGTGGCCCGCGAGTGCCTGGCACGCGCTTGAAGTTGCGTCAGAAGTTGCACGTCGGCGGCCACCGCATTCAGTGCATCGGCATCGAGCACCAGCCGACCGGCCAGGCTCAGCAGGCGAGGCAGGCGGTCGCGTACCGCGTTGCCACCGCCACAGCCGCAGACCACGGTGGCCGCCGCCAGTACCGAGGCCGGCGATCGAGTCCAGTCGCTGCGCACCATCAACTCCGGGTGCAGCACGTCGAGGCCCGCCTTGTCGGTGTCTTGCAACCACTCGAGGAAAACACGCCCCGCACCGGCCACCTGAGCCGCTCGCGCGGCCAGCAAGGCGGCGCCAGCCATGCCGGTCGCACCGCCGACGATGCCGACATCACCGAAGCTGCCTTTGTGGCGGGCGTGCGGACGAAGCTCTGCTGGCGCTGGAGCGCCGCTGAGCCAGGCGTCGGGGGCTGTCGACTCCTCGGCGACGTCAAGCCCATCGAACCAGACAGCGCCGGCCTGATCTCGGCCATCCGCGGTGAACAAGCCTGGCTTCAGTGTCAGCAGCAACAGCGTGTGATCGGCACGCACGCAGGCCGCACCCAGCCGTCGCCCGGTGTCAGCGTCCAGACCACTGGGCAGATCGATCGAAACGACCGGGCAGCCAGCAACGTTCAGCCGCTCGATGCAGTCGGCCGTACGACCCTCGGGCGCTCGTGAGGCACCGATGCCCAGCAGCGCATCGATCGCGACATCGAAGTCATCTGATGGCGATGGCAATCGATCAACGATTTGCACACCTGCGGCGGCAGCGCGATCGCGCGCGGCGAGCGCATCGGCAGGCGCAGCCCGATCGCCGAGCGCCATGCCCAGCCAGGTGATCTGCACCTGCTTGCCCGCCTGTTGCAAGCGGGCTGCGGCCTCGAACCCGTCGCCGCCGTTGTTGCCTGGACCGGCAGCCACCCAGATGCGCTGCGCATGTGGCGCGATCGCCAGGGTCAGGCGAGCGACGGCGTCGCCCGCACGTTGCATCAGCGTGTGGGGCGGCAAGGTGGCGGCGGCCTGCGACTCGATCCGGCGCGTGGTCGCGGCGCAGTGCAGTGGCCAGAGTCGTGTCGGCGCAAGGATGCGGTGCATATGGGGTCTGCCAGGGCGGTTGGACGCGAGGACGTCGATGATGCGCCGAGACCGATCGGATCGCGCGTCAGCGGAACCGATCGATCGTCAGCCCTGTGGTGTCGATCTCGGCCATGCCGCCCGAGATCAGGCTCGACAGCACGCGTGCCGAGCCGCAAGCCACCGCCCACCCAACGCAGCCGTGCCCGAGGTTCAGCCACACGCCCTCCAGGCCGCTGCGACCCAGCACGGGCAAGCCGTCGGGCAAGCTGGGGCTTTCGCCTCGCCACTGTTGCGCCTGTGCAATACGGGACGCACCGGGAAACCAGTCGTCCAGCGCGCTGTACAGCGTCTTCCAGGCCGCTGCTTCCTGGGCACGACTCATGGCGCCAACCCGTGTGCCTCCAGACGCACGCAAGCGATTCCCCGCGCGAACGATCGACACGCCGCGCCGAGGATCCAGCAACACCGAGGTCGGACCAACTTGCGGATGAATGTCGTCCAGGCGCAGTGGCGCAGTCACCGACAACCCCGTCACGCCGACCAGCGGCAACGACAACCCGAGTTTGGTCAGCAACGGAACGGAGGCAAGGCCAGCGCACAGCACCACAGCGTCAACGGTGTCGCGTGAGCGCTCGGTACCGCGTTGCAGCGTCAACTCGGGCTTCGTGCCGGGCTGGATCGCAACTACCTGCGTGTTGAAGGCAAAGTGCGCGCCATGCCGTTGGGCGTGCTGCTTGATCAGGTGAGCGAACTCGCGGCTGTTGCCTGCCCCTTCGTCCATAAGGCGCACAGCGCCGTGCAACGGCGCCTGCGGATTCAGGCCCAGCTCCAGCGCGCGGCATTCGTCGGCTGTCAGCCTCTGATGGCGCACGCCGAGTTCATCGAGCAAGGCCAAGCCACTCAGCAGGCGGTGCGAGTCCGCTGCACTGCGCGAAACCACCATGACACCCGACGAACGCTCGAAGTCCAGATGCAATGATTGGGTCAGCTCGGCAGTGCGTGCCCGGCTGTAACCGGCGAGGCGATGCAGCCGGTGGTGCAATTCGCGTTGCATTGCTGCGCGGTTCGCACGCAGCCACTTCAGTTTCCAGCCCAGGTTCCCCGCAGGTGAGCCCAGCGCGAGCGCCGCGGGCAGCCGACCCCGCAAGGCCAGCCCGAGGAGATTGCCCGAGACGGCCAGCGGCGACCACGCTGCGGCCCAGCCCTCGCCGTCGAGCCCTGCAGGCGCAAAGCTGGCCTCGGCGGCGATGCTGCTGCCTTGTTCGAACACCGTGACGTCATGACCGGCCGCAGCCAGTTCGTAGGCAGACGTGACGCCGACGATGCCGGCACCGATCACCGCGATGCGCATGCTCAACGACTCCGCCCGAACATCGAGACCAGTGTCAACGAGGCTGCGAGCGAGGCTGAGTAGCGGGGAACGGGGACCGAATTCATGTCGGGGCTGATATACTCAGCGGGTTTTTCCGGGGTGGGATTGATCCCGACCGCGAACAAACACATCCGCAAATCCGGCTGCCAAAAGGTGTCGCCAAGCTGTTGGAAAAACTCCAGCAAATCGGCGATTCAGGCTGGATTTTAGAATCAACCTTTGGAGTTGTTAATGTCTGTAAGCATGCGTGAAATGCTGGAGGCCGGCGTCCATTTCGGACACCAGACCCGCTTCTGGAACCCCAAGATGGCCCCGTACATCTACGGCCATCGCAACAAGATCCACATCATCAATCTTGAAAAGACGCAGCCGCTTTTCAATGATGCGATGAAGTTTCTGCGGCAACTCGCCGCCAAGCGCGGCACCGTGCTGATGGTCGGCACCAAGCGCCAGGCCCGCGAAGTGGTGGCACTCGAGGCACAGCGTGCCGGCATGCCCTACGTCGACCAGCGCTGGCTCGGCGGCATGTTGACCAACTTCAAGACGGTCAAGGGCTCGCTCAAGCGCCTGAAGGACATGCAGGCCCAAGTTGAATCTGGCACGGAAATCCGCATCAAGAAGGAAGCGCTGATGTTCCAGCGCGAACTCGCGAAGCTGGAAAAGGACATCGGCGGTATCCAGGACATGAACGCCTTGCCTGACGCCTTGTTCGTCATTGACGTCGGCTACCACAAGATCGCCATTGCGGAAGCCAACAAGCTGGGCATTCCTGTGGTCGGCGTGGTCGACTCCAACCATTCGCCGTTGGGCATCGACTACGTGATCCCAGGCAACGACGACTCGGCCAAGGCCGTGGCGCTGTATGCCAAGGCGGTCGCCGATGCGGTGTTGGAAGGCAAGGCCAATTCGTCGAATGAAGTGGTCCAGGCCGTGGCTGCCGAAGGTGATGAGTTCGTTGAGGTCAGCGAGGCGAGCTGAGCCCCCGACTGCCTCACCGACGTGAGATCGAAAGGGGCTGCTACAGCCCCTTTTTTTAATGTTTGAGCCTCATGCGGCCGTGCGCCGTGCGCACACCGCAGACCCTATGGAGAGCATGAAATGACCGCAATCACAGCAAGCATGGTGGGCGAACTGCGCGCCAAGACCGACGCGCCCATGATGGAGTGCAAGAAGGCGCTGACCGAAGCCGGTGGCGACATGGAGCGTGCTGAAGAGCTGCTTCGCGTCAAGCTCGGCAGCAAAGCCGGCAAGGCAGCCTCTCGCGTGACCGCCGAAGGCGTGATCGTCTCGGCCGTGGTGGGCAACGCGGGTGCGCTGGTCGAGGTGAACTGCGAAACCGACTTCACCTCGAAGAACGACATGTTCATGGCCATGGCGAATGCCTGCGCCAGGTTGGTCGCCGAGAAGAACCCGGCCGATGTGGCCGCACTGTCGGCACTGCCGTACTCGCAGGACGGTTATGGCCCGACGCTCGAAGATGTGCGCAAGGGCCTGATCGGTACGATCGGCGAGAACATGTCGATCCGCCGTTTCAAGCGCTATGAGGGCGCCAAGCTGGCGAGCTACCTGCACGGCACGCGCATCGGTGTGATGGTCGAGTTCGAAGGCGACGATGTGGCTGCCAAGGATGTGGCCATGCACGTGGCGGCGATGAAGCCAGTCGCGTTGCAGTCGAGCGACGTGCCCGCCAAGCTGATCGAGACCGAGCGCTCGGTGGCGACGCAGAAGGCCGCTGAAGACGCTGAAAAGGCCAAGGCCGAGGGCAAGACGCCGCAATCGCCCGAGATCGTTGCCAAACGCATCGAGGGTTCGGTCGCCAAGTTCCTCAAGGAAGTCAGCCTGTTCAACCAGGCCTTCGTCAAGAACGACAAGCAGACCGTCGAGCAGATGCTCAAGGAGAAGGCCACCGTCGTGAAGGGCTTCACCCTCTATGTGGTCGGTGAAGGCATCGAGAAAAAGGTCGATGACTTTGCCGCCGAAGTGGCTGCGCAGGTTGCGGCTGCAAAGGGCGCCTGACGCCATCCGGGCCCTCCGAATCGCACAAGTCGGTGGGTGGGCCCCGGTTTAGACTCTGTGTCTATCTCAGCCGCACAGGAAACTCACTACATGCCCGCTTACAAGCGCATCCTGCTCAAGCTGTCTGGCGAAGCCCTGATGGGCGACGATGCCTACGGCATCAATCGCGCCACCATCGTCCGGATGGTGCGTGAAGTCCAGGAAGTGACCTTGATGGGTTGTGAGGTGGCGGTCGTGATCGGTGGTGGCAACATCTTCCGGGGTGTCGCTGGCGGCTCGGTCGGCATGGACCGGGCCACCGCCGACTACATGGGCATGCTGGCCACCGTGATGAATGCGCTGGCGCTGGCCGACACGATGCGCCAGGAAGGCATGACCGCCCGCGTGATGTCGGCCATCGGCATCGAGCAGGTGGTCGAGCCTTATGTGCGGCCGAAGGCGCTCCAGTATCTGGAAGAAGGCAAGATCGTGATCTTCGCCGCCGGTACCGGCAACCCGTTCTTCACCACCGACACCGCTGCAGCATTGCGTGGCGCCGAAATCGGTGCCCAGATCGTTTTGAAGGCCACCAAGGTCGACGGGGTCTACACCGCCGATCCGAAAAAGGATCCGAGCGCGACCCGTTATTCGGAAATCACCTTCGACGAGGCCATCAGCCGCAATCTGCAGGTGCTCGATGCGACGGCATTCGCGCTGTGCCGCGACCAGAGGCTGCCGATCAAAGTGTTCAGTATCTTCAAGCCAGGCGCCTTGAAGCGCGTGGTAGGGGGCGAGGACGAGGGCACGCTCGTCCATGTGTGAAACCGCTGGCAGCGAATTCAGCAGCGACATCATCAGCGACATCAGCAGGACAGGGCGATGAGCATTGCCGACATCAAGAAGAACGCCGAGCAAAAGATGGGCCGCTCGGTCGAAGCGTTCAAGAACGAACTGCACAAGATTCGCACCGGGCGTGCGCATCCCGGCATCCTCGATCAGGTGCATGTGGATTACTACGGTTCGCCGGTGCCGATCAGTCAGGTCGCCAACGTCAGCCTGTTGGATGCGCGCACGATCAGCGTTCAGCCCTGGGAAAAGGGCATGGGTGCCAAGATCGAGAAGGCCATCCGCGAAAGCGACCTGGGATTGAACCCGTCTTCGCAAGGCGACCTGATCCGCGTGCCGATGCCGGCGTTGAGCGAGGAGCGTCGTCGTGACCTCACCAAGATCGTTCGCAACGCGGGTGAAGACGCCCGCATCGCCGTGCGCAACCTGCGCCGCGATGCCAACGACCACGCAAAGCGCTTGTTGAAAGACAAGGAAATCTCCGAGGACGATGAGCGCAGGTCGCTCGACGAAATGCAGAAGCTGACCGACCGCACCATCGCCGAGATCGACCGGTTGGTGGCGGCGAAAGAAGCGGAAGTGATGGCGGTATGACGCACGCCTCGCCCCATGCGACGGTCAGACGCTGAGGTGCCCGGTTCAGTGAGCGCTTTGCCGAACGCCTCAGAAGTTCCTCGTCACATCGCCATCGTGATGGACGGCAATGGCCGCTGGGCAAAAAGCCGGTTCAAGCCGCGTTTTCTTGGGCACAAGCAAGGTGTCGACACCCTGGTGAATACCGTGCTCGCCTGCGCCGACCGCGGTGTCGAGTACCTCACCGTGTTCGCGTTTTCTTCCGAGAACTGGAAGCGTCCGAATGACGAGGTGTCCGGCCTCATGTCATTGGTGTTGCTGGCGGTGTCGAAGTATCTCGGCGTGATGAACAAGAACGGTGTGCGCGTGCGCATCGTGGGCGACCGCACCGACATTGCCGCGCACGTGAAGGAAGCCTGGGACCACGCCGAGAGCAGCACCAAGCACAACACCCGCATCACGTTGTCGGTGGCCTTCAATTACGGCGGCCGCTGGGATGTGGTCCAGGCGTGCCAGCGGGCGATCCGCGCGGGCATCAGTGCGGACGATCTGGATGAGGCCACGCTCAGCCGCTTCATGGCGCTGAGCCATGCTCCGGATCCTGATCTGTTCATACGCACCGGCGGCGAAGTGCGCATCAGCAACTTTCTGCTGTGGCAGGCCGCGTATTCCGAGCTGTGCTTTTCCGATTGCCTGTGGCCTGAATTCGGTGAAGCCGAACTGGACGCGGCCCTGGCCGAGTACGCCCGCCGCGACCGCCGCTTCGGAGCCATCAAGGAGACGCACGCGGTTGAACTGCCGCTGGTGCGCTGAACATGCTCAAGCAGCGAATCATCACCGCCCTGGTGCTGCTGGGCGTGTTTATCCCCGCCTTGTTCGCCCCTGTGTCGCTGCCGTTTGCAGCGTTGACGGTGTTGTTCATTGCCGCGGCTGGCTGGGAATGGGTGCGGCTCAATGGCGGCGGCACGTCACCTGCGGTGGCATTGGGTGTGCTGCTGGGTGGCGCTTGTGCGCTGGCGCTGAGCGCCGGTTGGGTGAGCAGTGCGCCGTCGTCGGCCTGGTGGCTGGCGATGGGCGTGTGGGTGCTGGGCGGAGCGTGGTCGCTGAGGGCCGGGCCCGCGGGCTGGGGCTTGCTGCCGCAGAGTCTGCGCTGGGCTCTCGGGCTGCTCGGGTTGTGGCTGGCCTGGCTGGCGATGGCCGACGCACGCACCATCGGCATCAATTTCATCCTGTCGGTGTTCTGTCTGGTGTGGGTGTCCGACATCGCGGCCTACTTTGGTGGTCGGGCGTTCGGGCGTCGCAAGCTGGCGGTGGCGATCAGCCCCGGCAAGAGTTGGGAGGGCGTGTGGAGTGGCATGGTGGGCGTGCTGCTGCTGGCCACGGCATGGATGGCGATCGATCGCCAGTGGGCGTGGGACTCTCCCAGCCTGTTCACCCACGTCTATTTGCACCAGGGGCCCGCCGGGTTGGTATTGGTCTGCGTCTTCCTGGTGGCGATGGGCGTGGTGGGTGACCTGGTCGAGTCGCTGGTCAAGCGTCATGCCGGCGCCAAGGACAGCAGCGGTTTGCTCCCCGGTCATGGCGGTGTGCTGGATCGGGTGGATGCCCTGTTGCCCGTGTTTCCGCTGGCGCTGGCGCTCAGTTCTCTATGACCTTGGTGTGACATGAGCCAGCAGACTTCACGCATGCGTGTGTGCATCCTCGGATCGACCGGGTCCATCGGCACCAGCACCCTCGACGTGCTGTCACGTCATCGCGATCGTTATGAGGTGTTCGCGCTGAGCGCGCAACATCGCATCGATGAATTGCTGGCGCAGTGCCTTGCATGGGCGCCGCGCTTCGCGGTCTTGCCCGACAGTGCTTCGGCACAGACGCTGCAAGCCAAATTGCGCGATGCAGGCAGCACCACCGCGGTGCTGGTCGGCCCGCAGGCACTGTGCGAGATGGCCTCGCACCCCGAGGTGGACGCGGTGATGGCGGCCATCGTCGGCGCGGCCGGTTTGCCGCCCTGCCTGGCTGCTGCGCGCGCAGGCAAACGGCTCATGCTGGCCAATAAGGAAGCGCTGGTCGTCGGTGGGGCGCTTTTCATGACGGCCGTGCGCGAGGGGGGAGCGCAGTTGCTGCCGATCGACAGCGAGCATTCGGCCATCTTCCAGTGCCTGCCCGAAGACCGCAGCCGATGGGTTGCGCGCATCGATCACATCATCCTGACCGCCTCCGGCGGGCCCTTCCGCCATCGCGATGTCGGCACGCTCGCCAGCGTCACGCCCGATCAGGCCTGCGCGCATCCGAACTGGGTCATGGGTCGCAAGATTTCGGTCGATTCCGCGACCATGATGAACAAGGCGCTTGAAGTCATCGAAGCGCGGTGGTTGTTCGACCTGACCCCCGAGCAGATCAAGGTGGTCATTCATCCGCAGAGCATCGTGCATTCGATGGTGGTGTGCAAAGACAACTCGGTGCTGGCGCAATTGGGTACGCCGGACATGCGCGTGCCGATTGCCTATGGTCTGTCCTTCCCCGAGCGCATGGAGTCGGGCGCTGGGCTGCTCGACTTCCCGACGCTGGCAGGGTTGACCTTCGAGCCGCCCGACATGCAGCGATACCCCGGGCTGCCGCTGGCCTGGGAGACGCTGCGTGCGCCCGAAGGCACCACGGCCGTGCTGAACGCAGCCAATGAGGTCGCGGTCGCGGCATTTCTGGCCGGTGCCATCGGTTTCGACCAGATCCATCATGTCAATGCCGGCATTCTTGAAACGGTGCTTCCACAGCCCGATGAGTGCACCTCGATCGATGGCCTGATTGCCCTCGACGCTCGGGTGCGGCGAGCTGCATCGCAGTGGGCGGAGCGCATCGCTCGATGATCACGTTGCTTGCTTTTTTGCTCACGCTGGGCGTGCTCATCGTCGTGCACGAGTACGGGCATTACCGCGTGGCCGTAGCGTGCGGCGTCAAGGTGCTCCGGTTCTCGGTGGGTTTCGGGCGGGTCATCTGGCGGCGTCAGGCGACGCCTGACAGCACTGAGTTCGTCATCTCCATGTTGCCGCTCGGCGGTTATGTGCGCATGCTCGACGAACGTGAGGCGCCGGTCGACTCCGCTGAAGTCCAGCGCGCATTCAATCGTCAATCGCTGTGGAAGCGCTCTGCGATCGTCGCGGCGGGCCCGATCGCCAACCTGCTGCTGGCGGTCGTGCTGTATGCCGGCGCCTTCTGGATCGGCATGGACGAGCCCAAGGCGGTGCTCTCTGCGCCGGCTGCTGACAGCATTGCCGAGCGCTCTGGACTGAGGGCCGGCGACTGGGTGCGGGCGAGCTCACCCGATGGGATGGACTGGACCGAGGTTCAGTCGATGACCGATCTGGTCTGGCACCTGACCCAGGGCGTGCTGCGCTCAGAGGCCGTGCATCTGCGTGTTGCCGATGCCCAAGGGCAGCATGTGCGCAGCGTGGTGCTCGAACTCGACCGACTGACCAGTCGGGAGGTTGATGCCCAACTGATGCGACGCATCGGATTGCCCGGTGTCTACGCCGAGCCGATCATGGGGCAGATCAAGCCAGACGGACCTGCCGAGGCGGCAGGCCTGCGCGCCGGCGACCGGGTGCTGTCGGTCGATGGCAAGGCGATCGCCGATGCCGCAAGCCTGCGGGAATTGGTGCGCTCCAGTGGATCATCTGCCAGCGCCATCCATCCGCAACAGTGGCTCATCGAGCGGGGTGCGCAGCGGCTGCAGCTTGAAGTCGAACCGGCGTCCGTGGTGGACGGCGAGCGCCGCATCGGCCGCATCGAGGCGTTCATTGGCGGCCCGCCTGAAATGGTTCTGGTCCGCTACGGCGTTTTCGATGGCTTGTCGCAGGCGGTGACTCGAACCATCGACATGGCGGGGCTGACGCTGAAAATGTTTGGCCGCATGGTGATCGGTGAGGCCTCGCTGAAAAATCTGACCGGCCCGCTGACCATCGCCGATTACGCTGGTCAGTCTGTTCGGGTCGGGCTGGCGTACTACCTCGGGTTTCTTGCCGTGGTCAGCATCAGCCTGGGCGTCCTGAATCTTCTGCCGCTGCCGATGCTCGATGGCGGACACCTCATGTACCATCTTTTCGAAGCGACGACAGGGCGCCCTGTATCCGAGCTGTGGCTGGAGCGGCTGCAGCGTGGGGGTGTGGCCATCATGCTGACACTGATGTCCATTGCGCTCTTCAACGACGTGGTCCGACTCGTGGGCCTGCCTTAATCTTCATATGCGACCCATCTTGCGAATCCTCTGCTGTCTGACGTCGTTTCGAGCCTGCCTGGTGTCCGTGTTCCTTGCGATCGGATTGTTCGGTACCAGCGTCTGGGCCGTGGAGCCTTTCCAATTGACTGACATTCGCGTGGAGGGCCTGCAGCGAATCGACGCGGGCACGGTCTTCGCCTCTGTGCCATTCCGCATCGGCGATACCTACACCGATGAGAAGGGCGTCGCTGCATTGCGCGCCTTGTTCGCCACGGGCCTGTTCAAGGACGTGCGCATCCAGATCGCGGGCTCGGTGGTCGTGGTGGTGGTCGAGGAACGCTCGATCATCAGCAGCATCGACTTCGTCGGCACCAAGGAATTCGAGAAGGAAGCACTGGTCAAGGCCCTCAAGGACTTCGGCATCGGGGAGGGACAGCCGTTTGACAACGCGTTGGCAGACCGCGCCGAGCAGGAGCTCAAGCGCCAGTACCTGACCCGCAGCCTTTACGGTGTGGAGGTCACCACCAAGGTCACTCCGCAAGAGCGTAATCGTGTCAACGTGACCTTCAATGTGGTCGAAGGATCGGTGGCACGGATTCGCGAGATCCGCATTCTCGGCAGCAGGGACTACAGCGAAAAAGAACTCAAGGGCCTGCTCGAGCTCAACGAGACCGGGCTGCTTTCGTTCTACACCAAGTCAGATCGCTATTCGCGCACCAAGTTGAATGCGGATCTGGAGACGCTGAAGGCCTGGTACCTGAACCGCGGTTATCTCGAGTTCAATGTCGAGTCGACTCAGATTGCCATCTCGCCCGACAAGCAAGACATCTCGATCACCATCAACATCAAGGAAGGGCAGCCCTACACCGTCACGGCGGTCACGCTGCAGGGCCAGTACCTTTCCAAGGAAGACGAATTCAAGCAGTTGGTCACCATCAAGCCGGGCCAGATTTACCGGGCGGAAGAGGTGGCCGCAACGACCAAGGCGTTCACCGAAAAGTTCGGCACGTTCGGCTACGCGTTCGCGCGGGTCGAGGCGCGTCCGGAGATCGACCGGGTCAACGGCCGCGTCGAGGTCGTGCTGCAGGCGGACACGCAGCGGCGTGTTTACGTTCGGCGCATCAACGTCGCAGGCAACACCAAGACCCGTGATGAAGTGGTCCGACGCGAGTTCCGGCAGTTCGAGTCTTCCTGGTACGACGGTCCCAAGATCAAGCTGTCGCGCGACCGTGTCGACCGCCTGGGTTTCTTCAGCGAAGTGACCGTCGACAACACGGAGGTACCTGGCACCTCGGACCAAGTGGATCTCACCGTGTCGATCAAGGAAAAGCCGACCGGCAACATCTTGCTGGGCGCGGGCTTCTCCAGTGCGGACAAGGTGTCATTCACCGCCTCGGTGAAGCAGGAAAACGTGTTCGGCACAGGCAACTACCTGGGCATCGAATTCAACACCAGCAAGTCGCAGCAGACCATTTCGGTGAGTACCGTCGACCCCTATTTCACCGAAGATGGCATTTCGCGGGCCATCGATGTGTTCTACCGGACGGCCCAACCGATCAACAGCCAGGGTGAGAACTACAAGCTGGTCACTCCGGGGGCGTCGATTCGTTTCGGTGTGCCGTTCAGTGAGTACGACACGGTGTTCTTCGGTCTCGGCTTCGAACAGACCGAAATCCGCGGCAACAACAACCTGCCGGACACCTACTTCCGGTACCGCGAACAGTTCGGTCCGAAAAGCACCGCGATTCCGTTCACCATCGGCTGGTCGCGCGATGGTCGTGACAGCGCGCTTGTGCCGACCACCGGATATCTTGCGCGGGTGAACATCGACCTCAGCTTCCTCGCTGACCAGCGCTATGTCCGTACCGACCTGCAGTTCCAGCAGTACTTCACGCCGATCCGCCGAGTCACTGTCGGTATCAATGCCGAGTTGGGTTACGGCAGTGGGCTGGGGAACAAGCCTTACCCGATTTTCAAGAACTTCTTCGGCGGCGGTCTCGGTACGGTGCGTGGCTTTGACCAAGGCTCTTTGGGGCAGGTTGACAACCTCGGTGCCTACCTGGGTGGCAACCGACGCCTCAACGTGAACACCGAGGTGTACCTGCCATTCCCCGGCACCGGCAACGATCGGACACTGCGCTGGTTCACCTACCTGGACGTCGGCAATGTGTGGGCGGTGGAGGATCGATTGAGCCTGTCCAGCCTGCGCGCATCGGTCGGACTTGGCTTCAGTTGGGTGTCCCCGGTCGGGCCCATCAAGATCAGCTACGGCTCACCGATCAGGAAAGAGCCAACGGATAGAATCCAGCGTCTTCAATTTCAACTCGGGACTGCGTTTTGATGAACAGGTTATCTTTGAATGCGTTGGCTGCCTCCTTGCTGGTCTTCGCTGCGTGCAACGTCCAGAGCCAGGAAATCAAGATCGGTTATGTGAACAGCGACCGCGTGCTGCGTGAAGCCAACCCGGCCAAGGCCGCCCAGGCGAAACTCGAAGCCGAGTTCTCCAAGCGAGACAAGGAAATGGGCGAGATCGCTGGCAGGCTGAAAGCAGCAAGCGAGAAATTCGACAAGGAGGCACCGGCCTTGTCTGAATCGGAACGCAGCAAGCGCCAACGCGATCTGGTCGATCAGGACCGCGAGTTCCAGCGCAAGCGCCGCGAGTTCCAGGAAGACCTGACCCAGCGCAAGAACGAAGAACTGTCGGCCGTCGTCGAACGTGCCAACAAGGTCATCAAGCAGATCTACGAAACCGAAAAATACGACCTGATCCTCCAGGAGGCAGTGTTCGCCGGTCCGAAGATCGACATCACCGACAAGGTGGTCAAGGCGCTGAATGCCCAGGGTGGCAAGTGATCTTGTCACTTCGTTTGCGCTGGGCGAACTGGCGGAGCGACTTGATGCTGAACTGATCGGCGACCCGGCCCAGCGGGTCCATCGCATCGCGTCGCTGGATACAGCCGACGCCGAGGCGATCTCCTTCCTCTCCAATCCACGTTATCTGCCGGCACTGGCCACGTCGAAGGCTGGGTGCGTGATCGTGTCGTCGTCACACCGTGACGCAGCGGCGTTGCGAGGTGCAGCGCTCATCGCCGCCGACCCGTATCTGTGCTTCGCTCGGTTGACCCAGCTGTGGGTCTCCCGAGGTCGGGAGGCGACAGTACCCCAGGTACACCCATCGGCAGTGGTCCACCCCGAGGCACAAGTCGCCGCGACTGCCTCGGTGGGCGCACTCGCTGTCATCGAGGCAGGTGCAGTGATTGCCGAAGGGGCCGTGATCGGTGCGCAGTGCTTCATCGGTTCTGGTGCGTCGGTGGGCGCACAGACACGGTTGTCTGCACAAGTCGTGCTGGGGGCAGGGTGCCATATCGGAGCGCGCGGCATCGTGCACAGCGGGGTCGTGATCGGAGCCGACGGCTTCGGCTTTGCGCCGCACGGCGGTCGCTGGGAGAAGATCGAACAACTCGGCGGCGTTCGCATCGGTGACGATGTCGAGATTGGTGCCAACACCTGCATCGATCGCGGGGCGCTGGAAGACACCGTGATCGAGGACGGCGTCAAACTCGACAACCTGGTGCAGATCGCCCACAACGTGCACATCGGTGCGCACAGCGCCCTGGCCGGCACGGCGGCGGTATCTGGCAGCACCCGCATCGGCGCGCACTGCACGATGGCTGGTGGCGCGGGCGTGGTCGGCCATGTGACATTGGCCGATCACGTGCACCTGGGTGCCCGCTCGGTGGCCACCCATTCCATCCACAAGCCGGGCTTGTACACCGGCCTGTTTCCCATCGATGACAATGCGTCATGGGAAAAAAATGCAGCCACGCTGCGGCAATTGCATCGATTGCGTGAACGCATTCGAGCGCTTGAAAAGAACAAAGAGACCTGATCGCCATGACGATGGACATCAACGAAATCCTGAGACGAATTCCGCATCGTTATCCGATCCTTCTGGTCGATCGTGTGCTTGAACTCAAGAAGGGCGAAAGCATCAAGGCGCTGAAGAATGTCAGCGTCAACGAGCACTATTTCAGCGGACACTTTCCAAAGCGCCCGGTGATGCCTGGTGTGCTGATGATCGAAGCGCTGGCACAGGCCGCTGCCATTCTGGGTTTCGAGACCCTGAATCTGCAGACCCACGAGAACTCGTTGTTCTACTTTGCAGGGATCGACGGCGCCCGTTTCAAGCGTCCGGTTGAACCGGGTGATCAACTCATCCTGGACGTGATCCTCGATCGCATGAAGTCAGGCGTGTTCAAGTTCAGGGCACGCGCGACCGTCGATGGCGAATTGGCTGTCGAGGCGGACTTCCTGTGCACGGTGCGCGACATCGCCTGATCGGCTGGCCGTCGACTCTCGTCAACCCGTGTCACAGGCCATGACGCTGATCCATTCCACGGCGATCATCGAGCCCGGCGCCGAACTGGATTCATCGGTCAGCGTCGGGCCTTACAGCATCGTGCGCTCGCACGTGCGGGTTCATGCGGGCACCACGATCGGCGCGCACTGTGTGATCGAGGGCCACACGACCATTGGTCGTGACAACCGCATTTTCCAGTTCTGCTCGATCGGTGCCGTACCGCAGGACAAGAAATACCGTGACGAGCCCACCGAGTTGCACATCGGCGACCGCAACACGATCCGCGAGTTCTGCACCTTCAACATCGGCACGGCGCAAGACGGCGGCGTGACGCGCGTGGGCGACGACAACTGGGTGATGGCGTATGTGCACATCGCGCACGACTGCCAGGTCGGCAGCCAGACCATCCTGGCCAACAACGCGACGCTGGCGGGGCATGTGCATCTGGGCGACTGGGTCATCGTCGGCGGTCTGACCGGCGTGCACCAGTTCGTGAAGGTTGGTCCGCACGCCATGATCGGCTTTGCCAGCGCCGTGTCGCAGGACGTGCCGCCGTTCATGATGGTCGATGGCAACCCGCTCGCGGTGCGAGGCTTCAATGCAGAGGGGTTGCGGCGCCGAGGCTTCGGGCCCGAGCGCATCGCCGCGGTCAAGCAGATGCACCGGCTGCTGTACCGCCAGGGGAACACACTGGAACAGGCGCGCGCAGCGATCTCGGATCTTGCAAACAGCGCACCGGAAGCCGTCGCCGACGTCGCGGTGATGACGCAGTTTCTCGCGTCTTCGCAGCGCGGCATCGTGCGCTAGGGATGACACGCTCCGCCGCGCAGCGCCTTGGCTCTGGGAGGAGCCTTTTCGCACATGTCGATCCATGAACCTCGCCTCGCCATGGTGGCTGGCGAGGCTTCGGGTGATCTGTTGGCCAGCCTGGTGCTGGCGGGTCTGAAGCGGCGCTGGCCTGCGCTGGCGGTCCACGGGATCGGCGGGCCGAAGATGTCTGCGCTGGGCTTCGATGCCTGGTGGCCCAGCGACAAGCTCGCAGTGCGTGGTTATGCCGAGGTGCTGCGCCATTACCCGGAGCTGCTGGGCATCCGCAACCGGCTCGCCGAGCGTCTGTTGCAGGACCCGCCCGACGCCTTCATCGGTGTCGATGCCCCCGATTTCAACCTGGATCTGGAAGCGCGACTGAAGGCGAGCGGCATACGCACGATCCACTTCATCGGCCCGTCGATCTGGGCCTGGCGCGGCGAGCGCATCGAGAAGATCAAGCGCGCCGTCGACCATGTGTTGTGCATCTTCCCGTTCGAGCCTGCGTTGTACGCGCAGCACGGTGTCGCAGCCACCTATGTCGGCCACCCGCTGGCCGATGCCATTCCACTCGAGGTGCCCCGACAAGCCAGTCGCCAGATGCTGAACCTGCAGGACACCGACACGGTGGTCGCGCTCTTGCCCGGCAGTCGCCGCTCGGAGATCCAGTACATCGCGCCGACGCTGCTCGAGGCGGCCGCACTGATGAAGCGCCGCCGCCCGGCGCTGCGCTTCGTGCTGCCCGTGGCGCCAGGCCTGTATCCGCTGATCGAGCCGCTATTGCCGCGCCACGCGCCGGGGGTCGATGTTCAACTGATCGACGGCCAGTCGCACCAGGCGCTGGCTGCCTGTGACGTGACGCTGATCGCCAGCGGCACGGCCACACTGGAAGCGGCGCTGTTCAAGCGGCCGATGGTGATTGCCTACAAGATGCACTGGCTCAGCGCACAGATCATGAAGCGCATGAATTACCAACCGTGGGTCGGGCTGCCGAACATCCTGCTGGAGGACTTTGCCGTGCCCGAGTTGCTGCAGGCGGCGGCCACGCCCGACCGTCTGGCCGATGCGGCCTTTGCCTGGCTGGACGATCCCGCGGCGTGTGCCAGGCTGGCCACTCGTTTCGAGGCGCTGCACCACACGCTGCGCCGTGACACCGCCCAGGCAGCAACCGATGCGATCGAGAACATTCTTGCGCGCTGAGCAGCTGGGTCTGCGCTGGGATGCGCCAGGCCTGATGGCCGGGGTCGATGAAGCGGGTCGGGGACCCTTGGCCGGTCCGGTGGTGGCGGCTGCCGTGATCCTCGACGATCTCCAACCGATCCGCGGTCTGAACGATTCGAAAAAGCTCACCGCGCGCACCCGAGAGCGCCTGTTCGACGAGATTCGTGCCAAGGCCCTGTGCTGCTGCATTGCCGAAGCCACGGTCGGCGAGATCGACCAGTTGAACATCCTGCAGGCGACCCTGCTGGCGATGCGGCGGGCGGTGGAAGGCCTGCGCTTGAGACCACACCGGGTGCAGGTGGACGGCAACCGGCTGCCGGTTCTGCCGATGCCGGCCGAAGCGATCGTTCAAGGGGATGCCAAGGTGCCGGCGATCGCCGCTGCATCGATCCTGGCGAAAGTCCACCGCGATCGTCTGTGCCTGACCCTGCACGAGCGATATCCCCACTATGGGTTCGACGGTCACAAGGGCTATCCCACGGCGGCGCATCTGGCGGCGTTGCGGGAGCACGGCGCGTGCGCAGACCATCGCCGCTCTTTCGCGCCCGTGCGCGCTGTTCTGGTGGGCACTGAATGACCACGCCCATCGTCAAGTCCATCTCCTCGCGCGACAACCCGCTGTTGGTGCGATTGCGCAAGCTGGGCCGCGACCCGATGGCCTATCGCAAGCAAAGCGAGTTGTGGATCGAGGGCGATCACTTGTGCCGTGCATTTCTTGAGCGCGGCGGGGTGCCGCTGCAGGCGCTGATCAGTGACGAGGCCTGGGCCTCATCACCATGGCGCGACCTGGCCCTGGCCGCCCCCGCGGTCGCTGTGTTGCCCACCAACTTGATGGCTGGCATCAGCACCCTCGAATCGCCTGCGCCGATCGGGTTCGTCATCCCATGGTCTGGCACGCCCGAGTTGCGACCCGATGCGCCCACGGTGGTGCTCGATCGTTTGCAGGATGCAGGCAATGTGGGGACGGTGCTGCGCAGTGCGTCTGCCTTCGGTTTTGCGCAGGTGGTGGCATTGAAGGGCACCGCCGGCCTGTGGTCGCCGAAGGTGCTGCGCGCAGGCATGGGCGCGCATTTCGGCTTGTCGCTGGTCGAGGGCGTCGAGGCCACCGCATTGGACGCCCTGTCCGTGCCGCTGCTGGCAACCAGTTCGCATGCGGCTGAGTCGATCGACCAGGTCGCGCTGCCCTGGCCTTGCGCCTGGGTGCTGGGTCACGAAGGCGAGGGCGTGTCGTCGCTCGTGCAATCTCTTTGCACCCGCGCGCTGCGCATCCCGCAGCCCGGCGGCGAAGAGTCGCTCAATGTGGGTGCGGCGGCGGCGGTGTGCCTGTATGAATCGGCTCGACAACGCATGAGCCGCTGAAGGGATTTCCGGCCGAGCGATCGGCGTGCTGCCTACACTGCCGTCGATGTTGCAAGTGTTGTGGTTCAAGAGGGATCTGCGCTGGACCGACCACGCCCCGCTGGTGCGTGCCGCACAGGCCGGACCGCTGCTGCCGATGTGGATCGACGAGCCTGCGGCCTGGGCACAGCGCGATGCGGCAACGCAGCACCGCGCCTTCGCACACGAAGGCCTGGGCGAGCTCGATGCCTGGTTCAGGTCGCGGGGCGGCGCCTTGTGGCGCGTTCGCGGGGAAGCGACAACAGTGCTCGCGCGTCTGCATGCGCTGTACGGTTCCTTCGCCTTGTGGAGCCACGAGGAAACCGGCAACGGCTGGAGTTTCGATCGCGATCGCGCTGTGGCGCGCTGGTGCACCGGGCAAGGTGTGGTGTGGCGCGAACTGCCCTGCAATGGCGTCGTCAGGCGCCTGCGCGACCGCGATCGCTGGTCGCAGTTGTGGACGCAGCGGATGGAGCCGCTGCCGTTGCCAGCGCCAGGGCATCTGACGCCGCTGGCGCCGCACGAACTGCCCGAAGCGCACCATGACGACGCAGTGCCCATCCACAGCCTTGACGCCGACAAGCCACTGCGCCAGCGCGGCGGCAGAGGCCAGGCCGTTGCCTTGCTCGACAGTTTTCTGGCCTGGCGCGGACACCGCTATCGCACCGAGATGTCCAGCCCGCTGACCGCAGCGGAAGCCTGCTCGCGGTTGTCGGCGCACCTCGCCTGGGGCACGCTGTCGGTGCGCGAGTGTGTCCATGCGGTGTGGCAGCGCCGCAGCGAGTGGCTGGCCATGCCCGCCGATCAACGTCCCGCGGGCGCGATGGCTTCTCTGCGCAGCTTCGAGAGCCGGTTGCACTGGCATTGCCATTTCATCCAGAAACTCGAGAGCGAGCCAGCGATCGAGTTTCGCAATGTCAATCGCGGCTTCGACGGGTTGCGCAACGAGGGTGCGCTCACCGCTGACGAGCAGCGGCGCCTGGATGCCTGGTGCACAGGCCGAACGGGCTTTCCGTTTGTCGACGCCTGCATGCGCGGCCTGCACGCCACGGGCTGGATCAACTTCCGCATGCGTGCGATGCTGATGAGCTTTGCGAGCTACCAGTTGTGGTTGCACTGGCGTGAGCCAGCACTGTTTCTGGCGCGACAGTTCCTCGATTACGAGCCTGGGATTCATTACCCGCAGGCGCAGATGCAGAGCGGTGTGACCGGGATCAACACCATTCGGCTCTACAACCCGGTGAAGCAGAGCCGCGATCAGGATCCCGAGGGGGTGTTCATACGGCGCTGGGTGCCCGAGTTGCGTGGCGTGACGGGGAGCGCAGTGCACGAGCCGTGGCTTCTGGGCTCGACGCATTTGCGCCCGGCGGACTATCCCGATCCGGTGGTGGATCTGCGCTCGGCCAGTCAGCAGGCCAGGGTGCTGATTCATGCCCGCAAGGCGGACATCGCCACCCGGCAAGAGGCCAGGGCGGTGTACGACCGGCACGGCAGCCGCCACCCCGGGCGAGAACACACGGCGCGGCGCAGTGCCCGGCGCGCTGGTGCGGTGTCAGACCCCGCGCAGATCAGCCTGCTGGGCGATGAAGAGGAAGAATGACCTCACGCCGCCTTCGGCGGCTTCAGGCGATCAGCTCATGTGCCGCAGTCTCGGTGAGCGCCATGACGGCGCGATGCAAGCTGTCCACCTGCCGGGCCAGGGGTCCCGGCGCCGGCTTTTCGCCGCTGACCACCGACTGGATATAGACCGCCGTCGTTGCGGCATCGATGCTGCGGGGCAACACCGGCAGCTCCGTCAACACGCCTTCCTGCGCGGGCACGGACAGATCCGCCCGCAACTCGCCCCGCAGGAACACGTCAAGCCGGGGTGATCGGCGTGGATCGGCCACGGGTTCGCCCTCGGTGCCGCGCAGCAACATCGCGCTGGCACCTGCGCTCTGCAGAAAAGCCGCCAGCGCGGTGCCGTATTCAGGGTGGGTGTGATTCACCACCCGCAAGGAACGCGCGCCGGTTGTCGGATCGAGCAGCTTGGCCACGGTGTGACCTGGATTGCGCAACCCGACGACCCAGCGCACATCCAGCAGCCGGGCCAGCGGCGGACACAGCGTTTCGGTTGCCATGAACACCGGTTCACGCCGTGCCCAGCCATGGCGTACGTCGTCGGCATCGCGCGCGATCGGCAGGCCGAGGTTGCGAAACACGGAGGCGGTGGTGACGCGACCGGGATCGTTCGACGGTCCGTGCACCAGCACCGGGGTGCCGGTCTGTGCCACCAGCAACGCCAGCAGCGCGGTGAGGTTGGGCAGCTTGCGGGCACCGTTGTAAGACGGCAGGATGACTGCAGGGCTCTGCGGCGTGAGAGGCAGGCAGCGTTCGTGCACCGCGCGAAGAAAGCCGAGCAGCTCCTCGGTCGATTCCCCCTTGATGCGCATCGCCATCGCGAATGCTCCGACTTCGAGGTCACTCACACGGCCATCGAGTACCTGCCCCATCAGGTCTTCGGCCTGATCACGGCCCAGCGATCGGGCGCCTTCCTTGCCGCGGCCGATTTCCTTGATGTAGGGAGCGATGCTCATGGACTAGCGCGATGATGGGCGATCAGGGTCAGAAGTTGCGGAAAGCAGCGTTTCGGGCGATGAGGCAATTTCCAGGCCCAGCCGCGAGGTCGGAAACAAGAGGACACATCGACGAGAATGAAAAGGCAAGTCGGGGCCCGGCTCGTGCTTGTCGCGTTCTCGCTTATTGCGGCCGCTGGGTGAACATCCCAAAATGTGCTTTTGCCGGCTGCGAACCCGCTTCGCCGCCCGGGTCATTTTCTTACCGCTCGTACACGGAGACTCTCCCCAGATGAATGCCCTCAAATTCGCCGTCGCCAGCGCGCTGCTGGCTATCGGCAGCAGCCACGCCGCAGGCAACTTGTCCGTGACGCGAGAAGTCACGATCGACAGCACCCCGGCCACCGTCTGGAAGCTGATTGGTAACTTCAATGCCATGGACGTGTGGCATCCCGCTGTCAGCAAGAGCGAGGTGAATGGTGCAGGCACCAAAGTGGGTACGCGCCGGACGCTGACGCTGGCCGACGGCAAGCAGACGATCGTCGAGCAGCTGACCACCTACAACGCCGCCAAGACCCAATACAGCTACACCATCGTCAGCAGCCCGCTCCCGGTGGCGAACTACAGCGGCAGCATCTCGCTGAATGCCACCCCCGATGGCAAGACCTTGCTGAAATGGACCTCGACCTTCGATGCGCCCGCGGGTGCCGACACAGCGGCCGCCACCAAGGCAGTCGAAGGCATCTACGACAGCGGCCTGGCCAAGCTGGTGAACAACTTTGCCAAGCAATAAGCTGCAGGCAACAGGCACGACAACATCCGTATCTTTTCAGGAGACACACCCATGAACAAGCTCGTTCTCCAAGCCGCTACCGCCGGTTTGCTGTTGGCCGCTGGCGCCTGCCACGCTGCCGGTGCCTTGTCGTTTTCCAGCGAGGAAACCGTGGACAGCGCCCCGGCCACCGTCTGGAAGTACGTCGGTGATTTCAACGGTTTCGATCTGTGGCACCCGCAAGTGCGCAGCAGCACCGTCAAGGGCCCCGACAACAAGGTGGGTGCCGTGCGTACCTTGAAGCTGTCCGATGGATCCGAGTTGGTTGAAAAACTGCTCAAGTACAGCGCCGCCACCACCAGCTACACCTATACCTCGCTCAAGAGCCCGTTTCCGATCAAGAACTACGTCGCGACGATTTCGGTGAGCCCGGCCGCTGACGGCAAGACGCTGATGAAGTGGAGTGCCACCTTCGACGCAGTGAACATCGACGAGGACATCGCCACTGAAATGGTGGCGATCGCGCTGAACGGTGGGCTGGGCAAGGTGGTCGCCAATTTCCAGAAGCCAGCGGCTGCACCTGAGGGTGCGTCGACACCGACGGCGGCCGCTGCGCCCGCCACCGCGCCTTGAACGGGAGCTGGCCTCGGTGCGCCTTTTCCCGCCGCTGAAAATGAGCCTCGATGACCCAGCTTGAGCGGGCCTTGACCGACGAGCACGCCAGCGGCTTGCCGGCGTCATTGCGGCAGGTGGCGGATGCGCTCGGGCTCGACCCCGCCGGCTGGTGCGATCTGCTGTCTGCGAGTCTGATCGGTCTGGCTGCGGGGTTTGCGGTCAAGGAGGTGTCAACAGGCCGGTACGTCTATGCGTCTGAGCGGATGGCCGAATTGCTCGGTCGCTCCTCCGAAGACATGCTCGGGCACACCGATGCCGATCTGTTCAGCACGGAGGTGGCCGCGTCGCTGCGCGCTGCAGAGACCAGCACCGTCACCCTGGCGCGGCCGCATGGCAGTGACCATCGCATCGAGCGCGATCAGGTGCGCCGGGAATTCCACGTCACCCGGGTCCTGCTCAACGGCAGACCGGATGCCTCCGGTGCCAGCAAACGATACCTGTGCGCGCTCTGGCTCGACGTCAGCGCGCAGCGCCAGCGAGATGCCCAGCTCACGCTGGCGCTGCAGCAACTGGAGCAGCAGCAGCAAGCGACGGAAGCCCTGCGCCGAGAAACCCAGGACGCGTCGCTGAAGGACATCGACACCGGCCTGTTTCCGAACGCCCATTTCGAAGACCAGTTGCGGCGCGAGGTCGATCTGTCGTTGCGCGAACACCGTGAGTTCTCGATGGTGTCGATTTCGATCGATCCGCCAACAGGAACGGCGGGTGCGCTGGGTGCAACGGCGCGTCAGCGAGTGATCGAGGCGCTCGGGCGTTTGCTCCGGAGCAACACACGGGCGATGGATGCGTCCTGCCGCGTGTCCGATGATCGTTTTGCGGTATTGCTGTCGGGCGTCGGGCTGGCGACAGCACACTCACGAATGGAAGGCCTGCGACGCCAATGTGCGACCCAGATCGTCGTGCTCGACGGGCAGGATTTCGGCTTCACGGTGTCGATGGGTGTGGCGAGCTTTCCTCACACCGCCCACACGCAAGACGATCTGCTTCAAGCCGCCGACACCGCGTTGGGGGCCGCACAAAGCCGCGGTGGCAATCACGTCACGCTGGCCAGCATCTCGTTCGAGGGTACGTTCTGACGCTGACCCAAGGTGCGCCGCCTTGCCTGGCAGCACGTGCAGAGGTGTCCGTTGTGAACCGTGAGCCGCATTCCTGAACCCAGGGGATTCAGGTGGGCCGGGTCAGCCGTGCTTCGGGTTCATCTGACGCGAGACGATCACACCCACTCGGCAATGTTCCCAGCCCGGGCTCGCGAGAGCATCGGTTCAAGGAATTAAAAACTCACGCGAACACAACGGACGCTGGTCAGTCTACGCTCGCTGTGGTTGCCATGGCTGCCGAAGGGGTGACATCGTGTGCCGAATCGGTCACAGCAACTGTCCGTGCTCGCCGAGGGCCTCGTCGATGCGTGCGATCAATGCATCGACATTCACTTGTGCGTCGGCCTCATCCGTTGCCGATCGGCCTTCGCTCGCCGTGGGCGTGGGCGCTGTGGTTCGCTGCTCGAGCTTGTAGGCGAGGTTCAAGGCGGCCAGCACGGCAATGCGTTCGCGTGCCTTGACCTTGCCTGCTGTGCGGATGGCCGTCATTTCGCGATCGACCGCTTTCACCGATGCGTGCAACAAGGTGTCGCCGCCATCGGGGCAGCCCAGCACATAGCTCTGACCGAGGATCGAGACTTCGATCTGCTTCATGGGGATGTCTTCTGAAGGGGGGCGGTTGTGTCGGAAGCGCCATCGGCTGGCACCGCACTGGCCTCTGCCGGCAGGCGCTCGAGCAGCGTATCGATGCGCATGCGCGCGGCATTCAGGCGTGAACGCAGGTTGTCGCGCTCGTTGGCCACAGCGGCCAGCTGCTGCTCGAGCAGGGCATTGGTTCGTTGCAGCTCATGGTGGCGCAACAGGAGCCGCTCGACCCGGTCGGCGAGGTCTTCGATCTTCGACATGGCGCGTGTCCGGACGATGGGTTGACCAACGGGTGTCGATTGTAGGTCGGTGCTTAAAATAGAAACGTTGGTGCCCGCGCCGATGTTCTTGTCGGCGCAGTTAAACGGGAAGCAGAAAGCACCGCTCGGTGCTCAAACTGCGCTGCCCCCGCAACGGTACGGTGGACGAAGCCCTGGTCGGTTTTGACGGCGGTTTCAGCTTTCATGCGCACACCACTGGAGACCATGTGTCTCTGGGAAGGTCGTGAAGGTGGATCCATCAGCCCGGATACCGGCCAACAAGCGGGTGCGGCCTCGTGTCGTGCCTACATCGCAAGCGCCTGCGGGGAAGCAGGTCGATTGCATCTTGTCGGGTTCTTCACCATGTTTTCCTTTTGCATGGCGCCGCGCGCGCCTTGGGCTGTGTACAGCCGGTATTCCCACGTCCTCCTTTCACTGGTCACCGCCGCTGTCACGGCGATGACGCTTTCCTCGGCCCAGGCCGAGACGCCGACCCGGCTGCCGCCGGTGACCGTCATTGCGAGCCGCGAGCCGCTGCCACTCGACCAGGTCACGTCGGATGTGGTCGTGATCGACGAGCAGCGCATCCGGCTGTCGACGGCCGATTCAATCGAAGACCTGCTGCGCCGCGAGGCAGGCGTCCAGTTGTCGCGCAGCGGTGGTCCGGGCCATGCGGCCGGCATCTTGTTGCGGGGGGCCAGCACCAGCAGCACACTGGTGCTGATCGACGGGGTGCGGATCGGCTCTGCCACCCTGGCACAAGTGGAGTTCGAGGCCATCAGCCTGGCCCAGATCGAGCGCATCGAGGTGCTGCGCGGGCCTGGCTCCAGCTTGTACGGGGCCGATGCCGTGGGGGGTGTGGTGCTGATCACCACCAAGCGCGGCGAGGGTCCTGCCAGCCTGTCCGGCCATGCCGCTGTTGGCGAGTACGGCTCGCGCGAAGGCGATCTCGGCATCAGCGGTGGCCACGATGGGTTCGACTATGCGGCCTCGGTCAGTGGCGAAAAATCCCGTGGCGTGTCGACGCTGCGGCCCGGCGACCTGTTCGGCAACTACAACCCTGATCACGACGGCTACCAACGTCGGACTGCGCAGATTCGACTGGGCTACACGATCGCCCCGGGCCACCGTGTGGCGGCCAGCGTGATCGACACCCGGCTGAACTCGCAGTACGACGGCTCCGAGTTTGGCGGTCCACCTGACTTTGCGCAGGACCCGTCGCCGGACTTCCGCTCGAAGCTGAACACCCAGGTCGCCTCGCTCACCTACGACGGCGTGATCAACCCGCTGTGGACCACCCGCTTGCAGCTGGCCCTGAACGAGGACAAATCGTTCGATGGTGCCAGCTTCCCCGAGCGCTTCGTGACGCGCCGCAACCAGTACACCTGGCAGAACGTGCTGACACTCGGCACCAGACAGCAACTCGTCACGGTGCTCGAGCGGCTCGAAGAGCGGGCGGAGTCGTCGGCGTTTCTGGCCAATCGACAGCGCCACAACGACGCAGTCGGCCTGGGCTACTCGGGCCAGTTCGGTGCCCACCTGCTGTCGGCCGACGTTCGGCACGACGACAACTCCGTGTACGGCAAGAGCACCACCGGGCGGCTCGGGTACGGCTATGAATTCGGCCACGGCCTGACCGCGCGAGCGCTGTTCGGCACCACGTTCCGCGCGCCGAGTTTCAACGACCTGTTCTATGCCGGCTATGGCGTCCCGGACATCCGTCCCGAGCGCGGCCGCAGCGGCGAACTCGGTCTGCAGTGGCGGGACGGCGACAGCCATGCCTCGTTGACCGTGTACCGCAACCGCGTGCGCCAACTGATCAACTACGAGCCCGACCGCAACTTCTGCCCGTCCGATCCTTCCTACGATTTCGGCTGCGCTCGCAATGTTGACCGGGCGCGTCTGAAGGGGGCGACCCTGAGCGGTGGTCATCGCTTCGGTGCGTTCGGGCTGCGCGCCACGCTGGACCTGCTGAGCGCGAAGGACGAGCGCACCGGCACCCGGCTGAACCGCCGCGCCAAGCACCAGGAAACCGTGGACGCCGATTACCAGATCGACAACTGGACGTTGGGCGCGACGCTGGTGACGGTCGGTTCGCGGCCCGATGCCGGCAAGCGTCTGGGTGGTTACTCGACGGTCGACCTGCAGGCGCGCTGGAAATTCACGCCCCACTGGCAGCTCGAGGCCAAGGTGTTGAACGTCGCCGACCGCGACATCGAGCCGGCCCGGGATTACCGTTCGCCCGGTCGCCAGGCCTGGCTGGGGCTGCGCTACAGCGGCATCGGCTTGTAGCCGTGGCGGACAGGCGTGACACTTCCCGGATGGAGACTGTACGGTGCATGAGCTGATCCTCGGTGGACAGCGCAGCGGCAAGTCGCGCTGCGCCGAGCAGCGCGCTGCGGCGTGGCTGGCAGAGGCGCCGCGCTCCGCGGTGCTGCTGGCCACGGCGCACGCCGGCGACGAGGAGATGCGGCTGCGCATTGCCCACCATCGGCTCCAGCGCGCCGAACGCCTGCCCGCGCTTGAATGCGTCGAGGTGCCGATCGAGCTGGCGCAGGCAATCTTTCGCCACAGTGCACCCGATCGGCTGGTCGTGATCGATTGCCTGACCCTGTGGCTGACCAATCTGCTGATGCCGCTGGACGCCGAGGCGCTCGACGACATCGAATGGGACCGTGCGCGTGAAGCGCTGTGCGATGCCCTCAGCGAGGCCAGCGGCCCGGTGCTGCTGGTCTCCAACGAAATCGGTCTCGGCGTCGCACCGATGTCACGCGAGGCGCGTCGTTGTGTCGACGAGCTGGGGCGGTTGCACCAGGCGATGGCGGCGCGCTGCGATCGCGTGACGCTGATGGTGGCGGGCATCGAAGTCCCGGTGAAGAGGGGCATGCGTTGAGAGGCCACGGCAGATCGCACGCACCGCTGATTGCGCATGTGCTCGTGCGTGTGCTCCCGCTGGTGCTGGGCCTGCCCGCGTGGGTGATGGCGCTGCCGAGTGCCCAGGCGGCGGCCCCTTCGATCGCCGTTCAGGACGACCGCGGCGGCGTGCAAACGTTTGCCCTTGCGCCGCAACGCATCGTCAGCCTGCTGCCTTCGCTGACCGAAACCGTGTGTGCCCTGGGCGCCTGCGACAGGCTGGTGGGCACCGACCGTTACTCCAATTCGCCATCTGCCGTGGTGGCCTTGCCGAAGCTGGGCGGCATCGAGGATGCGAACCTCGAGCGCATCGTCGCGCTTCGGCCCGATGTGGTGCTGGCCGCCCCGTCGACACGTGTGGTCGAGCGGCTGGAATCGCTGGGTCTGAAGGTGGTGCTGCTCGAATCGAAAACGCATGCCGATGTCCGGCGTTCACTGACCGTCCTGGCCACCTTGCTGGGCAGGCCCGACGCCGCCGAGCCGCTGTGGAACACCATCCAGCGAGAGGTGCAGCAAGCCGCCGCGGCGGTGCCGGTCGCGCTGCGCGGGCGGACGGTCTATTTCGAGGTGGATGCGACACCGTTTGCGGCCGGAGCAGGCTCTTTCATCGGTGAAACCCTGGCCCAGCTGGGCATGGCCAATGTCGTGCCCGCGGCGCTGGGGCCGTTTCCACAGCTCAACCCCGAGTACGTCGTGCGTGCACAGCCCGACATCGTGATGGCGGTGCAGCGCGACCTTGAACAAATGCCGCTTCGCCCCGGCTGGTCCCGCCTCGACGCTCTGCGGCAGCATCGCGTGTGCGGCTTCAGTTCGGAGCGCTATGAGGTGCTGGTGCGTCCTGGTCCCCGGCTCGGGGAAGCGGCGCAGCTGCTGGCCCTGTGCCTGAGCGGGTTGGACACCCGGGCGCGCTGATGACCTCCACGATCCTGGCCACTTCTGTGCGTCCGGCCACCGACCCCGGCGCGGCGCGTCGGCGGCGATTCGCCATCGGTCTGCTGTTGGCCGGCCTGGCTCTGGCGGGTGCCGGGCTGGCCGCGGGCAGCGATGGCTGGTCGATGCCCCGGTGGGGCGACGCCGATGCGGGGCTGATCCTGGGCCAGATCCGCCTGCCGCGCACGCTGGGTGCGTGGTTGGTCGGTGCGCTGCTGGGGCTGGCTGGCGCCATCGCGCAAGGCCTGTTTCGCAATCCATTGGCCGATCCTTACCTGCTGGGCTCGGCTGCGGGTGCGTCGTTGGCCGTTGTGCTGGTGCTCGCAGTCGGCTCGCTGGGCGGCGTGATGACGGTCATGACGGCCGCCAGCGGCTTGGCCCGCCTGGGCCTGGTCGGTGCCGCCTTCGTTGGCGCCTTTGCCGGGGTGGGTCTGACGCTGATGCTCGCTCGCGGTGCCCAGCAGACGCCCCGTCTGCTGCTGGCCGGTGTGGTCGTCGGGGTCGTGTTGTCCGCGCTCGGCGATCTGCTCTCGACGGTTGCGCCGGAGGCCCTGCGCGGCAAGCAGGTCTTCATGCTCGGCACCACCGGGTTCCTGGGCTGGGCCAGCGTGGGCGTGTTGTCGGTCGGGTTGCTGGTCACGCTGCCGATCGCATGGCGGCTGGCCCGGGTGCTCGATGCCCTGACCCTGGGTGAGGACAGTGCGCGCAGTCTCGGCCTGGCTCTTGCGCGCTGGCGCTTGCTGCTGGTGGGCGTGCTGGCACTGGCCACCGGGATGGCCGTGTCGCAGGCGGGACTGGTGGCCTTCGTCGGTCTGGCCGCACCGCACCTGGTGCGTCGCTGTGCCCCAGCACCGAACGGCTACACCGTGATCGCCAGCGCTGCGGCGGGCGGCACGCTGCTGTTGGCCGCAGACGTCGTGGCACGCACCCTGGTGGCGCCCCAGGAACTGCCCGTCGGTGTGGTCACCGCGGTGATCGGTGGTGCCTATCTGCTGTGGTTGCTCCGCCACCGTCGGCTCGGATGATGAGCAGCGCCACCACCTCGTCATGCGCCCTGCGAGCCGAGGCGCTGGAAATTTCGCTCGGCGGACCGCCGGTGTTGCGCGGCGTGTCGCTGGCGTTGACGCCGGGCTGGACGGCGGTCGTTGGCCCGAACGGGGGCGGCAAGTCGACCTTGCTGCGCGTGCTGGCCGGACTGCTGACGCCGCAGTCGGGGCAGGTTCTGCTGGATGGCCGCGCGCTGGTCGAGCACAGTGCGCGCGAGCGCGGGCGGCGCATCGCCTGGCTTGCCCAGCACGAAGCGGGTGAGGCCCATGGTGAGCTGACCGTGCGCGATGTGGTGCAGCTCGGGCGACTGCCGCACCTGGGCCTGTTTGCGGCCCCCGGCCCGCGTGACGATATGGCAGTCGATGCCGCCATGGTGGCCACCGAATGCAGCGACTGGCAGTGCCGGCGCCTGCATGAACTGTCAGGAGGCGAGCGGCAGCGGGTGCTGCTGGCGCGTGCACTCGCCGTCGAGGCCTCCGTGCTGTTGCTCGATGAACCCACCACGCACCTCGATCCGCCGCACCAGGTGGCCGTCGTGCGATTGCTGCAGCGTCTCGCGGCTGCGGGCACGACGGTGGTCAGCGTGCTGCACGATCTGCCATTGGCGTTGCAGGCTGATCGCCTGGTGGTGCTGCACCAGGGACGGGTGCGCGCCGAGGGCCCGGCCCGTGCGCCCGAGGTTCAAGCGGCCCTGGTGCAGGTGTTTGGCGGTGCCTTGTCGATCAAGGAGATCGACGGGCGTTTGACCGCGGTACCCTGCCTCTGAGACATCACGTTCGCCATACCCAGTCACTTGCATCCATGAACACCACGTTCCACACCACCGATGCCGACACGGCCGCCTTGCGCGTCCGGCTGCAGGGGCGCCTCGATCAGAAGACCAAGCCGCTCGGCTCGCTGGGCCGCATCGAAGCGCTCGCGCTGCAGATCGGCTTGATCCTGTGCACCGAGCAACCGGTGCTGAAGCAGCCGCAGATGGTGGTGTTCGCAGGCGATCACGGGCTGGCCGCTCAGGGGGTGTCGGCCTACCCGTCCGATGTCACCTGGCAGATGGTGGAGAACTTCCTCGCCGGTGGTGCCGCCATCAGCGTGCTGGCACGGCAGCATGGTCTGTCGCTGACAGTGGTAGACGCCGGCGTGCGCCACGACTTCGCGCCGCGGGCCGGTTTGCTGGACCGCAAGATTGCACCAGGCACCGCCGATGCGCTTGCAGGGCCGGCGATGAGCGAGACCCAGTGTGCTCAGGCGATGCGTCTGGGCCGCGAGGTAGTGCGCGAGCTGCCTGGCAATTCGGTGCTGCTCGGGGAGATGGGCATCGGCAACAGCTCGAGCGCCGCCTTGCTGCTGGGGCGGCTGACGGGCGAGCCGATCGAGCATTGCATCGGCCGAGGCACTGGGCTCGACGACCGCGGCCTGGCCCACAAGTGTGCCGTGCTGACACGCGTGCTCGCTCGGCACCACGGTGTCGAGGCGCCACTGGAGGCTCTGGCCGCCTTTGGTGGCTTCGAGATCGCGATGTTGGTCGGCGCCGTGCTGCAAGCCGTTGAAGAGCGCCGCCTGGTCGTGATCGATGGCTTCATCACCGGCGCGGCCGTGCTGGTGGCGCAGCGCTGCGCACAGGCCCATGGACACTCGATCGTGGAAGGCTGCGTGTTCTCGCACCGCTCCGACGAGGCGGGTCACGCGCTGATGCTGCGCGCTTTGGGTGCAGTGCCTATGCTGGACCTGGGGCTGCGCCTGGGCGAAGGCTCGGGCGCAGCGCTGGCCTGGCCGCTGATCGACAGCGCAGCAAGGCTGCTGAGCGAGATGGCCAGCTTCGAGTCGGCGGGTGTGGCCACCCGCGCTGGTGATTGATCCTTCGGGGGTGACGCCTTGACAGCACCCACGCCGTCTTCGACTGCGCCAGGCCCTGCCGCCGGGCCACGCTCATGGCCCGCGCGGTTGATGCACGAGCTGCGCCTGGCGTTCATCGCGCTGCAGTTCTTCACCCGCGTGCCGGTACCGAAGTGGGTCGGCTTCGAGCCGGAGTGGCTGCATCAGAGCGCGCGTCATTTTTCGTTGATCGGCATCCTCGTCGGGGCAGTGGCCGCGGCGGTGCTGTGGGGGTCGAGCCAGATGTTGCCGCTGCCAGTGGCGGTGCTGTTGTCGATGGCTTCGACGATGTGGCTCACGGGTGGCTTTCACGAAGACGGCTGGGCCGACACCTGCGATGGACTGGGCGGCACGGTGAGCCGCGAGCGGGCGCTGGAGATCATGAAGGACTCACGCATCGGTGCCTACGGCGCGATGGGCCTGCTGATGATGCTGGCGCTGAAGGCTGCCGCGCTGGCGTCATTGCCCGCGGCCTGGGGGTGCGCAGCGCTGCTGCTGGGTCACACCGCTTCGCGTGCTGCATCGACCTCGCTGATCTGTTTTCTGCCCTATGCCGGTGACCTCGAGCACGCCAAGGCCAAGCCCCTGGCGCAGCGCATGTCGCCGGTCGGGTTGCTGGTGTCGTGCGGCTGGGTGCTGCTGATCGCCGTCGGGCTGGCACTGGTTCATGCGCCCTGGCGTGTACCGGTGGCCGCCGCATTGCTGGCCGTGATCGTGGGCGCCGCTTGGTGCGCGCGCTGGTTCCGCAGGCGACTGGGTGGTGTCACTGGCGACACGCTGGGCGCGGCGCAGCAACTCACCGAGCTGCTGCTGCTGCTGACCTGGTCAGCGGTGTGGCAGGCCGGGCTGGGCAACCCAGGTGCGTGACGCGCGTTCGCCCCGTGGTGCCCCGTTGCTTCACGTCTGGCGCCACCCGCGGCCCGTGGCCGCAGCGGGCCGGTGCATCGGCCGGACCGATCTGCCGGTCGATCCCCGCAAATCCAAACGCCTCGCACACCGGATACGTCACCACGCCAGGCGGCACCAGTTGCCGCGCGAGGTTCACACCTCGGCGCTGCGCCGTGGCGCCGACGTGGGCCGCTGGCTGGCACGCTGGGGCTGGGTCCATCACATCGATGTCGCGCTGGCGGAGATCGACTTCGGCCAGTGGGACGGCCAGGGCTGGGACGCGATCGGCGAGCCCGCCGTCAGCGCCTGGTGCAGCGATCTGGCGAACCACCGGGGCCACGGAGGGGAGTCGGTGTCGATGCTGTTCGAGCGCTGCGCCGACTGGCTGGCCCGCACCCCGCGTAGCACAGGGTGTTGTGTCGTCGGCCATGCAGGGTGGATCAATGCCGCGCGCCGGTTGCTGCGGGGCAGTGGCCCCCCTGTCAGTGCGAGCGACTGGCCATCGGCTCCCGGCTACGGCGAGCGGCTGGACCTGGGTTGAAAGGTGACCGCGCGCCTGCCGACCGGCGACCCAAGCCAGCGTTCAGCGCGTCGTGCGCTAATCGGGTCTGATCGACCCTTCCGGAGCTTCCCATTCTTCAGCGCAAACTCGCCAAAAGCCTGCGTCGACTCGGCCCGGGGCTGATCACCGGCGCCGCAGACGACGACCCGAGCGGGATCGCCACCTACTCTCAGGCCGGCGCGCAGTTCGGCTACTCGATGCTGTGGACGGTGGTGATCACGCTGCCGTTGATGGTGGCCATCCAGATCGTTGGCGCACGCATCGGCTTCGTGACCCGGCGCGGGCTGGCTGCCAACATCAAGGAGAGTTTTCCGCGCTGGGTGCTGCTGACCGTGGTGGGGATGCTGCTGCTGGCCAATACCCTGAACGTGGCGGCAGACATCGCCGCGATGGCCGAAGCCTTGCGGCTGCTGGTCGGGGGCTCGGCGCACGTCTACGCAGTGACCTTTGGCTTGTTGTGCCTGGTGCTGCAGGTCTTTCTGCCGTATCAGACCTATGTGCGCTGGCTGAAGTGGCTCACCTTGGCCTTGCTGGCCTACGTCGCGGTCGCGTTCTCGCTGCACCTGGACTGGCGGCAGGTGGCGCGGGCCATCGTGCATCCGCAATTGCCAGGTGGCCATGAGGTGCTGCTGGTGGTGGTCGCGGTGTTCGGCACCACCATCAGCCCCTACCTGTTCTTCTGGCAGGCCGCACAGGAAATGGAAGACACGCAGGCCGACCGTGATGACCCGCGCACGGCCGCCACGGTGCGGCGCCACCTGAGGCGCATCAAGGCGGACACCATCACCGGCATGACGTTCTCCAACCTGATTGCCTTCTTCATCATCCTGAGCACGGCTGCCACGTTGCACGCGGCCGGCGTCAACGACATCCAGACCTCGGCACAGGCCGCCGAAGCCCTGCGGCCGCTCGCTGGCGACCTGACCTTCGTGCTGTTCAGTCTGGGCATCATCGGCACGGGCATGCTTGCAGTGCCGGTGCTGGCGGGCTCGGCCGCCTACGCGGTGGCCGAGGCGGCCGGCTGGCGCGGCAGCCTGAGTCTGCGTCTGGACCGCGGCGAAGGGCGCGGCTTCTATGGTGTGATTGCCGCGGCCACGGTCGGCGGTGTGATCCTGTGCTTCACGCCCACCGATCCGGTCAAGGAGCTGTTCTGGTCGGCGGTGCTGAACGGGGTGATTGCGGTGCCCATCATGGCGGTGATGATGCTGCTCGCCTCTCGACGTGCGACCATGGGCGAGCAGGTCATCGGCAAGCGGCTGTGCTGGCTTGGCTGGGGCGCCACCGGGGTGATGGCGCTCACCGTGATCGCCATGTTCGCCACACTCTGAACGCCTCTGTCGGCTGGAGCCTGGACGGAAGATTCCATGAAGCGCTTGATCACTCACCTTCGCGTGCGTCCCCGCCTGATGCTGTCGGTGGCCGTCGGCCTCGTGGCCGCGCTGATGCTGCCTGGCACGCATGACGTCGTGACGCGCAGCTTGTTCGGGTGGAACGTGTCCGTCTGGCTGTACCTGTTGTTGGCTGCGGAGATGATGTTGCGGGCCGATCACGACCGACTGCGGCGAATCGCGGTGGCACAGGCCGAAGCGGCCTCGACGGTGCTGGCCATCGTCATCCTCGCAGCGATGTTCAGTCTGATCGGCATCGTCGCTGAGTTGATGGCGGCGAAAGCGCCGGGCACACCGCACGCGCTGCCCCATGTGCTTTTCGCGCTGGCCACGGTGGCGGGCTCGTGGCTGCTCGTGCCGACCATGTTCGCACTCACCTACGCCAGCCAGTACTACCGAGCGGCTCAGGGCAGTGGATTGAACTTTCCCCAGAGCGAGGCCAGCTTCAAGCCCGACTACGCCGACTTTCTTTACTTCTCGTTCACCATCGCGGTGGCCTCGCAGACGGCCGACGTGAGCGTCTCGACGCCGACGATGCGGCGCTTGGTGCTGCTGCAGTCGGTGCTGTCGTTCGCCTTCAACACCGCGATCCTGGCGTTCACGATCAACATCGCGGCCAGCCTGTTCTGAGTGGCGGATGCCGCCTCAAGCGGCTGCCGAGCGTGAACGTCTGCGCACAGCACTGCGCACGGCGCGTTTGGCGTGCGCAAACCAGGCGTGACGCGCGCATGCGGTGACGTTGTCCCAGCCAGCCCGGTGATGGACTTGTGGGAGCTGAGGTGCCCTGGTGGAAGCAGGGTCAGCGACCGCCAGCACGCAGCGCAGCGACAGCGGGTGTTTCGCCGGCGCATGCTTCTCGATCAGGCGCACGTCGAAACCCGCCTGTGTCGCCAGTTGAGCCAGCGTGTCGGTGCTGAAGTGATACAGGTGCGCAATGTGCAGCATCACCAGCTTTCCGTACTCGGTGACGTCGGGCACCTCGATGTACACCCGGGCGTTCGGGGCGAGCAATGGCTTCAGCGATTCGAGCACCTGTCCTGGCTGCTTCAGATGCTCCAGCACATGGTTGATGATGACCAGATCGATCGCAGGCGGGTTGGAGGCGCGAAGGTCTGCCAGGCTTGCATGCCATTCGCAGCCCGCGTGGGCCATGGCGAAGCGGCCGAAGGTCGGGTTGGGTTCGATGGCAATGCGTCGGGTGCTGGGCACCCGGTCGCCCATCGCCTTGAGCATGGAACCCTCGGCCGCGCCGATGTCGAGCACCACCATCCGGTCCGACAACTCGCCACGGCCCACCAGCAGGTCGGCCGTCACGTCGCATCGCCTGTCGACGCGCTGCGCGCGGATGTGCGCCAGCGTTGGCACGCCATCGCGGGGACCAAAGTCGCTGTAGAAATGCCGGTAGTGGTTCGCGTAGAAATCGTCGAGCGCGTCGGCCGTCGGTTGCGGATTCGTCATCACCAGGCCACAGCCCAGGCAGCCGACGGTGATCAACCCCATCGCGTAGCGATCGGTCGTCGCGAGACGCTCAAATCTGACGCCACGGCACAGGGGGCAAGGCACCTCTTCGAGGCGGCTGTGATCAAGGTTCCACGAGGACGTCTGCATCGGCGAAGGCGGCAGCGCATGGTGACCGCAAAGTTCGGCTGGATTGTAGGTAGGCCGATCACTGCCCGTTCGCGAACGAGACCCGGGTTGGGCGCCACGCGCGTAGGACCACACCGACACCTGGCATCGGGGCGTCCCGACAGCGCTTTCGGCCCGCTCGCTCGACACTGTCTGCTGGCTTGACCCGGAGTGCGCGTATCTGGTGCGGCCCGGTTCCGTCTGCCTCCCTCAGCCCGGCCCTTGACCTATTTGAGCGCCTCCCATGTCCATGTTCTTCGACATTACCCACACCACGCATTACCGCTATGCCAAGCCTGTCTCTTTGGGAGTGCACCGGGTGATGTTCCGGCCTCGCGACAGCCATGACCTGCGTGTGCTGGCCACCAGCATGGAGGTGACGCCTGCGCCCGTCGACATTCGCATGGTGCAAGACGTCTATTCGAACTCGGTGGCGCTGGTGCAGCCGCAAAGCCCCGCGCAAGAACTCAAGGTGCACTCATCGTTCACCGTCGAGCACACGGGAACACGAGCGCTCGACCTGCCATTGAATCCTGATGCGGAGACGTATCCATTTCAGTACAGCGATGAAGAACGCATCGCGCTGGCGGCGTATCTGGCGCCTTACTACGACGACCCGACCGGCGAACTGCTGGCCTGGGCCCGGCAGTTCATCCGCACCGATGGGCCGACCGGTTCCATGCAGTTGCTGATCGACATGACGCAGTTCATTCGCAAGGTCATGCGCTATCAGGCGCGGTTCGATGAGGGGGTTCAGTCGCCTTGTGAGACCTTGTGCTGGAGCAGCGGCACCTGCCGCGATTTCGCGACCCTGATGATCGAGGCGATACGACAGCTCGGCTACGCCGCCCGATTCGTCACGGGCTATCTGTACACGCCCTGGCTCGACGGGGCTGACGGTGCGGGGTCGCTCGGTGCAGGCGCCACCCACGCCTGGCTTCAGGTGTACCTGCCAGGCGCTGGCTGGATGCCGTTCGACCCGACCAACAACCTGATCGGCGGCACCGACCTCATCCGTGTGGGTGTCGCCCGCCATGCCAGTGGCGCCTCACCGGTGTCGGGTTCGTGGCATGGATTTCCTGGAGATCACCTCGGCATGTTCGTCGACGTGCAAGTGCGAAAGAGAACCTGATGCCTGAGACCCTGGATATGCCTGTCAGCGCGGCGCGCAGCGTGACGTCGCAGATCGATTGCGGGCTGAGCTATGCGCTCGATGGCCCTTGCGACTTCATTTTTTCGATACACCCCACACTGGGCATGGGTCAGACCCTCTTGAGCGAGTCGATCACCATCGACCCACCCGTGGCCTACCGTGTCAACACCGATCCGTCGTCCGGCAACCGTTTGCTGCGCTTGCACGCCGAGGCGGGCCCGCTGTGTCTTCGCTACCAGGCGACAGTGGTTCGCGGGATCGAGGCGGATGATGTTCATGCCGGTGAGGTCTCCATCGACGATCTGCCAGACGACGTGTTGCACAACCTGATGACCACGCGCTACTGCGAGTCCGATCACCTGGCAGCCGTGGCTTTCAAGCTGTTTGGCGGCCTGCCAGCGGGCCATGCGCGTGTGGCTGCGATCACCGAGTGGGTGCGCACGAACATCGACTACCGCATTGGTGCCAGCACGGCCACGACCACCGCGCGCGACGTGTTTGTGCAGCGCTCCGGCGTGTGCCGTGACTTCGCGCACCTGGCCGTCACCTTCTGCCGCGCGCTGAACATCCCGGCGCGGCTCGTCTGTGGTTATGCACACTTTGCCGAGCCACCTCCCGACTTTCACGCGATCTTCGAGGCTTATCTCGGCGGCCGATGGGTGATGTTCGATCCGACCGGCATGGCGCCTGTCGACAAGCTGGTTCGCGTAGCCACCGGCCGCGATGCGAAAGACGTGGCGTTCGCCACCATCTTCGGACCGGCGCGCATGGTGAGCATGAATCCCGACATTGTCGAGATCAACGTGTCGGGTTGACGTCCAGGTTCGTGGCGGCTTGCGATGCGGTTCCTGGACGCGCTGAATCTTCAGACCATGTGATCGGCCTCGGCCCGTAGAGCAATGCCGCAAACAGCATGAACATCAACCCGGTGTTCGATCGCCAGAGGTACGACTCCGAGAGGCAGATGAAGAAGTAAAACACTGGCAGCCCGATGCGCAGCTGTCGCAGGCCGTCGTCAGGCCAGCGCCGGGTCAACCACGGCGGGGCGATCCACACGGCGAACAGCAGCACGCCACCCAGTACGCCGGTGATCGCGAGGTTGAACAGCAGCTGGTTGTGCGGGTTGTGCGTGGGCTTCCAGGCGGGTGAGCGCTGGTCGTTCACCGCCTTGTACTCGGCGGTGAAATCGCCGGCACCCACGCCCAGCCACGGGTGCTCCGCGATGATGTGCATCGTGTTGACTGCCATCTTGTAGCGGTGCGGCAGCGATTCATTGACCGCGGTATCGAGCTGGTGCGATTCCGAGAAGATCTGCCCGATGCGCTCCCGGGTGACGGTGTCGCTGAACACGTACAGGGCCGATGCGCATGCAGCCAGCACGACAACGGCACCGGCCAGGGCGAGCCATCGGTGCCTGACCAGCTGCTGATACGCCAGCAGCGCCATCATCAGGCTGAAGCCGATCATCCCGACGCGGCTCGCCGAGAACGAGAGCACCGCGAAAGTGCTGAGCACGGCGAGGGCCCAGGCGAGTCGAATGCGGCCGGATGTCGTGATGGCCTTCCAGGCGCCCAGGTAGCCCGCAAAAGCGAGCACCGGGCCAAACAGGATGCGATCGACGAACGGCGCCGTCTCCATCGCATCCTTGGGGGCGCGCAGGCTGTCGGGCCAGTCGGGGTAGTGGTTGAGATGCAGCCAGTTGTAGATGGCCAGCACTTCGCACAGGCCCACGCCGATCGCAAACGCTGCCAGATAGCGCCCGGTGTGTTCGCGGCGCGCGACGGTGAAATAAAGCACTGACAACAGAAAGAACAGGTACCGCGACACCATGTTCCAGCCTCGGGTCATGTCGCTCGTCCACAGCAGCGACACCACCACCCACCAGAAGTACGCCTGGAAGACCCAGAACACCGGGTTGCTGCGCAGCGTCTGCCACTTCTGCTGCCATTGGCCTTCGATCAGCCAGAACACCAGCATCAGCCCGGTCAGCACGTAGGCGGGTGCGATCTGGGTTGGCACCAGGAAAAACAGCGCCACCAGCAGCGCTGAATTGATGGTGGCCCATGGCCCGAGCCGTGCCGCGCCTGTCACCGCTGAACGATCCCTGCGTTGTCGAATGCCGCGAGCATGTCGCTGCGCTCCTGCGCCGACTTGAACTTCGTGCGGTCCCAGCCAAAGGCGACCACCTGCGTCTCTGGGGCACACAGTTGCCGCGCGAAGAGCAGCACGGATGAGCGCACGCCGACGACGACGCTGTACGGCGTCCGGCTCAACCACAGCTCCAGTGGCTCGTCGAGTTCGAGCACCCGATAGCTGGGCCGACACAGTTCGAGCCGGCTGTCTTTCGGGTGCGCCTTGTAGTCCACCTGATCGATGTTGCACAAGGCCAGCCATTGCTCGATCTGCAAGGCCACGGCGTCGCGGTCGGGCGTGGTCATCAGCCCCGCGCTGACCAGCGTCTGGCCGATCACCAGCGCGCGCCGCGATGCGGGCTCGGCGTCCTGCGGCGTGCTCCGCGCTGCCAGGGGTTTCAGCACCACGACCTTGGCGGGGTCGTATTCGTGCGGCAGGCCTGCCAGCACGTAGATGCGGTCGCAAAAGGGGGCGTCCGAGCCGATGCGGTCACCGGAGAACATCCAGTAATTCAGATCGGGCGAGAGCCACTGGCGGAACTTTCGCGCTGCCTGGATCAGGCGCTTGAGGGGCGACAGCGGGTAGCGTCGGATGCTGATCAGCCCGTCGGGCAGGATGCGGGCGTGCATCGCCCGGGCACCGCAGCGCCGCGGCAGCGCCCGCAGGAAATAGTTGATCGCCTCGGTGTCGAACACCGCGCTGTGCAGGATCAGCGTGTCGCAGGGACCGATCAGTGCGGCGACGAGGTCGATGTTGGCCAGCAGGCGCCGATGGCGTCCCATCCAGCCGGGCAACGGATCACGGCGCGGCCAGGGCAGGTAGCTGCTCGCATCCCATTCGTCGGCACGCACCTGTGGCCCGACGCCAGGCTGGTACCAGATGAGCACCTGCCGCGCACCCGATTCGATCGTCTGTGCGATCTGCCGAGCCGCCAGCAGCTGCAGCGGCGAGGCGACGAAATAGACGCAGACGGTGGTCATGCGTCGAGACCTCGGGCCGAGCGCACGTCGCGGTAGGCCTGCAGGTTGCCTTCGACCATCGCGTCGATCGAGAACTCGGCCAGCGCCAGGGCCCGCCCCGCGGCGCCATAGCGCTGGCGCAGTGCCGCATCGCCGAGCAGGCGAATCAGGTATTCCGACAGCGCGTCGACGTCGCCAGGTTCGATCAATTCGCCGTTCACGCCGGGGCGCACGATCTCCGGGATACCGCCCGCACGGCCCGCCACGATGGGCAAGCCGCAGGCCGCTGCCTGCAGCAGCGCCACGCCCAGGCCCTCCATTTCGGCCGGGTGCACCATCAGGTCGACACACGGCATCACCCGCTCTAGGTCATTGCGGAAGCCCGCAAAGTCGACATGCTTCTCCAGGCCCGCGCGCTGCACCAGCTTCTTCATCGCTGCCAACTCTGGCCCCTGACCGAACAGCAGCACGCGGACGCGCGGCTGGGCTGCAATGACCGCTGGCAAGGCCGCGATCAGTGTGCGGTGGCCCTTGCGGGCGATGAACTGCGCGGCCATCGCGATCGCCAACTCGTCAGTGGCGAGCTGGAACTCGCTGCGAAACCAGTCGATGTCATCGCGGTGCGGCCAGTAGCGCTGGGTATCGACCGCGCTGTGCACGCACACCACCTTGTCGGGGGAGAGGCCCGCGGCCAGCAGCACCTGCCGGATGCCTTCGGAGATCGCGACGACGCGGTCGTAGAGCTTGTACTTCAGGCGGAACCAGCCACGGGGTTCCGGGTTGTCGTTGCGGCGGCTCATCACGGTGGGCACACCTTCCAGCCTGGCGGCGAGCGCGCCCCAGACATCACTGCCACGGCGGCTGTGCAGGTGAACGAGGTCCGGCCGCTCGGCACGGATCAACGCGCGCACCCGGCCGATCAGGCCGATGTCCTGGTCGCCGCCCATGGCGATTTCACGCACCTGCAGGCCGTGCGCACGGGCGTGTGCGGCGATGGCGCTGCCGGTCGGACACACCAGCACAGGCTGCTCGCCGCGAGCTTGCAAGCCCTGCACCAGGAAAAACACCTGCAGGCCTCCGCCATAGAGGTGCGTGCCAGCCTCCACGTGCAGTGTCTTCATGCCAGTTGCGGCATCACCGACCGGGCCGCGCGCAGCACCGTGTCGACCTCGAACACACGCATGCAGTCGTAGCGCCCATCGCAGGTGGGGTGGCGTCGGCAGGGCGAGCAGTGCCTGGCCTCGTACATCACGACGGTGCGCGGCGTGCGCGCATCGAGATACGGGCGGGTCGAGCCGAACAGTGCCACCGTCGGCACATCCAACGCGCTGCCCATGTGGGTCAGGCCGGTGTCCACGCCAACGAGCAAGGCGCTGCCGGCGATCACGGCGACGGTGTCGTCGAGCTTGAGTCGGCCCACCAGATTGACCAGGCCGGGGGCGTGATCGGCAATGGCCGGTGCCTGCGCAGCATCCGACGGCCCGCCGACCAGCACCGGCGTCACGCCAGTGGCTGCCAACCGCTGCGCCAGAACCGCCCAGCGTTCGTCAAACCAATGCTTCTGGGGACGTGTGGTGTACGGGCACAGGACCGCATAGGGGGCCTTCACACCCGCAGCGGCCAGCGTGATGGCGGCCGTGGCACGGGGGGCATCACCCACGGCGAGATCCATGCGGTAAGGCAACTGGGCGCCGAGGTGCCGTGCCAGCGCGCGGTACTCGGTGCCGATCGGCTTCAGGGGATCGGGCTTCGGCGTGAACCGCTCGGTCATCAGCCACCGACTGCCCTCGCGACCGATCAGGCTGACACGCCGTGCGGCGCCGCTCCACCAGGCGCACAGCGCGCTTTTGAACAGACCTTGCGCATCGAGGGCGAGGTCGAATCGGTGCGAGCGCAGCAGCCGGCGGAAGGCCAGCACCGAGCGCAGCAGGGCGATCGGGCGACGGGCCTGCCACAAAGCGCGCCACTCGTTGCGCGGCAGTACGATGACGTCGTCGAGGCGCGGGTTGTGGCGCAGCAGCGGCGCTGCCGCGGGCTCGACCAGCCAGGCGATGTAGGCCTGCGGCGACAGCTCTCGCATCGCTGGGATCAGGCCGGACGCCATCACCACGTCACCGAGCGCGGACAGCCGGATGATGAGGATGCGCTGTGCTGCGTTGGGCGACACCATCACCGTCCGCTGTTCACCCCGCGCGGTCGAATTGCATGTGGTGCAGTCGGCTGTAGATGCCGTTCAGCGCCAGCAACTCGGCGTGCGTGCCCACTTCGGCGATGCGTCCCTGGTCCATCACGACGACGCGATCGGCACCGGCGATCGTCGAGAGCCTGTGCGCAATCGTCAGCGTGGTGCGGCCACGCTTGAGGTTGTCGATGGCAATCTGCACCAGACGCTCCGACTCGGTGTCGAGTGCCGAGGTGGCCTCGTCGAGCAGCAGGATCGGCGCATCCTTGAGCAAGGCGCGCGCAATCGAGATGCGCTGGCGCTGGCCGCCAGACAACCGTGCGCCGTTTTCACCGATCGGGGTCTGCAGACCCAGCGGCATCTCGCGGATGAACTCCATGGCGTGTGCGGCCTCTGCAGCAGCGATGATGTCTGCCTCACTGGCCGCGTCGCGCAGGCCGTACGCGATGTTGGCGGCCACCGTGTCGTTGAACAGCACCACGTGCTGGGTGACCAGTGCGATGTTGGCGCGCAGGTCGGCCAGTCGGAGCTCGCGGATGTCGATGCCATCGAGGGAGATGGTGCCGCGATCGAGCGCGTGGAAGCGCGGGATCATCGACATCAGTGTCGATTTGCCACTGCCCGAGGCGCCAACCAGTGCAACAGATTCGCCAGGGCGGATGTCGAGATCGACATCGACCAGCGCATCGCGATCGGCGTTCGGATAGCGAAACCCGGCGCCGCTGAACTGCAGATGCCCGGTCGAGCGGGCGATGGTCTGAGTGCCATGGTCGGGTTCATCGGGCGCGTCGATCACCTCGAACACGCTGGCCGCTGCCGCCAGGCCGCGTTGCAGCACTTCGTTGACGTTCGACAGCCGCTTGAGCGGCGCCAGCAGCAAGGCCATCGCGCTGAAGAAGGACACGAAGCCGCCGACGGTCAACTGATTCTGGTTCGATTGGAGCGCCGCGTAATAGATGATCGCAGCCAGCGCCAGCACGGCAATGGTTTGCACGATCGGCCCGTTGGCGGCCGAGGTGGTGACCACCTTCATCGAATAGCGACGCAGCGCATTGGCCACATCGAAGAACCGTTTCGCTTCGTAGGCCTCGCCCGCAAAGATCTTGATTTCGCGGTGGCCACCGATGACCTCGTCGACCACGTGCGACAGCGTGCCCATCGAGGACTGCTGGTTCCGGCTGAGCGCACGCAGCCGCCCACTGATCGACCGAATCACATACGCAATGACCGGCAGCACGGTGAAGAAAACCAGTGAGAGCTGCCAGTTCAGGTACAGCATGTAGCCCAGCAGGCCGAGCACGCTCAGGCTGTCTTTCACCAGCGTGATCAGCGACACCGTGATGATCGGGCTGATCTGTTGCGTGTTGTAGGTCAGCTTGGAGATCAGCACCGCGCTGGGTTCGCGGTCGAAGTGGCTGGCCGGCAAGCGCAGCAGCTTGTCGAACATGGCCGTGCGCAGGGACAACACCACCTTGGTCGCCACGGCATTCAACGCCGTCACATGCACGAAGTCGCTCACCCCGCGCACGACGAACAGTGCCACGATCAGCAAGGGCATGCGGTGTATCGCCGACGGATCGCGGTTGACGAAGCTGCCATCGAGCAACTCTTTCAGCAACGCGGGCAGCGCGGTTTCGGTGGCCGCGTAGCCGATCATTGCGAGGATTCCCAGCGCGAACGTGCGCCAGTGCGGCCGCACTTCGGCCAGCACCCGCAGGTACAGCTCCTTCGACGTGTAGGCGGCCGGTGCTTGCAAGGCTCAGATCCGTGTCACTGGACTAAAACTCTTCCAGGCGCTGCGGTGGATACGTGTCCCAGCCCAGACAACCAGGGCATTGCCAGTAATGGTGTTGAGCGTCGAAACCACAGGCGGCGCAGCGGTAACGCTGCCCTGCCTTGGCAGCACGTCCGATCACGGTACTCACGGCCGACAGATCGGCCGGTGACATGGGCAGCGCGGAGCTTTCGTGCTCGCGCAAAAGCACCTGCGCGGCCGACAGGGTCGGCAGCAGCGCCAGTTGGGTGCGGGTGCGGTCGCGCCGGGAGTCGGGGTCGCTGTCGAGCACGGCGATCGCATTCAGCAGATCGATGCTCGGCTTCTTCTGGTGCAGCGCGAGCAGTCGGCTCCGCGCCTCTTCCTGCGCTCCGCAGGCAAGGGCGCTGGCGGCATAGTCCGTTGCCACAAGGTTGAAGCTGGTCGGGTGAGTGGTCAGCAGTTCGTTCCAGGCCGCGATGGCTTCGGCGTGGCGGCCGACTCCTGCGAGGCGACGTCCCGCCGTGACGATGGGACGGGCGGCTTGCGGTGCGGCTTCATGCGCGCGTCGCAGGGCGTCGTCGGCATCCGCGGCTTGCTGCTTGGCATCGGCCTCGAGTGCCAGTTCGCACCAGTAGTGCGAGATGCGCGATGCATACGAGCCTGTGCTGCCGCGCTCGAGCTTCAGTGCATCATCGACCGCAGCACGCCAGTCGTGCGAACGCTCGTGCAGCGTCAGCAGCGCCAAGCGGGCATCGGTGTCGTAGGCGGTGCCTTCGAGCGCTCGCCAGGCAGCTTCTGCGCGGTCGAACAGACCTGCCTGCATGAAGTCCTGGGCCAATCCATGCTGCGCGCGATCCCGTTCGGCGGGGGGCAGGTCGGCGCGGTTGAGCAGGTGCTGGTGCACCCGCACCGCGCGTTCGTACTCACCGCGACGGCGGAACAGATTGCCGAGCGCGAAATGCAGGTCGCTGGTGTCGGGGTCTTGCTGAACGGCTTCGATGAAGGCGTCGATGGCCTTGTCGTGCTGTTCGTTGAGCAGCAGGTTCAGGCCCTTGAAATAGGCCTTCGGGGCGTCGCGTTGCTCACGCTTGAGCTGGCGTAAATCAAAGCGCGAGGCCAGCCAGCCCAACGCGAAAGCGACGGGCAGGCCCAGCAGCAACCACTGCAGGTCAAAGTCCATCGCGCGGGGGGTGTTCTGGCACGGGTGCGGCGGTGGCCGGCGGGCTGGGCTGGAACGTTGTGGCGGCTGTCGCCGTCTTGCGCGTGGCAATCCGGCGGTGCTTCCACCACGCCGGCACCATCGCGCTGACACCGAAAGCGCAGCCCAGACCGAAGGCGGCCAGCACGATGAAGACCATCGGCGCGCGCCATTCGTAACCGAAGAACCACCGCACGGCGGCGTCCTGCTGGTTGTTCAGCGCAAACGCAAAGAGGCCAAAAAAGACGAACAGTCTGAAAACCCAGGTGATCACGCGCATGACGTCTCCGCTACTACGTGTTCTGCCGCGCATCGCTGCCAGAGAGCAGATTGCACAGCGTCTTCAGGGTTCAGACTAACGGAATTCGGCGCAGCGTCAGTGACGGGGGCGAAGATCGGCGTTCAGAGGATCTGCGTCGGCCGGAAGATGGGCATCGACCGCCTCGCGCAGCGCCTTGCCAGGCTTGAAATGCGGTACCAGCTTCTCCGGCACCACCACCTGCTCACCGGAGCGCGGGTTGCGCCCCACACGCGGTGGGCGGCGATTGATGGAGAAACTGCCGAAGCCACGGATTTCGATGCGGTGTCCACGCGCAAGCGCATCGGACATCGCATCGAGCACGATCTTGACAGCCGTTTCGGTGTCCCGGTGGGTCAGCTGGCCGAATCGCTCGGCCAACCGCGCCACCAGGTCCGAACGGGTCATGCCGTCCTTCATGCCATCCATGGCCACGGCCCCAACCGTCAGGAGTTGCCGCCCTGGTTGTCCAGCTTGGCGCGCAGCAGGGCACCCAGGCTGGTCGTGCCAGCGTTTTCACGCTCGCTGGTCTGTGCCAGGCGTTGCATGGCTTCCTGGTTGTCGGCGTTGTCCTTGGCCTTGATCGACAACTGGATCGAGCGCGTCTTGCGGTCGACGTTGATGATCACGGCGTTGACTTCGTCGCCTTCCTTCAGCACGTTGCGAGCGTCTTCCACGCGGTCACGGCTGATTTCAGAAGCGCGCAGGTAGGCCGTCACGTCGTCAGCCAGCTGCACTTCGGCGCCACGCGCATCGACCGTCTTGACCTTGCCAGTGACGATGTTGCCGCGGTCGTTGACCGAGGTGTAGGTGGTGAACGGATCGCTGTCGAGCTGCTTGATGCCCAACGAAATGCGCTCGCGCTCGACATCGACTGCCAGCACGATCGCTTCGACTTCCTGGCCCTTCTTGAAATTGCGCACCGCTGCTTCGCCCGGCTCGTGCCAGGACAGGTCGGACAGGTGCACCAGGCCGTCGATTCCAGCCGCCAGACCGACGAACACGCCGAAGTCGGTGATCGACTTGACCGGGCCCTTGACGCGGTCGCCGCGCTGGACCGTGGTCGAGAACTCTTCCCACGGATTGGCCTTGCACTGCTTCATGCCCAGGCTGATGCGGCGCTTGTCTTCGTCGATTTCCAGCACCATGACTTCGACCTCGTCGCCCAGGGCAACGATCTTCGAGGGAGCCACGTTCTTGTTGGTCCAGTCCATCTCGGAGACATGCACCAGACCTTCGATGCCCGGTTCGATCTCGACGAATGCGCCGTAGTCGGCGATGTTGGTGATCTTGCCGAACAGACGGGTGCTGTTCGGGTAGCGGCGCGATACACCGTGCCACGGATCGTCGCCCAGTTGCTTGATGCCCAGCGAGACGCGGTTCTTCTCGGCGTCGAACTTCAGGATCTTGGCTTGCAGTTCCTGGCCCACCTGCACCACTTCGCTTGGGTGACGCACGCGGCGCCAGGCCATGTCGGTGATGTGCAGCAGGCCGTCGATGCCGCCGAGGTCGACGAACGCGCCGTATTCAGTGATGTTCTTGACCACGCCGGTCACGATGGCGCCTTCGGCCAGCGTACCCAGCAGCTTGGCGCGTTCTTCGCCCATCGAGGCTTCGACCACAGCGCGGCGCGACAACACGACGTTGTTGCGCTTACGGTCGAGCTTGATGACCTTGAACTCCATCGTCTTGCCTTCGTACGGGTTCATGTCCTTGACCGGGCGCGTGTCGAGCAGCGAGCCGGGCAGGAAGGCGCGGATGCCGTTGACCAGCACCGTCAGACCACCCTTGACCTTGCCGTTCACCGTGCCGGTGACGAACTCACCCGATTCGAGTGATGTTTCCAGCGAGAGCCAGGAGGCGAGGCGCTTGGCCTTGTCACGCGACAGGATGGTGTCGCCGTAGCCGTTTTCGACCGCGTCGATCGCGACCGAGACGAAATCGCCGACCTGGACTTCGAGTTCGCCATGGTCGTTCTTGAATTCTTCGATGGGCACGTAGGCTTCTGACTTGAGGCCTGCGTTCACCACCACGAAGCTGTGTTCGACGCGCACCACTTCCGCAGTGATGACCTCGCCCATGCGCATTTCAGAGCGCGAGAGCGATTCGTTGAACATGTCGGCGAACGATTCGCCGCCTTCGGTGATGGCAGTTTGAGCTTGTGGCATGGGGTATTTCCGGTGCAGCGGGTGCTGCGGGTTTGAGTTGTCGAATCCAGCGCCCTGATGCGCCTTGAACGGCACGAAGGGAAGGCGCTGGGCCTGAAGCCGCTGCGGTCAGGCAAACGGCCCGCGTTGCGCCCAGTGGCTCAGCACGGCATCCACCGTCGATTCGATGGAAAGGGCCGAGTTGTCCAGAAGCACCGCGTCTGCCGCCGGTTTGAGGGGTGAAACCGCACGGTTTTGATCCCGCGCATCACGCTCCTGCAATCCTGCAAGCAAGCTCTCCAGTGTAGTCGAAACGCCCGCGGCCTCCAACTGTTGATGACGCCGACGCGCGCGGGCGTCGGCGCTGGCGGTCAGGTAGATCTTCAGATCGGCGTCCGGGAAAATGGCCGTGCCCATGTCGCGGCCGTCCGCCACCAGGCCCGGCAGGCGGCGGAACGACCTTTGCAGTTCCAGCAGGGCCCGTCGCACGGCCGGCCAGGACGAGATTTTCGAGGCGAGCGCGCCGACATTTTCATGGCGCAACAGTGCGGAGACGTCGATGCCATCCATGAGTACGGCGCCCGAGTCGAAGCGCAGATCGAGCGTTTGAGCCAGGGCGGCCAAGGCGTTTTCGTCGCCGGCATCAGTGGCGTTGCGAATCGCGGCCAGGGCGGTCGCCCGGTACAGCACGCCGGAGTCAAGCACCTGGTAGCCCAGGGCGCCGGCCACGGCACACGCCAGCGTGCCTTTGCCGGAGGCGGTCGGACCGTCGATGGTGATCACCGGAACCCAGTCGGTCTGTGTGCTGGTCACGGAGAACAGCGTTTCGAAGTAATCGGGGAAGGTCTTGGCGACGCATTTCGGGTCGAGGATGCGAACGCGTGCCGGTGTGCCGGGTGCCGGCACTGCCAGCGGGTTGAAGGCGGCCAGCGAGAAACACATGGCCACCCGGTGATCGTCATAGGTGTGGATGGCTGCCGGCGTCCACTGCCGTGGTGGCGTGATCTCGATGAAGTCGGCTCCCTCGACGACGCTGGCGCCCAGCTTGCGCAACTCGGTCGCCATGGCCGCGATGCGGTCGGTCTCCTTGACGCGCCAGCTGGCGATGTTGTGCAGACGACTGGGGCCGTCGGCATAGAGCGCCATCACCGCCAGCGTCATGGCGGCGTCGGGGATCGCGTTGCAGTCGGCGTCGATGGCCGCCAGGGGCCACCGGCCACGGCGCACCTCGATCCAGCCCGCTCCGCCGGTGACCTGGGCGCCCATGGCCTGTGCGGCATCGATGAAGCGGATGTCCCCCTGGATCGAATCGGTGCCGACACCCTCGATGCGCACCGCCACATCGGTGGCCGCGATCGCCCCGAGCGCAATGAAGTACGACGCCGATGACGCATCTCCCTCGACGTGAACGCTGCCCGGCGAGCGGTAGCGGCTTCCGGCGGGAATCACAAAACGCTGCCAGCCTTCGCGCTGCACCGCGATGCCGAAGCGCGACAGCAGGTTCAGTGTGATCTCGATGTAGGGCTTGGAGATCAACTCCCCCTCGATGTCGATGGTGGCAGGCTGCTCGCTCGTCAAAAGGGGCAGCGCCAGCAACAGCGACGTCAGGAATTGACTCGACACGTCGCCCCGCACGCGAATCGGCGCGGACAGGTCGAGGTGGCCTGTGCCAGGCAAGAGCCGCAGCGGCGGGTAACCGGGTTGCCCGAGGTAATCGATGCGGCAACCCAGCGGCCGCAGCGCATCGACCAGATCGGCAATGGGGCGCTCGTGCATCCGTGGCACGCCGCTCAGCTCGAAGCGACCGCCCTGGGTCGCCGCCAGCATGGCGAGTGCGGCAGTCAGGGGGCGCATGGCTGTACCGGCATTGCCGAGAAACAGCGATGCTTCGCGCACTGTGAGTCGCCCACCCAGCCCGGTGATACGCAGCGCTGCGCCCTCGGGCTCGATGCGGCAGCCCAGCGCACGCAGGGCCGTCAGCATCACCTGGGTGTCGTCGGAGTCGAGCAGGTCGTGGACGGTGGTGGTGCCCTCGCTCAGCCCCGCCAGCAACAGGACGCGGTTGGAGATGCTCTTCGAGCCTGGCAGGCGCACGGTGCCGCCGGCATGAAGCAGGGGAGGGATATCGAGGAAAGGAATGGCGTACATCGAGGTGCCGCAAAGGGCCGGGTTCAGCGCGGCGGTGTCTTGCCGGTGTTCATGGTCCAACCACCGCGTGCCGTCGAGGCGGCGCGGATCAGTTGTTCGAGGGCGTCGGCGTTGCCACTGCCCATCACGTACTCCATCGCGTCGAGCGCCTGCCGGAACTGCTTCGTCTGCTTCAGCAGTTCTTCGCGGTTGGCCAGCAGGATGTCACGCCAGACGGTCGGGTCGCTGGCTGCGATGCGGGTGAAATCGCGAAAGCCCGGACCCGCCAGCGACAGGAAGTCACGCGCGGCCGGTTGCCCTGCAACGCCGTTGAAATAGGCGAAGGCCAGCAGGTGTGGCAGGTGGCTGACGGCCGCGAAAGCGGCATCGTGGTTTTCGGGCGTCATGCGCAAGACCTGCGAGCCAACCGCTGCCCAGACATCGGTGGCCTTCTGGATCAGGCTGGGCTCGGTCTGCGGCAGGGGGGTCAGGATGACCTGCCGGCCTTGGTACAGCGTGGCGTCGGCGTGTTCGATGCCAGCGACTTCCTTGCCCGCAATCGGGTGCGCCGGGACGAAATTGGGCAGTGCTTCCTTCAGCACGCGGCGTGCGGCATCGACGACATCGCGCTTGGTCGAACCCACGTCCATCAGCAGCACGCCGGGTTCGATCAGGTGGCGGATCGCGCGGAAGGTGGCCTCGCTGGCGGACACGGGCACCGCCATCAGCACGATGTCCGAGCCCGACACTGCCAGCAGTGCCGATTCGGCAGACTGGTCGATCACGCCCATGCGCCGCGCCTTTTCGGTGGTCGAAGGCGACTTGCTGTAGCCCACCACGCGCTTGACCAACCCAGCCCGACGCAACGCGAGCGCGAACGATCCGCCCATCAGGCCACAGCCGATGACGCCCAGCTGATTGAACATGTCAGTGTTCCACCGTGCTTCGCACGACCTGCGACGCATGGAAACGGGTAGCAGATCTGGTTCTGCGCGAGAGCGCTGCGGCGGGGTGCCGTGTTCCGTTCATGTCCCCCGGGCCGGTTGTCGGCTCGAAGCGCATGGGCAGTGAACCGGCCCGGGGGACATGAGCGGAGCCGGTCAGCCGGTAGCCTCCGCTGGCGCAGACCGATGCTTGCGGAACTATGTACGCTAACGACCGCGACGGGCTGAACGCTGTCCTAAACATGGCAAGCTTCATCCTAGTGCACGTCGATCGGGTAGGTGCCTAGCAGCTTGAAGTACGCGCAGACGCTGCGCAACTCCTGCAATGCCTGGGCGACCTCGGGCTGGCTGGGGTGGCCTTGCACGTCGATGTAGAAGTAGTACTCCCATTGGCCGGAGCGGGCCGGGCGCGACTCGAAGCGACTCATCGACACGCCGTGCGCCTTCAAGGGCATCAGCATGTCGTAGACCGCGCCGGGCCGGTTCACCACCGAGACAACCAGGCTGGTGCAGTCGTGTCCCGAGGCCTGCGGCTGCGGGTGGCGCTGCGGGTCGGTGACCACCGCGAAGCGGGTGCGGTTGTGGGCGTCGTCCTGGATCGCGGGTGACACCACATGCAGGCCAAACTCGCTGCCCGCGCGGTCGCCGGCCACCGCCGCGAGGCGGGCATCCAGGCTGGCCAGCCGCGCGCCTTCCGCATTGCTCGAGACCGGTCGACGCTCGACATTCGGCAGGTGGGTGTTGAGCCAGCCCTGGCACTGCGCCAGCGCCTGCGGATGGGCACAGACAGCCTCGATGCCGTCCAGCGAATTTTCCCGGCGCAGCAGGTTGTGGCGCACGAACAGGCTGGTCTCGCCGATGATGAACAGCGGAGTGGTCAGGAACAGATCAAGCGAGCGTGCGACCACGCCCTCGGTGGAGTTCTCGACTGGCACCACGCCGAAATCGGCTACGCCGGCAGTGGTCGAGCGGAACACCTCGTCGATGCTGCTGCAAGGCACCTTGACGATGGATGAGCCAAAAAACCCGAGGGCGGCGGCTTCGCTGAAGGTCCCGGCCGGACCCAGGTAGGCCACCCGCGTGGGTGTTTCCAGCGCACGACAGGCTGACATGATCTCGCGCCAGATCGGTGCGACGCTGTCCGAGGCCAGGGGCCCTGCGTTGCCGGCTTTCAAACCGTCGATCACCTGGGCTTCACGCTCCGGGCGGAAGGCCACCGAACCTTCTTTCTTTTTCACCTCGCCGACCTTCAGCGCCAGCGCCGCGCGCTGGTTCAGCAGCGCCAGCAGCTCGCGGTCGAGCGCGTCTATCTGCGTGCGCAGTGACAGCAGTTCGGGATGGGGCGGGGCGGTGGGCTCAGACATGGTGCGACTCGAACGCATGCATGTGTTGGACCAGCGCTTGCACGCCCTCGATCGGCATCGCGTTGTACAGGCTCGCCCGCAGGCCACCCACCGATTTGTGCCCCTTGAGTTGCAACAAGCCGGCCTCGCGCGCCTGCACCAGGAAGGGCTCGGTCAGTGACTCGTCGGCCAGGAAGAACGGGACGTTCATTCGGGAGCGGCAACTCGGGTCGATCTGATTGCGGTACAGCTTGGAGCCATCGATGCAGTCGTACAGCAGCTTCGCCTTCGCGATGTTGCGAGCCTCGATGGCTGCCAACCCGTGCAACCCGGACTCGGTCTGCCGCTTCAGCCACTGGAAGGTGAGCCCGGCGATATAGATCGCGTAGGTGGGTGGGGTGTTGAACATCGAGCCCTGATCGGCGACGGTGCGGTAGTCGAACACCGAGGGGCAGATCGACAACGCGTGGCCCAGCAAGTCTTCGCGCACGATCACCAGCGTCAAGCCGGCTGGGCCGATGTTCTTCTGTGCGCCGGCGTACGCGAGGCCGACGCGCGTCCAGTCGATCGGGCGCGAGGCGATGTGCGATGAGCAATCGATCACCAGCGGGGCGTCGCATCCCAGCGCACTCAGATCAGGCAAGTCCTGGAATTCGATGCCATCGATGGTTTCGTTGCTGCACACGTGCACGTACGAGGTGTTGGCGCTGAGTTGCCATGACGACGGCGGGGGCAGGCGCATCGGGCGTTCGTCGCTCAGCCTGGCGGCCACGTGCGCTTCGCCATATCGCCGCGCTTCAGCCTGAGACTTGATCGACCACGAGCCGGTCAGCACGAAATCGGCCGTTCGGCTTGCCGAACGGGCCATCAGGTTCATCGGGACGATCGCGTTCTGGCCCAGACCGCCGCCTTGCATGAACAGGATGCGAAACGATGCCGGTACCGCCAGCAAGTCGCGCAGATCGTGCTCGGCCTGTTCGCAGATCGACATGAAGTCGCGTCCGCGGTGGCTCATCTCCATCACGCTGACGCCGCTGCCGTGCCAGTCGAGCATCTCGGCTGCGGCCTGCTCCAGCACTTCCAGCGGGAGTGCAGCCGGGCCGGCCGAAAAATTGAACGGTCGGACCATGGACGATCTACTTGCCGGTCGTTTTTGCAGGCGAGCTGGTTGGGGCTGCTCCAGTGGACAGGGTGCCGATGGCCGTGGTCAGTGTCGTGCGTACCTTCTGCTGAAGAGCCCGGAATTTCGGGTCGAGCAGAGGCGATGTTTCGGTGGCCAGCTTCTGCATGAAGGAGGTCTGGATGTCGGGCAGCAGCTGCTGGAATTTCTTGTTGACCGGCGATTCGGTCCAGGCAATGAACTGCCTGAGCTCGTCCTCGGTGAACTTCTCCTCCAGGCCGCTGCCGAAGGTCGACGGAACCAGCATCGTGGTGCGTTCGCGCACGAGGGTCGAAGACTCATCGACGAACTTCTTGACGTCGGCCTCGATCTGCTTGCCAGTGGCGTCGCGCTTTTCTGCCGGTACCTGGGTCTGCAAGGCCTGCGCCGCGGCCTGCATCAGCTGGATCGCGGGCCGTTCCACGATGCTGCGTGACAAGCCGTCGAAGTTGGCTTGCTGCAGTTGCAGCAGCTTCTTGACGAGCTCTTTCTTCGCGGCAGAGGTTGGCGCTGAAGCGGGCGCAGCGGCTGCGGTTTGTGCCTGTGCGTGCATGGCAAAGCACAGGGCAGTCAGCGCGAGGAGTCGTTTCATCATGGGGTCTCGGTGGGGGGCGAGCCGTTGTCGTCGCCGGTTGATGGGTCGGTTGCAGCGTCCGATGCGCCTTCTGCATTGACGTCGTTCTCGACGATGCGCTGCAGACCGCTCAGGGTGGATCCACTGTCCAGTGCAATCAGCGTCACACCCTGCGTGGCGCGACCCAGCTCGCGGATTTCGGATACGCGTGTGCGCACCAGCACGCCCTTGTCGGTGATCAGCATGATCTCGTCGTCCGGCCGCACCAGCGTGGCGGCAACGACCTTGCCGTTGCGGTCGCTTTGCTGGATGGCGATCATGCCCTTGGTGCCGCGGCCGTGGCGGGTGTACTCGACGATGCTGGTGCGCTTGCCGTAGCCGTTCTCGGTGGCAGTCAGCACGCTTTGGGTTTCGTCTTCGGCAACCAGCATGGCGATGACGCTGTTGGCCTCGTCGAGCATCATGCCGCGCACACCGCGGGTGTTGCGGCCCATGGGGCGCACATCGTTCTCGTCGAATCGCACCGCCTTGCCAGCGTCGCTGAACAGCATCACATCGTGCTGGCCGTCCGTGATGGCCGCGCCGATCAGGAAGTCGCCTTCGTCCAGGTCTACCGCGATGATCCCGGCCTTGCGTGGGTTGCTGAACTCATCGAGCGAGGTCTTCTTCACCGTGCCCTTGGCAGTTGCCATGAACACGAAACGCTCGGCAGGGAAGGTGCGTGCCTCGCCCGTCAGTGGCAGCACCACGTTGACCTTCTCGCCCGGCAGCAGCGGGAACATGTTGACGATCGGCTTGCCGCGCGAATTGCGCGAGCCTTGCGGTACTTCCCAGACCTTCAGCCAGTAGACGCGGCCCTTGTTGGTGAAGCACAGGATGTAGTCGTGCGTGTTCGCGATGAACAACTGCTCGATCCAGTCGTCTTCCTTGGTCTGCGTGGCTTGCTTGCCGCGGCCACCGCGCCGTTGTGCGCTGTACTCGGCCAGCGGCTGGCTCTTGAAGTAGCCGGTGTGGCTGAGCGTGACGACCATGTCGGTCGGCGTGATCAGGTCTTCGGTACCGAGGTCCTGCGCATTGTGCTCGATGTGGCTGCGGCGCGCCCCCAGCTTTGTCTGGCCGAACTCCTGCTTGATCGTGGCCAGCTCGTCGCCAATGATTGCTGTGACGCGCTCGGGCGTCGCCAGGATGTTCAGCAAGTCGGCGATGGTGGTCATCACCTCCTTGTATTCACTGATGATCTTGTCCTGCTCCAGCCCGGTCAGGCGCTGCAGGCGCATCTGCAGGATTTCGCCAGCCTGGTCTTCGCTCAGGCGATACAGGCCATCAGACTGCAGGCCGAAGCTCTTCGGCAGGCCCTCGGGGCGGAATGCATCGCGTCCGCCCGGTGTCTCGCCTTCGGCCCGTGCCAGCATCTCGCGCACCATGGCCGAGTCCCAGCTCTTGCTCATCAGTGCGGCCTTGGCGACCGGTGGGGTCGGCGAGGCCTTGATGGTCTCGATGAACTCGTCGATGTTGGCCAGCGCCACCGCCAGACCTTCCAGCACATGCCCGCGCTCGCGGGCCTTGCGGAGCTCGAACACCGTGCGGCGCGTCACCACTTCGCGGCGGTGTTCCAGGAAGACCTCGATCAGGTCCTTCAGATTGCAAAGCTTCGGCTGGTTGTCGACCAGCGCCACCATGTTGATGCCGAAGGTGTCCTGCAACTGCGTCTGCTTGTAGAGGTTGTTCAGAACCACCTCGGGGACTTCACCGCGCTTGAGCTCGATCACCACGCGCATGCCGTCCTTGTCGGACTCGTCCTGGATGTGGCTGATGCCTTCCAGCTTCTTCTCGTGCACCAACTCGGCCATGCGTTCGAGCAGGTTCTTCTTGTTCACCTGATACGGAATCTCGTCAACGATGATCGACTGGCGCTGGCCCTTGTCGATGTCTTCGAAGTGGCATTTCGCGCGCATGACCACGCGACCGCGCCCGGTGCGGTAGCCATCCCGCACACCGGTCAGGCCATAGATGATCCCGGCCGTCGGGAAGTCTGGCGCCGGGATGATCTCCATCAGTTCATCGATGGAGGCTTGCGGGTTCTTCAGCAAGTGCAGGCAGGCGTCGACGACCTCGTTCAGGTTGTGCGGCGGGATGTTGGTCGCCATGCCGACTGCGATGCCGCCCGAGCCATTGACCAGCAGGTTCGGCAGCCGGCTCGGCAGCACCAGCGGCTCTTTTTCGCTGCCGTCGTAGTTCGGGCCGAAGTCGACGGTTTCCTTGTCGAGGTCGGCCAGCATCTCGTGGGCGATCTTGGCCAGCCTGATTTCGGTGTAGCGCATGGCGGCGGCGTTGTCGCCGTCGACCGAGCCGAAATTGCCCTGGCCGTCAACCAGCATGTGGCGCAGCGAGAAATCCTGCGCCATTCGGACGATGGTGTCGTAGACCGACTGGTCGCCGTGCGGGTGGTACTTGCCGATCACGTCACCGACGATGCGCGCCGACTTCTTGTAAGGCCGGTTCCAGTCGTTGTTCAACTCGTGCATCGCGTACAGCACGCGCCGATGCACCGGTTTGAGGCCATCACGTGCATCGGGCAGTGCACGACCCACGATCACGCTCATCGCGTAGTCGAGATACGAGCGCCGCATTTCCTCTTCGAGGCTGATCGGGAGGGTTTCTTTGGCGAACTGACTCATGCGAAAAAGCAGGCGTGGTGCACGTTTCGGGGCTTCGGCGTAGGGCGTTCCATCACGCCGGGACCCTCATTGTAGGTGTCGGTCATCGTTGCGAATAGACAACAAATTCCGAGGTGCCCTGCCACTGTCACAAGGGCAGGTAGGATCGTGAATACCCTATGGCACAATGAATTTTTTGCGGCTGTTCGAGTTGAAAACGACCCGAAGCCCTTGAATTCACCGTAGTTTGAAAACGATCTGATCGCACTTTCTCTGGAGATAAGAAACCATGAATAAATTGAATAGCCTGGCTGTGCTGGTCGCCATCGCTGCGCTCGGCGGCTGCGCCACCCAAGGCACGGGTGCACCAGCGCCCACCAAGGCTCCCCAGGTCATCGACAACTGGAGAAGCGCGGACGGTATCGTCTGGAAAAATGGCACCAACGAATACTGCTGGCGCAATAACTTGTGGACGCCAGCCACCGCAGTGGCCGAATGCGACGGTGCGCTGAAGGCGCCTCCGGCCGCTGCTCCAGAAGCACCTGCCGCGCCTGCCGCGACGCCAGCCCCTGCCGCCCCGGCCGTGGTTCCGGCGCCCGTCAGCGAGAAGGTCACCTTCGCTGCCGACGCCTTCTTCGACTTCGACAAGTCGGTGCTCAAGCCAGAAGGCAAGGCCAAGCTCGACGACGTGGTCAGCAAGCTCGGCTCGATCAACCTGGAAGTCATCATCGCCGTCGGCCACACCGACTCGATCGGTACCGATGCCTACAACCAGGCGCTGTCAGTGCGTCGTTCCGAAGCCGTCAAGTCGTATCTGATCGGCAAGGGCGTCGACAAGAACCGCGTCTACACCGAAGGCAAGGGCGAAAAGCAGCCTGTCGCCGACAACAAGACGGCCGACGGCCGCGCCAAGAACCGCCGCGTCGAGATCGAAGTGGTCGGTACCAAGGCCGCGCCGAAGTAATCCACCTCAGTGGATGTCATCAAACCCCGCTTCGGCGGGGTTTTTTGTTTGGATACCATTCTTCTCATGACCATCAACGCCGATCCCCAAGAGCTCGCCAAATTCAGCGATCTGGCCCACCGCTGGTGGGATACCGAAAGCGAATTCCGACCGCTGCACCAGATCAACCCCTTGCGACTGGACTGGATCGACCAACGTGCCCGTGTGTCTGGCAAGCGCGTGCTCGATGTGGGCTGCGGTGGTGGCATCCTGTCGGACGCGATGGCTCGCCGCGGCGCCAACGTGCTCGGCATCGATTTATCGACCAAGGCCCTGCGCGTGGCCATGCTGCATGCACTGGAAGCGGGCACGCCGTCGGTCGAGTACCGCGAAGTGGCCGTTGAATCGCTCGCCGCCGACATGCCCGGCCAGTTCGACATCGTCACGTGCATGGAGATGCTCGAACATGTGCCCGATCCAGCCTCCGTGGTCGCTTCATGCGCGGCACTGTGCAAGCCCGGGGGGTGGTTGTTCTTTTCGACCTTGAACCGCAACTTCAAGTCGTTCCTGTTCGCAATCGTCGGTGCGGAGCATGTGCTCAAGTTGTTGCCTAAAGGCACGCATGAATACGTGAAATTCATCAAGCCGAGCGAGCTGGCCGCGCATTGCCGAGCAGCGGGCCTGAACGTTACCGAGTCCAGCGGGCTCGAATACAACCCGTTCACACGTCGCTACTGGCTGTCTGACGACACCAGCGTCAACTACATGCTGGCCTGCCGCAAGCCGGCATGAGCACCACCCGATGAAGCATGACTTTGCCGCCGTGCTGTTCGATCTGGACGGCACCGTGATCGACAGCGCGCCCGATCTGGCCGGGGCTGCCAACGAAATGCGCCGCGCCCGCGGCTTGCCTGATGCACCTTACGACCGGCTGCGCGCCACGGTTGGCTCCGGCGCCCGTGGCCTGGTCGGCGAAGCCTTCGGGGTGGTGCCTGGCGACGATGAATTCATCGCGCTGCGCGATGAATTCCTGGACCGTTATGCCTTGCGATTGACGAACGAAACCCGCGTCTTCGAGCATGTTCGCCCGCTGCTCGACGCGCTTGATGCGCGCGCTGTGCCTTGGGGCATCGTCACCAACAAGGCGATTCGCTACGCCGAGCCGGTCACACGCGCACTCGGCTTGTACGACCGCGCCGCCGTGGTGATCGGCGGGGACAGCACGCCCCATGCGAAGCCGCACCCAGAACCACTGCTGGAAGCGGCTCGTCGCATGCAGATCGAGCCGGTTCGTTGCCTGTACGTGGGCGACGATGCGCGCGATGTCCAGGCCGGCCGCGCCGCGGGCATGCTCACCGTGGCCGTGACCTGGGGCTATCTCGGCACGGGCGATCCGGTCGAGGCCTGGGGTGCGCATCACACCGTCGGCCAGGCGATGGACATCTTGCAATTGCTGAGGATGGCCTAAACTCAGAAGCTCTGGGACCGACCTGGCTTCGACGTGGGTGCGGATTTGGACTAGGGCATGCCGAGCACCAGTTCGCTCGTAAAACCACTGGAAACAAAGTAACTGCGAACGACTCTACGTACGCTCTCGCCGCTTAAAACCGGCGAGCTTCGCAACAGTTGGCCGATGGGCTGGGCCTGAGGGGTAACCCAAGGGCTGCGAAGTCATACACATGGGCTCGTCCTGCGCCGCGTCATTCGGTGCAGGATCAAACTAAGTGAATCGAGGTGGTTTCAGCGTGCTGCTGCGCGGTGATCACCTTTAAATCCAAATCAGTCAGCTACGCATGTAGAACTACCTGATGATGGCTTGCGGACGGGGGTTCGATTCCCCCCGGTTCCACCAATCAAGGCTCCGCAAGGGGCCTCATGAGACCGCAGGCGCGGCGGTGTCTGTTGCCTGGGGTCTTTGCCAGCAAACACTCTGGACATGAAACGCACTCTGTTCTGCCTGCTCGCCGCCGGCTCCTTTTCGGCAATGGCCGACACCATCGGCGAAGTCGACACGGTGTTCAAGCTGGTCGGCCCCGATCACAAGATCGTCGTCGATGCCCACGACGATCCGAAGGTGAGTGGCGTGACCTGCTATGTCTCCAGGGCCAAGACCGGGGGCATCAAGGGCGCGCTGGGACTGGCCGAAGACAAGTCGGAAGCGTCGATCGCCTGCCGTCAGATCGGCCCGATCAGCTTCACCGAGCCGGTGAAAAGCCAGGAAGAGATGTTCACCGAGCGCATCTCGCTGGTCTTCAAGAAGCTGCGTGTGGTGCGCATGGTGGATGAAAAGCGTCATGCGCTGGTCTACCTAACCTACTCCGATCGTCTGATCGACGGCTCGCCCCAGAACAGCGTGACCGTGGTGCCCATCGACCGGTCGATCACGATCCCAGTGAAGTAAAGCCGCGCACCGCCTGTGCGCCCGCACAGGCGAACGGCAGCCCTTGAAAGCGACAGGGGCACCCCTATTTTTTCAGTGAGCCGGCGGGTCCTGGTCTCCTGCCGGTGTCAATCATTGAATCGGAGGACACACACCATGTACGAATCGATCCTGACCCATCCGAACCACCTGTTCGGTCAGTTCGAGCGGCTGCGTCGTGAACTCGATGACGTGTTTGGCGTCTCGGGTCTGCCCACCAGTATCCGCTCGGTCGCCCCCGGAACCCTGCCGGCGGTCAACGTGGGCCGCACGCCCACCAGTGTCGAAATCTATGCGTTCGCTCCTGGGCTGGACGCTTCCAAGATCGAGGTCACGCTCGATCGGGGCGTGCTGCGCATTTCCGGCGAGCGTGCCTCGGGGATCCCGACAGACGACCCCAAGGTTCAGGTTTACACCCGCGAGCGCAGCAGTGGCAGCTTCACACGTGCCATCTCGCTGCCCGACGATGTCGATCCGGGGCACGTCCACGCCAGCTACCGAGACGGTGTGCTGCAAGTCAGCGTGGCCCGCCGCGAGTCTGCCCAACCCAAGCGCATCACAGTGCAGTGACGCGCCCGACGCCCGAGGAGAAATCATCATGAGCGACAACAACTCCATCACCCGTGCCGCAACCGACGCACACGCCGATCAGGAGCCTCAGCGTGCCGTGTTGCCTGCGGTCGACGTGTTCGAAGACGCCGCAGGCATCACGCTGCTGGCCGACATGCCTGGCGTGACCAAGGACCTGCTGGACCTGAAGATCGAAGGCGATGCGTTGCTGATCGAGGGTGCCGTACGGCCCCTGACACCCGAAGGACTGGAAGCGGTCTATGCCGAGGTGCGCGTGCCCCGTTTTCGCCGCAGCTTCACGCTGAGCCGTGAACTGGACACGGCGCGCATCGAAGCCAACCTGAAGGACGGGGTGCTGACGTTGCGCATACCCAAGCAGGCACACGCCCAGCCGCGTCGGATCCCCGTTTCGGCGGGGTGAGCGCAGCGGCAGGCGCGACCTGAGGCGAACTTTCGAAAGGAAGAACCATGACCAAGCTTGCAGAGCAATTCAAGCAGGGCGCGGATCAGGCCTGGGAGTCGCTGGCAGAAGGCTGGCGTGAACTCGGTGCCCGCGCCAGCGGCGCGCTGACGCGGTTCCGGCCCGCGCAGTCCGCGACGGAGAAGTCGATCTCACCAACGGGTGCCGACGAGCGAGACCACGGCCCCGTGTCTTTTGGCAGGTGGGCATTCATGGCCGCAGATGTCTTCGATGACGACGACACCGTGATCGTGCGCATCGAGGCACCCGGCCTGCGGCGAGAAGACTTCAACATCGAGCTGCACGGCGACACGCTCAGCGTGTGGGGCGAAAAGCGATCGGACCGCGAAATCACGCGCGGGCGTTACAGCGTGGTGCAGTGCGCCTACGGCAGCTTCCGTCGCGAGGTGGTACTGCCCGCCGCGGTACAGGCCGACAAGACGAAGGCCCATTACCGCGATGGTGTGCTGCGCATCGAACTGCCCAAGACCGACGCGGCGCGCGCGCGGCGCATCGCCGTCACCGCGGGCTGACTGTCCGGAATGACGTTCCCCGGCCCGGCCCCGGCTGGGCCGGGCATCTCATTTTGTCCACCAGACCTTCCGATCGCTGTGGTGTCGCCCAACCCTTCCACATCGAACGAGCGCCCGACAGCGCTGACCGAGTTCCGGCTCCAATGGCGCCTGATGAATGCGTACGAGCGCTTCGAACAGCTGGTCGTGCTGGCGCTGAGTCTGATCATTGCGGGCATCATCTTGATGGCGCTGCTGCAGCTGTATCGCCGGGTGGTGCCGTTGTTGATCGGCGGCGCGATCGACCCGCTTGACCACGAGGTGTTCCAGTCGCTGTTCGGTGCCATCTTCACCGTGCTCATCGCGATGGAGTTCAAGCACTCGATCGTCCGCGCGGCACTGCGCCGGGAAAGCATCGTTCAGGTTCGCACCGTGCTGTTGATCGCCTTGCTCGCGATCAGCCGGAAGTTCGTCATCCTCGATGCGTCCAGCACGCCAGCATCGACGATTGCCGCGCTGGCCATCGTCACACTGGTGCTCGGCATCGTGTGCTGGCTGTTGCGTGAGCCGACACCCAGATCCGACCAGGCAGAGCCCTCCCAAGCGCATTGATTACCATGCGCGCGCCGTGTCGCTGGAATCTCCAAGATCGGTCCAGTCCCAATCGCCCCGATCGACCATGACGATGTCTCCGCATTCCCTTCCAGCCCCAAACCCGTGGCGTCTGTCCATTGCGCCGATGATGGAATGGACTGACCGGCACTGCCGCGTCTTTCACCGACTGCTCACACGGCGCACACGGCTGTACACCGAGATGGTGACCACGGGTGCGCTGATCCATGGCGATGTGGCTCGTCACCTCGACTTCAGCGCCGAAGAACACCCGGTGGCCTTGCAACTCGGTGGCAGCGAGCCGGCTGACCTGGCGCATGGCGCGCGGCTGGCCGAGCAATGGGGTTACGACGAGGTGAACCTCAATTGCGGTTGCCCGAGCGAGCGAGTGCAGCGCGGCGCGTTCGGTGCCTGCCTGATGGCCGAACCGGCGCTGGTGGCCGACGGCGTGAAGGCGATGCGCGATGCCGTGTCGATCCCGGTCACGGTGAAGCATCGCATCGGCATCGATCGCAGCGAAAGCTATGACTTCGTCAGGGACTTCGTCGGCGCCGTGGCCGACGCTGGCTGTGCGGTGTTCATCGTCCATGCGCGCAATGCCTGGCTGAAAGGCTTGTCGCCGAAGGAAAACCGCGAGGTGCCGCCGCTGCGCTACGAGACGGTCTATCGACTCAAGCGAGACTTTCCGGCACTCACCATCGTGCTCAACGGCGGGGTGACCACCGACGAGCAGATCACCGAGCACCTGCAACACGTCGATGGCGTGATGCTGGGCCGTGAGGCCTACCACCGGCCCTGGTGGCTGGCAGGATGGGACGAGCGGCACTTTGGCGATGCGCCATCGGGTTTGGGCCGCGACGAGGTCGAGGCGGCGATGGTCGCTTACATGAACCGTCTGGTGGCGCAGGGCGAGCCGTGGTCACGCGCTTCGCGGCACATGCTGGGGCTGTGGAGCGGTACGCCGGGCGCACGGCATCGGCGACAAGTGTGGTCCGATCATCGGCGCAAGGGAGACACCCCTGCTGCGGTGTCGAGTGCCGCGCGATCAGCAACAGCCGCTGGCGAGGCACTCCGCCCGGTCGGGCACACAGAGGTCTGAGGCCAGCAGGACCACCGGCTGTCGAGCGCCTGCTTCGACCCGGCGGGCGATGGCCGCGGCAATCTCGGATCGGTGTTCCGAGACGACGGTGCGCATGTCGGCGGACGATTCGTCGATCCCGCCGTACCGCGCGCTCAGCGCTGCATGCGAAATGAATGCCGTGACGGTTTGCGGTCCAACGTCGGCATCGAAGCGCAGGACGGCGGTGTGTGTCGCGTCGTGTGAGCGCAGTGTCATGGCATCGATCCCCCATTTTTGGAGTGGATGGATGAGCCCGACTACGCACGCGCCATTCGGCGCGACACAGGCTCGATTGAGCACATCCGGAAATTAGCGCACCCGCGGGGCACGTGTCGGGGGTGATTACCCTGAGCGGTGGCGCTCAGAACGCGTCGGCATAGCGCGCCATCTCCCAGGGGCTGACATGCCGCGCGTAGTCCGTCCATTCAGCGCGCTTCAGGCGCAGGAATTCGCGCGACAGCGTGTCGCCGAGGGCACCGCAGATGACGCTGTCGCCCTCCAGCGCATCGAGGGCTGCTGCCAGGCTTTGCGGCAGCACCGCGATGCCTCGGTCGCGTATCTGCGGCAGGCTCAGCTGGAACAGGTCGTCGGTGCAGGCCGGGCCGGGATCGAGCGCGCGATCGATGCCGTCGAGGCCGGCAGCGATCAGCGCGGCGGTGGCCAGATACGGGTTGGCCGAGGCATCGGGCACACGCCATTCGATGCGGCCCTTCAGCGTGCGGATCAAGGCCGTGCGGTTGTTCGGCCCATGCGCCACATAGGCCGGTGCCCAGGTCGTGCCGGTGATCGACTCTCCCACGGTCAATCGCTTGTAGCTGTTGACCGTGGGCGCTGCGATGGCGCACAGCGCGTCGGCGTGGTGCAGCACGCCGGCCGTGAACTGACGGCCGAGCAAGGACAGATCTTGCGACGCGTCGTCGAACACGCAGCGCGCATCGAGCGCGGTACGGCCTGCGCCCGTGGCGCTCCACAGCGACACATGGAAATGCATGCCGCTGCCGGGCTGATTGGCAAACGGCTTGGGCATCATCGAGAACACCATGCCGTGCTGCTCCGCCAGCGCCTGAGCGGCCAGCTTGAACAGCATCAGGTGATCGGCGCTGGCGAGCGCGTCGGCATGGTGGAAGTTCAGCTCGTACTGGCCGTGTGCGTCCTCGTGGTCGATCTGAAACACGTCGAGACCGCAGCGGGTCAGGCCGTCGGCCAACTGATGCAGGAACTCGCGCTGGCGCGGAAGGCTTTTCAGGTCATAAGACGGCTTGTCGAGCCGGTCGTGCGGGTCGGCGGGCTCGAAGCCGTCAGCCGTGCGGCGGAGCAGGAAGAACTCGGGTTCGATGCCAGTGCGCAAAGCCCAGCCGCGTTCGGCCAGGCGTGCGATCTGCCGCTTCAACACCTGACGCGGGCAGGCGTCGAAGGGCTCGCCTGCCACGTAGCCGTCGCACACCACACGCGCGATGCCGGGTAACCACGGAAGAGCGCAGGGCAGGGCGCCGAGCGAACTCATCTGCCCACGGCCGTAATACTCGGCGCGCGGCCCGGTGCGCGGCAGGCCGGTGCCCCAGATCGACGGGCCGGCGAAACCGACGCCTTCGGTCATCAGCAATTCCAGCTGGTTCAACGGCACCAGCTTGCCACGCGCGACGCCGTGCACGTCGGTGAACTGCGCCAGCAGGCTGTGTACGCCGTCGGCGGCGAGGCGCTCGCGCAGGGTCTGAAAGGTGGCAGGCGTGATGTCGGCCGCGGGCGCTTTCATGGCCTCACGCGGGCCGGACGGCATCACGCAACGCCGCGGTCAGCATGTCCAGCGCTTCGTCGAAATGCGCCGTCGGGATCGTCAGCGGGAACATGAATCGCACGACATTGCCGTAGACCCCGCAGGTCAGCAAGATCAGCCCGCGCTTCAAGGCGGCGGTCTGCACGCGCTTGGTGAAATCGGCATCGGGCTCGTCGGTACCCGCCCGATTGAATTCAACGGCGACCATGCCGCCCAACCCGCGCACGTCGGCGATCTGCGCCACCTCGGCACGCAAGCCGTTCAGCAACGCCTTGAGGCGATCGCCGAACTGCTGGCCGCGTTCGGGCAGGCCTTCTTCGGCCATCACCTCGATCACCGCATGCGCCGCCGCGATTGCCACCGGGTTGCCGGCGTAGGTACCGCCCAGGCCACCGGGGTTCGGCGCGTCCATGATGTCGGCGCGGCCGGTGACCGCCGACAGCGGCAGGCCAGCGGCCAGCGATTTCGCGCTGATCAGGATGTCGGGCACCACGTCGAAGTGCTGCATCGCGAACAGCTTGCCGGTGCGGCCGAAGCCGGTCTGCACCTCGTCGGCGATCATCACGATGCCATGCTCGTCGCACAGCTCGCGCAACCATTGCACGGCGGCTGCCTGGATCACGTTGAAGCCACCTTCGCCCTGCACCGGCTCGAAGATGATCGCCGCCACGCGGCTGGGTTCGATGTCGGCCTTGAACAGCTGATACACCGCCTTCTTGACCTCGTCGAGGTCTGCGCAGTGGCAAGGAAATGGCACGTGGTACAGCTCGGGCGGGAAGGGGCCGAACTGCGCCTTGTAGGGCTGCACCTTGCCGGTCAGCGCCACCGCAAACAGGCTGCGCCCGTGGAAGGCCCCGCTGAATGCGATGACGCCAGCGCGCTTCGTGTGGGCGCGGGCGATCTTGATGGCGTTCTCGACCGCCTCGGCGCCGGTGCTGAACAGCGCCGTCTTCTTCGCGTGTGTGCCGGGTGTCAGCGCGTTGAGCTTTTCGGCCAGCGCAATGTAGCCCTCGTATGGCACGACTTGGTAGCAGGTATGGGTAAAGCGCTTGAGTTGGGCGTCGATGGCCGCGATGACCTTCGGGTGCCGATGGCCGGTGTTCATCACCGCGATGCCGCCGGCAAAGTCGATGTAGCGCCGCCCCTCGATGTCCCACAGCTCGGCGTTCTCGGCGTGGTCGGCGAAGAAGGTGCCCATCACACCCACCCCGCGCGGCGTGGCCGCGGCCTTGCGGGCCATCAACTGTTCGTTTGGGGAGTGATTCACAATTTCTCCTTGGCACCAGACCGATCAAGCAACGCCCGCGGAACCGGCTTTGCCGGGCCGCTGGGTGGCGCCCCAAGGACACGGAGTGGCCCCGTCCGGGTCCTGGGGCAGGAGCGTGAGCGACTGGGGGGCTAATCGATCCTGATCCACGTCGTCTTCAGCTCGGTGTACTTGTCGAAAGCGTGCAACGACTTGTCGCGGCCATTGCCACTTTGCTTGAATCCGCCGAAGGGCACGGTGATGTCGTCTTCGTCGTACTGGTTCACGTGCACGGTGCCGGCACGCAACGCACGCGCCGTGCGGTGGGCGCGGTCGATCTGGTGGCTCCAGACGCTGGCCTGCAGCCCGTAGGGCGAATCGTTGGCGATGGCGATCGCCTCGGCCTCGGTCTTGAAGCGGATCACCGACATCACCGGCCCGAAGATTTCCTCGCGGGCGATTCGCATCTGGTTGGTCACGCCGTCAAACACCGTGGGCTCGACGAAGTAGCCACCGCTGTCGCCACGCACCTGCCGGCCGCCAGCCACCAGACGTGCACCTTCCGTGTGGCCGGCATCGATGTAGCCGAGCACCGTGCGCAATTGACCATCGTCGACCAGCGCGCCCATCGGCGCCGAGCCGGTGAGCGGGTCACCGGGCTGGTACTTGGGCACCTCGGCGGTGACGGCGGCGATGAACTCGTCGGCCACGCGGTCCTGCACCAGTACACGCGACGGCGCATTGCAGCTTTCGCCCTGGTTGAAGAACATGCTGCCCGCCACCGTACTGGCGGCGCGTGCGATGTCGTTGAAGTCGTCGAACACCACAAAGGCCGACTTGCCGCCCAACTCGTTGTAGACCCGCTTGAGGTTGCTGCGACCGGCGTACTCCAGCATCTTGCGGCCGACGCGGGTGCTGCCGGTGAAGCCGATGGCATCGACGTCCATGTGCAGTGCCAGCGCCTCGCCGGCCTCGTGACCGTAGCCCGTCACGACGTTGAACACGCCTTCCGGCAGGCCCGCCTCGATCGCCAGTTCAGCCAGGCGGAGCGCCGTCAGCGGGGACTTCTCGCTGGGTTTGAGCACCACGCTGTTGCCCGTTGCGAGGGCTGGCCCCAGCTTCCAGGCCGACATGATCATCGGGTAGTTCCAGGGCACGACGGCACCGATGACGCCCATCGGCTCGCGGGTGATCAGCGCCAGTGCGCTGCGTGCGGTGGGTGCGATCTCGTCGTAGACCTTGTCGACCGCTTCGGCATACCAGGCGATGCAGCGCGCGGCAGAGGGCACATCGACACCCAGGCTGTGCTGGATCGGTTTTCCCATGTCCAGCGTTTCGAGCAGTGCGAGCTCGTCCTTCGCGGCCAGTATTTTCTCGGCGAAGCGCAGCAGCACCTTCTTGCGCACCGCCGGCGGCTTGTGCGCCCAACGGCCATCGTCGAACGCCCGGCGTGCCGAGCGGACCGCGGCATCGATGTCCGTGGCCTGCCCGCGTGCCACCTGCGCGATCGTCCGGCCGTCGATCGGCGAGATGCAGGCAAACGTGTCGCCGGCCGCTGCAGACCGGCGCTCGCCGTCGATCAGCAGTCTCCCGTCCGGCTGGCACGCCGCGGCGAGCGCGGCCCAATCGCGGGGTGCCGTGGGGCGGTTCATCAGAAGCTCACGACCATCTGCGCACCCAACAGGTGGTTGGTCTTCTTGAAGGTGCCGTTGTCCACGTACTCGAACACCCGCTTGGTCGCGCCGTCGAAGCGGTATTCCAGCTTGAAGATCGTGTATTCGTTGAAGGTGTAATTGCCGCCGATGCTCAAGGCATAGCGATTCGCACCGCGTTGACTGTCGGCAGCCAGCGGCGCACCGTCGATGTCATAGCCGACAAAGCCCTGTCCGATGCCGTTCAGCGAGTCGTTGCCAAAGCCCAGCAAGCCGCCGCCATTCTTGCGGTTGTAGATGTAATCTGCTCTGACGACGCCTTCCAGGCGTGGCGTGAACTTGTACGCCGCCAGACCCGAGACACCCACCCAGCGGGCGGTCTGCAGGCTGCCATCGGCCTTGGTGGCAATGGCCGCCTTGGCCTGCTGCCCGTAGCTGATCTGGCCCTGCGCAGTCCAGTCACCGCGGGTGTAGTAGCCATCAACCTCGAACAGGTTCAGTCCGGTGTCGCCGGTGCCGTTCACCAGATTGGCGGCCTTGCCGTGAACGCCCGAGAACCCGATGCCCGCGTATTCGTTGATCGAGTAGTCGCCACGGTAGGCCAGCATCGGCGACTTTTCGTTCGGCTCGCGCTTGGTCGAGTTGAAGTTGCCGACGATGCTCTTGATCACCCAGTCGCCGCGCGTGAGTTCCAGACCGACGCCGGTGTAGGCCAGCGGTGCGATCAGGTCGAACAAGAGGTTGTGCGTGACGAGCTTGTTGTCCTTGGAAGGCAGCAACTCATAGCCGGACCAGTCGGGGATCTGGCCGGCGATCAAACGGGTGTTGTCGCCCGCCAGTGGGATCGACACGCTGGCCTCGTGAACGATCGAGGCGAAGTTGATCTGCGATCCGACGCCGCGCTCTGGCATGAGCGTCAGCCGGAACTTGGTGCCGCCTTCGAGTTCTTTCTGGATGTCCAGCGTGACCGTGCCAAAGAACGAGTTGTCGTACGCGTAGGGGCCGATCTGCACCTGGTTCAGCAGCTGAAAGCCCGCCCGGTTCTGCGCGCGGTTGTAGATGAAGGTCGGATCGATGCTGCCGTTGATCGTCATGCCCTTGGAAAACGAGCTTTCCTGCGCCTCTTCGAGCGAGTCGACCTTGACGGCAAGCCTTGAAAGCTCACGGGCCTGGTCGGGGGTCATGCCCGCCGGCGCCGGCGGCGGTGGTGGCGCCACGGCGACAGGTGCCGGTGGCGCTGTCACGGCCTTGGCTTTCTCGACCGACTTCAGCTTTTCTTCCAGCTGAGTCACGCGGTCGCGCAGCGCCCTCAACTCCTTGAGCAACTCATCGTTGGTACCGGCTGCCGCGGGCAGCGGGTGCGCGGCGGCGATGGCGAGGGTCAGCAGAGTGGGTTGCCAGAGCTTCATGTTCAATCCTCGGTCGGTGAATCGGAGGGGAAGAGACTCGGTGCGTTTCAATTGGCGCGATTGGCGGCCGCGACGTCCAGTGAGCGGTTGCGTTCAGCGCGGGCGATCAGATAGCTGGCGACCACCACGCCGATGGCGACGACGACGACGATCACCGTCGCCACCGCATTCACTGTCGGGTTCAGCCCCAGCCGAGCGCGCGAGAAGATCACCAGCGGCATCGTGGTCGAGCCCGGACCGGAGAGGAAGGCCGACAGCACCACGTCGTCGAGCGACAGGGTGAACGTCAGCAGCCAGGCTGACAGCAGCGACTGCGAGATCATCGGCAGCGTGACCAGCGTGAACACCTGCCAGGGCCGCGCGCCCAGGTCCATTGCCGCCTCTTCGAGCTGGGGGTTCAGATCCTGCAGCCGCGCCTGGATCACCACCGTGGCGTAGGACATGCCCAGCAGCAGGTGACCCATCCAGATGGTCAGGGATCCGCGCTCCGGAAAGCCCAGGGCGCGCTGCACCGACACCAGCATCAGCAGCAGCGACAAGCCGACGATGACTTCCGGCATCACCAATGGCGCGTTCACCATCCCGGAAAAAAGGGTACGGCCCGTGAAGCGCTTGTACTTGACCAGCGCGAACGCCGCCAGCAGGCCCAGCAGCACCGAGGCGCAGGCGGTGAAGAACGCGATCTTCATCGACAGCAAGAACGCCGTGATCATCTCGTTGTCGGCGGCCAGCGCGGTGTACCAGCGCAATGTGAAGCCGCGCCAGGCGTTGGGCACCGGCGAGTCGTTGAACGAGAAAACCACCAGCGCAATGATCGGCAGGTACAGGAACGCAAAGCCCAGCGCCAGCCAGCTCTTGCCGAACCAGCGGTTGAAGACGGCCGCGTTCACTTGCGCACCTCCGTGGCCTCGGCCTGGTATTTGTTGAAGATCGCCAGCGGCACGATGATCAGCAGCACCATCACCACCGCGACCGACGACGCCATGGGCCAGTCGTTGTTGCTGAAGAACTCGTCCCACAGCACGCGGCCGATCATCAGCGTCTGCGGCCCGCCCAGCAGTTCGGGAATGACGAACTCACCGACGCACGGGATGAACACCAGCATCGACCCGGCGATGATTCCGGCCTTCGACAGCGGCACAGTGATCTTCCAGAAGGCGACGAAAGGCGTGGCGCCCAGGTCGGCAGCCGCTTCGAGCAGCCGCAGATCCATCTTCGACAGGTTGGAATACAGCGGCAGGATCATGAAGGGCAGGTACGTATAGGTCATGCCCAGCACCAGTGAAAACGGTGTGTTCATCAGCTGACCTGGCGCCGAGATCAGGCCCAGAGAGGCCAGCACCTGATCCAGGCCGCTGCCCACCAGGACGGTGTGCGCCCAGCCGTTTTCGCTCAGCAAGCCCTTCCAGGCGTACACACGCAACAGGAAGGAGGTCCAGAACGGCAGCATCACCAGCATCAGCAGGGCAGGCTGAACGGTCGCCTTGGCGCGTGCCATGAAATAGGCGAAGGGATAGCCGATGGCCAGGCAAAAGGCGGTCGTGACCGCGGCGTACTTCAGGCTCGAGAGGTAGGTCTTGAAGTACAGATCGTCTTGCGTGATGAAGATGTAGTTGGTGAACTTCAGCGTCAGCGCCAGCGCGCCATCGGTGTAGGTGATGATGTCCTTGAAGGTGACGGTTTCCATCTCCGACACGCTGATCTTCATCACGATCAGGAACGGAAACAGGAAGAACAGCAGCAGCCAGCCGTAAGGGATGCCGATCACCGCCGATCGGCCACTGAACCAGCGGGCGAGGCGCTTGTTCATGCGGTCAGCACCACGTGCGCCATCGGCGACCAACTGGCCCATGCGGTGTCGCCCCAGGTCAGCTCGTCGTCTCGGTGGCGCTGGGTGTTGCTTTCGCTGATCTTCAGGATCTGACCGCTGGCGAGTGCCAGGTGGTAGACGGTGAAGCTGCCGAAGTACGACATGTCCTTGATCGTGCCCTTCACCCGGTTCAGGCCGCCAGCGGGCTCGCCGTCGCTCGGCGGCAGGGGCTGACGCCCGATGCGAATCTTCTCCGGACGCAGGGCCACCGTGACCGCCATGCCTTCGCTGCCGGTGATGCCGTGGCCGACGTAGTGCTTGCAGTCGGCGCACTCGATCACGACGTGATCGGGGTGGTCGTCGGTCAGCGTGCCGTCCATCAGGTTGACGTTGCCGATGAAGTCGGCCACGAAGCGGGTGGCCGGGGTTTCATAGATGTCGCTCGGCGCGCCGACCTGCAGGAAGCGGCCCTCGCTCATCACCGCGATCCGTGAGGCCATCGTCATCGCCTCTTCCTGGTCGTGGGTGACCATCACGCAGGTGACGCCGACGTTCTCGATGATGTTGACCAGCTCGATCTGGGTTTCCTCGCGCAGCTTCTTGTCGAGCGCGCCGAGCGGCTCGTCGAGCAGCAGCAGCTGCGGCTTCTTGGCCAGACTGCGCGCCAGCGCCACGCGTTGCTGCTGGCCGCCCGAGAGCTGGTGTGGCTTGCGCTTGGCGAACTTGCCGAGCTGCACCAGCTTGAGCATCTCCTCGACGCGCGCGGCCACCTCGTCCTTGCTCATGCCGGCACGGCGAGGGCCGAACGCCACGTTGTCCCACACGGTCATGTGCGGGAACAGCGCATAGCTCTGGAACATCATGTTCATCGGACATTCGTAGGCGGGCATGCCTTCGAGGTCCTGCCCGTTCAACAGGATCTGGCCCGAGGTCGGCGTCTCGAAGCGCGCCAGCATGCGCAGCAGCGTGGACTTGCCGCAGCCCGAAGAGCCCAGCAGCGCGAAGATCTCGCCCTTGGCGACGTTCAGGCTGACGTCATTGACGGCCTTGTAGCCGCTGAAGTCCTTGGTGACGTTGCGGATCTGGAGGAATTTCGACGGATCGTTCGTCGGCGTGCTGCTCATGGAAGGCGCCATGGGGTCAGGTCGTCAAAGGCCGGTCTTGAAGGAGGTGTAGGTTCGTGTCATCAGGCGGCGCAAGTCGTTGGCCAGCGAGTCGGGTGCGGCCATCAGTTTCATGTCCTGCTCGGACAGGAACACGGTCGGGTTGTTGGCAACTTCGGGCTTGACGAAAGGCCGTGAGGCGGCATTCGGGTTGGCGTAGAACACCTTGTTGGTCAGCGAGGCATGCACCTCGGGGCGCAGGATGTAGTTGATCCACTTCAGCGCGTTGCCAGGGTGTGGCGCGTCGGCCGGGATCACCATCACGTCGAAGAACAGCAGCCCGCCGGTTTTCGGGATCAGCGCCTCGATCTTCTGTCCGGTCTTGCCATCAATTGCGCGCTGACGGGCGATGTTGATGTCACCCGACCAACCCAATGCCACGCAGATGGAGCCGCCAGCCATGTCGTTGATGTAGCCCGACGAGCTGAACAAGGTGACGCTGGGGCGGATGGACTTCAGCAGCGCCGCGGCGGCGGCATAGTCGGAGGCCGTTTTGCTGAACGACGGCTTGCCCAGGTAGTGCAGCGCGGCTGGCACCACTTCAGTCGGAGAGTCGAGGAAAGAGACGCCGCACGATTTCAGCTTCGACACGTATTCGGGCTTGAACACGAGATCCCAGGCATTGGCCGGCATCGGCAGGTCACCCAGAGCCGCCTTGACCTTGTCGACATTGATGCCGACGGTGGTGTAGCCCCAGAGCCAGTTGACCATGTACTCGTTGCCTGGATCGAGCTTGGCGAGCTGCGCCTGGATGACCGGGTCGAGGTTCTTGTAGTTGGGCAACTGCGACTTGTCGAGTTTGGCCAGCAAACCGCCATCGGCCTGCAGCTTGGCCCAGTTCGACGACGGCACCACGATGTCGTAGCCGGTCTTGCCAGCAACCAGCTTGGCGTGGACGATTTCGTTGTTGTCGAAGTTGTCGTAGCGGACCTTGATGCCCGTTTCCTTCTCGAAATTCGCGATCGTGTCCGGCGCGATGTAGTCCGACCAGTTGTAGATGTTGAGTACCTTCTCCTCCTCTTGCGCTGCGGCGGGGCCAGCCCACCACGCAGCGGAGCTGGCAACTGCGGTGGTCACCAGGGTGGCCAGCACCTTGAGCATCGGGTTCAGTGGCGATCGGATCATGGCGAAGTCTCCAAACGGCGTTGCGTCAACAGGGGATTGATCGAGGGTGAGAGTGTGCCGTGTCTATGACAAGCAATTGGCGAGCCATTGCATGAGGTTCACATCAGGCCTCGCTGCTGCAGATCGCGCAGCGTGGCGTCGAGGCAGAAACGAATCAGTGCGACCATGTCGTCGATCTGCGCGCGGGTGATGACCAGCGGTGGCGCAATGATCATCCGGTCGCCGACGGCCCGCATGATCAGGCCGTTGGCGAAACAGTGGCCCCGGCAGATCATGCCCACCTCCAGCGCGCTGTCGAAGCAGGTGCCTGCGGCCTTGTCCTTGACGATCTGCAGCGCACCCATCAGGCCTATCGACTGCGCCTCGCCGATCAGCGGGTGCTCGGCCAGCGCCTTGAAATGTTCGGCCAGGTAGGGGCCGGTGTCGGTGCGTACCTTGTCGACCAGGCCTTCGCGCTGGATCAGCCGGATGTTGGCAAGCGCCACCGCGCAAGCCACCGGGTGGCCGCTGTAGGTGTAGCCGTGCTCGAATTCGCCGCCCTGGTCGATCATCACCCGGGCGATGCGGTCGCCGACCATCACGCCGCCGAGCGGGATGTAGCCTGAGGTGACGCCCTTGGCGAAGGTCATCAGATCGGGCCGGAAACCCATCGTCTCGCAGCCCCACCAGTTGCCGGTGCGACCGAAGCCGCAGATCACTTCATCGGACACCAGCAGGATGCCGTACTGATCGCAGATGCGCTGGATCTCGGGCCAGTAGGTGGCTGGCGGCACGATCACGCCACCGGCGCCCTGGATCGGCTCGCCGATGAAGGCGGCGACCTTCTCGGCGCCCACTTCGAGGATCTTCGCTTCGAGCCAGCGGGCGGCTTCGAGGCCGAACTCATCGCGGGATTTGCCGTGGCCATGGGCGAACCAGAACGGCTGCTCCATGTGCACGATCCCGGGAATCGGCAGGCCGCCCTGTGCGTGCATGTAGCTCATGCCGCCGAGCGAGGCGCCGGCCATCGTCGAGCCGTGGTACGCGTTCTTGCGGCTGATGATGACGCTGCGCTCGGGCTGGCCCAGCACGTCCCAGTAGCGTCGCACCATCCGAACCACGGTGTCGTTGCCTTCGGAGCCCGATCCGGAGAAGAACACGTGGTTGAACTGCGGAGGCGTGACCTGGGCCAGCAGTTCGGCCAACTCGATGGCCGGTGGCGTGGCCGTCTGGAAAAACGAGTTGTAGAACGGCAGCTGTTTCAGCTGGGCCGTGGCCGCATCGATCAATTCCTGCTGACCGTAGCCCACGTTCACGCACCACAGGCCGCTCATCGCATCGAGGATCTTGGCGCCCTCGCTGTCCCACAGGTAGATGTTGTCCGCGCGGGTGATGACCCTGGAGCCCTTGCCGGCCAGCGACTTGAAGTCGGTGAACGGGTGCAGGTAGTGCGCGGTGTCGGCCGCCTGCCATTCGGCGGTGGTGCGTGTCGAGGCAGGTTGGAGCACGGCGTTCATCGAGGTTCCCATCGGGTTCAGGTGGTGCACATGTCGCAGGCAGGGGCCATCACACGTGGAGCAGCAGGTGTTCGCGCTCCCACGGCGAGATGACCTTCATGAATTCATCGTGCTCGATTTCCTTGACTTCGGAGTAGACGGTGATGAAGGATTTTCCCAGCACATCGTGCAGATCCTTCTCGTCGGCCAACCAGCCCAGCGCTTCGCTCAATGAGCGAGGCAGCTGGTACTCCGACAGGTAGGCGTCTCCCTTGCACTCGCTGGCGGGCTCGATCTTGTTCTTGATGCCCAGATAGCCACAAGCCAGGGTCGCCGCGAAGGCGACGTAGGGGTTCGCATCGGCGCCGATCACGCGGTTCTCGATGCGCCGGGCCCCGGCCGTGGCCACTGGCGACCGGATGCCGACCGTGCGGTTGTCGGTGCCCCACTGGATGTTGATCGGTGCAGCGGTGGAGCGAGCGAGTCGGCGGTACGAGTTGACGTAGGGTGCGAACAGCGCCATCGCCGCAGGCGTGTATTTCTGCAGCCCGCCGATGTACCAGTAGAACTCCTTGGACGGCGAGCCGTCGGGGTTGCTGAAGATGTTCTTGCCGGTGACCTTGTTGACCACGCTCTGGTGCACATGCATCGCGCTGCCCGGCTCGTTGGACATCGGCTTGGCCATGAAGGTGGCGTACATCTCGTGGCGCATTGCCGCCTCGCGGATCGTGCGCTTGAAGAAGAAGACCTCGTCGGCCAGGCCCAGTGGATGGTCGTGGAAGAAGTTGATCTCCATCTGGCCGGCGCCGACCTCATGGATCAGCGTGTCGACGTTCAGCTCCATCTTTTCGCAGTAGGCGTAGATGTCCTCGAACAGCGGGTCGAATTCATTCACGGCATCGATCGAATACGCCTGCCGCGAGGTTTCGGCGCGGCCGCTGCGGCCCTTGGGCGGGCGCAGCGGCGTGTTGGGATCGGCATTGCGCTCGATCAGATAGAACTCGAGCTCGGGCGCGACCACCGGCGCCCAGCCTTCGGCGTCGTAGAGGTCGCAGATGCGGCGCAGCACCGAGCGTGGCGCGTACGGGATCATCACGCCGTCGCGGTCGAAGCAGTCGTGGATCACCTGCGCGGTCGGGTCGGTCGCCCATGGGACGATGCGCACGGTGGACGGGTCGGGGCGCAGGTGCATGTCGCGGTCGGTGGCATGGATCACGTCGTAGTAGGGGCCTTCGGCCGGGAACTCGCCGGTGACCCCGATGGCGACGATCGCCTCGGGCAGCCGCATGCCGCGGTCTTCGGTGAACTTTTCGCGCGGCAGGATCTTGCCGCGGGCCACGCCGGTGAGGTCGGGCACCAGGCACTCGATCTCGGTCACGCGGCGTTCGTTGAACCAGTTTTCGAGGTCACTGAAAGTGAAGTTTTCTCGGGCCACCATGGGATGTCACCTTGAGGAGTTGCAGTCGTTGCGGTGTTGATTTGCGGAGGGCGTTCAGCGCGTCCCGTCGGGGCCTCGGTGACGGTCGCGGTAGTGGCTGCAGGCCCGCCCGAAGGCCTCGAACAGCTGGGTCGACACCGGGTTGAGGTGCGCCTGCCACTCCGGGTGCCACTGCACCCCGAGCAAGAAGCCGCCCGAGGTCGACACGCCATCTTCGAGAGAGAAGGCCTCGACGAGCCCGTCGGGTGCCCGGGCTTCCACCCGCAGTCCGGGCGCCAGGCGATTGACGCCCTGGCCGTGCACCGAATTGACCTCGATCTCTGCGCGTTGAAGCCACTGCGACAGCAGGCCGCCGGGCTCCAGGTTGACCATGTGGGCCGGGCCATAAACCTGCTCGACCGGCCCTTCATCGACCCCGCGGTGGTCGAGCCGGCCCTCGAGTTCGTGCACCGCCTGGAACAGGCTGCCGCCGAGCGCGACGTTGACTTCCTGAAAGCCGCGGCAGATCGCCATCAGCGGGATGCCGCGCGCGATCGCCTGCGGGATCAGCGCCAGGGTAGCCGCATCGCGGTCGGGATCGAGTGGCAGGCGGGTGTTGTGCACCTCCTCGCCGAAATGGCGCGGGTGCACGTTCGAGGGCGAACCGGTCAACAGCACGCCATCGGCGAGGTCGAGCAGATCGTCCAGTTCGTCGGGACCCTGGATGGTGGTGAACAGCAGCGGCAGGCAGCCCGCGAGCCGCACGGCATCGGTGTACTTCTTGCCGACGGTGTGGCTGATGTGTTGTTCCACCTGGCGGTGGCAGGCGGGCACGAGGACGAAAGGTTTGCGCTTCATGGTTGATGGGCGGCTGCCCGGCTTGGAATAACGCGCGCCGGCTTTGGCGTGCGGTCGATCGAACGTGTGCAATGACTGTGCCCAGACTGCGGTCTCACAGCAGATCCTTCAATCGGTAGTAGGCCATGCCGGCCACCAACGCTGGCGTGCGCAGCAGCTTACCCCCGGGAAACTCGCGGTGCCGCAGTTGGCTGAAGGTATCGAAGCGCTGGGCGTCGCCGTCGATGGCCTCGGCGACCAGCTTGCCCGCCATGCCGGTCAGTGCCAGCCCGTGGCCCGAAAAGCCCTGCAGGTAGTAGACGTTCGACAAGCCGGTCGCTGCGCTGCCCATCATCCGATCCGACAGGCGACCGAAGTCCGGCGCCCGGTTCATCGAGATATCGACGAACCCCCCCCAGGCGAATTCCACACCGACGCCACCGAGTTGCGGAAACGTCTGGGCCATGCGTCTTTGCATGCTGGCGGCCAGGTTCATCGGCGTGGAGGTGCTGTAGCTCACGCGCCCGCCGTAGAGCATGCGGTGCTCGGTCGTGTCTGTGTCGCTGTGGCTGGCCACGCGAAAGTAATCAAGTACGAAATTGGTGTCGCAAACCGCCGCGCCGGATGGGATCAGCGAGCGGGCCAGCCCCGCGTCGAGCACCTCGGAGGCAATGATGTAGGTGCCGACCGGCATGATCCTCGACTCCAGCACGGGGGCAACGCCCTGCAGGTACACGTTGCCTGCCAGCAGCACATGGGCGGCCCGCACGCTGCCGCCGGCCGTGCGCACCCGCAGCGAACCACTGGCCGTGGAAGCGGCGTCGAGCGCGATGACCGCGGAGTTTTCGAACATCCGCACCCCCAGCTGGCGTGCGCCTCGCGCCAGGCCGAGGCTGTACTTCAGCGGATGCAGATGACCCGAGATCGGATCGTGCAACCCGCTGTGAAATCGTGCGCTGGCAATCCACTGGGGCAGTTGCTGCGGCGGGATCCACGCTGTCTCGTGCTGGTAAAGCGACTGCATGCGGAGCTGCCAGGCCTGCAGCGCGCGTGCCTTGCGCTGGTTCACCGCCAGGCTGAGGTAGCCGGGGCGCCAGTCACAGTCGATTTGAAAACGCGCGCAGCGCTGCTGAATCAAGGTGAGCGCTTCGATCGTCATCGCCCAGACGCGACGCGCCTCGTCGAGGCCGAGCTGCGCCTCGATGGTCTCCTGCTCGCAGGCAAGCCCTGCCAGCGCTTGCCCGCCGTTGCGCCCGGAAGCCCCCCAGCCGATCTGTCTGGCTTCGAGCACCACCACCTGGTAACCGCGGTCTGCCAACTCGATCGCGGCAGACAGCCCGGCCAACCCACCGCCGACGATGGCCACGTCGCATTCGATGTCGGCAGCCAGCGCAGGCGCGCTCGCCGGCCGCCGCACCGTGGCGTCGTAATACGAGTGCCGAGCCAGTTCGCAGTCGGTGTCGAGGAAGGTCATGGCAGATGATGCAGGGCAGCGGGTCGTCAGTCCGGCCGCCCGATCTCAGGCGACCCGCCGAATCGCGTGGGAGAGCGTATCGACGATCTGCTCGATGTGCCTGGGCTCGATGATCAGCGGTGGCGACAGTGCGACAGTGTCCCCGGTGGTGCGCACCAGCACGCCACGTTCCCAGCAGTCGAGAAAGACATCGAAGGCCCGCTTGCCGGGCTCGCCGGCGATCGGCGCCAGTTCGATGCCCGCGACCAGACCGATGTTGCGGATGTCCACCACATTCGGCAGGCCGGCCAGCGAGTGCACTGCGGCTTCGAACGTCGGGGCCATCTGGTGGGCGCGGGTCAGCAGCCCTTCCTCGGCGTAGGTGTCCAGCGTGCCCAACGCTGCGGCGCAGGCCAGCGGATGGCCCGAATAGGTGTAGCCGTGGAAGAACTCGATCAGGTGCTCCGGACCGTTCATGAAGGCGTCGTAGATGAACTGCTGGGCGAACACAGCGCCCATGGGCACACAGCCATTGGTCAGTCCCTTGGCGACTGTCATCAGGTCGGGTGTGACACCGAAATGGTTGGCCGCAAACGGGGAACCGACACGACCGAAACCGGTGATGACCTCGTCGAAGATCAGCAGGATGCCGTGCTTGTCGCAGATGGATCGCAGGCGTTGCAGATATCCCTGGGGCGGTACCAGCACTCCCGTCGATCCGGCGACCGGCTCGACGATGACGGCCGCGATGGTCGAGGCGTCGTGCAAGGCGATCAGCCGCTCCAGGTCGTCGGCCAGTTCGGCGCCGTGCTCGGGTTGGCCCTTGCTGAACAGGTTGCGCACCGGGTCGTGCGTGTGGCGGATGTGATCGACGCCACCGAGCATCGGGCCGAATGTCCGGCGGTTGGCGACCATGCCACCGACCGAAATGCCGCCGAAATTGACACCGTGGTAGCCACGCTCGCGGCCGATCAGCCGAGTGCGCTGGCCCTCGCCGCGCATGCGGTGATAACCCAGCGCCATCTTCAGCGCGGTATCCACCGATTCAGAGCCCGAATTGGTGAAGAACACCTTGTCGAGCCCGTCCGGTGCCAACTCGACCAGGCGCTCGGCCAGTTCGAACACCTTCGGATGGCCCATCTGGAAGGGCGGTGCGAAATCCAGTTCGGTGGCCTGCTGCCGGATGGCCTCGGTGATGCGCGGGCGCGCATGACCCGCATTGACGCACCAGAGGCCAGCCACGCCATCGAGTACCTGGCGGCCTTCTGGCGTGCTGTAGTGCATGCCTTGAGCGCCAGAGATCAGTCGGGGTGCGGACTTGAACTGCCGATTGGCAGTGAAGGGCATCCAATACGCGTCGAGCTTCCCAGGCATCGCGATGTCTTTCAGAGGGGTCGATCCACTACCGATGTACGCGACTTCAGTTTAGTGGCTGAAACGCGAAATTTGACAGCGCTTTGACAGGGTGTTTGGCCCACAACGCGCAACAATACAGCGTCTGATATCTGAATTTTGAACAATCATGCGACGTCAGAACAGTGATGCGACATTAGATGCCATCGACCGAGCCTTGCTGGAAGTGCTGCAGGCTGATGCCCGGCTGACCAACATCGAGCTGGCCGAGCGGGTGCACCTGTCGCCCTCGGCCTGTCTCCGGCGGGTCAAGGCGCTGGAGGACAGCGGGGTGATCGCAAAGGTCGTCGCGCTGGTCGACCCGAAGCGGGTGGGGCGCCATGGCACCAGCTACACCATCGTGAACCTCGAAAAGCTCACCCGCGCGGCGATGGACGAATTCGAACAGGCCATCCGCGATGTGCCCGAGATCCACGACTGCTTCTACGTCGCCGGCACCAACGACTACCTGCTGCGTTTCACCTATCGCGATGCCGAAGACCTGGAGCATTTCCACAGCCATGTGCTGTCCAGCCTGCCGGGCGTCACACGCTCCAACTCCATGCTGGTGCTGCGCACGGTGAAAAAGACCACCGCGCTCCCGATTGACTAGATCAGCGATCGATCACGGCCGGATCAGGCTTCCGGGTCGTTCGCGATGCGCCCGCAGAGGTAGGTCCAGACGAAGTTTGCAGCGGCGCTGCTGGTCAGTTCAGCGTGGTCGTAAGACGGGGCCACTTCGACGCAATCCATGCCCACGAAGGGCAGGTCGGCCAGTTCTTCCAGCAGGCTGAGCACCTGGTTGGTTGTCATGCCGCCCGGCTCGGGCGTACCGGTGCCGGGCGCGAACGCCGGATCGAGACAGTCGATGTCCAGGCTCAGATAGACCGGCGGGTGGCTGTGCTCTGCAAGGCGCGAGCGGATGCCACCGAGGATCGGAGCCAGCTGCAGCGGGCTTTCCAGCCCGCGCAGGTCACGGGCGGTGTAGATCAGGCCGCCCTGGTCGCGCACGTACTCGCGTGCCGCGCGCTCGCCGGAGGATCGAATGCCGATCTGGGTGACACATTCCGGGATGACGAGCCCCTCCTGGATGGCCTCGTACACCCAGGTGCCGTGCCCGCTCGGCTCACCGAAATGGTCGGTCCAGGTATCGCAGTGGGCATCGAAGTGCACCACAGCCAGCGGCCGACCCAGCCAGGCCTTGTAGGCCCGCAGCAAGGGCAGCGTGATCGAGTGGTCACCGCCCAGCCACACCATGTGGTGCGCGCGTATCAGGTCGTGCACCCACGGCGTCATGGCCTCGCGCATGCGCTCCAGGCTGGTGTTGGGCAGCGGCAGGTCGCCGGCATCGCCCAGACCCGCCCCGGGCCATGCGAGCGGTGACACGTCGAACAACGGATGGATGGCATCGCAAAGCATGTGACTGGCCTGCCGGATCGCCTGCGGCCCGAATCGGGCGCCAGGGCGGTTGGTCACGGAGCCGTCCCAGGCCACGCCGGCCACGGCATAGCGGGAGCTCGCATCGGCCGGCGGTGCCTTGAGGAACGCACCGTGGGACAGAAAGGCAAATGAGGTCATGGCGACGGCCCGCTGAAACGGTCTGGAGATCATACGAACTCAGCGTCGTGTGAGGCGCCGATGCTGCTGCCAGTCGACTGCACCAGACCGCTGGCAGATCCGGGGATGGGTATCGAATGCTGCGCTGCAGCGAGTTTTACCGAATGGCAAAAAACGTTTTCGCATCCCGAAATACAGAACCTAACGCATTGAATTTATTGTGTGTAAATTGACTCTTATATAAGACATAAGTCTTCACATCAGGGTCATTCGAACGTATCCTCGATCACGTCAGACGACACAAACTTCGTTCGATTCCTGAACCTACTCAACCCCTCCGGAGCTGTACCCATGACCCCACTCACACGCGAACAACAGATTGCTGCCATCGAGAAAGATTGGGCTGAAAACCCACGTTGGAAAGGCATCAAGCGCAGCTACTCGGCGGCCGATGTGGTGCGCCTGCGCGGCTCATTGCAGGTCGAGCACACGCTGGCCAAGCGTGGCGCGGCAAAGCTCTGGGATCTGCTGCACACCGAGCCCTTCGTCAACACACTCGGTGCGCTGACCGGCAACCAGGCGATGCAGCAGGTCAAGGCCGGCCTGAAAGCCATCTACCTGTCCGGCTGGCAAGTGGCCGGTGACGCCAACCTGGCCGGCGAGATGTACCCGGACCAGTCGCTGTACCCGGCGAACTCGGTGCCGATGGTGGTCAAGCGCATCAACAATGCCTTCACCCGTGCCGATCAGATCCAGTGGTCGGAGGGCAAGAACGACACCGACTTCTTCGCGCCCATCATCGCGGACGCCGAAGCCGGCTTCGGCGGCGTGCTGAACGCGTTCGAGCTGATGAAGTCGATGATCGAAGCCGGTGCCTCGGGTGTTCACTTCGAAGACCAGCTCGCCTCGGTCAAGAAGTGCGGCCACATGGGTGGCAAGGTGCTGGTGCCCACGCGTGAAGCGGTGGCGAAGCTGCACGCGGCACGCCTGGCTGCCGACGTGTCTGGCACCCCCACGCTGGTCATCGCCCGCACCGACGCTGAGGCCGCCGATCTCGTCACGAGCGATGTCGATGACAACGACAAACCGTACCTGACGGGCGAGCGCACCGTCGAAGGCTTCTACCGCAGCAAGGCCGGACTCGAGCAGGCAATCTCGCGGGGTCTGGCCTATGCCGAAGTCGCGGACATCGTCTGGTGCGAAACCGGCAAGCCCGACCTCGACTACGCCAGGCGCTTTGCGTCGGCGATCCACGCCAAGTTCCCGGGCAAGCTGCTGGCCTACAACTGCTCGCCATCGTTCAACTGGAAGAAGAACCTCGACGACGCCACCATTGCCAGATTCCAGCACGAACTCGGCAAGATGGGCTACAAGTTCCAGTTCATCACGCTGGCAGGTTTCCACAGCCTGAACTACTCGATGTTCAACCTGGCCTACGGCTATGCGCGTCAGAACATGACGGCATTCGTCGAACTGCAGCAGGCGGAGTTCGCCGCTGCCGAGCGGGGCTTCACCGCGGTCAAGCACCAGCGCGAGGTGGGCACCGGCTACTTTGATGCGGTGACAACGACCATCGAGGCCCAGGCGTCGACGGGTGCATTGAAGGGTTCCACCGAAGACGAGCAGTTCTTCGACAAGAACGAGCACTGATGTGATCATGGCGCGGTGATGCTGCCTGCTGTCTTGCGGCGGCGTTACGATGTCGAGCTGGCCCGAAGGTGTCACGCCTTCGGGCTTTTTGCTGCTGTCTTGAATTGAGCGCGATGTCACTGTGAATGCACCCGCGATGCTGCTTGCCCTTGTCTTGCTCGCAGGCATGGCTGTCGCTCAGGCCGCACCCGCACGCGTGCAGCTTGATGAGTTGACCTGGACCGAAGTGCGCGATGCCGTCAAGGCCGGCACGACCACGGTGATCATTCCGGTGGGTGGTATTGAACAAAGCGGGCCGCACATCGCCTTGGGCAAGCACAACGTGCGCGTCAAGGTGCTGGCCGAGCGCATCGCGCAGGCGCTGGGCCACACGCTGGTGGCGCCCGTGATTGCCTATGTCCCCGAGGGGCAGATTGCCCCACCGACGCAACACATGCGCTATCCCGGCACGGTATCGATCCCCGACGAGGCCTTCAAGGGCGTTGTCGACGGAGCCGCTCGCAGCTTCCGGCAACATGGCTTCACCGAGGTGGTGTTGATTGGCGACCACGGCGGCTACCAATCGCTGCTGGCCGCAGTCGCCACCCGGCTCAACCACGATTGGGCCTCGTCGTCAGCGCGGGCGCATTACATCGGCGCTTATTACGATGCCGCTCAGAAGCCCTACAACCAGGTGCTGCGCGAGCATGGGCTGACCGACGCACAGATCGGTCTGCACGCAGGTGCCGCAGACACCTCGCTGATGCTGGCAACCGACGCCAGCCTGGTGCGCCCAGAACAATTGAAAATCGACCGCGATGCAGCGGCTGCAAAGGCGCTGGGTGTGAGCGGTGATCCACGGGCTGCCACCGCAGGGCTGGGGCAGCTGGGGGTCGATCTGATCGTTTCGCGCACCACGGCGGCGATCCGGCAGGCGATCGCTGCACCGCGCCACGCCACGCAGCACTGACCACTCACAAGCTTTCACCCCGTCACTACCCACCTCTCGATGTCACGAATCCTCTGTTCACCTTTGCTCAAGCGCGGCCTGCTGTCGGGTCTGGTTGTCGCGTGTGCCGCTGGCGTCATTCATACGCAGCTGCCGCAAGCGTCTGCCGCCACGGGTTCTGCGCCCGTGGTCACCGTGCCCGGCATGCCGCCGGTGATCGATCGCCAGAACCTCTACAGCGAAATCGGCGCGGGCAAGTTCAGCCCTGCGGTGCAGGGTGCCCTCGAGCGTGTGTACGTGCCGAATCGTGTCGCCAACACGGTGTCGGTGATCGATCCGAAGACGCTCAAGGTGATCGACACCTTCAAGGTCGGGATCAATCCGCAGCACGTGGTGCCGTCGTGGGATTTGCGCACGCTGTGGGTGGCCAACAATGCCGAGCACAAGACCACCGGCAGCCTGACGCCGATCGATCCGCTCACCGGCAAGCCGGGTGAGTCGATCGCGGTGGAGGACCCGTACAACATGTACTGGAGCCCCGACGGCAAGCATGCGATCGTGGTGGTCGAGGCTTACAAGCGCCTCGATTTCCGCGATGCGCACACGATGGTGCTGCAGTACTCGATCGAGACACCCGAGTGCGCGGGCATCAACCATGCCGATTTTTCGATCGATGGCCGCTATGCCCTGTTCACCTGCGAATTCAGCGGCGGGGTGACGAAGATCGATCTGGTCGACAAGCGGGTGATCGGCACCTTGAAGCTGAGCCGCTATTTCGAGCGCCCTGACGTGCTGTCATTGCTGGCCAAGCCGGGAAAGAAGCCGCGCAAGATCCCTGATCCGTCGCAACTCGGCGGCGAGATCTGCACCACCCCCGGCATGCCGCAGGATGTGCGTGCTTCGCCCGATGGCTCTGTGTACTTCGTGGCCGACATGATGGCCGACGGCGTGCACCTCGTCGATGGGGCGAGCTTCAAGCAGATCGGCTTCATTCCCACCGGGGTGGGGGCCCATGGCCTGTATCCCAGCCGCGATGGCAAGAAGCTGTACGTCGCCAACCGCGGCAGCAACAGCGTGGTCGGGAAGAAGCGCGGCCAGGGCAGCGTTTCGGTGATCGACTTTGCCAGCCACCGGATCGAACAGACCTGGCCCGTGCCCGGCGGCGGCAGCCCGGACATGGGCAACGTCAGTGCCGACGGCAAGTACCTGTGGCTCTCAGGCCGTTTCGACAACGTGGTGTACCGCTTCGACACCCAGAGCGGCGCCGTCAACACCATCAAGGTCGGACAGGAGCCGCACGGGCTCACCGTGTGGCCACAGCCAGGTCGCTACTCGCTGGGGCACACCGGCAACCTGCGCTAAAGCCTCAGGGCTCGCTTCGACGTGTGCTGCGACGCGGTGTGGTCACAGGCTTGAGCAGGCTGCGCACGCGAGTTCGGGGGCCATCGGACACCACGCCAGGCTCCACGGGTCTGGCAGGTGCTTCGTCGCTGTAGCGTGGTGGCCAGTGCTTCAGCGTCGCCTGGCGCAGCAGCGCGATCGCACCACTGGCGGTGTAGCTGCGTTCCATCACGTGGGTGAGCGTGTGGCGCCCTACGCGCTCGCTGATCACGAGGGTCGAGCAACGTGTGCCGTAGCCCCGCTCGGGCATGCGGATGAAGGCGGCCGAGAGTGTGCGTTCCAACTCGAGAGAAACGCCGGTGGCGGGTAAATCGGCGTCGACGGCGAGTTGTCGATCGCCCAGCGCCGCGAACAATGCACCCGCCAGGGCGTCGACCGAATCGGCCTGGTCCAGGGCCAGACGCAGGCGCTGCTTCAGTGCTGTCGTCTTCGGCCAGGCGGTGTCCAGCGCGGCATTCGACACGCCATAAGTCCCACGTTCGAGCCGCCGGGGATGGGCCCGGAGGTTCGAGGCCCAGAAGCATTCGCCGCGTTGGAAATCGGCAGCGATCAGGTTGAAGCCGTTGTAGCCTGACAGCGCGGTGCGCATCCAGAACCGGTCGGTCGGTTCGGTGCCGCGCAGCCACTGCGGAACGATCTGCCCGCGCGACGGCGCCTGAGGATCGATGCGCGAGGGGTCGCGCACATTGGTCACCATGGCCAGCCGGCCTTGCGCGGTCAAGCCCAACCAGGTGCCGCCGGCTTCGAGGTCACGACCACCAAGGATCGATGGCCCACCGTCTTCGGGCGTCCACCAGGCCAGGCGGGCGGAAGGGCGGTTGAAGTACTCGTCGCGGTTAGCCGCCACGACCAGCGGGAAACGCCGACTCTGATCGATGGCCAGCGCGATCAGGCACATGGCTCGAAGACCTCGGTGTGTCGCGGTCCGGTGCGCAGGTGCTGCCAGGCGGCGGCTTCGCGCTCGATGCGGGCGCGCAGTTCGTCACCGACGCCGCTGGCATCGGGCACGTCGATGGGTGCCGGCGCTGCATAGGTTTCCATCCACGTGTCCTCGCCAGAGAGGGCATCCGCGCGCCGCAGCAGCCGCGTCTGCAAACCTGGGTGCGCGTGGCGCAGCCGATCGTGCATCGCGCTCACGGCGAGCCGCAGCGCATCGGCGTCTCGCGTGGCCACCCGGTAGTAGACATACAGCTCACGTGGCATCGGCAGGGTCGGCTCACGCCGTCTCGGCGTTCAGCACCTCGTAGGGCATCGGGCAACGTGTCAGCAGCGCGCCATCTGGCGCCCCCAGATGCAGGGTGCCACCTTCCAACGCGGCCAGCTTGACTTCAATCAGCGCGCGGTGTGTGAGCGGTGCGGCGTCGTCTGGCGCGGGTGCGGCGCACGCGACCAGCCCGGCGGGCTGGGTCGGGTCGGCGCTGTGGAACACCTCTCGTCCGGCAGCGATAGGCGCCTCGGCGGCAAAAAGCAAGGTTCGGCGCTTGGTCGTGCCCCGGTACTGCGAGCGCGCGACCACCTCTTGGCCTGGGTAGCAGCCCTTCTGGAAGTTCACCGCGCCGATCAATTCGAAATTCAACATCTGTGGCACGAACTGATCAACCGTGGCTGCCTCGATCGTCACGATGCCGCTGTCGACTTCCAGCCGCTGCCAGGCGGAGAGTGCGAGCGGATCCACCGTTCGAGGCGCGGCGTTGTTGGCGACCCGCCAGGCGCGCGCGATACCCGCCACGCCGGGCAGTCGGATCCAGCTGCCATGCTCGTCGGCCCGGTGACCCCAGGTCGGCAGATCTTGAGTGGCAGTTTGCGCCGCCGCACCGCTCACGCCGGTCAGGGCGACTTCGGCACTGGCGTCGCTCAACCGGCACTGTGCGCGCAGTACGAACATCGACAGTCGTTTCAGCGTGGCCGGCAACACGCTTGCATGGCAGGCCATCAGCACCTCGTTGTCACTTGGCTTCCAGATGACGAAGCTCGCCAGCAAGCGGCCTTTGGGTGAGCAGTAGCCGGCCAACCGAGCTTGGTGAGGCCCGAGTGTCTGAACGTCCTGCGTCAACTGACCATGCAGAAAGGGGGCGGCATCGGCACCGACGGCTCGGATCACGCCCCAATGGGACAGCGGAACGGACAGCGACGACAGCACAGGCAGCGACATGCGCCGATTATGATTTGCACGATGTTGCCCGGCAGCCCACGGTGTCATCCCCGAGTACGTCGCCAGGGCGCCGGTCGGACGCTTGCGACACGCGCATGAAGCGCTGGACACTGCGCGCGCTGTACGTGCTCATCGCACTGGTCGCGGGGGGCGCGGTGGCGCTGTACCTCTGGTTGCAGCGGCCGCTCGAGCTGGCCACCGACACGGTCGAGGTGTCGATCGAACCTGGTACGTCGCCACGCGCCATGGCGAACGCCTGGGTGCAGGCGGGCGTGCGGACGCCGGCTTGGCTGCTGTATGAATGGTTCCGATGGTCGGGCGAATCCCGCCGCATCCGTGCCGGCAGCTATGAAATCGACCGTCAGACCACGCCAGCTTCGCTGCTGGGGATCATGGTGCGCGGCGATGAGTCGAAGGCCTTCGTCAGGCTCAACGAAGGCTGGACGCTGCGGCAGTTCCGCGCCGAGCTGGCGCAGGCCGAGGCACTGAAGCCGACCACGGCGGCGATGAGCGATGCCGAACTCATGGCTGCGCTGGGCGACGCCGCGACCCCGGCCGAAGGGCGCTTCTACCCCGACACCTACACCTACAGCAAAGGCAGCACCGACCTCGCCGTGCTGCGCCGCGCCCACCATGCGATGCAGCAGCGCCTGGCCGCCGCCTGGGCACAACGCGCGGCCGACACCCCGCTGCGCAACCCCGACGAAGCCTTGATACTCGCCTCCATCGTCGAGAAGGAAACCGGCCAGCCGGAAGACCGCGGCAAGGTGGCGGCGGTGTTCATCAACCGCCTGCGCATCGGCATGCCGCTGCAGACCGATCCGACGGTGATCTACGGCCTGGGGGCCACCTTCGACGGCAACCTGCGCAAGCGCGATCTGCAGTCCGACACGCCCTACAACACCTACACCCGCACCGGTCTGCCGCCGACCCCGATCTCGATGCCGGGCAAGGCCTCGCTGCTGGCGGCCGTTCAACCCGCACCGTCGCGAGCGCTTTACTTCGTGGCTCGTGGCGACGGCACGAGCGAATTCAGCGACGACCTCGCCGCCCATAATCGCGCCGTCAACAAGTTTCAGCGCGGGCGCTGACCGGCCTCGGCCCACGTGGACCCCGGCCCGCTCCATTCGTAACGACACACCACCGAGAACAACGGCATGCCCGGTCGGTTCATCACATTCGAGGGCATCGACGGTGCCGGCAAGAGCAGCCACATCGAGCCCCTGGCCGCTCGACTGCGTGCGGCCGGGCACACCGTGCTGGTCACCCGCGAGCCGGGTGGCACGCCACTGGCCGAGCGTCTGCGCGAAATGCTGCTTCACACCCCGATGGATGGGCTGACCGAAGCGCTGCTGGTGTTCGCCGCGCGCCGCAACCATGTGCAACAGGTGATCGCACCGGCGCTGGCCCGTGGCGACACCGTGCTGTGCGATCGTTTCACCGATGCCACTTTCGCCTACCAGGGTGCAGGTCGAGGGTTCGATGTGGCTCAGCTGACGGCGCTGGAATCCTGGGTGCACGGTGATCTTCAGCCCGATCTGACCCTCTGGTTCGACCTGCCGGCCGAACTGGCCGCGCAACGACTGAGCGCGGCCCGCGCACCCGACCGCTTCGAACAGCAGGATGGGACTTTCTTCGAACGGGTGCGCAGCGGATACCTGGCGCGCGCCGAGGCATTTCCGCAGCGCATACGGCGCATCGATGCCGCGGCCGATCGCGATTCGGTCGGGCGGCAAGTCATGGCCGTGCTGGAGCGCCTGCGCTGATGGGCTCGCACTGATGCCACCCGCATCGCTGGCGGCAGATGCCGCTGCAGCGTCTTCGGCGGCATCGCCGGCCCTGCCGTGGCTTGCGATGCCGTTGCGTGAAGCCCTGGCCACCCAGCGCACGCATGCCTTGTTGCTGCATGGGCCGAAAGGCGTGGGCCAGTTCGAGATGGCGCTGACCCTCGCCCAGGCCTGGCTGTGCGAGGACACCGTCCCACCGGGGGGCGACCGGCCACGCCCGTGTGGACTCTGTGCCAGCTGCCGCCTGGTGCAGGCGCGCTCGCATCCGGATCTGATGGTGTTGATCCCTGAATCGATGGGCGCCGCCATGGGCTGGGTGGCCGATGAGGGGGGCGAGGAGGGTGGCGCAGGTGCAGTCGATGCGGCAGGCAAGCGCAAGCCCAGCAAGGAGATCCGTGTGGCCGAAGTGCGCCGGATACTCGCCTTTGCCCACACCACGGCCGCGCGCGACCATGGCAAGGTGGTGGTGGTGTATCCGGCCGAGGCGATGAACACCATCGCGGCGAACGCGCTGCTGAAGATTCTGGAAGAACCGACAGGGCGCTTGCGGTTCGTCCTGGCGGGCTCCTCGGCCGACAGCTTGTTGCCGACGATCCGCAGCCGCTGCCAATCGCTGCGACTTGATCTGCCGGATGCGCGTATGGCCGCTGAATGGCTGAGTGCAGAGGGCGTTCCGAATCCCGACGTGCTGTTGGCGGCCGCTGGCGGGCAGCCGCAGGAGGCCCTGGCTTGGTTTCGCGAGGGCATCGATGCCACGCTCTGGCTCGCGCTGCCGGGCCAGTTGGCGCGGGGCGAGCCCGGGCCGTTGCCGAACTGGCCGCTGTCCCGTGTGGTCGACACGATGTTCAAGTTGTGCCATGACGCGATGCGGCTGGCCGTTGGTGCAACGCCGCGCTACTTTTCAGCGGAGGCACTGCGCGCCTGGCCCGATCGCACTGCTGACATCGCAGCGCTGGACGACTGGTACCGCGAACTCGGTCGCATTGCGCGGCATGCCGAGCACCCCTGGCAGGCGGCGCTGACGATCGACTCGTTGGTCCTGCAGGCGAAGAAGGCGTGTTCCTCAGGCCAAAGTCCGCGTCCACAAGCGGCCCGCGTTCGATAAACTGCCTGCATGAACGAACCCGCCTCCCGCCCGTCGACGGCCGGCATCCCTGCGCTGGCAGGCAGCCGTCCGAGCGTGATCCAGCTGGTGTTTCGTGAGAAGGGCGCGCTGTACGCGGCCTACATCCCGCTGATGAACGACGGTGGGTTGTTCGTGCCCACCACCCGCGACTACCGGTTGGGGGAAGACATCTACCTGCTGCTGTCCTTGCCGGAGGACACCCAGCGCTACCCGGTGGCCGGCAAGGTGGCCTGGATCACCCCCGCGAACGCGTCTGGGGGACGCACCCAAGGTGTCGGCGTGCGTTTCCCTGCCGACGAAAAGACCCGCGTGCTGCGCCTGCGGATCGAAGAGTTGCTGGGCACCTCGATCTCGTCATCGAAGCCGACCCAGACCATCTGAGTCTGGCGGCAACGGCGCCGCAAGCCGCACCGCACACGATGTACGTCGATTCCCATTGCCACCTGAGCTATCCCGAGCTGTCCGATCGGCTGGCGGAGATCCGAGCCGACATGCAGACGGGCGGGGTGGGGCGGGCACTGTGCATCTGCACCACGCTGGAAGAGTTCGATCGGGTGCATGCGCTGGCGCTGGCACACGACAACTTCTGGGCCAGCGTCGGCGTCCATCCTGACAACGAAGGTGTGCAGGAGCCGACGCTCGACGATCTGCTCCGACGCGCCTCGCTGCCGCGCGTGGTGGCGCTGGGCGAAACCGGGCTCGACTACTACCGTCTGAATGGGCGCTCCCAGGCCGAGATGGAATGGCAGCGCGAGCGCTTCCGCGTGCACATTCGCGCCGCGCGCCGCACCGGGCTGCCACTGGTGATCCACACCCGCAGCGCCTCACGCGACACCCTTGACGTGTTGAGCGCCGAAGGTGAGCGCGACGTCGGTGGCGTGTTCCATTGCTTCACCGAAACCATGGATGTGGCCCGCGCAGCGCTGGATCTGGGCTTCTACATCTCGTTTTCAGGCATCCTGACCTTCAAGAACGCGAAGGACCTGCGTGAGGTGGCGCGCTTCGTGCCGCTGGACCGCTGCCTTATTGAAACCGACAGCCCTTACCTGGCACCGGCACCGTTTCGTGGCAAGACCAACACGCCGGCGCTGCTGCCTTGGGTGGCCAAACAGCTGGCTGAGCTGAAGGGTCTGAGCGTGGAAGAGATCGGCCGCATCACCTCAGCCAATTTCGAATACTTGTTCAGAATTCCACCGGTCGCATGCGATGAAAACAGCTAGAAAAAGCTTTAGCTTTATTCTCTATCTGACTGTCACGTTGTTTGTTTTTCCGGTGATGGCTGGATCGTATGACGACTTCTTCACGGCCATCAAACGGGACCATCGCCACACCATCGAAGCGTTGTTGCAGCGCGGATTCGACCCGAACTCGGTCGATGAAACCGGTCAGCCAGGCATCATCGCCGCGTTGCTCATCGAGTCTTACGAGGCCGCAGATGCGTTGGCCAACAGCGACAGATTGCAGCTGGAAGCTGTCAATCAGTCGGGTGAAACGGCGCTGATGATGGCCAGTCTGCGAGGCCAGGCGGCGCTGGTCCAGCGGCTGCTGCAACGTGGGGCCGCGGTGAACCGGGTCGGTTGGTCGCCTTTGCACTACGCCGCGACGGCGCCCGATGAAACGTCGATGAAACTGCTGCTGGCGCATGGCGCCGCGGTCGACGCCCGCTCACCGAACGGCACGACGCCCCTGATGATGGCGGCCGACTACGGGCCATCTGCGTGCGTCGATCTGCTGTTGGCTGCTGGTGCCAGGGTTGATCTGAAGAACGATCTGGGTCTGACCGCGATCGACTTCGCCCGCCAGCGCGGGCGTGATCGACTGGCCGATCGCCTCAGCCAGCGTCTTCCGACGCCGTGACCGCAGGATCGGCCGCAATCCAAGTAACGGGTTGTCAGCGCGCTTCTGACACTGCTTATGGTGCCAGGACGACTTGTCAGTAAACACCGCGAAATTACAGTGGACTCATCCATTCAAGGAGTCCGCGATGCAATCCAGCCAACTCAGAAGCAACCCCTTCGTGCTGATGACCCATCCCGAGGTCGTCCTTCAGGCGGTCGAAAAGTCGGAGTCATTGGCCCGATTGCAGGGTCAGGTTTTCCGTCCGCTCGACAAGCCCATCCTTGGCAACGCGCCAGCTGATGTCGCCGCGTACGACCGCCGGATCGATCAAAGCAACTGATCCAGCACCTGGCCAACCTGGTCGGGCGGCGGGTTACACAAGCTGTCCATCAGCGACGGCCAAAATGGTAACTTTGCTGGTGTGTGGTGGATGCTGTGGAGCTGGATTTTCATAGGAGGAAGCCTCCTGCCAGCGGGCCTACATATGCATGACTATGTATGTTATGTAAATAACAAGATCTGGTGGACTCAATGAAAAAGGCGGCCCGTAGGCCGCCTTTGTTCATTTGATGCGCCGTGTCTCTATCTGGCAGCCACGGCCACGGGATTTGCGGGCGCTTGCGCGGCCGGTGCCTCGACCGCAGAGGCTGCGAGCGAAGGTCCCTGTACGGCCAGTTCTGGGTGATCCTTCAGCATGCTCACGCCATAGAGCGGTTTGAACACACCTTGGTGACATGTCTGGCAGTTGGCCTTGGCCACATCGCCGGTTGGGCCCAGTCGATGCGCCGGGAACACCTTGGTGATCGGCTCCATGTACTGATTGTTCAGATCACGCACCATGCGGATGCCATACCAGGCGGTTGCGCGTTGTGGCGGGCTGGTTTCCCAGGCAGCGAACGAGCGGCTGTTATGACAGTAGGTGCAGTTGACGCCCAGAGCCGTCGACATGTGCGTCATCAGACTGTAGGTCCACTCGGCCTGCTTGATGTTGTGCTTGTTCCCGGTGGGCAGAGCCGTCGTGCCGTGCACACGAATCTCCTGCGACCCCAGCAGGAAAGGCGTGAACGGATCTTCCGGCAGCGACGACAAGTTCGCTACCTTGGACACCGTGTTCTGCCCTGCCCTGTCACCCAACAAACCCACCGACCGCTTCTCGGGCTCAGCCTTGAACCACACGTTGGCCGGGATGTTGTTTCCGCGGTGGCAGGTGTAGCAGGTCACACCGGTTTGGGCGACGTGGGTCTTGTAGTCGGCGTTGATCTTGCGGGTCATCTGCAACATCTTGCGCGCCACCACCTTGGTGTACTTCTCGTCCAGCGCGAAGTTCTGTGGGTTGTGGCAGTAGGTGCAGCCTTGTTCAGGTGCCACCCATGCCGTCATGGAAACCATCAAACGCGTGAACTCGCCCAGGCTGAGATCGTTGAGAACCTGCACGTTCTGGTAGATCGACGCTGCTGCCGGGCCACCAGGTGCTGCAGGCGGTATCGCTGCCGGCACCTGGTTCAAAGGCACCTGTGCATCCAGCGTACGGGGGTTGTAGATCTCTGCCATGCCCGTGCCGCGGAAGCCGTGCTGCACCGCTTCGATCGGCGGTCTTTCGCAACCGGCCAGCAGTGCCGCGGCAGCGATCAGGATCAAGCGCAATGTCATCGTGAAATTCCTGTTCATGGCTTGACTCCCTGCAGGGTCGAGGGATCGATCACCGGAGCCCACACGGCGGGGTACATCGGTGCGACATGGTGTTTCACCGCCCACAGATACCAGTTGTCGACCACGGTGCCCGTGAGAAGGATGCCGATGCCGCCGGTGAGCGGTGTCAGCACTGCAAACCACCACGCCCAGCGGTGGATCGATTCCATCGTGGCGTTGAAGCCCATGGTCCAGCGCCAGAACAGCGCGGCGCGCTCCGAAGCGGTTCCGCGATCGGTGATCTGCTCGATTTCACGTTCACCACCGAAACGGCTGACCGCAAGGATGGTCGCTCCGTGCATCGCAAACAGCAGCGCCGAGCCGTAGAGGAAGGCAATCGACAGCATGTGAAACGGGTTGTAGAACAGGTTGCCGTAGCGGATCGAGAAAGCTGCAGTCCAGTCCAGGTGCGGGAAGATGCCGAACGGCACGCCCTCGCCCCAGTTGCCCATCAACACCGGACGGAAAAAGCCCAGCACCAGGAAAAGCCAGATCGGCGACAGGAAGGCCCAGGCCACGTGCGTGCCCATGCCCAGCTCGCGGGCGCGGCGGTAGGTTCGTGCCCACCACAGCAGGATCGACATCGTTAGGAACAGCCCGGCAATCTGCCACCAACCGCCCTGGTTCAGCGGCGCTAGGCCCAGCCCATTGCTGGGGGCCGGTGGCTCCAGCGCCAGCCAGAACAGCTGACGGATGAACTGGACGGGATCCCAGTTCACCGATGCCAGCATGTTGAAGCCCATGATGTTGATCGCGAGCGTGCCGAAAAAGATCGACGCCAAACCGAGCGCGCCGAGGTACAGCGGCCCGATCTGCGCGTTGCCGATGCGCCCGATCAGATGGACGAGAAACGGCTCGCCGAGACGCGTGCTCTCTGTTTTGTGCTCGATGCCGTGATGGATCGGGCCGACCGCTTGTACGGCGGTGAAGATGTTCTGGTATTCAGCCATGGGTTGTCTCCTGGTGCACGCGCGTCAATGCCAGATGGGAAGATTCAGCCACCAGCCCCACCATTCGGGCCAGCCGCGTGTCCAGAATGGGCCGCTGATCACGATGCACACGGCGCTCCAGAACACGGCGGACAGCGCCAGAAAGAGGCCAAGTCGGTGGATGCCCAAGGTGCCGATCGAGTAGCCGATGGTGTCGCGGAAGAAGGTGTCCTCGTGCTCAGGCGCCTTGACGGTTTCGCCTGCCTTCGGGTTGGTGGCCGACAGCACCAGCGCACCGTGCAGTGACAAGGCCAGACAGGTGGTGAAGAAGAATGTGATGGCCAGCATGTGGGCTGGGTTGTAGTGGAAGTGCAGGTATTGGTACCCGGTATTCGAAACCCAATCGAGGTGACTCAGAATACCGTAGGGGAATCCGTGGCCCCATGCCCCCATCAGGATTGGCCGAATCACGACCAGCGTGACATAAGCGAATATCGCGAATGAAAACGCAACCGGCACATGCAAGCCCATGCCGAGTTTTCTACAGATCTCGACTTCGCGCAGTGCCCAGGATCCGAATGCGCCGATGGCACAGACAGTAATCAACTGCCATAAGCCACCTTCGCGCAGCGGCGCAAAGCCCAGCCCGTATTTGAGATCAGGTGGCGCAATATTGATCTGCCACACATTCCACGTGCCACCGATGGCGGCGCCCCACAGTATCAAGGCAGTGCCGAGAAAGGTGAAGAATAACGTCGTGACGCCGAAGAATCCGACGTAGAACGGCCCGACCCAGAAATCGAAAAGATCCCCTCCGACCAGGGTCCCTCCGCGGATACGGTATTTTCTTTCAAAACTGAGCGTGGCCATGGGCAACTCCTCCGGGCCCCAGGCAATACAGGATTGCCGAGGGCGAAAATCATGTTGGCAGACGGGGCCGGGCGTGAGCCCGCGCCGCGTCTACCTCGGGCGCAAGCCCGATGCTGTCACTTGACGACGGGTGACGTCGTTTCTGCAGGCATGGTCGCATGCTGCGCCAGCTTGGCCCTGGAGTTCGCGCCATCGAGCCAGTTGAAGGTCGATGTGCTCAACAGCACCAGATGAATCAGCACAGCCAAACCGAACAGGAATACGCCTTGCGCAACCATCGTACGAAGCGGGTCGAACAAACGCCAAATTCTCCACATGGTCTATCTCCTAAAGTAAATGGGACATGAAGGTGTAAACCGCACCTTTTACGCCACCGATCAAAGATTTCTCTGCTTCAGACCCGGGTAACCAGGAACGCCATTGCCATGTCATCGCTTGCGCGCACAAGGCAACCACCAACAACAAGCAAAAGCTCACCGCAAAGATGCCAAGATACGCTTTTGAGTCGTTCTTTAATATCTGCTGCAAAGAGAGATTAGTTGTTTCAGGCATAGCATTCCCCTTCCGGGATTTAAATCAGAGCCAAGGACGCCAAGCCCACACCAAGAAGTGCGCTATCACTGCAACAGCAGTAAAGCCGATGAAGCCTTGCACATAGAATCTGTGAAACTCTTGTGCCTCTTCATCGGTCAGGCCTGATATAGAGCCTTTTCTTTCAGCCATAGGATTTACTCCTTAAGGACGGCCTGTTGGCCGGTATCGCGCAGAGCCCGCGCGATCGAGGCAGCCGCGGCACTGCGCCACGACATTCGGTGTGTTCAGCATCTGGCTGAACGAATTCATCTACAACGGCTGATGCACGGGGCGTCATGCCGGCTCTCCCTGCCTCATGGCGTCACGCGAGGTCGCCACACGTGCCGCGGTGATACGGTCTTCGCCAGCCTTGCGGGCATCACGTTCTGCGCGGTCGCGCAGACGCTTTGCCGCCGAGATCTGCACCAGGACCGGCTCGGTCTGCACGATGTCGTCGAGCAGTTCCTGCGCGTCCGTGTCCCATGGGCTTGGCGCCTGGCCATCGATGCGAGCGGGTGTCGGGTCGACGCGGTCGAGGTCCGTCCCCAGCGGAAGGATGTGGAACAACGCATCGAACAGCGCGTTGCAGAACTCCTGCACGATGTAGGTCGCGCCGGAGTAGCCCATGAACGGCGTACCGGTGTGACGGCGGATGATGGGCAGTGGGAACGACGCCGGGATGAAGCTCGCCTTCATCATCGAACCACCGCCGCATTCGGCGAGGTAGATGCGTTCGTTGTAGCTGCCGTACATCACCAACGGTGTCTTGTCCTTCACCAGCTGGCGCACTTCTTCGTTGTTCGTCTTGGCGCCCGGCAGCCGCGAGACCGCAAACTGGCAGGGCAGTCCCATCTCGTCTTCGAGGAAGTGACGGATGCCGCGGGTGTAGGTGTCGTTGGCAACGACCGCAAAGCTGGCCGTGCCGAAGAAGTCTTGGGTGACCGAGCGCCACAGGTCCCAGATCGGCTTGATGGTGGTGTGCTTTTCCCGCTCGATGAAGGGTTCCGGGTCCAGGCCCAGCAATTCCCCCAGCTTGCGCAAGAACTTGGTGGTGCTGTGCAGGCCGATCGGCGCCTGCAGGTACGGCCGATCGAGCGCCTCGCACAGCATGCGGCCGAACTCGCGGTACATGCAGATGTTGACGTCGGCTTCGACCAACCTCGACACGTCGGCCAGGTGGCTGCCGAGCGGGAACGTCATGTTCACTTCGGCGCCGATGCCCTGAACCAGGCGGCGAATCTCTGCGAGATCGCTCGGGCAGTTGAACGTGCCGTAGCACGGGCCGATGATGTTGACGCGCGGCTTCTCGCCGGCAGGGCGCTCCGCATAGGGCTTGCGCGCCGGCACCTTCTTCATGCCGTACTCGCTCCATAGCCAGAACATCGCGCGATTCGCGCATTGCCACTGGTCTTCGTCGATCGTGCGCGGCAGGAAACGCTGGATGTTGGTGCCCGACGGCGTGACGCCGCCACCGATCATTTCGGCGATCGACCCGGTGACCACCACGGATGGCAAATCGGGGTCGAGCGCGGCATGCGCGCGGCGCATGGAGCCTTCGGTGCCTTCGCGGCCGAGCTGCTCTTCAGCCAGACCGGTGACGACGATGGGCAACTCATGCGGCGGCAGCGCGTCGGTGTAATGCAGCACCGAAGTCACGGGCAGGTTTTCGCAACCGACCGGGCCGTCGATGACCACCTGCAGCCCCTTGATGGCCGTGAAGACGTACACGGCACCCCAGTAGCCGCCGGCGCGATCGTGATCGAGTACCAGCATCAGATCATCTCCTCGGCTTTGCGCTTTTTCGCCAGCTTTTCAGCCTGGCGACGCTGGTCGGCCTTGAATTCGGGGCGGTCTTTCGGGATGCCGTTGGCCGGCTCCCACACGCCTGATGAATGGCCCTCGCCCACCGTGCCGAAGAAATCCTTCATCTGCGTGAAGCGCGCCTTGTTGCCGATGGCGGCATTGATCACCGTGGCCAGCGAACCCGCACCGGCTGGGCCCATCAGAGGGCGCGCCGAGATCAGGTTGGTGAAGTAAAGCGAGGGTGTGCTTTGTGCCTTGGCGTACTGCACGACCGGCGTGGTGCCGATGGCGAGATCGGGTTGGTACTCGGCAATCGCAGCCAAGTCTTGTTCGAGCGAGGCGCGGAACTGAACCTGCACGCCCTTGGACTGCAGCCACTGCAGATCGGCTTCGTTCCACGCGGTGCGCGGGCACGCGCTGCCAACGTAGCGGAGATCCGCGCCGGACTCCACCAGCAAGCGGCCGACCAGCAATTCGGAGCCTTCGTAGCCGCTGAGCGTGATGCGACCCTTGATCGGCGTCTTCGCCAGCGCGCTACGGATGGCAGGCAGGATGCGGTTCTTCGCCGCATCGATCAGGTCTTGCGGGGTGTTGGTGGCCTGGCCGATGGCCTGCAGCCACGCTTCGGTGCCGTCGTAGCCGACCGGTGCCGAGCCAACGATCGGGCGCCCTGCTGCTTCGAACTCGCGGATGCTGGCGGTGTAGAACGGGTGGATCGCGGCGACTGCCGTGCAGTCGAGGGCGGCGTAGAGCTCGCGCCATTCACGGGTCGGCACGACCGGCCCTGCTGCCAGACCCATCGGCTCCAGCATCATGCCGATGATCACCGGGTCGGCCGGGAACACCTCGCCGAGCAGCGCGATCGTGGGCTTGTCGGAGCGACCGGTGCGCGGCGCTTGCACAGGGCCTGCCAGGACCTCGTTGCGTGCATATTTCAGCATCGCACCGGCGAGCACGTCCTTCGCTTCAGCATGCGTGGGCACGCCGAAACCTGGCACATCAATGCCGATGATGCGCACGCCGTTGATGTCCTTCGGCAGGATCTGCAGCGGCACGCCACTGGCCGTCGGCACGCACAGGTTGATGATGACGATCGCGTCGTACTTCGCCGGATCAGCTTCCTTGTGGACCGCCTCGCGGATGTCCTCGAACAGCTTGCCTGTGACCAGCGATTCACTGTTGAACGGCACGTAGCCGACGCTGCGCTTCGCACCGTAGAAATGCGATGTGAAGGTCAGGCCGTAGACGCAGCAGGCTGAGCCCGACAGGATGGTCGCGGTGCGGCGCATCCGCAAACCGACTCGCAGCGAACCGAAGGCCGGGCACATGCTCTGCGGCTGGTCGTGCGGACCAGCTTTCGGGTCCTTCGGATAGTCCTTCGCGTACTGGTCCAGGACTTCCGATTTGCCCGCCGACTTGGCAGCAGCCAGCAGCTGATCGCCGCCCGCATGGCAGCCCATGCCGTCACCTTCGAGCGTGGTCGAGGGCACGCCCGGGGCCGTGGGCGACGCCGGGGTGGCTGCCTGCGCCGCTGCGATGATGGGGATGGTCTTGGACATGGTGCGCTGCCGCTCAGACTTCGTCGTAGACGACTTCGAGCGTTTCCTTCTTGCTCTCGGTCTTGCCGCACATGTCGAACTGCGTGGCGGGTTCCAGCACCACGTCGCGGCCGACCGAGGCTGCGGAGAACAGGCCGAGCAGCGCGTCCTGAGTCATCGGCTTCGGACGGATCGGCACCGAGGTGCCGACGTTCTCGGCCAGTTGCGCAAACATCGGGCCCCAAGGTGAATCCGGGCGGCCGATGATTTCGTAGCTGGCGCTCTTGCGGCGGATGTCGTCGTTGGCCGGGATCACCGACAGCACCGGGATGCCGACCTGCTCGGCAAACGCCGTGGCCTCGCCGGTGCCGTCGTCGCGGTTGATCACCATGCCGGCCACGCCGACGTTGCCGCCGAGCTTGCGGAAATACTCGACCGCGCTGCAGACGTTGTTCGCGACGTAGAGCGATTGCAGGTCGTTGCTGGCGACGACGATGACCTTCTGGCACATGTCGCGGGCGATCGGCAGGCCGAAGCCGCCGCAGACCACGTCGCCCAGGAAGTCGAGCAGCACGTAGTCGAAGCCCCACTCATGGAAGCCGAGTTTTTCGAGCAGCTCGAAGCCGTGGATGATCCCGCGACCACCGCAGCCGCGGCCGACTTCCGGCCCGCCGAGTTCCATCGCGTAGACGCCATCGCGCTTGAAGCAGACGTCGCCGATCGCGACCGCCTCGCCGGCCAGCTTCTTCTTCGAACTGGTTTCGATGATGGTCGGGCAGGCGCGGCCGCCGAACAGCAGGCTCGTGGTGTCGCTCTTCGGGTCGCAGCCGATCAGCAGTACCTTCTTGCCCTGCTGCGCCATCATGTAGCTGAGGTTGGCCAGCGTGAAGCTCTTGCCGATGCCGCCCTTGCCGTAGATCGCGATGATCTGCGTTTCCTTGGTCACCGGCCCGGTGGACACCGGAGGGGGCTCGACGGCGGCTTCGTTGCGCAGGTCTTTCATCATGATGGTCACGGGAGTTGCCTTGGCGGAACTCAGCGTCGATTCAGTGGTACTCATGGGCAAGACCTCCAATCCAAAATCATCTTCAAACACGTCGGGTCGCCGAACGCTGTGCGGTAGGCCGAGTCGGCCTCCATGGCGTCGGCACGGTGTGTGATCAGGCCGTCAAGTGACAGCCGGCCGGACTCGGCCAGGTTCTTCACCGCGACCAGGTCGCTGGGCAGCCATTGCGCGGCGATGCGGATGCGGGCTTCACGCATGAAGGCCGGGGGAAACACGAACGACAGCGGCTCGTCGTAGAAGCCGGCCAGCACGACTTCGCCACCGGGGGCGAGGCGAGAAATGAGTGTGTCCAGCAGTGACGAATCGCCACTGACGTCGCAGATGCAGTGATAGTCGCGGCGCGAGTCGGTCGACGGATCGATCACCGCATAGCCGGTGGCGCCTTCGCGGCGCGTGGGGTTGGTTTCCCACACGGTCGGTGTGGTCCCTGCCACCACGGCCAATCGGGCAATCATCCGGCCCAGCACACCGTGGCCGATGATCAGATCGGGCTGGGTCAGGCCTGCGATCGAATGCGCGTGGTAAGCGGTGGCTGCCAGAGCCAGCAAGACGCCCTGCTCTGCCAAGTTTTCTGCAAATGGAATCGTCCGCGCTCCGGGCAGCACAACGTGTGCGGCGGCGCCACCGAACAGGCCGCGCACATCGCCGAAGCACTTCGCGCCCGGCACGAACACGCGTTCGCCTACTTGGCGGCCCGACCGAGAGCCTGCCTTGGCCACGCGGCCGACCGATTCATAACCCGGCACCAAGGGGTAGCCCATGCCTGGGAAGGCAGGCATCCGGCCCGACCACAGCAGGCGTTCGGTGCCGGTGCTGATGCCACTCCATTCGATGTCGACGGTCACGTCTTCGTCGGTTGCGTCAGTCAGGTTCAAACGGCTGAGCACCAGCTGCTCAGGTCGTTCCAGGACGACAGCCATCGTGTTCAAGTCACCTCCCCGGTGCGGACAGACGCTCTGCGGCGCGGCATATCAACGGTGAATTTCAGGTACATCACGCCGCCTCATCAACATGTCTGTAATCCTAAGCTGACATTTCAAACTGTCAACTTACATTTACAGTATTTTTAGCGAGGGTTTACTCGCGGAGTGGCCGTGCCACGATCAACTGGGTCTGCAACGGCATGTGGTTGCGCAGCAGACGAACCTCACCGAAACCTGCTGCATGCAGCAATTCGGTCAGCTGCGCTGCGCTGCGCGAACGCCCCTTGCCCATCGCCAGCAAATAGAAACCGAAATACGCGTCGCCCATCGCTTCGGCACCGGGGGTGCCCGACATGGGTTCGGTCAGCAGCAGCGTGCCGTCCTCGGGCAACGCACGGCGCACGGCCTTCAAGATCATGAGTGCCCGCGCGTCGTCGTGGTCGAAGATCACTCGCACCAGGCTGATCAGGTCGCAGCCGGTGGGCAGCGGATCGCTGAAGAAGCTGCCACCGCAGGTGGTGGTCCGTTCGGACAGTCCTTGTTCGGCGAATCTGGCACGGGCGCGCTCGGCCACGGCAGGCAGGTCGAACAGGACCAGCTGAAGATGCGGTGCGCGCGCGGCAACCGCCGACAGGAACGTCCCCTCGCCGCCGCCCACGTCGAGCAGTCGACGGTGCTTGTCGAACGAATACGCCTCCAGCACTTCGTCGGAAACCAGCGTCTGCGATGCCGACATCAGCGCCGAATAGGGGCTCACGTGGTCGGTCCCGAGCGAGTCGGGTGCATCGGCGGCCGCATAGGGCCAGTACTGCGCCAGCGCAGATGTACGGGCTTCGCCGCGCAGCAGGGCCACGGGATCGGCCAGATCGATGTAGAGCTCGGCGTGGTGTTCGACCATCGAGCTGATGGCGGCATCGCCCACCAGCGGCGCGCCCAGTGGCCCGAGCCCATATCGGCCGCGGCTGCGCTTCTCGACCAGTTTCAGAGAGACCGCGCCGGCGAGCAGACGTTGTGCGGCGTCTTCGGTCAGGCCCAGCTGCGGCGCCAGCGCAGACAATGTTTGCGGCTCTTTTGCCAGCAGGTCGAAGAGGTGCAGCCGCACACAGGCCAGCAGGATCTGCGAATACACGAAGCCGGCGACAAGATCGAACAGGCCGCTGGCACGCTTCTGGGCAATCGGGCGGGTCAGCGGAAAGGCCGCCGCCCAGCGCCGGAAGCTGCGGCTGCCGGTGAGCCCGTCTCGCCATGCCAACCAGCGATCGAGCAGGCGGTCAAACAGCGACGGGGGGGCTGGCAGATCGGCCTTCTGGCTCAGTGAACTCATGCTGCGACGCGGACCACTTCCTCGGCGATGGCCTTGGGCACCAGGCGTTCGGCCTCCAGCCGCACCAGGGCGCGCATCTGCGCAGCACCGGGGCATGGCGGAATGGCGGCGATGGCCGCTGCCACGAGGCGATCGAAATGGTGGATGGCCCCCTCGAGGCCCAGTTCTCGGGCTGCGCTGGGGCGGCACAGTGCCACGTCCTGGCCGGACGGCTTGCCCAGCGAAGCCGCGTCACAAGCCACGTCACGGATGTCGTCGGCCACCTGGTAGGCCTCGCCCAACCACTCACCCAGTGCCTGCCAGGGCGCTGCATCGGCGCCGGCGGCTTGCGCGCCCGCGATGGTGGCCGCTGCGAACAGCGAGCCGGTCTTGGCGCGCTGGTAGTCGGCCAGCGACACCCGTGGCTCGCATTCCCAGGCCTGCCCCGCCACGATGCCGTGCGGCATACCGGTGGCGCGGCCGATGGTTTTCAGCAGTTGCGGCAGGCGCAGCGGCGATTGCGTCGCCGCGGTGCCGAGCGTCTGGAAGGCCAGCACGATAAGCGCGTCGCCGGCCAGCACTGCCAGTGGCTCGCCGAAGGCGAAGTGCACCGACGCGCGGCCGCGCCGCGTCTCGGCGTCGTCAAAACAGGGCAGATCGTCATGCACCAGCGAGGCACAGTGCAGCAACTCGATGGCCGTGGCCGCGGCTTCGGACAGCACAGGATCGTCATCGCCGCAAGCCTGTGCGACCGCCAGACACAGCTGGGGACGGATCCGGGCGCCGCCGGGAAACACCGCGTGGCGGATCGCGCCCGCCAGCTTCGGCGGGCAGCCCTCTTCTTCTCCGGAGGCAATGGCGACGGCCAGGGCCTGTTCAATGCGGGTGATGGGCTTCATGCGTGACTCCGGCAGTTGCCTCGTGGCAAGGTGGTGGCCCGACAAACTGTCAAGTCAGCTTGTCGGAAGAAAGTGTCAACTAATGTAGACACTGCCTTGCCCGTCGTCAACAGCACTGGCCCGGTGGTCGCCGGCATGCACCGCGGGCGTCACCGGGGCATTTGACCGGACCACCGGCGCGTCGGGATAATCCACAGCCTTTCCACCGAGCCCACGCCCCGTTTTGATGTCTGCCTCCGGCCCGATGGACGCGCTGGCCCCTCCCCTGTCTTCCGTGCTTCCGGCCACGCTCGAGCTGATCGGTGTGTCTTGCGTGCGCGGTACGCGCCGCCTGTTCGACAGTGCGAATGCCGTGATCCGCGCAGGAGAACTGCTCCGCGTGCAAGGCGCCAACGGCGCTGGCAAGACCAGCTTGCTGCGCACGGTGTGCGGGTTGTCCTCGCCTGATCGCGGCGAAGTGCGGTGGAAAGGTCAGGCACTGGCTGGCCAACGTGACGAGTTCCACCGCGACCTGATTTACATCGGACACGCTGCCGCGCTGAAAGACGATTTGTCGGCGCGCGAGAACCTGCTCGCCGCCTGTCTGCTGGGTGGACAGCGGCCTGCGTCGGCGGCGTTGATGCAGGCGCTGGCTGCGGCAGGTCTGCGCCAGCGCGAACACCTGAGTGCGCGCAGCCTGTCCCAGGGGCAACGGCGCAGGGTGGCGCTGGCGCGGCTGCTGCTGGAGCCCCATCCGCCGTTGTGGGTGCTGGACGAGCCTTTCAATGCGCTCGACGCTGCCGCCAGCGATTGGTTGCTGGGCGTGGTGACGAGCCAACTGCGCCGCGGTGGGATCGTGGTGCTGACCAGCCACCAGCCCGTGGCCATCGACCCATCGTTGCCTCAAGTGACGTTGACGCTGTGAGCCAGACCGCCACCGCCTTCGATGCCATGCGTGGCGTGTTCGTGCGTGATCTGCGCCTGGCGCTGCGCCGCCGTGCCGACACGGCGGCTGCCCTGTTCTTCTTCGTGATCGTCGCGAGCCTGTTTCCACTCGGTGTCGGGCCGGAGCCGGCCTTGCTTCGCACGATGGCGCCCGGCGTGGTGTGGGTGGCCGCATTGCTGGCGTCGATGCTGTCGCTCGGGCGGCTGTTTGCCGACGACCATCAGGACGGCACGCTGGAGCAGCTGTTGCTGTCCGTGTGCCCATTGCCGCTGATCGTGCTGTCGAAGATGGCCGCGCACTGGCTGTGTTCAGGCCTGGCGCTGACGCTGGTGGCGCCATTGCTGGCGTTGCAGTTCGACCTGCCACCCTCCACGATCGGGGTGCTGGTCTTGTCGTTGTTGATCGGCACGCCCCTGCTCAGCCTGATCGGCGGCATCGGGGCCGCACTGACCGTGGGCGTGCGCGGCGCCGGCGTGCTGCTGTCGTTGCTGGTGCTGCCCTTGTGTGTGCCGGTGCTGATCTTTGGCGCTGGGGCCGTCGATGCGGCCGCGGCCGGCTTGCCGATCGCGGCCCATTACTCACTGCTCGGGGCGATGCTGGTGCTGGCGCTCTTTGCGGCGCCCATCGCTGCAGCGGCAGCCCTGAGGATCGCAATCGAATGAGGCCGTTGCACAATCGTGGGCTGTCCGGACGGTGCGCGACCGACGCGCACGCCCCATCGGTGACAGCCGGAGCCCGACCTCGTGCAGTTTTCTGACATCAACTGGTTCAAGTACGCCGCGCCGCAGCGTTTCTATCCCCTCGCCGGGCGCATCATCCCGTGGTGCAGCGCGCTGGCTGTGGTGCTCACCGTCATCGGCCTGTACGTCGGGCTGCTGGTGGCGCCGGTCGATGCGCAGCAGGGCGACGCCTATCGCATCATCTTCATCCACGTGCCTGCCGCCTGGATGTCGATGGTCATCTACCTCGCGATGGCGTTCTGGGCGGCCATGGGGCTGATCTTCAATGCGAGGCTGGGCGCCATGCTCGCGACGGCGCTGGCGCCTTCGGGCGCATTGATGACCTTCATCGCGCTGTGGACCGGGGCCTTGTGGGGCAAGCCGACCTGGGGCACTTGGTGGGTCTGGGACGCGCGGCTGACCTCCGAGCTGGTGTTGCTGTTTCTGTACATCGGCTTCATGTCGTTGCATGCCGCGATCGACGATCCGCGCCGTGCCGACCGAGCTGCAGCGCTGCTGGCGCTGGTGGGGGCGGTCAATGTGCCGATCATTTATTTTTCGGTGAAGTGGTGGAACACCTTGCACCAAGGCGCCTCTATCAGCTTCAGCAAGGGGGCGACGATCGCCACGCCGATGCTGCTGGGGATGCTGGTGATGGCGTTGGCGTTCTGGGCCTATGCCATTGCCATGGCACTCGCTCGGTTGCGCGTCGTCATCCTCGAACGTGAACAGCACGCGCAGTGGGCGCGTGCCGAACTGGGTGCCGTTTGATGGTCTGGAACAGCTGGTCGGATTTCGTGGCCATGGGCGGCTACGGCTTGTATGTCTGGGGATCGTTCGGCGTGACGGCGTTGGTACTGGCCGCTGAAGTCTGGTCTGTGGCGGCTCGTCGGCGAGCCTTAAGGCAGCGCATGCACGATGCCACCAGTGCAGAGTGGGGAGACGTTTGATGAAACCCAGAACGAAGCGGGGCCTGGCCATCGTGACCGGCCTCGCAGTGTTGGGCGTGGCGAGTGCGCTGGTGCTGAATGCATTCCAGAGCAACATGGTGTTCTTTTTCAGCCCGACCCAGGTCGCGGCGAAAGAGGCGCCACTCGAGCGCAATTTCCGCATCGGCGGCCTGGTCGAGGAAGGCAGCATCCAGCGCGACGAGAAGACCTTGACGGTCAGTTTCGTGGTCACCGACCTCGCGCAGAAGATCCCCGTGGTCTACACCGGCCTGTTGCCCGACCTGTTCCGCGAGGGCAAGGGGGTCGTGGCACAAGGCAAGCTGGGCCCCGATGGCGTGTTCCGTGCTGAACAGGTGCTGGCCAAGCACGATGAGAACTACATGCCGCCCGAAGCCGCCGATGCACTGGCGAAGGCGCGCAAGGGCGAGATGCCAGCGGGTGCGATGACGACCTCGTCCAGCGAAACGCCCGCTGCAAAGACGTACGGAGCAACCCCATGATTCCTGAGCTGGGCCATGTGGCCCTGATCCTGGCGCTGGCGATGGCCATCGCGCAGAGTGTCCTGCCGCTGATCGGCGCCCAGCGCGGCAACGCGGCCTGGATGTCGCTGGCCCGCCCCTCGGCGCGTGGACAGTTCGTGTTCTTGGTGATCTCCTACGGCTGCCTCACATATTCCTTCGTCAACAACGACTTCTCGGTGCTGCTGGCGGCCGAGCACTCCAACTCGACGCTGCCGCTGGTGTATCGCTACACGGCCGTCTGGGGCAACCACGAAGGATCGATCCTGTTGTGGGCGCTGATCCTGGCGGGCTGGACCTTGGCTGTGGCCACATTTTCCAGAAGCCTGGACGAGCCCATGGTGGCCCGCGTGCTCGGGGTGATGGGGTTGATCAGCTGCGGCTTCATCCTGTTCACGCTGTTCACCTCGAACCCGTTCGAACGCCTGATCCCGGGCGCTCCCGATGGCCGTGACCTGAACCCATTGCTGCAGGATCCGGGCATGGTCATCCACCCGCCCATGCTCTACATGGGGTATGTCGGCTTCGTGGTGGCGTTCGCCTTCGCCATTGCGGCGCTGCTGTCGGGCCGCCTCGATGCATCGTGGGCGCGCTGGTCACGGCCATGGACGACGGTGGCCTGGTGCTTCCTGACCTGCGGCATCGCGCTGGGCAGTTTCTGGGCGTATTACGAGCTGGGCTGGGGTGGCTGGTGGTTCTGGGACCCGGTCGAGAACGCCTCGTTCATGCCCTGGCTGGTCGGCACCGCGCTGATCCATTCGCTGGCTGTGACGGAAAAGCGCGGCGGCTTCAAGATGTGGACGGCGCTGCTGGCGATCCTGGCGTTCTCGCTGTCGCTGCTGGGCACCTTCATCGTCCGCTCAGGCGTGCTCAGCTCGGTGCATGCGTTTGCAACGGACCCGGCGCGCGGCATCTTCATCCTCGGGTTCCTGGTCGTGGTGATCGGTGGCTCGCTGCTGCTCTTTGCCTGGCGGGCCCCCAAGGTCGGGCTGGGCGGTAGTTTCGATCTGGTCTCGCGCGAGTCGATGCTGCTGGCCAACAACGTGCTGCTCGTCGTCGCGGCCGCCGCGGTGCTGCTTGGCACGCTGTACCCACTGGTGCTCGACGCACTCGGCATGGGCAAGATCTCGGTTGGTCCGCCGTACTTCACGGCGGTGTTCGTGCCCTTGATGGCGCCGGCGCTGTTCCTGATGGGGGTCGGGCCGCTCGCGCGCTGGCGGCAGGCGGGTGCCATCGATCTGGCGCGCCGGCTGCGCTGGGCCTTTGCCGTCAGTGCGGTGTCGGCGGTGGTGGCTCCGTTCGCGCTGGGCCACTGGACTCCGATGATCGGGTTTGGCCTGCTGCTTTCCGCGTGGATTGCCAGCACGGCCCTGCTCAACCTGTGGACGCGCGTGCGCGGGGGGCCGCTGGAGATGGTCGCCGCGCGCATGGCGACCCAGTCCGGCAGCTACTACGGCATGCTGTTCGCGCACTTCGGGGTGGCGGTGTTCATCGTCGGCGTCACGATGGTCAGCGGCTACCAGAGCGAGAGCGACGTGCGCATGCAGGTCGGTGAGACCACCACGGTCGGCGGCTACGTCTTCACGATGCAGGGTGTGCGCGAAGTCAAGGGCCCGAACTATGTGGCAGCCCAGGCCTCGATCGGGGTCACCCGGGATGGCAAGCAGGTCACCACCTTGTGGCCCGAGCGCCGCATCTACAACGTGACCCGGTCACCGCAAACCGAAGTCGCCATCGACCGCAGCCTGGCACGCGACCTCTATGTGGCACTCGGCGAGCCCGTCAGCCCCACCGCCTGGAGCGTGCGGGTACACCACAAGCCCCTGGTCAACCTGATCTGGCTGGGCTGCCTGTTGATGGCAGGTGGCGGCCTGCTGGCAGTGCTCGATCGGCGCTATCGCACCAGCCGCAGCACGGTGAGCGACAAGGTGCCGTCGGACGGCGGACGTGGTGCCCCACCACGCCCGATGTCGCTGATCGGCACGCTGGTTCGCAAGTACCGCGCACGATGAAGCGCTATTTGCTGCCGCTGCTGGTGTTCGTGGTGATGGCCGGATTTCTGGCGATCGGCCTGAAGCTCGATCCGCGCGAAGTGCCGTCCCCGCTGATCGGCAAGCCCGCACCGGCGTTCGACCTGCCGCAACTGGCGGCACCGGATCAGCGCCTGGCGGCCAAGGACCTGCGCGGGCAGGTCTGGCTGCTCAACGTCTGGGCCTCCTGGTGCGTCGCCTGCCGCCAGGAGCACCCTTTACTGGTCGAGATTGCGAAGACAGGCCAGCTCAAGCTCTACGGCCTGAACTACAAGGACAAGCGCGACGATGCACTCGGCTGGCTGAACCGGTACGGCAACCCGTACCTCCAATCGGTGTCGGACACCGACGGACTGGTCGGCATCGATTACGGGGTCTACGGCGTGCCCGAGACCTTCGTCATCGACAAGCAGGGCGTCATTCGCTACAAGCAGATCGGTCCGGTGACCCCCGAGGCGTTGCGCGACAAGCTGTTGCCCCTGGTCGCGCAGCTGGAGCAGGCGCCATGATCCGCCGTCTGCTGATGGCGCTGGCGCTGGCCGGCGCGCTGCACAGCGCCCAGGCGACCGAGGCGGCACAGCTCGCGGCCGATCCGGTGCTCGAAGCGCGGGTGATGAAAGTCGCCGAGGAACTGCGCTGCCTGGTTTGCCAGAACGAAACCATCGCCGCCTCGCACGCCGATCTGGCGGTCGATTTGCGCAAGCAGATACGCACCAAGCTCAGCCAGGGCCAGTCCGAGCAGCAGATCCTCGATTTCATGGTCGAGCGCTATGGCGATTTCGTGCTCTATCGCCCCGCGCTCAAGGCCAGCACCGTGCTGTTGTGGGTCGGTCCCTTTGCGCTGCTGCTGATCGCGGCCTACTCCCTCACGCGGGCCATCCGCGGCCGCCAACGCCGTACCGACCCTCTGACGCCTGTCGATGCCGAGCGCGCCCGACGGCTCCTCGACGAATCACCTCCTGGCCCATGACCCTCTTCTGGATATTGACCGCGGCGCTGACGGCGCTCGCGCTGGCGCATGTGCTGCCCGTGTTGTTGCGCTCGCGTCCCGCCAAGGCTGCGCTCGATGCAGCTGCCCGGCGAGCGTCGACGCTGGCCATCCTGCGCGAGCAAGCCGCTCAGCTGGATGCCGAGCTGGCCTCAGGCCAGCTCGACGCCAAACAGCACCGTGCCGCCCGCGAAGACATCGAGCGCCGCGTTCTCGAGGAAGCCGATGCGGTGGGTCCGACCACCAAGACACTGGCGACCAACGCGCCTGCGGAGCGGCCCTGGAAAAGCGCATGGTTGCTCGGGCTGGGTGTTCCGTTGCTGGTGGGCACGATCTACAGCCGCGTCGGCTCGCCTCAGGCGATCGATGCCCCGCCGCCGCCGCCCGTGGCCTCGCTTGGCGCCGACAACGTCACCGATGCGCAGGTGGAAGAACTGGTGACGAAGCTGGCCACGGCGATGGAGCAAAAGCCGGACGACCTCGCTGGCTGGACCTTGCTGGCACGCACCTATGCGGTCTTGCAGCGCTACACCGAAGCCAGCAAGGCGTATGCACGCGCGTCCGCGCTGGCACCCAACGATGCGCAACTGCTGGCCGACCACGCCGATGTGCTGGCCATGCTGCAGGGTCAGAAAATCTCGGGTGAGCCGGCGCGGCTGGTCACGCGTGCCCTCCAGATCGATCCGAAGAACCTGAAGGCACTGGCCTTGGCCGGTGGTGCTGCCTACGAGGCCGGCCAGTATCCGCAGGCGATCGAGTACTGGACGCTGGCCCGCCGGCTGTCGCCGCCCGACACGCCATTCAGCGAGAACCTGGACCGCAGCCTGGTCGATGCCCGCCGCGCGCTGCAAGGCGGAGCACCGGGCGTGCCGGAGGCCCCGACGGCGACCGCTGACACGGGAGCCGCCGCCCAGCCTTCGCCGTCGGTCCCCGGCCCCGCCCATGTGGCTGGCACGGTCAGCCTGTCGCCCGCACTGGCCGGCAAGGCTGCTCCGGGCGATACCGTGTTCATCTTCGCGCGTGCCGCCGAGGGCCCGCGCATGCCGCTGGCCATCCTGCGTCGCACCGTGGCCGATCTGCCGATCCAATTCACGCTCGACGATGCGATGGCGATGTCGCCGGCGATGAAGTTGTCGAACTTCCCGGTCGTCGTGGTGGGCGCTCGGGTGTCCAAGACGGGCAATGCACTGCCGAGCCCCGGCGATCTGAGCGGTCAGGCGAGCGGGGTGAAACTGGGTGCCGAGGGCTTGCAGATCGTCATCGACACCGTTCAACCCTGATCCGCATCCGGGCCGGAATGCCGGCCCGGACGCTCACCCGGCGCCCAGCGCTGCCAAACACAGCGAGGCCACCCGCTCCGGCTGTTCCTCGTGAACGATGTGGCCGGCACCGCTCAAGCGGACCAGCGTGGTGCCTTCCTGGGGCGGCAACAGGGAAAGCACCCGCTGCGCCTGTGCCGGTGGCACCGCCCGGTCCTGGTCTGCAACGATCAGCCGGACGGGGGTGCTCAAGCGTGGCAGGTCACGCAGCAGCGGCTGCACGTCCCAGTTGGCCATCATCGCCAGCGCGCCCTCGACGTGTCCGGGGTTGCTGACGATGCACCCATACAGCGCCATGCCTTGTGCATCGAGCACCGAGCCGGTGTCGCTGACCAGGCGAGCGATGGCGCGCGGATCGGCCGCGCGCCTGGCGACGAAACCAGGTGCGAACGGCAGCGCCGCCATCAGCTTGGCCGCCGGCGGAAACAACCACCCGGCCAGCCCGCCGAGCGGCATGAACGCCCCGTTGATGCTGACCAGACACTGCGGTGCGATGTGACCGTCGAGGCACATGCGCGCGCCCAGCGCAGCACCCGCCGAATGACCGATCACGATGGCCGGCTGCACGGCCAGCACATCCAGCAGGGATTTGACCGCGGACGCCATGCCGGGCAGCGAGGCCTGCCAGGCGTTCGCCATGCCGGTGTAGGCATGGCCGGGCAGATCGATCAGCAGCAGATCGAGATGCGGCCGCAACCACGGCAGCATCGGGTACCACGAGTGCGCAGACGCTCCGGTGCCGTGCAGCAGCAACGCGAGCGGTGCCGGAGCGAACCCGGAACCTGATGGGGCTTCGCGCGCAAACCGCTGCACGTGCCAGCGCAGTCCGCCAGCATCGATGAACTGACTCGCGGTGCGATGAGGCCAGTCACGGCCGTCCCGGTCCCAATCCAGCCGAGTGGCCATCACTGACTCCGTTCAGCGGCTGGCCAAGGGCGCGGCCGACGCCGATTTCGTCGCCAGCGCCACCGCTTGCGACAGCGCTGACGCGCCGGCATACGGCAGGGGCAGATAGCTGGCGCCCATCTCCTGCGCCAGTTGTCTGGCTGCGGCCTGTGGTTGCGGCGAGGTGTCGATCAACAGCGCACGCAACTGGGCTGCACGGAACTGGCGCGCTGCCTGTTGCACGTCGTCACCGGCCCGGGCGCGGCCGGGGCTGCCATCGCGCGCGATGTTGCCGCGGCCATCGGTGAGCAGCACCACGATCGGGGTTTCGCCCCGTCGTGCGATCGACTCGGCCAAAGCCGCTGCCGCATCGATGCCAGATGCCAAGGGCGTACCACCACCGCCCGGCAGACCGGCCAGACTGCGCTTGGCGCGCACCAGCGAGCGTGTCGGTGGCAGCAGCAGTTCAGCACCCTTGCCACGAAACGCCAGCACCGCCACCTGGTCGCGCCGCACATAGCAATCGGCCAGCAGCAGCTCGACCGCGCCCTTGGCCTCGGCCAGACGGTTGAGTGCCGAGGAGCCTGACGCGTCGACGACGAACACCGTGGTGGTGGCGCTGCGCTGCTTGTAGCGGGTGACGTGGAAATCGTCGCGCCGCACCTGCACGCGGGCGCGCGTCGGTGGTACCTGGGTGGGCTTCACGGCCTGCGCGCGGGCGACTTCGGCGTGTCGAATCTTTTGCCATGGTGCCGCCGCGCGCAGTGTCTCGATGACATTCAAGCGGGCGCCCGCACGCGGCTCACCCCGCCGAGCACCGCTCGGGCGTCCGCGCTTGCACCCTTGCTGTACCGCGCCGGCGCGGCCTGATGCCTGCGCGTTCGAGCGGCGGTCCTGTCCGGCCATCAAGGCCGCCAGCAGACCGGCCGGGATCGCGGCTTGCGCCGCTTCAAGCACCCGGTCTTCGAGGTCACCGACCGGTGGTTCCGGGGTGTCGTCATCATCGCCGGTGTCGTCGCCATCCTCGGGTGCCGGTGGCTCCGGGGTGTCTTCCGATGCCTCGGGCTCTTCGGGTTCGGGAGGCGCCTGCGCATCGTCCGGCGGCTGATCAGCGGGCGGTGCCGGCACTTGCGTGGCCCGCGGTGCCAGGACCAGCGCTGCGGCCAGCTGGGCATCGTCGTCGGTGATCCGCAGTCGGCCGTCGAGGGCCGCCGAGGCGCGCGCCACACGCACCGCCAACAACGGCGCGCGCAGCGACGCCACGCCGAGCGCGAGCGCGGTTGACACCAAGGCCTGCACGATCTCGGCCGGTGCATCGATCTGCGGCAGCAAGGCGCGCGCGGCAGCGACATCGCTGGCACTCCAGCCGGGCATCGATGCCAGTTCGTCTTCCAACGCCCGTTCATCGGTGGTGCGGTGGGCTGCGTCCTCGACGAGTGGATGCAGATCGATCGAAAACGCCAGCCGATCGATCAAGGCAGGCGCCACGCGTTCGTCGTCGGCCAGGCCTTCGTCGAGTGCGATCACGCCGAAACGGGTGGCGTGCCGGGTGGCGAGGCCGTCGCGTTCGAGCGCGACCTCCTGCGTGTCCAGCACCGCGGCCAGCCTTGCTGCCGTGGCGGGGGCCAGGCGTTCGGCCATGGCCAGCACCGCCACGCCACCATCGGCCAGCGTCAACACGCCCTGCTGCGCGATGGGGCGTCCGGCCTGCAGCGTGGCGGCGAGATCGAGGCCGCCCAGCAGGCGTTCGTCGTTGATGTGCAGTGGTACGCGCCGCACCGGGGTGCCCTCGGGCAGAAGTTCACTCAGGCGCTGCAGCCAGCCGTCTCGTGCCGGACCAGGCAGCGCCCGGATCACGGCGCCGCCGGTGCCGACCGGGTCCACCGCGAACAACGCGGCCGCATGGAGCGCAGCGACCGTGAGTGAGGGCCGTGCGCAGCGCCAGCGTGACTCCGGCGACGTCGCCGCCACCACGCTGCCGGGCAATGCCGGGGTCATGCCCCGAACAGTTCCGCCACGGCACGATCCACCCGCACCGTCGAGCCCGCATCGTCGAGCGGGTTGCGGCGCAGGCGGTGGCGCAACGCCGGCGGCGCGACCCGCTTCAGGTGCGCATCGGAAACCTCTGCATCGCCTTGCAGCGCGGCCAGCGCGCGTGCCGCACGAATGAGCGTCAGCTCGCCGCGCAGGCCGTCGGTGCCCAGCGCCATGCACAGCTGCGCGGCGCGCTCCAGCGCGGCATCGGGCACCGCTACTGAAGCCAGGTGTGATTTGCCCTTGACGATGCTGCGGCGCACGCGCTCGTCGTCCTTCTTCCACTTGTCGGTGAAGCCGGCAGGGTCGCGCTCGAACTGGTCTCTGCGGCGCACGACCTCGATGCGCGACGGCAGATCGGTCGGCGTCTTGACCTCGACCGACAGGCCGAAGCGGTCCAGCAGTTGCGGGCGCAGCTCGCCTTCTTCCGGGTTGCCGCTGCCCACCAGCACGAAGCGTGCGGGGTGGCGCACGCTCAGGCCTTCGCGCTCGACAACGTTTTCGCCAGAGGCCGCCACGTCGATCAGCAGATCGACCAGGTGATCTTCGAGCAGATTCACCTCGTCGATGTACAGGAAGCCACGGTTGGCGCGTGCCAGCAGGCCGGGCTCGTACGCCTTGACGCCTTGCGACAGTGCGCGCTCGAGGTCCAGCGCGCCGACCACGCGGTCTTCGGTGGCGCCCAAGGGCAAGTCGACCACGGGCACCGGGATCAGGTGCGATTTGACGGGCGTGCCGGCCAGCTTGAGCGCCTTGCACTCGTCGCAGGCCGAGCCGCCTGCTTCGGGATCGCAGTGGTAGCGACAGCCCACCACCGCGCGCATCTTCGGCAGCATCGCCGCCAGCGCTCGCACGGCAGTCGATTTGCCGGTGCCGCGATCACCGAAGACCAGCACGCCCCCGACACTCGGGTCGACGGCAGCGATCAGGATGGCAAGCTTCATTTCGTCTTGGCCGACGATGGCGGAGAACGGGAACTGCACGGACATGGTCGGCGGCTGGCAAAAAGGCAGCGGGAAAGACGGTGAGGAAATAAACGAATCACGTTATCACACGGTCTGCGGGCCGGCGATTCGGATCAGCACCGGCTCGCGACCCACGGCGCCGCTGGTTTCCAGCGTTCCTGCGAGCAGATGCCGTGATCGACAATCGGGGCCATGGCCAAACCTGTTCCACGCCTCACACCCGATGACATCCAGCGCATCATCGCCACCGCCTGGGATGATCGTCCGCCATTTGATGCGGTGCTGCGCACCCACGGGCTCACCCACGGGCAGGTGGTCGCCTTGCTGAAGCGGGAGTTGACGCCGAATGCCTACAAGGTCTGGACAGCACGTACGAAATCCGCGGCCGGTTCGCCTGCACGCAACGCGCGGCGATGAGCTGAACGAAGGATCGGGGATGGTCACGCCGCCGTTGACACACCACGAGATCCTCGCGCTGGTCGCACCGTTCACCGCGCGCGGCCGGCATGTCGATCTGGCTGCAAGCGATCGGGCCGAGCGTCGGCTGGTGTTCAAGCGGATCCACCATGCCGAACAGGCCGATGGATCGCCAGAACTTCGGGAGACCCTGGTGCTGGAGAACGCGAGCGCCAAGGATTTCCGCCTGACGCGTCGCCTGTCGTTGCCCATGGGACTCGAAGCCACGTTGCACACCGAAGGCCGCGATCCTGGCGAGTTGCTGGCGCGCATCGAAGCCATCCCGCTGCGCCGGCAGATCCGCTGGCAGCCGGGTTTCGTGATCGCCGAGCACCATCGGCTGGATGCATCCACGCCGGCCGGCCGTGATGCAGCGGCCACAGCAATGATCCTGACGCACGCCACCGCGCAGATCGGCGCACTGACGGTGGAGCTCAAGCTGCCTGCGCTGGGCGGGATTCCGGCCGAACTTGAGCTGAAGATGGCAACCGAGCGCCTGGCGTGGTGGCCCGAGGACCTGCTCGCGGTGCTGGGCTGGAGCTGGGCTCGGTTGATACGCGCTGGCGGCGCCTGGAAATGCAGCCTGCGTGTCCGCGGAAAGTCCGAGGCACGCAGCCGCGATGCCGAGCAGAAGTTCGAACGCACCGCCGAGCACCTGGTACAGACCTTCGCTGCGCCCCCTCAACGCTTTCACGAGCGTTGGGCATCGCGACGCTGGGGCGTGACCGTGCGGCGCGCGATCCCGCTGGTGGTCACGGTGGCGCTGATCGGCACCGCTGCGGCGGTGCCCAGCATGGGTCTGTCGGAAGACTCGCTGTGGCGCATGGTCGTGTTCCAGTCGCCGCCGTTGCTGCTGGTGCTGGTGTTCTGCTTTCGCGAGCTGCCGCAGATCGAGATTCCGCCGTGGCCGCGCGGTCTGACCCAGCCCCATTGGTTCACCACACCGGTCACGGTTGACACCGACCAGACTGCGGCCCCCTCCTCTGCAACCACACCATGACCTGATGGGTGATCGATGCTCGGCAACCCGATGAACATTCCTCCGATCTCGATCAGCGCGGCCAAGGCCGCACTGATCGAGCAGTACGCCGACCCCACGCTGCGCAAGCGAGCCACCATGTTGTGGGGCACACGCGGGGTCGGCAAGTCGTCGGTGGTGCGGCAGGTGGCGGCGCACTTCGGTGTGCCGCTGGTCGATCTGCGATTGACCACGATCGAGCCAGTGGACATCCGGGGCGCCATCTACGCCGACGAGGTTCAGGGCAAGACGGTGTGGTTCCCGCCGGAGTTCCTCCCGGCGCCCGATCAGTCTGCGGGCATCCTGTTCCTCGACGAGCTCACCGCGGCCGACCAGCGCCTGCAGATTTCGGCTTACTCGCTGATCCTCGATCGCCGCGTCGGCAACTACCGGCTGCCCGAGGGTTGGCAGGTGATCGCCGCCGGCAACGCGAGTTTTCATGGCGCGGTCAGCCACGACATGGGCACGGCGCTCGCCGACCGGATGTTCCACTTCAATGTGCAGACGGTGATCGACGCCTTTCTGGCGCACGCCCTCACCAGCGGTTTCGCGCCCGAGGTCATGGCGTATCTGAAGGTGCGGCCCGATCGCCTGGACGACACCCCGTCCCAGCTGGCCAACGACCACCTGATCGGCGCCAGCCCGCGCGGTTGGGAAGACATCTCGAACGTGCTGCAGTCGGGGTTGTCAGAGCAGGCGCAGCGGGTGTTCGTGCAGGGTCGCATCGGCGCGGCGAACGCGGCTGAATTCTTCGGCGTGCTGCGCGAGTTGCAGGCCGCGGTCGATGTGGTGCGGCTGCTCGGCTGCCAGCCCGGGGCAGAAACCCAGGCCCTGCTGCCCAAGACACTCGACGGCCTCTACGGCATGGTCTACGGGTTGCTCGCCGCCAGCACCGATGGCCCCACGCTGGCCCGCGCGCTGGAGATCATCGAAGAGCTGCCCGAGGTGCGCAGCAACGTTGCGCTGCCAGTGCGCGAAGCGCAGACGCTGGCGATGGAGCTGCTGATGCAGTCGGCGCTCGACAAGGGGCTCGAGGCCGCCATCCTCGACAGCGCGGCGTACCGACGCTACGCCGAGCGCCGCAGCCGAGAGAGCCAGGGTGGTTGACCCGGCCTGCGCGCCGATCGATCCCGAGGTGCCGTTCGCGTTGTTCCAGCACCGCGGCACCCGGGCGATTCAGCGCATGGTCGAGTACGCGCCGTCCACGGGCGGCCTGGCGTTGTGGGTGCAGCATCAGGACGTGTCCGACGATGATGCGCAGCGCATCGAGCGTGGTGCTTCGTCGAAAGCACCGGCGCCGCCCGTCACCACCGACGGTTACACCATCCGCTACAGCGCCGCCTTCGACGCCTTGCCGCTCCCCGAACAGGTGGGCTGGGTGGCCCACGAAGTGCTGCACATCGCATTGCGCCATGCGCAGCGGTTTCTCGATCTGCAGCACCGGCTGGGCGACGCCGATCTGCAGTTGTTCAATCTGTGTGCCGATGCCATCGTCAACAGCACGCTCGACCACCTGAGCTGGCTGCAACTGCCTGCCAAGGCGGTGACGATCGACCAGTTGCTGGCCGCCGAAGTCGGCATGCAGAAGAACGTCGAGGCGGCGCTGCTGGAATGGGATGTCGAGCGCCTGTACCGGGCCATCGACGACCGCCGCCCCCAGGAACGGGGCGGCAAACGCGATGGTCCTCGCGCGGCCAGTGTGCGCGCGCTGGGTCGCACCGATCAGGCCGATCTGAAACCGGCAGCGGACACCCGGGAGGCGCCTGAAAAAGGAGCCGAGCAAGCCCGCGAGTGGAGCGAGCGCATCGCCCGCGCCCACGCGAACGACGGCGAGTTCTCGATGCTGCGCACCTTGATCGCCGACGTGCCCAGCACCCACACGCCGTGGGAGCAGGTGCTGCGGACCCAACTCGCGCGCAGCCTCGCACCCAAGCGCGACATCTCGTGGTCGCGGCCGTCGCGCTCGTACCTTGCGAACCAGGGGCGCGCCGGATCGAGTCGGCGCATGCCCTGGGAGCCAGGGTTCAGTTCATCGAAGGCATCGCCCAGGCTGGTGGTGATCGTCGACGTCTCGGGCTCGATCGACGACACGCTGATGCAGCGCTTTGCCTGCGAGGTCGAGGCCATCGTGCGTCGGCTCGAAGCCGCCCTGGTGCTCGTGATCGGCGACGAGCAGGTGCAACAGGTCACTCGGTTCGAGCCGGCACGTGCGGTGCGCGGCGGCAGCGGCTTGCGCGACATCGTGTTCCAGGGAGGTGGCGGCACCGATTTCACACCACTGCTCGAGGAGGCCGACGGGCACCGGCCGGACATCGGCGTCGTGCTGACCGACCTCGATGGCCCGGCGTACTTTCGCCCGCGCTGGCCTGTGATCTGGGCGGTGCCCGAGGCGCATGGGGCGGCACATGCCCCGTTCGGCCGCAAGCTGGTGCTGCGCTAGCGGTTCAGCGGGCGACCCTGGCGCGCTGGATGCCGGCTATTTCAGCCACGTCAGCGTCTGCTTGAAACGAGGGTGCGTGCAGCTGCGCAGCCACTCGAAGGCGACCATCTCGACGCTCACGATCTCGGCCCCCGCCTGTCGCAGGCGTTGCATGGCCAGTTCGTGGTTGCGGGCCGTTCGCGAGCCACAGGCATCGGCGACCACCGACACCTTCAGATCCGCCGCCAGCAGGCTCAGTGCGGTCTGCAGCAGACAAACATGGGCTTCGCAGCCAGCGATGACGATTTCGCGCGGCGCCTTCATCCCATCGAGGGGCAGCAGTTCGAGCAGCCCGTCGGCACAGGCGTCGAAGTGCATCTTCGACAAGGTGGTCTCGCACCGCTGCCGGATGGCGTCGTCGTTCGGCCCGAGGCCGCGCGGGTTCTGCTCGGTGCCGTAGACCGGGATGCCGAGTTCGCGGGCGACCTCTGCGACGCGCACTGCCTGCGCCAGCACCTCGGCCCCTTGGTGGATGGCCGGCAGCAATTTCTGCTGGTAGTCCACGAGCACCAGCACCGAGTTCGTGGCGTCGATCGGCTTCACCGGACTGGGGTCAGTGGGCGTGACGCGCTGGGCGCCTGGGTGCACGACCGCGTGATCAGCGCATCGAGATAGCGGTCGAACAAGGCCTGCGATTCCTGGCGGAACATGCGGATGCGGCCGGTGTGGCTGAGCAGCAGCAGCCCCACGATGTGGGCAAACAAGGCCGTGACCTCGGCTTGCGCCTCGATGCTGCTCAGGCCGAGCGCGGCCAGCGCCTGCTGTGTCGGTGCAAGCGCATCGCGCAACCGGGCGTTGAGCTGCTCGTTCAGGGTGGGTGTCAGGCCGCGCGGCTGCATGCCGTGGAACAGATAGAAGCCGAGGTCGAGATCGCGCGGGCTCTCGCGGTAGAACTCGAAGAAGGCGGTGGCCTTGGCTCGCAGCGTGCGTTTCGCCAGGCTCAGGCGGGCCACTTCGGCATCGTCAGGGGCTGCTCGCAGATCCGGTGCCGGTTCGGCTGCCGCGACAAAGGCGTTGAGCCGCTCCAGCGATTCGCCGAGCAGCGCGCCGTAGACCTCTTCCTTGCTCGAAAAGTAGCTGTAGATCGCACCGGGGGTGTAGCCGGCACGCTTGGCAATCTCTCGCAGGCTGGCGCCCTCGAGACCCAGTTCCAGGAACGCTGAGCGGGCAGCGGCGAGCACCATGCCACGACGCACATCCGTGACTGCACGCTGGCGTGCGCTGCGTGCGTCGCTGTCAGCCGGAGCCTGGGCGGCAGGCTCGGGCAGCAGGGCTTTGCCGGTTCGAGACATTCCAAAATTCTACATTGCAAGGCCGAATTGAACAGTGTTCAAATACTGGCCCGACGACCCGAAAGCGAGCCTCATGACTGCCGCCCCGCCCGAACATCCACCGGCCCAAGAACGTGCCACGGGGGCGGCGACCGCCCAGCTGATGACCGCGAGCGACTACCGCGAATCGCTGCGCCGTTACCGGCCCGTGGTGTACGTCGATGGGCAACTGATCGACTCGGTGGCCGACGCGCCCAGCCTGCAGCCGGGCGTTCAGGCGCTGGGTGTCACTTACGACTTCGCGCATCGTCCCGAGATGGCGCCGTTGATGACGGCAGTGCAGACGACCACCAGCGGCAAGGTTGTCAACCGCATGCTGCACATCAACGAATCGGCCGGCGACCTGCTGAACAAGCTGGAGGCGGTGCGCCTGCTGTGCCAGGAAACTGGCTGTGCCCAGCGCTACCTGGCACACGATGCACTGAACGCCATCGGCCAGGTCAGCGCGCGCATCGACGATGCCCGTGGCAGCACCGAACACCGTGCGCGCTTTACCCATTACCTGCAGCGCGTGCAGGACGAAGACCTGTCGCTCGGCATCGCGATGACCGATGCCAAGGGCGACCGCTCACGCAAGCCGCATCAGCAGGCCAACCCCGACACCTACGTCCACATCGTCGAGCGCAACGCCAAGGGCATCGTGATCTCGGGCACCAAGGCGATCGTCACGGGCGCGCCCTACATGCACGAGTTCCTCGTGATGCCGGGGCGCCACATGGGCGAGGAAGACGCAGCCTTCGCGGTGTGCTGTGCAGTGCCGGTCGATGCCAAGGGGATCACCATCGTGGCGCGGCCTGCAGGGCGGCCCGGCGACAAGGTCGAGCATGGCGCCGCGCTGTTTTCCCGCCGCTATGGCCAATCGACCGGCGTGGTGATCTTCGACCAGGTGTTCGTGCCCTGGGAGCGGGTGTTCTTCGCCGACGAGTGGGAACACTCGGGCACGCTGACCTACCACTACGCGACCCACCACCGCCACAGCTGCATCGCGGCGCGCGCCGGTTTTGGCGACCTGCTGATCGGCGCCGGCGCCCTGATGTGCGAGGCCAACGGCTTCGATCCCGGTGAGACCAGCAGCCTGCGCGATCCGATGGTCGAGCTGATCAAGATCACCGAAGGCTTCTTCGCCTGTGGCGTGGCCGCCAGCGTGTATGGCCTGCGCGACGAGTACAGCGGCAACTTCATGCCCGAGCCGGTGTTCAGCAACATCGGCAAGCTCTTGCTTGCCACACAGATTTACGACATGCACCGGCTGGCGCACGAGGTGTCGGGCGGCCTGGTCGTCGCCCTGCCCGGCCCCGACGAAGACCACAACCCGGCCACCGCCGCCACGCTGGCGGAAGTGTTGCGCGCCAACCCGGCGGTGCCGTACGACAAGCGCATCGAAGTGGCGCGCTTCGTCGAGGACCTGACTGCGTCGTACCAGGGTGGCTGGTATTCGGTCATCAGCCTGCACGGTGGCGGCTCGCCGGCTGCAATGAAGCAGGAAATCTGGCGCAACTACCCGGTGGGCAACAAGGTCGATCTGGTCGAGCGCCTGCTCGACCGCGGTGTCTTGACCCCCGAGCAGCCCGACGAAGCCCGGGCCATCACCCGCAACCGTCAGCCCGGCCGCTGCTGCGACACCGGTTGCACGGTGCCTGGGCAGGCGGTGATGGTGCCGTTGCCAACGCCTCACCGACGATAGCGATTCGCGATTCGTGGCCCGCCGGTATCCTCTGGCCTCGAACTGAATCCCCCGTAAACCTGATGAGCGACTTGTTTTCACCCTGGCAGCTCGGCGCGCTGCGCCTTCCCAACCGCATCGTCGTGGCGCCGATGTGCCAGTACTCGGCCACCGACGGCACGCCGGGCGACTGGCACATGATCCACCTGGGACACTTGGCGTTGTCGGGTGCCGGGCTGCTGATCCTCGAGGCCACGGCGGTGTCGCCCGAGGGCCGGATCTCTCCGCAGGATCTGGGGCTGTATTCCGATGCCAACGAGGCGGGGCTGGCGCGCGTGTTGTCGGCCATCCGCACCCACTCGCCGATCGCGGTGGCGGTGCAGATCGCCCATGCGGGTCGCAAGGCGTCGAGCCGTGCGCCCTGGGAGGGCGGCTCGCAGATCCGTCCTGACGAGCCGAGTGGCTGGCAAACGGTTTCGGCCTCGAACCTGCCGCATTCAGACAGTGAAGTGCCGCCGCATGCACTCGACCGCGTCGGCCTCGCCAAGGTGCGTGACGACTTTGTGGCCACGGCTCGTCGTGCCGCGCGACTGGGTTTCGACGGCATCGAAATCCACGCCGCGCACGGCTACCTGCTGCACCAGTTCCTCTCGCCACTGTCCAACCAGCGCACCGACGAGTACGGCGGCAGCCTTGAGAACCGCATGCGCTTTCCGCTGGAGGTGTTCGACGCCGTGCGCGACGTTTTTCCAGCAGACAAACCGGTGTGGGCGCGGGTGTCGGCCACCGATTGGGTCGCAGGCGGATGGGATCTCGAGGGCACGCTCGCGTTCTCGCAGGCGCTGAAGGCGCGCGGCTGCGCTGCGGTGCATGTCTCGACCGGCGGGTTGTCACCTGCGCAGGCCATCCCGCTGGCGCCGGGTTACCAGGTGGACTTTGCTCAGCGCGTCAAGGCCGAGGTGGGGCTCCCGACCATCGCGGTCGGCCTGATCACGGAGGCCGAGCAGGCCGAGGCCATCATCGCCAGTGGCCAGGCCGATGCTGTGGCGCTGGCGCGGGCGATGCTGTACGACCCGCGCTGGCCCTGGCACGCCGCTGCGAAGCTGGGCGCCAAGGTCACCGCGCCGCCGCAGTACTGGCGTTCGCAGCCGCGCGAGTTCAAGGATCTGTTCGAGGCGGCCCGTTTCGGCCAGCGCTAGCCACCGAGCGGGCCGGCCTCGTCAACCCAGCACAAAGGGGTTGGCGATGCCCGGTTTCGGGTTGATGAACACGCTCTTCGATTCCAGGTATTCATAGATCGCCCGGATGCCGTTTTCGCGGCCGAGGCCTGAGGCCTTGACGCCGCCGAACGGCGCCATGTAGCTCACCACGCGGTAGGCATTGACCCACACCGTGCCGGCCTTCAGGCGTTTGGGCATTGTCATGGCGCGCTCGAGGTCGCGCGTCCACAGGCCGGCGGCCAGGCCGTAGGCCGTGTCGTTGGCGATGGCCACGGCCTCGTCGTCGGTGTCGAACGGGATCACCACCAGCAGCGGGCCGAACACCTCTTCCTGCGCGATGCGCATGTCGTTGCGCACGCCGGTGAAGATCGTGGGCTCGACGAACAGACCCTTCTCGCACCCTGGCCGACGCGAGCGTTCGCCACCCAGCACGCAGGTGGCACCCTCGGAGCGGGCCACATCGATGTAATGCAGCACCTTGGCCAGCTGAGGCGCAGTCGACACCGGGCCGACATTCGTGCTCTTGTCGAGCGGGTCGCCGAGCCTGGCGGTCTTCATGAACTCGACCAGCCGTGCCACGACCTCGTCGTGCACCGCGCGCTGCACCAGCAGCCGCGAGCCCGCCATGCAGGTCTGGCCGGTGGCGGCGAAGATGCCCGACACGATGCCCTTGACGGCGTCGTCGAGTGCGGCGTCGGCGAACACGATGTTGGCCGACTTGCCGCCCAGCTCGAGCGACACCCGCTTGAAATCGGTGGCTGCGTTCAGGTACACACTGCGCCCACCCGATTCGCTGCCGGTGAAGGCCACCTTGGCCACCCGCGGGTGCTTCACCAGCGGCTCGCCCACGTCGAGCCCGAAGCCGGTGACGACGTTGAACACGCCCGGCGGGAAACCGGCCTGCGCGACCAGTTCGGCGAAGAACACCGTCGATGCCGAAGAAAATTCCGACGGCTTTACCACGATGGTGTTGCCCGCCGCCAGCGCCGGAGCGATCTTCCAGGCGGCGAGCAGCAACGGCGAGTTCCACGGCGCAATGGCCGCAATCACGCCGAGCGGCTCGTAGGTGATGTAGTGAAACATGCCGGGTTTGTCGATCGGCGTCACCGCGCCTTCGACCTTGTCGGCCAGGCCCCCGTAGTAGTAGAACCACTGCGGCAGGTACTTCATCTGCCCCAGCATTTCGGCCTTCAACTTGCCGTTGTCGCGCACTTCCAGATCGGCCAGGTGCTCGGCGTTCTCGGCGATCAGGTCGCCCAGCCGGTGCAGCAACTGACCTCGCGCACTGGCCGTCAGCCGCGGCCATGGGCCCTCTTCGAAGGCCCGATGGGCTGCTGTCACCGCCAGATCGACATCGCGCGCATCGGCCTTCGGGAACTGTGCCCAGGTCTCGCCGGTGGCCGGGTTCATGCTGTCGAAAACTTCACCGCCGATGGCGTCGGCGGCCTGGCCGCCTATGTGCATGCGAAAACGTTCCACGTGGTTTCCTCGGGTCAGTGCTGTGCTGGAAGCGATCAACTAGGGATGTCGCCGATGCGAAAAATCGCACGGGTGAATTCTTCTATAGCAGACGACTTTCGCGCGGCGATGCACCCGTGTCAAGGCACGGTGAACCCGTATACCGGTGCGTCATTTGCAAATTGAAAAGGCGGATGAGGCCTTTGACCTGGGTGTCGCCGCTAGACTTGGCGCCATCGCCCGGCTTCCACTAAAGAAGAACGCAGCACATGGCCCCGATGCCCCACCGCAGCAGCACGTCATCGGCCGCCCGCACGCAGCGCGGGTCGGTCCTGCCTGCAGCGCCGGCCTCCGACGAGGCCATCAGCCAGGCCCTGGGCCAGCGCATCCGGGCGCTGCGGGCGCGGTCGGGTCTGACGCTGGAGCAGTTGTCGCGGCAGTCGGGTGTGAGCCGCGCCATGTTGTCGACCATCGAGCGCGGTGAAAAAAGCCCCACGCTGCCCATCATCGTCCGCATCGCCGCCGGGTTCGGCATCCCGTTGTCGCGCCTGCTCGGTGCCGAGCCCGATCCGTCGAGCGTTGCCGTCATCCGTGCTGGGCAGCGAATTGCGTTTCGAGATCCTGAAACCGGCTTCGAGCGGTGGATGTTGTCCCCCGCCCACGTAGACAATGGGGTGGAGTTCGTTTTGCACCGGCTGCCGGCGGGTCGCTCGACGGGAATGCTGCCGGCCTACGCCCGACCGACCGAGAAACACCTCACCGTGGCCTCGGGAACGCTGACCGTCGTTGTTGACGAGCAGCGGCAGGTGCTGAACACCGGTGACGCGATCTATTTCGAAGTCCGGGCGCCCTATTGCTTCGTCAACGAAGACCCGCGCACGGATTGCACGTACTACATGGTGATTGCCCGCAAGCGCTGATCACGGGCACCCGATGAAACACATGACCGACACAATCGCCTCCGCCGTGGTGCCCGACTTCCGCAAGGCGATGCGTCGCATGGCCGCCACCGTGACGCTGATCAGCACCATCGATGCGTCGGGCCGCCGCCACGGCATGGTCGCCACAGCGGTCAACTCGGTGACGATGGACCCGCCCACGCTGCTGATCTGCGTCAACCAGGTCGCGAGCCTGCACGCACCGCTGATCGAACGGGGCCGTTTCTGCGTCAACGTGCTGATGCCCGCGCACCATGAACTGGTCGGACGTTTCAGCGGCCAGAAGTCCGGAGAAGACCGTTTCGACGCGGGCGACTGGCGCATCGATGGCGCCAGCGGCTTGCCTTACCTGCATGGTGCGCAGTGCAATCTGTTCTGCCGGATCGAGTCGGCGACCCCGGTCGGCACCCACTCGGTGATCATCGCCGCGGTCGAAGCGGTGCATGTCCACGATGACGTGAAGCCGCTGATCTATGCCAACGGGCGCCTGCACGCCGTTGGCGATGCCATGTCCTGAAGCGAGCCTGCCATGAACGCCCTTCGCACCCCAGATGTGTCTGCATCACCCGAGCCTTTGCGCATCCACGAGGTGTGCGTGCGAGACGGGTTCCAGATCGAGCCGGTGTTCGTGCCGACCGAGCGCAAGATCGAGTTGGTGAATGCGCTCAGCCGCAGCGGCGTGGCCAAGATCGAGGTGACCTCGTTCTCGTCGCCCAAGGCGATCCCGGCACTGGCCGATGCCGAGGCGGTGATGCGTGGCATCGATCGTGTGCCCGGTGTCGAGTACGCCGCGCTGGTGCCCAATGTGCGCGGCGCGGAACGCGCCCTGGCCTGCGCCGTCGACGAACTGAACCTGGTGATGTCGGCCAGCGATTCGCACAGCCGCGCCAATCTCCGCATGACGCGCGAACAGTCGCTCGCGCAATTCGCCGACATCGTCGCCGCCGCGGCCGGCCAGGCGGCGGTCAACGCCTCGCTGTCGACCGCGTTCGGTTGCCCGTTCGACGGTGACGTGCCCGCCGAGGTGGTGCTGGGCTGGGTTGCCCGGCTGGTCGATCTGGGCATTGACCGCATCGCCTTGTGCGACACCACCGGCATGGCCAACCCGGCGCAGGTGCAGCGGCTCTTTCGGGCGGTGACCGAGCGCTGGCCCGATGTGACCTTCACCGCTCACTTCCACGACACGCGTGCCATGGGCCTGGCCAATGCGCTGGCGGCGCTGGAGGTTGGCATCACGCACTTCGATGCCTCGCTCGGCGGCCTGGGTGGCTGCCCGTTCGCACCCGGTGCCAGCGGCAATGTGTGTACCGAGGATCTGGTGCACATGTTCGAGGCCATGGGTCGGCGCACGGGCGTCGATCTGGAGCGCTTGCTGACCTTGGCGCGCCAGCTTCCCGACATCGTCGGGCACCCCGTGCCTGGCCAGGTGATGAAGGCCGGCCCGGCGACGCGGCGTTATCCGTTGCCTTGAGTCAGGTCGTCAGCAGCGAACGGACGCTGGCCGCGAACGTGCGGACGTCGATCGGCTTGGAGAGGTAGCCGTCGCAGCCCGCGGCGAGCATCTTCGTCTCGTCGCCTTGCATCGCATAGGCAGTGAAGGCGACGACGACGATGTGCTGCAGCAAGGGGTCGGCCTTCAGCATCCGTGTCAGTTCCAGGCCGTCCATGCCCGGCATCTGGATGTCCATCAGGACCAGCTCGGGCTGGAAGCTGCGGATGCACTGCAGCGCCTCGTGCGCATCGGGTGCCGATTCGATCGCGAAGCCATCGTGCTCGAGCACATACCGCACCAGTTCCACGTTGATGGCGTTGTCATCGACGACCAACACGCGCGGGGTCGTCATGATCAGCTCGATGCGCCCGACAGCAACGGGACGGTGCGCGTCACGCGCAAGGTGTGCAGCCAGGAGGGGATCGTTCCGCCCCCCTTGCTCAGGATCTGGCGTGCCGACGCCGACAGCTGCGCGTACTCGGCCTCGGTGAGCATCATGCTGGTCCAGATGAACACCGGCAGATCGCGCCATTCAGGCGCCTGGCGCAAAGCTGCCAGCACCTCGAAACCATCGAAGCCCGGCATCATCAGGTCGAGGATCATGGCGTCGGGCCGATGGTGCGCCAGCATGCGCAGGGCCTCGTGGCCGTCGGGTACGCAAACCGCGCCGATGCCGATGCTCGCGAGTGTGGCCTGCATCAGATCCAGCGCGCGTGGGTCGTCGTCCACCACCATCACGGTGGTGGCGCGTGAGGCCGGACCGCGGAAGCGCGCCATCGCCTTCAGGATCTCGTCGCTGTGTATCGGCTTGCACAGGACATCGGTGATCGCGAAGGTGGCCGAAGCCCCGTCGTCGGCCGGAACCGACATCCCGACCACGGGTGAATCACAACTGGCCCCTTCGCGCCGAATGCCGTCGAGTGCGCTCAATCCGGGTTGGTCCGAGAGCCGCAGACCCAGGGTGATGGCAGCGTAGGCGTTGCTGCGTGCCTGAATCATCGCCAAGGCACCCGTGGAGGCTGCGTCGGCCTGGATACCGGAGGCCGCCAGCGCCTGCACCATCTGCTCGGAATGTCGGGCGTCGGGCTCGATCACCAGCACCCGGTAAGCCGTCGTCCCCTGGGCCAGCGTCGTGACCCGATGTGCATCGGTGCCGTGTACACGATTGAGCACCGCATGGAACACGCTGCCCACGCCCACGGTGCTGCGCACGCCCACGCTGCCGCCCTGTGCCTCGATCAGACGGCGCGTCAGCGCCAGGCCGAGGCCCGTGCCCTGGTGCTGCTTGCTGTAGCCCGCATCCAGCTGCTGGAACTCGACGAACAGGCGGGGCAGGTTGTCCTCGCTGATGCCGATGCCGGTGTCGTGCACCTCGATCCTGAAATGATCGGCGCCATGCGCCAGCGCATGCACCGACACCGTGCCGCCGTCCGGCGTGAACTTGATGGCGTTCGACAGGTAGTTGTAGAGCACCTGCTTCAGCCGGGAGCTGTCGAGGTGCAGGTCGGTGAGTTGCGGATCGATGTGAGTGCGGAGGCGGATGTGCTTGCGCTGGATGGCGGTGTGCAGCACATCGGTCACCTCCGTCAACAGCGTGGGCAACTGCAGCGGCTCCGGGAAGAATTCGAACTTGCCGGACTCCACCTTGGACAGGTCCAGCACATCGTTGATCAGTTGCAGCAGATGCCGTCCACTGCTCGCGATGTGGCCGAGAAACTGGCCATGCTTGGGCGTCTCTGCGGGCACCGTACCGGACTGCAGCAGATCCGCGAAACCGATCACCGCATTGAGCGGCGTGCGCAGCTCGTGCGACATGTTGGCCAGGAACTGGCTCTTCAGGCGGTTGGCTTCCTGGATCTGCCGGTTCTCCGCCTCCAGGCGCTGCGCCTTCAATCGGATGTCTTCGGCCAGACGCTGCTCGGTGACCTCGGTGATGATGCCCAGCATCCGCCGGGTGGGCGCGTCGTCGGTCTGCACCTTGCCGTGCGCGCTGATCCAGTGCACGCTGCCATCGGGCCAGATCACGCGGCACTGGACATGCCAGGGCCGCGCACTGGTGATGGCGCCGTTCAGGCTGCGGGCGACTTCATCGCGGTGCTCGGGGTGCACATGCTCGAGGAAGGTGTCGAACGTCCAGTCGGCCTGCAGTTCGTCGTAGCCGAAGCAGCGGTCGTGCCGCAGAGAACGCCGCACCTGCCCGGTCGAAAGATCGAGCTCCCAGTCACCGATGGCCGCAGCCTCCAGCGTGAAGCGCAGCCGTGCTTCGCTGTCACGCAGCGCCGCTTCGGCGCGTCGCTGGCGGGTCACGTCGCGGGCGATCTTCGAGGCGCCGACGATGCGGCCCTCGCCATCGCGGATCGGTGACACGGTCACCGACACCTCCAGCCGTCGGCCGTCCTTGGCGACGCGCATGGTGTCGAAGGCGGGCACCCTGTCGCCGCTCGACACACTGGCCATGATGCGAGATTCCTCGGCGGTGCGCTCTGGGGGGATCAGCATGAGCACCGACTGCCCGATCACCTCGTCTGCGGCGTAGCCGAACATGGCTTCAGCGCCTTGGTTCCAACTCGTGATCTGCCCCTCCAGCGTCTTGCCGACGATGGCGTCGTTGGACGACTCGACGATCGCGGCCAGCAGGTTCGATTCGGTTTCTGCGCGTACCTGGAAGGTCAGGTCGCGAATGATCATCGCCATCCCCAGGACCGAGCCGTCCTCGGCATGCGTCAGCGCTGCCCGCACCTCGACCGGGCGCCGGGTGCCGTCTCGCGACACCGCGGTATGGCGGTGCACGGTGTCGACGGTGATGCCGAGTTCGATCATCAAATCGACGGGGTTGGTCGTCAGGTAGGACGGCGGGCGCTCGTCGCGGTCGAACACCTGCCACACGGACTGCTGCCTCGCTTCGGCCTGCGACCATCCTGTGACCCGTTCCGCGACGGCGTTCATGCGGGTCACCCGGCCCTCGCGGTCGGTGGCGATGAAGCCCGCGCCGATGCTGGCCAGGGCGACGGCCAGGCTCTGCTGGATCTCTGTGAGCTGCTCTTCGGCACTGCGCCGCTTCTTGACCTCGGCTTCGAGCGAAGCGATGGCGGCATTGAGCCGTTCGATCGAGGGGATCTTCAGCGCCTTGGGGATCAAGGGCCAGATCGCCAGCGCGGTGACCAGAGACACCGCAGCGGTGCCGGCCTTGGTGAGCGCCTGCAGGCCGTAATCCGGGCGCCAGATGGTCCAGATGTCCATCACATGCGTGAGACCGCAGGCAAAGATGAACGCGCTGAACAGCAACGCCATCGAGTTCAGCGTCGAATCGCCGCGCTTGCGCACGAAGGTCACCAGCGCGATGGGAATCGAGAAATAGGCGATCGCGATCAAGGCGTCCGACCCCACCATGGTCCAGAGCACGCCGGGCGACCAGGTGAAACAGTAGCCATGGGGCAGAAAGCCCGCACGTCCAAAGAACGAAGTCAGAAATTCCATGGCGGATCTTTCAGTTCCACTCCCACCGCTTGCGATGTGGAGATGCGTTGCGAGCGCACGCGTGGCTGCTCAGCCCGCACGCCAAGGCACTTTGACGCACCATACCCTGCCCCGAGCAGTTCGAGGTTCGGTGGATACACCTCCTCAAAGAAAAAAGGACCCGCAGGTCCTTCTGGCCGATGAGACAGGCGGCAGTCTGCTGGTCAGACGCCGTGCTCTTTCAGCCAGTCATGCGCCAGCTTGGCGGCGTAGGTCGCCGCCGTCGGGTCGTAGCTGGGGCGGTAGTCGGCGTTGAAGCCGTGATCGACGCCCGGAAAGACGACGATCTCCGAGCCGCTGCCGGATTGGCGCAGGCCCGCGCTCATCTTTGCCACAGTCTCGGCTTTCACGTAGGCATCGGTGCCGGCGTACAGGCCCAGTACCGGCACCTTCAATTCACTCGCGAAATCGATCGGGTCCTGCGGCTTGATGTCCGACTTCATCCCTTCGAGCAGACCGTAGTACGCCACCGCCGCCTTCAGCTTCGGGTTGTGCCTGGCGTACACCCAGGCGGCCCGCCCGCCCCAGCAGAAGCCGACCAGCCCCAGCCGATCGGCCCGGGCGTGCCCGCTGGCGCGGGCGTAGGCCACCGTGGCATCAAGGTCGGCATTCACTTGCGCATCAGGTACCTTGGACACGACCGTCGACAGGATCTGGCCGATGTCGGTCATGCTCGACACGTCGCCCTGGCGCGCAAAAAGCTCGGGCGCGATGGCAAAGTAGCCCCGCTTGGCGTAACGGCGGCACACGTCCTTGATGTGCTCGTGCACGCCAAAGATCTCCTGCACCACCAGCACCACGGGGTATTTGCCCGGTTTGGCCGGCATGGCGCGGTAAGCCGGGAACCGGCCATCGGCCACGGGGATGCTGACCTCGCCGGCCACCAAGCCCTTTGTGTCGGTGGTGATCACCTCGGCCATCACCGGGTTCGCGGCCAGGGCGAATCCGGAGGCCAGCGAGGTCATCACGAACGTGCGTCTTGACAATCCGTCGCTGGGCGTCGAGCCCGCCGCGTTGGGGTTCTGGAAATCGATCGGCGCCAACCCATAGTCCATCAGCTTCATTGCCACTCCTGTGCGTCATGGGGCGCCGCAAGGAGGCACTCGCCTGCGGTTACCCGAACAGGTTGTCCGCCTCGCGGCCACCACCTCAACGTACTGTAGTGGCATCGAGCCATGCGCCCGGCGGCCAGGGCGCCTGGCTCCGGGGCTTCAGCGCCCCGAGCGCCGCCTCAGGCTGGCGCCAGCGATGCCGAGGCGGCAGATGCCACGCGCCGGGTCTCGGGGCTGGACGTTCCCGCCGTGCCGCGCAGCATCGGCGTGTCCGAGGTGCCGCGTGCCTTGTAGACCCCGCAACCGATCACCAGGTCGGGCGTCACCGGTTCGACATACGAGGTTTTCAAGCCGAGCTTGCCTGTCTGCGGATTGGCGAAGTCGTAGTCGACCCAGCCGCCCCCGTGGGCCGCTTGCTCGAACGCGTCCTTCACCAGCTTGTCGCCATTGACGCCGGGCACCGCGCGCACCGACGTGCCCACCTTCTCGGTCTTGCCGGCAAAGGCGCGGTAGATGCCCTGACGGTCGAAGGCAAACACATACATGTCGCGATCGCTCAGCCCGCTCGCGGCGTCAGTGATCTGGCCCAGCGCCGCAGGCCCCACCCGTCGGTACATCTCGACAGCCTTGCGGACCAGGGCAAACGCCTCGTCGGCGCTGCCTTGGCGCAGCTTGAAATTCGACACGGCGGCGCTCAGCAGTTCAGCCCGGCCACTGAGCTGAGATGAGCTCTTGAACGCGGACTCGACCATCTGCGCATTGCGCTGCGTGATTTCGTCGATGTGGCGCACGGCCTGGGCGATCTGGTCGAGGCCACTGCTTTGCTCAGCGGTGCTGGTCTTGATTTCGTGGACGCGCGAGGCCACGTCGCGGATGCCCTGGACGATCTCGGCGAAGGTCTGGCTGGCACCATCGATCTGCGTGACACCGCTGCTGACGTGCTGGGACGATGCCGCGATCAGCGACTTGATCTCACGCGCGGACTCCGCGCTGCGCTGTGCCAGCGATCGAACCTCGGATGCCACCACCGCGAATCCCCTGCCCTGCTCTCCGGCGCGTGCTGCCTCGACGGCCGCATTCAAGGCCAGGATGTTGGTCTGGAAGGACAGCGCCTCGATCACGCCGACGATCTCCTGCACACGGGTCGAGCTCGACTGGATGTCCTGCATGGCGGTCACGGCGGACTGGATGGCGCTGCCGCCCTGTTCGGCAATCGACTGCACCCTGGCGGCCATGCCGCTGGCAGCTTCGGCGCCTTGCGCGTTCTTGCGCACGGCGTTGCTCAGGTCTTCGACGCTGGCCGTGGTTTGCTCCAGGCTGGAGGCCTGGGCCTCGGTGCGCTCCGACAGGGCCTTGGTATCTGATGCCAGGCTCAGACCGGCCTGCGCCACCATCGATGAATTGCTGCGGACGTCGGCCACCATCTCGGAGAGCCGGCCGGTCATGGCATCGAGCGACTGCCCGACCACCGACAGCTCGTCGGTCCCGCGCAGCCGAACCTGCAGCGCGAAATCGCCGGCGGCCAGCAGGTTGACCGAGCGCTGCAGAGCGCCGATGGCACCGAACGAGGTCCGAAAGAACACCGCCGTCAGGTACGCGACACCGACCACGGTGGCGATACCGACCGCCAGTTGGAGCAGCCACAGGGTTTGCAGTTGGTCTGCCCGTTGATCAAGCAAGGTCTGCAGCCGCTGGATTGCCGATTGACCGGTGCCCAGGGTCTGGCCGATCGCGGCAGTGCCGGCATCGAAATAGTCTGCGGCGTTGCCCGTCAGCGGGCCGGCTGTCAAGGTCGATTCGGCGAGGCGGGCGTAGTCGCGCGTGCTGGCCAGCGCAGCGTCGAAGCCTTCCGGGGCGGGCTCGCCGGAGCGCTTGAGCGCTGCCACGATCTCTTCAGCCGAGGCGGCGACGTGATTCAGCACACGCACTTGCGCGACGATCTCGGCGTGGTCCTCGGCGCTGGCCTCGCCCTTGCGCAGCAGGGCCGCGCCACGCCCGCGCAACTGGCCGAGCGATTCGGTCCAGGCGACCAGCGGCTCGACCGAGAAATGCATCAGGTGGAACGGCGGGCCCTCGGGGTCGAGCAGCAGCCCGCTGACCTCGGCGGTGCGGGCGATCAGGGCACGCATCGCCTCGACCTGTGCGGTGTGCAATTGGAAGCTCTGCGCCGCATGGCCAGGAATTTCTCCTTGCACCAGCCGGTCGATCACCTGCCGCACCGGCTGCCAGAGTGTGCCGAGTTCGAACTCAGGCCGTTCCAGCAGTGCCGATTGCAGCGCGCTTGCAGCAGCCTTCAAGTCGGAGCGTGTCTTGGCGAGCTCGCCGCCGACGCTGGCGTCACCCGCCAGCTGTCGATTCACCAGCCCGCGGTGCTTCTGGATCTGCGCGACCACATCGAGGCTCAGGTGCAGCAGCGGATTCCCACGCGCCTCGAGCCGAGTGGCTTCGAGCGATTCGTGCGATGCAAGCAAGGCCTGGCCGGTCAGCCAGGACAGCGGAGCAATGAGCACGATCGCCATCAGCACGATCTTGGAGCGGAATCGCAAACCCCGCATCAGTGCCATGCCAGGCTTCAAGAATAGCCGCATTGCGGCAGAGTCGACGACGCTCATCCCAGGCTCCATACGGCTGTGCAGGCCCCCTGCGAAACGCAACCAGGGGCTCCAGGGAGCTATCGGCCGCCGGGGCCGGATCTTGAGCCGCTGGCGAGGCTGGTCGCCGCGCCAAATCCAGCGCTTGTCGAGGCGCCGTCAGGGGGTGATCGGGGCGAGCAGCTGATCATCCAGCCACTGCTGCATGTAGCCACCGATCAGCGCCGAGACCTCGTCGTCGGGGAGGCCGATGTCGGCGGCCAGTGATCCCGCGTGGTTGCAGGCCTGGGCAAACGACCAGCCATCCTGCATGGCCCGCAACAGCGCAGCCTCGACCCGATGCAGGGAACGGAAGTGCGGCTGCAAGCCCTTGCGCCACACGAGCCAGTCGACCTCGATGGGCGAGGCTGCCAAGGGTGGCGGGCTCTCGCCATCGTCGAGCGCCTGCCAGACGGCCACCGTGTTGTGTTTGAACACCAGCAGTTCGGCGGTCGGCACCGGTACCAGCCGGATCGTCGCCCAGGCACCGGGCTCGATCGCTCCCAGCGCGGCGGCGTCGAGCGCGGCTGTATCGGGCCCGTCGAAGGCGGTGCGCAGCGCCCAATCCAGCCGCGCCATCTCGGCGTGGGCGGGTACGTGGGGGTGTTGGGTCGCGAGGAAGGCGCTGAACCGGTCACCGTACCAGCGCAGGCTGCGGGTGGTCGGCGGATGGCTGGCGATGTACCCGAATGCCGCCGCCTCGAAGGCCGCTTCACCCATCACCGACTGGGTCTTCTGATAGGCATCGGACAGCGTTTCGAGCAGTCGAAGGCGGTACGCGTTCGCATAAATGCCCAAGCCCAGACTGCGCCGCGCGTCGGCGCCGGCGATCAGGGGCGTGGCATCTGCCGCGCCCAGCAGGTGCTGCTGGAACTGCAGCTGCATGGACAGGACCGACAGGCTCATGCGAGGCTCACCGCCCGCTCACGCTGCCGTGACGTTGTGGTTCTCGAAGCGATCAGGCGCGCATGGTCGAGCTCGGTGATCAGCTCGGCCAGCGGCGGTATCTGGTCGTCGCGCTCGATCAGGGTCGCCACCGGACCGACGCGCGCCAGTGCGCTGGCATACAGCGCCCACACCGGATCGGCCACCGGGTGGTCGTGGGTGTCGACGATGTGATCGCCGTGATCGGTGTGCCCGGCCAGATGGATCTGCTGAACCCGATCGGCAGGGATGCCCTCCAGGAACGCCTGCGGGTCGAACCCATGGTTGACGCTGCTGACGTAGATGTTGTTCACATCGAGCAGCAGGCGGCAGCCGGTGCGATCGCAGACCGCGCGGATGAATTCCCATTCGGTCATTTCCGACGCGCGAAAGCTCACGTAGCTCGACACGTTCTCGAGCACCAGCGGGCGCTGCAGAACCTCCTGCGCGATCTGCACATTGCGCACCACGACATCCAGCGCGGCCTCGGTGTAGGGCAATGGGTACAGGTCGTGCAGCACCTTCCCGTGGACACCCGTCCAGCACAGGTGGTCGGAGATCCACAGCGGCTCGACCCGGCGCTCCAAGGCGGCCAGCGCATCGAGGTAGTCGCGATCGGGGCCATCGGCCGCGCCGACGGACAGCGCCACGCCGTGCATCACCATCGGGTAGTTGGCGCGTATCTGGTCCAGCATCACCAGGGGCTTGCCGCCAGGCACCAGGTAGTTGTCGGACAGGATTTCGAGCCAGTCGACGCGCTGGGGCGCGGCGAGGAAATCAGGGTAGTGCGGGGTGCGCAGCCCCAGGCCGAAACCGGCGTGGGTGACCCGAGACTGCGCAGTGGTCATCTGATCAGCAACCGGTCACAGATCGCCGATGGTGCCGCCTGACTTCAGGCACTCGGCCGCAGGCAGCGCCTTGAAGCCATGGCCCTTGCAGGCGTTTTGCGCCTTGCAGCTGTTTTCGGTGGTCTTGCAGTCCGAGTTGCCCTTGCAGCTGTGCACGCCGTAGCAGTGCACCTTGTCGCTGGCCGCAATGGCCTTGCCCGAGCTGCCCTTCGGCGCGTCGGCGGCGAAGGCGGTGGCCGACAGCGCCAGAGCGGCAGCGGCGGAAGCAATCTGGAATCCCTTGGAAGCAGTGAACATGGATAACTCCTGTGTGGTTCGAAGACTCGCCGGCAGACATTGCAGGCGGTGAGTGGCTGGGGGCTTGAACTGCTCCCATGCACACGCTTCAGTCGCTTCGGTGTGGGCCTTCTTACAGCCTGCGACCACAAGAAGCGCGAGGCGGCGTGGTGTGGTCAGGCGCGGCGGGCCGATGCCGAAGCGGCAGGCGCGCTGTCAGCGCCGAACAGGCGCTGTCGCAGCCGTGGCCACAGCAGCTGATCGATCGACCAGCGGCCCGGCCCCCACAGCAGCAGCGCGGCCAGCACGCTGCCCCAGAAGATGTGCTGTTGCAACGCGGGGATCGGCATGTCTTCCACGCTGATGACCGCCACCACATTGAGGATGGACAAGCCCGCGGCTGCAAAGCGCCCGCCCAGGCCGAACAGGATCAGCGCCGGCAACGCCAGTTCAGCACTGGTGCCCAAAGCGGCAGCGATGTGCGGGCTCAGCAATGGAACGTGGTACTCGTCGGTGAACAGCGCGACGGTGGTTTCCCAATCGGCGATCTTGGTCAGCCCCGAGCGAAAAAACACGCCGGCAATGAACCAGCGCGCCAGCAGCTGCGCTGCGGGCTGAAGGGCATCGAGGCCGCGCAGCGCGAGCTCGGCAGATGTCCACAGCCGGTACAGCAGAGAGGTCGGGGGTGTCGGGTTCATCATCGTGGTTCCAGGTTGTCCCCGCTCAGTCGTCGGCGACCGTGATTCCTTTCAGCCAGTCCGACGCGATCGCCGCACCGAGCCAGGCGGCCAGGTCGAAACCGCCCGTGGCGACATCCTCGGACATGGCATCGATGGCGGTTGCCAGCGCGTCACCGGCCAACAGGTGCTGCGTCCAGGTGGCGGTCGCGCGGTCGATGCGGTGAACCCGGGCGCGCCAGCCCGATCGGGACACCAGGGCGGTTTCGGCGACACCCTCCTGCAGGGCTGCGCGCGCGCTGTGCAGCGCCTCGGCCGCAGCGCCTTCGCGGTGGGCGTCGTGGATCGTGACGATCGGCCAAGGCGACGCGACCACCGCGAGTCCGGGGCGCAACACGATGTGCAGCCGGGCGGGGTCGGTGTCGCCGAGACGGGCAATCGAGGGGGCATCGAGTTCGGTATCAGCCGCACGCTCGCACTGGTGTACCGCCCAATCCAGCCGTGCGCAGTCGCCCAGGTACGGCCAGTCGCCGAGCGCAGGATGGGCCTGCAGCCGCGCTGCCAGTGGCTCGCCCCATTGCGCGAGGTCACCCCGCATCGGCGGCTGCTCGTGCCACAGCTCGCGCGCCAGTTGCTGGAAATCGCCGGTACCGACCAATGCACACACCGTCGGGTAGGCCGCGCCCAGGGCCCGCGCGGCGTTGGCAGCGGCGTTGCCGCGGTAGGCCTGCAGCCCGCGTGCCACCGTCACCGGGCTGTCGCGACACCAGCCCTCCAGCGCACCGGCCGCGGCGCGATCGGCATCCCACAGCGCCGCGACCAACGCCTGCTGGCGCGCCGCTTCGTGCGCCAGATCGCTGTCGTCGGACGCACTCATGGGCAGAGCCGTGCCAGGCGATCGGTCGCCAGTCGTGCTTCGGCCAGCAGCACCTCGAGCGGTGGAACATCGGTGTCCCATTCGATCAGCGTGGGCACGGCGCCGAAGCGTTGCAAGGCGTGCTCGTACAGCGCCCACACGTCGGGCCGCACGGCGCTGCCGTGGTCGTCGATCACGATGTCAGACATTTCGCAGTAACCCGCCAGATGGATCTCTCCAACGATGTCCCGCGGCAGCCTGTCGATGAAGGCCCGAGCGTGCGCCAGTGGATCAGGCACCCGCTCGTTGAGCGCATTGACCATCAGGTTGTTGACGTCGAGCAGCAGGCCGCAGCCGCTGCGCCGGCACAGCGCCGACAGGAATTCGGCTTCGGTCAGCGTGCAGTCATGGAACGACAGGTAGGCCGACAGGTTTTCGATCAGCAACGGGCGCCGCAGCCGCTCTTGTACCCGGCTGACGTTGTCGGCCAGCAGGGTCAGTGACGCCTCGGTGTAGGCGATCGGCAGCAGATCGCTGGCGTGCAGAACCGGCCCGGCACCGTGCGTGGGTGCGCGCGCAAAACAGGCGTGATCGGACACCCGGACCGGGTCGATGCGCTGGACCAAGCGCTCCAGCCGATCGAGGTGCCATGCGTCCACACCGACCGCCGAGCCCAGCGCCAGCCCGACGCCATGCAGGCTGACCGGATAGCGTTCGCGTGCCGCATCGAGCACGGCCAACGCAGCGCCGCCGTCGGCGTAGAAGTTCTCTGAATGGACTTCGACGAAACCGACGGCGGGCTGTTCTTCGATGACGCGCGCGTAATGCGAATGCCGCAGCCCGATCCCCGCGAGGTGGGGCGGCGCTGCGGATGTGGCCATGGCGCGCTTGAAGACGTTACTTCTTGAGGGCCTTCTTGGCTTCGTCAGCGGTCTTGCCACCCAGCGAAGCGCACGTGCCCTTGGCGACGTATTTCCACTCGTCGGCGCTGTTGTCCGCGTTGGCCTGGCCTGCGCACGAGTGGGTGCCCGACAGGTTGGCGCAATCGTTCGCGCCGGCCTTGGCGATGCCGAAGCACTTTTCCTTGGCGGGTGCGTCGGCGGCCGATGCGGTCGACAAGAGGCCCATGGCGAGGACGGAAGCCAGGGCAGACGAGGCGATGAGGCGATGGTTCATGAGAGTCTCCAGAGTGGTTGGGTGGGATGGAAGGCGGTGGCCGATGGTGTCGGCACCCACTGGCATGGGTCGGGCTGGATGGGGCGCCCTTACAACGCCTGTCGCGGCAAAGATTGTGCGGTGCACGCCTCGCTCACAACAGGAACAGGGTGGCTGCCACCACCGTCGGTGGCAACGCGCCCAGCAACAGGCCGCCCGCACCGATCGAGTGGTCGTCGAAGCCGTTCTTCAGCAAGGTGACCCCGGCCGGGTTGGGCGCATTCGCAATCACGGTCAGGCCGCCACCTGCCACTGCACCCGCGACCAGCATGTATTTGGCAGGGTCGGTCATGCCGTCGATCAACGAGCCCAGGTAGGTGAGTGCCGCGTTGTCGGTGATCGCGGTCAAACCCAGGGCACCAAAGAACAGCTGGGTCGGGTTCAGACTGGACACGATGGGCTGCAGCCACCACTGCTGCAAACCACCCAGGATGACCAGACCGGCCAGGAAAAAGCCGACCAGCAGCGCCTCCTTCAGGATCAGTGGGCTCTGGTGGCGCGCATAGGCCTGGGTGAAGCCCAGGAACAGCATGAACGTGCCGAGGAAGATCACCGGGTGGTGCGCAAACGCGACCACCACCGACAGCACCAGCAGGTGCACCGTCGTGACCGCCAGCGGAATGGGCGGCGGGCGATCGGACGGCAGGCGCTCATCGGGTTCATCCAGGTGTCGGCTCAGCAGCGCGGTCACCACCGTCGCGTTGATGACCACCGCAATCGCGGCGCGCCAGCCGAACACGCTGGCCATGAAGGCGCTGTCCCACTGCCAGGTGGACGCCACCATCAACACCGGCGGCGCGGCGAACGAGGTCAGCGTGCCGCCGATCGACACATTGACGAACAGCACCCCCAGCGCGGCGTACTTCAGCCGCTCGGGGATGCCAGGGCGAAACACCAGCGGTGCCAGCATCAGCGCCGCCAGCGTCATCGCCGCGGGCTCCGTGATCAGCGAGCCGATCAGCGGCACCAGCGCCATGCACAACCAGACCCGCGCCACCGCGGTGCGCAGCGGTGCCAGCTTGGCCAGCCGCTCGATCAGTGACTTGATGGCCTCCAGCACCGGGCGCGACGCCGCCACCACCATGATGACGAAAACGAACAGCGGCTCGGTGTACTTGCGCGACTCTGCATACGCGATCGCCTGATCGCCCCCGTCGACCACTGCCATCAGTGCGAGCAGGACAAAGGCCCAGAAGCCGAACACCACCTCGACCTCGCCCAGCAGGTGGAACAGACCGGCATGGCGGGGACTGCGGTGGGCGAGCTGCTCGAAGTACTTGACCGAGAAGGTGTGCAGCAGCGCGATCGCGAAGATGACCGCAGCGATGAGTTGGATGGGTGACATGGAATCTGGGTGAGAAATCGGGTGGCCGCACGGACGTGTCGGCCAGCCCGTTTCTACCGCAAGACCGGCGCCATCGAGCAATAGCCTGACCCAGCGATGGGTGTCCGCCTCAGTAGCGCGTCGTCCAGAGCAGCCAACTGGACGGCAACCAATCGTTGACGCGCGTTTCGATCTGCTTGTCGAGGCCCGTCAGGATCGCGACGCCCAGCGCCACCATCAAGATGCCGAAGGCTCGCTTGATTCCGCCCGAGCGGCCGAGCACCCAACCACGCGCACGGCCGATGCCGGCGCGGGACGCGTAGGCCACGGCCATCAGCGGCAACGCCGCACCGACACCGAACAGCCCGAGGATCAACGCACCGCGCACTGCCCCACCCTCACTGGCCACCAGCGCCAGCGCGGCACCGAGCAACGGGCCCGAACAGGGGCTCCAGACCAGCCCGAGCAAGCCACCCAGCATCAGGGCACCGAACAACGATGACGGATTCAGGCGCGAGCTGGCCGATTGCGCCGAGGTGGCCAGAGGCGTCATCCATAGGCTCAGGCGCGCATCGAGCGCGGGAACCAGCATCACGACGCCGAACACCAGCAGCATCAGCGCGCCGGCATGGCGCACGCCGTTGCCGGTCAGGCCGATCGCGTCGCCCAGCGTTCCAATCAGCAGTCCGATGCCGGTGAACGACAGGACCATGCCTGCGCCCATGGCCAACGGCGCCGCGCGGTGGGACTGCATCGCGCCCCCGACCACCAGCGGCAGCAACGGGAACACGCACGGGGACAGCGTCGTCAGGCTGCCGGCGACGACGCTCAGGCCCAGCTCGGTCCAGGAGGTCATGCCACCGGCCGACGCAGCCGGGCGCTGTGGCCCGCGTGCATCACAGCGCGGTCTTCAGCAAGGCCTTCAGCCGCTCGGGCTGGGTGTCGCCCGATGAGCGGGACCGTTCGGTGCTGCCACGGAAGACGATCAGCGTCGACTGGCTGCGCACTTTCAGCTGCTTTTTCAGAGCGACCTCGGTGTCGTAGTCGGCCTGCAGCACCGTCAGCTTGAGCGATGGGTCGCTCTGCAGTTCAGTGAACGCCTTGTCCTGCGCCTTGCAGGTCGAGCACCAGGTGGCGTGGAAGTGGAGTGCGACCGGCTCACCGGCGTTCTGTGCTGCTGCCAAGGCGGCGGCGCTGTAGGGCGCCACGGTCAAGGCGTGCACGGCAGAGGCGGCGAACATCAGCGCCGACACGGCGATCAGACGGGCGTAATTCATGGAGGCTCCTGGACTGCGGTGATGGGAGCCATTTCGTCGTCGGCGCCACGGACTTCCTTACGCCGTGACTGCCACGCAGCGAGTGCAATGCGCGAGTGGCAACGCATCCAAATACGACAACATCTGATGGAGCCGACCTTCGCCGGTGATGCGGGCGTCACCGACGCCGGGCAACGATGGTCATCGAGTTCTGACGATCAGCGCGGGCTGGCCGCATGGATGGGCTCGTAGTCGTCGCCGCCCAGTTCGATGTGTTCAGTTCGCGAATACTGGGCCTGCGGGTGGTCCGGGCCGCGTGGCTGTTGGCGACGTTCCCAGCCGAAGAACTGCGCCACCTCGTCGCGGCGATTCAGGGTGTCGGTCTCACCGAGCGCCATCAGTTCCTGCGTGTAGGGCGCCTCGAACATCAGGTAGCTGGCCAGGGCGGCGCCCCGGGCGTCGTTGCCTTGGCCCGAGACGCCCACGCCGCGCAGCAAGGTCCGGATGGAGGGCGGCAGGCTGGCGAGATGGCGCGCGGCCATGTCGTCCAGGCGCTGGCTGGGGGCGATCACCAGGACATCGATCGAGCGCAGGCCGCTGCGCGAACGCGCTTCAGGTGACAACAGCGACAGCGTGCGGTTGATGCGTTGCAGGCGCTCGATGTCGACGGCCAGCGCATCAAGAAAGATGTTCGACAGTGCATGGCCGGCGATCTGCGCCAGGCTCGGGTACTCATCGCTGCCGATCCGCGCCTCGATGGGCATGGCCGGCTCGTGCATGCGCCCGGCGCCCACCACCAGGATGCGCTCCGCCCCGAGGTGCACCGCTGGCGAAATCGGTGCCGACTGGCGCATGGAGCCGTCACCGAAGTACTCGCGTCGCCCCTTCGGACCGAGCCGGACCGCGGGAAACACGAAAGGGATGGCCGATGAGGCGAGCAGGTGGTCGATGCTGATCGACTGCGCGATGGCCACCCGCTGTGACCGGCTCCAGGGCACGACATGGGTTTTCGAATCATAGAAGGTCACGTGCAAGCCGGAGCCGTAGCCTGAGGCACTCACCGCCAGCGCCTGCAGATGGCCGTCGTCCATCACCTGCCGCAGGCGCTCCAGTGGCACCAGGTTCACCAGCAGTTCGCGCAGCGGGCTGTTGTCGAGCAACGAGCGCGGCCTCGCACGGCGCCATTGAGCGACCACCCAGCCGATGGAGAGCATCGTCAGCCAGCGTGCGCCGGTGCGGATCACGCCCAGCGAATCAGCGCGGTACACCTGTTCGGCGTGAAACTGCGACCAGGTGTCGAGCAAGGTCTGCACGGCCGCATCGAAGTCGTCGGCACGGCAAGCCAGTGCGGCCGCGTTGATGGCCCCTGCCGAGGTGCCTGCAATCACATCGAAGGGATTGCCTGCCGCGCCGTGGCAATCACGGCGGATGCGCGTGAGCGCGTTGAGCACGCCGACCTGGTAAGCGGCACGCGCACCGCCGCCTGTCAGTACCAGGCCAGTGACCGGACGAGCGCTCATGGCTGCCAGTGTTGCATTCGGCGGGTGGTTCTGGCGTCCGATCAGCGCGGTAGATGCCCGCCTGGCGTGCCGATCAGGCGGCCGCCGCCACCTGCAGATGGCAGTGCGCCAAGGCGAGCAGAGGCGTGTCCACACCGAGTTGCTGTCCCCGGCGCACCAGATCGCCCAGCACATGGTCGTGCTCGGTGCGCAGCCCGGCTTGGAGGTCGCGCAGCATCGACGCGGTGATGCTCGACCCCCGCTGGGTCAGCCGGGCCAGTGCGCGGGCCTGGGCAGCTTCATCGATGACCGCGCCGCTGCGCTGGGCCACGGTCAGCCCTTCGGCGTAAAGGCGCCGCAGCAGGGACTCACCGTGCGTGGTGTCCATCACCTGCCCGATGGAACCCTGCGTGACGGTGGTGGCAGCGGCCAGCGTGGCAAGGAAGGCCCACTTGTCCCAGAGCGCAGACACGATGTCGGGCGACAACACGGTGTCGAATTTTGCCGAGCGACACAGCCCGATGAACTCGCTTGCCACCCGGTGCGTGGCTGCATCGCGCCCGCCGGCCGTCAGGGTGTGTATCGGGTTCATCTGGTGGATCGAGCCATCGGCTGCGATGGTGGCCACGATGTGGGCCACGCCACCCAGCACGCGGTCCGCGCCGAAGCGGGCATCCAGCGCATCGAGGTGCGCCAGGCCGTTGAGCAAAGGCAGCACGAACGTGTCAGGGCCGATCGCTGGCGCGATGGCGTCGAGCGCGTCGTCGAGGTCGTAGGCCTTGGGGGCGAGGATCACCAGGTCGTATTCCGGCGCCACCGTGTCGCGGGTGACGCAACGCACCGGCAGGGTCAGGTCACCGTGCGGGCTGACGATGTGCAGGCCTTGGGTGGACAGCGACGCGGCCCGGGCAGGCCGTACCAGGAAGCTGACATCAACACCGGCTTCGATCAGCCGCCCGCCGAAATACCCACCCACGCCACCAGCGCCGAGAAATAGCAGTTTGTTCATGCGGCAGGATGTTGCCACGATCGCGTCGCCCGGCACCGGGCGGCTGGCGCACCGCCTGACTCAGCCAGCGCTGATGCCTGGAATCCACTGGGTGCCTGCGAGCGGCAAGCGCGCCATGGCCGCGGCCTCGACGGTGAGTGCCACCAGGTCTTCGGGCTCGAGGTGATGCACGTTCTGCTTGCCGCAGGCGCGGGCGATCGTGGTCAGCTCCATCGTCAGCGTCTTCAGGTAGTTCTTCAGATGGCGCGCGCCCGACTCCGGCTGCAGCCGCTGCTCGAGCACCGCGTCTTGCGTGGTGATGCCCACCGGGCAGCGCCCGGTGTGGCAGTGGTGGCACGAGCCGGGGCGTGCGCCGAGCGCGGCGTAATCTGGCGTGGCGTCGATGCGCTGGCCACCCTGTTCGTAGCTCTCGTGATTGCAGCCCAGCGCCATCAGCACGCCCTGCCCGATCGACACCGCATCGGCACCCATCGCGAGCGCCTTGGCCACGTCGGCGCCGGTGCGGATGCCGCCCGACACGATCAACTGCACCTGGCCCTTCATGTTCAGGTCTTCGAGCGCATCGACCGCCTGGCGCAGCGCGGCCAGCGTCGGGATGCCGACGTTCTCGATGAAGCAGGTCTGCGTGGCCGCCGTGCCGCCTTGCATGCCGTCGAGCACGACCACGTCGGCGCCAGCGTGCACCGCGAGCTTCACGTCGTTGAACACGCGGGTGGCGCCGATCTTCACGTAGATCGGCGTCTTCCAGTCGGTGATCTCGCGCAGCTCGTGGATCTTGATGACCAGATCGTCAGGCCCGGTCCAGTCGGGGTGACGGCTGGCCGAGCGCTGATCGATGCCCTGCGGCAAGGTGCGCATCGCGGCGACGCGCGGGTTGACCTTTTGCCCCAGCAACATGCCGCCGCCACCCGGCTTCGCGCCCTGCCCGATGACGATCTCGATCGCATCGGCACGCCGCACGTCGTCGGGCTTGAAGCCGTAGCGTGAGGGCAGGCACTGGTAGACCAGGGTCTTGGACGAATCGCGCTCTTCGGACGTCATGCCGCCGTCGCCAGTGGTGGTCGATGTGCCCATCGCGGTGGCAGCGCGCCCCAGCGCTTCCTTCACGTTGGCCGACAGCGCACCGAAGCTCATGCCGGCAATCGTGATCGGGATGTCGAGCGTGATCGGCTTGGTGGCGTAGCGCGTGCCGAGCACCGTTTTCGTCAGGCACTTCTCGCGGTATCCCTCGAGCGGATAACGCGACAGCGAAGCGCCGAGGAACACCAAATCATCGAAGTGCGGCAGCTTGCGCTTGGCGCCCAGGCCGCGGATCTCGTACAGCCCATGCGCTGCGGCGTTGTGGATGTAGTCGAGCGTGGCGCGGTCGAAGGTGGCGGACTCTTCGGTCTGGATGCGCTTGGGTGTGGCGGGGGAGTTTTCCATCGACAGGGGTCTCAGTAGGCCTGGTCGGCGTCGGCATTCCAGTGGTAAAGCGTGCGGGCCGAGGCGATGCGCTTGAACGATGAAGGATCGTGTGCTGTCTTCAGACCGGCCTGATCCAGCAGTGCCGCCACGGTGGCGACGTCGTCAGGCGTCATCGGCTCGAGCTGCGCGTCGGCGCCGAGCGACTTGATCTCGCCTTTCACGTACAGCACGGCTTCGTAGAGCGAATCTCCGAGCGCGTCGCCGGCGTTGCCGCAGATCACCATGCGGCCGGCCTGCGCCATGAAGGCCGAGAAGCTGCCTACCGAGCCACCGACGACGATGTCGCCGCCTTTCAGCGAGATACCGCAGCGCAGTCCGGCATCACCCTCGATCACCAGCAATCCGCCATGCGCGGTGGCGCCCGCCGCGTTGGAGGCGAAGCCCTTCACGTGCACGCGGCCGCTCATCATGTTCTCGGCGACCCCGGTACCGGCGCTGCCCTCGATGACCACGGTGGCCAGCTGGTTCATGCCTGCCGCGTAATAGCCCGCGTGCCCCTGCACCGTCACCGTGACCGGCGCATTCAGGCCGACCGCCAGGTTGTGCGCGCCGTTCGGATTCGCGACGACGACTTCATGGCCCGCCAGCTCTTCGGCAGGCTGGTGCAGGAACTGATTCAGCTCGCGCACCGTCTGCGTCGACAGATCGAACGGCACCTGTTCGATCACGCCTTCCATACGTACATCTCCTCCGGTGCCGGCTCGAACACATGGGCGTGGTTGATGCCCGGCAGGTGCGCCAGCGCGCGGAACTCGCTGGCGATGGCGACGTAATCGTCGGTCTCGGCCACCATGGCCGGCTTGCAGGCGAAGGGGTCGCGAATCAGCGCCAATTGGTCTGCAGTGCCCATCAACAGTGTGTAGAAGCCATCGAGTTCATTGAAACTGCGCTGCAGTGCGGTCGGCAAGTCGTCTCCATCGCGCAGCCGCCATTCGATGAAGCGACAGGCGGCTTCGGTGTCGTTGTCGGTGTCGAAATGAATGCCGAGTGGCTCGAGCTTGCGTCTCACGCCATAAGGGTTCGACAGCGAGCCGTTGTGCACCAGGCAGAAGTCTTCTCCCGCAGTGAACGGGTGGGCTCGATCGGGCGTCACCGCCGACTCGGTCGCCATGCGGGTGTGACCCACCAGGTGCGTGCCCTGCAGTTTCTCGAACCCGTAGCGCGCAGCCACCTCCCCAGGGGTGCCAATGTCCTTGTACAGATCGATCGACCGGCCGGTGGAGAGGATGTGCAGCTTGGGATGGTGTTCCCTGAGCCAGAGCTTGACCGCATCCGGGTCGATCGCCACCGTCAACACCGCGTGGTTGCCGGTGGGGTGTGCGGCAGCATGCGCGGCGGGCATTGCCGCATTCAACGCAGCGACCATCGCACCCCAGTCGAACAGCGCACCTTCGGCCGTCAGACCCGAGTACAGGCTGAGCTTGCGCAAGTGGTCGTCGACGGCTTCACCAAATACCGCCAGCCCGGCGGAGTCGGGCCCGCGCTCGGTCATGCCCAGCAGCATCGGCACCATCCACGCGCCCAGTTGTTCTTTCAGCGCTGGCTTCTTGACCAGCAGTCCCACGATGCCGCACATGCGAGGCCTTCCGTTTCAAATGTGTTCAGAAAAACTCGAGGTAGCTCTTGATTTCCCAGTCGGACACATGGCGCATGTACTCGGTCCACTCCATGCGCTTGAGCCGGATGAATTCGCAGCCCACTGGCCCGAGCGCCTCGAGAATCAACTCGTCGGCTTCGAGCGCGTCGATGGCGCGATCGAGGTTCTGCGGCAGCACTGAAATACCGCGCTCGCGCAGATCAGCCGCTGACACTTCGTAGAGGTTCTCGTTGTGCGCCGGTCCGGGATGCAGTTGGCGGTCGATGCCATCGAGGCCCGCGGCAATCACCGCCGCGGTTGCCAGGTAGGGGTTGCAGGAGCCGTCCGGCAGACGCAGTTCGAGGCGGCCTTTCGGGATGCGCACCATCGTCGAGCGGTTGTTGTCGCCGTAACTGATGTACGCCGGCGCCCATGTGGCACCCGTCAGCGACCGGCCCACCACCAGCCGCTTGTACGAATTGACCGTGGGACACGCCAGTGCGGTGAGCGCAGGTGCGTGCGCCAACAGGCCGCCGAGGAAGTGATACGCCAGCGTCGACAGATTCAGGCCTTGCGGGTCGTGCTTGTCATCAAACAGGTTGGCGCCTGCCGCATCGGCGATCGACAGATGCATGTGCATGCCGTTGCCAGGCAGGTGCGCAAACGGCTTGGGCATGAAGCTGCAGACCATGCCCATCTCGTTGGCAATCTCCGCGGCCGCCATCTTGAAGAAGATGTAGTGATCGCAGGAGGTCAGGCAGTCGGTGTAGGTGTAGTTGATCTCGAACTGGCCATTCGCGTCTTCGTGGTCGATTTGGTACACGTCGATACCGACCGATCGCAGCGACTCGGTCAGCTTTTCCAGATAGGCCCGGGTGCGCGACAGGCCCTTGTAGTCATAGCAGGGCTTGGCCAGCGTGTCGCTGGCGTCGCAGGGCTCGATCGCGCCGGTGATGCTGTTGCGCTTGAGCAGCGAGAACTCGGGCTCCAGACCGGTGTTCAGCGTCCAGCCGCGTGCACTCAGTCGCTCGATTTGCTTCTTCAGCGTGACACGGGAGTCGAACGCCCAGGGTTCGCCATGGACATGGCCATTGCAGACGATGCGCGCCATGCCCGGTTGCCAGGGCACCAGCGACAGCGTGTTCAACTCCCCGACGGCCATGAAGTCGGGGCCGTGCGGCTCGATCCCGACGCCCCAGATCGCAAAGCCCGCGAAACCGGCGCCATCGCTCAGTACCGAGGCGAGGTGTGCGGCTGGCACCGCCTTCGCCTTGGCAGTGCCATGGATGTCGACGAACTGCGCCAGAACGTACTTGATGCCATGCGCATCGAGGTAGGCGCTGGCCTCGTCCAAGGTCTGGAATCGCAATGGCGCGACCGGGTCGGAGGGCTTGGGCGTAGGGCTCATGTCGGGTGTCCGGAAGTGGAAGCAACCGCCGCAGCAATGTAGCGTGCTAGATTCTCTCCAAGCAATTTTGATTCCCGTGAAGAAACCACCTGCTCCAGCCCATCCGGCATCCAACGACAACTCTCCGTCATTGGAGAAGTCGCTCGGAAGTGCCATCCGCGAGTTGCGGCAACGCCATCAGCTCACGCTAGCACAGGTGTCGGAGCAGGCTCTTGTCAGCCGCAGCATGCTGTCGAAGATCGAGAACGGCCAGATCATGGCCGGCCTCGACACGTTGAGCCGCATCGCTAAAGCACTGGGGGTGTCGATGTCGATGTTGTTCCGCAACTACGACGTCCCCTCCGGAGCGGCGCAACTTGTCAAACGCGATACAGGCATGGAGGTGGTGCGTCGAGGCACCAAAAGCGGCCACACCTACAAGTTGCTTGCCTACGACCAGGGACCGATCAAGCGGTTCGAGCCGTTTCTGATCGAGATGGACGAACAGTCAGAGAGCTTTCCGACCTTTGAACACCCCGGCACGGAATTCATCCACATGCTCGAGGGTGCGATGGCTTACCGGCACGGCCATACCGTGTATGTCCTGGAGCCAGGGGACACGCTGACCTTCGCAGGTCAGATCCTGCATGGCCCGGAGCGACTGCTGATCCGGCCGATCCGGTTTCTCTCGGTGATCATTTACGGAGATCCCCCGGATTTGTGAAGACCGGCAGTTTTGTATGTTGGGTGAGCCAGAAACTGTCAGATATAAATTTTCGCGTCCCAAAAGGCGAACCCCCCGAGCCTTTGCGGGCGCGGGGGGTTCAGGGTAGTAGCCTGACGATGTCCTACTTTCACACGGGAACCCGCACTATCATCGGCGCTGAGGCGTTTCACTGTCCTGTTCGGGATGGGAAGGAGTGGGACCACCTCGCTATGGTCATCAGGCTTAACTGGTTGCCGACTTGCGTGTCCTTGTGAGGGGATGTGCAAGACAGCCAATTCGAAGAGTCGCCCAGTTCATGAGAGTGAACTGAGTTCAATAATCAGTTTTGATTGCGCACCGAATTCAGTTGAAGATCGGTACAACGTGTTATTTCAATTGACAGCCTACTTTGACACGCTTCGCAGCGCCGCATTTTACAACGGTAAGTCAAAGTTATAGGGTCAAGCCTCACGGGCAATTAGTACTGGTTAGCTTAACGCATTACTGCGCTTCCACACCCAGCCTATCAACGTCCTGGTCTCGAACGACCCTTCAGGGGGCTCAAGGCCCCGGCAAGACTTATCTTGAGACGAGTTTCCCGCTTAGATGCTTTCAGCGGTTATCTCTTCCGCACATAGCTACTCGGCAATGCCACTGGCGTGACAACCGATACACCAGAGGTGCGTCCACTCCGGTCCTCTCGTACTAGGAGCAGGCTCTCTCAATCTTGCAGCGCCCACGGAAGATAGGGACCAAACTGTCTCACGACGTTTTA
>NKIN01000009.1 GCA_002255905.1 Burkholderiales bacterium PBB1
CGCAGTTCTACTTCCGCACCACCGACGTGACCGGCGCGGTGGAGCTGCCCAAGGACAAGGAGATGGTGATGCCTGGGGACAACGTGAGCATCACGGTCAAGCTGATCAACCCGATCGCGATGGAAGAAGGCCTGCGCTTTGCCATCCGTGAAGGCGGCCGCACCGTGGGCGCCGGCGTCGTGGCCAAGATCATCGAGTAAGTTGATTGCAGTAGGGGCGTAGCTCAATTGGCAGAGCGCTGGTCTCCAAAACCAGAGGTTGGGGGTTCGATGCCCTCCGCCCCTGCCACCTGACCGGCCGATTCCGGCGGGCGGCGGAACAGACAGACAAGACAAAACAGCGCTGGTCACAGCGCCTTGCGGTGAACAGCCCGCTGGCACCTCCAAAGTGCTTGCGGGCTTTGCTCATGAAGCGCGGTGCGTTGCACGCTGCGGGTTGAGAGGTAAACGAACGAGATGGCGAATCCAACCATAGAGACGGTTTCAACCGGTACCGACAAGGCCAAGCTGGCTGGGGTCGCGGTGTTGGTCGTCGGCGCGGTCGTCGCGTTCTACGCATTGGGGCAGCAGGACCTCTGGCTGCGCGTGCTGGCGTTGTTGGCACTGATTGGCGTGGCGGTGGTGGTGTTCTTCACTTCCGAGCCCGGCAAGCAACTGATTGCCTACGGGCGCGACTCCGCCAAGGAAGTCCGGAAGGTCGTCTGGCCGTCGCGCCAGGAGGCGATGCAGATGACGGGCTATGTGTTCGCCTTCGTTGTCGTGATGGCGCTGTTTTTGTGGTTGACCGACAAGACCCTCGAATGGGTCTTCTACGACCTGCTGTTGGGTTGGAAGCGTTGAGGATCACGCCATGAACGAAGAATCCGTCAGCAATGAATCGAACGCAGCGGCCGACGTGGCCGCAGCTGTCGAAGGCAGTGCGGCAGCTGCGGTGCCCGCGGCGCCATCGAACAAGCGCTGGTACGTGGTGCATGCGTACTCCGGCATGGAAAAGGCCGTCGAGCGCAATCTGCGTGAGCGCATCGACCGCTCCGAGCTGCAAGACAAGTTCGGCCGCATCCTGGTGCCGATGGAAGAGGTGGTCGAGCTGAAGAACGGCAAGAAGTCCGTCAGCGAGCGCCGGTTTTTCCCGGGCTATGTGCTGGTCGAGATGGAAATGGCCGATGACAGCTGGCACCTGGTCAAGCACACGAACAAGGTCACTGGATTCGTCGGCGGTGCGAAGAACCGCCCCTCGCCGATTTCCGAGGCCGAGGTGATGAAGATCGTGCACCAGATGCAAGAGGGCGTTGAAAAACCGAAGCCCAAGACCTTGTGGTCGGTCGGCGAACTGGTGCGCATCAAGGATGGCCCGTTCACCGACTTCAATGGCGCGATCGAGGACGTCAACTACGACAAGTCGAAAGTGCGTGTAGCAGTGACCATTTTCGGTCGCGCCACGCCGGTCGAGCTCGACTTCGCTCAGGTGGAGAAGGTCTGACGCCGGATTGAACGCAAGGGCCCGCCGAGAGCCCACCTGCACCGCAAGGAGCAGGTCTTCTCGTCCGTTGCTGCCGATGACGTGACATCGGTTTGAGGAGCCCGGGTAACCAATCCCTGGCGTTTGCACTCGAGAAGCCCGCAAAAAGGTCGCGAGACCGGGCTTCTGATTCAAGGACAGACATGGCAAAGAAAATCATCGGCTTCATCAAGCTGCAGATTCCTGCAGGCAAAGCCAACCCCTCCCCCCCGATCGGCCCGGCGCTCGGTCAGCGCGGCCTCAACATCATGGAGTTCTGCAAGGCGTTCAACGCCCAGACCCAGGGCGTTGAACCCGGCTTGATGTTGCCGGTGGTCATCACCGCGTTCGCTGACAAGTCGTTCACCTTCGTGCTGAAGTCGCCGCCGGCGACCGTGCTGATCAAGAAGGCACTGAAGCTCGACAAGGGATCGCCACGGGCCAACTCGCAGAAGGTCGGCAAGATCACCCGGGCGCAGCTCGAAGAGATCGCCAAGATCAAGATCAAGGACCTGACGGCTGCCGACATGGATGCCGCGGTTCGCACGATTGCTGGAACCGCCCGCTCGATGGGTGTCACCTCGGAGGGTGTCTGACATGGCCAAACTGACCAAACGCCAAAAGGCACTCGTCGGCAAGGTCGACACGACCAAGCTCTACGCCATCGACAGCGCACTGGCGCTGGTGAAGGAATGCGCCACGGCGAAGTTCGATGAATCGATCGACGTTGCTGTGCAACTCGGCATCGACGCCAAGAAGTCCGACCAGGTCGTGCGCGGCGCTGTCGTGCTGCCCAACGGCACTGGCAAGACCAAGCGTGTCGCGGTGTTCGCCCAAGGCGCCAAGGCTGAAGAAGCCCGTGCGGCCGGTGCTGACATCGTCGGCATGGAAGACCTCGCCGAGCAGATCAAGGCGGGTGTGATGAACTTCGACGTCGTGATCGCGTCGCCCGACACGATGCGCATCGTCGGTACGCTGGGTCAGGTGCTCGGCCCACGCGGCCTGATGCCGAACCCGAAGGTCGGCACCGTGACCCCCGATGTGGCGCAAGCTGTCCGCAACGCCAAGGCGGGCCAGGTGCAGTTTCGCGTCGACAAGGGCGGCATCGTGCACACCACGATCGGCCGTCGCTCGTTCGAATCGGACAAGCTGGTCGGCAACCTGCGCGCCCTGATCGAGGCTTTGAACAAGGCCAAGCCGGCATCGAGCAAGGGTGTGTACCTGCGCAAGGTGGCGGTGTCGTCGACGATGGGTGTGGGCGCCCGTGTCGATGTGGCATCGATCAACGCGGCTGCTGCCGGCGCTTGATCACAAAGAGTTTGGTGGGCTGGGTGAGGCGCAAGCCGAGCCCAGGTCATCCAAGACCGCTGGTGCGATCTTCGTGATCGCTTAATGGAAGGTCTGCTTCGGTGATGAACCGAAGCAGGCAACAAGCCAGCGCAGATGGCGGTCCCGCTGTAAAGGATTTTTTCCTCGACAGATGGTCGCTGAACCCCGGTGCACCCGGTTGCTCGTCAGAGCGAAGGGTGCGTGATGTGAGGAGCAGACCTTGAGTCTTAATCGCAACGAGAAAGCAGCCGTGATCACGGATGTGTCCGCGCAAGTCGCGCGGTCGCAGACGCTGGCGCTGGCCGAATACCGTGGCCTCACCGTGGAACATCTGAACAACCTGCGCCGTCAGGCGCGCGACAAGGGTGTGTACCTTCATGTCTTGAAGAACACGCTTGCCCGTCGCGCTGTCGCCGGCACACCGTTCGATGTGGCTGCGGAGAGCATGGTTGGCCCGCTGATCTACGGTTTTTCAGAGGATGCCGTGGGCGCGGCGAAAGTCATTGCTGACTTCGCCAAAGCCAACGACAAACTCGTCATCAAGGGCGGCGCCTATGCAGGCAAGGCTCTGAACGCAGACGGTGTCAAGGCACTGGCTTCGATCCCGAGCCGCGAAGTGCTGATCGCCCAAGTGGCCGGTCTGCTGAAGTCGCCGATCCAGCGTCTGGCTGGCGTGGTGGCTGCCGTGGCAGAGAAGAAAGGCGGCGGCGCCGAAGCCGCTGCTGCCGAAGCTCCGGCCGCTGCCTGAGCCCGCCCCTGAAATCCCAATATCTCCTGTTGATAGGAAACGAAAATGGCATTCGATAAAGACGCATTCCTGGCCGATCTGGACACCCTGACGGTCATTGAGCTCAACGACCTGGTCAAGGCCATCGAAGAGAAGTTCGGCGTGTCCGCCGCCGTGGCTGCCGGCCCGGCAGCTGGTGGTGGCGGTGGCGCTGCCGCTGCCGCTGTGGAAGAGAAGACCGAATTCAACGTCGTGCTGCTTGAAGCCGGCGCGAACAAGGTCTCGGTCATCAAGGCCGTGCGCGAACTGACGGGCCTGGGCCTGAAGGAAGCCAAGGACCTGGTCGATGGCGCACCGAAGAACGTGAAGGAAGGCATTGCCAAGGCCGACGCCGAAGCCGCGCTGAAGAAGCTGGTCGAAGCAGGAGCCAAGGCCGAGGTGAAGTAATTCACCTTGCCTCACGGGGCTGGGTGCCGAAACAGGCACCCGGCCCTTTGTGCTTCAAGGGTCATCTTCACCGATGGCCTTTGAAATCAGTTGAGAGAATCCTGCGGTGACAATCAGGGTCTTCCCAAGTGATTTCAAGACAGTTCTCTGATCCGACTGCAGAGAACGGGTTTGGTCGGACTCCGGTGCAACGCCGGGGTTGTCCGCCAGCGGTTGGTAGTGGCCAACCACCGAACTTTCGAAATACCTCGCTGACGAAGCGGGGATCGATCGACAGTCGCCGACGAGAGCGAGGCCTAGGCCAGGCGTCGCTCTTTGAGACGGAGTGGAAACCCACATATGGCGCAGCACGCAACCCCTTACAGCTATACCGAACGCAAGCGAATTCGCAAGAGCTTCGGTAAACGCGAGAGTGTTCTCAAGGTTCCCTACCTGCTGACCATGCAGCAGGAGTCGTACATCGCCTTCTTGCAGAAGGATGTGCCTCCGCAACAGCGCAAGCCCGAAGGCCTGCAGGCTGCCTTCTTGTCCGCGTTCCCGATCGTGTCGCACAACGGGTTCGTCGAAATGAAGTTCATCGAATACAACATGGCCAAGCCCGCGTTCGACACGCGCGAGTGCCAGGTTCGCGGGCTGACCTACGCAGCAGCCGTACGCGCCAAGCTGCAGATGATCATCTACGACCGCGAGTCGGCCCAGGCCAAGACGGTCAAGGAAATCAAGGAGCAAGAGGTCTACATGGGCGAAGTGCCGCTCATGACCGACTACGGCTCGTTCATCGTCAACGGCACCGAGCGAGTGATCGTCTCGCAGCTGCACCGTTCGCCGGGCGTGTTCTTCGAGCACGACAAGGGCAAGACGCACTCCAGCGGCAAGCTGTTGTTCAGCGCCCGGATCATTCCTTACCGCGGCTCGTGGCTCGACTTCGAGTTCGACCCGAAGGACATCCTGTACTTCCGCGTTGACCGTCGCCGCAAGATGCCGGTGACGATCCTGCTGAAGGCCATCGGCCTTAACCCGGAATCGATCCTGGCGCACTTCTTCGTGTTCGACAACTTCCGCCTGATGGATTCGGGCGCGCAGATGGAGTTCGTGGCCGATCGGCTGCGCGGCGAAATTGCGCGCTTTGACATCACCGACAAGAACGGTGTGGTCGTCGTCGAGAAGGACAAGCGCATCACCGCGCGCCACACCCGCGCCATCGAGACTTCAGGCACCACGCACATCAGCGTGCCCGAGGACTACCTGGTCGGCCGCATGCTGGCTCGCAATGTCGTCGATGCCGACACCGGCGAGATCATCGCCAAGGCCAACGATGAGCTGACCGAAGCGCTGCTGAAGAAGCTGCGCGCCGCAGGCGTGGCCGAAATCCCGTGCCTGTACACCAACGAACTCGACGAAGGCGGCTACATCTCGCAGACGCTGGCCGCCGACGAAACGGCCGACCAGCTGGCCGCGCGTGTCGCCATCTACCGGATGATGCGTCCTGGCGAGCCGCCGACCGAAGATGCGGTCGAGGCGCTGTTCCACCGCCTGTTCTACAACGCCGACACCTACGACCTGTCGCGCGTCGGCCGGATGAAGTTCAACGCCCGCGTGGGCCGCGACTCGGCCGAAGGCGCGATGACGCTGTCCAACGACGACATCCTCGACGTGGTGAAGATCCTGGTCGAGCTGCGCAACGGCCGCGGTGAAGTCGACGACATCGACCACCTGGGCAACCGCCGCGTGCGTTGCGTGGGCGAACTCGCCGAGAACCAGTACCGCAGCGGTCTGGCGCGCATCGAAAAGGCTGTGAAGGAGCGTCTGGGTCAGGCCGAAACCGAAGCCCTGATGCCGCACGACCTGATCAACTCGAAGCCCATCAGCGCTGCGCTGAAGGAGTTCTTCGGCGCGAGCCAGCTGTCGCAGTTCATGGACCAGACCAACCCGCTCTCCGAGATCACGCACAAGCGGCGCGTCTCGGCCCTGGGCCCGGGCGGTCTGACCCGCGAACGCGCCGGCTTCGAGGTGCGCGACGTGCACCCGACCCACTACGGCCGCGTCTGCCCGATCGAGACGCCGGAAGGCCCGAACATCGGCCTGATCAACTCGCTGGCGCTGTACGCCCAGCTCAATGAGTACGGCTTCCTCGAGACGCCTTACCGCCGTGTGGCTGACGGCAAGGTCACGACCCAGATCGATTACCTGTCTGCCATCGAGGAAGGCAAGTATGTGATCGCACAGGCGTCGGCCACGCTCGACGCCGAAGGCCGCCTGATCGATGAACTGGTCAGTGCCCGCGACAACGGCGAGTCGATCCTGACCTCGGCCGAGCGCATCCAGTACATGGACGTGGCGCCGACGCAGATCGTCTCGGTGGCCGCTTCGCTGGTGCCGTTCCTCGAGCACGACGACGCGAACCGCGCGCTGATGGGCGCCAACATGCAGCGTCAGGCTGTGCCGACGCTGCGTCCTGAAAAGGCGCTGGTCGGTACCGGTGTCGAGCGCGTGGCCGCCAAGGACAGCGGCACCGTGGTCGCTGCCAAGCGCGGCGGCATCGTCGACTACGTCGACACCAACCGCATCGTGATCCGCGTCAACGACAAGGAGACGGTGGCCGGTGAGGTCGGCGTCGACATCTACAACCTGATCAAGTACCAGCGTTCCAACCAGAACACCAACATCCACCAGCGCCCGATCGTCAAGCGCGGGGACAAGGTGTCGGCCGAAGACATCATCGCCGACGGTGCGTCGACCGACATCGGTGAACTGGCGCTCGGCCAGAACATGCTGGTCGCGTTCATGCCCTGGAACGGCTACAACTTCGAAGACTCGATCCTGATCAGCGAACGCGTGATCGCAGACGACCGCTACACCTCGATCCACATCGAGGAACTGGTGGTGATGGCGCGCGACACCAAGCTGGGCAGCGAAGAAATCACCCGCGACATCCCGAACCTGAGCGAGCAGCAACTGTCGCGTCTGGACGAATCGGGCATCGTGTACGTGGGCGCTGAAGTGAACCCGGGCGACACGCTGGTCGGCAAGGTCACGCCGAAGGGCGAGACCACGCTGACGCCAGAAGAGAAGCTCCTGCGAGCCATCTTCGGTGAGAAGGCCAGCGATGTGAAGGACACCTCTCTGCGTGTCGACCAGGGTACCAGTGGCACCGTGATCGACGTGCAGGTCTTCACCCGCGAAGGCATCGTTCGCGACAAGCGCGCGCAGCAGATCATCGATGATGAGTTGAAGCGCTATCGCCTCGATCTGAACGACCAGTTGCGCATCGTCGAGGCCGACGCGTTCGACCGGATCGAGAAGCTGCTGGTCGGCAAGGTCGCCAACGGTGGTCCGAACAAGATCGCCAAAGGCACGGCCATCGACAAGGCCTATCTGGCAGGCGTCGAGCGCTATCACTGGTTCGACATACGCCCAGCCGACGACGAAGCCGCGAACCAGCTCGAATCGATCAAGAACTCGCTCGAGCAGACCCGCCACAGCTTCGACCTCGCGTTCGAAGAAAAGCGCAAGAAGCTCACCCAGGGCGATGAGTTGCCAGCCGGCGTGCTGAAGATGGTCAAGGTGTACCTGGCCGTCAAGCGCCGCCTGCAACCGGGCGACAAGATGGCCGGCCGCCACGGCAACAAGGGCGTGGTCTCGAAGATCAACCCCGTCGAAGACATGCCCTACATGGCCGACGGCACGCCGTGCGACATCGTGCTGAACCCGCTGGGCGTTCCCTCACGGATGAACGTCGGTCAGGTGCTCGAAGTGCACCTGGGCTGGGCCGGCAAGGGCATCGGCCAGCGCATCGGCGACATGCTGCAGCAACAGGCCAAGGTGGCCGAGCTGCGCAAGTTCCTTGACGAGCTGTACAACAAGTCGGGCGGCAAGACCGAGCGGCTGGATCACCTGAGTGACGCCGAGATCCTCGAGATGTCGGCCAACCTCAGCAACGGCGTGCCGTTCGCGACACCGGTGTTCGACGGCGCCGCCGAAGAAGAGATCCGCGCGATGCTGCAGCTGGCGTATCCGGACGACATCGCCAAGGCCAAGGGTCTGACGGCCACCCGCACGCAGGCGCAGCTGTACGACGGCCGCACCGGCGACGCTTTCGAGCGTCCGGTCACGGTCGGCTACATGCACGTGCTGAAGCTGCACCACCTGGTCGACGACAAGATGCACGCGCGCTCGACCGGCCCGTACAGCCTGGTCACGCAGCAGCCACTGGGCGGCAAGGCGCAGTTCGGTGGACAGCGTTTCGGCGAAATGGAAGTGTGGGCGCTCGAAGCCTATGGCGCTTCCTACGTGCTGCAGGAAATGCTGACCGTCAAGTCCGACGACGTGAATGGCCGTACCAAGGTCTACGAATCCATCGTCAAGGGCGAACACGCCATCGAAGCCGGCATGCCGGAGTCGTTCAATGTGCTGGTGAAAGAAATTCGTTCGCTCGGTATCGACATCGAACTCGAGCGTAACTAAGGAGCAGATGCATGAAGGGTTTACTCGATCTATTCAAGCAATTCACCCCGGATGTGCATTTCGATGCCATCCGGATCGGCCTGGCCTCGCCGGAGAAGATCCGCAGCTGGTCGTTCGGCGAAGTCAAGAAGCCGGAAACCATCAACTACCGCACCTTCAAGCCAGAACGCGACGGCCTGTTCTGCGCCAAGATCTTTGGCCCGATCAAGGATTACGAGTGCCTGTGCGGCAAGTACAAGCGCCTGAAGCACCGTGGCGTGATCTGCGAGAAGTGCGGCGTTGAAGTCACGCAGACCAAGGTCCGCCGTGACCGCATGGGTCACATCGACCTCGCGGCACCGTGCGCGCACATCTGGTTTTTGAAGTCGCTGCCGTCGCGTCTGGGCCTGGTGCTCGACATGACGCTGCGCGACATCGAACGCGTGCTGTACTTCGAAGCCTATGTGGTCGTCGACCCGGGCATGACGCCGCTGAAGAAGTTCGCGATCATGACCGAGGACGACTACGACGCGAAGCGCACTGAATTCGGTGACGAGTTCGTCGCGTTGATGGGCGCCGAGGGTGTCAAGAAGCTGCTCGAAGAAATCGACCTCGACGTCGAGATCGACAAGCTGCGCAATGACATGACCGGCTCCGAGCTGAAGATCAAGAAGAATTCCAAGCGCCTGAAGGTGATGGAAGCCTTCAAGAAGTCGGGCATCAAGCCGCAGTGGATGGTGATGGACGTGCTGCCCGTGCTGCCGCCGGATTTGCGTCCGCTGGTGCCGCTGGACGGTGGCCGTTTCGCCACCTCCGATCTGAACGACCTGTACCGCCGCGTCATCAACCGCAACAACCGCCTGGCCCGCCTGCTCGAGCTGAAGGCACCAGAGATCATCGTGCGCAACGAAAAGCGCATGTTGCAGGAAGCGGTCGATTCGCTGCTGGACAACGGCCGTCGCGGCAAGGCAATGACGGGCGCCAACAAGCGCGCGCTGAAGTCGCTGGCCGACATGATCAAGGGCAAGAGCGGTCGTTTCCGCCAGAACCTGCTGGGCAAGCGCGTCGACTACTCGGGCCGTTCGGTCATCGTGGTCGGCCCGACGCTCAAGCTGCACCAGTGCGGACTGCCTAAGCTGATGGCGCTTGAGCTGTTCAAGCCTTTCATCTTCTCGCGCCTGGAAGCCATGGGCATCGCCACGACCATCAAGGCAGCGAAGAAGGAAGTGGAATCGGGCACACCGGTGGTGTGGGACATCCTTGAGGAAGTGATCAAGGAACACCCGGTGATGCTGAACCGCGCGCCGACGCTGCACCGCCTGGGCATCCAGGCGTTCGAGCCGGTGCTGATCGAAGGCAAGGCGATCCAGCTGCACCCACTGGTCTGTGCGGCGTTCAACGCCGACTTCGACGGCGACCAGATGGCCGTCCACGTGCCGCTGTCGATCGAGGCGCAGATGGAAGCCCGCACGCTGATGCTGGCCTCCAACAACGTGCTGTTCCCGGCCAACGGCGAGCCCTCCATCGTGCCGTCGCAAGACGTGGTGCTGGGTCTTTACTACGCCACCCGTGACCGCATCAATGCCAAGGGTGAAGGCCTGATCTTCTCCGACGTGGCCGAAGTGCAGCGCGCACTCGACAACGCCGTGGTCGAGATCACCACGAAGATCAGCGTGCGTCTGACCGAGTACACCAAGAACAAGCAGACCGGCGAATTCGTGCCGGCGACCACCTTGGTGGACACCACGGTGGGCCGTGCGTTGCTCAGCGAGATCCTGCCCAAGGGCCTTCCTTTCAGCAACCTCAACAAGGCGCTGAAGAAGAAGGAAATCTCGCGGCTCATCAACGCGGCCTTCCGCAAGTGCGGCCTGAAGGAAACGGTCGTGTTCGCCGACAAGTTGCTGCAGGCGGGTTTCCGTCTGGCCACGCGCGCCGGCATCTCGATCTGCATCGATGACATGCTGGTGCCCAAGGAAAAGCCGGGCCTGATCGAGCGTGCCGAGAAAGAGGTCAAGGAAATCGAGCAACAGTACGTCTCGGGTCTGGTGACCGCTGGCGAGCGCTACAACAAGGTGGTCGACATCTGGGGCAAGACCGGCGACGAAGTCGGCAAGGTCATGATGTCGCAGCTCTCGAAGCAGAAGACCATCGACCGCCACGGCAAGGAAGTCGATCAGGAGTCGTTCAACTCCATCTACATGATGGCCGACTCGGGCGCACGCGGCTCCGCGGCGCAGATCCGGCAGCTGGCCGGCATGCGCGGCCTGATGGCCAAGCCGGACGGCTCCATCATCGAGACGCCGATCACGGCGAACTTCCGCGAAGGCCTGAACGTTCTGCAGTATTTCATCTCCACCCACGGCGCTCGCAAGGGCTTGGCCGACACGGCGTTGAAAACCGCGAACTCGGGCTACCTGACGCGCCGTCTGGTTGATGTGACGCAAGACCTGGTCGTGATCGAAGACGACTGCGGCACGCAAAACGGCATGAACATGCGCGCGCTGGTCGAAGGCGGTGAGGTGATCGAAAGCCTGCGCGACCGCGTGCTGGGCCGCGTGACGGCGATCGAGGTGCTGCACCCCGAGACGCAGGAGCAGCTGGTCGCTGCCGGCGAAATGCTCGATGAAGACGTGCTCGACATGCTCGAGGCTGCTGGTGCCGACGAGGTCAAGGTGCGCACTGCACTCACCTGCGCCACGCGCTTCGGCATCTGCGGCAAGTGCTACGGCCGCGACCTGGGTCGTGGCGGCACCGTCAACCAGGGCGAGGCGATCGGCGTCATTGCGGCGCAATCGATCGGCGAGCCCGGCACGCAGCTGACGATGCGCACCTTCCACATCGGTGGTGCGGCCTCGCGTGCAGCGGTGGCATCGAGTGTGGACGCGAAGTCCGACGGCTTGATCGGCTTCAACGCGACGATGCGCTACGTGACCAATGGCAAGGGCGAGCTGGTGGTGATTTCCCGTTCCGGCGAAATCATCATCTCCGACCAGCATGGCCGTGAGCGTGAACGTCACAAGGTGCCGTATGGCGCCTTGCTGTCGATCAAGCCTGACCAGCAGCTGAAGGCCGGCACCGTGCTGGCCAACTGGGATCCGCTGACCCGGCCGATCATCACCGAGTTCGCCGGCAAGGCGAAGTTCGAGAACGTCGAAGAAGGTCTGACGGTGGCCAAGCAGCTCGACGAAGTGACGGGCCTGTCCACGCTGGTGGTCATCGACTCGAAGCGCCGTGGTGCGCTGAAGGTCGTGCGCCCGCAGGTCAAGCTGCTGGACCCGGCAGGCAACGAGGTGAAGATTCCAGGCACCGATCACTCGGTGACGATCGGCTTCCCGGTCGGCTCACTGATCCAGATCCGCGATGGCCAGGACCTGATGCCAGGCGAAGTGCTGGCGCGCATCCCGGTCGAAGGCCAGAAGACACGCGACATCACCGGCGGCTTGCCGCGGGTGGCCGAACTGTTCGAAGCCCGCACGCCGAAGGACAAGGGCACGCTGGCCGAGATGACCGGCACGGTGTCATTCGGCAAGGAGACCAAGGGCAAGGTTCGCCTGCAGATCACCGACCCCGAGGGCAAGGTCTACGAAGAACTCGTGCTCAAGGAAAAGAACATCCTGGTGCACGAAGGTCAGGTGGTCAACAAGGGCGAGTCCATCGTCGACGGCCCGGCCGATCCGCAGGACATCCTGCGCCTGCTGGGCATCGAAGAGCTGGCGCGCTACATCGTCGACGAAGTGCAGGACGTCTATCGCCTGCAGGGCGTGAAGATCAACGACAAGCACATCGAAGTGATCGTTCGCCAGATGCTGCGTCGCGTGCAGATCGTCAACCCTGGCGACACGTCCTACATCGCGGGCGAGCAGGTCGAGCGTTCGGAATTGCTGGACACGAACGACCGCATGGTCGCCGAAGGCAAGCTGCCGGCCACCCATGCAGACGTGCTGCTGGGCATCACCAAGGCGTCGCTGTCGACCGACAGCTTCATCTCGGCGGCGTCCTTCCAGGAAACCACGCGCGTGCTCACCGAGGCGGCGATCATGGGCAAGCGCGACGAGCTGCGTGGCTTGAAGGAAAACGTCATCGTCGGTCGCCTGATTCCCGCAGGCACCGGCATGGCGTTCCACCAGGCCCGCAAGGTCAAGGAAGAGATGGACGACGCCGAGCGCCGTGCCATTGCCCTGCAGGAGGCCGATGAACTGGCCGAAACGCAGGCGCAAACGGCAGACACGGGCGCTGAAGAGTCGGCTGAGTAAGCGACAGCATCTGCTGCGTGTTGAGGGCGGCTTCGGCCGCCCTTTTCATTTCAGTGCCTGTGACGCAGGGAGTACGAATTGATCGGGCGTCACGATCGACAACCCGAGCGAACGGGCCCTGCGGGCCAGTCTCAGTAACGCACGGTCCCGCGTGATCAGCCAGTGTGCCTGGTGGTCCAGGGCCAGCTCGATGAACTTCTGATCGTCAGCGTCGGTGCATTGTGGCCGCCGATGGGTTGCAGTCGGGGGCGCGGGAGAGAGGGGCATCGCATAGCGCTCCCAGGTATCCCATAACCTTTGCAGATCGGGCTGCCAGCGGTCGACCACACCGCGCGCCAACACGTGCGTCATCTCGTCGCGTACCGCGGTATTCACGATCCACCGCACGCGCGTCCCTGTGATCGCCTCGGCGACGGTCTGGCTGGCCGGGTCGCCGAAGACCAGCCAGTCCAGCACCGCATTGGTGTCGAGCACCAGATTCGGGATCAATGCGACGTCCTGTCCTCGTGCTTGCCGGAAGTTGCCCAGGCGAATATACTGGAAGGCTTTTCGGACAGGGGTGCTGCGGCTGTTGCCGTGTGGCTGGACGCACAGGCAGGCTCCACAGGCGTCGGATGCCCGGCTGGTGAATCCTCCGGTCGGCCCTGATCTCCGAAGCCAGTGACTTCAAACGGGAACAAGTTACCTATGCCAACCATCAATCAACTCGTGCGTCACGGTCGCGAGACCGAGGTCACGAAGTCCAAGTCGCCAGCGATGCAGGGCAGCCCCCAGCGTCGTGGCGTGTGCACGCGCGTGTACACCACGACACCGAAAAAGCCGAACTCCGCGTTGCGGAAGGTCGCCAAGGTGCGCCTGACCAACGGGTTCGAGATCATCTCGTACATCGGTGGCGAGGGCCACAACCTGCAGGAGCACAGTGTGGTGCTGGTGCGCGGCGGCCGGGTGAAGGACTTGCCGGGTGTTCGTTACCACATCGTGCGCGGCTCGCTCGACTTGCAGGGCGTGAAAGACCGCAAGCAGTCGCGCTCCAAGTACGGCGCGAAGCGTCCCAAGAAGGCCTAAGCGTCCATCGAGGCCCTGGCCGAAATGCCGGGGTGTATTTCGACAGGCCCGCCGGGTTTGTCGAGTAAGTGGGTGGCCCCAGAGGTTGGTGGCGCCCGAGGCAAAGGCGAGCGCCGGAGCCAACTGAAGCAAAAGGAAGAGAAATGCCACGTCGTCGCGAAGTCCCCAAACGGGACATCCTCCCTGATCCGAAATTCGGTTCTGTCGATCTGTCCAAATTCATGAACGTCATCATGGAGTCGGGCAAGAAGGCGATTGCCGAACGCATCATTTACGGTGCGCTGGAGCAGGTCGAGAAGAAGTCGGGCAAGGACCCGCTCGAGATCTTCGTCACCGCCTTGAACAACATCAAGCCGATGGTCGAAGTGAAGTCACGCCGCGTTGGCGGTGCGAACTACCAGGTTCCCGTGGAAGTTCGCCCAGTCCGCCGCGTGGCTCTGGCCATGCGCTGGTTGAAGGAATCGGCCCGCAAGCGCGGCGAGAAGTCCATGGCTCAGCGCCTGGCCAACGAACTGCTGGAGGCCGTCGAAGGTCGCGGCGGTGCGATGAAGAAGCGCGATGAAGTGCACCGCATGGCCGAGGCCAACAAGGCGTTCTCTCACTTCCGTTTCTGATTTTCCCCGCCTCCCGGCCGCTCCTCGGGTTTGTACGAACCCCTGAGCGGCCCGTGTTTTTGGCTTTTACTGGAGTGCCACCATGGCCCGCAAGACCCCCATTGAGCGCTATCGCAACATCGGCATCTCGGCGCACATCGACGCCGGCAAGACGACGACCACCGAGCGCATCCTGTACTACACCGGTGTGAACCACAAGATCGGCGAAGTGCACGATGGTGCGGCCACGATGGACTGGATGGAGCAGGAGCAGGAGCGTGGCATCACGATCACCTCGGCAGCCACCACCTGCTTCTGGAAGGGCATGGACCTGGGTCGGGCCGAGCACCGCATCAACATCATCGACACCCCCGGGCACGTCGACTTCACGATCGAGGTCGAGCGCTCGATGCGCGTGCTCGACGGTGCTTGCATGGTGTACTGCGCCGTGGGCGGCGTGCAGCCCCAGTCGGAAACCGTCTGGCGCCAGGCCAATAAGTACAAGGTGCCGCGCCTCGCATTCGTCAACAAGATGGACCGCACCGGCGCCAATTTCTTCAAGGTCTATGACCAGATGAAGACCCGCCTGCGCGCCAATCCGGTGCCGGTGGTGATTCCGATCGGCGCCGAAGACAAGTTCACCGGCGTGGTCGACCTGATCAAGATGAAGGCCATCATCTGGGACGAGGCCTCGCAGGGCATGAAATTCAACTACGAGGAAATTCCTGCTGACCTGCAGGCCGATGCCGTCAAGTGGCGTGAAAACCTGGTCGAAGCTGCGGCCGAGTCGAGCGAAGACCTGATGAACAAGTACCTCGAATCGGGCGAACTGTCCGAGGCCGAGATCGTCTCGGGCATCCGTGCGCGCACGCTGAGCGCTGAAATCCAGCCGATGTTCTGCGGTTCGGCCTTCAAGAACAAAGGCGTGCAGCGCATGCTCGATGGCGTCATCGATTTCATGCCATCACCGATCGACATCCCGCCGGTTCCTGGCACCGACGACGACGAAAAGGAAGTCGTTCGCCGTGCGGCCGACGACGAGAAGTTCGCTGCGCTGGCCTTCAAGTTGATGACCGATCCATACGTCGGTCAGTTGACTTTCGTGCGCGTGTATTCCGGCGTGCTGAAGTCGGGCGACTCGGTCTACAACCCGATCCGCGGCAAGAAGGAGCGCATCGGCCGGATCCTACAGATGCATGCCAACCAGCGCGAAGAAATCAAGGAAATTCTGGCCGGTGATATCGCGGCTTGCGTGGGCTTGAAGGAAGTGACCACGGGCGAAACCCTGTGTGATCCAGACGCCATCATCACGCTCGAGAAGATGATCTTCCCCGAGCCGGTGATCTCGCAGGCCGTCGAGCCCAAGACCAAGGCTGACCAGGAAAAGATGGGCATCGCGCTGGGCCGCCTGGCCCAGGAAGACCCATCGTTCCGCGTGCGCACCGACGAGGAATCTGGCCAGACCATCATCTCCGGCATGGGCGAGCTGCACCTGGAAATCATCGTCGACCGCATGAAGCGCGAATTCGGCGTGGAGGCCAACGTCGGCAAGCCGCAGGTGGCCTACCGCGAAACCATCCGCAAGTCGGTGAGCGATGTCGAAGGCAAGTTCGTGCGCCAATCCGGCGGCAAGGGCCAGTACGGCCACGTCGTGCTGACCGTCGAACCGCAAGAGCCGGGCAAGGGTTTCGAATTCGTCGACGCCATCAAGGGTGGTGTGGTGCCGCGCGAATTCATCCCGGCGGTGAAGAAGGGCGTTGAAGACTCGCTGCCTGCGGGCGTGCTCGCTGGCTTCCCGGTGGTCGATGTGAAGGTCACGCTGACCTTCGGTTCGTACCACGAGGTGGACTCGAACGAAAACGCGTTCAAGATGGCCGCGTCGCTCGGTTTCAAGGATGGTTGCCGCAAGGCGTCGCCAGTGATTCTTGAGCCAATGATGGCCGTTGAAGTCGAAACGCCCGAAGACTACGCCGGCAACGTGATGGGCGATCTGTCCTCACGCCGCGGCATGGTGCAGGGCATGGACGACATGCCTGGCGGCGGCAAGGCCATCAAGGCCGAGGTGCCGTTGTCGGAAATGTTCGGCTACTCGACCACGCTGCGCTCGATGTCGCAAGGACGCGCCACGTACACGATGGAGTTCAAGCACTACAGCGAAGCCCCGAAGAACGTGGCTGACGCGATCATCACTGCGCGCGGCAAGTAAGCAAATCAAGCTGGTCTTCGTTGGGGCGCCGCCTGCTGCCAGTGGCAGGCGGATTCAGACCTCAGCGGAAACCTTAAACCCCTCACTGGCATTGCTCTTTATTCGGAGAAATTGAAATGGCAAAAGGCAAATTTGAGCGGACCAAGCCGCACGTGAACGTGGGGACCATTGGGCACGTGGACCACGGCAAGACCACGCTGACGGCTGCGATCACGACGGTGCTGTCGAAGTTGTTTGGTGGC
>NKIN01000020.1 GCA_002255905.1 Burkholderiales bacterium PBB1
TATTGATCTTTTCATAATTCATGACAACCAATCGCTATCTCATGCGTTATATCCTGAACGGGTTGTTTGGAGATACGAGACATGGTCAAGCGAGCGATGGACGATGCAACGAAGAAGCGGGTGCGAGCGGGGCGGTTGTTGCAAAAAGGCAAGACACCTGCCGAAATCGCAATCGATGTGGGCGTGGCGCGACAAACCGTGTACACGTGGAAAGCGCTATTCGATGAAGGCGGAATTGACGCGTTACGCGCAGTACCGCTTCGGGGCCGTCCTGCCAAGCTTGACGAGTCGCAACGCGAGGAGTTACGCCGTGCTGTTCTGCAAAATCCAACCGAACACGGCTTTGGCACTGAGCTGTGGACACTCAAGCGCGTTGGCATGGTCATCAAACGCATGCACGGCATCAACTTCAGCCAAACGCAGATCTGGCGCATCCTGGGCTCTTTGGGCTTTAGCCCGCAGAAGCCCGATAAGCGTGCCATCGAGCGCAATGAGGATGTTGTGCGAAGCTGGAAACGCAACAAGTGGCCAGCCCTCAAAAAAAAGCCGCCCGAGAGGGAAGACTGATCGTATTTGTCGACGAATCGGGTATCAGCGAGCGCCCCACGCGGGTACGCACCTGGGCACCCAAGGGACAAACACCGATCATCCAGTTTCACTTCAACTGGACTCACGTCTCTGTCATCGCTGGTTTGACGCATACCAACTGCTTGTTCCGACTGCACGAAGGAAGTGTCAAGAAGGAGGAGCTTGTCGAATTCCTCAAAGCACTCAAGGTTCATCTCAAGCAGCCCTTGCTGGTGATCTGGGACGGAGCCCGTACGCACCACAGCCACTTCGTGCGCGACTACCTGGACAGTCTGGACGGGCATATTCAAATTGCCTTCTTGCCACCCTATGCGCCCGACCTCAATCCGGTGGAGTATTTGTGGGCCTGGCTCAAACGCCACGCTATGGCCAACTACTGCCCGAACAACCTGAGCGAATTGCAGACAACCGCGCGCAACAAGCTCAAGAGTGCGCAAAGACGCCCCACG
>NKIN01000006.1 GCA_002255905.1 Burkholderiales bacterium PBB1
CCCGGTGTTGATCGAGGTGGTGTCGATGGTGATGTCGGCCTTGCCGGTCTTGGCGGTGCGGTCGAGGGTGATGGTGCCCTCCTTCTTGTCGAAGCGGCCACGGTTGGTCGAGGTGCCGAAGTGGCGCGCCTCGAAGGTCACATAGGTATGGGTGGCATCGAGCTTGTAGGTGGCGCTTTCAGCGTGGGCGAGTCCGGTGCTGACAAGCAGCGTGGCACCGAGGGCGATCCAGGAGGGGTTGTTCATGATGAGTTTCCGGTGGAGGGGACGTGGGAAGAAATCTGCGGTGCAGCGGTGGGTGGGGCGTTGGAGCGGTCGGTCGCCGCGCGGTTCACAGCCCGGCAACGCCGGTGAGCGTCAGCTTGAAGCGAACCTGCACCTCGTTGGCGACGACCGAGGTGTCCTTCCAGTCGCCGTCGCCGATCCTGAAGTCGAGCCGCTTGAGCGTGAAAGAGCCGGTGGCGGTGGTGTAGGTTCCCGAGGGCGCCAGCAGCACGGGCACGGTCACGGGCTGGCTGCTGCCCTTGATGCTGAGCGTGCCGGCCACCTCGAGCTTGCCGGCCCCGACCTGCTTGACCTGTGTCGAGGTGAAGGTGGCCTTCGGAAATTTTCGGGTGTCGAACCAGTCGGGCTTGAGCAATTCGGCCTCGGTCTCGGCCGTGCCGATGGTGGCGCTGCCGAGGTCGATCGCGAAGCTGATCTTCGACGACGCCACTTGCTTGGGGTCGAACGCGACCTGCGCATCGAACTGGCGGAACCTGCCTTCCACCGGCACGCCCATTTGTCGGGTGAGGAAGGCGATCTCGCTTTGCCCGGGCACCAGCTTCTGCTGTGCCTGCGCGGGCAATACGGTGAACAGGGCGGCCAGCGTCAGGGCGGCGGAGCAGATGGACATGCGCATGATGAGAACTCCCGAAGTAAAGACCGGATGCGGGGTGCATCAGGAGCCGGTGCGACCCGGCCACATGCGGGCGATCAGCCCGTCGCGATCGATGAACTGGTGCTTCAGTGCCGCTGCCACATGCAGCGCCACGACCACGACCAGCGCCCACGCCAGCCAACCGTGCACCGGCTTGATCGCCTGCGCCAGCGCCTTGTCGGCGGGCAGCAGGTCCGGCAGCGGCAGCACGCCCAACCACACGATGGGGAAGCCGGCGGCCGAGCTGTAGGCCCAGCCCGCCAGCGGTACCGCGAAGAACAGCAGGTACAGACTGCCGTGGGCCAGATGCGCGGCGCGCTGCTGCCAGGCCGGCATCGGCGCGTCGGCGGGGGGGCGGTGCGTCAGACGCCACAGCAATCGAAACGCAGACAGCGCCAGGATGGTGACGCCCGCCCATTTATGCCAGTTGTAGAGCTTCACGCGCTGCGGCGAGAACGGCAGGTCGGCCATGTACAGCCCCAGGCCGAACGCACCCAGGATCGCCAGCGCCAGCAGCCAGTGCAGCGCGATGGCCGTCGAGGTGTACCGGGTGGGGTGGGTGGGTGTCATGGCGGGCTGCTGAGCATCGATCGATGAGGTGTACTGTAGGAGGCGCGTGGAGCGCAAGGCTTCACGGGGCTTGACGTGAGCGTTCAAAAATCATGAGGCCCCCTCTAGACTCTGACTCATGAGCTTGCACCGTCGCGCCCTGCTTCAGCTGACGGCTGCTGGCATGGCCACGCCGCTGGCCGCGTGGTCGGCACAGCCGCGGTCGCTGGCCGATCCGTTCCGCCTGGCGGTCGACGAGGCGCTGGTCGATTCCGGGCTCGCAACGCAGATCCAGCGCCGCTTCGGCCGTGACACCGGCGTGGCCATTCAGGTGCTGCCCGGCCCGGCGCGTGAGTTGCTCGAGGCCCTCGGGCGTGGCGAACACGACGGTGCGCTGCTGAACATACCCCAGGCCGAGGAAGCACTGCATCGGCTGGGCCTGCTGCGCGGCTGGCAGCCTGTGGCGATGTCGGAATTCGTCATCGTGGGGCCCACGTTGTTGCGACCAGCTCTCGACGCGCTGAGCGCGCGGATGCAGACCGCGCCAGCGCTGTCGGCGCTGGCGAAAGCCGGCGCGCCCTTTGTCGGTGCGACACCGGGCTCCGGCACACACGAGCTGGAGGCCGCCCTGTGGCGGGCTGCGAAGGTCGCCCCCCTGCCGCCCTGGTATCTGCCCTCAGCGAGCCGGGATGCGCTGGCGGCCGCGCGCGAGCGCCTGGCGTGTGTGCTGGTCGAGCGGGGCGTCTGGGCAGCGGCTGGCGCCTCGCTGCGACAGTCCCGCGATTTCGGCTTGCTCATCGAGGGCGACCCGATGCTGCGGGTGCCAGTGCACCTCATGCGCTCGTTCCATCACGATCACCCGGCCGGCAAGCTGCTGAGCGATTGGCTGGCGAGCCGACCGGGCCGGCAGGCGATCGCCGCCCTGCCGGCGTACCGACCGCCTGCGCCCTGAGCCGGCCTGGAACATGCATGCCGCAGCCGCGTCTGTTGCCTGTCCCATCTGCCTTGAGACCCCCGACCATGCAAGTTCTCAGCACCAACATCGCCGCCGCCCGCGAGATGACGATCAATGACCGGGAGGTCCTGACGGGCATCCTCAAGCGCAGCGTCAGTGGGCCGATCGAGGCGCGGCCGCTGGGGCTGGCGGGCGACGAACAGGCCGACCTGTCGGTGCATGGCGGCCTCGGCAAGGCGATCTATGCCTACCCGGTCGAGCACTACCCCTTCTGGCAGACGGTGCGCGCCCAGGCCAAGGTGGCCACATGGAACGAGCTGCTGCCGCACGGCTTCATGGGCGAAAACCTGACGATCCGCGGCCTGTTGGAGAGTGAGGTCTGCATCGGCGATGTGCTGCGCTTCGCGAATTGCGAGCTGGCCGTCAGCGAGCCGCGCTTCCCCTGCTTCAAGTTCAACGCGGTGATGGGCTTCAACCAGGCCGCCAAGCTGATGGTGGCCAATGCCTGGTGCGGCTTCTACCTGGCCGTGCGGACGCCGGGCACGGTGGAGGCGGGCGAGACCTTCGAGCTGATCCACGGCCCGCGCGAGGTGAGCATCACCGCGTTGTTTCGCTCCCAGCTGGCGTCGCAGAAAAACTGACGGCCCGAGGGATGTCCGCCCGGGCCGTCTCGCCGCCGCTCAGGCGAGTGCCGGGTAATCGGTGTAGCCCTTGGCATCACCACCGTACAGCGTGTTCGGGTCCAGAGCAGCCAGGGGCAGGTTGTCTCGCAGGCGGTGCACCAGATCCGGGTTGCTGATGAACGGCCGGCCGAAGGCCACCACATCGGCGTGGCCGTGCGCGACGACATCGAGTGCCATCTGCCGGTCGTAGCCGTTGTTGACCATCCACACGCCTTGCGGGTGACCTTGCTTGTAGCGCTGACGCAGCGCCTCGTAGTCGAACGGCAGGTAGTCACGCGCGCCGCCGGTGTTTCCTTCGATCAGGTGCAGGTAGGCCAGCTTCATCGGTGCCAGGCGCTCCACCACGTGGTTGAACAGGCCCTGCGCATCGCTGTCCTGCCCGATGTCGCTGAATGGCGTGACCGGGCTCAGCCGCAGCCCGGTGCGGGCGGCGCCGACTTCGTCGGTGACAGCTTGCAACACCTCGAGCAACAGCCGTGCGCGGTTGGCGACCGAGCCGCCATAGGCATCGGTGCGGTCGTTGGTGCTGTCGCGCAGGAACTGGTCGATCAGGTAGCCGTTGGCGCCGTGCACCTCGACGCCATCGAAGCCGGCTTGAATCGCGCATTTCGCGGCGTGGCGGTAGTCGGCAACCAGGCGCGGCATCTCGTCGGTGCGCAACGCACGCGGCGGCGAGACATCGACGAAGCCGTCTTTCGTGAAAGTCTGCGCCTTGGCCACCCGCGCGGTCGACGACACCGGCGACATGCCGCCCGGCAGCAACGACACATGCGAGATGCGGCCCACATGCCACAGCTGCAGCACGATCTTGCCGCCAGCGGCATGCACCGCATCGGTCACTTTCTTCCAGCCTGCCACCTGCTCGGGCGAGTAGATGCCGGGTGTGTCGAGGTAGCCCTGGCCTTCGGGGCTGATCTGCGTAGCCTCGGCAATGATCAGCCCGGCGCTGGCGCGCTGGGTGTAGTAGGTGGCCATCAGTGCGGTCGGCACCTGGTGGGCGGCCGCGCGGTTGCGGGTCAAAGGCGCCATCACGATGCGGTTGGCGGCGGCAATGGCGCCGATCTGGATGGGGTCGAACAGGCTGGTCATGGCAGATCCTCGGAGACGGGTGGCGGATTCTGGCGGCCAGGGCTTACCCGCGTTTGACAATGGCGATCGCACCGATCGCCCTTTTGGTGTAGCCACTACAGTGCCTGATTGACCAGGAACCCTCCGCATGCTCGCTTACCGACACGCCTTCCACGCCGGCAACCATGCCGATGTGCTCAAGCACATCACGCTGACGCTGGTGCTGCGCTACATGAACCTGAAGGACAAGCCTTATCGCCTGATCGACACCCATGCCGGTGCTGGCGGCTACTCGCTCGAAGGCCAGTACGCCCAGAAAAAGGGCGAGTACCTGCAGGGTGTCGCTCGGCTGTGGGACCGCGATCCGGCCGAACTGCCCGAGGCCGTGGCCGATTACATGGCGCTGGTTCGCCAGTTCAATCCCGATGGCCAGCTGGAGCAGTACCCCGGCTCGCCGGCCTTCGCGCAGATGCTGCTGCGCGCGCAGGACCAGCTGCGGCTGTACGAGCTGCACCCGACCGACCACCGCATCCTCGAGGCGTTCCTGGGCTCGGTGAAGGGCGCCGAGGTCAAGGACACCAATGGCTTCGACGGACTGAAGAGCCAGGTGCCACCGTCATCGCGCCGCGCGGTCGTTCTGATGGACCCGAGCTACGAAGGCCACGGCGATTATTCGAAGGTCATTGCGTCGCTGCGCGAGGCGATCGCGCGCTTTCCGGAGGGCGTCTACATGGTCTGGTACCCGCAAGTCAGCAAGCTGGAAGCCGCGCAGCTGCCGCGCCGCCTCGAAGGGCTGGCGCCCAAAGGCTGGCTGCATGCGCGCCTGACGGTGCAGCAGCCCGACTCGCAGGGCTTCGGCCTCGCGGGCAGCGGCATGTTCATCCTGAACCCGCCGTACACCCTGCACGACCAGTTGCTGGCGGTGTTGCCCTACCTGACCGAAGTGCTGGGCCAATACGATGGCGCCAATTACCTGCTGGAACAGAAAGCGGCTTGAACGATGACGATACCCACTTCCTTCGGCCCGTTGGCCGGCCTGAAAGTTGTTGAACTCGGCCAGCTGATCGCCGGGCCCTTTGCCGGCAAGACGCTGGCCGATTTCGGCGCCGAGGTCATCAAGATCGAGCCGCCTGCCAAGGACGGCAAGCCCGGTGGCGACCCGCTGCGCGAATGGCGCCTGCTGCACAACGGCACCAGCGTGTGGTGGCAAGTGCAGTCGCGCAACAAGCGCAGCGTCGCGCTCGACCTGAAAGATCCGGCGTCGCGCGACATCGTGCGCCGGCTGATCGCCGAGGCCGATGTCGTGGTCGAGAACTTCAAGCCCGGCGTGATGGAAGCCTGGGGGCTGAGCCACGAGGAACTGTCGAAGACCAACCCCGGACTGATCATGTGCCGCATCAGTGGCTACGGCCAGACCGGGCCGTACCGCGAGTTGCCCGGCTTTGCTGCGGTGGCCGAGGCGATGGGCGGGATACGCCACCTGACGGCCGAGCCCGGTCGCGTCCCGGTGCGTTGCGGCGTGAGCCTGGGCGACACGCTCGCCGCGCTGCACGGCGTGATCGGCATCCTGATGGCGCTGCAGCACCGCCATGCGACGGTGAGCCCGCAGGCGCCGAAAGGGCTGGGTCAGGTGGTCGATGTGGCGCTGTACGAATCGGTCTTCAACTGCATGGAAAGCCTGCTGCCCGAGTACAGCGCGTTCGGTGCGGTGCGCGAACCCGCCGGCTCGGCGCTGCCGGGCATCGCGCCCAGCAACACCTACGCCTGCAGCGATGGCTGGGTGCTGGTGGCTGGCAACGGCGACTCGATCTACCAGCGGCTGATGCACGCGATCGGCCGCGATGATCTTGGCCGCGACCCGGGTCTGGCCACCAACGCCGGCCGCGTGAAGCGGGTGCATGAGATCGACACGGCCATCGGCGACTGGGCGAAGACGCGCAGCGTGGCCGAGGCGCTGGTCACGCTGCAGGCAGCGCAGGTGCCGGTGGGCCGCGTCTACACCGCCAAGGACATCGCCGAAGACCCGCATTACCGCGCGCGCGGCATGATCGAGCGCATCACCACGGCCGATGGCCTGGCGCTCGACGTGCCCGGCGTGGTGCCCAAACTCAGTCTGACGCCGGGCCGCATCGATCGCCTGGCGCCGACGCTGGGGCAGGACACGGAGGCCGTGCTGGGCGCGCTTGGCCTGACGCCGCGCGGATGAACCTGCCGTTCAGTCCTGCGGCGCGGGCGCGCGTGATCCCGTTCGTGGCGTTCATGTTGCTGCTGCAGTTGCGCGGCATGGCGCCTGCCGACGGCAGCTGGGGCTTCGATCCGCGCTGGATCTACGGCCTGACCGTTCTGGTGGTCGGCGCCTTGCTGGTGGGGTGGTGGCGCGAGTACGGCGAACTGTCGGCGCAACTGTGGCCCGCGTCGCGCGAGGTGGGCCTGGCGATCGGCGTGGGGCTGCTGGTGTTCGCCTTGTGGATCCAGCTCGACGCGCCCTGGATGCAGCTGGCCCCGCCCACGGCCATGTTCATTCCGCTCGATGCGCAGGGCAACCTGATCTGGCCGCTGGTGGCGGTGCGCTGGATCGGTGCGGCGCTTTTGGTGCCGGTGATGGAAGAGCTGTTCTGGCGCTCGTTTCTCATGCGATGGTTCCAGCACGCCACCTTCGAGGGCGTGGTGCCACAGCAGGTCGGGCTGAGGGCGATCGTGCTGTCGACCTTCGTCTTCATGCTGGCGCACACGCTGTGGCTCGCCGCCATCGTGGCAGGCCTCGCGTACGCGTGGCTCTACCGGCGCACCGGCAAGCTGTGGGTGCCGGTGATCGCGCACGCGGTCACCAACGGCGCGCTCGGCATCTGGGTGGTGGCGACCGGGAATTGGGCGTTCTGGTGAAGGCTGCGGGCCTTGCCAGACAGCGCAGCGGCGCCATAGAATAACGTTTGTTATAACTTCGGGATGCTGCCATGCACGCGCTCAAACTCACCCAGATCGGCAACTCGGTCGGCGTGATCCTGCCGAAGGAAGTGCTGGCGCGGCTCAAGGTTGAAAAGGGTGACACGCTGCACTTGACCGAAACGCCTGTCGGCATCGCGCTGACACCTTATGAGCCTGACTTGGAGCAACAGCTGGCGCTGGGCCGCGAGTTCATGCGCGAGTACCGGGACACCTTCCACGCCCTGGCCAAGTAGACGCGTGAGCCATGGCCTGGGTGTGGGTCGACAAGCGGTTGCTGACACTGCTGCACGACGAAAGCCTCGCAGAGCACGGTGGCGCGTCGGGCTTGCGTGATGAAGGGCTGCTCGACTCCGCCTTGGCGCGACCCTTGAATCTGGTGGCCTATGGCCACCCGGATGTCGCCGAATTGGCGGCGGCTTACGGCGTCGGGCTCGCGAAGAACCATGCGTTCGTTGATGGCAACAAACGGGCCGCCTTCCTGGCGGTGGGTTTGTTCCTGCGCCTCAACGGACATCGGCTGAACGCAACGCCTGCCGCTGCCACTGTCGCGATGATGGATGTTGCTGCGGGCACGCTGAACGATGCGGACTTTGCCGATTGGATCCGCCGACACAGCGAGCCCGTCGCTGCAGCGTCCCCCAAGACCATAGTCAAACCCCGCGCGCCCGGTCGGCCTTGAACTGCGCGACAAACGCGACGAAGCGGCCTTCGTCCAGCGCCTCGCGGATCTCGCGCATCAGGTTCAGGTAGTAGTGCAGGTTGTGGATGCTGGCCAGCATCGGCGCCAGCATCTCGCCGCAGCGCTCCAGGTGGTGCAGGTAGGCGCGGCTGAAGCCGCCGGCGCAGGCCTGGCAGCTGCACGTCGGATCGATCGGGCCTTCGTCGGACTTGTAGCGTGAATTGCGCAGCCGCAGGTCGCCGAAGCGGGTGAACAGGTGGCCGTTGCGGGCGTTGCGGGTGGGCATCACGCAGTCGAACATGTCTATACCGGCCGAGACACCTTCCACCAGATCCTCCGGCGTGCCCACCCCCATCAGGTAGCGCGGCTTGTGGGCGGGCAGCTGCGGCGCGGTGTGGTGCAGCACGCGCAGCATGTCTTCTTTCGGTTCGCCCACGCTCAGGCCGCCGATCGCGTAGCCCGGCAGGTCCAGCTCGACCAGGCTCGCCAGCGACTCATTGCGCAGGCCTTCGAACATGCCGCCCTGCACGATGCCGAACAGCGCGTTCGGGTTCTCGCCACGCGCGAACTCGGCCACGCAGCGGCGTGCCCAGCGCGCGCTCAATTCCATCGAGCGGCGCGCCTCGTCTTCAGTGGTGATGTGCCCGGCGGTGTCGTAAGGGGTGCACTCGTCGAACTGCATCACGATGTCGGAGTTCAGCGTGCGCTGGATCTGCATGCTGACCTCAGGCGTCATGAACAGCTTGTCGCCATTGACCGGTGACGAGAACTTCACGCCCTCCTCGCTGATCTTGCGACCGGTGCCGTCGGAATTGCCGAGACTCCAGACCTGAAAGCCGCCGCTGTCGGTCAGGATCGGTTTGTTCCAGCGCTCGAATTTGTGCAAGCCACCGAACTGTTCCAGCACCTCGACGCCCGGCCGCATCCACAGGTGGAAGGTGTTGCCGAGGATGATCTGTGCGCCCATGTCTTCCAGCGCGCTCGGCATCACGCCCTTGACGGTGCCGTAGGTGCCCACCGGCATGAAGATCGGCGTCTCGACGACGCCGTGGTTCAGCGTCATGCGGCCGCGGCGCGCCTGTCCCTGGGTGGTGAGCACTTCAAATGTCAACATCCGCCAATTGTCGCCGTGTGCTGTCGCAACCCGACCGTGGGCTGGGGCGGCGTTATCCTCGGCGCCGCACCCAGGCGACACGTGCGGCCTTCGTCGAACGCAAGCTCTCAGCGACACCTCCTCATTCCATGCGTCTCCCGCCCCTGCTCGCCTTGATGCGGCCCCATCAGTGGCTGAAGAACGTGTTCGTGTTCGCCGGGCTGGTGTTCAGCCAGTCCTGGCACGACACCGACCGCGTGATGCAGGTGCTGTCGGCCTTCGCGGTGTTCTGTCTGTTCTCGAGCGCGGTCTATGTCGTCAACGACTGGGCCGATCGGGCGAGCGATGCGCTGCATCCCACCAAGCGGCTGCGTCCGCTGGCCAGTGGCGCGGTCAGCTCGGGCGCGGCCTTCACGTTGGCGGCGGTGCTGCTGGCCGCAGGCATCGCGCTCGCCAACGGCCACCCGGTGCTGCTCGGGCTGGTCGGCCTGTACATCGCCAGCAACCTCGCCTATTCGTGGCGCCTGAAGCGGGTGCCAGTGGTCGATGTGTTCATCATCGCGCTGGGCTTCATGTTGCGCTTGTTCGCCGGCACCAGCGGCGTCGGCATCCCGCCGTCGCGCTGGCTGATCCTGACCGGCATCTTCGCGGCGCTGTTCCTCGGGTTCTCCAAGCGTCGCGCTGAAACCTTTCATGCCGTGGCCAGCCAGCGGTCGGTGCTGGAGCACTACCCGCCGGCATTGCTCGATATCTATGTCGCCGTCACGATGACCGCTACCTTGATGACCTACAGCCTGTTCGCCACCAGCCCCGAATCGCAGGCCCAGCATGGCGAGCGTCTGGTCTACACCGTGCCCATCGTCATCTTCGGCATGCTGCGCTATGCCTACCAGGTGCACCGCGGGCATGGCGAAGACGTGGCGCGCGACCTGTTGCGCGACCGGTGGATCGTCGCCGCGCTGATCGCCTGGCTGCTGGTGTTCATGGCGCCTTCGTTGTCGGTGATCGCATGAGGCCGAGCCCTGCCGACCTGTCGGTGCCGCGCTGGCTGCTGATCACCGGCCTGGGCGCGCTGCTGCTGCGCGGCTGGCTGTCGGTGGCCTTGCCGATCACCGGTGACGAGGCCTACTTCTACTGGTGGGGCGTCTACCCCGACTGGGGCTACTACGACCACCCGCCGATGGTGGGCTGGTTGATTGCCGCGATGCGCGCCACGCTCGGCGACACGCTGTGGGCGATCCGGCTGCCCGTCGTGCTTTTGCCTGTCGCCATCGGTGGTCTGCTGTGGTGGGCGCTGGCCGCGGTCGATCGCACGCGCGCTGCGTGGGCGGTGCTGCTGTTCTGGCTGGCGCCGATCAACTGGCTCAATGTGCTGATCACCACCGACACGCCGCTGATCTTCTGGTCGGTCGCGTCGGCCTGCTGCCTGCTGATCGCCGAGCGCCGGCCGCAGCTCGATGGGCGGGCCTGGGGCTTGTATGCGCTCTCGGGCTTTTTGCTCGGCGCGGCCTTCCTGTCGAAGTATTTCTCGGTGGTGCTGGGCCTGGCCTACTTCGCCTACTTCGTGCTGTTCCGTCGCGAGCGCTTCGCCGCCTTCGCGCTGCTGCTGTTGTGCGCACTGCCAGGGCCCGCGATCAACATCGCGTGGAACATCGAGCATTGCTGGTCGAACATCATGTTCAACCTGATCAACCGCAACGCAGGCGAAGTGTTCACCTGGAAGAAGCCGGTGACCTACGTGGCGATGATGGTCTACCTGGTGTCGCCAGTGGCCGCATGGCTGAGCTGGAAGCACCGCAGTGAGCTCGGCACCACCTTCCGGGCGCACCGGCTGCTGGGCTGCCTGGTGGTGGTGCCGCTCTTGTTCTTCGCGTTGCTCTCATACAAGAAGGTGATCGGCCTGCACTGGGTGATGTCGTTCTATCCCTTCGGGTTTGCCTTCATCGCCCTGGGTCTGCCGGCACAGCGGCTGCGGGCCTGCGCGATCGGCCTCGCGGTTCTGACGGGGCTGCATGTGATGGCCGTCGTCGGCGTGGCGATGACGCCGATGGAGCGTTGGCAGTCGATCTCGCTTTACAAGAGCATCGTGCGCACCGTGAAGACAGCCGAGATGCTGAAGCAGGTCGACGCGCCGGGCGTGGTGCTGATGGCCAATGCCTACACGCCGGCCTCGACTTATGCCTACGCGCTGCGCCGCTATGTGCCGGTGTTCGGCGTGGGCAAGTTCCACGCGCGGCAGGACGACCTGCTGGTGGACTACCGCACCTACCAGGGTCAGACGATCCGCATCATCCGCACCGACCGGCCGAAGCTCGATGAATATCGCCCCTACTTCGACAGCGTCGAATTGCTGAGCTACCAGCAAAGCGGCATCACCTTCTACGCCGTCGAAGGCAAGGGCTTCCGTTACGAGGCCTACCGCGACGGCCCGCTCACCGATGTCCTCAATCGGTACTACCGCATCCCGGAGACGTTGCCGCTTGCGGCCTGCGCGTATTGCGAGCGGGTGTGCGGCCAGCCGCGCTGCCCGGTGTCGGCGCCGGCGGGGTCCGATAAGCCGGATGCCGAGAGCGACGGGCCCTGAGGATCTGAGCTTCAGCGCACCGACGAACGCGCCTCGGGCGTGGCACGCAGCAGCATGGCGTCGCCATAGCTGAAGAAGCGGTAGCGCTGGTCGATCGCGTGGCGGTACAGCGCCATCACGTGCGCGTGGCCGGCCAGCGCGCTGACCAGCATCATCAGCGTGCTGCGCGGCAGGTGGAAGTTGGTGATCAGCGCATCGACCACGCGGAAATGAAATCCCGGCGTGATGAAGATCTCGGTGTCGCCGACCCCCGCCTGCAGAGCGCCACCAATGGCGGCCGATTCCAGCGCGCGCAGCGTGGTCGTGCCCACCGCCACGACGCGCCCACCCCGCTCGTGGGTGCGGGCCACCGCAGCCACCGTGTCGGCCCCGACCTCGAACCACTCGCTGTGCATGCGGTGCTCGGCCAGGTTCTCGGTACGCACCGGCTGGAAGGTGCCGGCACCCACATGCAGGGTGACGCGGGCCTGCTCGACGCCGCGTGCAGTCAGCGCGTCCACCAGCGCCTGGTCGAAATGCAGCGCGGCCGTCGGTGCGGCAACGGCGCCCGGCTTCGCGGCGAACACCGTCTGGTAGCGCCGCTCGTCGTCGGCATCGTCGGCGTGCGTGATGTAGGGCGGCAGCGGCACGTGGCCAAAGCGCTCCAGCAGCACCTGTGGATCGGACGGAAAGCGCAGGTGGAACAGCGCATCTTCCGGGCCCGCGCGGCCCAGCACCTCGGCATCGAAGCCGTTGCCATCGCCAGCGGCCATCGCGGCCTCGACGCTCACGCCGAAGCGCACCCGCTGGCCGCGTTTGGGCGACTTGCTGGCGCGCAGGTGCATCAGCACTTCGTGGTTCGGCAGCACCCGCTCGACCAGCGCTTCCACCTGGCCGCCAGTGGCCTTGACACCCAGCAGCCGGGCCTTGATCACGCGGGTGTCGTTGAACACCAGCAGGTCACCCGGGTTCAGCAGCGACGGCAGGTCGCGGAACACCCGGTCGACCGGCGCAGCGCCGGTGCCGTCGAGCAGCCGCGAACCGCTGCGCTCGGCGGCCGGGTGCTGCGCGATCAGCTCGGGCGGCAGCGCGAAATCGAAATCGGAAAGGGTCAGCAGTCTGGTCATGGCGCGCGGGCATGGCGCAAGGAAGGCGGCCGGATTGTTCCACGCAGGTGGTGCCACCGTCGGAGCGCGCGGTCAGAATGCGCCGATGGCCCGACCTGCAACGATTCCCGCCGATGCGCGCGACGGCGCTGCTGCCGCGCCGGTGGCCAAGCCCAAGTCGGTACCGCAGCGGGCGATGGAAAAGCTGGGGCTGCACCGCGACATCGACCTCGCGCTGCATGTACCGCTGCGCTATGAAGACGAGACGCGGCTCGTCGCCATTGCCGAACTGCGCGACGGTGTTACCGCGCAAGTGCAAGGCGTGGTGCAGCGCTGCGAGATCCAGCTGCGCAACCGCCGGCAGTTGCTGGTCACGCTGGCCGATGGCGCCAGTGACACGCTGCTGCTGCGCTTCCTGCACTTCTACCCCTCGCACCAGAAAGCGCTGGCTGAAGGCCGCTGCGTTCGCGTGCGCGGCGAAGCGCGTGGCGGCTTCTTCGGGCTGGAGATGGTGCACCCGAGCTTCAAGGCGATCGATGGTGACCTGCCTCTGGCGACCTCGCTGACGCCGGTCTACCCGACCAGTGCCTCGCTGCCGCAGGCCTATCTGCGGCGTGCAGTCGCGTCGGCGCTGAACCGTGTCGATCTGAGCGAGAACGTGCCCGCCGAGTTGCTGCCGAGCGGCGTCGTCACCTTGCGCGACGCGCTGCGCTGGCTGCACCACCCGCCGGCCGATGCGTCGCTGGCCGCGCTGGAAGATCGCTCGCATCCGGCGTGGCAGCGTCTGAAGTTCGAGGAGCTGCTGGCCCAGCAGCTGTCGCAGTTGCAAGCCAAACACGAGCGGGCGCAGCAACGCGCGCCACGGTTCAAGTTGGCGGCCGGTGGCCTGCAGGAAAAGCTGCTGGCCGCCCTGCCCTTCTCGCTGACCAGCGCGCAGCGGCGTGTGGTGGAAGAGATCGCCGCCGATCTGCAGCGTGCGCGACCGGATGCCGGCCGCGGTGACGCCACCAGCGTGCCGATGCACCGATTGCTGCAAGGCGATGTGGGCTCGGGCAAGACGGTGGTGGCCGCGCTGGCCGCAGCCATCGCGATCCACAACGGCTGGCAATGCGCGCTGATGGCGCCGACCGAGATCCTGGCCGACCAGCATTTCCGCAAGCTGGTCGGATGGCTCGAACCACTGGGCATCACGACCGCGTGGCTGACCGGCAGCCGCAAGGGCCGCGGCCGGCGCGAGATGCTCGAACGCGTTGCCTCCGGTGAGGCCGGCTTGGTGGTCGGCACCCACGCGGTGATCCAGGACGACGTGCAGTTCGCCCGCCTCGGTCTGGCCATCGTCGACGAGCAGCACCGATTCGGCGTGGCGCAGCGGTTGGCGCTGCGCAGCAAGCTGGAACAGCATTCATTGGAGCCGCACCTGCTCATGATGAGCGCGACACCGATCCCGCGCACGCTGGCGATGACGATGTATGCCGACCTCGACATCAGCACCATCGACGAGCTGCCGCCCGGGCGCACGCCGATCGTCACCAAGCTCTTTGCCGACAGCAAGCGCGAGGCGGTGGTCGCGCGCATCCGCGACGAGGTGGCACAAGGCAAGCAGGTCTATTGGGTGTGTCCGCTGATCGAGGAAGCGGCTGAAGGTGACACCGCGCCGATCAAGGGCGACGCACGGTCATCCAGACGGCCGTTCGGCGAGCGACCCGAATTGCGGAACGTCATCGACACGCACCAAAAGCTGACCGAGGCCTTGCCCGGTGTCGGCGTTGGCCTGCTGCACGGCCGGATGAAAGCGGCTGACAAGGCGGCGACGATGGCGCAGTTCATCGCTGGCGAGCTGTCGGTGCTGGTCGCGACCACGGTGATCGAAGTGGGTGTCGATGTGCCGAACGCGAGCCTGATGGTGATCGAGCACGCGGAGCGCTTCGGCCTGAGCCAGTTGCATCAGCTGCGCGGCCGCGTGGGCCGCGGCTCGGTCGCGAGCGTGTGCGTGCTGCTCTATGCCGCGCCGCTGTCGGACACCGGCAAGGCGCGGCTGAAGGCGATGGCCGAGACGACCGACGGCTTCGAGATCGCGCGGCGCGACCTCGAAATTCGCGGGCCGGGCGAATTTCTGGGCGCCCGGCAATCGGGCGCGGCGCTGCTGCGCTTCGCCGACCTGAACGACGACCTGCCTCTGCTGCACGCCGCGCGGGCGGCGGCCGAAATCATGTTGAAAGAGCACCACGACGCCGCTGAACGCCAGGTGCAGCGCTGGCTCGGCAGCAAGGCCGATTACCTGAAGGCCTGAGGCAACGTTGAACAAGCCCCCCCGCGCGAGAATGACACCATGACCCTGACCGAGCTTCGATACATCGTCGCGGTGGCCCGCGAGCGGCACTTCGGCCGCGCGGCCGAAGCTTGCTTCGTCTCGCAGCCAACGCTGAGCGTGGCCATCAAGAAGCTGGAAGAGGAGCTCGATGTCAAGCTGTTCGAGCGCGGCAGCAACGAGGTCAGCGTCACGCTGCTGGGCGAAGAGATCGTGCGGCAGGCGCAGACCGTGCTCGAACAGGCGGCCGGCATCAAGGAGATCGCGCGCCGCGGCAAGGACCCGGTGTCGGGCCCGCTGCGGCTCGGCGTGATCTACACGATCGGACCCTACCTGCTGCCTGACCTGGTGCGCCAGGCCATCGAGCGCATGCCACGCATGCCGCTGATGCTGCAGGAGAACTTCACCGTCAAGCTGCTGGAGATGCTGCGCACCGGGGAGATCGACGCAGCCATCATCGCCGAGCCGTTTCCCGACGCTGGGCTGGCGGTCGCACCGCTGTACGACGAGCCCTTCATGGTGGCGGTGCCGAAAAAGCACCCGTTGGCGCGGCGCAAACGCATCCCGGCCGATGAGCTGAAGAAGGAAACGATGCTGCTGCTGGGCACCGGGCACTGCTTTCGCGATCACGTGCTTGAGGTGTGCCCCGAGTACGCACATTTCTCCAGCGACTCCGAAGGCATCCGCAAGAGTTTCGAGGGCTCGTCACTCGAAACCATCAAGTACATGGTCGCCTCCGGCATGGGCTTGACGGTGGTGCCCCAGCTCAGCGTGCCGGCCGAGCCCGACAAGCACGTCGCGTATGTGCCGTTCTCGGACCCGGTGCCAACACGCCGTGTGGTGCTGGTGTGGCGGCGCACCTTCACGCGCTATGAAGCCATCGCGGCGCTGCGCAATGCGATCTACGCCTGTCCGCTGCTCGGGGTGCAACGGCTGTCGTGATGGCATCACCGCCAGCGCAGGATGCCTTGGGTCGATAGACTCGGTGCACCTTCCCTGTCTCAACCTTCCACCTCCATCCGAGGAGTCCCTGATGGTCAAGAAATCCAAGCCGAATGCCGCAACAGCGGCCACCCCATCGAAGATCAACATCGGTATCAGCGAGAAGGATCGCGCGGCCATCGCCGGCGGCCTGAGCCACCTGCTGGCCGACACCTACACGCTGTACCTGACGACGCACAACTTCCACTGGAACGTCACCGGCCCGATGTTCAACACGCTGCACCTGATGTTCATGGGGCAGTACACCGAGCTGTGGAACGCGGTCGACCCGATCGCCGAGCGCATCCGCTCGCTGGGCCACGCGGCGCCGGGCTCGTATGCTCAGTTCGGCGCACTGGCGTCGATCAAGGACGCGCCATCCACGCCGCCGAAGGCGCTCGAGATGGTGCGCATCCTGGTCGATGGCCACGAGGCCGTGGCCCGCACCGCACGCGGCATCTTCCCGCTGGCCGACAAGGCTGGCGATGAACCCACCGCCGACCTGCTGACGCAGCGCCTGACGGTGCACGAGCAGACGGCCTGGATGCTGCGCAGCCTGCTGGAAACCTGACGAAACCTGAGACAAGGGGCCGCTGCCATGCGCATCGCGATCATCACCTTCGATGGCTTCAACGAGATCGACGCGTTCGTGCCGCTGGGTCTGCTCAACCGGCTGAATTCGCGCGGCTGGAAGGCCGAGATCACCGGGCCGTCGTCGCACATGACATCGATGAACGGCGTCACCGTTCAGGCGCAGCAACCCCTCGAATTCGCCAACGAGGCCGACGCGGTGATCTTCGGCAGCGGCATCTACACCCGCGCGATCGCCGCCGACATCGGCAAGCGCGGTGCGCCGCTTGACCGCCTGCAGCTCGATCCGCTGCGTCAGCTGATCGGTGCGCAATGCTCGGGCACCTTGCTGATGGCACGGCTGGGCCTGCTGGCCGACATGCCCGCCTGCACCGACACCAACACCAAGCCCTGGGTTGTCGAGGCGGGCGTGCGCGTCGTCGATCTGCCCTTCCAGGCGCGCGGCCCGCTGGCCACGGCCGGCGGGTGCCTGTCGGCGCAGTACCTGGCCGCCTGGATCATGGCAAAGGGTGCAGGGCTCGATGCGGCCGCGCAGGCCTTGCACTACGCCGCGCCGGTGGGCGAGAAGGACGCCTACGTCGAGCGTGTGCTGGGCGTCGTCCGCCCTTTCCTGCCCGAGGTGAGCGCATAGGCGCGCACGGATAATCACGGGTTTCCACGAGCCGCACACCCAGCGGGTGAGCGACGCCCCATGTCCACCGATTCCATTCCGTCAGCGCTCGACAAGGAAGTCAGGCGCCGTCGCACCTTCGCGATCATTTCCCACCCTGACGCCGGCAAGACCACGCTCACCGAGAAGCTGCTGCTGTTCTCCGGCGCGATCCAGATCGCCGGCTCGGTGAAGGCGCGCAAGGCGAGCCGCCACGCCACCAGCGACTGGATGGAGATCGAGAAGCAGCGCGGCATCTCGGTGGCCAGCTCGGTCATGCAGATGGAATACCGCGACTGCGTGATCAACCTGCTGGACACGCCGGGGCACCAGGACTTTTCCGAAGACACCTACCGCGTGCTGACCGCGGTGGACGCCGCGCTGATGGTGATCGATGCGGCCAATGGCGTCGAGCCGCAGACGCGGCGCCTGCTGCAGGTCTGCCGTGCGCGCAACACGCCCATCCTCACCTTCGTCAACAAGATGGACCGCGAGGTCAAGGACCCGCTGGAACTGATGGACGAGATCGAGCGCGAGCTCGGCATGGAGGTCGTGCCCTTCACCTGGCCGGTGGGCATGGGCAAGACCTTCCACGGTGTGATGGACCTGCGCGAAAAGCAGATGCGGGTGTTCAGCCCCGGCGAAGACCGCCACCACAACGACGACGAAATTCTGGCCGGACTCGACAACCCCGCGTACGCCCAGCGCTTCGGCATGCAGTACGAGCAGGCCCAAGGCGAGATCGAGCTGCTGACCGATGCGGCGCCGCCGTTCGATCGCGACGCCTTCTTGAACGGGCAACAAACGCCGATGTTCTTCGGCTCGGCCGTCAACAACTTCGGTGTGCGCGAGGTGCTCGATGCGCTGGTCGATCTGGCGCCGCCGCCGAGTGAGCGCGCCGCCATCCAGCGGGTGGTGCAACCCGGCGAGCCGAAGTTCAGCGGCGTCGTGTTCAAGATCCAGGCCAACATGGACCCGGCGCACCGCGACCGCATCGCGTTCCTGCGCGTGGCCTCCGGCCACTTCGAGCGCGGCATGCGCTTGAAGGTGGTTCGATCGGGCAAGGAGCTGCGTCCCAACACCGTGGTGTCGTTCCTGAGCCAGCGCCGCGAGCTGCTCGACGAGGCCTATGCCGGCGACATCATCGGCATCCCGAACCACGGTGTGCTGCAACTGGGCGACACGCTGACCGAAGGCGAGGCGCTGCAGTTCACCGGGCTGCCATTCTTTGCGCCCGAGATGTTCCGTTCGGTCGAAGTGGCCGACCCGCTCAAGACCAAGCAGCTCAAGGCCGGGCTGACGCAGCTGGGTGAAGAAGGCGCAATCCAGGTGTTTCGGCCGGTGGGTGGCACGGTGCTGCTGCTGGGTGCGGTCGGGCAACTGCAGTTCGAGGTGGTCGCCCACCGCCTGGAGCACGAATACGGCTGCAAGGCGCGCATCATGCCCAGCCGTTTTCAGGTGGCGCGCTGGGTGACCTGCGAAACCGGCGAAGGCGCCGCGGCCGACGAGCGTGAGCTCAAGCGCTTCATCGACGGCAACTCGCACCGCGTGGCCTATGACGCCGTCGATGCGCCGACGGTCTTGGTGGAGTACGCGCCCGAGCTGCGCGCCATCGAGGCCAACTGGCCCAAGATCAAGTTCCATGCATTGCGCGAGCACGCCGGGCTGGTGTTCCAGAAGCACATCGGCGACTGAGCGATGGCCTAAGCCTCGGAGTCGATGTGACCGAACACATACGACTCCATCGACAACATGCCGTACAGCGTGCCACCCTCGATGACCTCGACGGGGTCGCCGGCAGTCGCCGCGCCGGCGGCCACCAGCAGCGGCAGGAAGTGCTCTTCGGTCGGGTGGGCCCGCACGGCGTGCGGTGCACGACGCCGGTAATCGGCCAGTGCACCGGTGTCGCCCGCGACGACGGCGCGCCGCACCCACTGCACGAACTCGCTGACATAAGCCGCTTCGCCGATGGCGATGGCGCCGCGGAATTCGCCCAGGTTGTGGGTCATGCTGCCCGAGCCGACGATGAGCACACCACGGTCCCGCAAGGGCCGCAGCGTCTGCCCGAGGCGCAGTGCGCCCCCAGCGTCCAGGTTGTGCGGGATCGACAGCTGCAGCACGGGCGTCGCCGCTGCGGGCAACAGGTGCCGCAGCGGCACCCAGGCGCCGTGGTCCAAGCCGCGGTGCCCATCGAGTGTCACGGACAGGCCCGCGGTTGACAGCAGCCGCTGCACCTCAGTGGCCAGAGCCGGATCGCCAGGAGCTGGGTAAGACAGCGCGTACAGCGCGGGCGCAAAGCCGCCGAAGTCGTGCAGCGTCGCGGGCGCCGCGCAGGCGGTCACCTCGAGGCCCGCGGTGATCCAGTGGGGCGACACGACCAGAACTGCGGCCAGTGGCGGCAGTCGGTGGCCGAGTGCACCCAAGGCCGCGCCGGCCACGCCGGGCTCCAGCGCGAAGGTGGGTGCGCCGTGTGAGATGAACAGCGCAGGGATGGTGGCCATGGTGTTGCGGTGATGTCGGGCAGGAATCACTAGGCGTGCGGCGAGTCAACCGAAGCGTACTCCGGGCGTTGTGCCTGCACAGTCGGCGCAGCGCCGGCTTGCTCCAAGGGCCCCGAGTCTGTGAATGCGGCCGTTGAACCCACCCGGAAACTCATGAAGAAGCTCCTTCTGGCCGTATGGCTGGTCATCGTTGCTGCAGCCGCCTTTGCGCAGGTGCCTGTCGCGGCCCCTGCGCCCGCCGAAGCCGCGTCGAGCCCAGCACATGCGAAGGCCAAGCACCGCAAGCCCATGCATGTGGAGTCGACCCAGCCCAAGACGAAGAAGCATCACCCCGGCAAGGCGAAGCCGGCGGCTCCCCAGGCCTCAGCCGCCGAGTAATCAGCGCCGCCAGTCTGGCGTTCAGGGCCGCTCAGGTCGCAAATCGCCAGTGCCGTGGCAGCGATCGCCCGACGCGCGCAGGAAGCGGCGGTTGATGGAAAGCCGGATCGGCGTGGTGCGTCGCATCGCGCGCGTGCTGGAACAACCGGAGCATCTCAACGACTGAGCTGGATGCCGGCCGGCATGTGTGTGGCAGATCGGCTGGCAGCACGATCCAGGTCCCTGCGCCGCAGAAGAGGTGGGCCACTTCGTCGCCCCCTGGCACACGCACCCGAAAGTCGACATGCCCCTGCAGCACGACGCGCACCTCGGGCTCGCCGTGGGTGTGTTCGTCACGCGGCTCTCGCCAGGAGCGGGCTGCGTCGGCATGCGTCTGGCCATATCGCCAGTGCACGCGGTCGGTGCGGGTGGCACCGACCCGGCACTGCAGCGCGTCCAGCTCACGCGCATAGGTCAGCTGCGGCAGGCTGGAGACTGGCTTCGCTGCCGGCACCCAGCGGCCCAGCTCGATGCCCAGCGCTGCCAGCTCTGCCGGCAGATCGCCGGTGCACGTCGCCTCGACGCGCGGGGCGCCGTGCGGTGACTGAATCGATGCCTCAGCCATGTCGAAGAACCTCCCTGTCCCACAGATTCACCAATTGAGTATCGGCACGAACGGCGCGCGCGCAAGGAAGGATTCGTAGCGTGGATCTGCGCTGGCTGCGCAGATCCGAGCCGCTTCATCAGCCCGCTGCCTCGGTGGCTTTTGCTCCGTGCCGATCCAGTAAAGCAACAAACGTGCTGCGTTCGGGCCGCGAGCATTTGGGGACCTGCCGAGTTCGACATCGACCCGGAGCTCCGACCGGCCAGCTTCTGTGGGTTTGGCCGGCCACGACCCACCGGTAGTGCCCAAAGAAAAAGGGTCAGCTCTGAATGAGCTAACCCTTTGATTTGACTGGTGGCCTGGGGCGGAATCGAACCACCGACACGCGGATTTTCAATCCGCTGCTCTACCAACTGAGCTACCAGGCCGAGCCCGCAACTATATCAGCGCGCCGAGCCCTTCAGAGGCTGCCGCGCTTGCCGCGTGAGAGATCGACGCCGAGCTGCTTGAGCTTGCGGTACAGATGGGTGCGCTCGAGGCCGGTCTTTTCGGCCACCCGGGTCATGCTGCCGTTTTCCTGCGACAGGTGGAACTCGAAATAGCTCTTCTCGAAGGCGTCACGCGCTTCGCGCAGCGGGCGATCGAGGTCGAAGCTTTGCTCGGGTTGCGGGCCGTGAGAGATTGTCACGCCGGGCAAGGGTGTCACATTGCTGCCAGCAGACGCCAGCGCGTATCCCGGCTCGCCGCGCGTCGCCGCGCTGGCTTGGGTGCGCGGTGCGGGCTTGGCCAGGCCTTGTTCGACCGCGCGCAGCAACTTCTGCAAGGTGATCGGCTTCTCTAGAAACGCGATGGCGCCGTTCTTGGTGGCTTCGACGGCGGTGTCGATCGTGCCGTGCCCGCTCATCATGATCACGGGCATCGTCAGAAGGGCACAGGCGTTCCATTCCTTGAGCAGCGTGACGCCGTCGACATCGGGCATCCAGATGTCGAGCAACACCAGATCAGGGCGGGCTCGCTCTCGGGCTGCGCGTGCCTGTGCTGCGTTTTCCGCCAGTTCGACGGAATGACCTTCGTCGGTCAGGATCTCGGACAACAGTGCTCGGATACCGAGCTCGTCGTCGACAACAAGGATGGTGGCCATGAACTCTCAGTGCACGGTGTCGACGTGGCGGGGCGCCGCCGCGGTGTGCGCGTCTACCGGCGCGAATTTGGAAAATGATAACGAAACTTGCGCGCCTTGAACCGTCGCTGGCTCGGAGGCCGCCTCGCCGCTGCCGTGCGCCTCGGTGGAGCCGTTGTCCAGATTCACCAGCCGTACCCGCGCGCCGTGCTCGTCGGCGATCTTCTTGACGACAGCAAGCCCGAGGCCGGTGCCTTTGCTCTTGGTGGTGACGTAGGGCTCGAAGGCGCGCTTGAGTACCTTGTCGGGAAAGCCCGGGCCGTTGTCGGTGACGTGCAGACGCACCACCCGCACCGCACCCTGCTCGGTGCGGGCGACTTCAGTGCGGACCCGTACGCAGGGTTGTCGTTGGGGCTGCATCTGAGCAGGATCAGCCACGGCATCGAGGGCGTTCTGCACCAGGTTGTGAATGACCTGGCGCAGCTGTGTCGCGTCGCCGACGATCAGCGGCAGATCGGGGGCTGGGGTGAAGATCAGCGTGCCGGCCTCCTGTGCGGTGGCGTACAACGTGAGCACCTCGCCGACCAGCACGTTGAGGTCGAGCGGGTGCAGGCGTGCGGCCGGCAGCCGGGCGTAGTCGCGGAACTCGTTCACCAGCGTCTTCATGGCCTGCACCTGGTTGACGATGGTGCCGACGCTGCGTGCCAGCATCGCCTGGTCTGCGCCTTCGAGCTTGGCGGCGAGCTTGTGCTCCAGGCGCTCGGCCGACAACTGGATCGGCGTAAGCGGGTTCTTGATCTCGTGCGCGAGCCGGCGCGCGACCTCGCCCCAGGCCTCGATGCGCTGCGCAGACACCACCTCGGTGATGTCGTCGAACACCATCAGCCGCGCACCTTCTGGCATGGCCGCGCCGCGCACGAGCAGCGTCAGCGCATCGCGGTCCGGCCCGACCTGCAATTCGAACGCCTCCTGCCAATGGTCGCGCTCACCCGTATCCAGGCGATCGGCGTGCAGCTCGAAGCGTTGCCACACTGCCGTGGCAAAGTCTTGCAGCCCATCGACCTCGGTCAGCCGCCGACCCCGGTACGCGCCCAGCGGCAAGCGCACGATGCGCGTGGCACCGGGGTTCACCGTGTCGATGCGGCCTTGGCGGTCGAACACGATCACGCCCGCGGTCAGGTTGTCGAGAATGGTCTGCAGGTTGGCTCGCGCGCCCTCGACCTGCGCCACGCTGCGCTGGACCAGCGAGCGCGCTTCGGACAGCTGCTCGGTCATGTCGGCGAACGATCGCGTCAACCCACCCAGTTCATCGCGCGAGTCGAACACCTGCTTGGCCCCCAGGTCGCCTTGCGCGACCTGCCGGACGCCGTCTGCAAGCATGAGCAGCGGCCGCGCGATCTGGTTGGACAGCGTCAAGGCCAGCAGCAGCGCGCCGAACACCGCAAGGATCAGCGTCAGCGTCAGCGTGCCGATGTACATCTCGCGCAGACCCTCACGGGCCAGCGAGCGCTGCTGGTACTCGCGATAGGCCGTCTGCACTGCGAGTGCGTTGCTGGCCAGCGTGGTGGGCAGCCGCATCGTGATCATCAGGTAGCGTTCCTGCGGTGTCAGCGCAATGCCGGTGCTGGGCAGGTAGGCCAACGCGCGGATGCGCGCCTGTCCGGGATTCGGGCTTGCAGAGACCGCATCGCCGGGCTCTCCCGGGGTCAAGCTGTCGTCGTCCAGACCTTCGAGCTGTGCCACCGCGCGTCCGTCTCGGGCGTTGCGCAGCAGTGATGGCGAAGGCCGATCGGGCCCCAGCAACTCGGCGGATCGATCGGCCGACAGCAGCACCTGACCCATGCCGTTGACGATCGCCACGTTCTGCGCCGAGAGATCTTCGCGCAAGCGCTCGAGCGCCAGCGCCTGCACCTCGCCACGTCCTTCGCCCAGTCGATCGGCCGCCAGCTGGGTCTTGCTGGCCAGGTCGTTGACCTGGGCGTCCAGCGTGCCGCGGCCCAGCGCCAGCCCGGCATCGAGCGCGCCTTCCACCTTGACGTCGAACCAGCTCTCGATGCCGCGCGAGACGAACTGGTAGCTCACGGTGTAGATCAGCAGACCGGGCAGCACGCCGACCAGTGCGAAGATGGCGGCCAGCTTCAGCAGCAGCCGGCTGCCGAACTTGCCCCGCTGTACGCGCACCAGCAGCCGCGTGGCGGCAATGCCGATCACGAGCATCAGCAGGCCGGCGACCAGCAGGTTGACCCAGAACAGCCACTGGAAGTGCTTTTCGTAGAACAGCCGGTTGTCGGTGGCGATCGACAGCAAGAAGGCCAGCACCATGGCGACACCCGTCGCCGCGACCAACGCGACGATCAGCGCCCAGCGGGTGGACTTCTTCATCGGTGGCAGGAGCGACCTCAGGGCGCCGTGACGCGCTGGGTCTTCTCGATCAGCAGGTTCCAGTCGGGCTGCCCGCCGATGCCGATCTGCATGGCACGGGGCAGCATGCCGGTGTCCAGCTTGTAGCTGAACTCAACGTACAGGGCCTCGCTGTCGCTGATCTGGCCGGGCTCCGCCAGCTTCCAGCGCCCGATGCGGCTGACCGTGGTCACCGCGTCATTCAGGTTCTCGAAGCTCTGACTCAGCCCGCCGAAACTCACGCGGTAGTTGCGCGTCAGCGGCTGGTAGGAGAGGCGCCAGGTCCGCGACGCCGAGGCCACGCGACGGTCGCGCCAGTAACGGCGGTTGTGATACAGCGAGGCGTCGGCGACGAAGTACAGCGGCACGCCCTTGTGCAATGCGTCTTCGACCGGATGCGGCAAGTCGAAGCGCACCGCGACGTCGAGCAGCAGCCCTTCGTCGCTGCGCGTCATCTTGAACTGGCTCAGCTCAGGCGCCTGGGTCAGCAGGCTCCAGCACGTGGCTGAGCCGAGCAACAGGACAGCGGCAAGTCCGCGCGTCCAAAGCCACCACCACCGGGCGAACATCGCGCCCGGCGGGTGGGGGCAGCCATTCGTCGGGTTGCGATGCACGATCGGTCTCAGGGTTTGTGGAGCAGGGCGTAGAAGAAACCATCGCCATCGAGGGCGGGCTCGTGCCGCGCTGCGGCAGCTTCATTGTCGGGCAGGGGCAGCAGATGACCGGGTGAAGCGGGTGTGTCCGAGAGCAACGCGCCGCTTTGGCGTTGCAAAAAAGCATCGACCTGCGCCTGCCCCTCGGCCTTGAAGACGGAGCAGGTGCAGTACAGCATCCGACCGCCGGGCTTCAGTAAGGGCCACAGCGCGTCGAGCAGCCGGGACTGCAGCGCGGCCAGCGCGGTCACGTCGCTGGCCCGACGCAGCCAGCGCACGTCCGGGTGGCGGCGCACGATGCCCGATGCGGTGCATGGTGCGTCGAGCAGGATCGCATCGAAGGCGCGCCCGTCCCACCAGGTTTCGGGCTGACCGGCATCGCCCACCTGAGTCGCTGCCTGCAGGCGCAGGCGACGCAGCGTGTCGTCGACCCGGCTCAGTCGCGCGGCGTCCTGGTCGAGTGCCAGCAGGTCCAGGTCGGCCAGCTCCAGCAGATGAGCCGTCTTGCCGCCCGGCGCGGCACACGCGTCGAGTACCCGGGCGCCGCGCGGCAGCGAGGCACCGGCCAGCAGCAAAGGGGCTGCCAGCTGGGCGGCGGCGTCCTGCACCGAGACATCGCCATCGGCAAATCCTGGCAGGCGGCCAACCGGGCAAGGCGCGTCCAGCAACACCCCGTGTGCCCCGACGGCCCTGCCCGGCAGGCCGGCCTGGCCCAGGCGGGCCAGGTAGGCCTCGACACTGCCGCGTCGGGTGTTGACGCGCAGCGTCATCGGCGGGCGGCGGTCATTGGCCGCCAGCAGGGACTGCCAGTGGCTGGGCCAGTCGGCCTGCAGGCGCTGAACCCACCACTCGGGATGGTTGGTGCGCCCGGCGACCGTGCGTTGCGCGACCTCGAGCACCGCGGCTTGCTCACGCACAAAGCGCCGCAGCACCGCGTTGACGAACCCCGCGCTGGCGGGCAGCCGCTGGCGCGCGACGGTGACCGCGTGATCGACCAGCGTGTGATCAGGGTACGGCACCTCCCCGTCGGGCCACAGCAGCGCCAGTGCGGTCAACAGGAGTGCGTCGAGGGCCTTGGGCGGCGCTTTGGGTGCCAGCCAGGCGCGAGCGGCCTGGGCTTGCCCGAGGCGACGCAGCACGTGAAAGCTGAGCGCCTGCACGCCCGGACGCGCCTCGGCCGGACACTGCGCCAGCGCCTCGGTCAGTGAGCGTCCCGCACGCACTGCCGCGACGGCATCGGCGGTGTGGTCTAGCAGCTGGGACAACGGCGGCGCGGTGCGCGCGACGACGCCGGAGGGTCGCGCAGGGGCAGGGGCATTCACGGAGCAAGTCTACGGGCAGGTGGGTGCCAGGGCGACTCCAGGTGGGTTACGCTTGAAGGGATGAAGCCCGAAACGCCGCCCATGCCCCTGCGCTCTTCACCGGACTCACGTCCCTCCATCTTCAAGAACGATGACGAGCTGGCGCAGCTGAGCGCGTCACAGCGCATCCGCTACCGGCTGGTGGGCGCCGATTGCCGCTACCACGCCAACGACAACATCTCGGCCTTCATCAAGGAAGGCGAGCTGGATGAATTGAAGGCCGAAGTCCAGGCCAAGCTCCAGGAGGTTCTGGAGGCGCTGGTCATCGACACCGAAAGCGACCACAACACCCACGACACTGCCAAGCGCGTGGCGAAGATGTTCCTGACCGAGGTGTTCAAGGGCCGCTACACGCCGATGCCCGACGTGACCGAGTTCCCGAACATCACGCGTCTCAATGAGTTGATGATCGTCGGCCCGGTCACCGTGCGCAGTGCCTGCTCGCACCACCTGTGCCCGATCATGGGTCGGGTGTGGATGGGCATCCTGCCGAACGAGCACTCGAACCTGATCGGCCTGTCGAAGTACGCCCGCATCTGCGAGTGGATCATGAGCCGGCCGCAGATCCAGGAAGAGGCGGTGACGATGCTGGCCAACGAATTGCAGCGCCGGGTCAAGCCCGACGGCCTGGCGATCGTGATGGAGGCCGATCACTTCTGCATGCACTGGCGAGGCGTCAAGGACACCAGCGCCAAGATGATCAACAGCGTGATGCGGGGCTCGTTCCTGAAGGATGCCAACCTGCGGCGCGAATTCCTGTCGCTGCTCGATCGCCAGAAGACCTGACATGCCACCCCTCAATTCACCTTGGAGAATTTCATGCTCGTGCGCCTGATGTACGTCAGCCGCGCGTCCGACTCGGTGAACCAGAACGAGTTGGTCGCGATCCTGAAGCGGTCCAAAGCCAACAACGTGGGCCTCGGCATCACCGGGGTGCTGTGTTTTTCAGCCGGCATCTTTCTCCAGGTGATCGAGGGCGGCCGATCCGCCGTCAGCGCGCTGTACAACAAGATCGCCAATGACCCCCGCCACCACGATGTGGTGCTGCTGAGCTACGAAGAAATCGGTGAACGCAACTTCGCTGGCTGGTCGATGGGTCGCGCCAATCTGACGGGGCTGAATCCGGCGCTGGTGATGAAGTACTCCGAGTCCGCGCTGCTGAACCCCTATGCGGTGTCCGGCAAGATGTCCATGGCCTTGTTCAACGAAATGGTCGCCTCGGCGGCCATCATCTGCGACAGCTGACCTGATACCCGGGCTGCCCTGCAGCCGGATCGGTATTCAAAGCGTGCCAGCCGCCTGAAAACCGAACACGGTGGCCACCACCCTGGTGGGGAACTGCCGGATCGCATCGTTGTAGGTTTTCGTTGCCAGATTGAACTGGCTGCGGGCAAATGCCAGGGTGTTGTCGGCGGCAGCCAGTTGTTCGGTATTTGCCTCGATCTCGAGCCCGCTCAGGCGCTGTTGCCGCGCCGGAAGCTCGGCTTGCAGCCTCTGCCGGGCAGCCATCAGCGCCTCTTCGGCCAGCCGCAACGCAGTGGCTGCACTGCCAGCGCTGGGCCGGGCCCGCAGGCCGTCGCAGGCGGATTGCAGTTGCGCACAGGCCAGCAACACCGCGTCATGCAGCGCAGTCGCCTGATCGAGCACCGCGTTCAACCCCAGTGCCCACTGCATCAGCAGTGCATGGCGATGCTGCACCTGGGCGTCGACCGGGGCGAAGGCCTTCGCGATGTCGTCGCGCAGCGCGATCAACCGGTTGTAGGCGCCGACGGCCCAGAACACCAGCACCGCGCAACCCACCAGCGTGGCAATCTGCGCATCGGTCATCGCGGGTGCCCGCCGTGCTGCTGCGCCCTGCGCAGGGTCAAGTGCGCACCTCACCCTGCCCCAGCACCACCCACTTCAGCGAGGTCAGCCCTTCCAGGCCGACCGGGCCGCGTGCATGCAGCTTGTCGGTGCTGATGCCGATCTCGGCGCCCAGGCCATATTCGAAGCCGTCGGCAAAGCGCGTGCTGGTGTTCACCATCACGCTCGACGAATCGACCTCGCGCAGAAAGCGCATCGCGCTGGGGTGGTGTTCGGTCAGGATCGCGTCGGTGTGGTGCGAGCTGTACCGGTTGATGTGCGCGATCGCCGCATCGAGGTCGGCGACCACGGCGATGCTGATGATGGGCGCGAGGTACTCCTCGAACCAGTCCTGCTCGGTGGCCGCCACCAGCTTCGCGTTCGGCACTTTTGCCAGCAGCGCGAGGCTCGCCGCATCCCCACGCATCTCGACACCCTTGGCAGCGAACACTGCGCCAATGCGTGGCAGGAATTCTGCGGCGATGTCCGAGTGAACCAGCAGCGACTCGGCCGCGTTGCAGGGGCTGTATTTCTGCGTCTTCGCGTTGTCGGTCACCTTCAGCGCCAATGCCATGTCGGCGCTGGCATCGACATACACGTGGCAATTGCCGTCCAGGTGCTTGATGACGGGTACCTTGGCTTCGCGCGAGATGCGCTCGATCAGCCCCTTGCCGCCGCGAGGAATGATGACGTCGACCGATTCTGGCGAGGTGATCAGCAAGCCCACCGCCGTGCGATCGGTGGTCTCGACCAGTTGCACCGCATCGGGTGGGAGCGCGGCTTCGGCCAGTGCGGCCTGCACCCGTTTCCACAGCGCGAGGTTGGAGTGGATGGCTTCCGAGCCGCCGCGCAGGATGCAGGCATTGCCGCTCTTGATGGCCAGCGACGCCGCCTCGATCGTCACGTTGGGCCGGCTCTCGTAGATCATCGCGAACACACCGAGTGGTACCCGCATCTGGCCCACCGAGATGCCGCTGGGGCGCTGGCGCAGGTGCGTGATCTCGCCGATCGGGTCGGGCATGGCCGCGATCTGCTCGCAGCCTTCGGCCACCGTCTCGATGATCTTGGGTGTGAGCTTCAGCCGATCAAGCAGCGGGCCTGAGGTGCCCGCGGCCGTGGCAGCCTGCAGATCCAGCGCATTGGCACTGACCAGTGCCTCGACATCTGCGCGCAGCAGCCGGGCCAATGCGATCAGGGCGTGGTTCTTCGCTGCGGTGGATGCCGCTGCCATGCGGCCACTGGCCGCGCGAGCGGAGGCGCCCATGCGGGCAATGACTTCTTTCAGGTCGGCTGAGCTCATGATTCGGATTGTCCCAAATTCGCTTTCCCTCCACCTTCGCACTGGGCTGCCAAGGGCGCGGGGTGACCGGCTCCGCTCATGTCCCCCAGGCCGGGTCACCGCCCAAACGCTTCGGGTGCGACCGATCCGGCCCGGGGGACATGAACGCAACACAGCAGCCCGCCGCAGCGCTCCCTCGCTGACTAAGGTTGACGGGATATGTTTAAACGCGCGTTGGCATCACTGAGTCGCAGCGTCCTTCCATCCACCCCCCAACACCTTGTACAGCGCGACCCGGTTCTGCCGCTCAGCGGCTTGCGCCTGAACCACCGCCTGCTGGGCGGTGAACAGCGAGCGTTGAGCGTCGAGCACATCGAGGTAGCTCGACGCGCCATTGCGGTAGCGCAGGTCGGCCAGCTTGGCTCGTGCTTCCTCGGCTTTCGCTTGCGCCTGTTGCGCCCGCAGCTGCTCGCTCAACGTCGCGCGACCGGCCAACGCGTCGGCCACTTCGCGGAAGGCACTCTGCACCGCGCGCTCGTACTGCGCCACCGCGATGTCGCGACCGACCTGCGCGGCCTCCAGATTTGCCTGGTTGCGTCCTGCATCGAAGATCGGCACCACCAGCTGCGGTGCAAAGCTCCAGGCGAACGATCCCGCCTTGAACAGCCCTGACAGTTCGGTGCTGGCGCTGCCGATGCTGGTGCTCAGCGTGATGCGCGGGAAGAACGCTGCGCGCGCGGCGCCGATGTTGGCGTTGGCCGCGATCAGCTGCTGTTCGGCCTGACGGATGTCGGGCCGGCGGTTCAACAGATCCGAGGGCAGGCCAGCCGGCAGATCAGGCAGCACCGTCCCGGCGAGCGCCGAAGTCGTGATGTCGCCCGGCGCGGTCGTCGGTGTCGGCAGCGCATCGGCGGGCACCGGCTGACCGAGCAGCAGCGCCAGCGCGTTTTCGTCTTGTGCGCGCTGCCGCAGCTGCTGCGCCAATGCGACGCGTGCCCCTTCGAGCAGCGATTCAGCCTGCCGCACGTCGAGTTCGGACGACGCGCCGTTGTCGAACTTCAGTTGCGTCAGCTTCATCGATTCTTCGCGGGTGGTGAGCGTCTGCCGCGTCACCGCCAGCAACTCGTCATCGGCCAGCAGCGCGAGCCAGCCGTTGGCGACCGAGGCGATCAGGCTGATCTGCACCGTCTTGCGTGCCTCTTCGGTGCCGAGGTACTGCGCCAGTTGCGCCTGGCTCAGGCTGCGCACCCTGCCGAAGAAATCGAACTCGTACGAGGTGATCTGCAGCCCGGCGCTGTAGGTGCTGCTGATGCTGCCGCCGGTACCGCTGTCGCCCACCTTCGGCTGGCGCAACGCGCTGGCACCGGCGTTGACGGTGGGCAGCTCGTCGGCGCGCCGCACCTGGTACTGCGCGCGGGCCTGTTCGATGTTCAACACCGCGATGCGCAGGTCGCGGTTTTGCTGTAGCGCGGCCTCGATCAGCCGCTGCAGGTGCGGATCGCCGAAGTAGCGCTGCCACTCGATGTCGGCCGCGGCCTGCCCGGTGGGCGCAGCCGTCGAGGCATCGCCTGGGTAGCTGCTCGGCACGGGCGCCTCGGGGCGCACATGAGCCGGGATGAACGAACAGCCGGCGACACTGGCGGCAGCCAGCACCAGTGTGGTCAGCCGAGCGTTCGTGAGGAGGGCCTTCATGGCGCCACCCCCGTACCCGTCACCGTCGGGACGTCGGCCGCAGGCGGTGACGCGCGTCGCCCGAACACCTTCATCACGACCACATAGAACACCGGCACGAAGAACACCGCCAGCACGGTTGCCGAAATCATGCCGCCCATCACGCCGGTGCCGATGGCGCGCTGGCTGGCCGAGCCGGCACCGCTGGCAATCACCAGCGGCAGCACGCCAAGGATGAACGCGATCGAGGTCATCAGGATGGGCCGGAAGCGCAGGTGAGCGGCTTCCAGCACGGCCTCGATCACGCCCTTGCCTTCGGCATGCAGGTCTTTGGCGAACTCGATGATCAGCACCGCATTCTTGGCCGACAGGCCGATGATGGTGATCAGCCCGACCTTGAAGAACACGTCGTTCTCCAGCCCTCGGACGCTGATGCCGAGCACGACCCCCAGCACACCCAGCGGCACCACCAGGATCACCGCCAGCGGGATCGTCCAGCTCTCGTACAGCGCCGCCAGGCACAGGAACACCGACAGCAAAGAGAAGGCAAACAGGATCAGCGCGGTCGAGCCGGAGAGCTTCTCTTCGCGCGAGGGGCCGGTCCATTCGTAGGCAAAACCTGCAGGCAGTTGCGCTGCCAGCTTCTCCATTTCGGCCAGTGCGGCGCCGCTGCTGACACCGGGGGCAGGTTCACCCTGGATGCGCATGGCGGGGTAGCCGTTGTAGCGCACCGTCTGCATCGGGCCCTTGATCCACCGGGTGGTCGCGAAGGCGGACAGCGGCACCGGCTGGCCGAAGGTGTTCAGCGCGTTGAGCTGCAGCAGATCGTCGGGCTGCATCCGCGCCGGCGCATCGGCCTGCACCACCACGCGCTGCAGCCGACCTGCGTTCGGGAAGTCGTTGACATACGACGAGCCCAGCGCGGTGGACAACGTGGTGTTGATCGCTGCGAAGCTCACGCCCAGCGCGCCGGCCTTGTCACGGTCGATGTCGAGCTGCAGCTGCGGCGCGTCTTCCAGCCCGTCGGGTCGCACCGACATCAGCAAGGGGTTTTTCGCCGCCATGCCCAGCAGCTGGTTGCGTGCGGCCAGCAGCGCGTCGTGGCCGTTGCCCCCGCGGTCCTGCAGGCGCATCGCGAAGCCGTTCGAGCGGCCGAGTTCGCGGATCGCCGGCGGGCTGACCGGGAAGATGAACGCATCGCGGATCTGCCCCAGTGCACCGAACGCGCGTGCCACCAATGCCTGCGCGCTGCGCTCCTTGCCGGGACGTTGGTCCCAGTCCTTCAGCGTCACGAAGCCCAGCGCGGCGTTCTGGCCCGTGCCAGCAAAGCTGAAACCGAGCACGCTGATGATGCTTTCGACATCCGGCTGCTTCAGCATGTAGTCCTCGACCTGCTTCATCACCTCGGTCGTGCGGGCTTGCGTGGCACCCGGCGGCAGCTGGACGTTGACGAGGATGTTGCCCTGGTCTTCATTCGGGATGAACGAGGTCGGCAAGCGGTTGAACATGAGCACCACCGCGGCGATGACCGCGGCATAGATGACGAGGTAGCGGGCAGCGCGTTTCAGGATGCGTGCGACGAGCCCTTCGTAGTTTTTTGCGGTGCGTGTGAAGCCCCGGTTGAACCAGCCGAAGAAGCCGGTCTTCGCATGGTGGTGGCCAGCCTCGACCGGCTTGAGCAGCGTGGCGCACAGGGCAGGCGTCAGCGACAGCGCCAGGAACGCCGAGAACGCGATCGCGCTCACCATCACTGCCGAGAACTGGCGGTAGATGTTGCCGACCGCGCCACTGAAGAACGCCAGCGGCACGAACACCGAGATCAGCACCACCGTCACGCCGACGATCGCGCCCGAGATCTGGCCCATGGCCTTGCGAGTGGCTGCCAGTGGTGACAACCCCTCCTCGCTCATGATGCGCTCGACGTTCTCGACGACGACGATCGCGTCGTCGACGACGATGCCGATCACCAGCACCATGCCGAACATCGTCAGCACGTTGATCGAGAAGCCCAGCGCCAGCAGCGAGGCGAAGCTGCCCATCAGTGCGATCGGCACCACCAGCGTCGGGATCAGCGTGTAGCGGATGTTCTGCAGGAACAGGAACATCACCAGGAACACCAGGATCACCGCCTCGACCAGCGTTTCGACGACCTGTTTCACCGAGATGCTGATGAACAGCGAGCTGTCGTAGGGAATCGTCGCTTTCACACCCGGCGGGAAATACGGCGCCAGCTCGGCCAGCCGCTTCTTCACCGCGTTGGCGGTGGACAGTGCGTTGGCCGTCGGCGACAGCTGCACCCCGACGCCGCTGGACGGTGCACCGTTCAATCGCGCACTGCGCGAACCGTAGGTTTGTGCGCCGAGCTCGACACGCGCCACGTCTTTCAGAAGCACCCGCGAGCCGTCCGGGTTGGCGCGCAGCAGGATGTTGCCGAAGTCTTCGGCGGTGGTCAGCTGACCCTTCACGACCACGGTCGCGAAGATGGACTGGTCGGCCGTGTTGGGCAGGTCGCCGATGGTGCCCGAGGCGACCTGGGCGTTCTGCGCGGCGATGGCCGCATTCACATCCGCCGACGACAGCTTCAGCCCGACCAGCTTGGCCGGATCGATCCAGATGCGCATGGCGCGCTCGGTACCGAACAACGTGGCCTGGCCGACACCGGACACGCGCTGGATCTCGGGCACCACATTGCGCGCCGCGTAGTCACCGAGTGCAATCGGATCGAGCGAGCCGTCGGTGCTGGACAGGATGATGAACAGCAGGAAATTCGGGTTCGCCTTGTCGACGCGCACGCCTTGCTGCGTCACTGACGCTGGCAACCGCGGCGCGGCCCGGGCCAACCGGTTCTGCACATCGACCTGGGCCAGGTCGGGGTTGGTGCCCGGCTCGAAGCTCAGCGTGATCGAGCCCGAGCCATCGGCCTGGCTGACCGACTCCATGTAGATCAGGCCGGGCGAGCCGTTCATCTCTCGCTCGATCACGGCAACGACGGTCTCCTCCAGCGTCTTCGCCGAAGCCCCGGGGTAGGTGACATTGACCACGATGGCGGGCGGCGCCACCGGCGGGTACTGCGCGATCGGCAGCTGGGTGATGGCGACGCCACCGATCAACAGGATGAACAGCGCGACGACCCAGGCGAAGATGGGCCGGTTGATGAAGAACTGGGCCATGGCGCGGACCTCAGTTCTTGGGTGTGGAGGCCGCGGCGTCGGATGCCGCTGCGGCGCGCGGGGCGCCCATCGGCGCCGCAGGTTGCCACGGCACCGGCTTCACCACCCTGGCGTTCCCCAGTTTCTGGAAGCCGTCGACGATCACCTGGTCGCTGGCCTTCAGCCCCTCGAGCACGACCCACCGACCACCCTGGGAGCCGCCGACCTTCACCGGGCGCGGCGCGTAGGAGCCGTCGCTGGCCACCACCAGCACACTGTCACCCTGTGGCGAGCGGGTCACTGCCTGCTGCGGCAGCAGCACCGCAGCCTCCGCCTGCGCCTGCTGCACTCGCACGCGCACGTAGGTGCCGGGCAGCAGCAGGCCCTTGGGGTTGGGCACCTCGGCGCGCAAGGTGATCTGGCCCGACGTGGTGTCCACCGTCAGGTCGGAAAACAGCAGCTTGCCCGGTGCGCCGTAGACCGTGCCGTCCTCCAGCACCACCTGCACCGTGCCGGCCTCCGCCGCACCGCTGTGTTGCAGCTTGCCGGCGTCGATCGCCTGGCGCAGCCTGAGCACGTCGGTGGTCGATTGGGTGAAGTTCACGTACATCGGATCGATCTGCTGCACCAGCGCCAGCGGCGTCGCATCGCCCTGGCCGACCAGCGCGCCTTCGGTCACCAGCGCGCGACCGATGCGCCCCGAGATCGGCGCCGTCACCGAGGCGTAGCCCAGGTTGATCTGGGCGGTGGTGACGGCGGCGCGTGCCGAGGCGACATCGGCATCGGCTTGCTTGAACGCCGCGACCGCATTGACGTAATCCTGCTTGCTGATCGCGTTGGCCTCGAGCAGCGGCTTGTAGCGCTCGGCCTGTGCGGCGGCCTGCTCGCGGTTGGCCTCGGCGCGGGCCAGTGCGGCCTGGGTGCTTTGCAACTGCGCGCGATAAGGCGCGGCATCGATCTGGAACAGCAGCTGGCCGGCCTTCACGTCGCTGCCTTCGCGGAACGTGCGCTTCAACAGGATGCCGGCGGCGCGCGCCCGCACCTGGGCGATGCGGGTGGCTTCCAGCCGGCCCGGCAACTCGCTGGTCAGCCCCACCGATTGCGGCGCCACAGTGATCACGCCGACCGCCGGAGCCGGTGCGCTGGCCGCTGCGCCAGGGCCTGTCTCACCGGACTTGGCGCCACAGCCCGACAACCCGAACGCCACAGACGCACACACGACGGCTGTCAGCAGCTTGGTGATGGGAAAACCGGCTCGTGTCTGCGCAGGCATGCGGTGTGGTCCTGTGAGGTTGCCTTTTGCGCAACAAGCCGGCAGCAGGCGGGTTGATTCGGATCACCATCCGAATGAGAAGCGGCTAGTCTACATACATTCGTGTTTGTATGTTTAAGGTCACGGGAGAAGCTCGATGGCACGCAAAACCAAGGAGGACGCGCTGGTGACACGCGATCGCATCCTCGATGCAGCAGAGCTGGTTTTCGAGCAGCGCGGGGTGTCGCGCTGCTCGCTGCAGGAAATCGCCCAGGCCGCGGGTGTCACGCGCGGCGCCATCTACTGGCATTTCGAGAACAAGGCCGATCTCGTCAACGCCATGCTCCAGAGGGTGGCCTTGCCGCTCGAGGAGGCGATCAGCCGGTCGGCTGATCCGAACACCGCCGATCCAGTGCTCGAGGTCCGCAACAGCCTGCTGAACGCGTTGCGCAAGACGGTGGCGTGCCCCCAGGTGCAGCGCGTGTTCGTGATCAAGATGCAGAAGCTCGAATACGTCGACGAGTTGCAGGCGGTGCGCGACAAGCGCATCAACACGCGTGTCGGTCTGATCGACCAGGTGGCGATCGGCCTGAAGCGTGCAACGGCCCAAGGGCAGCTCGATCGCCGCTTGCCGGCACGCGCCAGCGCCATCGCGCTGCATGCGCTGGTCTCGGGCCTGATCGAAAACTGGTTGCTGGACCCGAGCGCCTTCGACCTGGTCCAGGTCGGCGAGCAGGCTCTGGACACCTATCTGGCCGGCCTGTCGCTGCACAGGCCGATGCCGCCGGATTCGAAGCCTACGCGCGCTCGAACTTGAACACCGCCACGCTGGCCATCAGGTTAGGCCAACGCCGCACGCACACGCCCTGCTGGATGCCGAACGCATCGAGGATGCGGAGGCCGCAGCGGCGTGCCAGCACTTCGAAATCGGCGTAGGTGCTGACGCGGATGTTCGGCGTGTCGTACCACTCGTAGGGCAGCGCCTTCGTCACCGGCATGCGGCCCCGCACCACGCTGAGCCGGTTCGCCCAATGGGCGAAGTTGGGGAAGCTGACGATGCCAATGCGCCCCACACGCGCTGTTTCCATCAGCATGCGCTCGGTGTTGCGCAGGTGCTGCAGCGTGTCGATCTGCAGCACCACGTCGAAGCTCTGGTCGTCGAAGATGGCGAGGCCCTCTTCCAGGTTCAGCTGGATCACGTTGACGCCGCGCTGCTCGCAGGCCAGCACGTTCGCGTCGGCGATCTCGATGCCGTAGCCGGTGCACTGTCGCTTGTCTCGAAGATGGGCCAGCGTCTCACCCGAGCCGCAGCCCAGGTCCAGCACACGCGACCCCTGGGGCACGAGGCTCGCGATCAGTTCGAGGTCCTGTCGGTCGCTCATGGGACGATCCTCATGCCGCCGAGCCCGTGCGAACTCGCTTCGATCTCGCGAGCGATGCGGTCGAAGCGCGCGCGCAGCACACCGTGGTAGCGCGCATCGTCGAGCAGGAAGGCGTCGTGACCGTGCGGCGCAGCGATCTCCGCGTAACTCACGTCGAGCCGGTTGTCGAGCAGCGCCTTCACGATCTCGCGAGAACGTCCTGGCGAGAAGCGCCAGTCGGTGGTGAAGCTGATGATCTGGAACTTCGCCGTGGCCGAGGCAAATGCCGCCGACAGATCTCCACCGTGTTCGCGTGCCGGATCGAAGTAGTCGAGCACGCGGGTGATCAGCAAGTAGCTGTTGGCATCGAAATACTCGCTGAACTTATCGCCCTGGTAGCGCAGGTAGCTCTCGATCTCGAACTCGATGTCTTGCGTGGTGTAGCGCGGCGTTCTGCCTGCGTCACCGTCGGCCGCCCCGGAGACCGCCGCACGCAGCGAGCGGCCGAACTTGGCTTCCATCGTGTCGTCGCTCAGGTAGGTGATGTGGCCGATCATCCGCGCCACCCGCAGCCCGCGCTTGGGCACCACGCCGTGCGCCAAGTAGTGGCCGCCGTGGAAATCGGGGTCGGTGACGATGGCGCGGCGCGCGACTTCATTGAAGGCGATGTTCTGCGCCGACAGGTTGGGCGCGGTGGCGATCGCGATGCAGTGCCGCAGCCGTTGCGGATAGCGCATCGCCCAGCACAGCGCCTGCATGCCGCCCAGGCTGCCGCCGATCACCGCGGCGAGTTGTTCGATGCCGAGCGCATCGCAAAGCCGCACCTGTGCATCGACCCAGTCCTCGACCGTGACCACCGGGAAATCAGCGCCGTAGGGCTGCTGCGTGGCAGGGTTGAGGTGCGTGGGGCCGGTCGAACCGAAGCACGAGCCCGGGTTGTTGACGCCGATGACGAAGAAGCGATCGGTGTCCAGCGGCTTGCCCGGGCCGATCAGGTTGTCCCACCAACCGGTGCCTTTGGGATCGCCTTCATAGCGCCCGGCGACATGGTGGCTGGCGTTCAGCGCGTGGCACACCAGCACCGCATTGCTGCGCGCCGCGTTCAGCGCGCCGTAGGTCTCGTACATCAGCGTGTAGTCGCGCAGCACTGAGCCGCTGCGCAGCGGCAGCGCTTGCGCGAACGCCATCGACTGAGGTTTGACGTGCCCCAGCGCACTCATGGATGGGGTCGTCGACGGGCCTCACGGGCCATCGGCGTAACGGAACGAAGCATCTTGGTGTGTGTGACGGGAGGCTCCCGTCGGTCCTGTATTTAGCTGGGTTTGTAGAGCGCCCGCAAGCCGGAGCAAATCAGCGCTGGCGTGAATTCTAGCGAGCAGGCGCACCGGCCGACATCGACCGCCCGCATCGACGAGCTGTCGCATCAGCGTAGATCGTCCGTCAGCTACACGCATCCGGCGCGACTTACCAGGCCTGTTTGCCGGATCGATCGCCGCGCATCGTCGCTACGATGTCACATGCTCGACCCGGCACGCTGTGCCCCCATGCTGCTTCCGAGGAGGGTCCATGCCCACCTGGCTCGAAAAACTGAACCATCACTTCCCGCTGCGCTACTCGGTGTGGTTGCTCTGCGCTGTCGGCCTTGTGCTGAGCCTGTCGCTGTCGCTGATGATGAAAATGCCCAGTGGATGGGATTGGGTGCTGCCGACGGCCTTTGGTGCGCTCGTGCTGCTGGGGCTGCGGGACAGCCTGCAGGGTACCCACTCGGTGCTGCGCAACTACCCGGTGATCGGACACATGCGCTACCTGTTCGAGTTCATCCGACCAGAGATACGCCAGTACTTCATCGAGGGTGACAACGAGGCTGCCCCTTTTTCGCGCCAGCAGCGCTCGCTGGTCTACCAGCGCGCCAAGGGCGAGCCCGACAAGCGACCCTTCGGTACCCAGCGTGATGTTGGCGCGCAGGGCTACGAGTGGATCAACCACTCGATGCAGCCGACGCAGCTGCCCACGCACGATTTCCGTGTCCTCATCGGTGCACACCACGACGAGCCGAACCATCTGCCTGCCAACCGCGGCACGCCGTGCACCCAGCCCTACAGCGCCAGCGTGTTCAACATCTCGGCGATGAGCTTTGGTGCCTTGTCGGCGAACGCGATCCTGGCGCTGAACGCCGGTGCGAAACGCGGTGGGTTTGCCCACGACACCGGTGAGGGCTCGATCAGTCGCTACCACCGTGGTCCCGACTCCGATGGCGGCGGCGACCTGATCTGGGAAATCGGCTCCGGCTACTTCGGTTGCCGCAATCCCGATGGCAGCTTCAACGCCGATCTGTTCACCGCCAACGCCCAGCTGGCTCAGGTCAAGATGATCGAGCTCAAGCTGAGCCAGGGTGCCAAGCCGGGGCATGGCGGTGTGCTGCCAGGCCCTAAGGTGACGCCCGAGATCGCGGAGGCGCGCGGTGTGCCGCCGTGGGTCGATTGCGTCAGCCCGGCCAGTCACAGCGCGTTCTCGACGCCGATCGAGATGATGCAGTTCATCGACCGGCTGCGCGCGCTGTCCGGCGGCAAGCCGGTCGGTTTCAAGCTGTGCATCGGCCACCCGTGGGAATGGTTCGCGATTGCCAAGGCGATGCTCGCCACCGGCATCACACCGGACTTCATCGTTGTCGACGGCGGCGAGGGTGGCACCGGTGCGGCACCGCTCGAGTTCACCGACCATGTCGGCGCGCCGCTGCAGGAAGGGCTGCTGCTGGTGCACAACACGCTGGTTGGCCTGAACCTGCGGCACCGGGTCAAGATCGGCTGCGCCGGCAAGGTGGTCAGCGCGTTCGACATCGCCCGCACCATGGCGCTGGGCGCCGACTGGTGCAACTCGGCGCGCGGGTTCATGTTTGCGCTGGGCTGCATCCAGTCGCAGTCGTGTCACACCGGCGCGTGCCCGACCGGCGTCAGCACGCAGGACCCGCACCGGCAGCAGGCCTTGGTCGTTCCCTCGAAGGCAGACCGTGTCTACAACTTCCACCAGACGACGCTGAAGGCCCTGAAAGAGCTGGTGCAGGCCGCCGGCCTCGATCACCCCGGCGCGATCACGGCCGCGCACATCGTGCGCCGTACCAACGACCACGAGGTCAAGCTGCTGAGCAACCTGCTGCCGTTCATCCAGCCGGGCTCGCTGCTCGCCGGCAACCTGACTCACAGTGTCTACCGGCTGTATTGGCCGATGGCGCAGGCCGAGAGTTTCGCGGTCGCGATGTAACAGGTGCCGGACCCGCACCGTGGAAGGGGTCCATTGGGGGGTTCCGAATTCACTTCTGCGCTCGTAGGATCGTGAACTGGATCACAAATGTTCTGGAGCCCTTACATGAACCTGCATCGCGTTGCTGCCAGTTTGGTGTTCACGCTGTCCCTGTCGGCCCAGGCGGCTGTCACCTCCACCTTCGATACCGATGCGGAGGGCTGGAGCGGTCTGACGGCCCGCCCTTCCGAGAACTCGGCGCCCATCCACGACGCAGGTCCGTTCGGCGCCTACAGCGCCACCGGCGGCAACTCAGGCGGGTATTTCCGACTGCCCGACCCTGATGATCAGGATACGTTTTTCAGCGCGCCAGCCCAATTCCTCGGCAACCAGTCGAGCGCCGTCGGCGGCACTCTGAGCTACGACCTGTATACCGACGCCAGCATCAACTACGCGGGGCCTAACGTCGTGTTGCAAGGCGGTGGTGTCACCCTGGTCTACGTACCGGCGACTCAGCCCGCGGTGCAGAACAACTGGGTCACCGTCAGCGTGGCCCTCGCGCCATCGGCGGCCTGGCACCTGGGCAGCGCTGGTGGGGGAGCGGCCAGTGCGGCTGATTTTCAAGCCGCGCTCGGAAACTTGAACCGTTTGTGGATCTCAGCGGAAACCCACTCGCCAGTGGAAGAAATCAGTGGCCTCGACAACGTGCAGCTCGCTGCTGCCGTGCCGGAGCCTGCAACCGCTGCGCTGATGCTGCTGGGCGTCGCCGCGATGGCAGGCATTCAGTCGCGCCGGCACGTCGTGGCCCGCTGACGCTCAGCCGGGCATCAGGCCGGCGGCGGCTGACTGTCGATGAAGCTCTGGCGGGCGTTGAGCTTGTCGGACAGTCGCACCAAGTTCGGGTACGTGCCGCGCCAGTCGATCTCCGGGAACCTGAAGTCCAGGTAGGACAGTGCGCAGCCGACAGCGATGTCGGCCAGCGTCAGGTGGTTGCCGTTGCAACACCAGGGTTTGTCGGCCAAGCCTTTGCTCATCGCGACCAGCGAGCTGTTGATCTTGCCGAGCTGCCGATCGACCCAGGCGGTGCTGCGCTCACTGTCAGCGCGGCCCGTCCAGGTGCGCTCCAGCCGAGCGGCCACGCCAGCGTCGAGCACCCCGTCGGCCAGCGCCTCCCAGGTGCGCACTTCGGCTCGTTCGCGGCCCCGCTCCGGGATCAGGCGGCCGACCGGTGACAAGGTGTCCACGTACTCGACGATGACCCGCGAGTCGAACACCGCTTCGCCGCCCTCCATCACCAGGCAGGGCACCTTGCCCAGCGGATTGGAGGCCAGGATGGTGTCGCGCGCCCAGACGTCTTCCAGTTCGAACTGGAAGTCGAGCTTCTTTTCGGCCAGCACGATGCGCACCTTGCGCACATACGGGCTGGTCAGCGAGCCGATGAGTTTCATGTCGGAAGGCGTCCAGGGGGTCGCCGTAGTGGGAGTGGGCTGTTGCAACCAAATGCAAATTTCATTCTAACGAGGCGATTTTTCGTTGCAGGCTGTTTGCGCCGCGCGGTCGTGCGCACGCCACAGTGCTCAGCGAGGCCACGTCCAGTCGACGCTGGCCGGACGCCCGGGCAGGTCGATGTGAGCCACCGCCGGTGCAGTACCCGCGACCTGCCGGCCGCGCCGCCACACCCGCAGCCGCTGGGCCCGCAGCCGCACCGCCTCCACCACCGACCTGGCTTGCAGCAGCACCAAATCTGCATCGCAGCCGACCGCGATGCCATGCCGGTCGAGCCCGAGCACCTGGGCGCCGTTGACGGTCACCGCATCGAAGCAGGCTGCGATCTGCGCCGGCGAGGTCATCTGCGCCACATGCAGGCCCATCTGCGCCACTTCCAGCATGTCACCCGAGCCGAGCGGGTACCACGGGTCCATCACGCAATCGTGGCCGAAGGCGACGTTCAGACCCGCGGCCATCAGCTCGGGCACGCGGGTCATGCCGCGGCGCTTCGGGTAGGTGTCGTGGCGGCCTTGCAGCGTGATGTTGATCAGCGGGTTGGCGACCACCTGCACCTGCGCCTCGGCCATCAGTGGGATCAGCTTCGACACGTAGTAGTTGTCCATCGAATGCATCGAGGTCAGGTGCGAGCCGGTGACGCGGCCGTGCAGGCCGAGCCGCTGGGTGTGGAAGGTCAGCGTCTCGATGTGGCGGCTCATCGGGTCGTCGCTCTCGTCGCAGTGCATGTCCACCCGCAGCCCGCGCTCGGCCGCCAGTTCGCACAGGATGCGGATGCTCTCGGCGCCCTGGTCAGACGTGCGCTCGAAGTGCGGGATGCCGCCGACCACATCGACGCCCTTGTCGAGCGCGCGCTTCAGGTTGGCCAGCGCGCTCGGCGAACGCAGCAGGCCGTCCTGAGGGAACGCGACCAGTTGCAGATCGAGGTAGGGCGCCACCTGCCGCTTCACCTGCAGCAGCGCTTCGACCGCCAGCAGCCGGTCGTCGCACACGTCCACATGCGTGCGGATCGCCAGCAGCCCCTTGGCCACCGCCCAGTCGCAGTACTGCAGCGCGCGCTCGACCAACGCCTGCTGCGTCAGATGCGGCTTCAGCTCCCCCCACAGCGCGATGCCTTCAAGCAGCGTGCCGCTGGCGTTCACCCGTGGCAGGCCGTAGCTCAGCGTCGAGTCCATGTGAAAGTGCGCATCGACGAACGACGGCACCAGCAGCTGGCCGGCCGCGTCGATCACCGGCGTGCCCTCGGGTGCCGACAGGCCGTGGCCAATGGCGGCGATACGGCCGTCCTGCATCAGCACGTCGATGGCGCTGCGACCATCGGGCAGCGTGGCGTTGCGGATCAGCACGGCTACTTCGTCCCGAACAGCCGGTCACCGGCGTCGCCCAGCCCGGGCAGGATGTAGCCATGGTCGTTCAGCTCGCGGTCGATCGCCGCGGTGTAGATCGGCACATCGGGGTGGGCCGTCTGCAGCGTCTTCAGGCCCTCTGGCGCGGCCAGCAGGCAGACGAAACGGATCGACCTTGGGCGAGTCGCCTTCAACCGATCGACCGCTGCCACCGCCGAGTTGCCGGTGGCGAGCATCGGATCAAGCACGATCGCGTCGCGCTCGTGCATGTCGGAGGGCATCTTGAAGTAGTACTCCACCGCGGCCAGCGTCTGCGGATCGCGGTACAGGCCGACGTGGCCGATGCGTGCGCCGGGCACCACCGTCAGCATGCCGTCGAGAAAGCCGCCGCCGGCGCGCATGATGCTGACGAACACCGTCTTCTTGCCGTCGATCACCGGCGACTGCATCGCCTCCAGCGGGGTCTCGATGTCGATCAGCTGCGTCGGCATGTCGCGCGTGACCTCGTAGGCCATCAGCATGCTGATCTCGCCCATCAACTGGCGGAAACTGCGGGTGCTGCAGTCTTTCTGACGCATCAGCGTCAGCTTGTGCTGGATCAGCGGGTGGGTGAGGTGGTGCACTGGAGCGGTCATCGGAGCCCTCGCTGGATGGTCGACGCAGGATGCCGCGCTGCAGGCTGGCAGCGGCAGCAGACCCGGCACGAGACGCTAGCAAGCTCTCGGCCTGCCGCGGTGAAGGATAAGCGCCGACGTTTCGCCCGCCCCACCGAGAACGGCGCAGGTCCTAAACTTCATGGCTGCCATTCCCCCTGTTGCTCTTGCAGCCTCGTGCCTGCCCTCCGATGAACCTCTCCCCGCTCACCGCCCTGTCGCCGCTCGACGGCCGTTATGCCGCCAAGGTCGCCCCGCTGCGCGCGCTGCTCAGCGAATACGGCCTGATGCACCGCCGCGTGCAGGTGGAGGTGGAATGGTTCATCGCGCTGTCGGATGCCGGGCTGCCCGAGTTCGCACCGCTCTCCGCTGGCGCACGTGGCTTGCTGCGAGGCAAGGTCGCAGCCTTCTCCGAAGCCGATGCGCAGGCCATCAAGGACATCGAGCGCACAACCAACCACGACGTGAAGGCGGTCGAGTACTGGCTGAAGGCGCAGTTCCAGGGCGAGCCGGAGCTGCTGGCCGCCAGCGAGTTCGTGCATTTCGCTTGCACGAGCGAAGACATCAACAACACCAGCCATGCGCTGATGCTGCAGGCCGCCCGCGACCAGGTGCTGCTGCCCACGCTCGACAAGCTCGTCGCTGTGATGACGGCTTTGGCGCACACGCTGGCGCCCGTCCCGATGCTGAGCCGCACCCACGGCCAAACCGCGAGCCCGACCACGCTCGGCAAGGAAGTGGCCAACGTCGTCGCCCGCCTTACCCGAGCGCGCGAGCGCATCGCCGGGGTGCCACTGCTGGCCAAGATGAATGGCGCGGTCGGCAACTACAACGCGCACCTGGCGGCGTATCCTGAAGTCGATTGGGAAGCCTTCAGCCGCAACGTGGTCGAGCAGCAGCTGAAGCTGACGTTCAACCCGTACACCATCCAGATCGAGCCGCACGACTACATGGCCGAGCTGTTCGATGCGGTGACTCGCAGCAACACCATCCTGATCGACTGGTCGCGCGATGTGTGGAGCTACATCAGCCTCGGCTACTTCAAGCAACGGCTGAAAGAGGGCGAGATCGGCAGCAGCACGATGCCGCACAAGGTCAACCCGATCGACTTCGAGAACGCCGAAGGCAACTTCGGCTTGGCCAATGCACTGCTGACCCACCTGAGCCAGAAGCTGCCGATCAGCCGCCTGCAGCGCGACCTGACCGACAGCACCGTGCTGCGCAACATGGGCGCGGCCCTCGGCTACGCGCTGCTCGGCGCCGACAGCCTGCTGCGCGGCCTGGGCAAGCTCGAAGTCAACGAAGCGCGCCTGGCCGCCGACCTCGACGATGCCTGGGAAGTGCTGGCGGAACCGATCCAGACCGTGATGCGTCGCTACAGCCTGCCGAACCCGTACGAGCGATTAAAAGAACTCACGCGCGGCAAGACCATCACCCGCGAATCGATCCAGGCCTTCATCGCGACGCTGGAGATCCCGGAGGCGGAGAAGCAGCGGCTGCTGGCGATGACGCCGGGCTCGTATGTCGGGCTCGCGGCGGAGCTGGCGCGGCGGGTTTGAGCTCGGCGCGCGCCCCTCACCTCATGGCATTCACCGACCAACTCGCTGCCGCCGAGTCCCTGAACGACTCACTGCTCTGCATCGGACTCGACCCCGAGCCGTCGAACTTTCCCGGCGCCTGGAAGGGTGACGCCGGCCGCATCTACGACTTCTGCGCGGCCATCATCGATGCGACGAAGGACCTGGCGATCGCCTTCAAGCCGCAGATCGCCTACTTCGCCGCGCACCGCGCAGAAGATCAGCTCGAGGCGCTGATCGCGCACATCCATGCGGTGGCGCCAGCCGTTCCGGTGATCCTCGACGCGAAGCGCGGCGACATAGGCAGCACCGCGCAGCAGTACGCCCGCGAGGCCTTCGAGCGCTACCAGGCCGACGCTGTGACGCTGTCGCCGTTCATGGGGCACGACTCGATCGAGCCCTACCTGGATTACGCCGAGAAAGGCCTGATCCTGCTGTGCCGCACGTCGAACCCCGGCGGCTCGGACTTGCAGGCGCAGCGCATCGTCGGTGCCGATGGGCAGCCCGGCGATCTGCTGTACGAGCACATCGCGCGCTTGGCGCAGGGGCCGTGGAACCGCACCGGCCAGTTGGGTCTGGTGGTAGGAGCCACGTTTCCGGCCGAGATCGCGCGGGTGCGCGAGCTGGCGCCCACGCTGCCGCTGTTGATTCCTGGGGTGGGCGCGCAAGGCGGTGACGCGGCAGCGACGGTTCGGGCGGGATGGCGTACGCACGAGGGCCGGACGACGGGCCCGATCGCGGTCAACTCGTCGCGTGCGGTGCTGTACGCGAGCGCTGGCGATGACTTTGCCGAAGCCGCGCGGCGTGTGGCTGATGCGACGCGCCTGCAACTGAACAGCGCACGCTGAGCGCCTGGGGGCGACCCCATCGCTGGGCTCGGCGCCGCGCGATCAGTCCAGGCTGACCTCTGCCCGCACGATGCCGGCGCGATCGGCGCGCGCTGTCAGCGCCAGCCGTGTGCCCTGTGGTGCCCGCACCACCCATTCGCCGACGGCCCGGTCGGGGGTCGCGTTGTGCGCGCCGTAGCGACCCAGCAACGACACGTCCGGCGCATGGCCTTCGAGCTGCGGACCTTCGTAGCGCAGCTTGCCGCTGACCAGTGAGACGGCCGGATCAGGGCTGCCGCTGATCTCGGGCAGGTGCAGCTCGAACATCACGCCGCGCACCACCTTGCGTTCCAGCGCACGCTTGCTGATGTAGCAGGGCAGCCAGCCGCTGTTGGCCACTGCCAGCCGCACGCGCCAGGTGTCGGGGCCGAGCGCGCGCACTTCGGTGCGCAGCAACTCCAGCTTCGGCAGGCTCAACGCCAGCTGCGTCATCCACACCGGGAAGCGCGCGGCCTCGCGTTCACGAAGGTGCGGCGGTGGGTTGCGCCAGTAGTTCTGGTGGTCCCAGCCGCCGATCTCCACCGCACCCAGCTGCGGGTGCTGGAACGGCCGCCACGCCACGTAGGCCTGCCCGTCGCACTGCTCGTCGCTCCACTTCAGCAGCTTCAGGTCATCGGCCACCGGGTGCTCCCGATACCAGTCGATCCACGGGTAGCCGGTGATGCCGGCCTCGGCGTTCGGCGACCAGATCTCCACCGTCCAGAACAGCATGCCCAGGTGCTCGTAGGCCCAGTCCTGCGTGCCGGTGATGATTTCCTTCGGGTGGTACTTGAACTCGTGCCAGGCACTCACCGCCGGGTAGCCGGTCAGCTGGGCGCCGAGCGCGCTGAAGCGCTTGAACGACCACAGGTCCTCCGGGATCATGTCGTCGTCGCTGTGGGTACCCATCGGCCGCAGGAGCACGCCGCTGTGGGTGTGGAAGCTGATCACCGCGCCGATGTTGGGGTGGTTGGTGATGAAGTCGACCATCGCGCGCACCTCGGGCTCGCTGGTGGGGTAGGGGCCGGCGCCTGGCTGCTCGTGTTCCTGTCGCCACTGGGACGGGAAGTTGCGGTTCAGATCCAGCCCCTCGGCGTCGGGGTTCACCTTCACCGTGAGTCCGTCGTACTGCTGCAGCGTGCCTTCGGGGAGTACGCGGTAGTAGGTGCCACCGAACTCGCCAGGGGCCCGCGCCACCATCATCCGCGGATCGAGATCACTGCATTTGTAGCCGCCGTGCGGATCGGGGATGCGCATCATCAGCACGCGGCCATCGCCGTCGATGTCTTCCACCGTCAGGCCGTCGACCGCCGCTTCTTCATACGGATAGCGCCGCGTCGACGATCGGATGTGGCGCGGACGGTCGGCCAGCGCCAGCTCGGCCCCGTCAGGGTTCAGCCGTGGGCACAGGTAGACCACGCGGGTGTCGAGCAGCCGGGTGATCTTGCGCCCCTCGTCGGTCAGGGTGCCGTAGCCCGTGACCAGCTGGTGCAGGTAGTACAGGCAGGCGGTGCTGGCGCACAGCTCGGCGGCGTGGATGTTGCCGTCGGCCCAGAACGCCGGCTTGTCGGTGTCGCTCCCGGTGGCCGACTGCGTGACCGCCACGACCCAGATGTCCCGGCCCTCATGGCTCTTGCCGATCGACACCACCGACACCAGTCCGGGGTAAGCCGCTGCGTAATCGGCCAGCAGCTGCGTCAGCGCCTCGTGGCGGTAGAAGGTGTCGAAGCGCGGGGTGGGAATGTCAAGAGCTGTCATGGGCAAATCGGGCTGAGCGGCAACGGGGGGGGTGTGCTGTGCGTACAGCGATGGTGCACTGCACTTCGGTGCAGTGTGTCAGCCTTGTGGCGTGGCCGGGTGACAGCGAACCCGTGGTTTCGCCGCATGTCGTCACGGGGCATAAAAAAACCGGCGCCTTTCAGCGCCGGTCAGACAGTGACGACGGTGGCGGTTACGGGAACGAGAACGGTGTTGCGGCAACTGGTCCGGTACTGATGTCGACCACCTGGGTCTTCACTGTGCCTGAGTACGTCGCCTTCAGGGTGTACTGACCGGTGGGCGAGGTGGGATCGGCTGTGAACACCAGCGGCGTGCTCTCCGCGGCATAGGCTGCGCGCAGCGGGGCTTCGGCAGGCAGGCTGAACGAGTACGTCCCGTCCAGCGCGTTGACCGGTACCGTACCCAGTTCGATCGTCGGGCCACCGTTGTAGAGCTTCAGCGCGCTCACGGTCGCATCGATCGGGTCGACGCCGGTGCTGACGGTGCCACTCACGGTGCGAGCGGTCGCTGTCGGCGGGTCGATGCGCGACGCGGTGGTGTTGACGTAGGTGTATGCGGTCGTGACTACCGGCACCCCTGTGACCACCGCCGTGACGTGGCCCTGGGCGTTGACGACCAGGTCGTAACTGCCAGCCGGCACCGGGTACAGCACGAACCTGCCGGTGGAGTCTGGCGGCGTCGAACGCACCGGCACGCCATCGACCTGGGCCGACACGGTGGTCGTCGCAGGCGTCAGCGAGGTGTCGACGTAGCCGACGATTCGCATGCCAGCATCGGACAGGCGCGGCAACACGGTGATCACCGGTTTCAGGTTGTACTGTCCGCTGTTGCCGCGCTTGACGATCGATTCGCAGACGCGGAAGTCGAGCACGAAGTCGGCCACCTTGTCGGCAGCGATGTCGATGTCGATGTTGGTCTTGACGCCGCTTTGCTGGCCACTGGGCGTGGTCAATGCGGTTTCGCTGCCGCCGGTGGGTGTCACCGAATTGGCCAGTGGATGGGCGCTGTCGTTTGGCGACAGCACCAGGCGCAATTGCGTGTATTTCCCGGTCGGCAGCGCGGTTTGACCGAGCTCTTCAAGCACGCCGTTGGTCAGCGTCAGGAGGTTCAGCCGCGTGGGTTGCGCTAACACCACCTCAGACCAGCCGCTGTTGGTATCGGTGGCACTGCCGCTTTTATGCACCCGTACCTTTTCCACGGTGACGTTGACGGCGTCGTAGCCGCAGGAAGGTGCATCTGTCAGTGCCAGGTTCAGGGTGCCAGTGCTGTTGCCACCACTGCTGCCGCCTCCGCCTCCGCAGGCCGCCAGGACCAGCAGGCATGCGCCGGCCAAAACAGCCGGGGTGTGACTCACTACGGCGCCATGCGAAATCAGGAATCGGGGAGATATCAAGGAAGCTCCTGCGCGGCGTGAAAGAGCCGCTTCTGGGGAGCATGAGTCTGCCCAAAGCCACATCACCACAATGTGGGAAGTTGTAACTTTTGCTGTGGGAGCACGCCGCGTCCTGCCGCGCACCGACCGGGCCGGCAACGAGGCCGCCGGTCGATTAAGCCGTCGCCAGCGGCTCACCGCCGACGAACACTTTCAGCTCGTCCGGCGCGAAGGCAACCCAGGTTTCGTCGCAGGTCAGCGGGTCGGTGGCGATCAGCGTCACTCGGTCGGTCGGGGTGGTGAGGCGGGCGAAGTCAACGCTGATGTCGTCGTCCTGCAGCCGCGCCTCGTGGAACGGGTGCTGGCGCACCAGGTAGCTGAGCTTCGTAGAGCAATGCGCCCACAACGCCTCCCCCTGGCTCAACAGGAAATTGAAGCTGCCATGCGCGGCGATCTGTGGCACCAGTTCGCGCAGGGTGGCAGTCAGCTCGTTCACCGAGGGCATGCGGGCATGCGCCTTGGAGAGCTCCTGCATCAGCCAGCAAAAGGCGCGTTCGCTGTCGGTGTCGCCGACCGGGTGGAACGAGGCATGCAGCCGTGGCGCGTAGTCGATCAGGTTGCCGTTGTGCGCGAATGCCCAGTAGCGGCCCCACAGTTCGCGCACGAAGGGGTGCGTGTTCTCCAGGGCCACGCGGCCTTGTGTGGCCTTGCGGATGTGCGAGATCACGTGCTTCGAGCGGATCGGGTAGCGGCGCACCATGTCGGCCACCGGCGACTGCCGCGCGCTTTGCGCATCGACGAACAGCCGCAGCCCGGCGCCTTCGAAAAAGGCAATCCCGAAGCCGTCCTGATGCTCTTCAGCGCGGGTCGAAAAGCCGGTGAAGCTGAACACGATGTCGGTCGGCGTGTTGCCATTCATGCCGAGCAGCTGGCACATGCAGTCGGCCCTCAGGTGTGCACGAAGAGCAGGCGCATCCAGCTCTTCACGGTCAGCAGGCTGCGGGGCAGGTGAGTCTCTTCCAGCAGGCCGGTCATGCGGCGCAGCCGGCTCGGGCTGCGCTTGGCGCTCCACACCACCAGGTCGACCAGCCACGGGTGCATGTTGACGATGTTCGCCTTGTCGTACATCTCGTAGCGCGGCGCGAGCGCGCGCACCTGCTGTTCGTAGGCGGCCCGCACCTGGGCTTCCGGCCGCTGCTGGCGTCGGCCTTCGATCAGGACGTCGGCCGCAACCAGCCCGGTTTCCAGCGCCTTGCCGATGCCTTCGCCGGTGAAGGCATAGGTGCTGCCGGCGGCTTCGCCGGTCACGATCAGGCCCGGGCGCGACAGCGTCGCGCCGCGCAGCGAGCAGCGCAGCGGCGCACCCTTCAGCTCGCCGACCCAGGTGCCGCCAGCCACCAGGTCGCCCGCCGCGCGGTGCACGCGGGTGAACTCGTCGAACATCGCGCGCAGGTTGATGTCCTGCATCGTCCCGCCCGAGTCGTCGCCCATGGCGTGGCTGTGCGCCACGCCGACACCGATGTTGAACACGCCATCGGGTCCTGGAAAGATCCAGCCGTAGCCGCGCTTCATCCGTGGGTGCCACACCACCTCGAGTTCGGTGATGCGATCGACCATCGCCAGGTTTCGCACATAGCCGCGCAGCGCGACGCCGGTGGGCGTGCGGCGCTCGCACATCTGGGCCGACATCAGCGCCTGTGGTGGCGCGCCGCTGGCAATCAGCACCCATGCGGCGCGCACCTGCCGTGTCGACTCGCCCGCGCGCACGGTGACGCCCACGACCTGGCGTTTGTCGCCGTCGCCTACTTCGAGCGTGCTGACGAAGCGCACCGGTGCATGCATGCGCGCGCCCGCCTCGACCGCCGCCTGGCACAGCAACCAGTCCAGCTCGCGGCGCGGCAGCACGGCCAGCGTGCCTGGCACGTCGACGCGGCCACCGCGCGGGCCGATCACCGCGACATGGCGCACCGAACGCGCGCGCGCCAGCACCGCGTCGAGCAGCCCCAGCCGGCGCAGCGCGTGGTGGGCGTCGGGGATCAGGCCATCGCCGCAGACCTTGTCGCGCGGAAAGGCCTGCTGGTCGATCAGCACCACGTCGAAGCCCGCACTGGCCAGCGTGATCGCGGCGGCGCAGCCGGCCGGCCCGGCACCGACGATCAGCACATCGCAATGCGGCGGCAGCGCATCGAGTGGCAAATTCAACGCGGCGGTGGGATTCGGCGTGGGGTGCGACATGCGAAACACCGGAGAATGAGCCGACATCCATCCTCGGCCCTCAAGCTTCGAATTGTGGCGCCGCTTCCGACATGAAAGTCCTCGTCACCGGCGCGGCCGGCTTCATCGGCATGTTCGTCGCGCAGCGACTGTTGGCGCGTGGCGACCGAGTGGTCGGCATCGACAACCTGAACGACTACTACGACCCCACGCTGAAGGCCGACCGGCTGGCGCGGCTGAACGGGTCGGCCGGGTTCGCGTTTCACAAGCTCGACCTCGCCGATCGCGACGGCATGGCGGCGCTGTTCGCCCGCGAGCGCTTCGACGGCGTGGTGCACCTGGGCGCCCAGGCGGGTGTGCGCTACTCGCTGACCAACCCGATGGCCTACGTCGACAGCAACCTGTCCGGGTTCGCCCATGTGCTGGAAGGTTGCCGCCATCACGGCGTGGCGCATCTGGTCTACGCCAGCTCGTCCAGCGTCTACGGTGGCAACGCGAAGTTGCCCTATCGTGAATCAGACGCGGTCGATCACCCGGTGAGCCTGTACGCCGCGACCAAGAAGGCCAACGAAACCATGGCCCACAGCTACAGCCACCTCTACGGTTTACCAACCACCGGCCTGCGCTTCTTCACGGTGTACGGGCCCTGGGGCCGGCCGGACATGGCGCCCTTCCTGTTCGCCGATGCCATGCTGGCCGGGCGGCCCATCAAGGTCTACAACCAGGGCCTGATGACGCGCGACTTCACCTATGTCGACGACATCGTCGAAGGCGTGCTGCGGGTGCTCGACAAGCCGGCCACCGCGAACCCGCACTACGACCCCGCCGCGCCCGACCCGGCCAGCAGCAGCGCGCCGTGGCGCATCTTCAACATCGGCAACAGCACGCCGGTGCCGCTGCTCGAGTTCATCGACACGATGGAGCGCGCGCTGGGGGTTACCGCGGTGCGGGAGATGCTGCCGCTGCAACCCGGCGACGTGCTGGCCACCCACGCCGATACCTCGGCCCTCGACGCCTGGGTCGGCTTCAGTCCGAGCACGCCTTTGGCCGTGGGTGTGCAGCGGTTCACCGATTGGTTCAAGCCGCGCTACTTTCCCGGCGCGCCTGCTTGAGCGTGTCGTCGCGGCAGCGCCTGTGGTCCGCGCTGCGTCTGCTCGGCGCGCCGTTGCTGCTGGGCGGTGTGGTGTGGTGGGCGGGGCCGCAGGCGATCTGGGCCGCGCTGCGCACAGCCGATGGGCGCTGGTTGGTCGCGGGGCTGCTGTGTGCGTTCGCCGGCAACGTGGCGGCCGCGTGGCGCTGGGGTGAACTCGCGCGCTGGCTCGGGAATTTGGTCAGCGTGCGCTGGTCGGTGGCGGTGTATTTCCAGGCGGCGGCCATCAACGCGCTGTTGCCCGGCGCGGTGGTCGGCGGCGATGTGTTTCGTGTCTGGCAACTGCAGCGCAGCGGTTGCTCGCGGGGGGCGGCCGGCCTGTCGGTGGTGCTGGACCGGCTGAGTGGCTTGTGGATCCTGTTCGCGCTGGCCGCCCTGGCCCTGTTCGGCGGTCTGGACACGCCCGAGATGCACCGCCTGCGGGGGCTGCTGCATGTGCCGGATGCCTGGGGCACGGCATGGCTGGCGCTGGCATTGCTGATGGCGGTGCTCGTCTTGCCGCTGGGCGTGTTGCTCGCACTGGCCCATCTGGCCGGGCGTGGGGCGCATCCCGGCAGCCGCCGGGCGGCTGCGGTCGAATTGCTGCAGCGCCCAGGCGGCTTGAATCAGTACCTCTGGCAGGCCGCGGCCTCCTTGCTGGTGCAGGTGTTCACCGTGTGCGCGGTGATCTGCGCTGCGCGTGCATTCGGCGTTCCGTTGCCGGCCTGGCTGATCGCGGTCACCACGGCGCCGATCCTGCTGCTGGCCTCGATGCCGGTCAGCTTTGGCGGCTGGGGCACGCGCGAAGCGGCGGCTGTGGCGGGATGGTCGGCCTTCGGTGTGGCACCACCGTTGGCGGTGGCCGCCGCGGCGACCTACGGCGCCTATGCCCTGCTGCAGGCTCCGTTGGCGCTGTGGCTGCGGCCAGCGACCAGCCCGGTGAGCAATCCCGACGACCTGCCTCGATAGCGATCTGGGGGTATCGTCACGCCTCGAAAACAGCAGGACAGCGGACGTGACCGAGATCGTCAGCCTCCCCATCGAGCACTGGGACCAGGCGTGCTCACCCCAGCAACAGGACACCGCCGTACAGGCCCTGGAAGGCGGCAGCGTCGTGCTGTTGCCGCATCTCGCATTTCCGCTTGACGACACCGAACGGCGCTTCCTCGATCCCCGCCTGGCCGACGCCGGCAAGAACATCAGCCTGAATCCGGCCAATGGCGCGCTGCAGGGCAGCCGAGACAGCCTGGAGCCGCTGCGAGGCATGGTCGAACGGTACGCAAAGTGCAGCGCGACCCTGCTCAGGCGACTGCTGCCGAGCTACATGCCGACGATCCAGACCGGCCGCACCAGCTTCCGCCCGGTGGAGATCGAAGGTCGAACCACCTCTTGGCGCAAGGACGACACCCGGCTGCACGTCGACAGCTTTCCGTCGTCGCCCACGCAGGGCAGGCGCATCCTCCGGCTGTTCACCAATGTGCACCCGGAGGGCCGCCCGCGCACCTGGCGACTGGGCGACTCGTTCGAAGGCGTGGCCCGGCATTACCTGCCATCGCTGCACCGCCCGATGTGGGGCACCAGCGCGATGTTGCAGGCCCTGGGCATCACCAAGTCGCGGCGCAGCGCCTACGACCATTTCATGCTGCAGCTGCACGATCAGATGAAGGCCGACGCCGCCTACCAGGTCAACGCCCCGCAGCACACCCAGCAGTTCGTGCCCGGCAGCAGCTGGCTGGTCTACACCGACCAGGTCTCGCATGCGGCCATGGCGGGCCAGCACCTGTTCGAGCAGACCTTCTACCTGCCCATCGAGGGCATGCGCGATGCAGCGACTTCGCCGCTGCGCGTGCTCGAGCGGCTGCTCAAGCGCGAACTGGTCTGAGCGGCTGTCAGGCCTGTGCGGATTCCTGCGGCGTCACCGCAGCCAGGGCGTCGTGTTCGACGTAGCGACGCTGTTCATCGGCCTGCATCTCGGCGCTGCGCGTGAAGCGCAGGTGGGTGATGTCCGGCGGGTAGAACATGCCCCAGAACCACTCGAAGAAGATGCGCAGCCGGCGCCCTGAGGACGGCATCTGCGACAGGTAGTAGGCGCGCCAGATCAGCCACGCGAGCCAGCCGGTGAGCGGCACGCCGGCGACCTCGGCGACACCGTTCAGGTGCCCGATCGACGCCATCATGCCGCGCGATCGATAGCCAAAAGGCGTGGTGGATTCCCCGTTCAGCGTGCGCAGCAGGTTCGTCGCGAGGTGGCGCGCCTGTCTCACGGCGAACTGTGCGGTCGGGGGTGAGGCGTTGCCGTCCATCGCGTTCGGCACGTAGGCGCAATCACCGATCGCCCACAGCCCGGGCGTGCCCGGCACCGACAAGTCGCCACGCACGATGATGCGACCGCTGGTGGTGGCTGCGCCCAGCCGCTGCAGCAGCGGATTCGCCGAGGTGCCGATGGTGCACAGCACGGTGTGACCCTCGATCAGCTCGCCGGATTTCAGCGTGACACCGTCCGCCGACACAGAGGCCGCCGGGGTCTCCAACCGCACCGACACCCCGCGCTGGCGCAGGGACCGCAGTGCCGCGGCGGCCAGGCGCGGTGACAGCTCCGGCAGCAGCCGTTCCGACGAGTGCAACACCGTGACCTGCAGTTCGTCGGCTGCGATGCGGGGATAGAAATGCCGGATGCTGCGCAGGCAGTCCACCAACTCGCCGGCCACCTCGACACCGGAAAATCCGCCCCCGACGACGATGAAATGGCCGAGTCGGCGGCGCAGCGCCGGATCGGATTCCAGTTCGATACGGGCCAGGCGACGCAGCACGGTATTGCGAATGTGCATCGCGTCACCCACCGTCTTCAGCGGCAGCGCATGCTCGGCCATGCCAGGCATCAGATCGAGGCGCGCCCGGTTGCCAATCGCCAGCACGAGGTGGTCGTAGCGCAGCTGCACCTCGCCGGAGAGCGTTCGCAAGGTCAGCTGACGTGTCGTCGAATCGACCTCGGCCACCGAGCCCATGATGAATTGGTGCGCGCGGGTCTGGGGCAGCATTTCGCGCACCGGCACGATCACCTGCTCGGGAAACACCGAGGCGCCGACGGCCTCGGGCAGCATCGGGTTGAAGGTGGTGTAGCTCTCGTCGGAGACCAGGGTCAGCAGGCAGTCGTCCGGCAATCGGCCGTCGAGTGCGCGGACGAGGTTGGTGCCGGCGAAGCCGGCGCCGACGACAACGATGCGGGTCGCGGGGGCAGTGTTCACGGCAGGCAGCGCTGAGTGGCGGTGACCACGCCATGCACGAACCGTGCGAGCACACGGCGGACTCGCGCCGCCGCGCCCGCTGAAGACTGGCGGCTACAGCCGAACGGTGCGCCCGATGAACAGCACCGGACCGGTCGGCCGGCCGATCGGCGAGCCGGTCTCGGGCTCGAGCGTCAGCTCGAACAGCGTGCGCTCACCCACCGCGGGCAGGCGGGCGGCGGGCAGCTCGGTGACCTGGCCGGGTCGGATCAGGCCCAGCGAGGTCGGGCCGCTGGCGCCTTCGGCCTTGGTCCAGAACTGCAGCGCCTTGCCGGCAGGCACCTCGGCGGTGGCCCCGACCGGCACCAGGCGCACCTTGTCGCCCGCCGTTACCTCGACCACCCAGCCAGTGGACTTGTCGGGAGACTGCAGCAGCGCAAGGTAGCGGTCGGCGGGGGAGGCGGGCGGGCCGGGCGCACGCAGCACCAGCAGGCTGGCCAGCAGCACCGAGGCCGCAATCGCCATGCCGCTGACGACGCGCCAGCGCCGCAGCCGCTGCCACATCGGGTCATTGGCCGCCGGGGCGGTCGGCGGCGGTGCAGGTGTCGATATCGGAACGACGCCCAGGCGAGCCTCGATGTCCGGCCACAGCTGGGCGGCCGGTTGCTCTGCGCTCACCCGACCGGCCAGCGGCAGCAGCCGGTCCTGCCAGTAATACACCTCGGCCTGCAACGCGGCGTTGCCGGCCAGCGCCTGCTCGAACGCGTCGCGGTCGGCGGGCGACAAGGTGCCCAGCACGTACTCGCCCGCACTGGCACTGCGCTCCTCGCGATCGTCCAGCGTCACGACAGACACTCCTTCAGCGCGAGCAGGCCGCGCCGGATCCACGACTTGACCGTGCCCACTGGGGTGGACAGCTTGGTTGCGATCTGCTCGTGGGTGTAGCCCTCGACGAACGCACAGACGATGCAGTCGCGCTTGCGCTCGTCGAGCGCGTCGAGGCAGCGGTCCAGCGCGGTGGTGTCGGGGCCTGCCGGGCCATGCTCGTCGGCCTGGCGCGCGTCGGACAGCGCCTCGAGGTCGTCGCCGATGCTCACCTCGCGGCCCGAGCGGCGTGCCAGGTCCAGCGCCCGGTGGCGCACCACGGTGTAGATCCAGCCACGGGCCGACCCCAGCGAACGCTGGTAGCTGGCCGCCTTCTGCCAGATCTGCAGGAAGGCGTCCTGCAGCACGTCGTGCGCGTGATCGCGGTCACCGACGATGCGCTGTGCGACCCCGAGCAGCCAGCGCGCCTCACGCTGGTACAGCGCGTTCAAGGCAAAGCGCTCACCGCGAGCGCAGGCCTCGAGGGCCGCTTCGTAATCGAAGGCGTCGGCGGTCAGCGGAATGGTTTCGGGCATCGAGAACGGGGCGGTCGGCGGGTCAGCGCAGGGATCAACACACTACGTTCGCCGCCCGGGTACAGATGCACCCCGTTGAAATTCTGCGAACGGGTTCGTCGAGCGCATTGTCAGGCCGCCCGAGGCCCAAACGCATCAGATCGATGCGGCCAGCGACGCCGCTTCGGCCTTGGCCTGTGCGCGCGAGGCGGTGTCGGCCTCGGGGCCGAACAGGGTTTTCTCCACCGACACCGTGTGCACTTCGGTGATGCCCACCATGCGCGCCCACATCGTCAGGTAGCTGGTCTGGTGGTCGAATTCGGCGGCCGGGAAGTTTTCGCCGAGGGCCACGCCGCGCGCAGCCACCACCACCGCCTTGCGGCCACCCAGCAGGCCCAGCAGGCCGCGCTCGTCGAAGGTGAACAGCACATCTTTCTGCGACACCGCATCGATCAGGTGCTTCAGCCGGTAAGGGATGCCGAAGTTCCACATCGGAACGCTGATCACGATCAGGTCGGCGCGATGAAACCGCTGGCCCAAGGCCTCGATGCTTTCCCACGCCTTCAATTGCGCGGGGCTGCGCGGGGTGCCTTCGAGCGCTGCGTACTTCGCGCCGAGGGCCTCGCCGTCGAACTCCGGCAGCGGCGTCGTCCACACATCCAGCGTGTCGATGGTGGCCTGGGTGTGACGCGACGTCCATGCGCCCATGAAGGCCTGCGCCACTTCGATCGATGCCGAGCGCTGATGGCGCGGCGAGCTTTGAATGTGCAGCAGGTGGGGCATGGTCAAAGTCGGCGAGTAGTCAGGGGTGTTTTGTACCACCGACCGAGAATGCCCCCCGGCGCTGTCAGTCCATCGCCTTGACCCGCAGCCGAGCGGCGTGCAGCAGGGGCTCGGTGTAGCCGCTGGGTTGCGCGAGGCCCTTGAAGACCAGATCACGCGCCGCCTGGAAGGCGATCGATTCGTCGAAGCGTCCTGCCATCTTGCGGTACAGCGGGTCCCCGGCGTTCTGCTGATCGACGACCTTGGCCATGCGCTTGAGCGTGCTGTTGACCTGCGCCTTGGTCACCACACCGTGGTGCAACCAGTTGGCCATGTGCTGGCTGCTGATGCGCAGGGTGGCACGGTCTTCCATCAGGCCGACGTCGTGGATGTCAGGCACTTTCGAGCAGCCCACGCCCTGGTCGACCCAGCGCACCACGTAGCCGAGGATGCCCTGTGCGTTGTTGTCGAGTTCCTGCTGCTTCTCTGCATCGCTCCAGTTCGCCTTCTTGACCACCGGAACCGTCAGCAGACCGGTGAGCAGGTCGTCGGCCAGCGCCTCGGCATCCTGCTTCTCGAGCTGCTTCTGCACCGCGAACACATCGACCTGGTGATAGTGCAGCGCATGCAGCGTGGCGGCCGTCGGGCTCGGCACCCAGGCGGTGTTGGCGCCGGCCTGCGGGTGCGCGATCTTCTGTTGCAGCATCGCTGCCATCAGGTCGGGCATCGCCCACATGCCTTTGCCGATCTGCGCCTTGCCGCGCAGGCCGCAACTCAGCCCGACCAGCACGTTGTTGCGCTCGTAGGCCGTGATCCAGGCGCTGGTCTTCATGTCGCCCTTGCGCAGCATCGCGCCGGCCTGCATGGCCGTGTGCATTTCGTCGCCGGTGCGATCGAGGAAGCCGGTGTTGATGAAGGCCACGCGGTCGGCGGCCGCGGCGATACAGGCTTTCAGGTTGACGCTGGTGCGGCGCTCCTCGTCCATGATGCCGAGCTTCACCGTGGCTTTGGGCAAGCCGAGCAGCTTTTCGACGCGGCTGAACAGCTCGCTGGCAAACGCCACTTCGGCCGGCCCGTGCATCTTCGGCTTGACGATGTAGACCGAGCCAGTGCGTGAGTTGCGGATCGTCGGGTGCGCGCGTTTCAGGTCGTGCAGTGCGATGGTGGTGGTGACCACGGCATCGAGGATGCCTTCGGGAATCTCCTGGCCGTTCGCCCACAGCACGGCCGGGTTCGTCATCAGGTGGCCGACATTGCGCACAAACATCAGCGAGCGGCCATGCAGCGTGACGGCTTCGCCTTTCGGGCCGGTGTAGACGCGGTCGGGATTGAGGCGCCGCGTGAAGGTCTGACCGCCCTTGCTCACCTCTTCTGTCAGTGTGCCCTTGAGCACACCCAGCCAGTTGCCGTAGGCCTGCACCTTGTCCTCGGCATCGACGACGGCGACCGAATCCTCGAGATCGAGGATGGTCGACAGCGCCGACTCGAGCACCAGATCGGACACGCCAGCCGGGTCGCTGGCGCCGATGACGGTGCTGCGGTCGATGCGCAGGTCGAGGTGCAGACCGTGGTGCTTGAAGAGCACCGAGGAGGGCGCCACCGCGTCGCCCTGGTGGCCCACGAACTGTTTGGGTTGTGCGAGCCCTGTCGTGCGGCCGCCCTTGAGCGTCACCCGCAATTCGCCGCCCACCACCGTGTAGCCGATCGAGTCGACATGCGAGCCCTTCTTCAGCGGTGCGGTGCGGTCAAGTACGTGGCGTGCGTAGTCAATGACCTTCGCGCCGCGCGCCGGGTTGTAGCCGGGGCCCTTCTTGGCGCCATCAGTTTCTGGAATCGCGTCGGTGCCGTACAACGCGTCGTACAGCGACCCCCAGCGCGCGTTCGCCGCGTTCAGCGCGTAGCGGGCGTTGGTGATCGGCACCACCAATTGCGGGCCGGCCTGCACCGCGAGTTCGGTGTCGACCTGCTTCGTGGTCACCTTCACCTTGTCCGGCACAGGCACGAGGTAGCCGATGCGCTGCAGGAATTGACGGTACGCCTTGGGCTTCCTGATCGGGCCAGGGTGGGCGCGGTGCCACGCATCCAGTTCGGTTTGCAGGCGGTCACGCTCGGCCAGCAAGGCGGCGTTTTTCGGGGCGAGGTCGCGGACGATGGCATCGAAGCCTTGCCAGAACGTGGCCGCATCCACGCCGGTGCCCGGCAGCACCTGGTCTTCGATGAAGCGGTACAGGACGGTGGCGACCTCCAGGCCGTGAACAGGGGTGCGTGCGGTCATGTTGTCGGACTTTCGGGTGGGAGTGGAGGGTGGAAATCGGCCTGCCTGACGGCATCGGCTTGGTCGTCGAACCTCGGGTTATCACTGTATTGCAAACCTAATCATTCATCGAGCGGCATCAACGCAAATCATTCATGACTGTTTAGTATTGAATTGGGCGGCGCAGGGTGAATTCAAGGTGGACAAACTCAAGCAGATCGAATCGTTCACTCAAGTGGCCTTGCGCGGAACCCTGACGGCGGCCGCGGCCGCCGAAGGCACCGCACCCGCGGTGATCGGGCGGCGCCTCGATGCACTGGAAGCCCGATTGGGCGTGAAGCTGATGGTGCGCACCACGCGGCGCATCACCCTGACCCACGAAGGCAGTGCCTTCCTTGAAGACTGTCAGCGGGTGCTGGCCGAGCTCAACGATGCCGAAGCCAGCGTCAGTGCCGGCGGGGTCAAGGCCAGCGGCTTCCTGCGTGTGACCGCACCGGCCGGGTTCGGGCGGCGGCACGTGGCGACGTTGGTGCCGGCCTTCGTGGTGTTGCACCCGGACGTGAATGTGTCACTGAACCTGAGCGATCGCATCGTCGACATCGTCAACGAAGGGGTCGACTGCGCGGTGCGTGTGGGCGATCTGCCCGACAGCCGCCTGGTGAGCGTGCGGCTGGCCGACAACCGCCGGCTCTGTGTCGCCTCACCCGCCTACCTGGCGCGGGCGGGCGTGCCACAGCACCCGAGCGAGCTGCTGCGCCACGAATGCCTGACGCTCGGCGGCGATGCCAGCCAGCCGCGCGGCTGGGCCTTCACGCTCGACAGCCAGACCCAGCATCTGCGCCCTGGGGGGCGCTTCGAATGCAGCGACGGCCAGGTGCTGCGCGACTGGTGCCTGGCCGGCCTGGGCATCGCCTGGCGTTCGGTGTGGGAAGTCGGCCGGGACGTGGCCAGTGGCCGTCTGGTCAGTGTGCTGGAGGACTACGCGGCGCCGTCCAACGGCATCTACGCGGTGTTCGCGCAGCGCAAGCACCTGCCACTTCGGGTGCGCCTGTGGGTTGAATTCCTCAAGAGCACCTACGGCGAATCGCAGTATTGGGACAGTCCACCGCCGAGCGGTGGACTGGGGGCCTAGCGCCTTACTTGCCAGCCGATGCCGCGCCCGATGCCGCCGCAGCAGCGGTGTCGGCGTGGCATTTCTTCAGGAAGCTGGTCTTGGCTGCGCCCGCCAGTTTCTTCTCGGCCGCCTTGGTGTCGCACGCTGATTTCGGTGCGTTCTTGTTGCACTTTTTCAGGAAGCTGGTCTTGGCGGCGCCCGCGAGCTTCTTCTCGGCGGCGACCGCTTCGCAGCCACCGGCCGGCGTCATTTCCGGCGCCTCCTTGTGGGAGCTGGCGAAAGCAGGCGCTGCGAAGATGACGGCGGCAAGGGCCAGCACGGTGGTGAATTTCTTCATGGGGTGTTTCTCCAGGCGGTAGTGAACAGGGTGCCGGCCAGGGCGGATGCAACTCGGTGCAGACAGCCGACCCGGGCTCAACGCCTGTCAGCCTGCGCTGGTGGACACGCGGGCGCCCCGAGTGCGATCAGAGGATGCGGCGAGGATGCGCCAGCTGCTCATGGGCCGCATGCAGGCGACGCACCAGCACCCGAATGAACGCCTCGTCGAACAGGTGTCGGCAGGCGGGACCGAGCTGCGCCAGGGTGTCGGGCGAGAACGAGATGGTGGTGGCGGGCTGGCTCACCACCACATCCGTGCTGTGCCGGCGCAGCTCGGCGCTGGGCGCCAGATACGCCATCTCGCCCACCGAGGTACCGGTACCGAGCGTCGCCACCTTGTCGCCCGCGCGGTAAACCTCCACCTCGCCCTGCGCAATGATGTGGAAATTGCGCCCCTCCTCGCCTCGGCGATAGAGCGCATGGCCAAACGGGAAACGTTGCCACCTGGCGCGGTGCACCACCTCCCAGAGCTCGACGTCGCCGAAGCTGGTGAAGAAGTCCAGGGTGCGCAACAGATTGAATCGTTCCGAATCCAGCACGCCCTGCAGATGCCCACGCGGCACCTGCTGGTTGGCAATCAGGCCCGACAGGGCCTGTGCAAAGCTGTCCCAGTCGGCGTAGCGCTCCTTCGGGTCCTTGGCCAGCGCGCGCTGGATCACCTCATCCACGGCGGTGCCGACACCCTCGCGCAGACCGACCAGCGGGGCCGGGGTGGCGTGGTAGATCTGATGCATCATGGCCGACTGAATCTGCGCGTCGAACGGCGGGCGACCCGCAATCAGGTGGTACAGCACCGCGCCCAGCGAGTACATGTCAGCACGGCTGTCGAGCGCGCTGCCATCGAGCTGTTCGGGCGACATGTAGGCGAGCGAGCCGACACGATAGACCTGGGTCACGTCGGACTCCAGGTTGAGCGCGCTGCCGAAGTCGGAGATCTTCACGTCCGTGATCGTCCCCTGGCTCAGCACGGCCAGCAGGTTGGCGGGCTTGACATCCCGGTGGATCAGGCCCTGCCGATACACATAGCCCAGCGCCATCGCGCACTTGAAGCCGATTTCGACGATCAGTTCCAGGGGCAGCAACTGGTCCGCGCGGCAGTAGGGCCGCAGCGTGCTGCCATCGACGTATTCCATGACCAGGTACTGATTCCCGGGCTCGGACACCGCGTCGTAGATCTTCACCACATTCGGGTGCTCGAGGCGGCCGACCAATGCGGCCTCGGCAGCGAAGAAGCGGTCGCTGTAGCGATGGGCGGCCGCATCGGCGGTGGCGCCCGCGCGAACCCGCTTGATCGCCACATCGCGCCCCTGGAATTCGTCGCGGCAGAGGTACACATCGCTGGTGGCTCCCTCGCCGAGCTTGCGCAGCACCGGGTATTTGCCGATCTGCAGCGGCTCGGCCGGCGTCGCGACCGAGGTGCAGGCGGGCCGTGTCGGCGCGGACTCCGTGACCAGATCCAGTGCCGAATCGGCCGATCGCGATGCAGAAGTAGAGTGGGCCATGGGGCAGGGCTCGCAAGAGGGCAGCATGAAGGCGTGACGACCGCGCATGCGGTGTCCTGCCCAGGCATCGTCGCCCAGACCGCACACGCGAGGTGTGTCGAACAGCCACCCGAACACCCCTCAAACCCGCGCGTCGGCCGATCAAACGGGGGCCAAACGTAGAATCTTTCGATGATTGAAGCGAAGCAGGATCTGCTGAAGGCGCTCGCCGCAGCGGTCGAGGAAGTCAGCCCGGCGAGCCCCCTGAGGGCTGCGTTCGAGTCACCCAAGCTGGCCGCGCACGGCGACCTGGCATGCACTTCGGCCATGCAACTGGCCAAGCCGCTGAAGAAAAATCCTCGCGAGGTCGCCCAGGCCTTGATCGCGGCGCTGGAGCGGCAGCCCGCGGTGCAACGGCACGTCGAATCGTTCGAGATCGCCGGCCCCGGGTTCATCAACCTGCGTTTGCGTGCGTCGGCCCGCCAGGCGGTGGTGCGCGAGGTGCTGACCGGTGGGGCCTGTTTCGGGCGCCAGGCAGACAACGGCCGACCGGTGCTGGTGGAGTTCGTGTCGGCCAACCCGACCGGGCCGCTGCACGTGGGCCATGGCCGGCAGGCGGCGCTGGGGGACGCGATCTGCAACCTGTTCGAGACCCAGGGCTGGGCCGTCCACCGCGAGTTCTATTACAACGACGCCGGCGTGCAGATTGCCACCCTGGCCGCTTCGACGCAGGCCCGGCTGCGTGGCTTCAAGCCCGGCGATGCACAGTGGCCCGAATCGGCCTACAACGGCGACTACATCGCCGACATCGCCGCGGATTTCCTGGCACAAAAGACCGTGACCGCCGATGACCGCGCATACACCGCCTCGGGTGACATCGAAGACCTCGACGGCATCCGTCAATTTGCGGTGGCCTACCTGCGGCACGAGCAGGATCTCGACCTGCAGGCTTTCGGTGTGCGATTTGACCACTACTTCCTCGAGTCCAGTCTGTATGCGACCGGACAGGTCGAGGCCACGGTGGCCCGGCTGGTGGCCGCCGGCAAGACCTACGAGCAGGACGGCGCGCTGTGGCTGCGCAGCACCGACTACGGCGACGACAAGGACCGTGTGATGCGCAAATCCTCGCAGGGCGGCGAGGCGCAGTACACCTACTTCGTGCCCGATGTGGCGTACCACATCAACAAGTTCCAGCGCGGCTATGCCAAGGCGATCAACATCCAGGGCGGTGACCATCACGGCACCATTGCCCGGGTGCGTGCGGGGCTGCAGGCCGCCGGTGTCGGCATCGCGCCTGGCTACCCCGATTACGTGTTGCACAAGATGGTCACGGTCATGAAGGGCGGCGAGGAGGTGAAGATCTCCAAGCGGGCCGGCTCGTACGTGACGCTGCGTGACCTGATCGACTGGACCAGCCGCGATGCGGTGCGCTTTTTCCTGATCAGCCGCAAGGCCGACACCGAGTTCACCTTCGATGTCGATCTGGCACTGAAGCAGAACGACGAGAACCCGGTGTTCTATGTCCAGTATGCGCACGCGCGCATCTGCTCGGTCATTCAGCAGTACGTCGACAAGGGCGGCGATCCGGCTGCCATCCCCCGGGCGGATGTGTCGCTGCTGACCGCGCCGACCGAGAGCGCACTGATGCTGAAGCTGGCGGACTACCCGGCGATGCTGTCCAACGCCGCCGAGACGCTCGCGCCACACGACGTGACGTTCTATCTGCGCGATGTCGCGGGCGCCTTCCACAGCTACTATGCCGCTGAGCGCTTCCTGGCCGACGATGTGGCCCTGACCCAGGCGCGGCTGGCCTTGTTGTCGGCCACACGCCAGGTGATCCGCAATGCGCTGGCCGTGCTGGGTGTCAGCGCGCCCGAGAAAATGTGAACCCTGCCATGCGAACCCCTGTACGCGCTGCCAAAGTCTCCTCCCGTCAGTTCGGCGGATTCCTGACGGGGTTGATCGTCGGCCTGTTGATCGGGCTGGCGCTCGCGCTCGGCGTGGCTTTGTACGTCACCAAGGTGCCGGTACCGTTCCTCGACAAAGTCCCGCAGCGCACCCCCGAGCAGGACGCGGCCGAGCGGGAGAAGAACAAGAACTGGGATCCGAACGCACCGCTGGCAGGCAAGAACCCGGCCCGGCCCATCACGCCCGAGCCCGCGGCCTCCAGCGTGCCCGAGCCCGTGGGCAACCGTGGCTCGGCGCGCGACCCGGCTGCCATCCTGGCCGACCGCCCCGCGGGCGCGTCGACCACCCCGGCGTCGGCTGCGACGCCGCTGTCCACCAGACCGGGCGATGAAGCGTTCAGTTACTTCGTGCAGACGGGTGCCTACGCCAGCGCCGACGATGCGGAGTCTCAGCGAGGAAAGCTGGCTTTGCTGGGGTACGCGGCCCGCATCAGCGAGCGTGAGCAGTCCGGCCGCACGGTGCATCGTGTGCGGCTCGGGCCGTTCGAGGACAAGGGTGAAGCGGACAGCACCAAGGAAAAATTGGTGGCGGCGGGCTTTGAAGCCGCCCTGGTCCGTGCCCTGAAGTGAGCAATGACGGTGTGTGACACGCAAAGGGATCGACAACCATGAAGCGACGCGAGTTTTCAACGCACCTGATGGCCAGCGCCGTCGGCGTGGCTGCCCTGTCCGCTGGCAGCGTGGCGCATGCGCAAAGCGAATTCGTCGAAGGCACGCATTACGTCAAGTTGAGCCAGCCCGGTCCGGTGCCTGCCGACGGCAAGATCGAGGTGGTGGAGTTCTTCTGGTACGGCTGCCCGCACTGTCATGCCTTCGAGCCGGCGCTGGACGCCTGGCAGAAGAAACTGCCATCCGACGTGGCTTTCCGCCGCATTCCGGTGGCGTTCCGCGAAGAGCCCTTCGTCGCGCACCAACGACTGTTCTTCGCACTCGACGCCTTGGGGCTGGTGGACACCATGCACCGCAAGGTCTTCAATGCCATCCACCTGGACCGCATGCGGCTCGACAAGCTGCCCGAGATCGTCGCGTTCGTGACCAAAAATGGGGTCGACGGCGCGAAGTTCACCGAAGCCTTCAACTCGTTCTCGGTGCAGACGAAAATTCGCCAAGCCAAGCAGTTGGCCGAGGCCTATCGCATCGATGGCGTGCCCACGCTGGGCATCCAAGGGCGGTTTTACACGTCCGGATCGCTGGCAGGATCTGCCGATCGCACACTGGCCGTGGCAGACTATCTGATCCAGCGCTCGCGCAAGAAGGTCTGAGGACATTCGGCCCCGCCGCAACGGTGGGGCAAAGCGCACACATTCGATGCGTTTCGGCCACGAAGGCCGGTGCTTGTGGGGTAGAATTTCCTGCAAGAATCGTGCCCTATGAATCCACACATCGACTTTTTCATGACTTCCGGGCCTGCGCTCAGGCGCTTGTTGACGTTGGGTGTGGTGGCCGCGCTGAGCTGGCACCCGGCCCATGCTGAAAAGGCCGATCGCAACAAGCCGCTGAACGTCGAGGCCGACAACGGTCGCTACGACGATGCCAAGCAGCTCGGCATCTTCACCGGCAATGTCGTGGTCACCAAGGGCACCATGTCGATGCGCGCGGGGCACGTCGAGGTACGGCAGTCGCCCGATGGCGCGCAGTTCGGCATCGCGACGGCCGACGAGGGCAAGCGGGCGATCTTCCGCCAGAAGCGCGAGGGCCTCGATGAATACATTGAAGGCGAAGGCGAGCGCATCGAGTACGACGGCAAGGCCGATGTGGTGCGGTTCATCAACCGCGCCGTGATCCGCCGATACCGTGGCGCGGTGCTGGCCGACGAAACCGCAGGCAGCACCATCGTCTACGACAACGTGGCCGAGGTCTTCAGTGTGGTGGGTGGTGCGGCCGCGGCCACGCCCACCAACCCCAGCGGCCGGGTTCGTGCTGTGCTGACGCCACGCGAAGTTGCGCCCGCCTCCGGAGCCGCGTCCCAGCCAGGTGCCACATTGCGATCCAGTCCTTCGCTGGGCGACAAGCGTTGAGTACCGCCGCAACCCAGGCATCGCCCGCCGCGCACCGCTTGAGTGCCACCGGGCTGCAAAAGAGCTACGGTGCGCGCAAGGTGGTCACCGACGTACACCTGTCGGTCGATGCCGGCGAGGTCGTCGGGCTGCTTGGCCCCAACGGCGCAGGCAAGACCACCAGTTTCTACATGATCGTGGGCCTGGTGCCTGCCGATGCGGGCGAGATCACCATCGAAGGTCAGCGTGTGGATCGGCTGCCGATCCACCGGCGTTCGCGACTCGGCCTGTCGTACCTGCCTCAGGAAGCCTCGATCTTTCGCAAGCTGAATGTCGAGGAAAACATCCGTGCGGTGCTCGAGCTGCAAGTCGATGCCGACGGCCGGGCGCTGAAGCCGGCAGCGATCAACGATCTGCTCGAAGGTCTGCTGCGCGACCTCGGCATCGAGAAGTTGCGAGACTCGACGGCGCTGGCCTTGTCTGGCGGCGAGCGGCGTCGAGTTGAGATCGCCCGCGCGCTGGCGACCCAGCCCCGCTTCATCCTGCTCGACGAGCCGTTCGCCGGTGTCGACCCGATCGCGGTCATCGAGATCCAGCGCATCATCAGTTTCCTGAAGACGCGCGGCATCGGCGTGCTGATCACGGACCACAACGTGCGCGAGACGCTGGGCATCTGTGACCGCGCGTACATCATCAGTGAAGGCCGGGTGCTGGCCGAAGGCACCCCTGCGGAGATCGTCGACAACCCCGACGTGCGCAAGGTGTACCTTGGCGAACACTTCCGAATGTGAGCCCCCCAGTCGCTACGCTCCTGCCCCCAGGGGGCGCCGCCTGGCGGCTCGGGAGACCCGATCCGCGGGCGTGGCTTGATCTACGCAGCACTGCTGTGTTCGCGGCGCAATGAAGCCTTCGTTACAGGTTCGCTTATCGCAGCATCTGGCGTTGACGCCGCAGCTGCAGCAGTCGATCCGGCTGCTGCAACTGTCCACGCTCGAGTTGCACCAGGAAGTCGAGCAGATGCTCGACCAGAACCCGTTCCTCGAACCGGAAGACGATGCGGTCGGCGCCTTCGAGCCGATGGTCGAGCGCACTTCGGCGACCGAGCGGGTGGCCGAGCGCGAAACCGAACGCGCCGACACACCGTCGGAAGCCAGCGGCGAAGGTGGCGATGACGCGCCCGGCATGGACGGCAGCGACTTCGGCACCACCGAGCGCGACGACTGGGAAAACGGCACCGAGCGCGATGATTTCGACGGCATCCGTGAAACGCCGGGCAAGTCCGGCACCAGCAACGACGGCGAAGACTTCGACCCGCAAGACCGCAATCCCGCACAAACCAGCCTGCAGGAGCACCTGCGGGCCCAGTTGCTCGGCATGCGCCTGTCGCCCGAAGATGCTGCCGCCATCGAGGTGCTGATCGAGTCCCTCGACGGAGACGGTTACCTCGCCGACAGCCTGGAAGACATCGCGCAGGCGCTGGCCGGCGACGACGCGGCACGGCACGAGGAGCTGATGGAGCGTCTGGGCTGCGCACTGAAGTGGCTGCAGAACATGGACCCGATCGGTGTCGGTGCACGCAACCTGCCCGAGTGCCTGACCTTGCAACTGCGCCTGCTGCCGCGCAGCGAGGCGCAGATGATCGCGATCATGATCTGCAAGCACCACCTGGAGCTCTTGGCGCGCCGCGATCTGAAGAAGTTGATGGCGGTGACGGGGGCCGATGAAGAGCTGGTCAAGCAGGCACAGGCGCTCATCACGGTGCTGGAGCCCAAGCCCGGGCGACCGTTCTCGCGTGCCGAGGCCAACATCATCGTGCCCGACGTGATCGTGCAGAAGTCGGGCCGCAGCTGGAAGGTCGTGCTCAACCCCGACGTGATGCCCAAACTGCGCATCAACGACCTGTACGCGCAGGCCATACGCCAGGGGCGCGGTGCCGCATCGGCCAACGGCAGCCATGCCGGCTTGAGTTCGCGGCTGCAGGAAGCGCGCTGGTTCATGAAGAACATCCAGCAGCGCTTCGACACCATCCAGCGGGTGTCGCAGGCCATCGTCGAGCGGCAGAAGAATTTCTTCACCCACGGCGAAATCGCGATGAAGCCGCTGGTGCTGCGCGAGATCGCCGACGAGCTCGGCCTGCACGAATCGACGATCTCGCGCGTGACCACCGCGAAATACATGGCCACGGTGTTCGGCACCTTCGAGCTGAAGTACTTCTTTGGCTCGTCGCTGAACACCGAAGCCGGCGGCAATGCCTCGAGCACCGCAGTGCGCGCACTGATCAAGCAGCTGGTTGCGTCGGAGAACGTGCTGAAGCCGCTCTCGGACAGCCAGCTCAGCAAGATGCTCGAGGAGCAGGGCATCCAGGTGGCGCGCCGCACCGTGGCCAAGTACCGCGAGGCGCTGCGCATCGCGCCGGCCAATCTGCGCAAGACGATGTGAGCGGGCTGCCCGCCGAACCCGCATGACCGCTTCCTTCTTTCTGCCCTGCGCTGCCGGTGTCGAGGCGCTGCTGGCCGACGAAGTCCGGCGCGTGTTGCCGGCGGTTGAAGTGCACGCCCTGCGCGGCGGTGTCGCGCTCGATGGCGGCCCGAGCGAGGTGATGGTGCTCAACCTCGAATCGCGCCTCGCACAGCGGGTGCTGGTCGAGGTGGCTGAAGGCCCGTACCGCGACGAGCAGGCGCTCTACGACCTGGCCGCCAGCGTGTCCTGGACGCAGTGGATCACGCCGCAGCACACCTTGCGCGTCGACACCACCGCCCACCGCAGCCCGCTGCGCAGCCTCAACTTCGCCGCGTTGCGCATCAAGGACGCGGTCTGCGACGTGTTGCGCGACGCCACCGGCGAGCGGCCGAGCGTCGACATCCGCAACCCCGACCTGGCGCTGGTGTTGCATCTCGGGGAAGAGCGCGCGGCGCTGTATGTGGACACCTCCGGCGAGCCACTGTTCAAGCGCGGTTGGCGTGAAGACAAGGGCGATGCCCCGCTGAAGGAAACACTGGCCGCGGCGATGCTCGCCGCCGCCGGCTGGCGCGGCACGCCCGAGGCGGGTGGCGCGCTGCACGACCCCTGCTGCGGCTCGGGCACGATCGCGATCGAGGCTGCACAGATCGCCTGCGGCATCGCGCCGGGCCTGAAGCGCCGGTTCGCCTTCGAACGCCTGCTGCCATTTGCCACGCCCGAGATGCGTGCCGAGCTGCAGCGGCTGCGCAGCCACGCGCAGGCGCGCATCCATCCCTCGGCCGTGCCGATCCACGCCAGTGACGTGTCGTTCCGCATGGTCGATTTCGCACGGCGCAATGCGCAGCGTGCGGGTGTCGAGGCGGCCATCACGTTCCATGGCGGCGACGCGCTGGAACGCCCGGCGCCCGAGTTGCCCGACGACCTGCCTGGCACCTTGATGCTGAACCCGCCGTATGGAGAGCGCATCGCCGTGGCCGGCAAGGCAGCGTCTTCGCCGAGGTCGCCTGACCCCGACCCAGGCAACAAGGATCTGCCGGACGACTTCTTTGCGCGCCTCAGCGCCCACTGGAAGCGCGCCTATACGCGCCACCCGGCGGGCTGGACAGCCCACGTACTCAGTCCCGACATGAAGCTGCCCGGGGCGATGCGCTTGAAGGAGTCGCGGCGCACCCCGATGTGGAACGGGCCGATCGAATGCCGCTTGTTCCGCTTCGATCTGGTGGCAGGCACCATGCGCAGCGACCCCGGTTCATCGCGCTGAGTCGCGCCCCGCGATCAGCGCGCGGACAACGCCAGGGTGGCCAGCACGGCGAGCGGCGCAGTGTCGGCGCGCAGCACACGGGGCCCGAGCGACAGCGGCTGAAATCCGGCCTGCAACGCAGCCTGTTCCTCCGCCTCTGACAGGCCACCTTCGGGGCCGCTGAGGAACAGCAGTGGTTCACCAGCCTGTGCGGCAGCGATGTTGTGGCCACCGGCCCGCAGGCTCAGCACATGGCGCCGGCCCATCGATCCGGGCACCAATCCCGCGAGCCAGGCCGACAAGGCGCGCACCGGCTGCACCGTCGGCACCCGCGTTCGACCGCATTGCTCACTTGCCGCTGCGGCCACCGCTTGCCAGTGCGCCACCTTCTTGTCGGCCCGCTCACCGGTCAGCCTCAGCACCGAGCGCTCGCAGATCAAGGGCTGGATGGCCGCGACACCGAGCTCGGTCGCTTTCTCGACCACGCTGTCCATCCGCTCGTTGGCCGGCATGCCCAACGCGATCGTCACGTCGAAGTCCAGCTCTCGGTCGACAGGCTGATGGGACAGAAGCTGTACCGACACCACGCTGCGTCCCATCTGCTCGATGCACGCCTGCCATTCGCCACCGTGGCCATCGAACAGCGTGATCGCATCGCCGGGCTGCAGCCGAAGCACCTGCACATGGCGGGTGGGTCCAGGTGGCAGCACGCAGCGCTCGCCCGCCTTCAGCGGTGGTGGAACGAAGAAGCGGGGGAGCATTGGTGAAATGAGGTGCGGCGTCAGGTGCCGTCGCGAAGAACGCGGCGCAGGATCTTGCCGACGTTGGTCTTGGGCATGTCGGTGCGGAACTCGATCACCCGCGGCCGTTTGTAGCCCGCCAGCAGGGTTTCGCAGTGGTGGCGCACGTCGGCCTCGGTGAGTTGCGGGTTGCTGCGCACGATGACCAGCTTGATCGCCTCCCCGGATTTCTCGTCGGGCACGCCGACGGCAGCGCATTCGGCCACACCGGCCAGTTGCGACACCACCTCTTCGACCTCGTTGGGGTACACGTTGAAGCCGCTGACCTTGATCATGTCCTTCTTGCGGTCGATGATCTTGAAATAGCCGCGCTCGTCGACAGTACCGATGTCGCCCGAGCGAAAATAGCCATCGGGGGTCATGACCTTCGCGGTTTCGTCGGGCCGCTGCCAGTAGCCGGCCATCACCTGTGGCCCGCGGATCGCGATTTCGCCAGGCGTGCCCAGCGGAACTTCCTGGCCGGCGTCGTCGAGCAGGGTCATCTCGGTGTTGGGCATCGGCAGGCCGATGGTGCCGCTGAAACTGGTGCTATCGATCGGGTTGCAGCTGGCCGTCGGCGAGGTCTCCGACAGGCCGTAGCCCTCGACGATCGGACAGCCGGTCTTCTCCAGCCACAGCTGTGCGGTCGCACTGTGCACCGCCATGCCGCCGCCCACCGAGATGACCAGCTGGCTCCAGTCCACGCGGTCGAAATCGGGGTGACTGGCCATCGCGCGGAACAGCGTGTTGACGGCCGGAAAGCTGTGGATGCGCTCGCCGGCCAGCGTCTTGAACAGGGCGGGCAGGTCGCGTGGATTGGGGATCAGCAGGCTGCAGCCGCCCATGCGCAGGCCCAGCATCATGTTCGTGTTGAAACCGAAGATGTGATAAAGCGGCAGCGCGCACGCTGTCAGGATCTGCACACCCGGCGGGATCTTCTTCAGCGCCGGGCCGTACCAGGCTTCGGATTGCAGGATGTTGGCCACCAGGTTGCGGTGCAGCAGCACCGCGCCCTTGCTGATGCCGGTGGTGCCCCCGGTGTACTGCAGCACCGCGATGTCGTCCGGCCCCACGGCAACTGGCCGCAGCACCTGTTGCCGCCCGGCAGACAGCGCGGCACTGAAGCGCACGGCGCCGGGCAATTCGTACGGCGGCACCAGCTTCTTCACATGGCGCACCACCGTGTTGACGATCCACGATTTGGGCGCGCGCAGCAGGTCGCCCAATGCAGTGACCACGATCTTGCGCACCGCCACCGATGACATCACCTGCTGCAGCGTGGCCGCGAAGTTTTCCAGCACCACGATGCCGGTCGCGCCGGAATCCTTCAGTTGATGCTCGAGCTCGCGCGGCGTGTACAACGGGTTCACATTGACCACCACGCAGCCTGCGCGCAGCACACCCGCCACGGCGACCGGGTACTGCGGCACGTTGGGCATCATCACCGCGACCCGATCGCCCTTGACGAATCCCTGCGCCTGCAGCCAGGCCGCGAAGGCGGTCGACAGCGCATCGATCTCGCCGAAGCTGAGCGTGTGCCCCATGAACTTGCACGCCGGCAGATCGCGGTACTTGCGGAAGCTGTCATCCAGCAAGGCGACCAGCGAATCGCACTCGGCGACATTGATCAGCGCTGGCACGCCTGGTGGGTAATGCTTGAGCCAGATTTTTTCCATGGCGCCCCGGCTCCATTGCGACCGCCGCATTCTGAAGGATCGTTCAAGACCCTCCATCAGGTGATCCGACAGCTTGCCGTCACTGTGAGGGGCTGCTGTGCTCCGGCCCGAGCACCACCGTCACACAGGCATTCTTGAAATGGCGCATCACACCGGCGCGTATCGCGGCGATGTCCTGCTCGACATCGCCGAGGCGCCGCTCGGCATCGAAGCCGACGTGGATGTCGATGAACACCCGGTTGCCGGCCCGCCGTGAGCGCACACCGTACAGCCGGTCGTAGCGGTGAAAGTGCAGCACCAGCTCGCGCATGATGTCGAGCTTGTCCTTCTCTTCCAGCGTGCCGTCCAGCAGGTCGTAGACCGAACTGGAGAACACCCCGATGGCCGAGATCAGGATGCTGCCAGCGATCACCAGCGAGGCGATCGGGTCGATGTAGACCGACCAGGCCTGATCGGCCAGCAGCAGGCTCAGCGAGAGCGACCCGAAGATGAACACATTGCCGAACAGCTTGGTGAAAAACAGCTTCGCCTGCGAGGCCATCAGCGGCGAATCTTCGGCTTGGGCAGCCCGCTTGCAGCGCCGCCACAGCCAACCGTTGATGCTGCCGAAGACCAGTTGTGCCACCAGGCTGATGGCCACGCCGATGCCACCGACGTGCGACGGCGACAGCAACCCACGCACGGCATTGACGGTGATGACGATGAACACCAGCCCCATCAGGGCGGCGACGATCAGGCTCGACAGGTTTTCCAGCTTGCCGATGCCGTAGTCGTAGGCATCACCCGCACCGCGCGCCAGGTGCCGCATGGCCAGCCAGGCCAGCAACACCGCGACGAACTCGAGCGCCGTCTTCAGGAAGTCGGCCAGCAGCACCGACGACTGCGCTGCCAGCAGTGCGCCGAGGGTGATCAGCGTGTCGACCGCGCCGGCGATGACGGCGGTGCGTGTCGATGAGTTCTTGTGTCCCGCCAGCATCGACGGGAATTCGCAAGGTTCGTACCCGCCCGCCTCGACTACCTCACTCGATCGCCTTGACCATGTCCTCGACCACCTTCTTGGCGTCGCCGAACACCATCATGGTCTTGTCCATGTAGAACAGCTCGTTGTCGAGGCCGGCATAGCCGGCGGCCATCGAGCGTTTGTTGACGATGATGGTCTTGGCCTTGTACGCCTCAAGGATGGGCATGCCGTAGATCGGGCTGCCCTTGGTAAGCGCAGCCGGGTTCACCACGTCGTTGGCGCCCAGGATGATCGCCACATCGGCCTGACCGAACTCGCCGTTGATGTCTTCCATCTCGAACACCTGGTCATACGGCACCTCGGCCTCGGCCAGCAGCACGTTCATGTGGCCCGGCATGCGACCGGCGACTGGGTGAATCGCGTACTTCACCGTGATGCCCTTTTCGGTCAGCTTGGCGGCCAGTTCCTTCACCGCATGCTGGGCGCGGGCCACGGCCAGACCGTAGCCCGGCACGATGACCACGGTCTCTGCGTTGCCGAGCACGAAGGCCGCGTCGTCGGCGCTGCCGCTCTTCACTGGCCGGGCCTCGGCCTTGCCGCCGCCTGCCGAGGCCGATTCACCACCGAAGCCGCCGCCGATCACGTTGAAGAACGAGCGGTTCATGGCCTTGCACATGATGTAGCTCAGGATCGCGCCCGAGCTGCCAACCAGGCTGCCGGCGACGATCAGCATCGCGTTGTTCAGGCTGAACCCGATGCCGGCTGCCGCCCAGCCGCTGTAGCTGTTCAACATGCTCACCACCACCGGCATGTCCGCCCCGCCGATCGGGATGATGATCAGCACGCCCATCACGAAGGCCAGCGCCAGCATGGCGAAGAATGCGGTCCAGCTGCCTGTGAACATGAACACCAGGCCCAAGCCCAGCAGGCTCAGACCGAGGACCAGGTTCAGCTTGTGCTGTCCGGCAAACTGAACCGGTGCGCCCTGGAACAGCCTGAACTTGTACTTGCCGCTCAGCTTGCCGAAGGCGATCACCGAGCCGCTGAAGGTGATGGCCCCGATGGCCGCACCCAGGAACAGCTCCAGCCGGTTGCCCGTGGGGATCGGCACGACCACGCCATCGATCGGATGGGCCACGATGCCGAAGGCGTAGGGCTCAGCCACTGCGGCCACCGCGATGAATACCGCCGCCAGACCGATCATGCTGTGCATGAAGGCGACGAGTTCCGGCATCTTGGTCATCTCGACGCGGTTGGCCATGGTGGCGCCAATGCCGCCACCCACCAACAGCGCCCCCAGCACCCAGACCATGCCGCCCAAATGCCCATCGGCCAGCTTGACGATCAGGGCCGCCGTCGTGGCCACGGCGATGGCCATGCCGACCATGCCGAACAGGTTGCCGCGGATCGAGGTGGTCGGGTGGCTCAGCCCCTTGAGTGCCTGGATGAAGCAGACGCTCGCAATCAGATAGAGCAGCGTGACGAGGTTCAGGCTCACTTGGAGGCCTCCGGCACAACGGCCTTCTTGTCCTTCTTCTTGAACATCTCCAGCATCCGCCTCGTGACCAGGAAGCCGCCGAACACGTTCACCGCCGCCAGCGCCACCGCCAGCACGCCCATGGTCTTGCCGAGCGTGGTTTCAGTGAGCGCCGCCGCCAGCATCGCACCAACGATGACGATCGCCGAGATGGCGTTCGTCACCGCCATCAGAGGCGTGTGCAGTGCGGGGGTGACCGTCCAGACGACGTGGTAGCCGACGTAGATCGCCAGCACGAAGATGATCAGGTTGGTGATGGTCGGCGAGATGATGTCCATCCGTCGTTCTCCAGGTGAGGGGTCAGAAAGAGGCCTGCGTCAGGTCTCAGAACTTGCGAATTTCCGTGATCCGGTTGCGCTCATCGAGCAACAGCACCTTCGGCTTGTAGGCGGCCGCCTCGGCGTCGGTCATCGTCGCGTAGGTGCAGATGATCAGCAGGTCGCCGACCTGGGCGCGCCGCGCCGCAGCACCGTTAAGCGAGATGACGCCAGAGCCAGGCGGCGCCTTGATAACGTAGGTCGAGAAGCGTTCGCCGTTGTTCACGTTGTAGAGCTCGATGCGCTCGAACTCGCTCATGTCGGCCTGTTCCAGCAGCGCGCTGTCGATGCCGCACGAGCCTTCGTAGTGCAGATCGGCTTCGGTCACGGTCGCGCGGTGCAGCTTGGCCCGCAGCATGACTCTGTTCATGTCGGCCCCCACGTCGTTGTGCTCGTGCGTCCAGAGGCGGCGCCAGGTCGACGGTTGGGCGAAGACCGTTCCGTGCCTGGTGGATTGCTAGCCAGACTGTACTGGCCGTCCCTTGCGACGCTCATGCTTTCCTCTTCACTTCGCCGGCTTGTGTCATCAGGCAGGCGGCCACGATGTCGTCGTCCATCGGCACGTTGAACGCGCCCTCTTTGGTGATCACGAGCTTCAGGAAATCGAGAACGTTGCGGGCATACAGCGCCGACGCATCGGCAGCAACCAGCGCCGGCAGGTTGGTTTCACCGACGAGCGTGACGCCGTGCTTGATCACCGTCTTGTCGGCCTCTGACAGCGGGCAGTTGCCGCCGCCGTTCGGGCCCTTGCCCGCGGCGATGTCGACGATCACCGATCCCGGCTTCATGGCCTTGACCATGTCCTCGGTGATCAGCGTGGGAGCCGCGCGGCCCGGGATCAAGGCGGTGGAAATCACGATGTCGGCTGCCGCCACCCGCTTAGCCACCTCGACCTTCTGGCGGTCCAGCCAGCTTTGCGGCATTGGCTTCGCGTAGCCGCCGACGCCAACGGCCGCTTCCTTTTCCTCGGGCGTGTCGTAGGACACCTCGATGTACTTGGCGCCCAGCGATTCGACCTGCTCCTTCACGCTCGGGCGCACGTCGCTGGCCTCGATCACCGCACCCAGCCGCTTGGCCGTGGCAATCGCCTGCAGACCGGCCACGCCCACGCCCAGGATCACCACCCGGGCGGCTTTGACCGTGCCGGCGGCCGTCATCAGCATCGGAAAGAAGCGCTGGTATCGGTCGGCCGCGATCATCACCGCCTTGTAGCCAGCGATGTTGGCCTGCGAACTCAGCACGTCCATGCTTTGCGCACGGGTGGTGCGCGGTGCGGCCTCCAGCGCGAAACTGGTGAGCCCTGCCGCAGCCAGCCGTTGCAGGCCCTCGGCGTCGAAGGGGTTCAGCATGCCGACCAGTGCGGCCCCGGGTTTGAAGAGCGGCAACTCGGCCACGCCGGGAGCGCGCACCTTCAGCACCAGCTCGCAGCCGAAGGCACCCTCCGCGTCGGTGATCTCGGCTCCGACGGCGGTGTAGGCCGCGTCGGTGGCACTGGCCGCGACACCCGCACCCGACTGGATGCGCAGCGTGTGTCCCAGGGCTTTCAGCTTCTTGGCGGTTTCGGGTGTGACCGCCACCCGCGTTTCTCCTGCTGCCGTTTCGAGCGGAACGCCTATCAGCATCAATGCCTCCTCAGACCCATCGAGAGCGCCCCTGCGCTGCTCCTCCAAGCCGCTATTGTCCTCAGATTACGGGCTTCTCAGCGGACCGCCTGCCTGCGCCATCGGCCAGAGCGCCGGATCGCAACCCCGTCTGCGGGTTGATCCCTGTGCCGCCGGTACCATGAAGGCCATGAAAAAGCGCTGGAAACCCAACGTCACCGTGGCGGCAGTCATCGAGAAGGACGGTCGCTTTCTGCTGATCGAAGAGCACACCCCGGAGGGGCTGCGGCTGAACAACCCGGCCGGGCACCTCGATCCGGCCGAGTCGCCGCAGGAAGGTGCGGTTCGCGAGGTGCTGGAGGAAACCGGCTGCGCTTTCACTCCGCTCGCCGTGGTCGGTATCTACCTCGGGCGCTTTCAGCGGCCCGCGCGCGGCGAGGACCTCACGTACCTGCGCATTGCCTACTCGGGTACGGTCGGCGAGCCCTTGCCAGGCCGCACGCTCGACCACGGCATCGTGCGTACGCTGTGGATGACGCTGGACGAAGTGCGCGCCAGCACGGCGCGGCACCGCAGCACGATGGTGTTGCGCAGCATCGAGGACCACGTCGCCGGGTGCCGGTATCCGCTGACGCTGATCACGACCGAGGCGAGCGTGTACATGCCGGATCTTCTGCCGTGAGCACGCGGCGACGGATCGTCGTCGGCTTGAGCGGCGGCGTGGATTCGGCAGTCAGTGCCCATCTGCTGAAGCAGCAGGGGCATGAGGTGATCGGCATCTTCATGAAGAACTGGGAGGATGACGACGACAGCGAATACTGCTCGAGCCGCCAAGACTTTCTGGACGCCGCCTCGGTGGCCGACGTGCTGGGCATCGAGATCGAGCACGTCAACTTCGCGGCCGATTACAAGGATCGGGTGTTCGCCGATTTCCTGCGCGAGTATCAGGCGGGCCGCACGCCCAACCCCGACGTGCTGTGCAACGCCGAAATCAAGTTCAAGGCCTTCCTCGACCACGCGATGCGGCTCGGTGCCGAGTGCATCGCGACGGGACATTACGCACGCGTGAGGCAAGTGGACGGCTCGTTCCAACTGCTCAAGGGACTGGACCCGCTGAAGGACCAGAGCTACTTTCTGCACCGGCTCAATCAGGCGCAGCTGTCGAAGACGCTGTTTCCGGTCGGCGAGCTGCCCAAGACCGAAGTGCGACGCATCGCTGCCGAGATTGGCTTGCCGAATGCGAAGAAGAAGGACAGCACCGGCATCTGTTTCATCGGCGAGCGGCCGTTTCGCGAGTTCCTCAACCGCTACCTCGCGCACGCGCCCGGGCCGATCAGGGACGATCGTGGCCGGGTGATCGGCGAGCACGTCGGGCTGAGCTTCTACACGCTGGGCCAGCGCAAGGGCATCGGCATCGGCGGGCTGAAGCCGAGGGCCCAGGTGCGTGGTGGCGGCGATCACGCGCCCTGGTTCACCGCCCGCAAGGACATGGCCACCAACACCTTGTATGTCGTTCAGGGCCACGATCACCCCTGGCTGCAAAGCACGACGTTGGTGGCCGACGACGCCAGCTGGATCGCCGGTGGACCGCCGGGGCCTGGCCCACTGGCCGCCAAGACGCGGTACCGGCAGACCGATGCCGCCTGCACGCTGGTGGCCGGCGAGAAGACGCCAGTACCTGAGCGCTTCGAGCTGCGCTTTTCTGCGGCGCAATGGGCGGTCACGCCAGGGCAGTCCGCCGTGCTCTACGACGGCGAGGTCTGCCTGGGTGGTGGCGTGATCGCGGAGGTTCAAGTCGCGCGCTGAGCGGCCGAAAACGGAGCAGACGGTGGCGCATCCTCGCCGCCGGGTCCGGCGTGCATCGCGCCCCGAATTTCTGCCCTATCCATGTATTGCGCCGCATCTGCTGTCATTTCCGCGCAAGTTCCCAGAGGTCGCGTTCTGGAGGGAGGCTGTGGGTGGCGCCTCGCGCTGTGGAGCGCCACGGTCGCGCTGGTCTGTTGCGCGTCGGCCGGTGCCGCCACCGTGACGGTGAACGTGACCGACCCTACGGGCAAGCCGCTTCCGCAGGCCGTGGTGATGATCGAGCCGGTGACCGGCAAACTGCCAGCGCCGCCGATGGCGTCCGTCCAGGTGGCCCAGGTGAAGCGCCAGTTCGTGCCGCGGGTCAGCGTGGTCACCGTGGGCACTTCCGTGGCCTTTCCGAACCAGGACACGGTGCGCCATCACGTCTATTCGTTTTCGCCGACCAAGAACTTCGAATTGAAGTTGTATTCCGGTGTCCCTGCCCAGCCAGTGCTGTTCGACAAGACAGGTATCGCCGTGCTGGGTTGCAACATCCACGATCAGATGGCGGCCTGGATCGTCGTGGTCGACACGCCCTATCACGCGGTGTCCGACGCAGAGGGCATCGCCAGGGTCCAGGGGGTGGCGGCGGGGAACTACCAGCTCAAGGTCTGGCACCCGGGGCTGCAAGGTGCGTCGGACGGCGTGAGCCAGCCACTGACGGCCACGGCGGCCAACATCGACAAAGCCGTGCGTCTGCCGATCGACATGAACCCGCTGGTGCCGCAGCCATGACGGGCTTCACCAACTTGATGCGCAGTTCGCTCAAGGCGCGACTGATCGCGACCTTTCTGGGTTTGCTGCTGGTGGTGCAACTGGCGGGGTTCTCGGCGCTGCGTGCCAGCCTGGCAAGCCACGCCCAGCAGGAGCTGCCTGCTCGCCTGGATGTCGGCGATCGCGTGCTGCACAGCCTGTTGAGCCAACGGGCGCAGAAGCTCACCGATGGCGCCAGGCTGCTGGCCGCCGACTACGGGTTCCGCGAGGCCATCCATTCGAAGGACACCGACACCATCGTCTCGGCGCTCGAAAACCACGGTCGTCGCATCGGTGCCACGCGGGTGGCGCTGTATGACACCGCACTGACTTTGCAGGCCAGTACGGGCACGCACCTCGAGACCCTTGGACCATTGGCTGCACGCCTGTCGGGTCGGGTGATGCGACCGGGGAACGCGATCGACTCGACCACCAGCGAAATCGGTCTGCTGTCGGGGCAGCCATATCAGTTCGTGATGGTGCCGATCAAGGCGCCAGTGGTGGTCGGCTGGGTGATGATGGGTTTTCCGATCGGTGAGCGGCTGGTCAGCGACATGCAGGCACTGGCTGCGGTGCAGGTGACGCTGTTGACCCGGTCGCCTGACAGCCCGGTCTGGCAAGTAAAGCTGTCGAGCCTGCCGAGCGAGACCAACGACGGGCTGTCGCTGCACGGATGGCAGTCGGTTCCTGCGGACGCGCGCATGGTGTCCGTGACCGCCAACGGCGAGGAGTTCGGCGTGCACCCTCGCTGGCTGACGGCGGATTCCGACAATGGAAGCGTGCTGGCGCTGACCTCGTTGTCTGTCGACGCAGCGACACGCGTCCCACACGATCTTCAAGTGGCGTTGCTGGCCACCACCGTGATCAGTTGCCTGGTGTTCGGCATCGGCAGTTCGCTCACCGCGCATCGGATGATCACCCCGCTCAACCAATTGGCTGCCGCGGCCGATCGCCTCGGCGCTGGGGACTACGCGACGCCGATCGGCGACGACGACCGCCGCGACGAAATCGGGCAGCTGTCGCAGTCCTTCGAGCGCATGCGCATCAGCGTGTCGGCTCAAAAGGAAGAAATCCTGAAGCTGGCGTACTGGGACACGTTGACCGGGCTGCCGAACCGGGCCCAGTTTCGCGATGCCGTGAGCAGCGCGATCGCGACGGCGCAGAAGCACTCGGACACACAGGGCGCATCCGGTCGCGGGTCGGTGGCCGTGCTGATGCTCGACCTGGATCGCTTCAAGCACGTCAACGACGTGCTCGGCTACCGCTTCGGTGACCTGCTGCTGATGCAAGTCGCCCAGCGTCTGGCCCAGCACGCGGTGCGCGGTGGCGACATGGTGGCCCGCCTGGGCGGCGACGAGTTCGCCATCCTGCTGCGCAACGGCGATGCCGAACTCGCGCAGACGGTCGCGCAACGCATCGCCAGTGCGTTCGATGCGCCACTGACGCTGGAGGAACACACCGTGGACATGGGCGCCGGCATCGGCATGGCCTGTTGGCCGCAACATGCCAGCGATGCCGACATGCTGCTCAGCCGGGCCGAGGTGGCCATGTATTCCGCCAAGCATCGCAGTGCGGGCGCCCTGATGTATGACCCGACGATCGATGCCGCGAGCGCGCAGACCCTGTCGCTGCTGACCGAGATGCGTCAGGCAGTGAGCGACCACCAGTTGCGTCTGTACCTGCAGCCCAAGCTGTCGCTGAGCACCGGCGCGGTGGTGGGCGCCGAGGCACTGGTGCGCTGGCAGCATCCGCAGCGTGGTCTGGTGCCGCCGATGCAGTTCATTCCCTTTGCCGAGCAGACCGGGTTCATCCGCGTGCTGACCATGTGGATCTTCGAGGAAGCGGCGCGACACTGGCGCACGCTCCATGCCGAGGGCCTGATGATCACCTTGTCGGTGAACTTGTCGACACGCGATCTGCTGGATCAGGATCTGCCGCAGAAATTCGATGCGCTGCTGGTCAAGCACCAAGTGCCGGCCGAGGCCTTGTGCCTGGAGATCACCGAAAGCGCGATCATGGACGACCCGCAGCGGGCCCAAGCCACGCTGGACAAGCTCAGTGCGCTGGGCTTCAAGCTGTCGATCGACGATTTCGGCACCGGGTATTCATCGCTGGCCTACCTGAAGCGCCTGCCGGTGGACGAGCTCAAGATCGATCAGTCCTTCGTCAAGAGCATGCAAGCCGACCCCGACGACGCGAAGATCGTCCGTTCGACGATCGACCTCGCCCACAACCTGGGCCTGACCGTCGTGGCCGAAGGCGTCGAGAACGCTCGGGTGTGGGACATGCTGCGCGAACTGAATTGCGATCAGGCGCAGGGCTATCACATGGGCAAGCCGATGCCTGCGGACGCTTTTGCGAATTGGTCGGTCGGTTGGCTGACCCAGCACCGTCCGGTCGATGTGGTGTCGGCCTTCATGTTGCACTGAGGGCGCGCGCCCGAAGACATCGGGCGGATCAGGTCAGGGCAGGCCCGACCCGTTGCGGACTCAGAGCACCGAGCGGCCGTTCAGGCGGTCGGTCGGGGACAGTGTGCTGTCACCCAGCGCGCGCCGCGATTCCTGCAACGCCTGGAACTCAAGGTCGGCCTGCAGGCAGGCATCGAGCCCGAAGGCCGTGCCCATGTCGCCCATGTCGTCGGTGTCGCGAACCTTGCGCACGGCAGCCCATCGCCCGCTGAGGGCGCGCCACCACGCAATGTTCTGGACTTTTCGCACGACGACTCCCGATGAGAACGACTTCGAAGAATGGTGCCAGTGTGGCGAGACAGCGGCGTGACAGTGTTGGGAATTGACACCGTTATTGCGTGCACTTCACAACACAAGCGTCACTTCCTCTTTCCATGACGCGCAGAAGAAGTAGAAGGTTCCAGCTGCGATTGCGGAACCCCTCGAACAGGTGGTGTGGCGCGCACCACACGCGGCGCCTGGTCATTCAGTGCGTCGCGTGCGCCGCGGGCCAGTGCGGCGCCCACCCGATCGAGCATCGCCACCCGCGCCGACGGCGGCGCGCCATCCGGACCCAATCGCCATTGATGCCAGTGCAGCGCCACCGGGATCGAGACTTCGGGCCGCAACGCAACGAGCTCTCCGCAGTCCAGCAGGGCCCGCACTTGCAGCTCTGGCACCACGCCCACCCCCCACCCCATCAGCGCGGCGCGCACGCAGGCTTCCGATGACGGGACATAGCGCGCCTTCAGCCGCGCGCCGGCAATGCCGAACGCACTCGTCACCCATTGCCGCTGCATGTCGTCCTTGCGATTGAAGACCAGGAAGGGCACCTGGTTGAAGCTCGCTTCGTTGAGCCCCGACGGTGAGCCCTTCAGCTCCTGCGCGACGAAACCCGGGCTGGCCACTGCCAGGTAGCGCATCACGCCCAGGGGCACGACCCTGCAACCCTTGAGCGCCTTGCTGACGGTGCTCACGCAGCCCAGCACCTCGCCCTGGCGCAACCAGTCGTGGGTGAAGTCCTGGTCATCGACCACCAGTTCCAGCGCCAGCCCATCGTGCACCAGCTCGTCCAGTGCGGGCAGCACCCAGGTTGCGAGGCTGTCGGCGTTCACGGCCACCGGCAGGCGCTCGCCGACCGACGGCTGCACGCCCAGCTCGCGCGACACATCGGCACGCAGCGCCTGCAACTGGCGGGCAAAGCGCAGCAGCACCTTGCCGGGCTCGGTCAGTCGCAGGGGTCGGGAGCGCACCACCAGCGGCTGGCCGACCTGTGCCTCGAGCGCGCGCAGCCGCTGCGACACCGCCGACTGCGTGATCGCCAACCGCTGCGCGGCCGCCTCGAAGCCACCGTGGTCGGCCAGTGCGGCCAGGCAATCGAGTGCGGCAGGGTCCAGGGTATTCATAAGCGCTGCTAATGTGCCGAGTGATTGATGAATGATGCTTCTTTTTGAAACGCACCGATCGCAAAATGGCTCTCAGCATCAATTCCCTGGGAGGCGAACCCCATGAAAGTCATCGTGATGGGCGCCGGCATCATCGGCATCAGTACCGCCTGGCATTTGCTCGGCGAAGGCCACGAGGTCACGGTCGTCGACCGCCAGCCGGATGCGGCGCTTGAAACCAGCTTCGCGAACGGCGCTCAGATCTCGGTCAGCTTCTGCGAGCCCTGGGCCGATGCACGGGCGCCGTTCAAGGTCGCGAAATGGCTGCTGCGCGATGACGCGCCACTGCTGTTTCGGCCGAAGCTCGACCCTCACCAATGGCGATGGGGCCTGAGTTTTCTGGCCCAGTGCAACACGCCTGCGTTCGAGCGCAACGTCGGCCAGTTGGTGGCGCTGGGCCGCTACAGCCAGGCGACGTTGAAGTCGGTGGTGGCGCAGACCGGCATCGAATATCACCGGCTCGAGCGTGGCATCCTGCATTTCTTCTCGACGCAGCAGGATTTCGACGCCGGCGCTGCGGCTGCCGCAGTGATGCGTCGCCACGGGGTCGATCGCCGCGTGCTGTCGCGCGATGAGGTGCTGGCGGTCGAGCCGGCCCTTGTGTCGTTCGGCCCGCGGCTGGCCGGCGGCACCTACACGCCCAGCGACGAATCCGGCGATGCACGGGTGTTTACCCAGCAACTGGCCAGGCGCTGCGCCGAACGCGGTGCGACCTTTCTTTACGGCCACGACATCGTCGGTCTGCAGAAGGCCGGCGGCGCAGTCGAGTCTCTGCGTGTGCGCGAGCAGGCCACTGGTCAGATCACGACGCTGCGTGCCGATGCCTATGTCGCGGCCATGGGAAGCCACACCGCGCCGCTGCTGCGCCCGCTCGGCCTGTGTCTGAACATCTACCCGGCCAAGGGCTACTCCGCCACCCTGAAGTTGAAGCATCCGGACCGCGCCAGCACCGTCAGCCTGCTCGACGACGGGCGCAAGATTGCCATCAGCCGGTTGGGCGATGAGGTGCGCATTGCCGGCACCGCCGAGATGGCGGGCTACGACACCTCGATCACCAGTGCCACATCACGCGTGCGCTGTGAGGCGCTGGTCAAGCGCTACGAAGAGCTGTTCCCCGGCGTGGCCGACACCACGCAGCCCAACTTCTGGGCCGGTCTGCGCCCTAGCACGCCAGACAACATCCCGATCATCGGCCGCAGCCCGATCGACCGGCTGTGGATCAACGCCGGCCATGGCACGCTGGGGTGGACGCACGGTGCGGGCTCGGGCCGCGCGCTGGCCGAGCTGATCAGCGGCAAGCAGCCCGCCGTGGACTTCGGTTTTCACGGCCAGAGCAGCATGCCTCGTCGACCGCGCATGGCCACGGCTTGACCCCGGGCGTTCCCTTTGGCCGGGATCAATCGAATCCACCCGCCCCGACAAAACAATCAATTGGCACCACGGGCGCATCGTTGATTGAATCGAGGCATCGTTGGCTCTTCGTCGAGGCCAGAGATGAAAGTCCGCAGCGTTTCGATCACGCATCCGGTTCCGCAAAGCCAGGGCAGCGCGGCGCGGCACTACGTCGAGGAACTGTTCGCCGAAGTCGGCATCGGGCTGAAGGGTCAGCGCCCCTGGGACATGCGGCTGATCGATCCCGCTGTGCCCGAGCGGCTGCTGGCCCATGGCAGCCTGGGCCTGGGCGAGTCGTACATGGACGGGGAGTGGGAGTGCGAGCGCCTCGATCAATTCTTCGATCGCCTGCTGCGCGCCGATATCGCCTCGCGCGTGCGCCCGTTCAGTCTGCTGTGGCACCACCTGCGTTCGCGCTGGCTGAACCTGCAAACCGAGGGCCGTGCCTGGCAGGTGGGTCTCGCCCACTACGACCTGGGCAACGACTTCTATGCCGCGATGCTCGACCGCCGCATGACCTACACCTGTGCGTTCTGGCAGCAGGCCCAGACGCTGGACGCGGCGCAGGAGCACAAGCTTGATCTGGTCTGCCGCAAGCTCGGCCTGGAGCGCGGCATGCGCGTGCTCGACATCGGCTGCGGCTGGGGCAGCTTCATGCAGTTCGCTGCCGAGCGCTACGGCGTGCAGTGTGTGGGCGTGACGATCTCGGCCGAGCAGGCTGCACTGGGGCGCGAGCGCTGCGCCGGGCTGCCGATCGAGTTCCGGCTGACCGACTACCGCACGCTCGACGAACGCTTCGACCGCATCGTCAGTCTGGGCATGTTCGAGCATGTCGGCCAGAAGAACCATGCCGCCTACATGGACGTCGCGCTGCGCTGCCTGGACGACGCGGGCCTGTTCCTGTTGCACACCATCGGCCGCAACGAGCAGGGGCACGGCACCGACCCGTGGATCCACCGCTACATCTTTCCCAATGGCGAGCTGCCAACCATCGCGCAGATCGGTCGCGCCTGCGAGCGGCGCTTCGTGGTCGAGGATCTGCACAACTTTGGTGCCGACTACGACCGCACGCTGATGGCCTGGCATGCGAATGTCGAGGCGGCGTGGCCACGCTTTGCCGATCGACTCGGCGAGCGCTTCCGTCGGATGTGGCGCTACTACCTGCTGTCGTCGGCGGGGGCCTTCCGCGCGCGCGACATCCAGCTGTGGCAGTGGGTGCTGTCCAAGCCCGGCCGGCCAGGTGTCTACCGCCGCTGGGCCAGCTGAGCCAGTCGCGCTCGCTAGCGGCGTGTATGCCGGCGCGCCGAACCGCGGGCCGAGGCCTGGTTCGGTCGGCCGGTTTGCGGGCGGGGTCTGGCAATGTCGGCGAGCAGCAAGGTCGCGCGCACCAGTTCCTCGACCGCTGCACTCAAATCGGCCGGCGGCTCCAGCGATTCGATCTCCTCGATCAAGTCGTCGGCATCTTCCAGGTCATCGGGGTCCAGGTGTCGGTAGAGCAGCGCCAAGGGGGCGGTCAGCGCGCTTGCATCCAACTGCATCAGCCCGGGGAAGAACTCCTGCGCGGTCGCGAAGCCGGCCACCCACGGGTAGACGGCATCGGTCTCGTGCGGCGCGTCGCTGTCAGCGTCATCTTCGTCGCTCGCCGGTGCGAGCTCGAACACCCATGGGTCGAACCACTGCCGGTTGCCGATGGCGTCGTTCAGTTCCGAATGCCGACGCAGTGCCAGCGCCTGCAGTCGCTTCGCGTCGAACGCCGCCGGCAGCGCACGCCCGTCGGCATCGGTGAGGTATGGCAACCACTGGGCAGCGGGCACCGGCTGCGGCTGCAGCAACACGCCGCACAGGAAGCCATCGACCATGCTGACGTCCAGTGGCTCCAGCGGCGCCGGCACGCGGTCGAGCAGGGCCTGCAACTCATCGATGTCGCGCTCGTCGAGCGGGGCCGCGCCGCTGCCAGAGGAAGAACGGGGAGTAGAGGACATGGTTGATTGTCGCCCTCCTAAACTCTGCGCCTGACGAATCGAGCTTGGAGTACGCCATGGGCGCATCGGATGCATTGACCAATTTCCTGTCCTCGAATGCCGAGATCGGGCATTTCGTGGCCGGCCAGAGGGTTGCCAGCGGCAGCGGGCGGCGTCAGCCGGTCTACAACCCGGCCACCGGCGCGGTGGCGCGCCAGGTGGCGCTGGCCAGTGCCGAAGAGGTGAACGCCGCAGTCGCCGCGGCGCAGGCTGCCTTCAACGGCTGGGCCGACACACCACCGATCCGGCGTGCCCGCGTGCTGTTCAAGTTCCTGGAACTGATGAACCAGCACCGCGACAGCCTCGCTGCGCTGATCACCGCCGAGCACGGCAAGGTGTTCAGCGATGCCCAGGGCGAGATCAGTCGCGGCATCGACATCATTGAATTCGCCTGCGGCATTCCTCAGTTGCTCAAAGGCGATTTCACCGAGCAGGTCTCCACCGGCATCGACAACTGGACGCTGCGACAGCCGCTGGGCGTGGTGGCCGGCATCACGCCATTCAACTTCCCGGTGATGGTGCCGTGCTGGATGTTCCCCATCGCGATCGCGGCCGGCAATTGTTTCGTGCTCAAGCCCAGCGAGCGCGATCCGTCGCCCAGCCTGTTCATGGCCGAGCTGCTGAAGCAGGCGGGCCTGCCCGATGGCGTCTTCAACGTGGTGCAGGGCGACAAGCTGGCGGTGGACGCGCTGCTGACACACGCCGACGTGAAGGCCGTCAGCTTCGTGGGGTCGACGCCGATTGCCCAGTACATCTACGAAACCGGCGCCCACCATGGCAAGCGGGTGCAGGCGCTGGGTGGCGCGAAGAACCACATGGTCGTGATGCCCGACGCCGACCTGGACCAGACGGTTGACGCGCTGATCGGCGCAGGCTACGGCTCGGCCGGCGAGCGCTGCATGGCCATCAGTGTCGCGGTGGCAGTCGGTGACGTGGCCGACAGGTTGGTGCCAGCACTCGCCGAGCGCGCCAAGGCGCTGAAGGTGAAGAACGGCATGGAGCCCGACGCCGAGATGGGCCCGATCGTGACGAAGCAAGCGCTCGAGCGCATCGAGGGCTACATCGGCCTCGGCGTCGAGGAAGGCGCGAAGCTGGTGGTCGACGGCCGCGTGGACCCGCTAACGGGCAAGCCCTTCAAGGTGCCCGGTCACGAAGGCGGCTTCTTCACCGGCGGCACGCTGTTCGACCATGTCACACCCCAGATGCGCATCTACCGCGAGGAGATCTTCGGCCCGGTGCTGGTGGTGGTGCGTGTGCCCGATTTCGCAGCGGCGGTGAAGCTGGTGAACGACCACGAATACGGCAATGGTGTGGCCTGTTTCACCAGCGACGGCAACGTGGCGCGCGAATTCGCGCGGCGCATCCAGGTCGGCATGGTCGGCATCAACGTGCCGATCCCGGTGCCGATGGCCTGGCACGGCTTCGGCGGCTGGAAGAAGAGCCTCTTCGGCGACATGCACGCCTATGGTGAAGAGGGCGTGCGCTTCTACACCAAGCAAAAGAGCGTGATGCAGCGCTGGCCGGCCAGCATCGGCAAGGGCGCCGAGTTCGTCATGCCGACGGCTAAATAGAGCCCCCCAGTCGCTGCGCTCCTGCCCCCGAGGGGCGCCACCCTTGGCCCGGGAGGCCCGGGCTTCGGTGTTGCTTGATCAGACAGAGTCGTTCGTAATTCGCTCAGCGGCGTTCGATCACCACCGCTGCCAACGACGCGCTTGCGCGTACCCGCTGTGCGACGCGCGCGGCCTCGGCCCGGTCGGCATAGGGGCCGGCCTGCACGCGCAGCAGGTTGCGGTCGTTGAAAACTGCCAGCAAAGGGGCCAGCCACGACAGGTCACTCGACAGCCGCTGGTGCAGGCGGTCGGCGCCGTCGCGCTGCCGGAAGGCGCCCAGCTGAACCCAGAAGCCGCGTGCGGGTGTGGCCGCGGCGGGAGTCACATCGGAGGGGTCGAGCCTGGGTGGTAATGCTGGCGTCGGGACGTCAGGCGCTGGCGGTTCTGCTGCTGCGGCCACGCTGGCCACGGGCTGAGCCGATGTCGCTGGCGGAGGCGCCGACGTGATGTTCTGCACCACCGATGGTGCGGGCGATGGCGTGGCGGCCACCGCGAACGTTTGCGCCGGCGCCTGCTGGTGCCAAGCGCCCGTGCGGATCGCCTCATGCGTCAGCCGTTCGACCTCCACCGGTGCCACGCCGCGCAGCAGGTCGAGCTTCAGCGCGGCGGTGTAGCTCAGGTCGATGATGCGGCCGCTGTGAAACGGGCCACGGTCGTTGATACGCACCACGATCTCGCGACCGTTGGCAGGATTGCGTACCCGCGCGTAACTCGGGATGGGCAGCGTCGGGTGCGCGGCGGTCATCGCGTACATGTCGTAGGGCTCGCCACTGGACGTGGGGCGGCCGTGGAACTTTCGCCCGTACCACGACGCCAGCCCGCGCTCGCGGTAGGGCACATCGGCGGCGATGGGCTCGTAGCGCTGACCGGCGATCTCGTAGGGCTTGTTGGCACCACCGGGCTTGATGGTCTCGACGCGCGGTTCGGCGTTGGGGATGTCGGCCAGGTTCGGTGGTGGCGCCGCCGGTGGGCCGTCGCGGCCGGTGTAGTCGATGGGAGCGGTCGGCGCCGGTGCGGGCCCTCCCGAACCCCCCGGCGTGCTGGCGCAGCCCACCAGCCACAGCACGGCAGTCAGGGTCAGCGCAGCACGCCACATGGGCAATCGTCTCAGGGCGTGAGCGCGCCCAGCGCATCGCAGGCCGCGCCGAACAGGGCCGCCAGGGTGGGCTGCAAGTGTTCGGCCCGCTCGGGGTGGTACGCGAAGGGCGGGTCTTCATCCATGTAGAGGTGCTGGCACAGCTCCAGCTGGATGGCATGGACGCCCCGCGCCGGCTGGCCGTAGTGCCGCGTGATGTGCCCGCCCTTGAAGCGGCCGTTGACGACCGCACTGAAGCCGCTGCCCTGCGCAATGGCCGCCACGGGCGCCAGGACCTCGGCGGCGCAACTCGCGCCATCGGCCGTGCCCAGGTTCAGGTCGGGCAACTGGCCCTCGAACAGGCGTGGGAGCCGGCTCGCGATCGAGTGCGCATCCCACAGCAGCACCCGGCCGTGCAGCGACTTGAGCCGTTCGAGTTCGTCGGCCAGGGTGTCGTGGTAAGGCTGCCAGTAACGTGCCAGACGCCGTGCCGTTTCGTCGGCATCCGGCGCCTGCCCGGGGCGGTACAGCGGCTCGCCGCGGAAGGTTTCGCTCGGGCACAGCCCGGTCGTGATGCGTCCGGGGTACAGGCTCTGGTTGTCTGGCGGGCGATTCAGGTCGATCACGCTGCGCGAATGGGTGGCCTGCAGCACCGATGCGCCGAACTGGTGCGCGAAAGCGTACAGCCGGTCCAGGTGCCAGTCGGTGTCGGCCCGTTGCAGTGCGACCGGGGTGTAGCTGCCGTGCAGCGATTCGGGGATGTGCGTGCCCACATGCGGAATCGACAACAGCACCGGTCGGGTGCCGCGCAGGAAGCGGAAAGGCGGAACGGCGTCGGTGATCGTCATGCAGGAAAGCGCAGCGAGACTGCGTAAGAAGCGCAATCCCCGAAGACTGGTTCGGTTTGTGCGTGCCGTCAAGCCTGCGCAGGCAGACCTCGCCCTGGCATGGAGATCGCGGCCGGTAAGCTGCGTGCGCATTCACCTGAGAAACAAACCACTGGAACGCTGAAAGCAAGTTCGCATGCAAACCTACGACGTGATCGTGATCGGTGCCGGTGTCATCGGCGCCTCGGTGGCTTTTCACCTGGCTCGGCTGGGTGCCCAGCGGGTGCTGGTGCTCGACCGCACGCAGATCGGCGCGGGCACCACTTCGCAGTCTTCGGGCATCCTGCGCACGCACTACTCGGTGCGGGAGAACGTCGCGATGGCGAAGGACTCGTGGAAGGTGTTCACCGATTTCGCGAACTACCTCGGCGATGAAGAAGCCGCCAGCGGCCTCGTGAAGTGCGGCTACCTGATCGCCGCACCCGACGGCCCGAAACTCAAACCGCTGGCGGCTGCCCTCGACGGTCAGCGCCAGCAGGGCATCGAGGTGCGGCTGCTCGACCGCCAGCAGGCCGAGGCCTTGCTGCCGATTGCCGATCTGCACGATGCGGCGCTGATCGGCTTCGAGCCCGAGGCAGGCTTTGCCGACGCCTACCTGGTGGCGACCAGCTTCGCGCGCTGCGCCCGGCGTGGCGGGGTGAAGATCATCGAAGGCATCGAGGTGCAGCAGTTGCTGGTCGAATCCGGCAAGGTGATCGGCGTCGACACCGACCAGGGCCGGTTTCTGGCCGGTACCGTGATCAGCACGCAGAACATCTGGGCCACGCAGATCGAGCAATGGACGGGCATCGCAACGCCGCTGAAATCCGAGCGCCACACGGTGCTGGCGCTCGAAGGGCCCGAGCCTTACACCTACGCGATGCCGGTGTTCAAGGACCTCGGCTCCGAAGGCATGCTGTATTGCCGCAGCTACGGCGGCACGCAGATGCTGGTGAGTGAAGGCATCGCCGGCGAGGTGCTGCCCGGCCCCGACAACGAGCAGGGCGATGTGTCGCTGGACACCGTGGCTTCGGTTGGCGCGCAGGCAGCCGAGCGCTTCCCGAGCTTCGAGACGGCGGGCCTCGCGTCCTCGTGGACCGGCGTCTACGACGTGACGCCCGACTGGAATCCGGTGCTCGGCCGCCTGCCCGGCCTGAGTGGCCTCGTGGTGGGCTATGGCTTTTCGGGCCATGGCTTCAAGCTCTCGCCGGCGGTGGGACGTGTGCTGGCGCAGGAAGCGCTGGGCTTGGTGCCAGACATTTCGCTCGCGCCCTATGCACTGGAGCGCTTCGCCGCTGGGCGCCCCTTGGTCGGTCGGTACGGGGTGGGTGCGGTGTCCTGATGGCGTGGCGCGCGGTCGCGCTCGATGCGCTGCCCGACGAGCCGTGGCGCAACGGCGGTGGTCGTACCCGAACGATCACGGCGCAGCCTCGCGCAGCGGGTGACCCACCCTGGGACTGGCGCATCAGCGTCGCCACGATCGAGCAGAGCGCGGCTTTCTCGGCGTTTCCCGGTGTTGATCGGGCGAGTCTGCTGCTCGGGTCGGGAAGCCTCGAGCTGAGCGCCGATGGCGAGCCGACGGTGCGGCTGCACCAGCCCGGTGATGTGGCGGTCTACCGCGGCGATGCCCACTGGCAGGCCGAGATTCGCCGGTTCGGGCCACCACTGTCGTTGCTGAACGCGATGACGCGCCGTGGTGCCGCCTGTGGGCGGGTGCGGGCCGTGCGCGACGACGCGGTCGTGTCGGGCCATGCCCTCGCCGTGGTGGTGGTCGACGGGGTCTGGCGCCTGACCGATGCGCCGTCTGGCGATGCCGTGGTGCTGTCCGCCGGCTGCTGTGCCGTGCGGGACGGCGCCGCAGGTCGGGCCAGTGCCTGCAGCCGCATCGAACGCGTGTCGGGCGCGGGCTGGCTGGCCGCCGTCTCGATCGCGCGGGTCTGACCACAGCCTCCGCAGACCCAGGCGCCTCGGCGGGCTCGATCCTGAAAGGTCGATGCTGGCGTGAATCTCGCATCAGCCAACGCTCACAGAGTGGAGAGCGCCATGAATGTGCATGCTGCTGTCGATCCCCGATGGGCCGGTCTGGCGCGCCCGAGCGGCGAGCCGATACGACTGAACCACCAAGGCTTCATCGCGATCGATCGTCACCGCGATACGAAGTACGAGGCGACGTATCGCCCGCAGGCGCTCTACAGCCGCGCAGACGAGGGCTTTCAGGCGAACCACGAAGCCTTGCTGCTGCACGAGGTGTCGACCAACCTGCCCATTTACCGCGAGGACACCGGCCCCACCGATTTCCACCTTCACCTGCCGCCAGGGGCGTTTCAGCTGGTGATGGTCACCTCGGGCGTGTTCACCTTCGATTACGACGGCCAGTTCCATCACGTGGGCCCCGGCACGGTGATGCTGCAAAGCGCCATCGTGCACCGCCAGCTTTTCTACACCTGGTCGGGCTTGTCGACGCCAGAGAACCTGAGCGCGCCGCAGTCGGTGGTGCCGGATCCCCTGTCCATGGGCTACTCGGGCCGATTCCTGGAAGCGTTCATCACCGACCCGACGAGCTTCCCGAACCCCACGATCGTCGGCCCGGATCAGATCAACGAGGCCGAAACCCCGCGGATGGCCTGGAGCCACCCGCTGCACGATCGGCCGGTTGGCGCCGGTTTCTGGCTCCAGGACCCGCTGGCACTCGATGCGCTGTACAGGCCGCTGGCGATGGGATCGGCTGAGGGTTCGATCAAGTCGCCCATGCCGGTGCATGTGCGCGACATGGGCATCGAGGCGCCCAGCGGCCGCCTGGTCACGGGCCACGTCATCGCCACCGATCCGAAGGGCCAGTCTCTGCTGCCCAAGAGCAGCGCGGGCGTCGCTGAGACCGATGCATTCGCCAAAGCCGAGGTGGTGATCTATCGGGTGATCCGAGGCAGCGCTGAATTCAAAGGCGGCGCGGGCCCGATGATCGAACTGTCCACGGGCGACGTGGTGACCGCCAGCCGCCAGAGCCTCCAGCTCATCGGCATGGCGGATGACACGCAAATCCTGAGACTGGGCTTGCTCAAGGGCATGGAGCAGTTGTGCCGATGGACGCCTGCGCAGCGCGATGAGATCGACGGCCTGGCCGGGCAGATCATCACGCGCCGGGAAGTTCGCCCCTTGCGCACCGCAGGCAAGCCGATCGGATACCTGTACGAGTAACCGCAGCCATAATTGCAGGATGTTTGCAACGCGATCCATCTCTGCAGCGTGCCCCGGCTGGCATTGGCGCAGGCCATCGGCCTGACCCCACCCACGCACCCCCTCGGGTGCCTCAGTCCCCACCCACCACGCGTTGCTGCGGCCGGCGGGTATTCCATGGGTACGAATTCAGGATGCGGCCCTCGCCGCATCCGATGAAGCACAAAGGCTAGCGCGCACATGCTGCTGATGATCGATAACTACGATCGTTATCCAGCGCTACCCAATGAAAACGCTTTATCCTTTAAAATCAGAGACTTAGAGTCGATCGACGGCTGATGATAGCTTGCGCTATCCGACAAATTGGGGGTACAACTGGGGGTACGAAAGGCCCTCGATGCTCACTGACTCCCAGATCAAAGCGGCCAAGCCCAGCGAAAAGGCGTATCGCTTGGCTGACGCGAACAGCCTCCGCCTGAACATCACGCCTGCCGGCGGCAAGCACTGGCAACTCAAGTACCGGCTGAACAATCGCGAGTACACCGCCTCGCTGGGTTCATATCCGCAGGTCGGTCTTGCAAAGGCCCGGAAGCTAGCCGATGACGCACGCGAACTCGTCAGGCAGGACATCCATCCGCTAGCCGCCAAGAAAGCTCAAAAGGCTGCCAAACAGGCAGAGCAGCTGAACTCATTCGGCTCCGTGGTCGAGGCGTGGATTGGGGTGAAGAAGAAGCACTGGGCTCCGTACACGTTCAAGCAGGTTCGCTTCGCCATGGATCGTTACATCCTTGGCAATAAGGAGCTTGCTGATAAGCCCATTCGGGAGGTGCGAAGCAAGGACCTGCGAAGCGTTCTGCAATCAATTGCTGAACGTACCGAATTGAAGGCCGGAGAGCGCAAGAAGTCTGGGGCTGTCAGCGTGGCTCGCAACGTCAGAGTCTGGTGTCACGGCGTTTTTGTATTCGCTATTGAGCACGACTACGCCGATACCGATCCGACGGCGGCGATTCGCAATCTGACCGAACTTAAAAAGCCAGCAGGTTCTATTAAGCACAACAAGAAGCTGACCCCTGCTGAGCTGAAGAAGGTGTTGGCGGCCATGGACTCCTTTTCCGGAACCCGCCAGACGGCCATCGCCATGGCGCTTCTTCAGCTGTTCTTTGTCCGTACGAAGGAACTCATTGAGGCGTCCTGGCAGGAGTTCGACTTCGCCGAGAAGCAGTGGCGCATCCCCGCTACGCGCATGAAGGCCAAGAAGCCGCACATGGTTCCGATCTCAACGCAGGCGTTGGCCTTGCTCCAGGAGCAGCAGCTGACCAGCGGAAAGAACGGCTTGGTGCTCCCGAATCGGCGTGAGCCCAAGCGCCCAATGAGCAACACAACCATCAATCGTGCGTTGGAACGCATGGGGTTGAACGGACCTGGCACCATGGGTTTGTCGGCTCATGGTTTCAGGGGTACCGCCTCAACGCTCCTGCATGAAATGGAATTTCCAACGGAAGTGATCGAGATACAGCTGGCCCACACGCAAAGAGATGCAGTCAAGGCGAGCTATAACGAGGCTCAATACGTCGATAAAAGAACAAAAATGATGCAGTTCTGGGCTGATTACCTCGATAAGGTGCGGACTTCCAAGGAGGAAAATCCGCCAGTATCCATACCTGCTTAGGCGGCTTTCTGCTCGGATATGGCAGGCTGATTTTCCAGTTGACGACATGGATATCTAAGGCTATCATTGCCTGACCTCATTAATGCAACGGAGTGCGCGATGAGGTGGTGTGCAACGCACCACTCGCCCCGGTTCTAAGTATGGCCGGTTCCGTTCTTAGGGCGTATGCCCTGCTTAGTGGGTGTTGTGATGGTTGTCAGATTCAACTTAGAAGCTTCTTCGATCTTTGCGAAGTTATCTTCACCTAGCCCTGTTCGCGCGAAGAAAACTGGCCACACACGGCCTAAGCCCCCGCTGACAGACATCGGCGGTCCCGGACGGCAGCGGGTAGCAAACATGCTTGCCCTCTTGAACGTTTCGCACTCCACGTTCTATTCCCGCGTCAGAGACAACGTCTATCCCGCACCCGATGGCCATGACGGGCGCTTCCCGTATTGGCACAACGAAACGGTTCGGAACCTCCTGGGCAAGTAGGGTGGCGATCAGAAGTCCTGGTCCTCTAGTAAGGAGGAAATAGGGATGGCGATCTCTCTGGCACCAGAGATAGACAAGTTCAGAGTTGGCATCGCATGTACTGGTCAGGAGTTCCCTGGGGCGTGTGAGCGCTTAAAGCTTTGGAGTGAAGAGCTCAAGCTCCCATACAGTTATTTATTGTCGGAGAAGGGGGGTAAGGCGGCAGGCGTTGGGCTTTACATCCCTGAAAAAATCTTTGGCTTTTATGTCTACATCGCCGTTCGGACTATGTTCGGTCAGTCATATCGAATCTCCTATGACATGAACGGAACGGACCTCAACGCCAAAGGCTTGATGGATTTACAGAAGTATTCAGCTAAGTACTTTTCAATCATCGATGAGCCGGGACGTGATCTTCAGGCTGCCTTGCTGGGTGGTGAATTCACGTACTTGGAAATTTGTAAGGACATCCTGTACAAAAATTCCCTTGATCTGCTGTTGCATAAGGTGGGCTCGGGGCTGTCCTGGAGATACTTCAAAGATGGCGTACTTGGTGAGCAAACCAGCGGTGAATGGCACGGCCCCTCGCAAATGGTTTTATACAACAAGTCGAGTGAGCTCGCCGCTAATGGCAAGAAAAGCGCATACGGTGAGACCCTTCGCCTTGAAAGAAGGATGACTCAAACCCTGACGTTGAAACAGGTGCTTGAGATTGAGCAGCCCTTCATAAAAGCACGAATCTATGACGTTGAAAAGTTGATGGCTATGAACATGGCATCTTGGTTGAATTGGCCCTTATTCATCGCAATCGCGAGAGTAAACGGAGTCGCTGAGGCTCTCTCCTTCTTCACCGATTACCAGAAGAAGCTTTTCCGAGCTGCCCTTGAAAACGCACAGGTGAAGTTTTTCCGTCCGACGTACTGGGATAGCGATACTTGGCAAAAGAACGTTGTAAAACGTCTCCATCTCGTAGAGCTTTTGGCGATGGCTTGATGTAGTCCCCACAACCCATATTTGTGCCATCTACTTCCGTAGCCGCGATGCATTTCTCGGCAGATAAATGACATCTGGCCTTACTGAAATTCCACGGTAGTCGTGCGATCTGTCGGGAATCCCATCGGTAGATAGCTTACTTGTACTCATTCACCCAGGTATTGTTTGGGATTGTTGCGGACACGAGAATATCACAAGCAATATATAAAATCAATCGATTATCCAAGTCAAAAAGTTACGCTATACCTCTGTTAAATAACATAGGTGGTATATCTGTGACTAAACTAATGAATTCTTGGGTTCTCTCCAGCGCCGTCCAGAAGCTAATTCGGCGCTCAAATATCGAGGGTGCTCTTGAATGCGCCTTGCGCCTGGAGCGTATCAACCCCGGTTACATGCGTCGAAGGCTGCCTGTCATTGCGTACGAAGATATTGGCGCTGGAAATGAGAGCTACTGCCTGAGGGTCACTCAACGTGCCTCGCGCGCTTTCGACTGGGAACCGCCGGAGACGGCAGTAGCTGAGGCTGTTGCTGCGCTCGCCGGGTCCCTGAAGTCGAGAACCTGCTGTGACTTTGCATGCTTGCTGGAATTCGATCCGGCATGCCGGGCCTTCAAAGTGACCCTGCAAGGGCGTTCTGAAGACGAGCTGCTGGCCCTCGCTCTCGACAAGGAGGCATCCTGGTTGGATCGCGCCTGCGCTCTTGAGCTGATGTGCGCGAAGCGGGGCCGCCCAAATGCGCAGATGCTTGCGGCGCTGAGCAAGGTGTCTGAAGCCTTTCAGTTGTCGATGGAGGGCTGTGTACTGTTTGTCGGGCACAAAAGCGATGACAGGCTGATGCCCCTTACGCTGCCGCTGGCGATGGAGGTGTCGCGAGTCGAGCAGAGGCAGATCGTTGACTCTGCCGGCTTGCCGGGATCAGATGCATGGGTCAACGGTGTGCCGCTTTGCGCCCTGGACATGCACAGCTCGATGGGCCGCAAGATGCTGAAAGTCTTTTGCAGGAGCTCTTCAGAAATCCGGCGGTTCGCTCGGGACTGTCGGCCTGAGGTTGATGTCGCGAGTGCGGTCAGCCTGGCTCTCTTTCATCTAGACAGCGGGCACATGAAGCAGCAGATCGTGACCAGCGCGTCAGAGGAGTTGCGCGAGAGGTACGAAACAATGGAGCTGGCTCGGTGTGGGATCAATGCTGCTCAGCGCATTCAGCTGTATGCCGCGATCACGGCGGACGTGGACCGACTGAACGAGGTTCGCGAATCGATGATCTGGCAAGAAGCATGATCTGGGGCAACCATTCGGCGGTCAAGCCCCGCCCATGGGGCCAAATCCATCGCCAAACGCCGCATCTCGCTATCGATAACCATCCCTTACCAGGGGCCCGGCCGTCGGACGACGGTGAGTGTTTGCAATCGATTGCAGATTCAGAGTCCTTGCAATTGATTGCAAGAGAGCTGGTCCCGGGGCCCGAGGTGCGGACTCCGTTGCCGCCGGAGGTCACGCGGTATTTGCGCGGATCGTCTTCGAAGGCCACTCGGCGTGCTTACGCTGGTGATGTGGCGGACTTTGTGTGCTGGGGTGGGCGGCTGCCTTGTGACCCCATGACGCTTGCGAGGTACGTGGCTGAGCGAGCGCTGGTCCATCGACCCAGCACACTGGCGCGTCGGGTGGTCGGTATTGGCAGGGTTCATGTGACCCACGGCTTCCCAGACCCTTCCAAGCATCCGCTTGTTCGGGCGGTGTTGTCCGGTGTGCGCAGGGAACATGGGGCGAGTCAACGCAGGGCTGCGCCATTGCTGTTGCGGGAGCTGCTGGCGGTGGTGGCTGCCTTGCCCAACGACTTGCGGGGCACGAGAGACCGTGCGTTGCTTTTGCTGGGGTTCGCCGGTGGGCTCAGGCGATCGGAAATCGTTCAGCTCGATGTGGACGATCTGCGCTTCGGTCCCGAGGGCTTGAAAGTCTGCTTGAAGCGAAGCAAGACCGATCAGGAGCAGTTGGGTCGGACCATTGCAGTGCCGTACGGTCGCACTTCAGTTTGTCCCGTTGCGGCGGTGAAGGCGTGGTTGGTGGCTTCAGCGGTTATTGAGGGTGCCCTTTTTCCGACCCTCATGGGACGCCGAGTCACGGCGCGCCGCATGTCTGACCAAGTGGTCTCGCTCATCGTCAAGGAGCAGGTATCCAAGCTGGGTCTGGAGCCTGCGGCGTACAGCGGGCACAGCCTAAGAGCGGGGTTCGTGACGAGCGCGGCGCAGGCAGGAGTCGGCTTCCTGATGATCCAGCAGCAGACGGGCCACCGCAGTGTGTCGATGCTGAGCCGCTACCTGCGGGTGTCGAATCTGTTCGAAGGCAATGCGGCGGGAGCGTTGCTGTGAAGGCAGGGTGGACGGATTTCAGCAAGGTTTCTGACCAGGAATTGCTGGGGATGTTGCTTGGGGCTCGCCCTGCAAAGCGTCTATATCGGGGTTCGCTTGCGGCGCTGTTTAAGGCGAAGGCTGAAGACGCGCACTGTCAAGCCGCAGCGAAGCTGTGGGGTGCGGGGGAGCTCGTTCGTCGGGCACTGTCAGAAGAGCTACAAAGTCAGCCGGCGTTTACGTCACCGGCCTCGGTCAAGGACTTCCTGCGGCTGAGCATCGGGTCCAAGGACCACGAGGTTTTCATGGTCCTGTTCCTTGACGCGCAACATGTGCTGATCGCGTCAGTAGAGATGTTTCGAGGCACGCTCAGCCAAACGTCGGTGTATCCACGCGAGGTGGTCAAGGAAGCGCTCCGGCTCAATGCTGGCGGCGTGATCTTGGCGCACAACCACCCCAGCGGAGCGGTCGAGCCATCGCGAGCGGATGAGTATCTGACCCAGACGTTGAAGTCGGCGCTTGCACTGGTGGATGTTCGCGTGCTGGATCACGTGGTGGTTGGGCGGTACAGCGCGATGAGCATGGCTGAACGAGGCATGTTGTAGGGCTTGGCGCGGGGCACCACGGACAGAAGTTTGGACGAATTTATGCTTTAATTTTTAGATTGGTTAATGCCTAGTAAGGCACATTTCCTCGCTAAAACGAGTTGCAATAGCCACCTTCTCAACCACTAGGTCAGCTTTAACAGGACGCTAAACGCTGCGAAGCAACTCCCCAAATAATGAATGAAGCGCCAGCGAAGGTTGATTAGACAGACTCCCTCTTCCCTGCGATTGGTTTCAGTGCGAAATCGTCCCATCCTGCCATAAAGAAAATAATGAAAGCTTTTTGTACTTTTTCGCTCGTCGTGCTCACGATCACGCTCGAGCAGAATAACGCTTTGTAGGTAGGCGCACGTCTAACTCCTTCACCCGTGACTACCTCTATTGCTATTTATAACGTTCGAACTCAGTAGTTGTACCAGTTGCACAAGGAGCCGCCGTGAAATGCATTTCATGTGTTAAAGAAATTCCCATAAACGCGAAGATTTGTCCGTACTGCCAACGAGATACAACTGCCTCCTCTCAGGTTCAGGGGGGGATTACGTTCCTGGCACTTCTTGGCGGGGGGGCTGGATATTTGGTGAATGGCTATCTCGGTGCATTTATTGGTGCCATAGTTCTTGGTGGCATTGGCGGTGCGATCCTGTTCTCAAAAGCGCAAAAAAAGCTCGGCGCTCAACCCGCCACTGTGCAAATCGCGCAGTGTTCGAGGGAGCCCAGTAGCGGACTGAATTCAGAAGATACAAAACCCGAATTGAGGCATATTGAGCCTAAGTTTGTTAAAACGGCCGAGAAGTCAACCTCGGCAAGACTCCAAGAGCTTGCAGACCTAAAAGCCAGCGGCTTGCTCACCGAGGCTGAATATGGTTCGACAAGACGGAAGATTCTTGATGACCTCTGACTTGATATCAGTAACGTTGAGGCCTAACCCTACGCTAGCACAGCGTGGTCGCTCGGAGAAATCGCAGTGATAAAAATCATATTCACACTACTGATAATTGCCTGCAGTGCAAACGCTGCCGATTGGATTCCAATAGGCCAAAACGCTGATCATGAACTCATATCAGTGGACAATCGATCCGTAAAGAAAAAAGGATCAATAGTTACCTTGGATGTTCTAGTCAATAAAGGTGGGGATTCACCATATGGATCGAGCAGAACTGTCACGTCCTTCGATTGCAAAGAGCGGAAAATCCGAATCCTGTCGATTGATACATACCGGCAGGCTAATGGAGTAGGTGACCGAATCGAGTCAATTGACCCAGGATTAGAGTGGGGAGTGATTCGACCGATGAGTATCGGGGAGAAACAGTGGCAATTTGCGTGTGCCGCCAAATCACCGGTGACTCTACAAGCTCCTGCTCAATATTTGCCATCTGATCCGAGGACCATATTTAAGGTTGGCACGCGCCTAGAGAGCGATCAACTAGGGCAACTGATGGACAAGCATTTCCCCGGCGCGAAATACCGTCCTAACAACACTATTGTAGTTACACACCAAGGCCAAACCTTTGTTATTGCTGTGCAGAAACTGAATGAGACTGGTATCCCAGCAATCTATAAAATAGTTTCTGTGTTGCCGCCGTGAAGCTCTGATTCGTATGCCCTCTTGAGACTCGCTCGGGATGGTTGAACTGGACAGCTTTTTTTAGGCGGTTTGACCTTGTCCCCGAAAAACGTATCCCTTGCTGAGTGTTTCAATGCAAGCAAAGAGAACGGACAGGAGGAAGACAGTGCGGGCGCGCTACACGCTGGAGTTCAAGCAGCGTCAGCCCGATGCAGTTCGAGCAAGACTGGCTTTCGGCTCAGACCAATCAAGTCAATTCGTGACTCGGCTCTGGGGTACGGATTCCAGGGGCAAGGTCAGTTTTTCGACAGTCGCGATCGTCGCTGTTGTCGTGCCAAACTTGGCGACGCCTTATTGGCGTCGTCCTGATAATTGCGCACAAGCCAATCAAGGAACCGGTTCGGATTGACCTCTGTTTTGCAATTGATTGCAAATCCAGAGACTGTTGCGATCCGAACGGCGGCACCTCAAGCTTTCATCGATAACAGCTCGTTATCGGTGGGCAGCGACGAGCTCTTGGTGCATCGATCCGCGGTCGGGGATTTGCAATCAATTTCAGATGATCGGGGACAGCCGAGGATGCTGCTCTGGTGAGTTGAGCAAAGGCCCGCCTTTGGCACAACAACTTAGGCCTCCTGCGGCAGGCACCGATCGAGGCTGTGTAAAAACTCGGCCAACGCGCAAATTTCGGGGTCATAGAACCCCTCCCTCGATGCCGATTGCGATCCTGGGCCGATCTAGAAGGCTGGCTCTGCACGCGACCACACAAAGTCCGAGTTTTCACACAGCCTCGACCCTCCGCTGACGTTCTACAGTGTGAGGAGCCGGTCGCCGCCGGCGGGCGTACTCACGGTATGCCCAATTAAGCCGACGTTCGGGTCGGCCACAAGCTCTGGGCCAAGCGGCGGCTATGCATTCAACCCCGCGCTCGCAAGAATTGCCGACGTGCAATCCACCGCTTGCTCAGAGCGAACAGCATCGTCCGCCACGCAGTGTCATTGGCCAAGCCGCGGTAGCGCACCTTCGCATGGCCTTGCTGCTTGATCACTCGGTATGGACGCTCGACCTTTGCCCTCGCGCTGGCCTTGAGCTGTTCGGTCAGGCATCCCCGATGCTCGCTTGAGGTCGTTGGCAGGGGCTCGCCAGCGTCGAATAGCCCGCGAACAACCGCCACCGCCAAGAAGTCCTGAGGAACGGCACTAAAGAAAGGCCGCGGACCTGAAAAGCTTTGCACCAACCTACACACGTTTGGTCACAATTGGTCACAGCCACGAATATATCGACGGATTCAACGGCAGCAAGCAGGCCGCAAGACCCGACAACGTAATCCACGGGAGGGTTTGATGACTCAGCAGACCGAGGGCACTGAACAGATGGAGCAATCGCTGATCGACATCGCTGTTGAGAGCTGGCGCTTCTCGCGTGTGTTCGGCAAGGTGGTAAGCAAACTCGACGCGGGTGAGTCGGGCCGCTACGTAAATCAGGTGCGGTACTTCCAGAAGAAGGTCGAAGAGAGCCTCGACTCGAATGGCCTCAAGCTGGTGAACGTCGAGGGGCAACCCTACGACGCGGGAATGGCGGCATCCGCCTTGAATCTGGGCGACTTTGGCCCTGACGACGTGCTGCTCGTCGATCAGATGTTGGAACCAATCATCATGGGGCCGAAGGGACTGCGCAAACAAGGCACGGTAATGCTCAGGAAGGTGGAAGCATGAAATACGTCGGTATCGACCTCGGCACAACCAACAGTTCGATCTGCTCGTTCGACGGGGAGAAGATTCACCTCTACAAGAATCCAGAGCAGCACGACGTCACGCCGTCCGCCATCTTCATCGACCGGCGCGGCAACAAGTATGTCGGCTCGCGTGCCTACAACAGCGCCGCGAAGAATCCAGACAACGCTGCGGTGCTATTCAAGCGGCTCATGGGGACGAGCACACCCGTCAAGCTTTCAGCCGTCAACCTCACGTTGACGCCTGAGGAATGTTCCGCCGAGGTGTTGCGTGCGCTTTTCGGCTACTTGCCGGAGGAGATTCGGGGCGATGGCGACACCGGCACCGTCATCACAGTTCCGGCCGCGTTCAATCAGATGCAGAAGGACTCGACGATGGCCGCCGCCGATACGGCCGGTCTCGGGCGTGTCGCGTTGATGCAAGAGCCGGTCGCTGCCGTGATGAGTGTCATGCGTAAGCGGAAGAACGACGGTGTATTCGTCGTCTATGACCTCGGTGGCGGCACACTCGACATCGCCATCGCAGAGAGCATCGGTGGACGGGTGAACCTGCTCGCTCACGGTGGCATTGCCATGTGCGGCGGGCGCGACTTTGATCGCATTCTGTTCGACAACATCGTCAAGCCGTGGCTGCTGGAGAACTTTGATCTGCCCGAAGACTTGGCCGCGAATCCTCATTTCAAGTCATTGCTGCGGATGGCTACTTGGGCGGCGGAGAAAGCCAAGATCGATTTGTCGCAGAAGGAGGAAACCGTCGTCAGCCTTCCGGAAACCGAGTTGGGTGTTAGCGATCAAGCCGGTAAAGAGATTTACATCGACATCACCATTGGTCGCAAGCGTTACGACGCGCTGATCGCGCCCAAGGTGGAAGAGTCCATCCAGTCTGCCCGCGAGACGCTCGAAAAGGCCGGGTTGAGCCCGCACGATGTTGAACGCGTCGTTTTCGTGGGCGGCCCCACACACTACAAGCCCTTGCGCGACAAGGTCGCTTTCGAGCTTGGCGTCGCGCCGTCCACCGACGTGAACCCGATGACGGCGGTCGCCGAAGGCGCGGCCGTTTTCGCCGAGTCCATCGACTGGGCGTCACAGAGCCGTGGCCGCAAGAGTGCCCGTGGTGCGCTAAGCGCCGGCGGTGCGCTCGAACTCTCTTTCAACTACATCGCGCGCACGCCAGAACCCAAGGCCAAGATCGTCGCCAAGTTGTCGCGCGCTCCCGCAGGCGTTGAATTCCAGATTGACAGTCTTGATACGGGCTGGTCGTCTGGCCGTATCGCGCTGAAGGACGGCGCGAGCGTCGACCTCAGCTTGACCAAGCCCGGCGATAACACCTTCAAGGTGTTCGTATTCGACTCGAACGGAGCTCCCGTTACCTTGGGCGAAAACAAGATCGTCATTGCACGCACGGCTGCCAGCATCGACGCGATTCCGGCCTCGCACTCTATCGCCGTCGAAGCCCGCGACAAGGTTGGCGGGCGCTTGGTGCTGGACTACCTCGTGCGCGAAGGCGACCAATTGCCCAAGAGGGGCAAGAAGACCTTCAAGGCGGGCGAGTCGCTCAAGGCGGGAAGCGCAGGGTCGATCAAGTTCAAGCTCTGGGAAGGCGAAATCTCAGACCCCATCAACGACAACCGTTTCATCGGCATGTTCGAGATAAAGGCTTCAGACTTCGATGACGGTGTCATCACGGCAGGCGCTGAGCTGATCTGCGAGTACGAAGTGCTCGACTCCGGCAATATTCAGCTGGAAGTGTCGGTGCCGTCCATCAGCGGCTCGTTCAAGAGTGGGCGTAACTACTACTCCAGTCAGGAAGGCAAGATCGACTACACCAATCAGGCCAAGAATATTCAGGAGCAGTCAGTACACGCGTTGGGGCGTCTCGAAGAGATGGCATCCAAGGTGGATGACCCGCGTCTGGAACAAGCCCGAGAGAAGCTGGAGCAGGCAGGCACCATCGAGGTTGGTGAGACCGATCCTGAAACGGCGAAACAAGCGATGGACAACGTGCAGGAGGCCAAACGCCTGTTGGCGCTGACACGCAAGGAGCATCTGAAGGACATCCGCCAACTCGAGCTGGACAGGACGGTCGAATTCTTTGAGAAGACCATACGCCAGCACGCCCGCCCCACCGAGGCAACGTCGTTCGACAGTTTGGTGAAGACGGCGCAGCGTGCCATCGAAAACAACAGCAGTGATTTCGAGTCGCACCTGGACGATCTGCGCGGCCGCAACTTCATGATCCTGTGGCGGCAAGACTGGTTCGTAATCGACCGCTTCAAGTGGCTAGCCCAAGACACGTACCTCTTCGCTGACCTGCACGAACATACACAGTTGGTAGCCGTCGGTGCCGAGGCACTGAAGACCAACGACATCGACAAACTGCGTGCCGTCGTCGCCAATCTCGACTCCATCCGTATCGGTTCTGCAGGTGAAGACGACATGATGGCGGGCGCGAATATCGTGCGGAGCTGATCATGGCACTGGAATCGTGGTTGCCTGTTGGGTTCAAGCTGCCAGACGGCGCAAAGGTGCGTGTCGCACTGTTCGAAGGCACGGACTGGCAGATCCTCGAGACGATGGGCGGCGGTCGTGCGCTTGTCGTGCAAGACTCTCTGGCCCAACAGTGGATCGAGTCAGGCTTAATCGATGAAGGGACTTTGGAGGCCTTTCAGTTCGGCGACCGCCAGCTTCGAGCGATTTCCAGTGCACCAAGCCAGGCACTTTGCCCGGTGAGTGAAGGTAGGTCCCCTAACAACAAGTCCGAGGCGCTGGCCTTTGCGCTGGCGCTGAAAGCGACGCGTGACATTGACGCGGAGTCGGCCCTTCAAGATTCGCTGTACGTCGAGAGGATCACGCGGCTATTGCCAACCTACAGCATCAGTTCCCGCACAGGCGATGACGTCGTGCTCGGCTACTGGCTGACAGGCGGCACGAACATTCCAGCCACATCCTTTCGTCGGCTGCGTCAGTCCATGACTTGGCTCGGTGCGGGCCATTTGAAGGATGTCGTGCAAGCGGCGGGTTTCGAGGTTACCGAGATCATTACGCTTGAGCGCAAGCAAGAGACGCCATTAGAGACGACAGAGTCAATCACCACCGAGGAAAAGCGCGAGGCCAAACGCACGGCCCCTGAGCCGAACAAAGCGTTCGAGCTTGCCGGGCGTCCGGAACTGGTGGCCTTCTTTAACGAGCACATCGTCGACATCATCCTGCACCGCGACCGCTACAAGGCGCTCGGCATCGAGTTCCCGTCGGCGGTGATCCTGCATGGCCCTCCAGGTTGCGGCAAAACTTTCGCGGTTGAACGGCTGGTTGACTTCCTCGGCTGGCCGAGCTTCCAGATCGACGCCTCCAGCGTGGCCAGCCCCTACATCCATGAGACCAGTAAGAAGGTCGCGCAGGTGTTCGACAAGGCGATGGAAAACGCCCCCTCCGTGCTCGTGATCGACGAGATGGAAGCATTCCTCGCAGACCGCGAAATGGGTTCGGGTCATCACCGCGTGGAAGAGGTGGCCGAGTTCCTGCGCCGTATTCCGGAGGCAGTGAAGAACGACGTGCTGATCGTCGCCATGACGAACCGTATCGAAATGATCGACCCGGCTATTCAGCGCCGGGGACGTTTCGATCACGTTATCAAGGTGGACTTCGCCAGTGAAGTCGAGGTGCAGGCACTGCTGGATAAGCTGCTCTCGTCCTTGCCGAAGGAATCAGATGTGGACGCCAAGCCGCTGGCAGAAGAACTGGCGGGCAGACCACTATCCGACGTCTCTTTTGTGGTGCGCGAAGGCGCGAGGCTGGCGGCGCGTTCCGGCAAGGAACGCTTGGATCAGGCCAGCCTGCTGTCCGCTATGCATTCTTCACCGGCGCGGGAGCGCGAAGGCGGCGAAACCAAGCGACGCATCGGGTTCATTTAGGGAAACGAATTCGTGGCTATGGAGGAAGACAAAAGCAAGAAAGGCGAGAGGAAAGGCTTCGCTGGACTCTCTTCGCTCGTGTCCGATGTGACCACTTCGCCGCCCCCTTCGGCCAAGAAGGAACCCTCGAACACTTCTGGTGCTTCTTCGAGCCCACAACCTCCGACGTCACTGACAGCTCAGCCGCAGCCAAGGCAAGAGGAGAAGTATCAAGACACTCCGCAGCCTTCCTCTGGATCGTCCGGCGGCAAGTGGGTGCTCGGCATCGCGGCTGTTATTGGGGTGCTCTGGCTCATCGGGCAGTCGGACAACAGCCCTACTTCTCCGGCTCCGGCCTACTCGCCTCCCGCGCAGTCCGCGACGCCAAGTTACTCGCCGCCTGCTGAACCGCAAGCGCCAACTCGCCCGCAGGAATCGATGCCTCCTGTTGGGCAAGACTTGGTGTTTTCAACGTCTCAGATTCGCTATTGCTTGGCCGAGGACATCCGCATGGAGGGTGTGAAATCGGCTTTGAACAACTACATCGACTCAGACGTGGATCGCTTCAATGCGATGGTGGCCGACTACAACAGCCGTTGCGGGAGGTTCCGTTATCGCAGCGGCGCGCTGGAAAGTGCGAGGCGGGACATTGAGCCGTACCGAAGCCAGCTTCAGTCTGAAGGCCAGAGCCGATTCGAGCGTCCATCCACTGGCTCGCTGTCGACACCCGCACCAACGCGTGCTGCGCCGGATGCGACGGTACAAGCAATCCAGCGCAGACTCAACGAGCTCGGTTACGAGGCTGGAGCCGCTAATGGTTTGATGGGGCGAGGTACGCGCTCGGCCATCATCGCATTCAAGCAAGACAGGGGCTTGGCAGCGACCGGCGTGGCAGATCAAGCATTGTTGCTCCAACTACAGCGTGCTCCTTCAAGTACTTCCAGCGGTTCGGGAGCAAGTAATCTGGATGTACAGAACGCGTCACCGCGATCCGCAACAACTGCAACTACGCCTTTGTCGACTCCTCCGTCGCCCAGTGAACAAAGGCCGGGACTGCCAGCCAATGCCTACGTGATGGGATCGAACTGGTATTGCAAGGAAGGGTTCCGAGAAGTTGGCAATGAGTGCGAAGCCCTCGTCGTTCCGCAAAACGCCTACGTCATGGGATCGAACTGGTACTGCAAGGAGGGATTCCGGAAAGTTGGTAACCAGTGCGTTTCTGTTTTCGAGAGGTGAGTAGATTTCGTTATGGCAATGGCAATCTGTTTTAAATGCGGTTCTGCAAAATCCGGCGCACTGATTGCCTGCCGGAGTTGTAATGCTGCGCCGAGTACGAACAGCGAGAATGCCGTTTCGCTCGCACTATCCGATCATCTGTCGTCCAATGATCAACTGGCCCAGTACAGTCACGAACTTCGCAACGACAAGAAGTTATCCGTGCCGCGCGAGGCGCTTGCTCAAGCGCTGGATGCATTGAAAGACCCGCAGCTTTTGACGACGCTTGGTGCGCAATCGGAACCCGTCGCTCCTGCACCATTTGCCCAAGCGTCATCCCGACAGCATCAGTCTGCCACTGCAGCCCCGCAGCGGAAAAGCCCGCAGCCACCGCCTATAAAGTCGGAGTCGCGCCTCACCAAGACTGCATTACATCAGTCCCCGTTCGCCGCCTTGGGCGTGACGACACGTGATGACCGCAGACGCATCGTCGATCTTGCGGAAGAGAAATCGTTGGAGCTGGATCACGAGGTTTGCCAAAAGGCTCGTTCTGATCTGTCGAATCCTCGCAGCCGCCTGAGCGTGGAAATGGCGTGGCTGCCCGGCGTCTCGCCTCGTAAAGCATCTCTACTGGTTAACGGCCTGCTTCACAACCCGATGGCGATTCGGGAAGAGTCTGGTCTGCCTACGCTGGCACACCTCAACTTACTGGCCGCCGCATTTGAGTCTGTGAATGGTGAGCACGACGCGGACGATTTGGCCGCGTTCATCATGGAGACCGCCTACCTTGCCGAAGAGCTCAGCCCGGCGGAGGTCCTGCGCGACATCAATGAGGATCGCGCCGTCTCTGGCTTTCCGGAAGTGCGTGCGCTTGACCAGATCGAAGCCGAATTGACAGAGCGTAAGCGGTACTACCGTATCGCCATCAAGGATGCGCTCGACAGACTTTCGCCAATGACGCTCGTCAACGTGATGACCGAAACCGTGGATGTCGCGACCTCGGGCGGTGATGATCATGCACCAGCGCTAATCGATGATCTCGTGGACAGCTACGAGGTGGAAACCCAAGGCATCTTGCAAAAGGAAGCGGAAAACGTCCACAAGCTCATCACGACAGTACGTGACTGGGCGTCTTCAGGCGAAACCGTCGTCAAGCCCTACGTGGACAAGCTCGACTTGATTGCTCGCAACTGGGACAAGATCGCGCAGCCGATTCAACTGAGTGCGAAGGCGCGCGGCATCGTCCACGAGCCAAGCCGTGAGTTGGCCTATGAAATTCGTGGCCTTGCCATCGATTTGTTCAAAAAACACGGCATGCTAGCCCACTCGCAGCGTCTGACCGGGTTGATTCAGGAACTATTTGCTGAAGTTCCTGAAATCGCGGATCGGGCCGAGGAAGATGCGGATGCGCTCGCAGATATTTTCCAGCAGCGCCGTACGGCTGCAGCCCATAAAGATGAGTGGGCGCGCGAAATCACTTACCGTGCGGAAATTGGTGTGATGTTCAAAAATACCTTGAGCATCTCGCCCGAAGGCGTTTCTTGGAAAGGTCAGAACTTCTCGCTGGACTCGATCACTCGCGTTCGTTGGGGTGGCGTCAGCCATTCCGTCAATGGCATACCCACGGGAACGACCTACACGGTTGCCTTCGGCGACCAGCGTTCCGAAGCGGTTGTAGAACTGAAGAAGCAAGACATCTACAGCACTTTCATTGACAAGCTCTGGCGAGCGGTCTGCGTGCGCCTGCTGACCGAAATGCTCGAAGCGCTGAAAAATGGGCGCGACCTGCACTTTGGCGATGCGCTTCTTCATGACGACGGCATCACGCTTGTGAAGCGCAAGTTTCTTGGCTCCAACGAAAAGGTGCGATGTTTGTGGGGTCAAGTTCATGTGTGGAGCGCGGATGGTTCTTTTTGCATCGGAGCGAAGGATGACAAAAAGGTCAATGTTGGGGTTTCCTATATTCACGGTGCGAACACGCACGTTCTGGAGCAGGCCATTCGCATGGGCTTCAAGAAACCTGGGCTGCGCCGGTTGAGCGAGTTGGTGCAATAGTTGATTGAGAATTCAGAGGATCAGCGTTATGGGGTTTCTCTCAAACCTATTCGGGGGAAATAAGGAGGATGAGGCGCTACGTCTCCGGGGTCGATACCCTATGGAAAGTTTTTGCAATCAATTGCAAACGATGGTGATGCCCAGCCGGATGGATCGATGAGGCTCTCGCCAGGAAGGCTCAGTCCCTATCGATAATCACTACTTATCGGTACGCGCTGCTTGGGGTGAGCCGGATATCCTGGGACTCGGTTGCAATTGATTGCGGCGAATCCCAAGTCCACCCCGGCTTGCGGCCAAGCTGGGTCGCCTGTGTGAATCGCGGGCCGCGACTTTCGTCGTGTCAGCGGCGAACTCCCGAATGATTTCGGCGAGGGCTCAATACACATGTTTAAGTGCTTCGCCATGAACGGCCGTTTGGTCCGACGAGCGAAGCGGCAGGGCGACACTGGGTGCAGCCGGTCTCGCGACTTGATCGCCAGTCAGCGGTTGGTGCAATTTCCCAACCGGCACGAATAGTGACAACTGGTCCAGGGTCGGTCCGTCTCCTTCATCTGGCGCGACGAATCTGCTTAAAGCAGCGACATCGCTACGCGGTCTTGGGGTGGGGCATCCAGTGCAGGCGCTTGAAATCGACAACATTGATCCCGGCCGCCTCATTGGCCCTGGTCCTCTCCCGCGTACATGCCTAGCCGGACTGCGCCAAGAGTTTGCCAAACTGCGCGTCGGAGAACCTCGTGAATTCGTTTTCCTGCAGCGGGACTGCTCGAGGTTGAATCGAGCATGCCCGATCGACTCGCTACACTGCGATCGGCCAAGAAACAAGAGGCGTACGTTCACCGCTGGGATTCAATCCTCACCCCCCGAAGCGCCAACGCCATCTGCCGGAGGAGAGGCACAGTGGCAATCACGATTGTCGACGTCGAGGATTTGTTGGCCCAGCGGCCACGCCCGCTCACGCTCGCCGCACTGCAGGCACTCAATCCCGTCCGGGAGCCCTACCGGACCATTCTTCTGCAGCCCACCGGCATCGTCGAGGCAAATAGTGTGCGGGTGGGTCACGCCGACGCGGCACTCGGCCGTGCTCTTTGCAGCGGCTTTATCGCTGCTGCGATTCAAGTTCACGCTGACTTGGCCGTTGCTCCTGAATACTGCGTCCCCTGGACCGTCGTAGACGAAATCATTCAGGGACGACATCGCCCGCCGGTAGGCACCCTCTGGGTTCTTGGTTGCGAAAGCATCTCTCCGCTGGAAATCCAATCACTGGCTGAACGCTGCAACGCAGGGGATCAGTGCGCGTTTCACCACGAGCCGCTCGACCCGCGGCAGGTTGCGCAACGGCGCTACGTGGACACATTGCTCTACGTTTTTTGGGCCAAGGACGCTGATGGGCACCAAGTGCTGTTCCTGCTCGCGCAGTTCAAGACTGTCGCGTGTAGGGATTACCGCGACATAGAACAAACCTCGCTGTGCGTCGGGCAGGCGGTATACGCATTCAATCGTGGCCCCGGCAAGATGAGTCTGTTGTCGATCATCTGCTCGGATGCCTTCGATTTTTCCGGCCACGTTGATGAGGCTCACCTCAACTGCTTGCTCATCCACATCCAGCTCAATCCCAAGCCTGCTCATGCCGACTATGCGGCGTATCGTGCGCGACTGTGTGCGGTCGGCACCGGCAGCCATGTCGAACTGCTGTGTTTGAACTGGGCCCAAAATGTCAAGGAGGTAAAAGGCGACGGTAAGTTTGCAGAGTGGAAGAACGTCGCCGGGTCCGCTTGGTATGCGCCGCCAGCGAAGTTTGGCGCGGACGATGGCTGGATCGACGAACTGCACCGACGGGGGCTTTACTACAGCTTGTTGGCGCAACGATGGCATTCCTTCTTCCTGAATTACGAGGGTCAAATCCTTCAACTGCAAAAGCAGAAGCTGCTCTTTGCTGGCGAACAAGCCATCGTGCCAAAGAACTTTGTCGCGGTCGAAGAGCGCTGGACATGGAACGCTGCCGTGCATGCCTGGGAAGCCGGCGCGATTGCCCACGACGGATTCGCGGTCGCGCTGACCAGCTATAAGGCCATTGCAGGTCCGCTGCAGCAGACATCGCAGGCGAGCCCGCTTGCAGTAGAGCGGGCCTTAGAACTTCTTGTCGGACCTCGTGGAAATCCAACGACGTGGTACACATTCAACGAGCTCGACGCGTTCCAGTTGGATCGGGACGAGGAATCGATTCGAAGGGTGACGGTTCATCAGGAGATCGAACCTACGAGGCCGGGCGTCGCCTTTCGCAGAATGAGACTGCAGCGCGCACATGACGCGATCAGACTGACTCAGAGTCCTGTGCCATGGCCCGCGCCTGTGCGGGATCTGGCTGATGGCTTCCGCTTTGCATGGCGCCGGGAGACGCCGCACCACAACGTAGAGCCGTCCGCCGGAGGGCGTGGGTCGGCCGCGCTCGTCTATCTGGCTGATCAGGCTGACGATGCGGAGATCGATGTCGTTCACCAAAAACTTACACAGGCCGTCGTAGGCCACGCGCTCAATGTCGCGATCAGAGAGGGCAAGAACGGCGACGAACTCAGTGATGCGATCGTTCGCGCGCAGGATCGGTTGTGCGTTGTCTTTCGCAGAGAAGACAACTATGGCGCACGCGGGCCGCAGGGTACGAATCTCATCGACATTCCCGCCGGCTCTTCGCCGGTGGATTTCGCGGAAGACAGGTCATGATCAATGCCCACCAGGTGGAAACAATGCTCAGGGGTCGATACCCCGATCTCGAAGACGTGTGCCCCGGGGTGTTTCGCGGGATCGATCGTTTCGGCGCTCGCGAATATGCAATCCGCTACTTCGATCTGAATGATCGGCTGGCGACAACGGCCGCGTCTCTCAAGCGCTATCAAGAAGAGGTGCTTTCGCCGATGTACTTCTCCACAGAGGTCGCCACTGATCTTCGATGGAGCCACTATCTCTATTTCGTCACGAGCGACGAAGAGGCAGCGCGCGTTGAGTTCGGACGACTGAAAACCACGATTGAGGCTGACCGGGAGTACGCCCGCAAGCAGGTCGTTCGTGAAGGCGATGTACCCACGCTTCTTGCCAAGGGAAGCCCGGCCGCGCCCAGTGGCGCACTACCTGTGGATCTGGCGACCACTTGGTCGCAAACGCTAGAGCAGCACGGGCTAGGATTCATCTTGGACGACGATATCTCGGTACCCGACGCCGTTCGTCGTATCGTTGCTGGCTCGAAGGACAAGGCCGCAAGGCCGGTGTCTCCGATGGCGCTGCTGCCGGCAGAGAAGGCAGCGGCCGGCCACTTTCTGAAACGGCTGACCATCAAGGGATTTCGGCCTCAGCCTGAGCAGAAGGACCACCCGTTGGGGCGCGTCAATCTTATCGTCGGCAGCAACGGCGTGGGAAAGACCTCGCTACTCGAAGCGATCGAGTTCGCTTTCTGCGGACGGAACCGACGTTCCTCCGTCTTGCTGGACCCGACCTCCGTGACCTTGGAGCTAGCTGACACAGCAGAGAAGCTCTCCTCCACGACTGACGCGGCGCGCCTGCGCGCGCGCCACTCAAACTGGTATGCGAAGACCGAACTCAAGAAAGTCAGCATTCAGGACAGTTTCGGCAAGTTCAACTTTCTCGATACAGATGCTGCTGTCAAGCTCAGCGTATCGTCGAGTTCGGATCAGATCGGTGCCGACGTCACGCGCCTAGTGCTCGGAGCGGCTGCTGAAAACCTGACCGATCGCCTTCGACGGGTGATCGAACAAGCGCGCGACGAGTTGAAGGGGCTACGTCGCGACAGAGAAACCCATCAGCAACTGAAGGCTGCGGCGTCAGCGCGTGTCGATGCCATCAAGACTGCTCCGAAGCTCTCGGACAGTCTCTACCTAGAATTGCTTGCCGCGGTGAAGCGGTTGGGTTGGCTCCAGCCCCCGGAAGACAAAGGCGGTATCTCTGCCTTGCGCGAGGCGCTGCAGGACGCGATCTCAGCAACTGAACTACTTCGTCATTCTTCGGTCGACGTCCTGCATAGCGATCCCCAAAGTGGGCTGCAGCACTTGGCAAACCTGCACGAAGAGGTCGGCAAGGCATCGGCCTTGGATGAGCGCGCGAAGGCTGCCAGACTAGACCAATCGAAGGCCCAGCGTGCCATGCAGACGACGGCAGACCGGATGGCTGCGGTCGAGGCGCTGTTGCCATACGCGCGCATGGACTTTTCGCAGTTGGCCAAGCAAGTGCGGGAGAAGCAAGACAGCTTCCGAACGCGCGCAGCAAGGCTGGCGCCCGTTATCAACGACGTGCGCGGGAACGTCGCGGAGCACCTGCTGGACAACGGCGTCGCGGCAGCGTTCTCCTCAGCCCAGGCTCGCGCACTGGAGCTTCAACGTCAGGCAACCGTGGCCCGATCGTCTCTTCAGAGCTTGGAGAGAACCCAGAGCAGCCTGACAGTGCTCATGCAGCGCCTGCGTACAACTGCGCAAGACATCCTGCAGCGCGTTCCAAATCCCGATCACTGCCCGGTTTGCCACACAGAATTCGAGAGCGGTCAGTTGCTCATCCGGATGGCGTCCGAGGTCGATAGCAACACGTCAGCGCAGGCGACGCTACTCCAGTCTGAAATTGCGCGTGCAGACGAGGAAATGGTCGGTGTCCATGCGGCCCAGTCGGCGCTTGAGCCCATTCGGGCATTCCTGGGAGAAGGCGCTCGATCGACGACAGTTCGTGAAGCGCTTGCGCAAATCGATAAGGAAAAAGCACTGCTCGAACGCGAGCGCACAAGCCTTGCCATGGTACAGAGCCAGATTCAGCAGTTGCAGGCCGATGGCCTCTCTGCAGAAGACCTCTCCGACAGGTTGCTAGCAGCCGGACTGGCTGAGCTGCCATCGCTCGATGATTTGCTGCTAGTACAAACGGAGCAGAGGAAAGCGCTTTCGATTTCTCAAGAAGCGTCTAGGAACGCCCTGCAGGAATCGGCTGATATCGAGCGCGAATGCGACGCTTTGGCCGAACGGCTATCGATCGAGCTTCCCGACAGTACCGGCGCGCTCGCGAAGGAAGTACAGAAGCAGATCTCCAACATGGAAGCCGCGCTTGGAGCTAGGAAAGCGCTCGCGTCGATGATGGCCATCGGCGCAAACATGACCGTCAACGAAATCACGGTCGATCTTTCTATGACCCAGCAGCTTGTGGCAAGGGTCGCTACTGCGATCGCACAAGAAGGTTCGAACGATGCGGCACTCGAAAAGGAAACCAAGGCAGTTGCAGACTTTGCTAACAAGATCGTGGCGTGCGATACGAAGATCACACGGCTGGTGAATGCTGAGGACGTTCTGAATACCTTGACGCGACAAAGCTCGGGCGGAGAGTTGACCAACCAAATTCTTTCCGAGAATGCGCAGGAAATTGCGCGCACGTTCGCCAGCATCCACATGCCGAATGAGTTTGAACTAAAAGCCGACCGCGGCGCGCTGGCAATCGTCCGACGCAAGACGGGCGGCAAGGTAGAACTCGATCACATGAGCACTGGACAGCGCTCCGCGTTCGCACTTTCACTCTTCCTGGCAATGAACGGCCGCCTTCGCTCCGGCCCGCCAATATTGCTGTTCGACGATCCGGTTGCACACGTTGACGACATCAACGTCCTGTCGTTCCTGGACCATTTGCGCCACTTGGCGATCGATGGGTCTCGACAGATCTTCTTTGCGACCGCGGATACCAAGCTCGCCGGACTCTTCCGTCACAAGTTTCGGTTCCTCGGTGAAGAATTCAAAGAATTGCCGCTGTCGCGGACATGACGCGATATCGCAACTGCACTCTACCCAATATGCAAAGACGTCCCGCTCGACAGTGCACAAGGCAACGAAGGCGGCAGCACAGAGGCCGCGGAGGTCCGGTTCATATCCCTAGTCCGCCGCTCGACTCGCAGCCATGAAGGGCGGCTGTCGCCGCATCGCAGTCCTTGTAGGCGCGCGCATCATCGACCTCAGCTGGTCGTGAGTCCCGGTTGATACGTATGTGCGTGCCAGCAAGCGGCCATCGCTCTGCCACTATCGATAATTGCGCATTACCGCGAGCGACGAGGCGACACCGAACGAGGCGGAGGAGACTCCCCACCTTTGTTTTCCCGTCATCGAAGCCTGAAGGGCTGTGTCCGCTATCCGTCTCGGAGCCAATGATGACAATTCCTCAAGTTGATCGAGATGTACTGTTGCGGGCGCTTGAGGAGTTCGACCGGACGCTGCGAGAAGGCGCTGAGTTCCAGCACTGGGAAATCCTGCAATCCCAACACTGGGCGATTGAGCACGAGGGCAAGCTGTATCCGCCCAAGAAGATACTGTCCTTGGCAACGGGCGCGCCAGTCTCGAGCTTCTCAGGAGGACCAGAGTCCAACGCGTATTTGTCGCAGCGAGGCTTTGTCGTTCGAAGACTCCACGACGAGAGCCTTCGAGAGGCGTTCACAGAGATCCTCGAGCGTTATCCAACAGTACGCAAGACACAAACGTTTGGCGGGAACACGGAAGCACGCGAGCTGTTCAATGCAGCTCGTGGAGCGCTGCGAAGAAGAGTTGACCCGGATCGCTACCCGCACCTGCAGGTCGTTGCCTCATACGGCAAGGGGAACTGGGCTCACATCCCCTGGATCTCGATCCTGGACCGGCGTGAAACTAAGACCACGCAAGACGGTACGTATGTCGTGTTCCTGTTTCATGACGAGGGTAAGGGGGTCTATCTGAAGCTTGCTCAGGGTGTGACTCTCGTCGAACGGGAACATGGTGCCCGGGCGGTTGGCATCTTGCAGGAACAAGCCTCAAAACTGAGGACCAGGTGCGGGGCGCTCGCGGAGCAGGGGTGGGACCTTTCCGGACAAAGCGACCTGGGCGCAACGGGTCGGCTCGCGAAGCTGTATGAGGCGTCCACTGTGGCTGCAAAGTTTTACGCCAGCGACAGCATTCCCTCGGATGGGGAGATCGAGGCCGACTTTGAGGCGATCCTCGATGTCTACGAAAAATTCGTGGACGAGAAGGTCCAACAGCGGGGCGAAGCTGATGATCAGCGGCCGTTATCGCTCGTCGGTACGTGGAGATCGATTGACCAAGATCTCCCCCGGGTGAGAGAAGCCATCGATCTGAATGGCGGATGGGCTAGTTGGTGGAGCTTCCCTGTCAAGGAAGAGGCGCAACGGCGCCTAGAACCGCCCTTTTTTCTTTATGCCTACCAAGGCGACGGAAAACTGGCTGCTCGACTGCGGGTTGATGAGTATGTGACCAGCCGCGGGCAGGCTGGCATACCCTCGCCTTGGCCAGACATGACGGACGAGGATTGCCGGTTCAGTAGCAAATTGAGCGAGAAGCAGTCGGAGGTTTTCAAAACGTGGTTTCGCATTGGGGCGGTTGAACGCTTGAGCCCGCCCAAGGGCATAGATGACTTTGAGATTGCGATCGGGTTGTCTACACCGGAGAGCGTGTTCAACCAGAACACCTTTGGTTATGTCATCGAAGATGAGGATGTAAATTCAGAAACTGCTTTGCACGAGCCTGAGGCTCCGGCTGTTCAGCAGCGAGAGGAGCTGCAGTCGCTGGTCGATCGCACGGGGCTCGATCGAGCGCTGATCCAAGAGCTCGTGGAGGCGCTGCTTGGCAGCTCACCACAAATCATCCTCGCCGGGCCGCCAGGTACAAGCAAGACCTGGCTGGCACGGCAGTTGGCGCTCCATGTTGCGGCTCAAAGACCCGAGCAAACGCACTTTGTCCAGTTCCATCCCGGGTATACGTATGAGTCGTTTATCGAGGGCCTGAGGCCCGTCACACGAGGCGGTGGCGTTCAATTTGAGCTCACCCCCGGGCTCGTAGTGAAGACAGTGAACGAAATGCGGCACCGGGGTGTCGCGGACCACGCCGGCGTGGATTACGTGATCGTGATGGACGAGTTGAACCGAGCCAACCTTCCAAGGGTGCTGGGGGAGCTCATGTTCGCGTTTGAGTACCGGGACCAAAGCGTAAGACTCCAATACTCAGGCGATTTCGCCCTACCCACAAACCTTCGGTTCATTGGAACGATGAACACCGCGGACCGAAGCATTCGGTCGATTGACGTCGCACTTCGCCGCAGATTTGAAGTCTTCGAGCTCGGTCCTGATGCGGGCGTCTTGTCTCGCTTTCTTGTGCGGGCTGGAACGCCTATGGCGGCGGAGATCGTTACTGGCTTTGAGGCGCTCAATGCGCAGCTCTGCGACACCTTAGACCGGCATCACACCATTGGCCATGCATTCTTCATGCGTCCCGGATTGGATGGACAGAGCATGCGCCGCATTTGGGCACGCAGGCTCTATCCGCTGATCGAGGAGTTCCTCTTCGACCAGCCGGACGCGCTCTCGCAGTACAGCTTTGAGCGGTTCTGGCCGGGGCTTTGACGGTGCGGGTTGAACATCTTGTCGAGTCGAAGTCGTCTCTGATTCAGCTCGAGTCAGGTGAGGTCGATCTGTTGCGAAGCCTTGGGCGGCAGCTGGCGTCGTCTCGCGGCTGGTGGGGTTCACAAGAGGCCTCAGCGGACTTGATCTCCGAGCGGTCTATCGTTCGTGTGGAGGCGGTGGGAGCCATGCGGTTCCTGGTGACTGTGCCGAACATGGTGGGTGTCATTCGTTTGCCCAGTGTGCAGCTGCACGTGGTCCCTAAGATCCCGCTGGAGCACTTTGTCCACCTCCTTGGGCGTTGCGAGCTGGCCCCGCGAAGCTCGTCGGCTCAGGTGGCCCTTCAATCGTCGTCGGCGCTGTTCGAAGTGTTGGGTCGTTGGTGTCTTGACGAGACAGAACGGCTGCTGCGTGGTGGACTGCGCCCGGACTACCAATCTTTTCTTGAGGAGCAGTCGGCCGTTCGGGGCCATCTTGTGCCCTGCGACACGATGCTTGAGAACTTGAAGGGGCGGCCCGTAGCGGTGTGTGCCTTTGACGAGCTGTCAGAGGATGCGCCATTGAACCGGGTTCTGCTAGGCGCATGCCAGCGCCTGGCGCAAATGGATATGTTGACCAAGGCGACGCGTACGAGGGCCCGAGCGGTGGTTTACCGCATGACCGGAATCGGCCCCATTCAGCCTGGAGATGATCGAGCAGAGGTAGACAGGCTCGCCGTACGGTATGCCCAAGCGATTCCGCTCGCCAGATTGATTTTGGCGGGCTCAGGTATCTCGTTGGCCTGTGGAAATTGCGTCGGTACGGCCTTCTTGATCCGTACCCCTGAGCTCATTGAGAGCGGGTTGCGCGCGGTGGTCGCGGCCGCGCTTGAGGGCGTGTCCGTGGCGCCAGGGCGCTTGATGCTGGCAGGGACACACCTTTCTATGAATCCCGACTTCGTTATCGACGGCGGGCGTGCTGTCGGGGATATCAAGTACAAGTTCATGGAGTCGCATTGGCACCGTGGGGATCTGTATCAGTCCATCGCCTTTGCGACGTCATACCGTGCTCGTCAAAGCTTGGTGGTTGGCTTTTCGTCAGAGCCAAGCGGCAGACTTCCTCTATCTGTACGAGCTGGTTCTGTGTCCACGTCAGCCTTGGCCTGGCTGGCCGGTTCTACGGTATCTCCCGCGGCCAGTGAGGCACGACTTCGAAGCGAACTACGGTCCTGGTATGACCTTGCGTTGTCGAACGTGCCTGGAGACTCGATCGCGTTGGCCGATCCTTGGTGAGTCCAAGAAGGCGTTTCGCGCAAGTTGCTCCTGGACCGAACCTGGACGGTTCGAAATCGATGGCAATTGCGTCTCGAGAGCGGCCCTCTGACAGAGCAAGGAGCTGTGCGCCTTAGCCTTTTGGCGCGCATCGTCGCTAGGGCGCTGGAGCGACTCGAACACTTGTCTCACTGATCAAGCGCAATCAAAACGTTTGTAGTCAACAGTTAGTCGCCGGCGCACCTTCGTCCTGGGCAAAACAAAGTGGCTACGGGTCGTCGTTCGCACATGCTGGTGAGCCTGCAATCAACTGCAGTTAGCGAGTGAACACCGCCCGCTAAAATGACGTTGTGAAGCATCTTTCAACGCGTTTCTGGGGCTTTCGGCGCTGGCGTAGCCGCCAAACACAGACGCGCACTCACTAAGCCCTCACCCCCCCCCAATGGGCAGCCTCAAGCGCTGGGGGTATTTAAGGGGGTACAGAGAGTCGATAGGCGCCATGCCTTCGGTAAATTATCTAACCGAATCAATGGGTTAGGCAAAAATATGCTTCTAATGATCGACAACTACGACAGCTTCACCTTCAACCTGGTGCAGTACTTCGCCGAACTGGGCGAGGACGTGCGGGTGTTCCGCAACGACGAGATCTCGCTGCAGGACATCGCCGAGCTGCGGCCTGATCGACTGGTGTTGTCGCCCGGGCCGTGCTCGCCAGCCGAGGCTGGCATCTGCGTGCCGGCGATCCAGCATTTCACCGGCAAGCTGCCGATCCTGGGCGTGTGCCTCGGCCACCAGAGCATCGGTGCGGCACTTGGCGGCAAGGTGATCCGCGCGCAAGTGCAGATGCACGGCAAGACCAGCGTGATCTCGACCGACGAGCACGGCGTTTACTCCGCACTGCCGAAACAGTTCACCGTGATCCGCTACCACTCGCTCGCGATCGAGCGCGAGTCGCTGCCTGCGGTGCTGCAGATCACCGCCACCTCGGAAGACGGCGAGATCATGGGCGTGCGTCATCGTGAGCTCGCAGGCACCTCGACACCGCTCGAAGGCGTGCAGTTTCACCCCGAGTCGATCCTGACCGAGCACGGTCACGCGATGCTGAAGAACTTCCTGGAGCTGCGGCCATGACGCTGGCCTTCAGCAACGCCGAAGCCCTCGCGCGGGTGATCGAGCACCGCGAAATCTTCCATGACGAGATGCTGGTGCTGATGCGCCGCATCATGGGTGGCGAGATGCCGCCGGCGACGCTGGCAGCGCTTTTGATCGGCCTGCGCGTGAAGAAGGAAACCATCGGTGAAATCACCGCGGCTGCCCAGGTGATGCGCGAGTTTTCAACGCCGGTCGACGTGGCTGACCGTCGGCATCTGGTCGACATCGTTGGCACGGGAGGCGATGGTTCGCACACCTTCAATATCTCGACGTGCAGCATGTTCGTGGCTGCGGCGGCTGGCGCGCGGGTCAGCAAGCACGGCAATCGCAGCGTGTCGAGCAAATCCGGCAGTGCGGACGTGCTGGAGGCGCTGGGCGTGCATCTGTCGCTGCCGCCGGTCGCCATCGCGCAGTGCATCGCCGACACCGGTGTCGGCTTCATGTTCGCGCCCAACCACCATCCGGCCATGAAGAACGTCGCGCCGGTGCGCCGTGAGCTCGGTGTGCGCACGATCTTCAACATCCTCGGGCCGCTCACCAATCCGGCGGGTGCGCCCAACATCCTGATGGGCGTGTTCCATCCTGACCTGGTCGGCATCCAGGCGCGTGCGCTGCAGCGGCTCGGCGCACAGCACGCGCTGGTGGTGTACGGACGCGACGGCATGGACGAGGTGACGCTGGGCGCGTCGACGCTGGTTTGCGAGATCAAGCACGGTGAAGTGCGCGAGTACGAGATCCATCCCGAAGACTTCGGCCTGCCGATGGCCAGCCACCGCGCGCTGCGTGTTGAGACGCCCGACGATTCGAAGCGCATGCTGCTGGCGGTGCTCGACGACCAGCCCGGCGCCGCACGCGACATCGTGCTGCTGAACGCCGGGGCAGCGTTGTATGCGGCCGATGTCGCCGCCACGATGGCCGATGGCATCGCGCTGGCCCGCGAGGCGCTGGCATCGGGCCGCGCGCGCGAGAAACTGCATCAGTTCGTCGGTGCCACGCAGTCGCTGGCGGTGCAAGCCGCTGGGGCGGGATCGGCATGAGCAGTGACATCCTGAACCGTATCGTCGAGGTCAAGCGCGACGAGATCCGGGCTGCCCGTGCGCGGCGCGATGCCGCCTCGCTGCGGCGCGATGCCGAGTCGCTGGGCGGTGTGCGCGATTTCGTCGGTGCGATGCGCGCCAAGATCGCTGGCGGGCAGGCTGCCGTCATCGCCGAGATCAAGAAGGCCAGCCCCAGCAAGGGCGTGCTGCGTGAACACTTTGTTCCAGCCACCATCGCCGAGAGTTACGAGCGCGGTGGCGCGGCCTGTCTGAGCGTGCTGACCGATGTGCAGTTCTTCCAGGGGGCGGTGGCCTACCTCGAGCAGGCCCGCGCCGCCTGTGCACTGCCGGTGCTGCGCAAGGATTTCATGGTCGACGCTTACCAGGTGTTCGAAGCCCGCGCGATGAGCGCCGACTGCATCCTGCTGATTGCCGCCTGCCTGGACGACGCGCAGATGGCTGACCTCGAGGCGCAGGCCCAGGCGCTCGGCCTCGCTGTGCTGGTCGAGGTGCACGATGGCTTCGAACTCGACCGCGCATTGAAGTTGAAGACACCGCTGGTCGGCATCAACAACCGCAATCTGCGCACCTTCGAAGTAACGTTGGACACCACGCTCGGCCTGCTGAAGAACGTACCGGCCGATCGGCTGCTGGTCACCGAGAGCGGTGTGCTGGTGAAGGCCGATGTCGAGCGCATGCGCTGCGCGGGCGTGTCGGCCTTCCTGGTCGGCGAGGCGTTCATGCGGGCGGCCGACCCCGGACAGGCGTTGGCCGATCTGTTCCAGTGATCCTCATCGCACGCTGCCGATGAGCGCGGCGTCGCGCCTGACAGAGCCGATCGATGTGCTGGTCGATCGCTTGCAAGGCGATTGGCGGTCGATCGTCGAGGCTTGGCGAGTCAGTGCTGCGGGCCGCAGCCTGATCGAACAGGTCGACCGCCGTGTGGCGGCGGGCGCGGTGGTCTACCCCGCGGCGGTGTTCCGCGCGCTGGAGCTGACGCCGCTGTCGCGCACGCGCGTGGTGATCCTGGGGCAAGACCCGTATCACGGCGACGGCCAGGCCGAGGGCCTGGCCTTTTCGGTGCCGCCAGGCGTGCCCATGCCACCGAGCCTGCGCAATGTGTTTAAGGAGTTGCGGCGTGACCTTGGGGGCCCTGCACCGGCCCATGGTCATCTCGGGGCGTGGGCCTCGCGCGGCGTGCTGCTGCTCAACTCGAGTCTGACCGTTGAGGCGGGTGCCCCGGGCAGTCATGCCAAATTGGGTTGGCAGGCGCTTACTGACGACGTAATTTCGGCCGTTGCTAGCGATCCAGCACCCAAGGTGTTCATGCTGTGGGGCGCTCACGCCCAGTCCAAAACGGCGCTTCTCGGCCCGCCAGAGGCGGCCCGGCATCTGGTGTTGCAAAGCAATCACCCATCACCTCTGGCTGCGCTGCGTCCACCGCTGCCATTCATGGGCTGCGGCCATTTCGGGGCGGCAGCCCGCTTCATTGCTCAGCATCGGGACTCCCGGTCCGCCGAAGAGCACCAACCTGGTTTTTTCGACCTGAATTGAGGTGCTGCCCAGTCGCCAAATCACGTGGTAAACTCTTGGGCTCGCCGCGGAGGGGTGGCCGAGTGGTTAATGGCAGCAGACTGTAAATCTGCCCTCTAACGAGTACGCTGGTTCGAATCCAGCCTCCTCCACCAAGGCGAAAAGATCAGATTTAGACCCTCTCGAGCCCGGGCTTGTGGAGGTTCGGGCGGGAGTAGTTCAATGGTAGAACCCTAGCCTTCCAAGCTAATGACGCGGGTTCGATTCCCGTCTCCCGCTCCAGGGTTCGGGCCGGTTTCCAGCAGGGCTGGGGAGCGGCAGGCAGGTTGAGTTTGGCCCATGTGGCTCAGTGGTAGAGCACTCCCTTGGTAAGGGAGAGGTCGCGCGTTCGATCCGCGCCATGGGCACCATGAATTTTCGGCATCGTTGTGAATCTTCAGTCTCGTATTCGAGGAGTTGAGAATGGCAAAAGGCAAATTTGAGCGGACCAAGCCGCACGTGAACGTGGGGACCATTGGGCACGTGGACCACGGCAAGACCACGCTGACGGCTGCGATCACGACGGTGCTGTCGAAGTTGTTTGGTGGC
>NKIN01000010.1 GCA_002255905.1 Burkholderiales bacterium PBB1
TTATCTTGACTCTGTGATCCTGTCTCAGAATCAGGCATGGAGCCGCGTCACCGGTGCTGCGGTGAAGCTCTTCAGACGTCCGGGTCAAGCGTTCCCGCAGCGTAAGCGAGGACAACGCTTGACGCGGCGGCGACTCCACAAACTTGTCAAGGGGTGCAGGCAAAGTCCTGCACCCCTGCCACGCGGCGAGCGGGAGAGCGCGAGGGGAACCCCTCGCAATCTAAACAAAAAGAGTCGCGCCGAAGGCGCTCCGCTTGGGTGTGTGCGTGCAATTGTATTTTACGAACCTTGACGCGCTGTCGCGTCCGCTTTCCATTGATGGCCTTGCAGTGAGGATCGCGCCCGGCGCGCTCGACGTTGGCGAGCGCGCCGGGCTGATTGACGGCATGCCGTTCATTCTAATGGATGACGGGAGCTACGATCTCCATCTCAATCGGTTCTTCCGCGCCTGCCCAGGTATGGGCGCGCGCTCGCCGAACACCTGGCGCTCCTACGCGCGGGACATTCTGGTCTGGGCCCGCTTTCTTTGTGAGCGGCGCGGCGGGAAGACAGTCTGGCAGGCCGACCGTCATGACGTTCTGGCGTTCCATCGGGCCCGGCGGCTATCGGCGGCTCCCTATCGCATCTCGGCGGCGAGCTGGAATCGGAGCGTTGCGGCGTTCGATAAGCTCTATCGGTGGGCCGTCGAAGAAGGGATCATGGCGTTCTCGCCCTTCAGCTACAGCGTGACCCTTCGCAGGACGGCGGGGACTCGCGCGTTGTTGGCCGTGACGGCGAACCGCTCGCGCGAACGTGCCGCGCGGCGGCACGATATGCGTTTCGTCGATCTTGGCAGCTATCTGCTGTTTCGCGACGTGGGCTTGCGGGGAAGGCTGCCTGACGGTGCCGAAGACCCGACCTGGCGCGGCCGCAATGGCGAGCGCAACGCGCTGTTCGCCGAACTCCTGGTCACGACCGGTCTGCGGTTGTCCGAGGGCCGCAGCCTGTTACTCGCCGATCTTCCGCGCAAGGCGGACTCCGGCATGCGCTCGCTCCCGTTTGACCTTCCCGGCGCGGTCGCCAAGGGCGGACGACCGCGCCGCATTCGCATTCCCCGCCGGGTTTTGAGGCTCATCAACGACTACATCGATCTTGAACGCGCGATCTCGGCAGCCAGGTCAGAACCGATCGTGTCCAATCCGCTTTGGTTGACGCCGGATGGCGAGAAGGTCGTCGACGCGATGGGCAAGCGGGTCCGCGTCGACCGGCTGACGCCGGGCGAGCGCGACCGTGCGTTGACCGGCGCGCCCGGCAAGGCGCAGCATGCCCTCCTTTGGCTAACGGAAGGCGGCGAGCCCGTCCCGTCAGCAACCTGGGAGGCGGCCTTCGGCCGCGCCTGCGCGCGCTGCAGCCGTTTCGGCATCGACGTTAACGTGACGCCACACACGCTGCGGCACACCTTCGCCGTCAACATGCTTTCCATGCTGATCCGTGAGCAAATCGGGATGGTGTTCGATCCGCAGGATCGGCATGGCGCAGCCTACCGCCGGATTCTCGGGGATCCGCTGCAGAAGCTCCAGCACCTGTTAGGCCACGCCAGCGTGACCAGCACCTACGTCTATCTCGACAGTCTTGCCGAGGCGCAGGAACTGGTCGACGCGGCCGCTGATCGCTGGGCCGAAGATGCGGCCGGTGACGCGCAATGACCGATCTGACAGCTAGGCCGGTGTGCCGGCCGGGACGCCGCGCACTGTTTCCTGAGGCGTTGCCTGATCCCGAGGGCGAAGCCGCCATCGCCATCGCATCGCTCCGATTCACCGTCACCCTCGCGGATCGCAGTATTACGATCGATCTGACCGCGCTGTCTGGCCGCAAGGTGTTGGCCCAACCGCTTGCGGGCGCGCTCTGGCGCGCTTGTCAGGTCGGCGGCCCGGCCGGCTCGGTTTCGACCGCGGCAGCTTATGCCAACGCACTCAAGTTCTTCTGGCGCTATCTCGATTCCACAAAGCCCCGCGTCATTCGCATCTCAGATGTAAGCGCAGCTTGCATCGACGGATTCGATGCTTGGATGGACGAGAGTGGTCTGCATCCCAATCATCGGCTTCACCGCATGAGCAAGGTGCTCAATCTGTTCCGGCTCGCCGAGGCCGCCGAGCCGGGTTGTCTGCCACCCGATGCCTCGCGGCGGCTGATGTACACGAGCGATCGACCAGGCGTCCGTGCCCTGCCACGTGATGCTTATGGCGATCCCATCGCCACAGCATTGCGGAATGCTGCTCGCGCCGATCTCACCGCACTTATGGGTCGCTTTGCCGAGACGGATCGCATTTCGACGCTCAAGGATGCCGATCGGACCAACGCTTTGCAGGTTGCGCACGAACGCGCGATGGTTGTAGTCGACGCCGAAGGCGTCATTGGCCACCGGCATCCTATCTTCAAGCAGCTCTACACGCTTCGCCGCGAGAGTGGCTTGCCGAACGATCGCTTGGTCCACGATCTGCATGGCCGCAGGTATCTGCTCGCCGCCGATCTCGTGCCGCTGATGGTTCTGCTGTCGCTCGATACCGGGCTGGAGATCGAAGCGATCAAGGAGTTGCGGGCGGATTGCCTGAAGAACCCTGCAGGCGGCTATGTCGAGATCGAGTATTGTAAGCGGCGGGCGCGCGGTGCCGAGTGGAAGCGGTTGCGCGTGCGTGATGGAGCTTCATCGACACCGGGCGGCCTGATCCGTAAGGTGCTGCAATGGACCGCTCCGGCGCGAGGCCGGCTTGCCGCCGTCACGCTCTGGGTTCACTTCGCCTGGGGGCGGTTGACCCCGCGCGTCCTCGCCACGAGGGAACTCGTCGCCTCATGGACCGAGCGACATCGTATTCGCGATGAAGAGGGGAAGCCTCTCCGGCTCAACCTGACACGCCTGCGCAAGACGCATAAAGCAGCATGGTATCGGCAAACCGGCGGTCAACTCGACCGCTTTGCGGTCGGCCACAGCGTGGCCGTTGCGGCCAATCACTACGCCGATATCCCCGCGCTTCGCCATATCCACGAAGCCGCCATCGCCGACGCCATGGGGGACGCGCTCGACGCCGCCCTGCATCCGTGCGTCCTCTCATCAGAAGATGAGGCGGCCATTCGAGCCGATCCGGACGAGGCCATAGGTCTGCCGGTTTCCGGGCGTGCCGCGATCAATGAGCTGTTCAGCGGCGAGCAGGATGTCTGGCTCGCTAGTTGCGGTGGTTTCTACAAGGGCCCGTTTGGCGCCGAAGGGGACGCTTGTCCGTCACCATTCTGGGGGTGCCTCGAATGCGGCAATGCAGTGATCACCGCACGCAAGCTGCCAGCGCTTTTGTCGTTTCTCGGCTTCATCCGGGCGCAACGACAGTCGCTCAGTGAAGCCGACTGGATCGCCAAGTTCGGCCGCGTTCATGGGCGGATCGCCGATCAGATTTTGCCGCGGTTCAGTGCGGCCGAGATCGAACAGGCCGGCCAGCTCGCGGCATCGGACCCGACGCTCATTTACCTGCCACCCGAAGCTGGAGCACCATGATGTCCGCCGTCAACAACGCCTTGATGGAGCGCGCAACGCTTCCATCGGCCATCTATGGTGACGACGAGCCCGTGCTTGCCGGCATTCCGGTCAGGGAGGATGCCGACCGAGCGCAGTTCCCGCGCTTTGGCGATGACTACTGGGATTTGGGGGCTGCCATCTTCCGGGTGAACGCCCGCTACAGCAATTACCGGCTCAATTTCGCTCCTATCATCGATCCTGTGACGCGGCGGCTCGCCAAGGAGTATGTGCTCACGCGCCTGCGCATCCATGTGCCGGGATACCGGGCGCCATGTGGTGTCGCTTGGGCGATCCGGCTGCTGCGCTACATCCAGCATTTCGCGGCGTTCCTCATCGCGCACGTTGGCGCCGTCGATCTGCGCCGGATCGACCAGCCTTTGCTCGACTCTTATCTGGCGCATGCTGGTGACGGCGGCCGGCGAACACCGCACGAGACAGTGAAGTATGTCGAGGTGCCGATCGACCTGCATCATCTGTCGCCATGGCTCACGGGTGGTGGCATCAGCTTTCTGCCGTGGCGTGGGCGTGCGGCTCACCATGTCGCCAAGCGGCCGCCGGCACCCGCCGAGAATGCTACGCCGCGTATTCCCGAACCGATCATCGGCGCCATGCTGCGCTGGTCGCTCAAATACGTCGAGGTCTTTGCACCGGATATCCTCGCCGCGCGAGTAGAGCTTGATGCGCTCGAAGCCCGTTGCGAGCAACTGATGGCGCAGGACGCGCAGGCCGGACAGGCAGTCGCCGAGACTTATCGAGCGCGGATGGCCAAATGGCTCGAGGCGCGCCGGATGGCCGGCCGAGGCGTACCGATCTGGGAGCGCGCGCCCAATGTCGCCCGCCGCATCGACCCGCAAACCGGCGATGAGAGCCCTCCGTACAATCTTCACCTGATGCGCCTGCACGTAGGCGCTCGCGAGAGCGGCCGCATCAGCCAGTCCAAACAGACCGCACGGCTGATCGATCAGGCGGCGGCCGAGCTCGGGACCGAGGTCGGCGGTCTCGATACGCCGATCTCCATCGATCCGGACACTGGCCTGCCGTGGCGCGAACGCTTCGACGGCCTGAGTCTTGCGCGAGAGGAACGCATGCTGCAGGGCGCCTGCTACGTCATCTGCGCTTACCTCACTGGGATGCGCGACAGCGAGGTGCAGGCCATGCAGCCGGGCTGCGTGTCGGCAGAGCGCAGCGCCGACGGATTGATCGAACGCTACCGCGTGCGCGGCACCGTCTACAAGCGCCAGGGTGCCCGCGGCGTGACGGCTGACTGGATCACGATCGAACCTGTCGCCCGCGCCGTTGCGGTGATGGAGGTTCTCTCGGCTCGTAATCGTCGAGAGAAGGGACTATCGTCCCTCTGGGTGGCGCTAAAGGACTGGCCCTGGAGTGCTGATCATCTCGGCATTGGTGCGACGCCGACGCTTAATCTTCTCCGCGAAGGTCTCGATGCGCGTTCTGGCAACGAACCGGTCATTCCTCGGATCGCGGATGAGCCCTGGAAGTTCACGACCCGGCAGCTTCGCCGCACGATCGCGTGGTACATCGCCAACCGGCCGTTCGGCACGATCGCAGGCAAGATTCAATACAAGCATGCTTCCGTCGCCATGTTCGAAGGCTATGCGGGCTCGGCCCATGGCGATTTTCGCTTGGCGGTCGAGCGTGAACGCGCGCTCGGTCAGCTCGACGACATCGTTGCTCATTACGAAGCGTTTCTTCATCATGACGGTCCGGCGGGACCCGGTGCCACGCGATTGCGACGCGAGTTCGCGCGTGTGCAGGACGAGCTTGGCGATCTGCCCGGCCGGATCGTGGACCGCAAGCGGTTGCGCACGATGCTCGCCCATCTCGGTCGAACCTTGCACGTCGGCTTTCTCAACGATTGCCTGTTCGAAGCCGCGACCGCGCTCTGCCTTACAGAAGCGCCGGATTCCGAGCGGGCGGCGCCGGCCTTGTCCCGATGCAGCCCCGATCGCTGCCCGAACGCCTGTTTGACCGCGCGCCATCTCAAGCCATGGCAGGCCTCGATCATGGAGGGCGAAGCTTTGCTCAGCGACGGTCGCCTGACGCTGCTGCAACGCGCAGCCATTACGCAGGACAACGAGCGCAAGCGCCGGCTGATTGCACCCCTTATCGATGGTGGTACATGACCACACGAACGGGTCCGAAGAGCGAGGCGGCATTGAGGGCGGCAATGGCACGACTGCTCGACGGTCGGCCCGAGCGCACCGACGGCGCGCTCACCGTCTCCAATCTGGCGCGCGAGGCCGGCGTCAGCCGGGCAACGGCGAACCGCGCGGTCGATCTTCTCGCCGAGTTTCGTGCTGCCGAAGCCCGCCAGCGCCGATCATCTCCTCAAGCACTGAAGGATCGCGTCCGCTCCCTTGAAGCCGAGCTCCGGGCCGTGCGCGGTGCGGAGATGGCCGAACTGCGCGCGTTGACCCGCACGCTCGCGCAGCACATCCAGGTGCTGACGTTGCTGGTTGCCGAGCGTGACGAGGTGATTGCCGGCTTGAAGGATGAACTGGCGCGATTGAATGAGGCCAAGGTCGTTCCGCTGCGGCGCTCGCCGCGAGACGTCGCTGGCTGAGAGCCACGCAATATCCTCACGGCCGGCCGGTCCTGCGGCCATCGGTCATGGCCGACGTCTCTCGTGCTCGCCCGTCGAGGTAGGGGCTCGGTTGTGGCAGACGCTGCCGGCCCGTCAACCCTGTTCCGCACCAGCAACCGTGAACAGGGTGTGACGGCCCGGCTCGCCGCGTCTGCCCCTGCCGCTTCGCCCTCGACGGAGAGGGCGAGCACAGGAGCCACCCATGACCACCGATACCAACAGCCAGGCCCGGACCGGCAACGATATCTACGAGCGCGTCACCAACCAGATCATCGCCGCTATCGAGGTCGGCGCCGGCGAGTACCGGATGCCCTGGCATCACGACGGATCGGCCATCACCACGCCCGTCAACGTCGCCTCGCGCAAGGCCTATCGCGGCGTCAACATCCTCTCGCTCTGGGCTGCGGCGCAGGCGTCCGGTTATGCCGCCGGCATCTGGGGCACTTATCGCCAGTGGCAGGAGCTCGGCGCCCAAGTCCGCAAGGGCGAGCGCGGCCATCTGGTCGTATTCTGGAAGATCAACGATCGCAACGGCGAGGCGGAGCGTCAGGACGGCGACGCAGATCAGGACGCGGCCGCCCGACGTCTATTCGCCCGCGGCTACACCGTCTTCAACTGCGCCCAGGTCGACGGCTACACTCCGCCCGAGATGCCGGTGCTTCCCGAGGTCGAGCGGATCGCGCACGCCGAACGCTTCTGCGCGGCGCTGGGCATCGACATTCGCCACGGCGGATCGCAGGCCTGCTACATCCCATCGAAGGACTACGTGCAGATGCCCGAGTTCGCCTGCTTCCGGGATGCGGTTGCCTACTACGCGGTGCTGCTCCACGAATGCGGTCACGCGTCCGGCGCCAAGCATCGCCTCGACCGCGATCTGTCCGGACGGTTCGGCTCGGCCGCCTACGCCATGGAAGAATGCACGGTCGAGCTTCTCAGCGCCATGATCTGCGCCGACCTCAACCTCAGTGTTGAGCCACGACCCGACCACGCCCGCTACATCGCCTCCTGGCTCGAAGTGCTGCGCTCCGACAAGCGCGCCATCTTCACGGCTGCGAGCAAGGCACAAGAGATCGCCGACTGGATGAACGCCCGGCAAGCCAATGCTCATCGGCACGAAGTCAGGGGCGCCGCGTAGGCGCCCCCTCAGCGGGCCGTTTCACGGGCTCCACCGGGTGCGATCAGTTGACCGCACCCTCCTGGAACAGCGTCTCGATCAGCGGGCATTCCGGCAACGTCCCGTCGGCACATTGTGCGACAACCTTCTTGAGCACCCGCTCCATGCGCTTCAGATCGGCGATCTTCGCCTGCACGTCCTCAAGGTGTGCGGCGGCGACGGCGCGCGCCTCGGCACAGGGCTGGTCGCGCTCGTCGACGAGACGCAGCAGCTCACGGATTTCATCAAGGGAGAAGCCGAGCTCACGCGCCCGCAACACGAAGCGAAGGCGCCGCTCATGCGACGTGTCGTAGCTGCGATAGCCGCCAGCCGTGCGCGGCGGTTCGGGCAGAAGACCGACCTTCTCGTAATAGCGCACGGTCTCCAGGTTGCACCCCGTCCGTTGGGCGAGCTCGGCTCGCTGCAGGCCCTTCACCACGGCGTGATCGCGCATCGCAAAATCCCTCTTGACCCTGTAGCGACTACAGACCGCATGCTACGGCACGCATAGGATTTCGACAAGGAGAGAGAGAACGGCCATGGTCGCATCGCGATCCGGAACGGCAGGCACGGCGCCCCCTGCGGCGGATCTTTCCGCGTCCGAGCGCGGTGAGGTCGGACGGCAGCGTCTGATCGCCGTTGGCGGCATTTTCGGCGCGCTCGCTGCCTCGTCCTGCTGCATCGTGCCGCTGATCTTGTTTAGCCTCGGCATCGGCGGCGCCTGGATCGGCAATCTGACGGCGCTCGCACCTTATAAGCCGTTCTTCGTCGCGGGGACGGCAGGCCTGCTCGGCTATGGCTTCTACCTCGTTTATTGGAAGCCCAGACGGGCCTGTGCTGATGGCGCTGCCTGCGCACGCCCGATTCCCAGCCGCTTTGTTCAACTCGCGCTCTGGATGGCGACCGCGCTTGTGATTGCCGCCTTTGCCTTCGACTACGTCGCCCCGCTACTGCTTCGCACCTGACACCAAGAGGAGACCCGACCCATGAAGAAGAGTTTGGGCGCTTTCGCCCTGATCGCCTCAGTGATGACGGCATCGACTGCATTCGCTGGCGAGCGCACAATCACCTTCGCTGTCGACAACATGACCTGTGCCTCGTGTCCCTACATCGTGAAGAGTTCGATGGAGGGGGTCGTCGGCGTCGCAAAGGTCGCCGTTTCGTTCCGAGCCAAAACCGCAACCGTGACCTTCGACGACGCAAAGACAAACCCGGACGCCATCGCGACTGCCAGCGTGAGCGCGGGCTATCCGGCCCATCCGGTGAAGCAGGGCAGTTGAGGTGAATGACCGCGCCCGGATCCGTGCAGGCACGGCTGGCGCCGTCCTCGCTGCGATCTGTTGCGCGACGCCGTTTCTCGCCGGAGCCCTGCCAATGGCCAGCCTCGGCGCGTGGCTGGCAGGTGCGGGTCCGGTTGTGCTTCCCCTAATGGTCGCGTGCTTCGGTCTCGTCGCGTGGGCTATCCATCGTCGCCGTGCAAAAGCCGACCGCAGCGAGACCAAGATTCACAACGAAGGCGTGAAGCCATGAACGACTGTTGCGCATCCTCCTCGTCCCGGGACAAGCTTCCAGCTTCCGCATCCACGACGCTCCCGAGCTACACCGTGCGGCCGGGCGTGACGTTTCCGGATTGGTCTGTGGTCAAATCACCAGCGGTCAAGGATGCCCTGCAAGCAATGGTCGGGTCCGGCCATGTGTTCGATCGCTGGAGCGGCTACGATCCCGCCACGGACCGCGTTCGTGTTGCGCTGCTTAAGCTCTACGCCGAAGAAGGACGAGCCCCGACCACGGGCGCGCTTGCGGAGCGAGTGGGGTTGAACGAGACGTCCGTCCGGACTCTGCTCGAAGAGCTCCACCGTCGCGACCTGGCCGTGCTCGACGGCGAGCGGATCGTCGGCGCCTATCCGTTCACCGATAAGGACACGGGCCACCGGGTCACACTCGACGGTCGTGTCCTCAACGCCATGTGCGCGGTCGACGCACTCGGCATTGGCGCCATGACTGATCGCGACATCACAATTGCATCGCGCTGCCGCCATTGTGGCGCGCCAATCCGGATCGCCACGCGGGACCAAGGGCGGGCGCTGGCGCAGACCGAGCCGCGGACGGCTGTCATGTGGCAAAGCGTTCGCTACCAAGGCGCGTGTGCTGCGAACTCGCTGTGCGCGACCACCGCCTTTTTCTGTTCGGACGACCATCTCTCCGCCTGGCGCCGCGAACAAGCTGCGGACGAGGCCGGGTTCCGGCTGTCGATCGAGGAAGGGCTGGAGGCTGGTCGCGCTCTGTTCGGGCCGAGCCTCGCCGGCCTCGATACCGCGGCACAATCGTCGGTCGGTTCGACATCGAAGAGCGCTGCAGTGGCGGACCGTCGCTTTCGCACGAACGGTCGCAATGGCGCCTACGATCTCGTCGTCATCGGCGCCGGCTCGGCCGGCTTCTCGGCCTCGATCACGGCCGCCGATCAGGGCGCACAGGTGGCGCTCATCGGTTGCGGCACCATCGGCGGCACCTGCGTCAATATCGGCTGCGTGCCGTCGAAGACTCTGATCCGAGCCGCCGAGACACTTCACAACGCGCGCGTGGCAGCACGTTTTGCCGGCATCACGGCGGAGGCCGAACTGACCGACTGGCGCAGAACCGTTCGTCAGAAGGACGCACTCGTTTCCGAACTGCGCCAAGCCAAGTACACGAACCTGCTCCCCGCCTACAACGGCATCGCTTATCGCGAAGGACCAGCGCGCCTCATAGAGGGCGGCGTCGAGGTGGACGGCGCGCGCATTCCCGCCGGCAAGATCGTCATCGCGACCGGCGCGCGGCCCGCGGTGCCCGCCATCCCTGGCGTCGAGACTGTACCGTATCTCACCAGCACGACCGCGCTCGACCTTGAGGAGCTACCGCGATCGTTGATCATCGTCGGCGGCGGCTATATCGGGGCGGAGCTCGCCCAGATGTTCGCCCGCGCCGGCGTTAAGGTGACGCTCGTATGCCGGTCCCATTTGCTTGCCGAGGCCGAGCCCGAGATCGGTGCGGCGCTGACGGGATACTTCGAGGACGAAGGGATCACCGTGGTCTCCGGTATCGCCTACCGTGCGATCCGCAAGATCGAGAACGGTATTGCGTTCGATGTTTCGCGCGACGGCCAGAACACGACCATCGACGCCGATCAGGTGCTGATCACTACAGGGCGCGCGCCCAACATCGAAGGCCTTGGGCTCACCGAGCACGGCATCGCCCTCTCGCCGAAGGGCGGCATCGTCGTCGATGACCGCATGCGGACCACCAGGGCCGGCATCTATGCTGCTGGCGACGTCACCGGCCGCGACCAGTTTGTCTACATGGCCGCCTATGGCGCCAAGCTCGCCGCCAAGAACGCCCTCAACGGCGACAGCCTGCGCTACGACAACAGCGCCATGCCCGCCATCGTGTTCACCGATCCGCAGGTGGCGAGCGTCGGCCTGACCGAAGCCGCGGCGCGCGCGGCCGGGCATGCCATCCGTGTATCGACAATCGGTCTCGACCAGGTGCCGCGGGCGCTCGCCGCGCGCGATACCCGGGGGCTCATCAAGCTTGTGGCCGACGCCGGCAGCGGCCGGCTGCTCGGCGCGCATATCCTCGCACCGGAAGGCGCCGACAGCATCCAGACCGCGACGCTCGCGATCCGGCAGGGCCTCACCGTTGACGACCTCGCGGACACGATTTTTCCGTATCTCACCACCGTCGAGGGCCTAAAGCTCGCGGCACTCTCGTTCGGCAAGGATGTCGCCAAGCTGTCCTGCTGCGCCGGTTAAGCAACTGCTATCTCGCTGAGCGATCCACGAATCTGTCTCACGCGCCGAGATCGGTCGGAAGCCGTGGATTTTCAGGCAAACGCCGCTGAAAGATCCTGCTGAGACAGCTTGACTGTTCAGATAA
>NKIN01000003.1 GCA_002255905.1 Burkholderiales bacterium PBB1
TAAAACGTCGTGAGCCAGTTTGGTCCCTATCTTCCGTGGGCGCTGCAAGATTGAGAGAGCCTGCTCCTAGTACGAGAGGACCGGAGTGGACGCACCTCTGGTGTATCGGTTGTCACGCCAGTGGCATTGCCGAGTAGCTATGTGCGGAAGAGATAACCGCTGAAAGCATCTAAGCGGGAAACTCGTCTCAAGATAAGTCTTGCCGGGGCCTTGAGCCCCCTGAAGGGTCGTTCGAGACCAGGACGTTGATAGGCTGGGTGTGGAAGCGCAGTAATGCGTTAAGCTAACCAGTACTAATTGCCCGTGAGGCTTGACCCTATAACTTTGACTTACCGTTGTAAAATGCGGCGCTGCGAAGCGTGTCAAAGTAGGCTGTCAATTGAAATAACACGTTGTACCGATCTTCAACTGAATTCGGTGCGCAATCAAAACTGATTATTGAACTCAGTTCACTCTCATGAACTGGGCGACTCTTCGAATTGGCTGTCTTGCACATCCCCTCACAAGGACACGCAAGTCGGCAACCAGTTAAGCCTGATGACCATAGCGAGGTGGTCCCACTCCTTCCCATCCCGAACAGGACAGTGAAACGCCTCAGCGCCGATGATAGTGCGGGTTCCCGTGTGAAAGTAGGACATCGTCAGGCTACTACCCTGAACCCCCCGCGCCCGCAAAGGCTCGGGGGGTTCGCCTTTTGGGACGCGAAAATGGCCTTGTATGCTGGCCAGATTGCAAAAACTCCTCCTGTTCGGCTTGCTGACCACCTTGGTTGGTTGGACCTGGCTGGCCGTCGAGTATCTCAGCCCTGGATGGTTGATCGCCGGCCTGCTGACCCCGCCCGCTGTGCACGCGGGCGTGCTGTCGCTGGAGTTCGTGTTGATGTACCGGGCGAATCGCCTGGAACCGACGCATCCGCTTCGGGTGCGCGACGCGGCTTCGGCCTGGTGTGCCGAAACGTGGATCTCCGCGTGGGTGTTCTACTGGCTGCAGCCATTCCGTCCGCAGGCCATTGGTGATCAGCTCGGGTCGTCGCAGGGTCGGCGCGCCGTTGTCTTGATTCATGGGCTGGTTTGCAACCGCGGATTCTGGAATCCGTGGATGCGCAGGCTGCGCAGCCTCGGCATCCCGTGCATCGCGATCAATCTTGAGCCGATTTTCGGCACGATCGATGACGGCGTCGAGGCCATCGACGCCGCGGTGCGCCAGGCGACGCAAGCCACCGGACTGGCTCCGGTGATCGTCACCCACAGCATGGGCGGACTGTCGGTGCGCGCCTGGCTACGTGCCAGGTCGGCAGACGATCGCGTTCACCGCATCATCACCATCGCCGCACCGCATCACGGCACTGCCTTGGCGAAATTGGCCACCAGCGACGTGGCTCGACGCATGCGGATCGGCAGCCCTTGGCTGACCGAGCTGGCGGGTACTGAACCTCCGTCGCGCTATTGCCAGTTCACCTGCTTTTACGGTCACTGCGACAACATCGTGTTTCCGACGTGCCACGCCACGCTGCCAGGCGCCGATAACCGACATGTGCCAGCCAGTGGACACATCCAGATGGCACACCGTGCCGAGGTGTTTCGAGAAGTGATGCGCTGGTTGAGGTGAGGCGACCGCGCAACAAGGCCGGAAGGATCAGCCGTCCAGACCGCGCAACAGGCTCAGCGTCGCGGTGGTCGAGAGGTTCAGCAAATGCGCCACGTCGTTGACGTCGTCCGGAATGGCAGCGTTGTCCCAGCCGGCGGCGGTGTGCCGCGCCAGCCGCACACCGAGCATGACGCACTGGACGTTCGGGTGCTTGGCCTGCTTGTCATCGGTGATGCGCACCAGCAGATCCGGCAGATGCCACTCCAGCATCAAGGCGTGCTGAAGATCGAGCAGTTCCACGTGCAGTGACTTGCGCTGCTCGGTGCTGGACCGCAAGGTCGGGTCGGCGCGCTGCGCATCTCGTATGGCCAGCGCCAGATCAGGTGCGTGGCACCACAGCAGCATCTCGGCGAAATCGTGCAGAAGCGCAGCCTGATGGATGATGGCCGCATCCGGATCGACGCGATGCACGGCGAACGACAGCGCGAAGTTGGCTGCACGTCGGGCGCGGCGCAACACCTGTTTCAGCCCGGCGAGCGCCTCGGGCCGATCTGCCAGCAGGTCTTCGAGAATCGGTTGCGGACCAAAGGCACGAAAGAACGGCGATATGCCCATCATCACCAGCGTCGACGTCACGGTTTCCGGCTCAGTCACCACCCGGGCCGGGCGATTCCGGGCGCCGTAGGCCATCACCTTCAGCGTCATCAGCGGATCGTCGGCAATCATCTCGCCGATCAGGTTCGCATCGACATCGTCTTCGCGCTCGCGCATCGCCTCCAGTGCGTCGGCGGTGTCTGCCAGCACGGGAATGTCGGCATCGCGAAAGCACGCCGTCCACGCCGCCAGGTCAGGCAGTGGTTGCGTCAGGCGGATGAAATCGGGCGTCGGTGCAGGTTCGGGCATGGTGAGCGATGCAAGCGGAAACGGCTTGCGCTCCTCTCGACCCGTTATCGGTGCAATCGCGATCGGGTGTAGCTCGGGTGATCCCTGGGTCAGCGCTTCAGCAATTGCGCCTTCAGCACCGCACCAACCTGCTTGTTGACGAACTGCGTCGTTGCCACCCGACTCAGATCGACCTCGCCGGCTCGGTAAAGGCCTGCCTTGACCATCTGCTGATAGAAGTCGCGGATGCGCGCCGGGTTCATCGCGCCAACGCCCAGCGTCAGCGCTTCGCCTGAATCGACGATGCCCTGCTGCTTCATCAGGGCCACCGATGCTTCCAGTTCGGCATCGCTCATTTCCGGGTTGTCGCGTTTCATCAACGCGTGTGCGGCACTCCGGTCGCCGTACAGGTAATTGATCCAGCCGATGATCGAGGCGTCGACAAAGCGCTGCACCAGCGCCGGCTGTTTCGCGACCAGGTCGGCGCGCGTTTCGATCACTGTCGAGTAGGTGCTGAAGCCGTGGTCGGCCAGCAGGTGCACCACCGGCTTGAAATGCCCCTGGGCTTCGACGTAGATCGGCTCGGCCACCGAGTAGCCCTGCTGGATCGCCTTCGGGTTGGCGAGGAAGGGTCCGAGGTTGTAGTTGTAGGGTTTCAGGGCCTCGTCGCGGAAGCCGTGCACAACCTTCAGCCATGGCCACCAACTGAACTGCGCGTCTTTGGCGATCAGCGCCACCGGGGCCGATTTCAGCGCCTCGAAGCTTTCGTAGCCCTGCCCCGGGTGGGCGACCAGCGCCTGCGGATCCTTCTGGAACATGCTGGCCACGACGATGGTGGGCACACCGTTCTTCACGTTGTCGAAGCTGTGCAGCAGGTTGCCGGTCATCAGGAAATCGATGCGACCTGCCGGCAGCAGCGGCCTGTTGTTCACCTGCGGGCCACCCTGCAGCAGGGTCACGTCGAGCCCGTACTTCTTGTACGTGCCATCGGCGATCGCCTGGTAGAAGCCGCCGTGCGCCGCCTGCGCCTTCCAGTTGGTGGCGAAACGGACCTTGTCTTCGGCGTGTGCCCACGTCACCGACAGGCAGGCCAGCGCGATGAGCGCACGGCAACCACCGCGCGCAACCAGGTGAAGGACGAAGTGCGACATCAATGGCTCCGGGACGGCGTTGAATTCCGAGCGTGCTCCAAGGCATGCCAGCGCGCCAGAAGCCGATGCGACAGCGCGTTCGAGGCACCATAGATCATCAGCCCTGTGGCCACCAGCAGAAGCAAGGCGGCGAACATCTTCGGTGTCTCGGTGCGAAAGCTCGCCTCGAGGATGCGCGAGGCGAGCCCGGTTTCACGACCCGCCGCGCCGGCCACCATCTCGGCGGTGACCGCACCGATCAGGCTCAGCCCGCCCGACACTTTCAATCCTGCGACGAAATAAGGCAGTGCGCTCGGCATCAGCAGCAGCCGCAGCCGCTGCAGCGGCGTGGCGCGGTACAACCGGAACAGATCGCGCAGCAGTGGGTCGGCCGCACGCAGGCCCATCACCGTGTTGGAGAGGATCGGGAAGAAGGCGACGATCCAGGCGCACAACAGCAGCGCCGCGGTGGTGCTGTCGATGTAGATCAGCATCAGCGGCGCGATCGCCACCACCGGGGTCACCTGCAACACCACCGCCAGCGGCAGCAGCACCGCCTCTAGCGATGCCGACAAGGTGAACACTGCGGCGATCAGCACGCCGCCGAGGCACGCCAGCGCCAGCGCGCCGAAAGTGATCTTCAGCGTGAACCACCAGCTCAGCGACAGCGAACCGAGGTTGGCGAGCAGCGTCTGCAGCACCACGCTGGGTGCGGGCAGGGTGTACGCCGGAATGTCTGCGATCCGCACCAGCGCCTCCCAGGCCAGGAGCCAGCCGATCACGCTCAGCAGCGGCAGCCAGCGCCTCACGCGCTGAGCCCGTCTGCCGCCGAGGCGACTTCCAGAGCTCGCGTCACCTCACGACAGAGCTGTGCGTAACGCTGCGAGGTGCGGAACTCTGCGGTGCGAGGCAGCGGCTCGTCGACCAGGACCTCGGCCGCGATGCGTCCGGGTCGCGCGCCCATCACCAGCACGCGCTGGCTCAAAAACACCGCCTCGAACACGCTGTGGGTGACGAACAGCACCGCCAGCGCATTCGACTGCCACCAGGCCAGCAGGTCGGCATTGAGCCGCTGGCGGGTGATCTCGTCGAGCGCCGCAAACGGCTCGTCCATCAACAACACCCGCGGCTGCGTGACCAGCGCCCGGGCGATCGAGGTGCGCATGCGCATGCCGCCAGACAGCTCGGCCGGAAAGGCCGACGCGAACTCGGCGAGCCCCACCAGGGCCAGCACCTGCTGCACCGGCGCCGTGGCCTCGGCTTTCGAGCGCCCGGCCAGCCGCAGCGGCAGCCAGACGTTGTCGAACACGCTCGCCCACGGCATCAGGGTGGGGTCCTGGAACACGAAGGCGGTGTCGCGTGTGGTGGCGCTGCCCAGGGCAGGCGAGTCGATGTGTCCGCTGCTCGCCTCATCGAGCCCGGCGATCAACCGCAGCACCGTGCTCTTGCCGCAACCCGAGGGCCCCAGCAACGAGACGAATTCGCGCGGCCCGATATCGAACGAGATGCCCTGCAGCGCCAAGGTGCCGCTCGCGTAGCGCTTGACCACCTCGCGCAGCGCAATCGTTGGCGCCACGGTCACTGGAAGGCCACCTCGGCGAAGCTGCGCAGCTTGCGGCTGTGCAGCTGATCGAAGCCTTGCTCGCGCAGCAGTTCGAGTGCACGGATGCCGATGCGCAGGTGCTGGTCCACCCGCTCACGGTAGAAGTGGTTGGCCATGCCCGGCAGCTTGATCTCGCCGTGCAGCGGCTTGTCGCTGACGCACAGCAGCGTGCCGTAGGGCACGCGGAAGCGAAAGCCGTTGGCCGCGATGGTGGCGCTTTCCATGTCGAGCGCGACCGCGCGGCTCTGGCTGAAACGACGGTCCGGCGTGGTGGTCACATGGTGCGAGGGCAGCAGCTCCCAGTTGCGGTTGTCGGTGCTGGCCACCGTGCCGGTGCGCATGATCCGCTTCAGTTCGTAGCCCTGCAATTGCGTCACCTCGGCGACGGCAGCCTCCAGCGCGACCTGCACCTCGGCCAGCGGTGGGATCGGCACCCACAGCGGCAACTCCTCGTCGAGCACGTGGTCCTCGCGCACATAGCCGTGGGCCAGCACGTAGTCGCCCAGCTGCTGCGTGGTGCGCAGCCCGGCGCAGTGTCCCAGCATGATCCACACATGTGGGCGCAGCACCGCGATGTGGTCGGTGATGGTCTTCGCGTTCGAGGGCCCGACGCCGATGTTGACCATCGTGATGCCCGCACGGTCGTCGCGCAGCAGGTGGTAGGCGGGCATCTGCGGCAAGCGTGGCGGCGCCTTGCCAAGCTCGTCACCGTCACGGGCGGGCAGGCCCACACGCCGCGTGATGACGCCACCCGGTTCGACGAAGGCGGTGTAGGTGCTGTTGGGGTCGCTCATCGCCGCGTGGCCCAGGCGCACGAATTCGTCGATGTAGAACTGGTAGTTGGTGAACAGCACGAAGTTCTGGAAATGATCGGGCGCCGTGCCGGTGTAGTGGCGCAGCCGGTGGAGCGAGTAGTCCACCCGTGGCGCCGTGAACAGCGACAAGGGCTGCCGCACCTTGCCGTCCTTGCCGGGCTCGGGCTCGTAGGTACCGTTGGCGATGCCGTCGTCCATCGCGGCCAGGTCGGGCAGGTCGAACAGGTCGCGCATCAGCAGGCGGCGCGCGGGGTCGAGCGAGCCTTCGAGGTGGTCGTTGTCGGCCAGCGAGAAGTGCACCGGGATCGGCTGCGTGCTGGTACCGATCTCGATCGACACCTGGTGGTTGCGCAGCAGCAGCTCGAACTGCTGGCGGTAGTAGTTGCCGAACAGGTCGGGTCGCGTCAGCGTGGTCTCGAACAGGCCGGGGCCGGCAACGAAGCCGAAGCTCAGGCGCGAATCGGCGCGCGCGACAGTGTCGGTGCGTACGCGCACATAGGGGTAGCAGGCGCGCACCCGCGTGGCCAGGGTCTCACCGGCGACAAAGCGCCCGAGCGCATCGCGCAGGTGCGCCACATTGCTGTCGTAGATGCCGCACACATGGGCCACCGCCGCGTCGGCGTCGTCAAAGTGGCTGGGGGCGATGTAGGGCGGTGCGAGGGGCATGGGCGTGCTTTCAAGGACACCCCGCATTCTGACCGCCGGGATCGCCGTGCGCTGCTACAGGCCCAGCCGCTTGCAGATCTCGAGCACCGCGGCCGACTGGTTCATCGTGTAGAAATGCAGACCGGGTACGCCGGCCGTGCGCAGCTGGTCGCACAGGTCGGTGATCACGTCCAGGCCGAAGGCGCGGATCGATTCGGTGTCGTCGCCGAAGCCCGTCAGCCGCAGCCGCATCCAGCGCGGGATCTCTGTGCCGCAACCGTCGGCGAACCGCATGATGCCGCTGGCGTTGGTGATCGGCATGATGCCCGGCACCACCGGGATGTCGGCACCCAGCGCGTAGGCCTCGTCGACAAACCGGAAATAGGCATCGGTGTTGAAGAACATCTGCGTGATCGCGCTGTTCGCGCCGGCCTTCACCTTCGTGACGTAGGCCTGCAGATCGGCCCGAGGTGACGCGGCCTGCGGGTGCATTTCCGGGTAGGCCGCCACCTCGATGTGGAAATGGTCGCCGGTCTCCTGGCGGATGAACGACACCAGGTCGCTGGCATAACGGAATTCACCGGAGCGACCATAGCCGCTGGGCAGGTCGCCACGCAACGCGACGATGCGGCGCAAGCCCGCGGCCTTGAACTGGGCCAGCTGTTCGCGCACGCCCGCAGCACTGGCGCCGATGCAGGAGTAGTGCGGTGCGGCCTCGACCTGCTCGGCCTGGATCGCCCGAACCGTGGCCAGCGTGCCATCCTGCGTGCCGCCACCCGCACCGTAAGTCACCGAGCAGAAATCCGGCTTCAATGCGTACAGCTCCTGCCGCACGGCGGCCAGCTTGACCACGCCTTCCGGCGTTTTGGGCGGGAAGAACTCGAGGCTCAGCGGAAGTTGGTTGCTCATGGTGATTCAAGGGGCTGAGCCCACACGAAGAATTCGGTATTGCCTGCGGTGACGCCATGGCCACCGCCCACGATCGCGCTCTGGAAGTAGTCACGAACGACGAGGCCGTTGTCAGCGCAGGCCTGGCGTATGCGCGTCTCGACTTCCTGGAAGCTGCGCGCGTGCTTGACGATGCCGCCCTTGCCGATGTGCTCGGGCTGCAACTCGAACTGCGGCTTCACCAGCATCAGCAACTGCCCCGTCGGCTTCAGGTAGCGACGCAAGGTCGGCAGCACCAGCGTCAGCGAAATGAACGAGAGGTCTCCGGTCACGATGTCGAACGTGCCCTCGGCATGCGCCGCGGCGAAGGCGCTGCCCGTCACATCGCGCGCGTTCACGCCTTCATGGCACTCGACGCGCGGATCGGCCACCAACTGCGGGTGCAACTGACCATGCCCGACCTCGATGCCGACCACCCTCTTCGCACCGCGCTGCAGCAGCAGGTCGGTGAACCCGCCGGTGCTTTGTCCGGCGTCGAGGCCCGTGGCCCCCACGGCCGAAAAGCCGCAACGCTCGAGTGCGGCTTCGAGCTTCAGACCACCGCGCGACACGTAACGCAGTTCGGCGCCGTCGGTGACCTCGACCTGACAACCCTCAGGCAGGTCTTCGCCTGCCTTGCGCGGAACGGCCCAGCCCTTCGGGCCCAGCCAGCGCACCGCCCCCGCATCGATCAGCCGCTGCGCGGCCGATCGGCTGGGCACCAAGCCTCGTTGGAGAAGCAACTGATCAGCGCGCATGAACAAGGATCAAGCTACTCGCCGCGGAACGGGTTCCCCGGCCGGCGGCGAGGCGCCCCATGGGGGCAGGAGCGTAGCGACTGGGGGGCTCAATACCGATACGTATCGGCCTTGTACGGCCCCTTCTTCGGCACGCCGATGTACTCTGCCTGCTCGTCGGTCAGCTCTGTGAGCATCGCGCCGACCTTTTTCAGGTGCAGCCGGGCCACCTTCTCGTCGAGGTGCTTGGGCAGCACATAGACCTTGCCCTGCTCGTAGTAGTCGCTGTGGGTGTACAGCTCGATCTGCGCGATCGTCTGGTTGGCGAACGACGACGACATCACGAAGCTCGGGTGGCCGGTGGCGCAACCCAGGTTCACCAAGCGGCCCTTGGCCAGCAGGATGATCTTCTTGCCGTCGGGGAACACCACGTGGTCGACCTGCGGCTTGATCTCGTCCCACTCCAGCTTCTCGAGCGAAGCGACATCGATCTCGTTGTCGAAGTGGCCGATGTTGCAGACGATGGCCTCGTCTTTCATCGCGGCCATGTGCTCGTAGCGGATCACGTTCTTGTTGCCGGTGGCGCTGACGAAGATGTCGGCCTTGTCGGCGGCGTACTCCATCGTCACGACCTTGTAGCCTTCCATCGCGGCCTGCAGGGCGTTGATGGGGTCGATCTCGGTCACCCACACCTGCGCGCTCAATGCCCGCAGCGCCTGCGCCGAGCCCTTGCCCACGTCGCCGTAGCCAGCGACCACGGCGACCTTGCCGGCGATCATCACGTCGGTGGCGCGCTTGATCGAATCGACCAGCGATTCACGGCAGCCGTACAGGTTGTCGAACTTGCTCTTGGTGACGCTGTCGTTGACGTTGATCGCCCGGAACATCAACGTGCCCTTGGCGCTCATCTCCTTGAGGCGGTGCACGCCGGTGGTGGTTTCCTCGGTCACACCGATGATCTCGGCGCTCTTGCGGCTGTACCAGGTGGGGTCCACGGCCAACTTGGCCTTGATGGCGGCGAACAGTTCGCGCTCTTCCTCGCTGCCGGGGTTGGCGATCAGCGAGGCGTCCTTTTCAGCGCGCTTGCCCAGGTGCATCAGCAGCGTGGCATCGCCGCCATCGTCAAGGATCATGTTCGGGCCTTCGCCCTCGCTGCCCTTGGCGCCGAATTCGAAGATGCGGTGCGTGTAGTCCCAGTAGTCCTTCAGCGTTTCGCCCTTGTAGGCGAACACCGGGGTGCCCTGCTCGACCAGCGCCGCGGCGGCGTGGTCCTGCGTGCTGAAGATGTTGCAAGAAGCCCAGCGCACCTTGGCGCCCAGGGCCTGCAGCGTCTCTACCAGCACGGCGGTCTGGATCGTCATGTGCAGCGAGCCGGTGATGCGCGCGCCCTTCAGCGGCTGGCTGGCGGTGAATTCGTGGCGGATCGCCATCAGACCGGGCATCTCGGTCTCGGCGATCTTGATTTCCTTGCGGCCGAAGTTGGCTTGCGACAGGTCGGCGACGGCGTAGTCGGCGGTCGGTTTCAGAACAGCGTTCATGTCAGGCTCCAGTGAATGAGGAACCCGCACGGCGACACAGGGAACGGTCTAGGAAGGACTCACTCACCCACGAAGAACCATCGTGCGGGTGAGCGCGGTTGCAATGATGAACTCCGAGCCTGGGACACTGACGTGCCTTGCAACGCTCCTCGGATGAAAGCATTGTAATCGGCCGAAATCCGGCGGAGCTGAGGGCAGGGTCTCCAGGGTGCCGGTCCGGGCACATGCAGCCTTTAAGCTTGTGCGATGCCTCACAACATCTCGCTGATCACGACCATCGCTGCGGGTCTCGGTCTGGCCCTGGTGCTGGGCTTTCTGGCCGTGCGGCTGCGCCTGCCCGCGCTGGTCGGCTATCTGCTGGCCGGTGTGCTGATCGGGCCCGGAACCCCGGGCTTCGTGGCCGACGTGGAGATTGCCGCGCAGCTGTCCGAGATCGGCGTGATGCTGCTGATGTTCGGTGTCGGCCTGCATTTCTCGATCGACGACCTGATGGCCGTGCGCAAGATCGCACTGCCCGGCGCCATCGCCCAGATGGCCGTGGCCACCCTGCTGGGCATGGGCGTGGCCCACCTGTGGGGCTGGAGCCTGGGCGCCGGGTTGGTGTTCGGGCTGTCGCTGTCGGTAGCCAGCACCGTGGTGCTGCTGAAGGCCCTGGAGAGCCGCGGTGTGGTCGACACCATGAACGGGCGCATTGCCGTCGGATGGCTGATCGTCGAGGACCTTGCCATGGTGCTGGTGCTTGTGCTGCTGCCGGCGCTGGCCGGGTCGCTGGGCGGGCAGGTGGCGGGTGCGGCGGCCGACGCCACCGCGGTGTGGTGGAAGCTCGGCGGCACGCTGCTTGAGGTGATGCTGTTCGTCGGGCTGATGCTGGTGGTTGGGCGGCGCGTGTTCCCCTGGCTGCTCTGGCAGGTGACGCGAACCGGCTCGCGCGAGTTGTTCACGCTGTGCGTGATCGCCGCCGCCGTGACGATCGCCTACGGCTCGGCGGCGCTGTTCGGCGTGTCGTTTGCGCTCGGCGCCTTCTTTGCCGGCATGGTGCTGCGCGAGTCCGAGTTCAGCCACCGTGCCGCGCAGGACTCGCTGCCCCTGCGCGACGCCTTCGCGGTGCTGTTCTTCGTTGGCGTGGGCATGCTGTTCGAGCCGCGCGTGCTGATCGAGCAGCCGCTGCAGGTGCTCGCGGTGGTGGGCATCATCGTGCTGGGCAAGTCGCTGGCGGCCGCGGCCGTGGTGCTGCTGTTCCGCTATCCGCTGAACACGGCGTTGACGGTGTCGGCCAGTCTGGCTCAGATCGGCGAGTTCTCGTTCATCCTGGTCGGCCTGGGCGTGTCGCTGAAGCTGCTGCCACCCGAAGGCCAGAGCCTGATCCTGGCTGGCGCCCTGATCTCGATCGCGCTGAACCCGCTGGTGTTCACCGCGATCGAGCCGCTGCAGCGCTGGCTGCGGCAGCACTCGGCGCTCGCGCGGCAGCTCGAGGCGCGCGACGATCCGCTGACCGAGCTGCCTGCAGACACCGAATCGAAGTACCTGGCGCGCCAGGTGGTGATCGTGGGCTACGGGCGCGTCGGCCAGCACATCGCGGCCGGGCTGTCAGAGGCCGGTGTGCCGTATGTCGTCGCCGATCAGAACCGCGAGCGCGTCGAGGCGCTGCGCACTGAAGGCTGCGCGGCCGTGCTGGGCGACGCGAGTGATCCGGCGGTGCTGGTGCAGGCGCACATCGCCCGTGCGCACATGCTGGTGATCGCGGTGCCCGACACCGTCGGCGTGCGCCGCATGATCGACGTGGCGCAAACGCTCAACCCCAACATCGAGATCGTCGTGCGCTCCCACAGCGAAGAAGAGGCCGAACGACTGCGCCACGATGGCGCCACACAGGTCTTTGTCGGAGAACGTGAGCTGGCGCTGGCCATGGTGCGCCATGTGCTCGACACCGCGCAGCCCAAGGCGGCCGAGTCACCGGCGCACTGAGCGCCTGGCTCAGGCCGGTGGTGCGGGCCGCACAGGCAGGCGGCTGATCTGCCGGTCGTGCCAGCGGGCAAGCAGCCACTGCGCTGCCATCGCGCCCACCCAGGCGCAGAACATGTCCTTCTGGGTGTCGAAGAGATCGCCCTGGGTGCCGAGGAAATCATCTGCGCCGGCTCCCATCGCCTCGGCCGCGCCCCATTCGATCAGCTCGTACAACGCGCTGAAGGCCAGGCAGATCGAGGTGACCACGAGGAACAGCCAGCCGCCGCGCATGGCGGGGGCTGACAGCGGTGTGCGGCGAAGCAGGACTTCACGCGCGACGATGGCGGGCACGAAGCCCTGCATCAGGTGCCCGATGCGGTCGTAGTGGTTGCGTGTGAAGCCGAACGCGTCTTCCATCCAGAACCCCAGCGGCACGCGGGCGTAGGTGTAATGCCCGCCGAGCATCAGCACCCACATGTGCAAAGCGATCAGGGCGTACAGCAAGGGCGGCAGCGGAAAGCGCCTGTGCGTGGCCAGCATCAGCGGCAGCGCGATGAAGACCGGCGCGACCTCCATCGCCCAGGTGAACTGCTCGTACGCGTCGATTCCCGATGCGACCAGCAGTGCCACGAGCGCCGTGGCGTAGGCGAACAGCGCCGAGCGCGTCATCGAGGGAGGTGCTTCACAGGCCCGCTGCGTTCCGCAGCGTAGCGACCTTGTGAACGCTGCGCGCCCCAAGGCGCAGCATGCGCTGTGCGCATGGGGCTTACAGCCCTGCTGCGTTCCGCAGCACCTGCACCTTGTCAGCCCGTTCCCAGGTGAACTCGGGCTCGTCGCGGCCGAAGTGGCCGTAGGCGGCGGTCTTTTCGTAGATCGGGCGCAGCAGGTCCAGCATCTGGATGATGCCCTTGGGCCGCAGGTCGAAGTGCTCGGCCACCAGGGCCGACAGCTTGTCGTCGGGCAGCACGCCGGTGCCTTCGGTGTACACGGTGATGTTCATCGGCTTGGCCACGCCGATCGCATACGCGACCTGGATCTGGCATTGCCGCGCCAGACCGGCGGCGACGATGTTCTTGGCGACATAGCGCGCGGCATATGCCGCGCTGCGGTCGACCTTGCTCGGGTCCTTGCCGCTGAAGGCCCCACCGCCGTGCGGGCAGGCGCCGCCATAGGTGTCGACGATGATCTTGCGGCCGGTCAGGCCGCAGTCACCTTGCGGACCGCCAATGACGAAACGGCCGGTCGGGTTGATCAGGTAGCGGGTGTTCTTCAGCCACTCCTTGGGCAGCACCGGCTTGATGATCTCCTCGATCACCGCCTCGACGAAGCTCGCCTTCATCTTGGTGGGCGATTCGCTCTGGTCAGGATGGTGCTGCGTGGACAGCACCACCGTGTCGATCGAGTGCGGCTTGCCGTCCACATAGCGCATCGTCACCTGGCTCTTGGCGTCGGGGCGCAGGAAAGGCAGACGGCCATCCTTGCGCAGCTGGGCCTGGCGCTCGACCAGCCGGTGCGCGTAGTAGATCGGCGCGGGCATCAGATCGGGCGTTTCATCGCAGGCGTAGCCGAACATCAGGCCCTGGTCGCCGGCGCCGATGTTGAGGTGGTCGTCGGACGCATGGTCGACGCCCTGGGCGATGTCGTTGCTCTGCTTGTCGTAGGCCACCAGCACCGCGCAGCCCTTGTAGTCGATGCCGTACTCGGTGTTGTCGTAGCCGATGCGCTTGATGGTGTCGCGCGCGACCTGGATGTAGTCGACATGCGCGTTGGTGGTGATTTCACCGGCCAGCACCACGAGGCCGGTGTTGGTCAGCGTCTCGGCGGCCACGCGGCTGCGTGGGTCCTGCTTGAAGATCGCGTCGAGAATTGCGTCGGAAATCTGGTCGGCAACCTTGTCGGGGTGGCCTTCGGAGACGGATTCGGATGTGAAAAGGAAATCGTTCGCCACTCTTAAACTCCGGTTGATTGCAACTCGCGTTGCCGGCTCACTTCGGGAGTTTCGGCGAACGCTTTAGCGGTTTGTTGAGCTGTTGCCCCGCAGGAACCCCAAGACATGGAAATGTCTTGAACCCTCCTGCAATCGCCCCGCAAGTAGTTCTTTAACTCGGCGACGAGCCGATTCTAGCGATTCGATGACCCGCTTCCTGGCGATTTTCCTGACCGGCAGTCTGCGCTTTCTGGCGCGTTTTCCGCTGCGCTGGCTGCAGGCCCTGGGCTCGCTGGTGGGTTGGGGGTATTACGCGATGTCCTCGTCCCACCGCGAGCGATTCCGCGTGAATGCCAGCCGGGCCGGTGTGCCTTGGACGCAGGCGAGGGCGGGCATCGCCGCCACCGGCCAGATGATGATGGAGTTGCCGCCGCTGTGGTTGCGCCCGCAAGGCGCGCCCTTGCCGATGCCGGTGCAGTGGCAAGGTGCCGAGCTGATCGAAACGGCCCTGGCCGCTGGTCGCGGGCTGGTGATGTTGACCCCGCACCTCGGCTGCTTCGAGGCGATCGGCCAGTCGTACGCCGAACGCTATGGCGCGCGCTGCGGCGCGATGACGGTGCTGTACCGCCCGGCGCGCCAGCCGTGGCTGCAGGATCTGGTCGAGGCCGCGCGGCGCCGGCCGGGCCTCCATGCTGCGCCGGCCACGCTGGCCGGGGTGCGGCAGATGATCCGGGCGCTCAAGCGTGGCGAGGTGGTCGGCCTGCTGCCCGATCAGGTGCCACCCACCAGCCAGGGCGTGTGGGCCCCGTTCTTCGGCCGACCGGCCTACACGATGACACTGGCGTCCCGGCTGGTGCAGCAAACGGGCGCAGCGCTGCTGCTGGTGTGGGGCGAGCGGCTGCCCAAGGGCGCGGGCTACCTGGTGCGCGTGAGCGAACTCGGCGAGCCGCTGCCCGACGACAACGTGGCCGCGGCCACCGTGATCAATGGCGCGATGCAGCGGCTGATCCTGCAATGCCCGCAGCAATACCTGTGGGGTTACCACCGCTACCGCAAGCCGCATGCGGCGCCCGCTCAAACGCAGGGGGTGCCATGAAAGCCGGCTCGCGTCGCGCGAAAAGGCACAAGCCCCCGCTGATGCGCTTGCTGAACGCCGCACTGACCCGCGCGTTGCTCGCACTGCTGTGGCTGCTGCACTGGCTGCCGTTGTCGTTGCTGGCGCCGCTGGGGCGTGGGCTTGGTGTGGTGCTGTGGGTGCTGGGCCGGTCGCGGCGCCGCATCGCGTTGCGCAACCTCGAGCTGTGTTTTCCGGAACGATCCGAAGCCGAACGTCGCGCACTGGCCATCGAGCACTTCAAGCTGCTGGGGCGCAGCCTGCTCGAGCGCGGCCTGCTCTGGCACGCCTCGGCCGAGCGCCTGAAGCGGTTGATCCATGTCGAAGGCCAACCGCACTTTGCCGACACCCACCCCGGCGCGCTGATGTGGCTGGTGCCGCACTTTCTCGCGCTCGATGTGGCGGCGATTGCGATGCGGCTGACGGTGGCGCGCACCGCCTGCACGGTGTACCAGTCGCAGAGCAATCCGCTGTTTGACGCGGCTGTTCGACGCGGCCGGGGTCGCTTCGGCAAGAACCGGTTGTTCTCCCGGCACGAGACCGTCAAGCCGCTGCTGCGGGCCATCAAGGAAGGCGATGCGTTCTTCAACCTGCCCGACATGGATTTCGGCCGCAAGGACTCGGCCTTCGTGCCCTTCTTCGGCGTGCCCGCGGCCACGCTGCTGACATCCTCGCGCATGGCGCAGCTGCTGTCGATGACGGTGCAGCCCATCGTCGCCGAGATGCTGCCCGGTGGCCAGGGCTATCGGGTGCGCTTTCTTGAGCCGTGGACGAACTTCCCGACCGACGACGCGCTGGCCGATACCGCCACCATCAACCGCTGGATCGAGGACGAGATCCGGCGTCATCCTGCGCAGTACCTGTGGGTGCACCGCCGCTTCAAGACGCGACCGCTGGGCGAGCCCGGCTTGTACTGATCAACAGGCGGTCGAGGCCGCCTCGGCGACGATAATCACCGCATGAAACTCCGGTTCACCAAGATGCAGGGCGCCGGCAACGACTTCGTCGTGCTCGACGCCACCCGCACGCCCCTGAACCTCAGTGCCGAACAGATGCGCCGGCTCGGCGACCGCCGCTTTGGCGTCGGGGCTGATCAGATCCTGGTGGTCACCCGCAGCGACACGCCGGGCGTCGATTTCGGCTATCGCATCTTCAACCACAGCGGCGAAGAGGTCGAGCACTGCGGCAACGGCGCGCGCTGCTTCGTGCGCTATGTGCGCGACCAAGGCCTGTCCGACAAGACCACGCTGCGCGTCGAGACCGTCAACAACCTGCTGGAACTGCACCTGCAGCCCGATGGCCGCGTCACCGTCGACATGAATGCGCCGGTGTTCGATCTGGCGCGTGTGCCGTTCCACTCGGCCGGGTTGCGGCCACACAGCGTGAAGGTCAAGGGCGACCGCAAGGGCGCCACGTTCGATCTGTGGCCGCTCACCATCAAGGGGCGTGCGGTGCAGGTGGCGGTGCTGTCGATGGGCAACCCGCATGCGGTGCAGGTGGTCGATGACGTCGATGCCGCGCCGGTCGCGGTCCAGGGCCCGTTGATCGAGCACCACACCAGTTTTCCCAACCGCGTGAACGCCGGCTTCATGCAGATCGTCGCGCGCAACCACATCCGTCTGCGCGTGTTCGAGCGCGGTGCCGGCGAGACACTGGCCTGCGGCACCGGCGCCTGTGCCGCGGTGGTGGCAGGCATCCGGCTCGGGCTGCTCGATCCGGTCGTCGATGTCGATGCACGCGGCGGCCGACTGACCATCGAGTGGCAGGGCGCACGTGACGGGCTGGGCAGCCACGTGTTCATGACCGGCCCCGCCGAAACCGTGTTCCAAGGAGAGATCGAACTGTGAATCACACGACTGAACCCACCGCTGTATCCATCACCGCAGGCAGCGCATTGTGAGCAGCCCCACCGGAGTGCAAGGCATCACCGAAGCCGACATTGCCAACTACCTGGCGAACACGCCCGGTTTCTTCGAGCGGCATGCCGAGTTGTTGAGTTCGATCCAGCTCAGCAGCCCGCACGGCACCCGTGCCGTGTCGCTGCAGGAGCGCCAGATGGACCTGCTGCGCGAGAAGCACAAGGGCCTCGAGCAGAAGATCATGGAGATGATCCGCCACGGCCAGGAAAACGTCGCCATCGCCGACCGGCTGCACCGCTACACCCGGGCGCTGATGCTGACGGTCGACGCGGCCGACCTCCCCGAGGTGGTGGTGCGCGAGCTGAAGCAGCAGTTCCTGATTCCGCAGGCCGGCATCCGCGTCTGGGGCTTGCCATCCGCTCCGGCCGATCGCGAATTCGCGCGCGAGGTCAGCGCCGATGCCAAGAGCTTCGCCTCCAGCCTGACGCTGCCGTACTGCGGCGCCAACGTCGGCTTCGAAGCGGCCGGCTGGCTCGACGATGCCTCGACCGTCGCATCGCTGGCGATGATCCCGCTGCGCCACGGTGCCACCACCGACGCGTTCGGCTTGCTGGTGCTGGGCTCGCCCGATGCCACCCGGTTCGCAGCCGACATGGGCACCGAGTTCCTGATGCGCATCGGCGAGATCGCCAGCGCCGGGCTGTCGCGGCTGATCCGCGTCGAGTGACCGCTCTCGATGGCGGCGACATGACCGACCCCGTCGCCGACACCGCTGCAGAGGCACCGCAAGGTCTGCCCGACGACGTGCTGCGCCACCTGCAGCACCTGCGGGTCGAAAGGCGCCTCGCCGAGCGCACGCTGGCGATGTACCGCCTGGCCTTCGAGCGCCTGCAACGCTGCGCCGAGGCTGCCCCCGTGCCACTGCGCGACGTGCTGCCTCACCATGTGCGCCGTTGGGCTGGGCAGATGCACGCACAGGGCCTCGCGCCGGGCAGCATCGCGATCGAGCTGTCGGCGTGGCGCGGCTTCTACCGCTGGCTGGGTCGCGAGGGCGGGGTGGCGCAGAACCCGGTGGCCGGCGTGCGTGCGCCGCGTGCGCCGAAGCCGCTGCCCAAGGCCCTGGCTGTTGACCAGGCGGTGGCGCTGGCCGAGTTCCAGGACGACCCCACCGAGCGCCGCGACAGCCCGGCCCTGGCAGCGCGCGACCAGTGCATCACCGAGCTGCTGTATGGCTGCGGCCTGCGTGTGGCCGAGCTGGTGGCGCTCGATGTGCAGCCCGGCCCGCAGGCCATCGGCTGGATCGACGTCGCCGACGCCACGGCGCACGTGCGCGGTAAAGGCAACAAGCCGCGCAGCGTGCCGGTCGGCGGGCCCGCGCTGAAAGCCCTGCAAGCCTGGCTGTCGCTGCGCCCGCAGATGGCCACGCCTGGCGAGCCAGCGCTGTTCGTCAGCAACCGCGGCAGCCGCATCACCACCGGGCAGGTGCGTTCGCGCCTGAAGCGGCGGGCACAGCACGCCGGCCTGCCGACCCATGTGCATCCGCACATGCTGCGCCACTCGTTTGCCTCGCACCTGCTGCAGTCCAGCGGCGATCTGCGCGCGGTGCAGGAGTTGCTGGGCCACGCCAACATCGCGACGACGCAGGTCTACACCCAGCTCGATTTCGGCCACCTCAGCAAGGTGTACGACGCAGCGCACCCCCGCGCCAAGCTTGTTGGCCCCCACGTCGCTCCGCTCCTGCCCCCCGAGGGGGCGCCCACCAAGTAGCCGGGAGACCCGTCTACGGTGGTTGCTTGATCAACGCTTTGCCGAGCTCGCTCGTCCCTGAATATCTCCCCCATGAAAAACATTCGATTGCGCGAAGGCAAGGAGCGCTCGCTGTTGAAGCGCCACCCGTGGGTGTTCGAGGGCAGCATCGCCAGCGGCCGCGCCGATGCGGGCGAGACAGTGCGTGTCGAGTCGCACAGCGGTGAATTTCTGGCCTGGGGTGCGTACAGTCCGGCGTCGTCGATCCGCGTGCGCGCCTGGAGCTTCGACGCCGCCGAGCGCATTGATGCCGGCTTCTTCGAGCGTCGCATTGCCCGCGCGGTGGCGGTGCGCACGCGCCTGCCGATCGCAAGCGACGCGGTGCGGTTGGTGCACGGCGAGGCCGATGGCCTGCCGGGTCTGGTGGTCGACCGATACGGCGACACGCTGAGCGCGCAGTTCACCGCTGCCGGTGTCGAACGCTGGAAGGGCACGATCGCCGATGCGCTGCTCAAGGTCACCGGCCTGCAGCGGCTGTACGAGCGCAGTGACGCCAGCGTGCGCGAGCTGGAGGGCCTGCCACCGATCACCGGGTGGCTGCGCGGTGCCCCCGCTGATGCGGATGACACCGAGATCACCATCCGTGAACACGGCTGGCAGCTCACCGTCGACGTGGCGCGCGGCCACAAGACCGGCTACTACCTCGACCAGCGCGACAGCCGCAAGCTCTTCGCCGACTGCGTGCGCCACTTCGGCGTGCAGCGGGTGCTGAACTGCTACAGCTACACCGGCGGCTTCAGCGTGGCGGCACTGGCCGGCGGTGCGCTTGAGGTGACCAGCGTCGATTCTTCGGGCCCCGCCCTCGAGCGTGCCCAGGCGCACGTGGCGCTGAACGGCTTCGATGCCGCGCGCCACACCGCGATCGATGCCGACGTGAACGCCACGCTGCGCCGTTTCATCGAACAGGGCCGCCGCTTCGATGCCATCGTGCTCGACCCGCCGAAGTTCGCCTCCACCGCCGCACAGGCCGAGCGCGCCGCGCGGGCCTACAAGGACATCAACCGCTTGGCCTTCACGCTGCTCGAGCCGGGCGGCCTGCTGTTCACGTTCTCGTGTTCGGGCGGCGTCAGTGCCGACCTGTTCCACAAGATCGTGGCGGGCGCCGGGCTCGACGCCGGCATCGACGGGCAGATCCACGCCCGCACCAGCGCCGCGCCCGATCACCCGATGACGGTGACCTTTCCCGAAGGCGAGTACCTGAAGGGCCTGGTGATCGTCAAACAGATCACGTGATTAATGCCGCATTTGCGCGATTCCACGGCCTGGGGCGTCGTGCGACCGCCCCGCACGGCGCCCTGGCTGCGTAGCATCGGGGTTGCTTTCGCTCTACCGTAACCCGGAGACTTCTCATGTGTGGCATCGTCGGCGCCGTCAGCAGGCACAACATCGTCCCGGTGCTCATCGAGGGCCTGAAGCGGCTCGAATACCGGGGCTACGACTCCTGTGGTGTGGCGGTGCATCAGCGGGGTGGCCTGCGTCGCGCGCGCAGCACCGAGCGGGTGGCCGAGCTGGAGATCAATGTCGCGGCTGACAAGGTCGAAGGCAGCACCGGCATCGCGCACACCCGCTGGGCCACGCATGGTGCGCCCGCGGTGCACAACGCGCACCCGCACTTTTCTTCCGGACCGGCCGGTGCTGACGCGGGCGGCGCGCGCGACGGTGTCGCCGCCGTGGGCCGTGTGGCGCTGGTGCACAACGGCATCATCGAGAACCACGACGAACTTCGCGACGAACTGCGCCGTCTGGGCTACCGCTTCGACAGCCAGACCGACACCGAGGTCATTGCCCACCTGGTCGACCATTTGTACGACGGCGATCTGCTCAGCGCCGTGCAGCGCGCGGTGCAGCGCCTGCGCGGCGCCTATGCCATTGCGGTGTTCTGCCGCGACGAGCCGCAGCGCGTGATCGGCGCGCGCGCCGGCTCGCCGCTGATCCTGGGCATCGGCACCGGCGAGCGGCTGGGCGACCACTACCTGGCCAGCGACGCGATGGCCTTGGCCGGCGTGACCGACCAGATCGTCTACCTCGAAGAAGGCGATGTGGTCGACCTGCAGCTGGGCAGCGTGGCGATCAGTGCGGGCGTTGATGGCATCTTCCACGCCGTGCAGCGCCATGTGCGCACCGTGCAGGCGCATTCGGGTGCGGCCGAGCTGGGGCCTTATCGCCACTACATGCAGAAGGAAATCTTCGAGCAGCCGCGCGCCATTGCCGACACGCTGGATGCGGTGCAGGGCATCTCACCCGCCTTGTTCGGCGAAGGCGCCGCCCAGGTCTTCGGGCAGGTGGATTCGGTGCTGATCCTGGCCTGCGGCACCAGCTACTACAGCGGCTCGGTGGCCAAGTACTGGCTGGAAAGCATTGCCAAGATCCCGACCAGCGTGGAAGTGGCCAGCGAGTACCGCTACCGCGACAGCGTGCCCAACCCGCGCACGCTGGTGGTGACCATCACGCAAAGCGGTGAAACCGCCGACACGCTGGCCGCCGTGAAGCACGCCAGCGCGCTGGGCATGCCGCACACGCTGACGGTGTGCAACGTCGCCACCAGCGCCATGGTGCGCGAATGCGCGCTGTCGTACATCACCCGCGCCGGCATCGAGATCGGCGTGGCCTCGACCAAGGCGTTCAGCACCCAGCTGGTGGGCCTGTTCCTGCTGACGCTGACGCTGGCCAAGACGCGCGGCTACCTGTCGGCCGAACAGGAGGCCGAACACCTGAAGGCGCTGCGCCACCTGCCAGTGGCGGTGCAGTCGGTGCTGGCGCTCGAGCCGCAGGTGATGGCCTGGGCCGAACAGTTCGCCAGCAAGGAAAACGCGCTGTTCCTCGGCCGCGGCTTGCATTACCCGATTGCGCTGGAAGGCGCGCTCAAGCTCAAGGAAATCAGCTACATCCACGCCGAGGCGTATCCCGCCGGCGAGCTGAAGCACGGCCCGCTGGCCCTTGTCACGGCTGAAATGCCGGTCGTGACCGTAGCGCCGAACGACGCATTGCTGGAAAAGCTGAAAAGCAACCTGCAGGAAGTGCGCGCGCGCGGCGGCGAGCTGTTCGTGTTTGCCGATGCCGACACCCGCATCGAATCCGCCGAGAGCCTGCACGTGATCCGCATGCCCGAACACTACGGCGCGCTCAGCCCCATCCTGCACGTGGTGCCGCTGCAACTGCTGGCGTACCACACCGCCTGCGCACGCGGCACAGATGTCGACAAGCCGAGGAACCTGGCGAAGAGCGTGACGGTGGAGTGAGGGCTGGGGTGTGAGTGGTTACTGCTGAAGTCAGACGTTCGATCGCGATCGTGGGCTGATTGCAACCGACCCATCACTGCTCGTCGTGGCGCCACTTCGTCGTTAGGTCGACCCCCACGGGAGCTTAGAGCGGCGCCCGGATTCTTCACCCCTCTCGATGGGGCTGAGTTGGCCACGCGTGATCGTCGTAAGGGCGCCAACGGCCTTCGCGCATTTCTGTCAGCAATCGCTGCAGATCACCGTCGAGAGCGCGGTCCTCGTCGACAAAGCCGACTGCTCTGCACAGCTCGTCGAACATCAACGCGAGGGCTGGCGTCAGGCTCAGTGGCCGCAGACGCTGGCGCAGCGCCAAAGACTGGCGAGCCGCAATCAGCATGGCTGCGCCCACCTGCTCGCTCAGGTCCAGCACCCGCAAGCAGTCGCGGGCCGCGATGGTTCCCATGCTGACCTTGTCCTGGTTGTGGCACTCGGTCGACCGCGAGAAGACCGAGGCAGGCATCGTCCCCTTGAGCGCCTCGGCCGTCCACGCAGACACGCTGATCTGAAGCGCCTTCAGCCCATGGTTGATCGTCGCGCGCTCCCCCACCGCACCTGAAAGGTTGGCTGGCAGCCCGTGGTTGAAGCGTGTATCGACCAGCAAGGCCAGCTGACGGTCCAGCAAATCGGCGATGTTCGCCACAGCGGTCTTCAGCGCGTCCATCGCGAAAGCGATGTGACCACCGTAGAAGTGGCCGCCATGCAGCACGCGGCCGTTCTCCGCGTCGATCAGCGGGTTGTCGTTGGCGCTGTTGAGCTCGTTCTCGATCTGCTGGCGCAGGAACGGCAGCGCATCCTCCAGCACGCCGATCACGTGCGGAGCGCAGCGCAGGGAGTAACGGTCTTGCAGCCGTGCATCGTTGCGCGAGGGCTTTTCGCTTTCCAGGTCTGCGCGCAGCCGGGCCGCGACGCGCTGCTGTCCCGGGTGGGGCTTGGCGGCGAAGAGCGTCTCGTCGAAGTGGTGGGCATTGCCGGCGCTGGCGACGACATTGAGCGCGGTGAGCCGCGTTGCCAGTCGGCCGAGGTGGTCGGCGCGCTGCCACGCGAGGCAGGCCAGCGCTGTCATCACCGCAGTGCCGTTCATCAGCGCCAGACCCTCTTTCGGCCGAAGCCGCAGCGGTTGCAGGCCGACGGCCGCCAGCGCCTCGGCTGCGGGCATCCGGCGGCCATCGAACACCACCTCACGCTCGCCGCAAATCACGGCGGCCACATAGGACAGTGGCGTCAGATCACCACTGGCACCGACAGATCCCTCGGCCGGGATCAGGGGCAAGATGTCGTGCTGGAGCAGTGCCACCAGCTGTTCGAGCAGCGCGACCCCCACGCCAGACATGCCCCGGCAGAGTGAGGCGAGCCGAGTGGCCAGCACGGCTCGCGTTTCGGTTGGGTCGAGGTGGCGCCCGGCGCCGATGCCGTGATAAGCGTACAGCCGGTGCGGCAGCTCGGGGACCAGGTGCGGCGGAACAGCCACGGTGCACGAATCCCCGTAGCCGGTCGTCACGCCATAGATCACGCCATCCTCGGCCAGCAGGCGGGTGACGAAGTCGGCGCCCGCCTGAATCCGTGTACGGAACGTCAGGTCGGTGCTCAGCACCGCCTGACGGCGGCGGTGTGCAATGTCGGCGACGTCCTCGATGGAAAGCGGGCGGCCGTCGAAGACCACCGTGTTGACGGTGTCGTAAAGGGCTATCGGGTCACGGCGCATCGTCAATCTGCTCTTCGACGACAGAGATTCACCAGTATGGGCTGCGGTCGCCAGTCCCAATGCTCTGAATAGCGCGAAATAAATACGCCTTAAGCATCAAGGCCCGCGGCTGAACGACCGATACCGTCGACGGTTGTCGCATCGGGCAGGTGCCGGCGCGGCAACGTTGATCCCAACAGCAGTTCCCAAGGAGTACGCATCAATGACAACCGCAACCATGAACACCCTGGCCTTTGGCAAGACCGATGTCGAGAATGTCCTCTCGAAGATGAACGACGCTCAGCTCAACAAGCTTGCCTTCGGCGCCATCGAGCTCGACGCCACCGGCAAGATCCTCAAGTACAACGCGGTAGAGGGGGCGATCACCGGCCGCGACCCCAAGGCTGTCATCGGCAAGAGCTTCTTCACTGAGGTGGCGCCCTGCACCAACCGGCCCGAGTTCAAGGGTGTCTTCGACGCTGGCGTGCGTTCGAAGAACCTCAATACGATGTTCGAGTACGTGTTCGACCATCAGATGAAGCCGACCAAGGTCAAGATTCACATGAAGCGGGCGATCTCCGGCGATACGTACTGGGTATTCGTCAAGCGCGTGTGAGCCCGATGGCCGCAGATCCGACTCAAGGCAAGTCGCGGCCGTGGCATCGGCGGCCGGGTGCGCTGGCACGCTTCGTCGCCGACCTCGTTGCCGACGAGCTGACCCAGTTGCGACCAGGCGGTGTGTCCTTGCCCAGCCGTCCCTGGCCGGCCGAACTGGAGCTCGACGAGCAAGGCCTGGGGCTGGATTCCCTCGAACGCCTCTCTGTGGCCGCAGCGCTGAACGAGGCGTTGCACCTTCATGAAAGCGGTGTCGAGGACTTGCTGCTGGCTCGGACGCGATTCGGAGAATGGCTGGAGGTCGCAGCCGACGGCCTGTCCGCATTCGATGCATCGCTGACGTTTCGCACCTCGGGCAGCAGCGGGGTCGCCAAGGCGTGTCCCCACGCACTGACCAATCTGTGGCAGGAGGTCGAGCATCTGGCCAGCCTGGTACCCAGCACCCGCCGCTTGCTGGCGGCGGTCCCGGCACACCATCTGTACGGATTCCTGTTCACGGCCCTGCTGCCACAGCGCTTGGGTTGCAGCGAAGTGATCGACATCCGTCGAATGACGCCGCAGGCGGTGGCCGCGATGATGCGGCCGGGCGATCTGGTGATCAGTCATCCAGCGCACTGGGCGCTGCTGGCGCGGCACGCAGGTCGCTTGGCGTCGGGCGTGCAGGGCGTCACGTCCACGGCGCCATGCCCAGAGGCGCTGGCGAGAACGCTTGAAGCCATCGGACTGGATAGGTTGATCCAGGTGTACGGGAGCTCTGAGACCGCTGGCATCGGTACCCGAACCGAATCCGGTGCTGCATTTCGGCTGATGCCTTTCTGGTCACGCGATACTGCAGATCCCGATTGTCTTCTGCGCAGAGACGCCGACGGGTCGATCCGCTCTCATGCTGTCCAGGACCAACTGGATTGGCACGATGAGCACCAGTTTGACATTTGTGGCCGGATGGATGGAGCGGTTCAGGTGGGTGGTACCAATGTGTTTCCGGCGCGGGTGCGGCAGGTGCTGCTCGACCACCCGCAGGTCAGCGATGCAGCAGTGCGCCTGATGACCCCCGACGAGGGCGCTCGACTCAAGGCCTTTGTGGTGCCTGTCCCGGGCACCGATACCGTGGCACTGACATCAGATCTGTGGCGATGGACCGAGTCGCGCCTGACCGCGCCCGAGCGACCCAAGGCATTCACCGTGGGGCATCAGTTGCCACAAAACGCCATCGGCAAGCCATCGGACTGGGCGCTGGACGCATCAAGTCCCGTTGTGCAGTTCTGACGCCGCTGTTAGACCAACTGCAGGGGCTCGCGCAGCGCAGGCACTGCCCCAGGCTGCGACTGCGCCCGGGTTTGTGCGGTGAGCCAGAGGGAGGCTTCTTCGCTGCCCATCGGCCGGGCGTACAGATAACCCTGGGCCTTATCGCATCGCAGTGCTTTCAATGCGTCGGCTTGTGCTTCGGTTTCCACGCCCTCGGCGACGGTTCCCATGCACAGGCTGCGCGCAACCATCACGGTTGCTTCGATCAGTACACGATGGTGCGCGCTCGTTGTCACCTGGCTGACGAAGGAGCGATCGATCTTGATCACGTCCACCGGCCACAGGTGCAAGCTGGCCAGGGAGGAGTAACCGGTGCCGAAATCGTCCAGCGCCAGCTTCACCCCCAGGGCCTTCAGTTCATGCAGCCGCGACTGGATCAGCGGGCTTTCGGCGGCCAGGCTCTCCGTGATCTCGAGTTGCAGGCACTCCGCCGCCATGCCACTCACCTTCAGCGCGTGACGAACTTCATCAACCAGCGTCGACTCGACCAGCTGTGCCCGCGACAGGTTCACCGACAAGACCTGCGGCGCGCCACCGTCAAACTGCCGCTGCCACAGCACGAACTGCCGGCAAGCCGAGTGAAGGACGTACGCGCCCAGCGGTCCGATCAGGCCGGTCTCCTCCGCAATTTCGATGAATTCAATTGGCGAGACCACACCGCGCAGCGGATGCTGCCAGCGCACCAGCGCCTCGAAGCCCGCGACACGACCGTCGTCGAGGTGTGTGATCGGTTGGTACACGACAAAGAGCTGACCGTCCTGCACGGCCAAGCGCAGTTCACTCTCCAGGCTGGCGCGCCGCCAGGCTCGCTCCTTCATCAGTGGCTCGAAAACGCAGTGGCGGGCGCCGCCACCTCTCTTGGCTTCGCGCATCGCGAGGCTGGCGTCCTGCAGTACCGCATCGGCATCGGCAGCGTGGCCATCGCCTAGCGCCACACCGACGCTGGCCGTGCTGTGCACCAGGCCGCCGCTGATGGCATACGGTTTGCGCAACGCATCGACCAGCCGCTGCGCTACCAAGGCCGCCACATCAATGCTGGGCACCGCCTCGAGAACGACGACGAACTCATCTACGCCGAGCCGGCCGGCGGTCTGGTCTCCCTGCGAATTGAGGATCACCACATCGCGCTGGCGTACCGCTGCGTTGATGCGCGACGCCATCATTCGCAGCAGCTCGTCGCCGGCAGCAGGGCCCAGGGTGACGTTCACGCGGTTGAACCGATCGCCGTTGATGAACAACACCGCGAATCGATGGTCCGGGTCAATGCGAGCCCGCTCCAGCGTGTGCTCGATGCGTTCCAGCACCACGATGCGGTTCGGCATGGCCGTCAGGCTGTCGATGCGGCTGGCATCTCGCAACTCCGCCTCGACGTGCTGCCGCTCCAGTCGGAGCGCGGCCGTGATGTCGGTGACGCTGCACATCAACATGTGTGAGTCCAGGCGCAGCAGGCGGATCGACAGGGTCGGCGGGATGTCATCGCCTATGGGGGGAGGCCCCACACTCACGCGCAGGCCGTCGCAGACCTCACCGCCGGGGTAAGCAGCGGCGGCAGCTTGATCTCGCAGATGCGGCGCGGACCCTTGCAATACGTCAAACAGGTTGCTCAGATCGCCGCGTGGGGCCAGCGGCATCAGCAACTGCGCCGACATCGGATTGATCATCGTGATCTCACCGTCCAACGTCGTCTGTACCAGGCCGATCGGGGCTTGGTACAGGAACTGCATCAGCGCCTCGTGGGCTGCAGAGCTGGAGTCGCTCATCTATCGCTCAATCTTCGCTGTGATGGTCAAGTCAATGCGGCGACCGCTGCAGGCCGCAAGCCTGGATGCCACCGTTCCACACGGTTGCGCCCGGAGGCCTTGGCGCGGTACATCGCCAGGTCGGCTCGCTCGATGAAGGCTTCGACGCTGTCCACCGACGCATCCATCGTCGCCACGCCTATGCTCACCGTGTAATGCAGACTCGCGCTGTTCACGTTGACCGCCTGCTCGGAAACGCTGTGACATAGGCGCTGAGCGACCGTGGCAGCGGCATCTTCGGTGCAGCCTGGCAGCAGCACCACGAACTCTTCACCGCCCAAACGCGCGACGATGTCCATGGCTCGGAACGTGGCCGACAGGCCGGCGGCCAGGTGACGAAGCACCGCATCGCCTGCTGCATGACCATGCTCGTCGTTGATGCGCTTGAAGTGGTCCGCATCGATCAGCACCAGTGACAGCGGCCGGGGGGTGCGGCGCCAGCGCTGCAGCTCCAACTCGCAGGCCTCGAACAGCGCGCGGCGATTGGCCAGGCCAGTAAGGTGGTCACATGCCACCGAGCGGCGCAGCGCCTCGGTGGCTTCGCGCCGGTCGGACACATCCCGGATCACCAGGCTGTAGGCGCGCTCTTCGTCCAAGGCTTCATCGGGCGCGTGCAAAGGCGCGATCAGGCAACTGCCCCAGAAGCGGCTTCCATCTGCGCGTTGGCGCCAGCCTTCATCCAGACTCCAGCCACTGCGATCGGCCTCGTGCAGCCGGTCGATGGCGTCCATCGATTCCAGCGAATCGGGTGGGTAAAAGATCGAATATGACTTGCCGACGCAGGTGGCGCTCTGATGGGCGGTCACGCGCTCCACACTGCTGTTCCAATCGCGCACCCGACCCTGGTCGTCCAGCGTCATCAGGCCGTAGTCCGTCAGTCCAGTGACGATGGTGTTGATCCACGCCTGGCTTTGCCTCAACTCACGTTCGCGCTGCACGCTTTGCGTGACGTCGCCGAGCACCGCCATCAGGCGACCCTCATCGAGCTTCAACAATGTCAGCGACAAGATGCTTCGACCCAGCTTGCGTACGGGGTCCGCGGCCACCCGCAGTTGCCAGCCTTCGCAGATCATGCCGTGCGAGGACTCGAAGCGTTGCACGGCGGTCCGCAGGTCTGGCGCGACGCTTTCCAGGGCGTTGTAGAGGTTGTTGAGCTCGCCGTCGCGTGCCAGTGGCATCAACAGCTGGGCGCACAGCGGGTTCACCATCAGGATCTCGCCATCGATGCGAGTCTGCATGAGTCCGATCGGAGCGAGGTACAAGAACTGGATCAGCGCCTCGTAGTCTTCCTCAACGGTCGTGTCCATGGCCTGTGGTTGCTTCAGGTCGAGCGTTGGACGAGCACATAGCGGGTGGCCGCCCCGGGCAGCGCCAGCAGCCGCAACTTCACCTTGACCGGGCGCATGCGCAGCGTGAGCACGTAGTCGATGACGTCATCCAGCGACGTGCTGTTGGCCAGCGCGTCTTCGAAGCGCTGGGCGACCATGAAGTTGTTCATGCACGGCGCCACCACGGTGAACAGCGGCTGCCCCAGGACGCGGGCACTCGACAGACCAGCGGCTTTGCTTTCGAAGCTGTTGTAGCGCCGAACGATGCCGTTGGCATCGAAGCCGATCACGCCAAAGTTGAGAGAGTCGAGTTCGTCGTCGCTGTAGCGGTCCAGTTCGGAATGCAGCGCTGTGTCGCTGAAGGAAACGGCTTGGGTGGTGTGCATAGCAGATTCTCGCGAGACCGATCAGTACATCGATATCGGCCGCACGGCTCACAACTTGAGAGTTGCAGCGACCTGTTGATTGCCATCCAGCAGTGATCCAGTGGGTCGGGCCAACAAGCGCCCACTGATGCATTCGGCAGAGTGCGGGCACCCGACGACCGTGAGTTTTCCTAAGGCCGTCCCTGTGGCCGGCGAGCACATTTGAATCGCTTTGCAGGCCGCACGGGCGTGCTAGCTCGGTGGTCAGGTTTTCGAATGAAGCAGCCGATCGCACCGGCGAAACTTGACTGGCCGCTTTCGGTGACACCTGTCACTTGTCCGCGTCATCTGACCGACCGGCACCAGTCTGGTACTGCCCTTCGGGTGCGCGACGTGAAAGCTTGCCGATGGCCGGTTGACGGCGATCAAAACTCCCTACCCACCCACCCTCAGCATGATCTTCCCGATGTGCGCGCTGGACTCCATCAGCGCATGGGCCTGCACCACGTCGGCCAGGTCGAACGTCTGGTGAATCACGGGCTTGATCGTCGCGTTGGCGATCAGGGGCCACACGCGGGCTTCGAGTTCCTTGGCAATGGCGGCCTTGCTCGCGTCTGACCGTGCGCGCAGGGTCGAGCCGGTGAGGGTCTGCCGCTTCATCATCAGCGGGCGGAAATCGATTTCTGCCTTGCCGCCTTCCAGGAAGGCGATGAAGCAGTAGCGCCCTTCGAGGGCGAGCGAGCGCAGGTTCTTCTCGATGTAGGGGCCGGCCACCATGTCGAGGATGACATCGACCCCCTTCTTCTTCGTGATCGAGGCGATCCCGGCCATCCAGTCCTGGGTCTTGTAGTTGAAGACGTGGTCGGCGCCGATGTCGCGGCAGAAGCGGGCCTTGTCTTCATTGCCCACCGTCGTGTACACCTCGGCCCCGAAGGCCTTGGCCAACTGGATGGCCGCCAGGCCGATCCCGCTCGACCCGCCATGCACCAGAAAGCGCTCGCCGGCCTTGAGCCCGCACGTGCCGAACACATTGACCCACACCGTGAAGAAGTTTTCCGGCAGGCTGGCCGCTTCCAGCAGCGACAGATGGCCCGGTATCGGCAGGCAATGCCCGGCTGGCGCCACGCAGTACTCGGCATAGCCACCGCCCGGGGTCAGCGCGCACACCAGGTCGCCGGGCTTCCAGCGGCCGGCTTGCGCACCGGTGGCCACCACCTCGCCCGACACCTCCAGGCCCATCACGGGCGAGGCGCCCGGTGGTGGCGCGTAGGTGCCCGAGCGCTGCGCGACGTCGGGCCGGTTCACGCCGGCACAGGCCACCTTGATCAACACGTCGTGGTCACCGATGGCAGGGAGCGGGCCGGTGGCGACCGACATGACCTCGGGCCCGCCCGAGGCCGTGGCGGTGACATAGCGCATCGTGGCGGGCAGCGTTGCGGCGGTGGGGGGTGTGGCGCTCATGCAGGGCGGGTGGGTCTACAGGCGGCGCGGCATCAGCACGGTGTAATCGAGGTCGAGCACCACCGCCGGGTCGCTGGCACCGGCTGCGTCCTGGTCGGGGTAGTCGTGGCATGCGCGGTCCTTGGTCGCCACGGTGCGCAGCCGCAGCGCGCCCACATCGGCGCGGCCGGGCAGCGGGGTCTTGCCCAGCACTTCGGACCAGGCATAGATGGTGTCGCCCGCAAAGCTCGGGGCCGCGTGCCGGCCGCCGTTGATCGCGGCGATGCACAGCGCATTCGCCAGCCCATTGAACGACAAGGCGCGCGCCAGGCTGATGACATGACCACCGTAGACGATGCGCTTGCCGAAACGGCCTTCGCGCTCCACGTGCTGGTTGAAGTGCACCTTGGCGGTGTTCTGGTACAGCCGCGTGGCCAGCATGTGCTCGGCTTCTTCGATGGTCATGCCGTCGACGTGGTCAATGCGCTCGCCCACCGCGTAGTCGTCCCACAGAAACTCGCTGCCCGCCCGCACGGCGTCGTAGGGCAGGGCGCCCAGCGCCCACGGGCAGTGCAGATCCTCCACCGGCACGGCCTCGGGCAGCGTCGGCACCACGGCGTCGGGCGCCGGTGCATCGAGGTCGCGCTTGCGCACCATCACCCAGCGGCGAAAGTCCAGCACCATCTCGCCGCGCTGGTTGGTGCCGGTTGAATGCACGTAGACCACGCCGGTCTTGCCGTCCTTGTTCTGGCGCAGGCCGATCACGGTGGAGTCGCTGGTCACGGTGTCGCCGGGGTACACGAAGGCGCCGAAGCGGCAGCCTGCATACCCGAGGTTGGCGACCGCGTTCAGCGAGACATCGGCCACCGTGCGGCCAAACACCATGTGGAAGGCCAGCATCGAATCGACCGGCGCACACGGCAGCCCGAGGGCCTGGGCGAACGGGTCCGACGACGACAGCGCGAACCGCGAGCCGAACAGCGCGGTGTACATCGCCACGTCGCCGGTGGTGAGGGTGCGCGGTACCGCGTGCGCGATGTGCTGGCCGAGGCGGAAGTCTTCGAAGTAGTTGCCGGCGCGTGTCTTGGTGCGGGTTTGGGTGGTCATGGCGGCCCTGTCCCTAGAAGCCGTAGGCTGCGGCCAGTTCAGGATCCTTGCGTGCCACCAGGCGCGCCAGATCGACCATCACCTTGGCCTGCTTCCAGGTGGCGTCGTCCTGCATCTTGCCGTCGATGGTGGCCACACCGGTGCCATCGGGCATGGCCTCGAGGATGCGCTTGGCGAACAGCACCTCCTTCACGTCGGGGCTGAACACGCGCTTGGCGATGGCGATCTGGTTCGGCGCCAGCGACCACGCGCCGGCACAGCCCATGATGAAGGCGTTGCGGAATTGCGCTTCGCAGCCGGCTTCGTCCTTCAGGTCGCCGAACGGGCCGTAGAAGCTGCGCAGGCCGCTGGCCGCGCAGGCGTCGACCATGCGCGCCAGCGTGTAGTGCCACAGGTCCTGCTGCACATAGCTGCGCTCGGGCTGGCCCTCGACCGGATCGGCCAGCACGCCGTAACCCGGGTGGCCACCGCCAACGCGGGTGGTCTTCATGCCGCGCGAGGCCGCCAGGTCGGCGGGGCCCAGGCTCATGCCGTGCATCCGCGGGCTGGCCTGCGCGATCTGCTCGACGTTCTTCACGCCTTCGGCGGTTTCGAGCAGCGCATGGATCAGGATGGGCTTCTTCACGCCATGCCGCGCCTCGAGCTGCGCCAGGTACTGGTCGACGTAGTGGATGTCCCAGGGCCCCTCGACCTTCGGGATCATCACCGCGTCGAGCCGGTTGCCGACGCCTTCGACGATCTGCGCCAGGTCGTCGAGGATCCACGGGCTGTTCAGGCAGTTCACCCGCACCCACAGGCCGGTGTCGCCAAGGTTGGCGGCTTTCACGCCGTCGATGAAACCCTGCCGCGCCGCGCCCTTGGCGTCGATGGGAATCGCGTCTTCAAGGTTGCCGCAGAGCACGTCGACCTGCGCCGCGGTGTCGGAGAGGCGGGCGCGGATTTTCTCGATGTGCGGCGGGAAGAAATGCACCACCCGCTCGGGCCGCACCGGCAGTTCACGGAACGGGGCCGGCGCGCCGATGGCCAGCGGCTTGTAGAAATTGTTGGGCAGCTTCATCGATGCGGATCCTCGCTGGAAATGAGATTCAGGTTGCCGACGGCCCGGCCACGATGCCGGCGTCGTGCAGTTGGCCGACCTCGGCCGACGGCAGACCGAGCACGTCGAGCAGGATCTGGTCGGTGTGCTCGCCCAGGCGCGGTGCCGGTCGGGCTGGCAAGCGCGGGACTTTACTGAAGTCCAACGGCGATGCCGGTGCCAGCGAGCGGCCGATGCCCGGCTGGTCGAGCCAGCTGAACATCGGGTGCGCCGTCGACAGGTCAGGGTCCTGCTCGATCGCCTGGCGCACGGTGCGGTAAGGGCCCCAGGTCACGCGGGCGGCTTCGAAGGCGGCCCGCACCTCGGCCAGCGTGCGCGCGGCAAACCACGGGGCAAAAATCGCCACCAGCGCCTCGCGCGCGAGAAAGCGATTGCCTTCCTGGTTCAGATCGAGCCCGGTCTGCTCTGACAGCGCGGTGATTGCTGCGGCCGTGCCGGTGGCCTTGACCAGGCAGCTCCACTGCAGGTCGGTGAGGCCCACCACCATCGCACGTTCGCCGTCTCGGGTGACGAAGTCGCAGCCAAAGGCGCCATACAGGTGGTTGCCGTAGCGTGGTCGGTCGACGTCGTTGACCTGCACCTCGGCCAGCATGCCCAGATGGCCGAGCATGGCCAGGCCCACGTCCTTCAATGCCAACGTGACGAGCTGGCCCTCGGCGTGCCGGTCGCGGTGGCGAAGGGCGGCGAGCATCGCTGTCGCGATCATGTTGCCGGCAATCGCGTCCCAGGCCGGGAACACATGGTTGGCAGGCACCGGGCTGTCGGCCGGGCCGGTCAGCATCGGGAACCCAAGACCGGGGTTGACGGTGTAGTCGACCTCCGACCCGCCGTCGCGGCGGCCGAGCAGGTTGACCATGATGAGGTCGGCGCGCCGGGATGCCAGCGTGTCGTAGGCCAGCCAGCCGCGCGCCGGGAAGTTGGTGCTGAACAGCCCCGCATCGGCGCCTGGGGCGCAGATCAGCGCAGTCAGCAGTTCCTGCCCGCGCGGCTGGCGGATGTCGACCGCAATCGAGCGCTTGCCCTTGTTCATGCCGGCCCAGAACAGCGATGCCCCGTTGGCGGCCACCGGCCAGCGGGCGTGGTCCAGTCCGCCACCGATGGGGTCGAAGCGGATCACGTCGGCGCCGAGTTGGGCGAGCGTCATGCCGCCGAGTGGCGCTGCGACGAAGGCCGAGCCTTCGATCACGCGCAAGCCATGAAGAATGCCGTTTGCCATTCAGACCACCCCGGTCGCACGCAGATGCGCGATTTGCGCGTCGTCCAGGCCGAGCAGTTCGTGCAGCACCTCGTCGGTGTGCTCGCCGAGCTTGGGGCCCAGGCTGCGGATGCTCGCCGGCGTCTCCGACAGCCGTGGCACGGGCGCCGGCACGATGACCTGCTCGCCCGTGTCCGGTGCGTCCATGGTCACCAGGTTGCGACGGGCATGGAACTGCCGATCGCCGAAGATGTCCGCGATGTTGTTCAGCGGGCCGGCCGGCGTGTCGGTGGCGTAGCAGCGCTCGAGTACCTGCTCGCGGGTCAGCGCACCGCACCAGTCGCGCACGATCTCGTTGACGTCGTGGCGGTGGGCCAGCCGCGTGGCCTGCTCGCCGTAGGTCTCTGCCGTGGCGAGTTCGGGCCGGCCCATGGCCTTGGCCAGACGCTCGAACAGCAGGTCGGTGGCGCAGCTGATGGCGACCCACTTGCCGTCTTTCGTCGAGAAGTGCCCGTGCGGAACGGCGAAGTCGTTGTGCGACGAGCCTGAACGTTCACGCACGGTGCCGAACATGCCGTAGGCCGGCGCCAGTTCCTCGGTGCAACGGAACACCGACTCGTACAGCGCCGCATCGACGTACTGCCCGATACCCGTGCGCTCCTTGTGGCGCAGCGCCAGCATCACGCCCAGGCACCCGTACAGGCCGGTCATGTAATCGCCCAGCGTCGTCGAGCCGGGCGTGACCGGTGTGCCCTTGGGCATGCCGGCCAGGTAGGCGATGCCGCCGACGGCATGCGCCACGCGGGCGAAACCGGGGCGGTCCTTGTAGGGCCCGGTCTGACCATAGCCGGTCACGCGCAGCATGACCAGGCCGGGGTTGATCTTCTTCAGCACCTCCCAGCCCAGGCCCCATTTCTCGAGCGTGCCGGTGCGAAAGTTCTCGCACAGCACGTCGGTCTTGGCGATCATCTGCTTGAAGACCTCGCCGCCTTCGGGATGGCGCAGATCAAGGGTGACCGAACGCTTGTTGCGCCCCTCGCTCAGCCAGGTCAGCGTGTCGCCCCGCTGCGACGGCGTGCCGAAGCGCCGCAGCGCATCGCCGCCGTCGGGGTGCTCGACCTTCAGCACCTCGGCGCCGAATTCGCCCAGCAACGTGGCGCAGAAGGGCGCGGCGATCACCGTGGCCAGGTCGATGACGCGGATACCGGCCAGCGGCAGCGGCGTGGGCGGGCTGACATTCGAGGCGTTCATGTCAGATCACCTTTCTTTCACGCAGCCTGTGCAGTTCTTCAGCGTGTACACCGAGCAGGCCGTGCAGCACGTCGGTGGTGGCGTTGCCCAGGGTCGGGCCGAGGTGGGTGATGCGCCCGGGCGTGGCCGACAGGCGCGGGATCACGCCCGGCACCACCACTTCGCCGAGTTCGTCGGCAGGCACACGTGCCAGATTGCCGCGCGCTGCAAAGTGCTCGTCGACAAAGATGTCGGCGATCGAGTTGACCTTGCCCACGGGCACCTCCTCGGCCAGACAGCGTTCAAGCACGTCGGTGCGCTCGAGCGAGGCCACCCATTCGGTGACGATCTTGTTGATGTGGTCACGCGCGGCCAGGCGCTTGCGCTGCGGGCCGTACTGGTCGGGCGCCGACAGCTCGGGCCGGCCCATCGCCACGCTCAGCCGCTCGAACATCTTGTCGGTGGTGCAGGCGATGGCGATCCATTTGTCGTTCTTGGTCCGGAAGTGGCCGTGCGGACAGGCCACGAAGCTGCCCGAGCCTTCACGCTCGCGGATCTTGCCGTGCAGCCCGTACGAAGCGGCAATTTCCTCGAGCACGCGGAAGATGGCTTCGTAGATGCCCACGTCGATGACCTGACCGACGCCGGTGGCCTCGGCGTGCCGCAGCGCGACCAGCACGCCGATGGCTCCGAACAGGCTGGCGATGTAGTCGCCCAAGGGCACCGTGCCAGGCAGCACCGGGGTCTCGCCCGGAAAGCCGGCCAGGTAGTTCAGCCCGCCGAAGGCCTGTGCAATGTGGGCGAAGCCGTGGCGGCGGCGGTAGGGTCCGGTCTGGCCGTATCCGGTCACGCGCAGCATCACCAGCTTGGGGTTGGCCTGGCGCAGCACGTCCCACCCCAGGCCCCACCCTTCCATCGTTCCCGGGCGGAAGTTCTCGATCAGCACGTCGCTCTTGGCCACGAGCTTCAGGAACAGCGCCACGCCTTCGGGCTGCAGCAGATCGATGGTCACCGAGCGCTTGTTGCGACTCTCGCTCAACCATTTGAGGGTCGCATCGGGGCGATCGGTCGGGGTGCCGAAGCGGCGCATCGGGTCGCCGCCCAGCGGATGCTCGACCTTGATCACGTCGGCACCGAACTCGCCCATCACCGCGCCCGCGTACGGCCCCGCGAGGAAGTTCCCGACGTCGATGACGCGCACGCCATCCAGTGGCAGTTCGGCGGGCGTGGCGTCGGTCGGCATCATCGGCTACCTCACTCCGAAAGGGAGGAATGTGGCGCGTCGGACTACGCAACCTCTCACCAGCTTAGGTTCATTCCCACGATCGTTACCGGGTGGATTCCCGCGTGACGCGTTTCTGCATCACTGGACTAGCATCTTCCGATTTGACGGGGGCACGACGTGACTACCGACTTCAGCGCCTGGATAGGCCGCACCGAGACGTCCGAGGATCCGCTGTCCGTGGTGCAGGCACAGGCCGCGCACGCCACGTTCGATGAACCCGGGCCGTTGATCGCCGCTGGCGACCCGTTGCCGCTGCCCTGGCACTGGTTCTACTTTCTGCCGCGCGCGCCGCAGGCCATGCTCGACGCCGACGGGCACCCGCAGCGCGGCGGCTTCCTGCCGCCGATCCCGTACCCGCGCCGCATGTTTGCCGGTGCCCGCATCACGGTGCACCGGCCGCTCGTGGTGGGCACGCCCGCGGTGCGCCAATCGACGATCCGCAACGTCGTGATGAAGTCGGGCAGGAGCGGCGCGCTCGGTTTCGTGACGGTGGCGCAGCGCTTCAGCCAGGGCAGCGAGTTGTGCCTGGAGGAAGAGCAGGACATCGTCTACCGCGAGCCTGGCGATCGGGTCGAGGCGCCGATCGCGGCCGAACTGCCGCCACCGCCGGCAGGCACCTGGGTGCGCACAGTGCAGCCCGACACGCGGCTGCTGTTTCGCTTCTCGGCACTGACCTTCAACGCGCACCGGATTCACTACGACCGGAGTTACGCCCGCGACGTCGAGGGCTACCCCGGCCTGGTCGTGCACGGTCCGCTGACGGCGGCGCTGCTGCTGCAACTGGTGCGACGATCCACGCCGCGGCCGGTGCGTGCCTTCAGCTTCCGCGGCGTGGCGCCGCTGTTCGACCTCGGGCCTGTGCGCCTGGTCGGCACGCTCGACGGCGACACGGTCGCCCTCGAAGCGCAGGGCCCGGACGGCGCGGCGGCGCTGGCGGCATCGGCCACGTTGGCAGCGGCGGGCTGAGGCAGAAAGTCGGCCGTCTGTGCCAGGTCATCTTCGCTGCCTCAGACCGATCCGCAGCCAGCCGCACGCTGCTGGGGCCGCTTTGTGCGCAGATCAGTCCTTGCGGGCCCGTGCCGCGACGGCGCGGCGGCGGGCCAGGATCCACCAGGTGTTCAGGCCTGTCAGCACCATCAGCGGCCAGAGCATGGTGCAGATCAGGGTCCACATCACGCGCCCGTCCAGCGGGTCGCTCTCGCTGTTGTCGCGGCGCTTGGTCGGCCCTTCGCTGAACAGGTGCCGGTTCGAGTAGGTCAGCAGCCCGAAGCAGAAGCCGAAGACGAGAAACAGGGCGATGGGGAGGTTCATGGTGCAGTCCTTGGACGGGGCCTGAGGTTTTCGGGCGGGGCCGCTCTGAGGACGCAGCTGACGCATGGTAGGCGCCGCGGTACCCGGGCGCAAGCGCGGCGACGGTACGCTGTCGTATTTGCAGCCGGGTCGCTGGCTCAGCCGTGACCCAGGCTCATCGGATCAGCAGCACCGGCGTCTTGCATTGGGCGATCACCTTGGTGGCCACCGAGCCCATGACGGCGTTGACCAGGTTGCCGTGCCCGTGGGAGCCCATCATCAACAGATCGAACGAGCCGCTTTCGGCCTGCTTGGCGATGACATTGGCGGCAGGGCCCACCTTGGAGACGAATTCGGCCGCGATGCCGCGCTGCTTGAAGAAGGCTCGGATGGGCTTGAAGACTTTTTCGGCCTCGTCGTCGTAATAGCCCTTGACCACATCGCGGCCGAGTACTGCGGCGGCCCGCGGCGGAATGCTCGGCACTGCTGTCACCACCACGTAGCGGTGGTGCGCGCCCAGCCACTCTTCGTGGGCCGCCACGTAGCCCAACATGCGTTTGGTGTAAGGGCTGCCATCGGCAGCGAGCAGGATGTTCATGTCGTATCCAATCGAATTGCAAGATCGATTCTGATCCCTGTGTCCAGGCAAGCTCGGACACCATAATTATCGGGCGCTGCAGCCAGTGCCCCATCACGGCGGCGCCCGCTGCAAGCTTTCGCCGGTGCCACCATGAGCGAGGTCTGAAACGATGAACAGTCTGGATCTCGACGTTCTGACGCAAGCACGTGCCTGGCATGCGCAGGGCCAGCCGGTGTGGCTGGTCACGGTGATCGAAACCTGGGGCTCGGCGCCGCGGCCTCCGGGTGCGTTGCTCGCCATGCGCGGTGACGGGCTGGTGGTGGGGTCGGTGTCTGGTGGCTGCGTCGAAGACGATCTGATCGAACGTGTGCGGCATGGCGAGCGCATCGATCGTCCGTCGATGGTCAGCTATGGTGTGACCAAGGAAGAGGCCGCTCGCTTTGGTCTGCCCTGCGGCGGGAATCTCCGCTTGGTGCAGGAGCCTCTGACGGAGACCGCCTGGATCGACGAGTTGCTGGCGCGTACCCAGCGTCACGAGTTGGTGGCGCGTCGGCTTGATCTGGAGACGGGCCGTGTGACGATCGAGACCGCCGTGCGCGGCGAGTCCTTTCAATTCGACGGTCAGTCGCTGCGCGCGCTGTTTGGCCCTCGCTGGCGTTTGCTGATCATCGGAGCGGGCCAGTTGTCCCGCGTGCTGGCCAACATGGCCCTGGCGCTCGATTTCGACGTGGTCTGCTGCGATCCGCGCGAGGAATATCACCTGACCTGGGACATCCAGAACACCACCTTCAGCCGGGCGATGCCCGATGACCTGGTCGCCGATCTGCAACTCGATCCGCACAGCGCCGTGGTGGCGCTGACGCACGACCCCAAGCTCGACGACATGGCACTGCTCGAGGCGCTGAAGTCCCCCGCCTTCTATGTCGGCGCGCTGGGCTCCCGCAGCAACACCCGCAAGCGCAAGGAGCGCCTGGCTTTGTTCGATCTGTCGGCCGACGAGATCGATCGCCTGCACGGGCCGGTGGGCCTGGACATCGGCGCCCGAACGCCTGCCGAGATCGCGCTTTCGATCCTTGCCGAGCTGATTGCGGTGCGCAATGGCGTGCGGCTGAGCCAGAAGAAGGAAGGGTCTTCCTTGCCGCAAGACACGCACCGCAGCGCCATCCAGCCTTGATCTGGGACGACAATCTCCAGGCGACTGGAGACCATGGTGCGCGAATCGATCAACAGAATGCTTCTGACGGCAGCGGCCGTCTGTCTACTGAGTACCTCGCCACTGAACGCTCTGGGGGCGACGCCGGGCTTCAATGGCTACTTCGCCGGCATGTCCAAGGCGCAGGCCGAGCAGGTCGGCCTCGAGAACTGCCGGGACGGGGCGTCGACGTCGGAGGACAGCACGTCGCGCTACTGCGACATCCCGGCCGCCAACCGTCAGTTGGGCGGCATCGTGGCCCGCCGAGCGACGCTGGAGTTTGCCGGCCTGCAGCATGACGCGGTGAACCAGATCCGACTGGAGTTCGTCAAGCCTGTCGAATCGGTCAAGGCGGCCATGCTGGCCGCGTACGGCACACCCCGCTTCGACGGGCAGACCTACCTGTGGGCGCAGGAAACGCAAACGGTGAGCCTGAACATCATCAGCCGGCTCAATGCCATCTCGTGCGTCACCTTCGATCACGATTTCTCGGCCGACAAGGCCCGTGTGAATGCGCTCCGGCTCGAGGCGCTCAAGAAGCAAGTGGTGAAGAGCTACTGATCGCCTGCGCCGACGTGGCTAGTAATGCGGCGGCAGCTCGTCGCGCAGGCTGCGGAATGCCCCATCGTCAGACGCCGGGCGGCGCTCGCGCAGCCCCCTCAGCTCACGCAGCAGCCGGTCGATCTGGTCCTGCTGCCTGACGATCACCTGGTTCAACTGGTCGAGCATGTCCTCGGTGTAGCTGGCCTTGACCTCCAGATCGGTCAGGCGGTGTTCGATGCGATCAGCATGGTCCATGGGGGAGTGTCGGGAAGTCAGGGCAGCATGGCGTGCAAGGTCAGCCGCGCGCGGTCGAAGTCGAAGTGGTTGATCTGCCGAACCAGCAGCACCCCCTGCTCCCCGCCCACGGTCTGCAGCAGTTCCATGTGTGGCCCCAGCGCGGTCAGTGCGGCCGTGTCGCTGACTTCGAGCAAGGCATCCAGCTCGCGCAGCGCGGCCACGAGGCGGCTCTGCTGATCGGGCGAGGCGGCTGGGGGCGGGGATGACGGTGCAGCCGATGTCGCCGCGGCGCTGGAGCCTGGCTCGTTGCCAGCCGGCGGCAGTGCGGGGGCTGACGCCTGCTGCCGGCTCGTCTGGCGGCCCAGCCATTTCAGCAGCGTCTGGTACAGCACCGAGGCGTCCATCGGCTTGGCGATGAAGTCGTTCATGCCCGCCGCCTGGCAGGCCCGGCGGTCGGCATCGAAGGCGTTGGCCGTCAGCGCCAGGATGGGGATGTCGGCCCACCCCGGCAGCTGTCGCATCGCGCGTGTTGCATCCAGGCCATCCATGTGCGGCATCTGCATGTCCATCAGCACCAGGTCGTAGGCCCGCGCCCGCGCCAGATCGACGGCTTGCTGGCCGTCGACCGCCAGATCGACGTTCAAGCCGACCCCCTCCAGCAGTGCCAGCGCGACCTGGCTGTTGATCTCGTGATCCTCGGCGAGCAGGATGCGGGCTCCGGCATGGTTGCGCTTGAGCGCGGCCTCGGCGATGGCTGACGGAGGGTGTCTGGGCGTGATGGCGGCCATGGCGACGCCGCGTTGCAGCCTGGCGGTGAACCAGAACGTGCTGCCCACGCCCTCCGTGCTGTCGACGCCGGCATCGCCGCCCATCAGCCGCGCCAGCCGCAACGTGATCGCGAGACCGAGTCCGGTGCCGCCGTGCTTGCGGGTGGTCGAGGCGTCGGCCTGCTCGAAGGGCTGAAACAGCCGAGGGATCTGCTCTGCCGAGATGCCGATGCCACTGTCCTGGACCGAGAAACGCACCAGCAGCTCGTCATCGGTGTCCTCGAGCAGCTTGGCGCGCAGGCTGATGCGGCCGCGTTCGGTGAACTTGACCGCGTTCGAGGCGTAATTCAACAAGGCTTGCCGCAGCCGTGTCGGGTCGCCGCGCAGCCATTGCGGAACGGCATCGTCATCCACATCGATCTGCAATCCCTTGTCGTGGGCCGACTCGGCGATGATCGAGCGGACCCCATCGAGCACGGCCGACAAATGGAACGGTGCGTTTTCGAGCTGCACCCGATCGGCTTCGATCTTCGACAGGTCCAGCACGTCGTTGATGATGGACAGCAGGTGCTGGCTGGCGGCGTCGATCTTGTCGAGGCGCTGGGCCTGCTCGGGTGTGACGCCGGACTGCCGCATCAGGTAGTTCAGGCCGATGATGGCGTTCATCGGCGTGCGGATCTCGTGGCTCATGTTGGCCAGGAAGGCGCTCTTGGCGCGGTTGGCACCTTCGGCCGCATCGCGCTGGGCTCGTGCGCGCAGCGACTCGATGCCGAAGGCGACGTTGCGAGCCAGTTCCTCCAGCAGTTTCACTTCCTCGTCGGAGTAGGCTTCAGCGTCCTTCGAGTAGATCGTCAGGGCCCCGAACGCGCGCCGCGGGTTGTTCAGCGGCAACGCGATGCTGGCCCTGAACCCGCTCGCCTCTGCGGCCTGTCGCCAGGGATCCATGCCTGGGCTGTTGTAGTTCTGGTTGATCTGCGTCGTGCCGGTGGCCACCGCGCGCCCGCTCGGGCCTTGCCCGAGCGGCGAATTCATGTCGCACGACACCCGCACGGTCTGCAGGTAGCCTTTGACATCGCCGAATTCAGCGGCGCAGCGCAAGGTCTTGGCCGCGTCCTGGTCGGCCGAGCCGATCCACGCCATCAGGTAGCCCCCATCGTCGACCAGCGCACGGCACACCTCGACCATGTAGGCCTTCTCGTCTTGTGTGTTGACCAGCGCCAGGCTGCAGGTGCTCAACACCCGCAGCGTGCGGTTCAGACGCTGCAGCTGTTCCTCGGCCTGCTTGCGTGCGGTGATGTCGCGCGACAGCAGGATGAAGTGCGGTGGCGCACCGGGCGGCATGACCTTGCGCGACACCGACATCTCGAACCAACGCAGGCCATGCGGCATGGTCCGTGACACCACCCGCCCCGTTGATCGGCCCTCGCGATGCGCCTCCCGCACCGCTTCCATCACGAGCTCGGCCTCATCGGGTGGCAACACCGCGGCGATCTGCTTGTTCAGCAACTGCCCGGGTGCCGAGGCCAGCAGCTCCGGGCGCAGCGACTGGTAGGACAGGTAGTTCCCGTCCAGGTCGATCTCGAACAGCAGGTCCGGAATGGCTTCGATCGAGGCCCTCAGGGCCGATTCACTCTGGCGCAGCGCCATCTCGGCCAGCCGACGCTCGGTGACATCCCGGGTGATCCCCACATGATGGGTGAGGCGGTTTTGCGCGTCGCGCACCGGCGAGATCGTCAGCTCGTTCCAGAAGGTGCTGCCGTCCTTGCGGTAGTTCAGGATCTCGCCGAAGAATTCGGTCTGCTGGCGCAGGCAATGGCGTATGGCCTCGACCGTCTGCGGATCGGTCAGGGGCCCTTGCAGGAAATTGCAGTTGCGACCCAGCACCTCGGCTTCAGCGTACCCGGTGATCGCGGTGAAGGCGTCGTTCGCCGACAGAATGAGCCGGTCGACGTCGGCGATCAGCACACCCTGCGACACGGTCCGCAGCGCGGCATCGCTGAGCCGCAGCGTGTTCTCCAGCTCGCGGCGTTCGGTGATGTCGTTCTGCACGCCCATCAGGCGCGTCGGCATGCCTTGCGCATCGCGCTGGACGATGCGACCCGACACCTCCAGCCATCGGTAGTGGCCGTCCTGGTGCAGCAGCCGTGCCTGGTAGGCGTACGAGTCTTCGGACCCGGCCGCCAGCGCACTGTCGGTGACCGCCGCCACCAAGGCCCGGTCTTCCGGGTGCACACGTTCGGTCCACCGTTGGCTGCTGAGGTTGCCCGGGGCGGGGTCGACCCCGAGCATCGTGAAGCAGGTGGGCGTGGCGTACCGCTGGTCGGAGGTCACATCCCAATCCCACACGCCGATCGCTGCAGCGCCTGTGGCCACCGTGAGCCGTTCGGCCAGGTGTTCGGCATTGCCCTGCTCGGTGGCCACCCGCCGCCAGGCACGGGCCAGGTAGCTGCTCAGCACCAGGAAGGCGAGCGAGGCCGCACCCCACACCGAGATGGCCAGCAGTGCCATCTGTCGCCAGCCCGCCAGCAAATGTTCCTGGGACTGCCCGACCACCACCAGAAAATCGGGCTGGGTCGACAGCGTGCGAAAGGCGAAGTGGCGCACGACGCCGTCGTAGGCGCTGGCCTTCTGGAAGTGGCCAGCCGACTGCCCTGCCCGGGCTGCGTTGACCAGTGCCAGTTCACCATGGGTCTTGCCCATGTAGGCGTCGCTGTAGGGGCTGCGCATCAGCAGCATGCCGTCGCGCCGGATCAGTGCAACCGAACTGTCTGGCCCGAGGTCGATCGAGCGCCACAGCTGATCGAAGTACATGGGCTGCAGCGCTGCGACGACGATGCCTTCGAACGGACGCCCGGCACCCGTTGGCAGCGGACGCGAGGCACTGATCAGCCAGCCCCCCGTGGTGCGGCTGCGCACCGGGGTGCCGATGTGAAAGCCGCTTTGCGGCTGGTCGCGGTGAAACCTGAAGTACGCGCGATCGGACAGGTCCAGCCCGGTGTTACCGGTGTCCGAGTCGTACGCGATGCGCCCCTGAGCATCCAGTACCCACATCGCGCGGATGAAGGGCAGCGACTGGATCTGTTGTTGAAGCAAGGCCTGTGCAGCGTCGGCATCGAGCTTGCCGGTCAGCTTGGCGCGGGCCAGTTCGACAGCGGCCAGCTGCAGCCGCTGGTCGGTGGCCTGCAACGTGCGGGCCGTCTGCTCTTCGATGATGCGGGCGAAAGATTCGGTGGCGCGCTGACCGACCTCGATCGACTGACCTCTCAGGTAGCCCAGCGCCAGCGCCAGCAGCGCCCCTGTGATCAGTACGACTCCCGCCGCGAGCCAGACCACCGAGCGTTCGGTGCCCAGCTTCGAGGGTTGACTAAGCATCCGGCGCTTCGTCCCGGTAGCGCTCGGCAATGGCAACGAAGTCATCGAAAGCCGCGAGGAAGGTATCGACCACGTCGGGATCGAAATGCTTGCCACGGCCTTCCTTGAGCAGGCGACCGGCCTCGGCCGTGGTCATGGCTTCCTTGTAAACCCGTTTGGATATCAGCGCATCGAACACATCGGCCACGGCCATCAGACGCGCCGCAAGCGGAATCGCCTCGCCAGCGAGGCCGTCGGGATAGCCGCTGCCATCCCACTTCTCGTGGTGCCAGTGGGCAATTTCCTTGGCGAGGGTCAGAAACTCCAGCGGTGCGTCGACATCCCGCTCGGCCTGCTCGATCGCGTTGCTGCCACATTGCGCGTGGGTCTTCATCACCACCCACTCATCGGCTGTGAGCTTGCCGGGTTTCAGCAGGATGTGGTCGGGGATGCCGACCTTGCCGATGTCGTGCAACGGTGCCGACATGGTCAGCAGTTCGATGTAGCGGTCGCTGATGAGTCCGGCAAAGCGCGGGTGGCTGCGCAGATCGGTCGCCAGCCGCTTCATGTAGCTTTGGGTGCGCAGGATGTGGTTGCCGGTTTCCGGGTCGCGTGCCTCGGCCAGGTGGGCCAGTGCGCGGATCGTGACCCGTTGCGTCAGATCGTTTTCTGCCATGCGGCGCGCGACCTCGGCCTCGAGCGCGGCATTGCGATCGTTCAGCCACTCGCGAGCCAGCTTGGCCTCGAGCTGACAGCGCACCCGCGCCAGCACGACCGCTGGCTTCAGCGGCTTGGTGATGTAGTCGCTCGCGCCGTGGGTGAATCCGCGCTCTTCGTCCGTCGCGTCAGCGAGCGCCGTCAGAAAAACCACCGGAATGTCACGCGTGACCGGGTTGGCGCGCAGCTTGGCCAGCACCGCGTAGCCATCCAGCCCCGGCATCATCACGTCGAGCAGGATGAGGTCTGGCTTCGGCGTGCCCAGCGCCACGCGCAGGCCGGTTTCGCCGGAAATGGCCGCCAGCACCCGGTACTGGGTGCACAGCAGTTCATTGAGGACAAACAGGTTGTCCGGATCGTCGTCGACGATGAGGATCGTGGCGCCGCTGTCTGTAGGCATGGGTTCGAATCCCTTTGACACTGCGGAAGGATCGTCCAGACGAGGAACGACAAGAACCGAATTCGGACCAGGGTATTTTGTGGGTGTATCGGCGGTTGGGTCAAAAACATTAAGGGCGCGCGTGAGTGCCTGGGTCAGGGTCTGACCGAAAGTCTGTCATCAAAACGACTCAGAATGAGCGATATGAAAAAGCCCACCGCCCCGGCACTGCGCCGTCGCACGCCGCAGAGTTCGCAGCCAGCGCTGGCCCAGGACGACGAAGAGGCCATCCTCGTGTTGCAAGGCGGCGGTGCGCTGGGTGCCTACCAGGCGGGCGTGTTCGAGTCGCTGGCCAAGGTCTATTGCGAGCCCAGCTGGGTCGCCGGCATCTCGATCGGTGCGATCAATGCCGCCTTGATCGCGGGCAACCCGGCAGGCCATCGGGTGGCTCGGCTGCGAGAGTTCTGGGAACTCGTCAGCTCGGCGCTGCCGACGCCCCTGATCGGCGCCAGCACCACCGCCACCGCCCGCGAGGCCTTGAACGAATCCCATGCTTCGCAGGTCATGCTGTTCGGGGTGCCGGGGTTTTTCAAGCCCCGTTTCCCGCCAGCGCCGTTTCAGCCGGCCGGCACGCTCGAAGCCATCAGCTACTACGACACCTCGCCGCTGGCTGAAACCCTGGAACGGCTGGTGGATTTCAAGCGCATCAACGCCGGTGCGATGCGGCTGTCGGTGGGTGCGGTCAATGTGCGCACCGGCAACTTCGAGTATTTCGATTCGGCCAAGCAGACCCTCGATGTGCGCCACATCATGGCCAGCGGCGCGTTGCCGCCGGGTTTCCCGCCGGTCGAGATCGACGGCGAGCACTACTGGGACGGCGGCCTGGTGTCGAACACCCCGTTGCAGTACGTGCTCGACCAGCCTGGCCACCGCCACCGCGTGGTGTTCCAGGTCGATCTGTTCGCAGCGCGCGGCGCCCTGCCGACGACCCTCGGCGAAGTGACCGAGCGCGAAAAGGACATCCGGTTTTCCAGCCGCACCCGGCTCAACACCACCCACGAAATGGATCGCCAGCGGATCGCCCAGGCGGCTCAGCGGCTGATCGCGAAGCTGCCACCGGCATTGCGCGACGATCCCGATGTGCGTGCACTGTCGCATGTGCGCTGTGATCGCGCGGTCGATGTGGTGCACCTCATCTACCGCAGCAAGCACTACGAGAGCCAGTCCAAGGACTACGAGTTCTCACGGCTGTCGATGCAGGAGCACTGGGATGCCGGCCGCGCCGACATGGCGCACACCTTGCATGAACCGCGCTGGCTTCAGCGCGAGCGCAACGCCCATGGCGTGCATGTGTTCGACCTCACCTCGGACAGCCCGTTTTCCACCTGAGTCCCGCAGGTGCGTCCATGAACCCCTCTTTTTCCATCGAAAGCAACCCATGAAGCTCCAGGACAAAGTCTGCATCGTCACCGGCGCCGCCAGCGGCATCGGCAAGGAAATCGCGCTGGTGTACGCCAGGGAAGGCGGCAAGGTCGCCATCGCCGACATGAACCTCGCAGCGGCGCAGGCCACCGCCGACGAGATCACGAAGGCCGGTGGCACCGCGATGGCGGTCGCGATGGACGTGACCAGCGAAGAGCAGGTCAATGCCGCGGTGGCCGCCGTGGTGGCCGCTTACGGTGGCGTCGATGTGCTGGTCAGCAATGCCGGCATCCAGATCGTCCACCCGGTGGAGGATTTCCCGTTTGCCGACTGGAAGAAGATGCTGGCCATCCACCTCGACGGCGCCTTCCTGACCACCAAGGCCTGCGTGCCCCACATGAAGGCCTCGGGCAAGGGCGGCAGCATCATCTACATGGGTTCGGTGCACTCGAAGGAGGCGTCGCTGCTGAAGTCGGCCTACGTCACCGCCAAGCACGGCCTGATCGGCCTGTGCAAGGTGGTTGCCAAGGAAGGCGGCAAGCACGGCATCCGCGCCAACGTGATCTGCCCCGGCTTCGTGCGCACGCCGTTGGTCGACAAGCAGATCCCCGAGCAGGCCGCCGTGCTGGGCATCAGCGAGGACGACGTGATCAAGAAGGTGATGCTGAAAGAGACGGTCGACGGGGAGTTCACCACCGTGCAGGATGTGGCCGATGTCGCACTGCTGTTCGCGGGCTTCAACTCCAACGCGCTGACGGGTCAGTCGCTCGTGGTCAGCCACGGTTGGTTCATGCAGTGAGTGTCGGCCCCGGCCGTGCTCAGAAGCGCCGGGCGATGTGCACCGCGCCGGCAGACCCGAATCCGACCACCGCACACCACGCCCGCACCAAGAGGCCGGGCGGCTCGGCGGCGTGCGAGAGGGCCTCGTCGCGGTGGTCGCACTCATCGGCCTGACACTCCCGCAGCAGCGAGAGCAAGGCTGCGTGTTCCGGGCGGCCGGCAAGGCGGTCGATCTGTTGCTGGTAGTGGTGGTCGACAAACGTTTCCACCGCGGCGATCGTCGCGTACACGGCGCGCGGACCAAACAGCGCCGGCAGCGCGCCGGTCAGGAATCCCGCCGCACGCCAGGGCACCAAAAGCCGGCTGCGCTGTGCGGCAGGCAGCCACTGCTCGATGAGATCGAGATGGCGCTGCTCGGTTGCGCGGTGGCGTCGCGCGAAGTCGCACACGCCGCGATCACGGGCGATGGCCAGCACCCCGCGGTAGATCCAGACCGCGCCGCTTTCGCCGGCGTGGTCCGATCGAAGCTCGCCGACCATGTCGGACGGAATCCCGGTCTGCGAGGGCTGCGCCGCGAACGCCGTCGGCGCTGTGCCCGCTTCAAGGTGTTGATCGGTCATCGGACTAATGTTGCCCGCACGGTGCCACTTGCGCTGACGGGCAGGTCGATACACGGGGCCGAGGCCCGGTCTTCCCTCGCCAGTGCGGCTGCTGGCCACGCTGGCAGCCAGTCACTTCAGAAAGTCGCGCACGGCAGCGATGGACTCGTCTGCCGCTTCTTCCTGCGGCAAGTGGCCCACGCCGGGCAGCGAGACCCGTTTGGCATGGGGTATCGCCTTGAGGTAGTCGCCTGAGTTGGCGTACGGAATCATCGCGTCGGCCTCGCCCCACACCAGCAAGGTGGGCGCCTGGATCCGCTGCAGCAGCGGGATCGGGTCGACCAGGGTGGTTTGCCGCATGCGCGCGAGCAGCGCATCGCGGCTGCCCGGTGCCAGCATCAGGTCGTGGTAGCGCGTGGTGAGGTCATCGCTCAGGAAGGTGGGATTGCCATAAGCGGGCTCGAGGCTCATGCGCAGCAGCGGCTTGGGCAGCACGAAGCGCATCAGCTCGGCGCTGAAGGGCACCTCGGGCGCCCGGCCGTACTCGAAGCCCGGGCTCGCAAAGCCATCGGGTGCGACCAGCACCAGCTTGTCCACCCGCTCGGGGTGTGTGGCGGCGAAGGTCCAGGCGATGCGCCCGCCGATCGAGTGGCCGACGATGCTGGCGCGGGCGATGCCCAACCGGTCCATCAGCGCGATCAGCAGCTGCATGCTGCGTGCGTCGGTGTAGTCACCGCTCGGGTCGGGCGCGGTGAGGCCGCAGCCGGGCAGATCGAAGCGGATCACGCGGTGGTTGCTCGACAAGGCCCGCGCCCACGGTTCCCAGCTGTGCAGGCTGCCCCCGAAGCCGTGGACCATGATGACCGCGGGCGCGTTCTTCGGCCCGCTGTCGCGCAGGTGCAGCCGCATGCCGTCGAGCTCGACGAGGTCGCCCGGTGCCGCCAGGTAGCGGGCCTCCAGCGAGGGCAGGTCCTGGTCAGGTGTCCATAACCAGTAGGCGCCCAGCAGCACCAGCAGCGCGGTGCCGGCCATCCAGGCGTAACGCTTCGAGCGAGGTTTCAAGCGAGGGCTTCCGAAGGGGAATCGATGTGCGAGTGAGCTGCATCGAAGGCGTAGGCCGAGAAGTCGGGGCGGCGCACCGCATCGACGTACTCGCGGGTGTAGCCGGGGAACAGCGCGAACACCCGACCATTGTCGTGGCGGTACCAGCTGCGGCACTGGCTCCACACCGAGCGGCCCAGGCGCGCCTGCAGGTGGCGGTTGTGCTCGCGCATCGCCTCGGATCGCACGTCGATCCAGCGGTGGCCGCCGTCGCGCACCGACTGCATGCATGCGATCGCGTGATCGACCTCGGGCTCGATGTACAGCAGCGTGGAGGTGTGGCCGGTGGCAGTGTTCGGGCCCAGCATCAGGAACAGGTTCGGGAAGCCCGATACCGTGATGCCGTGGTACGCCTCGGGGCCATCGACCCAGCGGTCGGCCAGCGTGCGGCCTTGCAGGCCGGCGATGCGGATGGCCGACAGCGAATGCGCGACGTCGAAGCCGGTGGCGCAGACCAGCACGTCGATCGGCCGCTCGCGGCCATCGGTGGTGACGATGCCGTGCGCGGTGAGGCGCTCGATGCCCTCGGTCACCAGCTCGACGTTCGGCCGGCACAGGGCCGGGTAGAAATCGTTCGAGTAGATGATGCGTTTGCAGCCCAGAGGGTAGCTCGGCGTCAGGCGCTCGCGCAAGGCCTCGTCACTGACCTGCCGCCTGCGGTGGGCGGCGGCGGTGGCCAGCAATCCGCGACGCGCCAGCGTGCCGTCCTCGAAGCCGCGCCGCCCCCACTCGAGCACCTGCGCCCAGTTCCAGCGCACCAGCGCCGCATACGGCGGCAGGTGGGCCAGCGCGCGATCGAGCGCGGTGTAGCGGCGGTCCATGCGAGGCATCACCCAGTTCGCGGTACGCTGGAACAGGTGCAGCTGCTGCGCCTGCTCGGCGACCGGTGGCACCAGCTGGGAGGCCGTCGAGCCGGTGCCGATCACCGCCACCCGCTGGCCTTGCAGCGCCACCCCGTGGTCCCAGCGCGCCGAGTGCAGGCGCAGGCCTCGAAAATCATCCAGGCCCGGGATGTCGGGCCAGCGAGGCCGACTCAGCGGTCCGGCGCTGCACATGAAGAATCGCGCGCGCAGCAGATCGCCCCGGTCGGTGCGTATCTGCCATCGGCCGGTGGCCTCGTCGAACGAGGCATCGGTGATCTGCGTGCCCAGCCGCAGGTGCGCCAGCAACCCGAAACGCGCGGCCACGCGCTGCATGTAGGCCTGGATCTCGGGGGCACCGGGGAAGCGCCGGCGCCAGTCGGGGTTGGCTGCGAAGGAAAAAGAATAAGCCGGTGCCGGCACATCGACGTGCGCACCGGGGTAGGTGTTGTCCCACCAGGTGCCGCCCAGGCCCGGCTGCTTTTCCAGGATCACGAAGTCATGGGTGCCTGCACGCTTGAGCTTGACGCCGGCGCACAGCCCCGACATGCCTGCGCCGAGGATCACGACCTCGTGGTCGATCGTCTTCGGCGCGGGGCGAGCGGCGGCCACCGGTGGCATCACGAAGCGGGCGATGCGCTCGATTGCTTCGTCGGCACTGCGCAGCACGCCGCCGTGCGTCTGGAACACATGCCATCGCCGGGCTGTGATCTCGCAGCGCGTTTCAACGCCCGCGGCCTGCAGTGCGGCTTCCAGCTGCAGTGCCTGGTCATGCAGCAGTTCGTCCGTGCCAGCCTGGATCAGCGTGGGGGGCAGCCCATGCAGATCGGCGAACAGCGGTGACACGGGTGCCGTTTCGGCCAGGGCGGCGTCATCCAGGTAGTGCGAAGCGCAGGCGGCGGCCCAGGCGACGCTGAGCATCGCTTCGCCGGGAGGCTCGGTGGCGGGCGCATCGCGCATCGCCAGATCGACCCAGGGCGACAGCAGCACCAGCGCTGCAGGCCGCGGCGAGCTGCCGTTACGCAGCGCCAGCGCCGTGGACAGGGCCAGGCCCCCGCCGGCTGAATCGCCCGCAACGACGATCGGGCGGTCGGCGTCTTCGCTGTGGAGGCCGCGGTAGGCCGCCAGCGCGTCATCGAGTGCGGCCGGGTGGCGATGCTCGGGCGCCAGTCGGTAATCGAGGGCAAAGACCGGCATTCCGGTGACGAGCGCCAATCGGGCCGTCAAGGCGCGGTGGGTCGCCGGCGAGCCGACGCAGAACGCTCCGCCATGCAGGTAGAGCACCACGCCGGGTGGCGAATGTGGCGCCTGCATCGAGCGCAGCCATTCACCGCGCACGCCGCCCACCGTGCCGGGTTGGACCGAGACGCCCCGCGGCACGAGGGTGCTGCGTGACAGCACGCTCAGCCAGCGGCGCTGGAAGCCGATCGACACACCGGGCGAGAACGCCGGCTTCAGCAGCCATCTCAGTGAGGCGCGCAGCAGGGCGGCCAACAGCGTTTCGATCAGACCCCTCGGTTGATAAACGACCATGACGAGCCTGCGTTGCAAAGCTTGCGATCGTAGCCAGTCGTCGCGTGTGCGCTGCAGTCGACAACGGCAGTCGGCAATTCCGCACATTCCCTTTCATTTGTGCTGCAAATAGAAACATCGTGATACATCGCGGCGTGGCCGCGCCATTACGCTCGTCTCAACGCTGGTTCACTGACGGATGGGGGTCCGTGCGACGATGAACGATTACCTGTTGTGGGGCGCCGGTGCCGCACTGGTGGTGCTGCTGCTGGTCTTGCAGCTGCTCCGGCGGCGCGCGCGGCGACCCGTGTCCCGGCCTGAGCGGATTGAGCGGGGGGCGGCTCGTGCCGCCGCGCCGACCTCGCGCAGCGCGTCTGTCCTCGACACCGTCAGCGATGTCCATGAGCTGAATCCGGCGCGGTCAACGTTCGGCGACGATGCCCGGCTGCGCGCCGAGCGCGAGGCGGCCGAGCAGGCCGCTCGTGCCGAAGCCGACCGCGAAGCCGCGGAGTGGGAAGCGCGCCTGGTCGCGCAGCAACTGGCCGACGAAGAACGCGAGCGCGAACGCATCGCAGCCGAGCGGGCGGCGGTCGAGGTGGTTGCGGCGCCTCTGCCGCTTGAATCTGTCGTCCCTGAACCTGCAGCTCCTGAGATTGACGAGCAGGCCGCTCTGGAGGCATTGGCCAGAGAGGCCGCCGAATGGGAAGCGCAACTCGCCGCGCAGCAGCTGGCAGAGATCGAAGCCAAAGCCGAGGCGGAACGAGCTGCCCAGGAGCTGGCGCAGCAGCTCGCCGCGCAGCAGGCTGCGTTGATCGAATCCGATCGGCAGGCTCAGGAAGATGCGGCGCGGCAGCAGGCCCTGAATGCAGCCGATGCCAGCCCCGCCGAGCCGATTGCTTTCGAGCTCACCTTCGAGCCCGAGCTGGCGCCGCCACCGCCACCAACTGCACCGGTGGCCGCGCGAACGCCGGAGCAGTGTCTGGTGATGATTGCCGACGACTCGAAGGTGGTGCGCATCAAGACCAGCCGCCTGCTGTCCAAGCACCTGTATCGGGTGTCACTGGCCGAAGATGGCCTCGATGCGGCGCGGCAGATCGAAATCGACCTGCCCGACGTGCTGATCACCGACGTCGAAATGCCGGGCATGGATGGCTTTGAGCTGACGCGCCAGGTGCGCAGCAATCCGCGCACCGCGCACATCCCGATCGTGATGATCACCGCCGATGACGAGAAGCACCGCGCTGGCGCGCTTGAAGCGGGCGTCAGCGTGCTGCTCAGCAAGCCTTACCCCGAAGACCAGCTGTTGTCGTATCTGCAATCGACCCTGACCCGCGCGGCGCCGGCGCCCTGACCGGGTGCCACTCAGGACCAGAAGGTCAGCACCTCGTCGGCCGGTGGTTTGCCGTGCTTCGCGCGGCCGCCCAGTGTGGGCGTGCCGATGGCGATCCAGCCGACCAGCGTCTCCCCGGACTCGCAGAAGGCTGATGTCAGCACCGGCGAGCGTGCCTTCGCGCCGCTCAGCATCTTGGCGCCGTAACCCATCGCCTTGGCCGCCAGCAGCAGGTACGCCACCGCGCCGCCGACGCAAGCCCATTGCTCATGCGCAGGCACCTGAGGGTGACCCAGATCGAGTCGGGCGATCACCGCCAGCGTGACCGGCGCGTTCAATGCGCGCTCGCGGTCGAGCGCGGCGCCGGCTGCGTCCTTGCCGGCCGCGCACGCGGCCTGCTCGAACAGCGAGGCCAGGCGGGTTCTGGCATCGCCACGCACGGCACTGAAACGAAATGGCACCAGCGCGGCGTGGTCGGGCGCGCGCAAGGCAGCCTCGGTGAGCGTGTGCAGTTCGGCGTCGCTCGGGCCGGGCTCGATCAGGTGCTTGGGGCCGGTCGAATGGCGCTCCAGCAGCGCTTGCAGCACCGGGTGGGAATCGAGTGTGGTCATGGTCAGCGGTTCAGCCAGCGCCGTGCAGCGTACGACATCGCATCGACCACTGCCACCAGCGACATCATCGCCAGCAGCACGGTGCAGCTCTCGTGCATCTGGAACAGCCCCAGGTGGTACGACAGCATCTGCCCCAGCCCACCGGCGCCGACCACGCCCAGCACCGCGGCGGCGCGGATGTTGTTCTCCCAGCGGTACAGCGTGTACGAGACGACCTGCGGCCAGATCTGCGGCAGCGTCGCCCACAGGAACACACGCAGCGGCCCGACACCGCGCACGCGCAGCGCGAACGCAGGCTCTGGAGGGGCGTTCTCGATGCTTTCGGCAAACAGCCGACCCAGCACACCGCTGGTGTGCAGCGCCAGCGCCAACGTGCCCGAAAAAGGCCCGAGACCGGCCGCGATCAGCAGCAGCACCGCCCACACCAGCTCGGGCACCGAGCGCAGCACGTTCAAGGCGATGCGCGCCGCGCCGCGCATCAGCGGTGTGGCAAGTCCGGGCCGACCGTCTTGCCCACGCGCGCTGGCGCCCAGCGACAAGGCCAGGCCACCGAGCGCAGCGAGCAGCGTGCCGAGCAAGGACATCGCCAGGGTTTCCAGCGTGCCATCGAGCACGCGACGCAAGAAGACCGGTGCCGTCTCCGGCGGGAAGAAGCTGCCGGCGAATCGGGCCATCGCCTGTCGCGCGTCGGCCGACAGGAAGTCGCCTGCCTTCAAGTCCAGCGTCGCAAAGCTGGCCACCACCAGCGTGGCGATGCCCAGCGTGACCCAGCGCGCAGCGCGACGGGCGGGGGGTGGAGCGAGGGTCGATGGGGTCATGCCATCGCCTTTCTCAGCACCGCGCTGATGCGGTCCGACAACGCGACCAGCGCGATGAACACCAGCAGGATGCTGCTGACCTCACCGCCCGAGAACATCTTCGCTGCGCTGTCGAGCAGCTGGCCCAAGCCGCCGGCGCCGACGAAGCCCAGCACCACCGACGCACGGATCGCGCATTCCCAGCGGTAGAGGGTGTAGCTCACCAGTTCAGCGGCGCACTGCGGCAGCGTGCCGAACAACAGCGCCTGCAGCCGGCCGCCGCCGTTGCGCAGCAGCGCCTGCGTCGGTGCCGGGTCGCTGCTTTCCAGGATCTCGGCGTACACCTTGCCCAGCATGCCGCCGTAGGCGATGCCGATCGCCAGCACGCCGGCCGTCGGACCCAGACCGACCACGCGCACGAACAGCAGCGCCCAGACCAGCTCGGGCACCGAACGCAGCACCACCATCGTCCAGCGCAACAGCGTGCGTACCGCGAGCGGTAGCAGGCTCATTGATTGAGCCAGCGCGCTGACCGACAGCCGCGCGGTGGAGCCCAGCGCCAGCGGCACCGCGATCAGCCATGCCAACGTCATGCCTGCGGTGGCGATGGCGACGGTGCGCCAGGTTTCGCGCAACAGCAGCCCCAGGAACTCGGCGTCCATCCGTGGCGGCACGAAGCTGGCCAGGAAATGCCCGGTCGAGCGCAGGCTGCGCGCATCCAGCAGCACCCAGGGCTTGAACTCGGTCAGCACCGCCAGCGGCCACAGCAGCACGGCGAGCAGCAGCACGGTGGCCCAGCGGGTGGTCAGCGCCGGGTCGCTGTGGGCGAGTGCGGCCTGGGCCGCGACAGTCGACGCGCTCAGGTTCATCTCGGAGGAGGTCGCCACGCTGTCATCGACCTCAGCGGCAGATGATCGCCACCGGTGCCTCTTGTGGTGGCCGGTGGGCGTCGGGCTCGCTGTGCCGGGGCGTCGGCGCGTCGACCAGACCCCGTGCGCCGTACAGCGCACGGACCTGTGCATCGGTGAACGCCGAGGCCGCGCCGTCGTAGACGATCACGCCGTCACGCAGCGCGACGATGCGCGGAAAGCGGCGCCGGGCCACCTCGATCTGGTGCAAGGTGCAAACCAGCGTGCGATTGGCGCTGCGGGCGGCGGCCGTCAGGCTGTCGATCACCTGCTCAGCGCGCGCCGGGTCGAGGGCCGACAGCGGCTCGTCGATCAGCCACAACTCGGCATCGGCGACCAGCGCCCGCGCCAACCCGACGCGCTGGCGCTCGCCGCCGGACAGCCGATCGACGCGTTCCCACAGCTTGTCGCTCAGGTCCATCGCGGCCAGTGCGGCTTGAGCCAGCCCCGCTTCGCGTGGGCTCCACAAGGTGCGCACGCTGGCCCACAGCGACTGCGCCGGCAACCGCCCGGCCAGCACCGCGGTGACCACGCGCTGCCGCGGTGGCAGCGGTGGCACCTGGGGCGCGAGGAACAGCCGCCCGCGCAGCCGCTGGCGCGCACCCGTCGACAGCATCCAGGGGTCTGCGCCGAACAGGGTCAGCGTGCCTGCGAGTGGTGGCACCGCGCAGGCCAGCGCCTGCAGCAAGCTGGTCTTGCCGGCGCCTGAAGATCCGATCAGCGCGAGCTGTTCGCCGCGCCGAATCTGCAGCGACAGCCCGCGCAGCGCCTCGGCCGTGGCCCCAGGTGCGGCAGCCCCGCGCAGATCGCGCAGCGAGACGACCAGATCGCTGGTGTCGCTGTGATCGACCGCAGACACCGCGGCCGCATCGCCGGCAGCGGGGATGGCTGTCACTTCAGCAGGCCGGCGTTCTCGGCCGCGGCGCGGATGCCGCTGTAGTTCTCGGCCTTGGTGGGGATGAATCGTGTCGCGCGTTGCAGGCCGAGGATCTCCTTGCCCTGCGGTGTGCTGGCGTCCAACGCCAGGAAGGCCTGCTGCAGCTTGTTGCGCAGATCGGCCGGCATGTCGGCATGCACTGTCCAGTTGTAGTCGTAATACGGTGGCGTCGTGTAGAACACCTTGACCGCCGCCGGATCGACCTTCTTGTCGGCGACGAACTTGTCCCACACCGAGATGTTCAACGCGCCGGCATCGACCTTGCCACTGGCCACCGCAGCGATCGTCGCGTCGTGCGCACCCGAGAAGCTGATGCGCTTGAGGTCGAGGTCGGGGTTGATCTTCGCGGCCAGCAGGAAGCTGCGCGGCATCAGGTGGCCCGAGGTGCTCGAGGCCGAGCCGAAACTGAGCGTCCTGCCCTTGAGGTCTTCGAGCTTGTGGATGCCACTGTTCGCGTCGGTGATGAAGACGGAACGGAACTTCTCATCTTCCTCGCGCTGCACCAGCGGGATCACCTTGCCCTCCGACCGCACGCTGGCCTGAACGTAGGTGAAGCCGCCGAACCAGGCCAGATCGACCTTCTTGTTGACCAGGGCCTCGACCGCGGCCGCGTAGTCGGTCACTGGCGTCCATTCGACCTTCACGCCCAGCTTGGCTTCCAGGTAAGCACCCAGCGGCGCGAACTTGCGCGCCAGTTCGGTGGGGGCCTCGTCCGGGATCGCCGTGACGCGCAACACCTGCTGCGCGTGCGAGGCCATGGCGAATGTGGCGGCCGCAGTGAGCAAGACCAGCGAGCGCGCCCAGCGGGCGACGCGGTGATGAGTGGGGTTCATGGGAAAGGCTCCTGGGGGTGTCGGTGCACCGTGTGGACAAACCCAGAAGATTAACGGCGTTGCGGCAACGCCCGATTTTCAAGCACGCACGCTCAGGGCGGGCCAGGATCCGCCTCGATCGCATCGAACAGCGCAAAGCCGCTCATGCTCGACTTGGCGCGGTACATCGCGGCGTCGGCGCTGTTGATCAGGCCCGCTTCGTCGCGGCCGTCGTCGGGAAACACCGCGATGCCGATGCTGGGCTTGACGATGAGTTCAAGGTCCCCGACGGCGATGGGTTGCGCAATGCAGTCCAGCATCAGCCCGGCCATGCGCTCGACGTTGGCGCGGTCGCCAGGGTTCATCAACAGGTAGAGGAACTCATCGCCACCGTTGCGGCAAACCGTGTCTTCCTGCCGAACATGATCCTGCAGGCGCTGGGCCACTGCCTGCAGTACCGCGTCGCCGACCGCATGGCCATGGGTGTCGTTGACCCACTTGAAGCGGTCAAGGTCGAGAAACATCACGGCCAGCGTCCAGCCGTGGCGATCTGCCAGGGAGATCGCCTGCGACAGCCGGTCGTCGAACAGCAGGCGGTTGGGCAGGCCGGTCGTGGCGTCGTGCAGCGAGCGTCGGGTCGCTTCCCGCTCCTTGTCCTGCGAGACCTCCAGTTCGGCTTCGGCGTCGGCCAGTGCGGTTTGAGCGTGCGCCAACGCGACCTCGGTCCGCCGCAGATCATCGATGCCATCGGAGAGGATCTCGGTGACCAGGTGGAGATCGTCAGCGCAGGCCTGCACCGTGCTCTCGACGGCCTCGCCCGTCTTCAAGGCCTTGTGCGCTGACAAAGTCGTCGCCCCCTCGGCGATCTTCCTTTTTACCGCGTTGTTGGCGGCAGACAGGTCCTCGGCACAGCCCTCCACCTTGGCCTTGACCTCTTGACTCTGCTCCAGCGCCTGTTCCAGAGAGGGGGCTGGCAAGTGGGTGGGGATCGGATCGTCTGGGGTCAATTCGTTCTCCACGGAAGGGTCAGGTGTGTCAAGGCACGAGAGACCCGCATGCCTGACCGCGTTCATTCTCGGGCACCGTCACTGCGGTGCAGACGCATGCAGGCTGATCCGCAGCAAGACCACCACCATCCGGCCCGCTTCTGTGGCCGAGGCGGGAATCACTTGCCGTCGGTACTGTCGGATGATTTCTTGTTGTGCTGCTTCTGGCTGTGCTTTTCCGCGCCCTTCATGGTTTTTTCATGCTTCGGCTCTTCGCTCATGGCCTTCTCGTGCTTCGGCGCGTCGTGCATGGATTTTTCATGCTTGGGAGCCTCGCTCATGGCCTTGTCGTGCTTGTCGACTGGCGGCTGAGCGAACGAGACCGCTGCCATCGTGGACAAGAGGGCGGCAACAAGCAAGTTCTTGTTCATGGTGGTTTGTTCCTGTGTTGATCGGCGCTCATGGGGGCTCCGAGCGTCGTGAGCGAGCTCGGTACCGGGCCTCAACTGCTAACGCCGAGTGCAGGCCTTCGGTTTACCCGCCGCGCCAGGCCAAGGCACCGTTGCAAGGCGCGCCAGCCGCCTGCGGTACCCTGACGCATGAACGACACCTCTGCCACCCCCGACACCGCCACCTCGCTGGGCACCCTGCGCGAACTGGCTGCCTCGATCGCGCCTGAGCCTGAGCCTGAGCGGGCCGCGGGGCCCGAGCCCGAGCCCGAGCCCGAGCCCGAGCCCGAGCGCGAACGTGTGCTGTTGCACATGCCGGTCGATGTGCGCAGCCTGTCGCTCGCGGTGCTGGCCGGCCTGGCGGTGCTGTATACGCTTCAGTGGGCGAGCGTGGTGCTGATCCCGTTGATGCTGGGAGTGACGGTCAGCTATGCGCTCAGCCCGCTGGTCGATCGACTCGAGCGCGCGCGGCTGCCGCGTGCAGCCGGGGCGGGGCTGCTGTTGCTGTCCATCGTGGGCGGCATCGGCTCGACGGTGTATTCGCTGAGCGACGATGCCACGGCGTTGATCGAGTCGCTGCCAGAGGTGACGCAGAAGATTCGCCAGGCGGTGCGTGCCAACCACAGCCCCTCGGAGTCGACGATCGACAAGATGCAGAAAGCTGCGACCCAGCTGGAGCAGGTGGCTCAGGAAGGCGGTCTGTCTGGCGCGACCACCGCGCGTGGCGTCACCCGGGTGCGCGTCGAGCGGCCGCAGTTCGACATCAAGGACTACCTGTGGACCGGCACGCTGGGCCTGGCTGCATCGCTAGGGCAGGCGACGATGGTGCTGTTCATCAGCTTCTTCCTGATGGCGTCGGGCAACACGTTCCGCCGCAAGCTGGTGAGGATCGTCGGTCCCACCTTTGCCCGCCGCAAGATCACGGTGCAGGCGCTTGACGAAATCACCGCTCAGGTTCAACGCTACCTGCTGGTCCAGGTGGCCGTGAGCCTGGGGGTCGGGCTGCTGACCTGGCTCGCCTTTCTGGCGATCGGCGTTGAGCATGCGGCAGTGTGGGGTGTGGCGGCCTGCGTGCTGAACTTCGTGCCCTACATCGGCTCGATCGTCATCACCGCAGCCTCGGCGATGGTGGGCTTCGTGCAGTTTGGCAGCGTCGACATGGCCTTGCTGGTGGCCGGTGTGTCGCTGCTGATTCACACCGTGTCGGGCCACCTGATCACGCCATGGCTGACCAGTCGTACCTGCCAGATGAACGCGGTGGCGGTGTTCGTCGGTGTGCTGGCGTTCGGCTGGCTGTGGGGCGTCTGGGGGCTGTTGCTGGGCACGCCGATGCTGATGATGGTCAAGACGGTGTGCGACCGCGTCGACGATCTCAAGCCGATCGGCGAACTCCTAGGGGCCTGACGGACGGTTCACGAGTGGCCCCCGACATCGTGCCGAGGGCCGCCTTCGTGGTGTCAGGTGTTGCCGCCCGCCGGGGACGAGGTGCGCATCGTGTTCGGCCCATCGCGCTGGATGCTGCTGTCTGACAGGCGCAGCGTGTCGCCATCGACGACGACCGCTGCCCCCACGGCCATGGTCTGCGCGCGGCGGAACGACCGCGTGCTGCCGTCGTCCATGCGCACCGTGACGTCGTAAACGGTTTCAGTGCGCACCCGCTTTTCGACCTCGTTGCCCGCAAAGCCGCCGCCGATGGCGCCCAGCACCGTCATCGCCGTCTTGCCCTTGCCGCCACCGATCTGGTTGCCCAGCAGGCCACCCGCGACACCGCCCGCGACTACCCCGACACCGGTACCCTGGCCTTGCTGCTGCACTGCCTGGACCGACGCCACCACCCCGCAGGTCGCGCAAGCGACGGTGCGGGTTGTACTGCCCGGGGCGTACCACGGCGCTTGGGAACGGCTGCTGCTCGATTCACCAGGGTGGGGTGCCGCGCGGCGAGCCTGCTGGGGCGCGGTGGTCGTGCCGGCCGTCTTGGCCGAGGGTACTTCGGTCATCGCCGACGCAGGGGTGTCGATGTCGGTGGGAGCGCTCGGAGTGACCGACTTCATGACCAAGGCACCGGCGAGTGCGGCACTCACCAGGCCCAGCGCACCGAGGCCGACCCATGCCGCACGAGGCATCGACGACTGCGAAGAACTGAGGGCGGTGTGGGGAGGGGTGGATGTGTTCATGGGATTTCCCGTCTTGGAGGTATGGAGTGAGTGGTTTGGATTGAGCGATGCGCACAACCGGGCATCGTCATTGGAGATCGATCAGGTCTTGTGACAGAACGTAGTCCGAGTTCGACCCGATCGGTGCCTGCAGAGGCACACGGCAGTGGCGTCCGATCGCAGGTGCGCTGAGGGGATCTGAGTGGGAGGGGGGCACGGTTGCTCCTCGGAGAGGCATGTCCCCAGTGTGCGCAGCGGCAGGGTCCTGCGGGCATCGGAGGCAGCCGCAATGCGTGATCGGCAACGTCCTACAGCGGCGCGGCCTGCCGCCCTTTTGGTGCAGGCCGCCGCTGAACGTCACCGGCTGGATTTGATCCCGGACGGGGCCGGCGACAACGTCGCCGTGCTTTGCATCGGTGGATAGCACAGGCCGGCGTCGGCACATCCCTGGCTGGTCACGGTGAGGACAATGGGAGTGTCCGTCGACTCGACCGGCAGACGGATCACGACCCGGCCTCGGTGGGTTTCGAGTCGCTTGCCGAAGGCCTCGTCGAACTTGACCTGTCCGTGCGGGATCGACGGCGGACCGAGCTTCACGGTGACGGGCGCCGCGGCAAAGGCGTAGCGGTCGCGGTACAGGTAGTAGCCGTCTGCCACGGTGAACACCACCTCGACCTGGTGTGCGTCGACCGTGCGGGCATCGAAGCGAAAGGCTTGCTCCGGAGGCAAGAAATCCTCTGCGGCTGCCGCCACGGTGCCGCAAACGCCTGGCAGAACCAGCAGCCAGGGGGTGAGGCAGCGCAGCAGAAAAGCGGTCATGGGTGGGAGGCGCTCAGGGCCCCTCCTGGGGAGCCTGGCGGCCGAGGTGGCGGATGTCGATGTTCTGGGTCGAGGCAGACTGCGTTGCCTTACAACCGATCGGTCGCCAGTCTCGTGCCGTCTGGCGGGGCGCCCCTCAGTCGCTGAAGATCAGTTGCCGGGCCTTCGCCGCCGCTGCCGCGCCCTTGCGCTGCGCGATGTCGGCCACCACGCGATCGGCGACGGGCAACAGCTCGGCGACATCGGCCGCCTTCTCCACCGCCAGTGTCAGGCGGAATCCGCGCAGGCCAAGCTCGCTCGAGATCAGGTGTGTCAGCCGTGCCGTGAGTTGCGCATAGCTGGGCGAGGGTCGCTCGTCGATCAGCACATCCAGCTCGCTGCGGGCCCTGCCTGCCGAAGCCTGTGCCACTGCGGGCGCGGCCGCAGGTGGCATGCTCCAGCCAGCAATCGGCGCGGGGGCCGCATCCACAGGGGTGATCAAGCACAGTCGTTCCAGCAGTTCAAAGTCGGCTGCTGTGATGCCCGCCACACTGTTGAGCAGCAGTTCCTGCGAGCGACGCCCGTCGATCAGCAACAGCAAGGTGCGGCGTGCCCGCTCGGGCACCAGCTTGCGCATGCTGATCTCGGCGCGGCCGATGTCTGTCTTGGTCCAAATCATGCCCATCGTTACTGGCCCGGTGCGAGCGCGCCCCGTCGTGCGCGGGGGCTCTTCGCCAGTCTTATCGGCAGACAGACCGCCGCCCACAGGTCTGATGCGCTTGCGATGGCAACGGGATGTAAGCCTCAGGTCGTCCGATGGTGTCGGCGGCGCTTCACCTGGTGTGCCGCCCTGGCCACGGCACGCGTTGCGGCGTCACGAAGTTCTGGCGACGAACCGCGGCTGCGCATCGGCGCTTGCGTGCCCGATGCCCAGCGATCCGATGCGGCGATCGCACTGAACGCCCAGGCGACGGCGATGAACAGGCCGATCGCGCCGATCGCGCACACCACGAGCAGCACGCCTTGTTCCCAAGGATGGGTCAGCGCCGCGAACCCTGCTGCGGCCAGCAGCGCCATCGCGAGTGCGCGCAGTCGCCCCGCGGGACCGAACATCGAGCCCAGTGCCGTGCCGTAGCTCAGCAGAAACACGAGCGCCAGCAGGTGCTGAGCCAGCGTCAGTTGATACAAAGTCTTGTGCAGTTCGCTCATGGCCGAAAACTCCTTGCCGTGCAAAGCGAGATTGCGCGCGTCGGCCACGCATCGCAAGGGGTGACGAGCCGGTAGTCCATGAGCATGTGGAGCGCGTCACATTGACCGCCAATCTTTCACCGACACCTCGTATTTGAGGCTAGCGACGCTTGATTTCAAGCACATGAAGCAGGGCCATTCAGTTCGTTACGCCGAGTGATCCTGGGTGGCAATCGGCGGGCCCGACCGGGCCCGGCCCTGCCGTCAGGGCGATGACATCGGCCAGGGGCGCTGCGTTGGCCGCATCTGCTCCCAGGCCCAGGCCATCTGCAGCACGCCGAGGTCGTCGAAGCGTCGACCGATGATTTGCAGCCCGATGGGCAGACCGTCCGCCGTGTACCCCGCGTTGATGCTGGCCGCAGGCTGCTCGCTCATGTTGAAAGGCACGGTGTACGCGATGTGCTCGAACGGCCGTGCGGGATCGTTGGTCGGGCAAGGCAACTCGGCGGCGAAGGCCGGCATCGGTGCGACCGGTGACAGCACGAAATCGAAGGGCTGACAGGCGGCGACCGTCGCGGCGCGCATCGCCAGCGTCTGGTGGTAGTTGCGCATGAGGTCGACCCCGCTGAGCGTCGCCCCACCCTCGGCCCACGCGACGATGAAGGGCAGCACGCGGCATCGCTGTCGTGCATCGAACGCCTGCAGATCGACCCAGGCGCGGGTGCGCCAGAAGCGGTCGATGCCATCTGCCATCTCGCGATCGACGAACGGGGCGAGGGGCTCGACGATCGCGCCTGCATCCTCGAAGGCTCGGGCGGCCGCCGTGATCGCGGCCGTGACCTCCGCCTGCGGTGCCAGGCCCCAACCGGCGTCGAGCATCAGTCCGATGCGCAAACCGCGCAGTTCGCGGCCGAGCGACATCCAGTCGATGCGTTCGGGCGGCAGGCTCATGTGGTCGCGCCAGTCGGGTCGACTCAGCACGGCCATCATCAGCGCTGCATCACGGACGCTGCGGGTGATGGGGCCGGCCACCCGTGCGGGGTAGGGCGCTCCGATCGGGACGCGGCCATGGCTGGGTTTGAGCCCGAAGACGCCACACCAACCCGCGGGGAGCCGGATGGAGCCGCCGATGTCGGTGCCCACCTGCAACGGGCCATAGCCTGCCGCGGCCGCGGCCGCCGCCCCGGCACTGCTGCCGCCGGGCGTACGTTCCGGATTCCAGGGGTTGCGGGTCAGTGGGTGGAAGCTGGACAGCCCTGATGACAGCATGCCCAGGTCGGGCATCGTCGTCTTGCCCAGAATCACCGCGCCCGCTTCTCGCAAACGGGCTGCAGGCGGTGCATCGGCGGGTGCCGGTCGCAGCTCGGTGGCGGCGCAACCCAGCGGAATCGGGACTCCCAGGGTGGCGATGTTCTCCTTCAGCAGGGCCGGCACGCCATCGAGCAGCCCCATCGGTTCGCCTCGCTGCCATCTGCCCTCGGACGCCTGCGCTGCGGCCATGGCGCGGTATGCATCGACGGCGTACGTGGCATGCAGAACGGGTTCGCACGCCGTGATGTGCGCCAGCACGTCCGTCAAGACATCGACGGGGCTCAGCGACCGGCTGCGATACGCCGCCAGCAGTTCATGGGCGCCGAGTTGATGCAGCGCTGGCATGGGAGATGGCGCCTACGTTCGCGTACGGACCACTCAGGTGTAACGCCCCTCGTTCTCGGCCAGTTCGCAGCCTTCGATCAGGAACAGGCCGTCGGGTTGGCGCTCCAGTGTGTAGGTGGCCAGCCATGCGGCCCCTTGCGTGTCGGTCATCTGCACGCCCAACACCACCACACCGTCGATCAACTGCGGCTTCAAGAACGCCACCGAGGCAGGGCGATAGACCACCGCATAGCGCTTGCGGACCAGGTTGATGAAGTTGTCCGGCGATCCCAGGTGCCTCCGCGCGCCGGGTGAGGCCAGCAAGAAGGCCCGGCGGGCGTCGTCGGCAGCAAATGCGTCCAGTTGGGCTTGCACCACCGCACGGGCCTTGACGGCCACTGCTGCCGGCACCTCTTCGGCGAGCGCCGCACCCATGACAGCACTCAAGCCGAGGCCGAGGCCACATGTGAACAGGGTGCGACGACGAATCGGGATGGTATTCATGGCAACTCCGGCAAGCGACGTTCGGGCAGATCATGCCGCGAACGCGCGAAAAAAACATCTGTTACGTGCCGACGTGCGCTTCGGATGCGCAAATGCGCACGGACCGTGCATTACGGCAGGCTTCAACCCCTGAATGCGGGGTGCCTGGGCCGGCACTTTGACGCTCGAAACTGTTACAAATAAGCCCCCACGCCCAGCCGTTGAAACAGCGCCATGGCGCACCTTGAAAAGGCGCCCGCACCTCCGATTTGATGATGCAACCAACGGCCCGATACCCTCGCCCGCACCCGTCGTTGTCCGCGATCGCGGATCGGCGCGACAGTGCCATCCGCGAGATGCGTCGCCGTGGCGACCGCGATCCGGTGGCGGAACTACAGTCGTTACTCGACAAACTGCCATCGCTGGTGGTGCGACTGCACCGCTCCGCAGCAGGGCATTGGGCGGTACCTTACGCTTGCAGTGCCTTCATAAGACTGTGCGGCATCTCGATGTCGGTGCTGCGCACTGATGCCCGTGCCCTGGTGGACTGTGTGCATGCAGAGGACCTGAGGCGCATCGAACGTGACTGGAATCAGGTGCTCGCCTCGGCCCAGCCGATCCACGAGTCCGTGCGCCTGCGCCGTCGCCACGGGCCCTGGAGCCGATTCGACGCCAGCGCGCTGGCCGACCCGGCGCCCGATGGCGGTGTTTACTGGAACGTGCTGCTGCGACCGCAAATGTCGCCGTCAAACCTCGATGCCGATCTGCAGCAGCGGTACGAGCGCTGGCAGCTGGCTACCGCAGCCGCTGACATCGGTGTGGTGGAGTTCGATGTCGCAGGGGGCACCTTGCAGCTGGATGCCATTGCGTGTCGGCACCACGGGCTGGCCGAGGCCCCGCATGCGGTCGAGGTGGAGGCTTGGATGGCGCTGGTGGTCGAGGCCGACCGCGCTGCGGCGCGTGCCTTGTGGCTGCCGACCGTGCTGGCGGAAGACCGCATGCGCCTGTCGCTGGCTGTCGATGCGGGCGCACCGCATGGCCTGCGGACGCTGGAGTTCGTCTTGCAGGCCGTGGCCGGAGAGCAGCGCCTGGTCGGAACCTGCACCGACGTGACTCAGCGGCAGTCGATCGACGCACTGAAGCGCGACAAGCTCGATGCGGAGAAGGCCAGCCGCAGCAAGAGTGAATTCATGTCGCGCGTCAGTCACGAATTGCGCACCCCCCTGAACGGCATCCTCGGCTTCGCCCAGCTGATGGCGCTGGACAGCGAAGCACCGCTGCCGCCCGTACAAGCCCAACGCCTGGAGGTGCTTCGGCACTCTGGCTCACGGCTGCTGTCGCTGATCGACCAGCTTCTTGAGGTTTCGCGCATCGAGCAAGGGCGTCTGCGCCTGCGCAATCGGCCGGTCGATGTGCGGCGGCTGGTTGAGCGCTGCGCGGACGAAATGATGCCGCTGGCCCAGCAGCGCGGCATCGAGCTGATGGTGCAGATCGCGCCGGACATGCCAGCGGTCCGCGCCGATGCCGATGCGCTGGAGCAGGTGCTGGCGAACCTGCTGTCGAATGCCATCAAATACAACCGACCGAGAGGCCGTGTAAGGGTGCGTTTCGAGGCCAAGGAACAAGGGGTGCTGACCGTCGATGACACCGGCATCGGCATGACCGAGGAGCAGCTCGGCAAGCTGTTCGAGCCGTTCAACCGCCTGGGCGCCGAGCGTACCGATGCCCACGGCAGCGGGCTCGGCCTGGCCATCACCCGCAAGCTCGTCCGTGCCATGGGCGGCAAGATCGATGTGCTGTCCCGTCCTGGCAAAGGCTCGCGCTTTGCGGTCTCGCTGCCGCTGGCCAAGGCCGGCAAGGCCAAACCGACGCAGGACGTGCAGACGCCGCCGGCGTTCCCCTCGCTGTGGGATGGTGGCGTGGAGCAGGTGGTGCTCTACGTGGAAGACGACGAGGTCAATACCATCCTGATGGAGCAGATTTTCCGGTCCCAGCCGAACTGGCGGTTGCTGACCGCCACCAACGGGACCGAGGGCCTGCAGCTGGCGGATGAGCACGAGCTGTCGCTGGTGCTCCTCGACCTGAATCTGCCTGGGCTGTCGGGTTTCCAGGTGCTCGAGCGATTGCGTGCGCAGGAGCACACCAAGCACCTGCGCTGCATCGCACTGAGTGCCGACGCCTTGCCGCAGCAGATCCAGCAGGCGGTGGCGGCGGGATTCGATGATTACTGGACCAAGCCGATCGATGTGTCCGTGGTCATCGGCAAGCTCAAGGATGAGTTCCGGTTGCAGGCGGAGGCGGGTTGAACTCGGCTCTGCTGGTAAAAGTGGTTTCCGGATGTGACGCCGCGCTGGTAGCCTCGGGCCGTTGTTTTTCGCGGTTTCTGCCGGGAGTGTTGACGGCGCGATTCCGGTGGCCGGCTGTGGTCAACCGGGGGGCGCAGTTCAACTTTCTGGTCACGGTGCCGATGTTTCGACCACGCCATGCTTGATCGGCAGGTTTGACGGCAGCAGTCATGCAATCCACCCCTTTCCCGCGAAACCCCGCTCAGCCACCGCTCAGAACGTTGCTGCGCTGCCGCCTGACCCGCCCTCCGACCCCAGAGGACGTGCGGTGACGGCCAAGCGCACGCCCTATGCGATCCAAGGTGGCGCAGGAGGAACAACGCCCGCCAAGCGCCGGAGCGCTGCCGCAGCTCCGGCACCGGATGTGGCGGCGGGTGAGGGCGGCAGCGCCGCGTCGATGGCGATGTCGCCGCTGATCGACGGCCTGCTCGATGCCGCGTGGCTGGTCGAGCCGCAAAGCCTGCGCGTGCTGGCAGCCAATGCCCAGGCTGCCACGCTGCTGGGCATCGACGTGCAGTCGTTGTGCCGTAGCGATGCCCTCGCGCTGGCTGCGACACCGCAAGACGTGGCGTTCTGGGAGGCGGCGCGCAGCGGTGTGATGGACACCAACGACGCGCAGACCGTACTCGGTGGCGCAGACGGCAAGCTGATACCGGTGCTGCGACGCGTCACCCGCATCGACCCGGGGGCGCTGGGTGATTCGCGACACGGTGTTTACCTGGTCGTGATGCGTGACCGGGGTCCGGAATTGCGCGCGCAGGCCGAGCTCGAGGAGCGTCTGTCGGAACTGCGTGCGACGCTCGATTCGACGACCGACGGGATCCTGGTTCTCGACCTGGGTGGCCGGATCGTCAACTTCAATCCGCGCTTCGCGGCGCTGTGGGAACTGCCTGAGGCCTTGCTGGCCGACCGCGATGACGCCGCGGTGGCGGCCTGGATGCTGCGTCGGGTGGCTGATCCGGTGACGTACAGCAAGCGCTTGCAGAGCCTCTCCGAATCGCCGGCGCTGGAAGGCTCAGACGTGCTGATGCTGCGCAACGGCAAGGTGTTTGAACGCCGCACGCTGGCACAGCGCAACCGAGGCCAGACCATCGGACGCGTCTTTGCCTTTCGTGATGTGACCGAGAGCCACCTTGAACAGCATCGAGCGCTGCCATCGTCCAGCAACGACGCGCTGACCGGCCTGCCCAGCCGCCAGCTGGTGGCCGACCGCCTCGATTACGCGTTGGCACTGGCGCAGCGCGAAGGCATCGCGTTTGCCTTGCTGCACCTGAACCTCGATCGATTCAAGCCGATCAACGATGCGCTGGGCCCGGCGGCTGGCGATCGTCTGCTGGTTGAAGTCGCCAAGCGGCTGACCAGCACGACCCGGCAGGTCGACACCGTCTGCCGCCTCGGCGATGACGAGTTCCTGATGCTGTTGCACCAGGCCGACATGCAGCGGGCCGAAGGAGCGGCCCGGCGTGTCATCGAGGCACTGCAACCCCCCTTCATCGTTGACGGCGTGAGCCTGACGGTGACGGCCAGCATCGGGATTGCGCTGTATCCCGGAGACGGCAGCACCCCCGAAGAGCTGTTGCAGGCGGCTGATGCGGCAATGGCCGACATGAAGGCGGCCGGTGGCGCCGGCTTCCGTTTGCACCACCAGCGCGCTGGCGCCACGGTGGTCACCCTGCGCACCCGGACGAAGCTCGACCAGTCGATGCGCCAGGCGCTGGCAGCCGGCCGCTTCCGGTTGCACTACCAGCCGCAGGTCGATCTCAAGAGCGGCGAGATCGTCGGCGCCGAGGCATTGATCCGGTGGCGGGACCCCGAGCTCGGCGACGTGTCACCCACCGAGTTCATTTCGGTGGCCGAGCGCAGCGGCTTCATCGTGGCCATAGGCGACTGGGTGCTCCAGCAGGCGGTACAGCAGGCGGCGCTCTGGCGCGCCCAGGGGCGCCAGTTGCTGATGTCCATCAACGTCTCTGCGCTGCAGTTCCAGCAGGCCGATTTCGCCGACAGCGTGGCCCGCGCACTGGCCGAGGCCGGGCTGGAGCCCCAGTGGCTGGAGCTGGAGCTGACCGAATCCATCCTGGTCCAGGACGCTCAGGAAGCGTTGCACCGCTTGCAGGCGCTGGCCGAGCTGGGCGTGAAGCTCGCGATCGATGACTTCGGCACCGGCTACTCGAGCCTGGCCTACCTGAAACGTTTCCCGATCAGCCGGCTCAAGATCGACCGCAGCTTCATCCAAGGGCTGCCCGAGGACGAGGTCGATGTCGGCATCGTCAATGCCATCGTCAATCTGGGCAAGGCGCTGCACCTCGAGATGGTGGCCGAAGGCGTCGAGACCGAAGCGCAGCGGCTGTTCATGCTGAAGACCGGCTGCACGCAGTACCAGGGCGGGCTGTGCGCTCCGGCCCTCGACGCCTTGTCGTTCGACGCCCTGCTCGATCGCGGGCCCGATTTCGAACAGGACCTCCCGGACACCGGCGACTGGATCGAAGGCAGCTCCTGAGCCGGGGGAGGGCTCAGGCAATCGCACCCGGCGTGCGCGTCAGAGGAATCGTTCCAGCAGGCGACGCGAGCGCCGGTCCAGTACACGGCGATCGCGCACGATGAACTGGATGCCATGGCTGTCGGTGATCCACAGCGCGCCCTCGTGCAGGCGCCGGATGTCCTCCTCGCCTTTCAGCACGAAGTGGGTGCTGCCGCGGTCGGTCTCCACTTGCCAGATGCTGGGCGTCGAGAACGTCGACACCGAGACGATCCGGCGGATGACCGGTGTGAGCTCGCGGCTGAGCAGTTCCTCGTCGATCAACGTGCGCAGTGGCGCTGGCAAGTCGTCGAGGGACTCGATCCAGGTGACTTCGCGGCCATCGGCATCGACCAGCGACAGTCCCTCGTTCGGCGCTGCGATCGGAAACGCCCGAACCGGCACCACTCCCGCGTGGCGCACCCCGTCGGCCGTGGTCAGCAGCAGTTGCCCATGGGCATCACGCTCCAGCTGGAAGGGCGCTGCGTTCATGCGGGCCGCTCGCTGTGGCTGGACGTGCCTGCAGCGGCTGCCGACACCGGTGGCTCAGCGGTGCCACTGTGGGCCACCCAGTCATCGGCTGCGGCCTGGCGTGCCTGAGCCTGGTGCAGGCGCCAGTAGGCTCCGCGCCGGGCCATCAGGTCGTCGTGCGGACCGACCTCGACAATCTGGCCCCGGTCCATCACGACCAGCCGGTCGGCCTTGCGCAGGGTGGACAACCGGTGCGCGATGGCGATCGTCGTGCGGCCTTGCACCAGGTTGTCGAGCGCGTTCTGGATTTCCTTCTCGGTTTCGGTGTCCACCGACGAGGTCGCCTCGTCGAGGATCAGGATGCGCGGATCGATCAACAGCGCACGCGCGATGCTGATGCGCTGGCGCTCACCGCCGGACAGCCCTTGGCCACGCTCGCCGACCAGCGAGTCGTAGCCCTGCGGCAGCCGCAGGATGAACTCGTGCGCATGCGCGGCACGGGCGGCCGCGACGATGTCCGCACGGCTGGCATCGGGGCGGCCATAGGCGATGTTTTCGGCGATCGTGCCGAAGAACAGGAAAGGTTCCTGCAGCACCAGACCGATGTGGCGCCGGTAGTCGGCCACGCCGTAACGGCGGATGTCGATGCCGTCGACCTTGATGGCGCCGTCCGTCACGTCGTAGAAGCGGCAGATCAGGTTGACGAGCGTGCTCTTGCCCGAGCCGCTGTGGCCGACCAGGCCGATCATCTCGCCCGGCTGGATATCGAGCTGCAGCCCCCGGATCACCGAACGGTTGCCGTAGCGAAATCCGATGTCTGCCAACTCGATGCGACCCTGCGGCTGGGTCAAGGGCACCGGTGAAGCGGGCTCGGGCACGTTCGATACGTGGTCGAGGATGTCGAAGATGCGCTTGGCGCCCGCCGCAGCCTTTTGTGTCACCGAGACGATGCGGCTCATCGAGTCGAGCCGGCCGTAGAAGCGGCCGATGTACGCGATGAAGGCCGTCAGCACGCCCACGGTGATCTCGTGTTTCGACACTTGCCAGATGCCGAACGCCCAGACCACCAGCAGACCGATCTCGGTCAGCAGCGACACCGTGGGCGTGAACAGCGACCAGGTCTTGTTGAGCCGGTCGTTGACCTGCAGATTGCTCTGGTTGGCCGCCCTGAAGCGCTGGGCCTCGCGGCCTTCCTGTGCGAAGGCCTTGACCACGCGGATGCCGGGAATGGTGTCGGCCAGCACATTGGTCACTTCGGACCAGACCCGGTCGATCTTCTCGAAGCCGGTACGCAAGCGGTCGCGCACTGTGTGGATCATCCAGCCGATGAACGGCAGTGGCAGCAGCGTGACCACCGCCAGCCAGGGATTGATCGAGAAAAGGATCACCGCGGTCATCACGATCATCAGCACATCGGTGGCGAAATCGAGTGCATGTAGCGACAAAAAGACACAGATGCGATCAGTTTCGCTACCGATGCGGGCCATCAGGTCGCCGGTACGCTTGCCGCCGAAGTAGTCGAGCGACAGCTGCAGCAGGTGCTCGAAGGTGGTGGTGCGCAGGTCGGCGCCGATCCGTTCGCTGACCAGCGCCAGCAAGTAGGTCCGTGCCCAGCCCAGCCCCCACGCCAAGAGCGCGGCCAACAGCAGGCCGCCCAAGTACAGCGCGACATGCATGGGATCGATCTGCTGCCCGTTCTGGAACGGAATGAGGATGTCGTCCATCAGCGGGATCGCCAGATACGGAGGCACCAGGGTGGCGGCGGTGGACGCCAGCGTCAGGGCGAACCCGGCCGCCAGCGGCTTGCGGTAAGGCCGGGCGAAGCGCCACAGGCGCAGCAGCACCCAGGTCGAGGGCACTGCCTGAACCTCACGGCTGCACACCGGGCAGTCGTCGCTGTCGGGCGGCAGCGGCGCCTTGCATGACGGACACAGCGTGACGTCGCCGGTGCCGGAGTCGGCATCGGCGTGCTCGTCCGGTGCCGAGCGCTGCCCCTGCTGCATCTCGAACAGGGTGGCCAGACGCAAGGCGTTGACGTTTTGCGCCAGGGTGAAACGCCAGATGGCCAGCCGGCCGTGGTCGTCATGGAGTGCCAGGGTGCCGACGCCGCCATGGTCGCTGTGCCGCAAGCGCAGCTGTCTGGCGGCCGGTTCGTCCAGCCGCCAGGACATCCATGCGGTTGCGTCGGTGCCTGGCGCCTGCTGCCGCGCCAGCAGCCGGTGCTCGGTGAGCACCAGTTGGCCCGCGGAAAACTGCAGTTGAGGCGTCAAGTCAACCAGCAGCGACGCGAGCGCGTTCTCGTGGGACTCGAGCGGCACAGCGTCCGAGTTCACGGCGACGGGCAACCCTGGCACTGGGGCTGGACGGGAGTGGGAATGCTGCATGTGGAGATTGCGCCGCCGACTGGACAGATGACATGGCCATCGAACGGAGCCCGCGATTCTCGCCGAGCGGCCCGCCTTGAGAACACCTTCCCTGAAACATGAAGAAATTCGACGACATACGCCTGCTTCGCATCACCTACCTGCGCGGCCCGAACATCTGGACCTACCGCCCCGCGCTGGAGACCTGGCTGGATCTGGGCGAACTGGAAGACCACCCGAGCCACCTGCTGCCGGGCTTCAACGAGCGCCTGGTCGCGTTGCTGCCGGCCCTGGTCGAGCACCACTGCGGCGTGGGTGAGCGTGGCGGCTTCCTCGAGCGGCTGCAATCGGGCACCTGGGCCGGCCATGTGCTCGAGCATGTGGTGATCGAGCTGTTGAACCTGGCGGGCATGCCCACGGGCTTCGGCCAGACCCGCAGCACCTCGCAGCGCGGCGTCTACCGCATGGTGTTCCGGGCGCGCGACGAACACGTGGCCCGCACGGCCCTGACGGTCGGTCACCGCCTGGTGATGTCCGCGATCAACGACGTACCTTTCGATTTGAGCGCCGGCGTAGAGCAAGTGCGCGAGAAGATCGACGACTGCTACTTCGGTCCCAGCACGGCCAGCATCGTCGCTGCCGCCACCGAGCGGGGCATCCCGCACATCCGGCTGAACGCCGGCAATCTGGTGCAACTGGGCCATGGGGCTCGGCAACGCCGCATCTGGACTGCCGAGACCGAGGACACCAGCGCCATTGCCGAAGGCATCGCCAGCGACAAGGATTTGACCAAGACATTGCTGAAGTCCTGCGGCGTGCCGGTGCCCGAGGGCGAGGTGGTGTCCAGCGCTGCGGCCGCCTGGGAGGCGGCGCAGGAGATCGGTCTGCCCGTCGTGGTCAAGCCGACCGATGGCAACCACGGCCGTGGCGTCACCCTCGACCTGATGACCCAGGAAGACGTCGAAGCCGCTTATGCAGTTGCCGAGCCTGAAGGAAGCGATGTCATCGTCGAGCGCTACATCCGTGGCCACGAGCACCGCTTGCTGGTGGTCGGTGGCAAGGTGGTTGCGGCAGCGCGCGGCGAGTCGGCCTTTGTCACTGCAGATGGCCGATCCAGCGTGCGCGAGCTGATCGAGACCCAGATCAACTGCGATCCTCGCCGCGGCACGACCGAAGACCACCCCCTCAGTCCCATCGACCTCGCCACCGACGGGGCGGTGATGCTCGATCTGCAGCGCCAGGGCCTGACCCCGAACGATGTGCCCGCTGCCGGCCGGCGTGTGCTGATCCAGCGCAATGGCAACGTCTCGATCGATTGCACCGATGAAGTTCATCCCGAAGTCGCGCACCAGGTGGCCCTGGCCGCCCGCGTGGTCGGGCTCGACATCGCCGGCATCGATGTCGTCGCTGAAGACATCTCCAAGCCTTTGCACCTGCAAGGCGGCGCGGTGGTGGAAGTCAACGCCGGACCGGGTCTGTTGATGCACCTGAGGCCCGCAGAAGGCACGCCGCGCCCGGTGGGTCGCGCGATCGTCGACCATCTGTTCCCGGAAGACGAAGACGATGGCAACAGTGGGCGCATCGACATCGTCGGCATTGCCGGATCGGTCGGCACGCACACCATGGCCAGGCTGGTCGCCTGGCTGCTGCATTTGAGTGGCCGCCGCGTCGGCCTGGCCTGCCGCGATGGCTTGTTTCTCGGCAGCCGCCAGATCGACCGCAGCGACGGTGCGCGCTGGGAGGCCGGGCATCGGTTGCTGATGAACCGCAGCGTGGACGCGGTGGTGGTCGAGAACGGTGCCCCGTCGGTGCTGAACGACGGCTTGGCCTACGACCGCTGCCATGTCGGCGTGGTCACCGATCTGACGCTGCCGGCCAACGATGCCGCCGCGCTCGCTGCCCACGATGTGTTTGGCTCCGATCAATTGGCCAAGGTGATGCGCACCCAGGTCGATGTGGTGACGACCAGCGGTTTTGCGGTGTTGAATGCCGCCGACCCGCGGATTGCCGACATGGCCTCGCTGTGTGACGGTGAAGTGATCTTCTATGCCCGCGACGGTGACAACAACGCGCTGGCGAACCACCGCACTGCCGGTGGGCGCTGTGTCTTCCTGCGTGACGGCTGGGCCGTGCTGGCCGCGGGTTCGGTGGAAACGGTGTGTGCCAATGTCGAGCATGCGGGCCGCCGGTTCACCGCGCCCGCCAACACGGCGCTGCCCTCGGCCGATCCGACCGAAGTGCTGCTCGCCTCGATTGCCAGTGCCTGGGCCTTGGGCATCTCGCCCGAGTTGATGGCTGCCGGCATCGAGACGTTCCCGGTGGTCGTGACCACCGGTGTGATCGCTGCGGTTCAACCCACGACCGAGGTGGCGCCCCATGCATCGTCCGCGTTACCAGTGGCCCCATCCAACGAACCACTGCTGGCTCCGGTCTGACGTAGTTTTGCGCCTGACCGCTGGGTCGGGCAGAAAGCGCCATCGATGAAAGTCACCCGCGTCCGCGCGCTCCGCGGCCCCAATCTCTGGACGCGCCACACCGCCATCGAGGCGGTGGTCTCCTGCACGGCACCTGAATGCGTGCTGGAAAACATCGCCGGGTTCGAATCCCGTGTGCGTGCGCTGTTTCCGGCCATCGGCGCCTTGCACGCCTCCAGTCAGCAGCAACCGAAATCGCTGGCCCACGTTCTCGAGTCGGCGGCGCTGGCCTTGCAGGCGCAGGCCGGCTGCCCGGTCACCTTCAGCCGCACCTCGGCCACCGTCGACCCCGGGGTCTACCAGGTCGTCGTTGAATACAGCGAAGAGGCTGTCGGCCGACAGGCGTTCGAGCTGGGGCAGGCGCTGGTCAAGGCAGCGGTTCACAACCGGCCGTTCGATGTCGAAGCGGCCATCCAGCAACTGCGCGCCACCCACGAAGACGTCCGCCTCGGGCCCAGCACCGGGGCCATCGTCGATGCCGCGGCCGCACGCGGCATCCCCTGGCGCCGACTGACGCAGGGCAGCCTCGTGCAGTTCGGCTGGGGCTCGCGCCAGCGTCGCATCCAGGCTGCCGAGGTCGACGCCACCAGCGCGGTGGCCGAATCCATTGCGCAGGACAAGGACCTGACCAAGAAGCTGTTGCTGGCCGCCGGCGTGCCGGTGCCGTATGGCCGCCCGGTGTCGAGCGCGGAGGAGGCCTGGGCGGTGGCCCTGGAAATCGGCCTGCCGGTGGTCGTCAAGCCTCAGGACGGCAACCAGGGCAAGGGCGTCACCGTCAACATCGTGAACCGCGAGCACCTGGAGATCGCTTACCGCGTGGCCGCCGAGATCGGCGACGTGATGGTCGAGCGCTTCCTGCCAGGCAGCGATTACCGCTTGCTGGTGGTCGGTGACCGCATGGTGGCCGCCGCCCGGCGCGATCCGCCGCAGGTGCTGGGTGATGGCGAACACACGGTGCGGCAGCTGGTGGATCAGGTCAATGCCGATCCGAAACGCAGCGATGGACATTCGACTTCGCTGACCAAGATCCGCTTCGACGACATCGCGGTGGCTCGCCTGGGCGAGCAGGGTCTGACACCGGAATCGGTGCCTGCCAAAGGACGCCGCGTCGTGCTTCGCAACAACGCCAACCTGAGCACCGGCGGCACCGCCACCGATGTGACCGACAGCGTGCACCCGGAACTGGCCGCACGTGCGGTGACCGCTGCCCAAACCATCGGGCTGCACATCTGCGGCGTCGATGTGGTGTGCGAGAGCGTGCTGCGCCCGTTGGAAGAACAGGGCGGCGGCGTGGTCGAAGTCAACGCGGCGCCCGGTCTGCGCATGCATCTGGCGCCTTCCTATGGGAAGGGTCGGGCGGTCGGCGAGGCCATGATCGCCAGCCTGTACCCCCATGGCGAGGACGGCCGGATTCCGGTGGTGGCAGTGACCGGCACGAACGGCAAGACGACCACCGCCCGGCTGATCGCCCACCTGTTTTCGACCAGCGGCTTGCGGGTGGGCATGACCAACACCGATGGCGTGTATGTCGAAGGACGGCAGATCGACAGCGGTGACTGCAGCGGTCCCAAGAGCGCGCGCAACGTGCTGATGCATCCGGATGTCGACGCCGCCGTGTTCGAGACCGCCCGCGGTGGTGTGCTGCGCGAAGGACTCGGCTTCGACCGCTGCCAGGTGGCCGTGGTCACCAACATCGGCAGCGGCGACCACCTGGGCCTGAACTACATCACCACCGTCGAGGACCTGGCGGTGCTGAAGCGGGTGATCGTGCAGAACGTGGCACCGACCGGCTACGCCGTGCTCAACGCCGTCGACCCGAATGTGGTGGCGATGGCTGCCAACTGCCCGGGCGAGGTGATCTTCTTTGCGGCCGATCGCCAGCATCCCGTCATGGTCACGCACCGCGCTCAGGGACATCGCACCGTCTGTGTCGAGGGTGAGTGGCTGGTCGCGTCGCAAGGCGCCTGGCGCGAACGGGTTGCGCTGCGCGACGTGCCCCTGACGCGCAACGGCGCCATCCGTTTCCAGGTCGAGAACGTGATGGCCGCGGTGGCCGCCGCCTGGGGCGCGGGTTTGGCCTGGGACGTCGTGCGACGTGGCCTGGCCAGCTTCTCGGGCGATGCCGACAACGTGCCCGGCCGTTTCAACGTGATGAACTATCGCGGGGCCACCGTCATTGCCGACTATGGCCACAACCCCGACGCGATGCGCGCGTTGGTCTCGGCCGTGGAAGCCCTGCCCGCGCAGCGGCGCACGGTGGTGATCAGCGGCGCGGGCGATCGCCGCGACGAGGACATCCGCGAGCAGACCCAGATTCTCGGCAATGCCTTCGACGACGTTTTGCTCTACCAGGATGCCTGCCAGCGCGGGCGCGCCGATGGCGAGGTGATCCGGCTGCTGCGCGAGGGCCTCGAAGGTGCAAAGCGCACGCGGCGCATCGAGGACATCCGAGGCGAATTCACCGCGATCGACCGTGCGCTCGATCGCCTGGAGCCCGGCGATCTGTGCCTGGTGCTCGTCGATCAGGTCGACGAAGCCCTGGCGCACCTGTCCAAGAAAGTCGCTGCGGCCTGACACCACCCGGCGTATTCAAATAGCCGACACCCACGAATGGGGGCCATCGCCGGATGGATTTTCTTGCCTTGATCTCGAAAGGATCATTCGCACCCACATTCCCGCAAGGCGGACCAGGGGCGGCAGATGAAATTCGAAGAGCGAGTCGAGGGCGATTACCTGATCTACGCAGGTGCGCTGGATGTCCTGCGTGGCGACGGTTACATCGGCGCGGTGGTCGTCAACCGCACGAGTCGACAGCACCGCAGGGGCCAGGAGGTCTTTCGCGATGAAAGCCTGGCCTGCGGCCACCGGTGGTCGTCTGCAGACGAGGCGCTGATGTTTGCGTTGGGCAGGGCGAGGGAATGGATCACTCAACAAGGCCGCCAGGCGCCTGAGCGCGGCGACCAGCGTGCGATGCAGCGCTGAGAGCACCGCCGAACTGATTGACCAGCAGTCCCGCCAGCACCAATCCCACCCCAGACCACTGCGCTGCGCTGAGGCGCTCCGACAGGAAGAACGAACCGGCCCACAGCCCGACGACGGGAACCAGCAGCGAAAACGGTGCGATGCGGCCGGCCGCATGACGTTGCAGCAGCCGCATCCACAACGAGTACCCGACCAGGGTGGCCAGCAGCGCGAGGTAGGCCACAGCAGCCCACTCGCGCACACCCATCGCCGTCACCGACTGCCAGCTCGCCGCTGCACCATCGAGCGCGACGGCGATCGCCAGAAACGGCAGTACCGACACCGCGCTGCTCCAGACGATGAACTGGAACGGATCGATCGGTGCTGTACTGCGTCCCATCAGTCGCACGAGCAGATTCGAGCCTGCCCATGACAAGGCGGCCGACAAGGTCAGCACGAAGCCCAGCAGCGTCATCTCGTGCGGACCGCTGCCGTGGCTTGCCGCAATCAGCGCAAGCCCGGCCGCAGCCATCAGCAACCCGGCGCCGTGGTGCAAACGGGCTCGCTCACCCAGCACGGGAATGGCGAGCAGCACCGTGAACAGTACCTGCGCCTGCAGAACGGTCGACGCCAGTCCCGAGGGCATGCCGAAGTGCAAGGCCGTGAACAGCAGGCCAAACTGCCCGAGTCCCTGGAGCAGGCCGTAGCTCGCGATGAAGCGCCAGGAGATGCGTGGCCGTGGCACGAGCCACAACAGCGGCAGCGAGGCCATTGCGAACCGCAGCGCGCCGAGCATCATCGGGCTGACGGCAGTCAGCGCGCGCTTCATCACGACGAAATTCAGCCCCCAGATGATCACGACCGTGAGTGCGGCGAGCAGGTCTCCGCGCGACAACCCGCGATTCATCGGCGGGCCAGGAAAGCGTCGTACAAGGCCACGAATTCGTCCAGGCGTTCGAAGTAGGGCAAGGCCCCGGTGGGCATGACGTCGAACGTCCAGTTCGTTCGCCCGGCATAGGCCGACTTGTGTCGGTAGTCGACAAAGTCGCCGCGCACGCCGTGAACCATCCACACCGGCATCGTCAGCGACTGATACACGCGCGTGATGTCAGCGCTGAACAGATAGGCGCTGACGAACCAGTACGGCGCGAACTTGGCGCCCGGCTGGCGCGTCGTCAGTACGTCATAGTCCAGCAGCCCTTCATCGATCTGCGCACTTCCCCAGGTCTTCTTCAGGAAGTAGCGGATCACCGAGCGCTTGGTCAGCCAGCGGTACAGCCCGTCACTCCACCGTGGATTGAAGAAGGTCCGGCGCAGCCAGGCGATGCCGCGGTTGGTGCCAGTGGGGCCATTGAATGGCGCCCCGCGATTGAAGCCCGTCGGGCTGACCAAAGCGACGCTGCGAAATCGAGCCGGAGCCTCCTGAGCGGCACGTGCGGCGTACTCGCTGGACAGCGAGACGCCGATCACGTCGATCGGTCTGTCGCCATGGACACGCTGGATCTCGGCCACCATTGCATGCACCGCATCGGTCATCAGACGCGGCAGATATGGGCGCTCGGTGCGCTCTGAAAATCCAAAGCCCGGCAGATCGGGTGCGTACACCGGGCGCTGGCGGCGGTAATGCTCAAAGAGGGGCTTCACCTCAAAGGCCGAGCCCGAGGCATTGATGCTGTGCAACAGCAGCAGGGGCGTCTTGTCGGGATCGGATGCTGCGCCATCGGCTGGACCCGCAACGTAGTACGACAAGCGGCCGGCGATGCAGTCCATCTCGATGCGATCGCCGGGCAGGGCCGGCGGCAGTGTGGGCGCGTGGGACGTGGGTGTCATCAATGGCACACGGGACGACGCTTCAGCCGACGTCATGGCCGCTTGAATATCACCACATGCTGCCAAGGCAGCTTGCGCGCTGTGCGCTCCCACACCAGCGACTGATCGGCGGCTTCCAGTCGGATCTGTTGCTCTGTCATCTTGTGCAGCGACTTGATCGGAACGCTGAAGTCTTCGCCTCGGTACTCGACGAACACCACCCGTCCACCGGGCCGCACTGCGCGCACGATGCTTGCCAGCACCTCGTGCGGATACGCCAGCTCGTGATACACATCGACCATGATGGCCAGATCGACCGATGCTTCAGGCAGTTTCACATCGTCGTCGGCGCCGAGCACCGGCACGATGTTGCCGTAGCCGGGGCGCTTCGCGGTGGTCTCGAGCACGCTCAGCATCTGCGGTTGCACCTCGATCGCGTAGACCTTGCCCTGGGGCCCCACCTGCAAGGCCAGGCGTCGCGAGTAGTAGCCAGTGCCGGCGCCGACATCGGCCACATTCATTCCAGGCGTCAACGCCAGTTCGGCGATCAGCAGGTCTGCGCGCTCTTCCTTCTGCCGCTCGGTGCGCTCGAGCCAGGCGGCACCGTCGAATCCCATCATCCGGGCGATTTCGCGGCCGTGATATGCCTTGCCGATCCCGTCGGCGCTGGGTGATACCGCCTGGTAGCGCTCGTCTGGGGGTGTGGGGCTCGCCGAGATCGAACCCAGGCCCAGCAGCAGTACCAGCAGGGACGGCCATGTGCGGCGGATGAAGGCGGACGACGGGCCCATGCTCAGGCCGCCGATCCGATGTGGTGGCTGAAGAAGCGCCACATCTCGCGTGTGGCATCGGGGCCGCCCGGGTCGGTGTAGGAGCCTTGCGCGCTTCCGCCCGACCAGGCGTGCCCGCCGCCGTGCACGACCCAGTGCTCGGCCTGTGGTGTCGGGCTGCCTGCCGAGCGGTAGACCGTTCGGGTATAGCGGCGCCCCTGCGGCGACATGCCGAGCTCCTGAACCGCTGCCCCGGCAGCGCTGTCGCCGCTGTCCAGTGCATCGCCCAGCGCCATTGCGATGGCATGGGTGCCATTGCCTGGGTGGACGATGCCATCGCCGTCGCCGTGGAACACGATCGTTGGCCGCGGCAGTTGTTGGCTGGCCTTGCCGATCATGCCGTTGTCCGCTGCACCGGGGTGCGATGTGACCGGCGCTGATGTGGGCGTCCTGGGCCCGTTTTTCATCGCCGACAGGGCTGACATCAGATCGTTGGCTGCGCCGCTCGCCAGCCCCGAGTGAATGCCGACCGCGGCGTAGATGTCTGGATAGGCCTGGCCGAGGTTGGCCGCCATCGCACCGCCCGCTGACAGGCCGGCAACGTAGACACGGCGGGCATCGAGCCCGTGCTGGGCGACCACAGCGCGGGTCATGCCGGCCAGCACGGCCGCCTCGCCCTGGCCGCGCAGTTGATGGTCAGGCTGGAACCAGTTCCAGCATCGCTGCGGGTTGGCATCCTGAGCCTGCGCGGGGTACAGCACCGCAAAGCCTTGCTCGCGCCCCAGCGCGCTCATGCCCGTGCCGAGCGCGAAGTCGGCTGGATTCTGGGTGCAGCCATGCAGCATCACCACCAGTGGCAATGGCGCACCCGGTGGGGTCTCCGACCCAGGGGGCGGGAGGTCGAGCAGGTAGTCGCGGGTCAATCCGGACTCGCTGTGGGAGCCGGTCAACCTCGAGCCTTCGACGTTGGCCGGGGCACGCGCCGCGGGTGGGGTGTCGACCGCGGTGTTCATCCACTCTGCCGCGCTGTTCTCGACCACATCACTGTGTGTGGATTGGGCTGAGGCGGTGGGCAACGGGAGGGACGGGCGCCCCAGCGCTTGCTGGATTGCCTGCGTGGCTTCGGCCAGCTTGCCCAGGCGCGTCAGCCGTGTCACCTCGGTCATCCAGTGCGGCAGGGTTTCGGACATGGTGACTTTCGTGAGGGTGGTCAGGGCGTGCTGCGGGCAACGAAGCAGATGGACGTTCAGCGTGATCATTTCAGCCGCCCTGCCAACGCCCGCTTCACTTCGGCGCTGGCGTGCAATGCACCGAGAACCTCGAGCGCCTCGATCGTGTCCAGCGCCAGTTCAGGCGTCACATCGGCTGCAATCGACGCCAAGCCCACGACCCGCAGGGTCAGCTTCTGCCGCGCGTGCTGCAAGGCCTGCAGCTCCTGGCGGCTGATGTGCTGCAGGCCGAGCACCAGCATCTTGCGGGCCACCACCTGCTTCAAGGCGTCGCTGTGCTGGGTCAGTTGGTTGCGAATGGCGGTGCGGATGAAATCGGTGCGGTTGCTGTAGAAACCTTCACTGACCAGCAGATCGACCTGCCCCAGGTCGACATGTCCGAGGTTGATGGTGATCTTCTCCGAATCGGCGGCCTTCGCCGCGCGGTTGGGCTTCGCCTCGGGCGCCTCGTTCAGCTTGCGCGCGCTGGCTCGAGCGCGCGGGCTCGGGGTGCGGGCAGCGATGGCGGCATTCATGCGGCTCAATGTAGCACCATCCGAATACCATCCATCTGGATGGTCAATTTTCGGTGAGAAGTGGGCACATGGCCTGAGAATGCGCGCACCGTGCTGACAAAGACCTCCTCATGACCACCACGGTACCGACCATCCCCTGGTGGTCTGCGCTGGCAGCGTTGAAGCGGGATCGCTTGTTCTGGGTGCTGGCGCTGACGCTTGCCGGGTTGACCGCAGTCCAACCGCAGAAACTGGCTGACTATCCGCGGCTGGTCGATTGGCCGACGATGGCTGCACTGACCGGGCTCTTGGCGCTCACGCAGGCGGTCGAGTGCAGTGGCGCGCTGGCCCGGCTGGGTCGGTGGCTGGTGGCACACCTGTCCACCGAGCGGGTTGCAGCGTTCGGTCTGGTCACTGCGGCCGGGCTGCTGTCGACGCTGCTGACCAACGATGTGGCACTGTTCGTCGTTGTGCCGCTGACGCTGGGGCTGTGCCGCATCACCCCATTGCCCGCGACCAAGCTGATCATCTTTGAGGCGCTGGCGGTGAATGCAGGTTCGGCGCTGACGCCGATCGGCAATCCGCAGAATCTGTTCCTGTGGCAGCTGTCGAAGGTGTCCTTCGCCGAATTCACCCTGCACATGGCGCCGCTGGTGGCGTTGCTGTTCGCGCTGCTGCTGGCGCTCACGGCAATTGCGTTTCGCAGCACGCCCTTGAACGCCACTGTCCATGAACCCGCACCTGCACTGGACCGCCCACTGTTGTGGCTTGCACTGGCCTTGTATGGGCCGTTCCTGTGGGTGACCGATCGCGGGCATGCCGCCGCCGGCTGTGCCGTCGTCGTGGCAGCGATTGGGCTGCTGCGCCCTCGGGTGCTCGCCCGGGTCGATTGGGGCTTGCTGTTGATCTTCGTGCTGATGTTCGTTGACCTGCGCCTGCTGGCGTCGCTCGACGCGGTGCGCAGCGTCATCGACAGCTTCGGACTGGCTGCGCCGCAAAGACTCTATGCGGCAGGCATCGCTGCGTCGCAACTGGTCAGCAACGTGCCGGCCGCCATCGCGCTGGCCGAGTATTCGCGCGACTGGCGGGTGCTGGCGTACGCGGTGAACGTGGGCGGCTTCGGCCTTGCTGTGGGCTCGCTCGCCAACCTGATCGCACTGCGCATGGCGCCCGACACCGGCGCCTGGCTCAGCTTCCATCGCTATTCACTGCCATTTCTGCTGGCAGCAGCAGGGGTCGGGTACGGTTTGCTGTTTGCCGCGCACCTGGCCGGGCCTTGAAGGTCAGCCGCGACACCCTATATCTCCACCCTTGAGCGAACACTCACCTCAACCTCAGCGACCATGACCAAACAAACACTTTCCTTCCAGGCCGAAGTCAAGCAGATCCTGCATCTCGTCACCCACTCGCTGTACTCCAACAAGGAAATCTTCCTGCGCGAGCTGATTTCCAACGCGTCCGACGCCTGCGACAAGCTGCGCTTCGAGGCGCTGAACCGGCCCGAGCTGTACGAAGACGCGCCCAACCTCGAAGTGCGCATCAGCTTCGATTCCGAGGCTAAGACACTGACCATCCGCGACAACGGCATCGGCCTGAGTGCGGACGAGGCGGTCGCCAACCTGGGCACGATCGCCAAGAGTGGCACCCGCGAGTTCATGGCCAAGCTCGACGGGGACCAGAAGAAGGACGCCCAGCTGATCGGTCAGTTCGGCGTCGGTTTCTACAGCGGCTTCATCGTGGCCGACCGCATCACCGTCGAATCGCGCCGTGCTGGCGCCAAGCCGGGCGAGGGCGTGCGCTGGAGTTCCGAGGGCACCGGCGATTTCGAGATCGAGACCATCGAGCGCGCCGAGCGTGGCACCGATGTGATCCTGCACCTGCGCGAGGGAGAAGACGAGTTCCTCAGCGGCTGGAAGCTGAAATCGATCATCAGCAAGTACTCCGACCACGTGTCGCTGCCGATCCTGATGCGCAAGGAAGAGTGGGATGCCGAGGCCGCCAAGCAGGTCACCCGCGACGAGTGGGTGCCTGTGAACAAGGCCGCAGCGCTGTGGACGCGCAGCAAGAGCGACATCACCGAAGAGCAATACAACGAGTTCTACAAGCAGATCAGCTACGACACCGAAGCACCTCTCGCCTACACCCACAACCGGGTCGAAGGCCGCAGCGACTACACACAGCTGCTGTACATCCCCGCGAAGGCTCCGTTCGATCTGTGGAACCGCGACAAGCGCGGCGGCGTGAAGCTGTACGTCAAGCGCGTCTTCATCATGGACGACGCCGAGGCGCTGATGCCGGTGTACCTGCGCTTCGTCAAGGGAGTGATCGACAGCTCTGATTTGCCGCTGAACGTGAGCCGCGAGCTGCTGCAGGAAAGCCGCGACGTGCGTGCGATCCGCGAAGGCTCGACCAAGCGCGTGATCAGCATGCTCGAGGCCCTGGCCAACAGCGAAGACGAGGCCGAGCGCGCCAAGTACAAGGCCTTCTGGCGCGACTTCGGTCCGCTGCTGAAGGAGGGTGTCGGCGAAGACCATGCGAACGTCGAGCGGCTCTCGAAGCTGCTGCGCTTTGCATCGACGCATGCCGACGAAGATGTGTCATTTGCCGATTACCTGGGCCGCATGAAAGAGGGTCAGGAGGCGATTTACTACGTCACCGCCGACAGCCTCGCTGCGGCGAAGGGCAGCCCGCAGCTGGAGATCTACCGCAAGAAGGGCGTCGAGGTGCTGCTGCTGACCGACCGTGTCGACGAATGGATGCTGAGCCATTTGCACGAGGTCGAAGGCAAGCCGCTGCAAAGCGTGGCCAAGGGCGTGGTCGACCTGGGCGCGCTGCAGGACGAGGAAGAAAAGCGCCAGGCCGAGCAGGCCGCCGATGCGTTCAAGCCCGTGCTCGAGCGGTTGAAGGCGTCGTTGAAGGACCGGGCGAAAGATGTGCGTGTGACCACGCGCCTTGTCGACTCGCCAGCCTGTCTGGTGGTGGACGACGGTGACATGAGCGGCCACCTGGCGCGGTTGCTGAAGCAATCCGGGCAGACCGGCTTGCCGTCGTCATTGCCCACGCTGGAAGTCAATGTCCAGCACACGTTGGTCAGCTCGCTGGAGCAGAGCCCGCATTTCGACGATCTGGCGCAGATCCTGTTCGATCAGGCGGTGCTCGCCGAAGGCGGTCAGCTCGAAGACCCGGCCGGCTACGTCAAGCGTGTCAACCGGCTGTTGATGCCGGCCTGATGCCAGATCTCAACGCGCGGCGACTTGTTGTCTGAGTTGCTGCGCCAGTTGCTGCCAGTAGCCGCTGGTACCGAACCATGGAAAGCTGGGCGGGAAGGCCGGATCGCGCCAGCGCTTGGCCAGCCAGGCGCTCTGGTGAACGATGCGCAGCGTGCGCAATGGCTCGATCAACGCGAGCTGGCGATCGTCGAAGTCCATGAATTGCTCGTAGCCTGCAAGCAGTGACCGAAGCTGCAGCCGCGCTGCAGCTTCGTCGCCCGACAGCAGCATCCACAGGTCCTGGATGGCCGGGCCCATCAGACAGTCATCGAGGTCAACGAAGTGCGGGCCGGCATCGGTCCACAGCACATTGCCGACGTGGCAATCGCCGTGCAGGCGGATCGGGTTCAGATCGCCGACGCGATCGAAAGACCGCTGTACCTCGCTCAGCGCCGCGTTGACCGCGTCGTGCCACTCGGGTTCGACCTCTGACGGGATGTTCCCGTGCGCAAGCAGCCAGTCACGGCAATCCCAACCGAATTCGGCCACGGTCAGGCTGCGGCGGTGGGAAAACGGCTTGCGCGCGCCGACCGCATGCATGCGGCCGATGAAGCGACCGATCCATTCCAGCGTCGCAGGCTGTTCGAGTTCCGGCGCTCGGCCGGCCTTGCGCTGGCTGACCGCAAAACGGTAGGTGCCTTCCGCGATCGACACGGAGCCCAACGTGGGCGGCGCACCAATCAGCGTGGCCTGCAGCGGTGAGCGGGGGTCGACCTCCAGGCGCAACGGCGCTGCGACCGGAATCTCCTCGGCGGCCAGTTCGGCCGAGAACGCGTGCTCTTCGAGGATCTGGGCGTCGCTCCAGCGTTCGGGCCGGTAGAACTTGGTCACCACCGCCGTGCCGTCGATCAGGAACACCTGAAAAACGCGGTTCTCGTAGGAGTTGAGCTGCAGAAACCGTCCGTCGCTGCGCAGACCGACACCGTCCAGCGCATCGAGCATCAGCTCGGGCGTCAACCCGGAGAACGGTGTCTGTGACACAGCGACCGCGGAAGGAGCTTCAGGCGCCCCGACAACCGCATCCGATCGATCAGCGCCCACTGGCGAGTCTCACGGGCGTCCGGCGCCACCGTGCACCTTCCTCCTCGTCGGTCAAGGCGGCGCCTTCCTCACGGTGGCTTGAGCCCGCAGCGGGTAGCCAGTCCGTCCAATCCCTCGTGGACTCGCCCGCAGACTCCGCGCCCGGGCGCTCGTCGGTGGTGAAAAACGAGTCGAGAAACACATTCGGATCTTGCTCGACCGCAGCAGGTTCGCCGCGGCGGCCAGGATCCGGCATGCTCATAGGCGAAGCAACAGGCGCCGGCGGCTGCACTACTGCAACCTCTGGCGCCAGTGTCAGCGTCGCTGCGGGGGTGACGAGGTTGGGCGCTCTTTCTGAAGATTCGATGGGATCGCCAACGGAAGAGGGGGTTGTGGCGCCGAGCGGCGCACCGAGGGTCTCCGCGGTTCCAACCCCTGCCAGCAACGTGCGTAACTCGTCGATCGACGGCAGCGCATCGGCGGCGCATTGCAGGCGCTGGATGCCGCAGGCTGCCAGCACAGATTCCTTGATCCGTGTGCTGCGACGCGAATGGCTGCGGGCGCTGTCGAGATCGATCACCAGCAGCACATGGCCGTTCGGATTGCACACAGCAAACGTCACATGGGCAGCCCCGATCAGTTCGTACCAGTACGTCACGTGCTCAGGGGTGGCCGGCTGGCACAGTCGCACCAACGGCAGCTTGGGCAACACGATGTGCTTGGGAAAGGCCAACCGAAGCTGGTTGTAGAAGCGTCGTTCGTTGGTGTTGAGAGCGCGCCGCGCGGCCAGATTCCACTGGGTCGGTAGGGGCTGCAATCGCTTTCGGGGCGGCGCCCAGTGCCAGACCGCCAGGCCGCCCAGCGCTCCGCCGGCCAGCAAGGTGGCGATCAAGATCGACAAGGCAGTGGCGGCATTCACGGGTCAATCGACCATCGCAGAGCAGGGCGTCACGAGCCCCCGGGAGTGCCGATGCTATCGCCCTCCCGGGCAGAGGTACCCGAGGTGCGCTTATGAAAACGAACCCGCACGGGCTCCGGGCAAGCCGTCAGTCGCCACCAGGCCGATGAAACTCACCTGGTCCGGCTTGGACCTGCTATCATCACAGGCTGACCTGAATTTTCTGCCATCAGGCGGTGCGGCTGGGTCAAGCGCAATGAATTCCCGGCGAGGCTGCCATTCCAGAAGCAGTTCCAACGGAAATTCAGGATGTCGAGCGGTGTGTCTCTGACGTCCACAAGGCAAGTATTTCGTACAGGAATAACCATGAAAACCTTCAGCGCCAAACCGGCCGAAGTGACGCATGAGTGGTTTGTGATCGACGCGACCGACAAGGTCCTCGGCAGGGTGGCCAGTGAAGTCGCCCTCCGTTTGCGCGGAAAGCACAAGGCCATTTACACGCCTCACGTCGACACCGGCGACTTCATCGTCATCGTCAACGCCGACAAGCTTCGCGTCACTGGCAACAAGGCCAATGACAAGGTGTACTACCGGCACACCGGGTACCCCGGCGGCATCATTGCCACGAAGTTCAAGGACATGCAAGCCAAGCATCCGGGCCGTGCGCTCGAGAAGGCCGTCAAGGGCATGCTCCCCAAGGGTCCATTGGGTTACGCCATGGTCAAGAAATTGAAGGTGTACGCTGGTGCCACGCACCCTCACACCGCCCAGCAGCCCAAGGCGCTGGAAATCTAAGGGGCATGTGATGATTGGTAATTGGAATTACGGCACCGGCCGTCGCAAGTCGTCCGTTGCTCGCGTCTTCATCAAGAAGGGCACCGGGCAGATCCTTGTCAACGGCAAGTCGGTCGACCAGTATTTCGGTCGCCAGACGTCGATCATGATCGTCAAGCAGCCTTTGATGTTGACGGCCAACGATGCGGCGTTCGATATCAAGGTCAATGTCCATGGTGGTGGCGAATCCGGCCAAGCCGGCGCTGTCCGTCATGGCATCACCCGTGCGCTGATCGACTACGACGCAGCGCTGAAACCCGAACTCAGCCGCGCCGGCTTCGTGACCCGCGACGCCCGTGAGGTTGAGCGTAAAAAGGTCGGCTTCCACGGTGCACGTCGCCGCAAGCAGTTCAGCAAGCGCTGATCGATCGTTGGTGCGTCTATCGCACACACCGAGAAAGGTCGCCCCCGGGCGACCTTTTTCATTCTGGACGGCCCGGTTCATAATCTAGGTCTATAGCCCAGGATCTTCAGGAGCAGTCATGAACGCCGCCGCAGAACACAATCACCTTGCCGCCCCGCAAGACGAGCCGCCTCCCCCGTTGGTATTCACCGACAGCGCAGCCTCGAAGGTCAAGGAACTGGTCGATGAAGAAGGCAACCCGGACCTCAAGCTGCGGGTCTTCGTTCAAGGCGGTGGTTGCTCGGGATTCCAGTATGGGTTCACCTTCGACGAGGTGTTGAACGAAGACGATACCCGCATGGACAAAAATGGCGTCACCCTGCTGATCGATGCCATGAGCCTGCAGTACCTGATGGGTGCCGAAATCGACTACAAAGATGATCTTCAGGGCGCGCAGTTCGTCATCAAGAACCCGAACGCGACCACCACCTGCGGCTGCGGCTCCAGCTTCTCGGTCTGAGGCGGCTCAGCCGGCTGGGTACAGCGCGCCGAGGATGCGGGGGCCTCGGGCCCCGGTGACCGCGGGCAGGTTGCCTGGGTGGCGATTCATCCAGGTGCTGGCCAGCCAAGCAAAAGCCACCGCCTCCACCTGATCGGCTGCCAAGCCGAGTGCCTTGGTCGACTCGACCGAAACTTGTGGCAAGCGATGCGCCAGACGGCGCATCAATTCGCCGTTGTAAGCGCCTCCACCACAGACCAGCAAAAGGCGCGCATCGGGCGCAAATTGCGCCATCGATTGCTGACAGCACCAGGCCGTCAGTTCGCAGAGCGTGGCCTGCACATCGACCGGGGAAAGCACCTCGCCCATGGCGGTCGCCTGCTGCAGGTATTGCGTGAGCCACGCCGGGTTGAACAGATCTCGACCGGTGCTCTTCGGCGGGGGCGCGGCAAAGTAAGCCTCGTTCTGCATCAACCCGAGAAGCTTCCGATTGATCGTGCCAGACGCCGCCCAACTCCCGTCGCGATCGTAGGGTTCGCCGCAGTGCAGCAGGCACCAATGGTCCATCAGTACATTACCGGGGCCGCAGTCGAAGCCGGACGTCGAGCCGTCGGCTGCCAGCACCGACAGGTTGCTGATGCCGCCAATGTTCAGTATCCCGGTGCAGAGGTGGTCACGGCCAAACATGGCACGATGAAAGGCCGGCACCAGTGGTGCGCCCTGACCGCCTGCCGCCACATCGCGTGATCTGAAATCTGCGATGACATCAATGCCCGTCAACTCGGCCAGCAAGGCGCCATTGCACAGCTGCAGGGTGTAGCCACTGCCATCGAACAGGCCGGGACAATGCCGGACCGTTTGCCCGTGCGCGCCGATGGCGATCACCTGCGACGGCGTCACCCTGGCAGCTTCCAGCAGAGCAGTCACGATCTCGGCATAGGCCCGCGCCACGGCATTGCTTGCCAAGGCGGCACGATGCAGTTCGTTGCCACCGGCCGAGTTCAGGGCCAGCAATTCATTCACCAGTTCAGCCGAGAACCCATGATGCACATGCGCCCGAACTGTGGGTGCCTGCTGGCCAGTGAACTCGACCAGCACACCATCGACGCCGTCGAGTGAGGTGCCGGACATCAGCCCGATGAACAGTCCGGTGGCGATCTGGCTTGCCATCAATGAAAAAGCCCGCGGTTGCGGGCTTCGGAGGATCTGACATGAAACGGCATGGTGCCGGTCTTCACTCGAAGGTCGCGGTCGCCGGATTGGTGGATTGCGCGATGCCCAGTTGGGTCTTGGCAGATTCGGCCAACTGCGCGAATTGCGCACGCGCTGCCGGTGCCAATGAGACGGTGTTGGCGAGGCTGGCGATCACTGATGGATCGCGCTGCACGCCCCCCACCTTGAACTCGAAGTGCAGGTGCGGCCCGGTGGCCCAGCCTGTCATGCCGACAGCACCGATGTGCATGCCCTGAGCAACCGCCTGTCCCTTGCGCACATCGATGCGGCTCAGGTGCGCATACAGCGTGCTGCGGTCACTGGCGTGCCTGACCACGACGACATTGCCGTACCCGTTCTGCCAGCCCGCAAACTCCACGACGCCATCGCTCACGACGCGAACCGGCGTGCCGATCGGCGCACCGTAGTCGACGCCAGCGTGCTTGCGCCAGTTTTGCAGGATCGGGTGAAAGCGCATCGCGAAGCCCGAGGTCACCCGCGAAAACTCCATCGGGCTGGCGAGGAAGGAGCGCTGCTTGCTGCGGCCGCTGGGGTCGAAATAAGCTCCACGCTGACCTGCCTGGCTGCTTTCGAACCAGATTGCAGAATGGGATTCGCCCTTGTTGACGAACTCGGCGGCCAGTACGCGACCAGCAGATTCGTTCCAGGTGATCGGTTCACCGTCGGCGGTCAGCGTCTCGTAGACCACCGAGAACGTATCGCCACGGCGCAGATCGCGGTGAAAGTTGATCTCTGTGGCGAACACCTCGGCCAACTGCGTGGCGATGGCGTCCGGCAGGCCCGCCTCGTCGGTGGCATTGAACAGCGAGTTGACCACGACCCCGCTGCCCATCTTGGTCGTGGCCGCGAGTGGCGCGGTCTCGATTTGGGCCTCGAACTGCTGGTCACGGCGCGTGACGCGCAACCGTGTGAAATGGGTGGTGAGCTGGGCGGCGCTGCGCGCGGGATAGCGCGCAATCAGTTCCTCGAGCTGGCCAGACGCATCGGCGCGAACCTGGACCATCTTGCCGCTGCGCCCTGCGAGCAACTCGCGCGCGAGTGGGTCGCGGCGCAAAAAGGAGGCCGCGTCTGCGTCCACAACGCCCAGCCTGCGCAGCAAGCTGTCGACCGTGTCGCCTCGGCGCGTGGTGTCGTTGCGGAACAAGGAGAGCTGTTGCTGGGCCAGGGTAGAGATCTGGGCCTGCAGATCGGCCGGCGATACCGATTCAGTGACCAGGCGCTGTACCTGGGAGTCGACAGAAGTGAGTGGCGCCACGCCGAAAGCGGTGACACCGAACCCGGCACAGCCCAGCAGGATCGCCGCGTAGAGTCTCTTGGGGTACTGGCGCACCACCTTCGCGGCGCGTTGACCCAGACGGACGGCAAAGCGATCAATCAAATCTGGTGAGCTCAAGGTTCAGGGAGCGCATCGCTCAGGATGGGGCTTGCGTGAGGCAAGCCGGATGAATGCGGCTGTGTGACCCGTCCCGTAAACTGCGGGCCGATACAAACAGGTGAGAGCGGCAGCCTGACTCGAGATCCCTGCGCTTGCCAATGCCCCAAAACGACGCGCAAGTATACCGATGGGTTCGGCCGGTTTCGACGGGTTGAACGCGCCAATTGCCCCACCTTTTATTACGTATTTTCCCGACATGTCGCCACCCGATCCTATCGACCCGAACACGCCCGGCTTGAGCCCTTTTCCTGTGACAGAACGTGTCCTGGCGGCCTTCCGTGCCACGCAACGGGGCTGCGACGAACTGCTCCCGCAGGCTGATTGGCTCAACAAGCTGGCTCGCGCCGAAGCCACTGGCACGCCGTTGCGCATCAAGCTGGGACTCGACCCGACCGCTCCGGACATCCATCTGGGCCACACCGTGGTGCTGAACAAGTTGAGGCAATTGCAGGATCTGGGCCACACGGTGATCTTCCTGATCGGTGACTTCACCTCGATGATTGGCGACCCCTCCGGGCGCAACGCCACCCGGCCACCGCTGACCCGCGAGCAGATCGAGAACAACGCGAGGACTTACTTCCAGCAAGCCACCCTGGTGCTCGACCCCGAGAAGACCGAGGTTCGCTACAACTCCGAATGGAGCGACCCGCTGGGCGCGCGCGGGATGATTCAACTGGCCTCGCGCTACACCGTGGCGCGCATGATGGAGCGCGACGATTTCACCAAGCGCTACAAGGCCGGCACGCCGATCAGCGTGCATGAGTTTCTGTACCCGCTGATGCAGGGCTACGACTCGGTGGCGCTGAAGGCCGACCTCGAGTTGGGTGGGACGGATCAGAAGTTCAACCTGCTGGTGGGCCGTGCGCTGCAAAGCGAGTACGGTCAGGAGCCGCAGTGCATCCTGACGATGCCGTTGCTCGAAGGCCTGGACGGTGTCGAGAAGATGTCCAAGAGCAAGGGCAACTTCATAGGCATCAGCGAGGCGCCCAACGACATGTACGCCAAGCTGCTGTCGATCAGCGACACGCTGATGTGGCGCTACTTCACGTTGCTGAGCTTCCGCTCTGAAGAGGAAATCGCAGCGTTGAAGGCGGAGGTCGAGGCGGGCCGCAACCCCAAGGATGCGAAGGTGATGCTGGCCAAGGAAATCACCGCCCGGTTCCACGGTGCGGCGGCGGCCGACGCGGCCGAGGCTGATTTCAACCTGCGCGCCCGCGGCGGCGTGCCCGATGTCATTCCCGAACTGTCCCTTGCGGGCGCCCCGCTGGGTATCGGGGCCTTGTTGCGCGAGGCCTCGCTGGCGCCTTCGAGCAGTGAAGCGCTGAGGTTGGTCGATGGCGGCGGTGTGAAGGTCGATGGCCAGGTGGTCAGCGATCGCGGACTCAAGCTCGATGCTGGAACCTACGTGCTGCAGGTCGGCAAACGCAAATTCGCGCGGGTGACCCTGAACTGAGCCGCTCGCACATCTGAGCGCGCGGTCAGCGGTTCAGCACACCCGAGGCGACCAGTCCGGCTGGCACATGAGGCGCCGCGTTTTCGATGTGACCGGTCTGGTCATCGAAGAAGAAATCGGGCTCGAATTCGCGCAGGAACTGGCCCTTGGCCAGCCCGCCGAGGAACATCGCCTCGTCGATCTCGATGTCCCAGTCCATCAGTGTGCGGATCGCGCGCTCGTGGGCTGGTGCACTGCGCGCCGTCACCAGCGCAGTGCGGATGCTCATCGCGGGCGTGGCTGCGTGTTGCAGCCGTTGCAGTGCCTCGAGCAATGGCTTGAACGGGCCGGCGGCCAGAGGCTTCTCGGCGCGGTCGCGTTCGTGTTCCTGAAACGCGTTCAGGCCCGCGCGCTGGTACACCTGCTCGGCCTCGTCGGAGAACAGCACCGCATCGCCGTCGAACGCAATGCGCACCTCGTTCGGGTGGGCGGCTGAGGCCCGCGCCGAGTGGGGGTAGACACGCGCCGCCGGTACGCCGGCATCGAGGGCAGAGCGCACGTCGGCGTCGTTGGTCGACAGAAACAGGTTCGCATTCAGCGGCTGAAGGTAGCGCCACGGCGGCTGGCCGCGGGTGAACACGCCGCGCTGGATTGGCAAGCCGTGCTGTTTGGCCGAACGGAATACCCGCATGCCTGAGACGGGGTCGTTTCGCGACAGGATCACCACCTCGACGCGCTGCGTCGGTGATGGATCGTTCGTGCTCGCGGACGGTGCGCGATTGAACGCGAGCAACTTGTTGACCAGCGAGAACGCGACGCCCGGCTTGGCGGTGACATCCAGCCGATCGAGCTGCAGCCGCATATAGGCACGATCGTCGTTGGCCTCGAAGACCTCGTTCTCCTCCTCGAAATCGAACAGTGCGCGCGACGAGATCGCAACCACCAGTTGACCAGCGAGGGAGACAGGCATGCGATCGATGATACGGCGCGGTCAGGGCCGCTGGGCGCGCCTGGCCCGATCGAGACCCAGGCGGTAGCAGGCTCCCCTACTGAACGAAACCCATCGAAGTGCGACGCTGCTGTGCATCCGGCAGGTCAGCGGTCGAGATCTGCGATCGGCGATCGAGCTTGGCATTGCCGAACGCCGTCATCCACGCGCGCCTCATCTCGCGCGGCGCCATCTCGCTCATGCGATCGAGCACATCGGCGTGGGGCTGCTCGTCGAAACGGCTGCCCCAGTCGTGGCTGGCACGGATCGAGGTGTACAGCTTGGTTGCGATGCGCCGAGCGGCGTCCCGATCGGGCGCCTGCACCTCGTACACGTTCATCCGGTTCAGGATCGGATCGGGGATGCCGTGCGCGTCGTTGGCGGTGGCCACCCAAATGACCTGGCTGGCGTCGATGGGTACCTCGGCAAATTCGTCGATGAAGCTGCCGGCGGTGTCATGTTCGAGCAGGCTGTAGAGCGCACCCAGCGGGTCGTAGGCGTGCTCGCCGCCGGATTTGTCGATCTCGTCGACCACCATCACCGGGTTGGCGTACTGGCCGTCGACCAATGTCTCGAAGACCTTGCCGGGCCGTGCGCCTTTCCACTGGCTCGACGCACCCGACAGCACCCAACCGGCGGTCATCGAACTCATCGAGATGAAGCCCATGCCGGTGCCCAGCAACTGCGCGAGTTCGCGTGCGAAATGGGTCTTGCCGATGCCGGGAGGTCCCAGCAGCAGCAGCGGCGTGATCTCGAGCGCATCGCGGCTGTCTTCGCACAGCGCGAGCTGGCGCTTCACGTCGTCGAGCACTTCATAGAAATTCGGCAGGTCGTCGTACAGGTGATCCATCACCGGCAGGCCCGATGGCTTGACCTGAAACCGCTCGGGGCCCAGTTCGATCATCCGTTCGTAGGTCGATCGCAAGGTTTCGTGTTCCTTGTGCGGCAGCTTGTCGAGTTTCCGGCCGACCTCGTCGACGCGGTAGACGCTGCGCATGCGCGCAATCGGAATCCCGCCTCGTGTGCCCGACACATTCACCAGTTCATGGGAAGCAGACATCGCACCTCCAAAAAACAAAGCTCGCTGGAATCATTCAACCACGTGTCGCCGCCAGGATGCTTCGGAGAAGCACCGCATTGACACGTCAAACGCTATGCATTCAGCGTGCCATCCCGCTTGGCTGGATCAAGCCATCCCGAAGCCCGGGTCTCCCGGGCCGAAGGGAGCGCCCCTCGGGGGCAGGAGCGTCAGCGACTGGGGGGCTGTCTACTTGACCCAGGTATTGAGTTGGATGATGGGCAGCAGCACGGCCAGCACGATCAACATCACCACGGCACCCATCGCGACGATCAACAGCGGTTCGAGGATGGTGGCCATCTGCAGCGCGCGACGCTGCACCTCGGTGGCCAGTTGCTTGGCGGCGCGGTCGAGCATTTCAGGGAGCTGCCCGGTCTGCTCACCCAAGCGCGCGAACATCGCCAGCAGCCCGGGGAAGCGCTTCTTGCCGGCCAGGGCGGCTGCCAGTGGCGCGCCTTCTCGCACCCGCACCAGTGCGTCCAGCGCGTCGCTGCGCATCGCCCGGTTCGACAGGGTCTCGGCCGCGGCCTGCAAGGCCTTCAGGATAGGCACGCCTGCGCCGGCCAGCATCGCCAGCGTGCCCGCAAAACGCGCCGCGTTGTAGCCGCGCGCGAGCCGGCCGATCAGCGGCAGGTTCAGCCAGCCAGCGTCAAAGCGTTCGCGAAACAGTGGGTTGCGCAACATCAGCAGCAGGATGCCCACGCCCGTACCGATCGCCAGCAGCAGCAGCCAGCCGTAGCTGCGCAGGAAGCTGCTGGTGGCCAGCATCGCGATCGTCAGCGCAGGCAGCGCGCGCTTCGAACTGGTGAACACCGAGGCCACCTGGGGCACCACATAGGTGACCAGGAAGATCACGATCACCAGCGCGATCACCGACACGATGGCCGGGTACAGGGTGGCGCCGATCAGTTTGGCCTTCAGCGCCTGGCGCTCTTCCAGGTCGTCGGCCAGCCGCTCCAGCACCTGTCCCAGCGCACCGCTTTGTTCGCCCGCGGCCACCACGCCGCGGTAGACATCGTCGAATTCGCGCTCGGCGCTCCCCAGCGCGCGGGCGAACGGCGAGCCGGCGTTGACCTCGGAGCGCAGGTGCGCCACCAGCTCGCGCTGGCGAGGGTCTTCGGCCTCGTCACTGAGGGCAGTGAGCGCCCGCTCCAGCGGCAGCCCGCTGCCGACCAGGCCAGCCAGTTGCCGTGTCCACACCGCCAACCCCGTTGCCGAGAACACCCGCGTCGTGAAGCGCAGCCCCTGGCCTGGGGTGCCCGCTGACGCGACCTGGGTCACCTCCAGAGGCACCAGCGCCTGCGCTCGCAGCTGCGCCCGCGCAGCTCGTGCGTTGTCGGCTTCGAGCAGGCCCGTCGTGGACTTGCCAGCAGCGGTCAGCGCCTCGAACTTGTACGCAGGCATTGGCCGTCAGCCCAGAACCGCAAGGGCAGCGACTGGGGAAGTCATTCCCTGGTCACCCGCATCACTTCCTCGGGTGAGGTGATGCCTTCAGCGACCAGCCGCTCGCCGTCCTCGCGCATCGAGCGCAGGCCGGCCTCTTCAGCAGCGACGAACAGCTGCGACTCCGCGGCGCGGCTGTGGATCAGCGAGCGCACCTTGTCGTCGGCAACCATCATTTCGTAGACGCCGGTGCGGCCCTTGTAGCCGCTGTGCCCGCATTCGGGGCAGCCCACCGGGTGATAGCGACCTTGCGCATCGGCCTTCTTGCAATGCACGCAGAGTTTGCGCACCAGCCGCTGCGCCAGCACGCCGAGCAGGCTGGAGCTGAGCAGGAAGGGCTCGACGCCCATGTCGGTCAGCCGGGTCACCGCGCTCGGTGCGTCGTTGGTGTGCAGCGTGGCCAGCACCAGGTGGCCGGTCAGCGAGGCCTGGATCGCGATCTGCGCGGTCTCGAAATCGCGGATCTCGCCGATCATGATCACGTCAGGGTCCTGCCGCAGGATCGCGCGCAAGGCCTTCGCAAACGTCAGGTCGATCTTCGGGTTCACCTGCGTCTGGCCGATGCCGCCGAGCTCGTATTCCACCGGGTCTTCCACCGTCAGCACGTTCGTGGTCGAGGTGTCGATGCGGCCCAGCGATGCGTACAAGGTGGTCGTCTTGCCCGAGCCGGTGGGGCCGGTGACCAGCAAGATGCCGTGCGGCTGCTGCACCAATCGATCGAAGCGGGTGAGCACATCGCCGCTCATGCCGAGGCCTTCGAGCGTGAACTTCGATTCGCCCTTGTCGAGCAGACGCAGCACCGCACGCTCGCCATACGACGATGGCAGCGTGCTGACCCGCACGTCGACCGCCCGGCCGCCGATGCGCAGCGAGATGCGGCCGTCCTGCGGCAGGCGCTTTTCCGAGATGTCGAGCTCGGCCATGATCTTCAGCCGCGAGATCAGCGCTGCGTGCAGCGCCTTGTTCGGCTGCACCACCTCGCGCAACGTGCCGTCGACGCGAAAGCGCACGGAGCTCGAGCGCTCGTAGGGTTCGATGTGGATGTCGCTGGCCCCGTCTTTCGCGGCCTGCGTCAGCAAGGCGTTCAGCATGCGGATGATCGGCGCGTCGTTCGAGGCCTCCAGCAGGTCTTCGATGGCTGGCAGCTCCTGCATCATCCGGCTCAGATCGACCGCGCTCTCGACCTCGCCGATGACCGTCGCGGCGCTCGACTCGCTGCCGGCATACGCGACCGCGATGCGGTTGGCCAGCGTGCTCGCGGCTTCGCGCTCCAGCGCATCGACGTCGTAGAGCCGCAGTACCTCGGCCAGCGCCGACAGCGACACCGTTTCAGGCGCCCACAGCACCAGGCGATCGCCCTCGTCTTCGAGCAGCACGGTGTGCGCCCGCGCGTAGGTGTACGGCAAGGGATGACGGCTGGCCATGGGTGTCTCGGCTCGCGTCAGTTCGCGCCTGCGGGTGTGCGCGGTGCGGGCCCCGTCGGGGGCGGCGAGATCGGCTGGGCCAGATCCTCGACGGCCTTCAGCGGCGGCACCACCGGCACGCCGTTGAGCGGCAGCAGCGGGTTGGACGGGATCCTCACGTCCTTCTGCTCGCCGCGCAGCAGCTCGTAGCGGTCGATCGACAGGCTGTTCGACGCGTTGGCGTCGCGCATCACCACAGGTCGCAGGAAGACCATCTGGTTGGTGCGCTTCTTGGTGCGCGATTCGCTGCGGAACAGGGCGCCCAGGTAAGGAATGTCACCCAGGATGGGTACCTGGGATTTGTCCACCGTGAACGTGTCCTCGATCAGACCACCGAGCACGATGATCTGCCCATCATCGACCACCACCGTCGATTCGATCGAGCGCTTGTTGGTGGTTGGCCCGGCGCTCGAGGTGCCCGGCGCCGTGCCCGAAGCGAGGCTCGACGACTCCTGGAACAGCGTCATGCGCACCGTGCCGTTCTCACCGATCTGCGGACGGATGCGCAGCGTGATGCCGACGTCCTTGCGCTCGATGGTCTGGAACGGGCTGACCGTTGAAGTGCCGCTGCCGGTGTTGGTGTACTGGCCGGTGATGAAGGGCACGTTGCTGCCCACGATGATCTTCGCTTCCTCGTTGTCCAGCGTGACGAGGTTTGGCGTGGAGACGATGTTGGTGTCGGCACGCGACTGCAGCGCCCGTGCGATCGCGGACAGGCCGTAGTTGTCGCCGATCTTGCGCACCACACCGATGTTGAGGCCTGGCCCGATGCCGGCGAGGGCGCCCGTCAGCGTGTCCGCTGCCGCGTTGGTGATGATGTTGGTGGTGCCATTGCCGAAGTTGGTGCCCGCACCACCGATGTAGCGGCCATTGACATTGCCGAGCGCCTGCCACTGGAAGCCGAAGTCGGCCGAGTCGTCGCCGGTGACCTCGACGATCATGGTCTCGATGAACACCTGCGCACGCCGCGCATCGAGCTGGTCGATCATCGCCCGCAATTGGCGGTACATCGGCTCGGGCGCGGTGATGATCAACGCGTTGGTGGCTGGATCGGCCTGCACGAAGCCACCGGTCGACGGCCCTGCCGAGGGCGTCACCGGTGCCGTGGCTTGGGTGGAACCACCTTGGCCGCTGAGGGCATTGACCAGGCTTTGTGTCGACGGTGCGTTCGCCGGCGACGGGCTCGTGCTGTTGTTGCTGGCGGAGGCGCCGTTGCCGCTGTAGGCGGCGCGCAGCACCGCAGCCAGCTTTGTCGCATCGGCATTCTTCAGGTAGACCACCCAGATGTTGCCGGCTGCGTTGCCGCCCTGGACCGGCTGGTCGAGCTTGTCGACCAGCGAGCGGATGGCGGCCAGCCGCGCCGGGTTCGGTGCGCGCACCAGCAGCGAGTTGCTGCGCGGATCGACCAGCACCGAGGCGCCAGTGCCGCCGGCGGCGCCGGGGGCCGACCCACCGGTCGAATCGGTCAACCGCTGCACCAGCACCGCGATGTCGCTGGCCACCGCGTGCTTCAAGGTGATGACTTCGACATCGCCTGCTGCCGGCGTGTCCATCGCCGCGATGATCTTGCCGATGCGCTGCAGGTTGTCGGCGTAATCGGTGATGACCAGTGTGTTGTTGCCGGGGTTCGCGTTGATGGTGTTGTTGGGGCTGATCAGCGGGCGCAGCACCGGCACCAGGTTGTTCGCGTTCTCGTGCGTCAGGCGGTAGATCTGCGTCAGCACCTGGTCACCACGGCGGTTGACGTCACCGACGGAGACCGTGCCCGACTGCAGCTTGGCATCGGCCTCCGGCACCACCTTGAACAGCCCACCCACCTCCACCACGGTGTAGCCCTGGCCGCGCAGCGCGGCCAGGTAGTTCAGGTAGGCCTCGTGTGGCGCCAGCGCCTTCTCGCTGTACAGCGTCATCGTTCCCTTGACGCGTGGATCGACGACGAACTGCTGGCGCAGGATGGCAGCCATCGCCCGCGACACTGCGTCGATGTCGGCGTTGACGAAATTCAGTGTCACCGGCTCGCCACGGAATCGGCTGGCCACCGCTTCGGGGGCGGGTGCCTGCGCATGCGACAGGGTGGGCAGCACGCCCAGCGGTGACAGCAGCAGCGACAACGACAACGGTATGCACACCGCGTGGGTGCCAAGGCGCGATGCGTGTGGGCTCCAGCGGCGTGGCAGCAAGGACCTCGAGGCGCGAGCAGTCATGTCTATCCGATCGAAATGACGGACCGCGCGCCATCGCGCCGTCCGATGATGTTCAGCAGGTTGCCCAGCGCCGCGTCGTTGGGGTCGGCGGCGCTGGCCTCACCCGTGAATCGCAGGCCTGCGAGGCCCCAGGTGCCGTTGCCACTCAGCAGCAAGGCACCTTCCAAGGTTGACAAGGTGATCTGCGCCGGTCCTCCCGAGGCGTTGCCGCGGCGGCTGTCCGGCGACGCGTTCAGTGGTTCTCCCCGCACCGACAGCCGGTAGCTGCCGAGTGTGTCCAGCGTGGACAGTCGCGAGGAGGCGTTGATCAGTTCGACATCCAGCCCGCCGGCCAGGCGCCAACGGCCTTGCGTCGACTCGATCGTGAGGCCTGGGGAGAGCAGCCGCGCCGTTCCGCCCAGGCGCAGGGTGTTCCACGGGGTGCCCAGACCGGTGAGCCAGGCACTCGGCCACTGACCCACCCAGTCGGCCGGCGGCGTCAGGCTCGCGGTATAGCCGTCCAGGCCGGGAACCCAACGCACGGTGACCGGGCCGTGCAGGCAGCACTCCTGGCTGAGCACCACCGCCACCCCCCAACCGCTCGGCCTCGCAGTCCAGGCCAGGCGCCCCGGCAACGCGGCCTGGTCGCGGCTGTCCGGGCCGCCCGTGAGCGCTACCACTGCGCTGCCCGTCCAGACACTGCCGCGTGCATCCAGCAGCATCAGGCGCTGTTGCGTTGCGGCCGACACGCCAGCGGCCAGCCAACTCGCCGGCGCAAAGCAGATCAATCCGATCAGCGCACCACTGAGCGCTCCGGCCCAGCCCCAGCGCGTGCTGCCGGCGCGGGCTCGGCCCCAGGCGACTTCGGCGTAGCTCGATTCGGCCCAGCGGGAGGCAGCCATGCTGTTCTGAAACGCCGTGCGACCGCGTGCCCGCGGCCCCCGCTTGCCGGGCCAAAGGCCCCTCATCGCTGACCCCCCGGGCTCAGCACCAGCGTACCGCTGTAGCCCTGTGCGCCCCGAGTGAGTTGGAGCTGTGTGGCGCGCATGCGTGATGCGCTGCGCACTTCGGCCAGCCAGTCGCGCAGTTCGTCGCCGCTCAGGCCGTTGACCGCGACGGTGGCGAGCTCGCCCTGCCATTGCAGCGATGCGCGTCCGGCAAAGCGGGTCATCGTCCCTTGCAGCGCCGCGTTGGCTTGTGCGCTCGGAACCGGTGCAATCGCGCGCAGTTCAGTGGCTTCGGCCGCCAGCCGATTCAGACGCTGGAGTTGGGTGCCTTGCTGATCGATGCGGGCAGGCGCCTCGCGCAGGGTTCGCCAGGCGGGCTGAATCGCCACGCTCCAGAGCAGCAGGACGCCGACCAGCCATGCCGCCGCGCTCAGCCCGGCACGTTCGCGTGCGGCGAGCGCTGTCCAGCGGGCCCGCAGCGTTTCTCGTGCTGTGATCCATGAAGCCGTACCCAAGCGGCGATCATCGGATCGGGTGGTGCCCGCGGGCGCGCTGGCCGGACGGCTCATGGCGTCGGGCCCGCCGCGGGGCTCAGGCTGACCCGGCCATCGGCCGCATCGACCTGCCAGCCGGCCGGTTGCAACTGGCTGCGGAATTGCGTCACCTCGGCGTCGCTCCAGCCGGTGGCCGACAGCGTGAGCCGCCCCGACTCGTAGCGCAGGCTGTCCACCGGGGGCTGGCTCGGCGGCCAGGCGGCTGCGGCGGCCAGCAGCATCGGTTCGACATCGGTCGCTGAAGGGCGACCCGCGGTCGCGCGCAATGTGTCCACCTCGCGCTGCATCTGCAGCGGTGCGTCGAGCACCGCGCTGACCTGCGGGAAGGTGGCCTGCAGCAGCGAGACCATCGCCTGTCGCTGGGAATCGAGTTCAGAGCGCAGATGCCAGGCCCACAGATTCAGACCGAGCAACTGCACCACCAGCAGGGCCAGCAGGCCCATGCGCACCGGCCGCCAACCCGGACTCAGCCAACGGCGCCAGGCGTCGCGTGCGGCACGGGTGCCGCGGTGGCGGGCGGCCAGATCGAACTGGCGGAGATTCCACAGTGTGCGCGTGGCCTGCAAGGCGCGCTCGCCAGCCGACACCACCGCCACGGGCGCGGCCAGCCAGCGTTCTGCGGTGGTCGCCACTTCGGGTGTGGCGGTCCAGCGCGCATCGGCTGGTAGCTCGGCGGGCAGCAACGCCCGCGCGAGACCGCCTTGCAAGCGCAGCACGGCCACGCCATCCTCATGCGACCAGGTCAGCAACACGTCCTGGGGCGCGCCGCTGCCATGCACCGAGGCCTCACCCTGCGCCGCAGTGAAATGACCGGAGGGGGGCGAGTCGGGCCAGACCGCTGGCACCACCCGGTCCACGAACACCCGGTGACGTTCCAACTCGGCCAGCTCGCCACGCAACCAGTGACGGTTGACCGCGGCGACCCATGTCGGTTGGCCGGCAGTGGCGTTCGGTGCGAGCGCCAGATGCGTGGCATCGGCATCGTCGAGCAGGGCTTCTTCGAGCACGCCAGTGAGCGCGGCGCGCAACCGCGCCGACGGTGCCTTCGGCAAGGTGATGCGGTGCCAGGCGATATCGCTGTCCCCCACCACGGCGATCACGCTGTCGGCTTTGGGCAGCAGCGCCGCGGCGCTTCGGCCCTGGGACACCGGCGTGAAGCCGTCGCGACTCAACAGGTACTCGAACTCGTTCTCAGCGGACGAACCGCCGGGGGCGGCCCCGTCAGCATGGCGGCTGCGCAGGCGGAGCCGCGGCGACAGTGAGATGACGAGGATGGACATGAAGCGAGGTGGCACGCCCGGGCGGGCAGTCGCCGAGTTTAGTCGTGGCTCCTGAAGGGAAATGGCACTGCGACCCCTGCCGAGGCAATCCCGGCCTGCGCGCCAGCGTGACCGAAGTCTCGCCGATCGACGCGACAGAATGGCGACTCAGTTCGGCGCATCTTGCAGGTTCACCCGCTGGCGCTGCAGCGAGAGCACTTCCAGGCCGCGCCGCTCGACCAGCGAGAGTTCTTCGAGCACCCGGTCGCCCAGGCGGATGCGCCCACGCACCTCGAAGAAGCTCGACTTCACATCCACCCGCGAGGCATCCAGCGTCAGCGACGGAGGGATCAGGGCCTGGGCCTCGGCAAGCGACTTGAACGGGGTGCGCTGCCGGCTTTGCACCAGCCGCCCGGCGGCACCCAGGTCCATGCCATCGACGCTGGCAGCGATCACCTCCCGCGAGGCGGTGTTCAGGTTGATCGGCGTACGTACCGGCAGCAGCACGACCAGCGGCGCGATCCGACGCACCGTGTCGCGGTCCACCCCCAGCCAGCTCAGCTGCGCCACGGTGCGCGGCAGCAGGGGTGGCGTTGCTGTGCGGCCCTCGGTGCCCGGCCGCGAGAGCGCATCGCGCAGTCCCGTGGCAAGCCGGTCGGCGAGGTCAGGCGCCACGCCGATCGAATCGAACAGGCGCCGGGTCGCGGCCAGTTCGGCGGGCACCACCTTGCCATCGCTGCCGACCAGATTGCGCAGGTTGTAGCGCGCCTGTGCGTCGGTGATCTGCCCCGAGAGAAAGGCCTCGGGCCCGTCGTCGGTGCGGGTCTTGTCGGCTGCCAGAAAGCTCGACAGCCGGGCTTCTGCCAGCGGCGTGGCCCACGGATCGCTGAGCGTGGTCGCACCACCGGACTTGGCGTCTTCGCGCAGGATCAACCGTGCCCAGTCGAGCGCGCCCGCCAGGATCCAGGCCGACTGTGTGCGCGCCCGCTCGGCACTTTCGACTTGCACCGCGCGCCACTGTTGCCACACCATCGCCGAGGCCAGGCTGCTGACCAGCACGACGATCAGCATCGCCGTCAGCAGCGCCGCACCCGCCTGCTGCCGGGACCGGCTTCCGGGGGCGGTCATGGCGGTGAGGGCCCGAAGGCGACGTCGCGTGTGAGGGTGCCGTCGCTGCCGTCATTCAAGGTCAGCACCAGCCGCAGGCCCGAAGGCAGCGCCGTGCGCACGCTCACCGGTACGCCGCTGGCAGGCGATGCGGTCGCCACCACGTTGCCGGTGGATTGGCAGTTGCTCCAGGCGTTGCCGCGGTAGCAATACAGTTGCAGATCGGATACGTTGTCCAGCGTGCGCAGCAGCGCGGGGTCATTGGACTGCAGCAACTGGCTGCGCAGCCAGCTGTCCTGCAGCGCGGCGCTGCCAGTGACCGATGGCCCGGCCCAGCGCATCCATTGCCGGCGCTCAGGGTTGCCCTGTGTCGTGTTGCCGGTCAGCGACCAGGCCACCAACTGCACGCCCTCGCCACTGCGGCGCGTCAGCCGCAGTGTCTTGCCGTCGTAGTTGAACGCAGGCACGGCATCGGTCTCCTGCAAAGACGCCAGGTCCTGTTCCCACTGGGCCATCACGGCGCCCAGGCGCAGCGTTTGATCCAGCCTGGCCTGGCTGGCGTCGCGGGTGCGCACGATGCCGTCGATGCCCTGCCAACCCATCACTGCCAGGGTGGCCATGATGCCGAGCGCGACCAGCACTTCCACCAGGGTGAAGCCCCGGCTGGCGGCGGTGGTGGATGTGCCCCGTGCCATGGTCATTGGTTCGGCAGGATTGCCGACAGCGTCAGCAGCGGCTCGCCGGCGTCATTGCTCATCTGCGTGTCGACACGCCGGAAGTTCGGGTTCGGTGTCGGTTCCACCCGGTAGGTGCCGAAGTAGGTGTGACCCAGTTGCTCGCAGCTGAAGGTCGATTCGCCGATGTCGGGAAACACCTTGGCAAGCTTCAGCCCGGTGAGGTGGTTGTCGGCACACCACTGCGCCTCACTGATCTCGGCCAGCCGCTGTGCATTGTTCAGCAGCGCGCCGGCGGCCTTGATCCCCGCGCCGAGCGTGATCGCGACGATGACCAGCGCGACCAGCACCTCGATCAGCGTGAACCCACGCGACGCTCGGGCTGGCTTCACCGCGACACCGGTGGGGTCTCGTCGCTCAAGACCGCGAAGGGCCCCAGGCCATCGGTCGCCAGGGTCAGTCGGCTGTCGCCCAGTCGCAGCGTGATGCGTTGGGCGCCGATCAGCGGCTCGGGGCCCAGCACGATATCGGGCGCACCGATCACGTTGGCGGTGACGCCCTCAGACAGCCAGCGCCGGGGCAATCCGGCAGACATCGGCAAGCCAACGAAGGTGAAGTCGGCCGGGGTGTCGCCCGCGCCAGGGCGGTCGCTGGCGATCGAGCGCGGCAGCCAGTGCACCTCCAGCCCCGAGGCCCGCGCCTCGGCGCGGGCTGATTCAAACAGTGCGGCCAGTCGGGCGCCTTCCTTCTCCAGGAGCGTGTCGGACGGATCGCGCAAGGCCAGGCTCACCACCGCAGACGCCAGCGCGATGATCGCCACCACGACCATCAGCTCGATCAAGGTGAAGCCGGCAGATCTCGTCTGCCGGTCAGGACTCGGCGAAAGCGCCATCGGCGTCAGTCGATCACTGCCAGGACCCGATGTCAGCGTCGTTGCCTTCACCACCGACGACGCCATCGGCGCCCAGGCTGTAGATGTCGATGTCGCCCTTGACGCCTGGGTTGGCGAACTGGTACGGCCTGCCCCACGGGTCGTTGGGCAGCTTGTCCAGGTAAGGCTTCCAGTTGGGTGGGATCGCGCCGACGGTGGGCTTGGCCACCAGTGCCTTCAGGCCCTGCTCGGCGCTGGGAAAGCGCTGGTTGTCCAGCTTGTAGAGCTTCAGCGCCTGCATCAGGTTGTTGACGTCGGTGCGGGCGGCGGTCACGCGGGCGTCGTCGGCGCGGTTGAGCACATTCGGCACGATCAACGCCGCCAGCACGCCAATGATGACCAGCACCACCATCAATTCGATCAGCGTGAAGCCGCCGCTGCGCATGCGCCGGATGCCGATCGACGTGGTCCGCGCGTGGAAGCGTGAGAGAGGTCCAGAATCTATCATTGACATGTCGCCATCCCGGCCGCGGCCGGGATGCGCGGCTGTCGCGGCGCATGATAATCGTCGCATGTTGTCCCGCTCGGTCGCATTCCTCGTTTGGGCCCTGGTCGCTGGGACAGCCGTGTTCTGGGGCACCCGACTGCTGGCGCGACCCACCGCCTCGCCGGTGCCGGTGGTGGCGATGGAGTCGGCCCTGACAGTCAACGCCGATGTGTCGCGATTGCTGGGTGCGGCGCCGACGGCCCAGGCTGCGCCGATCGAGGTTGCGCCGCCACTCAGCAGCCGGTTTCGCCTGTTGGGCGTGGTGGCACCGCAACCCCCCAGTGAGCAGGGCCTGGCGCTGATTTCAGTGGATGGGCAGCCGCCGCGCGTGTACCGCGTCGGCGCCGCCATCGATGGCGATCTGATGCTGCGCGCTGTCCAGTTGCGCGCGGCCACCGTCGCGTCCTCGCGCAGCAGCAACGACGCGGCAACGTCTTTCGTGCTCGAGTTGCCGGCGATTTCGACGGCCGCCACAGGTGCGCTGCCACCAGCTGGATTCAACAGCCCGCAGTTTGCGCCCCCGGTCGCGCCAGGCGTCCCCGATCGTGACCCGGTCAGCAGTTTCGAGCCGCCCGCCGCAGGCCGGCCTCCGCGCTGAGCAAGCCGCGCCGCGCGCCTCAGACGCTCAGGTCATCGCGCCCGGTTGGCTGGGGCCTGGGTCTTCGCCATCGGCGAGTTCGGTGAGCAGCGCGGCCGCGCTGCGGATCAAGGGCCAGGCGAGCGTGGCGCCGGTGCCGTCGATGCTGTCCATGCCGAGTTCAAGCATCGCCGAAGCCTGGAACAGGCCCAATGCGCGATCGAGCCCACGGTGGTCGTTGCTGCGGCAGAACACGCAGTAATCGACCACGGTCGGTGCGATGTGTGAGCCGACCACCAGCGCCGCACAAGCTGCCAGTCCATCGACCATGATCAGGTGCCGCTTGCCGGCGGCCACCATCATCAGTCCGACCATCATCGCGATCTCGAAGCCGCCGAAAGCCGCCAGCACCTCGATCGGATCGGCGACCTCCTTGTGGCGCCCCTGCGAGCCCTGCAGCACCACCATCATCGCGGCCAGATCGGCAGGCTTCATCGTCGGACCGGAGAGCACAAAATCGCGCACCGGCACATTCGCCAGCCGCGACAGCACCAGCGCAGAGGCCTGCGCCGATCCGACACCGATGCCCGCACAGACCACCGCATTGCCAGGCAGCGAATCGCCGATTTCCATGCCCGCGCGAATCGCGGCATGCGCCTGCTCCAGCGACATGGCCGCAGTGACGCGCGAATTGCGCGTGCCGTGGGCAATCTTGCGCGACAGCAGCCGGGCGTGCCTCGGCAGCGTTTCAGCCACGCCCGAATCGACCACGGACAACTCCAGCCCCTGAATGCGGGCGAACACCGACAGTGGCATCTGCGAGGTCAGCAGCGAGTGCACCACCTGCGTTGTCGAGTGGCGCTCGCCGGCGCCGATGCCATCGACCGCAATGCCATGGTCTGCCGCGAAGACCACGACCTGCGGTGCATTGAAGCGCGGCTTGAGGGTGTTCTGGATCAGACCCAATCGCACTGCCAGTGGCTCCAGCTCGCCCAGCTCACCCGTGGTCTGACTGCGCAGCAGGAGCTTCTCGCGCAAGGCAAGCTCAAGCTCCATGTTGCCGGTCGGCGAAATCAGGTTGTGGTAGCTGTTGGCCATGGTCTCGGCGACTCAGCGCAGGAACAGTCGGTACGCCGCATTGTCAGTCTCGTCGACCCATGGGTAGTCCAGCGTGCTGAGAAATTCTCGAAAGGCCTTCTTGTCCTGGCGTGGAACCTGGATGCCGACCAGGATGCGGCCGTAATCGGCACCCTGGTTGCGGTAGTGGAACAGGCTGATGTTCCACCCTGGATGCAGACTGGCCAGGAACTTCATCAACGCGCCGGGTCGCTCGGGAAACACGAAACGGTAAAGGCGCTCGTCGGCCGCCAGTTCGCTGCGCCCGCCGACCATGTGGCGCAGGTGCAGTTTGGCCAGTTCGTCCTTGGTGAGATCGATGGCCTGGAAACCGTGGCGATTGAATGTGTCGGCCAGCGTGGTGGATTCGCCCCGCTGCGTGGTCGAGAGGCCGACGAACACATGGGCGCACCGCTCATCCGAGATCCGGTAGTTGAACTCGGTCACCGCGCGCGGGCCGATCAGCTCGCAGAACCTCTTGAAGCTGCCGCGCTCTTCAGGGATCGTCACCGCCAGCAGTGCCTCGCGCTCTTCGCCGACATCGGCCCGCTCGGCGACGAAGCGCAGCCGGTCGAAATTCATGTTCGCGCCACAGGCGATCGCCACCAGCGTCTGTCCCTGGGTCTGTTGCTGAGCGGCGTACTGCTTGACCGCTGCCACCGCCATCGCGCCAGCGGGCTCGAGGATGCTGCGGGTGTCCTGGAACACATCCTTGATCGCAGCGCACACCGCGTCGGTGTCGACGGTCATGAACGCGTCGACCAACTCGCGCGTCAAACGAAAGGTCTCGACGCCGACCTGCTTGACGGCTGTGCCATCGGAGAACAGGCCCACGTCGTTCAGCACGACACGCTTGCCCGCGGCCACCGATCGGATCATCGCGTCGGAGTCGGCCATCTGCACGCCGATCACCTTGATCTCCGGCCGCACTGCCTTGATGTAGGCCGCCACGCCGGAGATCAAGCCACCGCCGCCGATTGCGACGAACACCGCATCGATGGGGCCCGGGTGCTGGCGCAGGATCTCCATCGCGATCGTGCCCTGGCCGGCGATCACGTCCGGGTCGTCGAAAGGGTGCACGAAGGTCAGACCTCGCTGCTGCTCGAGCGTCAGTGCGTGCGCATAGGCGTCGGAGTAGCTTTCGCCGTGCAGCACCACCTCGCCGCCCAGCGCCTTGACCGCGTCGATCTTCAGCCGCGGGGTGGTGGTCGGCATCACGATCAGCGCCTTGCATCCGAGCCGACTGGCCCCCAGCGCGACACCTTGGGCGTGGTTGCCGGCCGATGCGCAGATGACGCCGCGTTGCAGTTGCTCGGGCGTCAGGTGCGCCATCTTGTTGTAGGCGCCGCGCAACTTGAAGCTGAAGACCGGCTGGCTGTCTTCTCGCTTCAGGTACACCCGGTTGCCGATGCGCAGGCTCAGGTTGCTGGCCAGCTCCAGGGGTGTTTCCACCGCCACGTCATAGACGCGTGCGGTGAGGATCTTCTTCAGGTAGTCGCCGAGACCGAGGGCCTTGCCGTGTGCGGCAGCCCCCTTGTTGCGCGCAGGGCGGGCTGCGGGTGCGGTTCGGCCAGGCATGAGGAATCTCCGGGATCAGTGATGCCGCGGACACCATCGGCCGGCGGGCGCGGATCATACGATGCGTGCGAGCGTAAAAAAGCCCAAGGCATTGCTGCCTTGGGCTGAATCCACCTGAGGGAGGTGGAGGAGACAACAGACCTGTCGCAAGATTTGTTCCGCGACAATGAATCCAATATAGCGCTGATTTTGCTGCACTGCAATATAGATGCGTCGGTGTTGCGTGCGCACGAGCGAAAAGGGCAGACGATGGAATGCACAGTCAACTGGGTGCCCGCGATGGGCATGGGGTTCGTGGCCGAGACCGGCAGCGGTCATCTGCTGGCGATGGATGGCGCGGTGGAAGGCGGCGGTCGCAATCTCGCGCCGCGGCCCATGGAGACGGTGCTGGCGGGCACCGCTGGATGCACCGCCTACGACGTGGTGCTGATCTTGAAGCGTGGTCGCCACGCGGTCACCGGGTGCCAAGTCAAGGTGACTTCCGAGCGCGCCGAGGCCGATCCGAAGGTGTTCACCAAGATCCACCTGCACTTTCAGCTGACAGGGCGTGATCTGCCGGCGGCCGCCGTGGCGCGGGCCATCGCGATGTCGCACGACAAGTACTGCTCGGCCACCATCATGCTGGCCAAGACCGCCGAGATCACCACCAGCTTCGAGATCGCAGCGGCCTGATCCGCTTCACAAGTGATGCGCGGTGGTGGTCATCACCTTGGCGACCGCGCGCATACCCCAACGGATCGGGGCCGGGAGCGGGGTCGCGCCCGCTTGCAGTGCATCGTTGGCGTGACGAGCCTCATCGGCCTTCATCTGGTGCACGATCGCGCGGGATCGCTGGTCGCCCGCAGGGAGTCTGCCCAGGTGTTCATCGAGGTGCTGCTCCACCTGGCGCTCGGTTTCGACCACGAAACCCAGACTGATCGCGTCTCCGGCGCGCCCAGCCAGCCAGCCGATCGCGAAGGAGCCGGCGTACCAGAGCGGATTGAGCAGGCTGGCGTGCGCGCCCAACTCGTCGAGCCGCTGCTGGGTCCATGCCAGGTGGTCGGTCTCTTCGCGGGCCGCGTCCAGAAACCGCTGTTGCATGACGCGATCGGTCGCCGCCAGCGCCTGTCCCTGATAGAGCGCCTGTGCGCACACCTCGCCCACGTGGTTGACGCGCATCAGCGCGCCAGACAGCGCTTTTTCTGCGGCAGACAGTTCAGCGCAGGCGACCGGACTCACGGACGATGCAGGCGTCGGCCGGCCGGCGCTCAAGCCGCCGGACAGCGTGCGCAGGGCATGGTCTGCAGCGGCGATGAATGCGTCCTTCATGGGGGCTCCGTGTTGCGCCAGAGAAACAACTGTCTTGGAACAGTCATGAGAATCCACCACAGTGTACGAACTCGGCGGGGTTGCAAGACCCGAGTCAGCTTTTGGCGGTGTGATCGCATTTGGCGATGCCGTCGCTCCCCAAGATCACGGCTGACTCGTCCTCAAAGCCCCGGCGATTGTTGCGGTATCGCAACGAAAAATGGGTTTTGCCGCAGAGCATTAGCTTATGGATCGTGCGATGCGTGCGTGGATGCAATAGCCTAAGGGTATGCACTCATTTGATGCGTGCCGTTGATCCACCGATCGACTCGCGTTCATCTCATCGCGATTTTTGTTTCAACTGTCAGTTTCGGAGAACCTAGAACATGAATAAGTCAATCGTCGCCCTTGCCGTTCTCGGCGCGTTCACCAGCATCGCTTCGGCGCAATCGTCGGTCACCTTGTACGGCCGTCTCGACCAGGCTGTCGTGCTGGTAGATCCAGGCAGCAGGACCAGCGCCACGACCGGTGGTAACAACGGCAAAGCCCTGACCAAGCTGCAAGAAGGCATCTTGGGTGGCTCGCGCATCGGGTTCCGCGGTGTCGAAGACCTGGGTGACGGCCTGAAGGCGTTCTTCCAGCTCGAAGCGGGTGTCGCACCGGACTCTGGCTCGGCAGGTGGCTCGACCACACTGAATTCTTCTGGCAGTTCGTTCTTCAACCGTGGTGCCTATGTCGGCCTGAGCCACGCAGCCTACGGTGAAATCCGCCTGGGCCGTCAAGAGTCCCTGACGCGTGAGAACGCCGTCAAGATCAACGACATCAGCGGTGACAGCCAGTTCGCTCTCACCGAGTCTCTCGAGACCAGCACTGACGCTGTTGGCAAGGGCTCGCGTCCGCTGTTCCAGAACTTTGGCACGCGTGTGGACAACGCCATTCGCTACACCACGCCTGTGTTCGGCGGCCTGCAAGCCAGCGCCATCGTTGGTTTGAGCGAGCGCACCCGCACCACCAGCGGCACTCTCTATAAGGCAGCGAACTATCGCGGCGTGGGCCTCGTGTACACGGCAGGCCCTTTGGCTCTGGACCTGCTCTATGAAGATCTGTCCAAGGGTGAGGCAGGTCGCGGCAGCTACAACAACACAACCACTGTGGGTGGCAGCTACGACTTCGGTCTGGCCAAGCTGGCAGCGGCTTATCAGCACACCAACAACCTCGGTTCGCAGTTCCCAAGCGCGGCCCTCTCTGGCAACGATGTGGATGCCTGGAACATCGGCGTGGCCGTGCCCATCAATGCGTTCACCTTCAAGGCACAGTACACCGGCTCGAATTTGGACCGTTCGGGTGGTCTGTCGAGTTTGAGCCAGAACAAGTACGGCGCTTCGGTGCAGTACGCGTTCTCCAAGCGCACGACCGTGTACCTGTCGGCGACCGAGCGTGGCGGTGACCAACACCGTTACTTCTCGCGTCAAAGCGAGGTTGCTGCCGGCCTGGCTCACACGTTCTAATCTCGCATCGATCGCCGCTTGACGGCGGCGACTGAGAGACAGAAGCCGCCTTCGGGCGGCTTCTTTTTTGATCGGTCCAAATGCGGATGGGCGGTGCGCGATTCGAATGACACACTTCGCTTGGTTTTGTCGCCCACCTACCTGTCCAAGTGCCCCATGAAAAGCCGGTTGCTGGTGATGATGTGTCTGACCGCCGTCGCCCCGGCGAGCCTGGCGCAGAGCAAGGTCGAGCTGTACGGCATCGTCGATGCCGGGGTGACCCGTGTCAGTGGTCTCAAAGGAGGAGCAGTCACCCAACTGGCCAGTGGTGTCATGGAGGGTTCACGCATCGGCTTGCGCGGTCAGGAAGATCTCGGCAGCGGTTACCGCGCGATCTTCACCATGGAAAACAGGATCGAAGTGGATACCGGCGGCATCAGCAACCGCCCACCGTCGCGCAACCAGGTGCCCGACCGGGCCACCTATGCGCGCTACTTGCTGCCCTCGCTGCCGACCGTGCAGCAGAACGCGTTACAGCCGGTGTTGAATCGGGTTTCCGATGCGCTGGGGACCCAGGTCGGCATCAATGTGCGCAGCGACGGCCCGGCGTTCTTCGACCGACAGATCTATCTCGGGCTCGTGACGCCGGTGGGTGCGGTGCTCGCCGGGCGCATGTACACCCCTGGCTATGAGCTGGTCGGCACGTTCGATGCGCTCAACGCGCAGTCGTCGCTGGCCTCGGGACAGATCGCCGCTGTGCCCTATGCGGTCGATATCCGAGTGTCCAATGCGCTGGCCTATCGCGTGCAGACGGACACGGTCACCGCCGCCTTGATGGTGGCTTTCGGTGAGAAGGCCTTCGATACCGGCCACTTTCTGGGTGGCATGGCGATGTACCGCAACGAGGCCTTCGGCGTCGGCGTGGCCTACAACCAGCGGGACAACGAAAACGGGCAGCGCTCGCTGACCAGCACCGTGATCGGTGGCTATCTGAGTGTGGGGGCCGGTCGGCTGCATGCATCTGCTGCCGCGATCCACGACAAGCATCCGTCGTTGGTGTCGGGCATCGGCGCACAGGTCACGCCGCTGGTCGGACCCACGCTGGCGGGGCTGATCCAGGAGGCCTACACCGACGCGGTGCGACAAGACGCCACGCTGTGGCATCTGGGCTATCGCCACCAGATGCGGGCAACCACCTTCTACGTGGCCTACAACGTCTACAACGACCTGCGCGCAGCCAACGCCGACGTGGCCTCCTACGGCGCGGCCTGCACCTACACGCTGTCCAAGCGCACCGACGTGAGCGTGGTGGTCACCCATTTCAACAACACCGGACTGGGGCAGGCTGCGCCGGGCGGGGGTGGCTATCTGGGAGGGGTGACTGCGCGTGCGGGCGTCGACTCAACCAGCGTGGCACTGGGAGTGCGTCATCGTTTCTGAGATCGTTTTGCCGCGCATGTGGCGTCGATGGGGCTTGCTTGCCGTTGCGTCGTTGCTGGCGCTCACGGCTTGCCGAACCACCACCGAGCTGAAGCCCGCCACCACCGATCAGGCCGGTGCCACCGGCTGGGAAACGACACCCTTGCCGACAAAGCGCCCGACGCGCTACACGCCCCAGGTGATTGATGGCCGGCAGGTCATCCAGGCCGATGCCGAGAGTGCTGTGAGCCTGTACCGCCGGCGTGTGCAAGTGGCGCCGGCCGAGCTCGGGCGGTTGTCGTTCTCGTGGATGGTGCCCGAGCTGATCGCCACGGCCGATCTGAGCCGCAGCGAGACCGAAGACGCACCGGTGCGTGTCGTGCTGGCCTTCGATGGCGATCGCAGCAAGTTGTCGTACAAGAACCGGTTGCTGTCCGATCTGCTCGAAGCGGTGATGGGTGAAGAGCCGCCGTATGCGACGTTGATGTACGTGTGGGACAACCGCGCGCCGCTCGAGTCGGTGATCATCGCCAGCCGCACCGACCGCATCCGCAAGATCGTTGTCGATTCAGGCCCCACGCAGAAGGCCATCTGGCGGCTGCACGAGCGTGACATCGTCAGCGATTACCAACGCGCCTTCGGGGAGGCCCCCGGCGCCCTGGTCTCAATTGCCCTGATGACCGACAGCGACAACACCCGAAGCACCACGCGGGCCTACTACGGCGAGGTTCGTCTGGTGGGTGCGAACGGGCAGCCGCAGTAGTCGAGCAGGCGCCGTCTCCATGCTGGTTTTCGTGCTCAGGCGCCTGGCGCAGGCGGTGCTCGTGATGCTGACGGTGGCGCTGGTCTCGTTCGCGCTGTTCCAGTTCGTCGGCGACCCAGTGACGAATCTGCTGGGCCAGGACGCGACGCCGCAGCAGCGCGAGCAGTTGCGGCGAGACCTGGGCCTCGACCGCAGCGTGCCCGCACAATTCTTCGGATTCATCGGTAATGCGGTGCAAGGCGAGTTCGGCCTCAGCCTGCGCCAGGGCCGGCAGGTGTCGGCGCTGATCGCCGAGCGGCTGCCCGCCACGCTTGAGCTGTCGTTGGTTGCCGCGGTCCTGGCGCTGGCGATGGGCATCCCACTTGCTGTCTACGCGGCGCTGCGGCGTGGTCATTGGGACGCGCAGCTGCTGATGGCCGCGTCATTGATCGGTGTGTCGCTGCCCACCTTCCTGATCGGCATCGGCTTGATCGGTGTGTTCTCGGTCGCGCTGAACTGGCTGCCCAGTTTCGGCCGTGGCGAGGTGATGCAGCTCGGCCCGTGGAGCACCGGCCTGCTGACGGTCGACGGCTGGCGGCATCTGGTGCTGCCCGCTGTGACCTTGGCGATCTTCCAGCTGACGCTGATCATGCGTCTGGTGCGCGCCGAGATGGTCGAGGTGCTGCGCACCGACTACATCCGCTTCGCGCGCGCCCGCGGCCTGTCGAACCGCGCGATCCATTTCGGCCATGCATTGAAGAACACGCTGGTGCCTGTGATCACGATCACCGGGCTGCAGCTCGGTTCACTGATCGCGTTTGCCATCATCACCGAAACGGTGTTCCAGTGGCCGGGCATGGGGCTGCTGTTCATCCAGGCGGTGCAGTTCGCCGACATCCCGGTGATGGCAGCCTATCTGTGCCTGATCGCGTTGATCTTCGTCGTCATCAACCTCGCCGTCGATCTGCTGTACTTCGCAGTCGATCCGCGCTTGCGCATCGAAAGGGCGGTCGATGCGGCTTGATACGTGGCGCGTGGCTGCGCTGGCAATCGCCCTGGTCGCGGGCGCTGCGCAGGCGGTCACGCTGCGTGTGGCCAACCAGGGCGACGCGCAGGCGATGGACCCGCATGCGTTGAACGAGGCACTGCAGCTCTCGCTGCTCGGCAACGTCTACGAGCCCTTGGTCGGGCGCGACGAAAAACTCGCGTTGACGCCCGCGCTCGCGACCCGCTGGTCGGCCATGTCACCCACGGTCTGGCGCTTCGAATTGCGGCGCGGTGTGCGCTTCCACGACGGCACACCGCTGACCGCGGCCGATGTGGTGTTCAGCTTCCAGCGTGCGGCCGGTGAGGGCTCGGACATGCGCAGCGACACCGCTGCGATCAAGGCGGTGCGCGCGGTCGCAGGCAAGAACGGTGACGACGCGATCGAGATCGAAACGAATGCGCCATTCCCGATCCTCCCCGACGTGATCTCGAACATCTACATCATGAGCCGCGCCTGGTGCGAGGCGAACCAGGCCATGCGGCCGGTCGATCGGCGCAAGGGTATCGAGAACGCGGCCACCTTCAAGGCCAACGGCACCGGCCCGTTTCAGCTGAAGGCGCGCCAGCCCGGCACACGCACCGTGCTGACCCGCTTTGCTGGCTACTGGGCGCCGCTTTCCACCAACGTGACCGAGGTGGTCTTCACGCCGATCGTCAACGACGCCACGCGTGTCGCTGCACTGCTCAGCGGCGAAATCGATCTGATGGAGCCGGTGCCCTTGCAGGACATCGAGCGCGTGCAGGCCAACGCCGCGCTGAAGGTGCGGCAGGGACCGGAGCTGCGCACGATCTTCCTCGGCATGGACCAGCAGCGCGACGAGCTGCTCGATTCCAACGTGAAAGGTCGCAATCCCTTCAAGGACCGCCGCGTGCGTCAGGCGATCTACCAGGCGATCGACATCGAGACGATCCGCACCCGGGTCATGCGCGGTGCGGCCACGCCCACCGCCTTGATGCTGGGCCCAGGCGTCAACGGTTATCCCGCCGACCTGGATCGTCGTCTGTCCTACGACCCTGCCGCTGCCAAGCGCCTGCTGGCCGAAGCCGGCTACCCATCAGGCTTCGAAGTGGGCATGAACTGCCCGAACGACCGTTATGTGAACGACGCCAAGATCTGCCAGGCAGTGGCGGCGAACCTGGCTCGCATCGGCGTGCGTGTTCAATTGCAGGCCGAAGCCAAGGTCACCTACTTTCCAAAAATACTGCGCCGGCAGACCAGCTTCTACCTGCTCGGCTGGACGCCCGGCACCTACGACGCCCACGATGTGCTGAGCGCGGTCATCGCGACGCCGAACGAACAGGGACAGGGCCAGTTCAACCTGGGCGGGTACAGCAACGCTCGCGTCGATGCGCTGACCGCTGCCGTGCAAAGCGAGACCGACCCGGCGCGGCGCAACGCGCTGATCCGCGAGGCGCTGGAATTGCATGCGAAAGACATCGGCCACATCCCGCTGCACCAGCAGGCGCTGGCCTGGGGCATGAAGAAGAACATTGAGCTGGTGCAGCCCCCCGACAACATGATGCCGTTCGAGTGGGTGGTGGTGAAGTGAACCCGCTGCGCCGCTTTCTGGCCGGCGACCTTTGGCACAGCTTCACCCACTCGCCCACCGCGATGGTGGCTGCCGCCATCGCGTGCATCTGCATCATCAGCGCGACCTTCGCGAACGTGTTGGCCCCGCACCATCCCTTCGACCTGGCCACGCTGGACCTGGCCGACTCGCGCCTGCCGCCGGCCTGGCTGCCCGAGGGGCGAGCCACTTACCTGCTGGGCACCGACGACCAGGGCCGCGACATCCTGTCGGCGCTGATGTACGGCGCGCGCATTTCCTTACTCGTCGGGCTCGCGTCGGTGCTGGTGTCAATGGTGGTGGGTGTCGCGCTCGGCCTGTTGTCGGGCTATGTGGGTGGCAAGACCGATGGCTTCATCATGCGGGTGTGCGACGTGATGCTGTCGTTTCCTGCGATCCTGGTCGCGCTGCTGATCGACGGCATCGGCCGCGCGCTGTTTCCACAATCGCACGACACGCTGGCTTACGCGGTGCTGATCCTCGCGATCTCGCTGACCGGCTGGGTGCCTTATGCGCGCACCGTGCGTGGCAGCGCCATGGTCGAGCAGCAGAAGGAATACGTGCAGGCCGCGCGCGTGATCGGCGTGGCGCCGCTGCGCATCATGCGGCGCCATGTGCTGCCCAACGTGATGGGGCCGGTGATGGTGCTGGCGACCCTGCAGGTGGCTACCGCCATCCTGATCGAGGCGACCTTGTCCTTTCTCGGCGTCGGTGTGCCACCGACATCGCCCTCGCTGGGCACGCTGATCCGCATCGGCAACGACTTCCTGTTCTCCGGCGAATGGTGGATCACCGTGTTTCCCGGCGCGATGCTGGTGCTGATCGCGCTCAGCGTGAACCTGCTGGGCGACTGGCTGCGCGATGCGTTGAATCCTGGCGGGCGTTGACATGCAGGCCCTGCTTGAAGTCGATCAGCTGTGCGTCGAGTTCACCACGCGCCACGGCAGCCTGCGCGCGCTGTCCGACGTGTCGTTCGGCATCGCGCCGGGCGAGGTGTTGGGCTTCGTCGGCGAATCCGGTGCGGGCAAGTCGCTGACCGGCGCGGCCATCATCGGCCTGCTGCAGCAGCCGGGCCGCATCAGCAGTGGCCGCATCGTCTACAACGGCCAACGCATCGACACCTTGCCCGACGACGCGATGCGCCGCCTGCGCGGCCGGCAGATCGGCAGCATCTTCCAGGACCCGATGACGGCGCTGAACCCGCTGCTGACGATCGGCCAGCAGCTGGTCGAAACCATACGCGCGCACCTGCCGTTGAGCGAGGAGGAAGCGGTGGCTCGCGCGGTGAGCCTGCTCGAAGAGACCGGCATCAGTGGCGCCTCGCAGCGGCTGACTCAGTACCCGCATCAGTTCTCGGGCGGCATGCGGCAACGGGTCGTCATCGCGCTGGCGCTGGCCGCCGGGCCGCGCCTGCTGATTGCCGACGAGCCGACCACCGCGCTCGATGTGTCGGTGCAGGCGCAGGTGATCGCCCTGCTGAAGCGGTTGTGCCGTGACAAGGGCATGGCGATGATGCTGGTCACGCACGACATGGGCGTGATTGCCGAAGCCTGCGATCGCGTCGCGGTGATGTATGCCGGGCGCATCGTCGAGATCGGGCCGGTGCGCGAGGTGATCCACAGCCCGGCGCATCCGTACACGGTGGGGCTGATGGGGGCGATCCCGTCGATGAGCGGCGAGCGCGAACGGCTGCTGCAGATCGACGGCGCCATGCCGCGGCTCGGCGACATTCCTGAAGGTTGCGCCTTCCACCCGCGCTGTCCGCAAGCCTGGGCGCGCTGCCGCAGCGAGCGGCCCGAACTGATGCCCGTCGGCACCAGTCGCGCGGCATGCTGGTTGCACGACGTGGGGTTGCCCCGATGACGCCGTCTGTGATTTCTCCACTGGTCGAGGTGCGCGACCTGAGCAAGACCTTCGATGTGTCGGCGTCGTGGCTGGTCCGCGTGATCGAGCGCCGCGCGCCACAGTTCGTGCACGCCGTCGATGGTGTCAGCTTCAGCATTCCGCGCGGGCAGACGCTGGGCCTGGTGGGCGAATCCGGCTGCGGCAAGAGCACCGTGGCACGCCTGCTGGTCGGCCTGCACACGCCCACCTCGGGTCAGGTGCGCCTGGACGGCATCGACGTGACGCAGGCTTTTGCCTCGGGGCGGGCTGGCGCGCTGCGCAGGCGCCTGCAGATGATCTTTCAGGATCCGTACGCGAGCCTGAACCCGCGCTGGAGCGTGGCCGACATCGTGGCTGAACCACTGGTCGAGCATGGGGTGCTGTCGGGCCGTGCCGCGCTGCGCGAGCGTGTGGCCGAACTGCTGGCTTCGGTCGGCCTGTCAGCCAGCGATGCGGCCAAGCTGCCGCACCAGTTCTCCGGCGGGCAGCGACAGCGCATCTCGATCGCGCGCGCGCTGGCATCGAACCCGGAGTTTCTGGTCTGCGACGAGCCGACCTCGGCGCTCGATGTGTCGGTGCAGGCCCAGGTGCTGAACCTGATACGCGACATCCAGCAACGCCACGGGCTGACCTACCTGTTCATTTCGCACAACCTCGCGGTGGTGCGCCATGTCGCCGATCAGGTGGGCGTGATGGTGCTGGGCCGCATCGTCGAACTGGCCGACCGCCACACGCTGTTCTCGCGACCGACTCACCCGTACACCCGGATGCTGCTCGACGCGATCCCCGATGTGGCGATGAGCGGCCGCGTGTGGCAGCCGGTGCACGGCGACCTGCCGAACCCGCTGCAGCCGCCGACCGGCTGCAGCTTCCACCCGCGTTGCCCGCATGCCAACGAGCGCTGCCGCGTCGAGCGGCCGGCACTGCTGACGATCGGCGGCGTGCAGGTGGCCTGCCATGCGGCGGAGGAAGGGCGGTTGCCTTGAGGCTGATGGCTGAAGCGCCGCCGTGTGACGACCGCTAAAGGCAGCCGTGGCTCCTTGCGGAGCAAGCCGGTCATCGGTAGCCTCTGCTCGCGCAGAACGATGCCTGCAGGAACATGTCTGACGACCGATGGCGGACACCCTCGGGAGCGACTACGTCGGCGCCCTGGTACTAAGTAGGTAGCAAGTGCTCGCCGCGAAACAGCTCAGCCGGCGTTTCCCGTTCGCGGATCAACCACGCCTCGCCGCCCGACACCATCACCTCGGCCGCGCGGCCGCGGGTGTTGTAGTTGCTGGCCATGCTCATGCCGTAGGCGCCGGCAGACAGCAGCGCGAGGTGGTCGCCGGCCTGCACCGCCAGCGCGCGGTCGCGCCCGAGCCAGTCGCCCGACTCGCAGACTGGGCCGACCACGTCATAGGTTACCGGTGGTCCGTCGCGCAAACGGCAGGGCACGATGCCCATCCAGGCCTCGTACATCGCCGGGCGCGCCATGTCGTTCATCGCGGCGTCGACGATGCAGAAGTGCTTGCCATCCGCGTCGTCCGACGGCTTCAGGTACAGCACCTCGGTGACCAGCACGCCGGCATTGCCGACCAGCGATCGGCCAGGCTCGAACATCAGCTTTCGGTGTCCGTGCCCGCGCACGTCGATGCGTTGCAGCAGCGCGCCGATCAGCTCGCCGGCCGACGGTGGCTGTTCGTCGGTGTAGGTGATGCCGAGGCCGCCGCCGAGGTCGAGGTGGTGCAGCGTCACGCCGGTGGCTTCGATCGCCTCGACCAGATCGAGCATGCGGTCGAGTGCGTCCAGGTAGGGGTCGATCTCGGTGATCTGCGAGCCGATGTGGCAGTCGATGCCCACGATCTCGATGCCGGGCAGCGCAGCCGCGCGTGCATACACCGCCACAGCGCGCTCGTGGGCGATGCCGAACTTGTTGCCTTTCAGCCCGGTCGAGATGTACGGATGCGTCTTCGCATCCACATCGGGGTTCACGCGCAGGCTGATCCGCGCTGTGCGGCCTGTCTCCGAGGCCACCGCCGACAGTGCTTCCAGTTCGGCTTCGCTTTCGATGTTGAAGCACATCACACCCACATCGAGCGCCTCGCGCATCTCGGCGCGGGTCTTGCCGACGCCGGAGAACACCACCTTCGAAGGCGAGGCGCCAGCGGCCAGCACGCGGGCCAGTTCGCCGGCCGACACGATGTCGAAGCCGCAGCCGGCACGTGCAAAGGTTTGCAGCACGGCCAGGTTCGAATTTGCCTTGACCGCATAGCAGATCAGGTGGTCGCGGCCCTCGAGTGCCCGCTGGTAGGCGGCCAGCGCCGAATGCATGGCGCCTTGCGAGTAGGCATACAACGGGGTGCCGAAGCGCGCGGCCAGATCGGCAACGGGGCAATCTTCAAGCATCAGCACGTCGCCGCGGTAGGCCACGTGGGGTGAACCAGGGAGTTTCATGGCTGCGTCACCGAGGCGGACTGCCCCACGGTCGTGCCGACGAGGCAGCAGGGTCTGGTGGGATGGCTGACATCGTGCCACCGGTGGGGGCCGGGCGTCGGGCAGCAGCCGGTGCCACGGAGGGCGGCTTCGCCTTGGGGGCCAACGTCAGCGGCCCTTTCTGACCACAACCCGACAGCATCAAACCCACGGTGATCAACGCGGCCATCGCGACGGGCCCGTATCCCCGCAGGACTAAACTTTCCGATTGTTCCGACATCGAGTGAATTCTACTGACCATGCCTGCAGCCACCCCCCACACGCCCCTGTCCGATGCCGAGTTCCGCGAAGTGGCTGGGAGCGTGCTGTCCGGGATCGAGGCCACCATCGACCGCTGGCTGCAGAACGACGTGATCGACATCGATGCGAATCGCACCGGCGGCATGCTCGAACTGAGCTTCCCCGATGGCAGCAAGATCGTGGTCAACACACAGCCACCGCTGCAGGAGTTGTGGCTCGCTGCGCGCCGCGGCGGCTTTCACTTCAAGCATGTGGGTGGTGAATGGCAGGACACGCGCAACGGCGGCGCTTTCCACGCGGTGCTGTCGGCGTGCGCCAGCGAACAAGGTGGCAAGCCACTGACGTTCACCGCAGCCTGAGGCTGGCGCGCAGCCCGGCTTGTCAGCGCGAGAACAGGTCGAGAATGCCCTTGCGCTCTTCCGAATCAGGGGGTTTGGGTGTGCTGTCGTCGAGGCCCAAGCTGCTCACACCGCCGCCCTGCACATATTCTTCGTAGTACCACTCGCCGCCGATGTTGACGACGCCTTCTGGCGGCAGGGGCTCGCTTTCCGGGCGGCCCTTCAGGGCGCTGCTCATGTAGTCGATCCAGATCGGCAGCGACAGGCCGCCACCGGTTTCTCGGTCACCCAGCTTGCGCGGGTTGTCGTAGCCCATCCACACCACCGCCACCAGTTCGTGCTGGTAGCCGCAGAACCAGGCGTCGTGCGAGTCGTTGGTGGTGCCGGTCTTGCCGTAGACGTCGGTGCGCTTGAGCATCGCCTGCGCCCGAGCGGCCGTGCCGGAGCGGGTGACTTCCTGCAGCAGGCTGTTCATCATGAAAGCGTTGCGCGCACTCAGCACACGCATCGATTCATCGAGGACGGGTGGCTTGACCTGGCTCACCAGGTGGCCGCGCGCGTCGGTCACCTTGCTGATCAGGTACGGATTGACCCGATAGCCTCCCGTGGCGAACACGCCATAGGCGCTGGCCATCTGCAACGGTGTGACCGAGCCGGCGCCCAGCGCCATGGTCAGGTAGGCCGGGTGCTTGTCGGCCTCGAATCCGAAGCGTGTGGCCCACTCCTGTGCATACGGCGCACCGATGGCCTGCAGGATGCGGATCGACACCATGTTCTTCGACTTGGCCAGCGCACGCCGCATCGACATCGGGCCCTCGAAGGTGCCGTCGTAGTTCTTTGGCTCCCACGGCTGGCTGCCGGTGCTGTCGGCATCGAAGAACAGCGGTGCGTCGTTGATGACGGTCGAGGGCGAGAAGCCTTTTTCGAGTGCTGCGGAGTAGATGAAGGGCTTGAAGCTGGAGCCCGGCTGCCGCCACGCCTGCGTCACATGGTTGAACTTGGACTTGGCCTGGTCGAAGCCGCCAATCATCGTGACGATGGCGCCGGTGCGCGGGTCGAGTGCGACGAAGGCGCCCTCGACTTCGGGCAACTGGGTGGCAGTCCAGCTGCCGTTCTGGGACTTGGTCAAGCGGATCACCGCGCCACGACGGATCTGCGTCTTCGGGTTCGCCTTGTCGCCGAGGCCCGAGGTCACGGGCTTGAGCCCGTCGCCTGTGACGGTGACGGTTTCTCCGCTTTGCAATGCCGCCACCAGCTTCTTGGCGCTCACGTCCAGCACCACGCCGGCCTTCAATTCGTCGTTGTCCGGGTGATCGGACAGGGCTTCGGCCACGCGGGTGTCGACATCCCGCGCGTCGGCGGGCAGATCGATGTAAGCCTCGGGCCCGCGGTAGACCTGACGACGCTCGTAGTCGAGGATGCCGCGACGGAGTGCGCGGTAGGCCGCCATCTGGTCGCTCGAGTTGATGGTGAGGTAGACGTTCAGCCCCACGGTGTAGGCGTCTTCTCCATATTGGGCATAGACCAGTTGCCGGGCCGCTTCAGCTGCGTACTCGCCGTGCACCGGGGTTTCCGACGGCGCACGGTAGACCAGCTTCTGCTGGCGCGCCGCGTCGTGCTGCTCGGGCGTGATGAACCCGTTCTCGAGCATGCGGTCGATGATGTAGAGCTGCCGAATGGTTGCGCGCTTCGGGTTGCTGATCGGGTTGTAGGCCGACGGCGCCTTGGGCAGCCCCGCCAGCATCGCCGCTTCAGCGATCGACAGCGAAGTCAGCGGCTTGCCGAAGTAAACCTCGCTGGCCGACGCGAATCCATAAGCGCGCTGGCCGAGGTAGATCTGGTTCATGTACAGCTCGAGGATCTGGTCCTTGCTGAGCAGGCTTTCGATCTTCAACGCCAGCAGGATTTCGTAGATCTTCCGGGTGAAGGTCTTCTCGGTGGACAAATAGAAGTTGCGCGCCACCTGCATCGTGATCGTCGAGGCGCCCTGACTGCGCGACTCGCCGAAGTTGGCCAGTCCCGCGCGCAGCACGCCGAGGTAATCGACACCGCTGTGCTGGTAGAACCGCGCGTCCTCGATGGCCAGCACGGCGTCCTTCATCACTTTCGGGATCTGCGCTGCAGGTACGAAGTTGCGCCGCTCCTCGCCGATTTCGCCGAGCAAGATGCCGTCAGCCGAATAGATGCGCATCGGCAGCTTCGGCCTGTAATCAGCCAGCCCGCCGATCTCCGGCAGGTTCGGGTAGGCCACTGCCAGCGCGAGGGCGACCAGCATCAACACCGCCAATGCGCCCGCCGAGATCACCCCCAGGGTGCTGGCGACTGCCTTGATCAGGCTGCGGGCCCAAGATGTCGATCGAGGGCGGGGCGACGCAGCGGCCTTGCCGTCGCGCTTGGAATCGCTCATGGAGCTCCGTTGATTTCAGCCCAGATTATAGGAAGTAGCGGTCAGTGCCCCCCTTTCAAATGGGAACGGGCGTGCAGAGTTCCAAGAAACTCCTCATGAGTCAAGCCAACGTGCCGATAACCGAGCATGCGCAGCGTGTGCAAGTCACAACGGATGCGCGTGTGTCGGCCCCGTTTTCTATGGGTGCACATAGGCTTTACTGCTAGCATTCAAGTAACTTCTTAACATTCCACCGCTGGTTTTAGCGCGTCGGAGGGCCAAGTCTGTGAGCTTTCTAGACACCCTGTTAGGCCGTAAATATCCACCGATGATCGGGTTGGATATCAGTTCGTCCAGCGTCAAGCTCGTCGAATTGGGGCAAGACGACTCCGGCGCTTACATACTGGAACGTTTTGCTGCTGAGAGTTTCGAGAAAGGCTGGATCACAGACGGCCAGATCGAGAAATTCGACGAAGTCGCTGACGCCGTGCGTCGCGTGGTCAGCAAAAGCGGCAGCAAGACCAAGGATGTGGTGATGGCGATGCCGCAATCGTCGGTCATCACCAAGAAGATCATGTTGCCGGCCGGCTTGCGCGAAGAAGAACTGGAGCTCCAGGTTGAATCTGAAGCCAACCAGTACATCCCCTTCTCGCTCGACGAGGTCAGCCTCGATTTTTGCGTGATCGGGCCCAGCCCGACATCGGTTGGTGATGTCGAGGTGCTGATCGCCGCCTCGCGCAAGGATCGTGTGCAAGACCGGCAAGGCCTGGCTGAAGCCGCAGGTCTGCGACCGGTGGTGCTCGATATCGAGTCGCATGCCTCTCGATTGGCAATGAGTCGGGTGGTCAGTGCGCTGCCCAACGAAGGTCACGATGCGCTGATCGCGCTGTTCGAGATCGGCGCCGACACGACCAGCCTGAAAGTGTTGCGCGATGACGAGATGCTCTACGACCGCGATCAGGCCTTCGGCGGGTCGCAGCTGACACAACTGATCTCCCGACAATACGGTTTTTCCTTTGAAGAGGCCGAGCAGAAAAAGCTCGCCTCCGACCTGCCGGAAGACTACGACCAGCAGATCCTGGCGCCGTTTGTCGACAGCCTGTCTCAGGAGATCGGTCGCGCGCTGCAGTACTTTTTCACCAGCACGCCGCACCACAAGGTTCACTACGTGATGCTGGCTGGCGGAACGGCCACCTTGCCGGGCCTGAAGGACCGGGTGACCGAGCTCACTGGCTTCGCATCGATGGTGGTCAACCCCTTCGACAACATGAAACTTGGCAGCGCGGTGCGTGAGAGCAAGCTGCGCCGAGAGGCACCTTCCTACCTGACGGCCTGCGGGCTGGCGATGCGGAGGTTTGCCCAGTGATCTTGATCAATCTACTCCCCCACCGGGAAGAAAAGCGCCGCCGCAAGAAGATTGCCTTTTTCGCTGGGGTCGGTGCAGCTGCGGTCGTTGGCGTGTTGACCGTCGGGATCTGGTTTGGCATCGTCGAGCAACTGACCTCATCCCAGCAGGAGCGCAATGCCTACCTGGGGGCCGAGATAGCGAAGCTGGAGGTCCAGATCAAGGACATTGCCGCGTTGAAGGCCGAGATCGAATCGCTCAAGGCGCGTCAAAAGGCCGTCGAGGATCTGCAGATCGACCGCAATGTGCCCGTGCACCTGCTCAATGAACTGGTTCGGCAGACGCCGGAAGGTGTGTACCTGACTTCCGTCAAGCAAAACGGCCAGTCGCTCAACATCGTCGGGGTGGCGCAGACCAATGAGCGGGTGTCTGAGCTCCTGCGCAACACCGCCTACAACTCGGAATGGCTTGTCAAGCCTGAACTCATCGAGATCAAGGTGTCTGGCGTGCAGGCGGCTGATCGCTCGCAAAAGCGCTTGTTTGACTTCTCGTTGAGGGTCAGTGTCAAGCGACCTCAGGAACAACCGGGCGCGATACCCGCAGCACCCGCTGCCAAGAAGGGGTGACAACCATGGCCACGTCCTCACCCCCCACCATTCCCGCTGGAAGTGCCGACATCAACTCGGTGTTCCAGGATGCGGCGTCTCAATTCAAAGGCCTCAACCTCAATCAGCCTGGCCAGTGGCCGGCCTTGCCCAAGCTGGTCGCCTGGTTTGTCGTGACGGCGGTGGTGGTCTTCATCGGCTGGACCACGTTGCTGTCCGACGCGCATGAACAGCTGGACGCCGAAATTGCCAAAGAGCCTGTCCTCAAGGACGATTACCGCAACAAGCTGGGTCAGGCGGTGAACCTCAGTGAATTGCGCAAGCAAAAATTGCAGGTCGAAGAGTATGTGACGCAGTTGGAAAAGCAACTGCCAGGCAAAGCCGAGATGGACGCCTTGCTTTCCGACATCAATCAGGCGGGCTTGGGCCGTGGATTGCAATTTGAACTCTTCCGCCCGGGGCAAAGCGTGGTCAAGGACTATTACGCCGAGCTTCCTATTGCGCTGCGAGTCTCCGGGCGCTACCACGACGTCGGAGCGTTCGCTGCCGACGTGGCCAACCTGTCTCGCATCGTCACCTTGCACAATATTTCGATCGAAGGCAGCCGCGGAAGCGATTTGTTGGCCATGGAGGCGACCGCGCGAACCTACCGTTATCTGGATTCAACGGAGCTCGATGCGATCCGCAAAGCCAATGCAGCGAAGAAGCCGGGAGGAAAACCATGACCGCCCGTCTTCGCGATCATCGCGTTGGCGCCGTTGTCGTTTGTTGCGCTGCTCTGCTGGCCGCTTGCAGCGGTGATCAGCAGGAACTTGCGCAGTGGATGGATCAGCAGCGCAAGGAAGTCAAACCCAACGTGCAGCCGATTTCGCCGCCCAAGAAATTCGATCCGCAGCCCTACACGGCCGGTGAGGTGGTTGAGCCGTTCAGCACCCAGAAACTCGCGGTGGCCATCAAGCAGGAGTCTCGTCAGCCGAATTCACTGCTGCAGTCCGAAATCAACCGCCGTCCTGAGCCTTTGGAGGCATATCCACTCGACAGTGTCACGATGGTCGGCAGCGTGACCCGCGGCAAGCAGCCGTTCGTGTTGCTGAAGGTCGACAAGTTGCTCTACCAGGTCAAGCTGGGCGATTACATCGGCCAGAACTACGGAAAGATCATCAAGATCACAGAAACCGATATGTCCCTCCGGGAGATCGTGCAGGACGCATCAGGTGAATGGATCGAGCGCACCAGCTCGATCCAACTCCAGGAGAACGCTCGATGAAGGCCATGCAGGACAAAATCAACATGGGTATTGAATGGCGATCGCGTCTGTGGACGCTGGCGTTGCTGTGCGGCGCATCTTTCTCGGCGATGGCTCAGACGGCGATCCAATCGATCAATGGCTCGTTACAGGCTGGGTCTGAAGTCATCCGGATCGAGTTGTCAGAGCCGCTGTCCGTGCTGCCGAAAGGCTTCGTGGTTCAGACCCCACCACGCATTGCCATCGATCTTCCCGGCGTGGGCAATGCGACCGGCAAGCCGGTGGTCGACGTCAACCAAGGCAATCTGCGTTCGGTGAACATCGCGCAGTCCGATGAGCGCACACGCCTGGTGCTCAACCTGCGTCAACCGGCGACTTACCGCGCAGAGCTGCAGGGCAAGACGCTGGTGATCGTGCTCGAGTCGAACGCGTCGCCGGAGGTCGCCAGTGCCACCGGCACCGTGACACAGGCACCGACCCGCTTCGCCGAACCGCAAAACCGCCAGCAACTGCCACTCAAGGACATCGACTTCCGGCGTGGTGCTGACGGGGCAGGGCGTGTGGTGGTCGATCTGGCGAACAACCAGGTCGGCGTCGACATTCGCCAGCAAGGCAAGGGGCTGGTCGTTGAATTTCTGCAATCCAGCCTGCCCGATGCACTGCGTCGCCGGCTCGATGTGACCGACTTCGGAACGCCGGTGCAGACCGTCTCGACAGTACAGGTCGGTGACCGGGTTCGCATGGTGATTGAGCCGCGTGGTGACTGGGAGCACAGCGCCTACCAAAGCGACAACCAGTTCGTGGTCGAGGTGCGTGCTCAGAAGATCGATCCGAACAAGCTCACTCAGGGTCCTGGATTCGCTGGCGAAAAGCTGTCGCTGAACTTCCAGAACATCGAAGTGCGCGCGTTGTTGCAGGTCATTGCTGATTTCACCAACTTCAACGTCGTCACGAGCGACACGGTGACAGGTAATGTGACCTTGCGTCTGAAGGACGTTCCCTGGGATCAGGCGCTCGACATCATCTTGCAGGCCAAGGGTCTGGGGCTGCGTAAATCGGGCAATGTGATCCTGATCGCGCCGAAGGATGAACTGGCTGCCAAGGAAAAGGCCGATCTCGAGTCGAAACTGCAGATCGCCGCGCTGGAGCCGGTTCGCACGCAGGCGTTCCAACTCAACTACACCAAGGCCGAGGAAATCTCGCGCGGCCTGACCGGTCAGAACTCAGGACAAGGTGGCGGCGGTGGCGGCGGAAGCGGTTCCACCACGACCCGCATCCTGTCGCCTCGGGGCAGCGTGCTCTACGAGACACGCACCAACCAGCTGTTTGTCAGCGATACCCCGTCGAAGCTGCAGGAAATCCAGGAGTTGATCGCGAAGATCGACATCCCGGTGCGCCAAGTATTGATCGAGGCCCGCATTGTCGAAGCAGACGATTCGTTCGGCCGCTCGCTCGGTGTGCGCCTGGGTGTGAATGACGCACGCACCGGCAATAACGCAGGCTTCGGTGTCGGTGGCAGCCAGCGGGTTGCGATCGGTGGCAACCTGAACGTGGTCGGCAACCGCACCGGACAGACCTCGGCAGTGCCCCTGCTGAACGACACCAACTTCCTCAACCTGCCGGCCTCGGCCCAGGGTGGCTTCTTGCCTGCGACCTTCGCGTTGTCGTTGTTCGGCTCGGGTCTGAACCGGTTCCTGAATCTGGAACTGTCCGCCCTCGAAGCGGATGGACGCGGCAAGGTGGTGTCCAGCCCGCGCATCGTCACGGCCGATCAGATCAAGGCGGTGATTCAGCAGGGCACGAAGATTCCCTATCAGCGTGCCACCTCCAGCGGCGCCACGTCGATCGAGTTTGTCGACGCGACGCTGAAGCTGGATGTGACGCCGCAAATCACCCCTGAAGGCAACGTCATTCTGGACGTCAACGTCAACAAGGACAGCGTTGGCGCAGTGACCAACAACGTGCCTTCGATCGACACGAAGTCGATCCAGACGCAGGTGTTGGTGGAAAACGGCGGCACGGTCGTCATCGGAGGCATCTTCGAGCAGACAGATCGGTCCGACGTGGCGCAGGTGCCGTTCCTGGGCGACATCCCGGTGGTCGGCAACCTGTTCAAGACGCGCACCAACTCCTCCAGAAAGACCGAGTTGCTGATCTTCCTGACACCCAAGGTTGTCAGCGAGCGCACCGCAGCGCGTTGAGTTTCAGCGCGCGCTGTAAGTCAGGCACTACGGCGCGATGTTCGTCAGCCTGATCGGCATGCCCGGCGGCGGCAAATCGACCGTCGGGCGTCATCTGGCGCGCAAGCTGGGTGTTCCGTTCAGTGACAGCGATGCCGTGATCGAGCGGCAGATCGGCTGCAGCATCCGCGAGTTCTTCGAGGCCGAAGGCGAAGAACGCTTTCGCGATGTCGAGCAGGCGGTGATTGCGGAACTGGTTCGTGCCGATCGCGGCGTGCTGGCCACCGGTGGGGGGGTTGTGTTGCGCGACGCCAATCGCCACGCGCTCCATCGGCACACTACGGCCGTGTATCTGCGATCGACACCGGAAGAACTCTTTCGCCGGTTGCGGCACGACACCCAACGGCCTCTGTTGCAAGTCGCTGACCCGCTGGCCAAGCTGCGCGCGATGTTCCAGGTGCGTGATCCGCTGTACCACAGCGTTGCGCACTTTGTCATCGAGACCGGGCGGCCTTCGGTCCACAACCTCGTCAACATGCTGCTGATGCAACTCGAACTGGCAGGGGTGCTGCCGATGGACGTGGTGCCGTCTCCAGTCGATGGGATCGAGCCGTTGCTGCAGTGATCGATTGAGAAGCACGGCGGCAGTCGCACGGCAAAATAGGGCGATGTCCATTTCATCTCCGAACCCTTCACCGCCTATCTCGCCGCTCCATCAATTGCGCATTGACCTGGCAGACCGGAGCTACGACATCCAGATCGGTTGCGGGTTGCTCGACCGTGTCTGCGCCGCAGATTTCGGCTCTGCCTCCTCCGAGGCGTTGATCGTGACCAACACGACCGTCGCGCCGCTTTATGCCGAGCGATTGCAGCGCGTGCTCGCCAACCACCATGCCCGTGTTCACACGATCGCCCTGCCTGACGGTGAGGCCTACAAGGACTGGGCCACGCTCAACCTGATCTTCGATCGATTGCTCAGGGATGGCTTCGATCGCAAGACGGTGCTGTATGCGCTGGGCGGGGGCGTCATCGGAGACATGACCGGTTTCGCTGCCGCCTGCTACATGCGTGGTGTGGCCTATGTGCAGGTGCCGACCACGCTGCTGGCGCAAGTCGATTCGTCCGTGGGCGGCAAGACAGCCATCAATCACCCGGCGGGCAAGAACATGATCGGCGCGTTCTACCAACCGCTGCGCGTGGTCGCTGACCTAGACACGCTGGACACCCTGCCCGATCGCGAGATTTCGGCTGGCCTCGCCGAGGTCATCAAGTACGGGCCGATCGCCGACGACGATTTCCTGGCCTGGATCGAGCAGCACATCGACGCCCTGCGCGCGCGCGACAAGGACGCGCTGGCTTACGCCGTGCGTCGCTCGTGCGAAATCAAGGCGTGGGTTGTCGGCAAGGACGAGCGTGAATCCGGACTGCGCGCCATTCTCAACTTTGGCCATACCTTTGGCCATGCAATCGAAGCGGGCCTGGGCTTTGGCACGTGGTTGCATGGCGAAGCGGTTGGCTGCGGCATGGTGATGGCTGCTGAACTCTCGGTGCGCTGCGGGCTGATCGATGCTGCTTACGCGCAGCGCATTGCCCGCCTCATCGATCGCGCTGGCTTGCCTACCCGCGGGCCTGCCCTGGGCGCTGCACGCTATCTGGAGTTGATGCGGGTCGACAAGAAGTCGGAGGCCGGGCAGATCCGCTTCGTGCTGATCGACGCGCCGGGTCATGCGAGCCTCCATCGCGCCGACGACGCGCTGGTGGCCGAGGTGATCGAAGCGCGAACGGTGTGAACACGCTGTCCGGCACGGGGCTTGCGCCGTACGCCAGTGCCCCCGAGCGCAGCCGAGGCTGTCGGCACCCCGAGCCTGCGGTGCCAGGACAAACCGTCTTCCAGCGCGACCGCGATCGCGTCGTCCACAGCACCGCATTCCGTCGGTTGGCCTACAAGACGCAGGTGTTCCTCAACCACGAGGGCGACCTGTTCCGGACTCGCATCACGCATTCGCTGGAAGTCGCGCAACTGGCGCGGTCCATCGCGAGATCACTGCGCTTGAATGAGGACCTGTGCGAGGTCATCTCGCTTGCGCACGACCTGGGTCACACCCCGTTTGGTCATGCCGGACAGCACGCGCTCGATGACTGCGTGCGCGAGGCTGACCCCAGCAGCCTGGGTTTCGAGCACAACGCGCAGAGCCTTCGGGTGGTCGATCATCTGGAAGAGCGCTGTCTGACCCACGATGGGCTGAACCTCAGCTTCGAGGCCCGCGAAGGCATCCTGAAGCACTGCTCGCTCCGACACGCTCAGGCGCTCGAGGCCGCTGAGCCGGGTGGCGTGGCCTTGCGTTTCATTCAGCGCACGCGGCCCGGCCTTGAGGCTCAGTTGTGCAATGTGGCCGATGAGCTGGCCTACAACGCACACGACATCGACGATGGCGTGCGCGCGGGGCTGCTGGAGTATGCCCAACTGCTCGAGCTGCCATTTTTTGAACGATTCCACCGCCAGGTATTGGCAGAACACCCGCAGGCTGACGGCCGTCGGCTGCTGTTCGAGGTGATTCGACGAATGCTGTCGTACCAGGTCGACGACCTGATCTCAGCGTCGAACGACCGCATGGCCCGGCATGAGCTGCGCGATGCAACCGACGTCGCGCGGGCGCCTACGCTGGTGGCGTGCGGCGACGAGGTATCGGCGCATTCGGTGCAGCTCAAGGCATTCCTGCGCCACCAGCTGTACCAGCACCCTCGGGTGGTCGCCGCCAACGATGTGGTGCGGCAGGTGCTGCGCGATCTGTTCCAGGCCTATGTCGACGCGCCCGAGCAGATGCCACCATCGCATGCCGCGCGCGTACCGCGCCAACTGGCGATCACGGATTACATCGCCGGCATGACCGACCGCTTTGCCTTGCGCGAGCACGCCCGGCTGTTCGGTGATCAGCTCACCAGCCAGCTGCCACGCCAACTATTACCGTTTTGAGCCACTGACCATCCGCTGGGGCGACGAGCGGCTTTTGAAGGCAGACCAGCGGCGGCTCGTTCTTCGCACAAGGCGTGCCGCTTGGCAACAATCGGTCCATGTCTATGGTCTCATCCTTCTCGTCGTACAGGCGCGGTGCGCTCGCAGATGCGCAGCAGGGTTTCACGCTGGTGGAAATCCTGGTCGCGATCGTCGTGCTGTCCTTCGGCGTGCTTGGCGTCGTTGGCATGCAGGCGGCTGCCTTGCAGTCCAACCGTGCTGCGCGCAACCAGTCGACCGCGGTGGCCCTCGGCCGCGAACTCGCGGACATCATGAGGGGCAACAAGGACGTGGCACTCGCTACGTCCACCTCGAGCAATCCGTACCTCGTGGCGAACTACACCGGCACCTTGCCGACGATCTCTGCCAACTGTTTCACCGCAGCATGCACTTCGACACTGGCTGTTGCGCAGTACGACATGAACCAGTGGCTGGCGCGCGTCAGTGCGGCGTTGCCTCAGGCCCGTGTGGTTGTGTGCTTCGATGACACCCCTTACGCCTCGTCCACGGGCTTGCCTCAGTGGGATTGCACATCCGCCGCAAACCAGACGCTGGTGGTCAAGATCGGTTGGACGCAGAAGTCGCTGGACAGCTCTGCCTCGGCGCCTGAAAAAGCCTCGGCGTCGGGAAGTCGACCTGCCGTGGTTCTTCCCTTGATCGCGGGCAGTGCGACATGAAGACTCCTCGCGCGTCATCAGGCACCCGTCGCGGCCTGTCTCACCAGGCCGGTCTGACACTCGTCGAGTTGCTGGTGGCGGTCACCCTTGGATTGTTGGTGACGCTCGCGGCAGTCGCTGCACTCTTGATTGGCCGGCAAGGTTTCACGTCGGTGGATCAATCCTCTCAATTACGCGAGAACGCCCGGTTCGCCGCCAGTCTGATCCAGCGCATCGTCATCCAGGCAGGCTATGAAAGCCACCGCGATGGCACGGTGGCCAGCGCCTGGCGTTATTTCTGCTCCGGTTCGGGTCAGCCGTGTGGCGACATCAACGGTGACAGGAATCCAGGCATCGTGGGGTACGACAACGCCCTGGTCGGAAGCCTGACGCTGCCGACCGGATTGGTCAGCGGCAACCGCACCAGCGGATGCGGCGCTGTCACCGACACCAGTTGCCTCAATGGGGACGACATCCTTGTGGTGCGTTACTGGGGCGACAGCCGCGCTGGCGCTGCTGTTGGCGACGGATCGATGATCAATTGTTCTGGTGCCAATGAACTGGACGGCACGGTGCCCGCGTACAGCATCTTCCACGTCGCTCGCAGTGCCTCCGGTGAACCCACGCTGGCCTGCACCTACCGCGATGTGACGGGCACCTGGCAGACCGTGCCGCTGATGCAAGGCGTCGAAGGATTTCAGGTCCTCTACGGCGTAGACAACGTGACGCCGGCGACCGCACCGCCGTCAGGTGAGACGGGGCTGGACGGTGTGCCAGACCGCTACCTGCGTGCCTCCCAACTGACTGTGAGCGGCAACACCAATGCCACCATGGACAACTGGCGCCGGGTGCGCAGTGTCCGTATTGGTCTGCTGCTGCGTGGTGACCCCGGCTCTGCTGTTGACCGTGCTGCGAGCGCCCGCAGTTATGAGGTGCTCGGTCCCGGCTTGGCGGTCAGTGGTGACGTCGGGTCCAGCCTGGCTGTCCCCGCCGATGGTCGACTCCGGCAGCCCATGGTGTTCACCGTGCACTTGCGCAATCGGCAGTACGTGACGCCGCCCACCTGGAATCCGTGACCATGAAACGTCACTGCACTTCATCCATCACCCCGTCTGGCCAGCGAGGCGTAGCGCTCGTCGTCGTGATGCTGATCCTGCTGGTCGTTGTCGTCCTCGGCGTCGGTGGGGCTCAGATCGCACTGCTCAGCGAGCGCACGGCCCGCTACGACCGCGACTACCTGATTGCGTCACAGGCCGCAGAGGCAGCGCTGATGGATGCCGAATTCGACATCCGCGGCCCGAACACGTCCACCAACAGCCGCACAGCGCAGTTCGCGCCAGGCAACGATGGCATCTTCGCCTCGGGTTGCAGTTCCAGCTCTTCCACGCGAGGGCTGTGTCTGCCGTACCCGGACACGACGAAGCCGGTCTGGGCCCGTGTCGACTTCCTCGACACCAGCACGAGCGCGCCTACTGTCGAGTTCGGCCAGTTCACCGGGCGCACGTTCGATTCGGGCAGTGGTATCCGCCCCGCGCGACGGCCGCGCTACATCATCGAATTGATCGACGACCAGGCCCAGGGCAACAACGCCGCGGGCGGGCAGGTGCCCAAGATGTACCGCGTGACCGCCATGGGCTTCGGCCCACGCGTCGATGTGCAAGTCGTGCTGCAGATGGTGTTCCGCAAAGAGAAGGGTTGACCATGTCATCACGCACCATGAATCTGTTCTATTCGATGGTCGCCAGCCCACTGACGCGTTGGGTGGTGTTGCCCGCGTTGTGTGCTGCGGGTCTGGCCATCGTGTCGGCCCAGACCACCACGTCTTTGCCGCCCACGGTGAACCTGTCTCCCGAACCCCTGTATGCCCGTGGCGCGCGCGCCAAGCCCACGCTGACCTTGGCGTTGTCGGTGGAGTTTCCGACTGTTGGTGCGCAGTACGTCGGTACGCCGAACACCAGCAGTGATGCCAGCTATCTGTCCACCAACAAGTACGTCGGCTACTTCGATACCGAAAGCTGTTACCTCTACAACACGAGCGCCGGGGATGCGAGTTTGCGGTACTTCTACCGCAGTGGCGCTGCCACGAATCGCACCTGCGGTGGCGCAGCCTTCAGCGGCAATTTCATGAACTGGGCGACAAGTTCCGCCGTCGACGTGCTGCGCCTGGGACTGACGGGCGGGGACCGTGTCATCGACACCACTTCGCTCACCGTTTTGCAACGCGCCGTGCTGCCGGGTAACTCGGCCAACAACAACACCAATTTCTGGAACGGCACCAACTTTCCCTCGAAGCAGATCAGCAGTACTCAAGCAGCGGGTGCGGTACCGAGTTCATTGCTCCCCAGCAGCTTCACGGGCACGCTCAATGTGGCCAACTGCCTCAACCGTGTGTATTTCGGCACCCAGGCCACTGGTAGCTGTGCCTCGCCTGGCAACAACGGCAACCTCGGCGGCCCTATGTACGGCACGCCGACACAGGTCAGCGGGGCGTTGCCTGGCAGCGGTTGGACAAACTGCGCGTCTGAGGGCGGCACCTGCGCTTTCACAGGTCGGAGAGAAGTGGCGTATGGCAGCGGGAGCAGCTGGATGGTGCTGCCGGCGGCTAATGGCATCGCCTGCAACAGCACAATGAGTGGCTCGACCATCGACCCGCTACCGGCTGCCACGAAGGAATGCCGTTCTCGCACCTACACCGGCAGCTGGACGGCGCCACTGTCGACGGCGGTTCTGAACCCGGACAATTTCTTCTACAGCCGCGTTCGGGTTTGCGAAGCCGACACGTCTGGCGTGCTGACTGACCCGCGGACCAACCTGTGCCTGCGGTACCCGAACGGCAACTACAAGCCTGTCGGCAACCTGCAGAAGTACAGCGACCGCGTTCGCGTGGCGGCCTTTGGTTACCTGAATGACAACGACGACACCACCCAGCGCTACGGCGGGGTGCTGCGTGCCCCGATGAAGTACGTGGGGCCGCGCGCCTACGACGCTAATTTCTCGCTGATCTCAGGCACGAACGCCGTCAGGGAATGGGATGAGGACACGGGGGTGTTCAGGACCAATCCGGACAGTGTCACGACGCCGAACAGCGGGAGCTTCAGCAACGCGCCGAACCAGCCGATCAGCGGCGTCATCAATTATTTGAACCAGTTCGGACGCACCAACACCTTCGGCCAGTACAAACGGCGTGACCCGGTGGGCGAGCTGTACTACGAGAGCCTGCGCTACCTCCAGGGATTGCCGCCGACGATGGTGGGCACCAGCACGGCCACCAACGCGATGCAAGGCCTCAACGACACCTTGCGTGACGGTTTCCCGGTGGTCTACGCCGACTACCCCGCGTACACCGACCCGCACCCCGCGTCTACGGGCACCACGGACTATTCCTGCTTCAAGAACAACATCGTCGGCATCGGGGACGTCAATGCCAATGCCGACAAGTACCTACCGGGAAACTCAATGACCGGGTTTGGGGACATTGCGCGCTCCGCCAGTGATGCCGCTAACGAGCCGGACTTCAAGTTTTGGACCAAGGTGGTTGGCGGGTTCGAGTCCAACAACACACCGGCGGTGACTTACACCGACGGCAAGGGTGTCTCCCGCACGACAAGTAACCCGAACACACCCGCCAATACAGCACGCTGGGGCATGGAAGGACAGACCTTTTCTGGTGGCGCAACCTACTATGTCGCCGGTGCTTCCTACTGGGCCAACACCCACGACATCCGCGGAACGCAATGGTCTGACACCGCCAAACGACGCCCGGGCATGCGTGTCACCACCTATTGGCTCGACGTCAATGAGTTCGGGCAGCAGACCGATCCCGCGGTGCATCGCATCAGCAACCAGTTCTACTTCTCCGCAAAGTACGGTGGCTTCAAAGATGTGACCGGGACGGGCAATCCATTCAAGAAACTCGACCCAAGCGGCAACGTCGTCACCGACACCACCAATGCGAACTGGCAGCGGCAGGCGAGTGCGCCTTTGGACGAAGCCAAAAACTATTTCCTCTCGAGTTCTGCAGACACGGTGCTGGCGGCACTCGACGAAATCTTTGCCAACGTCGCTTCCGAAGCCAACAGCATCGCCGGTGGTGCCATCTCGACCTCGCGAGTCACAAGTTCCGGCGGCCTGATCTACCAGGCCCAGTTCGACCCGGCCGACTGGAGCGGCGACCTGGTGGCGTACTCGTTGGGGCTGTCAACCGACGGGACGCAGATCCAGATCGGCTCGGCCACCACGTCCATCTGGACCAACTCTGCCGGCCAGCCGGTCGGTGCTGCCGGCAAGCTCGATGACACCGCGCCCGGCAGTCGCAACATCTACGTCGGCTTCAACTCGTCAGCGACGACGCCCGTCTTCGACAGCAGTGCCTTCACCTGGACGGCGGTTGACACCTCGGTCAAGTCAGCGCTGTACACCTCGCCCGAGACCGCTGATGTGCAGGGTCAGAATCGCCTGAACTACCTGCGCGGCGACCGCACGCTGGAAGCGGGTGGGACGGCCGGGGGCACCTTCCGCAAGCGTGGCAGCAAGCTGGGCGACATCGTGAACTCCGGGATCGCCTATGTGGCGGCTCCGACCCAGGCCATCTCCGATTCGTCCTATGCGAGCTTCTACAGCGCCTATCAGGGTCGGGTGCCGGCGTTGTACGTCGGTGCCAACGACGGCATGCTCCACGCGTTCAATGCCACGACCGGGGCGGAGTTGTTCGCCTACATTCCGAGCTGGGTGGTGCCCAATCTGATCGCGCTGACCTCGACGACCTACAGCCACCGCAGCTATGTCGATGGCACGCCGACAGTCAGCGAGGCCAACCTCGGGACCACGACTTCGGCAGACTGGCGCACCGTGCTGGTGGGCGGTGCCGGTGGCGGCGGCCAGGGTGTCTATGCACTGGATGTGACCGATCCGACCGCTTTTGCCACCAGCAGTGGCAACAGCAAGATCCTGTGGGAGTTCACCGACAAGCACGATGTCGACATGGGCAACGTGATCGGCACACCCCAGATCCTGAAGCTGAATGTTGCAGCCGGCAGCGCGACTCCCGATTACCGCTACTTCGCGGTGGTGGCCAGCGGCGTGAACAACCAAGTGGTGGACGGTAAGGCCAGCACCACGGGCCAGCCCGCGCTGTTCTTCCTGCGGCTCGACAAGGCCAAATCGACGGCATGGCAACTGGGCACCAACTACTTCAAGGTCAAGTTCCCGGTCATCACGACCGACAGTTCGCTGCCATCGGGCTTGGCCAACTTCACCGTGCGGCTGGGTATTGCGGGGGAGGTGAACTATCTCTACGCCGGAGACTTGCAGGGCAACTTGTGGAAGCTCGACTTCCGGAGTACCTCGGCCGACTCTTGGAGTCTGGACAACCTCTCGTTCTTCAAGAACAGCGGCAGCGCAATCCCGATGTTCGTCGCGACCGATGGCGCAACAACGCCCAACCGTCAGCCGATCACGATGCCGCCCGCGCTGAGCTTCGGCCCGAACCGCGGCATCATCGTGTCGTTCGGAACGGGGCGCTACCTGTCGGCTGCCGACAACTCGGCGCCGTTCAAGGTTCAATCGATGTACTCGGTGTTCGACAACAACAGCATCACGCCGGACTCGACCGGATCGCCTACGGCAGCCATTTCGGGCCGAGGCCGCCTGCAAGCTGGTACCGTGACGTCAAGCTCCATCACTTTCTCGGGCTTCGCTTGGGGTCGACCTACAGCGGACAACGACACGACCTCGCGTGCCGGTTGGTACTTCGATTTCTACCAATCCGGGACCACCAGCACGGTGACGGGGACCGGCGAACGACAGATCAGCGGCTTGGGCGTGTTGGCTGGTCGTTTGATCTTCGGGTCGGTGATACCTGCCGTGACCAGTTGCGACAATGGCACCGGTAATTTGTATGTGATCGATACGCTGAGCGGCAACGGTTCCTCTGTGGTGTCTGACGTCGGTATCCTTGGTGAGCCGTTCCTGACGCGGGTCGGCTATTCAACCCTGTACATCAGCGATCCGACAGGGTCCCGCAAAGAAACGACGCGCTATCAGATCATCAAGCAAGGCTCCGGTGGCCTGGGTACCCAGGCCAGTCAGACGATCAACACAACCGTTGGCCGACTGAGCTGGCGCGAAATCAGCAATTACCAGGACGTGAGGAACGCGAATTGAACCTGCGCCTGTCGATGTCGAACGCCGCAGCGCGGTGCGAGGTGCGTGACGCGCGCTCTGACCGTGGCTTCACCTTGATCGAGTTGATGATCACCGTGGCCATCATCGGCATCCTCGCGGCCATTGCCTACCCGTCGTACCAGGACTCTGTCGTGAAGGGCCGACGCGCCGAGGGTCGCACTGCGTTGCTGAATCTGCTCCAGCAGCAGGAGCGGTACTACACACAGACTGGCAGCTATCTGAGTTTTGGTGCCGGCGCGTCGGGAAACAACGGCACGGATGCCTCTGGTGCCACGACTGTGTCTATTCCGTTCAAGACCCGGTCGGGTGACTCGACAAGCTTCGCCTACGCGTTGCGAGCAGACCCCTGCAGCAACACCCTGGGCCTGGACGAATGCGTGTTGCTGACCGCCGTACCGCAAAAGACCGATACCGCAGCGGGCAACTTGACGGTGACCAGTGCAGGGGTCAAGTCGTGCACGGGCACCAAGGCAAGCGTACCCAAGGTGTGCTGGTGATGATCGCGCGCGCCCCCACGTTTCAGCAGCCGAGCAATTGGGCGCCGTCGATTCGCGGCTTCACGCTGATCGAACTGATGGTCACGCTGGTGCTGGCCGCGGTCCTGATGCTTCTCGCTGCGCCCAATTTCATCACCTTCCAGCGCAACTCCGAGCTCACGACCACCGCGAACAGCTTCCTGGCAACCCTGTCCGCGGCGCGAGCCGAAGCCATGAAAAGGCAGCTGCGAACCTTCGTCATTCCCGCCGACGGCAGCAACTGGTCCAGCGGATGGGTGGCGTTTGTGGATGTGAACAGCAACGTCTCTGCCTCGGCCTTGTCGATGGATTCCGGTGACATCGAGCTGGCGCGAGGCGCCGCACTGCCTGACTCGGTGGCGATCGACACCACCAGTGCGACCAGCTTCGTGCACTCTGGCGTCCAGTACGCGATGTTCAATGGCAGTGGGTTCATGAGCCTCATCGGCGGCGGATTCCCCGCCAACGGCGCGGATTCGCTGGACTTCACCAACGGGTCCGGCCAAACCCGGCGTGTGATCGCAAGCGTGGCGGGGCGCGTCCGCGTCTGCAAGCCCGGTGATGCGGGCTGCAGCGTGGGGACCTTCTGACGCTCGGTATCTGACACGCAGAACGACGTGGCACGCCTGCCGCGCTCGGTGGTGCCGGGCCTGCCGCACTTCGTGATCCACCGGGGTTTGAATGGGCAAGAGGTCTTTGCCGACGACACGGACCGTTTGGCCTATCGCCTGGCCCTGACACAGGCTGCTCGCGAGTCGGGCGCTGCTCTGCATGGCTACGGGCTGTATGCCGACGAAGTGAGGCTGCTGGTCACGCCTGCGGCGTCGGCGTCGCTGGCCGCGATGATGCAAAGCATCGGACGGCGTTACGTTCGAGCCTTCAATCTGCGCCATGGCCGCAGCGGCACGCCGTGGGAGGGCCGCTTCCGTTCGACAGTGATCGACGCTCCGGATTGGTTCATGCATTGTCTGCAGTACGCCGAAGGTGGCGCCACTGCCGACCCGAGCGATGCCGATCTGATGCTCAACGCCGGACAGCCGTGGACCAGTGCCGGCCACCATCTCGGCCGGCGCATCGACGACGGGGTCTCCGAGCACGCGCTGTTCTGGGCGCTCGGCAACACACCGTTCGAGCGTGAAGTCGCCTACCGCTGCGTGCTGGCGAAACCACTGCCGCAAGCCACGATCGAGCGCATCCGCAGCGCCACGCTGAAGGGGTGGGCACTCGGCAGCCCGGCGTTCGCCAAGTCGATCGGCGCTCTCATCGGTCGACGCCTCGAGCCGTTGGCACGCGGGCGCCCCGCGTTGGACTCGCCGATCTCCGAACATCGGCCAGATTGATCTGACCCTATTTATAAAAGTCACCTGAGTGATGGTTCTTGAAATGGGGTCAGACCCCGTTTTAAGTTCTTGGCATGCTTACTGCGACACGCTAGGATTAACCCTCTCCATGCACCTCAGGAGCTCGCGATGCACCAGGCCGCGCCAAGACACACACCGCAAGACGAACGCCAGCTGGCCAGCGAGCACGGTCTGTATCAACCGAGTCAGGAGCACGATGCGTGCGGCGTCGGCTTCGTCGCCCACATCAAGGGGCACAAGGCGCACTCGATCGTCGAGCAGGGGCTGAAGATCCTCGAGAACCTCGACCACCGCGGTGCGGTCGGTGCCGACAGGCTGATGGGCGACGGTGCCGGCATCCTGATCCAGATCCCCGATGAGCTGTATCGCGCGGAGATGGCGGCTCAGGGCGTCGAGTTGCCAGCACCCGGTGAATACGGTGTCGGCATGATCTTTCTGCCGAAAGAGCATGCCTCGCGCCTGGCCTGCGAGCAGGAACTGGAGCGCGCGGTGCGGGCCGAGGGCCAGGTCGTGCTGGGCTGGCGCGACGTGGCCGTCGATGTCGACATGCCGATGTCGCCCACGGTGCGCGAGAAAGAACCGGTGATCCGGCAGATCTTCATCGGCCGTGGCCCCGATGTGATCGTGCCCGATGCGCTCGAACGCAAGCTGTACGTGATCCGCAAGACCGCATCCAGCGCCATTCAGCGCCTGAAGCTGACGCACAGCCACGAGTACTACGTGCCCAGCATGAGCTGCCGCACCATCATCTACAAGGGCCTGCTGCTGGCCAACCAGGTCGGCGTCTATTTCAAGGACCTCGCCGACCCGCGCACCACCTCGGCACTCGCGCTGGTGCACCAGCGCTTCAGCACCAACACGTTCCCCGAGTGGCCGCTGGCGCACCCGTACCGCATGGTGGCGCACAACGGCGAGATCAACACCGTCAAGGGCAACTTCAACTGGATGCGCGCCCGAGAGGGCGTGATGAAGTCGCCGGTGCTGGGTGACGACCTGCAGAAGCTCTACCCGATCAGCTTCGAAGGCCAGAGCGACACCGCTACCTTCGACAACGCCCTCGAGCTGTTGACGATGAGTGGTTACTCACTTGCGCACGCCGCGATGATGATGATTCCCGAGGCCTGGGAGCAGCACACGACGATGGACGAGCGCCGCCGCGCGTTCTACGAGTACCACGCCGCCATGCTGGAGCCGTGGGACGGCCCCGCCGCGATGGTGTTCACCGACGGCCGTCAGATCGGCGCCACGCTCGACCGCAACGGCCTCCGCCCGGCGCGCTACATCGTCACCGACGACGACCTGGTGGTGATGGCATCCGAATCCGGCGTGCTGCCGTTCCCCGAAGACAAGATCATCAAGAAGTGGCGCCTGCAGCCGGGCAAGATGTTCCTGATCGACTTCGAGCAGGGCCGCATCGTTGATGACGAAGAACTGAAGAACCAGTTCGCCTCGGCCAAGCCCTACCGCCAGTGGATCGAGAGCGTGCGCATCAAGCTGGAAGACGTGACGGCCGAAGGCGAAGCCACCACCTTCACCGAGACACTGCTCGATCGGCAGCAGGCCTTCGGCTACACCCAGGAAGACATCAAGTTCCTGCTGAGCCCGATGGCGCAGGCCGGTGAGGAAGCCACCGGCTCGATGGGCAACGACTCGCCGCTGGCGGTGCTCTCGGACAAGAACAAGCCGCTGTACAACTATTTCAAGCAGCTGTTCGCGCAGGTCACCAACCCGCCGATCGACCCGATCCGCGAAAACATCGTGATGTCGCTGGTCAGCTTCATTGGCCCGAAGCCGAACCTGCTCGACATCAATGCCGTCAACCCGCCGATGCGGCTCGAGGTGCCGCAGCCGATCCTCGATTTCGACGACATGGCACGGTTGCGCAACATCGAGCGCCACACCGCGGCCAAGTTCAAGAGCCACGAGTTGAACATCACCTACCCGGTGGAATGGGGCGGCGAAGGCGTCGAGGCGAAGCTGGCGTCGCTGTGTGCGGAGTCGGTCGATGCCATCCGCAGCGGCCACAACATCCTCATCATCAGCGACCGTCGGGCCGACCGTCACCACGTGGCCATTCCGGCGGTGCTCGCGCTGTCGGCCATCCACCAGCACCTGGTGCGCGAAGGCCTGCGCACGACCGCCGGCCTGGTGGTCGAGACCGGCTCTGCGCGCGAGGTTCATCATTTCGCCGTGCTGGCGGGCTACGGCGCCGAGGCGGTTCATCCGTATCTGGCGATGGAAACGCTGGCCAACCTGCACCGCGATCTGCCGGCCGACATGTCGACCGAGAAAGCGATCTACAACTACGTCAAGGCGATCGGCAAGGGCCTGTCGAAGATCATGTCCAAGATGGGCGTGAGCACCTACATGAGCTATTGCGGTGCGCAGTTGTTCGAGGCGATCGGTCTCGAGAAGACGATGGTCGACAAGTACTTCCGCGGCACCGCATCACAGGTGGGTGGCATCGGCGTGTTCCAGGTCGCCGAAGAGGCCCTGCGCATGCACCACGCCGCCTTCGGCGACGACCCGGTGCTGGCCGGCATGCTCGAGGCCGGGGGTGAATATGCATGGCGTGTGCGTGGCGAAGAGCACATGTGGACGCCGGACGCGATCGCCAAGCTGCAACACAGCACACGCGCCAACAAGTTCGATACCTACAAGGAATACGCCCAGATCATCAACGACCAGTCGCGCCGCCACCTGACGCTGCGCGGGCTGTTCGAATTCAAGCTCGATCCGAGCAAGGCGATTCCGCTCGACGAGGTCGAACCGGCAGCGGAAATCGTCAAGCGCTTTGCCACCGGCGCGATGTCGCTGGGCTCGATCTCGACCGAGGCACACAGCACCCTGGCTGTCGCGATGAACCGCATCGGCGGCAAGAGCAACACCGGTGAGGGTGGCGAAGACCCGGCGCGGTATCGCAATGAACTCAAGGGCATCCCGATCGCCGAGGGCACCAAGATCAGCGACGTGCTGGGCGAGAAGGTGATCGTGGCCGACTTCCCGCTGAAGGCCGGCGACTCGCTGCGCAGCAAGATCAAGCAGGTCGCTTCGGGGCGATTCGGTGTCACGACCGAGTACCTGTCGAGCGCTGACCAGATCCAGATCAAGATGGCACAGGGCGCGAAACCAGGTGAGGGCGGCCAGCTGCCTGGCGGCAAGGTCAGCGACTACATCGGCTTCCTGCGCTATTCGGTGCCGGGCGTCGGTTTGATCTCGCCGCCGCCGCACCACGACATCTACTCCATCGAAGATCTGGCCCAGCTGATCCACGACCTGAAGAACGCCAACCAGCGCGCTGACATCAGCGTGAAGCTGGTCAGTGAAGTCGGTGTCGGCACCATCGCCGCGGGTGTGGCGAAGGCGAAGGCCGACCATGTGGTGATCGCTGGTCACGATGGCGGCACCGGCGCCTCACCCTGGAGCTCGATCAAGCACGCTGGCACGCCGTGGGAACTGGGTCTGGCCGAAACGCAGCAGACGCTGGTGCTGAACCGGTTGCGCTCACGCATCCGTGTGCAGGCCGACGGCCAGATGAAGACCGGTCGCGATGTGGTCATCGGTGCGCTGCTCGGTGCCGACGAGTTCGGCTTTGCCACCGCGCCTCTGGTGGTCGAAGGCTGCATCATGATGCGCAAGTGCCACCTGAACACCTGCCCGGTCGGGGTGGCCACCCAGGACCCAACGCTGCGCGCCAAGTTCCAGGGCAAGCCCGAGCACGTGGTGAACTATTTCTTCTTCGTCGCCGAAGAAGCGCGCCAGATCATGGCGCAGCTGGGCATCCGAAAGTTTGACGATCTGATCGGCCGTGCCGATCTGCTCGACACGAAGAAGGGCCTGGCGCACTGGAAAGCCAAGGGACTCGATTTCTCGCGCATCTTCCACATGCCGGCGGTACCCGCCGACGTGCCGCGCCGGCAGCTCGAAACGCAGGACCATGGCCTGGATCGGGCGCTCGACGTGACGCTCATCGAAAAGTGCAAGCCGGCGTTCGAGCGCGGCGAGAAGGTGCAGTTCATGCAATCGGTGCGCAACGTCAACCGCACCGTCGGGGCGATGCTCTCGGGCGAATTGGTGCGTTTGCATCCGGAAGGACTGCCCGACCAGAGCATTTTCATCCAGATGGAGGGCACGGGCGGCCAGAGCTTCGGTGCATTCCTCGCCAAGGGCATCACCTTCTATCTGATTGGTGACGCCAACGACTACACCGGCAAGGGCATGAGCGGCGGGCGCATCGCCATCCGCCCGAGCATCGAGTTCCGTGGTGATGCGCTGAAGAACATCATCGTCGGCAACACCGTGCTGTACGGGGCCACCAGTGGCGAGGCGTTCTTCCGCGGCGTGGCCGGCGAGCGCTTCGCGGTACGTCTGTCGGGCGCCACTGCGGTGGTGGAAGGCACCGGCGACCACGGTTGCGAGTACATGACCGGGGGCACCGTTGTCGTGCTGGGCGAGACGGGCCGCAACTTTGCTGCCGGCATGAGCGGTGGCATCGCTTATGTCTACGACCCCGATGGCCAGTTTGCCTCGCGCTGCAACACCTCGATGGTCAATCTGGATCGTGTGTTGCCGCCGACAGTGCAAGCGGCCAACACCGAGCGCGCAATGTGGCACAAGGGCAAGGATGGCACGCCGGAGACCGACGATGCCATTCTGAAGAAGTTGATCGAAGACCACCACAAGTGGACCGGATCGCTGCAGGCCCGCCATCTGCTCGACCAGTGGGAGGTCTCGCGCGCGAAGTTCGTCAAGGTGTTCCCGATCGAATACAAGCGCGCTCTGGCCGAAATGGCACTGAAGGCCGCCCAGAACGTCAAGGCCCACGAGACGGTCGCGGCAGCGCCTGCTGCGGTGTCTCCCAAGTCAGCCGACAAGAAGGCCAAGGCGTCACCCGCGAAGTGATCTGCCAGTCGGTGGCGCCTGCGCCCCGCTGCACCGTGTGAATCGAATCAACCCGTCCGTCAGAAAGTTGCAGGAACATCATGGGAAAAGTCACTGGCTTCATGGAGTACGAGCGCCTCGAAGAGCCCTATCAGCCGGTCCAACTCCGCCTGAAGAACTACAACGAAGTGGCGATGGGGTTGAAGGAGGACGAGGCCAAGGTGCAGAGTGCGCGCTGCATGGACTGCGGCACCCCGTTCTGCAACAACGGCTGCCCCGTCAACAACATCATCCCGGACTTCAACGACCTGGTGTACCGCGGTGACTGGAAGAACGCGATCGAGGTGCTGCACTCGACCAACAACTTCCCCGAGTTCACCGGCCGCATCTGCCCGGCACCGTGCGAAGCGGCCTGCACCCTCTACGTCAACGACGACGCGGTCGGCATCAAGAGCATCGAGCACGCGATCATTGACCGCGCCTGGGCCGAAGGCTGGGTGCTGCCGCGCCCACCCAAGCACAAGACGGGCAAGACGGTGGCCATCGTCGGCTCCGGGCCGGCCGGGTTGGCCGCCGCGCAGCAACTGGTGCGCGCGGGGCACGAGGTGACGGTGTTCGAGAAGAACGACCGCGTCGGCGGCCTGCTGCGCTATGGCATCCCCGACTTCAAGATGGAGAAGTCCCACATCGATCGCCGGGTGGATCAGATGCGTTTCGAAGGTGTGGTGTTTCGCACCGGCGTGCTGATCGGCAGCCTGCCCGAGGGTTCCAAGGTCACCAACTGGGCCAAGGAAGTCATTTCGCCGGAGCAGCTCAAGGCGCAGTTCGATGCGGTATTGCTGGCCGGTGGCGCCGAGCAGTCGCGCGACCTGCCGGTGCCCGGGCGTGACCTGGACGGCATCCACTTCGCGATGGAGTTCCTGCCGCAGCAGAACAAGGTGGTGGCGGGCGACAAGCTGAAATCGCTGGGTATCAACCAGATCCGCGCCGATGGCAAGCGGGTGGTGGTCATCGGCGGGGGCGACACCGGCAGCGACTGCGTGGGCACCAGCAACCGTCACGGTGCTGAAAGCGTCACCCAGTTCGAGCTGATGCCGATGCCCCCCGAGCACGAGAACGGCCCGTTGGTGTGGCCTTACTGGCCGACCAAGCTGCGCACCTCGTCCAGCCACGAAGAAGGCTGCGAGCGCGAGTTCGCCATCGCCACCAAGGAATTCATCGGTGGCGAGGGCAAGGACAAGGGCAAGGTCAAGGCGCTGAAGGCGGTGCGTGTCGAGTGGCAGGGCGGCAAGATGGTCGAGGTGCCGGGCACCGAGCAGATCATTCCCGCCGATCTGGTGCTGCTGGCCATGGGCTTCGTGAGCCCGGTGGCCAGCGTGCTCGACGCCTTCGGCGTCGACAAGGATGCCCGTGGCAATGCCCGCGCCAGCACCGATGAGGGCAGTGGCTACGCGACCAATGTGCCGAAGATCTATGCCGCTGGCGACGTGCGGCGTGGCCAGTCGCTGGTGGTGTGGGCGATTCGAGAAGGCCGCCAGGCGGCGCGCGAGATCGACGCCGCGTTGATGGGACGCAGCGACCTGCCCCGTTAAGGCGCAGAACCTCATGGCGCACCGATGACCGTGGGCCCACGGGGCCATCGGTTGCCCAGAGCGGCATCCCCTATCATCGACGGCCCGGTGGGAGGCGGTATGCCTCATCACACAGTGCCGCTCCATGATCCCATTGCCTGATTCCCACCCGTCAACGTCGCCAGCCCTGGTCTCCATGCGTGGTGTGAGCTGCGGGTATGGCGATCGCATCATCCTCAGCAATGTCGACCTGGACCTGCATCGCGGGCAGGTGATCGGCGTGATGGGCACCTCGGGCGGCGGCAAGACGACGCTGCTGCGGCTGATCGGCCGGCAGCTCGCACCGATGTCTGGAAAGGTGATGTTCGACGGCGTGGACATCGGCTCGCTCGATCGCGAAGGCCTTTACGCACTTCGCCGGCGCATGGGCATGCTGTTCCAGTTTGGCGCGCTGTTCACCGATTTGTCGGTGTTCGACAACGTGGCCTTCCCGCTGCGCGAGCACACCAACCTGAGCGAATCGATGATCCGCGATGTGGTGTTGATGAAGCTCGACGCGGTGGGCCTGCGCGGTGCGCGCCACCTGATGCCCTCGGAAGTCTCAGGTGGCATGGCACGGCGCGTGGCCCTGGCACGGGCGATCGCACTCGACCCTGATCTGATCATGTACGACGAGCCGTTTGCCGGGTTGGACCCGATCTCGCTGGGCAGCGCCTCCCGATTGATCCGCGATCTGGGCCATGCCCTGGGCGTGACCAGCATCGTGGTGTCGCACGACGTCGAGGAAACCTTCGCCATCGCCGACCGCATCGTCTTCATTGCCAACGGCAACATCGTGGCCCAAGGCACCCCTGACGAGATCCGGGCCAGCACCGACCCGTTGGTGCACCAGTTCTTCACGGCGTCGCCGGACGGCCCCGTCCAGTTCCATTACCCTGCCGTGTCGATCGCCGACGACTTTGGCACCGGAGCACGCCGATGAACTGGCTCAATCCAGCCTCGGTCGGTCACCTGGTGCGCAGCCAGCTCGTGCAACTGGGCATGTCAGCGCGCCTGTTCGCTCGCCTGGTGGCGTTGACGCCCGCAGCGCTGCGGCGATTCAGGCTGGTCAGCGAGCAGATCTATTTCGTCGGCAATCGCTCGCTGTCCATCATCAGCGTGTCGGGCCTGTTCGTCGGCTTCGTGCTGGCCCTTCAGGGTTACTACACCTTGAAGCGCTACGGGTCGGCCGAAGCCGTCGGCCTGCTGGTGGCGCTGTCGCTGGTGCGCGAACTGGGTCCGGTGGTGACTGCGCTGCTGTTTGCGGGCCGCGCCGGCACCTCGCTGACCGCCGAGATCGGACTGATGAAGGCCGGTGAACAGCTGGCCGCCATGGAAATGATGGCCGTCGATCCGGTGCGCCGCGTGTTGGCCCCGCGCTTCTGGGCCGGCCTGATTGCCATGCCGCTGCTGGCCGCGGTGTTCAGTGCGGTGGGCGTGATCGGTGGCTGGTTGGTCGCGGTGCCTCTGCTGGGTATCGACGACGGCTCATTCTGGTCACAGATGCAGGGTGGCGTGCGTTGGAGCGCTGACGTCGGCAACGGCGTCATCAAGAGCATCGTGTTCGGACTCACCGTGACCTTCGTGGCGTTGTGGCAGGGCTACACCTGCAAACCGACGCCAGAAGGGGTGTCGCAGGCCACCACGCAGACCGTGGTGGTGTCGTCGCTGGCCGTGTTGGCACTGGACTTCGTGCTCACCGCCATGATGTTCTCGATCTGAACTTTCTGATTCAATGACCGCAGTGGTTTTTCAAGGGGAATGACGTTGCAACAATCTCGTCATGACGTGTGGGTCGGGCTGTTCGTGATGGCCGGAGCGGCGGCGTTGCTGTTCCTGGCGCTGAAAGCCGGCAATTTGCTGAGCCTGAATTTTGATGCGACCTACGGTGTCGTTGCCCGGTTCGACAACATCGGCGGCCTGAAGCCTCGTGCTGCGGTCAAGAGCGCAGGTGTGGTGGTCGGCCGGGTTGAGTCGATCGGTTTCGACGACAAGACGTTTCAGGCCAGCGTGAACTTGCAACTGCAGGAGAAGTTCAAGTTTCCCAAGGACAGTTCCGCCAAAATATTGACGTCGGGCCTGCTGGGCGAGCAATACATCGGAATCGAACCCGGCGGTAATGAGAAGAATCTGGCTGCTGGCGATGTCATCACGCAAACCCAGTCGGCCGTGGTGCTGGAGAATCTGATCAGCCAGTTCCTGTTCAACAAGGCCTCAGAGGGCAAGCCCGCTGCCGAAGCCGCCAAAGGAGAAGAAAAATGATGTATTCGCCCCGAAGCGGCTTGAAGGCCCTGGCGTGTGCCGCGGTGGTGCTCCTCGTGCAAGGGTGTGCGTCTACACCGTCGCCAAACGACAACGCCCAGGTCAACGATCCGATCGAGGGCTTCAACCGATCGATGTTCGGGTTCAACGAAAAGGTTGACGAGAACGTTCTGAAGCCGGTGGCCACAGGCTACAAGAATGTGGTGCCCAGTCCCGCGAGGACTGGCGTGACGAACTTCCACAACAATTTCGAAGACGCCTGGTCGGTGGTCAACAGTCTGCTGCAGCTCAAGTTCGAGCATGCTGCGAGCAACACGATGCGGGTGCTTGTGAACACCACCCTGGGGTTCGGTGGCTTGCTCGACTGGGGCTCGGAGATGCGCCTTCAGCGCTACAACGAGGATTTGGGGCAGACCTTGGGTTACTGGGGTGTGGGTGAAGGTGCCTATGTCGTCTGGCCTTTCCTCGGCCCATCAACGGCGCGTGACTCGGTCGCCTTGCCAGTGGATCTGGCGGTCGGCCCGGGCCTGGTCATCAACAGCACCCCGGTGTCCATCGGCTTGTCGGCACTCAACGTGGTCAACACCCGCGCGAACCTGCTCGACAGCACGGCGCTGCTCGATGACATCGTGCTCGACAAGTACATCTTCGTCCGGGATGGTTTCCTGCAGCGGCGCCGCAGCCAGGTGTATGACGGCAATCCGCCAGACGCACCGAAGAATTGATGCCGGGTACTGATCCCGCCTGATCCTCTGCGACCGGCTGAGACGACCAGCGCACGCAGCGTGCGGCGAACTTTCTCGGCGTCGCTGCCTCCAACGTCCACGATCGGTCCTGTCAACCGAAGAGAGAACTGCCACATGAAGCAAAAGACGACCCTCGCTGTGCTGAGCGCAGCTTTGTTGACGGCGTTGGTGCCGGTGGCACATGCGCAATCTGCGAACGCACCGACCGTGGTGGCCGCGGCCGCCCAGACGCCGGATCAGCTCATCAACCGCTTGTCCAACGAACTGCTCGATGCGGTGCGCGCCGACAAGTCGATCCAGGCCGGTGACACCAAGAAGGTGCTCGCGCTGGTCGACGAGAAGGTCGTGCCTTACGTGAGCTTTCAGCGCATGACGTCGTCGGCAGTGGGCCGCTATTGGCGTCAGGCCACGCCCGAGCAGCAGGCCAGCCTGGAAACCGAGTTCAAGACCCTGCTGATGCGCACTTACGCTGGCGCGCTGGCGCAGGTGAAAGACCAGACGGTGGCCATCAAGCCCTCGCGCAACCTGCCGGAAGACGAAGAACAGATCGTCCGCACCGAGGTGCGTGGCGGTGGCGGCGATCCGGTCCAGCTGGACTACCGCGTTGAAAAGTCGCCGACCGTGGGCTGGAAGATCTACGACGTCAATGTGCTGGGTGTCTGGCTGGTCGAGAACTACCGCAACAGCTTTGCGCAGGAGATCTCCAAGGGCGGCATCGACGGTTTGATTGCCAAGCTCAGCGAGCGCAACAAATCGGCGGCGGCGCGCAAGTAAGCGCCTTGCCGCACTGGCGCATCGCATGCTGACCCTGCCCACCACCATCGGCCTGACCGAAGCCAATGCGGTGATGCGCCCGCTGGCCGATGCCATCGCACGCGAACCGGCCGGTCCGCTGAACATCGACGCGGCAGGTTTGCAGCAGTTCGATTCCTCGGCGCTGGCGGTGTTGCTCGAATGCCGCCGGCTTGCTGAAAAATCGGGCCGGTCGCTGCAGTTGCGCAATGCGCCACCGCGTTTGAGCCAGCTGGCGCGTCTGTATGGGGTCGCCGAATTGCTGGGCATCGCCTCTGCACAGGACGCTCCGCCAACGGCTTGACGCCGTCTTCAGGGCCACTCCGTCAGGCCACAGGCCTGTGTACCTCACTGCTCTTCCGACCACGCGTAGCCATCGCGCGCCACCAGCGCGCTGGCCGCCGCCGGCCCCCAGGTCCCTGCAGCGTACGGGCGTGGCCCGCCGCCCGCCGCATTGTCGCGTTGCCAAGCCTGAAGGATCGGTTCAACCCAGCCCCAGGCCTGTTCCTGCTCGTCGCTGCGCACGAAGAGGTTCAGACGCCCGGCGATGGCCTCGAGCAGCAGGCGTTCGTAGGCGCCAACCCGGGTTTCGGGAAACGCCTTGTCGAAGTCCAGATCGAGCGACACCGCCGACAGTGCCTCGTTCTGGCTGGTGCCCTTGGCGGCCAGCAGGTGCAGCTCCAGCCCGTCTTCCGGTTGCAGCTTGATCACGAGCTTGTTCGGCTGATTGATGCCGGGAAAGATGCTGTGCGGTGTCGGTCGGAAATTGACGACGATCTGCGCGTCGCGCGCCGCCAGTCGCTTGCCGGTACGCAGGTAGAAGGGTACGCCGGCCCAGCGCCAGTTCTGCACCTCGGTGCGCAGCGCGACGAAGGTCTCGCAGCGGCTGTCCGGCGGCACCTTGACTTCGTCGAGGTAGCCCTTCACTGCCTGCCCTGCAGCGTTGCCGGCGCGGTACTGGCCTCGCACCACGTCGCGCGCGACGCTGTCGTCCGTGAAGGGTTTCAGCGAACGCAGCACCTTCAGCTTTTCATCGCGGATGGCGTCGGCGTCGTAGCGTGAGGGGGGCTCCATCGCGACCATGCTGAGCAACTGCAGCGCGTGGTTCTGAACCATGTCGCGCAGCGTGCCGGTGCGGTCGTAAAAGTCACCGCGGGTGCCTACGCCCAGGCTCTCGGCCAGCGTGATCTGGATGTTGGCGATGCTCTCACGGCGCCACAGCGGCTCGAACAGCGCGTTGCCAAAGCGCAGCGCCATCAGGTTCTGCACCGAAGGCTTGCCGAGGTAGTGATCGATGCGGAAAGCCTGGGTTTCGCTGAACACCGAGCGGACTACGCGGTTGATGTCCTGCGCGCTGGCCAGATCGTGGCCCAGCGGCTTCTCCAGCACCACCCGCACGTGCGGTCCATTGAGCCCGACCGCGCCGAGCTGCGCACAGATCTGCGGAAACAGATGCGGGCTGGTGGCCAGGTACAGCACCGCGGTGTCGGCACCACGGTCCTCGAGCCACTGTTTCAGCCCGGCGTAGTGCTCTGGCTGCGACAGGTCCATGCGGCGGTAGTGCAGCAGCTCGGCAAAGCGCGCAAATTCTTCGTCGCTCGGCCGCTTGCCGCCTTCGACATCCTGGAAGCGCTCCTTCAGCCAGCCGCGGTACTTGTCGTCGCTTTGCTCGTCGCGTGCCACCGACAGGATGCGCCCGCCCGGGGGCAGTTTGCCGTGCCGAAACGCCTGGAACAGTGCAGGCATCAGCTTGCGCCAGGTCAGGTCGCCGGTGCCACCAAAAAAAACCAGGTCGAACGACATTGTCAAAGTCCTCTTGCTTGGGCGCCGGGGGCGCTGCAATTCCACGTGCAGGATAGACGCTAGGAGCGTGCCAGATGCGCACGGCAGCTCCGGCTCGGGTTCTAATGCAGTGTGCTCGACCTGCCCGCGCTCCCATGAACCAACTCGATCAACTCAAGCAGTACACCACCGTCGTCGCCGACACCGGTAACTTCAAGCAATTGGCCGCCTTCGCGCCGCGGGACGCCACGACCAACCCATCGCTGATCCTGAAGGCGGTGCAGCAGCCTGACTATGCACCGTTGCTTGCGGAAACTGCCCGGGCGCACCACGGCGCGGCACTCGATGAGGTCGTCGATCGCACGCTGGTGCGCTTCGGTCTCGAGATCCTGAAAGTCGTACCCGGCCGGGTGTCGACCGAGGTCGATGCGCGGCTGAGCTTCGACACCCCTGCCACGCTGGCGCGCGCGCGCCGGCTCATCGGCCTGTACGAAGCCGAGGGCATCGCCCGTGACCGGGTGCTGATCAAGGTCGCCGCCACCTGGGAGGGCATCCAGGCCGCCCGCGCACTGGAGCGCGAAGGCATAAGGTGCAACCTGACCCTGTTGTTCGCCTTTGCCCAGGCGGTGGCGTGTGGCGAAGCCGGTGTGCAGCTGATCTCGCCGTTCGTCGGGCGCATCTATGACTGGTACAAGAAAGCGGCAGGACCGGCGTGGGATGAGTCGGCCAACGCCGGGGTCAATGATCCAGGCGTGAAGTCGGTGGCGCACATCTACCGCCACTACAAGAAGTTCGGCGTCGCCACCGAGGTGATGGGCGCGAGTTTTCGCAACGTGGGCCAGATCGTGGCACTCGCCGGTTGCGACCTGCTGACGATCAGCCCGGAGCTGCTCGCAAGCCTGCAGGCGAGCGATGCGCCGGTGATCCGCAGGCTCGACCCGGCCGAGGCGCGCGAGGCGGCGCTCGAGCCCGTGAGCCACACCGAGGCGAGCTTCCGCTACGCGCTGAACGAGGACGCGATGGCCACCGAGAAGCTGGCCGAAGGCATCCGCGCCTTCGCGGTCGACGCGGGCAAGCTCGATGCCTTGATCCAGGCGCTGTGAGGGTGCGCTCGACATGATCCGCTGTGACCGTACCGCCGCCTGGGCTGCTCTGAAGGGGCACTTTGAAGCGCATGGCCGTGACTTCGATCTGCGTGTGGCCTTCGCGCGTGATCCAGGTCGCTTCTCGTCGCTGAGCTTCGAGGCACCTGGCGTCTTCGCCGACTTGTCGAAGAACCTGTTCGATGTGGCCACGCTGCATTTCCTGCTCGATCTGGCGCGCGAGTGTGGCCTTGAAGCGCAGCGCGACGCGATGTACGCCGGCAAGTCGATCAACACCACCGAAGATCGCGCGGTACTGCACACCGCGTTGCGTGCGCCGCGCGGCCAGGGCCCGCACACCGACGAAGTACATGCCGTGCTCGACGCGATGCTGGCCTGGGCAGAGACGGTGCGCGACACCGCTGCGAGCGGCATTCGCCACGTTGTCAACATCGGCATTGGCGGCAGCGACCTCGGTCCGCAGATGGTCGTGCCGGCGCTGGATGCGTTCGTGCATCCGGGCCTGCACTTTCACTTCGTCTCCAACGTCGACGGCCACGACATCAGCACGGTGCTGCGCCGGCTGAAGCCGGCTGAAACGCTGTTCGTCGTTGCCAGCAAGACCTTCACGACCCAGGAAACCATGGCCAATGCGCAGCTCGCGCGGTCCTGGTTCGAGGCCGAAGGTGGTACCGACATCGCACGGCATTTCGTCGCCACCACCACGAACGTCGAGGCCGCCGCGGCTTTTGGCATCACCACCACCTTTGGTTTCTGGGACTGGGTGGGTGGGCGCTTTTCGTTGTGGTCGGCCATCGGGCTGCCGATCGCGCTGGCCATTGGCGCCGACCATTTCCGGGAACTGCTGACCGGTGCGCATGCGATGGACCGCCACTTCGCCGAAGCCCCGCTTGCCGCCAATGTGCCCGCGCTGCTGGGCCTGCTCGATGTCTGGTATCGCAATTTCCATGGCGCCACCAGCCGCAGCGTGGCACCGTACCACCACGGCTTGCGGCGTCTGCCAGCCTATCTGCAGCAGCTGGAGATGGAGAGCAATGGCAAGCGGGTCGACCGCGACGGCGAAGCGCTGCCGTATGCGACCAGCCCCGTGGTGTGGGGCGAGCCCGGCACCAACAGCCAGCACGCGTACTTTCAGATGCTGCACCAGGGCACCGATCTGATCCCGGTCGAGTTCCTGCTCGTGCGCCGGCCGACCTTCGGCAGCGCCGGGCTCAATGACGATCTGACAGCGCGCCTCGAGCGCCAGCAGACACTGCTGCTGGCCAACGGGCTCGCGCAGTCGCAGGCCTTGATGTGCGGCAAGACCGCCGAGCAGGCGTTGGCCGACAGGCCTTTGCCGGCCTCTGCGCAAGCCGATGCCGCCACGCTGGCGCGCCACCGCAGCTTCCCCGGCAACCGGCCCAGCACCACCTTGCTGCTCGACCGCCTGACGCCGCACAGCCTGGGTGCCCTGATCGCGCTGTACGAGCACCGCGTGTTCACCAGCGGTGCACTGTGGGGCATCAACAGCTTCGATCAGTGGGGTGTCGAGCTGGGCAAGGTGCTGTGCCGTGATCTGCTGCCCAGGCTCACGGCCGAGGCCTCTCCGGAGGGGCTGGATGCATCGACGGCCGGCCTGATTGCGCGACTGCGCTCCTGAACTTGGGTGAGAGCCGAGAGCGGCCCACCACCATCGTCTGGGACTTCGGCGGTGTGCTGTTTCGCTGGGACCCGGCCGCGCTGATCGCGCGGACACTGCCGCATCGCCTCAGCGACGATCACGGCGCACAGCACTGGAAGCATCAGTTCTTTGCTCGGCCCGACGGCGAGTGGGTCGCCTTCGATCGCGGCACGCTCGGCGTGGACGACGTGGTGACCGGCATTGCGCTGCGCCTAGCCTGGCCGCAGGCCGAGGTGCGTGCCGTGGTGGATGCGGTCCCCGATGAACTGCAGCCCATCGACGGCAGTGTGCGCTTGCTGCGGACCCTGCAACAGCGCGGGCACCGCTTGCATTTCCTGTCGAACATGCCGGCCCCGCTGGCCGAGCATCTGCAGCGCCAGCATGCGTTTTTGGGGTTGTTCGCCAGCGGGATCTATTCGTCGCAGGTGCAGCTCGTCAAGCCTGAGCCTGCCATCTATGCGCGGGCTCAACAGCTTTTGGGGCTTGACCCGGCTGCCACGCTGTTCATCGACGACCACCCGGACAACATCGAGGCAGCGCAGCACCACGGCTGGCAGGCGCGTCTGTTCACCGGGCCTGAAGCGCTGGCGGTCGAGTTGCGCGAACTCGAACTGATCGACTGACGCCGCCGAAGAGGTCGGGTGGCTTTTAGCGGCGTGGCTGCGCAAGCCACTGCTCGGCCATGCGCACCCACAGCGTCGCGCCCAGCGGGATCAGCGCGTCGTTGAAGTCGTAGCTCGGGTTGTGCAGCATGCACGGGCCGAGGCCATGCCCTGATTGCCGGTGTCCGCCGTCGCCGTTGCCCATCACGAAGTAGGCGCCGGGGATGGCTTGCAGGTAGTAGGCGAAGTCTTCGGCACCCATCGTCGGCTCGAACTCGAGCACGTGGTCGGCGCCGACCAGGTCGGTCATCACGCGGCGCGCGAACGTGGTTTCGTCGGGGTGGTTGATCGTTGGCGGGTAATTGCGGCTGAACTCGAATTCGCAGCTCACCCCGAAGGCCGCACAGGTGTGCTGTGTGATCTGCTCCATGCGCTGCTCGATCAGGTCCAGCACCTCCAGCGTGAAGGTGCGCACCGTGCCCTGGATCTCGCAGGTGTCGGGCACCACATTGGTGGCTTCGCCGGTGTGGATCATCGTCACCGAGATCACCCCCGCGTCGATCGGGCGCTTGTTGCGGGTGATGATGGTCTGGAAGGCCTGCACCAGCTGGCAGGCCACCGGCACCGGGTCCAGCCCCAGGTTCGGCATGGCCGCATGTGACCCCTTGCCGCGCAGCGTGATGCGGAATTCATTGCTGCTGGCGAAACATGGCCCGTTCTTGATCGCGAACTGGCCGCAGGGGATACCCGGCCAGTTGTGCACGCCGAAGATTGCCTCCATCGGGAATTTCTCGAACAAGCCGTCGGCAATCATCTCGCGCGCGCCGCCACCGCCTTCCTCGGCCGGCTGGAACACCAGGTACACCGTGCCGTCGTAGTTCCGGTGCCGCGCCAGGTGTTTTGCAGCGGCCAGCAGCATCGTGGTGTGGCCGTCATGGCCACAGGCGTGCATCCTGCCGGCGTGGCGGCTCGCGTGCGCGAACTGGTTGCGTTCGGTCATCGGCAGCGCATCCATGTCAGCCCGCAGGCCGACCGCTCGATCAGAAGTGCCGCTCTTCAGGATCGCGACGATGCCGGTGGTGCCCAGCCCGCGATGGAACGGGACGCCCCACTCGGTGAGCTGCTGCGCAATGACATCGGCTGTGCGCCGCTCCTCGAAGCAGAGCTCGGGGTGCGCATGCAAGTCGCGGCGCAGCGCGGCCATGGCGGGCGCGTCGGTGACGATGGAGTCGATCAGGCGCATGGCGAGGTGTTGTGCAGTCGGGCTCGGACCAGTTTAGCGAAGCCCTTGCCGGGCCGTGCCGGCCCTGGGCTGTGCAATGATCAAAACACATGATCCGACGCCGACACACCCTTCGTGCCGCCGTCGTGGCCAGCTTGCTGGCGGTCCTCACCAGTGGCTGCAGCAGCGTCGGTTACTACGCGCAATCGGTCAGCGGCCACCTGAAATTGCTGAACGCCGCGCGACCGGTGTCCGAGGTACTGACCGATCCCGCGACTCCCGACGCGTTGAAGGCCAGGCTGGTGCTGTCGCAACGCATCCGCGACTACGCCGTGACGGCGCTGCATCTGCCCGACAACGCCAGCTACCGGCGCTATGCCGATGTGCAGCGCAGCGCTGCAGTGTGGAATGTGGCCGCGGCGCCCGAGTTGAGTCTGACGCTGCGCACCTGGTGCTTCCCGGTCGTCGGCTGCGTGGCGTACCGCGGCTACTACGAGCGGGAGCAGGCCGAAGCCGAGGCCAAGGAGCTTCGCGCCAGCGGGCTCGATGCGGGTGTTTATCCCGTGCCTGCCTACTCGACGCTCGGCAAGATCCCCGGGCGCTACTTTGCCGATCCGCTGCTGAACACCTTCGTGCAGTGGCCCGAAGGTGAACTGGCCCGGCTGATCTTCCACGAGCTGGCGCATCAGGTGGCGTTTGCACCGGACGACACCGTCTTCAATGAATCGTTTGCAACCACGGTCGAGCGCGTCGGAGCCACCCGCTGGCTGGCCGAGCGCGGCAGCCCTGCCGCGCGCGATGCAATGGTTCTGCTGGCATCGCGGCGTGCCGATTTCCGCGCGCTGACCACCAACTATCGCGACCGCCTCAACGCGCTGTACCTGAGTTCGGTGTCGGACGATGACAAACGACGCGGCAAGGCGGAGCTGCTGGCTGCACTGCGCACCGAACATGCGACCCTGAAAGCCGGCCCGTGGCAGGGATACACCGGCTATGACGCCTGGTTCAACGGGGTCAACAATGCGTCCTTTGGCATGCTGGCGGCCTACACCGAACTGGTCCCGCAGTTCGAACGTTTGCTCGCCGAGCAAGGCGGCGACCTGCCCCGCTTCTATGCCGAGGTTCAGCGCCTGGCCGCCCTGCCGATGGACGAGCGGCGACGCGCCTTGCTGCGGGCCGCCCCCTGGCCTTGAGCACGGTCTCGCCAGACTTTCATTCTTTCCGGACTCTGTGTCATGCCCGACTTCACCATCCAACGCGATCACTCACTGGGTATCGACGGCGCTCGGCAGCTGGCCCGGCACTGGGCCCACCACGCACGACGCCAGCATGAAATGGACTGTCGCATCCGAGCCGAGGACGACTGCGAGCGGGTGGCCTTCGAGCGCACCGGCGTGAGAGGCGAGCTGATCGCCACGGCCGACCGATTCAAGCTGACCGTGACGCTGGGCTTCCTGCTCTCGGGGTTCAGCGATCGCATCCGCAGCGAGATCGAGAAGAACCTAGACGCAGCGATCGCGAAGGCCACGGCCGCGTCGGGCGGCGATGCTGGGGCGGCGAAAGGCGAGTTGTCGTAGCGGCGACAGTCGCCTGCCTACGAGGTCATGCGGCTGCTGGCGGTCGGTGTCGCTGCCCGGTGGGCACGGACCAGCGGGCTCGCAGGCGCCTTCGAATAGGCCTGCGCCAGCCCGAGCAAATGCTGCTTCTGCGCCGGTTCGAAGTACGGTGCCAGCAGGCTCAGCACATGCGACGCGCCACGCAGCAAGGCTGCGCCGGCGTTCTCGGGTTCGAGGGCGTGGCGCGGGTCGCGCACGTACTCGTAGCTGAGCCAGTAGGTTGACACCACGACCATGGCGGTTGCCACCGATTCGGCCTCCGGTGCCGTCAGTCGGATCGCATGGCCCCGGTCCAGGCCTGCCAATACCCGCTGCACGGCTTGTGTCTTTTCCTTCAGCACGTACTGGAAATGGGTTTCGATCCGGCGGTTCTTGCTGAGCAGATCGTTCAGGTCGCGGTAGAGGAAACGGTACTGCCAGATCAGTTCGAACAGCATGTGGAAGAACAGCCACGCGTCCTCGACGTCGTGCACGTCCTCGGCCGCTTTCAGCAAGGCGTCGAGCGCCGCTTCGTAGCGGTCGAACAGCCGGTCGACCAGCAGGTCCTTCGCGGGGTAGTGGTAGTACAGGTTGCCGGTGCTGATGTTCAACTCTGCGGAAATCAGCGTGGTCGACACATTCGGCTCACCGAATCGGTTGAACAGCTCCAGCGTGACGTCGAGGATGCGCTCGGCGGTGCGGCGTGTCTTCTTGGCGGGAGTCGCCATGGCCTCTGGTCTCATTGCAGTCAAACGGCTGACCAAGGTAGCACCAAGTGGGCGCGTGTCCAGCCGCATCTGCCCTAGAGAAGAAAGCCGGATGCGCGCCAGGCCACGATCCTGCGCCAGCGCGCTCGGGCGGCACTGCCTACAATCCCGAGTTCCATGCAGGTTTCTCCCCCCGGCCGCGCCGGCGCCGCCGTCTCTTTTCGCAGCGTCAGCAAGCGCTACAGCGGCTCTCAGGGCAATGTGCAAGCGCTGGATGGTGTCTCATTCGACATCGAACCCGGTGAATTCTTCGGCCTGCTGGGCCCCAACGGGGCCGGCAAGACCACGCTGATCAGCATCCTTGCCGGGCTCTCGAAGGCCAGCGCGGGCCAGGTGCTGGTGCATGGCCACGATGTCCTCGCCGACTATGCCTCCGCTCGCCGCAGTCTCGGCATCGTGCCGCAGGAACTGGTGTTCGACCCTTTCTTCACGGTGCGCGAGACGCTCCGGATTCAAAGCGGTTACTTCGGTGCGCGCGCCGATGCCCGTGCCAACGACGCCTGGATCGATGAATTGCTCGAGAACCTGGGCCTCACCGACAAGGCCGATGCCAACACCCGGCAGCTCTCTGGTGGCATGAAGCGTCGCGTGCTGGTCGCGCAGGCGCTGGTGCACCGCCCGCCGGTGATCGTGCTCGACGAGCCCACCGCGGGCGTCGACGTGGAGTTGCGGCAGACGCTGTGGCAGTTCGTTGCGCGGCTGAACAAGGAAGGGCACACGGTGCTGCTGACCACGCACTACCTGGAAGAGGCCGAGGCGCTGTGCGGCCGACTGGCGATGCTCAAGAAGGGACGGGTGGTGGCACTCGACCGCACCTCGGCGCTGCTCGCCGGGCGTGCCAGCACGATGCTGCGCTTCAAGCTCGACACGCCACTGCCTGCCGCCCTGCAGCCGAATGCACGGGTGACGGGCCGCATCGTGCAGATCAAGGCCCGCAATGCGGCGGAGGTGGAGTCGGTGCTCGCCACCTTGCGCGCGGCTGGCGGCCAACCAGAGGATCTCGAGATCGGCCGCGCCGACCTCGAGGACGTTTTCCTCGAGATCATGCACGGCGAGCCGGCCGCCACACCGTTGCAGGTGCCCGCATGACGCCTGTGGCCAACGTGCCGACGATGCACCCGCTGGCCGGTGCCCGCACACTGTTCTACAAGGAGGTGCTGCGCTTCTGGAAGGTGAGCTTCCAGACCGTGGCGGCACCGGTGCTCAACGCGGTGCTGTACCTGATGATCTTCGGCCATGCGTTGGGCGACAAGGTGCAGCCCTTCGAAGGCATTGGATACACCAGTTTCCTGGTGCCCGGCCTGGTGATGATGAGCGTGCTGCAGAACGCCTTCGCCAACAGCAGCTCGTCGCTGATCCAGAGCAAGATCACCGGCAACCTGGTGTTCCTGCTGGTCACGCCGCTGTCGCACTGGGCGTGGTTTCTCGCCTACGTGGGCGCCTCGGTGGTGCGCGGACTGGCCGTGGGTGTCGGGGTGCTGGCGGTGACGATGTGGTTTGCGCCGCTGCACCTGGCGCAGCCGGCGTGGATCGCGTTGTTCATTCTGCTGGGCGCCGCGCTGATGGGGACGCTGGGCTTGATCGCCGGCCTGTGGGCGGAGAAGTTCGACCAGATCGCGACCTTCCAGAACTTCGTCATCCTGCCGATGACCTTCCTCTCCGGTGTGTTCTATTCGATCACCAGCCTCCCGACGCCCTGGCAGGTGGCCAGCCATCTGAATCCGTTCTTCTACATCGTCGATGGCTTTCGGTTCGGCTTTTTCGGGGTCAGCGATGTGTCGCCATGGGTCAGCCTGGGTGTGGCAGCTGCCGGCCTCATCGGTGCGTGTGGCTTGTGCCTGCATCTGCTGCGCATCGGTTACAAGATCCGGTATTGAGTTGCCTGAGCGATAATTCATCGATGTCTGAACCGACACCCAACGACGTGCAGCGCTTCATCGCGCAGGGCCTGGATTGCGAGCATCTGGAGGTGCAGGGCGACGGCCAGCACTTCTTTGCCACCATCGTCTGCGCCGCCTTTGAAGGCGCGAGCCGGATCAAGCGCCACCAGATGGTCTACCAGGCGCTGGGCGACAAGATGCGCGCCGAGATCCACGCCCTCTCGATGAAGACGCTGACACCGGCCGAGTGGGCCGTCAGCCCGGACAAAGCCTCACTGCAACATCACTGAAAGTCGCCGCGGCACGTGCTGCGGCTGTCGAGTCCGCGCCCGCGGGCTTGATGGCGGTGCAGATTTCGGCCCCACGCACACGCGCACGCTCATGGACAAACTACTGATTCGCGGCGGACGGCCTCTGGAAGGTGAGGTCACGATCTCGGGTGCCAAGAACGCGGCCTTGCCCGAGCTCTGTGCCGCCTTGCTGACCCCCGAGCCGCTGACGTTGACCAATGTGCCGCGCCTGCAGGACGTCAATACGACCCTGAAGTTGCTGCGCAACATGGGCGCTCAGGCTGAGCGCAGCGAGGCACAGCCGGATGCGGTTGCGCTCGACACGTCTACCGTGACCTTGCCTGAAGCACCCTACGACCTGGTCAAGACGATGCGGGCCTCGATCCTGGTGCTGGGTCCGTTGCTGGCGCGCTTCGGTCAGGCGAGGGTGTCGTTGCCCGGCGGTTGCGCGATCGGCTCGCGACCGGTCGATCAGCACATCAAGGGCCTGCAGGCCATGGGTGCTCAGATTGCGGTTGAGCATGGCTACATCATCGCGACGGCACCGGAAGCCTCTGGCGTCGGCCCGCAGCGTTTGCGTGGCGCCAAGATCACCACCGACATGGTCACCGTGACCGGTACCGAGAACCTGCTGATGGCCGCCACGCTGGCCGACGGCGAAACGGTGCTGGAAAACGCGGCGCAGGAACCCGAGGTGGTGGACCTGGCCGACATGCTGATTGCGATGGGTGCGCGCATCGAAGGCCACGGCACCCGCCGCATTCGCGTACAGGGCGTCGAACGCTTGCATGGCTTGGTGGGCGCAACGAGCCACCGCATCGTGCCCGACCGCATCGAGGCGGGCACCTTTCTGTGCGCGGTCGCTGCCACCGGCGGCGATGTGACGCTGCGCCGAGCACGTGCCGACCACCTCGATGCGGTCATCGAAAAGCTGCGTGAGGCGGGCATCACGATCGAATCGGGCGACGACTGGATCCGCGTGCGCAGCCGCCAGCGGCCGACAGCGGTCAGCTTTCGCACCAGCGAGTACCCGGCTTTTCCAACCGACATGCAGGCGCAGTTCATGGCGCTGAACTGCATCGCCGACGGCACCGCCAAGGTCACCGAGACCATCTTCGAGAACCGCTTCATGCACGTCAATGAAATGGTGCGGCTGGGTGCGCGCATCGAGGTCGATGGGCATTTGGCGGTGGTGCACGGCGTGCCCAAGCTGTCGGGTGCGACGGTGATGGCCACCGACCTGCGTGCCTCGGCCAGTCTGGTGATCGCGGGGCTGGTGGCCGACGGCGAAACCTGCGTCGATCGCATCTACCACCTCGACCGGGGCTACGACCAGATGGAAGCCAAGCTGCGCGGTATCGGCGCGGACATCGAGCGCGTCCAATGAGCCCCCACGTCGCTGCGCTCCTGCTCCCCGACGGGGTTGTCCAACCCTTGGGGCGGCTCGGCGGAACTGTCCAATGATTACCCTCGCCTTGTCCAAGGGACGCATCTTCGAAGAGACCTTGCCGCTGCTCCGAGCGGCCGGCATCGAGGTCGCTGAAGACCCGGAGCAGTCGCGCAAGCTGATCATCGGCACCAACCGACCCGACGTGCGCGTGGTGCTGGTGCGTGCCAGCGATGTGCCGACTTATGTGCAATATGGTGGTGCCGATGTGGGCGTCACCGGCAAGGACACGCTGATCGAGCACGGCGGCTCAGGCCTGTACCAACCGCTCGATCTGCGCATCGCCAAGTGCCGCATGAGCGTGGCCACCCGCGCCGATTTCGACTACGCCAACGCGGTGAAGCAGGGCTCGCGCATCCGTGTGGCGACCAAATACACGCTGACCGCGCGCCAGCACTTTTCCGACAAGGGCGTGCACGTCGACGTGATCAAGCTCTACGGCTCGATGGAGCTGGCGCCGCTGACAGGTCTGGCCGATGCGATCGTCGACCTGGTCTCCAGTGGCAACACGTTGAAGGCCAACCACCTGGTCGAGGTCGAGGAGATCATGCAGATCTCGGCGCGCCTGGTGGTCAACCAGGCCGCGCTGAAGCTCAAGCGCGAGCCGATCCGCGCGATCATCGACGCGTTCGCGTCGGCCATCCCGAACTGAGCCGGCTCGCCATGACCGTCCGCATCCGCCACCTGGACACATCTGCTGCCAATTTCGCGGCCGAGTTCGAGCGCGTCTTGCACTGGTCTGCCGAGACCGATGGCGCGATCGAAGAGCGCGTGGCCTCGATCCTGTCCGATGTGCAGCAGCGCGGCGATGCGGCGGTGCTGGAGTACACCGAACGCTTCGATGGCCTGGATGCAGCATCGGTCGCATCGCTGGAAATCGGCCACGACGAATTGCAGGCTGCGCTGACCGCGATCACGCCGGCGCAGCGCAGCGCGCTGGAATTCGCCGCTCAACGGGTGCGCGATTACCACCAGCGCCAGCTCGAAGCCTGCGGTCGCTCCTGGGCGTACCGCGATGCCGATGGCACCTTGCTGGGCCAGAAGGTCACGCCGCTGGACCGTGTGGGCATCTACGTACCCGGCGGCAAGGCCGCGTACCCGTCCAGCGTGCTGATGAATGCATTGCCGGCCAAGGTGGCCGGCGTCGGCGAGATCGTGATGGTGGTCCCGACACCCAAGGGCGAGAAGAACCTGCTGGTGCTGGCTGCGGCGGCCGTCGCTGGCGCTGACCGCGTGTTCACGATCGGCGGCGCGCAAGCGGTGGCAGCGCTCGCCTACGGCACGGCCACGGTGCCCGCCGTCGACAAGATCACCGGCCCGGGCAATGCCTATGTCGCCAGTGCCAAGCGCCGCGTGTTCGGCAAGGTGGGCATCGACATGATTGCCGGGCCGAGCGAAATCCTGGTGTTGGCTGATGGAACTACACCGCCGGACTGGGTGGCGATGGACCTGTTCAGCCAGGCCGAGCACGACGAACTGGCGCAAAGCATCCTGCTGTGTCCCGATGCCGACTACATCGAGCGTGTGCAGACCGAGATCGACCGGCTGATCGCTGCGATGCCGCGCCGGGACGTGATCCGCGCCTCGCTCGAGGGCCGGGGCGCCTTGATCCACACACGCAGCATGGAAGAGGCCTGCGAGATCAGCAACCGCATCGCGCCCGAGCACCTGGAAGTGAGTTCGCGCGACCCGCACCGCTGGGAGCCGCTGCTCAAGCACGCCGGCGCGATCTTCCTCGGCGCCTACACCAGCGAAAGCCTGGGCGATTACTGCGCCGGGCCGAACCATGTGCTGCCGACCTCGGGCACCGCGCGCTTCTCGTCGCCGCTGGGGGTCTACGACTTCCAGAAGCGCAGCAGCCTGATCGAGGTCAGCGAGGCGGGTGCGCAGCAGCTCGGCGTTGTCGCGGCCGAATTGGCCTATGGTGAAGGGCTGCAGGCGCATGCGCAGGCGGCCGAAATGCGGCTGAAGCGCTGAGGCGGTGCCGCCGTTGAGCCACACGCCATGCCCCGCCTGACCACCGACGCCGTGATCCAGCGCCACATCCGCCCTGATGTGCGCGCGATGCATGCGTATGCGGTGCAGCCGAGTGACGGGCTGGTCAAGCTCGACGCGATGGAGAACCCGTTTCGACTGCCCGAGCCTTTGCGCACTGCACTCGGTGCCCGCCTGGCCGAGGTGGCGATCAACCGCTACCCCAGCAGCCGCAGCGATGACCTTCGTCGCGCGTTGGCGCAGCACGCCGGGCTGCCCGACCGCTTTGACCTGATCCTCGGCAACGGCTCCGACGAATTGATCTCGATGCTGAGCATGGCGTGCGCAAATCCGGGCGCCAGTGTCGTCGCACCCGTGCCGGGCTTCGTGATGTACGACGTCTCGGCGCGGCTGCAGGGCCTGCGCTCGATCAGCGTCCCGCTCACCCCCGACTTCGAGCTCGACGAGGCCGCGATGCTCTCCGCGATGGCCGAGCATCAACCCGCGATCGTCTACATCGCCTACCCGAACAACCCGACCGCCAATCTGTTCGACGACGCCATCATCGAGCGCCTGATCGAGGCTGCGCCGGGGTTGGTCGTGATCGACGAGGCGTACCAGCCGTTCGCCTCGCGCAGCTACATCGGCCGCTTGGCGCGCCATGGGCACGTGCTGATCATGCGCACCTTGAGCAAGTTCGGTCTGGCGGGCGTGCGGCTGGGCTACCTGATGGGGCCCAAGGCGCTGATCGCCGAGATCGACAAGGTGCGCCCACCGTACAACGTCAGCGTGCTGAACTGCGAGGCGGCGCTGTTCGCGCTGGAACACGCCGACGAGTTCGACCGTCAGGCAGCGGTGCTGCGCAGCGAGCGCGCGCGGCTGATGTCGGCTTTGCAGGCACTGCCCGGCGTGCACCCGTATCCGAGCGAGGCCAACATGATCCTGGCACGTGTGCCGGATGCGACAACGCTGTTCGCTGCGTTGAGGCAGCGCGGCATCCTGGTCAAGAATGTCTCGAACCTGCACCCGTTGCTGGCCAACTGTCTGCGCCTGACGGTCGGTACGCCGGAAGAAAATGCCCTGCTGATGACCGCCTTGACCTCTGCCCTGGAAGCGAGCCCACGATGAGTTCAGACACTGCGGCCCCGTCCGCACCGCACCGCGTGGCGGACGTGACCCGCCACACCGCCGAAACACAGATCCGCGTGGCCATCGATCTCGATGGCAGCGGCGTGTCGAAGCTGGCAACCGGCATCGGCTTCTTCGACCACATGCTCGACCAGATCGCGCGCCACGGGTTGATCGATCTGGACATCGAGGCCCGGGGCGATTTGCACATCGATGGCCACCACACCGTGGAAGACATCGGCATCACGCTCGGGCAGGCGGTGGCCAAGGCGGTGGGCGACAAGCGCGGGCTGCGCCGCTACGGTCATGCCTATGTGCCGCTCGATGAGGCGCTGTCGCGGGTTGTGATCGATTTTTCCGGCCGGCCCGGCCTGCACATGCGCGTCGATTTCAAGAGCGGCATGATCGGCGCGCTCGACACGCAGCTGGTGTACGAGTTCTTCCAGGGCTTCGTGAACCACGCCAATGTCAGCCTGCACATCGACAACCTGCACGGCGACAACGCACACCACCAGTGCGAAACCATCTTCAAGGCGTTTGCACGGGCGATGCGCATGGCGCTGGAGATCGATCCGCGCATGGGCAATGTGATCCCGTCGACCAAAGGCAGCTTGTGAAGGGGATCGCGTGAGTCGAGTGGTGGCCGTGGTGGACTACGGCATGGGGAACCTGCGCTCGGTGTCGCAAGCGGTGATGCACGTGGCGGCAGGCTCGGGCCTGGAGGTGAACGTCACCGCCGACCCGGACGTCGTCTACGCCGCCGAGCGCGTGGTGCTGCCCGGACAGGGCGCGATGCCCGACTGCATGCGCCAGTTGCGCGAGTCGGGGTTGAAGGAGGCGGTGCTCGATGCGGCCGCGCGCAAGCCGCTGCTTGGGGTGTGCGTGGGCATGCAGATGCTGCTCTCGCGCAGCGAGGAGGGCCCGGCAGGCACTGGCACGCCAGGCCTGTCGCTGATCCCGGGAGAGGTGATCCGCTTTCAACTCGAGGGCCAGTTGCAACCCGACGGCAGCCGCTACAAGGTCCCGCAGATGGGCTGGAATCAGGTGATCCAGGCCCGCCCGCACCCTTTGTGGGCGAACGTGCCGGACGGTGCCAGCTTCTATTTCGTGCACAGTTTCTACGCGCGTCCGACCGATCCGCGCCACAGCCTGGGCGAAACCGACTACGGACATCGCTTTACCTGCGCGCTGGGGCGGGATAATATTTTTGCGACGCAGTTTCATCCGGAAAAAAGCGCGACGCATGGTCTGACCCTGTATCGCAACTTTCTCTTTTGGAATCCCTGATCCCCAAGATCCGCTGCGCACGCCCTGGTTCTGTGGCACATCCCGTGCCCCTGATTTCTTCAACTGTTTGTTCCGGTCATGTTGCTCATTCCTGCGATCGATCTCAAAGACGGCAAATGTGTGCGCCTCAAACAGGGGGACATGAGCAACTCGACGACCTTCGGTGAAGATCCCGCAGCGATGGCCCGGCGCTGGGTCGATGCGGGCGCGCGGCGGTTGCACCTGGTTGATCTGAACGGCGCGTTTGCCGGCAAACCGGTCAATGAGCCGGCGATCAAGGCGATCCTGGCTGAGGTGGGCGACGAGATACCGGTCCAGCTGGGGGGCGGCATCCGCGATCTCGACACCATCGAGCGCTACCTCGACGACGGGCTGAGCTTCATCATCATCGGCACCGCGGCAGTCAAGAACCCGGGCTTCCTGCGCGATGCGTGCAGCGCGTTTGGCGGTCACATCATCGTCGGCCTCGATGCCAAGGACGGCAAGGTCGCGACAGACGGCTGGAGCAAGCTGACGGGCCACGAGGTCATCGACCTGGCAAAGAAGTTCGAGGACTACGGCGTCGAAGGGGTGATCTACACCGACATCGGCCGTGATGGCATGTTGTCGGGCATCAACATCGACGCCACGGTGAAGCTGGCGCAGGCGTTGACGATTCCGGTCATCGCCTCGGGCGGGTTGAGCAACCTGGCCGACATCGAGCGGCTGTGTGCAGTCGAATTTGAAGGCATCGACGGCGTCATCTGTGGCAGGGCGATCTATACCGGCGATCTCGATTTCGCTGTTGCCCAGGCCCGCGCCGACGAGCTGAACGGGGACTGACCCGAGCGATTCCCTTTCTCCGCGACGCCCTGCGATGGCAGCCGGCGACTTCAGATGCTTTCCAAGCGAATCATTCCCTGCCTCGACGTGACCGGCGGTCGTGTCGTCAAAGGTGTCAACTTCGTCGAACTGCGCGATGCCGGTGACCCGGTGGAAATCGCCGCACGCTACAACGAGCAGGGTGCCGATGAACTGACCTTCCTCGACATCACGGCCACCAGCGATGGGCGCGATCTGATCCTGCACATCATCGAGGCGGTGGCGTCGCAGGTGTTCATCCCGCTGACGGTCGGCGGTGGCGTGCGCTCGGTGGACGATGTGCGTCGCCTGCTCAACGCCGGTGCCGACAAGGTCAGCTTCAACTCGGCCGCCGTGGCGAACCCGCAGCTGATCCGCGATGCCTCCGCGCGCTACGGCGCGCAATGCATCGTCGTCGCGATCGATGCCAAGCGCCGCCATGGTGATGATCTCGCCACACGTGGCCCCGGGTGGGATGTGTACACCCACGGCGGGCGCAAGAACACCGGCCTGGACGCTGTCTACTGGGCGGGGCAAATGGCCGAGCACGGCGCGGGCGAGATCCTGCTGACCAGCATGGACCGCGACGGCACCAAATCCGGTTTCGACCTTGAACTCACGCGCGCGGTCAGCGACCGCGTGGCGGTGCCGGTCATTGCCTCGGGTGGCGTCGGCGCGCTGGAACATTTGTCCGAAGGCATACGCATCGGCGGTGCCGATGCAGTGCTTGCCGCCAGCATCTTCCATTACGGTGAATTCACCGTGGGCCAGGCCAAGGCGTTGATGGCACGCGACGGCATCCCGGTGCGGCTGTGATGGCAGGCGCCAAGCAAAAACAGGGTCCTCGCTTCGGGAGCCGCGCGTTCGCCGATGTGCCGCCTCGCAAAAAGGCTGCCGTCAAGAAGCCGACGGTGTCGCCCGACATCGTCTCGGTGCCACGCGAGGTGCGCATCATTGGCGGCGAATGGAAGCGCAGCAAGCTGCCGGTCGGCCTGCTGCCCGGACTGCGCCCGACGCCCGACCGCGTGCGTGAGACGCTGTTCAACTGGCTGGGCGCCGACCTCACCGGCTGGCGCTGCCTTGATGCTTTCGCGGGCAGTGGTGCGCTGGGCTTCGAGGCCGCATCGCGTGGCGCCGCCGCGGTGGTGCTGCTCGAGCGCGAGGTTCGGCAGGCCCGCAGCCTGGAGGAGTCGAAGCAGCGTTTGAAGGCCGATGGGCTGCAGGTGGTGGCCACCGATGCCTTGTCCTGGATGCGTCGCAGCGCGCCCGATGCCTTCGAGCTGGTGTTCATCGATCCACCGTATGACGGCGATCTGCTGACACCCGCGCTGGCCGCGGCGTCTCGTCTGGTGGTGCAAGGTGGCTACATCTATCTGGAAGCCGCGCATGCCTACAGTGCCGACGACCTGGCACCCCTGAGTTTGACCGTGCATCGGCACCTGCATGCAGGCAGGGTCCACGCCCACTTGTTGCGCCGCATCGGCGGTGACTACACTGCGGCCCACACCACGTGACCAGGAGTGCCGAATGACCTCCGTGACCCGACTGACGGCCATCTATCCCGGCACTTTCGATCCGATGACGCTGGGCCATGAAGACCTGATGCGCCGCGCCAGCCGCCTGTTCGAACGACTGATCGTCGCGGTGGCCGCAGGCCATCACAAGCGCACCATGTTCACCATCGAGGAGCGGCTCGAAATCGCCCAGGAACTCGCACGCAAACACCCTAACGTCGAGGTGGTCGCCTTTCGGGGGCTGCTGCGCGACTTCGTCGTTGGCATCGGTGGCAAGGTGGTGGTGCGCGGCCTGCGTGCCGTCAGCGACTTTGAATACGAGTTCCAGATGGCCGGCATGAATCGCCAGCTGATGCCCGATGTGGAAACCGTCTTTCTGACACCAAGCGACCAGTACCAGTTCGTTTCCGGTACCTTCGTCAGGGAGATCGCGACGCTGGGTGGCGATGTCTCCAAGTTTGTGTCACCTTTGGTGTTGGGCAGGCTGCGCGCGCGTGTCAGCCCGAAGTACCCAGAAGCCTGAACCACGCTGATCGCTCCACATGGCCCTGCTGATCACCGACGAATGCATCAACTGCGACGTGTGCGAGCCCGAGTGCCCGAACGCGGCCATTTCGATGGGCATCGAGATCTATCAGATCGACCCCGCCAAATGCACCGAATGCGTCGGCCACTTCGACGAGCCGCAATGCGTGCAGGTGTGCCCGGTGGCCTGCATTCCGATCAACCCGGAGCATGTCGAGTCGAAAGAGTCCTTGTGGGCCAAGTACCGACGGTTGCAGGCAGAAGCCGCCGCTGCCGGGCCATCGGCCTCGGCCACCGGCTGAGGGCCGGAGCGGGCTGAGTCAGTTGCGCGGTTGCGCGAGAACCGCTTCCTGCGTTGACTTGGGTGCACGGCGATGGGCCGCTTGAGACGACAGCCGCAGCCGCTTCTTGGCCTTGGCCTGCGCGCCGGCTCGGCTCGCTTTTGTCGACACCTTCTTCGTCGGAGCACTGAAGCTGCCTGCGAGTCTCGGCCGGGCCGCCGCTTCGCTGGCGAGCCGGTCTCGTTCCAGTGACTCGGCCAGCGCCACGGTGCGCTCGTTCACTTGCCGAGCCTGCAAGCGCTGCTCATCGTTGCGGGCATCGGTCAGCTCGATGCGCCGACCGTCGGTACATGGCACTTGCGAATAGGTGTTGCCGTTGGAGCCGCAGCGGTAGATGTCTTGCGCCAGTGCTGGTGCGGTGAGTACGGTCATCACCCAGCTGGCGATGCATGCGCTGCGCAGTGTCATGGCAAAGGTCCTCCGGGGGCATCGGATGGCTTTTTGGGCTTGGGCGGCCGGGCGTGGATCTTCAGCATCGCGCGCTCCATGTCCCCTGCGATCAGCAGATCGAGGGCGCCCAGCGCCTGGGTGATGCTCTGATCGATCGCTTCGCGCTCTGCCACAGGTGGCTTGCGCAGCACGTGGTTGATCACTTCCGCCTTGACGCCGGGGTGGCCGATGCCCAAGCGCAGCCGCCAGAAGTCGGGCGAACCGAGCTGAGCCTGGATGTCCTTCAGGCCGTTGTGCCCGGCATGGCTGCCACCGAGCTTCATCTTCATCTGCCCGGGCATCAGATCGAGCTCGTCGTGCGCGACGAGGATCTCTTGCGGTGCGATCTTGAAGAAACGCGCCAGTGGCGCCACCGATTTGCCCGAGAGGTTCATGAAAGTCATCGGCTCCAGCAGCCACAGCGGGCCTCCGGGCAACTGGATGCGCGCGACCAATCCAACGTACGACCGATCGGGTACCAGGGTTGTCTTGAGCTGGCGTGCCACCTCGTCGATGAACCAGAAACCCGCGTTGTGACGCGTGTGCTCGTACTCCGCCCCAGGATTGCCCAGGCCCACCATCAGTCGGATCATGTCTTGATTATCGATTTCACACGCCCATGAAAAAGCCCCACCGTGGTGGGGCTCCGAAGAGGGACGATGGCAGGAGCGCAGGGCTCCTGCGCTGTCTTACTTCTTGTTCTGCTTTTCGGTCTTCTTGCCCTTGGTCGGAGCGGCTGCGGCTGCGGCCACCACCACCGGTGCGGCCTCCTCTTCAGCAGACAGAACCGATGCGGACACCAGCACCGGATTCGGCTTGCCCTGCGTCATGACCTTGATGCCAGCTGGCAGCGAGATGTCATTCACGTGCAGCGACTGGCCCTTGACGAGCTGACCCAGGTCCACCGTCAGGAACTCAGGCAGCTGCGAGGCCAGGCACTGGATACGCAGTTCGGTGACGATGTGGTTCACCACGCACTTGTCGACCTTCACTGCCGGGGATTCTTCCTCGTTGATGTAGTGCAGCGGCACCTTCTTGGTGATCTTGGTGGTGGCATCGACACGCTGGAAGTCGATGTGCAGCACGATCGGGCGGAACGGGTGCAGTTGATAGTCACGCAACAGCACCTGCTCTGACTTGCCGGCCAGTTCCATCTCTAGGATGGACGAGTGGAAGGCTTCTTTCTTCAAGGCGAAGAACAGTGCGTTGTGATCGAGTTCGATCATGGCAGGCGCGCCAGCGCCATAGACGATCCCGGGAACCTTGTCGGCGTTGCGCAGGCGGCGGCTCGCTCCGGTCCCCTGCAACGTACGCTCGAATGCGACGAATTTCATGTTGACTCCAAAAGATGAGAAGCCCCGCGACCAGGTGCTTCAGTACTTCAAAAAGCAGGCCTTGCGGCCCGCGTGAACACCCGGCTTGTCGGCCGGGTGCTTGGCTCGACGATCAGAAGTTGCTGTTCTGCTCGGCGAACAAAGACGTGACCGATTCGCCGTCGGAAATGCGACGGATGGTCTCGGCAAACAGGAATGACACCGACAGCTGGCGCACCTTCGCGCACACCTTGGCGGCATCGGACATCGGAATGGTGTTGGTGATCACGACCTCGTCGAGCATCGACGACTGGATGCGCTCGATGGCCGGGCCGGAAAACACCGCATGGGTGCAGTAGGCGTAAACGGATTTGGCACCGCGCTCTTTCAGCACCGCGGCTGCTTTGACCAGTGTGCCGGCGGTGTCGATCATGTCGTCCATGACCACGCAGTTGCGTCCATCGATTTCGCCGATGACGTTCATGACCTCGGACACATTGGCCTTGGGCCGGCGCTTGTCGATGATCGCCAGATCGCAGCCCAGCTGCTTGGCAAGCGCCCGTGCACGCACCACACCGCCGATGTCGGGCGAGACCACGACCAGATCCTCATACCGCTTCGACTGCAGATCGGACAACAGCACCGGAGAGGCGTAGATGTTGTCGACCGGGATGTTGAAGAAGCCCTGGATCTGGTCAGCGTGCAGATCCATCGTCAGCAGGCGTTCGACGCCAACGGCTTCCAGCATGTTGGCAACGACCTTGGCGCTGATCGGTACCCGCGTGGAGCGCGGCCGACGGTCTTGTCGTGCATAGCCAAAGTAGGGAATCACGGCGGTGATGCGGCGCGCACTGGCGCGCTTTAACGCATCGACCATGATGCACAGCTCCATCAGGTTCTCGTTGGTCGGGGTACAGGTTGACTGCACCACGAACACATCGCGCGCCCGCACGTTCTGCTCGATCTCGACTGCGACTTCGCTGTCGGAGAAGCGGCCTACCGAGGCCTTGCCCAGTTCGACACCCAGGTGGGTGGCGATTTCTTTGGCGAGCGCCGGGTTGGCGTTGCCAGTGAACAGCACAGTGTTGAAAAGCACATTCCCTCCGACGAGGCTCTGTGGAAGCACGCTGCTTCCTTTCAGTCCAGCCCAGGCCTGTAGTCAGGACGCTCCGGGAATCAAAGAATCTGGCAGGGGAAGAAGGATTCGAACCTTCGCATGTCGGAATCAAAATCCGATGCCTTAACCAACTTGGCGACTCCCCTACACCGGTGCGCGGCCGAGGCCACACACCCACAACTTTCAGGATCTGGCTTTCAATCCTGCATCTCTTCGTCTCGCGCCCACTCACGCAACGGGTGCTGCGAAAGGCTGCGACACACTTTCGTGATCCAGCCTTGCGGCAGCTTGTCGTCCAGCGTGGGGGCCACACTTGCCTCTGACACGATGCGCGCAAACACCACGCTGCCCGAACCGCTCATGCGGCTGTTGCCATAACGAGACTGCAAGACTGCTGCCGCGTCACGCACCTCGGGGTGCAACAGCTCGGCAACTGCTTGCAGATCGTTGTGACCCCAGCCGACACCATCCGCAGGTGCGGTGATGCGCAGCAGTTCGTCTGCATCAAAGCCCTCAAGTATAGCGCGAGGTGTGTCGCGAACCAACCGCGGATGGCTGAAAACTGCACGCGTTTCGATCGATACCGCAGGTTTGATCAAGGCGAAGGACTGCTCAGGCACCGCCATCGGGGTCAGCGATTCGCCGATGCCTTCGACCCACGCGTTGTTTCCACCGATGAAAAAAGGCACATCGGCCCCGAGCGTCAAACCCAGCGCATGCAGTTGTGATCGCGACCAGTTCAAGCCCCACAGCCGGTTGAGCGCCAGCAAGGTCGTGGCTGCATCGGAGCTGCCGCCACCGAGGCCCGCGCCCCAAGGCACCTGCTTGACGATGCTGATGTCCGCGCCGCAACCCGTGCCGCTGGCGGCCTGCAACGCCCGCGCTGCGCGCAGGCACAAATCATCTGCAGGCAAGGCCACAGACACGTCGTGGCGTTGCAACCGACCATCGCTGCGTCGCTCGAAATGCAGCGTGTCTGCCCAGTCGAGCAGCACAAACAACGACTGCAGCAGATGGTGGCCGTCAGCGCGCCGGCCGACCACATGCAAGAAGACGTTGATCTTGGCCGGGGCACTCACATCCCACAAGGCGTTGAGCGTCATGGCGCATCCAGCTTCACCTGCACGGTGACCACGGGCGGTGCCGCGCGGCGTGCAGTCAGCCGGGACTCATCAAAACGAGACAGATCCACTCGCCAGCCGAGCTGACTGAAGCCTGTCGGCTCAGGGGGCGCGGTGGCGACGCTGATTGCGCCGGGCCATGGCCGGCCGCGCAGCCAGTCGAACAGCGCAGGCACCGGCAGCGCTTCTCCAACCACCGCCCGTGTCAACTCGTCCAGGTTCGCGTGACGGGTCTGTCCCTGCGGCGTGTCGAGAACGACTGTCTCGGGGCTCCAGCGCGCACGAGCCACGGTGCTGCCCAGCGGCGTGTTCATGTCGAGGCGTCCCCGCTGCGGCGTGCCACTCAGCTCGAACGAGGCGGTCAGGTTGTGCGCGGGTTCCGTCTCGGTGGCCGCCACCTGCACCGACATTCGGCCTGCCAGCAACTCACCCGAGGGGGTCTCGTCTGGCGGTGTCAGTGTCGAGCATCCCGTCAGTGCAAGCATCAGCGCTGCATAGACTCCACTGACCCGAACGATCACAAATTGACCTTCAGGCGCACCACAGTTTCGCGCAGCACGTCATTGGTCTGATCTCGGCTCTTGCCTTCGCGCAGGACGCGGCGAGCTTCCTCATGCTGGCCATTGACCCACAGCACCTCACCCAGGTGAGCAGCGATCTCCGGATCAGGCCGCGACTGGTAGGCGCGCGTGAGCTGCTTGATCGCTTCGTCCAGGTTGCCCATGCGGTACTCGACCCATCCGAGGCTGTCGGTGATGAAGGGTTCCCCGGGGGCCAACTCCAGCGCCCGCACGATCAGGGCCTTCGCCTCCGGCAGCCGCAGCCCGCGATCGGCCAGCGAAAAACCGAGTGCGTTGTAGGCGTGCTCATGGTCAGGCCGCAACTCGATCACGCGCCGCAACAGGCGCTCCATCTCGTCGATGCGGTTGAGCTTCTCCTCCATCATCGATTGCTCGTAGAGCAGGTCGGGGTCGTCCTTGAAGCGGTCGTTGGCACGCTTGAGCACTTCGCTCGCCTGCGACCATTGCCGTGCCTCGCGCCACAACGACACCTCGGCGAGCAGCTTGGCGCGCGCGTCTTCGTCGCCAGCCTCCGGTGCGCGGCGAATCATCTCGACCCCTTCGGCCAGGCGCCCCTGCTTGGCCAGCAGCGATGCGCGTCGAACCTGTACTTCCAGTGCCCGGGCCGGGGTGTCGACCTTTGCGAGCCACGCCTCGGCGGCCTTGAAATTGCCTTGCTGCTCAGCAGCTTGCGCCAACATCAGCCAGGCCTGCGTCAGGCCGCGGTCATCGGACTCGACCACGACCTCGCCCCCGCCTTCTGCGGCCGGCATCGCCGTAGAGGCGGCCTTCGGCGGCGTGTTGACCGCTGGCGCCGACTGCAGGCGTTCGATGAACGTCTTGATCGCGATCGTGGCTTCCTTGGGCTGGTGCAACTCCAGGTGCAAGGCGCCCAGCGTCAGCCAGGGCGCTGTTTGCGCCGGCTCATCGCGGGTCACCCGGTCCACCTGCGCCAGCGCTTCCAGGTAGCGCTGCGACATGCCGAGTGCGCGCGCGTAGAACATGCGTATGGCGGTGGCTTGCGGCCTGGCCTTCAGATAGCCCTGGACAATGGGCTCCGCATCGGTGGTGGTCGGCAACAACTCCAGCGCGAGCACAACCGGGCCATCGGCACTGGCATCGCGCGCGTGCGCTCGCTTGGCGAACTCAAGCGCCCGTGCAGTGTCACCCGCGGCTTGCCAGGCACGGCCGATGGCGGTCAGCGATGCCTCGGCCGTCGTTGGTGCATCGATGTAGGGCTGCAATGCGTCGGTCAGGATCTCTGGGATCAGCTTGCGATCACTGGTTCGCTCGAAAAACCGCGGCAAGCTGGTGATCAGCGCGGGACGTTCTGCCTCCGGCGTCAGGCGGATCAACGAGCGCAATGGCTCTGCGGCTTCGGTGGGCCTGTTCAAGGCCACCAGCAGCTCGATCAGATAGCGGTGCGCATCGCGCGACGCTGGCAAGGCGCGGCGCCAGGACTGCACGACGATCAGCGCCTGGCTGCCCGATCGCATCTGCAGCGCCATGTCGACCGAGCGCTTGTACAACTGCTCGTTCTTGGTCTTGTTGGCAGCATCGAGCATGACCAGGAATGCCGTGCTGCCCTCGCTGGCGCTGAGCTCCAGCTCGCCGATGAGCAACTGATAGAAGAGAGCGGCGTCGAGGTCCGAGTTTTCGAACGCCGGTGCAGAGGCAGCGGGCGCTGGTGCCGCCGCCGCTGCGGTTGGCGATGCTTGCGACCACGCCTGCGGAGTCCAGGCGCAGCCCGCAACGACGAGCGCACAGACCGCTTTTGCGGAGGGAAAACGAGCGGGCATCAGGACTCCTGGAAGCTCAAAGATTCTAGAGCGGGGCACTCACGGCCCTGCCCGATCCATACGACCTCGCTGGCTGCCGATAATTCCGTCGATGCCCGAACTGCCGGAAGTCGAAGTCACTCGCCTGAGCTTTGCCGATCGCATCGATGGTGCAGTCGTCACCGGGGTGCGCCTGGGCAAACCCCTGCGCTGGCCCCTGGGCATCGAACCTGCGCAGCTGACCGGCCTGCATGCGGGTGAGGTCCAGCGCCGCGGCAAGTACCTCTGGCTGCCTCTGCGGGCGGGAGGCGATGCAGCATCACCCGCTGATGGCGGTTTGCTGTTGCACCTGGGCATGTCCGGGTCGCTGGCTTTCAGCCACCAGACCTCGTTGCCAGGGCCGCACGATCATTTCGATCTGGCCACCGACCGTGGCACGCTGCGTCTGACCGATCCGAGGCGCTTTGGCGCGGTGGTCTGGTCGCCGGCGCAGGATGCCGGCATGGCCGGCAAGCTGCTGGCCAGCCTGGGGCTGGAGCCGTTCGATGCCGCGTTCGATGGTGCCCATCTTCATGCGGCGCTGCAGAGGCGCCGAGTTCCCATCAAGCTGGCGCTGCTGGGTGGCGACATCGTGGTGGGCGCTGGCAACATCTATGCATGCGAGGCCTTGTTCACTGCCCGCATCGACCCCCGCACCCGCAGCGATCGGTTGAGCCGCCCCCGCTGCCAGCGCCTGGCTCTGGCGATACGACAGACGCTGCAGACTGCGCTCGAACTCGGCGGGTCCACATTGCGCGACTTTCGCGATGCACACGGCATGGCCGGGCAATTCCAACTGAGTGCCCGGGTGTACGGGCGCGCCGGGCTGCCTTGCACCGTGTGCGGTTCGCTGGTCAGACGCATCGTGCAGGGGCAGCGCTCGACGTTCTTTTGCCCGTCTTGCCAGAAACGCTGATCGCAGACTCAAAAAAGGGCGAGTCACCCGTTGATTCTCGCGTTGCATGCCCGTGGGCTTGCCCTAGCATGGGAGGACCTGAAGCTCCGAGCGAGTTGCAGCCCCGCCCGACCCACGAAAATCAGTCCGATCGCCCCATGACCTCCGCTTTTTCCGGTCGTTTCGACGAACTCAACCAATGGCGAGACGGGGTCCGCGCACGTCTGGATGATCTGGCGGCGTTCCTGGCGGAGCAAGGCGCTCCCGATGCCACCGAGCAATCGCAGCTCGCGTCGCTGCGCCAGCGGCTGTCCACCGACAAGCTGGTGGTCGCCTTCGTCGGCGAGTTCTCCCGCGGCAAGTCGGAGTTGATCAACGCGGTCTTTTTTGCGGACACCGGGCGCCGCGTTCTGCCGGCCACGCCAGGGCGAACGACGATGTGCCCCGTCGAGCTTTCACATGATCCCGCGCAGCCGATCACGGTGTCGCTGCTGCCCATTGCCACCCGGCTGGCGGGCAGCTCGCTGGCCGAGCTCCGGCGAGACTCGCAGGCCTGGACGCATGTGCCGCTCGACGCGGCGCGCCCCGAGCATCTGTCGAGCGCACTGCGCGAGGTGATGGGCACCCAGCGGGTGTCGATCGCCGATGCGGTGGCGCTCGGTCTGTGGGATGAATCGAACGCAGCCAACAACCCGAAGCCGGACGACAGTGGTCGCATCGAGATTCCGGCCTGGCGACATGCACTGATCAACTACCCGCATCCCTTGCTGCGGCAGGGCCTGGTGGTGCTCGACACGCCGGGACTCAACGCGCTTGGTGCCGAGCCTGAGTTGACCTTGAGCCTGCTGCCATCGGCGCACGCCACGGTGTTCATCGTCGGCGCCGACACCGGCGTGACGCAGTCGGACATGGCCGTCTGGCGCGATCACCTGGGTACTCGCCAGGGGGCTGCCTTCGTCGTGCTCAACAAGATCGACGCGTTGCGTGACCCGTTGCTGACCCCGCAGCAAGTGGCTGCTCACATTGAAGCGCAGCGCAGTGCCACGGCGCACTTGTTGGGCGTGCCAGCAACGCGCGTGTTTGCGCTCTCGGCGCGACAGGCGCTGGTCGCGCACGTGGAGTCCGACGCCGATGCCCTGACCGCCAGCGGCATCGCGGAATTCGAAGCCGCGCTGTCGGCCGAGTTGCTGCCGCAACGCCAGCAGGTGCTGCACCGTTTGATCCATGACACCGTGACCCTGCTGCACCAGCGAGCAGCACGCCGTCTCGGCGATGCGCGCCGGCAGATCGCCGAACAGATGCTCGAGCTGCGCGGCCTGCGTGGCAAAAGCAGCGGTCGGCTGCGCACCATACGCCAGCGCATCGAGCAGGAAGCGCTCGAATTCGAGCACTGCCACTCGCGCCTGGTTGCGCTGCGAGGGCTGCATTCGCGTTTGCTCGACGAGGCGCTTGAAGGACTCTCGGAAGAAAACCTCAAGGCCGAGATCGATCATTTGCTGGCAGACATCAAGGTCAGCGTATTGAAGCTCGGGGCGCGCAAGGCGTTCATCGCGGCGTGCGCCCGGCTCCGTTCGCGTCTCATGAAAGCCGGTCGGCAAGCCCAGGAGATCCGGGAGATGCTGGCCGGTACCTTCACCCACCTGAACGCCGAGTTCGGGTTCGGCCTGGTGCTGATGCCCGGACCCGACCTGTCACGATTTGCCGACGAGCTGGACGCCATCGAGCGCAGCTACACCCAGTACCTCGGGCTCGGACAGGCCCTGCGTTTGTCGCAGCCGCAGTTCATGGCGCAGTTCCGCCGCATGCTGCTCTCGCGGCTGGACCCGGCCTGGGACGGCGCGCGCAGCGACATCGAATCCTGGAATGGCGCGATGACCACGCACGTCGAGGTGCAGTTGCACGAACGCCGGCGGGGCTTCCAGAAGCGTGCCGAAGCCCTGTCGCGCATTCGCGGGGCTTCCGACGAACTGGAGCTGCGCATCGCCGACATCGAACAGCAGGACGCCCAGTTGCAAAGCCGGATGGAGCGCCTGGCGGTGCTGGCGCAGGCGGTGCTTTCCAGTGCGTCGACGGCCGTGGTGTCCGAAGGCAACATCGACGTCACCTTGCCCTTCGGCGAATTTGTCTCGGTTCGGCAGGCGCAAGCCTGAATGACGCCGCAGCCGCCGGGCCAGTGGTCGGTGCGGCGCGCGCCGTGAGCGAGCGCCGGGCTGCATCGCCCGCACAACCCCCAGCGTTCTCGACGCGCATCGTCGAGTGGCAGCAGCGGCATGGTCGTCACGGCTTGCCTTGGCAGCACACCCGCGATCCGTACCGCGTCTGGCTGTCGGAAATCATGCTCCAGCAAACACAGGTGACAACGGTGCTCGGCTACTACGAGCGCTTCCTGCAGCGCTTCCCCGATGTGGCTGCGTTGGCGGCTGCCTCGCAAGACGAGGTGCTGGCCTTGTGGAGCGGCCTGGGCTACTACAGCCGCGCCCGCAACCTCCATCGCTGTGCCCAGGCGGTGGTGTCACAGCACGGCGGACGGTTCCCGAGCAGCAGTGAGCAGCTGCAGGGGTTGCCTGGGATCGGCCGCTCGACGGCGGCAGCGGTGGCGGCGTTCTGCTTCGGTGAGCGGGTGGCCATCCTCGACGGCAACGTGAAGCGGGTGTTGACCCGCGTGCTCGGCTTTGCCGGCGACCTGGCGCAGGCGGCGCACGAACGCGAGCTCTGGGCTCGGGCCACGGCCTTGCTGCCCGAACAGGGCATCGAGCCCTACACGCAGGGCTTGATGGACCTGGGTGCGACGCTGTGCAGCGTGCGTGCGCCGCAGTGCCTGCTGTGCCCTGTCCGCGAGCTGTGCGTGGCCGCCACCACGCAGACCCAGGCGAGTTTTCCGGTGAAGACGCGCAAGCTCAAACGCGGCAAGCGCGAGCACGTCTGGCTGTGGCTGTGCTGGCGCAACCGCATGTGGCTGGTGCAACGCCCCGAGCTGGGCGTGTGGGCCGGGCTCTGGAGCTTGCCGGAGTTCGACAACGCCACCGACTTTGAGCGGCACCGTGCTGGCTGGCCGGGCCATGCCGAAACGCTCGCGGCGTTCAAGCATGTGCTGACCCACCTCGACTGGACCTTGCACCCGGTGCGCTGGACGCTGCCGGCGGATCTGGACGAGGCGCAAGCCGCCGCCATCGTGGCCGCCTGGCCGACCGGGCGCTGGTTCACCCACGACGAAGCGCTGGCCGCCGGGCTTCCAGCGCCGCTGCGCAAGCTGCTGCTGAGCTGACGCCCCGGCGGCGTGCTCAGCCTCGCGCGTCGAGCTCGCGGTGGCGGATCAGCGTGACGGTGCGGCGCGAGAAGCGTCGCGCCAGCATCTCGACGAGGTACACCGAGCGGTGCTGACCCCCGGTGCAGCCGATGGCAACCGTCAGGTAACTGCGCTGGTCGTTGTTGAAGGCCGGCAGCCAGCGGGTCAGGAAGGTGTCGATCTGCGTGAGCATCTCGATCACGTCGGGTTGCGCTTCGAGGTAGGCCACTACGGCCGCATCGCGCCCGTCCTGCGGTCGCAGTTCGCGCACGTAATGGGGGTTGGGCAACACCCGCACATCGAACACGTAGTCGGCGTCCAGCGGCACGCCATGCTTGAAGGCGAACGACTCGAACACCAGCGTCAGCCGGTTGCCGGTTCCGCTCATCAGGTCGCGGATCCACAGGCGCAACTGCGCAGGGCGCAACTGGCTGGTGTCGATCACGGTCGAGACCTCGCGCAGCTCTGACAACAGCTCGCGCTCGAGTTCGATCGCATCGATCAGTGCCCGATGGCCGTCGGGCGCCGACACCCGTTCGAGATCGAGATCGCCGGGGACGGTGTAGCCCGTGTCGTCGTCGCTGCGATGGTCGGGGGCTCGCTCACCACGTTCCTGACCTTGCGACAAGGGGTGCGGGCGGCGTGTTTCCGAGAAGCGGCGAACCAGCGCATCGGTGCTGGCGTCGAGGAAGATCGAGCGCACCTTCACGCCCTCGGCATTCAGTTGCTTGATCAGGGGCAGCAGGTGGGGGAGCGATCCCGCGCTGCGCACATCGACGGCGATGGCAACGCGCTGGTCGTTTCGCCGGTGTTCCAGTTGCAGAAAGCCGCGCAGCAATTCAGGCGGCAGGTTGTCGACGCAGAAGAAGCCCGCATCTTCCAGCGCATGCAGCGCGACCGATTTGCCGGAGCCCGAAATGCCGGTGACCAGCACGACCTCGCGCGCTGTATCGGCTCCGCCGGTGGACGCTGATTCGTGCGGTTGTGTGCTGCTCATGGAGGGGACTACTCCTGTTGTGTGCGAGGCCGATCCGCGTCGGTGGTCAAGCCCATGGCCAACATCTCCTGAGCGTGCGCGAGGCTGGTGCCCGAGAGCCTCTCGCCGGCCAGCATCCGAGCGATCTCGACCACCCGTGCTTCGCCAGTGACCCGGTGCACTTCACTGCGCACCGTACCGTCGTCGGCGGACTTGACAACCACATGGTGGTGATCGGCGCAGGCGGCGACCTGCGGCAGGTGGGTCACGGCCAGGACCTGGCGATCGACGCCCAGCTGCTTCATCAGGCGCCCGACAGTGTCGGCAACTGCACCGCCGACTCCGGCATCGATCTCGTCGAAGATCAACGTGCCGGCACTGGCCTGACCGCGCGGCAGCTGGCAGGTTGTCACCGCGATGGCCAACGCAATGCGCGACAGCTCGCCACCCGAGGCCACCTTGGCCAGTGGCCTCGGGGTGCCTCCCGCATGCCCGGCGACCAGAAACTCCGCGGCTTCCAGGCCGTAGGACTGCGGAGCCTCCTGCGCCGTCAGCATCACCTCGAAGCAGCCCCCAGCCATGCCGAGTTGCTGCATGGCCAGCGTGACGGCATGGGCAAGCTTCGGTGCGGCCTTGCGGCGCGCAGCCGATATGCGTGCGGCTTCGGTCTCGTAGGCCGAGCGCGCCAGCGCGAGCCGCGCCCGCTGCACGTCCAGGTCTGCCGCCTCGTCGAGGGTGTTCAGTTCGCTCTTCCACTGCGCCAGCAGTGCGGCCAGCTCTGCCGGCGGGCGGCGGTAACGGCGCGCCAGCCCCATCCAGGCTGACAGCCGGTCGTCGAGTTCGCCGAGGCGCTGAGGATCGGTGTCGGTGTCGTTGAGAAAGCTCGACAGCGTGTGTGCTGCATCCTGCAGCTGCGCCTGTGCACCGTGCAGTACGTCAACCACCGCAGCGAGTTCACCATCGATTTCGGCTGCAGCGCGCAGGCGGTCGATCGCGCGGCCGGTCAGCGTGTCGGCGCTGTCGTCGGTTTCGCTGATCGCGTCGAGCGCCTCTCGGGCGGCGTCGAGCAGGGTCTGCACATTGGCCAGTCTCGTGTGCTCGGTGTTCAGCTCGGCCCACTCATCGGCGCCAGGCGCTAGCTTGTCGACCTCGCCGATCTGCCAAGCCAACCGTTCGCGCTCGCGATCGAGATCGGCCTGCTGCGTTTGTGCGCGCTCCAAGGCGTCGGCGGCGCCACGCCACTCGGCCCAGGCGCTGCCGAGCATCTGGGTGTCGACGCTCGCATAGGCGTCGAGCATGTCGCGCACCGAGGCAGGCCGGGTCAGGCTTTGCCAGGCGTGCTGGCCATGGATGTCGATCAGGTGGTCGGCGATTTCGCGCAGTTGCGCAATCGTGGCTGCGCTGCCATTCACCCACGCCCGGCTCTTGCCCTGGGTGTCGATCGTGCGACGCAACAACAGGCTGTCCGTGGCATCGAAGCCGGCGTCTGCCAGCCAGTCGCTCAGACTGGCTGGCGTATCGAATTCGGCACTGATCTCGCAACGCTGCGCGCCTTCGCGCACCACGCCGACATCGCCCCGACCGCCCAGCACGAGTTGCAGCGCGTCGATCAGGATCGACTTGCCGGCTCCGGTTTCTCCGGTCAGCACCGAGAAGCCGTCAGACAGCTCCACGTCGAGCGTCGTGACGATGACGAAGTCGCGCAGGACCAGGCGACGCCACATCACGCAGTTCCCGAATTCCAGTGCAGCTTGCGGCGCAGCGTCGCGTAGTAGCTCCAGCCCGGCGGGTGCAGGAAGCGCGCCTGGAACGCCGCGCGCCGCACCGTGATGCGATCGCCGTGCAGCAGGCTGGCCAGGCTCTGCATGTCGAAATTGACACTGACGTCGCGTCCGGCCACGACCTCGACACTGATCTCGCCCGCGTCGGGCAGCACGATCGGCCGGTTCGACAGATCGTGTGGCGCAATCGGCACCAGCACGAATCCCGGGATGCTGTGATGCAGGATGGGTCCGCCGGCCGACAGGGCGTAGGCGGTGGAGCCGGTGGGCGACGCGATGATCAGACCATCGGCGCGCAAATTGGCGACGAACTCGCCACCGATGTCGATCTTCAACTCGACCATGCTCGAGGTGGCGCCGCGGCTCACCACCACGTCGTTCAGTGCGAAGGCCTCGAAGATCACCTCGCCATCGCGGCACACGCCGCCCTCGAGCATGGTGCGGTGCTCTTCCTCGTAGCTGCCAGCGATCATGGGCGCCAGCGCGGAAGCGAACTCGCCGATCGGGACGTCGGTGATGAAGCCGAGGCGCCCCTGGTTGATGCCGACCAGCGGGATGTTGAATTTGGCCATCTGACGGGCGATGCCCAGCATCGTGCCGTCGCCGCCGACCACCACGGCGATGTCGCAGCACTGGCCCAGTTCTGCTGGGGTCAACGCGCCGTAGTCGGTCAGGCCGGTGTTCAGCGCGGTCTCGTGTTCCATGGACACTTCGAGCCCTTGCGCGATCAGAAAGCGGGCGACGGCGTCGAGCACGTTGCGGCTGCCCAGCGCGTTGTACTTTCCGACCAGTGCGGCATGACGGAACCGGCTTTTCATGAGGAATTACACCACAGCGTTTTCCGCAAAAGCGGGTCAAAAACCCCCTGCGGCCTACAATGAAAATGCCATGGATGACCGCGCACGAACCCTCCTGAAAACCCTCGTCGAGCGCTACATCGCCGACGGCCAGCCGATTGGTTCGCGCACACTGTCGAAGGCCTCCGGGCTCGAGTTGTCTCCGGCCACCATACGCAATGTGATGGCCGACCTGGAAGAGATGGGCCTGATCGCCAGCCCGCACACCAGCGCAGGCCGCATCCCCACCGCGCGCGGCTACCGCGTCTTCGTCGACACCATGATGACGGCGCAGCCCTTGCATCTTCAGCAGGCGCCGACGTTTGAAACTCAGCTGCAGGCCGACCAGCCGCAGCGGGTGATCGCCAACGCGGCACAGATGCTGTCAAGCCTGTCGAATTTCGTGGGCGTCATCACCGCGCCGCGCAAGACCAGCGTGTTTCACCACATCGAGTTCATGCGCTTGAGCGAGCGGCGCGTGCTGGTGATCCTGGTCGCGCCTGACGGCGACGTGCAGAACCGCGTCATCTTCACCGCCAAGGACTACACCCAGGCACAACTGGTCGAAGCCAGCAACTTCCTCACCGCCCATTACGCCGGCCGCACCCTCGAAGAAGTGCGTGAGCGGTTGAAGACCGAGGTCGATGAGCTGCGCGGCGAGATCGCCACGCTGATGCAGGCGGCCGTGCAAGCGGGCAGCGAAGCGGTGGCCGACAGTCAGGAACAGGTGGTCATTTCGGGCGAACGCAATCTGCTGACGGTGCAGGACTTCTCCACCGACATGGGCTCACTGCGCAAGCTGTTCGACCTGTTCGAGCAGAAGACACAACTGATGCGCCTGCTAGATGTGAGCAGCCGGGCGGAAGGCGTGCGCATCTACATTGGCGGCGAAAGCCATGTGGTGCCGTTCGAGGAGCTGTCGGTGGTGTCGGCGCCCTATGAGGTCGATGGCATCGTGGTTGGCACGCTCGGCGTCATCGGCCCGACCCGCATGGCCTACGACCGGATGATCCAGATCGTCGACATCACTTCGCGGCTGGTCGGCAACGCGCTGAGTACCAAGTAGCAGGCCGCCTCGGCCCGCTGCCTACAATGAGGCGCTCGGGCCGTTAGCTCAGTTGGTCAGAGCAGAGGACTCATAATCCTTTGGTCGTTGGTTCAAGTCCAACACGGCCTACCACATAAGTCTCCACATGGGGCCAGAAACAACGAAATCTCTATGTAAATCAATCTATTAGAGATATTTTCAGGTCCGCATAGGACTGGGTAATGTTGCTTGCACCCAGTAGATGGCTGGGTAACAATCTGGGTAACGGGTCGCAAGGAGCCCTAACTGGAGGCGAGTTACCCAGAATGGCAGCTATCGACACCCTCACCGACAAGGCGATAAAGAAAGCTCTGAAGGATGCCGTCGCGGTCGGCAAGCCGAAGCGCGTGAGCGACGGCGGCGGCCTGTACCTCGACGCGCGGCCGACTGGCGCGGGCTGGTGGCGGCTGCGCTACTTCAGCGGTGGCAAAGAGGGCATGCTGAGCCTGGGCACCTACCCAGACGTGCCGCTGAAGCTGGCCCGCCAGCGGCGTGAAGAAGCTCGCAGCACCCTGGCAACCGGCATCGACCCGAGCGAGCAGCGCAAGGCAGACAAGGTTGCCCAGGCCAGCAAGGCCGAAAGCGCGCGGCTGGCCGCTGCAGGACTGCCCGGCCCCGGCACCTTCGAGCATGCGGCCCGCGAGTGGCATGCACGCATGGCGCCGAACTGGTCGCCCACGCATGCCGCCAAGGTGCTGGCACTGCTGTCGAATGACCTGTTCCCCTACATCGGTGTCCGTCCGCTGGCCGAACTGACTGCACCTGAGCTGCTGAAGCATGCTCGCCGCGTCGAAGCGCGTGGCGCCATCGAGACCGCTTACCGCGTTCTGAAGGTGGCAGGTGCTGTGTTCCGCCACGGCGTGCAGAGTGGCTACTGTGAAAGTGACCCCACTCGCGACCTGAAGGGCGCCATCGTATTGCCCCCTGCCAAGCACCGTGCTGCTGTCACCGACCCGGCCAAGGTGGGCGAGCTGTTGCGCGCCATTGACGGCTACCAAGGTACGCCAGTCGTGCGTGCGGCTTTGGCGTTAGCGCCGCTCGTGTTCCTGCGTCCTGGAGAGTTGCGCAACGCCGAGTGGTCCGAGTTCGATCTGGACGGTGCGACATGGACCGTGCCATCGACGCGGATGAAGGGACGTCTGAAGGCGAAACTGAACGGCACAGCGCATGTGGTCACGTTGGCGCCCCAAGCCGTTGCAATTCTGCGCGATCTGCACCCACTGACCGGCGCCGGCCGCTACGTGTTTCCAAGCCCGATAACACCTGAACGACCGCTGTCTGACAACGGCGTTCTGTCTGCGCTTCGACGCATGGGTTTTGGCAAAGACGAGATGACCGGACACGGGTTCCGAGCGATGGCCCGCACCATGCTGGCTGAACGTCTAGGAGTTGCAGAGCCGGTGATTGAGGCGCAACTGGCGCACGCTGTCGGCGATGCGCTGGGTCGGGCCTACAACCGGACCCAGCATCTGGAACAGCGCCGCGACATGATGTCCAAGTGGGCCAACTATCTAGATCAGTTGCGCGAAGGCGCGCAGGTGATTCCGATGCAGTCGAGGGCTGCGTGAGCAACGCCACCGAAGTCATGCTCACGCAGCCCCGCACGCTTGATGTGGCACCCGCCGAGGTTGTGGTTTGGGAGTCCGCCCGAGGCATCGATGAACAGGAGTGGGAGATGCCCGCCGGCACGCTGGTGACGAGCCGAGGTGGTGCGGCCGGCGTCAGCAAATCCCGCCACTACGCGCTCGTTTGCCAGCGAAACGAGCCACTGCGCGTTAACGACAGCGGCGACCGGTTCGCCATTGCCGACTTGGTCAACTTTGCGTCCGGCAACCCAGTTGGGCACTCTCAGGTCACCGCAGTCGTCAACCGCACCGGCCGATCCGCCGATGGGCCCTACGTCGCAGCCGTGATTGCAACGCTGGCCTACCCCTACGTCATCGAGCTCAGCGATCCTATTAAGGTCGATCCGGCAAAGCTGACACCCGCCCGGATCAGGTCCGGGAAACGGCTAATGCAGACTCCGCTGGAAGTGTCCTGACCTATACGGGTCACTGACTCGATGGTCGTTGCGGCTTACGAGCACTACACACTGACCCCCTCACTGCACGCGAGCACTGGCGTCAAGCGACCGCTGGCGAGCGCGTAGCTGTCGTACAAGGTCGCCCGCCATCAACGACCGGTGTTCCTCGCTGCAGTCGTTCGGGCCTTCAAGGGCGAATGACTCAGTCCAGTCTTGAGTGTTCATTGCCTGCAACTCGTAAGTCAAGCCACCAAGGTGAAGGCCAGACTCAAGCTAATCAGCCGCCAAGAAATCCGGGGCGGTTCAGTGGCTCGGCGTTTACCAGTCCTGTCGGAGAAAGCTCCGCTGATAGCATCACTGTGGTTGCTGGCGGAGATCAGCTCGAATCCCGATGGAGACAAGACGTGGGAGACCTGCTGTCCCTGCTTCGCTTCGATGCTGAATCCGGCCTGATCTGGCTTGATGAGCAGCGCATGCTGTTGCTCCACACCCGCGCGTTTGCCGAGTTGCGCAAGGAACTGCTGGATTCGCTCGGCGTCGAGCGCGCGCGCGGGCTGCTGGTGCGCATGGGGTTCGCCTCCGGCCAGCGCGACGGCGAAATGGCGGTGCGTGCGCGGCGCGGCGGCATGCGCACCGAAGATGCATTCCTGCTGGGTCCTCAACTGCATTCGCTTGAAGGCGCGGTCAGCGTCGAAAAAGTGCAGCTTGAAATCGACCTGGCGAGCGGCCATTTCTTTGGCGATTTCTTTTGGAAGAACGCATGGGAGTGCGAGGCGCACTCGGCCGATTTCGGCTACGGCGACGACCCGCAGTGCTGGACGCAGATCGGCTACGCATCGGGGTACACCAGCGCCTTCATGGGCCGGCTGGTGGTGTTCAAGGAGGTCGAGTGCCGCAGCATGGGTGACAGCCGCTGCCGCATCCTGGGACAGCCGGCAGAGGAGTGGAACGACGAGCATTACATCGACCTGTTTCGCCGAACCAACATCGCCTCCAAGTTGATCGAATTCAACATTGGTCTCGAACATATCCGCACCGTGCAGGCGCGGCGTGAATACGACCAGACACTGGTCGGTGTGTCACCGGGTTTTCGCGCGGCGTTCGATTTGCTGCGCAGCGCAGCGGCCAGCGCGATCACGGTGCTGCTGCTCGGTGAAACCGGTGTCGGCAAGGAACTGTTCGCGCGCTGGCTGCATGACAACGGGCCGCGAGCGAAAGGGCCGTTCATCGCGGTCAACTGTGCGGCCATCCCAGCTGACCTGATTGAGGCGGAGCTGTTCGGCGTCGAGAAGGGCGCCTACACCGGCGCTCACCATGCTCGCGCCGGCCGTTTTGAGCGCGCCAGTGGCGGCACGCTGTTCCTCGACGAGGCCGGCGACTTGCCGCTCTCTGCGCAGGTCAAGCTGCTGCGTGTGCTGCAGACAGGCGAGGTCGAGCGCTTGGGATCCGAAGACACGCTGAAGGTCGATGTGCGCATCGTCGCGGCGACCAATGTCAACCTGGGGCAGGCGATGCAGACCGGCAAGTTCCGCAGCGATCTGTTCTATCGGCTCAACACCTTCCCGATCACCATCCCGCCGCTGCGCGAACGCGCCGCTGACATCCCGGCGCTGGTCGCGCGATTCATCGAAAAGTACAGCGGCATCTACAGCAAGACACTGCGAGGCCTGACCGATAAGGCGATGCGGGAGGTGATGGACCACCCCTGGCCCGGTAACATCCGCGAGCTGGAGAACGTGATCGAGCGCGCGGTGCTGCTGGCGCCCGACAACGGTGCCATCGAGGCCTGCCATCTTTGGGGCGCACTGCCCACAGTGCGCCGTGGCGGGCAGATCACGCCGCACGGCGAAGTCACCGAGAAGCCCGTCGATGCGCTTGACGCGTTGTGCGACCAGGTGCTGCGCGAGCACATCGGCATCGCATCGTTTGAAATGCGGCTGATGCAGACCGCCATGCAGCGCGCCAAGGGCAACCTGTCACAGGCTGCGCGCCTGCTCGGCATCACCCGCCCCCAACTCGCCTATCGGCTGAAGAAAGAAGGGCTGCCTGCCGCGTGAGCGTCGGGTGGACGGCGCCGTGGCGCGCCCGCTGGGTCGTTTGATCATTTGATCAAGCTGCACCGCAGCAAGTCACTAAATCCGCATTCGGGAGTTCCCGCAGTTCGCGTGGTCTCGAAACACGATCTCAATCAAATCAAGAACTTGCAGCGGCTGGCCCGTCCATTGCGCTGATGTCTGTGGATGGCGATTTCGCCCCCGCTGATGTGATGGATTGAACAAGTGAGCACCCAGCCCGACCCGCACCGCATGGCATCGGCCGCCGCGCTGACCGGCCAGCGCTGCTTCGTGCGGGTGACCGGCACGCGGGCCGCGCGCTTCGTCGAGTTCGAGTTCGCAATCGGCGATCCCGAACTGGCGGTCGAGCTGGTCTTGCAGTTCGACCAGTTCCGTGAGTTCTGCGCCCGCCACGAGGTCACACATCTGAGCCCCGAAGAAGGCGCGCGACTCGACTACGAGCGGATGAAGTGGCGTTACGGCCAACCGGGCGTCGATCACTGACCGCAGCGAGCCCGAGAACAACAGAGATTTATCAGGAGACAGCAGTGCAAGTCGACATCAAGACCTCGGACGTGCGTCCGATCCGGCAAACGTTTTCGCATGTGGCTCGCCACATCGGCGGCGACAAGCCGGCCTCGCGTTACCAGGAAGCAACCCTGGGCATGCAGCCGATGGTGAACTTTCACTACCGGCCGCTGTGGGAGCCCGAGCGCGAGCTGTACGACCGCCGCCGCACCGCCATCCAGATGGCCGACTGGTACATCTTCAAAGACCCGCGCCACTTCTATTACGGCGTCTACACGATGACGCGCGCCAAGCAGCAAGAGGGTGCCGACTGCCAGTTCGAGTTCGCAGACAAGCACCGGCTGATCACCCAGTCCGACGAGGCCACGCGCGCCTCGATTCAGCAGGTGCTGATGCCGCTGCGTCACTACGAGTGGGGCGCCAACATGAACAACGATTACGTCTGCGCCTACGGCTTCGGCACCGCTATCACGCAGCCATGCATCTTCGCGGCGATGGACAGGCTCGGCATTGCCCAATACCTGTCGCGACTCGGCTTGCAGCTTGACGGCAACCAGGGCAAGTCACTCGCTGCTGGAAAGCAGGCCTGGCTCGAAATGCCTGCCTGGCAGGGCGTCCGTCGGATGATGGAAAACCTGTTCGTGACCAAGGACTGGTTCGAGCTGTTTCTCGCGCAGAACCTGGTCTTCGACGGCCTGATCTTCCCGCTGGTCTATCGCCAGTACATCAACGCCGTGAGCCCGGCCACCGGCAACGGCCTCGCGATGGTGACCGAGTTCATGAGCGACTGGCACGACGAGACCACGCGCTGGGTCGATGCCACCGTCAAGACCGCTGCCGACGAATCAGCGGCCAATGCCCAGCAGCTGGCGCAGTGGTATCGGGTGTGGCGCGATGAAATGGCGCGCGCGGTCGAGCCGCTGGCGGCACTCGCGCTAGGTTCTGCCGGGTCAGACGCGCTGGCGACGATCCGCGCCGATCTCGATGCACGCGCCGAGCGTCTCGGCATCAAGGCCAAGGCAGCCGCGGCAGCACCGACCGCCGTCAACCCCCCTGCGCCCATCGCTGCGGTTGCCGGAGCGGCCGCATGAACGCCGTCGTTGAGCGACCTTTGCAGCCGGTGTTCATTGCGCTGCAGCTCGGAGACCTCGCGCGCAGCATTGCCGACGCCATCGTCGCCGACAACCCGACCGCCACCGTCACCGACTACCCGGCGATGGTGAAGATCGAAGCACTGGGCCGCCTGGTGATTCGACGTGCGTCGGTCGAAGAACGCATCGGTCGCGACTGGGATTTGCAGGAACTCCACCTCAGCCTGATTTCGCTCTCCGGAAGCATCGACGAGACCGACGACGAGTTTTGCCTGCACTGGGGATGAGTTCTCCGTCATGCCACCTTCCGATGCCTCAGCAGGCTTTTTTTCCCTCTCAACTTTCGTGAACCCCGCAGTAAGGACACACCGATGAGCACCAGCAACCCAACCCCCACCTCGACTCGCCCTGCACCCCGCCTTGGGCTGAAGGAACGCTACGGGATGATGACCCGCGATCTCGGCTGGGAGACCACCTATCAATCGATGGACGATGTATTCCCGTTCGACCAGTTCGAGGGCATCAAGATCCACGACTGGGACAAGTGGGAAGACCCGTTCCGCCTGACGATGGAGGCGTACTGGAAGTTCCAGGGCGAAAAGGAGAAGAAGCTCTACGCGATCATCGATGCGTTCCAGCAGAACAACGGTCAGTTCAACATCAGCGACCCGCGCTACCTGAACACGCTGAAACTGTTTCTGACCGGTGTGTCGCCGCTCGAATACGCAGCGCACCGCGGCTACGCCATGGCCGGGCGGTCGTTCCGCGGCGTCGGCGCGCGGGTGGCCTGCCAGATGCAGTCGATCGACGAGTTGCGCCACGCGCAGACGCAGTTCCACACCATCAGCCACTTCAACAAGTACTTCCACGGGCTGCACGATCCGCAGCACATGTACGACCGGGTCTGGTACCTGTCGGTGCCGAAGTCGTACTTCGAGGATGCGATGAGCGCCGGCCCGTTCGAGTTCGTCACCGCGATCTCGTTCAGCTTCGAGTACGTGCTGACCAACCTGCTGTTCATGCCCTTCATGAGCGGGGCGGCCTACAACGGTGACATGGCCACGGTGACCTTCGGCTTCTCGGCGCAGAGCGATGAATCGCGCCACATGACGCTGGGCCTCGAAGTCGTCAAGTTCATGCTCGAGCAGGACCCGGGCAATGTGCCGATCGTGCAGAAGTGGGTCGACAAGTGGTTCTGGCGCGGCTACCGGCTGCTGACTCTGGTCAGCATGATGATGGACTACATGCTGCCCAAGCGCGTGATGAGCTGGTCGGAGGCCTGGGAGATGTACTTCGAAAAGAACGGTGGCGCGCTGTTCGAGGACTTGTCGCGCTACGGCATCCGCCTACCGAAGTACCACGAGGTCGCCGCCAAGGAAAAGGGGCGCCTGTCGCACGAAGCATGGGCTGCGTTCAACAACTACGGCCACGCCGCGGACTTCAACACCTGGGTACCGAAGCCCGACGAAATGAACTGGCTGTCGGAGAAGTATCCCGAGACCTTCGACCGCCTGTACCGCCCTCGCTTCGAATGGCTGGCTGAGCAGGAGAAGCGCAACGGCAAGATGTGGCGCAACCCCACCTTGCCGATGCTGTGCCAGACCTGTCAGGTGCCGTGCATCTTCACCGAGCCTGACGACCCGACGACGATCTGCCTGCGCGAGACCAGCTACCACGGCATGAAGTACCACTTCTGCTCCGACGGCTGCAAGGACATCTTCGAAGACGAGCCCGAGAAGTACGTGCAGGCCTGGTTGCCGGTGCATCAGATCTACCAGGGCAACTGCTTCCCCGAAGGCGCCGACCCGACCGCGCCGGGCTTCGATCCGCTGGCCGAGGTGCTGAAGTACTACCACTTGGTGCCGGGGGCCGACAGCGGCGACTTCAACACCTCGCCCGACCGACTGAATTGGGAGCGCTGGACCGGACAGGACCTGTCCGATCCGGCTCCACCGGACACGCTGGCCCCGAGAGCCGCCTGAGCTGCTGACCCGTTAACTCCGCGTCCCTCGAGTGCGCTTCGGCGCGCCCGGTGGAGACGCTCGTCCCGAGGACAACCACCATGCCCATCGTTGCACTGAAACCCGGTTACGGCGGCACCGTCGCCGACACCGAAGACCGCTTCCATGGCAAGCGCCTGCTCTATATCTGCTGGGACCACCACCTGCTGTTCTGCGCTCCGCTGTGCCTGCCAGTGCCACCCGAGATGTCGTTCGGCGCGCTGATCGATACGGTGCTACCCGACGCATACGGCAGCCATCCCGACTTCGCAAAGATCGATTGGTCGACCGTGCAGTGGCTGGATTCGGGCCATCCATTCAAACCCGATCTGTCGAAATCGCTGGCTGACAACGGGCTGGTGCACAAGTCGGTGATCCGCTTTCGCACCCCCGGCCTGAACGGTCTGCAAGGCTCGTGCAGCTGAGTTCCTGGAGGGCGCCGCGATGAGCTTCCAGATCACGATCGAGCCGCTGGGCCACAGCGTGCCGGTGCGCGACGACCAGACGGTTCTGGACGCCTGTCTGCGCGCTGGCGTCTGGCTGCCGCACGCCTGCGGGCACGGCGTGTGTGGCACTTGCAAGGTCCAGGTGCTCGACGGCGAATGCGACCACGGTGCTTCATCGAACTTCGCGTTGATGGACTTCGAGCGCGACGAGGGCAAGATCCTCGCGTGCTGCGCCACCGCGCTGGGCGACGTGGTGATCGAGGCCGACATCGACGAAGACCCCGACGCGCAGTTTCTGCCCCTCGACGACTTCGATGCCGAATTGGTCGAGGCGCGAATGCTGACGCCGACCATCCGTGGCCTGTGGCTGCGCAGCGATCGTCCCGTGCCGTTCCAGGCAGGTCAGTACGCGATGCTGGAGGTGCCTGGTGTCGACGGTGAGCGGGCGTTCTCGATCGCCAACTCGCCACAGCAGCATGCAGCCGACGGCCTGATCGAACTGCACATCCGGCGTGTGCCCGATGGCCGCGCAACCACCTGGCTGCATGAGGCGTTGCAGGTTGGGCAGCCGTTGAAGTTCACCGCCCCAAGCGGGCGCTTCTATGTGCGCAAATCGGCCGCATTGCCGATGATCTTCGTGGCCGGTGGTTCGGGCCTGTCGAGCCCGAAATCGATGATCCTCGATCTGCTGGCCGAAGGTTGCACTCTGCCGATCACCCTGGTGCAGGGCGCACGCAACGAGAGCGAACTGTACTTCCGAGAATTGTTCGAACAGCTCGCCGAACGCCACCCGAATTTCGTCTATGTGCCCGCGCTGTCGGAACTGCCGGAGGGCAACTCTTGGCGCGGTGCACAGGGCTTTGCGCACGAGGCCTTGAAGGCGCATTTCGCGAACGACTTCCGTGGGCACAAGGCCTATCTGTGCGGCCCACCGCCGATGACCGAAGCCTGCATCGCGACCCTGATGCAGGGTCGCCTGTTCGAGCGCGACATCTACACCGAGAAGTTCTTCACCGCAGCCGACACGTCATCGGCCGCACCCCGCAGCCCGCTGTTCAAGCACCTGTGATGCGACTGCTTCGCCGCCCCACTGCACCCGGGCTGACATCAGCCCGGCGGCGCCTCGTCGAATCGGCTCACCACGGCGAGGAACTGGCGCAGGATCGGCGACTTGTCGTCGCGGCGGTAAAGGCAGCTCAGGTCGATGTCGTGCAGGCTGCGCGACTTCAGCGGCCGGTACGCGACATGCGGCAGTTGCAGGCTGGCGGCCGATGCCGTGGTGATGCACAGGCCGAAGCCGCTGGACACCAGCGCGATGCTGGTCAGCACGTCCTCGACCTGCTGCACCACGCGCACCGCCAGCCCCTTGCGCGCAAACGCCGCCAGCACCTGCTGCGCCAGGCCCGGCATCGGCAGGTTGGGGTACAGGATCAGCGGCTCGCCGGCCATGTCGCTCAGGGTGACCTCGGCGTTGGCGCACAGCCGGTGCGACGCCGGCAGCGCGACCAGGTAACGCTCGCGCAGCACGATGCTGACCGCGATGTCCGGCTCCTTCGGCACCAGGCGGTTGAAGCCGACGGTGATGCGGCGCTCGCGCAGCGCCTCGATCTGCTCGGCCTTGGTCATCGTGTGCAGGAACAGCTCGACCTCCGGGTGCTCGGCGCGAAAGCGCGACAGCACGCGCGGGATCACGTTGAGGATGCTGGCGCCGAAGATGCCGACGTCGATGCGGCCCAGGCGGCCCTGCCCAGCCTGCTCGGTGCGGCTGCGCGCACGCGCCACCAGGCTGAGGATGTTGGGCACCTCGTCGTACAGCGTCTGGCCAGCGATGGTCAGCAGCACACCACGCGGCGTTCGTTCGAACAGCACCGCCCCCAGGTCGTTTTCAAGCGCCTGAATCTGCCGTGTCAGTGGCGGTTGCGCCATGTGCAGCCGAGCCGCCGCGCGGCCGAAATTCAGCTCCTCGGCGAGCACCTGGAAGTAGCGCATCTGTCGCAAGTCCATGGCGGCGATGGTGGCCGCAAGTGCGGTGTCGAGTCAATACCTGGACGGTATCGAGCAGGCAGAAATCGGTATTGGACAGTATCGACACGCTTGCGTAACTTCGCCTTCTGGCTGGGATGAGTTCAACCATGCCGCGCTACGAAATACGCATCCAGAACACGGACGAAACCTATGTCTGCACTGACACGCGAACCCTGCTCGAAGGCATGGAAGCACTGGCCCGACGGGGCATTCCTGTGGGTTGCCGGGGTGGCGGCTGTGGGGTTTGCAAGGTGCGCATCGAAGCCGGCGCCGTGCGCACCGAGAAGATGAGCCGCTGTCACGTCAGCGAGAGCGATGAGGCCGCGGGCGTGGTGCTGGCGTGCCGCGCCTACCCGGTGAGCGACGTGCAACTGCGGGCGATTGACGCGATGGCGCGTTGCGTCGAGCGCGGACCCAAGGATTCTTTTCTGGACGCTGCGCGCCGTGCGCAGCGCCCGACGCTCTGACAACACAAGAAACGACCAGGAGACTCGACATGGCAATGACAGGTGTTTTGAGGCCGGGGCATGTGCAACTGCGCGTGCTCGACATGGCGGCCGCAGTGAAGCATTACGCCGAAGTGATCGGCCTGTGGGAAACGGGGCGCGACGCTGAGGGCCGCGTGTATCTGAAGGCCTGGGACGAGCATGACCACCACAGCGTCGTGCTGCGTGAGGCCGACGAAGCCGGCATGGACTTCATGGGCTTTCGTGTCGATTCGCCCGCCACGCTGAAGAAGCTGGCCGACGACATCAAGGCCAGCGGCTTGTGCACTCAACTTCAATGGATCGAAGCAGGCGAAATGCTGGCGACGGGCCAGCGCTTTCGCTTCACCGTACCGACCGGGCATTCGATCGAGCTGTATGCCGAGAAGGACCAAGTCGGCAACGGCATGCCGCTGGTGAATCCGGAGATCTATCCCGACGGGCTGAAGGGCATGTCGCCCACGCGCTTCGACCACTGCCTGCTGTACGGCGATGACCTGGATGGCACCGTCAAGCTGTTCACCGAGGTGCTCGGTTTCGAGCTGGCCGAGCGCGTGGTCGCCGGCCCGGACCAGTTGCTGATCGCCGCGTTCCTGAGCTGCTCGACCAAGCCGCACGACGTTGCCTTCATCCGCCACCCGCAGAAAAACAAGTTCCACCACGCGTCGTTCCTGCTCGACAACTGGGGCGAGGTGTTGAAGGCGGCCGACATCATCACCCGCAAGCGCGTGTCGATTGACATCGGGCCGACGCGACACGGCATCACGCGCGGCGAGACGATCTATTTCTTCGATCCGAGCGGCAACCGCAACGAGGTGTTCTCCGGTGGCTACGTGCACTACCCGGACCGGCCGACCCTGACCTGGACCGACGACGAGCTGGGTCGAGCCATTTTTTATCACGACCGCAAGCTCAATGAAGCTTTCCTCAACGTCGTGACCTGACATGGCAGCGACCACGCTCCAGCACACGCTGACCGACGAGGCGGCGCACACGGCCGTCGCGGCGGCAGTGGCGCATGCGCGTGGTCTCGGCGTGCACGTCAACGCGGCTGCCACCGACGGCAGCGGGCTGCTGATGGCGTTCCTTCGGATGCCAGGCTCGTTTTTGCATTCGATCGACATCGCCATTGACAAGGCCTACACCGCGGCCGGCTTCGGTTTTGCGACCGAGTGCTGGCCCGCGCTGCTGGAGAGCGACGCGGCGCTGCATGCCGCCATTCCGCAGCGGCCCCGCTTGGTGGTGCTCGGCGGCGGGGTGCCGATCTACGCCGGCCCGGACTGCGTTGGTGCGATCGGTGTGTCGGGCGCGTCGGCCGAACAGGACGCGGCGTGCGCGCGGGCCGGGCTGGCCGCCATCGGATTGAGTGACCGGCCGCAATGAGCCAGCAACCGCAACCAGTTTGAAGCGATTCCCATGAAACAGTTTCTGAATTTCATCCACGGCGAATTCGTCGCCACCGGCAAGACCTTTCCCAACCGCGCACCGGTGGACAACCGTGTGCTGGGTCTGGTGCACGAAGCCGGTCGCAGCGAGGTCGATGCGGCCGTCGCATCGGCCCGTGCTGCGCTGAAGGGCGACTGGGGCCGCATGACGGTGGTCAAGCGTGTCGAGATGCTCTATGCGGTTGCCGATGAAATCAACCGCCGCTTCGACGACTTTCTGCAAGCGGAGATCGCAGACACCGGCAAACCGCTGTCGCTGGCTTCGCACATCGACATCCCGCGCGGCGCGGCCAACTTCAAGGTGTTCGCCGACATCATCAAGAACGTGCCGACTGAGAGTTTCGAGATGGCGACGCCCGATGGCGGCAGCGCGATCAACTACGGGCTTCGCACGCCGCTCGGCGTCATCGCGGTGGTCTGCCCCTGGAACCTCCCGTTGTTGCTGATGACCTGGAAGGTCGGCCCGGCACTGGCCTGCGGCAACACCGTGGTCGTCAAGCCGTCGGAGGAGACCCCCGCCACCGCAACGCTGCTGGGCGAGGTGATGAGCACCGTCGGCGTACCCCCCGGCGTCTATAACGTGGTGCACGGTTTCGGCCCCGCGTCGGCCGGTGAGTTTCTGACCCGTCACCCCGATGTCGATGCGATCACCTTCACGGGAGAGACCCGCACGGGCGAGGCCATCATGGCCGCCGCCGCGCAGGGCGTGCGCAAGGTGTCGTTCGAGCTCGGCGGCAAGAACGCCGGCATCGTGTTTGACGACGCCGACTTCGACCAGGCGGTCGCTGGCATCACCCGCTCGGCCTTCGAGAATTGCGGACAGGTCTGCCTGGGCACCGAGCGTGTCTACGTGCAGCGCGGGATCTTCAATCAATTCGTCGCCGCGCTGAAGGCCAAGGCCGAGGCGCTGAAGGTCGGCCCGTCTGACCAACCTGGCGTCGGCCTCGGGCCGCTGATTTCGGCCGAGCACCGCGACAAGGTGCTGGGCTACTACCGCAAGGCCGTCGAAGAGGGCGCCACCGTCGTCACCGGCGGCGGTGTGCCCGCGATGACAGGCGCACTGGCCGAGGGCCACTGGGTGCAGCCGACCATCTGGACCGGCCTGCCCGAATCGGCTGCGGCGATCCGCGAGGAAATTTTCGGGCCGTGCGTGCACGTCGCGCCGTTCGACACCGAAGACGAGGCCATCGCGCTCGCCAACGCCACCGAGTACGGGCTCGCGACCACCGTGTGGACGCAGAACCTGGGCCGTGCGCATCGCGTCGCAAAGCAGGTCGAGGTCGGCATCTGCTGGATCAACAGCTGGTTCCTGCGCGATCTGCGCACTGCATTCGGTGGCGCCAAGGCCTCCGGCATCGGCCGCGAGGGCGGCGTTCACTCGCTCGAGTTCTACACCGAGCTGCGCAATGTCTGCATCAAGCTCTGAGGGCCTGACCATGAATTCCCCCATCACTGTCAGCAATCCTGAAATCGGCACCGCGATCCGCACCGGTGGGTTCGCCAGCAATGTGCATGTCATGGGCACATCGGCGCCAGGGCAGCCTCCGACCCTGTTCGTCCACGGCTCAGGCCCGGGTGTCAGCGCCTGGGCCAACTGGCGGCTGGTGCTGCCGCGCATCGCCACGCAGCGGCGCGTGATCGCACCCGACATGCTGGGCTTCGGCTACACCGAGCGGCCGCAGCCGCCTGACCAGCACAGCGCTTACACGATGGACGCCTGGGTGCAGCAGGCCGTCGATCTGCTCGATCAGCTCGACATTGCGCAGGCCGACCTGGTCGGCAATTCCTTCGGCGGTGCGCTGTCGCTGGCACTGGCCTGCCGCCACCCGCAGCGCGTGCGCCGGCTGGTGCTGATGGGCAGCGTCGGTGTCAGCTTCCCCATCACTGCGGGGCTGGACGCAGTGTGGGGCTACACGCCGTCGTTCGAGAACATGCGCCGCATCATGGATGTGTTCGCGCACGACCGCCGCCTCGTCAACGACGAGCTGGCCAAGCTGCGCTACGAGGCCAGCATCCGGCCCGGCTTCCAGGAGTCGTTCGCAGCGATGTTCCCGGCGCCGCGCCAGCGCTCGGTCGATGCGCTGACGAGCCCCGAGGGTGACATCCGCGCGCTGCCGCACCCGACGCTGGTGATCCACGGTCGCGAGGACCAGGTGATCCCGATGAGCACCTCGCTGACGCTGGCGCAGTGGATTCCGAATTCGCAGCTCCATGTCTTTGGCCACTGTGGCCACTGGACGCAGATCGAGCACACCGAACGCTTTGTCCAGTTGGTCAGCAACTTCCTGGCCGAGGCCGACGCGCAGGCGACCGCAGCCACCGCGCGCGCCGCCTGACCCGATTCACTTACGACCACATGCACCCCATGGACATCAACCGCATCCAGCACCACGGCGCCGCGCTCTACCAGGCGCTGGCGCAACGCGAGCCGATTGCACCGCTCACAACGCAAGACCCAGACATCACCATCGACGATGCGTACCGCATCCAGATGGTGATGATCGAGCGGCGCATTGCCGCCACGGGCGAGCGCATCGTCGGCAAGAAGATCGGCGTCACCTCGCGGGCGGTGATGAACATGCTGGGCGTCTACCAGCCCGACTTCGGCCACCTGCTGAGCGGCATGATCGTCAATGACGGCGGCAGCATCGACAGCAAGACGCTGATCCAGCCGAAAGCGGAGGGCGAGATTGCCTTCCTGCTGAAGAAGGACCTGATCGGTCCCGGCATCGGCAACGCTGACGTGCTGGCCGCGACAGAGTGCGTGATGCCGTGCTTCGAGATCGTCGATTCGCGCATCCAGGACTGGAAGATCAAGATCCAGGACACCGTCGCCGACAACGCCTCCTGCGGCGTCTTCGTGCTCGGCGATCGCGCGGTCGATCCCCGGCGCATCGACCTCACTACCTGCGGCATGGTGCTGGAGAAGAACGGCGACATCGTCGCCACCGGTGCCGGTGCGGCCGCCCTCGGCTCGCCCGTCAATGCGGTGGCCTGGCTCGCCAACACGCTGGGCCGGCTCGGCATCGGACTGAAGGCTGGCGAGGTGATTCTTTCTGGCGCGCTGGCGGCGATGTTCAACGCACAGGCCGGCGACAACTTCCGCGTTTCCATCGGTGGGCTGGGCGGTTGCTCGGTCCGCTTCCATTGAAAGCCCATGACATGAAGAAGATCAAGTGCGCCCTGATCGGGCCCGGGAACATCGGCACCGACCTGCTCGCCAAGCTGCAGCGCAGCCCGGTGCTGGAGGCCGTCTGGATGGTTGGCATCGACCCGAATTCCGATGGCCTGAAGCGCGCCCGCGAACTGGGCATCAAGACCACGTCAGATGGCGTCGACGGGCTGCTGCCCTACGTCAAGGCCGACGGCATTCAGATCGCGTTCGACGCCACCAGCGCCTATGTGCACGCCGAGAACTCGCGCAAGCTCAATGCGCTGGGCGTGATGATGATCGACCTGACGCCTGCGGCCATCGGCCCGTATTGCGTACCGCCGGTCAATCTGAAAGAGCACATCGGCCGGCGCGAGATGAACGTCAACATGGTCACCTGCGGTGGCCAGGCCACGATCCCGATGGTGGCTGCGGTGTCGCGGGTGCAGCCGGTGGCCTACGGCGAGATCGTCGCCACGGTGGCCAGCCGCTCGGCCGGCCCGGGCACGCGAAAGAACATCGATGAATTCACCCGCACCACCGCCGGCGCCATCGAGCGTGTGGGCGGCGCCAAGAAGGGCAAGGCCATCATCATCATCAACCCGGCCGAGCCGCCGTTGATCATGCGCGACACCGTGCATTGCCTGACCGAGACGGCGCCCGATCGTGAGCGCATCACCGCCTCGATCCATCAAATGATTGCCGAGGTGCAGCGCTATGTGCCGGGCTACAAATTGGTCAACGGCCCGGTCTTCGATGGCCATCGTGTCTCCATCTTCATGGAGGTCGAGGGCCTCGGCGACTACCTGCCGAAGTACGCCGGCAACCTCGACATCATGACCGCCGCTGCGGCCCGCACCGCCGAGATGTTTGCCGAAGAAATGATTGCCGGCACCCTGACGCTCGAAGCCGTCTCCGCTTGAACACCCCCTTACCCACAGGAGCTTCACGATGAACCTCAAGGGCAGACAAGTCACCGTCCACGACATGACGCTGCGTGACGGCATGCACCCGAAACGCCACCAGATGACGCTCGACCAGATGAAGACCATCGCCTGCGGACTTGACGCGGCGGGCGTGCCGTTGATCGAGGTCACGCACGGCGATGGGCTCGGCGGCAGTTCGGTCAACTACGGCTTCCCGGCGCACACCGACGAGGCCTACCTCGGCGCAGTGATCCCGTTGATGAAGCGGGCCAAGGTGTCGGCGCTGCTGATCCCCGGCATCGGCACCGTCGATCACCTGTTGATGGCCAAAGACCTGGGCGTCAACACGATCCGCGTCGCCACCCACTGCACCGAGGCCGATGTGTCTGAGCAGCACATCCGAAAAGCGCGCGAACTCGGCATGGACACCGTCGGCTTTCTGATGATGGCGCACATGGCCAGCCCCGAGAAGCTCGTCGAGCAGGCACGGTTGATGGAAGGCTACGGTGCCAACTGCGTGTACGTCACCGACTCGGCCGGCCACATGCTGCCCGACGACGTGACCGCTCGCCTGGGCGCCGTGCGCCGTGCGCTGAAGCCCGCGACCGAGCTTGGTTTCCATGGCCACCACAACATGGCCATGGGCATTGCCAATTCGCTGGCGGCCGTCGATGCCGGTGCCAATCGCATCGACGCCGCTGCGGCCGGTCTGGGTGCCGGCGCCGGCAACACGCCGATGGAAGTCTTCATCGCAGTCTGCGATCGGATGGGGATCGAAACTGGGGTCAACGTGTTCAAGATCCAGGACGTGGCCGAAGACCTGGTCGTGCCGATCATGGACCACGTGATCCGCATCGATCGCGACTCGCTGACGCTGGGTTATGCGGGCGTCTATTCGAGCTTCCTACTGTTCGCCAAACGTGCCGGCGAAAAGTACGGTGTGCCGGCGCGCGACCTGCTGGTCGAACTGGGCCGACGCGGCATGGTCGGCGGCCAGGAAGACATGATCGAAGACACCGCGATGACGATGGCGCACCAGCGTGCGCAAGCACAGAAGGTGGCCGCATGAGCCTCGATTCCTCGACCATTGAGCGGTTGGCGGAGCGGCTCGATGTCTGCCAGCTCGAAGCGCGCGACACGCTGAAGGTGACCGACGAGCACCCTGAGATGGATTGGGCCGACGCCTATGCCATCCAGGATGCCGGGCGCCGTCGCAAGCTGGCGCGCGGGCTGAAGGTGATCGGCCTGAAGGCGGGGCTGACCTCGTACGCCAAGATGAAGCAGATGGGCGTGGACAGCCCGGTGTTCGGCTACCTCGCCGACGACACCGCAGTACCCGACGGCGGTGTCTGCAAGGTGTCCGAGCTGATCCACCCGAAGGTCGAACCCGAGATCGCGTTCGTCACCCGCAGCGAGCTTAAGGGCCCGGGTTGCCACATCGGCGCGGTGCTGGCGGCGACCGACTTCGTGATGCCAGGCATCGAGGTCATCGACAGCCGCTACCGCGACTTCAAATTCGATCTGAAGAGCGTCATCGCCGACAACACCTCGGCCGCCCGTTTCGTCGTCGGTGGCGCCTGCGTGGCGCCGGCCGGGGTCGATCTGCGCACCACCGGCATCGTGCTGGAGAAGAACGGCGAGGTCGTCGCGTTGGGCGCCGGTGCCGCGGTGCTGGGTCACCCGGCCGCTGCCATTGCGATGCTGGTCAACAAGCTCGCCGAGCACGGCGAGACCCTGCCTGCTGGCACGCTGGTGCTGTCTGGCGGCATCACCGAAGCGGTGGCTGTCGGCGCCGGCGATCACATCACGCTGCGGGTGCAAGGCATGGGGTCGGTGTCGATCCGTTTCGCCTGAGCACCGCCACATCGAAGAACTCAGGAGTACCCAAGATGCCATTTGCCCAGATTTACATGATCGAAGGCCGCACCGAAGCGCAGAAGAAGGCGGTCATCGAGAAGGTCACGCAGGCGCTCGTTGAAGCGGTCGGTGCGCCTGTCAACACCGTGCGCGTGCTGATCCAGGAAGTGCCCGCAGCGCATTGGGGAATTGCCGGCGTGTCGGCCAAGGACATGGGTCGATAGAGAGACAGCGGAAGTCGCCCGGCGCGCGCAGTCCCGCGCTGGAGCTCGGAGGGGTTGAAGACGGGTCGCCACGGTGACCGGGGCGTAGCCATGCCCTGAATAGAACAAAGCAAGGAGACGATGTGCGTAGTCTGTGTGTGTGGATAGTCTGCTCGGTGATGGGCCTTGCCGCCTGTTCGGTGGAGCCCGATCTGAGCAGCGTGGCGGCGACGCGGTCGCGGCCCGTGCAGCGCCACGACCTGACGCAGGCAGTCGCCACCAACGGACAGGTGGTGGTGGCGGGCACCCAGTCTGGTGTGGTGCTGGTCTCGGCCGACCAGGGCACGACCTGGGAGCGTGAGCCAGCGTCCGGCGCATCGATGATCGGCCTCGCCGCCTGCCCAGACGGCAGCTTCGTTGGCATCGATTTCTACAGCCGCGTCTGGTCGTCGGACGTGGCCGGAAAGCGGTGGACATCGGTCAAGCTGGAACGCCCTCACACGCCGCTGGCGGTGGCCTGCGATGCGGCGGGTGCGTGGTGGGTCAGCGGCACCGGTTCAGTGATCGCTGTCAGTCGTGACCGCGGTGCTGCCTGGACCGTCACCGACCAGGGCCAGGACGTGCAGTACACGACCTTGCAGTTCGTCGACAAGGACTTCGGTGTCGCCACCGGCGAGTTCGGCAATGTGCTGGTCACCGAAGACGGCGGCACAACGTGGGTCAAGCGGCCTCCGGTGCCGGGCGACTTCTACCCCTACGCGACCCTGTTCGCCAATCGAAACGAAGGCTGGACCAGCGGTATCGCTGGGCAAGTCATGCAAACACTCGATGGGGGTCGCACCTGGCAGGCGCAGAACAACGCGACCGGCGCGCCGCTGTACAGGCTGTTCATGCACCACGGTGTGCCTTACGGCGTCGGCGCCGTCGGCACGGTAGCCCGTCTCGACGGTGACACGTGGCGCGCCGTCAGCTACCCCGATGCGATGCCCGCGTCCCTCGGTGCTGGCGTGTCGCTGGTCGGGCCGAACGCGCTGCTGGTCGGCGGGCCCGTCGGCCTGTTACGCCGAGTTGCCACCGTCTCCACTGACAGCAACCGCTGACCTGCCGCGCAGCACTTCTGTTTCCCGAATCCGAGAACATCCTCATGATCGCCCCCGCTCGCAAACTCATCACCCGCATCCTTCATCGCGGAGAAACCTGGCTCTTTGCCAACCCGAAGATCGTGCTGTCCATGATCTTCGGGGTCACGTTGCTGTTCGCGCTGGCGCTGCCCAAGTTGCGCATCTACTCCGACTTCTCCGACCTGCTGCCGCAGCAGCATGCGTACATCAAGGTCTACAACCGCTTGAAGGAAAACTTCGGCGGCGCCAACATGATCGTGATGGCGATCGAGGTCGACCAGGGCACGATCTTCAACGACAAGACGCTGAAGCTGATCAACGAAGCGACGCAGGGCCTCGACAACCTGCCGAGCGTCAACCACAACCTGGTGTCGTCGCTGACGCATCGCACCGCGCGCAAGGTTTACCTGTCGCCGGAAGGCGGCTTCGTGTCGGAGTCGTTTTACGACGCGCAAAAGCCCGAGCGCAGCGCCGCCGAGCTGGAGCAATTAAAGAAGGATGTGGTCGCCAATCCTGCCATCTACGGCCTGCTGGTCTCGCCCGACCTGAAGGCCGCGCTGATCAAGGCGCAGCTCAACGAAGGCGACATCGACTACCCCAAGACTTTTGCTGCGCTGCAAAAGTTGCGTGAAACGCTGGCACAGCCCGGTCACGCCATTCATGTGACTGGCAACCCGGTGCTGACCGGCTGGGTCTACACCTACCTCGGTCAGATCGTCCAGATCCTCGCCTACACGCTGCTGCTGATGGCGCTGCTGCTCATCCTGTATTTCCGCCGCCTGTACGGCATCGCGCTGCCGCTGCTGGGCATCGCGCTGTCGTCGATCTGTGGGCTCGGGTTCATGTCGATCATGGGCATCAACCTGGAGCCGCTGTCGCTGCCGATCCCGTTCCTGATCGCCGCACGCGCCACGTCGCACGGTGTGCAACTGGTCTCGCGCTATTACGAAGAACTGGCGATCGTTCACGACAGCAAGAAGGCTGCACGCAATTCTCTGGACGCATTGTTCAGGCCGGGCTCGCTGGCGATCATCGTCGACGCGGTAGGCATCGCCGTGCTGGTGCTCGGTGCGGCGCCGTTCAACCACAAGCTCGGCATCGCCGCTGGCTTCTGGGCCTTCTCGGTGATCTGGACGGTGCACTTCATGGTGCCGCTGGCGCTGACGGTGCTGCCGCAGCCGAAGCAAATGCACAACGAGAACGAAGGCGTGCGCAAGGCGCTCGGCCGGATGATGGCCGCCACCGGCGGTACCAATGGTGGCGCGCGCGTGATCCTGCTGCTGGCGCTGGCGTTGGCGATGGGCGGGGCGTACTTCGTCTCGAAGGTGAAGCTCGGTGAGTCGGAGCCCGGCAGCCCGCTGCTGCACAAGACGCACGATTACAACGTCTCGACCACCGCGATCAACAACCGATTTCCAGGCTCAGAAGAGCTGCATGTGTCGGTGCGTACCGACGACAAGGGCGGTATCAAGCGTCCCGAGGTCATGGCCGCGATCGAGCACTTCCAGGCTCACATGCTGACCGACCCGGGGCTCGGTGGCACGAAAGCGCTTCCTGGCGTCGTGCGCGTGGTCAACCGGCTGACGCATAACGACGATCCGCGCTGGTTCCAGTTGCCCGACAGCGCCTCTGAAATTGGTGGGCTGATGTTCGCCTACCTCGCGTCGAGCCCGATCCCCGGCGCGCTGAAGGAATTCGTCACCGCAGACGAGAACGAGGCCGACGTCGTCTTCTATTACAAGGACCACCAAGCTGACACCGTGGCACGCATCGTCGCGCTGGCGCAAGAAGGCATCCGCCAGATCGAGCCGCAGGTGCCCGGGCTGCACATCGAGCTCGGTGGTGGAATCATCGGCGTCACCGCAGCAGGCAATCAGGCCCTGCACACCGACCACATGATCATCATCCCGGCGGTGATGCTGATCGCCTTCCTGCTGGTGATGGCGTATTACCAGAGCATCCACGCCGGCTGGTTGATGGTGCTACCGATGTTGTTCTCGACGCTGATGACCTATGCGTACATGGGTTGGGCGCAGATCGGCATCAGCGTCAACACCGTGCCGGTGATTGCGGTGGGTGTCGGTGTCGGCATCGACTACGCGGTGTACTTCATGGACCGCATCCGCGAGGAGATGGCGCACACCCGCAACATCCACAAGGCGGTCGTCACCGCGGTCGCCACCACCGGCTATGCGGTGTCGTTCACCGCCGCCACCTTGATTGCCGGCGTCGTGCTCTGGATCTTCATGTCCGACCTGCGCTTCCAGTCGGATGCGGCCGTGCTGCTGTCCTTCATGTTGATCGTCAACGCGGTGGCAGCGATGTTCATCGTTCCCGCATGGTGCGTGGTGTTCAAGCCGCACTTCGTGATCGCGTCGCACTACGGCGCCAACGGTGTTCTTCAGGAAGCCCACATGCCCGTCAACTCCCACAAGGAGGTGACCGAGCGATCACACCGCAACGCGGCGGTGACCTGAGCGAGAGGGTGCAGCCGCATGGGGGCTGTGACAAAGACCAGAAACCAGAACGACAGAGGAGGCACAAGATGACATCGAAAGGGACAAGTCCCGACATGCATTCACGCATTCGTCGGGCCATCAAAGGGGCTGCGTTGCTGTGTTTCGCCGGCGCATTCGGACCTGTAGGCGCGCAAACCGCGGCGAACAACCTGCCCGATCTCGGCGAGATCAAAGACCCGTGGGAGGTGGATTTCTATTACGAAAACGACACACGCGCCCGCGGCAAGGATGCCACCGGCTCGACGGTCGGCCTATCGAAGTTCCGCAATACCGCACAGATCGACGCAACCAAGAATCTGACTGGCGGCTGGGTTTTCCGCGGGATCCTCCGCGGTACCTTTGACGGCGTCTATCGAATGAACTCGGACGAGTATGGCCGTCAGGCCGGCGGCGCCATCACGCTGCAGAGTACCGCCGGTGGTGCGCGGCTGCCCGCAGCGTACGGCGGCCTGGGCGCTTCGTCTGGAGGATTGGTCGTGGACCACGACACAGTGGCAGGTCTTGGTCTCGTCAACAACAAGTTCTTAAACAGCTCCGATCTGCTGGCCGCCAGTCCTAACAAGGGCCTGCGCGTGCTTGGCGATCGCTGGCATCCGATCGCCGGCGGAGTGGCATTTGCAACCCCGGTACGACCGTGTGATACCGACCATCGCGGTTGCGCTAATTTCGGAGGCTATGGCGATCAGGACCGGTCGGACCTCGAATTTCCTGAATTCAACAGTCGCCTCGACTTCATCCGCGAAGCCTATGTGCGGAACACGATCCCGCTTGAAGAAGGCAAGACCCTGTTCTTGAAGCTCGGCAAGCAGCAGGTGGTGTGGGGTCGCACCGACCTGTTTCGCGTGCTCGACGTCATCAACCCAGTCGACTATTCGCGCAACAACATCTACGACGAGCTGCAGGACATTCGTATACCGATGTGGATCGCGCAGGCCGAGTACCGCATGGGTGCTGGCGACATCCTGCAGGAGCGCAACCTGCAGGTGATTTGGAACTTTGACAAATTCAGGCCGAACAACCTCGGGCAGTGCGGCACGGCCAACGTGATCCTCGATGCCGGCTGCCTGTTCCGTGGCCTGAAGAACCTTTGGGACAACGGTGGAACTGTGGCCAATTTCGCCAACGTTGCTCCGGACACGCTGCTGGCGACCAACTTCGGCCCCGGCCAGATTGGCCTGAACAGGGTGCACTTGCCCAGCTGGAGCCTGAAGAACACACAGCTCGGCGTCAAGTTCGAGGGCGTGACGAAAGGCGGCGTGTCGTTCTCGCTGAATGCGCTGACGTTCCGCTCGCAATTGCCCTCGCTACACGGCGGGAAGCGCGCGGTGAACGCGTTCACCGGTGAGTTCCGCAATGCCTGGCCTTATCTGATTTCGTTCGACATGGAGTTCCCTCGGGTTCACCTGATCGGCGGGTCGATGGACGTTGCCTTCGAGAGCATCGGTGCTGCAGTTCGGGTGGAGGCCGCGGTGACCAAGGGCGAAGAGTTCGCCAACACTCTGAAGCCGCAGCTCTATTCGAAGAACGAGGTCTTCAGAAGCGTTATCGGGATCGACCGGCCAACCTTCGTGCCGTTCATCAGCACATCGCGCACGACGCTTTTCTCGGGGCAGATTTTCTACCAGCACATCTTCGACCACCAACGCAAGAGCGATCAGTTCGGTCCAGTGGGCATGCCCGACTGGGAAGACAACGTCATCGCCACCTTGCTCGTGAAGGCCTTCCTGATGAACGACCGCCTGAGCCCTCAGGTGATCTTCGCGCGCGACTTTCAGGCCAGAGCAATGGCTGCTGCGCCGTCGCTGGAGTGGCTGTTCAGCGACAACCTGAAGTTCACCATCGGCGGCAACTTCAAGCTAGGAGGCATTGGTCGCGACAAGTTCGACGATTGCCGAAGCTGCAATCCCTGGGGGCCGTTCACGGCGCCGGTCGGTGACAGCAACCCGACCACCGCCTATTCGCGTGGGCTCGGCGGGTTCGAGCCGCTCGGGCGCTTCCGTGCCGGGCCGATCGGCGCGGCTTTCAAGGAAGACGAGATTTTCGCGACGCTTCGCTACAAATTCTGAACAACAGGAGACATGCCATGAAGACCTCATTCACCGCCGTCGCGATGGCCTGTGGGCTGCTGTGCAGCGCCACATTCGCAGCCACCGAGGCCGACGTCGACGCCTCGTTCCGGCCTTACAAGTCGGGCGTGCCCAGCTTTCCCGGCCTGACCCCGGGCACCGTGGTCAGCAAAGCCAATGTCGAGCAGTTCAAGGAGGTGCTCGACGAAGGGCTCTACACGATGGTCAAAAACGGCTGGACCGAACTGAAGGTGGGTGCGACCACGTCGTTCGAAATGGAGCCGAATTACGTGGAAGCGACCCGAAAAAACATCAACAAGGCCAAGCTCGGTGCAAAGACCGGCGAGATCACCGGATTCGTCGCAGGTCGGCCATTTCCCGAAGAGCCCAGCCTGAGCGACCCGCAGGCCGGCGACAAGATCGCGTGGAACTACAAGTACGGCATCAACTGGGGCGACAACGCCGCCATCTATCCGTTCTACTGGAAATACCGCAACCTGACGACGGGCCAGGTCGAGCGACAGATCAAGTTCAACTTCCATTTCCTGAACTTCCAGCACCGCGTGCGCCACGAGCCGATCCCCGAGGTGGTGCCCAACCCTGCCAACCTGTTCCGCGGCATTTACGTGAACGTGCTGGAGCCGCAAGACTTGAAGTTCACACAACTGTTGATCCAGATCAATGGAGACGACACCAAGTTGAGCGATGCCTACCTGTACCTTGGCTTCCAACGCCGCGTGCGACGGCTGGCCACCGCGCAAACGACCGATGCATTCCTCGGTTCCGATCTGATGATCGAGGACTTCGAGGGCTACAACGGCCGCATCTCGGACATGAAGTGGACGTACAAGGGCACCAAGAACATTCTGATGCCGTACTACAACCACAACGACCAGAAGCTCGCAACCGACATGCCGCCCGAGGCCGACGGCTACAAGTTCATCAACTTCGGCGGGCTTGGCGGATGCTTCCCGGACATCACCTGGCAGTTGCGCAAGGTGTACGTGGTTGAAGCTGCTCCGGTGAACCCGTCGCACCCGGTCAGCAAGCGTGTGCTCCACATCGACGCGCAGGTCTACAACATCAACCGCACGCTGATATACGACCGCAAGGGTGAGCTGTGGAAATCCTGGACCATCGGCAAGTCGCATCCCGACCACCATCTGCCGATCAACAAGGGCAGTGGCATCGCCATCGACGACTCGTTCTCGATGGTCGACGTGCAGAGCAAGCACTGCACGACCGGCCAGTTCAAAGGCCAGATCGACTCGAAGATGAACCCGCCCAGCCTGTTCCAGGTGCAGAACCTGCGCGGCGGCGATTGAGTCCTTGAGGCGTGGGGTGGGGGATGTTCAATCGGGCCAAGATACCGGTTCATCACGGATGCCGGTGTCCCCCCACCCACACCTCTACCTCGCTGCGTGATCCGTCACGCTGGCCATGCGTGCATCGCGAAGGCGTTGACCAGAAACTCAATCATCAGGCGGACCTTGGGCGAGACGAACTTGCGCGAGGGGTAAACCGCGTAGACGCCTAGTTCGACTGAGCGCCAAGACGGCATCAGCTCCACCAGCGTACCGGCCAGCAGGTCCGGTCCGACCAGGAAGGTGGGTTGCAGCACGATGCCCTGGTGGCGCAGAGCGGCCACGCGGCAGGTGTCGCCGCTATTGGTTCGCAGGCGTGGCGTCACCTTCACTGACGCCACTCCCTCCGGCCCAGTGAACTCCCACTGCTCGCCCATCGAGAACAGGCTGTACGCCAGCACATAGTGATTGGTGAGGTCGGCGGGATCCGCCGGCTGCCCGTGCGCTTCCAGGTACGCGGGCGACGCGCACAGCACCAACCGTGTCGACGTGAGCTGCCGACTGACCAGGGACGAGTTGGGCAGGCGGGCGATGCGAACGGCCATGTCGAAACCCTCTTCCACGAGATCAACCACGCGGTCGGCCAGCGTCACGTCCAGAGTTACCTTCGGGTGCTGGGCCATGAACTCCGGCCACAGCGGTGCGAGGTGCAGCAGGCCGAAGGAGAAGGGCACGTTGATGCGCAACAGGCCACTGGCCTCGCCGCTGCGTGAGGTGATCTCCGTCTCGGCCTCGTCGACGCCGCCCAGCAGTTCGCGGCAGCGTCCATGAAAGACCTCACCTTCCGGGGTCAGCGAGAGCTTGCGGGTGGTGCGATGCAGCAGCCGGACGCCCAACCGTGACTCCAGCTCTGCGACATAACGGGAGACCGCTGCCTTCGACATGTCGAGCGCGTCCGACGCCCTGACGAAGCTGCCAGCATCAACCACGGCGGCGAACACACGCATCTCCTCGAATCGATCCATTTGTCTCACTTATCGGGACAGTTGATCTCATTCAACCATGTTTATCTCTTGGGCCGCAACTCCTAAAGTCTGGTCATTGACTAACCACCTCACGATCGGAGCAGACCATGAGCAACACCGCCACCCCCCGCGCCATCCAACGTCTGCTGGCCACCGACGCTGGCTGGGCCCCGCTCGCCCTGCGCCTGCCCGTCGGTGTCATCTTCGTCGCGCACGGCGCGCAGAAGCTGTTCGGCGTCTTTGGCGGCTACGGCCTGGAAGGTACGGGCCAGTTCATGGCGTCGCTGGGCCTCACGCCGGGTTATCTGATGGCCTTGCTGGCGGGCAGTGCCGAGTTCTTTGGGGGTCTGGCGCTGCTGTTCGGACTGCTGGTGCGCCCGGCCTCGGCTGTCCTGATCTTCGCCATGGCCGTCGCCATCCTGTCAGTACACATCAGCCACGGTCTGTTCATGGCCAACAACGGCTACGAATACGCCTTGGCATTGCTTGCGGTCTCGGTCTCGCTGCTGATCAGCGGTGCCGGCCGGCTGTCGGTCGACGCTGCGCTCGCTGCACGCAGCACGACTCGCTGAACGACCGAGCGATCACCCTACCCAGCCGGGATCACCCACACCATGACTCGCTTACCCAGCCTGTTCGTCTCGCACGGCGCGCCGACATTTGCGATCGAGCCCGGCTTGGCCGGGCCTAAGTTGACCGCGCTGGGCCAGGCTCTGCCACGACCCCGTGCCGTGCTGGTGGTGTCGCCGCACTGGACGACGCCCAGCCCGCGTGTCGGCCTGGCCGCCCGGCCACAGACGATCCACGACTTCGGTGGTTTCGACCCTGCGCTCTACGAGATCACCTATCCGGTCGATGGCCACCCGGCGCTGGCGCAGCGTGCGCTGGAATTGCTGGCCGACGCTGGTTGGTCCCCGCAGTCGGACGAGCGCCGCGGCTTGGACCATGGGGCCTGGGTACCGCTGCGGCACCTCTACCCCAAAGCGGACGTACCGGCCTTCCAGGTCTCGCTGCCGTCGCGTCTGGACAGCGACGGCGCCTGGGCCTTCGGCGCGGCACTGGCACCACTGGCCGACGAGGGCGTGCTGATCGTGGGCTCCGGTAGCCTGACGCACAACCTCGCCGAGTTCCGCACAGGTGCTGGGAGCGACGAATCCTATGTCGCCGAGTTTGCCGCCTGGGTGCGCAATGCCGTCGTTCAGGGTGACAGCGTCCGGCTGCGCCAGACGCTGGCGTTGGCGACACACGCACGTCACGCGCACCCGACCCCTGAGCATTTTTGGCCGTTGCTTGTGGCAGCAGGGGCAGCTTCTTCAGCCTTGCCGGCCAAGGTAATCGAAGGCGGCATCACCCACGGCGTGCTGTCGATGGACAGCTTCTTGTTCGGCGCGGCCTGATCGAGCTCAACTATAGGGAGCACTTCGCGGCGATCCTAGATCGATACTGGCCGCAGTGGCGTGAATCACGGGCGGAGCTGAATGCGCTGCCGTTGGGGGCGGAAGGCTGGCACCGCGAAGCCTAGAGCCTCGGTCAAATCCCATGCCCATGGATCACTTCGGCGCTCGCGCAGGATGTGGGCCACCAAAGCAGAGCACCTGCATGGGTAACTTTATGGGTAACTTCTATGCATATCGCAAAAATTTCCATTTAGTTCGGTAGAAACACGGCCTACCAATTGATCCGCAACACAGGTGAACAGTGCCTGCGCCGCTCTGGCGCCCAATGCGTGCTGACCTGAATTTCTGCAGCGCTGCTACTTGATCGCCATCGGGTTGATCGGTGACCCGACGGCGCGCGTGATCGGCAGCGGCGGGGCGACGAACATGAATTCGTAGACGCGATCGTTCGCGCAGTCGTCGGCCAGGTCTTTCAGATAGAAGATCTCGCCCATCGTGATGCCGATCTTCGGGATGACAACCCAGTGCCATGGCTGGGAGCAGTCGTCGGTTTCGTTCGGGCGAACCTCGCAGCCCCAGGTGTCGGTGCAGATGGCGGCGATCTCCTTTTGGTAGATCCACTCGGCGGTCTCGAAGGCGAGCCCTGGTGCATCGCCCCCGGCGTAGCCGCCCCATTCGCCAGCGGCGAGGCAGCGTTCCATGTGTCCGGTGCGAACGATGACGAAGTCGCCGCGGCGGATCTCGACCCCCTGCGCACGTGCCGTGGCGTCGAGGTCGGCGCCGGTGATGGCTTCACCGTCGTCCAGTGAACTGCGGCCCAGGTGGTGTGCCACGTCGAGCAGGACCCCCCGGCCCACCATGCGGTCCTTGACCTTCTCGATGCCGTTCTTCTGGGCGCCATTGGCATCGACCAGCCTCGCGTCGTAGCCGTTCCACATCTTGTCGCCGTAGAAGATGTGGCCCAGCGCATCCCATTGCGTCCCGCATTGCAGCGGCATCGACACCGCGTCGTCCGCATAGCGAACGCCGCCCGCATCCTGGTTGCCAGCAACCGCATCGGTGCCCGTGGCCAGCATCACGTGGATCGGGTTGTACCGATTGCCCCACAGCCCCCGCTGCGGGCCATTGCGATCGAAGTTCAGGCCCAGCGAGATGACGCGCCCGCGCTTCACCAGATTGGAGGCGGCGATGACCTCCTGGGGACCGACGAAATTCAGTGTGCCGATCTCATCATCGGGGCCCCAGCGACCCCAGTTGTCGCAGCGCGCGGCAACCTCATGCAAATGAGCGAGAGTGAATTTGGCAGCGTCGAATCGATGGGTCATGGCGGTCTCCTTTGCTGTGAGAGCGGTGCGCGGGCAACACGCCGTTTGCAGTTCGAGAATTGAGCGGCTGCTCATTTATAGGGGTCGCCAAGTTGGCTGTCAATGCCCTCGACCTCTAGAATCAGGGCCGGTTCATCTCTGGATCCAACGCACTCGCATGCCGGCCGTGAAGCGCATCCGAACGAGCCCGTCGCTCAAGCGCAAGCAGACCGTTGCACCTGCTGCCGCGGCGTCCGCGCAAGCCGTGCGGCGGCGTCTGCCACCGGCAGAGCGCAAGATGCTGATCGTCGAGGCGGCCATCGCCTACTTCGCCGAGGTCGGCTTCGAGGGGCAGACCCGCAACCTCTCGGCACGCCTGGGCGTGACCAATGCGCTGCTGTTCAGGTACTTCCCCACCAAAGAAGAACTGGTCGAGCGGGTGTACCAGCAGATGTACCTGGGCCGGTGGGGCAGCGATTGGGAAGACGCGCTCAAGGATCGCGCAGTGCCCTTCGATGCGCGGCTGCGCCGGTTCTACAAGAGCTACCTCTCCGTGATCTACTCGTACGAGTGGATTCGGATCTTCTTCTTCGCGGGCCTGCGCGGTGTGAACATCAACGACCGCTACATCAGCCTGCTCAACAGCCGCATCGTGCAACCGATCTGCACCGAGGTGCGGCACGCCTATGGGCTCGCGCCGCCCGAGCAGGTGCCCATCACCGCGGTGGAGTCAGATGCCGTCTGGGGTCTGCAGGGGCAGATCCTGTACATCGGCATCCGACGCTTCATCTACAACCAGCACATCGCAGATCCAGAGCGCATCGTGGACGCCGCCGTCGATGTGTTTCTGTCGGGCATCGCGCATGTGGCGTCAGCTGCATCAGTGGCATCAGCGCCTTCAATCTGAGCCCGCCGTCTACAACGGCGCTGTCACGCCCTGTCCTTGCGGAACCACCGCGCACCCCAGCTGCGCAACAACTCACGCAGCAGTGCCAGCAGATTGAGTTCGTTGGGTGGGCTTGCAGGTGCTGGGGGTGTTGCGCCTGCCGCAGGCGCCGAACCTGTGTCCGGCACCGGCATCGCGGTTGGGTTCGGGATCGCCGTTGCAGCGGCGCCAAAGTTCGCGGCGAACTGCGTCAGCAGTGCATCGATGACTGGCAGCAGGAGCCGGCTGCCAAACTGGGCGAGCTTGCCGCTGACCGTCACGGTGGCCACGCCGACGAGGTGCGATTCGGCTGCGGATTCGCCCGGCTCGACGCTTGCCGTGAGCTTCATGCTGGCAGACGATCCCGAGCGATCGGCGCCCTTTCCCAGCATCGACAGCGCCATCAGGGAGTCGTCGCGGCTCAGCAGCTCGATGTCTCCGGCGAAGCTCATCGTGGCTGGACCCACACGGCTTTTGACGGTGCCCTTGTAGTGGGTGGCGTCGATCTGTTCGGTGATGGTCGCACCGGGCAGGCAGGCTGCCGTGGCCGTGACGTCGGAGAGCACGGCCCAGGCCTGCGCTGCGCTCGCGCCGATGGGGTATCGGCGTTCTATGGTCAGTTCCATGGAGGGTGTCCTGCAAAGGTCGATGTCGAATGCCGCCGGGCGCCTGTGTCGGGCCCGGCACAGCCTCGCGGACCTTAACCGCCCGCAGCGCGAACGATCTCGCGAAGACGGCGTGGCGTGAGAGGCACCTCGGACAGCTGAACTCCGAGGTCCTTGAGCGCATCCTCGATGGCCTGGACGATCACGGGCGGCGCCGCCATCCGACCCCCTTCACCACCACCCTTGATGCCGTACTCGGTGTAAGGCGACGGCGTCTCGACATGGCCCACGCGGATGTGCGCCGGCATCTCGTGCGCGGTCGGGATGTGATAGTCGGCATACGAGCCGGTCAGCAACTGCCCGCTCTCGTCGTAGCGAAAGTGTTCATACAGCGCGGTGCCGATGCCTTGCGCGGTTCCGCCGCGCACATGGCCCGCCAGGGTCATCGGGTTCACCACCGTGCCGCAGTCGTGGACTGCGACGTAATCGAGGATCTTCACCTTGCCGGTCCGGGTGTCCACCTCCACGGCGGCGGCATGGACCATGTGGCCCATGATCGGATAGAAGATGCCGAGGTGCGTGCCATCGGCCGCCGGCATCGTGGTCAGCGGGTGGTCGTATACCGCGGTGGTTTCGAGGCCGCTGTCGAACTCGGGCTGGTCGGGGAAATTCAGGCGGAAGTAATGCGCGGCCGTGGCCACGTCGGCGATGGTTTTCTCTTTGCCAGGGACGCCTTTCACGCCGATCTTCCCGCTGCGCAGTTCGAGATCGCCAGTGCCGCATTCCAGCATGTGCCCTGCCAGCCGAAAGAGCTTCTCGCGCAGCGTGCGCACGCCCTTGACCACGGCGCCTGCCACCATCACGGTGTAGCGGCTGCCGCCAGGCCCCGTGCCATTGAAGCCGCCATCGGTGTCGGCATAGCCGATCGACACATCGGAGGGCTCCACCGTCAGCGCCTCGGCGACGATCTGGGTCACGACCGTCTCGGGGCTGTTGCCCCAGAACGGCGCGCACAGCTGCACGAAGACCTTGCCGGTCGGGTCGAGCCGGATCGCCACCGATTCGGGAGAGCTCGACAGGGTGAAGCCGGGGTGTTCAGGCGGGTTCAGCGACCAGAATTCGGTGGAACTGAAGACGCTGCGCTCTTGGCAGGAGACCAGGCCGATGCCGATGTGGCGGCCCTGCGCCTTGGCCTCGGCCTGCTTCCGACGCCAGCCGTCCACGTCGAACATGCCCAGCGCCTTGTCCAGCACCGCCTGGTAGTTGCCGATGTCGTAGACGTTGCCCGACGGGATCACGTACGGGAATTCGTGTGGCTGGATCAGGTTGTGCCGGCGCAGGGCGATGCCGTCGATGCCGAGTTCCTGGGCCGCTGCATCCACCATGCGCTCAAGCACGAAATTGGTGACTTCGGAGCCGAATCCGCGGTAGGCCCCTTGCTGGCACTTGTTGGACAACACCGCGGTGATGCGCGCCTGCACGCTGTTGATCCGGTAGGGACCGACGACCTGCGAGAACGCGTTGCCGTGCGTGCCGTAGCCGTACTGCAGGTAGGCGCCGTAGTCATCCCATACGCGGTAACGCAGCGCCAGCATCGTTCCGTCATCGCGCACGGCGAGTTCGGCGTCGTACAGCCGGTCAGAGCCATGAGCGTCGGCATTGGCGATGTTGTCCGCACGGTCCTCGACGTACTTCACCGGGCAGCCGGCGATGCGCGAAAGGCCCGCTGTCAGCACGATCACCCGGTGCAGGAACAGCTTCGAGCCAAAGCTGCCACCTGCCAGCGTGGGCACGATGGTCAAGTGGGTCGCCGGCACGTTCAGCGACATGGCGCACAGCCACCCGACGTAGGTGTACATCGAGGTGTTGCAGTGGACCCTGAACTTGCCTGTTCCCGAATCGAAATCGGCGATCGCGCCCGCGGTCTCCATGGGCTGCGGGCCCGATCGGCCCCAGCGCAGGCGCCGGCGAATCACGCGGTCTGCACGGGCGAAGTCATCGTCCACCGGACCGAAGGTGAAGGTCCGGTCCATGGCGACATTGCTGTCGCCGCGCTCGGGGTGCAGCACGGCATCGCCGCGGGCGTGCTCCTGCTGCTCGATGTCGGTGACGACGGGCAGCTCTTCGTACTCGACCTCGATGAGCTCGAGCGCGTCTTCGGCGATGTATCTGTCTTCGGCGATGACCGCGGCGACCGTCTCGCCCACATGGCGGACCTTGTCGATCGCGATGGCCGGCTGGACCACCGCCGGGCTGGAGAAGGTGACCGTGGGGCCGGTGGTCTCGGCAAACTCGCGGCCGGTGACGACGCAGATCACGCCGGGCAGCGCGCGCGCGGCGCTCACGTCGATCGACTTGATGCGTGCATGCGCAAACGGGCTGCGCAGCATGGCCGCATGCGCCATTCCGGGCACCACGACGTCATCGAGGTACTTGCCCTTGCCGGTGAGCAGGCGCGGGTCCTCGACCCGTTTCATGCTCTTGCCGATCCAGCGCGGCTCGTCCTGAGGCGGCTTCTCGCGGCGGGGCGCCGGGATGTCGAGCTTGGGGATGTACCGGGTGTTCATGCCTGCGCTCCGGTCTCGCGCATCGTGGCGGCGGCAGCCATGATTGCGTCGATGATGGTCTCGTAACCGGTGCAGCGACACAGGTTACCGGAGATGGCGTCGGCCACCTGCTCGCGGGTGGGGTCTGGATTGCCTTGCAGCAGTTCCTGCGCCGTCATCAGCATGCCCGGCGTGCAGAAGCCGCATTGAAGTCCGTGCTTTTCCCAGAAAGCCTGTTGCAGCGGATGCATGTCCTGCATCGTGCCGAGGCCCTCGACGGTGCGGACCGTGCAGCCGTCGGCCTGCACGGCAAACATGAGACACGAGCGCACGGTCTGTCCATCGACAGAGACGGTGCAGGTGCCGCAAACGCCGTGTTCGCAGCCGACGTGCGTGCCGGTGAGCGCGAGGTCTTGCCGCAGGAAGTCGGACAGCAGCTTGCGGGCGGGAACCTGACGGGTGTAGGTGCGGCCATTGACCGTCAGCGTCACCGGATGATCGACTTTGCTCATGCGTTGGGTTCCTTGCCTCAGCCCGCGGGCGCTGTCGCGGCCGCGCTGCGCAGCGCCCTGGGTGTCAGGGTGCGGATCAGGTCCAGCCGGTACTCGGCATCAGCGTGCTGGTCGGAGGCGGGTGTGATGGACGCGGCCGCAGCGCTTGCAGCGCGTTCGAAGACGGCATCAGATGGCGGCTCGCCGACGAGGATGCTTTCGGCCTGCGGGCAGCGGATCGCATGCGCGTCGACGCCGGCGTAGGCGAGCGTGGCCGAAACGATGCGGCCACCGCGGATGCCCAGCGTCGATGCCACCAGCGTCAGCGCGAAATCTCCTTGGCGTATGGACATTTCCTCGAACCCATGGCCGACGCTGCGCGCGGGGATCGCCACCTCCACCAGCAACTCATCGGCCTGCGCGGCCGTGGTGTACGGGCCGATGAAGAAGTCAGCGGCCTTGACGATGCGCTCACCGCGGACACTGCGCAGCCGCAGTTCGCCGTCGAGCGCCAGCAGCACGGCAGGCATCTCCGAGGCGGGGTCGGCGTGACACAGGTTGCCCGCCAGCGTGCCGCGGTTGCGGATCGCATGGTGAGCCACATGGGGGTAGGCCGCGGCCATCAGCGGCGCCAGTTCGCGAACCAGGGGCGAGGCCGCCAGTGCGGCGTGACGCGCCAGGGCGCCGATGCGCAACACCGAGCCGTCCTGCCAGTGCTGATCCAGACCGGCGATGCGATTGATGTCGATCAATGCGGCCGGGCGGGCAAACCGGAGGTTCATCATCGCCACGAGGCTTTGGCCTCCGGCGATGACACGGGCGTCTTCGCCGCGCTCGGCCAGCAACGCCAGCGCTTCATCGAGCGTCGCCGGACGCAGGTAGTCGAAGTGGGCTGGCTTCATGGTCTCCTGCCGCGTGGTGTGGGAAGCTGCCGCGAATCGCAGCTCCTAAGTGAGCAGATGCTTACTATTGCAAATCTCAGCCAACACCGTCAAGGCCTTATCCTCGATGGGACCTAAGGGGTTCCACGGGTCGGGCAGGTCTTGCAGCGGCTTGCCCTTGGGTCAACGGAAGGCCTCGGGCCATCGTCAATGAACACGCCTCATCCACCACCGCTGCGGATTTCCACGCCACTGCCTGCGACGGTCGATGACCTCGTGATCGCACTCACCCAGGCGGGCTACGTTTGCGATCGCCCGCTGGCGGTGTCGGTGTTCCTGTCGCTGAGGCTGCAGCGCCCGTTGTTCCTCGAAGGCGAGCCGGGGGTCGGGAAGACGCAATTGGCCAAGTCGCTGGCCGACGTGCTCGGCAGCCGGTTGCTGCGCGTGCAGTGTCACGAAGGCCTGGACATCGCGCAGACGGCCTATGAATGGAATGTGCAGCGCCAGCTGATGCGGGTGAGGCTGGCCGAGGCGTCCGGGCGCATCCAGGGCGAAGCCGCCGAGGCGCAGCTCGAGCGAAGCCTGTATCAGCGCGACATGCTCGTCGAGCGTCCGCTGCTGCAGGCCCTGACGCAGCCGACGTCCCCGGTGCTGCTCATCGACGAGCTCGACCGTGCCGACGAACCATTCGACGCCTTCCTGCTTGAAATGCTGGCCGAGAACCAGATCACCGTCCCTGAATTGGGGACGATCACTGCCAGTGCGCCCCCGATCACGGTGATCACGAGCAACCGCACGCGCGACGTCCATGACGCGCTGAAGCGGCGGTGCCTGTATCACTGGGTGGGCTTTCCCGACCCTGTGCGCGAGCTTGAGATCGTGCGCCGGCGAGCGCCCGACGCTGCGGCGAACCTGGCCGCGCAGGTGGTCGCTGTCGTGCGCCGTGTCCGCGCGATGGATCTGCTCAAGGCGCCCGGCGTGTCGGAGACGATCGACTGGGTGCGGGCGCTCAGCGCGCTGTCCGTGGTGTGCCTGGACCCTGCGGTAGTCGAGCAGACCCTGGGCGTGTTGCTCAAGCACCGTGAGGACATCGAGCAATTGCGTGCCCATGACACCGCCAGCCTGCTGCGGGAATTGCAGGACAAGGGGTGGCTGGAGCAGGGCACCTGAGGTGGCCCTACCAGACCCGATGTTTCATCGGAACGTGGTCGAGTTCGCGCGTGCTCTGCGGCGGGCAGGCTTCGCGGTACCCCCCGACTTGGTGGGTCTGGCGTTGCTGGCGCTGGAGCACACCGGCCTCGAGCGCCGTGATGACGTTCGCGCTGCCCTTCGGACGGTGCTCACCAACCGGCGCGACCAGCATCCGTTGTTCGATCTTGTCTTCGATGCCTACTGGCGCGACCCCGAGCTCCTCGCGCGCGCGCTTTCCCGTTTGAAGCCGCAGCCCTCGACGCCGGGCTCGCGCGCCGACCGGCCGTTGCCTGAGCGGCTGTTGTCGGCGCTGGCACCCCCGCCAGCGCCTGCCCGTCCGCCCGCGGTCAGGCCGCGGACGGTCCTCACGGAAAGTGGTGCCTCTGCGGCCTTCGGTCTGCGTCGAGCCGACTTCGGGAGCATGACGCCCGACGAGTTTGCCGCGGCACTCGATCTGGTCCGTTCGCTGCCGCCGCCCGTGGCGCCAATCCAGTTGCTGAGGAAAGTGCCGTCTCCCAGAGGAGCCATCGATTTGCGGCGCACCGTCCAGCAGACGATGCGTCAGCCGGCGTCGTTTTCGCTGGCGTTCAGCCGCCGCCGCGAAGTGCTGCCGCCCCTCGTGCTGCTGATCGATGTCTCGGGTTCAATGGAGCGCTATGGCCGTGTGCTGCTTCACTACGCGCACGCCTTGACGCGCCGGTACCCGCGTACCGAGACGTTCACCGTGGGTACCCAGCTGCATCGGGTCACCACCTGCCTGCGCAACCGGGACGTCGATCTCGCATTGCAATCGGTGCAGGCCTGCGTGAGCGATTGGAACGGGGGCACCCGGTTGACGCTGTGTCTCGACCGCTTCATCCGGGACTGGGCTACGCGCGTGCTCGGCGGTCGCGCAACGCTCTTGCTCGCCACGGATGGCCTCGATGGTGACCATGTCGCCCATCTCGATGCCGTGCTCTCGAGGTTGCGTCGGCGTGCCCATGCCATCGTCTGGCTCAATCCCCTGCTGCGCTACGACGGATTCGAGCCGTTGGCGCCTGCGGTCCGGATGCTCTGGCGCTGCGCGGACGGCATGTGGCCCATGCACCGCGTGGACGACATCGGGCGACTCGCCGAACTTCTTCGCCACCGGCGTTCGCGGATCCGGCCCGGTCGTGCCACAGCGGACCGGCAGCCGGCCTGAGTCAGCGCAGATGTCCGTTGACGGCAGCTGGTCAGCACGCAGGAGAGGGTAAGTCCTGATCCGCCGTCGCGCGGGCCGCGACACGGCGCCTAGGGAAAACGCTGTACCGATTTGAGACGGATGCTGGCGTGGGGTGCCCTGTCCGGCGTCCGTTCTTGCGACGGCCAGCCCGTTGCGCCCGCGTCGGGAAATCCAGCAGCCGGTGGACTTTTTTTTCAATAAAATCAATGGCTTGCCTGAACGTTTCGGGCTGCGCTCGCAGGGCTTGTGAACATTCGCCTGGGTGTGCGAACGCTCAACACCTGCCCTGCAGCGCGTCATGCCCGAATTCTCCCGCGGAGCGCTCGATCAAAGCGGCTGCGAGCCCCTCAGCCTGACGACTCAAGGGCGGTGGGGTTTTGATCCCTTGAATTTCTGAACTTCGCGTCCCATGTGCCACGCTGACTTGCAGTCAGTGGCCCGCAACAGATCCCATGATCAAACCCATACCCGTGACCGTATTGACCGGCTTTCTTGGCGCCGGCAAGACCACCTTGCTCAACCGGCTGCTTCGTGACGCAGGCGGCAAGCGTTATGCCGTGATCGTCAACGAGTACGGCGAGATCGGTATCGACGGCGATCTCGTGGTCGGCGCCGAGGAAGAGGTCTACGAGCTCAACAACGGCTGCGTCTGCTGCAAGCTGCGCGGTGACCTGGTGCGTGTCGCCAGCAACCTGGTTCGTCGGCCTGGCGGGTTCGACGGCATCCTGATCGAAACCACTGGCCTGGCCGATCCGGCCCCAGTGGTGCAGACCTTTCAGCTCGACGACCTGCTGCGCCAGTACACGAGGCTCGACAGCATCATCTGCGTCGCCGATGCACGCCATCTTCCGACTCAGCTGAGCACGATGCCCGAGGCCAGCACGCAATTGGCGCAGGCCGACATGGTGCTGCTGAACAAGGCGGACCTGGCAGACGAGGCCATGCTGGCTGCAGCCGAGCTCGCCGTGCAAGAGCTCAACCCCACGGCCGATGTGCGCCGTGTCGTGCGTGGCGAATTGCCCCTGGCGCAGTTGCTCGACCGGGGTGCCTTTGACAACGCGCGCATGCGCCTGCCTTCCATCGGGCTGGGCAAGCCGGCCAATGGCCCGGCCGCTCACGGCTACCAACCAGTGGGGGCCGGCCGCCACAGCGCAGGTGTCAGCAGCGTGTCGCTGAGCTTCCCGCGTCGGTTCGAGCGCTCTCGCTTCCTCCCCTGGTTGCAGCGATTGGTGACCGAACAGGGCGGCGATCTGCTGCGTGCCAAAGGAATCCTTGCGTTCAGTGGCGAGTCACGTCGCTTCGTCTTTCAGGCGGTGCACATGACGGTGGACAGCGGGATGGGTCGCGCCTGGGCTGCGGGCGAGGCCGCTGAGTCAAAGCTGGTTTTTATCGGGAGGCGGCTCGAGGAATCGACGCTGCGTGAAGAACTGACCCATTGTTTGGAAGACGTCTGAGAGGTGTAGTCATGAACTCGGTAACTGATACTGCTACTGCTGGCGCGCCGCCAGCCAATGTCGCCCCACCGCTGCTTGCGGTGATGGGTGTTTCCTGGCCGGTCGATGCTCCCGCTGTGGCGGTGAGTTGGGACACCGACGGCAACTCCGCTGCATTTGCCCTGGGCAACGGGCATGTGCTGGTGGCCGATACCAAGTGGCCCCAGGGACCGCGGGTGCAGCCGCGGCCGGGGGGCGGCGTGACGGTCGTTCCGTCCGCCGAGCCTGCAGCCGCGCCCGTGCGCGCAGAATGCCATCAGGGCACCTGCCTGGCGTTGGCGCCTCACCCGCAGGGCGGCTTCATCAGCGGCGGCGACGACGGCCGCGTCGTGTACCTGCCGCGAGGTGCGGCGCCGACCGTGCTCGAGCACACGACGGAAGAATGGATCACCGCGTTGGCCGGCCATGCAGAAGGCGGCTTGGCGGGAGGCCTCGCGTACGCCCATGGTCGCACGGTCCATCGCCACGCCTCCGGTACCGCGTCCAAGATCGAGTTGCCAGCCCCGGCCACCGCATTGGCCTTCAGCCCGGATGGGCTGGTGCTGGCAGCGGCGCACAACGGTGGGGTCACGCTGTGGCCGTGCCTTGGAGCAACGCGCCAATTGAATTGGCCCGGCTACCACCGCGCCTTGTGCTGGAGCCCCGACGGCGCCTATCTTGTCTCTGCGATGCAGGAGAACGCGTTGCACGGGTGGCGAGTCTCCGACGGCATGGACATGGAAATGAGCGGCTACGAAGGCCAGCCGCTGTCGCTTTCATTTGCGCATGACGGTCGTTACCTGACCACCAGCGGTGCCACGCGTCCGGTGTGCTGGAGTTTCGACCCGCCGGGAAAATCGCAGCAACCCACGCAATGCGGCATCGCCAGCAAAACGCCGGTCACTGCTGTCGCCTGCCATCCCCGCCAACCTCTGATCGCCGCCGGCTATTACAACGGCGCCGTGTTGCTGTGCCGTCCCGGCAGCGACGATGCCTTGTTCGTCAAGGGCTCCGGTGAAGGCGCCGTGAACGCGCTGGCCTGGTCCCCCGATGGGCAACGGCTGGCTTTCGGAAATCAAGGCGGGCTGTGCGGCTGGGTGAATCTGCCCGACGCCCTGTTCCGCACCAGTGGCAACCCATCACCAACCACCTCAGAGGAGACTGCGAAATGAGCGAGAACACCACCACCAACGACACACCGAGCCCTGAAGAGACAGCAAGCAAGGACGCGTTCTTCGCGCAACTGGCCGCCGTCTCCGACGCGATGATCGCGGCCCATGGCAGGGACTTTGCAATGGGCGCGCACCTGCTGGCTGCGCGCTACATCGCCGAATCGGACGCTCGCACCAAGGCCGCTGTCGAGTCTCTTACTTCGCCCACGAAGCCAGTACTAGAGTGAAAACCCGATTGTCCAAAACCTCAGCTTCGGACGCGTCGAACGCCATCGCCGTCCCAAAACGAGACGCTGCCGCGGGTGACTGTCCCGGCTTCTCCGGCGGTCTCCAGGGAAATCGCACTAGGGTTAGGGATATGGAGCGGTGGCACGCGAATAGCTATAGTTGGGGTAGGGCGGAAGCCCGAATTGCCGGGTGTAGGGCGGTCTTTTGCCAGACCCCTGGACATTACATCGTCACTTTGTAATTTGACTTTCAAGTAGACATGCAAAGGAGTTCTAAATGTCTGAACTGACTCTCAACAAGATCACGTCGCAAAAGGGGATCCCGATCGCCGAAGCGACGCGCCGTATCGCCGATCTTGGCTGGCAGCCTAGCTATGTGCAGGAAGCGTCGACGTTCCCTACCGACTACAAGATCGGTAAGGCACCTCGCGATCCAATGAAGCAAGTGCTGCGTTCCTACTTTCCAATGCAGGAGGAAAAGGACAGCCGGGTTTACGGTGCGCTTGACGCTGCACTCCGCGGTGACATGTTCCGCAACACCCAGCCTCGCTGGATCGAGTGGATGAAGTTGTTCCTGGCCATCATTCCTTTCCCGGAAATTTCGGCTGCTCGCTCGATGGCCATGGTTGCTCGTCTTGCCCCAGGTGAAGAGCTGCGTACCGGCTTCACCATGCAAATGGTTGACGAATTCCGTCACTCCACGATTCAGATGAACCTGAAGAAGTGGTACATGGAAAACTACATCGACCCGGCCGGTTTCGACATCACTGAAAAGGCTTTCGGTCAGTGCTACGCCACGACCATCGGCCGTCAATTCGGTGAAGGTTTCATTACCGGTGACTCGATCACTTCTGCCAACATCTACCTGACCGTGGTTGCCGAAACCGGCTTCACCAACACGCTGTTTGTGGCCATGCCGTCGGAAGCTGCTCGTAACGGCGACTACGCACTGTCCACCGTGTTCCTGTCGGTGCAGTCGGATGAGTCGCGTCACATCGGTAATGGCCACTCGCTGCTGATGTCCATCGTCAACGACCCAAGCAACCACCTGTTGCTCGAGCGTGACCTGCGCTACGCATTCTGGCAAAACCACGCCATCGTTGATGCTGCCATCGGCACCATCATCGAGTACGGCACCACCGATCGCGACAAGAACAAGGAGTCCTACTCCGAGTTGTGGCACCGTTGGATCTACGAAGACTACTACCGCAGCTACATGCTGCCGCTGGAAAAGTACGGCGTGAAGATCCACCACGACGACGTCTCCGCTGCTTGGGATCGCATCGTCAAGAAGAACTACGTTCACAAGACGGCTCAGTTCTTCTCGGTGGGCTGGCCCGTCAACTTCTGGCGCATCGAAGCCCAGACGGAGAAGGACTTCGAATGGTTTGAGCACAAGTATCCGGGCTGGTACGCTGAATTTGGCGCCTACTGGAAGTGGTACGAGCGCAAGAGCCATCCAGGCCAGACCAACATGTTGTTCGACCAAGAGTGCGGCTACAAGTATCCGCACCGCTGCTGGAGCTGCATGGTGCCTTGCTTGATTCGCGAAGACTTCTGCTACGACGAAGTTGACGGCGAAGTCTTCACCTACTGCTCTGAAGTCTGCCGCTGGACCCACAAGGTTGCCTTCTCGAACGAATACGAAGGTCGCCCAACGCCAGCGATGGGCCGCTTCAGTGGTCGCCGCGAGTGGGAAGAGTGCTATGACGGCTGGGACCTGGCTGATGCCATCAAGGACCTGGGCTTCGTGCGCGCTGACGGCAAGACGCTGATTCAGCAGCCTCACCTGCGCTTCGATGACAAGCACATGTGGACTCTGGATCACGTGAAGGGCTACACCTTGGCCAGCCCGCTCAAGGCCTTCCGCGCTCTGTCGCCGGAAGCTCGCGAGCAAGCAGCCATTGAGTACCGCAAGGGCTTCACGATCAACCCGATCTAAAGCTTAGGCGTTTCCCAAGAAATCTCGGGAGGGGAGGTATCCCTCCCCTCCCGAGTGTTTTTATATCAAGTGCGAAAGCATTGAAAGAAAATCATGTCAGAAAAAGCGATCCACTCGGTGCGTATTGAACCCATGGGTTTGGAGATTGAAGTCGAAGAAGGCGAGTGGGTTCTCGACGCTGCGTTCCGCCAGGGTTTGGCGGTGCCGCATGGATGCCGTGAGGGTCGTTGCGCCAGTTGCAAATGTGTTTTGATAGATGGTGATGTCGAGATGGAAGACTATTCCACCTTTGCGTTGTCCGAATCGGACCGTGACGGTGGACAGATTTTGCTTTGCCGCACGTATGCATACAGCGATATCACAGTCGAATTATTGAACTACGACGAAGATCTGCTGAGCCGCTCCATTCCGGTGAAGGAATTCAAAGGCGAGCTGACTTCTGTCACAGAGTTGACGCATGACATTCGCTTGCTCAAGGTCAAGCTTGAGAAGCCATTGAAGTTTTGGGCTGGGCAGTTTGTTGAGCTTGGTGTACCAAGCGCTGGTGTGACGCGCTCGTACTCGATGGCCAGCACGCCGGCCACGCCAAACGAGTTGGAATTCATTATTCGCAAGTATCCAGAAGGTGCGTTCTCTTCGCTGCTGGATACAACGCTCACGCCCGGTACCGCTGTCACCGTGAAGGGCCCGTTCGGTAGCTGCCTGCGCCGTGAGGGCCGTCCAGGTCCAATGTTGCTTGTTGGCGGTGGTTCAGGCATGTCGCCTCTGTGGTCGATCTTGCAAGACCACATTGCCAGCGGTGAGCAGCGTCCTATTCGTTTCTTCTATGGTGCGCGCGCCAAGAGAGACTTGTTCATGTTGGAAGAATTCGCCGCGATCGCAAAGTCGCTGCCTGACTTCCAATTCATACCGGTGTTGTCGCAGGCCGGTACTGACGATGCTTGGACTGGTGAAACCGGATTCGTGCATGAGGCGCTTGAGCGCATCATGCGCGAACAGCAGTTGTCCGGTGAAATCGACGCGTATACCTGCGGCCCTGTGCCCATGGTTGATGCTGTGTTGCCCGTATTGCAGGAATTGGGCGTTTCTCCAACCAACACGCATGTCGATAAATTCACGCCAGCCAGCGCTACTGCGCCAAATCTAGCTCACTAATAACAGGAAATAGACCCATCATGACTGAGACAACAGACTACGTGCCCGTCAACTCCGGTGCCGCTGGTGCTGCCAAGTTTGCAGGCTCTGACAGCCGCAAGTTCAACTACTACGCGCCCAAGGGACGCAAGGCCTCGCATTACGAGGACATGACGCTGGACGTCCAGCCAGATCCGAAGCGACACCTGTTGCAAGGCTGGATTCTCAGCTTTCCAGACGGAACGCCAACGTATTCCGAAGACTGGACTGCAGCCAAATCCAGCGACTGGCATATTTTCCGTGCGGTAGACGAAGAGTGGGAGCGTACTCACTACAAGCGCCAGTCCACGATTGAGGGGATGATTGGGCAAGCTGTGGAAAACGGGCGTCGTTCTGGTGCTGCATCCCGTTTCAACAAGGCTTGGGTCAAGGTGCTTGAGCGTCATGTGGGTGCCTACAAGCACGCCGAGTTCGGCCTGAGCTGCTCTCTGACGCAGGCTCAGCGTTACGGTTACACGCAGATGATCAATTCTGCGATTTTGACCAACGCTTCGTACAAAATCCGCTTTGCTCAAGATTTGACCTTGTATCTGTCGGACATCGGGCTTGATATTCCTGAGGGATTTGACGCAGAAATCGGCAAGACGCACTGGATGGAAGATCCTATCTGGCAACCGACTCGCAAGATCGTCGAAACAATTGGCGGATCGCAAGATTATCTCGAACAGTATTTCGCGACGAATATCGTCTTCGAGCCGATGGTTGGTGAGTTGTTCCGCAGTGGTTTCATCATGCAGGCCGCTGCCTCGCAAAATGACTTCATCACGCCTACGGTTGTTTCTTCTGCCGAAGCTGATTTCCAACGTAATCTGGCTAACACGATGGAGTTGCTCCACATGCTGGTCAAGGATCCGGCTCATGGTGCGCACAACATCGGCCTGTTTAACTCATGGTTGCACAAATACGGAGATTTGGCTGTCGATGCCGCAAAGAATCTCCAGCCAATCTGGTCGCTGCCGACTGTGAAGGTTGCTCAATTCCCTGAAGCCTACGCTTCGGCCGTTGCGCGCATGCGCAGCATCACGGGTCAGCTGGGTCTCACCCTGCCAGCCTCTATCGCCGGTTGAACTTTCGTCAACGAATTCAGGAGGGCATTATGTCCAGCGACCACACCCAAAGTATTTTCAAGCACACCAAAGATCTGGAATTCAAGGACACCGTTTCGCATCAGTGCGGTGTCACGCTCAATGAAAGCGTGGAGGCAAGAGCGATTGCTGACGTGATCGGTCGCCGTGAAGGCATCACCGTGACGTACATGCCAGCGATGATCCGTATTGACGGCGAAGGTAAGATCATCTTCAAGATGGATGAGATCTCTGAGGAACTCGGCTACGAGATGACTCATGAGATGTTCGAAATCTCCACCTCCACCCACTATGGTCGGATGGTGATGGTTGATGAAAACACCGTGATCTTGTTTGGCGACATGAATGAAGCCATGTCGTATATCGCTTACGACTGAGTAAGCGCTCGCTGCACAGGAGCGATCCTGTGCAGCGCAGCAACGCTCCATTGAAAGTTTTGCCCTCTGGGCTTCTTTCTTTTGGTGGGGCGTGATTTGTGTGAGCAAGCCAGGTGATCTGGTTTGCTCACCGAGGCTTGAGCTCTACGAGCCTTACAAAAAGAAGCTCTCGAATGTTTTGCAGTCTGAGACATTGTGTTGAGAGGGTAATGACTTAACTCGCGACGTTCGGTGGCCGCTATCGGCTGTTGATCCTGACCAACATCCTAATTGGAAGTGTAGTAATGGCTAATCTAATGTTGCATGACGACGATGCCCGCCAAGCTTTGGGCCGGGGTGTCGCAAAGATGGCGAAAGCAGTACGCGGTACGCTGGGCCCACGTGGCATGAACGTGATCATTGATCGGCCGATCGGCTCGCCCATGATCTCGCGCGATGGCGCTCGAATTGCTGCTGAAATCGAACTGGAGAACCCGTTCGAGAATATCGGTGCCCAGGTGCTGCGTGAGGTGTCGATGCAGACGGCAGAAGTCGCCGGCGACGGCACGACGACTGCCACCGTGTTGGCCGACGCGCTGGTTCAGGGCGGTCTCGCCTCCCTTGCCAAGGGTTCGAACCCCGTTGAGCTCGTCGAAGGCCTCGAACTGGCCGTCAGTGAAGTGATTGCGGCGCTCAAGCGCAACGCCAAGCCCTTGCGTGACGGGGAGCAATTGCGTGCCGTGGCACTGGTGGCAACCAGCAACGATCCTACTGGGAACCTCGTTGCCGAAGCCTTGGAGCGCGTTGGCGCGGATGGCATTGTCGATGTCGACTACGGCACCACCGTGGAAACGATGCTGGAAGTCGTCGATGGTATGGCGTTCGATCGCGGCTACCTGTCGCATCACATGATCACCGACGTCGAGAAGATGCAGGTGGTTCTCGAGAATCCCTATATCTTGATGACCGACCAGCGCCTGATGACGGCCGATGAAGTGGCCACGCTGGTGAAATTGGTTGCCCCATCCAAGCGGCCGTTGCTGGTGATCGCCGAAGAGGTGGCGCCACAGGCTGTGATTGGATTGTTGGCCTGGCGAGACAACGGTGGATCGCCCGTGGCTGCCATTCATCCGCCTGATTACGGTCACTGGCGCAAAGCCGCTCTGGAAGACTTGGCCATTTTGACAGGTGGTCGTGTCATCTCTCGTGATTTGGGCGGCACCATTGCTGCAGTCCAGTTGCGTGACCTGGGCCAGGCCCGACAAGTGCGCATTTCGCAAAACCAAACCGTGGTGACCGCAGGCAGTGGTGATCCCGCCATGATCGCTGCTCGCCGTCAACAGATTCATCGTCAATTTGAATTGGCGCCGGAGAACATCGAGCGCGACAAGATCAAGGAACGCCTGTCCAAGATGTCCGGCGGCACCGCCATTCTGTTGGCTGGCGGCGCAACTCCTGTCGAGCAAAAGCGCCGCTTGCTTCTGATTGAAGATGCCATTCATGCAGCTCGAGCTGCCATCGCGGAAGGGGTGGTGCCCGGAGGGGGTCTCGCACTCTTGCGCGTTGCCAACGAGCTGTCTGGCCTGCTCGAACGCACGCAAGGCTCGGTGAAGGAAGGCGTGGCGATGCTGCAGCGCGCACTGCAACTGCCCGCATTCCATATCGCTGCCAATCGTGGCTTGGACGCCAAGGCCGTGGTGAGCAAGGTGTTGGAATCCGAGTACGGCGTTGGTTTGGATGCTCGCAGTGGCAAGTTCGTGGACCTCGAGGCAGCCGGCATCATCGATCCCGTGCGCGTGACCTACAGTGCCGTGCGCAATGCAGCTTCGGTGGCTGGGTTGATTTTGACCACGCAGACACTGGTGGCGAAGAAGCCTGACGTGCTCGATCCCACTGCCGGACCGGCGACGGGTGGCGGTGCGGAGTTGCTCGGCCGAGCCTGATAAAGAGGCAGCGAGCAGGGGCACCCCTCTCAGATGGGAGGGGTGCTCCGCACAACGATCGGTGTACCCATGGGATATGCGGAGCCGATCAGGCGGTAGTCAAGGCGACGCTGTGCTTTGGTGAGGCAGCGTGCGCCGGTTCAGCGAGTCAGGCCCCAGATACGCGTAACGGTCCAGATTCGTCTCGGGCTTTTTGCCCAGCGCACGTGGTAGCTTTGCGCAAGGCTGTGCCACTTGATGTGCTTCGCGACGTCTGGTGGGGCGTCATGTTGCCTGGGCAAAGCCACTGCCCGCGAATCCGTTTTTCATCATGGCGGAATGAACGAGGGGCAGCGGAGGCAGCAGAGACTTCTGCATGGCTTTCCTTGAGTTCTTCAAGGGCCCAACCGATAATCCAACGTCGACCATGGTGCAGGAATCCGCACCGCGACGCACTGCTTGGGAAGTGCAGGTTCCATACGGGCACTCGACAATCGAACGGGGCCGAAGCCCCACAAGTTCGGGGCTCTGTCGACCGCATCGGAGACGCTAATGCTGGACGATCACACATCGGGCAGGCTAATGCCCGCACGCGACAGCAGCGCCCATTTGCCAGCACCGCAGGCCGCACCTTCAGAGCGCCAGACCATGGAGGCCTGGGAGCGGTTTGTGACCGGGCAGGAGGTGGTAGCTGGTTGTGTCTCCAAGCACGTTTGGTCGTCTTGGCAGCGTAGCCGCCGCCACGGAGTAGAGCCTGCAACGCGGTTAGCGCCGATCGCTGTCGCTGGTGATGGCCTGGAGCAATTGCGTCTGCGCAATCAAATGCTGATGGCCGCTGCGAAGGGCCTGTTCATGACCACCGCGCACCTACTTGCCCGGTCAGGCTCGATCATGCTGTTGACTGACGCACAAGGCGTGGTGCTCGAAATGGCAGGCGATCACGGAACGATGGCTGCGGCGCGCGACATCCGACTCATCGAGGGTGGCAACTGGAACGAAGGGGTGATCGGGACCAATGGCATCGGCACCGCGCTGGCGATGCGCACGCCAGCCCAGGTGCACACCACGGAGCACTTCTGCTCAGGCATCAAGCTGTGGGTCTGTGCGGCTGCGCCTATCTTCATGCCGGGCACCGATCAGATCCTGGGCGTGGTCGATATCTCGTGTCCGCCGGCCAGCTACCAGGTCAACAACTTGGCATTGGCCGTGGCATCGGCGCGCCAAATCGAGGCCGTACTGGCCGAGCGCATCAGTCAAGAGCATCGCAGGCTGCTGGAGGCGTGTCTGCAAATGAGCGGACGAGCAGATTCGCAGGCGCTGCTGGCGCTGGACCGAAATGCGTGCCTGGTGCACAGCAGTGGCAACGCCCCGGGCCTCGACTTGCGTCAAGGAGCCCGTGTTGCCGGACTGGAGCCAGGCCACTGCATCGAGGATTGGGCTCGGCGTTTGCCGGAAAACTTGCGCTCGGAATGGCTGCATCCCGTCACATTGAATGGCGCCTTCATAGGCGGACTGCTGATGGTTCCCAAGTCATCGCGTGGAACGCCAAAGTCGGTCGTGGTCGCGGACAGCGAGACGAAGACACCGGGCCATGAATGGGGTGTGTCCTCCACGCCGATCCCTGACAAGGGAGGCTTTGCCAAGCTCGTGTGGAACAGTCGAGCGATGCACACCGCGATCGAACGGGCCCAGCAAGTCAGCGCAAGGCGCGTGCCGGTGCTGATTCAAGGTGAGACTGGCGTCGGTAAAGAACTCTTTGCGCGTGCCATTCATGGCGATGATGAGCGCAATGGTCCATTCGTGACGTTCAACTGCGGCGCGACCACCAAGGAATTGATCGGCAGTGAACTCTTCGGTCATGTCCGGGGAGCGTTCACTGGCGCCACGAACGAGGGGCGAGCTGGGCGTTTTGAATTGGCACACGGAGGCACCCTGTGCCTGGACGAAATCGGTGAATTGCCGCTGGACTTGCAGCCGGTGCTGTTGCGCGTGTTGGAAGAGGGTGTCATCTATCGCCTGGGGGACGGCAAGCCGCGGCACGTCAATGTGAGATTGCTGGCGATGACCAATCGCGACTTGCTTCAGGAGGTCGAGGCGGGCAGGTTCCGGCGCGACCTGTATCACCGCATCAATGTCACACGGGTCCGTGTGCCGCCGCTGCGCGAGCGCGAGCGGGACATCGAGCTGCTCATGGAGCATTTCAACCTCCAGCTCTCGTTGCGTCATGGTGTCCCGGTGCGCCACTTCGGACCCGAGGTGCGCGCCGCAATGCGCGCCTACTCGTGGCCTGGCAATGTGCGTGAGCTTCGCAACCTGGTTGAAAGCCTGTTGCTCACATCAGATCAGGATGCAGTGCTGCTCAGTGAGTTGCCGGAAGAGCTGCTCGCAGCCATCGATCAACCTCAAGTTGCCGTTCAGGAGGCACCTGTCACCAGCCTCGAAGAAGGCGAGCGGCTGGCCATCGTGCGAGCGATCAAGGACTGTCAGGGCAACTTGGCCAAAGCAGCGCGCGCGCTAGGCGTGTCGCGCAGCACCCTGTATCGCAAGGTCGAACGCTACCGTCTGGAAGACTTGGTCCGGCCCAGTGCGGGCAAGGAGTCGGATTCGCCCAACCCGTCAAGCTGACGCCTACAAAAGACTTCGGCTGCTGCAGACGATTTCCTGTCCACAGCAGCCGAAGGCTTGTCACTGCTCAGTGATTACTGCCCGAGATTCTTCAACCGTCCCGGCTCCACGATCTCGATCCAATATCCGTCTGGGTCTTTGATGAATGCCACATCTTTCATCTTGCCCTGCTCCGGACGCTTCACGTAGACGACCTCGTTCTCATCAAACCAACGAACCGCAGCATCAAGATCGGGCACCGCGAAGCAGAGGTGGCCGAAACCCTGCGGCTGCGCATTGCCGTCGTGGTACTTGAACGACTCGTCCGCTTCCGATCCCCAGTTGTGCGTCAACTCCAGGACGCCGCGTTGGGCGAACGTCCAGGCGGTACGCTCACTTGCATCTTCGGGTACCGATTCACCAGCCACTGGGCGATGCAGGAAATACAGCGAAAACTCCATCGCTGGGAAATCGAGTCTGCGCAGCACACGCATGCCGAAGATGCGTGTGTAGAAATCCAGCGAGACCGCCGGATCCTTGATCCGCAGCATGCTGTGGTTGAAAACAAATCCATCAGATGCAGCGCTCGGTTCTGCGCAGACCCCAGGGTGGCTCTCGGTACAAAAAGTCATCAAGTGAATCGAAACTGTGAAAGGGGATTGGTCAGATCGTGCGCGCCGTCATCTGCTGGGCAATGTATTCAGCCTGACGAATCGCCAGCGTCACGATGGTGAGCGTCGGGTTTTCGGCTCCACCGCTGGTGAATTGACTGCCATCGCTGATGAACAGGTTGGAGATGTCGTGGGTCTGGCCGTAGGCATTGCAAACGCTGTCCTTCGCCGACGCTCCCATGCGGCAGGTGCCGAGGTTGTGAGTCGACGGATACGGCGGCGTACGGAACGACTTGACCGCGCCGGCAGCTTCATAGACAAGCTGACCCTGGCGGAACGCATGCTCGCGCATCGCGAGGTCGTTTTCGTGGTCGTCATAGTGCACGTTAGGGGCGGCGTTGCCCCAGCGGTCCTTGACCTGCGAGTTCAGCGTCACGCGATTGGTTTCACGCGGCATGTCCTCGCCCACCAGCCACATCCCTGCAATGCGGGTGTAGTTGTCCATGTACTCGGTGAACTCGTTACCCCACGCTCCCGGGTTCAAGAATGCGGCCATGAATGGCAGACCCAGAGACAGAGTTTCCATCTCGTAGCCGCCGGCGAACCCGCGCTTCGGGTTGAAGTGCGCTTCGTCGCGGACGATCCCGGCCATCACGGTACCGCGGTACATGTGCACCGGTTGCTTGAACAGGCCGTAGACCGAGCCGGTCATGTGACGCATGTAGTTGCGGCCCACTTGGCCGGAGCTGTTGGCCAAGCCGTCCTTGAACATGTTGGATGCAGACAGCAGCAACAAACGCGGCGTTTCGATCGAATTGCCCGCAACGCAAACGATGCGCGCCTTTTGACGCTGTTCCTTGCCGTCCTTGTCGAAATACACGACGCCAGTGACCTTGCCGGCGTCGTTGTGCTCGATGCGCGAAACATGGGACTCAGGACGCAGGTCCATGTTGCCGGTCTTCTCGGCCTTGGGCAGCTCGGTGTACAGCGTGCTCCACTTGGCGCCGCTCTTGCAGCCTTGGAAACAGAAGCCGAGTTGCAGACACTGACCACGGTCATCCCGAGGACGGCTGTTGATGGCCATGTTGCCGGTGTGCACTTCCTTGTAGCCCAGCTTGGTGGCGCCGGCGTACATCACCTTGAAATTGTTGTTGCCTGGCAGCCCTGGGATGCCGTGGGTGCGTGTCACGCCCATCTTGTCTTCGGCACGGCTGTAGTACGGTTCCAGTTCTTTCAGCGTGACCGGCCAATCCATCAGGTTGGCACCCTTGATGTCACCGTAGGTGGTGCGAACCTTGAACTCGTGCTCCTGGAAGCGCAGCGATGCGCCAGCCCAGTGCGTCGTGGTGCCACCGACGGTCTTGCAAATCCAGGCTGGGAGCCCGGAGAAGTCCTTCGCGACACGCCAAGTACCCGAGGTCGTGCGTGGATCCAGCCACGCGAGCTGGCTGAATGATTTCCACTCGTCGTTGATGAACTTCTCGCTCGACTGCATCGCACCGGCTTCCAGCACGACGACCTTGATGCCCTTTTGGCACAACTCGTTGGCCAGCGTGCCGCCGCCAGCGCCCGAACCGATGATGACGACGACTGAGTCGTCGTTGTTGTCAAATTTCGCCATCTTGTCTCCTGCGATTCTTCTGATTCTTGCCGTGTCGGCTGGTGGTGGCCGTGTGGCCCGTGACGCTGCTCAACTCACCAGGCCGGTGGGCTGGCCTCTGCGGTGGGTGCAGGCAGCCACTTCAGGTCCTGAAAGCCGCGCGTGAGGTAACCGCCCTTTTCCCAGGAGCCGCCTGGGTAGCCAAAGACCGCGAAGGCCATGTCGTTGTTATAGAGCGATGTGATGCACTGGCCGCGCACGGTGTTGAAGAACGGCGTGCCTTCAATCGCCTTGACCAGCGCGAGCTTTTTCGAGGCCGTCGCCTTGACGAAGCTCCCACCAGCGGACTTGTCGAGCGCGGCGATGCCGTCGCGCACCACCGGCAGAGCGCCTGCGTTGCCGTCCAGATCCTTTGCCAACAGCGCGTAGACCGCGTCGGGCAACTTCTTGTGGGGATAGAGCACGCGACCCAATGCCATCAGCGTCTTGCCCTCGGCAGTGGTGAGCTGCTTCAGCTCCACGGCCCAAACCGGTGAGGGTGCCAATGTGGCCAACACTGAGCTGGTGGCAATGGCGCCGGTCAACAAGCCCGAACCCTTCAGGAACTCGCGCCGCACCAACGGCAAATCAAGTTTCGGTACCCGGCCGTCTTCTTCGTTGCATGAAGTGGCATCGGCACCGGGCAGCGCCGTCGGCGCGATCGGAATCACACGCATGGGGTCTCCTGTCATTTTCGTTTTGCTGCAGGCCGGTCATCCGACCCACGGGGGAATGTAAGCTAAAAACGCTTAATCGGGCCTTAGCGACACCGCTCCACCCTGCTGTGTTCAGGGGAAGTACTGAGGCCTTTGTGGCCTACGGGCCTCATCCGTTGGCGTGTTGTCTCGGGCGATCGAACTGCGTCAATTCGACCTCCGCCGAGGTCACCGTCGCGTCGCCACTCAACCGTCCAGCGCGCCCAGTACTTCCGCCTCGGACTGTTTGAGGAGCGTCTTCAGCAAGGGCGGTGTGAAATGACGTTGCACCGAGATGGCATAGAAGTTCTCATGAAGGTCCGGGACCACGCTGTACTCCACGAGACGTCCGCTGCGCAACTCGTCCTGCACCACCACCGTCGGCAGCAGTGCGACGCTGTCGGAATCGCGCGCCAGTAGACGCAGCAGCGCCATGTCGTCCACTTCAGCGCGCAGCCGGTAGCGTATGCCCAACCGCTCGCACAGCAGATCGAAACCGGCGCGGATGTCGTTGTCACGTCCCGGCAACAGCAGCGGCACTTCGGCCAGCTCTTCGGGGTAGCGGAATGCCTTGCGCTTCGGGCGCGGTTTCCCCACCAGGCTGACGGGTTGGCGGGCAATGCGCTGACAGCGCCATGGGTCCTCGCTGCTGGCGTGGACGCGCTGGTTCGACAGCACCAGATCGAGCGTGTGCACACGCAGCCGCGCCAGCAGGTCAACCAGACTTCCCGAGTGAAGCACGAGCTCCACGTCTTCGCGCTCCAGCAAAGGGCGCAGGAAGTTTTCCTGGAAATTTCGGGAGAGGGTGGCCATGGCGCCGATGCGCAGCACCTGCCGCTCATCGCGGCGCCCCTCGCGCAGCAGTGCTGTCAGCTCCGCACCTGCGGTGAAAATCGACTCGGCATAGCCCAGCGCGAGCTGACCGGCCTCGGTCAGTTGCAGGCTTCGCCCTATGCGAGCAAACAGTGGCTGGCCCAACTGCTCTTCGAGCTGCCGGATCTGCGCTGACAGCGCGGACTGCGACACGTGGAGGTGCGTGGCCGCACGCGTGAGATTGCCCTCCTTGGCCACGGCCCAGAAATAATGGAGGTGGTGGAAGTTGAGGCGTGCCACGATACAAATGTTCTCGTTGGGAGAACATCTTAAAGCGAACGATCAGTTCAGCGGGATGCTGATGTCCCGGCGCTGCGCCCCAACGATTCCGCCCAAACCAATGAGTTCAAACAGGCCAGGTGTGTTTGCGGAGCAGCGGCGTGGAGGACGATCCACGCCGCTGGTTCATCGCACGGTGGTCTAGCGGGTCAGCAGGTCCAGGACGGCGCTTGTTCAGGCGCGATGGAATACTTGGCTATCGCCTGGGCGCAGGTCGCTGCATCGACGAGACCCTGCGCGCGCAGAGATGTCAGCGACGCCAGCACGATCTGGAAGCGATCAACCTCGAAGAAGCTGCGAAGTGCGGCACGGGTGTCGCTGCGACCGAAGCCATCGGTGCCCAGCGTCGTCACCGGCGCTTGCAGATAACTGGCGATGAGTTGCGGCCACGCTCGCACGTAGTCGCTGGCCATCACCACCGGCACGTCGCCGCTCAGGCATTGCTGCACATGGCTGACGCGCGGTGCATCTTGTGGATGCAGGCGGTTCCAGCGCTCGATTTCGCGTGCCTCGCGCGCCAGTTCGCTGAAGCTGGTGGCGCTCCACACCTCCGTGGCGATGTGCCAGTCTTGCAACAGCAATTCAGCCGCTGCGATCACTTCACGCAAGATGGTGCCCGAACCTACCAGGCGGATGCGCAGTGGATCGGCCGCGCTTGCCAAGGAGGTGTAGCGGTACATCCCCTTGATCACGTCGGCCTCGACGCCGGCTGGCAACGACGGCTGCGCGTAGTTCTCGTTCATCAGCGTGACGTAGTAGAAAACGTCTTCGTGCTTCTCCAGCATCTGGCGCATGCCGTGGTCAAGGATGACCGCGAATTCGCCCGCAAAACAGGGGTCGTAGGTGCGGCAGTTGGGCACCGTCGATGCTTGCAGCAGGCTGCTGCCGTCCTGGTGCTGCAGCCCCTCGCCGCCCAAGGTCGTGCGGCCCGCGGTGGCTCCCAGCAGGAAGCCGCGCGAGCGCTGGTCGGCAGCGGCCCAGATCAGGTCGCCCACACGCTGGAAGCCGAACATCGAGTAGTAGATGTAGAAGGGCAACATGGCCAAACCGTGCAGCGAGTAGCTGGTGGCTGCGGCCGTCCAGCTGCTTATGGCGCTGGCTTCACTGATGCCCTCTTCCAGGATTTGTCCGTTGGTGGCTTCCCGGTAGCTCATCAGGGAGCCGATGTCTTCCGGTTCGTAAGCCTGGCCTTCACTTGAGTAGATGCCGATCTGCTTGAACAGATTGGCCATGCCGAAGGTGCGCGCCTCGTCAGCGACGATGGGCACCAGGCGCGGGCCCAGCGCCTCGTCCTTCAGCAGATTGGTCAGCATGCGCACGAACGCCATCGTCGTGCTCATCTCCTTGCCGTCCGCCTGCACAGCAAACTCTGCGTACTTTGAAATGCTGGGAACCGGCACAGCAGCCGCCTGCGTCGTTCGCACCGGCATGCCGCCACCCAATGCGGTCCGGCGTGCCTGCAGGTAGCGCATTTCGGGGCTGTCGGCGTCGGGCTTCACGAATTCGAGTGCGGCGGCCTGTTCGTCGGACAGTGGCAGCTTGAAACGATCGCGGAAGGCGATCAGGTCTTCGCGCGCCAGCTTCTTTTGCTGGTGCGTGGTCATGCGCCCCTGGCCGGCGGCACCCATGCCGTAGCCCTTCTTGGTCTGTGCCAGGATCACCGTCGGGCAGCCCGTGGTCTTCATGGCTTCGTGGTACGCCGCGTAGATCTTCACCAGATCGTGGCCGCCACGCTTGAGCAGGTCGATCTGCTCGTCGCTCAGGCCCTGCACCAGGGCCGCGAGCTGCGGGTTCTGGCCAAAGAAGTGCTCGCGGTTGTAGCGCCCGTCCTTGGCCGCGAAGGTCTGGAACTGACCATCGACGGTCTGCGCGAAGGCTTGTGCCAGGGCGCCGGTGGTGTCGTTGGCAAACAGACCGTCCCAGTCGGATCCCCACACGAGCTTGATGACGCGCCAGCCAGCGCCCACGAACAAGGCTTCCAATTCGTCGATGACACGGCTGTTGCCGCGCACGGGGCCGTCCAGGCGCTGCAGGTTGCAGTTCACCACCCAGATCAGGTTGTCGAGCTTTTCGCGCGAAGCAAGTGTCAGGGCCGACATGCTTTCCGGCTCGTCCATCTCGCCGTCGCCAAACACGCCCCAGACCTTGCGGCCGGCCGTGTTTTGCAACTGCCGGTGGTTGAGGTAGCGCATGAAGCGCGCCTGGCAGATGGAGCTGATCGGGCCCAGGCCCATGGAGCCGGTCGGGAATTGCCAGAAATCCGGCATCAGCCACGGGTGCGGATAACTGCTGAGCCCCTGCTTGCCGGCTGCACGCGCGGCAATTTCCTGCCGGTAGTAGGCCAGTTCCTGCTCGCTCAGGCGCCCTTCGAGGAAAGCCCGGGCATAGACGCCGGGCGCCGAGTGCGCCTGGAAGAAGACCAGGTCACCTCCGTTGGCACCTTCTTGTCCGGCGCGGAAGAAATGGTTGAAGCCGACTTCAAAAAGATCGGCCGCGCTGGCGTAGCTGGCAATGTGGCCACCCAGTTCGCCGTAGGCCTGGTTCGCGCGCACCACCATGGCCAGTGCGTTCCAGCGCATCAACGATGCCAGCCGCTCTTCGATCGCCAGATCGCCGGGGAAGGGCGCTTGTTGCGACAGCGGAATCGAGTTGACATAGGGCGTGCCGCGGATCGGCTTCCAGGAGATCGCCGGGTCGCGTGCCGAGATGGCGAGCGCATCCATGATCTCGCGCACCCGTTGCGGGCCTGCGACCTGCAACACGGCCTTCAGCGCATCCTTCCACTCGGCCGTTTCTTGCGGGTCGCTGTCGGGTGCTGAAAGAACGCTGGTGGACGATGGAATGGACATGTCGCTCATGGCTGGTCTCCTTGGATCGAACACTATAGGCAATCAGCGCGGAAATTTACGATTGAAATCGCGAGGCTCAACCGCTGATCTCAGCACAAAATTCGGCATAACCATGAAAGACACGCATAATGCAACTGAATGCCTTGGATTTGCGCATCCTGCGCGAACTGCAAGACGATGCCAGCCTCTCGAACGTTGCCCTGGCCAAGCGCGTCCATCTCTCGCCGTCGGCCTGCCTGGCACGCGTCAAGGCGCTGGAGTCCAGCGGCTTGATCCGACAGTACGTCGCACTGCTCGATCCGAAGCGGCTGGGGCTGACACTGAACGTGTTCATCTCGATCAGCCTAAAGCAGCAAACCCGCGCGGCCCTCGATGCCTTCGAGGCCAAGGTCTCGGCGCGCGAGGAGGTCATGGAGTGCTACCTGATGTCGGGTGAGGCTGACTACCTGATTCGCGTGGCGGTGACCGACATCGCAGCGCTCGAGCGCTTCATCATCGAGCAGCTGTCGCCGATGAAAGAGGTCGAGAAGATCCGTTCCAGCTTCGCGCTCAAGCAGGTTCGCTACAAGACCGCATTGCCCCTGCAGCTGGGGTGAGGGCGCTGGGGCGGCCGGCCGACTCGGCTGCGCACCTCAGCGTTTCGCCAGTGCCCGCTTCACGCGCCAGCCCAGCAGTACCGCGATGACGACGGCATACACCGCCACTTCGGCGAAGTTGTTCTTGGCCGCGCGCATCCAGAAAAAATGCAACAAACCGAGCAGCGCGATGGCGTAGACCGCACGGTGCAGCATCTGCCAGCGAGCCGCCCCGAGGGCCTTGATGGCGCGATTGAACGAGGTCGCGGCCAGTGGCGTCATCAGCAACAGGCCGGCGGTGCCAACCAGGATGAACGGCCGCTTGATGATGTCCTTGGCGATCGCGTCGATATCGAAGCCCTGGTCCAGCCAGCCGTAGCTCAGGAAGTGCATCAGAACGTAGAAGAACGTGAACAGGCCCAGCATGCGGCGAAAGCGCGCGAGCGCCGGCAGGTTGGTCCATGTCCTCAAAGGCGAAATGGCCAGCGTGATGCACAGAAAACGCAGCGTCCAGTCGCCCGTCGCGCGGATCAGGGCTTCCGCCGGATTCGGCCCCAGTGTGTTGGCCCATGCGCCATAGAACAGCCATGCGAACGGCAGCAAGCACAGCGCGAACAGGAGCACCTTGGTTGCCGGCCGCAGCAGCAGCGGCTTGCGCTTGACAGCACCGGCGACAGTGTTCGCGCGCATCGCTGCAACTGGGCCTTCGGCCTGGGAATGCATGCGGGGGTCGGGGCCGACGGTGGACATCAGATTCATGGCGAAAGGGCTTGGGCGCTTCAGCTCAGAAGAATTTCTTCAGATCCATGCCGGCATACAACTGCCCGACTTGTGGCTCGTACCCGTTGAACATCAGCGTGGCGCGCTTCTTCTGAAACAGCCCGTCCTCGCCGATGCGGCGCTCGGTGGCCTGACTCCAGCGCGGATGATCGACGTTGGGGTTCACGTTCGAATAGAAGCCGTATTCACTGCTGGCGGCCTTGTTCCAGCTGGTACGCGGTTCCTTCTCGACGAAGCGGATCGCAACGAGTGACTTGCCACTCTTGAAACCGTATTTCCAGGGCACCACCAGGCGCACTGGTGCGCCGTTCTGGTTGGGCAACACCTCGCCATAGAGGCCAAAGGTCAACAGCGTCAGCGGGTTCATCGCCTCGTCAAGTCGCAACCCTTCCACGTAGGGCCATTGCAGTACCCGCGAACCGACCCCAGGCATCATTTTCGAGTCAGCCAGGGTCACGAACTCGATGTACTTCGCATTGCCGGTGGGCTCGACCTGCTTGATCAATTCCGACAGCGAATAGCCGACCCACGGAATCACCATCGACCAGCCCTCCACACAGCGCATGCGGTAGATGCGCTCCTCCATCGGGCTGAGCTTGAGCAGGTCTTCGATGTCGTACACCTTGGGCTTGCCGATCGCGCCCTCGACGCTCACGGTCCACGGACGCGTTTTCAGCGAGCCAGCGTTACGGGCAGGGTCGGACTTGTCGGTGCCGAACTCGTAGTAGTTGTTGTACGAGGTTACGTCGCCATGGGGCGTGAGCTTTTCAATCGTCATGCCGGCCGGGATGGCGCTGCGCTTGCTCGCCAGCGCAGCCAGCTTGCCTGGGCGCGCGGTCTGTGCCATCGCGTCACGGGCTGCCCACGAGGCCATCGCCAGGCCGGCGCTGCCAGCGGCCATGGACTTCAGCAGCGCGCGTCGGCCTTCATAGACCTCGCGCGGGGTGATGTCGCTGGCGTTGGGATGAACGAATCCGTGATCCTTGAGAAAAAGCATGCGGTGCTCCGGGGATGGTGGTCGATGCTGCGATGCCTAGTGTCGCAGCCCTCACCAGATCCTTACGCGTTGACCGACAGGCCGCTACGGTCAAGCGACCTGCTCGTGACTCAGATCACGTCGTTGGAGCCCGACGGGGCAAACAGGTGCAGAGAACTTTGCGACTGGCGCTCGCGAAAGCCCTTGCGCGCGAACAGCTTGGCCTGGGCCTCGGGGGGCAGGTCGGTGATGTTGAGGATGTTCTTGACGATCAACGTGTCGATCACGTCTTCGAGCACGCGCACGAAATCGGCGTCGAGCTTGGAGTAGCCCTCGTCGTCATCGGTGCGGCCCACAAACGCCTGCACCTCGGCATGGTGGTCAGGCAGGAACTCGTCGGCGCCATCGACTGGATGGCGGTGCAGGCTGTCGATGGCGCCAGTGGGCGTGCGGTGGATGTAAGGCATTTACGGCAGATTCGAAGTGCTGTCACTTTACGCCTGTCGCCACGCACGTCGTTGACGAACAACCAGCACTTCGCCTCACAGACACGTCGCCAAGCCACTCGCCGAGTCGACAAAAGAAAGGCCGGTCAGAGACCGGCCTTGTCTTGAGAACCGCAGGATTCAGTGCAGCCCGGCGATGTACTCGGCCAGGCCTTGGATTTCGCGGTCGTTCAGCTTTGCCGCCACGCCCATCATCTGCACGTTGTTCTTGCGTGCACCACTGCGGAAGGCGGTCAACTGTGCGGCGGTGTAGTCGGCGTGCTGACCCGCCAGGCGCGGATACTGCACCGGGATGCCAGCGCCACTGGGGCCATGGCAAGCCGCACAGGCCGGAATGCTGCGCTCGGCGACGCCACCGCGGTAGATCTTCTCGCCGAGCTTGGCCAACTCGGCGTCCTTGGCAAAGCCGGGCTTGGCATGCTTCGATGCGTAGAACGCAGCGACGTTCTTCATGTCTTCCTCGCTGAGCGTGGCCGCCATGCCACTCATGATCGCGTTGGCCCGCAGCCCACTCTTGAATTCGATCAACTGCTTGACAAGGTATTCCGGGTGCTGACCCTGCAAGATGGGTTGTGCCGGGCTGCCGCGCGAGCCATCGCTGCTGTGGCATGCCGAGCACACCGCTGCTGTGGCGGCGCCCTTGACCAGATCGGGCTTGAATGCCGCACGGGGCTCCTCATTGGCCGAGGCAGTGACAGCAGCGAAACACAACAGCAAAGCAGACGCAAACTTCATGACGAGGACCAAGGAGAGACTGTTAATCCGACGATTCTACAATTGCAGAATTTGGCAGGCGGCATGACCGAGCAAATGAAAATGCCCCTGAAGGGGAGCCATGCGGCCCTCGAGGGCGATTCCTCAGAAAAGATCGCGTTGGCCTGGGCACACACGGCGCGATTCCTGACCACCGCCAGCCGGTTGAATGAACTGCCGCAGACGGAATTGCCCGAGATCGCCTTCGTCGGACGCTCGAATGCAGGCAAGTCGACCGCGATCAACACCTTGACGCAGCAGAAACGGCTGGCCTTCGCATCGAAGACGCCAGGCCGCACGCAGCACATCAACTTGTTCGAGCTGGGGCCGAAGACCGGGGCCGATGCCCTGCTGGCCGATCTGCCGGGCTACGGCTACGCCGCGGTGGCGCGTGGCGCCAAGCTGCGTTGGCAACAGGTGATGGCCGATTACCTCGAAGTGCGGCGCAGCTTGGCCGGCGTGGTGTTGATGGTCGACTCGCGGCTGGGGTTTACCGACCTCGATCGCCAGCTGCTGGCTTTCATCGCCCCACGCATCGGCAATGGGGCAGTTCGCTTGCTGGTGCTGTTGACCAAGGCGGACAAGCTCAATCGCAGTGAGGCCCAGCTCGCGCTGGCTGCGGCTCAGCAACTGCTGGGCGAGCTGACCACTCCGGAGGCCGACGTCAACGTGGCCCTATTTTCAGCACTGAAGAAGAGCGGCGTCGGCGACGCGGCTGCCTTGCTGCACGGCTGGGTTCATCCACAAGCGCCAGAGGTGTCAGGGTCTGCCGAGGAACAGGTACACCCCTGAGTGACCGCGCGGCGCGTAGGTGACGCCGAAATACAGGGGGCCGACGGTGGTGTCTGCGCCCACAAACAGGCTGCTGCCGGCGCGCAGGTTCGACAGTGACACGTCCCGCTTGCGGGTCCAGGCATTGCCCGCTTCGAGCGTGCCGCCAACGAACAGGCCTCGGGTCAGCAACGGCACGTACTCCAGCCGCCGGTAACCCTCCAGCCGACCGAACAACACGTTGTTGCCGGCCAGCTGGTTGAAGCGGTAGCCCGACAGGCGGTGAAATCCGCCCAGGTTGTAGCTGTAGCGACCCAGGTCGGTGGAAAGGTCTTCGCCGCCCGCGCTTTGGGCGCTCAGGTAGGCGTTGAGCGTGTATCGCTCCCACGTTGCTGCCGCAGTGCCTTCCAGCTCGAACCGCGCGAAGCCGTTTCGACCGGAACCGCCCGTCACTGTGCGCGAGCCGATCACGGTTTCACCTTCAACGCGGTAGCCGCTCAGCGGGAAGTTGACGTAGTCCAGCTGGTCGATGATGACCTTGAAGCGTGCGCCGGTCTCCTGCACCGTCTGGCTGTTGCCAGGTCCGGGGTAGGCAGCTGCGAGCAGATCGGGGCTGTTGTGCAGCACCACATGGCTGACGCCGAGGCGGAACTCGCCGAACTTGCCCCACGGTTGCCCGATGTCGATGCCGAAGCGACCGGTGGTCCGGCTGAAGCGCCCCAGTTCGTCGGCGCTGTCGGCGTCGTAGACGGTGACGCGTCGCCGCTCAACGCTTGCATACCCGGACACGAACCAGTCGCTGGTCCAGCCGATGGTCCATTTCAACGGGTGATACAGCTCGGTATAGAGCTTGGGCGTCTCGCCGATCTGCACGAAATTTCGCCACTCGGTGCCGTTGTCGTCCAGCCAGCGTCGGTCGTGGTTCAGCTTCAGATTGAAGGCGCTGTCGCCCTGGAAATCAGTGAACAGGTCGATGCCGACGCGGAAGTAATTCGGCCCCCAGGGCTTCTCTTCGAGATCGAAGATGAGTCCGTCGCCATCGGGCGTGTTGACCAGCCGGAAGTCCGCCCGGGCATAGTCGCCACTGGCCGCGAGCCGGCGGGCATCGCGCTCGGCCTTCTTCTGATCGAAGGGAGCCCCTGTCCTCGATTCGAGCTCGTTGGCAAAGCGCTGGGGGTTGGTCAGTTCGCTGCCCTGGAAGCGGATGAACGAGATCTGTGCCGGTTCTGCCTCGGGCTGACGGTGCGCGGCCTGCCATTGCGCATAGGCAGATGGCGCCAGCGACAGCGCGGCAAGTTTTGCCAGCTGAGGCCGCACACCGGCTTCGCCCTGATCGATCAACTCACGTGTCTGGTTGAAGTCACCGGATGTCAGCGCGCCCAAGGGCGGAGCGATCAACACATCGTGGGGCTTCAACAGGGCCAGGCTGCGCGCCACGTTCTGCTCGGTCAGGATGCTGAGCATCTGAGCCGTGAGCCCGGTGACCGAACTCAATGCATCCCGGCCAGACAGCGGTGTGCCGATGTTGACCGCGATCACGATGTCGGCGCCCATGGCGCGCGCCACGTCAACCGGCAGGTTGTCAACCAGGCCGCCATCGCCGAGGATCCGCCCCTCGGCCTCGGTGGGGGCGAAGACCCCGGGGACGCTCATGCTCGAGCGGAGTGCCAGGGCCAGGTCGCCGCTGCCGAGGAAGACCGGCTGGCCGGTCTCCATGTTGGTGGCCACGGCCCGAAACGGGATCGGAAGTTGCGAGAAGTCGCGCACCCCTCGCACCGGCAGCGTGTAGCGCCGCAGCAGGGATTCGAGCCCGCGGCCCGACAGCGCACCCAGCGGTGCCCGCAGCTCGCCGTCGCGCATGCCGAACTCGAGCACAGGCGAGAGTTCGAAATCCTCTTCCTTGCGGCGCTGTGACAGCAGCGGGCGGTCGACGCGGCTGGCGAACACCTCGTCCCATTTCACCGCCAGCAATTCCTTTTCCAGGCGCTCGGCGTCCATGCCACTGGCATACAGGCCGCCGATGATCGCGCCCATGGAGGTGCCCGCAATCACGTCGATCGGGATGCGTTCGCGCTCCAGCATCTTCAGCACGCCCACATGCGCCAGCCCCCGGGCGCCACCACCCGACAGCACCAGGCCGATGCGTGGACGGCCCAGCGGTCTCGGAGTGGGCGGTGCCGCCGCCACTGTCGGTGCCCCGACCACCGACACCGGGGCGGGCTCATTGCCCGACGCGGCGAATGACGCGGTTGTCCAGGCGATCAAAACGAGACAACGAACCACCAGCGACATCGAATGCATATCGAAATTGTGCGGGATGGTCCCGACTGCCGTTGCGGGCCGGATGGCTCCGGCGCCCATCACGAGCGTGGCAACGCTGTCAGCGCGGTGCGGCGAGGTCGCGCATCACCCGGTGAACAGCGCGCTGGATCAGCTGCGTGTCCGACACCGGCTTGACAAGGCCCTCGGTCACGAGTCGAGCCAGTGCTTGGCGCGTGATGGAATGCGTTCGGCCCGCTGTCTCGCCGGCGAACACGAAGTAGTTCAGAGAGTCGCTGCGCCAGAGCAACTGAACGGTGCGCCAGCGACCGCTGAGGAACCAACGGCAGCTGGAGCCGGGCGTCATCGCGTCGATCGGGCGATCGGGCCGGGTCTCTGGTGCATCGCTGTCGGACATCAGCTCGGCCGGGACGGTGTCCATCGAGAAGACCTCGATCAGTGAATCTGCGAAGCCCTGGACCGACGGAGCTGGCGCGCTTGACGGGCCTTCGTCACGCAGGCGCTGAAAGATCTCCTGCGGGGTGGCTTCCCGGGCACTGGCGCGTTCGCCTGGGCGCAGGGATTCGGTGTGCACCATCATCAATTCATCGAGTACCGCCTGTTGCTGATCCTCGGGAAGTGCCACCAGCGCCATGCCCGCACGCAGGCGCTTGAGCAGATCCGGCAGCAGCCCGAGCAGCCGCTGGCGACTCTGTGGATGGTCGGGGATGCGCAGGCTCCACAGCAGATCGTCAGCGGTCTTGAGGGCACTGACCGTGCGCTCATCGTTGTCGCCGTAGCGAAGCATCGTCTCTGTGAGCACGCGGGCCCAGTCCCGGCTCAGGAATTCACGCAGGCGAGGGGTGGTCCGCACCTGTCGGACCTGTTCGGCCATCTGCTGCGACATGGCTTGCTCCAGCGCGTCCCGTCGCTCATTGACGGTCAGCGCGGCGATGCTGTTCTCGGCACGTTCCTGCTGCGCTCGCAGTTCCTGGCTCAGGTGCGCCTCCAGGCGCACCAGCCCCTTGGTGAAGACCGATGTGGCCTGCTGCGGTGCCGCGGCGATGTCGCTGGCCAGTGATTCGCAGAAGGTGAGTAGCCGTGCCCCCCGCGGGTCGCCAGCTTGCGGCCAGACCTGGGATGCCTGCGCAATGCGGTTCATCAACAGCCACACCGGATGCTGGTGGCTGTCGAGCAGCGTGTGGTCGATCAGGCACAGGCGCAGCACCGATGCCTGCAGGCGCGCCATCACGTGACGCAGCTCGGGCGAGATCTGATCGTCAGACAGCACCGCCTCGAAGATCCGCGACAGCAAGTTGACCAGATGCGGATCCACTCCCTCGGGCACGTTCGCATTCGCCAAGCCCGCCATGCTGTGTAAGCCCGCGGCCCGGGGAGCGGCTGGCGCTGACGAGCCTGGCATCGCAAGCGACGTGGGCGCCCGCGGCGCGCCCACGGAACGGCTTTGCAGCAAAGCGCTGATCTGTTGCAACGCTTGTTCGAAGTCCTTCGGTGTCGCCGCGGGCGGTGTCGGCGCGGCAGCGGTGCTGCTGGTGGCAAGCACCATGGTTCGATAGATGCTCGGCGTGACACCCTGGGACTCCAGGCGCGTGCAGGCAGCCGCCCAGGCCATCTTGAGCTGGCCGGCGATGACCCCCGCCGCGGTGCGCAGCAGCAGACCACGTTGTGCCGAGGCCGGGCAGATGGCAGAGCAGGCATCCCACAGTGCCTGCGCATACAAGGCGGGCCGCAGAGGATTGGATTCGGCGCTGACGTGCGCCTGGCCGATCAGCGTCGACGTGAAAGTTTGCAACTCCCGCAGTTCCCATTCGGCGGCACTGTCGATCCACTGGGCCGCGCGGGAGATCTCGATATCGGCCTCGACGCGGGTCTCGTCCATCAGCTGCAAGCCACCTGCGACCGTGGTGTTGCCGGTGGTCGATGCGTTGTCCACGCCTTGCATATCGGCCATGACCAGCGCTTGCAGGCTGTCGACGAAGGCTTGTACGAACGGCGCGGACCCACGCCGCAGCGCCTCGATGACTTCCTGCTGTACTTGGCGATCTGCTGCCGCAGCGGTCGTACCGGGCTTGGCCGGTTGCTGCAACTGCGTCAAGGTTGCCGCTGCCGTGCGTTCTGCCAGCGCAGGCGCCCGGGACAACTCGTCCTCGACGAAGCGCAACATCAAGGGAGAAACCGGCATGGGCGTGGAGGGTTGCCTTTCCGCAGGGATTATCTGGTCGATTGAACGAAGCAAACCAATGCTTTGATGCTCCATGGTCATGAAAAAGGGCTGCCGAAGCAGCCCTTTTCAGGAACGCATGCGGGTTTCAAGCCCCAAGGGCCTGAAACCAGGGCGCATTTACATGTCCATACCGCCCATGCCGCCCATGCCACCCATGCCGCCACCATGACCAGCGCCGCCAGCACCGGCTTCTTCCTTCGGTGCTTCAGCGACCATGGCTTCGGTCGTCAGCATCAGGGAAGCAACCGACGCCGCGTTTTGCAGCGCGGTGCGGGTCACCTTCGTCGGGTCCAAGATGCCCATTTCGATCATGTCGCCATAGGTGTCGTTCGCGGCGTTGAAGCCGTAGTTGCCCTTGCCAGCCAACACGGCATTCACCACCACGCTGGCTTCGCCGCCGGCGTTGTAGACGATTTCGCGCAGCGGCGATTCGATGGCCTTGAGCACTAGCTTGATGCCGGCGTCTTGGTCTGGGTTGTCGCCCTTGATCTCGCCGGCCATCTGCTTGGCGCGCAGCAACGCCACGCCACCACCGGCCACGATGCCTTCTTCAACGGCTGCACGCGTGGCGTGCAGCGCGTCTTCGACGCGGGCCTTCTTTTCCTTCATCTCGACTTCGGTGGCTGCACCGACCTTGATGACGGCCACGCCGCCAGCCAGCTTGGCCACGCGCTCTTGCAGCTTTTCGCGGTCGTAGTCGGAGGTGGCTTCTTCGATCTGCACGCGAACTTGCTTGACGCGCGCTTCGATGTCGGCTGCCGCACCCGAACCGTCGATGATGGTGGTGTTTTCCTTGCCCACTTCGACGCGCTTGGCTTGGCCCAGATCGGCCAGAGTGACCTTCTCGAGCGTCAGGCCGACTTCTTCGGCGATGACCTTGCCGCCCGTCAGGATGGCGATGTCTTCGAGCATGGCCTTGCGGCGGTCACCGAAGCCCGGGGCCTTGACAGCGACGACCTTCAGGATGCCTCGGATGGTGTTGACGACCAGCGTAGCCAGGGCCTCGCCTTCGACGTCTTCAGCAATGATCAGCAGCGGACGACCGGCCTTGGCGACAGCTTCCAGCGTCGGCAGCAGGTCACGGATGTTGCTGATCTTCTTGTCGAACAGCAGGACAAACGGGTTGTCCAGGATGGCCGACTGCTTTTCCGGGTTGTTGATGAAGTAAGGCGACAGGTAGCCGCGATCGAATTGCATGCCTTCGACGACGTCGAGCTCGCTGTTCAGGCTCTTGCCGTCTTCGACGGTGATGACGCCTTCCTTGCCGACCTTGTCCATCGCTTCGGCGATGATGTTGCCGACTTCGTGATCACTGTTGGCCGAGATGGTGCCGACCTGAGCGATTTCCTTGCTCGTGGTGGTGGGCTTCGATTGCGCCTTCAGTTGCTCGACCAGGGCCGAGACGGCCTTGTCGATGCCACGCTTCAGGTCCATCGGGTTCATGCCGGCGGCCACGTACTTCATGCCTTCGCGAACGATGGCCTGGGCCAGCACGGTGGCGGTGGTGGTGCCGTCACCGGCGATGTCGCTGGTCTTGGAAGCGACTTCCTTGACCATCTGCGCGCCCATGTTCTGGAGCTTGTCCTTGAGTTCGATTTCCTTGGCCACGGACACGCCGTCCTTGGTGACGGTGGGGGCACCGAACGAACGCTCGAGCACCACGTTACGACCCTTCGGGCCCAGCGTGACCTTGACCGCGTTGGCCAGGATGTTCACGCCTTCAACCATGCGGGCACGTGCGTCACCGCCGAAAATTACGTCTTTAGCTGCCATGTGTTTTTCTCCTGAATATTGAGGGGGTGCTTGGTGGGAGCAGTGATTACTTCTCGACCACAGCGAACAAGTCTTCTTCGCGCATCACGAGCAATTCGTCGCCATCGACCTTGGCGGTCTGGCCGCTGTACTTGCCGAACAGCACGCGATCACCGACCTTGATGTTCAGGGCGATGAAGTCACCCTTCTCGTTGCGCTTGCCAGGGCCGACGGCCAGCACTTCACCTTGATCGGGCTTCTCGGCAGCAGCGTCTGGAATGACGATGCCCGAGGCGGTCTTGGTTTCCTGTTCCAGGCGCTTGACGATCACGCGATCGTTCAGAGGACGAAGTTTCATAGCATCTCCTTGAGGGATAAAAACCGAGTTCGGTGTGGGTCGTGACGGGCGCCGAACGATGCACCGTGCAGGTTCATTCGATCATTCAGGCGGGCCCCGAATCTGTTAGCACTCAACGTTCGCGAGTGCTACCAATCAGATTATAGGGACGATGCGCGCCAGTTCAAGGGGCGGTTCGCGTCGTTTTTGGCAGACGGGCCTCGGGCGTCAAGCACCCTGAGGCCCAGAAGCGGCGACTATCAGTGCGGCGATGGCGCCGAGCCGTCGCTGTTGTCGTCCGGCGCCGTGCTGGTAGCCACTCGGTAGCCTTCACTTGCCCACGCCCCGAAATCGCTGTTCTTGCAGCGCGCGCTGCAAAAGGGGCGAAAGAGATTTGAGGCTGCGTACACACTGTCGCCACCACAGCCAGGGCAGCGGACGATGCGCTCTGGTACTCCTGGGGGATTCAAGAACACAGGGTCAGCTCGAAGCTGCCATCGCTGGTGTGGGGCCGCAGTCGACCCTCGGCATCCTGGCGCATCAGCCGCACCGACACCATCAGGCGATGTCCCGTGATTTCAGGCACCAGACCACCGGTCGGATCGAGACGAACGCGCATCAGGTGATAGGTACGTCCCGTCGGCAAGCTCTGCTGGAACTGCCCTGCCACGGCCGTCACTCGCTGTGGCACTCCCGAATCGCGCAGTAAACCCAGCAGCACCGTCAGCGCCTCGGCCAGCGGCAGCAGCAACGCAATCCAGCGGGCAAGGTCGCCACGGCGCTCGGCTGGCGCATGCTGCTGCCAGGCGTAGTAGGCCGGCAGATCGAATTCGCAGGTGCCGCCCGGGATGCTGATGCGACTGCGGATGCTCATCAGCCATTCGTTGGCGGTCAAGGCCGCGCCTGCCTTGCCGGGCAACTCATTCAGTCCGGTATGGGCGTGTTCAATTTTCTGGATGACCGCATCCAGCGCCTCTTCCGAGATCGACGGGTTGCCACGGTAGCCGTTGAGCTGGGCCCTTTGCCGCTCCAGATCTTTGAGCAGGTCGGATTTCAGGTCGGCGCGCGAGGCGACTTCCATGATCTCGAAGAGCGTGGCGATTGCGTAATGGTGATCCACCGCGGTATCGCGGGTGGCCAATTGCCCCAGCCGATCGAACAAATGCTCCAGCCGAAGCATGGTGCGGATGCTTTCGTTGAACGGGTACTCGTAGAGGACCAAGTGGCCTTCCTTCAACGGCGGGTGAAACGGCGTCAGGTGAGTGATGCGACGGCGGATCTTGATTGTTTCACAGCGATGCTCGTCAGAGCGATTTCCAGCTGTTCCACAACCGATCGACGTGCTCGGAAAGGACGTCGATCGAGATGCCGTCGTTGACGATCATGTCGTCCGCGACGGCGCGCCGCTGCTCGCGCGTGGCCTGTGTGGCGATCACCGCCTTGACCGACGCCTGCGACCATCCGGAGCGCTGCATGACCCGTGCGATCTGCGTGGCCTCGCTGCAGTCGATCACCAACACGCGGTGTACCCGATGCAGCCATTGCGGCGACTCGACCAGCAGCGGAACGTCGAAGACCAGCACAGCCGAGTCCGCCAACGAAGCCGCTTCGCTCTCAGTGTCTGCCAGGATCATCGGATGCAGGATGGCTTCCAGCCGGTGTCTGGCCGCCGGATCGTCAAAAATCAGGTCCCGCATCTGGCGACGGTCGAGTGCGCCGCGGGCATCGATGGCACTGTCTCCGAAAGCCTCTCGCAGCGCGGGAATGGCTCGCCCGCCGGCGGCGGTCAATCGCCGTGAAATCGCATCGGTGTCGACGATCCCCGCGCCGTGCGATGCCAGCAGGGCTGCGACGGTGCTTTTTCCGCTGCCGATGCCACCGGTCAGCCCGATGCGCAGCGGTTCAGCGACGCCTCTCGGCACTGCAGCCATCAGGTGGGAGCCGACGCAATCCAGTTGGCAATCAGGCCCAGCCCAGCCAATCCAGGATGGTGGGCTTGCCAATGAACAGGACCGCCAGCCCCGAGCCTGCGAGAAACGGTCCGAATGGCACGTAGCGTCCTTCGCGAAGGTTGCTGGCGAGCTTCATGCCGATGCCGACGATCGCGCCGAACACCGAGGCACCCAGTACCACCGGCAGCACCATCGACGCACCGAGCCACGCGCCCAGCGCCGCCAGCAACTTGAAGTCGCCATGGCCCATGCCCTCCTTGCCGGTGGCCAGCTTGAAAAGCCAGTACACCGACCACAGGGACAAGTAACCCGCCACTGCGCCCCAGACCGCTGACGACAATGGCACCGTCAGGCCGGTCGCCGCTGCAACCAGTCCCGCCCAGAGCAGCGGCAGCGTGAGGTTGTCAGGCAAAAGCGTGGTGTCCCAGTCGATGCCGGCCAGGGCCACCAGTACCGCAGCAAACCCGCACCAAGCCAGCGTGGACGCCTGTGCGCCGAAGCGCCAGGCGAGGCCCGCGAACAGCAGCGCCGTGATCAGTTCGAAGGCCGGGTAACGCGGTGATATGCGGGACTTGCAGGCCGAACACTTGCCTCCCAGTCGGAGGTAACTCAGCACCGGGATGTTCTCGTGCCAGGCGATGCGATGACCACATGCGGGGCATCGCGACCGAGGCGTCGACAGCGTGATCTCGGCGGGCGTGTCCACTTTGATACCAAGCAGATCAGCGCTGTCGAGCTTCCAGCCCCGCTCCAGCATCAGCGGCAGCCGGTGGATGACGACGTTCAGGAAGCTACCGACACACAGCCCCAGCAACGCAAGGGTCCAGGGGGAAAGCAGCGTATCGATCAGCAGCGTATCCATCCGCCAGGATCAGACCACCTGGCCGAGCTTGAAGATCGGGAGGTACATCGAAACCACGATGCCGCCGATCAACGTGCCCAGGATCACGATGATGAAAGGTTCCATGAGGCTGGACAGGCCCTTCACCGCCTCGTCGACCTCGTCCTCGTAGAACTCGGCCGCCTTGCCCAGCATCGCATCCAGCGAGCCGGACTCTTCGCCGATCGAGCACATCTGCAGCACCATGTTCGGGAACACGCCAGTGGTCTGCATCGAGGTGGTCAGCGACGAACCCGTCGACACGTCCTTCTGGATCTGCTCGGTCGCTTCGGCAAACACAGCATTGCCCGAGGCGCCACCAACAGAATCCAACGCCTCGACCAGCGGCACGCCGGCTGCGAACATCGTCGACAGCGTGCGCGTCCATCGTGCGACCGCCGACTTGTTGACCAGGTCACCGAACACGGGGACTTTCAACAGCAGCCTGTCCATGGCCTTCTGCATCTTCTCGGACCGCTTCCACGACTCCAAGAAGAAGTACGTACCGCCCCCGATGAAGCCGAAGATTGCCCACCAGTAAGTGACGAAGAACTCCGACATCGCGATCACCAGCAGCGTGGGCGCGGGAAGGTCGGCGCCGAACGAGGTGAACACGTCCTTGAATGCCGGGATGACGAAGATCATGATCACGGCCAGCACCACAAAGGCCACCACCAGCACTGCGATCGGATAGATCAGGGCCGACTTGATCTTGTTCTTGATCGCCATGGTCTTTTCCTGGTAGATCGCCAGGCGATCCAGCAATGCTTCCAGGATGCCGCCTGCCTCACCTGCCTCGACCAGATTGCAGTACAGCGCATCGAAATACAGCGGGTGCTTGCGGAATGCGGCCGACAAGCTGGTGCCTGTTTCGACGTCAGCGCGAATGTCGGTCAGCAGGCGGGTCAATCGCGGGTTCGGGCTGCCGCGAGCCACGATGTCGAACGACTGGATCAGCGGCACGCCGGCACGCATCATCGTGGAGAGTTGACGGGTGAAGATGGCGATGTCTTTTTGCTTGATCGCCCGACCACCACTGACGCGGCGCTTCTTGACTTTGGTGATCAGGATGCCCTGGCGGCGCAGGCTGGCATTGACCATGGCCTCGCCGCCGGCACGCATCTCACCTCGAACGATCTTGCCGTTCTTGTCCTTGCCTTCGTACTCGAAAACAGTGTCCTTGACGCGTGTTGCGGCCGCTGCAGTCGCCATGGTTCCTCCGGAACTCTCAATCCACCAACGTGCTTATCGGCAGGATTGTGGAGTTATTCATCGGTAATCACTCGTTCGTGCATGCGATCACTTCTTCCAGCGTCGTGACGCCCGCCCGTACTTTCACCAAGCCGGACTGTCGCAGGTCGCGCACGCCTTCACGCTGGGCTTGCTCGGCGATGTCCACCGCGGTGCCTTCGGTCAGGATGATGCGTTGGATCTCTTCAGAGATCGGCATCACCTGGTAGATGCCCACGCGGCCCCGGTAACCGTTTGTACAAGCGGAGCAACCCACAGCGCGGTACGGCTTCCAGGTGCCGTTCAGCTCGCTTTCGGTGAAGCCCGCCTTGAGCAGCGCTTCGCGAGGATAGTCAGCGGGTGCCTTGCAGCCCTCGCAAAGCTTGCGTGCCAGCCGCTGGGCAGTGATCAGCAGCACGCTGGAGGCGATGTTGAACGGCGCGACACCCATGTTGAGCATGCGGGTCAGCGTGGTCGGGGCGTCGTTGGTGTGCAGCGTCGACATCACCATGTGGCCGGTTTGCGCCGCCTTGATCGCGATGTCGGCGGTCTCCAGATCCCGGATTTCGCCCACCATGATGATGTCCGGATCCTGGCGCAGGAAGGACTTCAGCGCGACGGCGAAGTTCAGGCCAGCCTTGTCGTTGACGTTGACCTGGTTGATGCCTGGGAGGTTGATTTCCGCCGGGTCTTCAACGGTCGAGATGTTGACGCCGGGCTGATTCAGGATGTTCAGGCAGGTGTACAGCGAGACGGTCTTGCCAGAGCCGGTCGGCCCGGTCACCAGGACCATGCCGTAGGGGCGCTGGATGCAATGCAGCAGACGATCGCGCTCGATCTTTTCGTAGCCGAGCGCCTCGATGCCCAGCTTGGCACTGGAGGCATCCAGGATCCGGATCACGATCTTTTCACCGAACAGCGTGGGCAGCGTGCTGACGCGGAAGTCGATGGACTTGCTTCCGAACTTCAGCTTCATCCGGCCGTCCTGCGGGACGCGCTTTTCGGCGATGTCCAGCCGCGAGATCACCTTGATGCGCGACGAGAGCTTGTCCTTGATCGCGATGGGGGGCTGCGTGATCTCGCGCAATTCGCCGTCAACCCGGAACCGCACCCGGTAGTGGTATTCGTACGGCTCGAAATGAAGGTCTGACGCCCGCGCGTTGATGGCATCGATCAGCATTTTTTGCAGAAAGCGCACCACCGGCGCGTCTTCGACATCCGGTGCAGCCTCCGCAGCTTCCTGACTCGTGACATCGTCGGTGACATCGAACTCGAAGTCGCCCGAGGCCATCGACTCGAGGGTTTCCGTCGCACTGGTGCTGCTGGATTCGACGATCTTCGACAGCTTGTCGTGTTCTACGATGACCCACTCGGGCGTCAGCTGGGTCGCGAACTTGATGCGCTCGACCGCCTCTTGGTCGGTGGGGTCGGCACCGCCGATGAACAGGCGCCCACCGCGTTTGCCCAGAACAACGATCTGGTATTGCGACGCCAGCTTGCCCTCGATGATGTTGCGCGGCAGCTTCTGCGCATCGACTGCATTCAAGTCGAGCAGCGGCAGCGCCAAGGCGGATGACAGCGTGTGGGCCAGATCGGCGGGAGACACCGCGCCTGCAGCAATCACCGATGCAACGAAGCTGATCTTCTTTTCGCGAGCCGACTTGACCAGGCTCTCTGCGGCCTTCTCGTTCAGTTTGCCGGCGTGGACAAGAACCCGAGCAACGCCGGACAAGGCGGATTGCGGCGCTTCAGCGAGGGTGTCTGCCATTCAGTGCCCGGTGGTCGAAAGATCAACTGACGAATGGGCTTCTGCGAAGAAGTTAAGGCCCATGACCCAGAAATTGGTCGGGGTGAGAGGATTCGAACCTCCGGCCTCTACGTCCCGAACGTAGCGCTCTACCAGGCTAAGCTACACCCCGAATTCCAGCGTCTGAAAATGATTTGTCTCGGAAATCTCAGGACGAGCGGTCAAGTGAACGTACACACAAGTTTATCAGAGCGTCCCGGTAAATCGAGGGGCGCAAGCCCACCAGACTTTGTTGTGCGAGTTGGATTTGTTCACGGGCTGCTTCTCGTGTTGCGTCAATCGAGCCGGTGCGGCGCACGACTTCAATGACCTCGGGTAGACGTGCGACCTCGCCTTCGAGGATGGCCGCCCGAATCAGCTCGCGCTCGGCTGTGCTGCCGCGCTCCATGGCCAGCAACAGAGGCAGCGTGGGCTTGCCCTCGCGCAAATCGTCACCGACGTTCTTGCCGAGTTCAGCGGTGGTTCCCTCGTAGTCAAGCAGATCATCGACCAGTTGGAACGCAGTACCCAGTGAGCGCCCGTAATTCGCGCAGGCCTCCTCGATCTCGGATGGCGCTTCGGCCAGCACCGCTCCCAGCCGAGCACTGGCCTCGAACAATTTGGCCGTCTTGAAGCGGATCACCTTCAGGTAGTCGCTGACGTGCACATCGGGGTTGTGCATGTTCATCAACTGCAGCACCTCTCCTTCAGCGATGACATTGGTGGCGTCTGACAGTACCTCCAGTACGCGCATCCTGTTCACCGACACCATCATCTGGAAGGCGCGTGAATAGACGAAATCGCCCACCAGTATGCTGGCGGCATTGCCAAACAGCGCGTTGGCAGTCTTCTTCCCGCGCCGCAGATCCGATTCATCGACCACGTCGTCGTGGAGCAGTGTGGCCGTGTGGATGAACTCCACCGTCGCCGCCAGTTCGAATCGCTCGGGCCCGCGAAAGCCCAAGGCGTTCGCGAACAGCAGCACGAGCATGGGTCTGACCCGCTTGCCGCCAGCGCCGGTGATGTACCCGGCAATCTGGTTGACGAGCACGACCTGCGATGCCAGGCGCTGGGTGATGACCGCATCGACTTCCTGCATCTCTGCCTCCATCAGACTGGCGTCTGCGGGGGCGACATTGTTGTAGGCGTTGGGTTCGGCGCGCACGCTGGCCTTTGTCGGGAAAGGCCCGAATTATAGAAATGCGACAGTCGGCCCGCAGGCTGCGTTTGCCTGCACTTGCGCAAGCCAGCGCAAACGGGCGAATTCGGGCTAGAATTGAGGGCTACGCCAAATGCTGAGCCAGCATTGCATGGCACGCAACAAAGAATTCAATCGAAAGGACTGAAATGTACGCAGTCATCAAGACCGGCGGTAAACAGTACCGGGTCGCCACGGGTGAGAAGCTCAAGGTCGAGCAGATCGTCGCGGAGATCGGCCAGCAAATCACGCTTGACCAAGTGCTGGCGGTTGGTGATGGTGCGGACATCAAGATCGGCAGTCCGCTGGTGTCTGGTGCGACCGTGACCGCCACTGTGCTGTCGCAGGGGCGACATGACAAGGTTCGCATCTTCAAGATGCGCCGCCGCAAGCATTACCAGAAGCGCCAAGGCCACCGCCAGGCTTTCACAGAAATCCAGATCAGCGCCGTCAACGCCTGAGCTCGGCAGTACTAGTTTTTTGAGGATTCAGTCATGGCACAGAAAAAAGGCGGCGGTTCCACCCGCAACGGGCGCGACTCACAGCCCAAGATGCTCGGCGTCAAGGCGTTTGGCGGCCAGTCAATTCCGGCTGGCTCCATCATCGTTCGCCAGCGTGGTACCCAGTTCCACCCAGGTACCAACGTCGGCGTCGGCAAGGATCACACCTTGTTCGCTTTGACTGATGGTGAGGTGGTCTTCGCTGTCAAAGGCCCACGCAACCGGCGCACTGTGAGCATCAAGGCGCACTGATCCTTGTCGGCGGAGCAGCGCGAGCCCCGGTTTGCCGGGGCTTTCGCATTTATGGTCTGCCGTTTAACGTTGTGCCCATCCGAAGTCGGTCGCCATCGCGTCCTGTGTATCGCCTCAACACCCACTGATCCCCGATGAAATTCGTAGACGAAGCCTCGATCGACATCGCCGCCGGCGACGGCGGCAATGGCTGCATGAGCTTTCGGCGCGAAAAATTCATCCCGTTCGGTGGCCCAAACGGCGGTGACGGCGGCCGCGGCGGCAGCGTCTACGCCGTCGGCGACCGCAACCTCAACACGCTGATCGACTACCGCTACGCGCGTCGCCACGAGGCACGGCGGGGCGAAAACGGCCGTGGATCCGATCAATTCGGGGCCGCAGCTGAAGACATCGTGCTGCGCATGCCGATGGGCACGATCATCACCAATGCCGATACCGACGAGGTGATCGCTGAGTTATTGGTGCCTGACGAAAAGGTATTGCTGGCCAAGGGCGGCGATGGCGGGTTTGGCAACCTTCACTTCAAGACCAGCACGAACCGCGCGCCTCGACAGAAGACGCCGGGTTGGCCTGGGGAGCAGTTTCGCCTCAGGCTTGAGCTGAGGGTGTTGGCCGATGTGGGGCTGCTTGGCATGCCCAACGCCGGCAAGTCGACCCTGATTGCGGCGATCTCCAACGCGAAACCGAAGATCGCCGACTACCCGTTTACCACGTTGCACCCCAACCTGGGCGTGGTGCGTGTCGCTCCCGAACAAAGCTTCGTCGTGGCTGACATTCCTGGATTGATCGAGGGCGCGGCCGAAGGCGCGGGACTCGGGCACCTGTTTTTGCGCCACTTGCAGCGCACCCATCTGCTGTTGCACCTGGTCGATTTCGCGCCATTCGACGAAGCTGTCGACCCTGTCGCACAAGTCAAGGCCATCGTGGGTGAGCTGAAGAAATACGACGCCAGCTTGCACAAGAAGCCGCGTTGGATGGTGCTGAACAAGCTTGACATGGTGCCCGCGGAAGACCGGCAGCGCCGCGTCGACGACTTCGTCAAGCGCCTGAAGTGGAAGGGCCCTGTGTTCCAGATTTCGGCGCTGACGCGTGAAGGCTGTGAACCCCTGATCCGCGCGATTTATGACCATGTGGCGAGGCTGAAGAACGTGGTGCCGGATGACCCCGACCCACGATTCTCGGAGCAGGATCACCGCACGTCATGAGCGACGCCTTGAAGTCGGCACGCCGGATCGTCGTCAAGGTCGGCTCCAGCCTGGTAACGAACGAAGGTCGAGGCCTGGATGGAGACGCAGTCGGCAATTGGTGCCGACAACTGGCCGCGCTGGCTGCGCAAGGCCGTGAAGTCGTGATGGTGTCCAGCGGGGCGATCGCCGAAGGCATGAAGCGCCTTGGGTGGGCGTCGCGCCCGAAGCCTCTGCATGAATTGCAAGCCGCCGCGGCTGTCGGCCAGATGGGGCTGGCGCAACTGTACGAATCGAAGCTGCGCGAACACGGTGTTGGCAGCGCGCAGGTGCTGCTGACGCATGCCGATCTGGCAGACCGCGAGCGCTATCTGAATGCCCGCTCGACGTTGCTGACCTTGTTGGGCCTGAAGGTCATCCCCGTCATCAACGAGAACGACACTGTCGTCAACGACGAGATCAAGTTCGGAGACAACGACACGCTGGGTGCGCTGGTGGCCAACCTGATCGAGGCCGATGCACTGGTTATCTTGACCGATCAGCATGGGCTTTATTCAGAAGATCCACGGAAAAATCCGCGGGCGCGCCTGATCGACGCCGCTCGTGCCGGTGACGTCGAGCTGGAGCGCATGGCTGGGGGCGCTGGCAGCAGCATCGGCAGCGGCGGCATGATCACGAAGATCTTGGCGGCCAAGCGCGCAGCGAGCAGCGGCGCCAGCACCGTGATCGCCTGGGGCCGCGAGCCCGACGTGCTGCTGCGGTTGTGCGCTGGCGAAGCAATCGGCACCGCTTTGTTGGCATCGACACAGAAGATGGCGGCACGCAAGCAGTGGATGGTCGATCACTTGAAACTGCGGGGTGCGGTTGTCATCGATGCGGGAGCCGTGCTCAAGTTGCGCGAAGGCGGTAAAAGCTTGCTGCCGATTGGGATGGTGGAAGTGCAGGGCGAATTCCACCGCGGGGATGTCATCGCGGTGCTGGATGCATCGGGCGCTGCGGTGGCTCGTGGGCTGGCCAATTACGCCAGCAGCGAAGCCCGGTTGATCGCCAAAAAACCGTCAACCGAGCTTGAGAAAATCCTCGGATTCAGCGGAGAGCCAGAAATGATACACAGAGATAACATGGTCATTATCTAGTGTGTCACTGGAATATATATATTTATTGATCGATAATGTAACTGGCGGGTATTGGTTGAATTGATCGAACCAAGCCGACCCAAGTCAGTCTGCGGATTCGGGGGGCGCAGCCGCATCCTTGGGTTGAGAGGGCAAGGGGGCGCCTTCGACAAAGTCCTCTCGATGAGGCGTCTCTCGCCTTGTCGCTCGATCGGCTTGTGCTGGCCTGGGCAGGAAGCGCGACAACTCTGTGAGGGCGTGCTGATACACCTCGCGCTTGAAGTCGATCACCACGTCCAGTGGTATCCAGTATTCGTTCCACCGCCAAGCGTCGAATTCGGGATGGCTGGTGGCGCGCAGATTCATGTCGCTGTCGCGACCGGTCAGCTGCAATAGGAACCAGATCTGCTTTTGCCCTCGGTAATGTCCTCGGGCCTCGCGGCGAATGAACCTGTCTGGAACTTCGTAGCGCAGCCAGTCCCGCGTGCGGGCGAGGATACGCACATGTTCTGTGGTCAGCCCCACTTCCTCGTGGAGCTCGCGGTACATCGCCTGCTCGGGCGTTTCGCCGTGTTTGATTCCTCCCTGCGGGAACTGCCATGAGTGCGTACGGAGCCGTTTGCCCCAAAACACCTGGTTCCTCTGATTGAGCAGGACGATGCCGACGTTGGGTCTGAACCCCTCACGGTCGAGCATAATGAACCCCAAATCTGTAATTGATTTGATTATTGCACTGCGCCGGCAATATGCAAACTGATCGTCTGCATCGTGCTTAACGCCTGACTTGCCGCGCTGCGCCCCCTTCCTGTTTCTCTACAGCCTACGCGGCCTTCCTGATGAAAGCGTCCCAGTTCTTCATTTCCACCCTCAGGGAAGCCCCCGCCGATGCCGAAGTGGTCAGTCACAAACTGATGCTCCGCGCTGGTTTCATCAAGCGCCTGAGCGCTGGTATCTACAGCTACATGCCGATGGGGCTGCGGGTGATTCGCAAGGTGGAGGCGATTGTTCGTGAGGAAATGAACCGTGCCGGTGCGATCGAGTTGCTGATGCCTCTGGTGCAACCGGCCGAGCTCTGGCAGGAGACCGGTCGCTTCGACAAGATGGGTGCTGAGTTGATGCGTGTGAAAGATCGCCACGACCGAGACTTCATCATTCAGCCAACCAGCGAAGAAGTGATCACTGACATCGCACGCCAGGAGTTGCGGAGTTATCGTGCCTTGCCCAAGAATTTCTATCACATCCAGACCAAGTTCCGCGATGAGCGCCGCCCGCGTTTCGGGGTGATGCGAGGGCGCGAATTCACGATGAAGGACGCGTACTCCTTCGACCGCGATGTCGAGTCGGCGGGCAAGAGCTACGACGCGATGTACGCCGCGTATCAGCGCATCTTCGAGCGGCTGGGGCTGACTTATCGTGCGGTGGCCGCCGACACCGGCGCCATCGGCGGTGATCGCTCGCATGAGTTCCAGGTGATTGCCGACACGGGCGAGGACGCGCTGGCCTACTGTGCAACGTCTAGCTACGCGGCCAATGTTGAACTGGCTGAAGCGCTGCCGCTGATCGCACATCGCGGTGTTGCTGCGCAACCCATGGCCAAGACGCCCACGCCACGTAAATCGACGTGCGAAGACGTCTCGGCCTTGCTCGGCGTTCCGCTGTCATCGACGGTGAAGTCGCTGGTGCTCGCCACCGACGAGCATCTGCCCAACGATGCCGGCACGCGCACCACCATCTGGTTGCTGCTGGTGCGGGGCGACCACAGCCTGAATGAGGTCAAGGCGGGCAAGTTGCCAGGCCTGAAGGCCGGACACCGTTTCGCCACCGCGGCAGAGATTGCCGAGCACTTTGGCTGCAAGCCTGGTTATCTGGGTCCGGTGGGCGTGACAAGCGCTGTCAAGGTGGTCGCCGATCGCACGGTGGCGGCCATGAGCGATTTCGTCTGTGGCGCCAACGAGGAAGACTTCCACCTGACCGGTGTCAATTGGGGCCGCGATCTGCCCGAGCCGCACCTGGTCGCTGATTTGCGCAATGTCGTCGCGGGCGATCCGTCGCCGGACGGGCAGGGCGTGCTGTCGATCCAGCGCGGCATCGAGGTTGGCCACGTGTTTTTCCTCGGCACGAAGTACAGCGAGGCCATGAAGGCGACCTACCTTGATGAAGCCGGCAAGCCCCGGCTGATGGAGATGGGCTGCTATGGCATCGGCATCACGCGCATCCTGGGTGCTGCCGTCGAACAGCGCCACGATGAACGCGGGATGATCTGGCCGGCTGCGATCGCACCGTTTGCCGTGGTGATCTGTCCTGTCGGCTACGACCGATTCCCCGAGGTGAAGGCCGCCGCCCAGAACTTGTATGCATCGCTTGAGCAGGCAGGCATTGACGTGATCCTCGACGATCGCGGCGAGCGTCCGGGCGCGATGTTTGCCGACTGGGAACTGATCGGTGTGCCACACCGGGTCGCCATCGGCGAGCGCAGCCTGAAGGAAGGCAACGTCGAGTACCAGGCTCGGCAAGACACCGGTGCCACAGCGGTACGCCTCAACGAGGTGGTGGCGCTGTTGAAGGGCAAGCTCGCACCATGACGATCGCGCGCCGCCGTGTCCTGCTGGCAGGTGTCGTCAGCGCGGTACCGTGGCAGGCGGCGCAGGCCGGTGGACAGGTTGAGGAGCCCTTGGCAGACGCCGTTCGTTCGGCCTTGTCCGCCGCGGTGCGCGACGCCGCACCGCCCACCCCCACCTTCGACACCACGGAGCAACGTCTCGCCTACCTGCGTTGGCTGAGCGCGGCGAGTGATCGCCTCAAGGCGCGCAAGCCGCATGACGATACCCGCATCGAGTTCCTGCAGACCGTCTGGTACGAGAGCAAACGCAAGGGGCTGGACCCGTCATTGGTGCTGGCCCTGATCCAGGTCGAAAGCGGGTTTCGAAAGTACGCCATCAGCCGCGTCGGGGCTCGGGGCTACATGCAGGTGATGCCGTTCTGGGCGCGTCTGATCGGTGATGGCGATGTGAGCCGGCTGTTCCACATGCAGACCAACCTGCGCTTTGGCTGCGTGATCCTGCGCCATTACCTCGACACTGAACGCGGCGACCAGTTTCTGGCGCTGGGTCGCTACAACGGCAGCCGTGGCCGTGCCGAGTACCCCAGTATGGTGTTTGGTGCCCGCAGACAGTGGGACGTGCGCGTGGCCTGAAAGGGCCTGATCAAAGACCAGCCCAGGCCCGAGGTACCGCCGCATCGATGCCGATCAACGCCAGCACCCGCTCGATGGTGTCGTCGACCAGTTCGTCGATGGACTTCGGCTTCAGATAAAAGGCCGGCAGTGGCGGAAAGACGATGCCTCCCATCTCGGTCACCGCGGTCATGTTGCGCAAGTGCGCCAGGTTGAACGGCGTTTCACGCACCATCAGCACCAGCCGACGTCTTTCCTTCAGCGTGACGTCTGCGGCGCGAGTCAACAAGTTGTCCGACAGCGCATGGGCCACAGCGGCCAATGTCTTCATCGAGCAGGGCGTGACGACCATCGCCTGGGTGGCGAACGATCCGCTGGCGATGGCAGCGCCGACATCGGCTGGGCTGTAGGCCACATCCGCCAGACCTTCCAGCGCGTGGCGGTCCAGGCCGAGTTCGTGATGCACGTTCAGTACGCCAGCCGGCGTGGCGACCAGGTGGGTTTCGCAACCGATCTCGCGGCAGCGCTCCAGCAGACGCACAGCGTAGACCGCGCCGGTGGCGCCCGAGACACCGATTACCAACCGAGGTCGCTGACCTGCGGTCGCGATCATGGGCAACGCAGTCGCGTGGCAGCCGGTGTTCAGCTCTTCAGCAGTGGTGCCAGTTCGCCCGCTTCGAACATCTCGGCCATGATGTCCGAGCCTCCGACGAATTCACCCTTGATGTAGAGCTGCGGGATGGTTGGCCAGTTGGAATAGCCTTTGATGCCCTGACGAATCTCTTCGTCCTCCAGCACGTTGACTGTTGTCACCGCGGTGGCACCACAGGCCTTCAGGATCTGGATCGCGCGCCCGGAGAAACCGCACATCGGGAATTTAGCGGTTCCCTTCATGAACAGAACCACGTCGTGCCCCTTGACGAGATCGTCGATTCTCTTGTTGACGTCGCTCACGGTATCGCTCCTCGAAGACATAATTTCTGGCGAGAGAGGTTACACGAGAACGCATACCTGTTGCCCGAGCCCGGGCGTTTCTATCGCGCTCAGAACGAGTAGGACACCCCGATTTGGATCAATGGCGACAGCCGCATGTCGCGCAGCAGATCGTCCAGGTTTTGCGGGCCCGACAGCACGCTGCCGAACTTGACCGCTGACTGTGGTCGCAGTGCCATCAGCCCCAAATCGGCGCGGAAGCCCCAGCCAGTGCTCGCGGGCACATCGGTGTAACCCACGCCGACGTACGGGACCGACACGAGATCGTTGTTCGGATCTGGCCAGCCGCTTCCGATGGCGCGTCCCGCCAATCCCTGCAGCGACGCTCCCGAAGCGGCGCTGCGCCGGGCAGGCGACAAGGCCGCGATGCTGCGCGAGGTGACCACCAGCCCGCCGGTTGCGCGCAATCCGCCTGAAGCGGCAGGCGCTGTTGCGGTGTCGTCACCCCAGTCGAAGTAGTAGTCGCGCAATACGGAGAGTTTGCGAAGCGCGCTGCGGCCGGCGTCGGCTGCGAGGTTGTAGCGGTCGAACTGGTACCGCCCGCTCAGCCCTTGATTCAGCTCGATGCGAGCCTGCCATCGGCCGTGGAACCAGCTCGAGTCGGTGGCCCGCAGTCCAGGACCATCGACTGCCCAGGCGGGCAGGCCCGTGACCATCCATGTGGCAATGACGATGTGGCCGGATCGGATGCGCATGTCGGTGCTCCCCAAGTCGACGGAATCGAAAGCTTCCGAAACATCCTACGGCTTGCGCAGTCGGCGTGCGAGCCGCTGTTGCGCAATCTCACACACGCCGCGGGTAACGGGCAGGCGCCACTGTGGTGGACTGTGGTACGAGCGCGACGCCTCGGTGCGCGCTTGCATACAAGCTACCCGAATCGCCCACCAGTGCAGCGTTCCAGCCCTGCCAGATCGCGGCGCGTCTCCACCTCGCTGAAGCCCACCTGCCGCAAGCGTTCGCGCACTGGCTGACCTTGGTCGTGCCCATGTTCCAGCAGCAGCCAGCCGCCCGGGTGCAGTGACTCGGGAGCCATGTCGATCAGCCTGTGCAGATCGGCCATGCCCTGCTCGGGAGCGACCAGAGCGCTGTGCGGCTCGTGACGCAGCGCCTCCAGGTGGGGATCGCCGGGAGCCACATAAGGCGGGTTCGCCAGCGCGAGGTGAAAACGCTGTCCGGCCACGGCCGACCACCAGTTGCCGAGGGCCGGCGTGATCGGCAGGCCGAGCGCCTCGGCATTGCGGCACGCGAGGTCCAGCGCGGGTGCGCTGGTATCCACCGCCGTCACGGCTGCCGTTGGGTGCCGATGCCGAATCGCCAGCGCGATCGCGCCGCTGCCGCAGCCCAGGTCAATCACGCGGGCGGGGGTGGGCGGCGCGGGCCACCCAGCGAGCACCTGCATTCCCCACTCGACCAGCAGTTCGGTTTCCGGCCTTGGAATCAGCACCTCCGGCCCGACCTGCAAGGTGAGCCCGCAGAATTCCGCTTGCCCCAGCAAATAGGCCAACGGCTCGCCAGCTCCACGTCGTTCCAGCCACTGCACATAGCGACTCGAATGGTGTGCGCCGAGCGGAACGTCGTCGTGCGCGATCAGCCAACCCCTCGGGTGCCGCAGCAGATGGGCCAGCATCAGCTGAGCATCCAGTCGATCCACACCGGCCCTGTGAGCCTCGGCAAGGGCGTGGGCGACCGTCATGTCCGCGCGCCCGGAGCCCACAGGCGATGCATCGGCCTTCATCCGCCGCCGCTTTCCAGCAAGGCCAGTTGCTCCGACGCGCTCGCGGCCTGCAAGGCCGCGATGACTTCGTCGAGGTCTCCGTCGATGATGGCCTGCAACTTGTACAGCGTCAGGTTGATGCGGTGATCGGTCAGCCGCGCCTGCGGGAAGTTGTAGGTGCGGATTCGGTCGCTGCGGTCACCGCTGCCGATCAGGCCCCGGCGTGTCGCGGCGTCTTTGGCGGCACGCTCCTGCCGGTCCTTGTCGCGAAGGCGCGCTGCCAGCACCGCCATCGCTTTGGCCTTGTTTCGGTGCTGCGATCGATCGTCCTGGCATTCGGCCACCAGACCGGTTGGCAGGTGGGTGATGCGGATGGCGCTGTCGGTCTTGTTGACGTGCTGGCCGCCAGCGCCGCTGGCGCGGAAGGTGTCGATGCGCAGTTCGGCCGGGTTGAGTTGAACCTCCTCGGCTTCGTCGGGCTCCGGCAGCACGGCGACCGTGCACGCGCTGGTATGGATGCGGCCTTGTGTTTCCGTGACCGGCACACGCTGCACCCGGTGTCCGCCAGACTCGAACTTCAGGTGTCCGTACACTCCATCGCCCTCGATGCGGATCACCACTTCCTTGTAGCCGCCGAGATCAGACACGCTTTCCGACATCACCTCTGAACGCCAACCCTGCCGCTCGGCGTGACGCAGGTACATGCGTGCGATGTCGGCGGCGAACAGCGCTGACTCGTCGCCGCCGGTGCCTGCGCGAACCTCGATGAAGGCGTTGCGTGTGTCGTCGGGGTCGCGCGGCAGCAGTGCCGTTTGCAGGGCCTGGTGCAGCCGGTCGAGGTCGATCGTCGCGGCGGCGAGTTCGTCGCGCGCAAACCCGGACATCTCGGGATCATCATCGGCACGCTCGAGAATGGCTCGCGCCTCCGCGGCATCGTTTTCACGGGACTCGTACTGACGGAACAGGCCGACCACGCCGCCCACTTCGGCGTACTCGCGGTTCACTGCCCGAAAGCGCTGCATGTTGTTCGACAGCGCCGGATCGTTCAGCGTGGCTTGCAACTCATTGAGCCGCAAGACCAGGCGCTCGAGCTGCTGTCGAAGAGAGGCTTTCATCGGTATGTCGGGGGAACGCCGGCTGATCGTCGCGGCCAGCGTTGCATCCCGCACCGGAAGGCGCGACGCACATCGCCCGCTTCGGCACCGGGCTGTCTAGGAGAAGGTGTCGGTGTCGTGGCCTGGCGCGGGAGTCGGTGCTTCGACCTTGCTGGCTGCCGGGCCGTTGCGCAAAAACAAGCGTGACACAGTGTGTGTCAATTCGGCACGATGTCCGCTGTCACTGGCGTTCAACTCGACCATCGCCCCGTGCAGCATCTTCTGGGTCAGTCCGCGCGACATCGATTCGAGCACCGCATCGATGCTCTCACCCTTGGCGAGCAGCTTGCGCGCACGCGCGATCTCGCTGGCTCGCCATTCGTCGGCCTGCGCATTCAGCGCCTGGATCAGCGGCACCGCGCCGCGCTGGTCGAGCCAGCTGACGAAGCCCTGGACACCGGTCTCAATGATGGCTTCGGCCTGTTGCACCGCCGCCTGACGCTTCTCGCCAGCGATCTGGACCAGCGTGGACAAGTCGTCGACGGTGTAGAGATAGACGTCGGAAAGTCGGCTGACTTCGGGCTCGATGTCCCGAGGCACTGCGAGGTCAACCATGAAGATCGGTCGGCGCTTGCGCGCCTTCAGCGCGCGTTCGACGGCACCGAGGCCGATGATCGGCAGGGTGCTGGCGGTGCAAGAGATCACCACATCGAACTCGGCCAGCCGCTGCGGTAGATCGGCGAGTGGCAACACCTCGGCGTTGAACTTGCTGGCAAGCTTTTCACCGCGCTCCCGGGTGCGGTTGGCCAGTGCCATGGCGCGGGGCTTCTTCGCGGCGAAGTGCGTGGCGACCAGTTCGATCATCTCGCCTGCACCCACGAACAGTACCTTCAGCTCGCTGAGGTCTTCGAACAGCTGCGAGGCCAGTCTGACCGAGGCCGCGGCCATGCTGATCGAATGCGAACCGATCTCGGTCGAACTGCGCACTTCCTTGGCAACAGCAAATGAGCGCTGGAACATCTGATGCAGCGTGGTCCCCAGCGTACCGGCTGTGTCGGCTTCCCGCACCGCCTGTTTCATCTGGCCGAGGATCTGCGGCTCACCCAGCACCATCGAGTCGAGCCCGCTCGCGACGCGGAAAGCGTGGCGCGCCGCGGACTCGTTTTCAAGGACATACGCGTGCTCACGCAGCGCCGCACTGGACATGCCGCCCACTTCAGCCAACCAGTCGAAGGCCGGGGCCACCAGCCCGGCATCGGCACCGACATAGAGCTCGGTACGGTTGCAAGTCGATACCAGCGCCGCTTCGGGGGCGCGTTGCAGTCGTTGGCGGAAAGCACGCAACGTGGGCGCCAGTTGCTCGGCCGAAAATGCGAACCGCCCGCGCAGGTCGAGCGGCGCGGTAGCGTGGTTCAGTCCGAGAGTAAAGACGCTCATAGGTGTCAGGCAAAATTTACAGCAATTCGCAGTCCATGCCCATCCTCCAACACCCGAGACGAGGTGGTGTTGAGCGATAAACCGACCGCAACATGAACTTTCTCGACCTTTTCTGGCACGTCGCCGATTTTGCTGCACCTGCGCTGTTGCTGGGTGTGATCAGTGCCACAGCCGCAAAGTGGCTGTGGCGAAGTGCGCTGCGCTCCACCCCCTGGTTACATCTGGGGAGTTCGGCGGCGGCGGCCAGCTTGCTGGCGTGCGTCGCCGGGCTGGTGATCACGGGACGAGACGGCAAGATGGTCACGTACGCTGCGATGGTGTTGGCCTGCGCTGCCAGTCTGTGGTGGCGATTGCGAGGACGCTGAGCGGCGCTGCCCAAGACTCAGGCCACAACAGCCACACCGCGCAGCGAGTTCGGATTGGCCTGCGTGATGGTCACGTCGATCATGGTGCCGATCAGCCGGGGCGCGCCCTGGAAATTCACCTTGCGGTTGCACACTGTGCGGCCCATCAGTTCGCCGGGATCCTTGCGCGACGGACCTTCGACCAGGATGCGCTGACGGGTGCCGACCATCTTGTGGCTGATGCGCTGAGCGTTGGCCTCGATCACTGCCTGCAGATGTTGCAGCCGTTGCAACTTGAGCGACTGAGGCGTGCCATCGGCGAGATTTGCCGCCGGAGTACCGGGCCGCGGGCTGTAGACGAAGCTGAAGCTGGTGTCGAAGCCGACGTCATCGATCAGCTTCATCATCTTGGCGAAGTCGTCCTCGGTTTCTCCCGGGAAGCCGACGATGAAGTCGCTGGACAAGCTCAGATTCGGCCGCACTGCGCGCAGCTTCCGCACCGTGCTCTTGTATTCCATGGCGGTGTAGCCGCGCTTCATCGCCATCAGGATGCGGTCGCTGCCATGTTGCACCGGCAGATGCAGGTGATCGACGAGCTGTGGCACCTTGGCATAAACGTCGATCAGCCGCTGCGTGAACTCGTTGGGGTGGCTGGTGGTGTAGCGAATGCGTTCGATGCCGGGAATTTCGGCGACGTATTCGATCAGCAACGCGAAGTCTGCGATCTCGCCGCTGGTGCCCATCGCACCGCGGTAGGCGTTGACGTTCTGGCCCAGCAGCGTGATCTCCTTGACACCCTGGTCGACCAGCCCGGCCACTTCGACCAGTACATCGTCGAAAGGCCGTGAGACCTCTTCGCCTCGGGTGTAAGGCACCACGCAGTAGCTGCAGTACTTCGAGCAGCCTTCCATGATCGACACGAAGGCACTGCCTCCTTCGACACGCGCCAGTGGCAGGTGGTCGAACTTCTCGATCTCGGGGAAGCTGATGTCGATCTGGGCACGCTGCTGGTCAGCGCGGCGGTTGAGCAACTCGGGCAGACGATGCAGCGTTTGTGGCCCGAACACCACGTCCACGTAGGGCGCGCGTTCGATGATGGCCGCGCCTTCCTGGCTGGCGACGCAGCCGCCGACACCGATCAATACGCCCTTGGCCTTCAGGTGCTTGACACGCCCCAGGTCGCTGAAGACCTTCTCCTGCGCCTTCTCGCGCACCGAGCAGGTGTTGAACAGGATCAGATCGGCCTGCTCGACATCTGCCGTGGGTTCGTAGCCCTGCGCATCGCGCAGCACATCGACCATCTTGTCCGAGTCGTACTCGTTCATCTGGCACCCAAAGGTCTTGATGAAGACCTTCTTGGTGCTGGTGGGCGCGCTCATGGCTTGGTCCAGGTCTGTGTGAGGGAGTTGAAGCTCCAGGCCTGGCGCTCCTCGATGGTTTTCGGCCACGGCTTGTTCTTGCGTTCTGCCTCACGCAGGATCCACAGTTCCTTGATCATCCCGGTGGTGTCTTCGATGGTGTAGTGCACCGTGTGGCTGCTGCCGGTGAGCGTGGTGGGCAGCACCAGCAAGTTGTCGGTGCCGTGCAAACGTGCGCCGGGCGCCAACTGCGCCGGGGCGCCATTGAGCAAGACCGCCGGCGGCCCGCTGAAAGCGACCACACCGCGCAGTGCCGTCAGCGGGAATTCGCGTGCAAGCTCCTGTGCGCTGGCGGGTGCGACGACGGCGATCATCAGGGCGGTGAGCAAGGTGCGACGGCGATCCATGACAACTCCCGTGGGCGGTGGTGGAACTCGGCTGACAGCAGGTCTGGCCTCGCCGCCAAGCAGCACATATGAAAGCGGCCCCGGGTCATGATGACGCGGAGCCGGTCGGGGATCTGGTGGCGCTTCAGGGATTCGAACCCCGGACCTGCGGATTATGATTCCGTCGCTCTAACCGACTGAGCTAAAGCGCCCCAAGCCCTCCATTATAGCCGGCTGCGAGCGGTCACGGCACTCGATCTGCCGCTCTGCTGGGGAACCCGACTCGGCTCATCACTGCGTTTCATTCGCGCTTGTCCCACGCATGTTCAGTTTTTTCAAGAAGAAGCCGCCTGTTGCACCCTTGGTGGCGCCTCAGGTCGCTGCGGCCACCCAAACAACTGCTGATGCGAGCCCGACACCGGCGCCCCTTGCCGAGCGCAAGAGCTGGCTGGACAAGCTGCGAGCCGGGTTGCGCAAGACGGGGTCCGGCATCGCGCAGGTGTTCTCCGGCACCCAGATCGACGAAGCCCTGTACGAAGACCTCGAATCGGCGCTGCTGATGGCAGACACCGGTGTCAAGGCCACCGAGTACCTGCTGGCCGACCTGAGGCGACGCGTCAAGGATGGCCGTGTCACCGAGCCTTCGGCCGTCAAGGCCCTGCTGGCCGATGCGGTCACCGACCTTCTGCAGCCGCTGCAGCGGCCGCTCACGGTGGGCGAGCACACACCCACCGTGATCATGGTCGTCGGCGTCAACGGCGCGGGCAAGACGACGAGCATCGGCAAGTTGACGCGTCATCTGGCCGAGAGCGGGCAGAAAGTGCTGCTGGCCGCTGCCGATACCTTCCGTGCGGCCGCGAAGGAGCAGCTTGCCGTCTGGGCGGGGCGCAACGGCGTCGAGATCGTCAGCCAGGAGGGTGGTGATCCGTCGTCGGTGACCTTCGATGCGGTGACCGCCGGCAAGGCGCGTGGCTGCGACGTGGTGATCGCCGACACCGCCGGTCGGCTGCCGACGCAACTGCACTTGATGGAAGAGCTGCGCAAGGTCAAACGCGTGATCGGCAAGGCACAGGCCGGCGCGCCGCACGAGGTCCTGCTGGTCGTCGATGGCAACACCGGGCAGAACGCGCTGGCCCAGGTGAAGGCCTTCGACGACACCTTGCAGCTGACCGGCCTGATCGTCACCAAGCTCGACGGCACCGCCAAGGGTGGCGTGCTCGCAGCCATCGCGCTGTGGGCGCGAGAACGAGGCGCCAGCGGGCCGGTGCCGGTCTATTTCATTGGTGTCGGCGAGCAGCTCGAAGACCTGGAAACCTTCGATGCACGAGAGTTCGCGACGGCCCTGCTGGGGTAAAAGCAGAAAGCCTCGTGCCCTCCGTCAGCGCATGCCGCCCATGCCCTTCATGCCGCCGAGCCGCTTCATCATCTTCATCATGCCGCCGCCGCGCATCTTCTTCATCATGTCGCGCATCTGCTCGAACTGGTTGAGCATGCGGTTGACGTCCTGCACCTGAACGCCAGCGCCGGCCGCCACGCGGCGCTTGCGGGTGGCCTTCAGCAGCTCGGGCTTGCGGCGCTCCAGGGGCGTCATCGAGCAGATGATGCCTTCCATGCGGCGCACGTCGCGCTCGGCCTTGTCCATGTCGACGTTGCCTGCCTTGGCGGTCATCTGCGACGGCAACTTGTCCATCAGCCCGGCCAGTCCGCCCATCTTCTTCATCTGCGAGATCTGCTGCAGGAAGTCGTTCAGATCGAACGCGTCGCCCGACTTCACCTTGTCGGCGAGCTTCTGCGCCGCAGCGATGTCCACGCCCTGCGTGACCTGCTCGACCAGCGCCACGATGTCGCCCATGCCCAGGATGCGCCCGGCGTGGCGCTCGGCGTCGAAGACTTCGAGCCCGTCGATCTTCTCGCTGACGCCGGCGAACTTGATCGGCGCGCCGGTGATCTGCCGCACCGACAGCGCCGCGCCGCCGCGCGAATCGCCGTCCATCTTGGTCAGCACGATGCCGGTCAGCGGCAGCGCCTCCTTGAACGCCTTCGCGGTGTTGATCGCGTCCTGGCCCTGCATCGCATCGACGACGAACAGTGTTTCGATCGGTTTCAGCGCCGCATGCAAGGCGCTGATCTCGGCCATCAGCGCTTCGTCGATCGCCAACCGGCCGGCGGTGTCGACCAGCAGCACATCGATGTAGTGCTTGCGCGCGTAGTCGAGCGCAGCATTCGCAATGTCGATCGGCTTGTCGGCGGCAGTGGATGGGAACCACTCGGCGCCCGCCTGCTGCGTGACGGTCTTCAACTGCTCGATCGCGGCGGGCCGGTAGACGTCGGCCGACACCGTCAGCACCTTCTTCTTGCGCTTTTCGATCAGGTGCTTGGCGAGCTTGGCGGTCGTGGTCGTCTTGCCTGCGCCCTGCAGGCCGGCCATCAGGATGACCGCCGGTGGCTGCACCGTCAGGTTGATGTCGGAGACACCTTCGCCCATCGTCGAGGCGAGCTCGCGATTGACGATGCCGACCAGCGCCTGCCCCGGGTTGAGCGAGCCCACCACTTCGGTGCCGAGGGCCTTTTCCTTCACCCGCGCAATGAAGTCGCGCACCACGGGCAGCGCCACGTCGGCTTCGAGCAGCGCCATGCGCACTTCGCGCAGCATCTCCTGCACATTCGATTCGGTGATGCGTGCCTGGCCGCGCATCGTCTTGACGGCGCGACTCAGGCGATCGGTGAGGGTGGAAGCCATGGTCGAGGAGGCGCTGCCGTGCGGGCTCGGCGCGAAAGTACACTTTGAAGATGAGTCTATCTTCGAAGGCCTTGCGATGATTCCGGCATCGTTCCCCGCGCTGCTGGCCTTGGTCAGCCTGATGGCCTTGCTGGCCTACGGTCGTGCGGCCACGGTGCCGGAGAGCGCGCCCGGTGGGCTGCGCATGTATCTGCTGACCGGGTGGCTGCTGCACGCGGTGGCGATCCTGATCGACACCTCGGGCATCGGCACCGGCATCGTCGGTGCACGTTTCGGCTTTGCACCCGCCTTGTCGGTGACGCTGTGGTTGGTGATCACGGTCTACGTCGTCGAGAGTCGCTTTCTGCCCATCCGCGGTGTGCGGCGAACCCTGGCCTTGCTGGGAGCGTTCGCCGTGGTGCTCGCCCTGAGCTTTCCAGGTCAGCTGCGGCCCCATGCGGGCTCACCGTGGGCGCCCATCCACTGGGTGCTTGGCATCGCCTCGTATGGGCTGTTCGGAGCTGCGGTGCTGCACGCAGCGATGATGAACCGCGCCGATCGGCAGATGCGACAGAACTTGCAGCCAGGGCGCCTTGCCATCGCAGAAGGGCCTGATGCGCCGCCTGCCGGCGGGCCACCGATGGGCCTGCCGCTGATGCGCCTGGAGCGACTGACCTTCCGTTTCGTCTCCGCCGGGTTCGTGGTGCTGTCGCTGGCGATTTTTCTAGGCTGGCTGTTTGCCAATCCCTGGCGCTGGGATCACAAGGTGGTGTTTTCGGTGTCGGGCTGGCTGGTTTATGCCGGGTTGCTGGCGGGCCGCAAGCGCTTTGGCTGGCGCGGACCCCAGGCCACACGCTGGGTCTACGTGGGGGCGGCACTGCTGCTGCTGGCCTATGTCGGCTCGCACTTCGTGGCGGAGGTCTTGCTGAACCGGCCGCCCGAGGTGCCGTGACCGAGATGGCTGGGCGATGAAATTCTTTCTGCTGTTGGCGCTGGTGTTCGTGGCGGTGTGGTTGTTCCGTGGCAGTCGGCGGCGTGACCTTCCCGGTGCGCCGCCGCCGACACCCGGCACGCCGAAAGCCGACGGTCAGGCGGCCAGGGAAAGCGTCGTCGCCTGCCTGCACTGCGGCTTGCATCTGCCGCAAAGCGAGGCCACCTCGGGCGAGGCCGGCTGGTTCTGCGGCGACGCCCATCGCCTCGCCCACGACCGCGTACAGCCGCGCTGAATCTCGTCGCGATGGTCGACGCTGCCCGGCCACCGTTCGAACGTCGCAAGACCGATCGCCGCCGGCGCGCCCGTGGAACACGCGCTGACGAGTCATGGTTCGGCGCGTTCTCTGCGGACCCCGACTCGCTGACCTCGGGCGACGGTCTCCGGGATGATGGGCGCGACGACGCGACGCGTCACGCCGAGGTCGACTCGGCGCTGGAGGCGAGGTTGCTGTCGCAGGCAGGGCTGTCGGGCCGTGCGAGCGATGTCTCGGCGTTTCATCGCATCTATCGCGCCTTCCTGAGCGCGCGCGCTGCGCTCGGCGTGGCGCTGGTCGCGACGCTGGCTGCGGCGGGGTTGTTCGGTGCGCGTCCCAGTGGGGTCGTGGCGTGGATCGGTGTCTCGTATGCCGTCTTGGCGATCGGCCTGTGGTTGTGGCCAGGCACCGGCGTGGCCGACGAGCACGCCGAGTCGCCGCGGCTCGGGCGCTTGACGTGGCTGGCCTGCATCGGTGTGGACATCATCTGCTTCGCCGCCCTGCATGTGCTGACGCCGTCCGGCGGGCTGAACTTCGCTGCGCTGCTGGTGCTGCCGGTGCTGACGGCCGGCGTGCTGACGCGGCGTCTGCAGGCGCTGGCCACCGCCGCCGGTGTGGCCTTGTTGCTGCTCGGCAATGCGTGGTTGGGCGTGATGGCTGGCGGTGACGCTGCCAACCTGATGACGCAGGCGGGTCTGGCAGGCAGTGGCTTGTTTGTCATCACGGTGTTGGCCGGCGAACTCGCCAGCCGCCTTGCCCGCGAGGAACTCACCGCTCGCGACAGCATGGAACTGGCGCGGCAACAGGTGCAGCTGAACCGCCTCGTCATCGAAGAAATGCAGGATGGTGTGCTGGTGGTGGACCGGGCCGGTCGGGTGCGCGCGGCCAATCCGGCAGCACGGCGATTGCTGGTGCGCCGCGGGCTCGGTCGTCCGGCGCCGTTTCAGCTGCGCGGGGTGCCAGCGTGGGAGCAACTGGTGACGACGGTTGAGCGTGGTTTCCATGAAGCCGTCTGGCCCGAGGCGGGCCGTGACGTGATGCTGCAGTTCGAGCAGGGCACCACCCGCACGCTGCGTGTTCGCATCCGCTTCACCCGTGGCGCTGACGAACCCTCGGCCGAAGAGCTGTGCGTGTTGCTGCTCGAGGACGTGCGCAGCATGCAGGCCCGCACGCGCCAGGAGAAGCTCGCTGCGATGGGCCGAGTGTCGGCGGGCATCGCGCATGAAATCCGCAACCCGCTGGCTGCGATCGCCCAGGCCAACGGCCTGCTGGCTGAAGACGCCACCACGCCGAGTCAGCAGCAGCTCACCCGCATGGTCGCCGACAACGTCAAGCGACTGACGCGCATCGTCGAGGACGTGATGGAGGTGGCACCTGGCACGGTGATCGACGCCGGTGTCATCGATGCCACGGCGGAGGTGGGTGCGATCTGCAGCGACTGGGCACGCGCCGCCGGGCTGGAACTGGGAGACAACAGCCAGTTCAAGGTCGAGCTGCCCGCGGAGCCCCTGGGCGTCACTTTCGATGTCGAGCATCTGCGGCGGGTGATGATCAACCTGCTCGACAACGCGCGGCGCCACGCCACTGCGGCGCCAGGCGCGGTGCGCGTGAGGCTGCTGGCGCTGGACGAGGCCACGGTCCAGCTCAGCATCAGCAGCGACGGCCCGACCATCCCCGACGATGTCGAGCGCTACCTGTTCGAGCCGTTCTTCTCGACACGCAGCCGGGGCACGGGCCTGGGCCTGTATATTTGTCGGCAGCTGTGCGAGCAGTACGGTGCCAGCATCGACTACCGGCTGCGGCCCGTGACCGAGGCGAACCGAAACGATTTCGTCGTCAACATGCGGCGTCGCAACGGGGTCCCTGCGGAGACTGGACTGCAGTTCCCGAAGTGATGTGACGAAGCCCTGACCCGTTCCCGCCATGTCCGCCCCCGCCCATTTCAGCCTGTTGGTCGTCGATGACGAACCCGACCTGCGCACGCTCTACGAGCTGACGCTGCTGCGCGAGGGCTACGAGATCGAGACCGCCGGGAGCGTGGAAGAAGCCCGGCTGCACCTGCAGGATCGGGTCTACAGCGCCGTCATCACCGACATGCGGCTGCCTGACGGCACGGGGCTCGATCTGCTGTCCTACCTCGAGCGCGAAGGCCGGCGCGAGAAAGCGATCGTCATCACGGCGTATGGCTCGGCCGAGAACGCCGTCGAGGCCTTGAAGGCCGGTGCCTACGACTACCTCACCAAGCCGGTCGATCTGAAGCAGTTCCGTGCGGTGGTGGCCTCGGCGCTGGGCCGCGGGCCGGCAACCAGCCCGACGCCGGCGCCCGCCAGTTGGTCGGCGCGCACGGCGCCTGTTGGCGAGCCGACGACATCAGCCAGATCCTCGGTCCGCGCTCCCACCGACGCTGTCGCGGCGGACTCGATCCCGCCCGCCGCTGCGGCCGCGTTGTCCAGCCCGGCGCTGAGTCGCATGGCCGGCCAGTCGGCTGCGATGAAGCAGGTGCGTGCGATGGTGGACAAGGTGGCGCGCAGCATGGCACCGGTGCTGGTGCAGGGAGAGTCCGGCACGGGCAAGGAACTGGTGGCGCGTGCGATCCACGAGGTCAGCGTACGCAGCGCCCAACCCTTCATCGCGGTCAACTGCAGTGCCATCCCTGACCATCTTCTGGAAGCCGAGTTTTTCGGCTACCGGCGTGGGGCCTTCACCGGTGCCAACGAAGACCGCGAGGGCTTCTTCCAGGCGGCCGATGGCGGCACGCTGTTCCTCGACGAGATCGGCGAGTTGCCGTTGTCGATGCAGTCGAAGCTGTTGCGTGCCGTGCAGGAGCGGTCCGTGCGACCGGTGGGCGCCGTGAATGAATTGCCGGTCAATGTGCGGGTGCTCAGTGCCACCCACAAGGACCTGGGCGTCGAGGTGCAGGCCGGGCGTTTTCGGCAGGATCTGTACTACCGGCTCAACGTGATCCAGATCCGAGTGCCGCCCTTGCGTGAACGGCTGGAAGACCTGGCGAGCATCGGCGAGCGGGTGCTCGAATGGATCGCACGCGATGCCGGCATGCGGCCGGTACCGCGTTTGACGCCTGCGGCGCTGCAGCACCTCTCGCGTCACCCGTTCCCGGGCAATGTGCGCGAGTTCGAGAACCTGTTGCACCGGGCGGTGGCCTTGTCGGGCGGTGACACCATCGATGTGGGCGATCTGGCGTTGCCCGGTGAGGCACTCGCCGATGTCTCGGGCACTGACGCCATGCCCGCACCCCCACTTGCCGACGCAACCGTTGCCGCCGAGTCGCCTCGGCCGTCGCCCGCACTGGCGAGCGCCGTAACCAGCCTGCCGAGCGATCTGGCGGTCTACCTCGATGACATCGAGCGCGACATGCTGCTGCGCGCGCTGGAACAGCATCGTTTCAACCGCACCGCAGCGGGCGCCAGCCTCGGGCTGTCGCTGCGGCAGATGCGCTACCGGATGGCCCGGCTGCATGTGATGGACGGCGCGGACACGCACCTCGATGGCGAGCGTGGCAACGCCTGAGATCGCGGGCGACTGGCAGCGAGGCTGGTGGGCGCGCGCGCGGCATTGCCCGTCGCCGAACTTCGGGCCGCGGCCTGAGGGTTGCGAGGTCAGCCTGGCCTTGATCCATTCGATCAGCCTGCCGCCAGGCATCTACGGCGGCGCGGAGGTCGAGCAGTTCTTCCTCAATCAGCTGGACGTGTCTGCGCACCCGTATTTCGATGCGCTGCGCGGCATGCGGGTGTCGGCCCACTTCTTCATCCGCCGCGACGGCGAATGTGTGCAGTTCGTGTCCTGCCGCGAGCGCGCCTGGCATGCCGGTCTGTCGCAGTGGCGCGGGCGCACCAACTGCAATGATTTTTCGATCGGCATCGAGCTCGAGGGGTTGGAAGGTGAGCGGTTCGAGACGGCGCAGTACGCGCGATTGGGTGAGTTGTTGAAAGCCCTCGATCAAGACGGCCGACGCCTCGATGTGGCAGGCCATCAGCATGTGTCGGTCGGACGCAAGGCCGACCCGGGCCTGGGCTTCGATTGGGCCTGGCTGATGGCTGACCTGGGTTGGCCCGCACAGTGTTTTCCCGAGGAGCTGGTGGCGTCGTCGTGAGGGCCTCGAGGCGTGGACAGCACCTGCCGAGCTGGCACTGCCGTGCCGCGGGTTTGCCGTCCAAGCATCGGCGCGCCATGGCGCTCGGGATCGGCCGGAAAATCAATGCACACGCGGTCGCGCGGCGGGCGTTGCAGTCCCCAGGCGGCTCCACGTGCCACCCGCGCTGCCGCCGCCGCGCGGAGACCCGCGCCGGAGGGCGGGCCAACGCAGATCGGGCAATGTCAAAATCATGGCTGGACGCTAGCGGTAGCGCTTGAAGCTGTCCCAGACCCCAGATATAGTGTCTCGATGCGAAACGCATTTCCTTTCAAGCGCTCATGATTTGCGCTTGTCTGCCACTCGCAAGCGGGCTGGGCTCAACCTCGGAGCTGTCCGAGCGACGAAGACCACCGCACCGCATCACACGCTGACCCCTGCGCCGCTTCGTAGGCCCAGGCATTGGCCTACACACCAACCACAAGCGCGGCAACGATCTCTCACGCACACCAAAGGCTGACCATGCAAGCACTCCACATTGCCCCTCGAGCCACCGCCTACGCCGCCGACGCACCGGCCACGCCGACCGCAGCACCCACCTCCGCTTACGAGGCTTTTCACATCATTCGTCGCAATGGTGCGGTGGTGCCTTTCGAGCCCAACAAGATCGCCGTCGCGCTGATGAAGGCCTTTCTCGCGGTCCATGGCACCCAGGGCGCTGCCTCGGCCAGCGTGCGCGAGACGGTCGATGGCCTGACCGAATCGGTGGTGCGCGCGTTGCTGCGCTCGCGCCCGGGCGGCGGCACCTTCCACATCGAGGACATCCAGGACCAGGTCGAGCTCGGCCTGATGCGTGGCGGGCACCACGAGGTGGCGCGTGCCTACGTGCTGTACCGCGAGCGGCGGGCGCAGGAGCGCGCCAAGCAGTCCCAACCCGTCGCGGTGAGCGAGTCTACGCTGACGGTGCTCGATGGCGGTCAGCGTGTGCCGCTGGAGTCGATCCATCTGCAGGCCATCGTACAAGCGGCCTGCGAAGGCCTGGGCGCCGATGTCCGTGCCGAGCCCATCCTCGCTGAAACCCGCCGCAATCTGTACGACGGCGTACCGATCGCAGAGGTGCACAAGGCGTCGATCCTGGCGGCCCGCACGCTGATCGAGAAAGACCCGGGCTACACCCGCGCCACTGCGCGCCTGCTGCTGCACACCATCCGCCGCGAGATCCTGGGCGAAGAAGTGCTGCAAGCCGACATGCACACCCGCTATGCCGAGTACTTCGGCGGCTACATCAAGAAGGGCGTGCAGGCCGAGCTGCTGGACGACAAGCTGCTGCAGTTCGATCTGGCGCGTCTGGGCGCAGCGCTGAAAGCCGAGCGCGACATGCAGTTCGACTACCTCGGCCTGCAGACGCTGTACGACCGCTATTTCCTGCACATCGATGATGTCCGCATCGAGATGCCGCAAGCCTTCTTCATGCGCGTGGCGATGGGTCTGGCCCTGGGTGAGATCGATCGCGAGGCCCGTGCCATCGAGTTCTACGAAGTGCTCTCCAGCTTCGATTTCATGAGCAGCACGCCCACGCTGTTCAACGCCGGCACGCGCCGCTCGCAGCTCTCCAGTTGCTACCTGACCACCGTGGCCGACGACCTCGACGGCATCTACGAGGCACTGAAGGAGAACGCGCTGCTGAGCAAGTTCGCCGGCGGCCTGGGCAACGATTGGACCAATGTGCGCGCCCTTGGCAGCCACATCAAGGGCACCAACGGCAAGAGCCAGGGCGTGGTGCCGTTCCTGAAGGTGGTCAACGACACCGCGGTGGCCGTCAACCAGGGCGGCAAGCGCAAGGGTGCGGTGTGCGCCTACCTGGAAACCTGGCACCTCGACATCGAGGAGTTCCTCGAGCTGCGCAAGAACACCGGTGATGACCGCCGGCGCACGCACGACATGAACACCGCCAACTGGATCCCTGACCTGTTCATGCGCCGTGTGGTCGAAGGCGGGCAGTGGACCTTGTTCAGCCCCAGCACCTGCCCCGACCTGCACGACAAGTTCGGCAAGGCCTTCGAGCAGGCCTACACCGCCTACGAAGCCAAGGTCGACAGCGGCGACATCAAGTTGTTCAAGCGCATGCCGGCCAGGGACCTGTGGCGCAAGATGCTGTCGATGCTGTTCGAGACCGGGCACCCCTGGATCACCTTCAAGGACGCCTGCAACGTGCGCTCACCGCAGCAGCATGTCGGCGTGGTGCATTCAAGCAACCTGTGCACCGAGATCACGCTCAACACCAGCGAGACCGAGATCGCGGTGTGCAACCTGGGTTCGGTGAACCTGGTGCACCACCTGACCGACGGTCCGAACGGCAAGCAGATCGACCATGCCAAGCTGAAGCGCACCGTGTCCACCGCGATGCGCATGCTCGACAACGTGATCGACATCAACTACTACGCGGTGAAGAAGGCGCGCGACTCCAACCTGCGCCATCGTCCGGTGGGGCTGGGCATCATGGGCTTCCAGGACGCACTGCATGAATTGCGCGTGCCTTACGCGTCCCAGGCCGCCGTCGATTTCGCCGACCGTTCGATGGAAGCCGTGTGCTACCACGCCTACTGGGCGTCGACCGAACTGGCCGCCGAGCGTGGTCGCTACTCCAGCTACCGCGGCTCGTTGTGGGACCGTGGCATCCTGCCACTCGACTCGCTGGACCTGCTGGCGAATGCCCGCGGCGACGCGGCGTATGTCAATGTCGACCGCAGCAGCACGCTCGACTGGAACGCGCTTCGCGGCCGCATCGCCGAGCACGGCATGCGCAACTCCAATTGCGTGGCGATCGCACCAACGGCCACCATCTCCAACATCATCGGCGTCAGCGCCTCGATCGAGCCTTCGTTTGGCAACCTGTCGGTCAAGAACAACCTCTCGGGCGACTTCACTGTGCTCAACGAGTACCTGGTGCGTGACCTGAAGCAACTCGGCCTCTGGGACGATGTGATGGTGATGGACCTGAAGCACTTTGAGGGTTCGCTGCGTCGCATCGACCGGGTGCCCGAGGACCTGAAGCAGCTGTATGCGACTGCCTTCGAGATCGACACCGAGTGGCTGGTCGAAGCCGCAGCGCGTCGCCAGAAATGGATCGATCAGGCCCAGTCGCTGAACATCTACATGGCTGGCGCGTCGGGCAAGAAGCTCGATGAAACCTACAAGCTGGCGTGGTTGCGCGGCCTGAAGACCACCTACTACCTGCGTACGCTGGGCGCCACGCACGCCGAGAAGTCGACGATCAAGGCCGGACAGCTCAATGCGGTGAGCAGTGGCGCATCGGGTTCTGCGCAGGCCGCTGCTGCGATCCAGCAGGCCCAGGCATCGAGCGCTGATGCGGCCACCGACATCAAGTACTGCGCGATCGACAACCCCGACTGTGAGGCGTGCCAGTGACGCGATCGGCACACGCGGCGATCGCTCCTGCGCACTTCGGCACGCGAAGGCGGGAGCGCTTGCCGAATGAATGAGCGACGCAGCCGCGCAACAGAGTAGTTCTGTGCGCGGCTTCGTCTGACAGGTAATGCTTTGTTTTTTTCGACATCGCTCGGATAATCAATATTGACTGGAAATCCACCATGCTGGTTTGGGAAGAAGAAATTAAATCGCCGTCGGTGCCGCCCGCAGCCTTTGCCAAGGAGCGGATTCCTGACGACATTCAAAGTCCACGCGCCGAGGTGGATGTTTTCGCCGTCAACGCGTCGCAGGCGTTCATTTCTGATGAGCCCATTCATCCAGTGGCTGCCAAATCTTCTGAAACCCATCGAGTGGTTGCCGCTGACAAGCGCATCATCAACGGCCGCACCGATGTCAACCAATTGGTGCCGTTCAAGTACAAATGGGCGTGGGAAAAGTATCTCGCCACCTGCGCAAACCACTGGATGCCGCAGGAAGTCAACATGTCGCGCGACATTGCGACCTGGAAGGACCCCAACGGTCTCACCGATGACGAGCGTCGCATCATCATGCGAAATCTCGGGTTTTTCGTGACCGCAGATTCCTTGGCTGCCAACAACATCGTCCTCGGGACGTATCGCCACATCACCGCCCCCGAGTGCCGGCAGTTTTTGCTGAGGCAGGCATTTGAAGAAGCCATCCATACCCACGCATATCAATACATCGTGGAATCGCTGGGATTGGACGAAAGCGAAATCTTCAACGCCTACCACGAGGTCGCGTCGATTCGGGACAAGGACCAGTTCCTGATCCCGTTCATCGAGGCGATCATGGACCCGAACTTCCAGACGGGTACGCCTGAAAACGATCAAAAGCTGCTCAAGTCGCTGATCGTCTTCGCCTGTCTGATGGAAGGCCTGTTTTTCTATGTCGGATTCACCCAGATTCTGGCGTTGGGCCGACAAAACCGGATGACCGGTGCTTCGACGCAATATCAGTACATCCTGCGAGACGAGTCGATGCACTGCAATTTCGGCATTGACCTGATCAATCAGATCAAACTTGAAAATCCGCTGCTGTGGACGGCGCAGTTCAAGGCTGAAATCAAGGCGCTTTTCATGCGAGCGGTTGAATTGGAATATCGTTACGCTGAAGACACGATGCCTCGTGGCGTGCTCGGCATGAATGCCTCGATGTTCAAGGGTTATTTGCGCTACATCGCCAACCGGCGCGCCACACAAATCGGCCTGGAGGCCCTCTTCCCGAACGAAGAGAATCCGTTCCCGTGGATGAGCGAGATGATCGATCTGAAGAAGGAAACCAATTTCTTTGAAGGGCGTGTCACCGAATACCAGTCTGGTGGCGCCCTGTCATGGGATTGAAAAGCGTCTTGCCGAAGCACCGCACCGGGTGGAGGTGAGGCGATCAAGATTTGCAAATGGGAAGAGGCCGACGCAGAAGCGGCATCTCCCGTTTGATACCCGATTCATTGCACCGGGGCGCCCGTCATGGGCAGTTTTCGGGTGATGAATAACTGTTCGGGACCGGTCACCGGTGTTCGAGCAGTGTTCCTTTAACTTGATCAAGGAGAATGTAATGGCAACTGCGAAGAAGGCCGCCCCGGCCAAGAAGGCTCCGGCCAAGAAGGCCGCCCCAGCCAAGAAGGCTCCGGCCAAGAAGGCCGCCCCAGCCAAGAAGGCTCCGGCCAAGAAGGCCCCTGCGAAGAAGGCTGCTCCTGCGAAGAAGGCCCCTGCGAAGAAGGCTGCTCCTGCGAAGAAGGCCCCTGCGAAGAAGGCTGCTCCTGCGAAGAAGGCCCCTGCGAAGAAGGCTGCTCCCGCGAAGAAGGCCGCTGCGAAGAAGGTCGTCAAGAAGGCCGCTGCTCCTGCGAAGAAGGCTGCTCCCAAGGCCCCTGCGAAGAAGGCTGCTGCGAAGAAGGCGCCCGCTACCCCAGCCCCTGCTGCGGCCAAGCCGGCCGCGCCCGCTGCGAAAACATCACTCAGCCCTCAGGCTGCGTGGCCGTTTCCGACAGGCTCCAAGCCCTGATCCGAAGGTCCGCATCATGCGGGCTTTCGGTGTCATATCAACCCGGCTTCGGCCGGGTTTTTTACGCCCGCAACTGCGCTTGAGGTCGATCAAAGCCCGAGCAGTGCGCGATCGATGAGGTGGTTCTGCCCGCCGCGGCAGGCGATCTTCAGTGCACCGATGCGATTGCCCAGTTCGACGCAGCGGCGCAGTGGCCAGCCCCGTTCCAGGCCGTACAACAAGGCGCCGCGGAAGGCGTCGCCACAGCCGGTCGGATCGACCACCTCGGTGGCTGTCACGCCTGGTACATGGGTGCGCTGGCCTTGTTCCCAGACATCGCACCCGTCGGCGCCCAGCGTGACGACAACCCCCGCCAGATGTGAGCGCGACAGCGACTCGAGGCTCTCGCCGGTGCGATCGCACAGCATGCGGGCCTCGTAATCATTGACGGCCACCCAGCGGGCCTGCGACACGAAACGTCGGAGCTCGGTGCCGTCGAACATGGGCAGGCCCTGACCTGGATCGAAGACGAACGGGACGCCAGCGGCGGCCAGCTGTGCAGCGTGTTCGAGCATCGCGTCGCGCCCGTCGGGCGCAATGATGGCAATGCGGATGTCGTCGCGGCGCGGCACCGGGGTTTGCTGTGCCGATTGCATCGCCCCTGGATGGAACGCGGTGATCTGGTTGTTGCTGCTGTCGGTGATGATGATGGCCTGTGCGGTGAAGCTGTTGCCGATGCTCGCGATGTGCTCGGTGCTGACACCCCAGGACTGCAGCCGCTGCAGGTACTCGCCACCATCGCTGCCCAAGGCTGCCAGCACCAACGGCTCGCCGCCGAGCCGGTTCAGCGTGTAGGCGATGTTGCCGGCACAGCCGCCGAACTCGCGCCGCAAGGTGGGCACGAGGAAAGACACATTCAGGATGTGCACCTGCTCGGGCAGGATCTGATCGGCGAAGCGGCCGGGGAATGTGGTGATGGTGTCGAAGGCGAGAGAGCCGCAGATCAAGGCAGGCATGGGTGCTCCAGTGGGGCGATGGCAATGGGAAGTCGGGGAAGCCGGCGCATGACGCGCTGCGCGATCAGGGGTAGAACACCTCGACCGTGTAGCCGCTGACGCGACCGCCAGCCACCCGGAACCGCAGCGACAACGGTGTGTCCAGCCCAGGTGGCAGCTGCGGGTCGGTGACGCCGAAATCGCGCGGCGACAGCGACCGCCGGGCTACCAGCTCGCCATCGGAGCCGGTCAGGCTCAGGTCGACCGAGGGCATGGCGATGTTCCACTGACCGCGGTTGCGCAAGGTGATTGCCAGGCGCAGGATGTGTGCGTCGCTGTCGGGTGCCGATGCCGCATCGTCTGCAGGCTGCGCTGGGCCCTGGCCCTGTGTCAGCGCGGTGTTTTCGATGCTCACATCGGCGATGCGCTGAAGGGTGTCGAGACGGCAGCCGGTCACGCCACAAAAGCCCTGCAACCAGGGCAACGCGCCCGGATGCTGCGCGGCAATGACCTGCGGGAAATGATGGATCACCTGTGTGCCCAGCAGCAGCGCGGACACCGCCACCAGCGCCCACAACATCCGGCGCACCGGCGGTTGCTCCCAGCGTTCGTTGCGCGCGGCTTGTTTCAGGAAGGCCGGGGTGATTTCGGGCGGGGCGTCCGCGGGCTTGGAGGGCGCCGCGACATCGGCCTCGCCACGGTCATCGGCGGCGGTGACGGCCGTGACGGCGGGTTCGGCGTTCGCAGGGGCATCGATCGGCAAGCTGTCGGCCCGGTCTGCGGCTGGTTCGGCTGCGGGTTCGTCATCGTCTTCGGCACGCGCGGGCATGTCGAAGGCCTCCGCAGCGGGCTCCAGCGCGGCTTCCTGCCCTGGCGAACCGGGCTCCGTCCACGCCGGATGCGCATCTGGTGGCGGCTCTGGCTCGGCAATGCCGGCATGGTCCTCGGACGTGAACGAGGCGCTGACTGCGAGCTCGTCATCGGCAGGTGCCGCGCCGACGGTGGCCTCTGACGTCTCTGCCGGCGGCTGCCACGGCGGAGGGGTGTCATGTTCGAGGTCGAACAGGTTCTCTTGTGCGTTGAACACGGCTTGGCATCGGCCACAGCGCACCCACCCCTCGGACACCTTCAGCTGGTCCTGGACCACCCGGAACATGGTGCCGCAAGCGGTGCAACGGGTGGCCAGATTCATCGCGGAATGATGCCACGCGGGTTGCCGAAAACCGCCTCAGGCGGGCCGGTGCGCGGTCATCAGGATCCAGCCGTCTTCCGCATCACTGACCTGGAGGGTCAGCCAAGGCGCATAGGCGTCGACCAGTTCATCGGCTTGCCGTTCGAGGATGCCTGCCAGCACCAGGTCACCCCCTGCATGCACATGGCCGCACAGCAGCGGCGCCAGCAACTTCAAAGGCGTGGCGAGGATGTTGGCGAGCACCAGGGGATAGGTTTCGCTGGCGAGCTCGGGCAGACCCGCGCGCAGCACCACACCATTGGCCGTCGCGTTGTCTTCGGTGGCCTGCACGGCTGCAGGATCGATGTCCACCGCCTCCACGCCGGTCGCCCCGTGCAGCGCAGCACCGATCGCCAGGATGCCCGAGCCACAACCGTAATCGAGCACACGCGACCAGTGCGCAGCTCGTTCGGACGCATGGTTTGCTATCCAGCGCAGGCACATCCGCGTCGTCGGATGGGTGCCGGTGCCAAACGCCATGCCGGGATCGAGCTGGATCACCTTCTGTGCCTGAACTGGTGCCTCGTGCCAGCTCGGCACCACCCAGAACGTGGGCGTGACAGCCACAGGGGTGAACTGAGACTGCGTGAGCCGCACCCAGTCCTGGTCGACCAGTTCGGTGATCGACTGCCGTTGCACCGCCGAGGCCCACTCCTGCGCCAGCAGCACATCGCTGGCCTCTCGTGCTGCGGCATCGGTGTCGAACAGCGCCTTGACGATGGAGCGGTCCCAGCCGCCGCGCGGCGCCGGCATGCCGGGCTCGCCGAACAAGGCGCGCTCGGCATCGGTGTTCGCGTCGGCGTCCTCCACCGACACCGACAGCGCGCCCAGCTCGTCCATCAGCGCATCGGACACCGATTCGGCCTCGTCCTGCGGGCACAACAGCAGCAGCTCGACCATGTCAGTTGGTCCGGGTCAGCGTTGCTTGCGATCGCTCATCCACCCTTCGAGGTAGTGGATGTTGGTGCCGCCCTCGATGAACTTCGCGTCGGCCATCAGCTCCCGGTGCAGAGGGATGTTGGTCGAGATGCCTTCGATCACCGTTTCCGACAGCGCGATGCGCATGCGCGCCAGCGCCTGCTCGCGGGTGTCCCCGTGCACGATGATCTTGCCGATCATCGAGTCGTAGTTTGGTGGCACGTAGTAGTTGGTGTACGCATGCGAATCGACCCGCACGCCGGGGCCGCCGGGCGGGTGCCAGGTGGTGATGCGGCCAGGTGATGGCGTGAACTTGTACGGGTCTTCGGCGTTGATGCGGCATTCGATCGAATGGCCGCGGCACTCGATCTGCCGTTGTGTGAAGGGCAGCTTCTCCATCGCCGCGACCTTGATCTGCATCTGCACGATGTCGATGCCCGTCACCAGTTCAGTCACCGGGTGCTCGACCTGCACGCGGGTGTTCATCTCGATGAAGTAGAACTCGCCGTTCTCGTAGAGGAACTCGAAGGTGCCGGCGCCGCGGTAGCCGATCTTCTTGCAGGCTGCGGCGCAGCGCTCGCCGATGCGCTCGATGATCCGGCGCGGGACGCCCGGTGCAGGCGCCTCCTCAATGATCTTCTGGTGCCGGCGTTGCATTGAGCAGTCACGATCGCCCAGCCACACCGCATTGCGGTGCTGGTCGGCCAGCACCTGGATCTCGATGTGGCGCGGGTTCTCCAGGAACTTCTCCATGTACACCGCCGGGTTGCCGAAAGCAGCGCCGGCTTCGGAGCGCGTGGTCTGTACCGCGTGGATCAGCGCCGCTTCGGTGTGCACCACCCGCATGCCGCGTCCACCGCCACCGCCGGCGGCCTTGATGATCACCGGGTAGCCGATCGAGCGCGCGGCCTTGACGATCTCGCGCGGGTCATCGCTCAGCGCGCCTTCGCTGCCAGGCACGCAAGGCACGCCCGACTTGATCATCGCCTGCTTGGCCGACACCTTGTCACCCATCATGCGGATGCATTCCGGGGTCGGGCCGATGAAGGTGAAGCCGCTGCGCTCGACACGCTCGGCGAAGTCGGCGTTTTCGGACAGGAAGCCGTAGCCGGGGTGGATCGCCTCGGCGTCGGTGACTTCTGCCGTCGAGATGATCGCCGGCATGTTCAGGTAGCTCTGGCTCGAAGCTGCCGGGCCGATGCACACCGCTTCGTCGGCGAGCTTCACGTACTTCGCGTCGCGGTCGGCCTCGGAGTAGACGACGACCGACTGGATGCCCAGTTCACGGCAGGCGCGCTGGATACGCAGGGCGATTTCGCCTCGATTGGCAATGAGTATTTTTTTGAACATGGTGCCTCGGCTCAATCGCCCTGACGGGCTGCGCCCGCCGTGCCATTTGGCTGCGCCGCCACGCCTGTGGCGTGGTCACCCCGGTTGGCCATCAGAATTTTTTTAAACATCAAACGGCCCGCATCACTCGACGATGAACAGCGGTTGACCGTATTCGACCGCCTGACCGTTCTCGCACAGGATGCGGGTGATTCGCCCGGAGTGGTCGGCCTCGATCTCGTTCATGATCTTCATTGCCTCGATGATGCAGACCGCATCGCCTTCCTTGACCTCGGAGCCGATGTCGACCAGCGGCTTGCCACCAGGGCTGGACGAGCGGTAGAAGGTGCCAACCATCGGTGACTTGACGGTGTGGCCTGTCGCAACCACCTCGGCAGCGACCGGGGCAGGCGTTGGCGCCTGATCAGCGGTTACCGGGCGTGCGGGCGTCGGCGGTGCAATCACATAGCTGGGCGCAACGGCCTGCGGATCGGCCTTGACGATGCGAACCTTGCCGTCGGCTTCCGTGATTTCGAGTTCGGAGATGTTCGATTCGGAGACCAGATCGATCAGCGTCTTCAGTTTGCGTAGGTCCATGGGGAGGGGCTCCAACGGGTGTAGGGGGTGCCTGGGTCAGCAGTGAGATGAAGGCGAAGGGGGCGTGGGGATGGGTCGAAGCGCACTTCGACCGCCGCATGGGTGCCTTGCTCAGCGAACTCCGCGCGTGAGGGCGTGAGCGAGTGCCAGCCGGTAGCCATCGGCGCCCAGACCGCAGATCACGCCCACGGCCAGGGCCGAGAAGTAGGAATGGTGACGAAAGGCCTCGCGCTGGTGGATGTTGGACAGGTGCACTTCGATAAAGGGCAGCGCCACGGCCGCCAGGGCGTCGCGCAGCCCCACGCTGGTGTGGGTCAGCGCAGCCGGGTTGATGATGATGAACTGGGTGCCGTCGTCGCGTGCGGCCTGCACCCGGTCGATCAGCGCCCCTTCGTGGTTGCTCTGAAAGGATTGCAAGGTCGATCCGGCATCGATCGCCAATTGGCGCAGATCAGCATCGATCTGCGCCAAAGTCAGTGTGCCGTAGACGTCGGGTTCACGCGTGCCCAACAAGTTCAGGTTGGGGCCGTGGAGCACGAGGATTTGCATGGATGAATGTCTGCAGGTCCCGAAAGAACCTGGTCGCAGTGACGCAGCGGGCGGACTTTACGCTAGTTGAAGGCCGTAGTCGTGCGTTTGAACAAAATTGACGCGTCTATCTAAAAACGGGTTGGTTTTGAGTGCTGATGCAATCAGGTCTGGCCCTTGGCGGCCCAGCGGGCCAGGTCGGCATCGTCCAGCGCGCCCAGTTTGCGGTCGATGACCATGCCGTTTGCACCCACCACCACGGTGAACGGCAGCGAGCCGCTGGGGTTGCCCAGCGTGCGGCTCAATTCGGTGCCGCCGAGACCCGCCAGGCCGATCGGAAAACTCATCGGCCGCCGGGTCAGGAACTCGCGCACCGGCGTCGGGCTGTCGATGGCCAGGCCCAGAACCTTCCAGCCGGAGGCCTGGTGCTGGCGATGAAAGTCGTCGAGCAAGGGCATTTCCTTGACGCAGGGTGGGCACCAGGTCGCCCAGAAATTCAACAGCAGCGGCGCGCCACGCAGGCTGTCGAGCACCAGTTCACCGCCTTCGGGCCGCTCAAAGCGCTGCGACCAGAAGTCGGGCCCGAGTGGGCTGCCACTGCTGGCGTTGAGCCGGAACCGCTGCCAGGACAGGCCAGCGCCCGCCGCGCCAGCGGCGATCGCGGCCCCTCCCAGCACCCAGGTACGTCGTTTCATGCCGAAGCTTCCATCAAGCGGCGCAATGCCATCAGATCGCCGCGCTGGGTTTGTCCGCTGGCGTCGGGCTTGAGCCCGCCACGCAGGTCGTCGTGGTCGAGCACCGTCAGGAACACCGTCACCGTGTCGCCCAGCGCCCGGCTCGGGCTGCTGACGCTGAGCAAATCCACGGGCAGGCCGCGCGGGCCATTGATGCTGCCGATGTCGAAATCGATGCCGCGGTTCAGCATCGCGATCTCGGCGCTCTTCGGGTCGTCGCAGAACAGTTGCAGGTGCACGCTGGACAGGCGCGTGGCCGTGCCACGCCAGACGGCGCCAGTCAGATGGGGGCGGAACTCAGCCAATCGCTCCATCCAGTGGGCCGCCACCTCGCGCAGCGCAGCCAGTTCGGCCGGCTGGGTGTCGGCACAGAACACCGCCAGGTAGGCGCGAACTTCGTCTTCGAGGGTGATGTTGTCGGGCATCTCCACCGCCCGCGTGCCGTGTTTGCCCATGGCGCGTGCGGCGCGCTGCTTGGCCGGCCCGTACTCCATGCCTTCTTCGACCACCAGCCGTGCGGCGGTGGCAGCGATCTCGGCCGTCAGTGCAGAAACCATGTCGTGTCCATTCCGTTCAGGGCAGTTCGACTGCGCCCATGCGCGCCGTGACGGTACTCGCCCGCGAGATCACATACGCCGAGTCGGGTCGCTTTTCGAAGCGTTTCGGCGCCGGCAGCATCACCGCCAGCCGCGCAGCCGCCATCGGTGACAGCTGCGAGGCGGGGACATGGAAGTAGTGGTGTGCTGCCGCCTCGGCGCCGAACAGGCCTTCGCCCCACTCGACGTTGTTCAGGTAGATCTCGAGGATGCGACCCTTGTTCAATATCGCCTCCAGCATGAAGGTGATGATGAATTCCTGTGCCTTGCGCGGCAGGCTGCGCTCCCCGGCCAGAAACAGGTTCTTGGCCAGTTGCTGCGTGATCGTCGAGCCGCCGACGACCTTGGGTTCCACCGCTGCTCGGGCCTGCGGCGCCGCGTTGGGCCGGGTGGCTTGCCGCTCGATGCGCTCGTTGATCCGGGCCACCCGCGCCTCGGCTTTCTGGTTGCGCTCCCAGGCCTTTTCCAGCGCGTCCCATTCGACGCCGCTGTGCTCCACGAAGCCGGCATCTTCCGAGGCGATCACCGCGCGCTTCAGGTTGGGCGAAATCTGCGTGCCCGCCACCCACTGCTGGCTCCATTCGATGCTGTGCTTCTCGACCAGCAGCCGCCAGATTTCGGAGCGCTGGAAGCTGGTCGATTGCGGATCGACAACCCGCATCAGCGCGATGCGTGCGGCGAACACCAGTTGCAGTGCCAGCGTGCAGATCGCCAGCAATGCCACGAATCGCAGCAGCGATGACGTGCCGCGCTTCATGGTGCCGGGCGGACCGCTCCGGCGCCGGCCAGCCGCTGCCGCAAGGCGGCCAGCACCGGCGCGGTCTCAGGCCGTACCCCGCGCCACAGCAAGAAGGCTTCGGCCGCCTGCTCGACCAGCATGCCCAGCCCATCACGTCCACGTGCGCCGTGCGACTCGGCCCAGGCGAGGTATGGGTGCGCTGCGGTGCCATACATCATGTCGAGTGCCAGGCTGCCCGCGCGCAACGCGGTGGCCGGCACCGGTGGTGCGCTGGCCTGCAGACTGCTCGCGCTGCCATTGATCACGATGTCGAAGCCGATCCCGGGCTGGTGCAGAGGGGCCACGCTCAGCGAGACGCGGTGCGCACTTGCCCAATCCCCGTGCCGTGCCACCAGGGCCTGCGCCTTCTCGGCCGTGCGATTGCAGACCACGATGGCAACCGGCCTCGCAGAGATCAGCGGGCCCAGTGCGCCGGCGGCGGCGCCACCGGCGCCGATCAGCAGAACGCGCTGCCCAGCCAGAGGCACGGCCGCGTTGTGCTCGATGTCGCGCACCAGGCCCGCGCCATCGGTGTTGTCGGCCAGCCAGCCGCCGCGGGTCGCGGGCTCGAAACTCAGCACATTGGCCGCTTGCGCCAGCAGCGCGCGCTCGGTGTGCCGGGCGGCGAGCTGAAAGGCCTCGAACTTGAACGGCACGGTGATGTTGCAGCCGCGCGCCGGTCCGCTGACAGATCCCGGAGGCAACGGATCGAATTCACCGACCTCACCGCCTGCTGATGCGGCGAACGCCTGCACTCGCCGGGCGAAACCGCCGTCCTCGTCGATCGGGCACAGCAGCCGTCCGTAGCGCAAGGCTTGCCCCGTGGCCTGCGCGAACATCGCATGGATGAACGGCGACTGGCTGTGCGCCACCGGGTTGCCGGCGACCAGGTAATGGTCGAGGGACAGCGGCAGATTCATCGTGTCGGTCCGAGCGTGGTGGCTTCGAGGCCGTCTTCGCGGGTGAAGCGAAAGCGCGACGTGACGACCAGCTGATCGGCCTGCGCGCGCATCTTCGCGTCGAACGGCCCGAACGGCGCAGCGGCCTGCACGATCGCCACCGCCTGACGATCGAGCACGCGCGAGCTGGAGGCGCGCACGATTTCGGTCTCCACCACGTTCCCGGCGGCATCGATCGTCACGTTCATCGTCAGCTCGCCATACAGTTTCTGGCCGCCCTGCTCAGGGAAGTTGTGGGTGCCGCGTTCCTCGATCTTGCGGCGCAGCTGGTCGTAGTACTGCGCATAGGCGGCTTCCTTGGTGGCCGGGCTGATGTAGCGCTTCTTCGGCCGGGCGTTCGTCTCGTTGACGCGCTTTTCGATCTCGGCCAGCAACTGCACGAGGCGGCGGCGGCGCTCCTCCTGCGCACGCTCCTCGGGCGAGCCCTCGTCTTCCCGATCGCGGGGGGGCGGCATGGCCGCCAGCTCGCGCCTCACCTGGGTCAGCAGCTGCGCTTGAGTTTCCTGGAGCTGCTCGATCTGCTTGCGAGACTCGTCCTGCGCATCGCCCACCTCGGGTTGCGGCGAGGGCAGCAGCGGCGAGGTCGCACGGCCTCGGTCGGCTTCGCCGCCGCCGGCGAGCGTGGCCTGTGCGATCGCCTGCGCCTGGTCTGGTGCGATCGTGGTGCGCGAGTTGACCAGCACCACCTCCAGCGGCGTGTCCTCGAAGATCCGGTTGAAGCTCTCAGGCGCCACAAAGCGCACCGACAGCAGCACCGCATGGACTGCGGCCGAGACGATCAGCGCGATCTGCAGGGCCGACAGCTTGACCAGCATCGTCTGTGGCGCGAGCGCGGTGGGTCAGGACGTTTCGGCCACGGCAGCGGCAGCACCGTCGAGTGCAGCGTCCTGCATGTCGATGGCCAGCGTCAACGGGCCGGCGCTGTCTGCGCTGCCGTCAGCCGGGTCATCGAGCTCCGGGGCATCGTCGGCGGGGGTGGCCGGATCGTCGATGCGTGCGATCACGTTCGCGTGCAGGTCCAGCGTCAGCAGGTCGCTGCCGGTGATCCGCACCCGCACCCGGGCATTGCGTGGCAACGATTCGGCACCGAGCGCACGGAACACCAGCGGCAGCGTGTCGGCGCGCACCAGCCCGTCTTTCATCACCGCTGCGTCGAGCTCGGAGATCTGTTCCTGCGCCAGGTGTTTCAGCGTCCAGTAGCGCTCGATCGCCGACTGGAAGCCGTTGTAGGCGCTGTAGGCCGCATCGAAGCCCGAGATGATCGCGAACAACGCTGTGTCCTTGTGCCTGAACGGCGCCACCAGCGCCGCGGTACGACCCTGGCGAGCGCAGGCAATGATCTGCCACTGGTTGACCAGATCGACATAGCGCCGCAACGGCGAGGTGGCCCAGGTGTACTGCGCCACGCCCATGCCGGCATGCGGCGCCGGCTTGGTGCCCATGCGCACCTTGACGCCCGGTGCCATGCTGAACTGGCTGCGGTAGATGCCCGGTACGCCGAGCTCGGCAATCCAGCCGCCCCAGGTGCTGTTGGCCAGGATCATCGCTTCGGCGACGATCAGGTCCAGCGCCGAGCCGCGGGCGCGGGTGCTGATCACCACGCGTTCGTCGCCGCGCGGCTCATCGGCCACCTTGCCTTCCAGGCGGAAGTTGTAGTCGGGCCGGTTGAAGTTCTCCGGCTTGCCACGCACCACTTCGCGGGCTGCCTTCAGATGCCGTGCCAGCCGGTGCGCAAAGGCCAGTTCGGCGGCGAAGGCGTAGTCGGCAGGCGCTTCACCGTTCAGCGACGCCTCGGTGATCACGCCGTCGAGTTGGTCGTGGCGCAGGTTGGCGGCAATCGGTACACGGTCGATGCGCGTTTCGCTGCCGGTGATGGCAAGCGTCGCCTCGTCGAGCGTCACGTAGAGCGACACCGCCGGGCATTCGCGTCCTGCCATCAGCGTGTACGTCTGCACCACCTCGTCGGGCAGCATCGTGAGCTTGTGACCGGGCATGTAGACGGTCGAGTAGCGCTCGCGCGCGGCCTTGTCGACCGGGCTGTCGGGCGCGATCGCCAGACCCGGCGCGGCGATGTGCACCCCGAAGACCACCGTGCCCGTGCCCAGGCCTCGCACCGACAGCGCATCGTCGATCTCCGTGGTCTGTGAGTCGTCGATCGAGAAGGCCTGCACCGCCGCCAGCGGCAGCGTTTCCTTGATGGCGGGTGCGGTCAGTGCCGGGAAGCCGGTGCCCTTGGGGAAGTGCTCGAACAGGAAACGCTTCCAGTGAAACTGGTACGGCGAGTCGATCGCGCCCGCCGCGGTCAGCAGGTCGAGGGGCGGCTTCTGGGCGCGCTTGGCCGCTTCGACCACGGCCTTGTACTCGGGCCCGTTCTTGTCGGGCCGGAACAGGATCTTGTAGAGATGCTCGCGCACCGGGGCCGGGCAGCTGCCAGCCGCCAGTTCGGCCGCCCAGGCGTCGATCTGCGCGAGCTGCTGCTTCTTGCGCTCGATACCGAGCAGCGCGGCCTTGACGGTTTCCTCGGGGGCTTTCTTGAACTGTCCCTTGCCGAGGCGACGGAAGTAGTGCGGCGCTTCGAACAGCCGGAACAGGGCTGCCGCCTGGTGGGTCAGGCTGGCCCGGGCGTCGAAGTAGTCACGGGCCAGATCGGCAAAGCCGAATTCCTGCTCGGGGGCGAATTCCCAGGCCAGGTCCAGGTCGATGTCGCGGGCCAGCGCCTGCGCCTCGGTGATCAGCTCGGCGGGCTGAGGTTTCTCGAATTTCAGCAGCACGTTGGCCGCCTTCACCTTGACGCGCTTGCCCGAATCCAGCTCGATCTGCAGCGAGCTGTCAGCTTCGGACATCACACGTCCAGCGTGGAATTTCCCCGCGTCTTCATAGAGTGCATACATACGCAGAGGATTGTCACCGATGCGCCTGCAGCGACCAGGGCATAAGACCCCGCTGCGCAGCGCGCTGACCGGTGCCTCATTGCCCTACAGTGCAAGGGCATCGCGCCGGGCCTGCGACGGCCCACTTTCAAGGAGCACGCCATGGTCAAGAAAGCCTCTACCCCCGCTGCCTCGCCGCTCGAGGCGGCGGCCGGCCTGTTCGACAACGCCCTGGCGGGGCACGTCAAGGAGTCGGCACAGCAGATCTGGCTGGCCGGTCTGGGCGCTTTCTCGAAGGCACAGGAAGAGGGTGGCCGGGTGTTCGAGGCCCTGGTGCAGGAGGGCGTGACGCTGCAGCGCAAGACGCAGACGGTGGCTGGGGAAAAGCTCGGAGCGGTGTCCGCCCAGTTGAGTGACCGGCTGGCCGAGGTGGGTCAGAAGGTCGAGGAGGTGTCGGCCAAGGCCTCCGGACAGTGGGATCGGCTGGAAACCATCTTCGAACAGCGTGTGGCCAAGGCGCTGGCCAGTCTGGGCGTGCCACACGCCAACGACATCCGCGCGCTGACCGAGCAGATCGAGCAGCTGCGCGCCGAGGTGGCCGCGCTGACGCCCAAGCCGCCATCACCACCCGCTCGCAAGAGACCGGCAGCGCGCAGCGTGGCATCGCCGGCACCGGTCGCGCCGAAACGCCGTACCCCGAAGCCCTGATCGCAGCGCTTCAGGTGACGCCCGGAAAGAACCACAGCAAGGCCGCGGTCATCGTCACATAGCGGGCGAACTTGCCGATCGCCATGTACAGCAGGCAGGGCCAGAAGGGCAGCTGCAGCCAGCCGGCCACGGCACACAGCGGATCGCCCACCACCGGCAGCCACGACAGCAGGCAGGCCTTGGCACCGTAGCGTTTCAACCACCGCGAGGCACGCTCGTGGGCCGGCGACGGCGTCGCCGGCTCGGTGCCCGTGCTCACGACCGCATGGGCCTTGCGCCGTTGCGCCATTGCATGAAAGGCCCGCCCCGCGCCCAGGCCCATCCACCAAGTCACTGCACCGCCCAGCGTGTTGCCGGCGGTGGCCACCAGCACCGCCGGCCAGAACAGGCTGGGGTTCAGCTTCACCAGTCCGAACACCGCGGGCTCCGAGCCCAGCGGCAGCAGTGTGGCCGATACGAAAGCAACGACGAACAGCGTGCTCAAGCCAAACTTGGGCAGCGCCAGCATCGCCATCAGCGCGGCCAGCAAGGACTCGATCCAGGCTTCCATCGGCTGGATTATCGAGACGCGAAAATCCGCCTCTGAATGCCGGGATGCACAGCTATACTCTGCCTCCTTTTTGAGCAGACCGGCCTTGCCCCACGCATGAAAATCGGCCACATCGAGTTGACAAACAACCTGTTTGTCGCACCGATGGCGGGGGTCACCGACCGGCCCTTCCGTCAGCTGTGCAAGCGCCTGGGCGCTGGCTATGCGGTCAGCGAGATGGTCACGTCGCGCCGCGAGCTGTGGAACAGCCTGAAGACCAGCCGCCGTGCCAACCACGATGGCGAAGTGGCGCCGATTTCGGTGCAGATCGCCGGCACCGACCCGCAGATGATGGCCGAGGCCGCCGCCTACAACATCGAGCGCGGCGCACAGATCATCGACATCAACATGGGCTGCCCTGCGAAGAAGGTGTGCAACACCTGGGCCGGCTCGGCGCTGATGCAGGACGAGCCGCTGGCCTTGCGCATCATCGAGGCCGTGGTGGCCGCCTGTGCGCCGCACCGCGTGCCGGTCACGCTCAAGATGCGCACGGGCTGGTGCCACACCGAGCGCAATGCGCTGTCGATCGCGCGCGACGCCGAGGCTGCCGGCATCGCGATGGTGACGGTGCATGGTCGCACCCGCGAACAGGGCTACAAAGGCGATGCCGAGTACGAGACCGTCGCCGCCGTGAAGGCCGCGTTGCGCATTCCGGTGGTGGCCAATGGCGACATCGACAGCCCGGAGAAAGCGCGCGAGGTGCTGCGCCACACAGGAGCCGATGCGCTGATGATCGGCCGCGCCGCCCAGGGTCGACCATGGATCTTCCGCGAGATCGCGCACTTTCTCGCCACCGGTGAGCACCTGCCAGCGCCCGAGGTGATGCAGGCCAAGCGCTGGTTGCTCGAGCACCTCCACGACCACTACAGCCTTTATGGCGAATTCGCCGGGGTGCGCACCGCGCGCAAGCACATCGGCTGGGCGGTGCAAGCCCTGCCGGGTGGTGCAGCCTTTCGCAGCGAGATGAACCAGCTCGAGACCTGCGACACCCAGGTGCGCGCCGTCAGCGACTGGTTCGACGCGCTCGCCGACACCCACACGCTGTGGCCTGCCGCGACCCCCGCCGCCAACCAGCCTTTCATCCGTTTGAGCGCATGAGCAACCAGAAGCAGATCGAAGAATGCATCCGCGAGGGGCTGGAGAGTTACTTCAGCGACCTGAACGGCGTCGAGCCAGCGGCGATGTACGACATGATCCTGAAAGTGGTCGAACGCCCGTTGCTCGACGTCGTGATGAAGCACGCCGACCAGAACCAGAGCCGTGCCGCCGAGTGGCTGGGCATCAACCGCAACACGCTGCGCCGCAAGCTGGTCGAACACAGGCTGATCAAGTGAATCCCGAACCCCGCCGCACCCGAGACTGAGCCATGCACGCACTGATTTCCGTATCCGACAAGACCGGCGTTCTCGAACTCGCGCGCGGCCTGCATGCACTGGGCATCCGGCTGCTGTCCACCGGTGGTACCGCCAAGCTGCTCGCCGATGGGGGCCTGCCCGTGACAGAGGTGGCCGATCACACCGGCTTCCCCGAGATGCTCGATGGCCGGGTCAAGACCCTGCACCCGAAGATCCACGGCGGACTGCTCGCGCGCCGCGACCTGCCCGAACACCGCGCGGCGTTGACCACGCACCAGATCGACACCATCGATCTGCTGATCGTCAACCTGTACCCGTTCGAGGCCACGGTCGCGAAGCCCGGTTGTACGCTGGAAGATGCGATCGAGAACATCGACATCGGCGGCCCGGCGATGGTGCGCAGTGCGGCGAAGAACTGGGAGCACGTGGCGGTACTCACCGACGCCTCGCAGTACGCCGGCGTGCTGGCCGAGCTGCAGGCCCATGGCGCGGTGCAACGCGCCACGCGGTTTGCGCTGGCAGTGGCGGCGTTCAACCGCATCGCGAACTACGACGCGGCCATCAGCGATCATTTGTCGTCGCTCACGCTGGCCGAGGGCAGCGAACCCACCCGTGCCGAGTACCCGGCCCAGAGCAACGGTCGCTTCGTCAAGCTGCAGGACCTGCGCTACGGCGAGAACCCGCACCAGAGCGCCGCGTTCTACCGCGATCTGCATCCGGCCCCGGGCTCGCTGGTGACCGCGACGCAGCTGCAGGGCAAGGAGCTGTCATACAACAACATTGCCGATGCCGATGCGGCGTGGGAGTGCGTCAAGTCCTTCGGCCTCGACGATGCGCCGGCCGTCTGCGTGATCGTCAAGCACGCCAATCCGTGCGGCGTGGCCGTCGGTGCCAGCGCCGGCGAGGCCTACGCGCAAGCCTTCAAGACCGACCCGACCTCGGCCTTCGGCGGCATCATCGCGTTCAATGTCGAGGTCGATGCCGACGCCGCCAAGCGCGTCACGACGCAGTTCGTCGAGGTGCTGATCGCGCCGTCGTACACGCCGGAGGCCTTGGCGGTACTTGCCGGCAAGACCAACATGCGTGTGCTGCAGATCCCGCTCGCGGGTGTCGATCGCAACGGCCCCACGGCGTGGTCGCGCGGGCGCAACCTGCAGGACATCAAGCGCATCGGCTCGGGCCTGCTGATCCAGAGCGCCGACAACCGCGAGATCACCCGCAGCGAGCTGAAGGTGGTCACGAAGCTGCAACCGACCGAAGCCCAATGGCGCGATCTGCACTTCGCCTGGAAGGTGGCCAAGTACGTGAAGAGCAACGCGATCGTGTTCTGCGGTGGCGGCATGACGCTGGGCGTCGGTGCCGGCCAGATGAGCCGCATCGATTCGGCGCGCATCGCGAGCATCAAGGCCGCCAATGCCGGCCTGACGTTGGCCGGCTCCGCGGTGGCCAGCGATGCGTTCTTCCCGTTCCGCGACGGGCTCGATGTGGTGTGCGAAGCGGGCGCGACGTCGGTGATTCAACCGGGCGGGTCGGTGCGAGATGACGAGGTGATTGCAGCCGCTGATGAGCGGGGCATCGCGATGGTGCTCACGGGGGTGAGGCACTTTCGGCACTGATTGCGTGCTGAGACCGCGCCGGGTGTTCGCCCCGGCGGGCGAGTCACTTTTTCTGCGGGGCCAGAAAAAGTAACCCAAAAGAGGCCCTCAACACCAGCCATTTGAGTGGCTCGCTTCGGCCAAAGGCGAACGGCAAAGGCTCTGGCACGAGAACATGAACCGGACTACTTCAGTGGTGACCTCGCTCAGGTTCAAACATGCGGTCTCGCTGCGCCTTGACCCTGTCGGGTACTCGGTTTGGGTTCTCGTGCCAGAGCCTTTGCCGTTCGCCTTTGGCCGAAGCGTGACAGCCAAATGGGCTGGTGTTCAGGCCCTTTGCTTTGGTGACTTTCATTTGGGCCCGCAAATGAAAACGGGTTTCGGCGGAGCCAAAGTTACTCGGGTGCCGGGCCGAGACCCGGCGGGCTGTACCGCAAGGGCAAGGCCCTTCGCAGAGGCAAACCAAAAGCGGCCGATCGCCAAGCCGATACCATGAGAATCCTCGGCATCGACCCCGGCCTCCGCGTGACCGGCTTCGGCATCATCGAGTCCGAAGGCTCGAAGTTGCACTACATCGCCAGCGGCACGATCAAGACCGATGCGGTGGCGATCGGAGAATTGCCAGCGCGATTGAAGATCATCTTCGACGGCGTGCGAGAGGTCACCACGCGCTACCAGCCCAGCTGCGCAGCGGTCGAGATCGTGTTCGTCAACGTCAACCCGCAGTCGACACTGCTGCTGGGGCAGGCCCGCGGCGCAGCGATCACCGGGCTGGTGACGGGCGGGCTCACCGTGTCGGAATACACCGCCTTGCAGATGAAGAAGGCCATCGTCGGCCACGGTCATGCGCGCAAGGAACAGGTGCAGGAGATGGTGATGCGGCTGCTTCAGCTGCCCGGGCTGCCCAGCAAGGACGCGGCCGATGCGCTGGGTCTGGCGATCTGCCATGCGCACGCCGGGGCGTCGTTTGCGGCCATGGCCAAGGGCACCACGCTGGCGCGCCGCGCGCATGCGCAATTCAAGGGTGGGCGCACCTACTGACGTTGGCGTTGTCCGGCGTGCCAAGGTGCCCCACGGGTCAGCGTGTGGTCGTCAGCGCAGGCGCTGACAGGACACTGGCCTCGGTGGCCTGTCCCGCAGGTTGAACCAGGGCCGTCAGCCATGACACGTCGATCCACTGCACCAGAACGGGTTCCTTGCCATGCTCGGTGTTGATCTGCATCGGCAGCAGTCCGCAGATCCAGGGCGCGAACGACTGGAAGCCGCGGGGCGATTCCTGCAACTGCCGGCGATCGATGTCGGTGACGGCCAGCAGGTCATCGACGCGCAGCCCCATCAGCGGCAGCTCGGAGCGCCGCGGACAGCGCAGCACCAGCACCACGCCGTCCGCGGCACGTGGCTTGTAGAACACGCCGAACTGCTGGCGCGCACAAATCACGGGCACCATCTGGCGACCCGCAGGCGCACGGGCGTCCACCAGGCCGAGCTTCGTGGGGTCGGGGTGGGGGGTGCGAACAATCTCGGACTTCGCCACCGCATCGACCAGCACCGACGCCGGCACAGCGTAGCGCATGGCGCCGACCTGAAACACCGCGACCTCCATCGCCTGCGTTCGATCGGCCACGGCCGTGTGGATCAAGGTCTGGTCCGACAGATTCGATCGCCGATGCTCGATCGCGCCGAGTCGCAGCGCCACCACCGCGCTCAGGCGGTTGTCGTAGCCATCGCTGGTCTTGAACTCCCGGTACCCGGTGGCCCGCACGCGGGCGCAGGCGTAGTGGGTGCCTTCGTGTTCGACGACGCCCAACCCACCAGGCACCTCGATCAGCGGTTGGTCGACGCCGGCAGGGCGTGTTGACGCGATCACCTTGCCCGAGTTCTCGACGAAGGCCGCAAAGCCGGTGCGATCGCCAAGGATGTCCTCGAGCATGTTCGCGAACTCCCGGGCCGCGTTGAACACGATGGCCATGCCCCCCAGCAGTTTGTTCCCGTCTTCGGCATCGCGCACCGCCGACAGGTAGACGTAGGTCGGTCCTTCGGCATGCGCCGAGGTGTCTTCGAAGGCGCTCACCGCGTACTGCTGCGAGTTGTGCAGCGCCTGCGCCGCCGCGGCCCAGCGCGGATCGATCGCGCTGCCCACGAGCCCTGGTGCGTCGGTGGCGCGCGAGACGCCCCGGATCACGCCGCGGGTGTCGAACGCGATCAGGCGGGTGTACACGGTGTACAGCCCGTTCACATGGTCCAGCAGCGCGTTCAGCGCCCGGGTCTCTGACCCATCGTCGGGCGCGCGCAAGGTTCGTTGCAAGGCGGGCGACAGCGCCCACCACCGGCAGTCGTTGGCGCGCTCGTAAAGGTTGCGGTCGATCAGGTCGGTGGCCAGGGTCGCCAGCTGTTCGGCACGCAGCTGCATGCGGTTGATCGAGGTGCCGTACAGGTCCTTGATGGCCATGTCGACCCGCGCCCGGGTGCGCATGCCGGCCACGCTGACCTGTGTCAGCACCGCCTTCAGCTGTGCCTGCTTGTCGCCCTGGTTGCCGGCCATCAGGCGACCATTCCAGACCGCAGTGCGCAGATCACGGTTGATGCGCTGCGTCTCGCTCTCGATGGCAATCAGCTCCGGGCTGTCCAGCAGGACGTTGCCCGGGATGGGCGCTGCCCCATCGCGATGCCTGAACGCGGTCAGCAGCGACACCATCGCCTGAGCGCGCCAGGCCGGCCCGGGGTATCCCTGGTAGCCCGGGCTCGCGCAGACCACCGTCAGGTAATCCCGCCCGGCAAACGAGGTGCGCACCACCTGTCCGTTGGCCACTGGCCGCAGGGTGACGGCGGTGGGCACGTGGCCCTCGTCGTTGGTGGCAATCACGCGGCCGGACTCGTCGATCAGGACCAACGCCACTTCCGGAGGCGCTTGCCCGTCGCCACTGTGGAAGATGCGGTGCATCTCGTCGATGAATCTGAACCGCAGCACCAGAACACCGACGTTCACACCGCCCTTCGCAGCAATGCGGTGGGCGTACAGCAGATCGGGCGTGTCGCCGCTGCCCAGGTCACTGGCGCGAAAGCGCTCGACATAGGCGGGTGCCTTCAGGGCCTCGGCAACGATGGTGTCGCTGCTGCGGGGCAATGTCGCCTCGGTGTCCATGCGCACCAGCACCTCGCCGGTCGGAGACAGCAGCACGATGTCGTCGTACACGGTGTACTTGGCCTGGTAGTCGCGCAGCCGGTGCACCATCGCCGCCCGGTGTGTCTGTTGATGGTCAGCGTCGCCACTGCAGAACTCCACCACCACGTCGTCGGTGGCGAGGAAGCCGACGTCGGCCGTCCGTTCGTACAGGTTGCGCACCAGGATGTCGATCGCGCACTGGGCCTGGGCCATCAACTCGTCACCGAGCGCGGCCTTCTGCTCGTCGACCATCCTCGCGATCAGGCGCTGTTGCAACTCGTTGAATCGCTCGCGGGTCTGGATCAGCGTGGGCAGGATCGGCGCGACCTCGTCGGGGCAGCTGATCGTCGCGCTGGATTCGATCATCTGCCAGAGCATCCCGAGATCGCGAAGGTCACGTTCGCACGTCTGCACACGGTGCATGTGGTTGACCAGATCATCATGTGCGGCCATCTCGGGTACTCCTGAACTCGAAGCCCCCAGTCTAGGAATGCTGCAACGCAGCGTAAGCGCGCATTTCAGGCAGGGTTACCCCGTATCTCTCGGCGATGACCCTGTAGAGGCCCTTCAGGTGGCAGCATGGCGTCGGTGGGCGGTGGCCCGGTGCCCGGCCACCTACAATTTTCCGTTGAGCCCATTCCGCTCCCCCTGCCTGTCCCACCGAAAGCCGACCGATGAACCTTCCCCCGCCCGTCCCCGCCGCAGCCAGCGCCTCGCCGACGGTCGATCTGTCGCACATCGCCGCGCGCGACAAGGCCGAGATCCTGGCCCAGGCCCTGCCCTACATCCGCAAGTTCCACGGCAAGACCATCGTCATCAAGTACGGTGGCAACGCGATGACCGATCCGGCGCTGCAGCAGGATTTCGCTGAAGACGTGGTGCTGCTGAAGCTGGTGGGACTCAATCCGGTGGTGGTCCATGGCGGCGGGCCGCAGATCGAGGAGGCGCTGGCCAAGATCGGCAAGAAGGGCACCTTCATCCAGGGCATGCGGGTGACCGACGACGAAACGATGGAGGTCGTCGAATGGGTGCTGGCCGGGCAGGTGCAGCAAGACATCGTCGGCCTGATCAATGTGGCCGGCGGCAAGGCGGTCGGGCTCACCGGGCGCGATGGCGGGCTGATCCGCGCGCACAAGCTGCGCATGCAGGACCTGAAGGACCCGACCAAGGAGCACGATGTCGGTCAGGTCGGCGAGATCGAATCGATCGACCCCAGCGTGGTCAAGGCGCTGCAGGACGACCAGTTCATCCCGGTGATCTCGCCGCTGGGCTTCGGTGCCAACAACGAGAACTACAACATCAATGCCGACGTGGTCGCCGGCAAGCTGGCCGAGGTGCTGAAAGCCGAGAAGCTGATCATGCTGACCAACATCCCCGGCGTGCTGGACAAGAACGGGAAACTGCTGACCAACCTGACAGCCCGCGAGATCGACGAGCTGTTCGCCGACGGCACCATTTCCGGCGGCATGCTGCCCAAGATCGCCAGCGCGCTCGATGCCGCCAAGAATGGCGTCAACACCGTGCACATCATCGACGGCCGGGTGCCGCACGCAATGCTGCTGGAAGTGCTGACCGAGCAGGCCTACGGCACGATGATCCGCAGTCATTGAGCCCCCCAGGCTTGATGGGGAAGCACCGAACCGACAGGGTCTGGTTGTTCGATCTGGACAACACACTGCACGACGCGTCTCACGCCTCGTTCGGCCCGACCAACGAGGCGATGACGCAGTACATCGTCGATCACCTGGGACTGCCGCACGCCGAAGCGGGCTCGCTGCGTCAGCACTACTGGCTGCACTATGGCGCGACGATGCTGGGCCTGGTGCGCCACCATGGGGTGAAGGCCAGCCACTTCCTCAAGGCCACCCACCAACTGCCGGGCCTGGAAGCGCGCTTGCGCACCAGTGCCCACGACCGTGCGGTGCTGCGCCGACTGCGCGGACGCAAGCTGATCCTCACCAACGCACCGCGTGCCTATGCCCTGCGGGTGCTGAACACGCTGCGACTGGCAAAGTGCTTCGATGGCGTGATCAGCATCGAGGACATGACGATGTTCGGCCACCACCGCCCCAAGCCCGATGCGCGGATGTTCCGCTACATTGCTGCGCGTTTGAAGGTGCCTGCGCACCGTTGCACCCTGGTCGAGGACACGCTCGAGCACCAGCGCGGGGCGCGCGGCGTCGGCATGCACACTGTCTGGATGCAGCGTTATCTGCCCTCGCGGCGGCGCCCCGACCGCCCCCTGGATGTGGGGGCGGCCGTCAGTGTTCACCCTTGCCATCGGCCGGCCTACGTGTGTGCCAGAATCAAATCGCTGCAGGGCTTGTTGATGCTGTAGCGCCCCTCCAGTGGTGCCCGTGCAATGACGAATCGCCCCGACGACGACACCCTGGACAGCGACGGTGAGGCAGCCGGTGTGCTGGCCGCTGACCCGATCGAAGCAACTCCTGCAGACTCGGGTCGCAAGCGCCCCAAGCCCGGCGAACGCCGCGCGCAGATCCTGCAAACCCTGGCTGGCATGCTCGAACAACCAGGTGCCGAACGCGTCACCACCGCTGCGCTGGCTGCGCGCCTGGGCGTCAGCGAAGCAGCGCTGTACCGGCACTTCGCCAGCAAGGCGCAGATGTTCGAAGGGCTGATCGAATTCATCGAAAGCAGCGTCTTCACGCTGATCAACCAGATCACCGAGCGCGAGCCCTCCGGCCTGCAGCAGGCCTGCAAGGTGGTCACGCTTGTGCTGCAGTTCGGCGAAAAGAATCCGGGCATGACGCGCGTGATGGTCGGCGATGCGCTGGTGTTCGAGCACGACCGCCTGGGCGCCCGGATGAACCAGTTCTTCGATCGCATCGAGTCGCAGCTGCGCCAGAGCCTGCGCGTTGCAGGCGATGACGCCGGGTCGCTCACTGCCTCGGCCGATGCGAATGCGAGAGCGTCGGTCCTGACCGCGTTTGCCGTCGGACGCCTGCAGCGCTACGCCCGGTCGGGCTTCAAGCGTTTGCCGACCGAGCACCTGGAGGCGGCGCTCGGTCTGATCGCCGCTTGAGTCCGGCGCTTGTTGCGCCGAGGCCTGCGACATGCTGACGATTGCGGTGGCGGGCGAGTCGCTGACGCTGCTGCCCGAAAAGGCTGTCTACCTCGCTGAACGCCAGTTGTTGCTGATCGCCGATGCGCACCTGGGCAAGGCGGTGTCGTTTCGTCGGCTGGGCGTGCCGGTGCCCCAAGGCAGCACCGCCGGCAACCTGGCCACCCTGAGTGCACTGATCGACCGGCTCGCGGTCAGGCACACCGTGTTCCTGGGTGACCTGCTGCATTCCGCCCACGCGCATTCAGCTGCCACGCAGGCGGCCCTGGCGCAGTGGCGTGAGCGCCACCGTGACCTGCAGCTGACGCTGGTGCGTGGCAACCACGATGACCACGCCGGCGATCCGCCCTCGGCGCTCGGTATCGACGTTGTGGACGAGCCGCTGCGCCTCGGCCCTTGGGCGCTGTGTCACCACCCTCAGGCGCAACCCGAAGGGTACGTGCTGGCCGGCCACCTGCACCCCTGCGTGAGATTGCAAGGACGGGCCCGCGAGCGGCTGCGTCTGCCGTGCTTCTGGTTCGGTGACCAGGTCGGTGTGCTGCCGGCCTTTGGCGAGTTCACCGGCATGCATCCGATCGAGGCGCAGCCGCAGGATCGTGTGTATGCGCTGACCGGCGACGGGATGCTCGAAGTGCCCCGCTGAACCGTGGCTCCTGGGAGTGGCTCTGGCTACACTGCCTGCCTTTCGCGCTCCCTGCCCCCCGGCACGTCGTCCATGTCGAACCTTCCCGACTCTCTGTTGCCGCTGATCTCCCGCGCCGAAGCGCTGTTGGTGAGGCTGGAAGCGGTGCTCCCGCATCCGCTGGCAGCCCCCGACTGGCATGCGTCGATTGCCTACCGTTACCGGCGCCGCAGTGCCGGTGGCAGCGCACTGGAGCCGGTGCGGCATGTGGCGCAGATCAGTCTCGACGACCTGGTGGAAGTCGAGCCGCAGAAAGAGCGTCTGCTGCGCAACACCGAGCAGTTCGTGGCCGGCCGCGCTGCCAACAACGTGCTGCTGACGGGCGCGCGTGGCACCGGCAAGAGTTCGCTGATCAAGGCCTGCCTCAACGAGTTCGCCCCGCAGGGGCTGCGGCTGATCGAGGTCGACAAGGCCGATCTGGTCGACCTGCCCGACATCGTCGATCTGGTCGCCGAGCGGGCCGAGCGCTTCATCGTCTACTGCGACGACCTCAGCTTCGACGAGGGCGAGCCTGGGTACAAGGCGTTGAAATCTATCCTCGACGGTTCGGTGTCACAGGCCTCGGACAACGTGCTGATCTACGCGACCAGCAACCGCCGCCACTTGCTGCCCGAGACCATGGCCGAGAACCTGACCTACCAGCACCTGGAGAACGGCGAGGTGCATCCGGGCGAGGTGGTCGAAGAAAAGATATCGCTGAGCGAGCGCTTCGGTCTGTGGATCAGCTTCTACCCGTTCACGCAGGATGAATACCTGGCCATCGTCGCGCAATGGCTGCGTGGTTTTGGCGTGAGCGAAACTGCGATCGAGGCGGCGCGGCCAGAAAGCCTGGTCTGGGCGCTGGAGCGCGGTTCGCGCTCTGGGCGCGTCGCATTCCAGTTCGCCAAGGACTACAGCGGGCGGCAGCCACGGTGAGCGCCTCCGAGCGCACGCCCCTCGATACCGATCCCGTCGCACCGCGTCATCCGGTCGATGTCGCGGTCGGGGTCCTGATCGATGCCGAAGGTCGATTTCTGATGACCTCGCGCCCCGAGGGCAAGGTCTATGCGGGCTACTGGGAGTTTCCGGGAGGCAAGCTCGAATCAGGCGAGACCGTCGAGGCCGCATTGCGCCGTGAGCTGCACGAAGAACTCGGCATCGTGATCGGTGCGGTGCACCCTTGGCAGGTCGAACTGGTCGATTACCCGCACGCGCGGGTGCGGCTGCACTTCTGCAAGGTGTATGCGTGGCACGGGGATTTCGAGATGCGCGAGGCGCAAACGATGGCTTGGCAGACCCTGCCGGTCGAGGTGATGCCGGTGCTGCCGGGCACGATCCCGGTACTGCGCTGGTTTGCCGAGGAGCGGCGTCATGAGGGCCCGACCCACAGGGGTTGAGACTGACGCGGTTGCTACACTGACCCGATGAGCTGGATCGACGATGTGAAATGGGACCCGCAGGGGTTGGTGCCGGTGATCGCGCAGGAAGTCGGTACCAACGATGTCCTGATGTTCGCCTTCATGAACCGCGAGGCGCTGCAGCGCACCGCCGAGCTCGGTGAGGCGGTCTACTGGAGTCGTTCTCGCGGCAGGCTGTGGCACAAGGGCGAGGAGTCTGGCCACATCCAGAAGGTGCACGAGCTGCGCATGGACTGCGACAACGATGTCGTGCTGATGAAGGTCGAGCAGTTGGGGCACACGCCTGGCATCGCTTGCCACACCGGCCGCCACTCTTGCTTTTTTCAGAAGTACCGCGATGGCGCGTGGCATGACATCGAACCCGTTTTGAAAGACCCGGAGCACATTTACAAATGAGCGCCCCAGAGCCCATTGCCTTGTCGCAGGATGTGCTGGCCCGGCTGGCCGAGGTGATCGAAACGCGCAAGGCAGGTGACCCCGACAAGAGCTACGTCGCCCGCCTGTTCCACAAGGGCACCGATGCGATCCTGAAAAAGATCGGCGAGGAGGCCACCGAGGTCGTCATGGCCGCCAAGGACGGCGATCCGAAACAGGTGGTCTATGAGGTGGCCGACCTCTGGTTCCACTCGATGCTGGCGCTCAGTGCCTTTGGTTTGAGCCCGGCGGACGTTCTCACGGAACTGCAGCGCCGCGAAGGGCTCTCAGGATTGGAAGAGTTCGCGGCCCGCAAGGCGCGCGAGCGCGAAGCCAACGGAACCTGAGACCCCATGGACGACGTGATCGACCTGCCCGAAGCCAACCCGTCGCTGAAGACGGTCGGCCACATCAGCTACCTGCTGCACACCATCGTGGCGGTCGGTGCGGTGCTGCCCGGCGTGCAGGCCAGTGTCGCTTTGCTGATCGTCGCGTTCGTGATCGACCTGGTGAAAAAGGACGATGCGGCCGGCACCTGGCAGGCGTCGCACTTCCGCTGGCGCATCCGCAGCGTGCTGTGGGCCGGTGGCCTCTACCTGCTCACCGCCCCGCTGTGGCTGATGTTGGTGCTGCCCGGCTGGATTGCCTGGGGGCTGGTATCGATCTGGTTTCTGTACCGCGTGGTGCGTGGCTGGATGAACCTGAACCGCAGTCAGCCGATGCCGCTGAGCTGACGTGATATGTCGACGACACAAACAATGACCGACGCCAAGACACACGATGCGAACTGCATCTTTTGCAAGATCGTCGCAGGCCAGATCCCGAGTCGCAAGGCTTACGAGGACGAAGACCTGCTGGTGTTTCACGACATCAACCCGTGGGCACCTGTGCATTTGCTGATCATTCCGAAGCAGCACATCGCAACGCATGCCGACGTGCAGCCCGAACACGAGCGTCTGCTCGGTCGGATGCTGCTGCTGGCACCGAAGCTCGCGCGAGAGCACGGTGCGACCAATGGATTTCGCAGCATCATCAACACTGGCCGCGATGGCGGCCAAGAGGTCTATCACCTGCATCTGCATGTGATCGGTGGTCCCCGGCCCTGGAAACAAGGGTGACGGCTGTCACGCGCCACGGGTATGTCAATGCGGATGGGTCAGTGGGCTGACCTAGAATCCGCCGTCCTTTCGCAGGAGAAACAAAAATGGGCTCATTCAGCATCTGGCATTGGCTGATCGTGTTGGTGATCGTGGTGTTGATCTTCGGCACCAAGAAATTGAAGAACATCGGCGCCGACCTCGGCGGTGCGGTCAAGGGGTTCAAGGACGGCGTGCGCGATGGTGGCGCGCCGGCCGAGCCCGCCGCGCAGGTGACCGCGCAGAAGTCGGCGGACGCCAACACCGTCGACGTGGAAGCCAAAACCAAGTCGTGATCGATTTCGGGTTCGACAAGATCGCGCTGATCGGCGCGGTCGCGCTGATGGTCATCGGGCCAGAACGCCTGCCCAAGGTTGCCCGCACCGTGGGCCACCTGATGGGCAAGGCGCAGCGCTACGTGGCCGATGTCAAGGCGGAGGTCAATCGGTCGATCGAACTCGAAGAGCTGAAGAAGATGAAGGGCGAGTTCGAGACCGCTGCGCGCGATGTCGAACAGAACGCCGCGAGTGCGATCTACCAGGCGAGCACCGATCTCAGCAAGAACTGGGAAGAGCGTGAGGCGTCGTCCACCGACGAGCGACCGCACAACTACGACCAATACGACACGCTGCTGCTCCCGATTCCCGACTACCGCAACCCGAACAAGCGCTGGCGCCTGAAACGGGGCGCCATGCCGCAGTGGTACAAGCAGCGCCATGGCATACGCGGCAAGGCGCAGTCGGGTGCGGCACGTGTGGCGCGTTTTCGGCCGCCGTCCTCGTCGGCCTGATCCATGGCATCGAACCCGTCAGGCCCTGATGAACTCAGCGGCAAGGAACAGCCTTTCGTCACTCACCTGATCGAGCTGCGCGACCGTTTGGTGCGCGCTGCCATCGCGGTGGGGCTGGTGTTCGGTGTGATGTGCCTGTGGCCAGGCCCTGCCGGCCTTTATGACCTGCTCGCCGCACCGATGGTGGCCCACCTGCCCAAGGGCGCCACGCTGATTGCCACCAACGTCATCTCGCCGTTTGTCGTGCCATTGAAGATCACGCTGATGGCGGCGTTTCTGGTGGCGTTGCCCGTGGTGCTGTACCAGATGTGGGCGTTCGTCGCGCCTGGGCTCTACACGCACGAGAAAAAGCTGGTGCTGCCGCTGGTGATTTCGAGCACGGTGCTGTTCCTGATGGGCGTGGCGTTTTGCTATTTCTTCGTGTTCGGCAAGGTGTTTGCCTTCATCCAGAGCTTCGCGCCCAAGAGCATCACCGCCGCGCCGGACATCGAGGCCTACCTGAGTTTCGTGCTGACGATGTTCATTGCCTTCGGCGCGGCCTTCGAGGTGCCCATCGTGGTGGTGGTGCTCGCCCGGATGGGTCTGGTCAGCATTGAAAAGCTGAAGGAATTCCGCAGCTACTTCGTGGTGCTGGCCTTCATCATTGCCGCGATCATCACGCCACCGGACGTCGTGTCTCAGCTGGCGCTGGCGATCCCGATGTGCATCCTGTATGAAGTGGGGATCATTGCCGCGCGCATCTTCATCAAGCACACGCAGGCGCCGGTCGAGGAGAGCAAGCCAGCGGCGTGAGGCATCAGCCGCCGTTGCGGCCGTCGATGTCTGGATGCGGCAGGGTTCTCGGCGGGCTTTTTGGTCGCTGTGCGACCGTGACCTGCAGGTTCATCGACTTGTCAGCGCGTTGCACGCTGATCGATGCCACGCTGTGTGGCCGCAGCGAAGCCACTGCGTTGAGCAGTTGTGCGGTGTTGAGTACCCGCTGCTCGCCGACCTTCACCACGACGTCCCCTGGCAACATGCCGCCGGCACTGGCCGGGCCGTTCTGCAGCACCCCGGTGATCAGCACGCCTTGCTTGACCGGCAGGTTCAGCGTTTCGGCGATTTCTGCGGTCAGGTCACGCGGCTCGACACCGATCCAGCCCCGTGTGACCTGGCCCTCGCTGATCAGGCCCTCCATCACCTGGCGAGCGGTGTTGGCAGGGATGGCGAAACCGATGCCCATGTTGCCGCCCGAGCGCGAATAGATGGCGGTGTTGATCCCCAGCAGATTGCCGTTCGCGTCGACCAGTGCACCGCCGGAGTTGCCAGGGTTGATGGCCGCGTCGGTCTGGATGAAGTTCTCGAAGGTGTTGATGCCGAGCTGGTCGCGGCCGAGCGCGCTGACGATGCCCGATGTCACCGTCTGGCCCACGCCGAACGGGTTGCCGATGGCCAGCACCACATCGCCGACTTGCAGGTCATCGGTCTTGCTGAAGGTCATCACCGGCAGGCGATCGAGCTTGATCTTCAACACGGCGAGGTCGCTCTCGGGGTCGGTGCCGATGACCGTGGCCGAAGCGCTGCGACCGTCCGGCAATTGCACGTCGATGTCGCTGGCACCCTCGATGACGTGGTTGTTCGTCAGCAGGAAGCCGTCGGCCGAGACGATCACGCCGGAGCCCAGACCGACCTGCGCTTCCGATCGGCTTTGCTTGTCGCCGAAGAAAAAATACTGGAACCACGGGTCGCCAGAACGTGGGTAGCGTGCGGTGGCCTTGCTCGCAGTGATGCTGACCACCGATGGCGACGCCCGCTTGGCAGCGGCGCTGTAGCTGCCGACGCCACCGCTGCGCGAAATCGGTTCCTCGCTGACCACGGTACTGCCTGCGACCGAGCCGATCGACACACCGCCGGGCAGCCCCGAACCGCCTGCATGCCGCAGCCATTCGGGTTTCAGCGTGGCGACCACAAACAGCACCGCGACCATCACGGTGACCGTCTGGGAGAATAAAAGCCAGGTTCTGCGCATGAGGAGGTGTCTGTGGCCCGCCGTTCGGAGATCGATGAGTACCTGTCGGCACAGCTGCAGACGGCGAGCTTCAAGGATTATGGGCCGAACGGTTTGCAGATCGAGGGTCGCGACGAGGTGCGCCGGCTGGTCAGCGGCGTCACCGCCAGCCGCGCGCTGATCGACGCGGCCATCGATGCCCAGGCCGACGCCGTGCTGGTGCACCACGGCCTGTTCTGGCGCGGCCATGAGGGGCGCATCACCGGCTGGTTGAAGCAGCGCGTCGCGCGGCTGCTGGGGCACGACATCAGCCTGTATGCCTACCACCTGCCACTCGACGCGCATGCCGAGTTCGGCAACAACGCGCAGCTGGGGGCTCGCCTCGGCATCACGGCCGATGCGCGCTTCGGCGAGCAGTCGCTGGGCTTCATCGGCACGCTGACGGTGCCGTCCACGGTGGCCGATCTGGCCGCTCGCTGTGCGCGCCTGTCGGGCCGGCCGACCACTGCGATCGATGGCGACGGCCGTGCGCTGGTGCGGGTCGCCTGGTGCAGCGGTGGCGCGCAGTCGTATTTCGAATCGGCCATCGCAGCCGGTGCCGACGTGTTCATCACCGGCGAAATCTCCGAGCCACAGGCGCATCTGGCGCGTGAGACCGGCACCGCCTTCTTGGCCATCGGTCACCATGCGAGCGAGCGCTATGGCGTGCAGGCGCTGGGGGCCCATCTGGCGACGGTGTTCGGCATCGAGCACCTCCACATCGAGATCGACAACCCGGCCTGAGGGCGTGCTGCGTCGCCGTAGGAGTGGCGCAGAATTTGAGTCATGAACGACGCTCCTCGCCCTGTGTGCACGTCACGTGCTCCCATCGTGATCACGATGGGCGATGTCTGCGGCATCGGGCCGGAGACCATTGCCCGGCTGTTTCACCGTGCGCAACCGACCGACTGTTTCGTGCTGGGCGATGTCGGCGTGATGCGCCGCGCCGTGCAGATCACCGGCGGTGGGCTGGTGGTGGCGGAAATCGACACCGCGCAGGCGGTGGCCGAGGTGCCTGCGAACGCGTTGCCTGTGCTTCAGGCTCAGGCCTTGCCAGCGGACCTGCTCAGCGCGCCGTGGGGCGCCGTCGATGCCCGGGCGGGTGCTGCCGCGGCGCGTTGCATCGAGCAGGCGGTGATGCTGGCGCGGCGTGCCGAGGTGTCGGCCCTCGTCACGGCGCCGGTGCACAAGGAGGCGCTGGCTGCGGCCGGTGTCGCTTTCCCGGGCCACACTGAAATGCTGCAGTCGTTGGCGACCGAGCCGGGCAGGGCGCCGCCGCCGGTGCGGATGATGCTGGCCAACGGCGAGCTCCGCACGGTACTCGTGACCATCCACCAGTCCTTGCGCTCGGCCCTCGACGCGGTCACCTTCGATGCGGTGCTGGACACACTTCGCATCGCGCACCGCGCGGCCCGCGCGTGGGGGCAGGTCGCGCCCCGCATCGCAGTGGCCGGGTTGAACCCGCATGCCGGCGAGGGCGGCCTGTTCGGCGACGAAGAGATCACCATCATCGCGCCGGCCATCGCTGCGGCCCGCGCCGAAGGCATCGACGCGGGGGGCCCCTTTGCGCCCGACACGGTCTTCATGCGGGCGCGCCATGCGCCCGGCCACCCGGGCGAGTTCGACATCGTGATCGCGATGACGCACGACCATGGCCTGATCCCGGTCAAGTACCTGGGCATCGAGGACGGTGTCAATGTGACGCTGGGCTTGCCCTTCGTGCGCACCAGCCCGGACCACGGCACGGCGTTCGACATCGCGGGCACCGGCGTGGCGGACGCGTCGTCGCTGGCTGCTGCGCTCGCAATGGCCCGACAGCTGGTGTCGCCCTGACGCGCCTCGCGGCGCGTGCCATCACGAACGGGTGTTGACGGCCAGCGTTGCCAGCTGCTGACGAGCCCGCGACGTGGCGCGCTCCATCAGGTAGTTGTTTTCCACGGCGCGCAGCCGCTCGGCCTCGCACATGCGCGCCAGCATCCGCGCGGTCAGCGAAATCGTTTCCTGCAGGTTGCGCCCGTGCGTGAAGACGAAGAAGCTGCGACCCGGGCTCATGTAGGTCAACCGCACCTTTTGCCACTGGTCCTTCAGCAGCATCTGGTAGGCAAAGCCGATGCGCAGGTGGTCCATCAGGCGAGCCCCATGCGAGACCTCGGCCGGGTCCGCGGCAATCAGGTCGAGGTTGATGTCGATGCCCAGGTTCAGCGGTTCGACCGGTGCTGCCGGCACTTCGGCGCTCAGGTCGACATCGACCGGCTTGTCCCAGTCCACGGCCTGCTCGTCGATCAGGCCGACGCGCTTGGCTTCCTCGGCGGTGAAGCGCTGCTCCACGTCGGCAGGCATCGCTGTACCTGCCGCTGCTGCGATGTGCGCCGGATCGCCCTGGCCGGGCACCGCGCTGTTGAACACCGACTCCATCTGCTTGGCCAGCAAGTTGTAGTCGAGCTCGCTCATGGCGGGCACCTTCAGCGACTCGGCATGGGCCGGCATCAGCTGGGCGAAGAATTCCTTGGTGGCGGCCTCGGGCCAGCCGATCAGCTTCAACCCGGCATTCAGATCGCGCATCAAGGTGGGCAGCTGCATCAGGAAGCGCTTGCGCATTGCGGGCGACCCCTTGGGCTGCACGCTCATCACCAGATCGCGTCCCGCTTGCCGGTAGCGCTTGACCGTCTCGCCGTCCACGCCTTCGGCTCGACTGGACTGCACCAGCGCCTGGCTCCACACCTGACACAGGAAGGTGCGCAGGAATTCGGGCATGGCGACCGAGGACAACGCACTTTGCAGCTGGATCAGGTAGCGCTGCTGGGTGCGCAGGTCGGATTCCTTGGTCTCCAGCACGGCGACAGCGCCCTGGTCCTGAACGACGGCCTCGGCCTGCTGTGCGATGAAAGCTTCCAGCTCCGACAGCTTGGCCGCATACAGATCGACCTGGTCGAAGTCGCCATCGACGATCTCCTGCACCAGGTCGCGCACGCGAGTCACGAATTCCTTGCCGGGTCCTTCCTCGAAATCGTCGAACGCGCAGGCCAGCGAGGCGATGCGGTTGACGAAGCGGCGCACCGGATGCTTGCGTGAGGAGAAAAACGTCGGATCGACGAGCGCCACTCGCAGCACCGGCAGTTGCAGCCGCGCGATCTGGCGCGCCATCTGCGGTGGCACCCGGGTGTCGGAAAGGATCTGGTCGAACAGGCTGCCGACGACGTCGATCACCATGTGATCGAGCTTGCCGTTGGACGCCTGCATCAACTCGTCGCGGTGGGCGCGGATCAGGTTGACGGCCATCAGGCCGGCCGATGCGTCTTCAGCGTAGGCGCTGGCAGTGCCCGGGTCGGTGTAGGGGTTGCCGGCCATGGTGCGCAAGTCGCCCAGGCCCGAGCGCAGCCCTGAAGACGCGGAATATCCGCCCGCGGCAGTTGGCCGCTGACCACCGCCACCCGCAAAGCCGCCACCCGCGAGGCCGCCACCCAAACCACCGCCGGCCGCGCTGCCCGACTCGCCCGTCAGGCTGGTCAGCCGACGCAGCAAGGTCATCAGGTGCGCCTCCTGGGCCGGGGAGCTCATCCCGCCACCCGAGTCGCGCGCACCGCTGCCGTATCCGGTCGTTCCGCCACTGCCGCCAGTGCCACGCCCGGTTTGCCACCCACTGGTGCCGGCGTGCCGCGTCCCTGAAATCGAACGGCGGCCGGTCAGGCCCGAGTGCGTCGAATCATGGAAATCGCTGCCGGAATGGCGTGTCGACGGGCTGTCGTCACGCAGTGACTGGTAGCCGGAATTGAGCCCGGGCAACTGGTTACCGGGCCCGTCCACCGTGCGCACCTGCAGCCCCACCGGGGTGATGCCGCGTGACTGCAACTCGACCACGATGGCGGCGTAGCAGGCCGGCATCGCATGGGCCATCACCGAGGCGAACTCGCGGGTCAGCACCGCCCGCTCGTTCGGGTCGATGCTCACCGTGCCAATCGCCATGTGCAACGCGTGGCCGATCACGCCAGGGCGCAGCGGGTTGCGCTCGTCGTCGGCGGTGCCGAAGCCTGTGATGCGACCCATGTAGCCCGATAGCTCGCGCAATTCGACTTCGCAGGCCTGGGCGATCTGCTGCCCCAGGCGGTCGGACAGCATGCGGTCGTCGACCTCCTTGTCGTCGACCAGGGTCAGCGACTGCCAATCGGCTGGTGCGGGCTTGCGCTTGGAATCCGACGGCGGAGCCAGCGTCTCCAGCATGCGGGTGTCCAGGCGGGTCTGGAACTGCATCCGAAACGAGCCCAGCTGTCGGTGCAGTGCCAGTTGGGCCGCAAACATCGTGTTGCGGTCCGCCGCCTTCGAGACCGACTGCGACTGCGCCGCCAGCGTCTGGCACACGCGCTCTGCCACCGTCAGGGCCGTGGCCTTGACGAGGTCGGCCGCAACGACGAGGTCCGGCGGCAGTCGCGGGTCGGAGGGGCTCATCGCGCGGGCGCGTTACGTGGTCAGCTGCTTACTTCTTGAGTGCGTCACGGATTTCGCGCAGCAGCAAGACGTCTTCAGCGGGCGGTGGCGGGGGCGCGGGTTCGGCGGCCACGGCAACCTCTTGTTGCTTCAGCCGGTTGACGGCCTTGACCATCATGAAAATGATGAACGCGAGGATCACGAAATTGATGGACACCGTCAGGAAGCTGCCGTACGCCAGTACTGCACCTTCCTTCTTGGCCTCGACCAGCGTGGTGGCGGTCTGGCCCGAGAGCGCGATGAAGTAGTTCGCGAAATCGAGGCCGCCGAAGATCTTGCTGACCACCGGCATGATCACGTCACCGACCAGCGAATCGACGATCTTTCCGAAAGCCCCACCGATGATCACGCCGACCGCCAGATCGACAACGCTGCCTTTCATCGCGAATTCTTTGAACTCGGTCGTGAATCCCATTGCGCTCGCTCCTTGTTGGTGTATTTAGGGGGTTGCGCTGCGCTGCTGCGTCCAGGCGCACCCGGACGCAAGTATTGCCGATCGACCCCAGTGTGCGTGGGGTCGATGCCGTCCACGGCCCGCAAACGCAATTCGAGAGCCCCTTGCCTGGACCCAGACCCATTACCCGCGCAAAGGCCTCCGCTAGAATCTCGTGTTGTCCTGGAATCGTTGTCACACGCGAGGTTTTATGAGTGAGCAGCAAGTTGACGGTGCGAAGCGCACCTGGTTGATCGCATCGAGTTGCATGGGTGCGGCCGGTGGTGTGGCGGTGGCGGTCCCCTTCGTCAGCACGTTTCAGCCCTCAGAGCGCGCGCGCGCAGCAGGTGCGGCGGTCGAGGTCGACATCAGCGCGCTGAAGCCCGGCGAGAAGATGACGGTCGAGTGGCGCGGCAAGCCGGTGTGGATCATCAAGCGTACCCCGGAGCAGATCGCCAGTCTGCCCAAGGTGGACGCGTTGCTGGCGGATCCGAAGTCGCTGCGCAAGCCGGACGAGTTCACCCCGGAATATGCGCGGAACGAGTACCGATCGATCAAGCCGGAAATCATGGTGGCGGTAGGCATTTGCACCCACTTGGGGTGCTCGCCTTCCGATAAGTTCACGCCCGGTGCCCAGCCCTCGTTGCCCGATGACTGGGCCGGAGGCTTCCTGTGCCCGTGCCACGGTTCAACGTTCGACATGGCCGGACGTGTCTACAAGAACAAGCCTGCGCCGGACAATCTGCCCGTGCCGCCGTACATGTTCCTGTCGGACACCCGGTTGCTGATCGGTGAAGACAAGAAGGCCTGACGGCCAAGCAGTAACGGACCTCAGGAGAACACTCGATGGCCACCATGAAGGAAGCACCCGCCAATGCCAGCGCAGCCGAGAAGCTGCTGACCTGGGTTGACAACCGGTTCCCCGCGACCAAGCTCTACAACGAGCACCTCGCCGACTACTACGCTCCGAAGAACTTCAATTTCTGGTATTTCTTCGGCTCGCTGGCGCTGCTGGTGCTGGTGATCCAGATCGTCACCGGCATCTTCCTGGTGATGCACTACAAGCCCGATGCGAACCTGGCCTTCGCCTCGGTTGAGTACATCATGCGCGATGTGCCGTGGGGCTGGCTGGTGCGCTACATGCACTCCACCGGCGCCAGCGCGTTTTTCGTCGTCGTCTACCTGCACATGTTCCGCGGGATGATCTACGGCAGCTACCGCAAGCCGCGTGAACTGGTCTGGATCTTCGGTTGCGCGATCTTCCTTTGCCTGATGGCCGAGGCTTTCATGGGCTACTTGCTGCCCTGGGGCCAGATGAGCTACTGGGGCGCCCAGGTCATCGTGAACCTGTTCACCGCCATCCCGTTCATCGGCCCTGACCTGTCGCTGCTGATCCGCGGTGACTACGTGGTGAGCGACGCCACGCTGAACCGGTTCTTCAGCTTCCACGTGATCGCAGTGCCGTTGGTCCTGCTGGGCCTGGTCGTTGCGCACGTGATCGCACTGCACGAAGTGGGTTCGAACAACCCCGACGGCGTCGAGATCAAGGCCAAGAAGAATGCGGCCGGCAAGCCGCTGGACGGCATTCCGTTCCACCCCTACTACACGGTGCACGACATCCTGGGGGTCAGCGTGTTCCTGATGATCTTCACAGCGATCATCTTCTTCGCACCTGAGTTGGGTGGCTACTTTCTGGAATACAACAACTTCATTCCTGCCGACTCCCTGACCACGCCGCTGCACATCGCGCCGGTCTGGTACTTCACGCCTTACTACTCGGTGCTGCGCGCCATCACTGCGGAGTTCATGTATGTGCTGATCGCATGCGTGCTTGCCGCGGCCGCATTCACGCTGCTCAAGTCCAGGCTGGGCGGGTTTTTCAAGATCGTGGTGCTGGCCGCTGCCGCGGCATTGGTCGCCATGATGTTGTCGATCGACGCCAAGTTCTGGGGCGTGGTCGGCATGGGCGGCGCGGTGGTCATCCTCTTTTTCCTGCCCTGGCTCGACAACAGCGAAGTCAAGTCGATTCGTTACCGTCCCGACTGGCACAAGTACCTCTACGCCGTCTTCGTGATCAACTTCCTGATGCTGGGCTACCTCGGCGTTCAGCCGGTTTCTCCAGTGGGTGAGCGCTTGTCCCAGCTCGGCACGCTGATCTACTTCGGTTTCTTCTTGTTGATGCCGTGGTGGAGTCGCCTGGGTGAGTTCAAGCCCGTTCCTGATCGCGTGAACTTCGCAGCCCACTGATCGACGAAGCAGGCTTTCCAAAATGAAAAAACTCATCCTCACCCTGCTGATCTCTGTGGGTGCCTGGTCGGCAGCCCACGCCAACAGTGGCGGCATCGCCTGGGACAAGTTCCCTGTCGAGAAGACGACCGATGTCGCTGCATTGCAGGACGGCGCCCGTACCTTCGCCAACTACTGCCTGAACTGCCACAACGCAGCTTTCATGCGCTACAACCGCCTGCGTGACATCGGGCTGACGGAAGCACAGATCAAGGCCAACCTGATGTTCGCCACCGACAAGGTCGGTGAGGTGATGAAGGTGTCCATGGACCCCAAGAACGCCAAGGATTGGCTGGGCAAGGTGCCGCCTGACCTGACGCTGATCGCCCGCTCGCGCTCGGCCGCCGGCCAGGGCACGGGTTCCGACTACCTGTACACCTTCTTGCGCACCTTCTATCGCGATGAGACGAAGGCGACGGGTTGGAACAATCTGGCGTATCCCAATGCAGCGATGCCGCACATCCTGTGGGAGTGGCAGGGCCAGCGCGCGGCAAAGTTCGTCGAGGTGGCCGATCCGCACGACGAAACCAAGAAAGTCGAGCGGTTTGCCGGCTTCGAGCAACTGACACCGGGGACCAAGTCGCAGCTCGAATACGACAACGCCGTGGCGGATCTGGTGGCGTACCTCACCTGGATGGGCGAGCCGGCGCAAAGCGAGCGCACCCGTCTGGGCGTGTGGGTGCTTCTGTTCCTGTCGGTCTTCACCGTGGTTGCGTGGCGCCTGAACGCTGCCTACTGGAAAGACATCAAGTGACATCATGCCGGCCCAGCGACCCTTTCGGGCGCCGGGTCATCGCGCAGTGGGCCAGCCCGACAAGGCGCCCCCTGCGTTTTTCTTTTCTGATCCCATGAGGAGCTCGCCCACATGATGGTGCTTTACTCCGGCACGACCTGCCCTTACTCACACCGCTGCCGTTTCGTGCTGTTCGAGAAGGGCATGGACTTCGAGATTCGCGATGTCGACCTCTTCGCCAAGCCCGAAGAGATCGCGCTGATGAACCCGTACAACGAGGTGCCGATCCTGGTCGAGCGCGATCTGATCCTGTACGAGTCGCACATCATCAACGAGTACATCGACGAGCGTTTTCCGCATCCCCAGCTGATGCCCGGCGATCCGGTGGCGCGTGCGCGCGTGCGTCTCTTTCTGCTGAACTTCGAGAAGGAACTGTTCACCCACGTGAACCTGCTCGAATCGCGCGGCGTGAAGGCGACCGACAAGCAGCTCGAAAAGGCGCGGTCGCAAATCCGCGACCGGCTGACGCAGCTCGCCCCCATCTTCCTCAAGAACAAGTTCATGCTGGGCGACGACTTCTCGATGCTCGACGTGGCCATCGCGCCGCTGCTGTGGCGCCTCGACTACTACGGCATCGACATGTCCAAGAACGCGGTGCCCTTGTTGAAGTACGCCGAGCGCATCTTCTCGCGGCCGGCCTACATCGAAGCACTGACGCCGTCCGAGAAGGTCATGCGCAAGTGAGTTCCGGCGCCGACTGTCTGCACCCGGTTCTGCGTCGATGACTCAGCCGCCTGCACCACCGCTGATCGGCAACAACGGGTCGTCCACGCGCCCGTACCTGATCCGTGCCTTGCACGAGTGGTGCACCGACAACGGCTTCACGCCCTACATCGCGGTGTTTGTCGGGCCGCAGGTGCGGGTGCCGATGGAGTACGTGAAGAACGGCGAGATCGTGCTGAACGTCGGTTTCGAAGCCACCACGGCGCTGGAGCTCGGTAACGAACGCATCGAGTTCAAGGCGCGGTTCGGCGGCAGCTCTCGCGAGATCTCGGTACCTGTCGATCACGTCATTGCGATCTACGCCCGGGAAAACGGACAGGGCATGGCATTTCCGGTACCGGCTGGTGGCGCCACCTCCGGGCCGACCCCCGCAGCACAGGCACAGGATGCGGCGGATCGCCCCGGCATGGTGCTGCACCTGGCCACCGAGCGCGACGAGCCTGCACCCGCAGCCGCACCCGCCGGCAAGAAGGCGCCTGACCCCGACGCCGAGCCACCAACCGATCCGCCACCGGCCGCGGGCCGACCGGCTCTCAAGCGCATCAAGTGATGTGTTGCCGGTGAATAGCCGGTGTTGGCGTCGCTGGCGCCAGTAAACTTTCGTGATTGCCCTTGTAGCTCAGTTGGTAGAGCAGCGGTTTTGTAAACCGAAGGTCGCGGGTTCGATTCCTGCCGGGGGCACCAAACCAGGGGTGAGAAGCAGGGCCGCGGCTCGCCCCGCCGAGGCGAGTGCCGGTCGTGCACAGTGCTGCCCGTCTGTGCTGAAAGGAAAACACGATGTTTCTCCTCCGTGATCGAACGAAGTTCAACTCCGACGTCGATCTGATCCTTCGAATGACCTTCGAGATCGAGACCGACAGCAGCAAGAACTCGGCGTTCCCGTCCTTCATCAGCTACCTGAGCCACCTGAGCGAAATCTGGAACGGCAACGGCACGCCGGAGCACGCGGCGGTCCACATGGCGTGCACGTACTGCAAGAGCCTGGTGGACAAGGGTGATGCGGTGCGCAAGGCCGAAGCGCAGGCGCTGCGAACCCGCATCGACGAGGCCATCCCGGTGTATGTGTCGCGTGGTCAACTGACCCAGGATTGGGGCTCGCACTATGCGGGCTTGCTCCAGAAGTGCGCCAGTCCGATGGCGTAACCCGCTGACCCTCGGCTTGCAGGCGCGCCAGCGCGCCCTTCAGACCGATCGCACCTTGATCTTGAGCGGCACAGCCGCAAACCCGCAGTCGAGCAGCCGCTGTTCAAGCCGAGGTTGAAGCTGGCGCAGCTTGGCCGCCACGCTGGCGTTGGCGGCCACCAAGGTCCACCCGCCTTCGTCTGCCGGGCTGGCGCTCACGTGGGGCGCCAGAGACGCGGCGAGGCAAGGCATCACCGCGGCGTGGCGGCGCCTGGAATCCTCCAGCCGGTGCCGCAGCACCGACAAGGAGGTGCTGGCGTTCAGCGCCTGGCTGATCGGCAGGGCATCGGGGACACTGGCTGTGTTCTTGCTCATGCGTCAAGTCAGTGTAGGCCAGCACAGCCGGCGGCAAATGCTGGCGCCGGGGCACCGCGATCACCGGGGAACGCGGTGGCCGAGCGGTAAACTCGAAGGCTTTGCCGCGTCACCCGGCCTCGATGGCCCGGCGTGCGCGACGCCAACTCCCTCCTGACGCCGCATGTTGCCCAAGATACTCACTCAGCTTTTCGGCAGTCGCAACGAGCGGCTGCTCAAGCAATACCGCAGGGTGGTCGTGCAGGTCAATGCGCTCGAATCGAAGTTCGAGGCCCTGGACGACGCGGCGCTGGCAGCCAAGACGATCGAATTCCGACAGCGCCATGCCGCAGGTGAAAGCCTGGACGCCTTGCTGCCCGAAGCGTTTGCCGTGGTGCGCGAAGGCAGCAAGCGGGCCTTGAAGATGCGGCACTTCGATGTGCAGCTGATCGGGGGCATGACGCTACACGACGGCAAGATCGCCGAGATGCGCACCGGCGAAGGCAAGACGCTGATGGCGACGCTGCCGGTGTACTTGAATGCGATCGCTGGCAAGGGTGTGCATGTCGTCACTGTCAACGACTACCTGGCCAAACGCGATGCCGAGTGGATGGGCCGGCTGTACACCTTCCTTGGCCTGACGGTGGGCGTGAACCTGCCGCAGATGCCGCGCGAGGAGAAGCAGGCGGCTTACGCCGCCGACGTGACCTACGGCACCAACAACGAATTCGGCTTCGATTACCTGCGCGACAACATGGTCCAGGACGTGGCCGACCGCGTGCAGCGCGCGTTGTCGTATGCCATCGTCGACGAGGTCGACTCGATCCTGATCGACGAGGCCCGCACACCGCTGATCATCAGCGGCCAGGCCGAAGACCACACCGAGATGTACGTGCGCATCAACACCGTGGTGCCGCACCTGAAAAAGCAGATCGGCGAGCTCGACCTGCGTACCGGCGAAGGCGTGATCGATCCGGGTGACTTCACCGTCGACGAGAAGACGCACCAGGTCTACCTGACCGAAGACGGCCACGAGAACGCCGAGCGCCTGCTCGCCGAAGCCGGCCTGCTGGCCGAAGGCGCCAGCCTCTACGACGCGGCCAACATCGCGCTGATGCACCACGTGTATGCCGCACTGCGCGCCCACCACCTGTACAACCGTGACCAGCATTACGTGGTGCAAAAGGGCGACAACGGCCCCGAGGTGGTCATCGTCGACGAGTTCACCGGCCGCTTGATGACCGGGCGCCGCTGGTCCGATGGCCTGCACCAGGCCGTCGAAGCCAAGGAAGGCGTGCCCATCCAGAGCGAGAACCAGACGCTCGCCTCGATCACCTTCCAGAACTACTTCCGCATGTACGGCAAGCTCTCGGGCATGACCGGCACGGCCGACACCGAGGCCTACGAGTTCCAGGAGATCTACGGCCTGGAAACGGTGGTCATTCCGCCGAACCGTCCGACGGTGCGCAAGGACGAGCTCGACCTGATCTACAAGACCAGCCGCGAGAAATTCGAGGCGGTCATTGCCGACATCCGTGAATGCCATGAGCGCGGCCAGCCGGTGCTGGTGGGCACCACCTCGATCGAGAACTCCGAGCTCATCTCCGGCCTGCTGCAAAAAGCGAAGCTGCCGCACAACGTGCTCAACGCCAAGCAGCACGCCCGGGAGGCCGAGATCGTCGCGCAGGCCGGCCGGCCTGGGGTGATCACGATCGCCACCAACATGGCCGGCCGTGGTACCGACATCGTGCTGGGTGGCAATGTCGAGAACCAGATCAAGGCGCTGCAGGGCGACCCGTCCATCAGCGAGGCCGATCTGCAGGCGCGTGCCCGGCAGCTCACCGACGAATGGCAAGGCTTGCATGACCAGGTGAAGGCCCAGGGCGGCCTGCGCATCATCGCCACCGAACGCCACGAGTCGCGCCGCATCGACAACCAGCTGCGCGGCCGCTCCGGTCGGCAGGGCGATCCAGGCTCGTCGCGCTTCTATTTGTCGCTCGACGACTCGCTGATGCGCATCTTCGCGGGCGACCGCGTCAAGGCCATCATGGAGCGGCTGAAGATGCCCGATGGCGAGGCCATCGAAGCCGGCATCGTCACCCGCAGCATTGAAGGCGCGCAGCGCAAGGTCGAGGCGCGCAACTTCGATGTGCGCAAGCAACTGCTCGAGTACGACGACGTCGCCAACGACCAGCGCAAGGTCATCTACCAGCAGCGCAACGAGATCCTCGAATCGCAGAGCCTCACCGCGCAGATCGCCAGCCTGCGCCGCAGCACGATGGCTGAACTCGTGCGCACCCACGTGCCCGCCGAGAGCCTGGAAGAGCAGTGGGATCTCGACGGCCTGCAGAAGGTGCTGCGGGACGAGTGGCAGCTCGATCTGCCGCTGAAGGCCGAGGTCGAGGCCAGCGATTCAACCACCGACGAAGACCTGGTCGAGCGCGTCACCCAGGCTGCCGACCAGCTGTTCGATGCCAAGGTCGAGATGGTCGGCATCGATCAGTTCATGCCTTTCATGCGGATGATCTTCCTGCAGTCGATCGACCAGCACTGGCGCGAGCACCTGGCCGCGCTCGACTACCTGCGGCAGGGCATCCACCTGCGCGGCTATGCGCAGAAGAACCCGAAGCAGGAATACAAGCGCGAGGCCTTCGAGCTGTTCAGCCAGTTGCTTGACGTGATCAAGATGGACGTCACGCGCACGCTGATGACGGTGCGCATCCGCTCGGCCGAAGAGGTGGCGCAGGCCGCCGAAGAAATCGAGCAGCGCGCCGAGCGCATCGCCAACGTGACCTACACCCACCCGAACGAGGACGGCAGCCTGTCGTCTGACGCTGCGCCGGACACCGACGCGGCCGCGCAGGTGGCTGCCAGCATGGCCCAGCGCGCCCAGGCCCCGTCCGGCGAAGTGCCCCGTGTCGGCCGCAACGAGCCGTGCCCCTGCGGCAGCGGCAAGAAGTACAAGGCCTGCCACGGCAAGCTGGTCTGAGCGCAGCGCAGACACCGTCCAGTCCGACCCCGAGGAACCTGCGATGCCCGTCCATCTGCAAGCACCGAATCCCGCCGACCTGAAGCCCGTCCCGGGCGTGCAACTGGGCACCGCGAGGGCCGGCGTGCGCAAGGCGAACCGGCGCGATGTGCTGGTCGTCACCGTGGCCGAAGGTTCACAGGTGGCTGGCGTGTTCACCAGCAACCGCTTCTGCGCGGCGCCGGTGCAGCTGTGCCGGCAACATCTGGCGATCGCCCGCGCTGCCTCGCCCGGCATCCGCGCGATTCTGGTCAACACCGGCAATGCCAACGCCGGCACCGGTGAAGACGGCCTGGCGCGTGCCCGCTCGACCTGCGTGGCGCTGGCGGCGCACCTGGGTGTGACGCCTGAACAGGTGCTGCCGTTTTCCACCGGTGTGATCATGGAAACGCTGCCCAACGACCGCATCGAAGCCGGCCTGCCCGCGGCGCTGGCCGATCTGCATGCCGACCACTGGGCCCAGGCCGCCGAAGCCATCATGACCACCGACACCCTGCCCAAGGCGGCGTCGGCGCAGGTGCTGATCGGCGGCAAGACGGTCACCATCACCGGCATCAGCAAGGGGGCCGGAATGATCCGCCCGAACATGGCGACGATGCTGGGCTTCGTGGCCACCGACGCGGTGCTGGCACCTGGTCTGCTGGACGCCTTGGTGCGCGAGACAGCTGACCGCTCCTTCAACCGCATCACGATCGATGGCGACACCTCCACCAACGATTCCTTCGTGCTGATCGCCACCCAGCAGGCCGGCCATGCGCCGATCACGCAGCTCGACAGCGGTGACGGCGCGGTGTTGCGCGACGCCGTGATCTCTGTTGCGACGACGCTGGCCCAGGCCATCGTGCGCGACGGCGAAGGCGCGACGAAATTCATCACCGTGCAGGTCGATGGCGGCGCGACCGAAGCCGAATGCCAGCTGGCGGCCTATGCCATCGCCCACTCGCCGCTGGTCAAGACGGCTTTTTTCGCGAGCGACCCGAACCTGGGCCGCATCCTGGCGGCCGTTGGTTACGCCGGCATCACCGACCTCGACCAGACGCTGATCGACTTGCACCTCGACGACGTGCAGGTGGTCTCGCGTGGCGGGCGTCACACGGCGTACCGCGAGGAAGACGGCCAACGGGTGATGAAGCAAAGCGAGATCACGGTGCGGGTGAACCTGAACCGCGGCGCAGCCAGCACCACGGTGTGGACCTGCGATCTCAGCGTCGACTACGTGAAGATCAACGCCGACTACCGCAGCTAGACGAGGGCAGCCGGTCCACCGCGTCGGTGAACAGCGCATCCACGCCCCAGCCGAACAGCTGCCGGGCCACCGCCGCATCGTTCACCGTGTAGGCCATCGCCAACAGGCCTGCGGCGTGCAGCTGCTCGACCCATCCGGCGTCCACCAGCACGAAGTCCGCCACCACCGCCACGCAGCCCAGCGCCTGCGCCTGTTCGAACCAGCCCGGCGTCAGCGCGTCGATCAGCAGCGCCCGCGGCAACTCAGGCGCTGCGTCGCGGGCGGCGGCCACCGCGTCCGCCGAAAACGAACTCAGCAACGGCACCTCGGCCTGACCCCGCCACATCCGCGCCGCCTCGGCGGCCACCTGCTGGCCGGTCAGCACCTCCTCCCCGGGCGTCGGTTTGATCTCGATGTTCAGCAATGAACCGGTGGCGATGCAGAACTGCGCGATCGACGCCAGCGTCGGCAGGCGCTCTCCGGCGTAGGCGGCGCTGTGCCAACCGCCGGCGTCCAGCGCAGCCAGCTCGGCCCACGGCCGATCCCCGGCCACGCCAGCAGCGTTGGTGGTGCGCTCCAGCGTGGTGTCGTGCAGCAGGAAGGCCACGCCATCGGCGCTGAGCTTCACGTCGCATTCAAAGGCGCGGCAGCCGTGGTCGCGTCCGAGGCGAAAGGCCGCCAGCGTGTTCTCGGGCGCCAGCGTGCCGGCGCCGCGGTGCGCGAGCCAGCGGCAGGACCGCCACGGGCTTTCCGGCGGCAACGGGGCGGGGTGCGGCGTGTCGGTGTTCATCGGTTCAGGTCGGCTGTGGTGGCATCGGGGTGCGCTCACGCAACAACGATAGAGCGGTTTGGCATGTCGCGGAGTCCCCACATCGCGGTTTGGGCCGGTGAGCAACGACAATCGGGGATTCGCCAGTCGCCTCATCCATGAACGCACCCACGACCCTGACCGAATTGGTGTCTGCGAGCCGCGTCGAACCCGGTTCGCCTCGCCTGCGCGAGATTCCCTACAACTACACCTCGTTCTCCGACCGCGAGATCGTGCTGCGGTTGCTCGGCGCGCGCGCCTGGGAACTGCTGGGCCGGCTGCGCGGCGAGCGCCAGACCGGCCGCTCGGCGCGCATGCTCTATGAGGTGCTGGGCGACATCTGGGTGGTGCAGCGCAACCCCTACCTGCAAGACGACCTGCTCGACAACCCCAAGCGCCGCCAGCTGCTGATCGACGCGCTGCACCATCGCCTCAGCGAGGTCGAAGCGCGCGCCAAGCCCAGCGATGGCGCTCACCACAGCGAAGTCAACGAACTCCTCGCCTGCGCCAAGGCCGCGGTTGGGCGTTTTGCCGACCAGTTCGACGAGGTCGCCCGCCTGCGCCGCCGCGCCACCAAGACGCTGCGCCGCTGCACCGCCGCCGACAACATCAAGTTCGACGCACTGTCGCGCGTGTCGCATGTCACCGACGCCACCGACTGGCGCGTCGAGTACCCGTTCGTCGTGCTCATGCCCGACACCGAGGCCGAGATGGCCGCGCTGGTCAAGGCGTGTGTCGAGCTGGGCCTGACCATCATCCCGCGCGGCGGCGGCACCGGCTACACCGGCGGCGCGATCCCGCTGACCTGGAGCAGCGCTGTCATCAACACCGAAAAGCTCGAGGCCATGAGCGAGGTCGAGATGCGCCAGCTGCCCGGTGTCGAGCAGCCCGTGGCCACGGTGTGGAGCGAGGCCGGCGTCGTCACCCAGCGCGTGGCCGACGCGGCCGAGCGCGGCGGCTACGTGTTCGCGGTCGACCCGACCTCGGCCGAAGCCAGCTGCATCGGCGGCAACATCGCGATGAACGCCGGCGGCAAGAAGGCCGTGCTGTGGGGCACCGCGCTCGACAACCTCGCCTCGTGGCGCATGGTCACCCCCGAAGCCAAGTGGCTCGAAGTCACGCGGCTGAACCACAACCTCGGCAAGATCCACGATGTTGAAGTGGCCAGCTTCGAGCTGAAGTACTTCGACGCCAGCGGCAAGACGCTCGAGCGCACCGAGCGGCTCGACATCCCCGGCGCCACCTTCCGCAAGGAAGGCCTGGGCAAGGACGTCACCGACAAGTTCCTTGCCGGCCTGCCCGGCATCCAGAAGGAAGGCTGCGACGGCCTGATCACCAGCGCGCGCTGGATCGTTCACAAGATGCCGGCGCACATCCGCACGGTGTGCCTCGAATTCTTCGGCAACGCCAAAGACGCGGTGCCCAGCATCGTCGAGATCAAGGACTACATGTTCGCCCAGGCCAAGGCCGGTGGCGCCGTGCTGGCGGGTCTTGAGCACCTGGACGACCGTTACCTCAAGGCGGTCGGCTACGCCACCAAGAGCAAGCGCGCCCATGCCGGCGCCAACGCCAACGGCCTGCCCAAGATGGTGCTGTTCGGCGACATCGCCGGCGACGACGCCGACGTGGTCGCACGCGCCACCAGCGAAGTCATCCGCATTGCCAACAGCCGTGCCGGCGAAGGCTTTGTGGCGGTCAACCCCGAAGCGCGCAAGAAGTTCTGGCTCGATCGCAAGCGCACCGCAGCGATCAGCAAGCACACCAACGCCTTCAAGGTGAACGAAGACGTGGTGATCCCGCTGCCGCGCATGGGTGAGTACACCGAAGGCATCGAGCGCATCAACATCGAGCTCAGCCTGCGCAACAAGCTGGCGCTGCTCGACGCGCTGGAGGCCTTCTTCCGCAAGGGCCAGCTGCCGCTGGGCAAGGGCGACGACGCGGTCGACATCCCGTCGGCCGAGCTGCTCGAAGACCGTGTGCAACAGGCCCTCACGCTGATCGACGAAGTGCGTGCGCTGTGGCAGCACTGGATGACGCATCTCGACGTCGGCCCCGCCCCTGGCGAGCCAGGCTACTTCGCGCAGCTGCAAGACCACACGCTGCGTGCCTCCTGGAAGCTCCAGGTGCGCGCACCGCTGCAGACGATCTTCTCCGGCGCGGCGCTGTCGCCGGTGGTCGACGCCTGCCAGGCGATCCACAAGGAGGTGCTGCACGGCCGCGTCTGGGTGGCGCTGCACATGCATGCCGGCGACGGCAATGTGCACACCAACATCCCGGTCAACAGCGACGACTACCAGATGCTGCAGACCGCGCACGAAGCGGTCACGCGCATCATGAACCTGGCGCGGCGTCTCGACGGCGTGATCTCCGGCGAGCACGGCATCGGCATCACCAAGCTCGAATTCATGACCGACGCTGAGCTGGCCGATTTCGCCGCCTACAAGCAGCGCATCGACCCCGAAGGCCGCTTCAACAAGGGCAAGCTGCTGCGCGGCGGCGCCGGCCGCGCCGATGTGGCTGAACTGGGCACCGAGGCGGAGTTGCGCCCCTCAGACCTGACCCAGGCCTACACGCCCAGCTTCGGGCTGATGGGCCACGAGTCACTGATCATGCAGCAGAGCGACATCGGCGCCATTGCCGACAGCGTCAAGGACTGCCTGCGTTGCGGCAAGTGCAAGCCGGTGTGCGCCACCCACGTGCCGCGCGCCAACCTGCTGTACAGCCCGCGCAACAAGATCCTCGCCACCTCGCTGCTGGTCGAGGCCTTCCTGTACGAGGAGCAGACCCGCCGCGGCATCAGCCTGCGCCACTGGGAAGAGTTCGAGGACGTTGCCGACCACTGCACCGTGTGCCACAAGTGCCTGAGCCCGTGCCCTGTCAAGATCGATTTCGGCGACGTGTCGATGAACATGCGCAACCTGCTGCGCAAGATGGGCAAGAAGAGCTTCCGCCCCGGCAACGCGGTGGCCATGACCTTCCTGAACGCGACCAACCCGCAAACGATCAACCTGATGCGCAGCGCGATGGTCGGCATCGGCTTCAAGGCACAGCGCTTGGCGAACGACCTGCTGCAGCGCATCGCGCGCAAGCAGACGTCGCTGCCACCGGCCACGGTGGGCACCGCGCCGATCAAGGAGCAGGTGATCCACTTCATCAACAAGAAGCTGCCCGGCGGCCTGCCGAAGAAGACAGCGCGTGCCTTGCTCGACATCGAGGACAAGGATTACGTGCCCATCATCCGCAACCCGCAGACAACCACAGCTGAAACCGAGGCGGTGTTCTACTTCCCGGGCTGCGGCTCGGAGCGGTTGTTCTCGCAGGTCGGCCTGGCCACGCAGGCGATGCTGTGGCACGCCGGCGTGCAGACGGTGCTGCCACCGGGTTATCTGTGCTGCGGCTACCCGCAGCGCGGCAGCGGCCAGTTCGACAAGGCCGACAAGATCATCACCGACAACCGGGTGCTGTTCCACCGCGTGGCCAACACGCTGAACTACCTCGACATCAAGACGGTGGTGGTCAGCTGTGGCACCTGCTACGACCAGCTGCAGGGCTACCAGTTCGACGAGATCTTCCCCGGCTGCCGGATCATCGACATCCACGAATACCTGCTCGAAAAGAACATCACCTTGCCAGGGCAGGGCGGCTACCTGTACCACGACCCCTGCCACAGCCCGATGAAGCTGCAGGAGCCGATGAAAACGGTGAAGGCGCTGCTCGGCAACAACGTCATCGATGCCAAGCGCTGCTGCGGCGAAAGCGGCACGCTGGGCGTGACGCGGCCCGACATCAGCACACAGATCCGTTTCCGCAAGGAAGAAGAGCTGCGCAAGGATGAGGCCGCGCTGCGCAAGACCGGTGCGGTGGCCGAAACCGGTGCGGTCAAGGTGCTTACCTCGTGCCCGAGCTGCCTGCAAGGGCTCAGCCGTTACACCGGAGACCTGCAGAACGGCCTGCTCGAAGCCGACTACATCGTTGTCGAGATGGCCAACCAGCTGCTCGGCCCCGACTGGATGCCGCAGTACGTGGCGCGCGCCAACGAGGGTGGCATCGAGCGGGTGCTGGTCTGAAGTCGGCCGGTTGTCCACTGTGTGAGGCGGCAGGAGGGGTGCTGATCGCCAGCAGTCCTCTCTGGCGCGTCATCCGTGACGAGGATGCGACCTTTCCGGCGTTCTACCGTGTCGTGTGGAACGAGCATGTTGCCGAGTTCAGTGCCTTGTCATCCGCACAGCGCATCGAATGCATGGAGGTGGTTTGCACCGTGGAACAGGTCTTGATCACGGCGCTGCAGCCCACCAAGATCAACCTCGCCGCTCTGGGAAACGTGGTGCCACACCTGCACTGGCACGTGATCGCGCGCTTCGAGGCGGACAGTCACTTTCCGCAGCCCGTTTGGGGAGCATCGCAGCGCGAGCAGGTGGATGCCAGCCGCCTCTTGAAGATCGGCCTGAACGAGCTGGACGTCCGCATGAAGGCCGCTTTGCAACGCGTTTTTCAATGTGCGTGACCGCACTGATGCGCTACCCGCCCTTCGATACACTGCTCCGTCAGTCGACGCAAACACCGTCACCATGGCCGGACTCAACGCCAACACGCCGCATCCCACCGCCGTCACCTTGCACCAGCAATCCCGTGTGCTGGAGATCGGGTTTGCCGACGGCAGTGAATTCCGTATTCCGTTCGAGCTGATGCGGGTGTACTCGCCGTCTGCCGAGGTCCAGGGCCATGGGCCAGGCCAGGAGGTGCTGCAGTCCGGCAAGCGCGACGTGGAGGTGGTTGCGCTGGAACCGGTGGGCAACTACGCGGTGTTGCCCACGTTCTCCGATGGGCACAACACCGGCATCTACTCGTGGGACTACCTGTATTTCCTCGGCTCGCAGCAGGCGCAGCTGTGGAAGCAATATGAAGAACGCCTCGCCGCCGCTGGCCTGGATCGCGACACGCCGATGAAGGCACCCTCTGGATCGGCCTGCAGCGGCCACTGAATACACACCAAGGCATCCCGTGAGCAACACCCACTTCGGTTTCAAGTCCGTCGACGAGTCGCAGAAGGCCAGCCGCGTCCGCGGCGTGTTCGACTCGGTGGCCTCGCGCTACGACGTCATGAACGACCTGATGTCGATGGGCCTGCACCGCGCCTGGAAGGCCTACACCATCGCGGTGGCAAATGCCCGTCCCGGTGACCGCGTGCTCGACATCGCCGGCGGCACCGGCGACCTTGCCGCGGCTTTTCACAGGAAGGTCGGCGCCAGCGGCACCGTGGTCCACACCGACATCAACGAAGCCATGCTGCGCCAGGGACGCGACCGCCTCACCGACACCGGTGTGCTGCTGCCCACGGCGATCTGCGATGCAGAAACGTTGCCCTTCCCGAGCGACAGCTTCGATCTGGTGTCGGTCGCCTTCGGCTTGCGCAACATGACGCACAAGGACCGTGCACTGGCCGAGATGAACCGCGTGTTGCGCCCCGGAGGCCGGCTGCTGGTGCTCGAGTTCTCGAAAGTCGCCAAGCCACTCGAGAAGGTCTACGACTGGTATTCGTTCAAGGTATTGCCCAAGATCGGCCAGTGGGTCGCCGACGATGCCGACAGCTACCGCTACCTGGCCGAATCGATCCGCATGCATCCCGACCAGGACGCGCTGAAGGCGATGATGAAGGCCGCCGGTTTCGGCCATGTCGACGTGCACAACCTGAGCGCCGGCATCGTCGCGCTGCATGTCGGCATCAAGTGCTGACGTGACAAAAAGCGTCGCACTTACCAGCCGCTACATATTCACGTTTTTCCGCATTGCCATGCATCTCCGCCCCGCGTTCGTGGGTGCGTGAAATGTCATGTTGCACGGCTACACTGTTTTGTGACCAGCAGCCCGACCGTGGCGGCTCGACGTCGCACATCAATCAACTCGCTGGAGATACCCTGGATGATTTCGAGTCTTGACGGGCGCGGCCACCACCGCGAAAGCCGATTCGGTGGCCGCATCACCTTGATCGCGTTGGCCTCCGCCCTGGTTCTGCTGTCGGCTTGCGGCGAGAAGAAAGAAAAAGCCGCGTCGCAGACCGCTGCCAAGGTCAACAAGGAAGAGATCACCGTTCACCAGATCAATTTCGTGCTGCAGCAGCAGCGCGGCCTGAAGCCCGAGCAGGCCGAAGCAGCCGGCAAGCAGATCCTGGAGCGCCTGATCGACCAGGAGCTGGCCGTGCAAAAGGCCGAAGAGCTGAAGCTCGATCGCGATCCGCGCGTGGTTCAGCAGATGGAGGCCGCACGGCGCGAAATCATCGCGCGGGCTTACGTCGAGAAGACTGGCGAGGCCGCATCCAAGCCCACCGACGCCGAGATCAAGGCCTACTACGACGCCAAGCCAGCGCTGTTCTCGGCACGCCGCATCTACAGCCTGCAAGAGATCGGCATCGAGGCCAAGCCCGAGCAAATCGCGACGCTGCGCGAGCAGCTGGGCGCTGCCAAAAGCATCAACGATTTCGTCGAATTCCTGAAGGCCAACGGCTACCGTTTCTCGGGCAACCAGGCGGTGCGTCCGGCCGAGCAGCTGCCGCTGAATCTGCTCGACACCTTCGCCAAGCTCAGCGACGGCCAAGCCGTGCTGCTGCCATCGCCCGCTGGCGCGCAGGTGGTGCTGTTGGTGGGTTCTCGGTCCGAGCCGGTCGATGAAGCGCGCGCCAAGCCGGCCATCGAGCAGTTCTTGTTGAATGACGCCAAGCGCAAGCTCGTCGAATCCGACATCAAGGCCTTGCGCGCAGCCGCCAAGATCGAATACGAGGGCAAGTTCGCCCCGGCGCCAGCGGACGCAGCCTCTGCGGCGCCTGTCGTGGCCCCCGCCCCAATCTCTGCGCCGCCCTCTGCGGCTTCCGAGGCTGGTCTGAGCGCCACTGACATCAGCAAAGGGATGGGCTTCAAGTGATGAAACACACCTTTCAATCGGCGCTGCTGACAGCGACCGTCGCCCTTTGTTCAATATCGCCGGTGGTTCAGGCGCAGACTGAATCGAAGGTCGCCTCGGCGCCGGTGATAAACGAGTACAAGCTCGGTTCTGGTGATGTGATTCGCATCAGCGTCTACCAGAACCTCGATCTGACGCTGGAAACGCGCGTCACCGAAGCGGGGCTCGTCACCTTTCCGCTGCTGGGCACCATCCGACTCGGCGGTCTCGGCGTCACCGCCGCCGAAAAGCTGATCTCCGACGGCCTGCGCAATGGCAATTTCGTCAAGCAGCCACAGGTCACCATCGTCGTGCTGCAGGTGCGCGGCAATCAGGCCAGTGTGCTGGGCCAGGTCAACCGTCCCGGCCGCTTCCCGATCGAGGTGGCCGACATGCGCCTGACCGATCTGTTGGCCACAGCCGGCGGTACTTCACCGATTGGCTCCGATCGGGTGGTGCTGTCCGGTACGCGGAACGGTGCACCCTACCGAATGGAAGTCGATCTGCCGACACTGTTCGGTCCCGGTGGACGCGACAAGGATGTCGTTATCCAAAACGGCGATACCCTGTGGGTCGATCGGCAACCACTGATCTTTATCTACGGTGAAGTGCAGCGCCCCGGCGCCACCCGACTGGAGCGCGGTATGACGGTGATGCAGGCCCTCGCCACGGGGGGTGGTCTGAACCTGCGTGGTACCGAACGAGGTATTCGCGTGCACCGCAAGGGCGCCGATGGCAAGGTACAGGTCTTGCAGCCGAAGATGGACGACACCTTGCTCGAGGGCGATGTGGTCTTCGTCCAAGAGAGCCTGTTCTGATCGGAGTAGCCGGTGACCCTCACAAATTTCATCGCCATTGTTCGGGCGCGTCTGTGGATACTCCTGTTGGTCACCGGGGTCACCGTTGTCACCGCCGTCGTCATCAGTTTTCTGCTGCCTAAAAAGTACGTGGCAGTGGCGTCGGTCGTCCTCGATGCGAAGCCAGACCCCGTGTCGGCGCTGATCTATCCAGGGATGGCTTCGCCGGCATTCATCGCGACGCAGGTCGACGTGCTTGGCAGTGACCGCGTCGCGCTGCGAGTGGTGCGTGACCTGAAGCTCACCGAAAGCCCCGAGATCCGTCAGCAATGGCAGGACGCCACCGACGGCCAGGGCACTGTCGAGCAATGGCTGATCGAAACTCTCAAAAAGAGCGTCGACATTCAGCCGTCCAAGGAAAGCAATGTCATTTCGGTGGCCTACAAGGCCCCTGATCCCCGCTTCGCAGCGGCCCTGGCCAATGCCTATGTGCAGGCTTACATCGCCACTTCGCTGGAGTTGCAGGTGGGCCCGGCCAAGCAATACAACACCTTCTTCGATGATCGCGCCAAAGCCGCTCGTGCGGCACTGGAAGCTGCGCAAACCAAACTGTCCAACTTTCAGCGTCAGAACGGCATCCTGGTCGATGACGAGCGCCTGGACGTCGAAACCGCACGCATGAACGAGTTGTCCTCGCAACTGGTGGCGTTGCAGGGCTTGAGTGCGGAATCGAGCAGCCGACAGGCGCAAGCCGGTGGGGCGTCAGCCGACCGCCTGCAAGAGGTGCTGATGAACCCGGTCATCGGGCAGCTCAAAGCTGATCTTGCCCGGTCCGAAGCGCGCCTTCAAGAACTCAGCACCCGATATGGCGACAGCCATCCGCAGGTGGTGGAGGCCCGCGCCAATATCGCTGAACTCCGCGCACGGGTTGATGCCGAAACCCGCCGTGTCACCGGAGGCACCGTTGTCACCAACACCATCAATCGCCAGCGTGTGGCTGACACGCGGGCCGCCCTGGAGGCGCAGCGGATCAAGGTGTTGCGCATGAAGGCCATGCGCAATGAAGGCTCGGTCTTGCAACGTGATGTCGACAGTGCTCAGCGCGCGTTCGAGGGCGTGTCCGCACGCCTGACGCAAAGCGGACTGGAGAGCCAGACCACGCAGAGCAATGTGAATGTGTTGAGCCCCGCCATGGCGCCCATCAAGCCATCGTCCCCGAACATCCTCCTGAACACAGCGCTGTCCATCGTCGTTGGCCTGATCTTTGGCACGGGCCTGGTGTTGTTGCTTGAATTGCGTGACCGCCGTGTGCGCGGCATTCAGGACGTCATCGAGGCACTGAAGCTGCCCATCCTGGGCGTGATGCCCAAGCCAGGCACGCGTCGCGGCGGGCCGCAGCGCCTGCTCGGCATGGAGCAGCGTGTGCTCGGCCACAGTGTGGCGCCGGGCAAGGGAGCCGCATGATGGCCAAGTTTCGAAGCTCCAGCGTCGTCGAGCCTATCCACTCGGCCGAGTCCATCGAGGAAAACGAGCCGGAAGGCGGGGTGCTCGACCGATCCATCGGCTCCATCATCAGTGAACTGCGTGACCTGTCCACCGATCAGGTCGAGCAGATCCTGGCCTACCAGCAACAGCATGGTGTGCGATTCGGCGAGGCCGCTGTGGCGCTCGGTCTGGTCAGCAACGACGACGTGTTGCAAGCGCTGTCGCAGCAGTTTCATTACCCGTACGCGCCCAAGCGTGCCGACAACCAGGAACTGGTCGTTCTCACCCAGCCGTTCTCGGTGCAGGCCGAGGCGTTTCGGGCCATCCGCAGCCAGATCACCATGCGGCTCAATCACGAGGGCGAACAGCGCAAGGCCCTGGCCATCATCAGCCCCGACACGATGGACGGCAAGAGCTTCTTCGCCGCCAATCTGGCAGTGGCCTTGGCTCAGCTTGGCAGCCGCACACTGCTGGTCGATGCCGACATGCGCGGCCCGCGCCAGCACCAGATCTTCGAAGTGCCCAACAAGACCGGCTTGTCGTCCGTGCTGTCCGGCCGAACGTCAACGCAAGTGATCCAGCAGGTCGAAGGGGTGCCTGGGCTGTTCGTGATGCCGGTGGGTGTCACCCCGCCAAACCCCCTTGAACTCGTGGAACGCCCGGCCTTCGGCCTGCTGATGCGAGAGCTGTTGAACAAGTTCGACTACGTGCTGGTCGACACGCCCGCGGCACAGTACGGTGCCGATGCCAGCGTCATCGCGGCCCGCTGCGGCGCGGCGCTGGTGCTGGCCCGCAACAACGAATCGCGCGTGGCCGATTTGGTGGACTTGGTCGGCTCGTTCGAGAACTGCCCTGTGCGCATCACGGGCGTGGTGATGAACGAGTTCTGACACCGCGTTGCGCGGCCGGACCCATGCCTTCGAGCAAGACACACACACGATGCCCGAACTGACAGAGCCCTCCGCACCGTACGCACCGCGAGTACCGCCGCTGCGTGACCTGGCCCCTTGGCTCATTCTGTTCGCCGGGCTCGCTGCGCTTTACGTCCCCACCATCATTGATTTCGTGCAGGGCCCGTGGCGCGGCGACCGTAACTCGCACGGCCCCATCGTGCTCGCCCTGTCGGCCTGGTTCTTCTATTTCCAGGCCAAACGCATCCAGGAGCAGCAGCTCAACTTGCCACGCATCCCGGCGCCGCTGTCAGGCAGTGTGATGGTGGCGATCGGCTTGGCGTTGTACGTGCTGGGCCGCTCCCAGGCACTGCCCATGTTCGAGCTGGGCTCGCTGATCCCGTTGCTGATCGGGGTGGTGTTGCTCTTCTTCGGCCGGCAGATTGCGGCTCGCTTCTGGTTTGCGTTTTTCCTGTTGTTCTTTGCCGTGCCGATGCCTGCATCGGTCGTCGATGTGCTGACGCAGCCGATGAAGATCGGTGTGTCGATATCAACCGTCGAACTGCTGCACGCATTCGGTTACCCAGTCGCGCGCTCAGGGGTGATCATCAGCATCGGCAGCTACCAGTTGCTGGTGGCCGATGCCTGCGCCGGGCTGAACTCGCTCTTCACGCTGGAGGCACTCGGCTTGCTGTACATGAACGTGATGCGCCACGAATCGGTGTTTCGCAACATCACGCTTGCCATCCTGATCGTGCCGATCTCGTTTTCGGCCAACGTGACCCGCGTGATCATCCTGTCGCTGCTCACCTACTACTTCGGTGACGAGGCCGGCCAGGGTTTCCTGCACGAGTTCTCGGGCATGGTGCTCTTCTTGACCGCGCTGTTCCTGATCTTTGCTGCCGATGGTGCGTTGCGTGCCCTGGCACGCCGGTTTGAGCGCCCCAGCGCCTGAGCGCTGCCCCCGAGTCTGTTCGAGCCCCCATGCTGAAGATCACCCGTTTGTCGCTGCGTACCTGCGCCTTTGTGGCGTTGGCCATGGTGGCCGCTGTGGCCCTGGCCATGGTGGCCACGCCGCGCTTTGCGGCCACCAAGGCGGCGCCCAGCCTCGACGCCACCGTACCCAAGGTCTTTGGCGATTGGCGGGCCGTGGAGGGCAACTCCATCCAGGTGTCGGTATCGCAAGGCGTGGAAACCTCGTTCGAGCAACCGTACGACCAGACGGTGCTGCGCACCTACGTCAACAGCCGTGGCGACCAGATCATGCTGGCACTGGCCTGGGGCGAACGCCAGCGTCAGGACGTGAAGGTGCATCGACCCGAGGTGTGTTACCCGGCGCAGGGCTATGTGGTCAGGAGCCTGCACCACGAAACGCCGATCGCTGTGGCTGGCCGCACGGAGCCGGTGCCCACCATGGGCATGCTGGCAGGCCGCGGTGGCAAGGGCGGCGAACTTGAAGCCGTGCGCTACTGGATACGCATCGGCACCAACTACACCGGTGACGGCCTCAGGGCGCGCTGGTACATCCTGCAGGAAGGCCTGAACGGCCGCGTGGTCGATGGCGTGCTGGTGCGCGCCTCGCAGCGCATACGCAGCGAGGAAGAAGCTACCCGCGCCAACGCGCTGATGGCTCAGTTCTTGAGCGAGTTGACCCAGGCGGTGCCACCTGCCACGCTGGCAATGCTGGTTCGTTGACCATCATGGCGCTGGCCAAGGCTTTCAAGTTCGGCGGCGCTGGCGTTACTGGCCGAACCGGCACCCTGCGATCCATCAGCCTTGTGATGGCGTTCATGGCCGCGGCATTTGTGCTCGGCGTGATGTGCGTTTTCATTGGCGACGCGACAGCGGTGAAACCGGCGTTCTTTATCGGGCTTCCGCTGGCGTTGCTCATCGGTTTCGCCTTCATCATCAGCCCAAAGACGTTGGTGCTGGCCATTCTCCTGACACGGGCTGGACTCGACCCGGTTTTCAGCGAAGCCAAGTTCGCGGCCATTGGTGGCCTGGGTGGACTGGTGAACCTGGCGATCATCCTGCTTGCGGCCTTGCTCATCGCCAGCGACCCAAAGCGAGTCCCGCGTGCCGCCTGGATGGTCTGGTTGCCATTCATGACCATTCAACTGATCGGCCTCGGCTACTCGCCCGATCTGCTACCGAACGTTCGTCTGTTCCTGGGCCAATCGGCGACCATGGCCGTGTTCCTGTTGGCGTTCTATCTGGTCGACGATTGGGACTCCATGCGCCGCATGCTGAAGCTCATCGTCATCTCGTCGTTCCCGGTCGCGGTGTACACGCTGGTGTGTATCGCCTTGGGAAAGACCTCGGGCAATCTGGATGATGTTTCGGCCGCGTCAAGTCGCTACGCTGGCCCGTTCTCGCACCCTAACTTGCTCGCGTTCTACGTCGTCCTGGTAATGGGCATCCTGTTGTATCTGTGGCGGCGCAAAGGATCGACTGCGGGATGGTTGTCTCGCGCCGGCATCATGGTCTACATGCTGGTGCTGCTGGTGATGTTGTTCGCCACAAAGACGCGCAGCGCATGGGTCTCGGCAGCGGCGCTTTTCTTCCTGTACGGGCTATTCGTCGAGCGCCGTTTCCTCGTCTATCTGGCGCTGGTCGGATTCGCAGCAATGCTGGTGCCAGATGTGCGTGACCGCGTGCTGGCGTTAAACCAGGGCAACGAAGTAGTGCAGTACGCCCGACTCAATTCGTTTGCCTGGCGCAAGGTGCTCTGGGCTGATGCTTTGAATTGGATGGGTGCCAAGCAGTATCTGTTCGGCTATGGTGCGGGCGGGTTCTTCTTTAACTCGCCGCACTTCTTCTCGCTGTCTGGCGGGCACCGCGTCGGCGCGCATAGTGTGCCTGTCCAGTTGCTCTTTGAAGTCGGCGTGATCGGTGTTTCCACTTATCTCCTGATGTTCTGGCGCACCATGCGCTTTGCCTTGCGTATCCACATGGCCGACCGGACCTTGGCGGTCGTGGCCAGCGCAATCGTCATCAGCTACCTGCTGATTTCGTTCTCCGACAACATGCTGGCCTACTTGGTCTTCAATTGGTACTTCTGGTTCGCTGTTGGTGCTGTTTGCAGCGTTGCCATCAGGTCGACCGTCGCCGTGTCGCCAGCCGCCACTGCTGTCACAGCCAGCCCCCCGCGATTCACCGCAAGACGGACCTACGGCCAGCTGCGCTGATGCCAGACCGTACGGATTCGCCCGTGCCGCCCTCCCGTCGTAAGCCGGTGCTCGACGGTGTGCGAGCGTGCAGCATCGTCCTCGTGCTGATGGCCCACCTGCTGCCATTGAATGATTTACTCGCGGGGTCCAATTACGCGGTCGGCGAGTTCGGCATGGCGCTGTTCTTCGTGCTGTCTGGCTACCTGATTGGTGGACAGTTGCTTCGGCGTGTCAGCCCACGGGTTTTCGTTGCCCACCGGTTGGCGCGTGTGTTGCCTTTGGCTTGGACGGTCGCATTGATAGTGGGTCTGGTCTGGGCGATCGACCCTCCCCGCCTGATAGCGCACCTGCTGTTCTACGCCAACCTACCGCCGAAGCAACTGACTCATCCGCTCGATCATTACTGGAGCCTTTGCGTCGAGTTGCAGTTCTACGCCATCGCGGCGCTGCTGCTGTGCCTGCAGCCAAGATGGACATGGTTCGTCGTCCCCGCCCTGCTACTGGCTGACACGACTTACCGTGTCAGCCAGGGCGCGATGGGTGGCAGCGTCACTTGGGTTCGGGGCGACGACATCCTGGCCGGTGCGGTACTGATATTGCTGTTGAAGGGCCCGGCCCGCGAGCGAGTGTGCAGATTCTTGGCGGCACGGCTGTGGCCGTGGCTGATGCCGCCATTGCTTTATGTAGCGTGTGTGTTGCCCGAGGGTGGCAATCATTTGAACTACTTTCGCTCCTACTTCGCTGCGATTTGGGTCGGGTCTCTGTTGTGCCAACCTTCATCGAGACTGTCGTGTTGGTTGTCCCATGCCCGCTGGGCATGGCTGGCCGCAGTGTCATACGCCGTCTACATCTTGCACGTGCCGCTGGCTGCAACTTGGTTAGGGAGCGGTGACCTGCTGGAAAAGTACGCGAAGCGCCCGCTGCTGCTGGTGGTGGTGTTCGCGCTTGCGCACCTGTCAACTTTCTACTTCGAGCGCCGCTTCACGCGCTGGGCGCGTGCCTATGGCGAACGTCAGGCGCGCAGGATTCAGCCACTTCACTGACGGATCTGATCATGCTCCGAGCCACAACCCCGCGAAGCTGTCACGTCGCCATCGTGCTGATGATTCTTGCCTCAGCTTGCGCCTTTCTACCGGCGGTGTCGGTGGCTGCGGAAGCCTTTGGCACACCGTTGAGGCCGTTTTCCGCCCAATCCCCGTGGAATGCTCGCCCAGTGGCCCCAGTGTTTGGTGACTTCGAGATTCCGCGCTCCGCGTACTACCCGACGCTCGCCGAGGGCAAGTGGTCGACCGGCGTGTTCATTGCCTCCGCTGGCGATAAGTCGGTGACTGTGCTTGGCCCGCTCGACAAGCCTGGTGTCTGGGACCCGGATTCAGAAGTCACGCACGAAAGCATCGTCATTCCGCGCTGGCCTGCGGACGTGGTACCTGCAGAGGGTACCGACGGACATGCCGACATTGTCGACCCTATCACCGGCATCATTCATTCGCTCTTCAAGTTGAAGAGAGTCGATGGTCAGTGGCGAGCGCTGCAGTACGCATGGACCCGACTTGATGGTCGCGGTTGGGGCGAGCCGGGCCACTACTTTCAGGGCGCACGCGCCTCGGCCGTGCCGACGATGGGCGGGCTGATCCGCACCCACGAGGTGAACGATGGTGACAGCGTGTACCGCCACGCGCTCGCGATGTCGCTCACTTTTAACGGCTTATCGCCAAGTCCTGCCTACGTCTTCCCGGCCACGTCTGCAGATGGCGGCGCCGAGAAAACCAACAGCGGCCAGATTCCAGAAGGCGCTTTGATGATGCTGCCGCCTGAATATGACACGGCCTCAATCAAGGAACCGAAGCTGCGCAAGGTTGCCGAGACCTTGAAGCTTTTCGGTGCGTATGTGGTCGATCGCAACGTAGGAACGCCATTTGTTATTTACGTCGAAAACGGCACCCAGCTCAACGTGCATGGTGGGAAATGGAACAGCGAGGTCGCCCGCGAGCTTGACCGCATGCGCAGCGGCCTACGCCAGGTGGTGGCTGTCAATGGGTGGATCGATGGCAACGGCCGCGCGCTGACGCAACTGGATCAGCAGCTCAACCTGCTGTCGATGCGAGGCCCGTGGCGGCTGGTCAAGGGTGATGGCCCGCTGGGTGATTTCCAGACCTGGCAGCAGGCCGTCGTATTCCCGCCTGGCGGCAGCGTCACACATCAGATAAACACCAGCGGGCGCACCTTGCACACGATTGCTTGGGCTCGGCCGCAGCCGGGCGATCGGTATCTCCTGACGGCACGCGCTGAGGGCGGCGGCAGCCTGCGCCTGCAGCTTTATGACGCCGGTGGCCAGTCGTTGCTCTATGACAGTGGCGAGCTGGCCGATGGGCAGAGCGCTGAGTTTGCTTGGCCTAAGGGGCAGCGTGCTGTCGCCGTCACTGTGCGTGGTGGCGGTAGAGCGACCGCCTGCGTGGTGGGCGGCAGCTTGCGGCCGTTGGTCATGCCCGCGCCTGCCATGCCGCACAGGCCTGATAGATAGTTCGCTGCATGGCGATTGATTCTGATTGGCAAGCCGATGTGGCCCGCTGGGGTCTGGGCCGAGTGCCTTGGCGCGAGCAATCGATGTGGGCATTGTGGGTGTACCGCTTCGGCCGCCGCGCCGATGCCCGACCCGCCAGCCCGGCTCAGGACTTGCTGTTGCTGATTTACAAGCTACTGAACGCACCCGTCAAAACCTTGACCGGCATCAGCATCCAGAAGGAGACGCGCATCGGTCCTGGCCTGCAGATCTGGCACTTCGGCAATGTGATCATTCACCCGAACACTGTGATCGGCGCGAACTGCACGCTGCGTCAGGGTGTCTCACTGGGCGAGCGTTACGAAGGCGGCCCTTGCCCAGTGCTGGAAGACGACGTGAATCTGGGCTCGCATGCGCACGTGCTGGGCGGCGTGCGCCTAGGCCGCGGTTGCCACATCGGCGCCATGGCTGTGGTGCTGTGCGACGTGCCTGCGGGGTGCACGGCCGTTGGCAATCCTGCGCGCATCCTGTCTCCGCGGGAAGCTAGACGGCCATCTCCTGGTGTCTGACCTGAAACCTAAGCAGCATCTCATTACCACCAAGGACAACCCATGATCCAAATCGGCGACATTGAGGTCGGCAATGACTTGCCCTTCGTGCTGTTCGGTGGCGTCAACGTGCTTGAATCCGAGCAGTTCGCCATTGACGTCTGTGGGCACTACGTGGAGGTGACCCGCAAGCTCGGCATCTCCTACGTGTTCAAGGCCTCGTTCGACAAGGCCAACCGCTCGTCCATCCATTCGTATCGCGGCCCCGGTCTTGACGAAGGCATGCGCATCTTCCAGGCGGTGAAAGCGGCCTATGGCGTCCCTATCCTGACCGACGTGCACGAGCCCTTCCAGGCCGAGTTGGTGGCCCAGGTGGCCGACGTGCTGCAACTGCCCGCGTTCCTGGCCCGGCAGACTGACCTGGTCATTGCACTCGCCAAGACGGGTCGAGTCGTCAACATCAAGAAGCCGCAGTTCCTGAGCCCGGGGCAAACGGCCAACATCGTTCAGAAGTTCGAGGAATGCGGCAACCCGAACGTGATGCTGTGCGACCGCGGCACCCAGCTTGGCTACGACAACCTGGTCGTCGACATGCTGGGCTTTGGGGTCATGAAGCGCACCAGTGGTGGTAAGCCCGTGATCTTCGATGTGACCCACGCCTTGCAAACCCGCGACTCAAACGCCGCGGCATCCGGCGGTCGGCGAGAGCAAGTGACGGAGCTGGCACGCTCCGGCATGGCCATCGGCTTGGCCGGCCTGTTCCTGGAAGCGCACCCGGAACCTTCGAAGGCACGGTGCGATGGTCCTAGCGCCTTGCCGCTGGCCAAGCTAGAGCCCTTTCTGATGCAGGTGAAGGCCATCGACGATCTGGTCAAGCGACTACCTCCGTTGGACACCTCGAACTAGCGGGCGCTAGTGCGCCATGAATCACGACCGTGCCAAGGACAGGCCTGCTTCCCTGTGCGAGCAAGTGCAGGCGCAGGTGTGTCTGTGCCTGACGCCGCTGCATGTACTGACCGTGGCAGCCATCGTTTCACAACGGGGCCTGCGTTTCGCTTTAGGCTGGTACGTATGCGCGGTCGATACCCCTCAGCACCGCGCCTACGCGAGTCGGATGGAGCGTTGTTGCGACGAGGTGCGCTACGTCGTTGAATCGACGTCAGACGGACGCGGCCTCAAGAAGTACGTGCGCATCGCTGGGCGGCGATTCCGGCTGCGCCAAGAATTCCTTCAACATGCGCCAAGGAACGTCGATCAGGCATTCATTCCCTCATCTCTGAGCGACTATTGCTATGTGTTCGTCTCGGCAGTGCGGTGCCGTCGGCTGGTGACCTTCGACGACGGCTGGTCGAACGTGCAGCCCGACTCCCCACTCACACAGGTGCACACCCGTTGGTCGACTCGGCTGCTCAATGCGATGACCGGCATAAGCGTGTTGCCCGAACGAATTCCAGAGCTGTCCACCAGGCACTTTTCCATCTACTCGCTGCCGAACCACGCACATCGAGTTGAGGTGATCAGCCTGCTGCCAGCTGCAGACACGGCGGCGCCCAAGGTTGACGCTGAGGCGTCCATGCAACGGTTGTCCTACCTGGTGGGGCCCGCGCCAGAAGCGGCGCCCGCGGTCTATGCGGCTATTGCTGACCTACTCGGCAAGGTGCGCATTGACGGTGTGTTTGCCCATCCCAGAGACACGCTGCGCAAGATCAACGGCGTGCCTTATGTCGACACCAGTCTGATCGTAGAGGACTACGTCTTCCGTCTGCTGGTTGAGCGGCCACAGGCCGAGATCGACGTCTATGGATACGAATCGTCGGTGCTACTGAATCTGGCTCATGTGCCTCGGGTCCGCGCCTTCACCATTTGCCGCCCTGGTGCCGAGCGGGCCCAAGCGGTGGCAGCCATGGTTAGCGGTGGCGTATTGCGATTCAGCCTGTCACCAGGCAGCCCGGAATTATTGCTATCGCCAACGGGATGCGGGGAGAAAAGATGATGGACTGGCCCTCATTACAGGCTTGGCTGCAACCGCTTACTAAAAATCGCTTGCAAGATTTGGCGGAAGGTCAATTGGCCAAGTATTCTGAAGCGAATTTATATTAAAAGCAATTCTTCTGAAAATTCTCAGATGAGAAAAGCCTCTTTCGGAGACCCTGCATGAACGAAACGCGGCGATTTCACGAGTTAGATGCATTGCGTTTTTTGGCTGCGCTCGCGGTGGTATTTTTGCATTATGGGGTGCGCGGATTTGCTGATGGAGATAATTTATCTCCAATTCGGATGGAGTATTTGGCGCACCTCGTTAAGTATAACTACCTGGCTGTCAATTTATTTTTTATGATCAGCGGATTTGTTATCTTGATGACCGCCCAATCAAACAGCGTAATAAAATTTGTCAAATCAAGAATAGTTCGCCTTTATCCCGCGTTATGGATATCTTGTACGCTAACTTTTATCGCGATCAGTTTTTTCATGGCAGACAAGATAGCTACGTCTTGGCCTAGATATTTCGCAAACTTAACAATGTTCAACGGCTTCGTTGGCATTGGAGGAATAGACGGACCCTACTGGAGTCTTTACGTAGAAATGAAATTCTACGTTCTTGTCGGATTGCTGATTGCGAGTGGAAATCTTCGTCGGGTTGAAATGTTTATGGCTGGTTGGTTGCTGATTTCAATTCTTAACTACAGATATCCGTCAGCAGTTGTTGAATATATTTTTATCCCAAAATATGCCAGTTATTTTATAGCTGGGTGCACTTTATTCTTGCTTGGAAAGTCTCGCAATAAAGCCTTCAACTATTTTTTGTTAATTTGCTCATTCATTGTTGGCTTGATGTATGACGCAGATGTATTGCTAGAGAAGTCGCTTTGGTATAAATTCCACTTTTCCGTCATTGCTCTCATTGTGATTCTAATGGCCTTTTACTCATTTTTCTTATTTATTGTATTTACGAAGGGAGAGTGGATTCGGCCCTCGTGGGCTGCGGCATTTGGGGTTGGGGGTTCAATCTCTTACCCGCTTTATCTTTTGCACAATGGAATTGGGTTGTCAATAATTAGTTTGATTTATCCGTATTTTCAGCCTCTGGTAGTTCTTGGGGTAACTGTTGTGGCGGTGATATTTCTATCGTGGTTGGTTCACCGTTGGGGCGAGCGTCCACTGGCAAAGTGGTTGCGAGACAAATTGCTATTGCTCGAGCAGCGCTCTGAGCTGGCGTTTCGGAAGTTCCAGCGCAAGCCCGATGTAGACGATGTAGCTGACCCTGTCATCAAATAGTTGCGCACTCGCAAAGAAGATTGCTTAGGGTCTGTTCCGGCCTCTGAGGGGCGATGAGAACGGGGTGTAACTGCTCTTGGCGGTGTGCCATTGACGCTCCCTGCACAAAAGTACAACCAAATGGGAGGGCACCGTGCTGGTAATCGGTCGGATGAAGGCGCTGTTTGCGCGAACCTCCTACGGCTATGAGGTGTTGCACAAGGTGCGAGGGCGAAACACCGTGTGGGTGAAGCGGCGTGCCGATGTGCTGAACTTCGTGCGGCCGGGTGGCGTGGGCGTGGAACTCGGCGTGGCGGCTGGCGACTTTTCACGGCAGTTGCTGTCCAGGCCGGTGCTGTCGAAGCTGTATGGCGTTGACCGTTACTTCGGTGACCGTGGCCACGATGACGGCGAGTACGCCAAGGCCCAGCGGCAGACGGCTGAATTCGCCGACCGCTACTCACTGTTGAAGCAGACTTTCGACGAGGCGCTCCCAACCTTTGCTGATGAGTCGCTCGATTTCATCTACATCGATGGCTACGCGCACACCGGGCAGGAGGGCGGAGAAACCACGCGACAGTGGGCGTGAAAGGTCAGGCATGGAGGCTTGATTTCCGGCGACGACTTCAGCATCACCTTCCCGCTGGTGATGCAGGAGGTGGACCGATTCGTGGCCAACTACGCCCTCAATCTGAACATCCTGTTGTTCAAGGACACCGATGGCTGGTCGTCGCAGCACCCGAGCTGGTTCTGTGTAAAACCTTGAACGGTGCTTCGCGCCCGTGCGTCAGGCAGCCGACTGGCGCCGGTGGCGCACCAGTGCGAAGCCGCCCAGCGCCAGCAGCGCGAGGGCCATTCCCTCCAGGCGCTGCGGCAGGTTGTCGGCAGACGCGATCGCCAGCAGCGCTGCCAAGCCAGCAATCACCGAGCTTGCCACCGCATAGCGCGCGCTCAGTACCCGAACGTCCTTTCGCCAGCGCGTCACCCCGTAATACAGCGCGCATTGGGCGACCTGTGTCGCCAGCAGCGTCACCGCAGCGGCCTGCACCCCATACCGCGGCACCAGGGTGAGGTTCAGCCCCACATTGACGGCCGCCGCAAAGATCGATGCTCCGGTAATGAAGTACACCCGCTTGTGCCGGAATTCGAGGTTCAACAGGATCGACTGGATGAATTGCACATGCCCTGCCACCAGCAGCAGCGGAATGACTCCCGCCGCCAGTCCGTAGGTCGGCGGTGCCAGCAGGTGCACGATCTCCGGCGCCAGCAGGGAGAGCACAGCCGCGATGGTTGCGGTCACTGCCATTAGATCGGTGGCACGGCGAACGATGTCCTCGTGGTGGTTGTCGTGGAGCTTTCTCAGCATCCAGGGCACCCAGGTCGTGTTGATCGCAGTGGTCAGCAACACCAGTCCGCTCGATACCGCCGCGGCCAGACCATACACACCGACCGAGGCCTTGCCCAGGGCGGCTTCGATGGTGAAGCGATCAAATTGCAGCACGAAGGCCTGTGCCAGATAGTGGGGTAACAGCGGCATCCCCAGTGCCAGCGCGAACTTCCAATACCGCGCTGAATACAGCACCGCTCCGCGCATCAGCAGCGACACATACAGCCAGGCACCCACGGCGAGGTTGGGCAGAGCGGCAAAGAAGATGCGCGACTCCACACGGTAGCCGTCAAGTGCACGGGTGAAGTAGATCGCCATGCCCACCCCGAGCAGCGAGCCCAGTACGCCGATTGCCACTACCGCTTTGTATTGGTAGTTGAAACGCTGCTGCGATTGCCAGAAAAGGAACGCCGCGTTGAACACGAATGTGACGAACATCAGCGCGAGCAGGTGTGGCGGCAGGCCCATCAGGGACGGGTAGAACTGGCCTGCGAGCATGAACACACCCAGCGTCACCAGCGTGGCCAGTGTCGAAAGCGCCAGCATTGATGAGGTGTACTGGGTCAGCTCGGATTTCAGCTCGATCTGCGCGATGTTGTAGACGCCGCTCGACAGCGACAGCGTCGCGAAGATACCCAGGATGGTAGATAGCGAGGTGTAGAGCACCACCGTGCCGTACTCGGCGGGTGTTAGCAGCCGGGTGAATATCGGTGTGGCAAGCAGCAGCAGGGCGCTGTTGAAGTAGAGCGCGCCAGCGAACCAGAGTGATGCCGTGCGGGGCGAGTTTTTCTTCATTCGCGAGGCTGTGCCGGTAGCCGTCGAGCGGGCCGGATCAGATGACCTTCGCACGCATCAGGTCGTTGGTGTTCAGCGCGCCCACCAGCAGGCCGGCGTCGTCGACCACCAGCACGCTGGTGATGCGGTGTTGCTCCATCACCTGTGCCGCGTCGACGGCCAGCGCGTTGGCCCGCACTTGCCGGGGCAACGCGTACATCACGTCGGTGGCGCGCAGCCCGCGCAGGTCGGTGCCGCGCTCGATCAGGCGGCGCAGATCACCGTCGGTGAAGATGCCGATCGGCTTGCCGTCGGCCGACACCACGGCGGTGAAGCCCAGGCCTTTGCCTGTCATCTCACGCAGCAGCTCGTTCAGGCTGGCCTCTGGGCCAACCCGGGGTACCGTGTCTCCGCTTCGCATGAGGTCGTGCACGTGCATCAGCAGCTTGCGGCCCAGGCTGCCGCCGGGGTGCGAGCGAGCGAAGTCGGCTTCATGAAAGCCGCGTGCATCCAGCAAGGCCACGGCCAGCGCGTCGCCCATCGCCATTTGGGCTGTGGTACTGGCAGTGGGCGCCAGGTTCAGTGGGCAGGCTTCCTGATCGACGGCGCTCGACAAAACCACATCGGCATGCGTGGCCAATGTGGACTGAGCCTTGCCGGTGATGGCGATCAGCGTGATGCCCAGGCGCCGCATCGACGGCAATATCGCCGCCAACTCGTCACTTTCTCCGCTGTTGCTGATGGCAACCACCACATCGCCTGCTTGCACCATGCCCAGGTCGCCGTGGCTGGCCTCGCCAGGGTGCAAAAAGAAGGCCGGTGTACCGGTGGAGGCAAGTGTGGCGGCGATCTTCCTGCCCACATGGCCGCTTTTGCCCATGCCGGTGACCACCACGCGGCCTCGGCACTGCAGCATGCTTTGCACCGCATTGGCGAAAGGCTCGCCTTGCCGCTCGGCCATGGCTTGCAGTGCACGCGATTCGATCTCAAAGGTGCGAACCGCCAGCGCTACAGCTCGTTGTGCGTCGAATGGGTGCAGGGCGATGTCGCTGGGAGGCATGTGAGGTGGCGCTATAAACAATGAATCGATTGTTGACCGGTTCCCAGCGCGGTTGCCGCAGCATTCGTCTCGAATTGCCACGTTTGTTACCGCTGCGCTGTCATCAGACGGCACACCGTTTGCTGTCAAACTCGACAGGCTGCGGCCAGGAGCCGTCTCACGTTGAGGCCGCGACCGCCAGCCAACCCCGCCACATGCGCATTGCGTACCTCGTCAGCCTCTACCCCAAGGTCAGCCACAGCTTCATCCGCCGCGAAATCCACGCCCTGGAAGGCCTTGGGCTTCAGGTCGATCGGGTATCCATCCGTGGTTGGGACGAGCAACTGGTCGATGCCGAAGACATCGCCGAGCGCGCCATCACCCGCTATGTGTTGAAGCAGGGCGCGGTGCAGTTGGCGGGTGCGGCGGTGGCCTCGCTGTTCGCGTCGCCCCGGCGCTTCTGGCGCGCGCTGTCTGCGGCCTTCGGCATGGCCTCCAGGTCGGACCGCCCGCTGCCGTATCACCTCATTTACCTGCTGGAGGCCTGTTGCATCAGCCGCTGGTTGCAGGGGCGCGATGTGCGTCACCTGCATGCACATTTCGGTACCAACCCGGCCGAGGTGGCGATGCTGGTGCACCTGCTGTGCGGCGTGCCTTACAGCTTCACGGTGCATGGCCCCGATGAATTCGATCGGCCGCAGTTTGCCCACCTGCGCGAAAAGGCACGCCATGCCGCCTTTGTGGTCGGCGTGAGCAGCTATGGCCGTAGCCAGTTGCTGCGCTGGGTCGACGACGACCGATGGGATCGCATGCAGGTGGTGCACTGCGGCCTCGATGCCAGCTTTTTGCAGGCCGTTCCGGTGCCGGTACCCGATGTGCCGCGCATGGTGTGTATAGGCAGGTTGTCGGGGCAAAAGGGGCAGTTGATCCTGCTGCAGGCCGCCGCGGTGCTGCGGCGTGAAGGCGTGCCTTTTCAACTGGTGCTGGCGGGCGACGGTGAGATGCGCAGTGCGATCGAGGCCTCCATCGAGCAGCTGGGCCTGGACCGGTATGTGAGCATCACCGGCTGGATCGATGCGCCCCGGGTTCGGCAAGAGTTGCTGGCCGCCCGCGCCCTGGTGCTGCCCAGCTTTGCCGAAGGCTTGCCGGTGGTGGTGATGGAGGCGATGGCGCTGGGGCGTCCCGTGCTCACGACGTACATCGCCGGCATACCCGAGTTGGTGCAGCACGGACGCACAGGTTGGCTGTTCCCGGCGGGCGATGTAGACGCGCTGGTGGCCGCCATGAAAGACTGCCTGGCTACCCCCACGGCGACGCTCGACGCCATGGGCGCTGCTGCCCGCGAACGGGTGCGCGAGCGCCACGACGCAGTGCACGAAGCCCGCAAGCTGGCCACATTGATGCATGCCATTCCCGCCAGTTCTGCCAACGAGGCCGCCTGATGATCGTGGTCGATGTTCTCTTGTACGCCTTCGTGCTGCTGCTGGCGATCCCCGTGGGCACGATGGTGGTGTCCATCGTGGCCGCGGTGTTCGTGCCCACGCGGCTGCTGCCGCTGAGCACGGGGCCGCGCCCTTCACTGGCGGTGCTGGTGCCCGCACACGACGAAGCGCTGGTGATTGCGGCCACCCTCGACACCATTCGCCCGCAGCTGGCTGCGGGCGATCGCGTGGTGGTGATCGCCGACAACTGCAGCGACGACACCGCCGCCATCGCCCGCGCGGCCGGTGCCGAGGTGCTTGAGCGCCACGACACCCTGCGCCGCGGCAAGGGTTACGCGCTCGACCACGGCGTGCGGTTTCTCGAGTCCCATCAGCCGCCCGAGGTGGTGGTTTTTGTGGATGCCGACTGCAACGTGACGCCGGGCACGCTCGATCTGCTGGTGCGCCGCTGCCGCTACACCGGCCGGCCCGTGCAGGCCACGTACGACATGCTGTTAGGCACTGACAACCCGACCGTGCCACCGATCTCGGCATTTGCCTGGAAGCTGCGCGCGGTGATCTGCCCGTTGGGCATGCATCACCTGGGATGCGCCACGTTTTTGATGGGCTCTGGAATGGCCTTGCCCTGGCCGCTGGCGCGCGACTTGCCTCTGGCCAGTGGACAGATCGTGGAGGACATGCAGATGACGCTGGATCTCGCTCGACGCGGGGCCCCCCCGGTAATGTGTCCACAGGCACGGGTGACCAGTGAATTTCCGGTCAGCCGCGCGGGTGCCACGTCGCAGCGCACGCGTTGGGAGCATGGGCACCTGGGCATGATCGTCAGCCAGGCGCCGCGCCTGCTGTCAGAGATCTCGCGCGGCGTGGGGGCTGGGCTGCTGCCGTTGACGCTGGACTTGTGTGTGCCGCCCAAGGCGTTGCTGGTGATGTTGCTGCTGTCGTCGGTGCTGCTGAGTGGGCTGGGCGCTGCCATCGGCGCATCATCGGGCCCGTTCATCGTCTCGCTGTTGCTGGTGGGCCTTTTTCTGGGCAGCGTGTGGCTGGCATGGGCTCGCTTCGGGCGAGACATCGTGCCGCCATCCGAGGCATTTCGCGTTGCCAAGTACGTGTTCGCCAAGATTCCTTTGTACCTTCGTTTCCTGGTCCGCCGGCAGGTGGAGTGGGTGCGATCCAAGCGCGACGCTGACTGATCCACTATGACTGAATGCGCTGCCGTGCTGCCAAAACAGCTGCCCACCGACTTTCACCGCCCGGTGTTCTGTCTGCTGGGCGTTGCCTTCGACGTCATCGACATGCCAACAGTGCTGGGGCGCCTCAGGCAGGCGGTGCATGAGCGCAGCCGCCTAGTGCTGTCGACGCCGAATGTCAACAACATCGTGACGGTGCAGCGCAATGCGGCCTACCGCGATGCCGTGGCCGGCTGCGAGCTGGTCGTGCCTGACGGCATGCCGCTGGTGTGGATGGCACGGTGGCTCGGCATACGCACCCGGCGCATTGCCGGCTCGGATCTCTTCCAGTTGCTGATGAACGGCGAAGCCGGTCCGCTTCGGGTGTTTTTCTTCGGCGCGCCTGAGGGCGTTGCCCAAGCGGCCTGCGAGCGGTTGAACCGCGATGGCGGCCCGGTGTCGGGCGCAGGCTGGCATTACCCCGGATTCGGCTCTGTCGCCGAGATGACGGCGCCCGAGGTGCTGGCTGGCATCAATGCAGCGACGCCAGACTTCGTTGTGGTCGCGCTGGGCACCGCGAAAGGCCAGCAATGGATCGAGTGCGCTGGTGCTGGGTTGGCCGCACCGCTGTTGAGCCACCTGGGTGCGGTCGTGAATTTCGTGGCGGGCTCGGTGCGGCGCGCACCGCTGGCGATGCAGAACCTGGGTCTCGAGTGGCTGTGGCGCATACGCGAAGAGCCCGCGCTGTGGCGTCGCTACGCGACCGATGGTTGGGCGTTGGGCGGCTTGTGCGTGCGCAGCGTGCTGCCACTGGTGTTGCGCAGACTGTGGCGTTCGCTGTTGCCGGTGCAGTCGTCGGCACGCCTCGACCTGGCCGTGCTGGATGGCGGTCGGAAGCGGCTCACGTTATCGGGCCATTGGCTGCCCGGCGATCTGGATCCGCTGCGCCAGGCGCTCACATCACTGACCGAAACGGACGGCGCCGTGGTTGTCGAGGCGCAGGCGCTGGGCTGGGTCGATCACAACTTCATCGGCTTGCTGATTCGGCTCTATGGACACCAGCGCAAGCGCGGCCAGCGCTTCCAGATCGATCAACCCAGCGCGGCGTTTGCACGGCAGTTGCGATGGCATTGCGCCGACTACCTGCTGGCGCCACTGGCGGTCACAGACATTCATTTCACGAAGAACGGAGCTCAGGCATGGAAACAATGATCAAGTCGACGATCCTCAGCCAAATGGCTGAGACGCAAGCGGTGATGGCCGCGATGGCGTCTGATGTCAAGCTGGTGCAGACGCTTGAGACCGTGGCCGAGGCCTGCGTGAAGTCGCTGGGCCAGCGCGGCAAGCTGCTGTTCATGGGCAACGGTGGCAGCGCGGCCGATTCGCAGCACCTGGCTGGTGAACTGGTCAGTCGCTTCGCGTACGACCGCCCCGGTCTGTCCGCCGTCGCGTTGACGGTCGACACCTCGATACTGACCGCGATCGGCAACGACTACGGTTACGAGTCGCTGTTCTCTCGGCAGGTCGAGGCGCTGGGCCAGCCCGGCGATGTGCTGTTCGGTTTCACGACCTCGGGCAAGTCGCCCAACATCCTGAAGGCATTGCGAACCGCACGTGCGATGGGCCTGGTGACGGTGGGCATGACGGGCAACCGTGGCGAGGCCATCACGCAGCTGGTCGATCACTGCGTGGAGATTCCATCGGCCTGCACACCGAACATCCAGGAAGGGCACATCGTGGTCGGCCACATCATTTGTGGGCTGATCGAGGCCAGCATCTTTCCGAAGCCGCAGTGAAGGCGATCGTTCTCGCGGGCGGGCTGGGCACGCGGCTGCGTGAGCGCGTGCCTGATTTGCCCAAGCCGATGGCGCCAGTCGCCGGCCGGCCGTTCCTCGAATACCTGCTCGATGCGCTGGCCCGCTGCGGCTGCAACGAGGTGGTGCTGTCGGTGGGCCACCTGTGGCAGAAGATCGAAACGCATTTCGGTGCGCATTACAACGGCATGGCGCTGCGCTATGCGATCGAGCAGACGCCCCTGGGCACCGGTGGTGCGATTGCCTTCGCGCTGACGCAGCTGCCCGCCGACACCGATGCGGTGCTCACGCTGAACGGTGACACCTTCCTCGATGTCGATTTCGCCCAGGTGTTCGCGCATCACCGCGCCGCCGGCCTGCCAATCTCGATGGTGCTGCGCGCAGTCGACGACACGGCGCGCTATGGCGCGGTGCTGGTTGACCAGGGCCGCGTGCAGAGCTTTGCCGACAAGGGCCGCAGCGGCCCAGGGCTGATCAATGCGGGCACCTACGTGCTGGACCCGCGCTGGTTTCGCTCGCTCGGCCTGCCCGCATGCTTCTCGATGGAGGCTGACGTGCTGCAGGCGCACTGCGCCGAGTTGCGCCCGGCGGCCTTTGTGACCGATGCGAATTTCATCGACATCGGCATCCCGCAGGACTACGACCGCGCGCAGCAAGTGTTGCCGCTATGGCTGGCGTGACGGGGCGCGCGCTGTTCCTGGACCGCGATGGCGTGATCAACGTCAACCACGGCTATGTGCACCGGCCGGAGCAGATGGACTTTGTGCCTGGCATCTTTGCGCTGAGCCGCGCAGCGGTGCAACGGAGCTACCTGCTCATCGTGGTGACCAACCAGGCCGGCATCGGCCGTGGGTACTACACCGAGGCCGATTTCGCGGCCGTGACCGCCTGGATGTGCGAGCAGTTCAAGGCGCAGGGTGCACCCATCACTGCGGTGTACCACTGCCCCCACCACCCGGAACACGGTGTGGGCGAGTACAAGCGTGAATCGGACTGGCGCAAGCCCGGGCCGGGCATGCTGCTGGCCGCAGCCCGTGACCATGGCCTGCACCTGCCGGACTGCGTGATGGTCGGAGACATGGAATCAGACGTTGAGGCTGGGCTGAATGCGGGTGTCGGGCGGGTGATCCGATACGCTGATCAGACCACCGACAGCCGCGCTCATCACGTGGCGCCGTCTCTGGAACGTTGCATCGATCTCCTGTGAAGGCAGCTCCATTGGATGTCGTCGAAAACTTCGTGAGTCGGCGTGCGGTGTTGCGCCATGCTGCCGCTTGGAGCGCCGCGACGGCGCTTCCTGTGCAAGTGGTTGCAGCACCGACAGCAGTTGCGCCGATACCCGGCGGAACTCGCATTGCGCGGTGGAAAGACGACCGTACGGCCGCCTTTCTGTTGATGTTCGATGACAGCCTTCTCAGCCATTGGCAGGTGGCTGCGCCTGAGCTGTTCAAGCGCAGCATGATCGCGACCTTCTACATCAACCCCGGCAAGGCCGAGTACCAGAAGTTTGCCGCCCGCTGGGAGGACGAACTCTGGAAGCAGGGCATGGTGTACGGCAATCACACGATGACCCATCAAGGTTTCGCCGATCTGGAAGGCGCGGAGCGCGAGATTGGCGGTTGTGCGGACATCATCCGGCGCATCGTGCCGGGGCCAGAGCGGCGATTGCTGTCGTTTGGCAAGCCTGGTCTGCCGCCGGGCCGTTGGAACATCAGCGCTCAGGACTTTGCAGCCCTGCTGCGCCGCCACGATCTGATCGACCGTCCGACCTTCGACAAGCATGGTGCGGTGTACCACTGGCAAACGACAGAGCAGATGCTGGCGCTCGCCGATCGGGCGATTGCAGCGCAAGGGATGGAGTACCTGATCATTCACGGCGTCGAACGCATCGGCCCCAATGTGACCTGGCAGGATTTCTGGGCACTGAAGCAGGACGTGTTTTTGCCGCTACTCGATGGGCTGCAACAACGGCAGGCTCAGCATCAGTTGTGGATCACCGACCACATTTCTCAGCACCAGTACCAAACCGAGCGCGACAGTGCCGAGTTGAGCGTGCGCTCTGCTGCAGATGGCGCCTTGCACATCGAGTTGACCTGTCGAGCCGACCCGGTGCTTTATCGCTTGCCGCTCACACTGTTATCCACGGTGCCGAGCACGTGGCGCGAGGCGCTGGTCACCCAAGGCGAACGGCAAACGCGGGCGGTCGTTGTCGATCGGATGATTCGTTACGACGCCATCCCCGGCGATGGGCCCATCGTCGTCAGGCCTGTGGGCTAGAGAACTTGGGCACCGCCCTGCAGCCTGCCAGCCCGCTACACCGTCAGCCTGGACGCCCGATGCTGGTGTACTCGATGCCCAGCGTGCGCATGTACGCGGGCTCGTACAGGTTGCGCCCATCGATCACCACCGGCTGCTTCAGCATGGCCTTGATGGCATCGAAGTCGGGGCTCTTGAACTCTTTCCACTCGGTGATGATGACCAACGCATCGGCGCCTTCGAGCGCCTGCGTCTGGTTCTCCACGAAGGTCAGGCCCTGGGTGCCTTCCAGCACCCGTTTGGCTTCTGGCATGGCGACCGGGTCGTAGGCTTTGATCGTGGCGCCTCGCTTCGCAAGTTCGGCGATCACCACGCGGCTGGGCGCATCGCGCATGTCGTCGGTGTTGGGCTTGAACGAGAGGCCCCACACGGCGAACTGGCGGCCGCTCAGGTCTTCGCCGAAGCGTTTCACCACCTTGTCGACCAGCACGTGCTTTTGCTTGTCGTTGGCGGCTTCCACCGCGGTCAGCACCTGCAGCGTGACGCCGTTGTCCTTGGCGGTTTTCACCAGGGCCTTCACGTCTTTCGGGAAGCACGATCCGCCGTAGCCAGCGCCGGCATACAGGAAGTGCGTGCCGATGCGCGGGTCGCTGCCGATGCCCTTGCGCACCAGCTCGATGTCGGCGCCCACCTTCTCGGCTAGCAGCGCCAGCTCGTTCATGAAGCTGATGCGGGTGGCCAGCATCGAGTTGGCAGCGTACTTGGTGAACTCGGCGCTCTTGATGTCCATCACCAGCAGCTTGTCGTGGTTGCGCATGAAGGGCGAATAGATCGAGCGCATCAGCAGAATGGCGCGCTCGTCGTCAGCGCCCACCACGATGCGGTCGGGTCGCATGAAGTCGTCGACCGCCGCGCCTTCTTTCAGAAACTCGGGGTTCGACACGATCGAAAAGTCGACCTGCACACCGCGCTTGGCCAGCTCTTCGGCCACCGCGGCGCGCACTTTCTCGCCGGTGCCCACCGGCACGGTGCTCTTGTCGACGATGACCTTGTAGTCGGTCATGTGGCGGCCCACGTTGCGCGCCGCGGCCACCACGTATTGCAGATCGGCCGAGCCGTCCTCGTCGGGTGGGGTGCCCACGCCGATGAACTGCAGCGTGCCGTGGTTCACCGCCGCGACCACATCGGTGGTGAACTGCAGGCGGCCGGCGGTGCGGTTGCGCTTCACCACGTCGAGCAGCCCCGGTTCGTGGATCGGGATGCCGCCGTCTTCCAGGATCTTGATCTTGGCTGCGTCCACGTCGAGGCACATCACGTGGTTGCCCATTTCGGCCAGGCAGGCGCCGGTAACCAAGCCTACGTAGCCGGTACCGATGATGGTGATTTTCATGAGTTGGTTTTCTCGAATGGAACGGGGCCAGGCGCTTAACCGACGCGCCCGTAGGTGTCTTCGAAGCGCACGATGTCGTCTTCGCCAAGGTAGCTGCCGGACTGCACCTCGATGATCTCCAGCGGCACCTTGCCGGGGTTGGCCAGTCGGTGCACCTGCCCCAGTGGAATGTAGGTGCTCTGGTTCTCGGTCAGCAGCAGCACCTGGTCGCCGTTGGTCACTTCGGCGGTGCCGCGCACCACGATCCAGTGCTCGGCGCGGTGGTGGTGCTTCTGCAGGCTGAGCGTGGCGCCGGGCTTGACCATGATGCGTTTGACCTGGAAGCGCCCTCCGGCGTCGATGCTGTCGTACCAGCCCCAGGGGCGGTGCACCAGCCGGTGCAGGTTGTGCTCGGTGCGCCCATCGCGCTGCAACTGGCCGACGATCTGCTTCACCTCCTGGCTGCGGCTGCGGTGGGTGACCAAGACTGCGTCGGGCGTTTCCACCACCACCACATCGTCGAGGCCGATCACGCCGACCAGCCGGCTGGTGGCGTGCACCAGGGTGTTGCGGCTGTCGCGCATCAAGGCGTCGCCATGGCTGGCGTTGCCGGCGGCGTCTTTCGGGCTGACCTCCCACACGGCGTCCCAGGCGCCCAGATCTGACCAGCCGGCGTCCATGGGCACCATGCGGATGTCGAACTCGGGCGATGCCGGGCAGCGCTCCATCACGGCGTAATCGACCGATTCGCTGGGTATGGCCTCGAACGCGGCACGGTCGGGGCGGATGAACGGCGCATCGGTGCTGCGGCCTTCCCAGGCGGTTTGCGTGGCGCTGGCGATGTCGGGCCTGAACTGTCGCAGCGCTTTCAGCCAGACCGAAGCGCGCACGACGAAGATGCCGCTGTTCCAGTAGTAGCGGCCATCGGCCAGGTAGCGCTGGGCGGTGGGAAGGTCGGGCTTCTCGACGAATTCGGCAAGCCGCTGCGCGGCGCTGGGGTCGTGGCCTTCGGTCGCGGTGCAGCGCAGGTAGCCGTATCCGGTTTCGGGCCCGGTAGGCAGGATGCCCAGTGTCACGATGGCCCCGCCCGCTGCGGTGCGCACGGCGGCTTGCAGCGCACGGGTGAAGCCGGCTTCGTTCACATAGGCGTGGTCGGCGGCCGTGACCACCATCACCGGGTCGTTGCCGTTCGCGCTGGCTTGCAAGGCCGCCAGTGTCATGGCGGGGGCGGTGTTGCGGCCCACCGGCTCCAGCAGCACGGTGGCCGGTGGCAGCTTCAGCTCGCGCAGTTGGTCGAGCACCAGAAAGCGGTGCTCTTCGTTGCCCACGATCAGCGGGGCCGCAACGGCGATGTCGTCGGCGGCCAGCGTGGCGAGCCGCTGCGTGGCTTGCTGGAACAGGCTCTGGTTGCCTTGCAGCACCAGGAACTGCTTGGGGTGCATTGCGCGCGACAGTGGCCACAGCCGCGTGCCACCGCCACCGGCCATGACGACGGGAAGAACCTGTATGGGGGCAGTGCTCATGGTGTCCAGGGGTTGGTGCGGGTGTGGTGATGAATTCATCAAGCGATCTCGATGCCTCTCCTGCCGAGCGCTTGCGTCAGTGGCCGTACCCGTTCGGGTTCGAGCGTTGCCAGCGCCAGCTGTCGGCGCACATCGCATCGATGTCGCGCGTGGCCTGCCACCCGAGCAACTCCCGAGCGCGGCTGGCGTCTGCGTAGCAAGCCGCCACGTCACCCGGGCGGCGGGCCACGATGTCGTAGGGGATGGGGCGTCCGCTGGCCCGCTCGAAGGCGCGCACCAGTTCCAGCACGCTGTAGCCACGCCCCGTACCCAGGTTGGCGGTGAACGACGGGCCCGCCTGCTCGGTCAGGTGGCGCAAGGCGGCGACATGGCCTTCGGCCAGGTCGCACACATGGATGTAGTCGCGCACACCGGTGCCGTCGGGCGTGTCGTAGTCGCCACCGAACACCTGCAGGCGCTCGCGCTTGCCCACGGCCACTTGCGTGACATAGGGCATCAGGTTGTTCGGGATGCCGCGCGGGTCTTCGCCGATCAGACCGCTTTCGTGCGCGCCCACCGGGTTGAAGTAGCGCAGCAGCGAAATACGCCACGACGGGTCGGCCTGGGCGGCATCGGTGAGGATGTTTTCGCTGATCAGCTTGGTCGCGCCGTAGGGGCTGGTGGTCGACAGCGCCGCGCTTTCCGGAATGGGCAACTGCCGGGGCGATCCGTAGACGGTGGCGCTGGAGCTGAACACCAAGGTCTTGCATCCGCTGGCGGCCATGGCCTCGGCGACATTGATCAGGCCACCCACGTTGTTGCGGTAGTAGGCCAGCGGCTTCGCGCTGCTTTCACCGACCGCCTTGAAGGCGGCGAAGTGAACCACGGCGCTGATCGGATGGCGCTCGAGGATCGACCGCATGGTGGCGCTGTCGCAGACATCGGCCCGCTCGAAGGTCGGGGTGCGGCCCCCCAGGCGCTGCAGGCGGTTCAACACCTCTGGCGAGCTGTTGGAGAAGTCGTCGACGCCGATGACGTTGTACCCCGCGGCCCACAGGGCCAGCCACGTGTGCGACGCAATGTAGCCAGTCGCACCTGTCAACAGGACGGTCTCTCTCATTGCAGTGCGATCTGCGCCGAGCAGGCCACCGAGCTGTTGCGGAAATCGTATGAACCCTGTCCGGAGGCGCTACGCGTTTCTCTGCGGACGCTGCATCCCACACTCGCGTTGCGAAGAATCGTGTAACTGGCGCTCAAGGAAGCCGTTCGCAACGTGTCGTTGCCGTCCAGAGAGCCGTTCTTGAGGGAGCGGTTGGATACCAGGAGTGCCGCGTTCAGCTGAATCTTGGAGGTGAGGCTGTAGTTCGAATTGACAGTCAGGGTGTTTGTCAGCCGACTGTTGTCGCCGATACCGCCCAGCTGTTCGCCGTTGAGGTTCAGGAATCCGCTTTCCGCACCGCTGTCTCGGCTGAACGCGGTGGTGAAGCGCAGCTTGCCGGTGGGTTGGTAGGCCCAGCTCAGCTGGCCGGTGGTTCCTTTGAAGTCAAGGGCTGACACACCGTTGCGCGACGTCCGTTTACCGTAGCTCAAACGAGCGTTGAAGGTGCTCAGTCCAGTAGGGACCCAGGTGCCAGTCAGGTCAAGGTCATAGCGATCGAAGTTTCGGCTCAGCTGGTACTTGCCTTGTGTGTAGCGCGCAGCGGTGCCAAGCGTCAGCAGGGCGCTCGGCCGGTAGGTCAGGCCAAGACTCCAACCATCTTGGTCCAGCGCATTGGAGCGGTACGCAGGGTCAGAGTAGGTGAGCTTTCGTCGCGTGTATGAGGTGTCGAGTGAGAGCAGCGACGAGGCGCCCCAGCGCCCTTTTGCAATGATTTCGTCGCGGTTCTCGAGGTTCTTGGCAGTGGACAGAATCGTGCTGTTGCCGCCGTAGTTGTAAAGACTCTGTGAAGCTGAATAACTCAGCGTTCCCGACAAGCTGTACAGCGTCTGCCAGTCGATGCCGGCAAGCGCGTTGTAGTTGGTGTAATTGAGCTGTGTGAGGTCTGAGAAACGGGTTTCCCGAGCCGTTCCACTGGCATACAAACGCTGGCGACCGATGGTTTGATCGAAGCCTCCCAACAGTCCGTAGCTGTAGGTGGTGTCCCCGGTCGCTTTCGGTAGACGAAACACGTTCGAGTCGTACCCCACCGAAGTGCTGGCGCCGATGTAATACGGATTCGGGTCCGCCTGCGCAGATCCCGTCCATGACAAGGCCAGTGCGGTTGTCAGCATCGAGAGTGCGGACGTCAGCGATTTGCGCAGATGTTGGTGCGGCATGGTGAGAGTCCGGCAAAAAACGGAGCGGCAGGCCGACATCAATAAGCCTTTGAATTGAAGAAGGCCACGCGGATGGTGCGGATGATGATTTGCAAGTCAAGTGCCAGCGACCAGTTGCGCAGGTATTCGAGGTCGTACTCCACCCGGGCTTGCATCTTTTCGATGGTTTCCGTCTCACCGCGGTGCCCGTTGACCTGAGCCCATCCAGTGATGCCTGGCTTGACCTTGTGGCGGACCATGTAGGCCTTGATCAGATTGCGGTATTCCTCGTTGTGTGCGACGGCATGCGGGCGTGGCCCGACGATGCTCATGCGGCCTTGCAACACATTGATGAATTGCGGCAACTCATCCAGCGAGGTGCGGCGGATGAACGCGCCGAAGGAGGTCAGGCGGGGGTCGTTGGGCTTGGCTTGCAGAACGACCGGCCCGTTGTCCATGGTGGTCATGGAGCGGAACTTGTAGACGATGATCTCGTTGCCGTCCAACCCGTTGCGCCGCTGCTTGAAGATGACGGGGCCGGGTGAGCTGAGCTTGACGCCGATCGCCAGCGCCACCAGCACGGGTGAGATCAGTACCAGGATGATGGATGCGAGTACCACATCGCTGACGCGCTTGGCCAGTTCGTTGGTGCCTGTGAATGGGGTTTCGCAGATGCCCACCACCGGAACGCCGTTCATGTCTTGCAGGCGGCCCTGGATGATGCCGATGCCGAACACATCGGGCACGAAGAACAATGACGCGGTGGTGCCTTGCAACTGGTCGAGCAGCTCCACGATGCGGGGCTGAGAACCCAGCGGCAAGGTGATGAACACCTCGTGCACGCCATGCTGCCGGACGAAAGAGGCAACATCTTTCAGGCCCCCCAGCGAGTTGGTCGCCGCGCTCTCGTGCAGACGCTCGTCGATGCGGTCATCGAAGTAACCCATGAAATCGACGTTGCGGTCCTCGAGGCCCGACAGCGCGCGTGCCACCTTCACGCCAAGTGCGCCACCGCCGACCACGATCGCACTTCGGCGACTGTCTGGCCAAGATGCCTGTAACTGCAGCACCTTCTTGCCGACCCAGGTTGCCGCGCACTGCAGCAGCGGCGTCGCAATGGCCCAGGTAATCAGAACCTCTTCTTCGAAATACATGAGGCTGCGCGTCGCGTAGCCGCACAACATCAATATCACCAGAAGCATCAACCAGGAAATGAAGATATCGACTGTCGCACCCAGCAGGCTGTCACGAAATCGATTGCGGCCCGGGAAGGTCAGTGCGAACACCAACAGGCACACCGTGAGCTGGGGCCGGGCCATCGGCTCGTCCATCCAGAGGTTGGCGAGAGCGAAGGCCACGATGATGATCGTGGGTTCGAGAAAGGCGGCCACCAACGACGTGACCGATTGCGGCGCGCTGTAGAAAGTTCGCTTGTAGGTTCGATCTTCGTACATCGGTCAGGTGAAGAAGGGTGCGTCGCTCCGTGTGCGCTGTGCTGACGAGCCTCCGTTGAGGGCATTCAGAAAGAGCGAGCCACACCGGGCGATGTGGCGGCGTTGGATCGGGCCCAACGTCAAGAGAATCATTGTGTCCTACGCAGATGTCAGTTTGCCCCCCGAATCAGGGCGGTACGCGCGAATCGGGTGCCTACAATCTCACGATGATGTTGCCGTTTTCGCAGTCCCTGGAAGCCACGGTGATGCCACGCCTGGCGCTGCTGTTGAACCATGTTCTGTCGGCCGAGCCGATGGCCGCGCAGCGTTTGCGTCCACACGCAGCAAAGTGCATCCGTTTGCAACTGCGCGATGTGCCGGCGCTGGCCTCCTGGCTGCCATCACAGTGCACGATGGCGGTGACTGCCGCCGGGTTGCTCGAATGGCTGCCCGACGCACCCGATCACGCCGATCTGGTGGCCACGCTCGACGCCTCGAATCCGGCGCAGACCCTCGGCAGCGTGCTGTCGGGTCAGCGCCCGCGGGTCGAGGTGGCGGGCGACGCGGCCTTGGCTGCCGATGTGAGCTGGCTGGTGGACCACCTGCGCTGGGATGTGCAGGACGATCTGGCACGGTTGCTCGGTGACGGACCAGCGGCGCAGCTGGTGCGGGTGGCGTCTTCAGCGACGACCGGGCTGCGCGAGGCGCTGCGCAACCTGGCGCAGTCGGCTGCCGATCGCTGGCGCCCGTCAGCGCCCGCGCCCGCGGAGTCGCCGCCGCGATGAGGCACGTCACGCGACTGCTGTTCATCGTCTTCACGATCTACCGCTACGGGCTCGACGAGCTGGCCTTGTCGAACTTTCGACAGCGCTGGGTGCGCGTGCTGGTGCGCGTGATCACGGCCAGCCGCCGCCTCGATGCACCGCGCGGCGTGCGCCTGCGGATGGCGTTGGAGAAGCTGGGCCCGATCTTCGTGAAGTTCGGGCAGGTGCTGTCCACGCGGCGCGATCTGATCCCGCCCGACCTCGCCGATGAACTGGCGCAGCTGCAGGACAACGTGCCGCCGTTCCCACCGGCGCTGGCGCGGCAGCTGATCGAAAAGGCCTACGGACGCCGCGTCGAAGACGTATTCGCCAGCTTCGAGAGCGAGCCGGTGGCCAGTGCGTCGATCGCCCAGGTGCACTTCGCGACCCTGAAAGACGGGCGCGAGGTGGCCGTGAAGGTGCTGCGGCCGAACATGCTGTCGGTGATCGACGACGACCTGGCGCTGATGCGCACGATTGCGGTCTGGGTCGAGCGGCTGTCGGCCGATGGCAAGCGGCTCAAGCCGCGCGAGGTGGTGGCCGAGTTCGACAACCACCTGCACGACGAGCTCGACCTGATCCGCGAAGCGGCCAATGCCGCCCAGCTGCGCCGCAACATGCAGGGCCTGAACCTGGTGATGGTGCCGGAGATGCACTGGGAGCTGTGCACGCAGACGGTGCTGGTGATGGAGCGGATGGATGGCGTGCCGATCAGCCAGACGCAGCGGCTGCTGGACGCGGGCGTCGACATCCCGAAGCTCGCGCGCGACGGTGTGACGATCTTCTTCACGCAGGTGTTCCGCGACGGCTTCTTCCATGCCGACATGCACCCGGGCAACATCCAGGTGAGTCTGGCGCCCGCCACCTTCGGGCGCTACATCGCGCTCGATTTCGGCATCGTCGGCACGCTCACCGAATTCGACAAGGAATACCTGGCGCAGAACTTCATCGCCTTCTTCCGCCGTGACTACAAGCGTGTGGCCGAGCTGCACATCGAATCGGGCTGGGTGCCTGCGACCACCCGCGTCAACGAACTCGAAGGTGCGATCCGCGCGGTGTGCGAGCCGCACTTCGATCGCCCGCTGAAGGACATCTCGCTGGGCCAGGTGCTGCTGCGGCTGTTCCAGACCTCGCGCCGCTTCAACGTCGAGATCCAGCCGCAGCTGGTGCTGCTGCAGAAGACGCTGCTCAACATCGAAGGCCTGGGCCGCCAGCTCGACCCCGAGCTCGACCTGTGGAGCACGGCCAAGCCCTTTCTGGAGCGCTGGATGAACGACCAGATCGGCTGGCGCGGCCTGGTCGCTCGCCTGAAGAACGAGGCGCCGCGCTATGTGCAGTTGCTGCCCGAGCTGCCGCGGCTGGTGCACCAGGCGCTGCAACCCAAGCCGGCGGCCGACCAGATGATGCTCGAGGCGCTGCTGGCCGAGCAGCGCCGTACCAACCGGCTGCTGCAGGCCATCGTCTACGCCGGCGTCGGATTCCTGATCGGCGTGATCGTCGTGCAATGGGTGCTGCACCTCGGTTATCGCTGAATCCGCCACCGTATAATTCAAGGTTTTTCTTTTCTAATCAAAGGCTTAGCCATGCCCATCTATGCCTACCGATGCGCTGCCTGCGGCCACGCGAAAGACGTGCTCCAGAAGGTCTCCGACCCGCTGCTGAGCGTGTGTCCGGCCTGTGGCGCCGACAGCTTCCAGAAACAGGTGACGGCCGCGGGCTTTCAGCTGAAAGGCTCGGGCTGGTACGTCACTGATTTCCGCGATGGCGCCAAGCCTGCGCCGATCGCGGACAAGCCGTCTGGCGACGGGAAGCCCTCGGGCGGTGCCCTGGCGGGCCACGCAGAGAAGCCCGCCTCGAGCGGTACGGCTGGCAAGGCCGATGGCGCCAAGTCGCCGGCACCAGCCGCGCCGGCGTCGGCACCCAGCGCACCGGCCAGCGGATCGTCGCCAGCGCCTTCGCCCTCGTCGAGCTGAAGCCCGCTCAAGCGGCAGCACGCGGTTCAACCCTAGGACTCCCTTGAAGAAATACCTGATCGCCGGCTTGCTGGTCTGGCTGCCACTGACCATCACCGTGTGGGTGCTGACCTCGGTGCTTGGCGTGCTCGACGGGCTGTTTGCCTGGCTGCTCAGCGCCTCGCAGGCCTTGCTGCCGGAGTCGGCACACACGCCGCTGGAAATGCTCAAGCAGATCCCGGGTCTCGGGGTGATCGTGATGCTGGTGGGCCTGTTGCTGACGGGCGTGTTCGCCACCAACATCGCTGGCCAGTGGGCGCTGAGTCAGGGCGCCCGGCTGCTGCACCAGATCCCCATCGTCAAGTCGATCTACAGCTCGGTGAAGCAGGTGTCGGACACGCTGTTCTCGAGCAGTGGCAACGCCTTTCGCGAAGCGGTGCTGGTGCAGTACCCGAGGGCAGGCTCGTGGACGATCGCCTTCGTCACCGGCAAGCCGGGTGGCGAGGCGGGCGAGCACCTGGCGGGCGACTACCTGAGCCTGTATGTGCCAACGACGCCGAACCCGACCTCGGGCTTTTTCCTGATGGTGCCGCGCGCCGATGTGATTGCGCTCGACATGAGCGTCGACGAGGCGCTGAAGTACGTGATCTCGATGGGCGTGGTGGCGCCGTCGGCCACCAAAACCGTCCGGGCACCACAGCCACAACCGCCTGCCTGAAGCGTCTGCGTTCGATCCGACTGAATTGCAGCGGGCGCTGGTGCGCCTTCCAATGAACCTGTGAACCTGCCACCTCAAGCTCGATGCAGCGACACCTCGAATCCGTTTCTGGAGTGACACGATGAGAACGACGTACTGCGGCCTGGTCAGCGAGACCTTGTTGGGCCAGACGGTGACGCTGATGGGCTGGGCGCATCGCCGCCGTGACCACGGGGGGGTGATCTTCATCGACCTGCGCGATCGCGAAGGCCTGGTGCAGGTGGTCTGCGACCCCGACCGTGCCGAGATGTTCAAGACCGCCGAGAGCGTGCGCAACGAGTTCTGCCTGAAGGTCACCGGCAAGGTGCGCGCGCGTCCCGCCGGCACCGACAACGCGAACCTGACCAGCGGCAAGGTCGAGGTGCTGTGCCTGGAGCTCGAGGTGCTGAACCCGAGCGTCACGCCGCCGTTCCAGATGGACGATGAGAACCTCTCCGAAACCACCCGCCTGACCCACCGCGTGCTGGACCTGCGCCGCCCGGTGATGCAGAAGAACCTGATCCTGCGTTACCGGGTCGCGATGGAGGTGCGCAAGTTCCTCGATGCCAACGGCTTCATCGACATCGAGACGCCGATGCTGACCAAGAGCACGCCCGAAGGCGCGCGCGACTACCTGGTGCCCAGCCGTGTCAACGAAGGCATGTTCTTCGCGCTGCCGCAGTCGCCGCAGCTCTTCAAGCAGCTGCTGATGGTGGCGGGCTTCGACCGTTATTACCAGATCACCAAGTGCTTCCGCGACGAAGACCTGCGCGCCGATCGCCAGCCCGAGTTCACGCAGATCGACATCGAGACCAGCTTCCTGACCGAGGAAGAAATCCGCCAGATGTTCGAAGGAATGATCCGCACGGTGTTCAAGAACGCCATCGGTGTCGAACTTCCCGAATACCCGGTGATGAAGTACTCGGAGGCGATGCACCGCTACGGCTCGGACAAGCCCGATCTGCGCGTCAAGCTCGAGTTCACCGAACTCACCGATGTGATGGCCGACGTGGACTTCAAGGTCTTCAGCACCCCGGCCACCACCAAGGGCGGGCGCGTGGTGGCGCTGCGCGTGCCGCGTGGTGGCGAGGCCAGCGGCGGACTGAGCCGTGGCGAGATCGACGCCTACACCGAGTTCGTCAAGATCTACGGCGCCAAGGGGCTGGCGTGGATCAAGGTCAACGACGTGAGCAAGGGCCGCGAGGGGCTGCAAAGCCCGATCGTCAAGAACCTGCACGACGCGGCGCTGGCGAAGATCATCGAGCGCACTGGCGCACAGACGGGCGATCTGTTGTTCTTCGGCGCCGACAAGGAAAAGATCGTCAACGACGCGATTGGCGCGCTGCGCATCAAGATCGGCCACAGCGATTTCGGCCGTGCGAACGGCCTGTTCGAGGACGTCTGGGCCCCGCTGTGGGTGGTCGATTTCCCGATGTTCGAGTACGACGACGATGCCCAGCGCTGGAACGCGACACACCATCCGTTCACCGCGCCGAAGGACGGGCACGAGGACTACATGGACAGCGACCCGGGCCAATGCATCGCCAAGGCCTACGACATGGTGCTCAACGGCTGGGAGCTGGGCGGCGGCTCGGTGCGTATCCACCGCGCCGAGGTGCAGAGCAAGGTGTTCAGCGCGCTGAAGATCGGGCCCGAAGAGGCGCAGCTGAAGTTCGGCTTCCTGCTCGACGCCCTGCAGTACGGCGCGCCACCGCACGGAGGCCTCGCTTTCGGCCTCGACCGGCTGATCACGCTGATGACCAAGGCCGAAAGCATCCGCGACGTGATCGCCTTCCCGAAGACCCAGCGCGCCCAGTGTCTGCTCACCGGCGCGCCGAGCGCGGTCGACGAGAAGCAGCTGCGCGAGTTGCACATCCGCCTGCGCAACGCCCTGGCTGCCACGCCCAGCGCCAGCTGATCCGGCCATGGCCCGCAGCAAGGAGCGCGCACCGGCGGTGTTCGAGTTGCGCAGCGCGTCGATGACGCTGGTGGTCGTGGCGCTGAAGACCACCGACATGGCGGCGATCGAGCGTGAACTGACCGCCCGCTTTGCCGACACGCCGGAGATGTTCAACCACGACCCGGTCGTGATCGACATCGCCCAGGCCGAAGGCGACCCGCTCGCACTCGATTACGCCCGGCTCGGCGCCCTGCTGCGGCAATTCAAGATGGTGGCGGCCGCGGTGCGTGGCGGCTCTCCCGAGCAGATGGCTGCCGCCGCCGAGGCGGGCCTGGGCGAGGCGCCCGAGGCGCTGCCACCATCGACCCGTGCGCCGACGCCCGCGGTGGCCCCAGCGCCTTCCGCGGAGGCCGCGTCGGCACCCGCACCCGTAGCCGCAGCCGCCGCGCCGGTGCAGGCCGCACCCGCCGCCAGCACCACGCTGATCGTCGACAAGCCGCTGCGCTCCGGTCAGCAGGTGTATGCGCGGGGTGGTGACCTGGTGGTGCTGGCGGCGGTGAACTTTGGCGCCGAAGTGATCGCCGACGGCAGCATCCATGTGTATGCGCCACTGCGTGGCAAGGCGATTGCAGGGGCCCGTGGGAACAACGACGCGCGCATCTTCAGCACCTGCATGGAGCCCGAATTGATCTCGATTGCCGGCACCTACCGCACCACCGACAACCCGCTGCCCGACAGCGTCATCGGCAAGCCCGCGCAGATCCGCCTGGACGGCGAGCGTCTCGTGTTCGAGCCCCTGAACTGATCAGCGCGTTCTTCTTCACCTTCCCATTCATCTTTCGCCCCCGGCGACATCACATCCACAAGGACTGCCACCCATGGCCAGAATCATCGTCGTGACCTCCGGCAAGGGAGGCGTCGGCAAGACCACCACCAGCGCCAGCTTCGCGTCCGGGCTCGCGTTGCGCGGGCACAAGACCGCGGTCATCGACTTCGACGTCGGCCTGCGCAACCTCGACCTGATCATGGGCTGCGAACGCCGCGTGGTGTACGACCTGATCAACGTGATCCATGGCGAGGCGCGGCTGAACCAGGCGCTGATCAAGGACAAGCAGTGCGACAACCTCTACGTGCTGGCCGCCTCGCAGACGCGTGACAAGGACGCGCTGACGCAGGACGGCGTCGAGCGGGTGCTGGAAGAGCTGGCGGGCATGGACTTCGAGTACATCGTCTGTGACTCGCCCGCGGGCATCGAGACCGGCGCGCTGATGGCGATGCACTTCGCCGATGAGGCGCTGGTGGTGACCAACCCCGAGGTGTCCTCGGTGCGCGACTCCGACCGCATCCTGGGCATGCTGCACAGCAAGACGCGCCGCGCGATCGAGAAGAAGGAGCCGATCAAGGAGCACCTGCTGATCACGCGCTACAACCCGAACCGGGTCATCGGGGGCCAGATGCTGAGCCTGAAGGACATCCACGACATCCTGCGGGTGCGGATGATCGGCGTGATCCCGGAGTCCGAATCGGTGCTCGATGCCTCGAACCAGGGCGTGCCGGCGATCCACATCAAGGGCTCCGACGTGTCGGAAGCCTACAAGGACGTCGTCACGCGATTCCTGGGCGAAGAAACCCCGCTGCGCTTTGTCGATGCGGTGAAGCCGGGTTTCTTCAAACGTCTGTTCGGGGGGAAGTGAGCGATGGGTTTCCTGTCCTTCTTTCTCGGCGAAAAAACCAAGACCGCCAGCGTCGCCAAGGAGCGATTGCAGATCATCCTGGCGCACGAGCGCAATGGCCGCACCCGCGATCCGGCCTACCTGCCCGACCTGCAACGCGAACTGATCGCGGTGATCTCGAAGTACGTGTCGGTCGGGCCCGGCGACATCAAGGTCGAGGTGGAGCGCCAGGGCGACCTCGAGGTGCTGCAGGTCAAGATCGAGCTGCCGGAAGCGGTGCGGTAGTCGCCGCTCGAATGGCTAAAATGGCTGAATGAAGTCATCGGAGCCGACCATGAACCTCACTGCCACCGACGCCAAGAACCGACTCGGCCAGGTGCTGGAAACCGCGCAACGTGAGCCGGTTTTCATCGACAAGAGCGGGCGGCGTCACAGCGTGGTGATCTCGGCGGCGCGGTACGAGGAACTGTTGCGCGCGGAATCGGGTGGATCGACGCCCGCGTCGATGGAAGAGCGGCGCCGACACTTCCATGAACAGTACAAGGATTGGATCGAGCTGCAGAACCAGTTCGTCGCCGAGTACGGCGTGTTCGGCGACGAATGGCGTCAGTGGTGAGGTGGGTGGATGGCGCAGTTCGATGTGTATGCCAATCCCAGCAGCCGCCAGCGTGACGGCATTCCCTACCTCGTGGTGATGCAAAGTGATTTGCTCGACCATCTGCCGACCCGTCTGGTCATGCCGCTGGTCGTCGAGCGGTTCAATGCAGCATCACTTCCATCGCGATTGATTCCGTCCTTTCGGATTGGCGGGCAAACCTTGCACCTGTGGCCGCAGCAGACCGCGACCATCCTGTCGCGGATGCTGGGCGAGCCTGTCGCGTCCCTGAAAGGCGATCAAAGTCGCCTGCTCGATGCCCTCGACGCCGTCGTCAGTGGCATCTGAGGCGTCTTCAGCGAGTCAGCGCCGATGACCTCATCGCCGCGCCCGCCGAAGATCCCGCAATCGGTGCTGGTCGTGATCCACACCGCCGATCTCGACGTGCTGCTGCTCGAACGCGCCGATCGACCCGGTTACTGGCAGAGCGTGACCGGCTCGAAGGATGCCTTGGATGAGCCGTTCGAGCTGACCGCGCGCCGCGAGGTGGCCGAAGAAACCGGCATCGTCGTGGGTTCTGTGGACGTGCCGCTCGCGCATCTGCGAGACTGGGGCATGCGCAATGTCTACGAGATCTACCCTGTGTGGCGCCACCGCTATGCGCCGGGCGTGACGCACAACACCGAGCATGTGTTCGGTCTGCGGGTGCCGCGCGACATCGCCATCACGCTCGCCCCGCGTGAGCACCTGCGCAGCGAGTGGCTGCCGTGGCGCGAGGCGGCCGACCGCTGCTTCTCGCCGTCGAACGCCGAAGCGGTGCTGCAGCTGCCCCGGTTCCTGTCGGCGTGAAAGGCGTTCATCACTTGAACGCCGGCGTCTCGAAGCACCCGGGCGACGTGCTTCGTGTGGCCACTTACAACATCCACAAGGGCGTGCGCGGTGTGGGCCCGCGGCGGCGGCTGGAAATCCACAACCTGGCGCTGGGCATCGAGGCGCTGGACGCCGATCTGGTGTTCCTGCAGGAGGTGCGCAGCTCGAACCGCGCTGAAGCGCTGCAGTTCCCCGACACCCACATCGGCTGGCCGCGGATGCCGCAGGCCGATTACGTGGCGCCCGAGGGCTACGCGGTGGCCTACCGCAGCAACGCGGTCACCCGCCACGGCGAGCATGGCAACGCGCTGCTGTCGCGCTGGCCGATCGGTGACATCAAGCACCACGATGTGTCCGACCACCGCTTCGAGCAGCGTGGCCTGCTGCATGTGCCGGTGCAGTGGAATGGCACGGTGGTGCATGCCATCGTCGCGCACCTGGGGCTGATGCACGCCAGCCGGGTGCGTCAGGTCGAGCGCATTGCCGAGTTCATCGCCACCCATGTGCCCGTGGGCGAGCACCTGGTGCTGGCGGGCGACTTCAACGACTGGGGCGAGAAGCTCGATGCGCCGATCCGCCAGATGGGCCTGGAGCCGGCGCGCGTGGGCGGCCAGTCGCCGCTGCGCACCTTCCCGTCGCGTGTGCCGTTCTTCTCGCTCGACCGGGTCTACACCCGTGGCCTGCACTGCACGTCGACCCACGTGCCGCGCGGTCGGGCCTGGGCGAGGATGTCGGACCACCTGCCCTTGGTGGTCGAGCTGCAGCTGAGCTGATCGGCCGATGCCGAACATCGACGACCTCGCTGCGCGTGTCCACGCCGAGCGTTTCGCGCTCGAGCAGATCTGGGGTGCGGTGCCCCGACCCGTGTTCAGCGGCGGCAACCGGGTCGCGCTGCTGCAGGGCGGCGACGCGCTGTTCCCGGCCATGGTCGAGGCCATCGATGCCGCCCGCCATGAAGTCTGCGTGGCGACCTACATCTTCCACGATGACCCGGCGGCCGACCGGGTGGCTGCTGCGCTGATCCGGGCGGCGCAGCGCGGCATCCGGGTCAAGGTGGTGATCGACGGCTTTGGCACGCTGGGCGGTGCCAGCGCGCTGCAGCGGCGCCTCTGCGAGGGCGGGGTGCAGGTTGCGGTGTACCGGCCGATCGATCGCTGGTGGAACTGGTTGCAGCCAGGACAACTGCGGCGCCTGCACTTGAAGCTGTGCGTGGTCGACGCCGAGATCGGCTTCGTGGGCGGCATCAACCTGATGGACGACCGCTACGACCTGCACCACGGCTGGAGCGATGCGCCTCGGCTGGATTTCGCGGTGCAGGCGAGCGGCCCCATCACCGGGCCGATCCATCAGGCGGCGATCGCGGTGTGGTCGCGTGCGCACCTGGGCCGCACCTTCAAGGACGAGGCCCTGGCCCTCGTGCGCGGCGCGGAGCCGCTGGCCCGGGTTCGGCGCCTGATCAAGCGCATGCGGCTGTATGGCCAACGCAGCATGCAGGCGACGCCGGGCGATCTGGAGCCGATGCACGCGGCCTTCGTGCTGCGAGACAACGTGCGGCAGCGCCGCACCATCGAGCGCGCGTACATCGATGCGATCCGCACAGCGCGCACGCGGGTCGATCTGATTTCGCCGTACTTCTACCCGGGCCGCTTGTTCCGTCGTGCCTTGCGCCAGGCGGCCCGGCGGGGCGTGCGCGTGAGGTTGCTGCTGCAAGGCAAGCTCGACTACCGCATCGCTGGCCTCGCGGCGCGCGCGCTTTACGACGAATTGCTCGGACACGGCGTGCACATCTACGAGTACACCCCCGCGTACCTGCACGCCAAGATCGCCGTCATCGATGACGACTGGGCCACCGTGGGCAGCTCGAACATCGATCCGCTGTCGCTGCTGCTGAACCTGGAAGCGAATGTCATCGTGCGCGATGCGTCGTTCAACGCCGAGTTGTCCGCGCAGTTCGACGCGGCGGTTGCGGTGTCGGAGGAAATCGATCCGACACGGAAGTACCGCCCCGGCATGCTCGGTGCGCTGCGCCGCGGTGTGGTGGCCTGGGTGTCGTACGTGTATTTGCGGGTCGCGGGAGCCACCGGGCGCTACTGATGACAGCCCCCCAGTCGCTGTGCTCCTGCCCCCGAGGGACGTCGTCCGCCTTGGGACGGCCCGGCGGCGGACAGGCCCCTCAGTCGCTGCGCTCCTGCCTTGCACGATGACATCCGGCGACCTGATCATCGAACGCCCGGCGGGCCTCTATTGCCCACCGGGTGATTTCTACATTGACCCGTGGCGGCCGGTCGATCGGGCGGTGATCACCCACGCGCACGCCGATCACGCACGCACGGGGCACGCGCACTACCTGGCTTCCGAGCGATCAGCCGGGGTTCTGCGCTCGCGGCTGGGGCCGATCGACCTGCAGACGGTGGCCTACGGCGCCGTGATCGAGCACCATGGCGTCCGGGTGAGCTTGCACCCGGCCGGGCATGTGCTGGGTTCGGCACAGGTGCGCATCGAACACGGCGGGCGCGTGTGGGTGGCCTCTGGCGACTACTTCGCAAGCGGTGCGCCCGACGACCACAACCTGACCTGCGACGCGTTCGAGCCGGTGCGCTGCCACTGCTTCATCACCGAGAGCACCTTTGGCCTGCCGGTCTACCGCTGGCGTCCGCAGCAGGAGCTCTACGCCGACATCAATGCCTGGTGGAGCGCCAATGCCGACGCGGGCCGCGCGAGCCTGCTGATGGGCTACAGCTTCGGCAAGGCGCAGCGGCTGCTGGCAGGGCTGGATGAGCGCATCGGACCCATCGTCGTGCACGCGGCGGTCGAGCCGCTGAACCGCGCCTACCGCGCCGAGGGTGTGCGGCTGCCGGCCACGCAATTGATCAGCGAGGTGAGCGACAAGGCGAGCCTGCGGCGCGCGATTGCGATCGGCCCGCCATCGGTGCAGGGCAGTAGCTGGGCGCGCGCTTTCACCGTCGACGGCGTCGAGGCCAGCGATGCATTTGCCAGCGGCTGGATGCAGTTGCGTGGCGCACGACGCCGCCACGCCGTCGATCGCGGCTTCGTGATGAGCGACCACGCCGACTGGCCCGGCCTGCAGCGTGCGATCGCTGCGACCGGCGCCGAGCGTGTCATCGTGACGCATGGCTACGAGGCGGTGATGGTGCGTTGGCTGGAGCAGCAGGGGCTGCAGGCCGGGTCGTTCCAGACCGAGTTCGGTCGCGAGGACGGCGGCGAGGCACCGTCATCGCCTGCCGACGCCGTGCGCGAGCCGGACTCGCCCGTTGCGGATCCCGCCGGGGAGTCGCGTTGAGGCGATTTGCCGCGCTGTACGCGGAGCTCGACGCCACCACGGCCACGACCGCCAAGGTCGATGCGCTCAAGCGCTACTTCGCCAGCGCCGACCCCGCTGATGCGGCCTGGGCGGTGTATTTCCTGGCCGGTGGCAAGCCGCGCCAGGGGGTGCCCACCGGCGTGTTGCGGGCCTTGGCCTGCGCGCGTGCCGGCATCGATGACTGGCTGTTCGAGGAGTGCTACCAGGCGGTGGGCGATCTGGCCGAGACGATCGCCCATGTGTTGCCATCGGCTGCCACGCGCAGCGACGTCGGCCTGGCGGTCTGGATCGAGCAGCGCCTCTTGCCGCTGCGTGACGAGCCGCCCGAGATCCAGGCCACGCGCATCTCGCAGTATTGGGACGAGCTCGACGCCCACGAGCGATTTCTGCTCACCAAGCTGATCGGCGGCGGCTTTCGCGTCGGTGTCAGCAAGCTGCTGGTGCAGCGCGCATTGGCCGAATGGGCGGGGCTCGATGCCAAGGTGATCGCCCAGCGGATGATGGGCGCCACCGACAAGACGGCGCGGCCCGATGCCGCGAGTTTTGCGCGGCTGGTGTCGCCCGATGCCCAGCCCGGCCGCGATGCGGGTCAGCCGTATCCGTTCTTTCTCGCGCATCCGGTGGAGGTGCCGCATGCCGGGTTCGACGCCGTGCTGGGCCCGGCGGGCGATTGGCTGGTCGAGTGGAAGTACGACGGCATCCGCGCACAAGTGGTCAAGCGCACCGGGCAGGTGTGGATCTGGTCGCGCGGCGAAGAACTGGTCACCGAGCGTTTCCCGGAAGTCGTGGCGCTTGCGCAGGCCTGGCCCGATGGCACGGTACTCGATGGCGAGATCCTGGTCTGGTCTGCTGGCAGCGAACGGCCGGCACCGTTCAGCCTGTTGCAGCAGCGGATCGGCCGCAGGAACCTCACGAAGAGGATCCTGGCTGACGCGCCGGTGACCTTTCTCGCCTACGACCTGCTGGAGCAGGGCGGCATCGATCGGCGCGAGAGCGCACAGCACCTGCGCCGCACGATGCTGGACGCGCTGGCGGCCGCGGTGCCGCAGCTGAGCGTCTCGCCGCTGCTGCGCGGCAGCTGGCCCGAGTTGGCCGCGCTGCGCGCGCAGTCGCGTGGCCGCGGCGTCGAGGGCCTGATGCTCAAGCACCGCGATGCCGCCTACGGCAGCGGGCGACGCAAGCAGACGGATGCGGCGACCGGGGCGACCACGCTCGCGTGGTGGAAATGGAAGATCGAGCCCCTGACCGCCGATGCGGTGCTGATCTACGCACAGGCGGGTCATGGCCGGCGTGCCAGCGTCTACACCGACTACACCTTCGCCGTCTGGAGTCGCACGCCGCGCGATGCGGCCGAAGCGCAGGCGGTGGTGGAGGCCATCGCCGCACGCCAACCCGCGGAGCCTGAAGGCTTGCAGCTCGTTGCCTTCGCCAAGGCGTATGGTGGCCTGAGCGATGCGGAATTCAAGGCGGTCGACCGCGTGATCCGGCAGACCACGCTGGAGAAATTCGGGCCGGTGCGCAGCGTTCGGCCGACGCTGGTGTTCGAGCTGGGCTTCGAGGGTCTGAGCCGAAGCACCCGCCACAAGAGCGGCATTGCCGTGCGGTTTCCCAGAATGCTGAGAATCCGTCATGACAAGCCGCTGCACGAAGTCGACACACTGGCAACGCTGGAGGCGCTGATGCAACCTGGAGACACTGCCGATGAGCACGATGAACTTTGACTGCGACCTGCTGGTGATCGGTGCCGGCAGCGGCGGTGTGCGGGCCGGGCGCTTCGCGGCACAGCGCGGCGCCCGGGTGATCGTGGTCGAAGGCGGCGCGCTGGGCGGCACCTGCGTCAACGTCGGTTGCATCCCGAAGAAGCTCTACAGCTACGCGGCGCACTACGCCGAGGCGTTCGAGCAGTCGCAGGGTTTTGGCTGGGAAGCGGTCGAGCCGCACTTCGACTGGAGCGTGCTGAAGGCACGCCGTGCTGCCGAGATCGGCCGACTCAACGGCATCTACGACGGCCTGTTGAAAGCGGCGGGGGCGACGCTGGTGCGCGGCTGGGCCCGAGTGATCGATCCGCACACGGTTGCCGTTCGGCCTGTGCCGGGCGGCGCGGACTCAGCGGTGCAGCACTACAGGGCACGTCACATCCTGCTGGCCACAGGCGGCCAGCCGCAGAAGGTCGATGGGCCGGGGGCCGAGTGGGCGCTGACGTCCGACGACATGTTCGACATCGATCCGTTCCCACGCCGCCTGGTGGTGATCGGTGGGGGCTACATCGCCTGCGAATTCGCATCGATCTTCAACGGCCTGGGCGCGCAGGTGACGCTGGTGCATCGCGGGCCCCGGCTGCTGCGCGGCTTCGACCACGAAGTGGCCGACTTCGTCACTGCCGAGATGCGCAAGAAGGGCGTCACGGTGCATTTGCAATGCACCGTTGCCGAGGCACAGCGACAGGGTGACACGCAGAGGCTGCGCTTGAAGCAGGCGGCTGCAGAAGATGCCGTGATCGAAGCCGATGCGGTGCTGCACGCCACCGGCCGCATCCCGCGCACCCGCGGTCTGGGCCTGGAGGCGATCGGCATCACGCTGAATGCCAACGGCACGGTGCCTGTCGATGCGCATTTCCAGACGGCCGTGCCCTCGGTGCATGCGATTGGCGATCTGGTGGGGCACATGGCGCTGACACCGGTGGCACTCGGCGAGGCGATGGTGCTGGTCGATCGGCTGTTCGGCGACGGAACCCGCCCTCCGATCGACTATGCGATGGTGCCTACCGCGGTGTTCACCCATCCCAATATCGGCACCGTCGGCCTCAGCGAGGAAGCGGCCCGTGAGCGCGGGCCGGTGCGCATCTACCGCAGCGACTTCAAGCCACTGCAGCACACCTTGAGCGGCAGCACCGAACGCACGTTGATGAAGATCGTGGTCGATGACGCCAGTGACCGTGTGCTCGGCATGCACATGGTGGGTGCAGACGCCGGGGAGGTGGTCCAGGGCTTCGCTGTGGCGCTGCAAGCCGGGTTGACCAAGGCTCAGCTCGACCGCACCGTCGGCATCCACCCGACGGCGGCCGAAGAGTTCGTCACGATGCGCGAGGTGACTCGGCGGTGAAATGCCGCGGCACTGAGCCGCGGCGCCGCGATCAACGCAGGGTGTAGCCTCGGGCGTCCATGCAGGCCTCGGTCGCGCGGTTGAACACGCTGCTGTCGGCCATCGCGCTGGGCTGGGTGGTTGCCCAGCGGTTGCAGTCCTGGCGGTCGGCTTCGATCTGCTGTGCGTTCTGGCCGTTGCGCGGGTAGATGACGGGCTCGGGCGGCGCTTTGGCCACCGGCTCCTGGCGAGGCACCTCGCGGTACACGGGGGCGGGCACCTCGCGGTACACCACCGACGGCGGATCCACGTACACATAACCCGGCGGGTAGGCCGGAACGATCACGCTGGAGTAGACCGGCGGGCCGTAGGTGTAGCGGGAGCCGGCCAACCAGCCCAGTCCCACACCCAATCCCAGCCCGATCCCTACCGCGCCCCAGCCGGGCCCGTAGCCCCCTCGGTAGCCGCCTCGCCCGTACGCCTGGGCGTCGGCTGGCGCCAGAGTCACCGCCAATACGACCGCCGCCAAAGCCGCGGCGCAGCCATGTGTCAAGGTCTTCATGGTCGTTTCCTTCGCTCGATGGACAACATTCCCCTCAAGCATAGACCGGTGTGCAACACACCTGTTCCGTCTTCTGTGTAAAGCTAGGTGAATTCGGAGGTGACATGAACACGATCCCCAGCCCGCCTGGACAGACAGGCCTCGCCGACATTCAACAGGAGCGGCTTCCAGCCCTGTTGCGCAGCATGCCCAAGGCCGAGTTGCACATCCACATCGAAGGCTCGCTCGAACCCGAACTGATCTTCGAACTGGCGGCGCGCAATGGCGTCGCACTGGCCTACGAGAGCGTCGACTCGCTGCGCGCAGCCTATGCGTTCACCGATCTGCAGAGCTTCCTCGACATCTATTACGCCGGTGCGTCGGTGCTGCTGCACGAGGCCGATTTCCATGACATGGCGATGGCGTATTTCCGCCGCGCCGCAGCCGATCGGGTGGTGCACGCCGAGCTGTTCTTCGACCCGCAGACGCACACCGAGCGCGGCGTGCCGATCGAGGTGGTGATCCAGGGCCTGGTGCGCGCCTGCGAGTCGGCCGAAGCCGAATTCGGTATCACCTCCTCATTGATCCTGTGCTTCTTGCGACACCTGAGCGAAGAAGCCGCCCTTGACACCTTGACGCAGGCGCTGCCGTCGATCGACAAGCACCGTGATCGGCTCATCGGCGTTGGCCTGGACAGCAGCGAGCGTGGTCATCCGCCAGAGAAGTTCGCCCGTGTGTTCGCGCGTTGCCGCGAACTCGGGCTGCGGCTGGTCGCGCACGCTGGTGAGGAGGGGCCGCCGGCCTACATCTGGAGCGCCCTCGACGTGCTCCGGGTCGAGCGCATCGACCACGGTGTGCGCTGCGTCGAAGACCCCGCACTGGTCGCCCGGCTCGCTGCCGAGCGCGTGCCGCTGACGGTGTGCCCGTTGTCCAACGTGAAGCTGCGCGTGTTCGACACCCTGGCGCAGCACAACCTGGCGCGGCTGCTCGAACTGGGTCTGTGCGTGACGATCAATTCCGACGACCCGGCGTACTTCGGTGGCTATCTCAACCAGAATTTCGTGGAAACCTTCGAAGCGCTGCGTTCCCTGACGGCAGCCCACGCCTACGTCCTGGCGCGCAACAGCTTCGAGGCGAGCTTTGCGACATCGGCGCAAAAGGCGCACTGGGTCGAGAAGCTGGACGCCCACTTCCTGTCCTGTTGAGCCTGGGGCGCGTGCCCTGGACTCAAAGTGAATCGCTGTAAGCCGCCGAAACCAGCCTGCCCGTGGGCCCCACGCGCAGGTCGCATCCCCGCTTGCTCGGTACCTGTGGCGCCAGTGGCGGCACCTTCATCAGCAGGCGCCCTTCCCCTGCGGGGATCACGTCATAGCCGCGCGCTGCGGCCTGTGATTGAGCCAGTGCCACCGGCGTGTCGACCACCAGCTCGGCACAGAAATGCTCCAGATCGCGCGATGCGGCGTAGTACGGAACAAAGCCGATGGCCACGCCGGCCAGCATCAGCAGGGCCATGCCACCGAACACCCAGAGGCGGATCGACCTGCGCTGTGCAACGGTGAGTCCGAAGGGCTGGCGAGGAGGCTGGGTCGAGGGCACCTTGCGGTCCTCGCCTTGAGTAGGGGAAGGGTGGGAAGTGCGGGCTGTTCCCGAACGGGCAGCCCGCCGTCGACGCGGGAGACCCCGCGACGACGATCAGAGTCCAGGTCAGACGACCCGGTGTTCCTCGTTGAACAGCATCACGATCTTCGAACCGTCGAGGAAGTTCGGGATGTCGGCGGCGGTTGCCTGGCCTTCCGGGCTGCCCCACGAGCGTTGCAGTGCAGCCATGTCAGCGAACTGAAGCAGGGCCACGCCGTCGTAGGCTGGCGAGCCGTTGGCAGGCGCCACGCCACCGTGGTACTGAACGTACTTGATGACTTCAGGCATCTTCCCACCGATAGGCGCGTGCACGTTCTTCCAGTAGGCGCTGAATTGTTCGAAGCTCATGTCTGCGCGGCGGGTGAGTAGAACCAACTGAGTGACCATCCGTATCTCCAAGGTTTAGATGAAAAGAGGGTCGCGACCGTACCACACCGGGCGCCTCGGCGGCAAGAGGATTCGTGCTGTCCAACCAGCCTGCCGATGCCGTTGGAGGGGGCGTCCATGGCTCACGCAAGACGCGGCGTGGGTGGCGACGTGATCGCTATCCCTCGGTTGCATCGGCCTGACGCGGACAGTACACTGCCGACCTCTCAAAAGCCCCCGCGAGGATCCATTCATGAAAGCTGCGGTACTGCATCAGTACAACGAGACGCTCACTGGCGACTCCTTCGTGAACTACGAAGACGTGCCCGACCCGAAGATTGAAAGCCCCACTGACGTCATCGTGCGCATCGGCGGCGCTGGCGTGTGCCGCACCGACCTGCACGTGGTCGAAGGCATCTGGCGCAGCAAGGTCGACATCAAGCTGCCTTACATCATGGGTCACGAGAATGCAGGCTGGGTCGAGGCCGTGGGTTCTGCCGTGACCGGCGTGAAGGTCGGCGATGCGGTCATCTGCCACCCGCTCGTGACCAGCGGTCACTGCCTGGCTTGCCGTCGCGGCGCCGACATGCAGGCCGAGGAAAGCAGCTTCCCTGGCATCAACGCCAACGGCGGCTACGCTGAATACCTGCGCACGGGTCAACGCTCGCTGATCAAGCTGCCGAAGACGCTCGCACCGAAGGACGTCGCGCCGTACACCGACGCCGGTCTGACCGCCTACCGCGCTGCCAAGAAGGCCTCGCGTCACCTGCTGCCCGGCGAGTACGCCGTGGTGATCGGCGCCGGCGGCTTGGGCCACATCGGTATCCAGGTGCTGGCTGCGCTGTGCGCCGCTGAGATCATCGTCGTCGACCGTGGCGACATGGCGCTGCAACTGGCCAAGGAATGCGGTGCTCACCATCTGGTCAAGGCCGATGGCACCGAAGTCGACCAAGTGTTGGCGCTGACGGGCGGCAAGGGTGCCCAGGCCGTGATCGACTTCGTCGGTGAAGGCGATGCCATTGCCAAGGGTCTGGCCATGACCAGCACCGCCGGCAACTACTACATCGTCGGCTACGGCGGCAAGATCGACATTCCTGCCCTCGACCTGATCACCACCGAAAAGAACATCGTCGGTTGCCTGGTCGGTACCTACCCGGAACTGGTCGAACTGATGGCCCTGGCCGATCGCGGTCTGGTGCACCTCGCCACCCGCGAGTACAAGCTCAAGGACGCCAACCAGGCGCTCCTCGATCTGCACCACGGCAAGATCAAGGGCCGCGCGGTTCTGATCCCCTGATCCACCGACCACAGCCGTGAGGCAGTGCAGCGCCGCCGGCCGGCGCTGCGCAGCAACCGGACCGTGAAACAGCGGGCTGCTCCATCCGGACAGCCCGTTTTTTCATGGGCGATCAGAAGCGGTATCCCACACCCACACCGATCAGCACCGGATCGACCTTGAACTCTCCGACCTTGCTGCCCGACGAACTGACATCGGTGCTCAGATCGAGCCGTTTCACATCGAGGTTCAGGTAGACGTTCTTCGACACCTCGTAGTCGAGTCCGATCTGGAAGGCCGCGCCAAAGCTGGCACGGCTCACGTCTGGATGCAGTGCGGTGACCACGGCCGGATCGAAGCGTACCTTCGACAGATGGGTGTAGTTGACCCCCACACCGACGTAGGGCTTGAACGCGCCCAGGCCGGTGACGTGGTACTGCAGCGTCAGCGTGGGTGGCAGGTGCTTGAACGAGCCGATGCGCGTGCCGCCCGCGCTGAGTCGCTGGCGCTGCGGGTAGGTCAGCACCAGTTCCGTGGCGATGTTCTCGGTGAAGAAGTACGAGACGTCGAGTTCCGGGAGCACTCGGTCGTTGATCGACAGGTCGAGTCCGGTCGTGTCCTTGTTGCGGCTCAGCAGTTCCACTGCGCGCACGCGCACCAGCCAGGGCTCGTTCGGGCTTCCGGCCTGCGCGGTGAAAGGCAGCGATGCGAAGGTGGTCAGGGCGAGCGCCAGTGCGGTGTGTTTCAGAGTTGTCATGATGTCGACCTTTTTGCTTGCAGAGGAAGACTCCTCGGCAGACATTTCAGCCCCCCGACTCACACCCAATGTTGCGTCGCATCAAACTTCAATCACCTTCGGCACAGGCGCCACAGCAGGCCGCTGCCGGAGGCGTGATCGCCGGTCCTGGCCTGGTGGCGGGGGTCGACTTCACGAGCCGGCCTTCGAAGCGCAAGCCCATCGTCGTCGCGCTCGGCCGGTTCGATGGCCAAAGCGCTCGGCTCGACGCCATCCAGCCGCACGCCGGCTTCGATGAGTTCGCCGCCTGGCTGCAGGCCCCAGGCGACTGGGTGGGGGCCTTCGACCTGCCGTTCGGTCTGCCACGCGAATTGATCGACGCGCTGCGCTGGCCCACCGACTGGCTGCCGTTGATGCGGCACTACGCAGCGCTGTCGCGCCAGCAGATCCGCGACACCTTCGCGGCGTTCTGCGACGCCCGGCCGGTGGGCAGCAAGTTCGCGCACCGGCGGTGCGATGGGCCGGCGGGTTCGTCGCCGTCGATGAAATGGGTCAACCCACCGGTGGCGTTCATGCTGCACGCGGGCGTCCCCTTGCTGATCGACGCCGGGGTGCACCTGCCTGGCCTGCATGAGGGCGACCCCCGGCGCGTGGCGGTTGAAGGCTACCCGAGGCTGCTGGCGCGCGCGGTGCTGGGCCAGCGCTCCTACAAAAGCGACGACAAGGCGAAGCAGACCCCAGAGCGGCTGATCGCCCGCAAGGACCTGATCGATGCGCTCGAGCAGGGCCGCACGCCGTTGGGTCTGCGTTTGCGACTGAGCCATGCCCAGCGCGATGCGCTGGTCGCCGATGCGAGCGGTGACCGCCTCGACGCGGTGCTGTGCCTGTTGCAGGCTGCCTGGGCACGCGCGCAGCCCGACCACGGCCGGCCGCTGGATGCCGACCCGCTGGAGGGATGGATCGTGACGGCGGTTGTGGTGTGAGCCGGTGAAATCACCTTCAAGGCACTGCACCGCGCCAACACGCGAGGTGCCATTGTTCGAGGCTTGGTTCACCGCGCGCGGCTGGCAGCCCTTTGCGTTCCAGCGCGAGGTCTGGGCCGCGATGGCGGCGGGCCGCAGTGGTCTGCTGCACGCCACCACCGGCAGCGGCAAGACCTATGCGGTGTGGTTCGGCGCGCTGCTGCGCGGTCTGGCTACTGCAGCGCCTGGCCAGGTCGCGGCCCCGCCACTCGGTGTGCTGTGGCTGACGCCGATGCGTGCGCTGGCCGCCGACACCTTGCGCGCGCTGCAACAACCGCTGCCCGAGATCGCCCCGCACTGGAGCGTCGGCCAGCGCACCGGCGACACCGCATCGGCCGAGCGCGCACGGCAGGACCGACGCCTGCCCACCGCGCTGGTCACCACGCCCGAATCGTTGAGCCTGCTGCTCACCCGTGAACGCGCGGCCCAGGAACTGGCGGGGGTGCACACGGTGATCGTCGACGAATGGCACGAGCTGATGGGCAACAAGCGTGGCGTGCAGGTGCAGCTGGCACTGGCTCGGCTCAAGCGCTGGAACCCGGCGCTGGTGGTGTGGGGGCTGAGTGCAACGCTGGGCAATCTGGACGACGCGAGGCAGGTGCTGATCGGTGGACAAGGTGCCGGCGACGACAGCGTGACGGTGCAGGGCCGCGTCGACAAGACGCTGCTGATCGACACCTTGCTGCCCGAGAACCCCGGGCGGTTTTCCTGGGGCGGTCACCTCGGTGCGCAGATGCTGCAGCCGGTGATCGCCGAGATCGACCGTGCGGCCACCACGCTGGTCTTCACCAACACCCGATCGCAGGCCGAGATCTGGTACCAGATGCTGCTGCGCGAGCGGCCCGAATGGGCCGGCATCGTGGCGCTGCACCATGGCTCGTTGGACAAATCGGTGCGTGAATGGGTCGAGGCCGGGCTGAAGCAGGGTCAACTGAAGGCGGTGGTCTGCACCTCGTCGCTGGACCTGGGGGTCGACTTTCTGCCGGTCGAGCGCGTGCTGCAGATCGGCAGCGCCAAGGGTGTGGCGCGGCTGCTGCAACGCGCTGGCCGCAGTGGCCATGCGCCAGGGCGGCCGAGCCGTGTCACGCTGGTGCCGACGAACACCCTCGAACTGGTCGAGGCCGCCGCCGCCCGCCGTGCCGCGCTGACCGGACGCATCGAGAAGCGTGCCTCGCCCGACAAGCCGCTCGACGTGCTGGTGCAGCACCTGGTGACGGTGGCCCTCGGCGGCGGATTCGCAGCCGATCCACACCCCTGTGGCGGGTTCGCAGCCGACGCGATGTACGACGAGGTGTGCTCGGCGCACGCCTACCGCGCACTCGGGCGCGATGAGTTCGACTGGGTGCTGGGCTTCGTCGAGGGCGACCGCGGCAGCCTCGCCGCCTATCCCGAGTACCACCGTGTGCGGAACATCGACGGTGTCTACCGCGTGCCAGATCGGGGCATCGCGAAGCGCCACCGGCTGGCGATCGGCACCATCGTCAGCGATGCCTCGATGCAGGTGAAGTACCTGAGCGGCGGCACCATCGGCAGCATCGAGGAAAGCTTCATCGCACGCTTGCGCAAGGGAGATTGCTTCGTGTTTGCCGGTCGCGTACTCGAGTACCTGCGCACGCAGGACATGACCGCCTATGTGCAGCGCGCGACGAAGAACAAGGGCGTGGTGCCCAGCTGGGCCGGCGGCAAGATGCCGCTGTCCAGCGAGCTGGCCGACGCGGTGCTCGAACTGCTGGCGGTCGCCGCGAAGGCCGACAACCATCTGGTGCCGAACGAGCCCGAGATGCAGGCCGCGCTGCCGATGCTGCAGACGCAGGCGCGGTTGTCGAAGCTGCCCACGCCCGACACGTTGCTGGTCGAGGTGTACACCTCGCGTGAGGGGCATCACGTCTACCTGTACCCGTTCGCCGGCCGCAACGTGCACCTGGGGCTGGCCAGCCTGCTCGCGTGGCGGCTGGCGCGCGACGCGCCGAACACCTTCAGCGTCAGCGTCAACGACTACGGTTTCGAGTTGCTCAGCGCCGAGCCAGTGGACCTGGCCCGGCTGTTCGATGGACGTCTGTTCGACGCGAACGATTTGCTGCCCGACGTGCTGCACAGCCTGAACAGCAGCGAGCTCGCCCAGCGGCGCTTTCGCGAGATCGCACGCGTGGCCGGCCTGGTGTTCACCGGTTACCCCGGCGCGCCGAAAAGCACGAAGCAGTTGCAGGCGTCGAGCAGCCTGTTCTTCGAGGTGTTCCGGAAGTACGACGCCGGCAACCTGCTGCTGAGCCAGGCGCAGACCGAAGTGCTGAGCCAGGAGCTCGAGATCGGCCGCCTGCGCGCCACCTTGCAACGCATGGTCGGCCTCGCGATAGAGCGCGTCGACCTGAAGGCGTCCAGCCCCTTCAGCCTGCCACTGATGGTTGAACGATTGCGTGAGAAGCTCTCCACCGAAAAGCTCGCCGACCGGCTGGCGCGCATCGTGCGTGATGCCGAGCGCGTCGCCGACAAGGCAGCGCCCCGCTGAGCGTCACACCGCGCTCGTATCATCAAACCAGCACGACACTGGATCGCCACTTGGACATCACACTGCTGGTCAAAGCCGCCCTGATGGGCATCGTCGAAGGGCTGACGGAATTCCTGCCCATCTCCAGCACCGGCCACCTGATCCTCGCCGGATCCCTGCTCGATTTCACCAGCGAAACCGCGAAGGTGTTTGACATCGCGATCCAGACCGGCGCGATGTTCGCCGTCATCTGGCAGTACCGTGTGCGCTTGCAATCCACTGTCAGTGGCCTGGGCAGTGATCCGGTCGCGCGGCGCTTCGCCCTGAATGTGCTGATTGCCTTCATCCCGGCGGTGGTGATGGGTCTGGCGTTCGGCAAGGCGGTGAAGGAGCACCTGTTTCACCCGGTGCCGGTGGCGATGGCCTTCATCGTCGGCGGCGTCATCATCCTGTGGGTCGAGGCGCGGCAAAAGCGCTTGTATGGGGCTGCAGACACCGAAGGCACGCGGCGCGCCCGCGTCCAGACCGTCGATGACATGGGGCCGCTCGATGCACTGAAGGTCGGCCTGCTGCAATGCCTGGCGCTGATTCCGGGCACCAGCCGCTCCGGCGCCACCATCATCGGCGGGATGGTGCTGGGCTTCTCGCGCAAGGCCGCCACCGAGTTCAGCTTCTTCCTCGGCATCCCGACGCTGATGGGCGCCGGAGCCTATGCGCTGTGGAAGCAGCGCGAGGCCTTGCATGTCAGCGATCTGCCGATGTTTGCGGTCGGCCTGGTGTTCGCGTTCTTCAGTGCGCTGCTGTGCATCCGCTGGTTGATCCGCTTTGTCTCCACCCACGACTTCGTGGGCTTCGCCTGGTACCGCATCGTCTTCGGCGGCATCGTGCTGCTGACCGCCTGGCAGGGGTGGGTGAACTGGGTCGATTGACCTTATTGATTGCTTTGCTGGGGCCGCGCCGGGCACTGGCCCTTCGCAGAAGCAACCGCCGGCGCGCTGCATCGCAACGCAATCAACCGTGCCGTGTAGCATGCGCCCGCAATGCAAATCCCCTACGAACTCCAGATCGGCTGGCGCTACACCCGTGCGGGGCGCAGTGGCCGGCGCAACGGCTTCATCTCCTTCATCTCCGGGGTGTCGATGCTGGGCATCGCGCTCGGTGTGGCGGCACTGATCATCGTGTTGTCGGTGATGAACGGCTTCCAGAAGGAGGTTCGTGACCGCATGCTGTCGGTGGTCTCGCATGTCGAGATCTACCAGTCACGTGGCGAGGCCTTGCCGGACTGGCAGGCAACTGCCGCGCAGGCGCGGTTGAACCCCCAGGTCATCGGTGCGTCGCCGTTCATCGCAGCGCAGGCGCTGGTCGCGCGCGGTGACGACATGCGAGGCGCGATCGTGCGCGGCATCTCGCCTGCCGAGGAAGCCACCGTCACGGACCTGGCGGCGCAGCTGCGCGACACCACGCTGGCCCCGCTGGTGCCCGGGTGCTGGTGCATCGTGCTGGGTGGCGAGCTGGCCCGCAGCCTGGGCGTGCAAGTCGGTGACAAGGTGACCATCGTCGCTCCGGGCGGGCAGGTCACGCCGGCCGGTGTGGTGCCGCGGCTGAAGCAGCTGACGCTGGTGGGCACCTTCAATGCCGGCCACTTCGAATACGACAGCGGCCTCGCGCTGATGCAGGTGGACGACGCCGCGCGGCTGTTTCGCGTGGCGGGCCCGACCGGCGTTCAGCTGCGCCTGAAAGACGCGCAGCAGGCGCGCGAGGTGGGAGATGAACTGCAGGTGCGTCTGGGCTCCTCGGTGCGCGTCAACGACTGGACACGCACCAACCGCAACTGGTTCCAGGCGGTGCAGATCGAGAAGCGGCTGATGTTCATCATCCTGACGCTGATCGTTGCGGTGGCGGCCTTCAACCTCGTGAGCACGCTGGTGATGACTGTGACCGACAAGCAGGCTGACATTGCCATCCTGCGCACGCTGGGCGCGAGCCCGCGCTCGATCATGGGCATCTTCATGGTGCAGGGGGCGGCTTCGGGGGTGATGGGCACGCTGGCCGGCATGGTGCTGGGCCTGGGGGTTGCCTTCAACATCGACGTCATCGTGCCGGCGATCGAGCGCGCGCTGCACACCAGCTTCCTGCCCAGCAGCGTCTATCTGATCAGCCACATGCCCAGCGATCCGCAACGCGGTGACATCGTGCCCATCGTGCTGATTTCGCTGGCGCTGGCCTTCGTCGCGACGATCTACCCGAGCTGGCGCGCCAGCCGAGTGCAGCCGGCCGAGGCCTTGCGCTATGAATGAGCCGGTGCGGCATGCCGACAAGGTGATCCGTGTGGCCGGACTGCACAAGCGCTTTCACGAGGGCGCGCTCGACGTGCACGTGCTGCAGGGCATCGACCTCGACATCGCGGCGGGCGAAACGGTGGCCATCGTCGGCGCCTCGGGATCGGGCAAGAGCACGCTCCTGCACCTCATGGGCGGACTCGATGCCCCCACGCAGGGCGAGGTCACGCTGATGGGGCGCGATCTGCAGAAGATGAACGCCCAGGAGCAGGGCATCTGGCGCAACCGGCACCTGGGTTTCGTCTATCAGTTTCACCATCTGCTGCCGGAGTTCACCGCGCTCGACAACGTGGCGATGCCGCTGCGCATCCGCCGTGTGGCGCAGGCCGAGGCCCGTGCGGCCGCCGAGGTGGTGTTGCAGCAGGTGGGGCTTGGACACCGCATCGGCCATCGTCCGGCGCAGCTGTCCGGTGGCGAGCGCCAGCGGGTGGCCATCGCGCGCTCGCTGGCCGGGCAGCCTGCCTGCGTGTTGGCCGACGAGCCCACCGGCAACCTCGACCGCGAGACCGCCGATGGTGTCTTCGAGCTGATGCTGTCGCTCGCACGCAGCCGCCAGATGGCGTTCGTGCTGGTCACCCACGACGAGGTGCTGGCCGGGCGTTGCGACCGTGTCCTGCGCCTGAAGCTGGGCCGGCTGGTGCCCTGACGCGAACACCGCTGGACGCGCGGATCGCGGAGAGGCAAAGCGCATGCGCTGGATCGACACCCACTGCCATCTCGATGCTCCCGAGTTCGGTGGCAACGCCGCGGAGGTGGTCCATCGTGCTCGGGCGGCGGGCGTGGTGCAGATCGTGGTGCCGGCCGTCGAAGCGGCGAACTTCGACACCGTGCGCGAACTGGCGCACGAGCACCACCTGGCCTATGCGCTCGGCATCCATCCGCTGTATGTCGATCGGGCGGAAGAGGCTGATATCGATCGGCTGGCTGATGCACTCGACGCGCACCGCCACGACCCGCGGCTGGTGGCCGTCGGCGAAATCGGGCTCGACCACTTCGTGCCTGGCATCGACCGCCCTCGACAGGAGCGCTGCTACGAAGCCCAGCTGCGCCTCGCGCGCGAGGCGGGTCTGCCAGTGATCCTGCATGTGCGCCGCTCCGCAGACACGCTGCTGAAGCATTTGCGCCGCACGCCGGTGGCCGGTGGCATCGCGCATGCCTTCAACGGCAGCGACCAGCAGGCGCTGGCATTCGTCGCGATGGGCTTCAAGCTGGGATTCGGTGGCGCGATGACGTTCGAGCGCGCGCTGCAACTGCGCCGCCTCGCGCAGACCTTGCCGCTGGAGGCGATCGTGCTGGAAACCGATGCGCCCGACATCCCGCCGCACTGGCTGTATCGCACGGCCGCCGAGCGTCGGTCCGAACCCGGTGCGACGGCGCCCAACGAGCCGTCGCAGCTGCCGCGCATTGCCCAGACGCTGGCCGCGCTGCGCGGAATCGGCTTGGCCGAGATTGCCAACGCCACCTGGGCCCAGGCCTGCGCCGTGCTTCCGAAGCTGGGGGCGTTGCAGACACCAGCAGGCGACCCACCATGAAGCCGCAGCCCGCTGACGCCCGCAGTCTGTCGCCACCGGCATCGCCAGCGACGCCCCTGCTCGACAGCCTGCCTCCCGTCGTTGCACACGACACCCGGTTGGTGGTGCTCGGCAGCTTCCCCGGCGTGGCCTCACTGCGTGCTCAGCAGTACTACGCGCATCCCCGCAATCAGTTCTGGCCCTTGCTGTCGGCGCTCTGGGAGATCGATCTGGTCGGCTTGCCCTATGAGCGCCGCGTCGCCGAAGCCGGTGCCCGGGGGCTGGGGCTCTGGGACGTGTACGCCAGCTGCCGGCGGGTGGGCAGCCTGGACAGCGCCATCCACGACGCGGTGTTCAACGACCTGGCCAGCCTGACGCAGCGTGCGCCCAACCTGCGAGCAGTCGCGCACAACGGTGGCGAGTCGGCGCGGGCGATGCGCCAGACCCACGCGTTGGGCGTGGCTGTGATCCGGCTCCCTTCGACCAGTCCGGCCCATGCGAGCTGGAGTTTCGAGCGCAAGCTGGCCGTCTGGCGCGAAGCGTTCGAGGCGCATGGTCTGACCTGATCGAAAGCCCCAGTGCATCCAAAACGTAAGGTTCTGCGTACCATGAGGGTCGAAATTCCGTAATCTGTAATGTCGGCCGGCAACTGGCGACCTCTGTCCATGCCACTGCCGGCCCCAACATGCCGACGGCTCGACTGCTAGGCCCCTTTTTCACTTCATAAGGAACCACCGTGATGACAAAACTGGCAATGGCCTGCGTAGCAGCCGGGGCGCTGAGTGCCCAACCCTCACAGGCGGCCGCGCCCGCGAAGAAGGACGACGCAGCCTTGTCGGCGATGCTCGTCGGAACCTGGGTCAATCCCCCAGACAGCGCCGACTACGAGGCAGTTCCAAGCAAGGAAGTCTTCAACGCGGACGGTACTTACACCTACACCGAGTTCGAGGACAACAAATGCTCCAAGGTGTCGGCGGCCATCAGCTCCAAGTGGTATGTCTGGGACGGCACGCTGGTGGTGGAATTCCCGGACGGGAAGTCACTGAAGGACGAGATCGTCAACATGGCGCCGAAGAAGATGGTGCTGCGCTCGGTCGAGGACAGCCTGGTCTATCACCGTGTCCGTTCCGAGAAATGCTTCTCGACAGCGATCAAGGCCAAGTCGGCGGTGTCGAAGGCGGCGCACTGAGCGCAACGCTTCGACACGGGCCGGACCTCGGGGTTTCCCGAGCGTCCGGCTTGAGGGAACTGCAGCTCAGGCGCTCATTCAATGCGGATGACGACCTTGCCGAAGTGCGTGGCACCCTCCAGGTGGCGCAACGCTTCCCGTGAATCGCTGAAGGCGAAAACGCGGTCGATCACCGGCTTGAGCTTGCGCGCGTTGATCAGGCGGTTCATCGACTCGAACATGTCGCGCGAGCCGACGAATACGCCGCGCACGTTGGTCGTGTTGAACAGGATCGACAGCGGGTTGATCTCGCCGCCGGTGAGCACGCCGATCAGGTGGACATGACCACCGTGGCGCGCTGCCGCGATCGAACGCTGCAACGTGCCCGGCCCGCCGACCTCGACCACATGGTCGACCCCGACGCCGCCGGTGATCTCGCGCACCTTCTGGTCCCAGTCGGGGTGCGCCTTGTAGTTGATCAGGTGGTCGGCACCCAGCGCCTTGGCTTGCGCCAGTTTGGTGTCGCTCGACGAGGTGGCGATCACCACCGCGCCAGCCGCCTTGGCGAACTGCAGCGCGAACATCGACACGCCGCCGGTGCCCAGCACCAGCACCGTGTCGCCCGGCGTGACGGGCTTGCCTTCGAACAGGCCGTTCCAGGCCGTCAGCGCTGCGCAGGGCAGCGTGGCCGCTTCTTCATCGCTCAGGTGGGCCGGCGTTGCCACCAGCGCCTCGGCCTGAAACACGCGGTACTCGGACAGCACGCCGGGCACCGATCCGCCCAGCGCATGGTTGTAGTGGGCGGGCAGCATCGGCCCGCTGAGCCAGGTTTCGAAGAAGCAGCCGGTGACGCGGTCGCCGGTAGCGAAGCGCGTCACGCCCGGACCCACCTCGGCCACCACCCCAGCGCCGTCGGACACCGGGACCAGCCCCTGCGACTTCATTCCGGGGTAGCGCCCGGTGATGATCAGCAGGTCGCGGTAGTTCAGCGACGCGGCCTTCATGCGCACCAGCACCTGCCCGGGTCCGGGACGCGGGACATCACTCTCGTGCAAGGTCAGGCTGTCGACATCGAGTTCTTTGAGGTAGGCATAGCTGCGCATGGTCGGGCTTCCAGGGGGTTGAACGGCGTGATGGATGGGAACTGCGGGACTCGGATTTTTGACCGGGCGGGGATGATGACACGCAGGGACGAACCCTGCCTGACCACGCCGCGGTCGGGGTGGCAACATCCCGGTCACGATGATCCAGAAGAAAAAACGACCCGCACTGGCTCCGGCCACCATTTCCGAATCCGATGGCGTGCGATATCTGCACCTCGGCACGCCCTGGGTGCAAGGGGCGATGCGCATCCGCAAGCCGCTCGCGATCGAGTTGGAGTACGTGCAGCGCATGATGGTCTGGATGCTGCTGCGACCGAGCGAGGCGCTGTCCGAGGGCCATGCGGTGCAGCTTGGCCTGGGAGCGGGCGCCATCACCCGCTATTGCCACGGGGTGCTGCGCCTGCGCACCACGGCGGTCGAATTGAACGACAGCGTGATCGCGGCGTGTCGCGCGTACTTCCAGGTCGAGCCTGGGCGGCTCTTGAAGGTGGTCGAGGCCGACGCTGAAGCTTACGTCGCCGACCCGGTCAACGCCGCCAGCGCCGATGTGCTGTGTGTCGATCTCTACGACCACGAGGCCGCCAGCCCGGTGCTCGACAGCGATGCGTTCTATGCCGGTTGCCACCGATTGCTGCGCGCGGGCGGCGCGATGACGGTCAACCTGTTCGGCCGCGACGCCAGCTTCGAGCGCAGCGCGCAACGCATCGCGGCGGCCTTCGGTGCCGAGCAGGTGCTGAGCCTGCGCCCGACGCGCGAAGGCAACACCATCGTGGTGGCCCTGAAGGACGCGGACTGGCCCGAACCGGACCTTCTGGCGATGCGCGCGGACCACATCGAGCAGAACGCCGGCCTTCCGGCGCGAAAATGGCTGAAGATGCTGCGTGCGCTGCCGAAGGTCCCTGCAGGGGAGAGTTGATGTCTCGCGCTCGAACCGTCGCCTCAGAGAATCCCGCCATGCCTGCTGTCGAACGACCCGCCAAACGTCAGACCGGCCCGACCGCGCAGGCCGACATTCCCCTCGAGCCTGTCCCCACTGGCAAACTGGATTGGCGCCGCCTGCTGGACTGGCTGAGTGCTGACGACCTGATCGAGCGCGCCGACGCCGAGCGCACCGTCAAGCGCTTCAGTTCGGCACACAGCGCTCAGCACCCGCTGGTGCGCCTGGGGGCGGCCGGATTGGTGCGCAAGGGCACCGAGGGCAAGACACTCGACACCGAGGCGCTCACCGAATGGCTGGCCGCGCGCTGCGGACTGCCCTATCTGCGCATCGACCCGCTCAAGGTGGACGTGGGCCGCGTCGCCGACGTGATGTCGATCAACTACGCCGAGCGCCGCAGTGCGTTGCCGTTGCAGGTCGGCCCGACCGATGTCACCGTGGCCACCTGCGAGCCATACGACATCGACTGGGTGCCCGAGATCGAGGCGCACACCCGCAAGCCGCTGAAGCTGATCGTCGTCAGCCCGCTGGAACTGCAGAAGTACACCACCGAGTTCTACACGCTGTCGCGCTCGGTCCGCGCGGCCATCAAGACGGGTGAGTCGTCTGCCATCGCGAGCTTCGAGCAACTGGTTGAGCTGGGGCGCAGCAACAAGCAGCTCGATGCCAACGACCAGGGTGTGGTGCAGGTGGTCGACTGGCTCTGGCAATACGCCTTCGACCAGCGCGCCTCCGACATCCACCTGGAGCCGCGGCGAGACCTGAGCGCCATCCGCTTTCGCATCGACGGCGTGATGCACACCGTCTACCAGCTGCCTCCGGGCGTGATGAGCGCGATGATCGCGCGCGTCAAGCTGCTGGGGCGCATGGACGTGATCGAGAAGCGCCGCCCGCTCGATGGCCGCATCAAGACGCGCAACCCCGATGGCGACGAGGTCGAGATGCGGCTGTCGACCTTGCCCACCGCCTTCGGCGAGAAGATGGTGATGCGCATCTTCGACCCCGACACCACCGTCAAGCCGCTGGAAGCGCTGGGCTTCGGCAGCCACGACGCCAAGCGCTGGGAAGCGCTGGTGGCGCGGCCCAACGGCATCATCCTCGTGACCGGGCCGACCGGTTCGGGCAAGACCAGCACGCTGTACTCCACCCTGCGGCGCCTGGCCACCGATGAGGTCAATGTCTGCACGATCGAAGACCCGATCGAGATGATCCAGCCGGCGTTCAACCAGACGCAGGTGCAGCCGGCGCTCGATTTCGGCTTTGCCGAAGGCGTGCGCGCGCTGATGCGGCAGGACCCGGACATCATCATGGTCGGCGAGGTGCGCGACCTGGAAACCGCCGAGATGGCCATCCAGGCCGCGCTCACCGGTCACCTGGTGTTCAGCACCCTCCATACCAACGACGCCGCCTCGGCGATCACGCGGCTGGTCGATCTGGGGGTGGCGCCGTACCTGATTGGTGCCACCGTCATCGGCGTGCTGGCGCAGCGGCTGGTGCGCACGCTGTGTCCGGCCTGCAAACAACCCGACGAGTCGCTGACCACCGACGACCTGGCCGCGTTCGTCAAGCCCTGGCGTCTGAGCGGCAAGGTCAAGCCGTACAGGCCGGTGGGGTGCCTGGAATGCCGGATGACGGGTTTCCGTGGTCGCAGCGGTCTGTACGAGTTGCTGTCGGTCACTGATGCGGCGCGCCACTGCATCCAGCCGGTTCCCGATGCGCTCAAGCTGCGCCAGCAGGCCTTGCTCGACGGCATGCGGCCGCTGCGCCTGGCCGGGGCGATGAAGGTGGCCGAGGGCCTGACGACACTGCAGGAAGTGTTGAGCGCCACGCCCGCGTGGGATTGAGCCCGTTGTCGCAGCGCGCTGCTGTGGTCACGCCGTGGCCCGGTCTGCTGATGGCCGCCGTCGGGGCGGTGGCGTTTTCCGGCAAGGCCATCATCGCCAAGCTGGCCTACCGCTACGGCGTCGACGCGGTCACCTTGGTCATGTACCGCATGCTGTTCGCGCTGCCCTTGTTCGTGCTGCTCAGCGTCTGGGCGAGCCGCGGCAAGCCGGCACTGGAGCGGCGAGACGGGTGGGTTGTGTGCGGCCTCGGTTTCAGTGGGTATTACCTCGCCAGCACACTCGACTTCCTGGGCTTGCAATACGTCAGCGCCAGCCTGGAGCGACTGATCCTGTACCTGAACCCCACGCTGGTGCTGGCGATGGGGGTGGTGCTGTTCAAGCGTCGCGTCAGCGCCCGCCAGATGATCGCGCTGGCGGTGAGCTACGGTGGCGTGCTGCTGGTGTTCGGCCAGGAAATCACGCACGTCGGCCCGCATGCCCTGCTGGGTGCGGCGCTGGTGTTCGGCAGCGCGCTGAGCTACGCCGTCTATCTGGTGCTCAGTGGAGAAGAGGTCCGGCGGCTCGGTGCCCTGCGGCTCACGGGCCTGGCCAGCACGGTGGCCTGTGTGCTGTGCATCGCACAGTTCGCGGCCTTGCGGCCCCTGTCGGCTGCAGTGGTGGCGCCCGAAGTGATCGCGTTGTCGCTGCTGAACGCGGTGCTGTGCACCTTCGCGCCCGTGGTGCTGATGATGCTGGCGGTCGAGCGCATCGGCGCCACGCTGGCAGCACAGACCGGCATGATCGGCCCGATGTCGACCATCGGGATGAGCGTGCTGTTGCTCGGCGAACCGTTCACCGCTGGCCTGGCCGCAGGCACCGCGCTGGTGGTCGCAGGCATCTGGCTGCTCGCGACCTGGCGCTGAGCAGAGGCTGCTCAGCCTGCTTTCTTCGGGCGCCCGGTCTTCAGCGGGGTGATGCGGGCCAGCGCTTTCTCGAGTTGCACATCGGGCAAGGCGGCCAGCACCTGCAAGCCAGCCCGCAGCAGCTCACTCTTCTTGACAGCGTGGCGGAAATTCATCGCTCGCTGCTTCAGCACGTCGATCAACTCGAAGTCCGACTGAGGCATCGTGAAGCTGTCGCGCACCAGCTTGAGCTTGGCCTTCGGTGGCTTGCCGATCGGCGCGGCAGCGGCCTTGGCGGGCGTCGGGGCAGCTGGCTTCGCTGCCGCCACCGGCTTGCGGGCCGTGGGTTTCGCCTTCGCGGAGGGCGCCGCAGCGACCTTGGCGGCCGCTTTCACCGCGACTTTGGGTGTGGTTGCGCCAACGGGAGATTTGCTCATGTCGTGGATTTCAAAATCAAGATAAACCGTTTATACGGTATGTTGAATGATCTCGCAAACCTGATCGTCATGCCCTGTGTGTTCTCAACAGCATCAGAGCCACGAAGGCGCTGACCCCGATCGCGGCCGACAGGCCGATTGCCCCCGTGCCCCAACGGTCGATGGCCAAGCCAAACAGCAGCGGTGCCGAGGCCTGCGCCAGCCGTGAGGGCACCATCAGCCAGCCTTGTCGCACGCCATAACCCAGCGGACCGAACAGCACCAGTGGCAAGGTGCCTTTGGCAATGGTCAGGATGCCGTTGCCCGCGCCATGCAGCAACGCAAAAGCCGCTGCACCAGGCGCCCCGAGCGTCCACAGGATCGTGGCGCCGACGGGATGCGCCAGCGCCGCCAGCCGGGCTGACAGCAGCGGGTGGATCCGACGCAGCAAACCGAACTCCAGCACCCTGGCCACGACCTGCGCGGGCCCGATCAGCGCACCGATGCCCACGGCGATGGCCAGCGACACGCCACTGGCGTTGAGCAGGCGAGGCAGGTGCGTGGCCATCGCCGTGCTGATGAACCACGTCGCCGCGAATGTGAATGCCAGCAAGATGGACGTCAGCGCAGGCGGCGTTGGTCGGTGAGCCTCCTGCGATGGCTCGGTGAGCGACACTGGCGCGGCGATGGGCACTCGATCTGGTGACGTCGGCGTGGGCAGCATTGCATTCAGTGGCAGTCCGATCACCAGATGCAGCACCGCCCATCCCAGGCACGCACCGCGCCATCCCAGGTGCGATTCCATCAGCGCCGAAAGTGGCCATCCCACGGTGCTGGCCAGGCCGGCGATCAAGGTGATGCCGGTGATCGCACGGCGCGACTCGCTGCCATACAGGCGCACCAGCGTCGCAAACGCTGCTTCGTACAGTCCGCTTCCCATCGCGACGCCGATCAGCAGCCAGGCTGCAAACAGCGTGAGCGGGCCTTGCACCGACGCCAGGGCGCCGAGCCCCAGTGCGAACAGCAAGTTGGTGCCCATCAGCAGCGACCGGCCGCCACGCAGATCGATCGCTCTGCCTGCCCACGGCCCGACCACGGCAGACACCAGCAGCGCGGTGGAGAAGGCTGCGAACACCAGTGTGGTCGACAGACCCAGGTCAGCGGCCATGGGCGCCGCAAGCATCGCGGGCAGGTAGTACGACGAGGCCCAGGCCAGCGTCTGTGTCGTACCCAGCGCGGCAATCGGCTTGAACAGGGGTGACGGGCGCATCCGCGGGATCGACGATTGGAAGGTCACTCAGGCGGTCAGACACGCTGCCGACTGTCGACGAGCCCATGCTCGTACCGACCCTGGCTGCTGTTCACCCGGCAGCGCCACCAGCAGTACCCCCGGCAGCACCACCGGCACCCCGATCAGTATGCCCGCCACAGGGACGAGCACCGGCGCTTTCTCGATCGGCACGGTCCGATGGCGGCATCGTGAAGCCGTCACACACCAACTTGCGCCTGGCTTTGAACTTCGGCTTCTTGTCATCAGTCCAGGCTTCGGGCTAGTTTGAACGTTTGGTCGTTGCCGATCGGCCCGCAAGCCGAACCCGCTGTTGCTGCCGATTGACCCGTGTCAACGTCCCGGCCGTCTGCCCGATGTCCAATATGGTGCGAATGCTCAAGCTGTGAATGCCGGCATCGATCCACTCACGAGGGAGTCAGCATGGAAGTCAAGGTTCTCGGGACAGGCTGCAGCAAGTGTCGCAGCACCGTTGCCATGATCGAACGGGCTGGAATCAGCGCCGGTGTGGAAGTCGACATCGTGAAAGTCGAGGACCCGGACGAGATTCGGCGCCACGGCATCCACATGACACCGGCCGTCGTGATCGACGGACAGGTGGTGCACAGTGGCGGACTGCCCTCTCACGCAGAGGTTCTGTCATGGTTGCGTCCCGACACGCCGGGGTTCCTCCATCGGCCGACGCGGCATCTGTTCTTCACCGGCAAGGGCGGAGTCGGCAAGACATCGCTGTCCACAGCCGCTGCGCTCGCCTTGGCCGACGTTGGCAAGCGGGTCTTGCTCGTCAGCACCGACGCGGCTTCGAACCTCGATGAGATGCTGGGAATCGAGTTGCGAAACACGCCGGTGCCGGTGCCTGGCGCGCCTGGCTTGTCGGTGCTCAACATCGACCCGGACACGGCGGCAGAAGCCTATCGACAAAGGGTCATCGCGCAGATGGAGATCGGCACTGGTGGTGCCGAAATCGCCACGGTCCGCGAGCAACTCTCCGGCGCCTGCACCACCGAGATCGCGTCGTTCGACGAGTTCGCTTCGCTGCTTGCTGGCGGTGCTGGCGATGTCGACCACATCGTCTTCGACACCGCGCCGACGGGTCACACCTTGCGCTTGTTGAGCCTGCCTCAGGCCTGGAGTGGTTTTCTTGCGGGCAACGACCGGGGGGCGTCGTGCCTGGGCCCTCACTCGGGTTTGAAGATGCAGGAGGCTCGCTTCAAGGCCGCGTTGGCTGCCCTCAGCGATCCGGCGCTCACGACGGTGATTCTGGTGACGCGGCCGGACTCGGGGGCGGTGTTGGAGGCGGCCCGAACGTCTGAAGAGTTGAATTCGCTCGGATTGAAGAATCAGCGTCTCGTCGTCAATGGCGTCTTTCACGCCAAGGACCGGGCCGACGCCATTGCCTGTGCCATCGAAGCACTGGGGCTCAAGGCATTGGCCGAGATGCCGCTGTCGCTGCGGGCCCTGCCTCAGGATCGTGTTCCGCTGCGTTCTTTCGATACCGTTGGATTGCCTGCGCTGCGCGCGCTGCTCGGGACGAAGCCTGAGAGCGTCGACCCAGGGGAGTCGGTGCTCCGCAGCTCCGTTGAACCTGTCGAGCGTGTCCCCGGCCTGGATGCACTGGTCAACGAACTGGCCACAGCGGTACACGGCCTGATCATGGTGATGGGCAAGGGTGGGGTTGGCAAGACCACCGTCGCGGCAGCGCTTGCGCTCGGCCTGGTCCAGCGAGGCAAGTCGGTGCATCTCAGTACCACCGATCCTGCGGCGCATCTGGCCGGTACGTTGGATGGGGTGGTTCCCGGGCTGCGCGTCAGCCGAATCGATCCGAAGGCCGAAACGCAGCACTACATCGACAAGATCATGGCGGCGAAGTCACCTGGCCTCGATGCGCAGCAGCGGGCGTTGCTGCTCGAAGATCTGCGGTCACCGTGTACCGAGGAGGTGGCGGTGTTTCATGCGTTTTCGCGCATCGTCAGCGAGGGTCGCAGTGCATTCGTCGTGCTGGACACCGCGCCGACGGGGCACTCGCTGCTGCTGATGGACGCCACGGGTGCCTACCACCGCCAGATGATGCGCGAATTCGAAGGGCGTGGAGGCGCGCACATCGTCACGCCGCTGATGCGGCTGCAGGATGCCGCGTACACGAAGATCATCCTGGTGGCATTGCCTGAGGTGACCCCTGTCTCGCAGGCCGCTGCGCTGCAGGACGACCTCCGACGCGCCCATATCGAGCCGCACGCCTGGGTTCTCAACAAGAGCGTTCTGGCCGCTGGCACGCACGATCCGCTGCTGGCAGCGCGGCTGATCGGCGAACGCAAGCAGATGGCGCGGCTCTCTGCCGGTTTGGCGAAGCGGCTGTACGTGGTGCCCTGGCTGGTGTGCCCCCCTGTCGGTGTGGCCGAGCTTTCGAAGTTGGTCACCCCGCCGACCCTCGATGGCGGGGGTGAGTCGGGCAGGTCGACAACCGCTTGCTGATCTGGTCAGCCGGGCGACTCTCTCAGATGCTTTTCTGGTTCACTCGTTGCGACAGCGCGTCCGCGCTTTCCTTGCGTTCGCTGTAGCGGTCGACAAGGTACGAGGTTGCATCGCGGGTCAGCAGCGTGAACTTCATCAGTTCTTCCATCACGTCGACCACGCGGTCGTAGTAGGCCGACGGCTTCATGCGCCCAGCCTCGTCGAACTCAAGGAAGGCCTTGGCCACCGACGACTGGTTCGGGATCGTCAGCATCCGCATCCAGCGGCCCAGTACGCGCAGCTGATTGACGGCATTGAAGGACTGCGAGCCGCCCGAGACTTCCATCACTGCCAGCGTCTTGCCCTGTGTCGGCCGCACCGCGCCCAGGCTGAGCGGAATCCAGTCGATCTGCGCTTTCATGATGCCGGTCATGGCGCCGTGGCGCTCGGGCGAGCACCACACCATGCCTTCGCACCAGTGCGCCAACTCGCGCAACTCGGCCACCTTGGGATGCGACTCGGGCGCGGCGTCGGGCAAGGGCAGGCCGGTCGGGTCGAACAACCGTGTCTCACCGCCCATTGCCTGCAGCAGCCGCGCGGCTTCCTCGCTCAAGAGGCGGCTGTAGGAGCGTTCCCTGAGTGATCCGTAGAGCAGCAGGAAACGCGGCGGGTGGGTGGACGGAGATGTCGGCAGCAGCCGATCGATGCTCGGCACCGTGAACAGCGCGGCATCGATGTTCGGCAGAGAAATCGGGTGCTCAGACACGCCGGCGATTCTCAACCATCCCCTGCTCGTACCAGCCCTTGCTGTTGTTCACCCACCTCACCACCAGCAGCATCACAGGCACCTCGATCAGCACGCCGACCACGGTGGCGAGTGCCGCGCCGGATTCGAAGCCGAACAGGCTGATCGCCGCCGCCACCGCCAGCTCGAAGAAGTTGCTCGCGCCGATCAAGGCCGACGGGCAGGCCACCGCGTGCGATTCGCCGAGGCGTCGGTTCAGCCAGTAGGCCAGGCCGGAGTTGAAGAACACCTGGATCAGGATCGGCACGGCCAGCATCGCGATCACCAGCGGCTGCTCAAGGATGGCGCGGCCCTGAAATGCGAACAGCAGCACCAGCGTGGCCAGCAGCGCCGTGATGGACCAGGGACCGATCTTGGCGAGCGTCGCATCGAAAACGGCTTGGCCGCGGCGGAGCAGTGCCCTGCGCCAGAGCTGCGCGATCACCACCGGGATCACGATGTAAAGCACGACCGACGTGATCAGCGTGGCCCACGGCACAACGATGGCCGACAGGCCCAGCAGCAACGCGACGATGGGTGCGAAGGCGAACACCATGATGGTGTCGTTCAGTGCCACCTGCGACAGCGTGAACAGCGGGTGGCCGCCGGTCAGCCGACTCCACACGAACACCATCGCGGTGCAGGGCGCAGCGGCCAGCAGGATCAGCCCGGCCACATAGCTGTCGGCCTGATCGGCTGGCAGATAAGGCGCGAACACATGGCGGATGAAGATCCAGCCCAGCAATGCCATCGAGAACGGCTTGACCGCCCAGTTGACGAACAGCGTGACGCCGATGCCGCGCCAGTGCTGACTGACCTGCGACAGCGCCGCGAAGTCGACCTTCAGCAGCATCGGGATGATCATCACCCAGATCAGCAGACCGACGGGCAGGTTGACCTTCGCGATCTCCATGCGGCCGACGGCCTGGAACAGCCCCGGGAACAGCTGCCCCAGCGTGATCCCCGCGACGATGCAGAGGAACACCCAGACGCTCAGGTAACGCTCGAAGATGCTCATCGGCGCGGGCACTGACGCGGGTGCGGGCAGGGTGGTGGTGTTCATCATGACTCGCCGCCGTTCAGGCCTGGCCGATCTGCCTGAGCTCGCGGTGGATCGCCATGCGGTCCAGACTGGCCATGGGCAGCGACAGCATCAGCTCGATGCGGCGCTTCAGCGTGATCGCGGTGTCCATGAAGGCCCGGGCCTTGGCCTCATCCGTGCCTTCGACCGCAGCAGGATCGGGCACGCCCCAGTGCGCCGTCATCGGCTGGCCGGGCCACACCGGGCACATCTCGCCCGCCGCGTTGTCGCACACGGTGAAGACGTAGTCGAGCGCCGGCGCGCCGGGCTGCGAGAACTCGTCCCAGTTCTTGCTGCGAAAGCCGTCGCTCGGGATGTGGAGCGCCTGCAAGGTCGACAGCGCGAATGGGTTGACGATGCCATTCGGATGGCTGCCGGCCGAATGCGCGACGAACCGGCCGCGGCCCAGGTGGTTGAGCAGGCCTTCGGCCAGGATCGAGCGGGCCGAGTTGCCGGTGCAGATGAACAGCACGTGCTGAGGGGTGTCTGACATGGGAATACCTTTCGTGTCGGGAATTCAGCAGCTTGTGCAGGATGGGGTAGTCACCTCGGCGCAGGCCTCGCCGGCACAGCAGTTCGCTGTCAGGTAGGCCATCAGGCCGTTCATCTGCTCGAAGCCTGCGCGGTAGATCAGGCTGCGGCCGTCACGCTGCTGTGTGGCGAGGCTGGCGTGCATCAGTTCTTTCAGGTGGAACGACAGCGTAGAGGCCGGCACCCTCAGGGCTTCGGCCAGCGCGCCTGGCGTCATGCCCTTCGGGCCGGCGACCACCAGCGCACGGAACACCCGCAGCCGTGCCGGCTGGGCAAGCGCCGCCAATGCGGCGATGACGTCTGGTTCTTCCATAATTCCATGATTATAGAAATATACGGAAAGTCCGCAAGCCAGGTCATCGCGGCGGCGTCAATCGCCGTGACCGCGGCCCGGCCGAAAGCGCTTCAGGGGAGCGGCCAGTCCACCGTGGCCGACAGCCCGCCCAGGCCGTTCGCGCGACCGATCGCCGCTTTGGCCCGGTGCACGGCCGCGATGCGCTGCACGATCGACCAGCCCAGCCCGCTGCCGCTTTGTGCCGTGCCCAGAACGCGGAAGAAGCGCTCGCCGAGGCGCTGCATGTCGGACGGGCTCATGCCCGGTCCGCTGTCGTCGACCAAGAGCCGGACGCCGTCTGGCTGCCGACGCAGCGCAATCTGGATGTGGCCCTGGGCCGGGCTGTAGCGGATCGCGTTGTCGACCAGGTTGCGCACCAGTACGGCGAGCAGCAAGGCATCGCCGCGGACCTGGCAGGGCTCCGGCGCATCGACCTCGATGGATTGCTGCTTGTCGATCGCCTGCGGTGCGAGCTCGGCCACCGCGCCGCGCACCACCGCATTCAAGTCGACTTCCTGCCCCAGGGGTACCGCACCGGCCTCCAGCCGCGACAAGGTGAGCAACTGCTCGACCAGCCGGGTGGCTCGGTCGCAGCCCTCGAGGGTGGCGGCGAGCGCCCGCTGGCGCATCGCGTCATGGGCTTCTCCCTGCGCGACCTGCGCGTGCAAGCGGATGGCCGCGATCGGTGTGCGCAGTTCATGCGCTGCATCGGCGGTGAAGCGTCGTTCGGAGGCCATCAACTCGCCGATGCGGGAGAGCAGGCCGTTGAGCGCGTCGAGCATCGGTGTCATCTCGGAGGGGGCGCCGTCGACTCGTACCGGCGTCAACGCCTGGGGCTCACGCTGGGCCAACGCGTGTCCCAGTCGCTTGAGCGGTGCGACACCGCGATGCACCGCCCAGCCGATCGCCACGGCCAGCAGTGGCAGCGCGGCGGCCATCGGCCACAGCGTGCTGCGCAGCACCGCCCACAGGATGGCCTCGCGTGAGGCCAACTGCTCGCCAACGTACACCTGCACATCGCGCTGCACGCCGCGGGTGGCGAACACACGCCAGTCCACCCTGTCGATCCGCACCGTCCGGAATCCTGACTCGAAGTCGGCGTCGATCCCGGCCATCGGGGTTGTCGGCGCGGTGACCGAGCGCATCGTCAGCTGCCCGTCGTGGAACACCTGGAAGGCAACCTTCGGGGCGTAGCGGTGCAGCAGTGGCGCGTCCACCACGTCGTCGTCATCGCCATCGCTGGCCTGCTGCACCACCAGCAACGCTGCTGCCTGGGCGAGGTGGCCATCGAGCAGTTCGTCGAGTTCGTGTCGGGCGTCGAGCGATGTCACCACCACGGTGACGACCCAGACAGCCACCACCAGACCCACGATCAGCCCGAGCAGCCGACCTTGGAGCGAGCGTGGCGCCAGTGTCATGTCTTCGGAGTGTCGCGCAGCAGCATGTATCCCACGCCGCGCACCGTCTGGATCAAGGTCGAACCCAGCTTGCGCCGCAGGTGGTGGATGTGCACTTCGACCGCATTGCTGTCGACCTCCTGACCCCAGCCGTAGACGCGCTTCTCGAGCTGCTCACGCGACAACACGCGCCCGGCGTTGAGCAACAGCGCCTGCAGCAGATCGAACTCACGCCCCGAAAGCAGGACCGCCTTGCCAGCCTGCTCGACGCTGCGCGCCGCCGGGTCCAGTCGCACATCCTGGGCGGTCAGGATCTCTTGGGGCCGGCCGTGCGAGCGGCGTATCAGCGCACGCAGCCGGGCGGCGAGTTCGTGCAGATCCACTGGCTTGACCACGTAATCATCGGCGCCGACATCGAGCCCGCTGATGCGGTCCGGCAGTCCGTCGCGCGCGGTCAACACGAGCACCGGCAGCGCGTTGCCACTGCGTCGCAGCGCAGCGAGCACGTCCATCCCGTCCATCCTGGGCAGCCCGAGATCGAGCACGGCCGCAGCGTAGCAGTCGGTGCGCAGCTCACGCTCGGCGGCGGCGCCATCACGCACCCAGTCCACGAGGAAACCGAGCTGCCGCAGCCCCGCTTGCAGACCCTCGCCCAGCAGGGGGTCGTCTTCGGCCAGAAGGATGCGCATGTCAGAAACCGGATGTCTGCTGGGTTCAGTCTTCGTCGCGATCATGCGCGAGCGCAGGGGCTGTCGGCTTGTGGCTGATGCCGCTGGCCGGGGCCCCTTGCCACTGCAGCCACCAGAACCCCAGCACCGCCACCAGCATGAGCAGGGCCACGCTGCGCCAGGCGTTGCGAACGCCGTCTTCGGGGCGACCGGACTTGCGGCCGGTGATCATCGAGGCGGTCAGGTTCTCGCGGTGCAGTCTGCTGCTGAGCAGGACCCCGGCGATGTGCACGCCGATCACGGCCAGCATGGTATTGGCCGCCAATTCGTGGAGCTCCTCCGACCATTCGCCACCGAGGTCGTTGTAGACCGACCAGCCCGACAGCCCGATGGCCATCGTCAGGCCCAGCAGTGCCAGGATCGCCAGTGCGCCTGCCGGGTTGTGGCCGACGTGGTGTTCCGGTCGGCCGCTGACGAGGCTGCGCAGGTAACGCCCGACGGCCGCCGGCCCGCGCACGAAGTTCGAGAACCTGGCGTACCGGCTGCCTATCAGGCCCCAGGCCAGGCGAAACACGACCAGCCCCACCATCGTGTAGCCGAGGGTCACGTGCACGAGCCGCCAGCGTTCGCTTTCGGCCGTGAGGTAGGCGCCTGCAAAACTCATCACCATCAGCCAGTGGAAGACGCGCACCGGCAGGTCCCACACCAGCATGGTGGGTCGGGCCGCCGGAGCAGCGCCAGCGTCAGCGAGGGATGCGGACATGGTCTTCATCGAAATCTCCTTGAGAGGCCCGGCTGTGACACGCCGAGCAGTTGGACGCGCTCCTGATGGACGCTCGTTTCCAGGCGTCGGTGGGTACCTCGTCGTGCTGGCGGAGGAACCAGGCAGAGCGTGTGATGCGGTCTTCGGGTGGCGCCGTCAGGCCGTGGCGCGTGCCCGCATTCCGGCTCAGCCAGGTCGATATCTCCTTGGCCGTGGCAGCATCGAGCGAGGCATCGGTGCCGAAGTGGCGAGGCAGGTTGCTCATCAGCCGTTGCCACGATGCCGCGGGCAGCAAGCCGGGTGGATAGGCGATGTGGCAGGCCGCGCACTCCTGCTGATAGGCCGGGGGCGCCGAGTTGACTGCGTAGCGCATGCCACCCTCGGCCTGCGCGTTCGGCAGGCCGCTCAGTGCGGAGACCACCAGCAGCAGCGCTGCCATGATGCGTAGAGTGAACTGTCGGTGCATGTTGATCGGTCGAGACGGCTGTTGAACATTGAGTGCGGCGGTCAACGCTTCAGCGTCAGCAGCCAGCTGAGCACATCGGCCTTCTCGCCGGCCGTGCACTCGCGGCCCACGACGTCGTTGCAGTTGCGGCGAAACCATTTCTCTGCCTTGGCCGGGTTCGTGAATCGCTCTGCATGCGCCGCTGGGGCCAGCGGCGCGATCACCTTGCCGGTCGAGGCGTGCTTGCCTTCTTGCGTGGGTGTGATGCCGTGGCAAGACGAGCAACTCCACTCGCGGCCGTGCGGCCCGGTGAAGAAGGCCCGCCCGCGCTCGGGCGACGCCGCCGCACCTGCCTGCGCGCTGTAGCCCGCCAGCAGTTCGGCCGGCGTGGCCGCTCTGGCGCCCGAGACCGCTGCAATTGCGCAGACGACCATGGCGATCAGATGTCGAGTTCCTGGGGTGGTGTTCATGGTGTTTCCCTGGCAGCCATGTTCAGGCGGCCGCCTTAGGGATTTCTTACCGCGGCACATGCCCTCTGCTCTCTGCCCGCTGATCAGGCAGCCCTCAGACTGCCGTTGCAGACTCGACAGGCGCTCCCTTCATCAACGGCACACTTGGACATCCCCTGTGAACCTGACACCCATGAGGCTTTCCACCTACACCGACGATTCAGAAGACTCACCCGCCCGCTTGAACGAGCGCGCGGCAGCTGCCTCGCGCAGCACCTGGGTGAGCGTGGCCGTCAACCTGCTGCTCTCCACCATCCAGATCGCGGTGGGCGTCATGTCGAAGTCGCAGGGCCTGATTGCCGATGGCATCCATTCGTTGTCCGATCTGGTGTCCGACTTCATCGTGCTGCTGGCCGGACATCACAGCCGCAAGGATGCTGACGATGAGCATCCGTATGGCCACCAGCGCTTCGAAACCGCCGCGTCGCTGGCCCTGGGCGCGCTGCTGCTGGCCGTTGGGGCGGGCATGTTGTGGTCGGCGGTGACCAAGCTCCAGTCGCCGGAGTCGGTGCCCACGGTGCACACCGTGGCGCTGTGGGTGGCTGGGGGTGCACTGGTGGCGAAGGAGGCGCTGTTTCGCTACATGCTGGCGGTGGCCAAGCGCGTCAAGTCGAGCATGCTGGTGGCCAATGCCTGGCATGCGCGCTCGGATGCCGCATCGTCACTGGTGGTGGGTGTGGGCATCGTCGGCAACCTGGCGGGCTACCCGATCCTGGATCCGATCGCCGCAGCGATCGTGGGCTTCATGATCGTGCGCATGGGGTGGTCGTTCGGATGGGACGCCCTGCACGACCTGATGGACCGCGCGGTCGACGAACAGGAGGTCGAGGCGATCCGCCAGACGCTGGCCGACACCCCGGGCATCCGTGGCGTGCACGACTTGCGCACCCGCAAGATGGGCGACATGATCGTCGTCGATGCGCACATCGAGGTCGATGGGCAACTCACCGTCGAGGCCGGCCACGAGATCACGGTCGCCGCGCGGGATCGGGTCCTGCAGCGCCATCGGGTGCTCACACTGATGACGCACCTGGACCCGTGGCGCCGGCCGGATGCGAATCAACCGACGGTGTTGCCATCCCCCTGAGGCATCGCCGCGCCGCAGTTCCAGCATTGCTCGAACGGGCCGTCGATCAGCTCCCGGCAGTCGGTGCACCACCAATGCCGCGACACCGGCGCGCGCAGTTCGTCGAGCAACCGCTCGGCCCGCTCGAAATTGTCGGCATCGGTCAGCCACAGTTCGGGCAGCGCCTGATCGGGTGGCACCTGCCCCGCCAGGCTGCTGTTGTAGGCGCGCTGGATCGTCGTGGGCACGCCGGCGTGGCACAGCATGTCAGCCCACAGCGTGGCGATGGCCAGATTCGGAGCGGTGGTCAGCCTTTTCATGTGAAACACCCGGTCGTGTGATGGCAGCTGGCTTCGGGCACGATAGCGCACCTCACTTTTTCGGAGCCCTCAGATGTCCGCTGCACCTGCGTGTACCACCCGCGCCATCCGCATCGATCAACCCGGCGGGCCGGAGGCCATGCGGCTGGTCGAGGTGCCGATCGGCGAGCCCGGGCCGGGTGAGATCCGCATACGCCACCAGGCCTGTGGCCTCAACTTCATCGATGTGTACCACCGCACGGCGCTGTATCCGCTGCCGCTGCCGGCCGGGCTGGGCATGGAAGGTGCCGGCGTCGTCGAGGCCGTGGGCGAGGGGGTGACCCACCTGCGCGCAGGCGATCGCGCCGCGTATGCCAGCACGCCGCCGGGCAGTTACTGCGAAGCGCGCGTCATGCCCGCCAAGTGCGTGGTCAAGCTGCCCGACGGTATCGATGTCGAGACCGCTGCGGCGATGATGCTCAAGGGCCTGACGGCGCAGTACCTGCTGAAAAAGACGCTGCCGCAGGGCGGTCTGCAGCCCGGCGACTTCATCCTGTTCCACGCCGCGGCAGGCGGGGTCGGTTTGATCGCCTGCCAGTGGGCGCGCGCACTCGGCTTGCAGTTGATCGGCACCGCCGGCAGCGACGAGAAGTGCGCGCTGGCGCTGCAAAACGGCGCCGTGCACGCGATCAACTACCGGCGCGAGGATTTCGTGGCCCGGGTGAAGGACATCACCGGCGGCCGCGGTGTGAAGGTGGTCTATGACTCGGTGGGGCTCGACACCTTCGAGAAGTCGCTCGACGTGCTGCAGCCCTTTGGCCTGCTGGCCAATTTCGGCAACGCCTCGGGCAAGGCACCGCCGGTGGAGCTGGGCGTGCTGGCGGCCAAGGGGTCGTTGTACGTGACGCGGCCGACGCTGTTCACCCACATCGCCACGCGCGAGGCCACCCAGGCGATGGCCGACGACCTGTTCGCGGTGGTTGCGAGTGGCGCGGTGAAGATCCCGGTGGAGCGCCGTTATGCGCTGGCCGATGCGGCGCAGGCCCACCGCGATCTGGAAGCCCGGCTGACGACGGGGTGCAGCATCCTGCTGCCCTGAGCCGGGTGCTGGCGGGTTCAGCCGCGGCGCACGCGCAGCACCTCGTCGACGATCAGCAGCACCGCGCCGACGGTGATCGCGCTGTCGGCGAGGTTGAAGCTGGGGAAGTAGCCCCCGTGGAACATCGGGGCCAGCCAATCCCAGTGGAACTGCAGGAAATCGATCACGTGCCCGTGCAGCAGGCGGTCGATCACGTTACCCAGTGCACCGCCGAGGATCAGCGACAGTGCCAGACTGAACAGACGCTGCCCACCGTGGCTTTTCAACATCCAGACGATGGCCACGGTGGCCACCATCCCGAGTGCGACGAAGAACCAGCGCTGCCACCCGGAGGCGTCTGCCAGAAAGCTGAAGGCGGCGCCCGGGTTGTGCACCCGAACCAGGTTGAAGAACGAGGTGACGGTGTGGCTGTCACCGAGTTCGAAGCTGCCGATGATCAGCGTCTTGGTGATTTGATCCGACAAGATGATCAGCAGCGCCAGGCCCAGCCAGGGGAGCAGGCTCGAGCCCGAAGCGTTCTTGGCGGCCATCTCAGGCCACGCGGCGGACTTCGCCGTCACCGTAGAGGTTGCTGGTGCAGCGGCCGCAGATCGTCGGATGGGCAGCGTCTTGGCCCACGTCGTCACGGTAGTGCCAGCAGCGCTCGCACTTCGGTGCTTTCGATGGCACCACGCTGACCGCCAACTCGGGGCCAGCGTTCAAATGCGCCTCAGAGGTGATCGTGACGAACTTCAACCCGTCGGCCAGTGACACCAGCAGCGCATGATCATCGGCACCCGCAGTGATCGCAATCGAAGCCTGCAGTGACGAGCCGAGCTGACCCGCGGCACGCACGGCTTCGATCTGCTTGTTGGCGAACTCGCGGATCTCGCGGATGCGCGACCACTTTGCCAGCAGTGCGTCATCGGCCCAGGCCGCGGTGTCGCTGTAGGTCTCGATGAAGATCGACGACGACCGGCCCGGCGCGAAGATCGGCCAGGCCTCTTCGGCGGTGAAGCTGAGGAACGGCGCCATCCAGCGCAGCATCGCGTTCGTGATGTGCCAGAGCGCGGTCTGCGCACTGCGACGTGCCAGGCTCTTCGGTGCCGTGGTGTACAGACGATCCTTCAGCACGTCGAGGTAGAACGCGCCGAGGTCCTCGCTGCAATAGACCTGCAGCTTGGCCACCACCGGGTGGAACTCATACACCTCGTAGTGCGCCAGCACCTCGGCCTGGAACTGCGCCGCGCGGGCCAGGGCGTAGCGGTCGATCTCCAGCAGCTCCCCAAGCGGAACCGCATCCTTCGACACATCGAAGTCGCTGGTGTTTGCGAGCAGGAAGCGCAGCGTGTTGCGGATGCGCCTGTAGCCATCGACCACGCGCGCGAGGATCTTGTCGTCGATGTTCAGGTCGCCCGAGTAGTCGGTGCTGGCCACCCACAGCCGCACGATCTCGGCGCCCAGCTTGTCGCTGACCGACTGCGGTGCCACCACGTTGCCCAGCGACTTGCTCATCTTGCGGCCCTGGCCATCGGTGGCGAAGCCGTGCGTCAGCAGGCCCTTGTAGGGCGCGTGGTCTTCGATCGCGCAGGCGATCAGCAGCGACGAATGGAACCAGCCGCGGTGCTGGTCGTGGCCTTCGAGGTAGAGGTCGGCCTCGGGGCCCTCGGCCTGACCCGCACCTTGGTGCGAGCCCCGCAGCACGTGGTTGAAGGTGCTGCCCGAGTCGAACCACACATCGAGGATGTCGTTGCTCTTGGTGTAGTGCGCAGCGTCGTCGCCCAGCCAGTCGCGCGGATCGAGTTGCGACCACGCTTCGACGCCGCCTTGCTCGACCAGCGTGGCCGCGCGGTCCATCAGCGCCAGCGTGTCCGGGTGCAGTTCGCCGCTGTCCTGGTGCAGGAAGAACGGCAGCGGCACGCCCCAGTTGCGCTGGCGGCTGATGCACCAGTCGGGCCGGTTGGCGATCATGTCGCGCAGCCGGGCCCGGCCGTTCTCGGGGTAGAACGTGGTCGCGTCGATGGCAGCCAGCGCGCTCTGGCGCAGCGTCTGCGGCGCCGGGTCGGTGGCGAACACGCCGGCGGTGTCGGTGGTCGCCTCGTCCATGCGCACGAACCACTGCGCGGCGGCGCGGTAGATCACCGGTGTCTTGTGTCGCCAGCAGTGCGGGTAGCTGTGCTGGAAGGTGGCGGTGGCGAGCAGGCGACCCGCATCACGGAGCGCATCGATGATGACGGCGCAGGCCTTCCAGATGTGCTGCCCGCCGAACAACGGCAGGCCTGCGTCGTAGACCCCGCTGCCGGTGACCGGGTTCAGGATGGCGTCGATCGCCATGCCGTGCGCGACGCAGGACCGGAAGTCCTCCACGCCGTAGGCCGGTGCCGCATGCACGAGGCCGGTGCCGTCGTCGGCAGTGGCGTAGTCGGCGAGGTAGACGGGGCTCAGACGGTCGTAGCCCGCATCGACATGGGCGAGCGGGTGGCGGAAGTGGATGCCGTCGAGCTTCTCGCCCAGCGCGGTGGCGATCACGCTGCCTTGCACACCGTAGCGCTTCAGACTGTCTTCGACACGCGCCGAGGCCAGCAGCAGCAGGCCGCGTTCGGTGTCAACCAGGCTGTACTCGAGCGCCGGGTTCAGGTTCAGCGCCTGGTTGGCAGGGATGGTCCACGCGGTGGTGGTCCAGATCACGGCGAACGCGTCCTTGGCCAGCGACGGCAGCCCGAATGCTGCGGCCAGCCGATCCGGCTCGGCGCACAGGAAGGCCACGTCCAGCGATTGCGAGCTCTTGTCGGCGTATTCGATCTCGAACTCGGCCAGTGACGAGCCACAGTCGAAGCACCAGTAGACGGGCTTCAAGCCCCGGTAGACGTAGCCGCGCTCCATCACGCGCTTCAGCGTGCGGATCTCGCCGGCCTCGTTGCCGAAGTCCATCGTGCGGTAGGGGTGCGCCCAGTCGGCCAGCACGCCCAGGCGCTTGAAGTCGGCCATCTGCTGCGCGATCTGCTCGGTCGCATACGCACGGCTCTTGGCCTGTACCTCGGCGCGCGGCAGCTTGCGGCCGTGGGTCTTCTCGATCTGGTTCTCGATCGGCAAGCCGTGGCAATCCCAGCCGGGGACGTAGGTCGCGTCCAGGCCTTTCAGCTGGCGCGCCTTGACGATCATGTCCTTCAACACCTTGTTGACCGCGTGGCCGATGTGGATCTGGCCATTGGCATACGGCGGGCCATCGTGCAGCACGAACTTCGGCGCGCCACAACGGGCCTCGCGCAAGCGCTGGTAGGTGCCGGCGTCCTCCCACTGCTTGACCCAGGCTGGTTCACGCTTGGGCAGGTCGCCGCGCATCGGGAACGGCGTGTCCGGCAGGTTCAGCGTGGCACGCAGGCCCGAGGTGTCGGCACCCGGGGCGTTGGCAGAGGACTTTTCGGTGGACATGCTGAGATCTCGACAGGTGGCATTCGCGCCATGCGCGGGGTCAACAGACAGGAGGGTGAGGCCGCCGGGACGGTGCCCAACGACCGGGCACTCATCTCGCCTGGCGGCAGCGGCAGTCGGCTCGCACGCCGGGCCGCAGCGTCAAATTCGATCGCGCGAGGTCTGCCGGTGCGTGGCGCCGTGCGCGTTGAACGCGAGGCGAGCAAGGAAGCGCAAATGCATGGGTGCATTCTACCGGCCGGGTCCTTGGCCTTTGCGCACAGCCTTGCATACAGAATACCGGGCGCGATCGAGGGTGCAGCAGCCGCCATGGCGGGACACTGCGCCCCGGCCGTGATCACAGCCACCACCTGACCTTGCCATGCCGAACGCCGAGCCCCTCAGCACCGCACCCTTCAACGTCGTCGGACTCCGGGCCGAGCACGCCGGGCCACGCCTGATCGTGCTGGGCGCGGTCCATGGCAACGAAGTCTGCGGGCCGCGCGCGATCGAGCGGGTGTGGGCCGAGTTCGGGGCCAAGCAGCTGACGCTGGTGCGTGGCAGCGTGTCGTTCGTGCCGATCACCAACCAGAAGGCCTACGAACTCGTGCGGCGCGAGGGGGATCGGAACCTCAACCGCAACCTCGGCCCGGTGGCACACCCGCAGGATTTCGAGGACCGCGTCGCCAATGCGCTGTGTCCGTTGCTGGCGCAGCACGACGTGCTGATCGACCTGCATTCCTTCCACTCACCGGGTGAGCCGTTCGCGATGCTTGGCCCGACCAACAACGAAGGCACGCTCCAGCCCTTTGCGCTGGCCGCGCAGGAGGAGGCGTTGGCGGTGCGGCTGGGCCCACGGCGTCTGGTCGAAGGCTGGCTGGAAACCTATGCCGACGGCGTGGCAGCGCGCGTGCAGCGTGCCCAGCTGTCCGATGACCCGCGCAGTGCGCGGGCGAAGCTGCTCAACACCGATCCGCGCTATGGCATCGGCACCACCGAGTACATGCGCAGCGTCGGCGGCATGGCGATCACGCTGGAATGCGGCCAGCACGACGATCCGGCCGGGCCGGATGTGGCCTACCGGGCGATCATCCACACGCTCGCACATCTGCGCATGATCGACGTGCCAGCGCCCGCACCGCGCGGCGACATCGAGGTGCTGCGACTGCTCCACGTCACCGATCGGCTGCATCCGGGCGACACCTTCGTCAAGCCCTGGGCCAGCTTCGATCCGGTGCAAGCGGGCGAGCCCATCGGCCACCGGCACGACGGCACCGTCGTCACCGCGCAGGGCGACGGCTACATCGTGTTCCCGAACACCAAGGCGCTGCCGGGCAACGAATGGTTTTATTTCGCGCGGCGCAGCGACCGTTCATTGAACCTTGGCTGAGCGGGCTGCTCTCAACGAGGTGTCCGGCACCGGTCTTTCTGAATTGAAAGTTGTTGGGTGATTGAGGTTCAAGACCTGCGCTTCGCATGGCCTGCGTCGTGGGGCCACGGCGCGGTGCCCGATTGCATTGTCATCGACAGGCTCACCATCGCGGCCGGCCGAACCGTGTTCCTGCACGGCCCGAGCGGTGGCGGCAAGAGCACGCTGCTCGGATTGATGGCGGGGGTCTTGCTGCCAAGTGCCGGTTCGGTGAGTCTGCTGGGCACCCGCTGGTCTGATCTGTCGGGCGCGCGACGCGACGCCTTTCGCGCCGATCACCTGGGCTACATCTTCCAGCAGTTCAATCTGCTGCCCTATCTCAGCGTGCTCGACAACGTGCTGCTGCCTTGCCGCTTCTCGGCCCTGCGCCGCGAGCGGGCCACGCTGGACGGTGGCGCTCCTGGCGCAGCGGCGCGTGACCTGCTTCAGCGGGTCGGTCTGGCAGAAGCGCTGTGGACGCGGCCCGCCTCCCAGTTGTCGGTCGGCCAGCAGCAGCGGGTGGCCGCGGCACGCGCGCTGATCGGCCGGCCCGAGGTGGTGATTGCCGATGAGCCGACCTCGGCGCTCGACGCGGCCTTGCGCGATGGTTTCATGGACTTGCTGCTCGAGGCTTGCCGTTCGTCTGGTGGCACGCTGGTTTTCGTCAGCCACGACGAGCGCTTGGCAGCGCGCTTCGACGAACGGCTGTCGCTGTCGGACATCAACCGCGCCGCGTCATCCACCTCGGCCGAGGGCGCGGCATGAGCGCGCTGTTGACACTGGCCTGGCGCAGTGCCTGGAACCGCCGGGCGACGCTGTCGCTGGTGCTGTTGTCGGTCGCGCTGTCGACTTTCCTGCTGCTCGGCTTCGAGCAGGTGCGTACCGATGTGCGCGAGAACTTCTCGCAGTCGGTCAGCGGCACCGATCTCGTCGTCGGTGCGCGTACCGGCTCGGTTCAATTGATGCTGTATGCGGTGTTCCGTGTGGGCAGTGCGACCAACAACATCCGCATGAGCAGCGTCGAGGCCATCGCGAAGCACCGCGCGGTGGCGTGGGTGGTGCCGCTGTCGCTGGGCGATACGCACAGAGGCTATGCGGTGCTCGGCACCACGGCCGATTACTTCAATCGCTTTCTGTACGGTGACCGCGAGCCGCTGGTTCTGGCGCAAGGCCGTGCGTTTGCCGATGGCATCGACGGCTTGTATGGCGCGGTGCTGGGTGCCGAGGTCGCCGATGCGCTTGGCTACCGGCTCGGGAGCAAGCTCACGCTGACGCACGGTGCAGGTGGCCTGCCCGGTGCCGAGCATGCCGACAAACCGTTCACCGTGGTCGGCATCCTGGCGCGCACCGGCACGCCAGTGGATCGCACGGTGCACATCAGCCTGCAGTCGATGGAGGCGATCCACATCGACTGGGTCGGTGGTGCGCCGATGCCCGGTGTGTCGATCGCGCCCGACCAGGCGCGCAAGTTCGATCTGACACCGAAGGTGGTGACCGCAGCGCTGGTGGGCCTGAAAGGCCGGGCGGCGGTGTTCAATGTGCAACGCTTCGTGGCCGACTATGCCGACGAGCCCTTGATGGCGGTGCTGCCCGGCGTGGCGCTCGACGAACTCTGGGATGTGGTCGGCGTGGGTGAAAAAGCGCTGATCGGCATGTCGGCGATGGTGGGCGTGGTCAGCCTGGCAGGTCTGGTCGCGGTGGTGATGGCCGGTCTGAACGAACGGCGCCGTGAGCTGGCGGTGCTGCGCGCGGTGGGCGCCGCGCCACGCCATGTGCTGTTGTTGCTCGCCGGTGAAGGGCTGCTGATCACACTGTGTGGCGCGCTGCTGGGGGTGCTGAGCACCGGTCTCTTCATCGCACTGGCGGCGCCCTGGGTGCAGGCGCACTACGGCGTCAACCTGAAACTTTCCGCGCCCAGCGCTGCTCAATGGAGCCTGTTCGCGGCTGTGGTGGTGGCCGGAGCGGTGGCCAGCCTGATCCCGGCCTGGCGCGCGTATCGATGGTCCCTGGCCGATGGCCTGTCCCCGAGGGTGTGAAGATGAAGATCGAACGGCGTGCAATGTGGTCGGCCATGGGTGCACTGGGCATCGGCCTGTGTGTCCTCGTTCCCTCCGCGGGTGCGGCCGCCACCTCGGCGAGCCAGCCGATCGGCGGCAGCGGTGTCAGCCAGCCGGTGGCAGCCGGCACGTTTCGCGAGATCAAGTGGGACGATCTGGTGCCCAAGGACTGGGATCCGCTCAAGCAGTTCAAGAGCATCAACTTCAGCCTGATGAACGACAGCGATCCACGGGCCAACGAGATGCTCAAGCGCATGCGCGAGACCTGGGACAACGCGCCGACCAACAACGACATGGACGGCGCCTCGGTGCGCATCCCGGGCTACCTGGTGCCGCTGGAAGAAACCAAGGCGGGTTTGAAGGAGTTTCTGCTTGTGCCGTATTTCGGCGCCTGCATCCACACGCCGCCACCGCCTGCCAACCAGATCATCTACGTGAAGGCAGAGAAGCCGCCGAAGGGCTTCCACTCGATGGACACGGTGTGGGTCAGCGGTACGCTGAAAACGCTGCGCAGTGACAGCTACATGGGCGCCAGCGGTTATCGCATGGACGCGATGGTGGTCGAGCGCTACGTCGACCCCAAGTGAAGCTCCGCAGTTCAGGCGTGGGTGACGACGCGGTCCCGTCCGCTGTTCTTGGCGGCGTACAGCGCCGCATCGGCACGTGAAATCAGCGACGTGGCGTCGTCGTCCGGCTTCATCGCGGTGACGCCGCCCGAGATGGTCACGGTCAGCAGCACCTCTTGCGTCGTGCGGTTGCGGATCTTCATCGCCTTGGTCCGGCTGCGCACCGCTTCGGCCAACTGAACCGACTTGTCGAGCGAGGTCTGGGGCAACAGCAGCGCGAACTCCTCACCGCCATAGCGCGCCGCAGCGTGGTTCGCGTCGGTCACTGCGGTGCGCAGGATCTCACCCACAGCCTGGAGTACACGGTCACCCATCAGGTGGCCATGGGTGTCGTTGACCTTCTTGAAGTGATCGATGTCCAGCATCACCAGGCAGTGGCTGTGACCGTCGGCGGCTTGTTGCGACAACAGGGATTCGATCTTCCGTTCAAAGCCACGACGGTTCAGGATCCCCGTCATCGGGCACAACAGTGCTTCGCTGGTAGCGCGATCCAGATCGCTGCGCAGTCTGTTGATTTCTTCCTGGCTGGTCGAGACCTTTTGCTGCAATGCCTCGACCGAGCTCTTCATTTCGGCAGTGCCCGCGATCACTTCTGTCAGGCGAGGGCGAAGCAGTTCAACGTCGCGAGATGCAAGCGCCTGATTCAGCCCGGTGAGTTGATCGCCGAACGCCCCGGCCTTATCGCCAGTCTGTGATGCCGTTTGAGCAACGCTGGCCAGCAGACGCTCCATCTCACCGCTGATCCGTGCCATCACTGCTTCATCGGCCGGTGCGATGTGCTTCTGGTACAGGGTGATGACCACGCTGTCATCCATTCCCTTGCCGCCAGCGAGCATCTCGTCCATCGCTGCGGTCAGCGCGGGGTTGATGCCAGCCACGTACTCGTACCAGAGCGTGAAGGTCACGGGATTGAACGCGGCTTCGTGTTTCCCCATGTGTCCCAAAGCCAAGCGAAGCAACTCTGCGGTTCGGTCTTTCGGTTCTGAATACCTCACGGGACAGCTTTCAATGACGGACACACAGGTGAAAAAATTCTACGGTCAATTTTTTTCAATGCAATAGCGAGGGGCACGTCGCCACTGCGCCGCAGGGGCCCGGAGTCAGACGCCAGCGCGGTAGGACACTGGCACCACGCTCTGCGGCATGCGCGCTGACAATCTGCTCATGTTCACACCTTCTCAGCACGATGTGCGCCGATTTTTTTGCGAAGCACATGCCAAGTTTCGCGCGGGCATGCCCATGACTGCGCTGGAGATGGTCGCTGCAGACTGGATCGGCTTGCATCCGGAATACCACGCAGCGCTGGCCGATGTCGATCAGGCGCTGGCCGCTGTCTACGATGTAGATGCGGGTCGAGCCAATCCGTTCCTGCACCTGTCGATGCACCTGTCGATCAGCGAGCAGTTCTCGATTGATCAGCCGCGCGGCATCAAGCAGGCCGTTGAGTTGCTGGCCGCTCGCCGAGGCTCGCTGCACGACGCGCATCATGAGGTGATGGAGTGCCTGGGCGAGATGATGTGGACCTCGCAGCGCAGCGGTCTGCCACCGGATGGCGGGCAGTACATCGAGGCCGTCAGACGCCGAGCGACCCGCGACTGAACGGCGGTTGACCCGAGTGCAGCGGTCGCGCCGTGCTCTGCGAATTCGCCCACCCGACCCCCGTGAATGAGGGGGTCGGGTGTTGCGCTGAAAGCAACACATGTCGCTGTCAGGCCATCACCGGCGCGGTGCCCGGTGGGGTGCCCGGGCGTCCTGCGTTCAGTCGCGCTTCAGCAGTGCCGATCTAACATCGAAGGTGAATGAACCTTCGACCCATGACCGCGGGGCGTGACGCCACCTGGATTGCACTCGGCTTGCTGGCCTTGCTGGCGTGGGATGCATCCAGTCTCGACATGACGGTCGAGCGCTGGTTTGGCAACGCGCAGGGCTTCAGCTTGAAGAGCCATTGGCTCTTCTCGCAGGTGTTCCACGAAGGCGGGCGCTGGGTCAGTGCGGCGGCCATCGTCGTCGTCCTGATCCACGCGTTCAGGCCGTGGGGCTTTGCGGGCGCGATGAACCGGGCCACACGCATCTGGTGGCTGGCTGTCACGGTCATCTGTCTGTTGCTGATTCCCACCCTCAAGCAGCTCAGTGCGACCAGCTGTCCCTGGGATCTGGCCGAGTTCGGCCGCACGGCCCGGCATGTGTCGCACTGGGCTTTCGGCGTGAACGACGGCGGGCCTGGCCGCTGCTTTCCGTCGGGCCATGCATCAGCAGCCTTCAGCCTTTTCGCGGGCTGGTTCGCACTGCGCCGCACTGCACCTCGTGCTGCCCGCTACTGGCTGGGCGGCGTGTGGTTCTTCGGCATGCTGTTCAGCGTCGCGCAGAGCATGCGCGGTGCGCATTTCCCGAGTCATTCGATGTGGACGGCCTGGGTGTGTTTCTCGACCAGTGCACTGCTGTGGCACGCCGCGCAACCGCTGCTCAGGCCATCAGACACCAGTCGCTGACGCGTGCGGTCCGGGCGGTGATTCAGACGTGGAATTCGATGTTGTCGATCAGGCGCGTGGCACCAAGCCGTGCGGCGCCGAGTGCCACCCACGCGCCTGCGCGGTCGTCGTCGCCGTTGGGTGAGCCCAGGTCGCACTGGCGGCGCACTGTCAGGTAGTCGGGTTGCCAGCCGCGGGCTGCCAGTGCCGCCAGCGCCTGCGTTTCCAGCAATTCCAGTGGCGCCACACCGTCGCCGAAGCGCTGGGCCAACGCACCCAGCGCCTGCGACAGCTCGATGGCCTGCGTGCGCTCGCCAGCGCTCAGGTAGCCGTTGCGAGACGACAGCGCCAGGCCATCGTCAGCGCGCGAGGTCTCGGCCGCTTCGATGACGATGGGCAGGGCGAACTGCCGCGTCATCCTGCGGATCACCAGCAACTGCTGGTAGTCCTTCTTGCCGAACAAGGCGATTCGCGGCTGCACGGCGTTGAACAGCTTCATGACGACGGTGCTGACGCCGGTGAAAAAACCTGGCCGGAAGTGGCCCTCGAGGATGTCGGCCAGCGCTGGATCGGGGAGCACCTTGAACGTCTGTGGCTCGGGGTAGAGCTCGTGCTCGTCGGGTGCGAACACGATGTTGCAGCCGGCCGGCTGCAGCAGCTGGCAGTCGCGTTCCAGCGTGCGAGGGTAGCGATCGAAATCCTCGTGGGGTGCGAACTGCAGCCGGTTGACGAAGATGCTGACGACGACCGGCAGGCCGTGCAATGCCGCCTGCCGCACCAGTGCGAGATGCCCATCGTGCAGGTTGCCCATGGTCGGGACGAAGGCGCAGGCGCCGGGCACCGGCAGTGCAGCACGCAGCGCGGCGATGGTGTGCACGACCAGCATGGTGTGGTGTCGGCTCAGAGGTAGCCGTGCAGCGCCGGGTCGGGAAAGCGGCGTGCCTTCACGTCGGCAACGTAGGTGCTGATCGCCGCATCGATCGAGGCCGAACCTTGCATGAAGTCGCGCACGAAGCGCGGCTGCTTGCCGTGTCCCAGGCCCAGCATGTCGTGCAGCACCAAGACCTGGCCTGAGCAGTCGGCACCGGCGCCGATGCCGATGGTCGGAATCGGCAGGCTCGCAGTGATGCTGGCAGCCACCGCGGAGGGCATGAGCTCCAGCACCAGCATGGCGGCACCGGCGTCGGCCAGCTGCTGCGCATGGCGCAGCAGTGTCGCGGCCGAGGCCTCGTCGCGGCCCTGGATGCGATAACCACCCAGCGCATGCACCGACTGCGGTGTCAGCCCCAGGTGTGCGCAGACCGGGATGCCGCGCTGGGTCAGGAAGTGCACCGTCTCCGGCGTCCAGCCACCACCTTCGAGCTTGACCATGTGCGCACCGGCCTGCATCAGCACCGTGGCGCTGGCCAGCGCCTGTGCCGGCGACTGCTGGTAGCTGCCGAAGGGCAGGTCGCCGATGATCCAGGCGCTGCGGTTGCCCTGCGCCACACAGCGCACGTGGTATGCCGTGTCAGCCAGCGTCACCGGCAAGGTGCTGCTCAGGCCCTGCAACACCATGCCGAAGGAGTCGCCGATCAACAGGCAGTCGACGCCGGCGCGGTCCAGCACACGGGCGAATGCGGCGTCGTAGCAGGTCAGCACGCTGATGGGCTCGCCCGCCGCGTGCATCTCGCGCAGCCGGTGCAGCGTGATCGGCTTGCGCCCAGCCGGTGCGGTATCAGGAGACGGGTGCACGCTCATGGCGTTGTGCTCAAGCGGCCCTCATGCCCAAGGATTCCAGCAGCGCCTGATCGGCCGTCACATCCGGATTGCCAGTCACCAGCAGCTTGTCGCCGTAGAAGATCGAGTTGGCCCCGGCCACGAAGCACAGCGCTTGCACCGCATCGCCCAGCGCTTGTCGGCCAGCCGACAGGCGCACGCGAGTGCGCGGCATCGTGATGCGCGCCGCGGCGATCGTGCGCACGAACTCGAACGGATCGAGCGGGGACTGTTCTGCCAGCGGCGTGCCGGCCACCGGCACCAGGTGGTTGATCGGTACCGACTCGGGATAGGGCTCCATGTTGGCCAGCTCGGCGATCAGTGCGGCGCGCTGCGTACGCGATTCACCCATGCCGACGATGCCGCCGCAGCACACCTTGACGCCTGCGCCACGCACGCGTTGCAGCGTGTCGATGCGGTCCTCGAATTGACGCGTCTGCACGATGTCCGCGTACTTGTCTGGCGCGGTGTCGATGTTGTGGTTGTAGTAATCGAGGCCGGCGTCACGCAGCGCTTCGGCGTGGCCGTCGCCCAGCATGCCCAGAGTCGCGCAGGTTTCCAGACCCAGGTCCTTCACCGCGCTGATCAATTGGGCGACCTTCTCGATGTCACGGTCCTTCGGGCCGCGCCAGGCAGCACCCATGCAAAAGCGGGTGGCACCGGCCGCCTGCGCTGCCCGCGCAGCGGCCAGCACGTCGTCGACCTTCATCAGCGCGGTCGCCTCGACGCCGGTGTCGTAGGCCGCCGACTGCGGGCAGTACGAACAGTTTTCCGCGCAACCGCCCGTCTTGATCGACAGCAGCGTGGACAGCTGCACCTCGGACGGGTCGAAGTTCGCGCGGTGCACGGTCTGCGCCTGGTACAGCAGCTCGGTGAAGGGCAGTGCAAACAACGCTTCGATCTGCTCGACCTGCCAGCGTGGCGCGTCGGTGCGCGTTGCCTGGCCCGCGGCAGCGGGGCGTACGAGTTGGATGGGCGCTGATTGGATGGAGGCTGTGGACATGGTCAGATCTCGCTGGGATGCGGACGCAATGATGCGTCGGATCGGAAGGAAAGGGGTTGTTCGCTGTCAAACGGCCTGGTAGGCCAACCGCACGTAGATCGGAGCGTAGGCCTCGGCCTGGGTGATCTCCAGCAGGCATTCGCGCGCCAGTTCGAGCATCGCGATGAACGTGACGACCAGCACCGGCTGGCCGCGGGTCACGTCGAACAGTTCATGGAATTCGACGAACTTTCGGCCCTGCAGGGCTCGCAGCACGATGCTCATGTGTTCACGCACACTGAGTTGTTCACGGTTGATGGTGTGGTGCTGGTTCAAGCGGGCCCGCTTCATCACGTCGGCCCAGGCTGCCTGCAACTCCTCGGGGGCGACGTCGGGGAAGCGGGGCACCAGCGACTGTTCGATGTGCACCTGCGCGCGCAGGAAATCGCGGCCGATGACCGGCATGGCATCCAGGCGGGCTGCGGCCAGCTTCATCTGTTCGTACTCGACCAGCCGGCGCACCAGCTCGGCGCGCGGGTCCTCTGGCTCGGAGCCATCGGCGCTCTTCTTCGGCGGCAGCAGCATGCGCGACTTGATCTCGATCAGCATCGCGGCCATCAACAGGTATTCGCTGGCGAGCTCAAGGTTGGTCTTGCGAATCTGCTCGACGTAGGCGAGGTACTGGCGTGTCACATCGGCCAGCGGGATGTCGAGGATGTTGAAGTTCTGCCGACGGATCAGGTACAGCAGCAAGTCGAGTGGGCCCTCGAAGGCTTCGAGGAACAGCCGCAACGCGTCCGGCGGGATGTACAGATCGTGGGGTAACTTGAACAGCGGTTCGCCATACAGCCGCGCCACCGCCACGCTGTCGACCGCCAACGGCGGTGCCTCCGCCGCCCCGTCGGCCATCAGGGCATGCAGTTCGGGGGGCTCCATCAGCGCGGGGCCAGGCAGGTTCATGGGCGAGAGGTTGCCTGCTTACCGCGCCTCACTTCGGCCCGGTCTGGTAAACATAAGGCTTCTGCGGCACACGCGATTCAGCCGCGTCGGCCTGGGCGTCGCGGTCCACCCGCTTGTCCCACAGCAGGGCGCGTCCGGCACGCTGCTCGCTTTCAAGTGTGGGCTTCTGAGCCTTCAGCGATTCGATGAAGGTGGTCACGTCCGACTTGTAGGGCTTCCAGAACAGTGGCATGGCGTGGCAAGGCGCGAAGCAAACGGGAAAACCCGGAGTTTACCGGGGCATGCGCCCAGGAGGCAGGGGGTCCCGTTGTTGCAACCCGGCGTTTCCCTGAACGTCAATTCATCAAATCAGCCGGGGGTGACTGTCACCATCGCGTCATGAAAGAAGTCGAGCTGAAGTTCCAGGTGCCGTCCGCGGCCCGCAAGGCGGTCGAAAGTGCGGTCGCCGGGCCGCAGGCGGTGCGGCGCATCCATTTGCGGGCCGCCTATTTCGACACCCCGGCCGGTGCGCTGGCTGCGGCCGGGCTGGCGCTGCGGCTGCGCAAGGAGGGCCGTGCCTGGGTGCAGACCTTGAAGGGTTTGCTTCCGGAAGGCGGCGGCATGACCCGCGCCGAGCACAACGTGCTGCGCGCCGAGACCGGCGCGGCGGTGCCTGCCATCGATCCGCAGCTGCATGCCGGCACCGCCGTGGGCGCGGCCTTGTCGAAAGTGCTGGAAGACGCGGACGGCGCGCTGGCCGTCGTGATCAGCACCGACATCTGGCGGCGTGCCCGCACCGTGCGGGTTACCGGCGGTCTGATCGAGCTGGCCTTCGATGTCGGCCGAATCACGTCTTGCGCCACAGTGCCGCCGCGGCAACTGCCGGTGTGCGAACTCGAGATCGAACTGAAGCGCGGCCACCCGCAAGCCGTGGTGGCCACCGCGCAGCGCTGGGTGGCGCGCCACGGCCTCTGGCTGGACACCCGCAGCAAGGCCGAGCTCGGACACCTGCTGTCGCGCGACGATGCGATGGCCCAGGCGCGCCGCGCTGGCGAAGTGACCCTGTCGAAGTCCATGACACCGGCCGCGGCGCTGCAAGCCGTGCTTCGATCCTGTCTGCAGCAGACCAGCGTCAACGCCAGCCAGATCGCCAGTGGCCGCCACGTGCCGGAGCACATCCATCAGCTGCGCGTCGGCCTGCGGCGGCTGCGCACCGCACTGCAGTTCTTTGATGGCGCGCAGCTCGCCGAGGCCATCGACGCACCAATTCGGGAGCAGCTCGCCAGCGATGCCGCCGAGCTGTTTCGCCAGTTGGGCCAGGCGCGGGATCGCGAGGCCGTGGCCGAGCCGCTGGCCATCGAGTTGGCCCGCGCCTTGGCTGCGGTGGGCCTGTCAGGTGAGCCACCGGCGCTGTCGGCGTTCGGCACCGAGGTCGATCCGACCGTGGCGGTGCGGCAGGGGGTGGCACAGCGCCTGATGTTGACCCTGATGTCTCAGCTGCAGCGCGACAGCGCGGCAGCTGCGCCCGCGTTGCCAACGGCTGATGCCGCGAGCTCCGAGCCGCTGCGCCAGCGGCTCGCCCAGCGGCTCACCCGTTGGCATCGCCAGGTGATGACCGATGCGCAAGCCTTCGACACGCTCGACGACGAGGGTCGGCATCGGTTGCGCAAGCGCATCAAGCGCCTGCGCTACGCGGTCGAGTTTGCCGCGAGCCTGTTCGACGCGCGTGGCGTGCGCCGCTACCTGAAGGTGTTGCGCGCCTTGCAGGAACGGCTGGGCACGGTCAACGACGTGGCCGTTGGCATTGCGCTGTACTCGGCGGCACTGCCGGGCGATGAACGGGCCCTGTTCGCGCTGGGGTGGCTGGCGTCGCAGCGCGAGCGTGCGCTGGCCGCCTGCAAGCCCGAACTGAAGCGCTTTGTCGAGCTGAAGCGCTTCTGGCGCAAGCGTGGCGACCCCACCGGGGCGAAATGAGGCGACCCGCCCCAGCGCCAGCAACTGGCGATCGCGCAGCCGGGCCGATGACAATCGGTGTCTGATTCGCTCGGGAGATAAGTCGCATGCGCATGGATCCTCAGAAGTCGGTGCTGGTCACCGGAGGGGCCGGTTTTTTGGGGTCGTTCTTGTGCGAGCAGTTGCTCGAGCGTGGGCACGAGGTGCTTTGCGTCGACAACTTCTTCACCGGAGGAAAACGCAACATCGAGCACCTGCTGGACCACCCGCGGTTCGAGCTGATGCGCCACGACGTCACCTTTCCACTGTATGTCGAGGTCGAACAGATCTTCAACTTCGCCTGCCCAGCTTCACCGGTGCATTACCAGTACAACCCGGCCCAGACGACCAAGACCAGCGTGCACGGTGCGATCAACATGCTGGGCCTGGCCAAGCGCACCGGGGCCACCATCCTGCAGGCCTCGACCAGCGAGGTCTATGGTGATCCCCAGGTTCACCCGCAGCGTGAGGACTACTGGGGCCACGTCAACCCGATCGGCCCGCGGGCCTGTTACGACGAGGGCAAGCGTTGCGCCGAGACGCTGTTCTTCGACTACCGGCGGCAGCACCAGCTGAAGATCAAGGTGATGCGCATCTTCAACACCTACGGGCCGCGGATGCATCCCGATGACGGTCGTGTCGTGTCGAACTTCATCACCCAGGCGCTGCGGGGGCAGCCGATCACGCTGTATGGCCAGGGTGATCAGACCCGCTCGTTCTGCTACCGCGATGACCTGATCGAAGGATGTCTGCGCCTGATGGCGACCCCCGACGACGTGACGGGCCCGGTCAACATCGGCAACCCGCAGGAGACCACCATCCGGGCGCTTGCCGAGCTGATCCTCGAGCTGACCGGCTCTGCGTCACCGCTGGTCTATCGGCCCCTGCCGCAGGACGACCCGATGCAACGCTGTCCCGACATCACGCTCGCGCGCGAGCTGCTCGGCTGGGAGCCGACCATCGAGCTGAAGACCGGGTTGATGCGCACCATCGAGTACTTCGATGCAACGCTCGCCGGTCGTGCACAGCAGCCCTGACAGGCTTCTCGGCAACACCCACACCGATCGCACCGCGGGGGATCACCGCACGCGCATGCCCGGTGTGGCCCCGGGCCCGGGCTCCAGCACATACACACCGGGGTGGGCCTTGCCGTCGGCGTGGCTGGCGGCCAGCACCATGCCTTCGCTGATGCCGAACTTCATCTTGCGCGGCGCCAGGTTGGCCACCAGCACAGTGAGCTTGCCGATCAGGTCGGCGGGCTGGTAGGCCCCCTTGATGCCGCTGAACACGTTGCGGGTGCGCGGCTGACCGGAGGCGTCGACCTCGCCCACGTCGAGCGTCAACCGCAGCAGCTTGTCCGAGCCTTCGACCTGTTCGCAGTTCACGATCTTGGCGATGCGCAGGTCGATCTTGGCGAAGTCGTCGATGACTATGCTCTCGGCGATCGCCTCGCCGCCCGGCTTGGGCGGCTCGATCACCGCGGGGGCAGGGGGTTCGAACAAGGCATCGAGCATCTTCGGATCGACGCGCTGCATCAGGTGCTTGTAGTCACCGATGGTGTGTGCACCGAGCGCGCGGTGCGCATCGGCGGAAACCAGCGGCGCGACGTTCAGGAAAGCCTCGACCTGCGCACTCAGCGCAGGCAGCACCGGCTTCAGGTAGATCGTCAGCAGCCGGAACGCTTCGATGCAGACGGTGCACACATCGTGCAGCACCGTGTCCTGGCCTTCCTTCTTGGCCAGTTCCCACGGCTTGTTCTGATCGACGTATTCATTCACCCGGTCGGCCAGCAGCATGATCTCGCGCAGCGCCTTGCCGTATTCACGTTCGTCGTACAGCCGCTCGATGTCGGCGTGGCCGCTGCGCAGGTGGTCGAGCAGCACGCGGCCCTCGACGCCGACGTCCGACGACAGCCTGCCGGCAAAGCGCTTGCTCAGAAAGCCGGCCGCGCGGCTCGCGATGTTGATGTACTTGCCGACCAGGTCGCTGTTGACCCGCGCGACGAAGTCGTCGGGGTTGAAGTCGACGTCCTCGACCTTGCTGCTCAGCTTGGTCGCGATGTAGTAGCGCAGCCACTCGGCGTTCATGCCGAGTTCGAGGTACCTCAGCGGCGAGATGCCAGTGCCGCGGCTCTTGCTCATCTTCTCGCCGCTCACCGTGATGAAGCCGTGCGCGTAGACGCGGTCAGGTACCTTGCGGCCCGAGAACTTCAGCATCGCCGGCCAGAACAGCGTGTGGAAGTAGGTGATGTCCTTGCCGATGAAGTGGATCTGCTCGACCGCCGGGTCGGCGATGAACTCATCGAAGGGGCGCAGCTCGCCGCGCGCCTTCGCCTTGCCCTGATCGAAGTAGCTCTTCAGCGACGCCAGATAGCCCACCGGCGCATCGAGCCATACATAGAAGTACTTGCCCGGCGCGTCGGGAATCTCGATGCCGAAGTAAGGCGCGTCGCGGCTGATGTCCCAGTCGCTCAGGCCACCCTGGCCGTCCTCGTCCTTCGTGAACCATTCGCGGATCTTGTTGGCGACTTCGCTTTGCAGCCGCTCGCCGCCGGTCCAGGATTCCAGGAATTCGACGCAGCGTGGGTCGCTCAGCTTGAAGAAGTAGTGCTCGCTGCTCTTCATCACCGGCGTGGCACCGCTCAAGGTCGAGTACGGGTTCTTCAGGTCGGTCGGCGCGTAGACCGCGCTGCACACCTCGCAGCTGTCGCCGTACTGGTCTTTCGCACCGCACTTCGGACACTCGCCCTTGATGTAGCGGTCGGGCAGGAACATGCCTTTCACCGGGTCGTAGAACTGCTCGATCGTCTTGGTGGCGATCAGCGAGCCGTCGCTGCGATCCCGCAGCTTGCGGTAGATGTCCTGCGCGAGCGCGGTGTTGTCGGGCGAATCGGTCGAGTGCCAGTGGTCGAAGGCGATGTGGAAGCCGTCGAGGTACTGCTGGCGGCCGGCGGCGATCTCGGCCACGAACTGCTGCGGCGTCTTGCCGGCCTTCTCGGCAGCAATCATGATCGGCGCGCCGTGGGCATCGTCGGCGCCCACGAAGTGCACTTCGTGGCCCTGCATCCGCTGGTGCCGTACCCAGATGTCGGCCTGGATGTACTCCATCATGTGCCCGATGTGAAAGGGCGCGTTGGCGTAGGGCAGGGCGGTGGTGACGAACAGCTTGCGGGTCATGGGAGCACAGGTCAATCGGCCCCGCCGTCGTGGCGCACGACGGCTTCGGGCAGCCGCAGATTCTAGGGTGCGGGCCTGCTCCCGGCGCCTGCTCCCCGACAGGCTGCAGCCCCTGCGCTAGACTGCCGCCGCCCTGGCGGTGCTGCGCTGCCGCACGGCCCATTCCCCTGCCTGGAACCGCCATGTCCGCCACCGAAACTGCACTCCTCGACGCCCTGAAGTCGGTGGTCGATCCGAACACCGGCCGTGACTTCGTCAGCACCAAGCTGCTGAAGAACCTGCGCATCGACGGTGGCGACGTGACGTTCGAGGTCGAACTCGGTTACCCGGCGAAGAGCCAGTTTCCCGCGCTGCGGTCAGCGCTGGTGGCTGCCGCCCAGACCGTGGCCGGCGTCCACGACGTCAGCATCCATCTCAGCAGCAAGATCGTCGCGCATGCGGTGCAGCGCGGTGTACAGCTGTTGCCCAAGGTGAAGAACATCGTCGCCGTGGCGTCGGGCAAAGGCGGCGTCGGCAAGAGCACCACTGCCGTGAACCTGGCGCTGGCGCTGGCGGCCGAAGGCGCGCGCGTCGGCATATTGGATGCCGACATCTACGGCCCCAGCCAGCCGATGATGATGGGCCTCGAGGGGCGACCCGAATCGGCCGATGGCAAGACCATGGAGCCGCTGCAGAACCACGGCGTGCAGGTGATGTCGATCGGCTTCCTGGTCGAGGCCGACAGCCCGATGGTCTGGCGCGGCCCGATGGCCACCCAGGCACTCGACCAGTTGCTGCGGCAGACGAACTGGGGCGACCTCGACTACCTGATCGTCGACATGCCGCCCGGCACCGGCGACATCCAGCTCTCGCTGTCTCAGAAGGTGCCGCTGACTGGCGCGGTGATCGTCACCACGCCGCAGGACATCGCACTGCTGGACGCGAAAAAGGGCATCCGGATGTTCGAGAAGGTCGGCGTGCCGATCCTCGGCATCGTCGAGAACATGGCGGTGCACGTGTGCGAAAAGTGCGGCCACGTCGAGCACATCTTCGGCGAAGACGGCGGTAAGCACCTGGCGGCCGACTACAAGATGGACTACCTCGGCGCGCTGCCCCTGAATCTGAGCATCCGCGTGCAGGCCGACAGCGGCCGTCCGAGCGTGGTGGCCGAGCCCGAGGGCGAGATCGCCGCCCTGTACAAGGCGGTGGCCCGCCAGGTGGCGGTGAAGATTGCCGAGCGCGCCAAGGACTTCTCGGCCAAGTTCCCGTCGATCACGATTTCCAAGGACACTTGACCGTTGTCGTCGCTCGTTGACCTTTCGAAGGAGACACTCCCATGTTCAAGCGCATCCTCTCGACCGCTGCCATCTTCATGGCCATCACCAGCACCGCCTTTGCAGCCGACGGCAACCAGCCGCCTGCGGCGGCGCAAGGTGTCTACATCGTGGCACCCGCCGATGGCGCCACCGTCAGCAGCCCGTTCAAGGTGCAGTTCGGCATCAAGGGCATGACCGTTGCCCCGGCTGGCACGGTCACCGAGGGCACCGGGCACTACCACCTGCTGATCAACACCACCGTGATCCCGAAAGGCGATGTGATCCCGGCCGATGAGAAGCACCTGCACTTCGGCAAGGGTCAGACCGAAACCGAGCTGAAGCTCGAACCGGGCACCTACAAGCTGACGGTGCTGTTCGCCGACGGCCTGCACAAGTCGTACGGCGACGGCATGAGTGCGAGCATCAACGTCACCGTCAAGTAACGGCGTGCAGGGGTCGCGGCCCTGCGCGGCGGATTCCGGATGAGCCTCCGGCCCTGGCTGCGCGAGGGTGCCCGCACCCTCTTTTTCCGGCCTCCGCATACCGCTGCGCTGCACGCCCGCCCCAGCACGGTGTTGCTGCTGCTGGCGCTGATGCTGGGCATCGTCATCAGCGTGCAGCGGCTGGCCATCGACGGGCCGGCCCGGTTCGATCCGAGTGCCATCCACAGCGGATGGCTGGCCTCGCTGTTGGCGCTGGGTACCTGCTGGATCCTCGTTCGCGGCCGCGAGGACTCTGCAGCGTTGCCCGAGGGCCCCTCCGTCGCGACGCTGTTCTCGCTGCTGCTGGCGCAGCAACTGCTGCTGTCGATGCTGCTGGGCCTGGTGTACCTCGCTGCGATGTTCTGGGTGCCGGTGTCCGACGCCGTCGATGTGGTTCTGGATCGGGTGTGGCTGACCGCCCTGCTGTGGTCCGCGCTGGCGGCGCTGGTGTTGCTGTGGCGCGAGGCTCCTCGGCGCGCTGTGCTCCATGCGGCGATCGTCGTCTACGGAGTGCTGAGCGTCGTTCTCCAGCTGGTGACACCCGAGGCGCGATTCTGGATCGCACCCGCCGATGCCTCCGCCGACGCATTCGAGGAGCGTGGCTCACAGGACGACTCCGACGGCCGCGGCGGCGCTGAGTCGCTGGCGCTGAGCCAGGAGTCGATCGAAGCGCAGGCGCGCACCTTGCCCATCGCACTCGGCGCACTGACCCCCGGCAGGCCGGGGGTGGTCGAGCTGTACGCGATCACCTTCGCGCCCTATGCCGACGAAGACGTGTTCAGCCGCGAGGTCACCTTGGTGAGCGAGCTGATGCGCAACCGCTTCGACGCACGGCAACGCGTCGTGCAGTTGCAGAACCACGCACGCAGCGTCGCCGATTTGCCGTGGGCCACGTCGTTGAACCTGCACCGCGCGATCCAGCGCATGGCCGCAGTGATGAATCGCGACGAGGACATCCTGTTCATTCACCTGACCTCGCACGGTGCGCGCGATGGCCGGCTCGCCGCCAGCTTCGAGCCGCTCGCGCTCGATTCGGTCACGCCCCAGCAGCTGAACACCTGGCTTGATGAAGCCGGCGTGCGCTACCGGGTGCTCTCGATCTCGGCCTGCTACTCGGGTTCGTGGATTGCGCCGCTGTCCGGCCCGGGCACCCTGGTGATGACGGCTGCGGATGCCGACCACACGTCCTACGGTTGTGGCAGCCTGTCGTCGCTCACCTTTTTCGGCCGAGCGATGTACGACGAACAGCTGCGCCGTACGCATTCATTCGAAGAGGCATTTGCCGCGGTGCGCCCGGTGATCGAGCAGCGCGAAAAGGAGGCTGGCAAGACCGACGGCTACTCGAACCCGCAGATCGCCGTCGGCGAGTCCATCCGCGCTTCGCTGGGCCAATTGCAGCAGCGGCTCGATGCGATGCCAGTGTCGGCGCGCTGACGTGCCGACGCCCTACCCGTTACCTCGCCACGCGCTTTCTACAATCGGGGCGCCGCTGGCACGGCGAATTTCAACCTTTCACGGGCACCGCGACGGTGTGACGCATGAGCATCAAGAGCGACAAGTGGATCCGCCGCATGGCCGAGACAACCGGGATGATCGAGCCGTTCGAGCCCGGGCAGGTGCGCCACGCGGCAGATGGCCAGAAGATCGTGAGCTACGGCACCAGCAGCTATGGCTACGACATCCGTTGTGCGCCTGAATTCAAGGTGTTCACCAACATCTACAGCACCGTGGTCGACCCGAAGAACTTCGACGAGAAGAGCTTCGTCGACATCGAGAGCGATGTCTGCATCATCCCGCCCAACAGCTTTGCGCTGGCGCGCACAGTGGAGTACTTCCGCATTCCGCGCAACGTGCTCACGATCTGTTTGGGCAAGAGCACCTATGCACGCTGCGGGATCATCGTCAACGTCACGCCCTTCGAGCCCGAGTGGGAAGGCTATGTGACGCTGGAGTTCAGCAACACCACGCCGCTGCCGGCCAAGATCTACGCGGGCGAAGGCTGCGCGCAGGTGCTGTTCTTCGAAAGCGACGAGGTCTGCGAGACCAGCTACAAGGACCGCGGCGGCAAGTACCAGGGCCAAAAGGGCGTGACCTTGCCGAAGACCTGACTCGCGCCTGAAGCGCACCTGAACTGCGCGACAAAGCAGCTGCACTTCCCACGATCTTCCAAGCGCATGCGCGCCAAGATGCCTGCATGCGCCGGCTTCGCATCGGCGCAGGAGATCATGAAATGCACGCTGAACGGAGTACCCCATGCGCCACACCCGCGACGGTGTTGGCCATGCCCATCCTGGTGATGGCCCGCTTTCGCCGGCTCATGCGGTACGAAGGCCACGATGTCGACCTCGCGCGCATGTGCATCGACGCCGACTATGCCTACCGCTGCCTGGCCGCAGCTCACACCAGCAACGATGAGCGCCTGCGCCGCATCGCGCTGGAACTGTTCGAAACCTACCAGCGCAACGCAGCGGCCGAGTCCGTTCTGCACTGAAGCCACAATGCGCCTCAGACGCCCGGCACAGGCAGGGCAGGGGGCGCAGCATGAAATGGGAAGGCAACCGGCAGAGTGACAACGTCGAGGATGCGCGCTCCGGCGGCGGAGGCTTCCGCGTGGGCGGCGGGCGCGGCATCGGCATCGGCTCGATCGTCATCGCGCTGCTGGGCGGCTGGATCTTCGGCATCAATCCGCTGACGATCCTGGGCGTGCTCGACGGCGGCTCGGGCGGGCTGGCGCCCCAGGTGCAGCAAGCGCCGGCCGCCAGGCCACCGGCCAACGACAAGCAGGCCGCGTTCGTGGCCACCGTGCTGGCCGATACCGAAGACGTGTGGAAGGCGCAGTTTGCGCGGGCTGGCTCGGTTTACGAAGACCCGAAGCTGCGCCTGTTTCGCGGTCAGGAGCCCACCGCGTGCGGGCAGGGCGACGCCGCCATGGGCCCGTTCTACTGCCCTGGCGACCGCAAGGTCTACATCGACCTGGCCTTCTTCGACACACTGTCGCAGCGCCTGGGCTCGCCCGGCGATTTCGCGCAGGCCTATGTGATCGCACACGAGGTCGGCCACCACGTGCAGAACCTGCTGGGCGTGACCGACAAGGTCGATGCGATGCGCGGGCGCGTCAGCGAGGCCGAACAGAACGCATTGAGCGTGCGCGTCGAGCTGCAGGCCGACTGCCTCGCCGGCGTGTGGGCACACGATTCGCAGAAGAGCAAAGGCTGGCTGGACAACGGTGACATCGAGGAAGCGCTGAACGCCGCCAGCCACATCGGCGACGACACGCTGCAACGCCAGGCGCGCGGCACCGTGGTGCCCGAGAGCTTCACCCACGGCACCAGCGCCCAGCGCATGCGTTGGTTCCAGCGTGGGTTGCAGGGCGGCAGCGTGCCGCAGTGCAACACGTTCGACGCGAAATCGCTGTAGCGCTGGGCGGGGTATCTCGGCCGGCCGGCTCGATCGTCCTCATCCTGGGCGCGGCATCCCTCCGAGGTGTCAGGGCAATCAGCCACGTCGTTCACTCCCCCACTACATTACTGCCCGAAACCGCGCAGGCGAGGTCGTACAGGAGGAGACCATGTTGTCGACGATCACCACCGAACAGCTGCTGGCCGCTCGCATCGATGAGCTGCGCCACTGCACCTGGAACGACAGCCGCCACATCTGCCAGCAGATCGAGGAAGACGCCCGCGGCAAGACGTGGCTGCTGCTCGATGAACACACCTACGCCACCATCTACGACGGCAAGGCGGGGCCTGCGGTGTTGTCGTTCTTCCACGACGAGGAGGCGAGCCTGGTGTTCAGCGATCACGCCGAGGCGGTGCTCGACGGCTACGAGGTGCCTGTCGACGCGCTGCGCGACGTGGTGGGCTGACGCTCTGGATCAGCAGGATCCGGGCGGCAAGATGCCGCGGTCCTACGCGTCGCAGCTCAGGGGGTGTTGACGATGTCGCGGTGCATCGGCGCGAGCTGCGCCAGCAGCCGGTTCTGCGTGCGGTAGCCGACGCCCTGTGCGTCCAGCGACTGCTGCAGCACCTCGACGGTGGCATTGAAGGTGGCCTTGTTGATGTCCATGGCGCTGTGCACCTTGCGCATGTCGTGCTTGGCCTGTTTGCACGGTCCGCCCGACACCTCGCAGAACTGGATCACCAGTCGCTCCTGGTACTGCTTGGCGTCGATGTCTCGAAAGTAGGGGCCGAGCTGCGGGTTGGCCAGCAGTCGATGGTGAAATTCGGCGGCGATCTTCACCAACCCATCGTGTCCACCGAGCGCCTGGTACAGCGAGTCATCGGCTGGCACCACGGGGATGTAGGTGTCCACGATCGCAGGCGGGCGCTGCGGCGCATCGGCGGCGCTCGCGGCCCCGCAGGCTGCCAGTCCGTACATCACCGTCGCAAGCAGTCTCTTGCCCGCCAGCGCCTTCAACGCAGCCGCGCACTTCGATGCAGGTGTCATGTCATCTCCCCCGGTGTTCAGTCGATTCAATAGGACAGCTGTGCCGACATGTACGCCCCGCTCTGGCGCTTGGGCGTCAGCGCTGGCACGATGTGGCCGAGGTCGACATAGGCCAGCGTCAGCGAGAAGTTCTTGCAGGGTGTCCAGGCGATGAAGGCGTCCTTCCAGTCGTCCTCGTGCAGGCCATTGCCGAACGCCACGCGGTTCAGGTTGTCAGGCTTCATGCGGTATTCGATGCCGATCGCCAGGTCCTTGCGCAGGGCCAGCGCGAGCGACATTTCAGCTTGCATGCGGTAGTTGTCCTGTCGGCTGCTGCCGAAGCCGAGCAGCCCGTTCTGGTTGGCACGTGTGGCACGCAGCGTGGTGTTGACCAGCACGCTCTGCGCGAGGAACAGCTTGGTGGCGCTGGCGTAGAAATCGGTCCCGCGCGTGTGCGCGCCGAGCGAGCGCAGCACCGGCTTGAAGCGGCCCGAGTCCAGGTCCTTGTACTCGATGCCCAGGGCGATTTGCGGCATGAGGTTGTCGCTGTCGAGCACCGCATCGCCAGCCACGCGCAGCTTCAGGCCCACGATGGTTTGCCGCAGCTTCAGGCCGGGAAAGCCCAGTGTTGCGATCGATTGACCGGTGTCGAACTCCTGGCGCGCCAGCGATGCCTCGAGCCGGTCGCCCCAGCCCACGGCCACACCGTAGACGTTGAGGGCATAGTCTTGCACGACGGTGCGTGTGAAGAAGGCGCTGGTGCCGATGCCGCCGTCGGTGGCGTAGCCACCAGTCACGGCCCATGGTGTCAGGCCGCCTCCGGCTGCGCCGTCGATGCTGCTGACACCCGAGGTCAGCAGCAGCTTGCCTTGGCGGCCCGGCACCGGTTGCGGTGGTTGCGGGACTGACGCAGCGGGTTCGGCGGTCCTGGCGCCCGCGTCAGGGACGGGCTGAGCAAGCACTGCTGCACTGTGCAGCAGCGCGACCAACGACGGGACAAGGGCAAGATACGTCGATCTGACCATGGTTCGATGACGGGCTGAGGTGCGCCAGTGGTGAATTCCAAGATCACCGGCGCCAGAGAAACCTCATTGGCAGGTAGTTACCCGCATTGTTCAAACCGTGCCGTCGTTTGAAGCGCTGAAGAAAGGCAGATCGACCTGCCTTTTGTGTGCGATGGGCGCAGGGGTCGGCACCGACAAGAGGGCAACGCTGGGCACCAGGCCTGTCGCGCGCACGCCGATCAGCCGCAGCCGCCGAGACAGGTCCACGCGCTTCAGGCAGGAGCCCGCGGCCCGACGGATGGCCCGCGCATCGGCAATCGGCGTGGGCAGCGTCACGTCGCGCGACACCCGTTTGAAGTCGTCGAAGCGCAGTTTGATGCCGAGCGTCTGCGCAGCGTAGCCCTTGCGTTGCAGATCACTCGCCAGCCGCTCGCACAGCCGGGTGAACAGCCCGGACAGCGTGTTGCGGTCGTGCACTGCGTGCAGGTCGCGCTCGAAGGTGGTCTCGCGGCTGATGGATTTCGGCTCGCTGTGGGTGACGAGGTCACGCTCGTCACGGCCGTGTGCGGCCGCGTGCAGCCAGGCGCCGTAGCTGCGCCCGAAGTGCGCGATCAGCCATGGCGGATCTGCCGCAGCCACGTCGCCGATGGTGTGCAGGCCGACGCCCGCCAGCTTCTCGGCCGCCTTCGGCCCGATGCCGTTGACCTTTCGCGCGGCCAGCGGCCAGATGCGCGTGGTGAGATCGGCCTCGGTGAGCAACGTGAGCCCATCGGGTTTGTCGAGTTCGGAGCCGATCTTGGCCAGCAGCTTGTTCGGTGCCACCGCGATCGAGCAGCGCAGGCCCGTGGCGTCGTACACCGCATCCTTCAGTGCACGCGCTGCCGATGCGCCGGCATCCTGCTGGGCACCCGGCACCTCGCTGAGGTCGATGTAGATCTCGTCGATGCCACGGTCTTCGATCTGCGGGGCGATGCGTTGCACCGCCTCCTTGAAACGGCGCGAATAGAGTCGGTACTCATCGAAGTCGACTGGCAGCAGCACGGCGTCGGGTGCGAGCCGCGCGGCCTTCATCAGGCCCATCGCCGAATGCACACCGAGGGCGCGGGCTTCGTAGGTGCAGGTGGTGACGACGCCGCGGCCGACATAGTGGCGCAGCGTGGCATAGCGGCGGGTGCCATCGGGCTGCAGGGCGGGCTGCCGATCCCGCCCGCCGCCGATCACCACCGCGTGCCCGCGCAGATCGGGATAGCGCAGCAGTTCGACCGACGCGTAGAAGGCGTCCATGTCGAGGTGGGCGATGAGGCGACGTGGCGCAGCCGGCATGCCGGTGATTTTGATCGGCCTGCGCGCGCATCGGCTCCGGGCAGGACCATCGCATTGCCGGTAAGGTACGGTGCTGACATGCGACCCACAGCCTTGCCCCCCGACTCGACGATGCCCCCCACACCCCCGGCCACGTGGTCACGGCGCGCGCTGCTGGCCGGTTTGTCGCGTACCGGCTGTGCCGCGCTGATGCTGGGCGCATGGCATGGTGCTCGCTCGGCCGAGCGAGCGGTGGCCAGCGCGCAGCCCGACGTCGAGACGCTGCGCATCCTGCGCTCGCGCATCGAGCTGCAGTTCGCACCCGGTTTCAGCCCCGCCCTGCAAGCAGCGGCGCGCAAGTGGGCGATCACGTCGGCCGACGCGGTGGCGCGTTATTTCGGGCGATTCCCGGTACCGAAGGTCGAGCTGTTGCTGGTCCCCGAGGAGGGCAGTGGCGTGCGCACCGGTGTGACCTATGCCGAACCGTCGCTGCTGATGCGCATCCGCCTCGGCCGTGACACCACCGAGGCGCAATTCGCCGACGACTGGGTGCTGGTCCACGAGATGGTGCACCTGGCCATTCCACGCATTCCGCGCGCGCAGAACTGGCTGCACGAAGGTGTGGCCACTTATGTCGAAAGCGTGGCGCGCGCTCGCGTCGGGCTGGTCGGTGCCGAGACGGTGTGGCGCGAGTGGGCCAAGGCGATGCCTCAGGGTCAGCCACAGGCCGGCGACGCAGGGCTCGACCATACCCCGACCTGGGGTCGCACTTACTGGGGCGGTGCGATGTTCTGTCTGCTGGCCGACGTGGAACTGCTCAAGCGCAGCCAGTTGCGCACCGGGCTGCAGCAGGCCCTGCAAGGTGTGTTGGCCGCGGGTGGGCAGTACGGTGTGCCATGGACGGTGGAGCGCATTCTCGCCACGGCCGATGCGGCCGTGGGCCAGACGGTGCTGACCGAGCTGTACGGCCGCATGAAGGACTCGGCCGAGCCGGTGGACCTGGCTGGCCTGTGGCGGGACCTCGGCACCGCCGGTGGAACGCTGAACGACAACGCGCCGCTGGCCAATGTGCGCCGTGCGATCCTGGCCTGAAACGGACCACCGATGGACTTCATTCTCGACGGAGCATCACCGTGATCGATCTCTACTACTGGACCACGCCCAACGGGCACAAGATCACCCTGTGCCTGGAAGAACTGGCGCTGCCCTACCGCATCGTGCCGGTGAACATCGGACGCGGCGAGCAGTTCCAGCCCAACTTCCTGCGGATTGCGCCGAACAACCGCATCCCGGCCATCGTTGACAGCGCACCGGCAGACGGTGGCGAGCCGCTGTCGGTATTCGAGTCCGGTGCGATCCTGCTCTACCTGGCCGAGAAGACGCAACGTCTCATTCCGCAAGACCTGCGCGGTCGCCAACTGGTGTTGCAGTGGCTGTTCTGGCAGATGGGGGGGCTCGGACCGATGGCCGGACAGAACCACCATTTCGGTCAGTACGCGCCGGAGAAACTGCCGTACGCGATCGACCGGTATGTGAAGGAAACCGCGCGCCTATATGCGGTGCTCGACCGGCATCTGGGTGACATGGCGCGCGCGGGCCACTACTTCATCGCAGGCGAGTATTCGATCGCCGACATCGCCTGCTACCCCTGGGTGGTGCCACATGAGCGGCAGCAGCAGAAGCTGAGCGACTTCACGCACCTCGCTGCGTGGTTCGAGCGCATCCGCAGCCGGCCGAGCACCGAGCGGGCGTATGCCCGAGCGCATGAGGTCAACGCCGTACCGGTGGTCGATGACACCTCGCGCAAGGTGCTGTTCGGCCAGGACGCGTCAACCATCAGGCCGGCACCCTGACGGCCATCAGGTTCCCGGTTTGACATCTGCCTTGCGGATACGCACCGCAGCCGGCTTCTTCGGCACCGGAGGTGCGGCGGGTTCAGCAGGCGCTGGCGAAGCACCCAAAGCGGCCGCCAGTGCGGCCTCTGGCGTCGGGCCGGCTTCCTCTGTGCCCACGGGGGGCGATCCTGGCGTGGCAGATGCGGCCTCGGCCTTGATCACCTTGGTGTACGGCGCCAAGGTCTGCACCAACTGACCATAGATCTTCGGGTTGCCGGCGACCACTTCGCGTTGGTACAGGAAATCGGCGTCGCCGGTGAAGTTGCCGATCAGTCCGCCCGCCTCGGTGATCATCAGCGAGCCCGCGGCGATGTCCCAGGGACTGAGGCCGGTCTCGAAGAAGCCGTCGTAATAGCCGGCGGCCACGTAGCAGAGGTCGAGTGCTGCCGCGCCGGGGCGGCGCAGCCCGGCGCAGTTCTGCATCACCGCTTCGAACATCTGCACATAGCGCTTGAAGTTGTCGCCCTTGCGGAACGGGAAGCCGGTGCCGATCAGCGAGTCCGACATCCGGATGCGCTTTGAAACGCGCAGCCGCTTGTCGTTGAGGAACGCACCACGCCCCTTCGAGGCATAGAACAGGTCGTTGCGCGAGGGGTCGTAGACCACGGCCTGTTGCACCTGGCCCTTGAAGGCCAGCGCGATCGAGACCGCGTAAACGGGAAAGCCGTGGATGAAATTGGTGGTGCCGTCGAGTGGATCGATGATCCACAGGTAGTCGCTGTCCTTGGCACCGTGTTCGCGCCCCGATTCCTCGGCCAGGATGCCGTGGCCCGGGTAGGCTGCGAGCAGCACTTCGATGATCGCCCGCTCGGCCGCCTGATCGACTTCGGTCACGAAGTCGTTCGGAGCCTTGCTGCTGATGCGCAGCAGATCGACGTCCATCGAGGCCCGGTTGATCAGCGCGCCCGCTGTTCTGGCCGCCTTGATGGCGATGTTGAGCATGGGGTGGAGCGCTTGCGACATGGGGCAACCTTTGGGGGCGGGGTTCGGACTGGCGGGGACAAAGAGCAGATCGGCTGTGCAGGTTCGCTGGGGCGGCCCGGCAACTTCCGATAATCGAGATTTTAGCGGGCCCCCCATGCAAACCCTGGATTCGCGGTCGCCGCCGACCGCCGACGCGACCCGCTTCGTGCTGCTGCACACCAGCCACCCTGGCAACGTTGGCTCGACCGCACGCGCGATGAAAGTGATGGGTTTTTCAGACCTGGTGCTCGTCTCACCTCGCTATTCGAACGTCAAGGGCAAGGCCGATGCGATCTCTCTGGCCAGCGGCGCGCTCGATGTGCTGGACGGCGCGCGTGTCGTCGACACGCTGACCGAGGCGCTGGACGGCGTCAGCTTTGCCTGTGCGACAGCGATGACGCCCCGCGACTTCGGGCCGCCCACCCATGCGCCGCGCGATCTGTTTGCCACGCTGGCGCAGCAGCCGCATCGCGTGGCGTTCGTCTTCGGATCGGAGCGCTACGGTATGAGCAACGACGAGGTGTACCAATGCCATGCCTGCCTGAGCATCCCCACCGCGCCGGGTTATGGCTCGCTGAATCTGGCGCAAGCCGTACAACTGATCGCCTACGACTGGCGGCAGGCGCTGGGGGGCTTTCCGGTCGCCTCACGCACCCCCGATCCGGCTTTGGCCGACGCGGTGGCGGTGCAGGGCGCGATTGAGCATTGGCGGCAGGTTCTGATCGACATCGACTTTCTGAACCCGCAGTCACCGCAGAAGTTGATGCCGCGGCTGAACCAGGCTTTGAACCGCCTGCAGGTCACCGACGAGGAGATCCACTTGCTGAGGGGCATCGCAAAAGCCGTGCAAAAGCGCACATGAATATCAAAAGTCTGGATTGAAGACCCGCACTCGCGGGGTGGGCGGGCTCTGAAGCGATCCCTAGGATCAGCCCGTGTATCGAGCTCAGTGAGCTCGAAGAACCCCATTGAATCGTCCAGGACCCCTCATGTCACCCATCAAAGCCGTTGCAACCGCTGCGATTCTTCTCGTAGCAGCGCAGGCCCATGCGCTCTCGTTCACGGTAACCGGTGGTGCGGTTTCGACAGTGGAGGGAGTTGCTACTGACACCTTCGACTCCAGCGCGACGATTTCGTTGAATCGCACAGCCGGAGCGTTTTTCTCGGCAAGTGTGAGTGGCGTGAGTGCCAAACCTCCTGGCTCGACGGGGCAGTGGTGGTCGATTGGTGCGTCAGGAAATCAGGATGGCCCGGGCATCGTTCACTTGGAGAATCCTGCGGCGTACTACGGCTTCCTTTGGGGCTCTCCGGATTCGTACAACACGGTCTCATTTCTACACGGCGGTGCACTGGTGAAGTCGTTCACCGGACTCGATGTGTTTCGTCTGGCTGACGGGAATCAAGGTGCATTGGCTGGTGGTCAGTATGTGAATTTCTGGGCGGGTGAAGGCGAGCACTTTGACGAGGTCCGATTCGTTTCTGGTGGAAACGCTTTCGAGACGGACAACCACGCGGTGTTCCCACCGCTCAGAATCCAGATCGACAATTTCGCGCCACCAGTTCCGGAACCAGAAACCTATCTGCTGATGCTTGCAGGCTTTTGCGCCATCGGCTTCATGGCCCGCAATCGCCGGCGCGACTGATATTCGCTCCCTCCGCAAAAGGCCCCGTTCGGGGCCTTTTTTGCGCCTGCTGCGCGCAGCGCGGCGGCGGGCGTGCGGCTAGACTGGCTGCCGGCCACCACGCACAAACCATGTTCCAGCGCCTCCGCGAAGACATCGCCTGCATCCTCGAACGCGACCCTGCTGCGCGCAGTTCGTGGGAAGTCTTGACCTGCTACCCCGGGCTGCACGCGCTGGTGCTGCACCGCCTGGCTCACGGACTCTGGCAGCGCGGCTGGCTCTGGCTGGGGCGCTTCATTTCGCATCTGGGGCGATTTGTGTCCGGTATCGAGATTCACCCCGGCGCCCGGATCGGTCGGCGTGTCTTCATCGACCACGGCATGGGCGTCGTGATCGGCGAGACGGCCGAGATCGGTGACGACTGCACCATCTACCAGGGCGTCACACTCGGGGGCACCTCGCTGGCCAAAGGCGCCAAGCGGCACCCGACCCTGGGGCGCGGTGTGATCGTCGGGGCCAATTCACAGGTGCTGGGTGGCTTCACCGTGGGCGACAACGCCCGAGTGGGCTCGAACGCCGTCGTGTTGAAGCCGGTGCCGACAGGGGCGACTGCGGTCGGAAACCCGGCGCGCATCATCGATGCGCAGGCGGATGCCGCGCGGGAGGCGACGGCTGCCAAGATGGGCTTTTCGGCGTACGGCATCACGCAGGGCGACGACCCGGTGGCGCAGGCAATGAAGGGCCTGATTGACCACGCGGCCACGCAGGAGCACCAGATCACACTGCTCTGGCAAGCGATCGAGACGCTGTCGGCGCGACAGGGCGAGTCGGCCAAGGCCGGCTGCGTGCCACCCGAAGCCCAGACGACCGACCAGTTCGATGCCGCCGCGCTGACGCAGCTTGTCAAGTAGCTGGGTTCAGGCAGAGGGCGAGCGCAGTGCCGACTTGGGCCGGAACGCTTTGCAGATCACCGGATCGGTTTCGAGGTAGGGCCCGCCGAGCAGGTCGATGCAGTACGGCACCGCGGCAAAGATGCCGGGCACGGCTGGCGTGGCGGTGGGCAACCCTTCCAGCGTTTCTGCAATCGATTTCGGTTGGCCCGGCAGGTTGATGATCAGCGCCTGGCCGCGGATGACTGCGACCTGACGCGACAAAATCGCGGTGGGCACGAAATGCAGGCTGATGCTGCGCATCTGCTCGCCGAAGCCCGGCATCACCTTGTGCGCGATGGCCAGCGTGGCCTCCGGGGTCACGTCGCGCGGCGCGGGGCCGGTGCCGCCCGTGGTCAGCACCAGGTGGCAACCCGCGTCGTCGACCAACTCGCACAACATGGCGCTGATGCCAGCCTGGTCGTCGGGAATCAGCCGTGTTTCCCACTGCACCGGGTTGAGTACCGCGCGTGCCAGCCAGTCCTTCAATGCGGGCACGCCCTTGTCTTCGTAGACGCCCGCGGACGCGCGATCACTGATGGACACGATGCCGATGCGCACCGTGTCCAGGACGGGAGATGCTGGTGCGTTCATGCAACGTGGGCGTCGCAGGTCAGCTGACGTCGGTGGCCGGCGAGGGTGGGAACTGCCGAATGAACTTGAACAACTCGCGAAAGGCCTTGCCGCTGCGCTGTTCAGGCTGAACCGAGGCATCCTTGCGCGCAGCGCGGATGAGGCTGCGCAGCTGCTGCACGTCGGCCTGCGGGCGCTCGGCGGTCCAGGCGGTCAGTGCATCGTCGCTGGCGATCAGCTCGGCGCGCCAGCGTTCGGCATCGTGCAGTGCCAGCGCGTCCTTGGCGTGGCCGAGTTGCAACGCTGCAACCGCCTCCCTCAACGGTTCGGGGTCGGTACGCCGCATCAGCTTGCCGATGTACTGCATCTGGCGCCGGCGACCTTCGTGGGTCTTGGTGCTTCGGTACTGGCGGATCGCGTCGAGCAGGATCTCGTCCATCGGCAGGTCGACCAAGCGGTTGTCCGGCATCTCGACCAATGCCTGGCCGAGGTCCTGCAGATCATGCGAGTCCTTCTTGCGCCTCGTCTTGCTGGGGCGCGTCAGCCAGGCCGGGATCGGCTCGGCATCGGCATGGTCGCGGGGGTCGTTCGATGGCATGGGTCGGCTGTCAGGGCAGGGCACAGGGCGAAGCGCAGAATGCGCTCGCCGCTCAAAAGCCGCTCGGTATCATAGCCACGCGGGCGTCCAGCACGGCGGCACGCGATGCCGCTCTGGCGCGACAACCTCCCGATCCATTGTTCCGAGTGCAGCTTGCGCCGCACACCAACCGACGTACCCCATCCATGCCGTCAAAGACCTCGCCGTCATCCGCGTCCACCGGCTTTGCCTATGCCCGTGCCGACTTCCAGCAATTGGTCGATGACGCGCTGAAGTTCGCCGCCGAGATCGGTGCCAGCGATGCCAGTGCCGAGGTGTCCGAGGGCGTGGGCCTGTCGGTGTCGGTGCGCAAGGGCGAGATCGAGAACGTCGAGCGCAACCGCGACAAGTCGATCAGCGTGTCGGTCTACATCGGCCAACGGCGTGGCAACGCGAGCACGTCCGACTTCTCTCGCGCTGCGCTCGAGCAGACGGTTCGTGCGGCGCACGACATCGCCCGGTTCACTGCCGCCGATCCGGCCGCCGGGCTGCCGGATGCTGCCGATCTGGCCCTGGGCGAGGCTGCCACCCGCGATCTCGATCTGTTTCACCCCTGGGCCATTGATGCCGCGGGCGCTGCCGAAATCGCGCAACGTTGCGAGCGGGCCGCCTTGACGCTGGATCCGCGTATCACCAATTCAGAGGGTGCCGGCGTGTCGGCGCAGCAGTCGCATTTCTTCGCCGGCAACAGCCGCGGATTTCGTGGTGGTTATGCCAGTTCACGGCATTCGCTGTCAGTAGCGCCGATCGCCTCGCTGCCGGGCCGCCGCGGCGACGACATGCAGCGCGATGCCTGGTACAGCTCCATGCGCTCGGCCGATGAGCTGGCGTCACCGGAAGCAGTCGGGCGCTACGCCGCTGAACGCGCGCTGTCGCGACTGAAATCGCGCAAGGTCAAGACCTGCGTGGTGCCGGTGCTGTTCGAATCGACCATCGCCGCCGGCTTGCTCGGCGCTTATGTGCAGGCCACGAGCGGCGGGGCGCTGTACCGCAAGTCGAGCTTCTTGCTCGACAGCCTGGGCCAGCGCGTGCTCGCCAAGCACATCGACATCCATGAAGACCCGCACCAGCCGCGCGGCAAGGCCAGCGCGCCGTTCGACGACGAAGGTGTGGTGACCCGTGCGCGCGACGTCGTCAAGGGCGGCGTGGCCCAGGGCTATTTCCTCTCGAGCTATTCGGCACGCAAGCTCGGCATGCGGACGACCGGACATGCCGGCGGATCGCAGAACCTGACGCTTACCAGTCGCCTGACCCGACCCGAAGACGATCTGGCAGCGATGCTGCGCAAGCTCGATCGTGGCCTGTTCGTCATCGAACTGATGGGGCAGGGCGTCAACCCCGTCACCGGTGATTACTCGCGCGGGGCAGCCGGTTTCTGGGTCGAGCGCGGCCGCATCGTGCATCCCGTCAACGAGATCACCATCGCGGGCAACCTGAAGCAGATGTTCAAGGGCATCGTCGCCGTCGGTGCCGACGCCTACACCACCGGTGGAAAGACCATCGGTTCGGTGCTGGTCGATTCGATGAAGATCGCCGGCAGCTGATCCAGCCTCGCCTCAACTCTTTCTCACTGAGAGCCTGCGTGCAACGTCGTCGATTCATCCATCACAGCGGGCTGGCCGGCGTGTTGGCTGCTGGCGCGGCTCCGGCCATGGTCCACGCTCAGTCCAACCTGCGGTGGCGTCTGGCATCGAGCTTCCCGAAATCGCTGGACACCATCTACGGCGGGGCCGAACTGTTCGCGAAGAAGGTCGGCGAAATGAGTGGCGGCAAGTTCCAGATCAGCGTCCATCCCGCTGGTGAGCTGCTGCCGCCATTCGGTGTGGTTGATGGGGTGCAGGCGGGCACGGTCGAGATGGCCCACACCGTGCCGTACTACTACTTTGGCAAGGACGAGACCTTTGCCATCGGTGCTGCCATTCCCTTCGGTCTGAATTCGCGCCAGATGTCTGCCTGGACCTTTCAGGGCAACGGCCTGAAGCTGATGCGCGAGTTCTACGCGAAGTACAACATCATCAATTTCCCGGGCGGCAACACCGGCGTGCAGATGGGGGGCTGGTATCGCAAGGAGATCAAGTCACTCGCCGACATGAAGGGCCTGAAGATGCGCATCGGCGGCTTTGCAGGCCGCGTCATCGAGCGCATGGGTGCGGTGTCGCAGAACATCCCCGGCGGTGAGGTGTACCAGGCCCTGGAAAAGGGGACGATCGATGCGGCCGAATGGATCGGCCCGTACGACGACGAGAAGTTCGGCTTCTACAAGGTGGCACCGAATTACTACTACCCGGGCTGGTGGGAAGGCGGTCCGCAGATCGACTTCTTCATCAACACCCAGGCCTACGCGAAGCTGTCGGCCGAGTACAAGGCCATGATCGAAGCGGCCGCGGCGGTGGCCCACATCGACATGCAGGCCCGCTACGACGCAAAAAACCCGGCGGCGCTCAAGACGCTGGTGAAGGCAGGCGTCAAGGTGCTGCCGTTCCCGAAGCCGGTGCTCGACGAAGCGTTCAAGCAATCGATGCAGCTGTACGACGAGCTGAGTGCGAAGAACCCGAACTGGAAGAAGGTGTACGAAGACTATTCGGCCTTCCGCCGCGAACAGAACCTGTGGTTCCGTTTCGCCGAATCCAGCTTTGATCGCTACATGCAAAGCGTCAAGCTCTGAGAGGCCGCGAATCTTTCTGCTGCGCGTGGTGATCTCGCATTTCCGGTGCTCACCGTGCGCAGGTACGGCTCCGCGCCTCAATGCGACCCCAGCCCGCTCGCGACGAAATCTTCACGGCCTCTCGGGTTGGTTCGATCGCGCCTTGCGGTCGGCCTCGACGGACTCCTGCAGCGCCTTCAGCGGGTCTTCGTCGGCGGCAATCGGGTCGTGCGATGCCGCGGCGCTGGCTGCATCCGCGGCGTCCAGTGCGTTCTGATCGGTCTGCATCTGCTGCAGCACAGCGTCGGCGTCGATGCGGTTGATTTCCTTGTCGCCGCGTGACACGAGTTGCGGAAACGCGATGATCAGTGCCACCATCGTCAGCTGGATCAGCACAAAGGGAATCGCACCGCGGTAGATCTGTCCGATGGTGACCGGCGCCATGCGCTGACCGGTCACTGCATCGGTGTATTCGCGCTCAGGCGCAACGCTGCGCAGGTAGAACAGCGCGAAGCCGAATGGCGGGTGCATGAACGAGGTCTGCATGTTCACTGCCAGCAACACGCCGAACCACACCAGGTCGATGCCCAGCGCAGCGGCCACCGGCGCCAGCAACGGCACCACGATGAAGGCCAGTTCGAAGAAGTCGAGGAAGAACGCCAGCACGAAGATCAGCACGTTGACCACGATCAGGAAGCCCAGCGCCCCCCCGGGCAGCCCGGTCAGCAGGTGCTCCACCCACTTCGGCCCGTCGACTGCCTGAAACGCCAGACTGAACACCGTCGAGCCGATCAGGATGAACAGCACGAAGCACGACAGCCGCGCTGTGCTGTCCATGGCCTGGCGCAGCAGCGTCATGTCGAGCCGGCGCCGCAGGATCGCCATGATCAAGGCGCCGACCGCGCCCATCGCCCCGCCTTCGGTGGGCGTGGCGATGCCGAGCAAAATCGTGCCCAGCACCAGGAAGATCAGCGTCAGCGGTGGGACCAGCACCAGCGCGACGCGCCCGTAAAGCTGCGCCTGTGAACGCCAGCCCGAGTCCATCGGTTGCCCGCCCAGCGTGCGCGCTGAAGCGGGCATCGCAGGCACCCACTCGGGGCGCACGAGGCTGACGACCAGCACGTAGGCAAAGTACAAACCCGTCAGCAGCATGGCCGGGCCGAATGCGCCGTGGTAGAGATCGCCCACGCTCTGCCCGAGCTGGTCGGCGAGCACGATCAGCACCAGTGACGGCGGAATGATCTGCGCCAGCGTCCCCGAGGCGGCGATCACGCCGCTGGCTATACGCCGGTCATAGCCATAGCGCAACATGATGGGCAGCGAGATCAGGCCCATCGAGATCACCGAGGCTGCGACCACGCCGGTGGTGGCAGCGAGCATCGCGCCGACGAAGATCACCGCATAGGCGAGGCCCCCGCGGATCGGACCGAACAGCTGGCCGATGGTGTCCAGCAGGTCCTCGGCCATGCCCGAGCGCTCGAGGATCAGCCCCATGAAGGTGAAGAACGGGATCGCCAGCAGAGTGTCGTTCTGCATGATGCCGACGATGCGCAGTGGCAGCGCCTGCATCAGTGATGCCGGCAGCAAGCCCAGTTCGATCCCGACCAGCGAATAGAACAGCCCGCAGGCGCCCAGCGAGAACGCCACCGGATAGCCCACCAGCAAGAAGATCACCAGCGAGCCGAACATCAGCGGCGCGATGTTGGCGGCGATCAGCTCGTGCATCAGCGGGTGTCCTTGTCGGTGGCGGTGGCCTCCTGGCCTGCAGAAGGATCTGCAATCAGGCCACGCAGCCAGGCCCACCGCTTGATCAACTCAGACAGGCCCTGCAAGCCCAGCAGCGCAAAGCCCAGTGGCATCAGCGCGAGCACTGGCCAGCGGATCAGGCCACCGGCGTTGCTCGACATCTCTCCAGACGTGTACGCGCGCGCCACGAGCGGCCACGACAGCGAGATCACCATCACGACGAGCGGCAGCAGAAAGCACAGCACGCCGAAGATATCGATCCAGGCCTGCGTGCGCTTGGACCAGCGCGCCGACAACACATCGATGCGCACATGCGCCTGGCGGCGCAGCGTGTCCCCAGCCACCAGCAGGAAGACCGCCGCGAAGAGGTACCACTGGATTTCCAGGAAGGCGTTCGAGCTCGTGTTGAGGAGCTTGCGCACCACCGCATTGCCGGCGCTGATCAGCACCGCAGCCAGCACCAGCCAGGCCACCCAGCGCCCGACGGCTGCGTTCAGCCGATCGATCAGGCGCGACAGCTTCAGCAGGTTCAGCACCAGACTCGAATCAGGCCGATGTGGCGGCCTGGAACAGCTTGCCCGAGCGGGTGCCAGTGCGGCAGAACGCCAGGATGGGCTGGGGCAGGGTGTCGATCAGTTCGCGGAACTTCGCGATTTCTTCGGGGCTCTGGTAGCCCGGCGCGACCGGCAGGTGCCGGTAAGTCAGTCCGGCGGCTAAGGCGGCGGCTTCGATCGCCGCGCTGGTGGGCTGATCGGCGCCACCTTCGCGGTCAGGCCGGTTGTTGATGACGCTCTTGAAGCCCGCCTGCGCGACCAGCGCCATTGCCGAGGGTTCGAGCTGAGGTGCGGCACTGATGTGGGCGCTCAGGGGTTGCAGGGGTGGCAGGCTCATCAACGGACTCCTTGCGGGTTGGAAATTCAGCGGGCCAGGGCCTGCTTGACGGCCGCAGACACCAGACCCATGTCCGCTTTCCCGGCCAGCTTGGTCTTGACTGCGGCCATCACCTTGCCCATGTCGCCGGGGCCGGTGGCGCCCGTTTCTGCGACGATGGCCTGCACTTGCGCAGTGATCTCTTCGGCGCTGAGGCGCTGAGGCAGATAGCCGTCAAGCACCTGCAACTCGGCCGTTTCCTTGTCGACCAGATCGGTGCGTCCCGCGCTGCTGAACTGCGCGATCGAGTCCTTGCGCTGCTTGATGAGCTTGTCGATGATGGAGACGATGGCTGCGTCATCCAGAACGATGCGCTCATCGACCTCGCGCTGCTTGCAGGCGGCCAGCAGCCCGCGTATGGTCAACAGCCGGGGTGCGTCCTTGGCACGCATGGCGTTCTTCATGTCCTCGGTGATCTGGTCTTTCAGGCTCATGGTGGGCGCGTCCGTGGGGTGTTGATCGTGCGGGAAATTCCGCCGTGCAATGAAAAAGCCCGCGAAGTGCGGGCCTTTCGGTGGCGCGAGAAGGCTGTCAGAACAGCTTTTTCGGCAGCTGCATGCTGCGAACGCGCTTGAAGTGGCGCTTCACCGCGGCGGCCTTCTTGCGCTTGCGCTCAGCGGTGGGTTTCTCGTAGAACTCGCGTGCCCGCAGATCGGTCAGCAGGCCGAGTTTCTCGATGGTGCGCTTGAAGCGGCGCAGCGCCACGTCGAATGGCTCGTTTTCTTTCACGCGAATCGTAGTCATGTATCGATTGAATCCAGATTGAGTGTGCTTGGGGCGGGAGGCTCGACATCGAAACGGAAGGTCCGGACTTTCGAGTCGCGCGAGCAAACCACCGCGAAGCGTATTTGCCAGCAAAGCGCGAGATTATAGACAGGCATCCCGCCGCTGGCAACCTCGTCGATTTCAGGCAGTCGGCGGGTCGCTTGGCGCCGACAGCGCACCGGCACAGGCGGCGGCGCTCGCCCAGGCCCACTGGAAGTTGTAACCCCCCAGCCAGCCGGTCACATCGACCACCTCACCGATGAAATGCAGGCCCGCTACCCGCTTGCTTTCCAGGGTGGTTGAACTGAGCTCGCGGGTGTCGACGCCGCCGGCCGTCACCTCGGCCTTGCGGTAGCCCTCGGTGCCGTTGGGTACGAGCCGCCACTGCTTCAGGCTGGTGGCGAGCGCTGCCAGGTCGCGGTCACGCAGGTCGGGCAGGGGGCGATCCACGATCTCGGGCTGGGTCTGCAACCACGTGTCGGCCAGCCGACGCGGGAGCCATTCGGCCAGCTCGTTGGACAGTTTGCGGCGGGAGGTCGCCTTGGCCGCGGTCAGCGCGTGTTGCAGGTCGTGCTGCGGGACGAGATCCAGCGTGAGCGGTGTACCAGGGCGCCAGTAGCTTGATATCTGCAGCACAGCCGGGCCGCTCAGGCCCCGATGGGTGAACAGCAGGTCTTCGGTGAACCGACCACCGCTCGCGTCACGGCCTTTGGTGCTGCCGGTGGACACGACGGCTTCAAGCGACAGTCCGGCCAGCGACACAAAAGGTTGCCAAGTGTTCGCATCGAAGGTCAAGGGCACCAGGGCCGGTCGTGTTTCGACGACCTTGTGGCCGAACTGCCGTGCCAGCCGGTGGCCGAAATCGGTGGCGCCGATCTTGGGAATCGACAGCCCCCCCGTTGCGACGATCAGGCGTGCGCTGCGCACCGTGCCGCGGTCGGTGGAGATCTCGAAACCATTGGCGTCGTGGACAACCGTGTGCACCGCGCACGGCTGCCAGCGTGTCACTGCCCCGGTCTCGCACTCGCGCAGAAGCATCGCGATGATGTCTTCGCTGGACTGGTCGCAGAACAGCTGGCCCTTGTGCTTCTCGTGGAAGGGGATGCGGTGGCGTTGCAGCAGCCCGATGAAATCCTGCGGCGTGTAGCGGGCCAGCGCCGAGCGGCAGAACGCCGGGTTGGCCGACAGAAACTGGGCCGGCGTGGTGTCGCGGTTGGTGAAATTGCAGCGACCGCCACCGGAGATTCGGATCTTTTCAGCCACCCGCTCGGCATGGTCGATCAGCAGGACCTTGAGACCGCGCTGGCCTGCGATCGCTGCGCAGTGCAGCCCCGCAGCGCCGGCACCGATGATCACTGCGTCGACGGGCTGCATCGGCCCGGATGATACGGGCCGGGTGTCAGTACATCAGCCGGTCCGGCCGGATGTCGCGCAGGATGGTGGTGGCAATTTCCTCGATCGATTTGTGCGTCGACGACAGCCAGGCGATGCCCGCCTTGCGCATCATCGTCTCAGCGGCGCGCACTTCGTAGCGGCAGTTCTCGAGCGAGGCGTACTTGCTGTCGGGGCGTCGCTCGGTGCGGATCTGGCTCAGGCGCACCGGATCGATGGTAAGACCGAAGCATTTCTTCTTGTAGGGTTCCAGGGCTGGCGGGATGTGGCCCCGGTCGAAATCCTCGGGAATCAGCGGGCAGTTGGCGGCCTTGATGCCGTGCTGCATCGCCAGGTACAGCGAAGTCGGCGTCTTGCCGCTGCGGCTGACGCCGACCAGGATCACGTCGGCCGACTGCAGGTTCTTCGACGACTGGCCATCGTCATGGGCAAGCGAGAAATTGATCGCCTCGATGCGGTTGGTGTATTCCTGGCTCTTGGATACATCGGAGAAGCGGCCCACCCGGTGGTTGGACTTGACGCCGAATTCCGCCTCGAGCGGCTCGATGAAGGTGTTGAACAGATCGAGCACCAGACCGGCGCAGTTTTCCCTGACGATCGCCTGCACCGCCGGGTCGATCAGCGTGACAAAGACGATGGGCTTGTTGCCTTCGATTTCGGCCGCGTGGTTGATTTCGCGCATCACCTGGTGGGCCTTGTCGATGGTGTCGATGAAGGGCCTGCGCACATGGTGTGCCCGGATCGAGAACTGGTTCAGGATCGAGTTGCCAAAGGTTTCGGCCGTGATGCCGGTGCCGTCGGAGACGAAAAAGACTGTGCGGTTCGACATGGAGCTCAGGCTCTCGGAGGGGTAACCGACCGGATCATAGGGATTTCAACCGTAAACTCGCGGCTAATTTCGACGCCATGTTCTTGCCGCTCCACCACCCACTGCAACCCGCCGTCGCATCACATGCGCGCGGATGCGGGTGGTCGCCCTCGAAGCCTTGCTCGGGCCCGGCACATGACACGCAGGTCGCACCGGTTTTCTCACATCACGGAGCTCTTCCATGTCAACCCAGAACCTGGCGACCGCCCTGGTCGTACCGTTTGAACAATTAAGAATGACCGACGTCGAGTCGGTGGGCGGCAAGAACGCCTCGCTCGGCGAAATGATCAGCCAGCTCGCAGCCACCGGTGTGCGGGTGCCTGGCGGGTTCGCGACCACCGCTCACGCGTTCCGACGCTTTCTGGCCCACAACGGGCTGGCCGCACGGATCGAGCAACGTCTGGCCACACTCAACACCGATGACGTCCGCGCGCTCGGCGAAGCCGGTGCACAGATCCGCCAGTGGATCGAGGAAACGCCGTTTCCAGACGACCTCGATCAGGCGATCCGCAGCCACTTCGAGGCCATGACTGCGGGCAACCCTGGCGCGTCGTTCGCGGTGCGTTCCTCGGCCACCGCCGAAGACCTGCCGGACGCCAGCTTTGCGGGCCAGCAGGAAACCTTTTTGAACGTGGTGGGCATCGACGAGGTGCTCCACAAGATGAAGGAGGTGTTCGCCTCCCTCTACAACGACCGTGCCATCAGCTACCGCGTGCACAAGGGCTTCGCCCATGCCGAAGTCGCGTTGTCGGCCGGCGTGCAGCGCATGGTGCGCTCCGACCTCGGCTCGGCCGGCGTCATGTTCACCATCGACACCGAAAGTGGTTTCAAGGACGTGGTGTTCATCACCTCCAGCTACGGCCTCGGTGAAACCGTTGTGCAGGGCGCGGTGAACCCGGACGAGTTCTACGTCCACAAGCCCACGCTGCGGGCTGGCAAGCAGGCCATCATCCGCCGCAACCTGGGCTCGAAACTGATCAAGATGGAATTCGCGAGCGCCGCCGATCGCGCCGCCTCGGGCAAGCTGGTGGCCACGGTGGACACCGCGCCCGAGCAACGCAACCGCTATTCGCTCACCGATGCCGACGTGGCCGAACTGGCGCAGTACGCGTTGATCATCGAGCAGCACTACGGCCGTCCGATGGACATCGAGTGGGGCAAGGACGGTGGCGACGGCAAGCTCTACATCCTGCAGGCGCGGCCTGAAACCGTGAAGAGCCAGTCCGAAGGCAAGGTCGAGCAGCGCTACAAACTGAAGTCGACCGGCGCCGTGCTGGCCGAAGGCCGTGCGATCGGCCAGAAGATCGGTACCGGCCCGGTGCGCATCGTGCACAGCCTGGCCGACATGGACACGGTGCAGCCCGGTGACATCCTGGTGGCCGACATGACCGATCCGAACTGGGAGCCGGTGATGAAGCGCGCCAGCGCGATCGTCACGAACCGGGGCGGGCGCACCTGCCACGCGGCCATCATCGCCCGCGAACTCGGCGTGCCGGCCGTGGTTGGCTGTGGCGATGCCACCAGCACCCTGAAAGACGGCGCCCTGGTGACGGTGGCATGTTCTGAAGGCGACACCGGCTACGTCTACGACGGCCTTCTGGAAACCGAGATCAGCGATGTGGTGCGCGGCGAACTGCCGTACTGTCCGGTCAAGATCATGATGAATGTGGGCAATCCGCAGCTCGCGTTCGACTTCGCGCAGATGCCCAACGGCGGTGTCGGTCTGGCGCGGCTCGAGTTCATCATCAACAACAACATCGGCGTCCACCCCAAGGCGATCCTCGACTATCCGAACATCGACCTCGACCTGAAGAAGGCCGTCGAGTCGGTGGCGCGTGGCCATGCGTCGCCACGGGCGTTCTATGTCGACAAGCTGGTCGAAGGCGTCGCCACCATCGCAGCGGCCTTCTGGCCGAAGCCGGTGATCGTGCGTCTCTCCGACTTCAAGAGCAACGAGTACCGCAAGCTGATCGGTGGCTCGCGCTACGAGCCGGAAGAAGAGAACCCGATGCTCGGGTTCCGCGGCGCGTCGCGGTACATCAGCGATGAGTTCGGCGAAGCCTTCGCGATGGAATGCGAGGCGCTCAAGCGCGTGCGCAATGACATGGGCCTGCGCAACGTCGAGATCATGATCCCGTTCGTGCGCACGTTGGGCCAGGCTCAGCGCGTCACCGAGATGCTGGCCGCACACGGCCTGAAGCGCGCGAGCCAGGGCGGGACCGACGAATTGCGCGTGATCATGATGTGCGAGGTTCCAAGCAACGCGATCCTGGCCGAGCAGTTCCTCGAATACTTCGATGGCATGTCGATCGGTTCGAACGACCTGACACAGCTCACGCTGGGCCTGGACCGCGACTCCGGCATGGAACTGCTGGCACGCGATTTCGACGAACGCGATCCAGCCGTGAAGGCCATGATCTCGCGCGCCATCGCTGCCTGCCGCGCGGTGGGAAAGTACGTCGGCATCTGCGGCCAGGGCCCGAGCGATCACCCCGACTTTGCCGACTGGCTGGCGGCCGAAGGCATCGTGTCGATCTCGCTGAACCCCGACACGGTCGTCGAGACCTGGCAACGGTTGGCGAAGGGCTGACGCCCTTCAGCCGAGGCCGTCGACCTGGGGACCATCTTCCCGGGCGACGGCCTGATTGACACCCGGCGGAGCCTCTGGTGCTTGCAGCCGCTGCAGCTCCTGCGCGGTGTTGGCGTTGGTGAAGTCGGCGGCGTCATCGAACACGACAGTGGCGCAGCGTTGCAACGCCAGCCAGCGCTCCACCTGCCGCTGGCCGCTTGCGATGAAGTCGAGCAGGCTGTTCTTCAGATCGACGGCCATCAGGCAGAACACGGGCTGCAGTTGCACGCCTGCAGCTTCGTGAGACGCGGCCACCGCGATGGGTGCATCCTGCGTCGTCAACCCCGCCGCCAGCCGCGTGGCCAGATCGATCGGAAAGTTCGGTGCGTCGCAGGGCACGGTGAGCAGGTACGGCGTTGTGCAATGCTCAAGCCCCGCCAGAAAACCTGCGAGCGGTCCGGGGTGGTCGGCCATCGCGTCAGGCCACACCGGCACGCCGAATGTCGCGTAGATGTCGAGGTGGCGGTTGGCGCTGATCATCAGCGCCCCCACCTGAGGCCGCAGTCGTTGCATCGCATGCAGCGCGAGCGGCATGCCCAGGTGGTTCTGCAAGCCCTTGTCGAGCCCGCCCATCCGGCTCCCCCGACCACCGGCCAGGACGACGCCGGTGATGTGTTCACGCGCGATCGCGGTCTCGCGCGGGCAGGCCACGTCAGCCCCCGATGTAATGCATTTCGACGCGCCTGGGCCCAGCGCCATCCATGGCTTTCGCAGCGTCAGAACCCGTGGCCCGCAACTCCGAATACCGATCCTCCCGTTGCTGCCATACCAGGCCGATCGCACTGGCGATCTCCAGGTCGCTCGCCCCACCGCGCAGCAGCGCGCGCAGGTCGTGGCCGTGGGTGCCGAACAGGCACAGGAAGAGCTTGCCTTCGGTGGAGAGCCGAGCGCGGTTGCAATCGCGGCAGAACGCCTGGGTGACGCTCGAGATCACGCCGATCTCGCCGGCACCATCCTGGTATCGCCAGCGCCGTGCGGTCTCGCCGCGCTCGCTCGGTTCCAGTTGTTCCAGAGGGTGAACGCCGTGAATCTGCGCGACCACTTCGGCCGACGGCAGCACCTCGTCCATGCGCCAGCCGTTGGTGGCGCCGACATCCATGTATTCGATGAAACGCAGTGCCACCTGGGTGTGCCTGAAGTGCGCCGCCATCGGCAGGATCTCGTGGTCGTTGGTGCCGCGCTTGACGACCATGTTGACCTTGATCGACCCGAGGCCCGCGCGCTCGGCGGCCTCGATGCCTGCAAGCACATCGGCGACCGGGAAGTCCACGTCGTTCATGCGCCGGAACACCGCATCGTCGAGCGCATCGAGGCTGACAGTGATGCGCTGCAGGCCCGCATCGCGCAGGAGTTGCGCCTTCTTCGCCAGCAGCGAGGCGTTGGTGGTCAGTGTCAGATCCACCGCCCGGCCCTCGGGGGTTCGCAACTCGCTCAACATGCCCACCAGCTGCTCGATGCCCTTGCGCAGCAGCGGTTCGCCGCCGGTGAGCCGGATCTTGTGCACGCCATGGGCAACGAACAGCCGTGCCAGCCGTGTGATCTCTTCGAAGCTCAGCAGCGAGGTCTGCGGCAGGAACTCGTACTGCGGCGTGAACACCGCCTTGGGCATGCAGTAGCTGCAGCGGAAATTGCAGCGATCGGTGACTGAAATTCGCAGATCGCGCATGGGCCGCGCCAGTGCATCATTCAGCGATCCCGTCGGCGCAGCCAAGGCGGCCGGGATGAGCGGCACCGCCGACGCATAGCGGTGATCGGCGAGCGGGATCACTTTGTCAACCATCGGCGAATTGTGAACGCTGGCCGCGTGCGGCAGCTCGGGCATTCAGCGCGGATTGGTCCCGGTCTGTGCCTCGGCCTTGGGGAGCAGATCGACTGCAGGCCCGGCCCGCCGGGCGCCGTTGTAGCGCTGGCTCCAGTAGGCATAGCGCATGTCGTCGACACGCACCGCACCGCCGGTGGCTGGCGAGTGGATGAACTTGCCATCACCCACGTAGATGCCCACGTGCGAGAAGGTGCGCCGCATCGTGTTGAAGAACACCAGATCCCCCGGGCGCAGATCGTCGCGCCCCACCTGGGTCAGGCCGGCGGCGTTCGCTTGTTGATCGGCGCGCCGTGGCAGCACCAGGCCGAGACTCATCTCGAAGATGTGGCGGGTGAAGCCGCTGCAGTCGAAGCCGGTGGCTTCGGTCGAGCCGCCGCGCCGGTACGGCACGCCGAGGAAGTTCATGGCGGTCAGCACCATGTCGGAGGCGCCGTCCCGCACCCTGTCTCGCACCTGCTGAACCAGTGTGGGTGGGGCGCTGCCCATGCTGGCCGCATCGGCGGGCAACAGGCCACGCTCTATCAGCAGCCGTGTCACGGCATCGGGGGTGCTGTCGGGGGCCGTGGTGGGAGGTGCATCGGGTGCGGAACCCGGTGCGGCCGTTGCCAGCGGTGCCCCGATAAGGGCCACGGCGGCGAGAGCCACGGCCACCATTTCCCGGCACCCCACCCGCGCGCGCTGCGGGGTTGGTGGGTTCGCGGCGCGCGATTTCGGCATGCGGCGCAGGATAGGCGAGGCATCGGGGAGCGTCAAATGTGGTTCTGGCGCAAGGCGGGTGCACCTTGTCAGACACCAGACAGCCATCTGCGCGATGCTCACGCCCGCCTGTTGTGCACCACGAACCTCAAGGACTCCCATGTTCAATGCCCTGCTGCTTGAGAAATCCGAGGCCGGTTTCACGGCCTCGGTGAAGCCGGTCGATGACGCCCAGCTGCCCGAGGGCGACGTCCTGGCGGCCATTTCCCATTCCACGCTGAACTACAAGGACGGCTTGGCGATCACCCAGCGCGGACCGGTGGTGCGCAGCTGGCCGATGGTGGCCGGCATTGACGGTGCAGGCACGGTGCTGGAGAGCAGCCACCCCAATTGGAAGCCGGGCGACCGCTTCATCCACAACGGCTGGGGCCTGGGCGAAACGCGCTGGGGCTGTCTGGCCGAACGGGCGCGACTGAAGGGCGATTGGCTCGTCCGGCTGCCCGCGGCCTTCACGCCCCGTCAGGCGATGGCGCTCGGCACCGCCGGCTACACCGCGATGCTGTGCGTGCTGGCGCTCGAACGCCATGGCGTGAAGCCAGGTGATGGCGAGGTGCTGGTGACCGGCGCCACGGGCGGCGTTGGCAGCGTGGCGACGATGCTGCTGGCGAAGGCCGGCCACACCGTGGTGGCCGCCACTGGCAAGGCCTCCGAGGCCGACTACCTGAAGAAGCTGGGTGCTTCCACCGTGATCGATCGCGCCGAGCTGTCCGCACCCGGCAAGCCCTTGCAGAAGGAGCGTTGGGCGGCGGCGGTCGATGCGGTCGGCAGCCACACGCTGGCCAATGCCCTGGCGCAGACCCGTTACAACGGCGTGGTGGCAGCCTGCGGGCTGGCGCAGGGTGCCGACCTGCCGGCGACGGTCATGCCGTTCATCCTGCGCGGCGTGACGCTGGCCGGCGTCGAGAGCGTCGTGGTGCCGCTGCCCTTGCGCGAGCAGGCCTGGGCCCGGCTGGCGCGCGACATCGATCTGAGCCTGCTGGAATCGATGGTCGAGGACATCACGCTGGCCGACTGCGTAGCCCGCGCGACAAACTTGATCGACGGCAAGGTGCGCGGCCGGCTGGTCGTCAACATCGCCTGATCGCCCACCGGGCGCCGGGCCGAAGAGCCCGCCCCGATCCACCGGACACCCATCGGAGACACCCATGACCCGCTACGCCGACTTTCACCAGCGCTCGCTCACCGACCGCGACGCTTTCTGGGCCGAGCAGGCCGCACTGATCGACTGGCACCGGCCGTTTGATCAGGTCTGCGACCACAGCAACCCGCCATTCGCCCGCTGGTTCGTCGGCGGCCAGACCAATCTGTGCCACAACGCGGTCGACCGGCACCTGGCCACGCGAGCCGACCAGGCAGCGCTGATCTGCGTGTCTACCGAAACCGACACCGAGCGCACTTACACCTACCGCGAACTGCATGCCGAGGTGCAGCGCATGGCGGCCATCCTGCTCTCGCTGGGTGTCACCCAGGGCGACCGGGTGCTGATCTACATGCCGATGGTGGCGCAGGCGGTGTTCGCGATGCTGGCCTGTGTGCGCATCGGTGCCATCCACTCGGTGGTGTTCGGCGGTTTCGCCAGCGGCAGCCTTGCGAGCCGCATCGACGACGCCCAGCCGACGGTGATCGTCAGCGCCGACGCTGGCAGCCGTTCGGGCAAGGTTCTGCCCTACAAGCCGTTGCTCGACGAAGCGATCCGGCTGGCGGCACACCAGCCGCAGAAGGTGCTGCTGATCGATCGCGGGCTGAGTCCGATGGAACTCGTCGCGGGGCGTGATGTGTCCTACGAAGCGCTGCGCGAGCAACACCTGTCAGCTGCCGTGCCTTGCACCTGGGTCGACTCCACTCACCCCAGCTACACGCTCTACACCAGCGGCACCACCGGCAAGCCCAAGGGGGTGCAGCGCGACACCGGGGGCTACGCGGTCGCCATGGCGGCCAGCATGAAGCACATCTACTGCGCCCACCCGGGCGAGACCTTCTTCAGCGGCAGCGACATCGGCTGGGTGGTTGGCCACAGCTACATCGTCTACGCGCCGTTGATCAATGGCATGGCCACCATCTTGTATGAAGGCCTGCCGACGCGGCCCGATGCCGGCATCTGGTGGCACCTGGTCGAGAAGTACCGCGTCTCGGTGATGTTCAGCTCGCCGACCGCGATCCGTGTGCTGAAGAAGGCCGACCCCAAGTATCTTTCGCAGTACGACCTGTCGTCACTGCGCGCGCTGTTCCTGGCCGGTGAGCCGCTGGACGAGCCGACCGCCGCGTGGATCTCGCAGGCGCTGGGCAAGCCTGTGATCGATAACTACTGGCAGACCGAAACCGGCTGGCCGATTCTCACCATCGCCCATGGCGTCGAGCCCGCGCCGTCGAAGCTGGGCAGCCCGGGATTTGCGATGTACGGCTATGCCGTCAAGGTGATCGACGAGCAGACCGGGAAAGAGCTGACCGAGCCGAACCAGAAGGGCATGCTGGTCATCGACGGGCCGCTGCCGCCAGGATGCATGCAGACCATCTGGCGCGACGATGAGCGCTTCGTCAAGACCTACTGGAGCGGTGAGCCCGGGAAGCTGGTCTACAGCACCTTCGACTGGGGCGTGCGCGACGCCGATGGTTACTACTTCATCCTGGGCCGCACCGACGACGTGATCAATGTGGCCGGCCACCGCCTGGGCACGCGCGAAATCGAGGAGAGCATCTCCAGCCACCCGGCCGTGGCGGAGGTCGCGGTGGTGGGGGTCGCCGATGCGCTGAAAGGGCAGGTGGCAATGGCGTTCGTCGTGCTGAAGGATGCCTCGAAGGCGGCCGCAGCGGCCGATGCCAGTCGCCTCGAAGCCGAGATGATGAAGGTCGTCGACACCCAGCTCGGCGCGCTGGCCCGCCCGGCCCGCGTCCGCTTCGTCACGGCCTTGCCCAAGACCCGCTCGGGCAAGCTCTTGCGTCGTGCGATCCAGGCGGTGTGCGAGCAACGCGATCCGGGTGACCTGACGACAATCGACGATCCTGGCTCGTTGCAGCAGATCAAGGACACGCTGCTGGGTTGATCGATCCCCACGCGCGCGCGGCGCGTTCGTCCCCCGAACGGTGTCCGCGCTCGGAGGGATGGGCGGACGCATCCGCGATGAACAGACTGGCGGCTTCACCACCACGGAGCCGATGCCATGCCTTCGTTCAACCTTCCTTGCTCCCGCCGCCGGGCGCTGGCCGCCGTGGCCCTGGCCTGGCCAGCCACGCGCGGCCTGGCCCGGCCCCGTGCCCACGCCACTGCTGAAGCCCCGAGGCTCGCGCTGTTGTCGGAAGCACGCCCTGACATCGACCCCCGCGGCCACCTCGTCAGTGAAAAGCTCGACGGCGTGCGCGCCCTCTGGGACGGTGGCCAGTTGCGCTTGCGCAGTGGACGCGTCGCTTCTGCGCCCGATTGGTTCACCGCGGCTCTGCCGCCGGTCGCACTGGACGGCGAACTGTGGGGCGGGAGAGCAAGCTTCGATGCGGTGTCCGGCACAGTGCGCAGGGCCACGCCGGACGATGCCGGCTGGCGTGCATTGCGGCTGATGGTGTTCGATCTGCCCGGCGCGGTGGGCGACTTTGCTGCCCGTGCCGCACGCATCGCCGCGATGGCGGCTGCGTCGCGTTCTGCGGCCTGGGCGGCCGTCGAGCAGCTTCGGATTCCGGATCGTGCTGCGCTCCAGCAGCGGCTCGAGCAGGTGGTGCGAGGCGGCGGTGAAGGGCTGGTGCTCCATCGCGCAGATGCATCGTGGTCACCGGGGCGCAGCGGCGCACTGTGGAAGCTCAAGCCTTTGCAGGATGCCGAAGCGCAGGTGCTGGCGCATGAGCCGGGCCGTGGGCGCCTCGCCGGCGCGATGGGCGCCTTGCGGGTGCGCACCGCAGGCGGCGTCGAGTTTCGCATCGGCACCGGTTTCACCGATGCCGAGCGGCGTGACCCGCCGCCCGTGGGCAGTTGGATCAGCTACACCCACCGCGGCATGACAGCGACGGGCCTGCCGCGTTTCGCGAGCTACTGGCGCCCGCACAACGCTGCGCTGTAGCGCACAGCGCCGGTCAGAGCACCTCGCTGGCGAAGTCGGCCAGACGTGAACGCTCGCCACGCGCCAGCGTCACATGGCCGCTGTGTGGCCAGCCCTTGAAGCGATCAACGGCGTAGGTGAGACCCGAGCTGCCTTCGGTCAGGTAGGGCGTGTCGATCTGAGCCAGGTTGCCCAGGCAAACGATCTTGGTGCCCGGGCCGGCGCGCGTGATCAGCGTCTTCATCTGCTTGGGCGTCAGGTTCTGAGCCTCGTCGATGATGACGAACTTGTTCAGGAAGGTGCGGCCACGCATGAAGTTCAGGCTCTTGATCTTGATCTTGCTGCGCACCAGGTCGTTGGTGGCGGCGCGGCCCCATTCGCCTGCGGCACCGTCGGTCTTGGACAGCACTTCGAGGTTGTCGTCGAGCGCGCCCATCCACGGGCCCATCTTTTCCTCCTCGGTGCCGGGCAAAAAGCCGATGTCTTCACCCACCGGCACCGTCACGCGGGTGACGATGATCTCGGTGTAGCGGCGGTCGTCCATCACCTGGGAAAGGCCGGCGGCCAAGGTCATCAGTGTCTTGCCGGTGCCTGCAGTGCCCGTCAGCGTGATGAAGTCGCAGTCCGGGTCCATCAACAGATTGAGCGCGAAGTTCTGCTCGCGGTTGCGTGCTGTCACGCCCCACACCGCGTTCTTGGCGTGGGTGTACTCGCGCAGCGTGCGCAGCACCGCCGTCTTGCCGGTGATTTCGGTCACCTTGGCGTGCAGCGGCGCAGCGCCCGGGGCTTCAAGGTAGACGAACTGGTTGATCAGCAGCGCCGGCACCAGCGGGCCGCTGATGCGGTAGTAGGTGAAACCGCCCTGGTTCCAGCTTTCCATGGTCTTGCCATGGCGGTCCCAGAAATCAGCCGGCAGCTGAAGCACGCCGGTGTACAGCAGGTCACCATCTTCCAGCGTCTTGTCGTTGAAGTAATCCTCTGCCGGCAGACCGAGCGCACGCGCCTTGATGCGCATGTTGATGTCTTTCGACACCAGCACCACTTCTCGACCAGGTTGCTGGTCACGCAGCGCCTGCACCACGCCGAGGATCTGGTTGTCCGCCTTGCCCTGGGGCAAGCCGGCCGGCAAGGTCACATTGACGAGGTGGGTCTGGAAGAACAGCTTGCCTGCAGCTTCACGGTGCCCGGTCTGCGCCAGCGGCAAGCCTTCGCCCAAGCCATCGGCCGAGCCCTGAGCCTTGCGCGAATTCATGTTCGCAGCCAGTGCATCGAGATCACGGCTGACCTGGCGCGCGTTGCGGGCCACCTCGGTCATGCCTTTCTTGTGATCGTCGAGCTCCTCGAGCGTGATCATCGGCAGATAGACGTCGTGCTCGTCGAAACGGAACAGGCTCATCGGGTCGTGCATCAGCACGTTGGTGTCCAGCACGAACAGCTTGGCCGGGCCCGTGCCGCGCGGCTTTGCGGGGCGTGGCTTGGGTTCCGGGCGCTTGCTGATGATGGGCGCCACGACAGCCGCAGAGACGGGTGGCGAAGTGCGCGCCGGCGTGAGCGCGGCAGGATCGTAGAGGTTCAGTTCCGCAGGCGCCGAAGCCTCGGTTTCGGCTCGGGTGCGCGAGGACCGCTTCGCCGGCTTGGCGGCAGCCTGGGACTCGAAATCAGCGACGGACAACAAGGAGGCACGTTTGACAGGCGGCTTGGGCAGGGGCATGGGGCGGCAACGTGTGGAGTGAATTGACAGCGTATCGGAAAACAAAAAAGCCGCACAGGATGGTGTGCGGCTTTTGTCGAAGCGAGGGGCAGATCAGACTTGCTCTCTCAGCGCCTGGGCGGCGGCCAGCACCTCCTCGACGTGGCCAGCAACTTTCAAGCCGCGCCATTCGCCCCGCAGTACGCCCGCACCATCGATCAGGAACGTGCTGCGCTCGATGCCCTTGACCTTCTTGCCATACATGATCTTGTTCTTGACCACGCCAAACATGTGGCACAGCTTTTCTTCCGTGTCGGCGATCAGGTCGAATGGCAGTTCCAGGTTTTGCTTGAACTTCTCGTGCGAGGCCATGTTGTCGCGCGAAACGCCGAACACCACTGCGTCGGCGGCCACGAATTCCTTGTGGAAGTCACGGAACTGCATCGCCTCGGTGGTGCACCCGGGTGTGTTGTCTTTCGGATAGAAGTACAACACCACTGTCCGCCCGGCGTAGGCCTGCGGCGTGAACTTCACTCCGCTGGTGGCGAGCGCTTCAAAGTCCGGAAGGGGTTTGTTGAGGGCTGGCGTCATGGGAAGGATGGGGGTGTTGCGGCGTCGCGGCGCGTAGCCCTCAATTATAGGGGGGGGCGCTCGCGCACCGGATGCGCGCGATGGTGGGCAGTGCTTCAGTGCTCGAACAGCAATGCCGCCAGCACAGCGCGGCCCTCGGACAGCAGCACGTTGTAGGTGCGGCACGCGGCAGCCGTGTCCATGGTCTCCACGCCGATGCGACGGTCGATCAATGGGCGCAGCACGCTGGCAGCAGGGAAGCGCAGGCGCGCCCCGCTGCCGAAGATCACCAGTTCCGGTGCGTGCTCGGCCAGTGCCCCGAAATGCTCGGCCTGCAGGTCGTCGAAACGGGACACCGGCCATGCCGCGACCCGGCCTGTCCACGGCACCACCACGCTGTGTATGTGCTGCACGCCATTGACCAGCACGCCATCGGGCCCATGGCGTGCAATGGCATTGGTTCCTTCGATCCGTTCGGCGTGCAGTTTCAAGGCGACCTCGGGTGATCACTGAGCCTAAAATTGTAGGCTTCGCGCCCTGTCGGCGTGGTGCTGGAGCCCCGCTTTGAAAGCTGTTGCCAAGTCGAGCAAGCTCGCCAATGTCTGCTACGACATCCGTGGTCCGGTGCTCGACAAGGCCCGGCAGATGGAGGAGGACGGGCAGAAGATCATCAAGTTGAACATCGGCAACCTGGCGGTGTTCGGGCTGGAGCCGCCTGACGAGATCGTGCAGGACATGATCCGCAACCTGCCCAACAGCGCCGGTTACACCGACAGCAAGGGCCTGTTTGCGCCCCGCAAGGCGGTGGTGCATTACTCGCAGGAAAAGCGCATCCAGGGTGTGATGGTCGACGACGTCTACCTGGGCAACGGCGCCTCCGAACTCATCACGATGAGCATGAACGGCCTGCTCAACACGGGCGACGAGGTGCTGGTGCCAGCACCCGATTACCCGCTGTGGACCGCCTCCGTCGCGCTGTCCGGGGGCACGCCGGTGCACTACCTCTGCGACGAGCAATCCGGCTGGTATCCCGACATCGCCGACATCCGCCGCAAGATCACGCCGAACACCAAGGCGATCGTCGTCATCAACCCGAACAATCCGACGGGCGCGTTGTATCCGGAGAGTGTGCTGCGCGAAATCGTCGAGGTGGCGCGCCAGCACCAGCTGATCGTCTTTGCCGACGAGATCTACGACAAGACCCTGTACGACGGCGAGACGCACACCAGCATCGCCTCGCTGGCCGACGACGTGCTGTTCGTCACCTACAACGGCCTGTCCAAGAACTACCGCTCGTGTGGCTACCGCGCTGGCTGGATGGTGGTCTCGGGCGCGAAAGCCCATGCACGCGACTACATCGAGGGGCTGAACATGCTGGCCTCGATGCGGTTGTGCTCGAACACACCGGGCCAACTGGCCATCCAGACCGCGCTCGGCGGCTACCAGAGCATCAAGGACCTGGTCGCACCGGGCGGGCGTTTGTGCCGTCAGCGCGATCTGGCCTACGAACTGCTGAGCCAGATCCCGGGCGTGAGCGTCGTCAAGCCCAAGGCCGCGCTGTACATGTTCCCGAAGCTCGACCCGAAGATCTACCCGATCCAGGACGATCAGCAGTTTGCCTACGACCTGCTGGCCACCGAAAAGGTGCTGATCGTGCAGGGTACCGGTTTCAACTGGCCGAATCCGGATCACTTCCGGCTGGTGTTCCTGCCCAACAGCGACGACCTGACCGAGGCCATCGGGCGCATCGCCCGCTTCCTCGATCAGTACCGCAAGCGCTACGCGCTGTGATGGCCGGTCAGCGGCCGTCCCTGACGTTTTTTCTTTCCACGACGAGCACTGGCCCGAACGGGCATTCAAGATGACACCGATACGAGTTGGCCTTATGGGCATCGGCACCGTGGGCAGCGGCACCTTCCATGTGTTGCGCCGCAACCAAACGGAGATCACCCGCCGCGCGGGACGCGGGATCGAGATCACGATGGTGGCCGACCTCGACACCGCGCGGGCGAAGGCGGTGGTCGGCGACAGCGTGCGCGTGGTGGCCGATGCGCGCGAGGTGATTGCGAGCCCTGACATCGACATCGTGGTCGAGCTGATCGGCGGCTACGGCATCGCCCGCACGCTGGTGCTCGAAGCCATTGCGGCCGGCAAGCATGTGGTCACCGCCAACAAGGCGCTGCTGGCCGTGCACGGCACCGAGATCTTCGCCGCGGCGCGTGACAAGGGCGTGGTCGTCGCGTTCGAAGCGGCGGTGGCCGGTGGCATTCCGATCATCAAGGCGCTGCGCGAAGGGCTGACCGCCAACCGCATCCAGTGGATCGCCGGGATCATCAACGGCACCACCAATTTCATCCTGTCTGAGATGCGCGCCAAGGGCCTGGACTTCGGCGTGGTGCTGAAGCAGGCACAGGCACTCGGCTATGCCGAAGCCGACCCGACCTTCGACATCGAAGGCGTCGATGCGGCCCACAAGCTGACGCTGATGAGCGCAATCGCCTTCGGCATCCCGGTCCAGTTCGACAAGGCCCATGTCGAGGGCATCACGACACTGGCCGCCGCCGACATCGCCTATGCCGAGCACCTGGGCTACCGCATCAAGCTGCTGGGCATCACCAAGCAAACCGACGCCGGCATCGAACTGCGCGTGCACCCGACGCTGGTGCCCGCCAAGCGCTTGATCGCGAACGTCGAGGGCGCAATGAATGCGGTGATGGTGCAAGGCGATGCGGTGGGCAGCACCCTGTACTACGGCAAGGGCGCCGGCTCGGAGCCGACCGCCTCGGCGGTGATCGCCGACCTGGTCGACATCACCCGATTGCACACCGCCGACCCGCACCACCGCGTGCCGCACCTGGCGTTCCAACACGATGCGCTGAGCGCCACGCCGATCCTGGCGATGGACGCGACCGTCACCGCCTACTACCTGCGCCTCCAGGTCACCGACGAAGCCGGCGTGCTGGCGCGCATCGCCGGCATCCTGGCCGAGAACCGCATCTCGATCGACGCGCTGCTGCAGCGGCCGAACGATGGTGGCGCGGTGGACAACAGCCAAGCCCGCACCGACGTGATCATCCTGACGCACGACACCGTCGAAGGCGAGATGAACCGCGCGATCGCGCAGATGCAGGCGCTGCCCACCGTGCTGGCGCCCATCGTGCGCATCCGCAAGGAAGAGTTGTCCTGAGTGCCGACGCTGGTCATCGCGCTGACGCTGGTGTCACTGGTCCGCCTGGGCCATCTCGGCTACAAGCCGTGGGAGCTGGCGCTACTGCTCGCGCTGATCGCTGGCGTGGTGCTGTGGGGCTCGTTGACGCTGTCGCAGTGGCTGCTCAACATCGGGTTGACCTACGCCGCCGTCACCACCTGGCTGTGGGGCCTGCAAGCCACCGACCACATCGGCGGTCAGGCGCTGCACTGGCTGCTGCTGATCAGCGGCTTCGTGCTGCTGGTCGGCTCGCGGCTCTACTTGGACATGATCGTTTACGGCATCGACTTCTAGTGCGCCTGCACCGACCGATGCGGAGCCTCTGATGAACTACCTCAGCACCCGCGGCGACCGCACCCCGCGCGGCTTTTCCGACATCCTGCTCGAAGGCTTGGCGCCCGATGGTGGCCTGTACCTGCCCGAGTCGTACCCGCAGGTCGATGGCGCCACGCTCACGCGTTGGCGTGGCCTGAGCTATGCCGACCTCGCGTTCGAGATCCTGTCGTTGTACATCACCGACATCCCGGCCGACGACCTGCGCGCGCTGGTGCGCAAGACCTACACGCCAGTTGTCTTCGGCACGCACGAGATCACACCGCTGAAGCCGCTGGACCGCGCCTCCAATGACCAGGGCAGCACCGATGTGGTCCTGCAGGCACTGTCCAACGGCCCGACGCTCGCCTTCAAGGACATGGCGATGCAGTTGCTCGGCAACCTGTTCGAGTACGAACTCGCGCGCCGTGGTGCATCGCTGAACATCCTCGGCGCCACCTCGGGCGACACCGGCAGCGCGGCCGAGTACGCGATGCGCGGCAAGCGGGGGATCACCGTATTCATGCTCAGCCCGAACGGCCGGATGAGCCCGTTCCAGCAGGCGCAGATGTTCAGCCTGCAGGACGCCAACATCCACAACATCGCCATCGATGGCGTGTTCGACGACTGCCAGGACATCGTCAAGGCGGTGTCGAACGACCTGGAATTCAAGCGCCAATACCGCATCGGCACCGTCAACTCGATCAACTGGGCGCGGCTGCTGGCGCAGATCGTCTACTACTTCGCCGGGTACTTTCAAGCCACGCGATCGAATGATCAGCAGGTCAGCTTCGCGGTGCCATCGGGCAACTTCGGCAACATCTGCGCCGGCCACGTCGCGCGGATGATGGGCCTGCCGATCCGGCGCCTGGTGCTGGCCACCAACGAGAACAACGTGCTCGACGAGTTCTTCCGCACCGGCACCTACCGCGTGCGCGGCAGCGCCGAGACGCATGAGACCTCGAGCCCGTCGATGGACATCTCGAAGGCCAGCAACTTCGAGCGTTTCGTGTTCGACCTGCTGGGCCGCGATGCGGCGCGCACGAAGCAGCTGTTCAAGACCGAAGTCGAGCAGCACGGCTCGTTCACCGTCAGTGCCGACGAGTTTGCCCACATCGCCAGCTTCGGCTTCGTCTCGGGCACCAGCACCCACGCGGATCGCCTCGCCACGATCCGCGATACGTACCAGCGCTTCGGCGTGGTCATCGACACCCACACCGCCGATGGCCTGAAGGTGGCGCGTGAGCACCTCGATCCCGGCGTGCCGATGCTGGTGCTGGAGACCGCCTTGCCCGCCAAGTTCGCCGAGACCATCGTCGAAGCCATCGGTGTGCAGCCCGACCGGCCCGCCGCGATGCGTGGCATCGAAGACCTGCCCAAGCGCTTCGTCGTGATGCCGGTAGACACGCAGGCGGTGAAGGCCTACCTCAGCGCCCACGTCTGACGGACCATGAGTCAACCGTCCCCCACGCCGACACCAGCGCGCCCGCCGCTGATGAGCCTGGACGATGCACTGGCCAGGTTGACGCAGGCGGTTCGGCCCTTCGACGTCGCACAGGCGCTGCAGCTCTCGACCTTCGACGCCCTCGGGCGCGTGCTGGCGGCCGATGTCCGATCCCTGGTCGATGTGCCGCCGGCCGACAACTCGGCGATGGACGGCTACGCGATGCGCTGCGCCGACGTGCCCGCGGCCGGCACCACGTTGCCCGTCAGCCAGCGCGTTCCGGCCGGCGTGGTCGGCGACCCGCTCGTGCCCGGCACCGCTGCGCGCATCTTCACCGGGGCTCAGGTGCCGCTGGGCGCCGACGCGGTGGTGATGCAGGAGCAATGCACCGCGGTCAGTGACGCCACCGCGGGGGGCTCGGTGCGCGTCGATACGGTGCCGCGCCCTGGGCTCGCGATCCGCCGCCGCGGTGAAGACGTGTGCGCCGGTTCGGTCGTGCTGCCGGCCGGCACGCGGCTCACGCCGCAGGCGCTCGGCCTGGCGGCCTCGGCTGGTGCGGCCACCCTCACCGTCGCTCGCCGGCCGCGCGTGGCGCTGTTTTCCACCGGTGACGAGCTGGTGATGCCCGGCGAGGTGGCACCCGGGCAGATGAAGCCCGGCGCCATCTACAACTCGAACCGGTACACCCTGCGCGCGCTGATCCAGGCGCTCGGCTGCGAATGCACCGACCTCGGCATCGTGCCCGACCGGCTCGACGCCACCCGCGAGGCGCTGCGCCGCGCTGCACAACAGCACGACCTGATCGTCACCAGTGGCGGCGTGTCGGTCGGCGAGGAAGACCACGTCAAGCCCGCCGTCGAGGCCGAAGGCCGGCTCGACCTGTGGCAGATGTCGATGAAGCCGGGCAAGCCGCTCGCGTTCGGTGTAGTGCGGCGCAGTGCGGATTCGGCCGAGCAGGCTCAGGCGTACTTCATCGGCCTGCCCGGCAACCCGGTGTCGAGCTTCGTCACCTTCTTTCTGGTCGTGCGGCCGGTGTTGCTGCATCTTCAGGGCGCGATCGACTGGCAGGTGCGCCCCACGCCGATGCGCGCCGATTTCGACTGGCCGCGCGCCGACAAGCGCCGCGAGTTCCTGCGCGTGCGCCGCAATGCCACCGGCGGCCTCGACCTGTACCCGAACCAGGGCTCCGGTGTGCTGACCTCGGCGGTGTGGGGCGATGGCGTCGTCGACAACCCCGCAGGCCAGATCATCCGAGCGGGCGACACGGTCCACTACCTGCCGTTTGCGGAGCTGCTGTCGTGAAGATCCAGGTGCGCTATTTCGCATCGATCCGCGAAGCGCTGGGGGCAGGGGAGACGATCGAGGTGCGTGCCGGCGCGACGGTCGGCGAGGTGCGCGATCAGCTGATCGCCTCGAGCCCAGCGCACACCAGCGCACTGACGCGCAGTAAGGCGCTGCGGTGTGCGCTGAACCAGGCGCTGTGTGACGAGTCGACGGGGGTCACCGACGGAGCTGAAATGGCGTTTTTCCCGCCGGTCACGGGGGGCTGATCGCGATGACCGTCAGCATCCAGACCGCCGACTTCGATCTCAGCACCGAGGTCGCTGCCTTGCGCGCGGCCGATCCCGGCGTCGGCGCGGTGGCGTCGTTTGTCGGCTGTGTGCGCGACCGCAATGACGGTCTCGGGGTCAGCGCGATGGAACTGGAGCACTACCCCGGCATGACCGAGAAGTCGATCGACGCAATGATCGACGCCGCCCGCCAGCGCTTCGACATTCGCGGTGTGCGCGTGATCCATCGGGTGGGCCGGCTGAAGCCACAGGACCAGATCGTGCTGGTGGCGGTGAGTGCGGCGCACCGCGGCACCGCGTTCCAGGCCTGTGAATTCCTGATGGACTACCTGAAGACGCAGGCGCCGTTCTGGAAGAAGGAGTCCACGCCCGACGGTGCCCGCTGGGTCGATGCGCGGGTCAGCGACGACGTGGCGATGGCGCGCTGGCAGTTGGACGACCCCATCGCGGATGCCGGGAGGGCCGAATGAACGCTGCGTTTCCCTGGACCCAACTGCTGGCCGTCGCGCTCGGTTCTGCCGTGGGCGGTATCTTGCGCTGGGCAGTGCAGCTGTGGCTGAACGCGCGCTGGGCTGGTTTCCCGCTGGGCACGCTGGTGGTCAACTGTGTCGGCGGGTTGTTGATCGGCATCGCGCTGGCCTGGTTCGCGCGCACGCCGAACGAGGTGCTGCGCCTGCTGCTGGTGACCGGGTTCCTGGGCGGGCTGACCACGTTCTCGGCATTCACCGGTGAATCGCTGACGCTGCTGCAGCGTGGCGACGTCGGATGGGCGTTGGCGCACAGCGCGGCCCATCTGCTGGGTGCGCTGGCCTGCTGCGCGGTCGGTTTCCGCCTGGCGAAGACACTGCTGACCTGAGCGGTCGCGCTCGGCGCGCCGAGAAAGGCGCACACTTGATCCCGATCAAGTCGTGGCCCGCCGCACGCCTTGAAATGTGCCGTTGTCCCCTCAACTTCGAGGGAATAGGAGGACACATTCATGCGTCTCGACAAATTCACCACCACCTTCCAGGAAGCGCTGTCCGATGCGCAGAGCTTGGCCAATGGCCGAGACAACCCGTATGTGGAGCCCGCGCACCTGCTGAGCGCGATGCTCGCGCAGACCGATGGGCCCAAGGCTCTGCTGGCGCGCGCCGGCGTCAACACCGCCAAGCTGCAAACCGCGCTGGACACCACGCTCAACAAGCTGCCGCAGGTGCAAGGCGGCGAACAGGTGCAGCCTGGCCGCGATCTCGTGGGTCTGTTGCAAGCGGCCGAGAAAGAGGCCACCAAGCGCGGCGACCAGTTCATTGCCAGCGAGATGTTCCTGCTGGCCGCCGCCGACAGCAAGTTGGCAATCGGCCCATTGCTGAAAGAACACGGCGTCACCCGCAAGGCGCTCGAAGCCGCCATCGAGGCGGTTCGCGGCGGCCAGAAGATGGACAGCGCCGAAGGCGAGGGCCAGCGCGAGGCGCTGAAGAAGTACACGCTCGATCTGACCGAGCGCGCCCGCCTGGGCAAGCTTGATCCGGTGATCGGACGCGACGATGAAATCCGCCGCGCGATCCAGGTGTTGCAGCGCCGCACCAAGAACAACCCGGTGCTGATCGGCGAGCCCGGTGTCGGCAAGACGGCCATCGTCGAAGGGCTGGCGCAGCGCATCGTCGCCGGCGAGGTGCCCGACTCACTGAAGAACAAGCGGGTGCTGGTGCTCGACATGGCCTTGCTGCTGGCTGGCGCCAAGTTCCGTGGCGAGTTCGAAGAGCGGCTGAAGAGCGTGCTGAAAGAAGTGGCGCAGGACGAAGGCCAGACCATCGTCTTCATCGACGAGATCCACACCATGGTCGGCGCGGGCAAGGCCGACGGCGCGATGGATGCGGGCAACATGCTCAAGCCGGCGCTGGCGCGCGGCGAGCTGCACTGCATCGGCGCGACCACGCTGAACGAGTACCGCAAGTACGTCGAGAAAGACGCGGCGCTCGAGAGGCGCTTTCAAAAGATCCTGGTGGGCGAGCCGACGGTCGAAGCGACCATCGCGATCCTGCGCGGCCTGCAGGAGAAATACGAAGTTCACCATGGCGTCGAGATCACCGACCCGGCCATCGTCGCCGCGGCCGAGCTCAGCCACCGCTACATCACCGACCGCTTCCTGCCCGACAAGGCGATCGACCTGATCGACGAGGCGGCTGCCAAGGTGAAGATCGAGATCGACTCCAAGCCCGAGGTGATGGACAAGCTCGACCGTCGGCTGATTCAGCTGCAGATCGAGCGCGAGGCGGTGCGCCGCGAGAAAGACGAGGCCTCGCAGAAGCGTTTCGCGCTGATCGAGGAAGAGATCACCAAGCTGCAGCGCGAAGCCGCCGACCTGGACGAGATCTGGAAGTCGGAAAAGGCCGCCGCGCAGGGCTCGGCGCAGATCAAGGAAGAGATCGATCGCATCCGCTTCCAGATCGAGGACTGGAAGCGCAAGGGCGACTTCAACAAGGTGGCCGAGTTGCAATACGGTCGGCTGCCCGAGCTGGAGAAGAAGCTGGCCGATGCGCAGTCGAAGGAGCAGGGCAAGAACAGGGCTGACAAGGCGGGCGGCAAGCCGCAGCTGCTGCGCACGCTGGTCGGTGCCGAAGAGATCGCCGAGGTGGTGGCGCGCGCCACCGGCATCCCCGTGGCCAAGCTGATGCAGGGCGAGCGCGAGAAGCTGCTGCAGATGGAGAACCGATTGCACGAACGCGTCATCGGCCAGGACGAAGCCATCACCGCGGTTGCGAATGCGATCCGCCGCTCACGCTCGGGCCTGTCCGACCCGAACCGGCCGACCGGCTCGTTCCTGTTCCTGGGCCCCACCGGCGTGGGCAAGACCGAGCTGTGCAAGGCGCTGGCCGGCTTCCTGTTCGACAGCGAAGAACACCTGATCCGCATCGACATGAGCGAGTACATGGAGAAGCATTCGGTGAGCCGCCTGATCGGCGCGCCGCCGGGCTACGTGGGCTACGACGAAGGTGGTTACCTGACCGAGGCGGTGCGCCGCAACCCTTACTGCGTGCTGCTGCTCGACGAGGTGGAAAAGGCGCACCCGGACGTGTTCAACGTGCTGCTGCAGGTGCTCGACGATGGCCGCCTGACCGATGGCCAGGGCCGCACCGTGGACTTCAAGAACTGCGTGATCGTGATGACCAGCAACCTGGGTTCACACCAGATCATGCAGATGGCGGGGCAGCCGAGCGAGGACATCCGTGACGCGGTCTGGGTCGAGGTGAAGCAGCATTTCCGCCCGGAATTCCTGAACCGCATCGACGAGGTCGTGGTGTTCCATGCGCTCGACCACGGCAACATCGCGGCGATCGCGAAGATCCAGCTGAAAGTGCTCGAGGCGCGTCTCGAGAAGATGGACATGAAGCTCGATGTGACGCCCCAGGCGCTGGCCGAGCTGGCCAAGGCCGGCTTCGACCCGGTGTTCGGCGCGCGGCCGTTGAAGCGCGCGATCCAGCAGCGCATCGAGAACCCGGTGGCCAAGCTGATCCTCGAGGGTCAGTTCGGGCCGAAGGATGTGATCCCGGTGGGGGTCGAAGACGGCGAGTTTGTCTTCGACCGCGTGGTTCACTGACGCGCCGAGCGCGATCGGCTTAGCGGTCGAGCAAGGGATCAAGCCGCTCGATCTGCAGCCGGGCGAGCGTCAGGTTGGCGTTCGTCCGGTCCAGCACGGTGATCAGGGCCATGCCGCTGTGCTTGTCCACCGAGCGCAGCAGCAGGTGGTGTGAGCCGAGCGTGATGGCGGCGTCGGGCAGCGTGTGGCCGAGGCCCAGTGCGCGGCTGCTGCTGCCCATGGCAGACAGCAGCGTGCGGCCGTGGCGGGCCAGCTCGGCAGGTGGCGCCCCCGAGCCCGAGCTGGCCACAGGCAGGCCCGAGCCGATGTCGAACACGCAGCAACCGACCACACCGTTCAGTTCGCAGACTTGGTGCACATAGACATCGAGCACCTCGTCGTGCATCGGCTCGGGCTTGGCCGACACATCGGGCATCGGGCGCAGCGGCAGCATGTTGGTCGGCGCGAAGGCGCTGCTGTCGATGCCCATCGGCACGGTGTCCTGCGAGGCTGGCGGGCGGGCCGGTGTCGGCGGCACCGCTGCGGGCGCACGTGCTGGCGTCGTCACCGCTGTGTGGTGAGGGGTCGGCGCGACGGCTGTGCCGCGCATGCGGTTCCAGGTGCCGGTGATGAAGTTCCAGGCATCGGCCGGGCGGGTGACCACGGGCGTCGTGCGCAGCGTGATGGCGGTGCCGCGCACCATCTCCTGGCCTTGCGTCACCAGCGTGGCGTTGTTGGTCAGCGGCAGCAGCAGCAGCTGGCGGTTGTGCCACGGGCTGCGGATCACCTCTTCATGCCAGGGCCGCAACGTGGTGTTCAAGGTGGCGGCCGGCAGCGAGCCCACCATCATCACGCCAAGCTGGCTGAAGGCCAGCAGGGTGCGCGCGACGCCGTGGGCCGTGGCCGCATCGCTGGTGTCGGCGACGTCAGTGGAGTAGAGCCGCAGCACCTGCTGCGCCGAGAGCGGCACGTCGACGTAATCGACGGAAGCCAATGGCGTGCCCTGGCCCTGCCGGCGCAGTACCAGCTTGTGCACCGGCCGGCTGCAGGCCGCCGCGATGCCGCGCAGCAGCTGCCGCGACGAGCGGGTACCGAGGTCGTGGACGGCGACGAAATCCGGTCGCAGGTGCTCGAACTGCTGCTGCAGCGCTTCGCCAGGGGCGCAGGACACGAACAGCTCGCGCACGTGGTTGTCGACGGCCCGGCCGATGTCCTGCTGTGCGGCGCTGCGTTCCAGGTCTTCGCGGTTCATCACCTGGGTGGCCAGCGCAGTCTGCGCACGGGTCGATTCCCAGCCGTCGTTTTCCATCGGGGCGGTCTCGCGGTAGTCGGGGTAGGGGTTGCCGGTGCGGCTGCTGTAGTTGCTCATGGGGCCCTCGTCGCAAGGTCGATGGGTGAGTGAGGTGGATGCTGGCACAGTCGCGCAGCGGAAGCCACCCCTTTGGTGTCGTGCCCATCGTCGAGCCGGCCGGCGGCAGGGGCGTCGATAGAATCGATCGATGTCATCGAGCCTTCTTTTCCTTTGCCGGCGGCATCGTGCCGACTGCCATGTCTTCCGCTGAGCCGGCGACCGACGCGCTGCCGGTGGTCATCATCGGCGCGGGCCTGGCCGGCCTGACGGTGGCGCTGCACCTGGCAGCCGAACACCCGGTGATCGTGCTGGCCAAACGCAACCTCGATGAGGCGGCGACGGCCTGGGCGCAGGGTGGCATCGTCGGCGTGCTGGGCGACGATGACAGCATCGATTCCCATGTGCGCGACACGCAGGATGCGGGTGCGGGCCTGGTCGACGAGCACACCGCGCGCTTCATTGCGCAGCACAGCGCCGAGGCCATCGAGTGGCTGGTGGCGCGTGGCGTGCCGTTCTCGGCCGATCCCGACGGGCCTCTGGGCCTGCACCTGACGCGCGAAGGCGGCCACGCGGTGCGCCGCATTGCGCACGCGGCTGATGCGACCGGCAAGGCGATCCACGACGTGCTGCTCGACGAGGTCAAGCGCCACCCGAACATCGACATGCGCGAGCGCTGGATGGCGGTCGACGTGATCACATCGCGCCAGCTCAAACGCGACGAGGCGCCGCGCTGCTATGGCGTCTACGCGCTCGACATCGACAGCCAGCGAGTCGAGACCCTGCCCGCGCGTGCGGTGGTGCTCGCGACCGGTGGCGTCGGCAAGGTGTATCGGTACACGAGCAATCCCGACACCGCCACCGGCGACGGCATCGCGATGGCCTGGCGTGCCGGCTGCCGGGTCGGCAACATGGAGTTCATCCAGTTCCACCCGACCTGCCTGTATCACCCGCAGGAGCGCAGCTTCCTGATCACCGAGGCGCTGCGCGGCGAGGGCGCGCACCTCAAGCTGCCGAGCCTGGGGCCGGGCGATCCTGGCGGCAAGCGCTTCATGGCGGCACACGACGAACGCATGGAGCTGGCGCCGCGCGACATCGTGGCACGCGCGATCGACTTCGAGATGAAGCGGCATGGCCTGGACCACGTGTGGCTCGACGCGACCCACCTGGGCGAGGCCTACCTGAAAGAGCATTTCCCGACCATCCACGCGCGTTGCCTGGCGCTGGGCATCGACATCGCGCGCCAGCCGATCCCGGTGGTGCCCGCGGCGCACTACACCTGTGGTGGCGTCGTCACCGACCTGCGCGGTCGCACCGACCTGCCGGGGCTGTACGCGGTCGGCGAAACCACCTACACCGGCCTGCATGGCGCGAATCGGCTCGCCAGCAACTCGCTGCTCGAATGCGTGGTGCTGGGGCGCACTTGTGCGCTGGACATCGAGGCGCAGACCGAGCGCCGCGAGCCGTCGCTGCCAGCCTGGGACGAAAGCCAGGTCGAGAACGCCGACGAGCAGGTGGTCATTGCACACAACTGGGACGAGTTGCGGTTGCTGATGTGGAACTACGTCGGCATCGTGCGCACCACCAAGCGGTTGCAGCGCGCGCTGCACCGCATCAAGCTGCTGCGCAGCGAGATCGACGACTACTACGGCAGCTTCCGCGTGAACCGCGACCTGCTGGAGCTGCGCAACCTGGTCGATTGCGCCGAATTGATCGTCCGCTCGGCGTTGATGCGTCACGAGAGCCGTGGGCTGCACTACAGCCGCGACTATCCGTATGCCTTGCCGGTCAGCTTCCCGACGGTGCTGATGCGCAGCGCGGCCGCTGGCAAGAAGCCGAAGACCCGCGGCATCAGCGTCTGATCGCATCTTTCAGCGTCGCGCGCGCATGACCACCTTGGCCTGCACGAACTGGTAGGCGAAATCAACGGCCTCGCTGATGGCCAGTTCGTTCTCGTTGCGCTCCCGCTCGGTCAGGTAGAACGAGAAATCGACGTCGTGGCGGATGTAGCGTGGGGGCAGCCGGTTCAGCGCCACGCAGGCCACGTCGGCCTGGATCTGCGGGTCGCTCAGGTGCGCAAAGCGAGGTGCCGCGGCCTGCACCGCGTCGAACACCGCGCGTTCGTGGTGGTTGTGGATCGTGTCGAAAACGGTGCTCATGGCGGCCTCCGCTCCCCCGTGGAGCTGAGGTGCCAGTGTCAAGTCGCCGCGGCTCACCCAGCCTCGAAATAGCGCCGTAAGTGCCGCCCAGTTGGGCGTGCGGCGCCGGGCGGGCACCGTTTCAGAGCGTGTTCAGCACCCGCATCGAGTAGTCGGTGGCCCGCACGTCCTTGGTCAGGCGTCCGATCGAGATGCGGTCGACCCCGGTGGCCGCGATCTCGCGCACCTGTTCCAGCCGCACGCCACCAGAGACCTCGAGCAGTGCACGGCCGGCGTTCAACGCGACCGCCTCGCGCATGCCCGCCAGGTCGAAGTTGTCGAGCAGCACGCTGGTCGCGCCGGCCGCCAGCGCCTCGGTCAGCTGGGCCAGCGATTCGACCTCGATCTGGATGGCCACGCCCGCGTTCAGGGCCTGGGCATTGCGCAGCACGGCGCCGATGCCGCCGGCGGCCGCGATGTGGTTCTCCTTGATCAGGATGCCGTGCCACAACGCCAGCCGCTGGTTGTGGCCGCCGCCGGCGCGCACCGCGTACTTCTGCGCCTGCCGCAGGCCGGGCAGGGTCTTGCGGGTGTCGAGGATCACGCAGCCGCGTGGGTTGGGCGAGACCCCGTCGATCGCATCGACAAATCGCCGCGTCAGCGTCGCGGTGCCTGACAGCAGCTGCAGGAAGTTGAGGGCAGGGCGCTCGGCCGACAGCAGCGCACGGGCGTTCGATTCGATATGGCACACGGTGGTGTTCGGTGCCATCCAGGCGCCTTCAGCCACCTGCCAGGCGACGCGCGCGCCGGGGTCGAGCGCGAGCACACAGGCATCGAACCAGTCGCGCCCACACAGCACCGCCTCTTCACGCACCAGAACGCGTGCGGCCACCCGCTGATCGGCGGGCACCAGCTCAGCGGTCCAGTCATGCTGGCCGATGTCTTCACGCAGCGCATCGCGCACATTGCGCGCGCGGGCCTCGTCCAGGCTTTCGTTGGTGTCGAACATCAATGCGCTCAGGCCGCGCCGAGGTGCGGCACCAGGCCTGGCTTCTGGGTGGCTGTCGGGTTCGCCTTCACGTAGGCCAGCATCCGATCGATGCAGCCCAGCGCCTGGCTGCGTACCGGCTCGTCGACGGTGATCTCGCCGCGGCCGGATTCCAGACAGTCGATGACGCCCTGCAGTGCGTTCATCGCCATCCACGGGCAGTGCGCGCAGCTCTTGCAGGTGGCGCTGTCGCCGGCGGTCGGCGCCTCCAGCAGCGTCTTCGTCGGCGCGAGCTGTCGCATGCGGTGCATCAGGCCGTTGTCGGTGGCGACGATGAAGGTGGGGGCGTCCATCGTCGTCACCGCGTTCAGCAGTTGCGAGGTCGAACCGACCACGTCGGCCAGCTTCACCACCGCTTCGGGCGACTCGGGGTGCACCAGCACCTTGGCCTCGGGGTGCCGGGCCTTCAGCAGTTCGAGTTCGAGACCCTTGAATTCGTCGTGCACGATGCACTCGCCGTTCCACATCAGCATGTCGGCGCCGGTGTGCTGCTGGATGTAGCGACCGAGGTGCCGGTCGGGTGCCCACAGCACCTTCTGGCCCTGCGCCTTCAGGTGCTGGACGATCGCCAGCGCGCAGGAGCTGGTCACCATCCAGTCGGCGCGCGCCTTCACCGCGGCGCTCGTGTTGGCATAGACGACGACGGTGCGGTCCGGGTGGGCATCGCAGAACTGCGCGAACGCGTCGGCAGGACAGCCCAGATCGAGCGAGCAGGTGGCGTCGAGGTCGGGCATCAGCACCCGCTTGGCCGGGCTCAGGATCTTCGCGCTCTCGCCCATGAAGCGCACGCCAGCGACGACCAGCGTCTGGCTGGCATGGTCGCGTCCGAAGCGCGCCATTTCCAGCGAGTCGGCGACGCAGCCACCGGTCTCGAGCGCCAGGTCCTGCAGGTCGCCATCGACGTAGTAGTGGGCGACCAGCACCGCGTTGTGCTGCTTCAGCAGCGCTGCGGCCCGGGCCTTCAGCGTGGCGCGTTCGGGCGGCGTCAGTGCCACCGGCACCTTGGCCCAGGCTTGCGCGGTGCAGCTCGCGCCGCGTGCGTCCTGGCGGGTGAAGTCGTAGAGAACCTGGGTCATGTGGATGCCTGAGCCAAAGCCGATGGGGGCACAGAATGCGCCACGCGACAAATTATCGTTTGATGCGCCTGTGGCTTGGTACTGCCGATGGCAGCCACGCGGGGAGGTGAGGCGGCGGTGTGATTCATCACCCCAGCAACCGGCTCGGCGACATCCCGACCGAGCGCTTCACCATCGCGCTGAAGGCGCTCGCGCTGGTGTAACCCAGCTCGGCTGCGATCGTGCTCATCGGCAGCTTGCGGGCGGCCATCGACAGCGCACGCGCGAGCAGTACCTGCTGGCGCCAGTGCACGAAGGTGGTGTCCAGCTCGGCACGGAACAGCCGCGCGATGGTGCGGGCGCTGGCGCCGACATGGCGTGCCGCATCGTCCAGCGTGACCCAGCGGGCCGGGTCCTCGAGCACGCTTTCGCACAGCGCCCGCAGCCGCTTGTCGCGCGGCAGATCGATCCCCAGGCGCACCGGGCGTGCATGGGCCAGCTCGTCTTGCACCAGGTGCCCGATGCAACGCTCGCGCTCGGTCGACGAGCCGTTGCCAGGTTCCAATGGCAGGTGCGCCACCAGCTCCTGCAGCAGGCTCGAGGCTTCGAGGACCCGGCAGTGCCGCCACGCACCGTCGCTGTCCACCGTGCGCAGCGGACCGTGGTGCGCGCTGTCCTGGTGCAGGTACAGCGTGCGCAGATCGGCATCCTCGACCACGGTGACCACGTGCTCGACGCCCGGCGGAATCCACAGCGCGCGCTGCGGTGGCACGAGGTAGGTGCTGTCGCCGGCGGTCATGCGGATCACGCCCTTGCTCGACATGGCGATCTGCGCCCAGGTGTGGCTGTGCGGCTCGACCTGGGTGTCGGCCGCCAGATGGCGCAGCTTGGCGCGCAACGGGCGCGCGGCGGTGGGCGCATAGACCTGCGGGTCGATCGGCGGCACGCTGACGTGTCGTTTGGCGCGGGGTGCTTTCATCTGTCCTCCCGACGACGGGTTGGGGTGTCGTGATGCAGCTTGTCCGGATCACGACAACCATTGTCCGACTATCGTCACTGCGACGCACGCGATGACACTACATTGACCTCCCTCGGTCGGCCTGCTGCCGACGTCACCGATGCCCGCGATGACCCTCAACGCCTCGAACACTGCATCTGACGCTGTCACCTTGCGACAGGATGTCCGCACGATCGGACTGGTCGGTCTGGCCCATGGCACCTCGCACTTTTTCCATCTGCTGCTGCCGCCGCTCTTTCCGCTGTTCATCCGCGATTTCGGATTCAGTTACGCCGAGCTGGGCCTGCTGGTCACGACCTTCTTCGTGATTTCCGGCATCGGCCAGGCGCTGGCCGGCTTCGTCGTCGACCGCATCGGGGCGAGGCCGGTGCTGTTCGCTGCGTTGTCGTGCTTCGCATTGGCTGGCGTGGCGGTGTCGCTGGCCACGGGCTACAGCGGCCTGATGCTGGCTGCAGCGCTGGCCGGGCTGGGCAACTGCCCGTTCCACCCGGCCGACTTCACCATCCTGAACCGGCGTGTCTCCGCCCCGCGCCTCGGCCACGCGTTCAGCACGCACGGCCTGACTGGCAACCTGGGCTGGGCTGCCGCGCCGTTGTTCCTCACCGGGCTCACCGCGGCCACGGGCTCCTGGCGCGTGGCCACTGCCTGTGCATCGGTGATGGTGGTGTGCGTGATGGCCATCCTGTGGTGGCAGCGTGATGCGATCGACGACCGCCAGGGCGAGTGGGCTCCAGTGCCTGTGGCTCTCGGAAAGGGCGGCAAGCCGCTGGCGCCCGAGCACCCGATGGCTTTCCTGCGTCTGCCCTCGGTGTGGATGTGCTTCTCGTTCTTCTTCTGGTCGACCTGTGCGCTCAGCGCCGTCCAGAGTTTCGCCAGCCCGGCATTGCAGCAGCTCTCCGGGTTGCCACTCACCGTGACCTCGCTGGTCGTCAGCGGCTACATGCTGTTCGGCGCAGTGGGCATCGTCATCGGAGGCTTTCTCGCATCGCGCAGCGACCGGCTCGAAAAGATCATCAGCTTCTGTCTGCTGGCGTCGGCGGCGTTGCTGGTGCTGGTGGGCAGCGGGGTGTTGCCGGGCATGGCGGCGGTGGTGCTCACCGCTGTGGCGGGCTTCGGCACGGGGCTGGCCGGCCCCTCGCGCGACATGTTGATCAAGCAGGCTGCGCCGCCGGGCGCCACCGGTCGTGTGTACGGCATGGTGTATTCGGGCCTGGATCTGGGCTTTGCCACGGCCGCACCGGTCTTCGGGGCGTTGCTCGACCATGGGTCGCCATCGGCGGTGTTCTACGGCTCGGCGCTGGCACTCACCGTGGGCGTGGCGTCTGCGGCAGTGGTCGGGGCGGGCATCCAGCGCCAACGGGCGAGCCAGCCAGCGGCCTCGGCAGCGACCGCCTGAGGCCGTTTCGGCATGGCCTCGGCGTGGCACAGTGGCCTGCCCGCATCCCAGGAGTTCGCCATGAATTCAAGCCGCGCATCAACGGCCGCTGAGGCCGGCAGCATCCCCAGCACCTGCGACCTCTGCGATCTGCACAAGCACGACAGCTCCGGCTCGTTCCGTGTGCTGCCGCCGGTGTTCAACAACTATGGTCGGCGCACCCGGTTTGCCGGACCAATCAGCACCGTCAAGTGCTTCGAGGACAACACCGCCGTCAAGGCCGCGCTGGAGGAGCCAGGTGGCGGGCGCGTGCTGGTCGTCGACGGTGGCGGCTCGCTGCAGCGTGCGCTGGTGGGTGGCAACATCGCGGCGTCGGCGGCGGCGAACGGCTGGGCCGGCGTCGTTGTCGACGGCTGCGTGCGCGACAGCACCGAGCTGGCGGTCACCGACCTGGGCATCCGGGCACTCGCGCTGATGCCCATGCCCACCGATCGCAAGAACCAGGGCTTGCGCGATGGTGTGTTGTCAATCCAGGGCATCACCGTGCGGCCCGGCGAGTGGCTGGTGGCCGACGAAGATGGCATCGTCGTGCTGCTGACCCCACCCTGACCTTCAGCCTGCCCATGCCACAGAAACATCACAGGACCATCGCCATGACCGCTGCATCCCCATCCCTCAGAGACGTCGTCGGCCTGGGCCACGAGCCCGGCCAGCTGCACGACTCGGCGCTGATCATGATCGACCTGCAGAACACCTATCGCCGCGGCGTGATGCGGCTGCACGGTGTCGAGCTGGCGATTGCCGAAGCCGCGAAACTGCTGGAGATCGCGCGCGACCTGAAGGTGCCGGTGTTCCACATCCAGCACGACGGTGGCACGGGCTCGCCGTACGACATCGGCGCAGAGATCGGCGCGATCGCCGACGAGGTGGCGCCCATCGCTGGCGAGCCCGTGATCACCAAGCACTACCCCAATTCCTTCGTGCAGACCGACCTGGACGAGCGCCTGAAGGCCATCGGCATCCAGAAGATCATGCTGGCCGGCTTCATGACGCACATGTGCATCAACTCGACCGCGCACGGCGGCTTCAACCTGGGCTACGCGCCCACCGTGGTGGCCAGCACCACCGCCACCCGCGCGCTGGAGGGTGCAAATGGCCAGGTGCTGAGCGCGCAGCAGATGCAGGACGCGGCGATCGCGTCCACGCGCGACCTGTATGCCGTGATCGTCGAGCGGGTGTCCGATCTGCGCACCTGGTGACGGCGCTCGTCGGTCTTCAGGGCCGCACGACCTCCAGCAACCGGTCGAGCCCACCGCGGTCGATCGCGACCATCGCCTGCTCGCGCACGGCAGGCTTGGCGTGGTAGGCCACCGACAGCCCGGCCACCCCCATCATCGGCAGGTCGTTGGCGCCATCACCCATCGCAATCGCCTGTGAGGGGCTGATACCAAGCTGCGCACAGGTCTCAAGCAGCATCTTGCGCTTTTCGGCGCCGTCGCAGATGTCGCCCCAGGGCTGATCGACCATGCGACCCGTCAGCTGGCCACAGTTGGCGCCAGGCTCGATCTCCAGCACGTTGGAGCGGGTGAAATCGATGCCGAGGCGGTCGCGGATGCGGTCGGTGAAATAGGTGAAACCGCCGGACACCAGCAGCACCTTCATGCCGACCGCCTTGCAAGCCGCCACCAGTGCTTCCGCGCCTGGGTTGAGCTGCAGCCGTTCGACGTAGACCTGCTCCATGTGCGCGACGGTGACGCCGCGCAGCAGCGCCACCCTCCGGCGCAGGCTGTCCTTGTAGTCGGCGATCTCGCCGCGCATCGCGGCCTCGGTGATCGCAGCCACCTCGGCCTTGCGGCCAGCCGCATCGGCGATCTCGTCCACGCATTCGATGTTGATCAGCGTCGAGTCCATGTCGAACGCGATCAGCTTGAAGTCGGCGAGCCGCAGAGGGGGCGTGACACCACGCAAGGTGAGGCCAGGGGGATTGCTCATGAACATCTCGGTGGTAGGGGCACGTGCGAGCGGTATTTTCGTCAGTTCTCGATAGACGATGCGTGCCAAAGACGGCCGGTCCCAGATCCCGAGTGTCTGCGGCCCTGCGCTTCAGACGCCGTGCTGGCGTGCCAGCATGGCGAGGTGCCTTGCCAGCAACGGCGCCAGCGGCCCGCGGCCGAATCCCTCGCCGTAGGCCCGCTGCGGAAACATCACGTCAGGGCTGTTGTTTCCTTCCAGCAGCACGGGACCTTCCGGGGTGAGGGCGATGTCCCAACCGACCAGAACCCGATGTGGAAAGGCACGGTGCGCCGACACGGCCAATTCCTTGATTCGTGGCCAGCTGCTCAGCACCCGGCCACTCACTTGTTGCCCCGTGAGCGGGTGGTGCGTGTGGCGAACGCTGCATTGGCCCAACCGGTCACTGACGATCAGGCCGAGCTGGCCGCTGTCCATCTCGATCGGGCAGGCGTATTCATCCTGACGTTGCCAGCGCGGCTCCAGCTTGCCCAGCATGCGCAGCAGTCCGTGGGTTGCCACCGGTCTGCCCTCGCTGTCGAGGCAGGTCAGCACCCGCAGCGCCACCAGCGACTGATCTGCCAGATCGGCGATCTCGGGGTGGTTGACCAACCTTGGTTGCACGATCAACGGTGCGGTGGTGCCGATGACGCGCAGGCGTTCGAGCAAGGCGTCCAGATCGATCTCCGCGCCATCGGCAGACCGATAGCGCTCGGGCGCGATGCGCTGGAACATCAAGGTGCCGCGCGCACCGCGGCCTCTGATCGGCTTGCAGAACAGGTCGCAGTCCAGCGCATCCCTCGGGGCCAACATGCTGAGCTTCGCGTGCTCGCTGATCAGCAGCGTCGGGACGGCAGCGAGACCTTCCTGCTGGCATCGGACGGCGAACACCTGCTTGTCCATCATCTCCGTGGCGACCGCCGGTTGCGGCCTCATGCGGTTCAGCACGCTCAGCAGACCGTTCTTGGTTTCGTGTCGAGTGAGATAAAACGCGGCCTCGTCGCGTCCCCCCACCCGGTAGAGCTCCTGCAGGTAGTACGCCAGAGGATCGAAGTCGTCACGGAAGGTCAGCACCAGCAAATCGCCGAGCTGGGCGCGCAGCGATTTTGCTGACGACCGTCGCACGAGCGGCCCGACGGTGGCAACCAGCCACAGGCACACGGCTGCGAGCAGCAGCGACCGAAGACCCGGAAGGAAGGCCAGACGCGTGGGCGGGTAGCGCGCGCTGCGAAAGAGACGTGCCTGCTGGTAGATGCGCCTGGCCTCGGTCCCGAGCGCCAGCGGCAAAGCGATCCTGTGAGCCGATGACGGCGGCGCGATGGTCCCGAGCACGACCAGCGCGACGACGTAGGACGCGATGCTCAGCAGCTCGCTCCACTCGCCAAGCGCAGCGAAGGCCGTGGCGGACAGAGCCGGCGGGAATGCCAGGCGGCTCCAGCACAGATGAAGGATCACGAACCCGCTTTGGATGCCGGACCCGAACAGCCACAGGCGCCAGGTCCATGGGCGTCGGCGCCGACTGCTGATCGCCGCCCCGACGAGGGCGCTCACGGCGGCCCACATGGGCATGTCGAGCAGCCATTCGTCGTCGATGAAGGCACTGGCGAGGAATTGATCCCTGAACTGCACCGCGCCGAACAGCAGCATGGCGCCGATGGCCACCACCCACCGCCCGATCGCACGGCTCTGCGCGCTGCCGATGGAGATCTGGAACCAGGACCATCCCACGCCAAACACCACGGCGGCGTCGGTCGCGAGCTGAACAGCAGAGCCAGCCTGAGACGCGGAGGTCTTGCTCAGGTACTGGGCCAGGCCGGTCAAGGCCCCGAAGGCGAGGACGCCGCCCAGGACGGCGAAGTGACTGACCGTTGGCGTGTCGGGATGCGTCGTCCGGGAGGGCATGCGAATAGGCTCCTGCGCGAATCGCGAGCAGCTGTAAGCCGGGCGGTCCACGTCGATTCCCGCCTTGCGCTGGCCCGGGTGGCGCCAGCGTGGCGTTGATCTCGACAGTACGAGGAGCGCCTTAGCCGCAACTGAAGTTGCGGCGCCCGGTCATCGGGCTTGCGGTTCGAGCACGGCTTCGCCCGAGGTCGGCTTGCCGAGTGCGCGCAGCACCTCGCGGATCAGCTGCGCGCGGTCTTTGGCTTCGGGCATGACGCGCTCGATGCGCAGCTTGTCGTTGCCGGCGAGCTTGATGTGCCGGTTCTTCTGCACCAGCTCGATGATCTTCATCGCGTCGATCGGCGGGTTGGGACGGAAGCTGATCACCATCAGGTTCGGCGCGGCGTCGATCTTGCTGACGCCGAATGGCTTGGCCAGCACGCGCAGCCGGTGGACGTCGAACAGCGTCTGGCCCTGCGGCGGCAGCTTGCCGAAGCGGTCGGTGATCTCCTCCAGCATGGCGTCGATCTGCTCGTTCTTGTTTGCCGAGGCCAGCCTTTTGTACAGGCTCAGTCGAGTGTGAACATCGCCGCAGTAGTCGTTGGGCAGCAGCGCGGGCGCGTGCAGGTTGATCTCGGTCGTCACGGCAAGCGGCGACATCAGATCGGGCTCCTTGCCGGCCTTCAGCGAGCGCACCGCTTCGGACAGCATCTCGTTGTAGAGCTGGAAGCCGACTTCCATCATGTTGCCGCTCTGGTTCTCGCCCAGCACCTCGCCAGCGCCGCGGATTTCCAGGTCGTGCATCGCGAGGTAGAAGCCGGAGCCGAGTTCTTCCATGTCCTGGATCGCCTGCAAGCGTTGCTGCGCCTGCTTGGTCAGTGCTTCCACATCGGGCACCAGCAGATAGGCGTAGGCCTGGTGGTGCGAGCGGCCGACGCGACCGCGCAGCTGGTGCAGCTGCGCCAGGCCGAACTTGTCGGCGCGGCTGATCACGATGGTGTTGGCACTCGGCACGTCGATGCCGGTTTCGATGATGGTCGAGCACAGCAGCACGTTGTGGCGCTGCGCGACGAAATCGCGCATCACCTTTTCCAGCTCACGCTCGGGCATCTGGCCATGGGCGATCGCGATGCGGGCTTCCGGCAGCAACTCGGTCAGCTTGTCGCGCCGGTTCTCGATCGTCTCGACCTCGTTGTGCAGGAAGTACACCTGCCCACCGCGTTTGAGCTCGCGCAGCACCGCCTCGCGGATCGTGCCGCTCGATTCGCTGCGCACGAAGGTCTTGATCGCCAGGCGCCGCTGCGGCGCGGTCGCGATCACGCTCAGGTCGCGCAGGCCTTCCAGCGCCATGCCCAGGGTTCTGGGGATCGGCGTGGCAGTGAGCGTGAGCACATCGACCTCGGCGCGCAGCGCCTTCATCGCCTCCTTGTGGCGCACGCCGAAGCGGTGTTCCTCGTCGATCACCAGCAGGCCCAGGCGCTTGAACTTGGTGTTCTGGCTCAGCAGCTTGTGGGTGCCGACGACGATGTCGATCGTGCCGTCTTCCAGCCCTTCCAGCGCCTGCTTGATTTCCTTCGCCGATCGGAAGCGCGACATCTCGGCCACCTTGATCGGCCACTTGCCGAAGCGATCGGCGATGTTCTGGTAGTGCTGTTCCGCCAGCAGCGTGGTGGGCGCGAGGATCGCGACCTGCTTGCCGCCAGTCACTGCCACGAACGCGGCCCGCAAGGCCACTTCGGTCTTGCCAAAGCCCACATCGCCGCAGACCAGCCGGTCCATCGGCTTGGGACTGATCAGGTCCTGGATCACGGCATGGATCGCCGCCTTCTGATCAGGCGTTTCCTCGAACCCGAAGCTCGCGGCGAAGGCTTCGTAGTCGTGCGCCGAGAAGCGGAACGCGTGGCCTTCGCGCGCGGCGCGGCGGGCATACAGGTTCAACAGCTCGGCGGCGGTGTCGCGCACCTGCTCCGCGGCCTTGCGCTTGGCCTTTTCCCACTGGCCTGAGCCCAGGCGGTGCAGAGGTGCCTCTTCGGCACTGACGCCGGTGTAGCGGCTGATCAGGTGCAGTTGCGCCACGGGCACATAGAGCGTGGCCTTGTCGGCGTATTCGAGGTGCAGGAACTCGCTGGCCCCTTCCTTGGCGTCACCGCCCAGGTCGATGATGCGCAGCCCCACGTAGCGGCCGATGCCATGGTTCACGTGCACCACCGGGTCGCCGACCTTCAGCTCCGACAGGTCCTTGATCAGGGCGTTGACGTCGCTGACCTGCTCCTGCTTGCGGCGCCGGCGTGCGGTCGGGCCGGTGGCGAACAGCTCGGTCTCGGTGATGAACTCGATCGAGACGTTCTCGTCGGCATCGGTCCAGAAGAAGCCCTCGGCCAGTGGTGCCACGGCAATCGCGAAGCGTTCGTCGCCGGCCTGGAATTCAGCCAGAGACGCCACGCTCGGGGGCTCGATGCGGTTGTCGCGCAGCAGCTCGAGCAGGCTCTCGCGGCGGCCCTGCGTTTCGGCAACGATCAGCACGCGGTGCGGCGTGGTGCCCACGTGCAGCTGCAACTTCTTCAGCGGTTCCGGCGCGCCGCGGTCGACACCGAGGTCGGGCAGTGGCCGCGCCCACGACGTGTCGGCGGCATCCTCGGTGCTGCGGCCACGCAGGCTCAGCGTGGCGTGCGCGCCGGACAGCGTGAAAAATTCTTCTGACTTCAGGAACAGGTCTTCCGGCGGCAGGATCGGCCGCTCGCGGTCGTGCTGCAGGAATCGGTGGCGCTCGCGGGTGTCTGTCCAGAAACGTTTCAGGGCCTCATCGACTTCGCCGTGCAGCACCAGGGCGGCCGATCGGTCCGTGCCAACCCCCAGGTAGTCGAAGATCGTGGCCGTCTGGTCGAAGAACAGCGGCAGGTAGTACTCGATGCCGGCGGTGGCGATGCCTGTGGCGATGTCCTTGTACAGCCGCACCTTCGTCGGGTCGCCCTCGATGCGTTCGCGCCATCGGGCACGGAAGGCGGTGCGCGCGTCCTCGTCCATCGGGAACTCGCGGCCGGGTAGCAGCCGCACCTCGGGCACGGGGTACAGGCTGCGCTGGCTGTCGGGATCGAAGGTGCGGATCGAGTCGACCTCGTCGCCGAACAGGTCGACGCGGTACGGCACGGGCGATCCCATCGGGTACAGATCGATCAGCCCGCCGCGCACCGCGTACTCGCCGGGCGAGACGACCTGGCTCACGTGTTGATAGCCTGCCAGCGTCAGCTGCGACTTCAGCGCCACCTCGTTGAGCCGTTCCTTCTGTTTGAAGTGGAAGGTGTAGGCGGCCAGGAAGCTCGGCGGTGCCAGACGCACCAGCGCGGTCGAGGCGGGCATCAGCACCACGTCGAGGTCGCCGTCCTTGTGCGACTTCAACAGCCGCCACAGCGTGGCCAGCCGTTCGGAAATCAAATCCTGGTGCGGCGAGAAGGTGTCGTAGGGCAGCGTCTCCCAATCGGGGAAGACCGCAACGCGCAACTCGGGCGCGAAGAACGCCAGCTCGCCTTCGAGGCGTTGCGTGTCAGCCGGCTCGGCGGTGACGATGGCCGTCAGCCGCTTCTGCGCGGCTTGTGCCTGCGTGTGGCGGGCCAACAGCAGTGCGTCGGCGGACCCGAGCGGTCGGGGCAGGGTGTGGCGTTTGCCAGCGGCGATCGAGGGTGTCTGCACGGGATGCGTGGCGCCAAAAGCAAAGCGCCCCGCGAGACGATACCCACGGGGCGATGGAGGGCCGAATTATAGAATTCGCGCTCTCTCCAGCCCCCATGTCAGTCACCGCACCCATCCCCGAACCGCAGCGCGCCGTGCCCCGTCTGTTTGGCCTGGTGCCTTGTGCCGGTGTTGGTGAACGGGCGGGCACCGCCGGCCCGAAGCAGTACGAGGCCCTGGCGGGTGGCACGGTGGTCGGCCATACCTTGGCCGCCTTGCAGCAGGTGGCACGGCTGCACCGGGTGCTGGTGGTGCTGAGCCCGGGCGATGCGCTGTTCGAGTCGTGCGTTCCGCAATTCGATGGCTGGGTCGCCCGCACCGGCGGCGCCACCCGCGCCGACAGCGTGGCCGCAGGTCTGCAGGCGCTGGTCGAACGCGGTGCGCAGCCCGCCGATTGGGTGCTGGTGCACGATGCGGCCCGTTGCCTGATCCGCCCCGAGTGGGTCGATGCGCTGATCGATGCGTGCGTGGATGACGAGGTTGGTGGGTTGCTCGCGCTCCCGGTGGCCGACACCCTGAAGCGCGAGCAGGCAGGCCGCGTCTCGGCCACCGTCGATCGGGCGTCGACCTGGCAGGCGCAGACGCCGCAGATGTTTCGCATCGGCCTGCTGCGCGAGGCGCTCGCGGCGGCCACGCGGCGTGGAACCCCTGTCACCGATGAAGCCAGCGCCATCGAGGCCCAGGGTCATGCCCCGCGGCTGGTGCGTTGCCCGTCAGAAAACTTCAAGGTGACCTTCCCTCCCGATTTCGCACTGGCCGAGCGCCTGTTGCGAACCCGCTGACCCGATCCTGAAAGCTGCGCGATGAACAAACCGATGAAGGGCCCTGCATTTCGCATCGGCGAAGGCTGGGATACGCATGCCCTGGTGGTGGGCCGCCCGTTGATCCTGGGCGGCGTGCACATCCCGCACACGCATGGCCTGCTCGGGCATTCCGACGCCGATGCCTTGTCGCACGCGATCACCGATGCGCTGTTCGGTGCCGTTGCGATGGGCGACATCGGCCAGCATTTCCCCGACACCGACGAGCAGTTTCGCGGTGCGGATTCGGTGGCGTTGCTGGCCGAGGCGGCGCGGCGCGTGCGCGCAGCGGGATGGCAGATCGGCAACATCGACAGCACCATCGTTGCCCAGGCGCCGAAGATGGCGCCGCACATCCTGGCGATGCGCCTGCGGCTGGCCCAGGCGCTGGGGATCGAGCTCGATCAGATCAACGTGAAGGCCAAGACCGCCGAAAGCATGGGTCCGGTGGGTCGCAAGGAATCCATCGAGACCCGGGCTGTGTGCCTGGTCTACCGGTGACCACGGCGCTCATCGGCCATCTCGGCCGGTGCTTTGGCAAGCACGAAGTAAACCTCTGAGTTGAGGGCGGCGCCCAGGATCGGGAATGGACTGAAGTACCGATCGAGCAGTTGGAACTGCTCTCGAAGCCGTCGTTGCAGCGCGCGATGGTCGAAGCCCAGGTGATGAAGGTGGAAGCGGGCCCCTGGGAATATCTCTGCGACCGGTCGGTTCGATGGCGGGCGGCCCACCAGCGCCGACAAAATGTGGTCGGTTCGGGCGTCGAAGTCACCATGGCGGCGAGCCATGCGGAAAAGGCCCTTGAACAGGGCGGGCAGGAACAGTTCGTGAGGCACCCCGATCACGGCGCGGCCGCTGTGCTTCAACAAGCGGTGGATGGCTTTCAAGGCCTCGGTGGTTTCCTGCTCTGGCAAGTGCTCGAAGACCTCCAGGCAGAACACGTAGTCGAAAGTGCCCGGCTCGATGGAATCGAGGTCTTGCACGAACCTCACCGTGTCGAAGCCGGCCAGGTTTCCCCGGGCTTCCGCCATCAGTGCAGGGGTCGGCTCATAGACCCAGGCTTCAATGGAAGCGATGCCTGGCATCTGTCGTACAAGCTCGCCGTTACCGGCCCCGAAATCCAGGATGCGCAGCCGATCCCCGGCGGATTCGGCGCGCAACACCTTGAGCGCGTCGGCAAGTCGCCGCCTTTGCAACCAGCGCTTCACGGGGTTGCGGTCACGGGTCGTGAGGTCCGCGTAGGTCATCAGGCTGGCGCGTCCCGGAGTCCTGGGTGGTTGGCCTCTCGAGGCGAAGAATGCAGGGGACTTCGATTCCTGGGGCTGTCGCTCACAGCGCCCGCTTGAGGCGGATGCGCGCCACCATGCCAGTGCCTTCGGTGGCGTTGCCCAGCTCCAGCGTGCCGCCCATGCGTTGCATGGCCTTCTCGACGATCGCCAGACCCAGACCGGCGCCGGTGGCGGCAGTGCGGGCAGCATCACCGCGGAAGAACGGTGTGGTCAGCTGCGCGAGCTTCTTCGGGTCGACGCCAGGGCCGTGGTCACGGATGCTGAGCGCCACCCACGGGCCTTCGCGCGCGTAGGTGATTTCCACGTCGGCAATGCCGGAGTCGGCGCTGCGGCCATAGCGGCGCGCGTTCTCGAACAGGTTCTGCAACACGCGGCCGAGCTCGGTGTCGTCGGCCAGCACCTTGGTGTCGATGGCCACCCGCGAGGTGATCCGGATGTTGGTCGGGTCGCGGAACACAGCGATCTCGCGGTCCACGACACCGCTCAGGTGCACCGGCGACAGGCGCACCTCGCCTGGCCGCGAGTAGTCCATGAACTTGTCGATGATGGCGTCGAGCTGGTCGATGTCGAGGGCCATGTTGTTCTTGGCTTCGTCGTCCTGCACGCTCATCTCGGCTTCGAGCCGCAGGCGCGCCAGCGGTGTGCGCAGGTCGTGGGAGATGCCGGCCAGCATCACCGCGCGGTCTTCTTCCAGCTTGGCCAGCTCGCGCGCCATGCGGTTGAAGCCCATGTTGACCTGGCGAATCTCGCTGGTCAGCGTGCTCTCGTCCAGGCGTGAGTCGAACTCGCCTTCGCGGATGCGGCTGGCCGCGAACGACAGGTCGCGCAGGGGCTTGTTGATGGCGCGAGCGATCGCCACCGATGCCAGCACCGTGGCCAGCAGTGCGATGCCGACCCAGATCACCAGGGTGCTGGTGGCCATCGGGCCGAGCCGGGTCGGGTCGGCCTGCAGCCAGTACAGGTCGCCGTCGATCGCGAAGCCGACCCACAGGCCGGCGGCGCCGTTGACTTCGCTGGCCACCAACGTGCCGGCGCCCAGCCGTGAGCGCAACTCGGTGCCGATGGCGCGCGAGAAGCGATCGACTTCATAGGGTGTCCAGCGGTCTCCCGGTTCGCGGGGTGCGAGCTTGACCCCACCTTCATCCGGCAGGCTCTTGATCAGGGTCAGCCGGTGGATGCCGTCGGGCCCGCTCAAGGCCGCACGCGCCAGACTGACCAGGCTCGCGATCTGCTGCGCGGCCTGCACCGCGCGGGGTTCGAACTCGAGCGCCCGAAAGGTCTGTGTCCAGGCGAGCACGCCGCCGAACAGCAGCAGCGCCAGCAACACGAAGGTGCGCCAGAAAAGGCTGAGCGCGAGGTGCTTACGCGGCATCGGTGGTGCGTTCAGTCCTGTCGCGGGTGAGCTGGCCCCGCTGTGTTGCGCAGCCTTTCAACCAGACCGACGAGCTCAAGTCGCTTCGTCGGGCACGAACACATAGCCGACTCCCCACACCGTCTGGATGTAGCGCGGCTGGGCCGGGTCGGGCTCGATCATCTTGCGCAGGCGGGAGATCTGCACATCGAGGCTTCGATCGAAAGGCTCGAATTCACGGCCGCGCGCCAGCTGCGCGAGCTTGTCGCGCGACAGTGGCTGACGAGGATGCCGCACCAGCGCCTTCAGCATCGAGAACTCGCCCGTCGTCAGTGCGATCTGTTCGCCTTCCTTGGACAACCGACGCAGCGCCAGGTCGAACTCGAACGGCCCGAAGGTCACGGTCAGCGCCTCCTTGGCGGGCGCACCGGGCGCTTCCAGCGAGGGGCGGCGGCGCAGCACCGCATGGATGCGCGCCAGGAGTTCGCGCGGGTTGAACGGCTTGGGCAGGTAGTCGTCAGCGCCGACCTCGAGGCCGACGATGCGATCGACATCTTCCACCTTGGCCGTGAGCATGATGATCGGCGTGACATCGTTGGCCGCACGCAGGCGCCGGCAGATCGACAGCCCGTCCTCGCCGGGCAGCATCAGGTCGAGCACGATCAGGTCGATCGTTTCGCGGGTCAGTACGCGGTTCAGCGCCTTGGCGTCCTCGGCCAGCAGCACCTCGAAGCCCTCCTGGGTCAGGTAACGGCGCAGCAGATCGCGAATGCGGGCGTCGTCATCGACGACAACGATGCGGTTGGCGCGCGCCGGTGTGGCAGCGTTCATGGCACTCTCCAATATGTAACAAGCCAGATTCTGCGGGCCTGAGCAGCCTGTTCGGCGCGACATTGACCACCTGTTACAAATATCTGTAGCAAGGCCGTGTGGTGGTGCATGCGCCAGCGTCATCGGGCGCGATGCGGCTCGCGTTAGGCTGTGCATGCGCAACGTGCGCCGGCCACCTCTGCTCCCCATGAACACCCTGAGCATCCGTACTCTGACGTCAAGCCTCTGGTCGCAGCGCCTTCACTCGGCCATTGTCGGCAGCCTCGCTGCACTGTCGGTGACAGCGGCACTGGCGGCCGATCCACCGGTGCCGAGTGGTGTCGTGGCGCTGACCGCCAGCGCCAGCGTGGAGGTGACGCGCGACCTGATGGCCGTCACCCTATCGGCCACCCGCGAAGGCACCGATGCCAGCACTGTCCAGTCGGCGCTGAAGCAGGCGCTGGACGCGGCGCTGCTCGAAGCCCGTGGCGCAGCGCGGCCGGGGCAGATCGATGTGCGCACTGGCAATTTCTCGATGAATCCGCGCTATTCGCCGAAGGGCCTGTTGAACGGGTGGCAAGGCACCGCCGAGCTGGTGATCGAAGGCCGGGACCTGACCGGCATCGGGCAGCTGGCGGGTCGCATCCAGTCGATGACCATCGCCCGCGTTGCGCAGGGCTTGTCGCGGGAGCAACGCGAGAAGGCCGAAAGCGGCGTGACCGCGCAGGCCATCGCCCGCTACCGCGCCCAGGCAGCCGAAGTCACCAAGCAGTTCGGCTACACGAGTTACTCGGTGCGTGAGGTCAGCGTCAACAGCAACGAGCAGGGCGGACCCGAACCCATGATGATGCGGGCGAAGGTGTTTGCCGCGGCAGCCGATGCGCCGCTGCCGGTCGAAGCGGGGCAGACGAGCGTGACGGTGACCGTCAGTGGCACGGTGCAGATGCTGAAGTGAGGTTCATGCGCGCAGAGCCTCATTCACGCGTTCCATGAAGGGCGTTGATACGATGCCCGGGTGAACTCACCCCGCCTGCACCACGTCCCCTGCCTCAACACCCAAGGTCTGCACCGCGTGGCCTTTTGGGAGTGGGGCGACCCCCGCAACCCGCGCGTGCTGCTGTGCGTGCACGGTCTGACCCGTCAGGGTCGCGATTTCGATGTGCTGGCCGCGGCGATGAGCGACCACTACCGCGTGGTGTGCCCCGACATTGCCGGGCGTGGTGAGTCCGACCGGCTGCCCGACCCCCAGGAGTACGTGGTGCCGCGGTACGCGGCCGACATGGTCACGCTGCTGGCACGGCTCGATGCCGAGACGGTGCATTGGGTCGGCACCTCGATGGGCGGCCTGATCGGCATGGTCGTGGCCTCGCTGTCGCCGCGGCCGCTGGTGTCGAAACTCGTGCTGAACGACGTCGGCCCGGTGCTGCCACCCCAGGCCATTGCCCGCATCGGCGCGTACCTGGGCTTGCCGCTGCGCTGGGACAGCGTGGAGCAGGCGGCCGATTACCTCTGGACCATCTCGAAGAGTTTCGGCCCGCACACCGCAGCGCAATGGCTGGCACTCACCCGCCCGATGCTGCGCCAGGCGGCCGACGGCCACTGGCATCTGCACTACGACCCCGCGATCGCAATTCCCTTCCAGACCTCGACCGCCGAGTCTGCCGCTGCCTTCGAGGCCTATCTGTGGGCCGCCTACGACGCGGTGCGCTGCCCGACATTGCTGCTGCGCGGCGCCGACTCCGACCTGCTGACGCCCGCGCATGCGCTGGAGATGACGCAGCGCGGCCCGCGTGCCCGGCTGCACCAGTTCGCAGGCGTAGGCCATGCACCGACGCTGATCGCCGACGACCAGGTGCAGCGGGTGCGGGAGTTCCTGTTGGCAGCATGAAGACTGGCGTTTCGTCTGCGCGTGCGAACGCGGCCACCATCGTGGCACTCACCGAGGTGGACCCGGCCGATCGGTCCGAGCAGACGGCTGCAGGCGGCGACAACGCGGCGCAGATGCAGCGCGCCCGTGCCTTTGCCGAGCCCCTGCTGGCGGGCCAGCCGCTGGACACCGGCGAAGACGCCCTCGAACATGCAGACGGTGTCGCGCACATCCTCGAAGACATCGGGGCCGCCCCGTCGATGCGAGCTGCCGCCTACCTGGTGTATGCAGGCGACTACCTTCAGAAGCCCGAGGAGGTGGTGAGCAAGGCCTTCGGGCCTTCACACGCCAGCCTGGTCATGCACACGCGCAAGCTGGTGCAGATTCAGCGCGCGGCACGCGAAGCGCAGTTCGACGGTGAGCCTCGTGGCGCCGAGCAACGGGCCAAGCAGACCGAGCGGGTGCGCAAGATGCTGCTGGCGTTCTCGCGCGATCTGCGGGTGGTGCTGTTGCGGCTGGCTTCGCGCCTGCAGACGTTGCGCTATTTCGCGGCCCACAAGCAGCCGTGCCCGCAGGCGCTGGCGCAAGAGTCGTTGCAGGTGTTCGCGCCGCTCGCCAACCGGCTGGGCATCTGGCAGATCAAGTGGGAACTCGAAGACCTGTCCTTTCGTTTTCTGCAGCCGGCGCAGTACAAGACCGTGGCGCGGCTGCTCGACGAGACGCGCATCGAGCGGGAGCAACACGTCGAGGCCTTTCGCCAGCAGCTGGCCGAACGGCTGCACGCACACGGCATCGAGGCGCAGGTGCAGGGCCGGCCGAAGCACCTGTACAGCATCTGGAAGAAGATGCAGGGCAAAGGCCTGGACTTCGACCGCGTGCTCGATGTGCGCGCCTTGCGGGTCATCGTGAGCGATGTGCCGGCTTGCTATGCCGCGCTGGGACTGGTGCACGAGCTGTGGACGCCCGTGGCCGATGAGTTCGATGACTACATCGCGCGGCCCAAGCCCAACGGCTACCAGTCGCTGCACACCGTCGTGCTCGACGATGCGGCGCAGCCGGTCGAGGTGCAGATCCGCACGCAGGCGATGCACGACCATGCCGAACACGGTGTTGCGGCGCACTGGGCCTACAAGGAGGCGGGCGCCAAGGGTTATGCGGGGGCGGTCGCGGCCGATTCGGATTTCGACATGCAGTTGGCCGAGGCCCGCAAGAGCGTCTTGCGACAGCTGCTCGCCTGGGAGCGCGATTTCGTCGGCCAGGAGCAGGCGCCCGATGCACCTGCCGCGAACGACGCCGGCGCCACTTTCGACGACCGGATCTACGTGTTCACACCGCAGGCCGCCGTGGTCGAACTGACCGCTGGAGCGACGCCGATCGACTTCGCCTATGCCGTGCACACCGACCTGGGTCACCGCTGTCGCGGTGCCAAGGTCGACGGTGCGATGGTGCCGTTGAACACCTCGTTGAAGAACGGGCAGACCGTCGAGGTGACCTCGGTCAAGGAGGGCGGCCCGTCGATGGACTGGTTGAACGCGGACCTGGGCTACCTGCAAAGCCCACGCTCGAAGGCCAAGGTGCGGGCCTGGTTCAACGCGCGGGCCCAGGCCGAGACCATCGCGCGCGGTCGTGAATCGGTCGAGAAGCTGTTGCAGCGCATCGGCAAGACGGCCGTGAAGCTCGACGATCTGGCGGCACAGCTCGGTTTCCGTCAGGCTGACGCCTTGTTCGAGGTCGTCGGCAAGGACGAGTTCTCACTGCGCACCATCGAGACGCTGCTCAAGCCGCCCGAGCCGCTGCCGACAGTCGATGAGGTGATCGCGCTGCGCAAGGCGCGACCCGACGGTGAGTCACCCAAGGGCGGCGTGCTGGTGGTGGGTGTCGAGTCGCTGCTGACGACGCTGTCGCGTTGCTGCCGTCCGGCACCGCCGGATGCGATCGGTGGCTACGTCACGCGAGGCAAGGGCGTGGCCATTCACCGAAGCGGCTGCAGCAACTTCAGGCAAATGACGCAGCGCTCGCCCGAGCGCGTGATCAGCGTGGCCTGGGGGGTACCGCGCGCGGGCAAGGAGGCGCTGTACCCGGTCGATGTGGTCGTCGAGGCGGCCGACCGCCAGGGTCTGCTGCGCGACATCTCCGAAGCGTTCTCCAAGGACAAGATGAACGTCACCGGTGTGAAGACGCAGTCGGTGCGCGACGGCAGCGGTGGCACGGCGTTCATGACCTTCACCGTCGAAGTGGCTGACGCCGCGAAGCTGGCGCAGGTGCTGCGCGTGGTCGGGCAGGTCGGTGGGGTGCGGGCGGTGCGGCGCAAATAGCGCGGCACCCCAACAGCACGGATTGGCAGGGTCCAGCCCCGCTTTTTCGCGCATCGATGGTCGGTGTCATCGGGAAAATCGGCGCGATCCATGGACGCTCCCTGCATTGACGATCGGGTGAACCAGGCCCTTGCCGGGCTGGGTTGGCGCCGCTTCGCGCGCCGCATCGGCGCTCCGATGCTCGCCGCCATGCTGGCTCTGGCGGCCGAAACAGCGATGGCGGCCGACGGCCATGCTCATCCAGTCTCGCCCGTGTCGCCGCTCGCGGCGGGCACACCGGATGGCGCCATGCCAGATCCCGCTGCGTCGTCTGCGCTGAACGCGTTCAGTGCACACACGCGACCCGCGATCAGGCCGGTGCTCAGCGACGAAATTCGTCTGGCTGCGCTGCAGGAGGGCAAGCGGCTGCGGTCGATGCCGCCCGGTGCTGCATTGGCTCCCATTCCCGCCGCGCGTCCTGTTGAAGACAACCTGGTGATGGCCAGCCACTCGAAGGCGAGCGTGGCCGCCGATGGCGCGGTGGCCTACGCCCTGGTCACCGACATCACCCGTACGCGGGTCGCCTCGGAGCTGCGTCAGCAATTGATGGGTTCCAGCGCCACCATCGGCGACTTGCCGGGCGCGCCGCGCACCGACCTGATGCAGGTCGGCACTGGCTGGCGTGCGGTGGTGTGGCCTTTTGCCACCGAGCTCCAGGCCGACAAGGCCCGTCGGCTGCTTGCCGAACGCGGCATCCGCACGGAGCTGTTGAAGTTTTGAGCGGGGATCGGCCGTGATGGCTGATATAGTGGAGGGCTCGACAGGCGCGTAGCTCAGCTGGTTAGAGCACCACCTTGACATGGTGGGGGTCGATGGTTCGAGTCCATTCGCGCCTACCAAATTCGGTAGGAAGATCAAGCACTTGGCGGCAACGTCAGGTGCTTTTTTCTTGCCGGTATGCCACCCACTGTGGGCCGCAACGGCTGCCAGTCCGTCGCAGTGTTGAGGGTGGCGACTGTCAGACCACCATGGCACCCGGCTGGGGATCTGCGGTCTGGCTGCAGGCCGGCAGCAGATTGGCCAGCGATTCCGGCGGCAGTGGCCGTGCCAGCAGATAGCCCTGCACCTCATCGCAGCGATGGTGGCGCAGGAATTCCAGTTGCGCCTGCGTTTCCACGCCTTCGGCAACCACCTGCATGCCCAGGCTGTGTGCCATGGCGATAACGGCCTGGGTGATGGCAGCGTCGTCGCGGTCGTCTGGCAGGCCCTGCACGAACGAACGGTCGATCTTCAGCGTCCTGGCCGGAAACCGCTTCAGATAGGCCAGCGACGAGTACCCGGTGCCGAAGTCGTCGATGGCGATGCCGATGCCCAACTGGTGCAGGCTGTTCATCACCTCCTGTGCACGTTCGGTGTCGGCCATCAACATGCTCTCGGTGATCTCGACCTCCAGGGCGTCCGACGTGAGTCCGGCCTGGGCCAGCGCCGCGCGGACCTCGTCGACGATGGGCTCATGACTGAACTGACGCACCGAGAGGTTGACCGAGCATCGCGGCGGATTCAAGCCACTATCACGCCACCGACGGATCTGCCGGCAGGCCTCTTCAAGTACCCAGCGGCCGATCGGCACGATCAGGCCGCTCTCTTCGGCCAGCTCGATGAAATCTCCGGGCCCCAGCAGGCCGCGCTGCGGGTGCTGCCAGCGCAACAAGGCCTCCATGCCACACATCACCGATTGATCGAGATCGTAGCGAGGCTGGTAGTGCAGGCGCAGCTCGCCGCGTTCTGCGGCCTGGCGCAGTTCGCCCTCCATCGCGAAATGGCACGACGCGCGCTGGGCCAGATCCGCGGTGAAGAACTGGAAGTTGTTCTTGCCACGCGACTTCGCCAGGTACATCGCGGTGTCTGCACTTTTCAGCAAGCTCGCGACATCGGTGCCGTCGGCCGGGTACAGGCCGATGCCGATGCTGGCGCTGACCTGCAGCGGCCTGCCCGAGAGCCGCAGCGGCTCGCACAGCACGCTGAGCATGCGTCTGGCCACATTGGACAGCACATGCGTATCCACACCACCGTCCAGCAGAACCACGAACTCGTCACCACCCAGGCGCGCCACCATGTCGGAGTCGCGCATCAGGCCGGAAAGGCGCTCGGCCATCACCTGCAGCAGGCTGTCACCAGCCGCATGGCCCAGGCTGTCGTTGACGGTCTTGAACCGGTCCAGATCGATGAAGAACAGCGCCAGCTCCTGCTCTTTCACGCGTGCCCGGTTCAGCGCCAGCTCCAGCTGTGCGATGAACGTGCTGCGGTTCGGCAGGCCTGTCAGCTCGTCGTAGCGTGCCAGTTGAACGACCTGCTGTTCCGCCACGGTGGCCTGGGTGACATCCGACCCCACACCGCGCCATCCGCAGAAGATCTCTCCTTCGAACACGGGTTCGCCGCTGATGCGCAGGTACAGCGCTTCGCCCTCCGACGTGAGCGCGCGCAGCGTGACGTTGCGAAACGGCATGCGGGTCACCACGCTGTTGGCATAGGTTGCGGCGTTGTCATCGCCCACGGCCATCAGGTCGACCAGGGCCTGCTTGCCCGTGAGCAGCAACGAGAGCCGAGATCCTGTGTCGCCACTGTGCGAGGACACATAACGAAAGCGCTGCTCGGTGTCTTGCTCCCAGATCCAATCCGACGACAAAGACACCAGGCTCGCCAGCCGGCTCTGACTGGCTTTGAGGTCGTTGTAAAGCTGTGTCATCTCGCGCGAGGCGACTTCCTGCGACCGCTCCAGCAGGTAGCGGGCCTGGTCGGCGTCGCTGTAAGCGCGGCTGATGCGCTCCAGCAGCGCGGGCAGCTGCGCATGGACGGCATCGGTGGCCTGCGCATCCATGCCCACGCGGCGCAGCTGCCTGAGTAGCAACGGGTGCAGTTCCTGAGCCATGCTGCTTTGTTGCGTGAGTCAGTCTTCCGCGAAGACGGTGACCGTCATCGTCTGGTTGTGCAGCTCGCTGGCGCCACCGTCGAGTCCCGGTGCGATCTCGCCATAGGAGTAGAAGCCGACGTGGGTCGCACCCTTCGGGGCGCCGGCACTGATCGATTCGACTTCTTCTTCGGCTCGCTCACCCAGTACGAGGCGCCGCCCGACGCAGCTGACCGAGACGACCAAAGCCGGCGTCTGTCCGGTACTGGGCATCGCGCCACAGGCTTGAGCCACCGCGGCAGCAGCGCTGTCGATCAGCCCTTCGTCGGTCGTGCGCATCAGCCGTGCCTCGAAGCCTTCGGGAACGTCACCGGCGAAGGTCAGGCTGTGTTGCTGTTCGTCGATGGCCAGGACTGTGCGCACCACGGGCTTGCCGTCGCTGTCGGGCCGGCGGATGGCCAACGGGAACAGCAGCGCCGAACCGGGCAGTCCAGCGGCCAGCGAGCCCAGGTATTCCTTGTACAGATCCAGTGCCGGCTTGCCATCGAGTTCGAACAACACGTTGCCCTCCGACCGAGTGATTCGACGCTGCGGTCCAAAGTCCAGCCAGCCACCGTTGCAGCCGCTGCTCACGCGCAGCCGCTCACCGTACAGACCGACCGCGGCAATGCGATGCGCCTGCGGCCGACCTTCGGAGATGACCCAGGTGTGCCTGAAGTCGCTGCCGTCACCGGCCAACCCGCCAGTGATCGTCACGCCCGGCGGCAGTCGGCTGGTCAGCCCGGACACCAGCGACGTGCCGTTCACATTCAGGCCGTCGGAGAGGAGGAACACCGCTCGCAATCCCTGGCCACTGAGCTGGCTGGCGAGGCGCTCGCCAGCCGCGCGTGAATCGGCCGGGGTGATGATCTCGGT
>NKIN01000007.1 GCA_002255905.1 Burkholderiales bacterium PBB1
TGGTCGCCAGCTGCAAGCGGGTGTGCTCGAACCGTGCCACGACCAGGCTGATGCTCGCGTCATCGACATTCGTTCCCGCCATCTCGCCGGAGGTCGAGCAACCGAGCAACTGGGCCTGTGGAAACGCTGCACGCAACGCGTCGAAGGGGGCGTTGTGATCGCCCAGAGCACGGGCCCCGAACGCCAGCAGCAACGTCTGCGGGCTGTCCATGTCGGCTGGCAGTGCAGGCAACCAGCCTGTGGGACCTGTGTAGCGACAGGAATGAAGGCGCATGAGCGTGTCGGCGTCCGGTCTGTTGCCAGTTGGCCTCTCAGATGTCGACGGTTCACCCGACAACTTGAGCCTAGGGCAAGCCCGAGCGACACCGCTGGGCAGGCGCTCGATCTGGCGCTACTTGGTCAGGATGAGCTTCCCGAGGGAGGTCAGGCGCAGCCGGTAGATGGCCTGACCGTGCTCGATCTCGATTTCCTGTTGATGGCCGAGCAACTCGGTGCTGCGCCAGCGTCGATGACAGGACGTTGCCATCGAAGGCGCCGGTTGCGTGTCGGGCGTGCTGGGCTGCTCAGGTGCAGACCGAAGCGGCGTTGTCATCCTCAGACGCCCGCCACCCCGGCCGCCTCGGCATGAATCACCACCACCTGGCGTGCAGCGGGGCAGCGGGAAGCGTCAGCGCCGCTGGCCACGACGTGGACTTCCTGTTCTCGCAGCGCGGCGTGATGATGGAAGGTCTCGCGTGCGCAGTCGTGACAGCGTCCGCAAGACGTTGCCACGGACAGCTCGAACTGAAGCTCGTCGAAGCTGGCACATCCCTGATGGGTGGCGCGCGCGATGTCGCGGTCGGAGACGCGGTGGCAGATGCAGATGATCATGTGCGCAATGTAATGCGAATAGTTCGCATTGGCAAGCGCATTGAAAAACCAGCCCCGTGCAGGGGCTGATCAGGGATCGCGTCAGGTGCCGAGTTGCGACTGCAGATAGTTCTGCTCGCCGACCTTGTCGACCAGTTCGAGCTGGGTCTCGATGAAGTCGATGTGCTCTTCGGTGTCTTCGATGATGTGCTGGAACAACTCGCGCGACACATAGTCCCGCGACAACTCGCATTGGGCAATGGCGTCTTTCAGCGTGGCCTGGGCGGCTTGTTCGGACTTCAGGTCGCAGCCGAGCGCCTCGACCAGGGTCTCGCCGATCATCAACTTGCCCAGGTCCTGCAGGTTGGGCAGGGCGCCCAGCGTGAACAGGCGCTCCATCAGCGCGTCGGCGTGCTTCATCTCGCCGATCGATTCTTCATACTCCTTTTTTGCCATCCGTTCGAAGCCCCAGTGCTTGAACATGCGGAAGTGAACGAAGTACTGGTTGATCGCGGTGAGTTCGTTCTTCAACTGCGCTTGCAGCCATTTGATGACCAGTGGATCGCCTTGCATGGTGGATTCCTTCGTGTTGATGGGTGACGGCCGCGCCGCCTGACCCGCGCATTTTGCGGTGTCGAAGAACGGGCCCGGTCTACAAGGGCCGGGTGCGCTCGATCAGCCATGCCAGTGCCGGGCCGGAGACCAACGGCGACAGGCGCTCGAGCACGGTGGCGTGGTAGCGATTCAGCCAATCGCTTTCGCCCGCGTCGAGCAGCGACCGGTCGATGCAGCGGGTGTCGATCGGGCACAACGTCAACGTCTCGAATTCGAGAAACTCGCCGAAGGCATTGCCCTCGGGGGCTTCCACAGCCACGTTCATCACCAGGTTCTCGATGCGGATGCCCCATCGGCCAGGGCGGTACAGGCCGGGTTCGATGCTGGTGACCATGCCGGGTTGCATCGCCATCGAGGCCTCGGGGACCGCCTTCGAAATGGTCTGCGGGCCTTCGTGCACGTTCAGGAAATAACCCACGCCATGGCCGGTGCCGTGCCCGTAGTCCAGGCCATGCTGCCACAGCGGAGCGCGTGCGATCGCGTCGAGCATCGGCGACAGCGTGCCGCACGGAAAGCGGGTGCGGCTGAGCGCGATCAGGCCTTTGAGCACCAGGGTGTAGTCGCGTTGGTGTTCGGCGCTTGGCGTGCCGATGGGCCAGACCCGGGTGATGTCGGTGGTGCCTCCAACGTACTGGCCGCCGGAGTCGATCAGCAGCAGCCCGCCTTGCTGATCTGCGCTCAGGGTGATGACGGCGTGCGATTCAGATGTGGCCCGGTAGTGTGGCATCGCGCCGTTGGCGTTGAAGCCGGCGATGGTCGGGAAGCTCAGGCCGACAAAGCCCGGGCGGTCGATGCGTGCGGCGCTCAGTCGTTCGTCGATGGTCAGTTCGGTGAGGCGGCCCTGGCTTGCCGGGTCTGCCAACGCCTGTTCGAACCAAGCGTAGAACGTGCACATCGCGGCGCCGTCCTGCGCCATCGTTGCGCGGATCTGGGTGGCCTCGGCCGCGCTCTTGCGGCTCTTGCGCAGGGTGCTGGGATTGATGGCCTCGACGACGTGCACGCCACTGCTGTCACCGTCTCGGACGCAGAGGCGAAATGCGAGCGTGATGCGTCGCGGATCGATCAGCAGGCGTGACGCATCGGGCAGGGCCGCCAACGCCGGGCCTGCGCGCTCGTACGGTTCGACACGCACCCCGTCGGTTGCCAGAACCGCCTGCAAGGCGGGCGGTAGCTTGCCGTCGGCGACGTACAGCACCGCCTGATGCGCATCGACCAGGCCGTGTGCGAGGAACACCGGGTTGTAGGTGACGTCGGATCCGCGCAGGTTGAACAGCCAGGCGATGTCGTCGACCGTCGAGATGAAGTGGTGGGTGGCACCCAGTGCGGCCATGTCGAGCCGGACCTGCGCCAGGCGCTCGGCGCGTGACTCGGTGGCGTAGGGCGGCACGTGTTCGTACACCGGTGCCTGGGGCAGCCCGGGCCGATCGGGCCAGACCTGCGCCAGCACATCGAAGTTGGTGCGCAGGGCGATGCCTGCTGCCTGCAGCTTGCGTTGCAGCAGTTGCGCGGTGGCGAGGCCGAGCACCTCGCCATCGACGCCCACCGTGTGGCCGGCGGGTACGTTCGTGGCCAGCCAGTCAATCGGGTGCGTTGCAGCCCCGGTCGGGATCTTCTCGAGTTCGATGCCGCTACCGGCCAGTTCGGCCTCGGCCTGCACCCAATACCGGCTGTCGGCAAACAGCACCGCAGCGTCGGTGGTGACGATCAGCGTGCCCACCGATCCGGTGAAGCCTGACAGCCATTGCCGACCCTGCCAACGTGCGGGCAGGTACTCGGAGAGGTGCGGGTCTGATGAGGGCACCAGCACCGCCGCGAGTTGCTGCTGCCGCAGCGCATCGCGCACACGCGCGATGCGCTGCCGGATCGGGGCGGTGGCGGTCTCCATCGGCACGGGCTCAGGCGGTCGCGCCAGGGGCCGTTGGCGTTACGTTCGACGCCAGGGCCGGGGCTGCCGCCTCCACGCCTGGCACGTGGTCGGTCAAGCGCGATCGCACCAGGACGATGTAGCTGCGCAGCGCATACAGCTCGTCGGTGTACGCCAAGGGCACGGTGATCTGTCCGACCTTGCCATCCAGCGTATCGAGTTCAGCCAGCAACTCGGCTGATGGCTTCGCGCCGATCGCGCTTTCGATCTGCCGCAGCTGCTCGTACCAGCGAAACACCCGCGACCGGATGCGGAACTGGTACAGCGGCGGCAACATCCGCGACAGCGGCAGCAGCACCGCGACGATGGTCACCAGCACCGGCCACATGCGATCGACCAGATTCGCCAGCCAGAACGGTAGGTAGCGCTGCAGCAGTGGCACCCCGCTCTGGAAGAAGCGCTGAGCCTCCTTGGCCAGCGGCCGCTCGGTGTTCAGTGCCGTCGGAAATTCGCCCTTGCGCTGGAACCAGCCGGCACCACCGTGCACCTGCTGCGCTGCCTGCACGAAGAGCTGGATCAGTGCCGGATGGGTGTCTTCGCGGGCGACGAGGGTGGCGGTGGGCGCCACCAGGTGCACGTCCTGCGGCGGCAGGTTGCCCGCCAGATCGACCACGCCGCGTGGCAGCGTGACCGGGCTCATGAACGGGAATCGGCGTGAATAGGCCTCGGCCTGTGCGAAGTCGAACAGCTTGACACCGGGCGTCTGCAGCAGCATCTGCACCATCTGCGATTCGGGCGCGGAAGCGAACACCAGCGCATCGGATTCACCGCCGAGCAATGCCATCACGGCGGGTGTCTGTGGCTCCTGCAGCAGCGTGATCTGCGTCGGGTCCATGTGGTTGGCCTCGAGCAGCTTTTTCATCAGGTTCGGCACGCCGCTGCCCGGCGCACCGATGTTGAGCTTCCAGCCGCCCAGTTGCGAAATGCCGCTCAGCGAGTCCGACTTCAGCAGACGCTGCGCTGCATCTTCCCGATAGAACAGCCACACCGGCTCGAAGAACATGCTGCCCAGCGACACCAGCGTGGGTTCTTCCTCATTGCCGTCGGTGCCTTCGAGCGATTCATCGGCTCCGCCTTGCACAAAGGCGATCTGCACATCGGACGCCGGATCGCGCAGCAGGGCCAGGTTCTCTGCCGCGCCTTGCGTGTTGCGCAGTTCGACCTGGACGCCGTAGGTTTTCAGGATCGCCTGGTAGCGCTTGCCGAACGCGTGATACGCGCCTTGTTCAGCGCCGGTGGCCAGCACCACCTTCTTCGGTGGCGTGGGGTCGAGCACGTAATACGCCGGCACCAGCAGGGCCAGCGCCAGCAACACGAAAGGGCCGACGGTGGCCAGCAGGTCGCGAATCGACAGCAAGGTCTGGCGCAGCGAGTCGGGCATGGCCATCCGCGCGGGCTCAGCCGATGCGACCGATCAGCAGGTACTCCAGCAGGGCCTTCTGCACGTGCATGCGGTTCTCGGCTTCGTCCCAGACCACGCTCTGCGGCCCGTCGATCACATCGGCATCGACCTCCTCGCCGCGGTGGGCGGGCAGGCAGTGCATGAACAGGGCATCGGGCTGCGCCACAGCCATCATGTCGCGGTCGACGCGCCAATCGGCGAAGGCCTTCTGTCGGGCCTCGTTTTCCGCCTCGTAGCCCATGCTGGTCCACACGTCGGTGGTCACCAGGTGCGCGCCACGGCAGGCGTCCATCGGGTTGTCGAACACCTTGACGCAGGCCTGGTTGGTGACGCCCGCTACCGCGGCGTCGATCTCGTAGCCGCTGGGCGTGCTGACATGCAGCGTGAAGCCGAGGATGTCGGCCGCCTGCAGCCAGGTATTGGCCATGTTGTTGCCGTCACCGACCCAGGCCACCACTTTCCCTTTGATGTCACCTCGGTGCTCGATGTAGGTGTAGACATCGGCGAGGATCTGGCACGGGTGGTATTCGTTGGTCAGGCCGTTGATGACCGGCACGCGCGAGTGCGCCGCAAAGGCCTCGATCTTGGTCTGCTCGTAGGTGCGGATCATCACCACATCGACCATGCGGCTGATCACGCGGGCGCTGTCCTCGATCGGCTCCGCACGGCCCAGCTGACTGTCGCCGGTGGTGAGGTTCACCACCGAGCCGCCCATCTGGTACATGCCCGCTTCGAAGCTCACGCGCGTGCGGGTGCTGGCCTTCTCGAAGATCATCGCCAAGGTGCGGTCAACGAGTGGTGTGTACTTTTCGTAGTTCTTGAAGCGCCGCTTGATCTCGGTGGTGCGCGCCAGCAGGTAGGCGTACTCCTCGGCGCGCAGGTCCTTGAACTGAAGATAGTGCCGGATCAGTGTCTTGCCGGGTTTCATGGCGTGTGTGTTCACGATGGCACGGGTTCTTGCAGGAAGGATTTGATCAGCGGGCACAGGATGGCCACGATCTGCTCTGCCTCGGCGGCGCTGAGGATCAGCGGTGGCACCAGGCGCACGACGCGGTCGGCGGTCACGCTGAGCAGCAGGCCCGCTGCGGCCGCCCGCCCCAGCAGGTCGCCACAGGGACGCGCGAGTTCGATGCCGAGCATCAGGCCCTGACCGCGTATCTCGACCACACCGGCCACGTCGGTCAACTCACGCACCAGCCCGGCACGCAGCGCCTCACCCACCACGCTGGCATTTTCCAGCAGGTGTTCCTCTTGCATGATGCGCAGCGTCTCGATGCCTGCGCGCATCGCCAAGGCGTTGCCGCCAAAGGTGGTGCCGTGGTTGCCGGGCTGTAAGACCGCGGCAGCACGCGGGCCGCACACCACGGCCCCCACGGGCACGCCCGAGCCCAGTCCCTTGGCCAGGGGCATCACGTCCGGCACGATGCCGGCCCACTGATGCGCGAACCACTTGCCGGTGCGTCCGATCCCGCACTGCACCTCGTCGAGCATCAGCAGCCAGTCGTTTTCGTCGCACAGGCGGCGAATCGCGCGCAGGTAATCCACCGTGGCGGGGTTCACGCCGCCTTCGCCCTGGATCACCTCGAGAAACACCGCCACCACGTTGGGCCGGGTGTTCGCGACCTCGTCGATTGCTGCGACGTCGTTCAGCGGGACCCGGACGAAACCTTCCAGCAGCGGCTCGAAGCCGGCGTGAATCTTCGGGTTGGCGGTGGCTGACAGGGTGGCGATCGAGCGACCGTGGAAGGCCTTCTCGTAGACGATGACCTCGGGGCGATCGATCCCCTTGTTGTGGCCGAACTTGCGCGCGATCTTCAACGCCGCCTCGTTCGCTTCGAGGCCGCTGTTGCAGAAGAACACACGGTCGAGGCCCGACAGTTCGCACAGCGTCGACGCCAGGCTTTCCTGCAGCGGCGATGCGTAGTAGTTCGAGGTGTGGATCAGGCGGCCGATCTGCTCCTGCAGCGCCGGCACCAGCTTGGGGTGGGCGTGTCCCAGCGTGTTCACCGCGATGCCACCCAGGCCGTCGAGGTACTTCTTGCCGTTCGTGTCCCATACCCAGCAACCGCGCCCATGCGACATCGCCATCGGCAGGCGCGCATAGGTGTGCATCACGTGCGGCTCGGGATCGGCGGCGTTGGGGTCAGGGGCGTTCATGGCAAGGATCCGCAAGGTGCTGGGGTCAGGTGCCTCGCCGCAAAGAGCAGCTGCGTACAGGCGCGCGAGCGACGGATTCTAAGGACGCGCAGAAGTCGGCGCGCGACCGTCTGGCAGGGCCCTGTCAAGCGGCACAATCGGCACGCGTGTTGCATCGCATCAAAACGAGGGCGCTGAAGCGCTCCGGAATCACCCCCTCTGTCTGCGCCACTGGAAGCATGAGTTCAACGCCCGTACGCGAAGTGTTCATCAAAGGCATCACCCTTGACGGCCACACCTTTCGACCGAGCGATTGGGCCGAGCGTCTCGCTGGCGCGATGTCTTGCTTCCGCCCGGAGGGGTCTGCCTCCGACCGCTCGTCGTTCATCGGCTATTCGCCGTATTGCGTGCCGCGAGTGATCAGCGGCGTGAAGTGCGTCATCGTCGATCAGGCGCTGCGCGACGCCGAGCCGATGGCCTGGGACTTCGTCATGAACTTCGCGCGCGACAACCAGCTGCAGGTGGTGGACGGTTGCTTGCTTCCGCCGTCGCCTGGGGGCGATTGAGTCGCTGAAATGACAAAGGCCCGCAGAGCGGGCCTTTGGTCGGGTGCCAGATCCGCAGATCAGGCCGTGGCGGGCAATGCCTTGATCTTGGCCGAGAGGCGGCTCTTGTGGCGTGCAGCCTTGTTCTTGTGGAACAAGCCCTTGTCGGCGACCGAGTCGATGACCTGCTCGGCGGTCTTGAACAGGTCAGCAGCTTTGGCCTTGTCTCCAGCGATCACGGCCTTCTGGACGTTCTTGATGACGGTGCGGAATTTCGAGCGCAGCGCCGTGTTGGCCGCATTCAGCTTCACGTCCTGGCGCACCCGCTTCAAGCCGGAGGCGATGCGGACGGTTTTCTTCTTGGCTTTGGATGCTGTGGCCATGATTCTTCTGAGAGCAGTTGGAGCAGAGCCCGCGAGTATAGCAGCGTCGGAGCCGTTGCGGTGCATGTCGTTCGTGGACCGTTCGCCATCACGCGGCCGCTGCCTATACTGCGCCGCCCCACCGCCTTGACACCATGAACCTGCTGCGCGCCGCTTCCACCGTTTCGCTGCTGACGCTCGCATCACGGATCACGGGCCTGGGGCGTGAGCTGATCGTCGCGGCGAGTTTCGGCGCCAGCGCCTACACCGACGCGTTCAACGTGGCGTTTCGCATCCCGAATCTGCTGCGGCGTCTGTTCGCCGAGGGCGCGTTTTCTCAGGCGTTTGTGCCGATCCTGGCGGCCACTCGCGCCACGGAGGGCGACGATGCCACACGCCGGTTGGTCGATGCCGTCGCCACGGTGCTGGCCTGGGCGTTGGCACTGACCTGCGTGGTCGGCATCGTTGCGTCGCCGCTGCTGGTGTGGCTGATGGCCTCCGGACTCGACCGGTTTGACGCCGCGGTGGTGATGACACGGGTGATGTTTCCGTACATCGGCTTCATGTCGCTGGTCGCACTGGCCGCCGGCGTTCTCCAGACATGGAAGCGATTCGCGGTACCGGCAGTCACGCCGGTGCTGCTGAACCTGGCCGTGATAGTGGCTGCATGGCTGTTGGCCCCGTGGCTGGGGCAACGCGGAATCGAGCCGATCTACGCGCTGGCCGTTGGCGTGATGCTGGGTGGGGTGCTCCAGCTGGCGGTGCAGTGGCCGGCGCTGCGCGCCATCGACATGCGCCCCCGCATCGGGGCTTCCTGGCGGTCGTTTCGTGCCGCACTCGATCATCCGGGCGTGGGCCGCATCCTGAAGCAGATGGGCCCGGCGTTGATCGGTGTATCGGTCGCGCAACTGTCGCTGCTGATCAACACGCAGATCGCTTCGCACGTGGGGGTGGGTGCGGTGTCGTGGCTGACCTACGCCGACCGCCTGATGGAGTTTCCGACCGCGCTGCTCGGTGTGGCCCTTGGTGTCGTGCTGCTACCGCAGCTCTCGGCCGCCCAGGCCAGTGGCGACCGGGCCGCCTACTCCAACCACCTCGACTGGGGCTTGCGGTTGGTTCTGCTGCTGGCCTTGCCTTGCGCCGTGGCTCTGCTGGTGTTCCCGACGGCGATGGTGTCGGTGCTGTATCACTATGGGCAGTTCAATGACCGCGACGTGCAGCAGACGGTGCGGGCGCTGATGGGTTATGGCGTCGGGCTGATCGGGCTGATCGGCGTCAAGGTGCTGGCGCCCGGCTTCTATGCACGGCAGGACATCCGCACGCCAGTGAAGATCGCGGTGGTGGTACTGATCCTGACCCAGCTGATGAACCTGCTGTTCGTGCCGCAGCTCGGTCATGCGGGCCTCGCGCTGTCGATCGGACTGGGTGCATTGATCAACGCCGGCTGGCTGTTGTTCGGTCTGCAGCGCCAGGGCACCTATGTGCCGCAGGCAGGCTGGCTTGGCTTTGGCTTGCGTGTGCTGTGCGCGAGCGCGCTGTTGGGTGCTGCACTGGGTGTGGCGGCTGTTGGCATCGACTGGGTCGGCCTGGGCAGTCAGCGCCTGTTGCGGATAGCTTTGCTTGCCGGATGTCTGCTGGGTGTTGCGCTGCTGTACTTCGGGACCCTGCGATTGATGGGCATCCGCCTGAGGGATTTCGCCCGCCGCGGTTGACCTCACGCTGCGCGCCGCGACGCCGCCGTACACTTCGAAAATGTCCAGAAAGTTCCAGTTCGAGGCGCCTACTGCGCTCGAGTATTTCGGCGCCTTGGTGGCAGACGATGCCAGCTTGCCGCTGCTGGAAGCGGCGGCATCGATCGGTCTGGACGAGCACCCGCAGGTCGATCTTCAGGCGGTGCTCGCCGAGGTGGATGAACTGGCCGACAGGCTCAAGCGCCGCATCCCGGCCGACCTGGTTCCTCTGCAGCGGCTGCGCTGGTTGAACCGCTACTTCTTCCACGAACTCGGTTTCCGCGGCAACGTCAACAACTATTACGAACCTGGCAACAGCTATGTGCACGAGGTCCTGCGCACCCGCTGCGGCATCCCGATCACGCTGGCGATCCTGTACGTTGAACTGGCCACGCAGATCGGGCTGCGAGCCCACGGTGTGTCGTTTCCGGGGCATTTTCTGGTCAAGGTCAGCAAGCTGACCGGACACGGCAACGGCGAAGTGGTGATCGATCCGTTCTCGGGCAAGTCGCTGTCTCGAGAAGAGCTTGACGAACGTCTCGGCCCGTACAAGATCAGCCAGGGGCTGGTCGGCGATTTCGACGCGCCTTTGGGTCTGTTCCTGCAAACGGCCCAGCCGCGCGAGGTGCTGGCCAGGATGCTGCGCAACCTGAAGGAGATCCACAGCACCGCCGAAGACTGGCTGCGCCTGATGCCGGTGCTGGATCGTCTGGTGGTGCTGCTGCCGCATGCCCACGAGGAGCGGCGCGATCGGGGGCGTGCCTGGGCCCAGCTCGGGCAGGCAAGCAAAGCCGCTGACGATTTCGAAGCCTACCTGCGTGACCGTCCGGATGCCGACGACAGTCATGCGATGGCCGAGCAGTTGGCCCGCTTGCGCCGGGGCGAACGCCCGAGGCTGCATTGACGTCACCGCCTTTGTCGGGCCTGCAGCGCGCATCGCAGCTCACCTGTCGGCGGTTGAGGCCATGAAGCAGATCCCTCTGCCGATCAGCCTCGGCAGCCAGCCGACCTTCGATTCCTTCGTCGCGGGGCCCAACGCCATGACGCTGGCGCAGCTGCGTGCCGCTTGCGCGCCCGGCGCAGCTGCCACACCGCTGTACCTCTGGGGTGAGCAGGGCGCCGGCAAGACACACCTGCTGCGGGCACTGGCGCATGAGGTGCAGAAGCAAGGCGGTCGCGTCGGCTGGTTTGACGCTTCACAGCCTTTGCCCTGGCTGCACGACGACAGCTGGAGTCTGTTGGTGCTCGATGGATGCGAGAGCTATGGCGCGCAGCAGCAGCACGCGGCATTCGCCTTGTTTGTCGAAGCGACGGCGCAGGCGACCTTGATCGCGGCCTCGGGGCGACTGCCGCCCGTCGATCTGCCGTTGCGCGACGATCTGCGATCGCGGCTGGGCTGGGGACATGTGATGACGGTGCAGCCGTTATCGGAAGCCGAGTCACGGGCGGCGTTGCGCCGTGAGGCCGATCAGCGCGGGCTGTTCCTGTCTGACGAGGTGATCGACCATCTGCTGCATCGCTATGCCCGCGATCTGAAGCACCTGATGACACAGCTCGACCGACTCGACGAATTCGCCTTGGTCCACAAGCGCGCCTTGACCGTGCCGCTGCTGCGCCAGATGCTGGCTGAAACCGCTGCCGACGATGCCTGCAGCCGCAATGGGGTGCTGTCTTGAATCTCTGCCTGTTCGACCTCGACGACACGCTGCTGCCGCTCGACTCCGATCACGCCTGGGGCGAGTTCGTGATCTCGCTCGGCTGGGTCGACGCGACCGATTTTCGGCGCGACAACGATGCCTTCTTCGCCCAGTACCAGGCGGGCCGGCTCGACGTGCATGCCTACATCGAGTTCGCGACCCGCCCTTTGCGCGAGCGTTCCCCTGAAGAACTGAGTGCTGCGCAAGGTCTGTTCATGCAGAGGGTGATCGAGCCCGCTTTACGCGCAAGCGCCCGCGAATTGGTGCGTCGGCACCAGGCGCAAGGGGACCAGGTAGCACTCGTCACGGCCACCAATGAGTTCGTCACTGCGCCCATCGCAGCAGCGTTCGGCATTCCCACACTGATTGCTGTGCAGCTCGAGCGCGACGCGCGCGGTAGCATCACGGGGCGCATCCGAGGCACACCGAGCTACCGGGAAGGCAAGGTCCGGCGCGTCGAAGAGTGGTTGAGCGGACTGGGCTCCTCGTGGAGCGACTGTGCGCGAATCAGCGTCTACAGCGATTCGCTGAACGATCTGCCGCTGCTTGAAAAGGCCACCGATCCGGTGGCGACGAATCCGTCGCCTGCGCTGCTTGCAGTGGCTCACCAGCGTGGCTGGCCAACGTTGAACCTGTTCACATGATCAAGAAGTTTTTCGACAAGCTGCTGGGCAAGCCAGCCAAGAAAGCCAGCGCGGGATCACTGCTGGGCAAGCGTGTCGAGGTGCCGAAGAGCGAGCATCAGATCGATCCGTCTCTGGTCGATGAACGTGCTGCCAAGGTGGTACAGACGCTGGTCGATGCCGGGCACGAGGCCTACATCGTGGGCGGCGCGGTGCGCGACCTGCTGCTCGGGCTGGGTCCGAAGGACTTTGACGTGGCGACCGACGCGACGCCCGAGCAGGTCAAGGCATTGTTCCGCCGCGCCTTCATCATCGGCCGGCGATTTCGCATCGTGCATGTGGTGTTCGGCCGCGGCCGACAGGACCGTGGCCTGAGCGAGGTCATCGAAGTCTCGACCTTCCGTGCGCTGATGGACGCGGCCGCTGCCGAGCAGGTGGTCGGCAACGAGAAGACATTGAAGGCCGAAGGCCGTCATGCCACGGGCCCCAGCCATGTGGTCGATGCCGATGGCCGCGTGCTGCGTGACAACGTCTGGGGCCCGCAGATCGAAGACGCCGCGCGGCGCGACTTCACCGTCAACGCGATGTACTACGACCCGGTGCGCGAGTTGGTGGTCGATTACCACGGGGGCCTCAAGGACGCGAAGAAAAAGCTGCTGCGGATGATCGGAGACCCCGAGACGCGCTACCGCGAAGACCCGGTGCGCATCATCCGCGCGGTGCGGTTTGCGGCAAAACTGGGATTCGAGATCGAGCCGAAGACGCGCGCGCCGATCCAGGCCATGTCGGCGCTGCTGGAGAACGTGCCGCCGTCGCGGCTGTTCGACGAGATGATCAAGCTGCTGCAGACCGGCCACGCGCTGGCGAGTCTCGCCGAATTGCGCAAGCAGGGGCTGCCAGCGGGCACTTTCCCGGTACTCGACACGCTGCTCGACGACAGCCGCGGTAGCGCGGCGCATCGTGAGTTCGTGCGGCTGGCCCTGGCCGACACCGACCGCCGCGTGGGTGAAGGCAAGCCGGTGGCGCCGAGCTTCATGCTCGCTTGCCTGCTGTGGCATGACGTCCAGCTGAAGTGGGATCAACTGAAGGCGCGCGGCGAGCCTGCGTTTGCCGCCCTGCAGCAGGCCGTGGAAGCCATCTTCGATGCACGCATCGGCGACATCTCTGGACGGGGCAAGCTCGGCGGCGACATGCGCGAGATCTGGCTGATGCAGCCGCGCTTCGAGCGCCGTGTGGGCAATTCACCTTTCACTCTGGTCGAGCAGCCGCGCTTCCGCGCGGGCTTCGATTTCTTGCGCCTGCGCGCCGATCTGGGCGAAGCCTCGGATGAACTGGCGCGCTGGTGGGAGGCGTTCTCGCTGGCTGACGAAGACGAGCGTCGGCGCCTGATCGAATCGGTGCGGGGTCGTGATGCCCGGCACGATGGCAAGCGTCAGCCCAAGCCGGTGCAGGTCATGGAAGCCGACGACGAGTCGATGCCCACCTCCGAGCCAGCCAAGAAGCGCCGTCGCCGCCGTCGCAAACCCGCCGAGGCGGGCGCTGCCGTGAACCCAGAAGGCGGCGAGTCCGGCGGGATGTGAGTGAAGTGTCAGCCTGCGTTGGTCTGGGCGCCAACCTGGGCGATACGCGGGCGGTGTTGGCAGCGGCGTACTGCAGCTTGCAGCAGTTGCCGAGCACGCGGCATCACCGTTGTTCACCGTGGTTCATCAGCGCGCCGGTCGATTCCAGCGGCCCGGACTACCTGAACGCGGTGGCCTGTTTCGACACCTCCTTGTCACCGCACGCCTTGCTCGAGGCGCTGCAAGGCATCGAGCGCAGCCACGGGCGCGAACGACCGTACCGAAACGCGCCACGCACGCTCGACCTGGATCTGCTGCTTTACGGCGATCAGCAGATCGAGTCGGCAACGCTCACCGTGCCACACCCTCGGATGCACGAGCGAGCCTTCGTGCTGCTGCCACTGGCCACCTTGCTGCCAGGGGCGGTGATACCCGGCCGTGGTCCCGTCAGTACGCTGATGTCGTCGGTGGCGGGGCAGTCGGTGTGGCCGGCTGACTGACGGATGGCGTGTTGGTCTCGGCCTGGTATTCGAAGTAGCGTTGGGCGGCGAACGCGATGGTGGCCATCATCACCCCGGCGCCGACCAGCAAGGCCAGCATCGCACCGAGTACAGCGGCCCAGCCACTCCGAGAACCTGCGCGGCCGACGTTGAAGCGGGCGTTCCATTTGTCGTCGCTGGTCAGGCCGTAGACGATGGCGCACAGCATCGAGGCCGCAATCGTGCAGCCGATGAACGGGATCAGCACCCATGCCAGCTGGTCGTCCTGACCCAGTGATCGCGCCCGCAGTACGCCGTACAGGCCGATCAACGTGGGCAGTGGATGCAGCCAGCCGGGCAGGTCGCGAAACCCGTGCAGGTAAAAACGATGCAGACCCAGGGGGCCAGCGACGATGGCAATCCAGGTGGCGAGGGTCTTCGATTTGGCGCCAGACACGGTCGGTTCGATGATCGTCACTCTTTGAAGGGAGGGTGTGGATTCTGCTCTCGCACTGCGATGTCCTCGTGTGGGCGAGTGCGGATCAGTCAGGGCGTCGTCGCGGAGTTGCCAACGGCTGGCCGCTCCCGCTTAGAATCGAGGGCTCACGTGACGGCTGGTGGGTTCTGGGCACTTTGGTGCGCTGGGGCCTGTCGGCGTATCTACGGCACTGATCTTTGTCGTGGCCCAGTGGCTGCGGCTTCATGTTCTGCGCGACCGGAGTGTCTCCCGGATGCGGCGGGCAACCCATCATTCAAGGAAATACCATGGTTGTGATTCGACTCGCTCGCGGCGGCGCCAAGAAGCGCCCGTTCTTCAACATCGTCGTCACCGATTCGCGCATCCGCCGTGACGGCCGCTTCATCGAACGCGTCGGGTTCTACAACCCGGTCGCCTCCGGTGGCGAGCAGCCGCTGCGCGTCGCTTTCGACCGCATCGATTACTGGGCTGGCAATGGCGCGCAGTTGTCGCCGACGGTGGCACGTCTGGTCGAGCAGGCCAAGGCTGCTGCGGCCTGAGTCTGAATTGATCGTCGGCGTCGCCTTGCTGTCTGGCACGCCGGGAGCAGCCCATGGCTGATCCCGGTGCCGATGCGGCACCCTGGCCCGACGATGCGATCGAGGTGGGCATCATCATCGATGCCTGGGGTGTCAAGGGCTGGTTCAAGGTCAAGCCGTTCTCCGCAGATCCGCAGGCTCTGTTTTCCTCGAAGCGCTGGTTGTTGAAACCGCCAGAAGCCACCGGCCCGAAAGCGGTGGTCAATTCCGCCCCCTTGCCCCCGCTGCTGAAGATCATGGCCGCCAAGGACCATGGCGATCTGGTGGTCGCCCAGGCCCATGATGTCGTAGATCGGCCTGGCGCCGAGGCCTTGCGCGGCGCACGCGTGTTTGTGCCGCGCAGCAGTTTCCCGACAGCCTCCCCTGACGAGTACTACTGGGTCGATCTGGTGGGCTTGGCGGTGGTCAATCGCCAGGGCGAGCATCTGGGTGAGGTGGTGGGTCTGATCGACACCGGCCCACACAGCGTACTGCGGGTTGCCGCCGCCGGCGTGACCGCCGAAGCCGATCAGCGTCTGATCCCCTTCGTCGCTGCCTTCGTCGATGCCGTCAGTCTGCCCGAGCGACGCATCACCGTCGACTGGGGTCTGGATTACTGACCGTCGTGCAGATGCTCCCATGCGCTTCGATGTCATCACACTGTTTCCCGAACTGTTCGAGCCGCACCTGACGCACGGCATCACGCGGCGCGCCTACGAATCGGCTCAGGTGGACGTCCGGCTGTGGGCGCTGCGCGACTTCGCCGATGGCCAATACCGCCGCGTCGATGATCGGCCCTACGGCGGCGGCCCCGGCATGGTGCTGCTGGCCGAACCGCTGGAGCGGGCCCTGGCAGCGGTGCGCGCCGGACGCGATGTCGACACAGCCCACTCAGAGGGGGCCATTTCGGCCAAGGTGCCGGTGATTCATTTCACCCCCACCGGCCGACGCATCGATCAGGCCCTGGTGCGTGAGATGGCTGCCGGGCCGGGAGCGGTGTTTCTCTGTGGTCGTTATGAGGGCATCGACCAGCGCGTGCTCGACCGCCACGTCGATGTCGAGTTGAGCCTGGGTGATTTCGTGCTGTCTGGCGGTGAACTGCCCGCGCTGGCGCTGCTCGACGCCGTGGCGCGACTGCAGGACGGGGTGCTCGGTGACGCGCAATCCCATCAGCAGGACAGTTTTTCCGACGGTCTGCTCGAAGGCCCGCACTACAGCCGCCCCGAACTGTTGGCAACAGACGACGGTCCGCTCTCGATTCCGCCAGTGCTGCTGTCGGGCCATCATGGTCGCATTGCGCGCTGGCGCCGGGAGCAGTCTCTGGCCCTGACGGCCCGCCGCCGGCCCGATCTGATCGCGGTGGCGCGGGCGGCTCAGCGGCTGAGCGCCGAAGACGAGCAATTTCTGGCCACTCTCGAGGTATAGTAGAAGGCTTTTCTGATCCTCTGCCACGTCCGGCCGCGCGTTGTCCCTTCGCGTTGCAGGTCCGGAACAATTCCTCCACACAACGTGGGCAAGATCACACGGAGAAACCATGGACCTGATCCAAACCCTCGAGCAAGAGGAAATCGCCCGTCTGAACAAGACCATCCCGGCGTTCGCGCCTGGTGACACGGTCATCGTCAACGTGAACGTCGTCGAAGGCACCCGCAAGCGCGTGCAGGCGTACGAAGGTGTCGTGATTGCCAAACGCAATCGCGGTCTGAATTCCAGCTTCATCGCCCGAAAGATCTCGAGCGGCGAGGGTGTCGAGCGCACTTTCCAGCTGTACAGCCCGCTGATCGCCTCGATCGAGGTCAAGCGCCGCGGTGATGTCCGCCGCGCCAAGCTGTACTACCTGCGCCAGCGCTCTGGCAAGTCCGCGCGTATCAAGGAAAAATTGGCCTGACCACCGGTCAGCCTTGCGCGCAGCGCAAGGTCGCGCGGTAGCGCACTGCCAATTTTCGACGCGCCCTGGCGCAGCCTTCCGCGTCAGAAGCTGGCTAAGGGCTGAACCGAAGCCGCCTTTCAAGGCGGCTTTTTCAATTCCGAGGATCTCGATGCGCCCCCATTTCGATCCGCAACAGTGCCCCGTCCTGGCGATCGATGATCACCTGCCGGCAGTGCCTCGCGATCGGCTGGCGGCGCCCGCGCTGCGCGATCGGTTTGAACGCGCACCGGCATGGCAGCCTGAGCGTGTGGCCGATCGGCAACCACTGCCCAGGGCCCTGGTACATGCCTCGGTGCTGATGCCTCTGGTGCTTCGTGGCGACGACATCACGGTGTTGCTGACTCAGCGCTCTGAGCGGCTCAGCGATCACCCGGGCCAGATCAGTTTTCCGGGCGGGCGAGCTGAGCCAGAAGACCAGAGCCCGATTGCCACCGCACTGCGCGAGGCCGAGGAAGAGGTCGGGCTGGCGCGCGACTTCGTGCAGGTGCTGGGCACCATGCCGCACTACACCACCGTCACTGGCTATGTCGTCACACCGGTGGTGGCACTGGTGCAGCCAGGCTTCAGCCTGAGTGTCGACGCCTCCGAGGTGGCTGAAGTGTTCGAGGTGCCGCTGGCCTACCTGATGTCACCGGCTCATCACCGCCGGCACGCGGTGGGTGAGGGCGACGAGGCCCGCGAATTCCTGTCGATGCCGTGGACGTCGCACGCTGAAGGTGGGACGCCCAAGTCCTATTTCATCTGGGGTGCCACCGCGGCGATGCTGCGCAACTTCTACCGATTCCTCGCGGCCTGACCCACCGATGGGCGTATGACCCCCCGCTATCATCGGCGGCGATGAGCCTTTTTTCGGTCCTTCTGGCGCTGCTGCTCGAACAGCTGAAACCCCTGCAGCGCGGCACGGCGATTCATTCTGCGATGACCTCCTGGCAGCGCTGGGTGGGTCGAAATTTCGACGCCGGCCGCGACCATCACGCGTGGGTGGTGTGGATCATCACCGTCGTGCTCCCTGGCGTGCTGGTGTGGCTTGTGCATGCGGGGATCACCCATTACAGCTTGCTGCTCGGGCTGGTGTGGAATGTGGCCGTGCTGTACCTGACGTTGGGTTTTCGCCAATTCAGCCATTACTTCACCGACATCCGCGATGCACTCGATCGCGAGGACGAGGCCGAGGCGCGCCGCCTGCTGACCGAATGGCGCCACCTCGATGTGAGCGAGTTGCCCCGTACCGAGTTGTTGCGCCATGTGATCGAGCACTCGCTGCTGGCCGCCCACCGCCACGTGTTCGGGGTGTTCTTCTGGTTCGTTGTGCTGTCGTCGCTGGGCTTCGGCCCGGCGGGTGCGGTGCTGTACCGCTGTGCCGAGTTCGCGAGCCGCTACTGGGCTTTTCGCAGCCGCACCATCGGCGAGCCGACCAACGAACGGCTGATGGCGTTGTCACAGCGGCTCTTCGGCCTGATGGACCGCATCCCGGCACGGCTGACCGCCTTCGGCTTTGCGGTGGTCGGCAACTTCGAGGAGGCGATCAACGGCTGGCGCCGCGATGCCGAGCTGTGGCTGCACCCGAACGAAGGCATCATCCTGGCCGCCGCAGCGGGGGCGGTGGGCGTGCAACTGGGCGGCACTGCCGCGCCCGGCGTGACGCCCGATCGATCGAAGACCTTCGACAAGGGCGTCGGCTTCGAGGACCTTGCCGCCGTGGGCTCTACCTCCGGCATGACGCCAGTGCTGGGCCACCTGCGCAGCATCGTGGGCCTGGTCTGGCGTTCGGTGGTGCTGTGGATGCTGCTGCTGGCCTTGTTGACGCTGGCCAATCTGGTGGGCTGACCCGCGCCTACCAGCGCGTGCCTTCGAGTTCCTGTCGTATCTCGCCGTAGATGCGGTAGCGCGATTCGCTGATCTCGCCCTGCGCCAGGGCTTCGCGCACGCCGCAACCCGGTTCCTGACGGTGAGTGCAGTTGTAGAAGCGGCATCGCGTCGAGGCCTCGCGCAAGTCGGGCATCAGGGCCGGAAGCTTTTGTGCGTCGACCTGCTTCAGGCCGAATTCCTGAAAGCCCGGCGAATCGATCAGGCCGGTGTGGCGTTCGGCATCCAGCCAGTACCACTGGGTCGAAGTGGTGGTGTGTCGTCCCGAGTTCAGCGCCTGCGACACCTCGCCCACCTGCGCGCGGGCATCGGGCGCGAGCAGGTTGATGAGCGTGCTCTTGCCGGTGCCGCTCGGCCCAAGCACCAGCGAGGCCTGGCCGGCCATCAGCGGCAACAGCAGCGCGCGAGACGCCTCGGGCTGCGCCTTCAGTGCCACCTCCAGCACACGGTAGCCCATCGCTGCATATGGCTTCAGTCGCTCCCGTGCGGCAGTGATCTGCGGCAGGTCGGATTTGTTCAACAGGATGCTCGCCGCAATGCCAGCGCTCTCGGCAGCGATCAGCGCACGCGCCAGTTGCGATTCGCTGAACACCGGCTCGCTGGCCACCATCACCAGCACCTGGTCGAGGTTGGCGGCGAAGGCCTTGGTCTTCCACTCGTCCTGGCGAAACAGCAGGTTGCGCCGCGGTTCCAGTTCCTCGATCACGCCTTCATCGCCCGAGATCTGCCAGCGCACCCGGTCGCCAACGACGCACAGGCTCTTCTTGCCGCGCGGATGGCAGATGGTCCGTACCCCAGCCTCCGACTCGACGACGTAGTGGCGCCCGAAGCCGGAGACCACCAGCCCGCAGGTGGTCGGCGTGTCGCTTGCTTTCGCCTTGCTCAAGGCGTCGAGCCACTCATGTGGCGGCGGCCGGTGTCTGCATCGCTGCCAGTCGCTCGGCGGCCGGTGGGTGCGAGTAATAGAAGCGGGCGTACAACGGGTCTGGCGTCAGCGTCGACGCGTTGTCCTTGTAGAGCTTCAGCAGCGCCGACGACAGATCACGCCCGCTGGCCTGTGCGCAGGCGTAGGCATCGGCCTCGAACTCATGGCGTCGCGACAAGCCGGCGAACAGCGGCGATACGAAGAAGCTGAACACCGGCACGATCAGCATGAACAGCAGCAGGGCCACCGCGTCGTTCGATGCGGTCATCGACGGCTGCACCCCGAAGGCGCTGTAGAACCAGATCCGGCGCGAGAGCCAGCCCAGGATCGCGAAGCCGACCAGACTGATCGCGAACATCGAGGCGATGCGCTTGAGCACATGCCGGTGCTTGAAATGCCCCAGCTCGTGAGCCAGCACGGCCTCCACCTCGCCGGGCAGCAGCTTGTCGAGCAGGGTGTCGAAGAACACCACCCGTTTGGCCGCACCGAAGCCGGTGAAGTAGGCATTGGCATGCGCCGAGCGCTTGCTGCCATCCATCACGAAGAAGCCTCTGGCGAAGAAGCCGCACTTCGCCATCAGGGCTTGTACACGCGCTTCGAGCGAGGCGTCGGCGAGGGGTTTGAAGGTGTTGAACAAGGGCGCGATCACTGTCGGGTAGAGCACCAGCGCCAGCAGATTGAAACCCATCCATGCGCCCCAGGCCCACAGCCACCACAGCGCGCCGGTGCTGGCCATGATCGACAGCATGCCGGCCGCCAGCGGCAGGCCGATCAGCGCGCCCAGCACGATGCCCTTCAGCGCATCGACGAGGTACAGCTTCCAGGTGGTGCGGTTGAAACCAAAGGTCTGCTCGAGGCGAAAGGTGCTGTAGAGATCGAAGGGCGCGTCGAGCAGCGATCCGATCACCACGAAAGCGGACAGCAAAGCCAGCTGGTAGGCCATGTCGCCGTACGCCGGCTGAACGGCTTCGCGGATCGCGTTGTTGAGCACGCCGAGGCCGCCGAGCAAGGTCCAGCCGACCAGCACCGCTGCGCTGAAGGCCATCGTCCACAGGCCGAAGCTGCCCTTCGCAAGGGTGTAACGCGCAGCCTCACGATGCGCCTCCTGCGTGACGATGTCAGCGAACGCCGCAGGGACAGCGTCGCTGTGCTGCGCGACGTGGCGCATCTGCCGAGCGGCGAGCCAGAAGCGGATCAGCAAAGAAATGACGAGGGCGGCGGCGAACAGCAGCGCGAGCAGCGAGGCAGGGTGATTCAAGGCAACTTCGAAGGGTGACGTCGGAGTGCAGTGTAGGGGGCGAGGCGCATTGTCTTGGGAGCCGTAAGACAATCTCCGCAAGGAGTAACCAACATGACCACCCCCTTGGCAAAGAGCGATCAGAACCTGATCTGGATCGACCTCGAGATGACCGGGCTGTACCCGGAAACCGACCGCATCATCGAGATCGCGGTGATCGTCACCGACTCACAGCTGAATGTGCGCGTGGAGGGCCCGACGATCGCAGTGCACCAGAGCGATGCCGTGCTTGATGCGATGGACGCCTGGAACAAGGGCACGCATGGCCGCAGCGGGCTGATCGATCGTGTCAAGGCGTCAACCGTGGACGAAGTGCAGGCCGAGGCACAGATAATTGCCTTCCTCGAGCAGTACGTGCCCAAGGGCAAGTCGCCGATGTGCGGCAACAGCATCTGCCAGGACCGGCGCTTTCTCGCGAAGACGATGCCGACGCTGGAAGATTTCTTTCACTACCGCAACCTCGATGTCAGCACGCTGAAGGAGCTGGCCAAGCGCTGGAAGCCCGCCATCCTCGACGGTTTCAAGAAAGCCCAGGCGCACACCGCGCTGGCCGACATCCGAGAGTCGATCGAGGAATTGGCTTACTACCGCGAGCACTTTCTGGCGGCGTGAGCTGATGGTCTGCCGACTGAGGGTTTCGCGGGAGCGCAGTGCTGGGCCACTGTGTTGCGTTCGTGTCCCCCGGGCCGGTTCACGAGCCGTTCGCTTCGGCTCAGGCCCACCGGCCCTCCTCCTTTACCTCACTCCACACAGCGGCCCAGCACAGCGCTCGTGCCACCACCGGAGCAGTCGAAGTTTGAAATCCTTTGCATGCAACGGTGGTTCCGGCTGCCGAGGGCGTGGGGTGACCGGCGCAGCGAAGTAAAGGAGGAGGGCCGATGCGGTCTGGCCCATAGCGTCTAGGCGGCAAACCGGCCCCGGGGGACATGAGCGGAGCCGGTTACCCCGCGCCCTCGTCAGCACTGCGCAGACGTTCACACGTGGGCGGTCGTTCAAACGACGGAAGAGCGATCAGTAATTGATCCCCATTGCATCCCGCACATCCCGCATCGTCTCCCGCGCCACGGTGCGCGCACGCTCGGTGCCGACCTCGACGATCCATTGAACCTGTTTCGGGTTGCTAAGGTAAGCCTCGGCGCGCTCGCGCCAGGGTTGCTGTTCGCGGATGATCGCGTCGATCACCGGCTGCTTGCACTCCAGGCAGCCGATGCCTGCCGTCTTGCAGCCCTTGACGACCCAGTCTTTCGTGTCGGCGTCTGAGTAAACCTGGTGGAACTGCCACACCGGGCAGCGGTCCGGGTCGCCGGCATCCGTGCGGCGCACGCGCTGCGGGTCGGTCGGCATGCGCTTGATCTTTTGTTCGACCACGGCCGGCTCTTCGCGCATCGCGATGGCGTTGCCGTAGCTCTTGCTCATCTTCGCGCCGTCAAGGCCCGGGAGCTTGCTCACTTCGGTCAGCAGCACCGCCGGCTCGTGCAGGATGGTCTTGCCGGCGCCGCGCAGGAAAGCGTCGAGCCGTTCACGGTCGGCTGCGCTCAAGGCGCCACTGGCGGCGATCAGCGCACGCGCCTGTGCCAGCGATTCATCGCTGCCGGTCTCCTGAAAGGCCTTGCGTGCGGCGGCGAATGCCTTGCCGTCGTTCTTGCTCATCTTCTTGACGACAGTCAGCGCCAGCGCCTCTGCGTTCGGCTCGCGGCCATACAGGTGGTTGAAGCGGCGTGCCACCTCGCGGGTGATCTCGACGTGCGGCGCCTGGTCTTCCCCCACCGGCACGAACGAAGCCTTGTAGATCAGGATGTCGGCGGCCTGCAGCAGCGGGTAGCCGAGGAAGCCGTAGGTCGCGAGGTCGCGGTCCTTCAGCTTTTCCATCTGGTCCTTGTAGGTCGGCATGCGTTCCAGCCACGCGAGAGGCGTACCCATCGCCAGCAGCGTGAACAGCTCGGCGTGCTCGGGCAGGCGGCTCTGGATGAAGATCGTGCACTGCTCCGGGTCGAGCCCGGCGGCGATCCAGTCGATCACCATGTCGTAGACGTTCTTCTCGATGATCTCGCGGTCCTCGTAGTGCGTGGTCAGCGCATGCCAGTCGGCAACGAAATAGAAGCAGTCGAAATCGGCCTGCAGCCGCACCCAGTTCTTCAGTGCGCCGTGGTAGTGGCCGAGGTGCAGGGCACCGGTGGGGCGCATGCCGGACAGGACTCTCTGTTTCATGGGACAGCTCGGTGGTGAGGCTGGCGATTGTAGGTTTCAGCACTGCAGCGGGCCGATACACTGCGGCCGGCCGTTGAACCGCTTGAAACACACTTTGCGTCATGAAGAACCTGGTCATCCTCATCTCCGGTCGCGGCTCGAACATGGTGGCGATCGCCGAGGCCTGCGCCGCCGAGGGCTGGGATGCGCGAATTGCCGCTGTGATCAGCAACCGCAGCGATGCCGGAGGGCTGGTCTATGCGCAGCAGAACGGCATTCCGACGGCGGTGGTGAACCACCGCGATTTCGAGGATCGTGAGGCTTTCGATGCAACGCTGGCTCAGGTCATCGACGGGTTTGCGCCCGATCTGGTCGTGCTGGCCGGTTTCATGCGCATCCTGACGCCTGGCTTCGTGCAGCACTACGCTGGCCGCATGCTCAACATCCATCCGTCGCTGCTGCCGGCCTTTCCGGGCCTGCACACGCATCGCCGCGCGATCGAGGCCGGATGCAAGGTCGCGGGCACCACGGTCCACGTGGTGACGCCCGAACTAGACCACGGCCCGATCGTCGTGCAGGCCGTGGTGCCGGTACGGCCTGACGAGACCGAAGACACGTTGGCAGCGCGCGTGCTGGTGATGGAGCACCAGGCGTATCCGCGGGCGGTGCGGTGGTGGATCGAAGGCCTGCTGGAGTCGACGGAGGACGGGCGCATCGTTCATCGCCATGGCGAGTCTCAGGCGCTGATGGGCGGCTGAGCGGGTCGACCCGAAGCCGCCCCGGATAATCGGGCGATGCATCCCAACGCCTTGCTTGAGCTCGCCACGGAACTGCTGCATCGGGTGATGCAGTTCAGTGCCCCCGCCGACAACGTCGTCTCCGATTTTTTCCGCCAGAACCGCGGCCTTGGCATGCGCGAGCGGCACACGCTGGCCGAAACCACCTACACCGTGCTGCGTCAGCGCCCGCTGTTCCAGCACTTGGCGCAGTCGGGGAAGGGGGAGATGGAGCGCCGCCTGGCTCTGCTCGGCTGGCAGGGCAACGCGGCCTTTCTGCGCGCGGCGCTGCAAGAACACGAGGTGCAATGGCTGGAAAAGGTGGCTGCCGTCGATCGCACGGCGTTGCCCGACAAGCTGCGCCACAACCTGCCCGAATGGTTGGCCGATCGCTTGCATGCTGAAGTGGGCGGCGATTTCTGGCCGCTGGTCGAGGCGCTGAACGGCAGCGCACCGCTGGACCTGAGGGTCAACACCTTCAAGGCCAAGCGCGAGGCGGTGCAGGCGGAGTTCAAGGCGGCCAACATCGAGGCGTCGCCGACACCTTATTCGCCGTGGGGGCTGCGCATCGAAGGCAAGCCGGCGCTGCACAAACTTGACGTGTTCCTGCGTGGCGACGTTGAAGTTCAGGACGAAGGCAGCCAGCTGCTCGCGCTGTTGACCGATGCGAAGCGCGGCGAGATGGTCGTCGACTTCTGCGCCGGTGCCGGCGGGAAGACGCTGGCGCTCGGCGCCTCGATGCGCAACACCGGGCGGCTGTATGCGTTCGACACGTCTGGCCACCGTCTTGCTGCGCTGAAGCCCCGCCTGGCGCGCAGCGGGCTGTCCAACGTGCATCCGGTGCAGATCGCCCACGAGCGCGACGACCGCATCAAGCGGCTGGCGGGCAAGATCGACCGGGTGCTGGTCGATTCACCCTGTTCCGGCCTGGGTACGCTGCGGCGCAACCCGGACCTGAAGTGGCGGCAGTCGCCACAGTCTGTCGATGAACTGCGCGTCAAGCAGGCCGCCATCCTGGCCAGTGCATCGCGGCTGGTCAAACCAGGCGGTCGGTTGGTCTATGCGACGTGCAGCCTGCTGCGGTCCGAAAACGAGGCCATCGCCGACGCGTTTTCAGCCGAGCGCCTGCGGGACTTCAAGCCGATCGCGGTCGAATCGCTGCTCGATGCCGCTCATGTGGCGCAGGCGAGCACCTTGGTCAGCGGCCCCTACCTGCGCTTGTGGCCGCACCGCCATGGCACCGACGGGTTCTTTGCGGCGGTCTGGCAACGCACTTGATTCGGGCCGGATCGGCCTCAGCTCGCAATTGCCGGGCAAGGGTTGCATTGTTCAGGCCACTCCAGGGCGCCGGGCGGCGCCTACAATCAAATGGTTTGACTCATTGCAGCGCGGACGCGATTCATGAACGTATTGACGACGGTGTTGGACAGTCTTTTGAACTGGCTGGCCAACGGCTTGATTGAAACCACTTGGTGGCAGGTGGTCCTGTATGCGTTGCTGACAACGCACATCACGATCGCAGCCGTGACGATCTTCCTGCACCGATCGCAGGCACATCGTTCACTCGACCTGCACGCGATTCCATCGCATTTCTTCCGGCTGTGGCTGTGGTTGGGAACGGGTCAGGTCACCAAGGAATGGGTGGCTGTGCACCGCAAGCACCATGCGAAGTGCGAAACGACAGACGATCCTCACAGTCCTCAAACCCGCGGCATCAAGACCGTGCTGCTGACCGGCGCGGAGCTGTACAGGGTTGAAACGAAGAACACGGAAACCCTGGCGAAGTACGGGATGGGCACGCCGGACGACTGGCTGGAACGCAATCTCTACACCCGTTACAGCTGGCAGGGCGTCGGCGTGATGATGCTGATCGACCTGGCGCTGTTCGGTGCCGCAGGCTTGGCGGTCTGGGCCGTGCAGATGGCGTGGATCCCGATCACGGCGGCCGGCATCATCAATGGCCTCGGCCACTGGTGGGGTTACCGCAATTTCGAGGCGCAAGACGCATCGACCAACATTTCTCCGTGGGGCATCATTATTGGCGGCGAAGAGCTGCACAACAACCACCACACGTACCCGACTTCGGCCAAGCTGTCGGTCAAGCCGTACGAATTCGATATTGGCTGGATGTACATCCGTGCGATGGAAATGATCGGATGGGCCAAGGTGCGCAAGACGGCTCCGCAGCTGAAGTTGGGCACCATCAAGCCGGTTGCCGATTCAAAGACGCTGGAGGCGATCATCGCCAACCGCTACGAGGTGATGGCCAAATACGCCAGCCACCTGCGCGACGAATGCCGCAGCGAACTCGCGCGTTTGAAGGCCGAGGGCGCCGAGAACAGTGCTCGCTGGAAGGACATGCATCTGGCCCAGCGCTGGCTGCACCGTGATCACGACAAGATCCCCCAAGGCGTGCAGGAGCGGGTGACTGCGGTGTGTGCACAAAGTGCCGCGCTGTCCAAGCTGGTGACGATGCGCGAGGAATTGCGTGGCCTGTGGACACGCACCAACGTCTCGGCCGACCAGCTGGTGATCGACCTGCAGGCGTGGTGCAAGAAGGCCGAGGACAGCGGCATCACCGCGCTGCAGGAATTCGCGCTGAAGCTGCGCGCGGCGCACGCCTGACGGCCGCTCGGCAGACAAAAAAACGCCCCGCAATGCGGGGCGTTTTGTTTTGTCAGGGCGAAGCGGTTACCGCAGCTTCGTCTCCTTGTACATCACATGCTTGCGTGCCTTCGGATCGAACTTCATGATTTCGATCTTCTCGGGCATGGTCTTCTTGTTCTTGTCGGTCGTGTAGAAATGACCGGTACCAGCTGACGATTCCAGCTTGATTTTTTCGCGTCCACCTTTTGCCATGATCCGCTCCTGGTCAGATTTCGCCGCGGGCGCGCAGGTCGGCGACGACCTTCTCGATGCCCACCTTGTCGATCAAGCGCAGTGCCGCGTTCGAGATGCGCAAGCGCACCCAGCGGTTCTCCGTTTCGAGCCAGAACCGGCGGTATTGCAGGTTCGGCAGGAAACGACGCTTGGTCTTGTTGTTCGCATGGGAAACATTGTTTCCCGACATCGGGCGCTTGCCCGTGACTTGACAGACGCGTGCCATGACGCTGCTCCAATAGGTTCGTGTTTCAGGTTTCGCTGATGCGGCACGCCCCTGGGCGTCGGCTGCATCGTGGCTTGCGCCCACGTGGCCGCTGCACCACGACCCTCGAATCACCGAGGTCCCAAGCACAGCGAAGCCCGCGAGTATAACCGGCTTCGGCGTTCCGGGGCCTGAATGCGCCTCCAGATCACTGTTCGAGAAAGCGCTGAGAGTCCAGTGCAGCCATGCAGCCCGTGCCAGCGCTTGTGATCGCTTGCCGGTAAACATGGTCCTGCACGTCGCCGGCGGCGAACACGCCTGGCACGCTGGTCATGGTGGCCATGCCATTGAGCCCGCCCCTGGTGATGATGTAGCCGTCCTTCATCTCCAGGTGGCCCTTGAAGATGTCGGTGTTCGGCTGGTGGCCAATCGCGATGAAGCAGCCTTGCAGTGCCAGATCGGTGGTCGAGGCGTCCTGGGTGCTGCGGATCCTGACGCCCGACACGCCGGCGTCGTTGCCCAGCACCTCGTCGAGGGTATGCCACAGGTGCAGTTGAATCTTGCCGGCGGCGACCTTGTCCATTAGCTTGTCGACCAGGATCGCTTCGGCCTTGAACTTGTCACGCCGGTGGATCAGATTCACCTTGCTCGCAATGTTTGACAGGTACAGGGCCTCTTCGACGGCGGTGTTGCCGCCGCCCACCACACAGACCTCCTGCCCGCGGTAGAAGAATCCGTCACAGGTCGCACAGCCGCTGACGCCACGGCCCATGAACGCCTGCTCGCTCGGCAGCCCAAGGTATTTGGCCGAAGCACCGGTGGCGATGATCAGCGCGTCACAGGTGTAGCTGCCCGAATCGCCGGTCAGTTTCAGTGGGCGCTGCGAAAAATCGACCGCGTTGATGTGGTCGAAGACGATGTTCGTGTTGAATCGCTCGGCGTGCTTCTGGAAGCGTTGCATCAGGTCCGGGCCCATCACGCCATCGACGTCGGCCGGCCAGTTGTCGACATCGGTGGTGGTCATCAACTGACCGCCCTGGGCGATGCCGGTGATCAGTGTCGGGTTGAGATTGGCCCGAGCGGCGTAGATGGCGGCTGAGTAGCCAGCCGGGCCAGATCCGAGGATCAGCACGCGGGAGTGGATGGGTGTGGTGCTCATGGCGAAAGACGGGAGACGACGAGAGGTTCAGTTTGACATGCCATCCTGAAGCTGCGTTACAGGCCGTTAGCAGCCAATCAATGAAGACAATAGAGAACTTTCTTATGTCCAGTGAATTTCTCACAAGTCCTGCCGATAACCGCAGCAAAGGAGCTCCACGATGGCCATGCTTTCCAATCTCGACCTGATCCGGCGCGTGCCGATCTTCTCGCTGCTGACCAACGACCAGGCGCAGGGCATTGCCGATGCGGTCGTCAAGCGCCGCTATCGGCGTGGCGAACTGGTGGTGGAGCACGGCAAGAAGTCAAATGCCCTGTTCATTCTTCTGACCGGCCGGGCTCGCGTGTTGACCGCCGACTCCCGCGGTCGCGAGGTGATCCTCGCTGTGCTGGAGTCCGGGGACTACGTCGGCGAGATGAGCCTGATCGACAACGAGCCGCATTCGGCCACGGTGCGCGCCGAAATCCAGACCGACATGCTGATCCTGGGTCGCCCGGAGTTCGCTCGCTGCCTGCCCGAAAACTCCAGCCTGTCCTACGCGATCATGCGGGGCCTGGTCGCAAGGCTGCGCAGCGCCGACCGGCAGATCGAGTCGCTGGCGCTGCTCGACGTTTACGGCCGCGTGGCACGTTCGCTGCTCGACATGGCGGACACGATCGGCGAGGTCAAGATCATCCGAAACAAGGTCTCGCGGCAGGATCTGGCCAAGGTGGTTGGCGCCTCGCGCGAGATGGTCAGCCGGGTCATGAAAGACCTGGAAGAGCGCGGCATGATCGAGACGCAGGACAACGGCTCGGTGATCCTGAAAGAGCGTCTGACCTGACACGTGCGGCAGCGGCTGCTGCTGCCGCTTCGGCCACAATGAGCGGATGACATTTCCGCTCGGCTCGCTGCGCACGTCCGCGGCAGATTCCTCCCCGGGTGCGGGCCTCGCCGCAGGTGATTCCCGTGCACGCGATGACGCCCGCGGGACACTCAGATCCTTCGCCCACGGCGCCGATTGGCGGCGGCAGGCTCGCGTCCTGATCGGTGGCGTGTTGTGGCTGCTGGTGCTGATCGCGATGGTCACTCACCACCCGCTCGACGCGGCGTTTTCCACCTCGGGCTCGGGTGAGGCAGCCCGCAACAGCGTGGGCGCGCTGGGCGCATGGGCGTCCGATCTGATGTTGTTCCTGTTCGGCTTTTCCGCCTGGTGGCTGATCGCGCTGGGGCTGCACCGCTGGCTGGCCGCGCTCGCCGACCTGCTGCGGCGCGGCAGTGCGGACACACCCATCGCCACGCCGGTGCGCACGGGTTGGCCATCATGGGTGTCGTGGTTGGGCTTGGCGCTGCTGCTGTCGGCCAGCACCTCGCTCGAATGGACCCGGATGTATCACGCCGAGGCACAGCTGCCGGGCGGCCACGCCGGCGGCGTGCTCGGCTACCTGCTCGGCTCAGTCAGCATGAAGGGCCTGGGGTTTGCGGGCTCCGGTGTGCTGTGGATCGCCACGCTGGTGGCGGGCGTCTCGCTGGCCTTCCGCTTTTCCTGGCTGCAACTGGCTGACGCGATCGGCGAGCGGCTCGATGCCTGGCGCGACAGCCGCGTCGAGCGCATCGAGCGGGCTGAAGACATCCGCTTGGGCGAGCAGGCGCTGCGCGAACGCGAAGACATCGCCGAGGTCGAGCATGAACTGAGCGAAGACCACGCGCCCATCGTCATTGCGGCGCCGGTGGTCGAGGTGCCGAAGAGCGACCGGGTGGTGAAGGAGCGGCAGAAGCCGCTGTTCGTCGAACTGGCCGACACCAAGCTGCCGCAGGTCGATCTGCTCGATGCGGCGCCAAGCCGTACCGAGACGGTCTCGCTCGAGACGCTGGAGATGACGTCGCGGCTGATCGAGAAGAAGCTCAAGGACTTCGGTGTCGAAGTGCGGGTGGTGGCCGCGTCGCCCGGTCCGGTGATCACGCGTTACGAGATCGAACCCGCCACCGGGGTCAAGGGATCGCAGGTGCTGGGTCTGGCCAAGGACCTGGCGCGCAGCCTGAGCCTGGTCAGCATTCGTGTGGTCGAGACCATTCCGGGCAAGACGACGATGGCGCTCGAGTTGCCCAACGCGCGGCGCCAGACGATCTATCTGTCCGAAATCCTCGGTTCGCAGGCCTACAACGGCGCCTCGTCGATGCTGACCATGGGACTGGGCAAGGACATCGTCGGCGCACCGGTCGTCGCCGACCTGGCCAAGATGCCGCATTGCCTGGTCGCCGGCACCACCGGCTCCGGCAAGTCGGTGGGCATCAACGCGATGATCCTGAGCCTGCTCTACAAGGCCGAAGCGCGTGATGTCCGGCTGATCCTGATCGATCCCAAGATGCTCGAGATGAGCGTCTACGAAGGCATCCCTCACCTGCTGTGCCCGGTCGTCATCGACATGAAGCAGGCCGCCAACGCGCTGAACTGGGCGGTGGGCGAGATGGAGCGGCGCTACAAGCTGATGAGCAAGCTGGGCGTGCGCAATCTGGCGGGCTACAACAAGAAGATCGATGAAGCGGTGGAGCGTGGCGAGACCTTGCCCAACCCCTTCAGCCTGACGCCGGAGTTGCCCGAACCGCTGCAGCGCCTGCCGCATGTCGTGATCGTCATCGACGAGCTGGCCGACCTGATGATGGTGATCGGCAAGAAGATCGAAGAGCTGATCGCGCGCTTGGCGCAGAAGGCCCGTGCGGCCGGCATCCATTTGATCCTGGCAACGCAGCGGCCGAGCGTCGATGTGATCACCGGCCTGATCAAGGCCAACATCCCGACCCGTATCGCGTTCTCGGTCGGCTCCAAGATCGACAGCCGCACCATCCTCGACCAGATGGGCGCCGAAGCACTGCTGGGCATGGGCGACATGCTCTACATGGCCTCAGGGACTGGCCTGCCGATCCGTGTGCATGGCGCGTTCGTCAGCGACGACGAGGTGCACCGCGTCGTCGCCTACCTGAAGAGCCAGGGCGAGCCCAACTACATCGAAGGCATCCTCGAAGGGGGCACGCTCGATGGCGACTCGGGCGAGATCGCCGTCAACGACGGCGGTGGGCCCGGCAATGAAAGCGATCCGATGTACGACAACGCCGTGGCCATCGTGCTGCAGCACAAGCGCGCCTCGATCTCGCTGGTGCAGCGCCACCTGCGCATCGGTTACAACCGCGCCGCGCGGCTGCTGGAACAAATGGAGAAATCGGGGCTCGTATCCAGCATGGGCACCAACGGCAACCGCGACATCATCGTTCCGGCGCGCAGCGAATGAAGCCTGCGCTGGGGGCTTTGCTGGCCTGGGGTGCGTTGGCGCTCGCTCCGGTGGCTGCTCATGCCGACGCGGTCGATGCATTGAAGGCGTTCGTTCAGCAGGTGAAGACCGGCCGCGCCGCGTTCACCCAGACCGTCAGCTCGCCTGATGGGGCCAAGACCAAGACATCGAGTGGCAGCTTCGAGTTCGCCCGCCCGGATCGTTTTCGCTTCTCTTACACCAAGCCGTTCGAGCAGCTGATCGTCGCCGACGGGCAGAAGGTCTGGATCTACGACAGCGACCTGAACCAGGTCAGCAGCCGCAAGTTCACGCAGGCGATTGGCGCGACACCGGCAGCCTTGCTGGCCGGCGGCGACCTCAGCCGCGATTTCGATCTGGTGGCCGAGCCGTCGAAAGACGGGCTCGATTGGGCGAAGGCCACACCGAAAGCCAAGGACGGCGCGTTCGAGTCGATGCGCATCGGTTTCAAGGGCAAGCAACTTGCCGCGGTCGAGATCACCGACAACTTTTCTCAGCGTTCGCGGCTGACGTTCACACAGTTCAGTGCCAACCTCGAACTGCCGGCCGAGAGTTTCAAGTTCGTCATTCCGAAGGGCGTCGATGTCCTCGAGCAGTGAGGCTGCGGTGAGGGCGTTCGGCAAAGGACGCCGGCGTGGCTGACCTTTTCGCGACGGCGCCCACCGCGCCGTGGGCCGAGGCCCTGCGGCCGACCACCCTGGACGAGGTCATCGGGCAGTCGCACCTGATCGGCGCGGGCAAGCCGCTGAGGCTGGCCTTCGAATCGGGCAAGCCGCACTCGATGATCCTGTGGGGGCCGCCCGGCGTCGGAAAGACGACGCTGGCCCGGCTGACGGCTTCTGCCTTCCAGTACGAATTCATCGCCTTGTCGGCCGTGTTCTCGGGGGTCAAGGACATCCGTGAGGCGATGACGCAGGCCGAGCAGAACCTCGCGCAGGGCCGCAAGACGATCCTGTTCGTGGACGAAATCCACCGCTTCAACAAGAGCCAGCAGGATGGGCTGCTGCCGTTTGTCGAGTCGGGGCTGGTCGTGCTGATCGGCGCAACGACGGAGAACCCATCGTTCGAGGTCAACTCGGCGCTGTTGTCGCGCGCACAGGTGTATGTGCTGCAAGCCCTGACCGACGAGGAGCTGCGGCAGCTGTTCCAGCGAGCCCACGACGCCTTCATGGCCGCGCTCAGTTTCGAAGACACGGCTGTCGAGGTGCTGGTGGGTTACGCCGATGGCGATGCCCGGCGCTTGTTGAACCTGCTGGAGCAAACCGATACCGCGGCACGTGCGGCGGCGGTGTCGTCCATCGATGCCCCGTTTGTCAAGAACGCGTTGACTGCCAGCGGGCGACGGTTCGACAAGGGCGGCGAGCATTTCTACGATCAGATTTCGGCCTTGCACAAGTCGGTGCGTGGGTCCAATCCCGACGGTGCGTTGTACTGGCTGTGCCGGATGCTCGATGGCGGTGCTGACCCGCGATACCTGTCTCGCCGCATCGTGCGCATGGCCTGGGAAGACATCGGTCTGGCCGATCCCCGTGCGATGCAGATCGCCAACGACGCCGCCACCACCTACGAACGCCTGGGCTCGCCGGAGGGTGAACTGGCGCTGGCGCAGGCGGTCATCTACTTGGCGGTGGCCGCGAAGAGCAATGCGGGCTACAAGGCTTACAAGCAAGCCAAGGCCTTCGTCAAGCACGACAAGTCGCGCGAGGTCCCGATCCATCTGCGCAACGCCCCGACGAAGCTGATGAAGGAACTCGGCTACGGCCACGAGTACCGCTATGCCCACGATGAGCCGCAGGCCTATGCCGCAGGCGAGACCTACCTGCCCGACGACATGCAGGATCCTGGCTGGTACCAGCCGGTCCCTCGCGGGCTGGAGGTCAAGATCGCCGAGAAGATGGCCTACCTGCGTCGTCTCGACGACGATGCGCGGAAGGCACCTCCGTCCGACTGATTGATCAGGTCGTCTGCGCCGAGGCCAGCCAGACACGTCGGCGCGCGCGCACCGGTGCTTGCGCTGTCGGCGAGCGCCAGGTGGCGTGAGCCGGTTCTGCCTGGGCCAGCAACTGGTCGCGCAGCCGCACCAGGTGTTGAGGCTCGCTGAGCAGGCGCATCTGGTCGCTCGCGTTCAGACTGTCGAGGTCGTGCGTGGCACGCAAGCGGCCCACCAGCTGGCGGCGAGCGCGCCCGCGCTGGCCCCACATCGTGCTGCGCGCGCCCATGGCCTTTTGCACCACGTCGAACAGCCACACGTTCTCCAGCGCATCGCGCCAGTTCGCAAAGCGGCTCTGACGACGCGCGTTCTGTCGGGCGTATGAGGCCGCTTCGCGCAGCACGGTCGGCGTGCGTGCTTCTTCGGGCGTGACGAGCAAGCCGAGTTGGCGCACCCGCTCTCCCAGCCCCGCGCGGCTGGTCAGCACCGCCAGCGGTACCGCGAGCAACAACGGAATGCCCACCGGCGCCAGCCACAGCAGCGTCGCCGGCGCCAGCATGAGTGCGGTGACGCCCAGCGCGAGCATCACCACGCCGATCAATGCAAAGCGGTTCGATGCATCGGCCCAGCCGATGTCGTTGGCTACACGCGGTGGTGACTTCCAATCCAGCTTCAGACCGGTCAGCGCGACGATGACGAACAGCGTGTGCGCCACCATCCGCAGCGGCGCCTGCAGTACCGACAGCGTGCCTTCCACCAGCGCGCCGCGCACCAGCGCTGCCGTGCCGCCATACAGCGCCTGTTCACGCCGCAGCACGATGGTGACGACACCGAGGGCGCGCGGCATCACCAGCATCGCCAGCGTGCCGGCCCACAGCGCGATGATCTCGACGGGCACCACGGTGTCGGCACTGAAGGCCGGGTGACCGCCGAACAGCCACAAGGCCACGCCCAGCACCACATAAGCCAGCCACAGCGGCGCCGACAGGTAGGCCAATGCGCCGGTGACCAGCATCGCGCGGTGCACGCCGTGCAGGCCGGGCTCGGCCAGCAGCCGGGCGTTCTGCAGATTGCCCTGGCACCAGCGGCGGTCGCGCTGCAGTTCTTCCAGCAGGTTGGGCGGCTGCTGTTCGTAGCTGCCTTCGAGGTCGTTGACCAGCCACACGTGGTACCCGGCGCGGCGCATCAGTGCAGCTTCTACGAAGTCGTGCGACAGGATGTGGCCGCTCAACCCGCCGCGACCCGGCAGCGCGGCCAGCGCGCAGTGCTTCATGAAGGGCGCGACGCGCAGGATTGCGTTGTGGCCCCAGTAGTGCGACTCGCCCAGCTGCCAGAACTGCATGCCGGCGCTGAACAGTCGGCCGGTCACGCGGCCAGCGAACTGTTGGGCGCGCGCATGAATGGTCGACAGGCCGCTCGCTTGCGGCGCGGTCTGGATGATGCCGGCGTCGGGGTGGGCTTCCATCAGGCGCACCAGGCTCAGCAGGCAATCGCCGGTCATCACGCTGTCGGCGTCCAGCACCACCATGTAGCGGTAGTTCTTGCCCCAGCGGCGGCAGAAGTCGGCCACGTTGCCTGATTTGCGTTGGGTGCGGCGTTGGCGCCAGCGGTAGTGGATGCGCGTGCTGGTGCCCAGCGCGTCGCGCAGTTCAGCCCAGGCGGCCAGCTCGGCGGTGCGGATGGCCGGGTCACTGGTGTCGGACAGCAGGTACACATCGAACAACCGCGCACCGCCGGCGGCGATCAGCGATTCCACCGTGGCGCGCAACCCGGCGAACACGGTGGACACCTGCTCGTTGCAGATCGGCATGACCAGCGCCGTGCGCGCGTCGGCAGCGATCGGTGTGTGTGCCACCGATCGGCTCGAGAGCGCGTGGCGATCACCGCGCCACTGCACCCAGAAGCCCATCAGTGCGGTGTAGAAGCCCGCCGAGACCCAGCCGAACAGGATGGAGAACAAGCCGATCTGGGCCGTGCGCAGCCACGCGCTGTCATAGATTGGCAGCACGTGGTCCAGCATCGCGGTGGCACCCACCACCGATAGCGCGATCAACGCCAGCAGCGTGCGGCGACGTCGCGTGGCGGCTTGCTTCCAGGCGGTGCTGGCAGCGGCATCCGCGGGTGCGGGAGCCTCGTCATCGAAGGGGGTACGCAGAGAAGGCTGGCCTGCCAAGCGTGTCGCTACGGCGATCCAGCCATCGAGCAGCCCCCCCCAAAATCCTCGCCAAGGCCGGGCAGTCATCGAACCGCGGTTCATCGGCGGCATGCTCGCGCCTGTGCCCGGATTGGTGACGGATGCCGGGGCGGCCGAGCCGGTGCTGGCCTCGGTCCATGAACGATTCAGACGGGTGAGACGACGGTGGTTCATCGGGCGCTCGAAGGGAGGATGAACCCCTCAGCGCAACGTGCATGCCAGTGTAGAAAGCGCCTTATGAATCAAGCACTTGAGCCAGAAAATCGGCGCGGCGTCGCCGTAGTCCGGGTTTTCACGGTCTCCAACCTTGTTTTTTGTCCCGGATCAGCGACACGTGGCCGCCATAGAGATCGCAAGTCTTTGATTTACAAGGATTAAATGTTGTCGCCGCGTGGCGACATCGGCTGCGGTGGTGTCGCATCGGCCAGGCCATCGGGCCGCCCGTCGTTGCGAAAGAGTCCCGGCGTCAGGCCGTGCTTTTGCAGCAGCCGGTAGAACTCGGTGCGGTTGCGATCGGCCAGCCGGGCCGCGTCGGCCACATTGCCATCGGTGAGTTTGAGCAAGCCCACCAGGTAGTCACGCTCGAAGCGTTCGCGGGCCTGCGCGAAGCTCAACACCTCGACGCTGGGCACCCGCAGCGCACGCTGTACCAGCGCCAGCGGCACCAGCGGGGTGGTGGTCAGTGCGCAGACCTGCTCGACCACGTTGTGCAGCTGACGCACATTGCCGGGCCACGGTGCGGCGGTCAGCGCCTTCAGGGCCTCGGGCGCGAAGCCATTCAGGCGCTTGCCGTACTTCTCGCTCAGGGTGGACAGGAAGTGGTTGGCCAGCAGCGGGATGTCTTCCCGCCGCGCGCCGAGCGCTGGCAAGGTCAGCGCCACCACGTTCAGGCGGTAGTAGAGGTCTTCGCGGAACTGGCCCTGTGCCATTGCCACGTCGAGGTCACGGTGGGTGGCCGAGAGGATGCGCACATCGATCGGCAGCGACTGGTTGGCGCCCACCGGCCGCACCGATCTTTCCTGCAGCACGCGCAACAGCTTCACCTGCAGGGCCGGCGGCATGTCGCCGATCTCGTCGAGGAACAGGCTGCCGCCATCGGCCGCCTGGAACAGCCCACGGTGGTTGGCCACCGCGCCGGTGAACGATCCCTTGACGTGGCCGAAGAGTTCGGATTCGAGCAGCGCTTCGGGGATCGCGCTGCAGTTGACCGCCACGAAGGGCTGTGCCGCGCGTGGGCTGGCACGGTGAATGGCCTGGGCCAGCAGCTCCTTGCCGCTGCCACTCTCGCCGCAGATCAGCACGCTGGCGTCCGATGCGGCCACCATCTTGGCCTCGGCCAGCAATTCAGCCATCACCGCCGAGCGGCTGACGATGGGTGCGCGCCAGGCTTCGTCGGTGCCGATGGGGTGGCTGGTCGGCGCGCCGAGCGCCAGCGCCTGGGCGATCTTGTCGAGCAGCGCCTTGCCGTCGAAGGGCTTGGTGAGGTAGGTGAACACGCCGCGGGCGGTGGCTTCGACCGCGTCGGGGATGGTGCCGTGCGCCGTCAGCAGGATCACCGGTAAGGCCGGGTGGCGCTTGCGAATCTCGTCGAACAGCGCCAGTCCGTCGCGCCCCGGGAGCTGCACGTCGCTGACCACCAGCTGCGGGCGCGACGCTTCCAGGTGCGCCAGTGCTTCCTCGGCCGATCCGACACCCGTCACGTGGTAGCCAGCGGCCGTCAGCCGCATCGACAGCAACTGCAGCAGATCGGCATCGTCATCGACGACCAGCAGCTTGGCGCTCATGAAGGTGCCTTGCGGGGGACTGTCTTGGTGCGTGTCAACGGGACCGCATCGAGCGCTGCGGCGGGCGCGCCGATGCCCGTGGTACCGGGGGCGACCGAAGAGCTCGGCCGGGGCGCCAGACTGCGCTCGATCGCCTTCAGCGCTTCGAGCTTTTCGTTGAGTTGCTTCACATCGCGCTGGCTGTCGCGCAATTCCTGGTTGCGTCGGTCGAGCAGGTCTTCCAGGCGTCGCAGCTCCTGCAGCCTCGCCAGCAGCAGCCGAGCCATGGGCTGCCAGGCTTCGGCATCTGGCGTGGCGCCTTTGGCCAGCGGCTCGACCAGGCCGATGGCTCGGAGCTGCTCACCGCCGTTGCGTGTGAGCAGCAATGCCATCGCCAGATCGATCGCGGTCTCGGGTGTCGGGGGCAGGGCGCTCAGACGGGCGATCTCCTGCGCCAGTTCGTTGGGCGGCAGGCTGCGCAGCTGTTCGTGGTTGACCAGCGCGCGCCGCGACGCGAGGTCGGCAGGCGTCGCGACCTCGACCGGCGCGGGGGGGGCGGCGGGTGTCGTGGCGATCACCGGTGGTGTCGGTGTGGCCACGGTCGGTGCGGGCATCGGGGCTGGTGCCGGAGCGCGCTGCCACATCGAACAGCCGGGCGCACCCAACGTCGCAGTGATCAGGACCGCCGTGGCGAGTGGCCGGAATGCGCATCGCCGAATGGCGGACTCAACGAACAGGGACATGGGGCAATTCAATTCGGAAATGGGCGCCTGACGGTGAATTCTCGTCGGGCATCAAGAGATCGATCTGACCGTCGTGGGCACGTACCAGTTCCTGCACGATCGACAGGCCGATGCCGCTGCCACGCGGTGCGTCGGTGGGTTGGCGCTCGCCTCTGAAAAAAGGTTCGAACACGCGCGCCCGATCGACCGCAGCCACACCAGGGCCTTCGTCGGTGACATCGATGCGCGCCCGGCCTGGCCACTGCGAGACCGTGAAGACAATGCGCCCGCCAATCGGACTGAAGCGGATCGCGTTGGACAGCAGGTTCCCCAGCGCGGTCCCCAACTTTTCGGCATCGACTTCGGCCTGGATCGGCCAGCCGGTCACGCTGACCTTCAGCTTGCGCGCCTGCCATTGCAGTTTCTGCGACTCGATCTGCTCGGCGATCAGGGTCGTCAATTCCACCGGCCGCCGCACCAGCCGGCGCGCGTCGAAGGCAGCGGTGTTGAAGCGCAGTAGGTCCTCGATCTGGCCTTGCAGCACCGCGGTGTTCTGACGCAGGATGCGCGCCACTTCGCGCTGTGGATCGTTGAGCGTGCCGGTGACGCCGTCCTCGAGCAGCGCGACGCCTTCGCGCAGCGCGGCCAGCGGCGTTTTCAGTTCGTGCGACACATGACGCAGGAAGCGCGCCTTGTCGGCATCGAGTTCGGCCAGCCGCAGCCGCAGCCATTCGAGGCGTCGGCCGAGCTGGCGCACGTCGGCCGGGCCGCGCATGTCGATCGCCTGGTCGAGGCGGTTCTCGCCCAGCCCGACGATCGCCGTCTCCAATCGCTTGAGCGGGCGCGCCAGCCAGATACCGAAGGCGAGCGCCAATCCCACCGCGATCGCAATCGCCGCCACGATCTGCCGGGCCAGCGCGGCACGGCCCGATTCCAGCCGCTCCAGCAACGCCGCATTGCGCGATTCAGTCGCCAGCCGCACCTGGTCGGCGAGTTCGATGTTGAGCTGGCCAAGGTCGCGAAACGCCGCGGTCAGCGCCTGCTCGCGGTCGCGCAACGTCTCGGCGTCACCACTGAGCTGCTGGCGGATGGTCTGCAAGGTGCCCTGCCACGAGGTCGCGAGCGATGGACCGCCGCCACGCGCCTTGACGTCGCCAGTGCCTGCGGCCAGCTGGTCCAGCGCATCCCCGGCTTCATGGGCGGCTTCGTCGAAGCGCTGTCGCAGCAACGGGTCATCGAGCACCAGATACTGGCGCGCCGCCCGCTCCATCGCCACGCTGCGCTCGGACAGCCGCTGTGCCGCAGCACCGAGCGACACCGCCTGCTTCGCGCCGTCGCTGCTTTGCGTGATCAACGCCTCGATCGTGAACAGCCCGCGCAGCGAAGCGGCGCTGAGCAGGCCGGCAATCAGCAGGAAGGCGACCAGCAGCAGTTGATGAAACGAAAAGCGGTCCAGCGAGAACATGCGGGAGATTCTGCCTGTGCCACCTGCTGCTGCCGTCGATAATCCTCGGTGGTTCCCGGACAGGCTGAAACCTCGTTGCCTGACCGAGGTATGTCACTCCATCGATACTTCACGGCCCGGCCGACCCCGCGGGTGCCCTTGCCGAATGCAGATGAATTGCAAGATTGAAAGCTGATGATGAGACGCCTGAAGTTGGGGTGGGTGGTGGGGTTGGTGGTGGTGCTGCTGGTCGCTGGGTTCGTGGCCCGCACGCTGTATGCCCGCGCTCAGCAACGTGCCGAAGCCGCTGCCCCGGCGAAGCCGCCGCAGGCGATGGAGCTGACCGCGAGCGACATCGTCACGGCGCGCGTGCAGCCGTTCAATCGCACGCTGCCGATCTCGGGCAGCCTGAAAGCGGTGGACAGCGCGGTGGTGCGCGCCAAGGTCGCAGCCGAGGTCAAGTCGCTGTCGGTGCGCGAGGGTGACGCGGTCCAGGCCGGCCAGACCATTGGACAGCTGGACACGCTGGAAGTCGATCTGCGGGTGCAGCAGGCCGACCAGAATGCCGCCTCGGCCAAGGCGCAATGGGACATCGCGCAGCGCGCGCTGAACAACAACCGCGCGCTGGTGGCGCAGGGCTTCATCTCGGCCACGGGTCTGGAAACCTCGATCTCCAATGAAGCGGCGGCGCGTGCCACCTACGAAGCAGCGTTGGCCGCGGTGAACCTCGCCCGCAAGGCGCGCACCGATGCGCGGCTGGTCAGCCCGATCTCGGGTCTGGTGTCGCAGCGGCTGGTGCAGCCGGGCGAACGCGTCGCGGTCGATGCGAAGCTCGTCGAGATCGTCGATCTCTCGCGCATCGAACTGGAGGCCGCGGTGGCGCCCGAGGACATCGGCAGCGTGGCCATCGGCCAGACGGCGCGTCTGGCGGCCGAAGGCCTCGATGGAGCGGTGACCGCGCGGGTGGCGCGCATCAACCCGAGTACCCAGGCGGGCACGCGGGCCGTGCTGGTGTATCTGCGGCTCGATCCGCGGCCCCAGCTGCGCCAGGGTCTGTTTCTGACCGGTGTCATCGATCTCAGTACCGCGAGCGCACTGACGGTGCCGTTGTCGGCGGTGCGGGTCGATCAGGCGCAGCCGTACGTGCTGGCGGTGGTCGGTGGCCGTGTCGAGCAGCGCAAGGTCATGCTGGGCCAGCGCGGCGAGTTGCCGATCGATGGCCAGGCCGAGCCAGTGGTCGAGCTGACCAGCGGTGTCGCTGATGGCACGGTGCTGCTGCGCGGCTCGGCCGGTGCACTGCGCGACGGCACGGCCGTGCGCATGCCCGATACCGCGCCACCGGCTGCTTCTGCCGCGAGCGCCGGCAGTCCTTAGCGATGTGGTTCACCCGCGTCTCGATCGGCAATCCGGTGATGGCCACGATGGCCATGCTGGCCTTTGTCGTGCTGGGGTTGTTCAGCTACCAGCGGCTGTCGGTCGATCAGTTCCCGAACATCGATTTCCCGACGGTGGTGGTGCAGCTCGACTACCCCGGCGCGTCCCCCGAGATCGTCGAGACCGAGGTCACCAAGAAGGTCGAGGAGGCGGTCAACACCGTGGCGGGTATCAGCTCGCTGTACTCGCGGTCGTACGAAGGCAACTCGATCGTCATCATCGAGTTCAACCTGAATGTCGATGGCCGCAAGGCGGCCGAGGACGTGCGCGAAAAGGTGGCGGCCCTCAGGCCCAGCCTGCGTGACGAGGTCAAGGAGCCACGGGTCTCGCGCTTCGATCCGGCCAGCACGCCAGTGTTCAACCTGGCGGTGCTTTCGCCGAGCGGGCAACACACCCCGCAGGAACTGACCACCTGGGCCACGCAGGTGCTGCAAAAGCGCCTGGAGAACGTGCGGGGCGTCGGCTCGGTCAGCGTGGTGGGTGGGGTGTCGCGGCAGATCAACCTGTACCTGAAGCCGGCCGCCATGGAGGCGATGGGCGTCAGCGTCGACAACGTCATCAACGCGGTGCGCAGCGAGAACCAGGAGCTGCCGATGGGCGCGATCCGCTCTGCGGAGCAGGAGCGCGTGGTGCAGATCAACGCCCGCCTCAAGCGGCCCGAAGACTTCCGCGACATCGTCGTCGCCCGCCGGGGTGCGGCCACACCCGGCACGGGCAACGCCACGGTCAGCGGTGGCTCGCCGGTCAAGCTCTGGCAGGTGGCCGACGTGGTCGACGGCCCGCAGGAAGTGGAAAGCCTGGCGCTGTACAACGGCCAGCGCACGGTGCTGCTGTCGGTGCTGAAGTCGCAGGGCGAGAACACCATCGAGGTGGTCGACGGCCTGCGCAAGGCCATCGACGCTGCCGCACCAGTGACGCCGCCGGGCGTGGTCGTCGAGATCAACCGGGACAACTCCCGCTCGATCCGTGTCGCCGTGGCGAACGTCAAGCACACCCTGATCGAGGGCGCCGCGCTCACCATCCTGATCGTCTTCCTGTTCCTCAATTCCTGGCGCAGCACGGTCATCACGGGTCTGACGCTGCCGATCGCGCTGATCGGCACCTTCGGCTTCATGTACATCTTCGGCTTCACCATCAACAGCATCACGATGATGGCGCTGAGCCTGTGCGTGGGCTTGTTGATCGACGACGCGATCGTGGTGCGCGAGAACATCGTGCGCCACGTGCAGATGGGCAAGAGCGCCCACCAGGCCGCGCTCGACGGCACGCAGGAGATCGGCCTCGCGGTGATGGCCACCACGATGTCCATCGTCGCGGTGTTTTTGCCCATCGGCTTCATGGGCGGCATCGTCGGCAAGTTCTTCCACGAGTTCGGCCTGACCATCGTGGCGGCAGTGCTGATCTCGATGTTCGTGAGCTTCACGCTCGACCCGATGCTCTCCAGCATCTGGCACGACCCGCAGGCGGCCCACCGCACCGGCACACCGCGCGAAACCACCAGCCTGTATGACCGCACGCTGGGACGCGTCACGGCCGTGTTCGAGCGCTTCACCGTGTGGCTGGGCCACGGCTACCAGAGCATCCTGGGCTGGTCGCTGGGGCATCGGCTGGCGACGCTCGCGATCGCTGTGGCGACCTTCGGCGGCAGTTTCCTGCTGATCCCGGTGCTGGGCGCCGAGTTCGTGCCCAAGGCCGACTTCTCGGAGACCACGGTCAACTTCTACACCCCGGTCGGCTCGTCGCTCGAGGTGACCGAAGCCCGCGCCAAGCAGGTCGATCTGGCGCTGCGTGAGTTGCCCGAGGTCAAGTACACCGTGACCACCATCAACAGCGGTGCAGCCGCCGGCAAGATCTACGGCTCGACCTATGTGCGGTTGGTCGATCGCGATCTGCGCCAGCGCGGGCTCGAGCAGATGACGGTGCCGATGCGCGAGCGTCTGGCCCGCATCCCCGGCATCACGGTCACCAACATCGGCTCGCCCGACTTGGGCGGCGGCAAGAGCTTGCAGTTCTCGATCCAGGGCAGCGATCTGGGCGAACTGGAACGGCTCTCGAAGGTGATCACGGAACAACTGAAGCAGGTGCCCGGGCTGGTCGACCTCGACAGCACGCTCAAGCCCAACAAGCCCACCGTGGCGATCGACGTGAAGCGCGAAGCCGCCTCTGATCTGGGGCTCAATGTCAACACCCTGGCCACCACGCTGCGGTCGCTGGTGGCAGGCACGACGGTGGGCAACTGGCGCGCGCCCGATGGCGAGAACTACGACGTGATCGTGCGCCTCACGCCCGACAGCCGCAGCTCGCTCGCCGACCTGCAGCGCCTGCCAGTCCCGGTGGTCGCGGGTGCCGACGGGCTGCCGCGCATCGTGCGGCTGTCGCAGGTGGCCGATGTCACGGCCTCCACCGGACCGAACCAGATCAACCGCCGCGATCTGAACCGCGAGATCAACATGGATGCGAACGCCTACGGCCGCAGTTCGGGTGATGTGTCGGCCGACATCCGCCGCATCCTCGACAGCGTGGCCTGGCCACCGGGCTACCGCTACAGCTTCGGTGGCAGCACCAAGAACATGACCGAGTCGTTCAGCTACGCGATCGGTGCGCTGGGGCTGGCGGTGGTGTTCATCTACATGATCCTGGCCAGCCAGTTCCGCAGCTTCCTGCAGCCGATGGCGCTGATGACCTCGCTGCCGCTCACGCTGATCGGGGTGGTGCTGACGCTGCTGATGTTCGGCTCGACGCTGAACATGTTCAGCATCATCGGCATCGTGATGCTGATGGGGCTGGTGACCAAGAACGCGATCCTGCTGATCGACTTCGCGATCCGCGCCCGCGAAGGCAGCGTGCCCGGCGAGGTGGCGATGGACCGCGAAAGCGCCTTGCTGCTGGCCGCGCGCGTGCGACTGCGCCCGATCCTGATGACCACGCTGGCGATGATCTTCGGCATGGTGCCGCTGGCCTTTGCGCTGTCCGAGGGCTCGGAGCAACGCGCCCCCATGGGTCAGGCGGTGATCGGTGGCGTGATCGCCTCCTCGCTGCTGACGCTGGTGGTGGTGCCCGTGGTCTATTGCTATCTGGACGATCTGTCGGCGTGGGTCCGGCGGCGGTGGTCACGTCGTCACCATCCCATCGCGGCATCTCCGCTGATCGTGGGCAAATAAACTACGCAGCTGCCGCCCGACGCTCGCCCCTGCGCCTCAACCTCACTGCCACCCGGCCCCGACCTTCATGGACATCGAACACGCCCGCTTCAACATGATCGAGCAACAGATCCGGCCCTGGGACGTGCTCGATGCCGAGGTGCTGTCGCTGCTTGCGGTGGTCCGCCGCGAAGATTTCCTGCCACCTGCTGCGCGCGCGATGGCTTTCGTCGACACCGAGGTCGTGCTGCCCACCGCCACCGGCCCGGCGCAATCGATGCTGGCGCCGAAGGTCGAGGCACGGCTGCTGCAGGAACTCGACGTCGGCAAGCACGAGCGGGTTCTCGAGATCGGAGCCGGCTCGGGCTTCATGGCCGCCTTGCTGGGTCACCGGGCCCAGCAGGTGCTGAGTCTGGAGATCGACGCGGACCTCGCCGCCTTCGCCAGCGCCAACCTGCGTCGCAGTGGCGCCGCGAACGTCACCGTGCGCTGCGCCGATGGCTCGAAGGGCAGCCCCGGCGATGGCCCGTTCGATGTGATCGTGCTGTCCGGCTCGGTGCCGCAGGTGCCGCAGGTGCTGCTGGATCAATTGAAGCCCGGAGGCCGCCTGGTGGCCGTCGTCGGCCAGCTGCCGATCATGCAGGCAGTGCTGTACACGCGCAGCCTGACGGGTGGGGGCGATCGCAGCGCGATCAGCAGCGTCGAGCTGTTCGACACCGTGGCGCCGCGGCTGCGCGGTTTCGACGAGCCCAGCCGGTTCAACTTCTGATGCAGCACATCGGTGCGCGCGAATTTGCAGCGTTGCTGGTCGGCGACGGATCGCCGGCGCCCGCGTCGGCACGGCCGCTGTTGCTCGACGTGCGCGAGCCCTGGGAATTCGAGCTGGCCTCGTTGCGCGCAGAGGGTCTGGAGACCCTCAACCTGCCGATGAGCCAGATCGCCCAGCGTGTTGCCGAGCTCGACCCGTCGCGGCCCACGGTCTGCATCTGTCACCACGGCATGCGCAGCGCGCAGGTGGCCAGCTTCCTGGAGCAGCGCCACGGCTTCGCGTCGGTCACCAACTTCACCGGCGGCATCGATGCGTGGTCGGTCGAGGTCGATGCGCGTGTGCCACGGTACTGAGCGCCGCGGTCGAACGCCTGCCGCAGACCGACCTGACCGAGCCGACCTCATCGAACCGTCCTCATGTCCAATCCCTTGATTTCTCGCCTTTCCAGCGCGTCGGTCACGAGGCCGCAGCGCTGGACGCCGTGGGTCATGGCGGTGGGGCTGAATCTGGCTGCGTTGTGCCTTTCGGTCGTGCACGCCCAGAGCCTCGACGAGCTCTACACCGCGGCGCGTGGCTACGATGCCACCTACTTGGCAGCCCGCTCGCTCGCCGATTCGGCGCCCTTCCGTGCGGCACAGGCCGATGCGCTCCTGCGCCCCAGCGTGAACCTGGACGCCAGCGCCAATACCGGCCGCGTCGAGACGGGCTTTGGCAATGGTTCGTTCAACACGCGGTCGGGCCAGGTCTCGGCACGTCAGCCGCTGTTCAACCGTAGCAGCAGCGTCACGATCGCCCAGGCCGAGCGCGAACTTGAATCCGCTGCCTTGCGGCTGGAATTGGCCGAGCAGGACCTGATCGTTCGGCTGGCCCAGGCCTACTTCGATGTGCTGGCTGCGCAGGATGCGCTGACCACCACGCGCACCAGCAAGGTGGCCATCAGCGAGCAGCTCGCGTCGGCGAAACGCAACTTCGAGGTCGGCACCGCCACCATCACCGACACCCGCGAGGCGCAGGCCCGCTTCGATCTGGCCACGGCGCAGGAGCTCGCCGCCGACAACGACCTGCGCAACAAGCGGATCGCACTGGATCAGCTGGTCGGCCGCAGCCAGGTCGAGCCCAAGGGCCTGGCGACGCCGGTGAGCCTGCCACCGATCACGCCGGCCGATGCGGAGGTCTGGGCTCGCAATGCGGATGCACAGCACCCGTCGGTGCGGCTCGCGCAGTTGTCGCTGGACGTGGCCCGGCTCGAAACCAGCAAGGCACGCGCGGGCCATCTGCCCACGCTGGATGCGGTGGCCAGTGTCGCCAGCCAGTACAACTCGACCGGACGCAGTGGCAGCCAACTCTCCAGCGCCGGCACCACCAACACGGGCAGCATCGGCGTGCAGTTCAATCTGCCGCTGTTTGCCGGCATGTCGGTACAGAACCGCATCCAGGAAACGCTGGCGCTCGAGGAAAAATCTCAGAACGATCTTGAGGCTGCGCGACGTGCGGTATCACTCGGCACGCGCCAGGCCTACTTTGGCGTGCAGTCGCTGCAGGCACAGGTGCTGGCGCTGGAGGCGGCTGAATCTTCCAGCGCGCTGGCCCTGGAAGCCACGCAACTCGGCTACCGCGTCGGCGTGCGGGTCAACATCGACGTGCTGAACGCGCAGACCCAGCTGTACACCACGCGCCGCGATCTGTCGAAAGCCCGCTACGACACCCTGCTCGGCGGGCTGCGGCTGCGTCAGGCCGCCGGGCAGTTGAAGCCCGAGGACGTGACGGCAGTCAGCCGGTTGCTGACCCGCTGACCCGCTCGCGGCGCGCGCCTCAGCGCCGCATCAGCGTGCTCTTGCCGAACAGGCTCTCGATCAGGTCCACCGCCACTTCGGCAGTCTGGTTGCGCACATCGAGTGCTGGGTTGAGTTCCATCACGTCGAGGCTTGCCAGCCGGCCGGTGTCGGCGATCATTTCCATGCACAGCTGCGCTTCGCGGTAGGTCGGCCCGCCCGGCACGGTGGTGCCGACGCCCGGGGCGATCGGCGGATCGAGAAAATCGACGTCGAAGCTCACGTGCAGGTGGGTGTTGACATCCAGCGTGGCCAGGGCCAGTTCCATCGCGTGGCGCATGCCCATCTCATCGATGAAGCGCATGTCGAACACATCGAGTTCCTGCTCGTGCACGAAGCGCTTCTCGCCTGCATCGACGCTGCGGATGCCGATCTGCCGCACCCACTTCGGGTTGATGGCCGGCACCTGGCCGCCGATCTCGATCAGCTCCTGGGGACCATGGCCGCACAGGCAGGCGACCGGCATGCCGTGCAGGTTGCCACTGGGTGTGAGCATGTGGGTGTTGAAGTCGGCGTGGGCGTCGAGCCACAGCACCCGCAGTCGCTTGCCGACATCGCGGCAGTGGCGCGCCACCGCGCTGATCGATCCGATGCCCAGGCAATGGTCGCCACCGAGCAGTACCGGCATGCGATTCAATTTGAGCTCGGCGTAGACCGCGTCGTGCACCAGGCGATTCCAGACGATGACCTCCGGCAGGTGCCTGTAGCCATCGGCCGCGGGCAGCCAGGGGTTGGTGGGGCCGCTGAGGTTGCCGCGGTCGAGCACTTCCAGTCCGTGGCTCTGCAGTGCCGGCACGATGTTGGCTACCCGCAGTGCTTCGGGCCCCATGCTGGCGCCGCGCTTGCCGGCACCGATGTCGGTGGGCGCGCCGATCAGGCTCAGGTGCGTGTTCATCAGCGGGCGGCTGATGCCGTCAGATATCGACCGCGAATTCGCCGGTCTGCGTTGGCGGTGCGTCGAAGCCGTATTCGGCCTCGAGCACGGCCCAGGCCTCTTCGGCGGTTTCGACGTAGCGGAACAGGTGTACATCGCCGGGCGAGATCATGCCGGTCTCGATCAGCACGTCGAAATTGATCAGCCGCGACCAGAATTCGCGCCCGAACAGCAGGATGGGTCGCTTGCGGCACTTGCCCGTCTGCACCAGCGTCATCGTCTCGAACAATTCGTCGAGCGTGCCGTAGCCGCCCGGGAAGCACACCAGCGCGATGCTGCGCATCAGAAAGTGCATCTTGCGCAAGGCAAAGTAGTGGAACTGGAAACACAGCTCGGGCGTGATGTAGGGGTTCGGCTCCTGCTCGTGTGGCAATACGATGTTCAGCCCGATGCTCCTGCCGCCGACCTCGAAGGCCCCCCGGTTGCCCGCTTCCATGATGCCCGGGCCCCCGCCGGTGACCACGTAGACCGGCGTGTCCATGCCCGCGGTGCGCTGCGTGACGAGCGCGGCAAAGCGCCGCGCTTCGTCGTAATAGCGTGACATCGACACGCGGGTTTCGGCCACGCGGATGGCTTGGGCATCGTCGCGCGCCCGGGCTTGTGCCAGATCGGCCGCAGCGGCCTCGGGCGACAGGATGCGGGCGCTGCCGAAGATCACGATCGTCGATTCGATGCCGGCTTCCGTCTGCACCAGTTCCGGCTTGAGCAATTCGAGCTGCATGCGCACCGGTCGCAGCTCTTCCCGCAGCAGGAACTCGTTGTCTGTGAAGGCGAGTCGGTAGGCGCTTTCCGGCCCGCCGTACAGCGACGGGGGTGCAGCGACGCTGGCGTCTTCCTGGGCCGTGGGGAAATTGCGGGCAGTGAGTTCGGTGCGTTTGTCCATGCGGTCAGCTTAGCGCGTCGGTGGCTGGAGGGGTGTCAGTGGTGCAGCGACGCGCACACCGGACAGTGGGGATCGCGCGCGAGCCGGATCTCGGTCCATTGCATCTGGCGTGCGTCGAGCATCTGCAGTCGGCCGGCCAGCGACGCTCCGACCCCTGTCAGCAGCTTCAAGGCTTCAGCCGCCTGAACGCTGCCGATGATGCCCACCAGGGGCGCGAAGACGCCCATCGTCGCGCAGCGCGCTTCCTCGAAGGTCGCCGTTGGCGGAAATACACAGGCGTAACAAGGATGGGCGGTATCGCGTGGGTCTCGCCGGTCGGTGACATAAACGGACACCTGACCGTCGAAACCGATCGCGGCGCCCGATACCAGCGGCCGGGCATGTCGCACGCAGGCGGCATTCACGGCCTGCCGGGTCGCGAAGTTGTCACAGCAATCAACCACCAGATCCGCTTCAGCCACCAGATCATTCAGCCGCGCCGCACCCGCCCGTTCACGCAAACCGACCACCCGCACGTCGGGGTTGATGGCCTGCACCGTGGCCGCCGCAGAGTCGACCTTGGGCTGGCCCAGGCGTGCCACCGTGTGCGCGATCTGGCGTTGCAGGTTGGTCAAATCGACCATGTCATCGTCGACGATGGTCAGCTGCCCGACACCGGCGGTGCCCAGGTACATCGCCACCGGGGACCCGAGGCCACCTGCACCGATCACCAGAACATGCGAGGCCAGCAGGCGTTGCTGCCCCTCGATGCCGATCTCATCGAGCAGGATGTGGCGTGAGTAGCGCAGCAGTTGGTCGTCGTTCATCGTCGGTACGCCGGCACGAAAAAACGCCCGCATGCAGCGGGCGTTGGCAGGGCAGGGGCGTGGTGCGCCATCACCTGCTGCCCCGTACCCTGAGGCGCATCAGTTCGAGTCGGGCTCGACCTTGCGCTCGGTCATGGACTTGCTCACCAGCACCGGTTTGCCCTTCAGCCGGTTGAGGGCCTGCGCGAGCTGGAAGTCGTCTTCACTGCCGAACTCGGCCGGCGGCTTGATCGGGTTGGCGGCCTTCTTGGCGCTTTCCTCTTCCAGCTTCTTGCGCGCGATCTCTCGGGCCTTCTCGCGCGCTTCGTCCTTCACCTCGGCGCCCTGTCCGCTTTGCAGATGCTTTTCCAGATCGGCTTCGCGCGGGCGCAGGGCCGAGAACAGGTTGCCTTCGGCGGTTTCATCGATCATCACATCGGGCACGATGCCCTTGGCCTGGATCGACTTGCCGCTCGGCGTGTAGTAACGCGCGGTGGTGATCTTCAGTGCGGTGTCCGGTGACAACTGCCGAACCGTCTGCACCGAGCCCTTGCCGAAGGTCTGCGCGCCCATCACCGTGGCGCGCTTGTTGTCTTGCAAGGCACCGGCAACGATTTCGCTGGCCGACGCCGATCCTTCGTTGACCAGCACCACCAGCGGCACCGATTTCAGCGCCTCCGGCAGGCGCCGCAACGGATCGGCGCCACCGCGTCGCAGGTAGTACTCCGGCCCGGCCTTGAAGATCGACTTCGACTCAGGAATCTGCCCGTTGGTCGTGACGACCGTGGCATCTGCAGGCAGGAAGGCCGACGAAATGGCCACCGACGCCTCGAGCAGACCGCCCGGGTCGTTGCGCAGATCCAGCACGATGCCCTTGAGGTTGGGATCCTGCTTGTAAAGCTCCTCGAGCTTGCGGGCGAAATCCTCGACCGTGCGGTCCTGGAACTGGCTGACACGCAGCCAGGCGTAACCCGGCTCGACCATCTTGGCGCGCACGCTGACGGTGCGGATTTCTTCGCGCACGATGGTGACGGGGAAGGTGCGGTCCTCGGACTTGCGGAACAAGGTCAGCACGACCTTCGTGCCCGGCTCGCCACGCATGCGCTTGACCGCCTGCTCCAGCGTCAAGCCCTTGACGACGGTGTCGTCGATCTTGGTGATCAGATCGCCGCTCTTGAGTCCGCCGCGGTAGGCGGGCGAGCCTTCGATCGGGGTGACCACCTTCACCAGACCGTCTTCCATGCCGATCTCGATGCCCACGCCGACAAAACGCCCGGTCGTGCCTTCGCGGAATTCCTTCCACGATTTCTTGTCGAAATACTGTGAGTGCGGGTCGAGCCCGGCCACCATGCCGCCTATGGCGTCGGTGATCAGCTTCTTCTCGTCGACCGGTTCGACGTAATCGCTCTTGACCATGCCGAACACCGCCGCGAGCTGCTGCAGTTCGTCCAGGGGCAGCGAGCTGACTGAATTGCGGGCGGTCGCCTGCAGTTGCATCGTGACCAGCGCACCAGCCACTGCGCCCAGCGCAATCCACCCCGAAATCTTCAGCTTCGTACCCATGTCCGACCCTCTAACTGGCTTGTGCATTCGTTCCTCGTCTCAGTATAGAACCCAGTGATATATGGATGCTGCATGGGCCTGCTTAGTTTCAGATGAGGACACCATGTCCTCAAAGAAATCTGCAAGCACCGTCAAGTTTGTCGTGGCATCGCCGATACCGAGGTGACCTTGCCGGGTCCCAGGTGATGGCCTTGTGGCGCCGACCCGTATGGTCATCGATCGACGACGAGACCGTGTCCATTCATGTTCAGCATATTCAGGCTTCCCAGATCCGATCGGGCCACGCTGACCCTGGTGGACAGCGCGCCGGCCACGCCTGCTGACGGCGTACCGACTCCGCCGGCCGGGCTGCGGCGCACCTTGCCCAGTGAGCAGGACCGGGCCCTGACATCCGAGGCGCGGCAGTGGCTGCGGAGTCTGCCCGGGCGTGAACGCCCGCTGGCGTTGTGCTCGATGTATCCGCGCTTGGCCAACCGGCTGGCGGCAGCCTGGGAGGACCCCGTACAGACCGAGGCGGTGTTCGATGAGCTGATGATCGATCGCCGCGGAGGGCGACTCGGATTTGCGCCACTGGTGGCTGGCGAGCTGATGCGCTTGCATCGGCTGCACGAAAAACGCCTGGAATCGAACGAAGGCGAATGACAAGCGCTGAGTGACAAGTGCGCTCCAGCACCACCGCAAAACTCGCTGGCGTTGCCGAAATTCACGAGCAAAACTTCCGTTCTGCTTGAAGATTCAGCAAGAATCGTTGTCATGACCACCGACCGCGACAAGCCACGCCCGCCCGCCGCAGAGCGGCGCTCAGGAACGGATCGGCGTGTGCGCGATGTGGCGATACCCAAGGGCCATGATCGGCGCCGAGGCGTGGAGCCACGCAAGCCGGAAGTGCAGGAGATATCGCCCAGCGACTCGCTGTGGGCGAGTTTCGACGTCGAGCTCCCTGCCACTGGCAGCAAGTAAACCGGCACAAGATACTGCTGGCGTCCCACCTCGAAGCGGGTCGTTCGGGCTCAGCCCATGCCGAGGTGTTCGATCAAGATCGCCGCGCCGATGCCCGTGAGCAAGACGCCACCGCAGATCTCCGCCCACTTTCCCGCCACGGTGCCAAGCACGCGCCCCACCATCACACCAGCCGTCACGGCCACGAAGGTCGTGAAGCCGATCGCCGCGGCCACCGGCAGCACGTTCACGTTGATGAATGCCAGCCCGACACCCACTGCCATGGCGTCGATGCTGGTGGCGAAGCCCGTCAGTGCCAGGAGCCAGAACGGGTGTCGCGTGAGCCGTTCTCCGATCTCCACCGTGGGCGCCGTGATCCCTTTGTAAATCATGCGCAGGCCGAGCCCCACCATCACGCCGAAGGCAATCCAGTGGTCCGAGGCCTCGACGTAGCTGGCAGCGGTCAGGCCAAGAGCCCAGCCGATGACGGGCGTGATGGCCTCGATGACGCCGAAGATGGCACCGGTTCGCAGCGCTTCGCTCCAGCGGGGCTTTTGCAGCGCGGTGCCCTTGCCAACGGCAGCGGCGAACGCGTCGGTGGACATGGCCAGCGACAGCAGGACGATGGAGAGAAAACTCATGGGGAGTGCATTTCTGGCCGGGCGAGCACTGCGGCACATCGGCACTGTCCGGCTTTCGTCGTGCTGACGCGCCGATGGTCTCGCCAACCAGAATGGTTGCCTGCACCACGGCCTGCGAGACAGGCCGAGTATGTTGACGCAGGCGCTTTCAGCTGAATCTGAAAGCCGGCTACTCCCCAAGGGATGGATTGAGTGTACGGGATGCCAACCGTGTGCAGTCCATCCACGGTGAACACAAAGAAGCTTCAGGCCCAGAGCGATGCCGGCCGCCGCAAGATGGTCCCGTATATTCGTCTGAATACTTTTCGAACGTCACGTGAACCGTCTTCATCCCGGCTGGGTCCAGCGCCTGCGCAGCCTGTTTCAACCGTCGACCGGTGGCCAACAGGATGGGGAGTTCGCCACCTTTTGGCAGGGCCCGCTCGATCCGCTGACTTACAGCTGCCTGGCGTCGTTTCCGCATTTCGGCGCGCGTCTTCGGCTTTACAGCTACGACGCGGGCAGCGAGGTGCCACCCGGGGTCGAGTGGGCCGACGCCCGCACCGTCTGCCCCAACGAAACGTTGGTGGAGCGCTACATCGCCAATGGACAGCGCTCCTACGCCAAGTTTTCGAATCTTTTCCGCTACCGCATGATCCGCCAGACCGGTTTGTGCTGGGTCGACACCGACATGCTTTGCCTGCGCACGCCGGATTTCCTCGTGCATCCGATCGTGTTCGGCCGACAACTGGAGCCGTCCCACAGTTGGAGCATCAACAACGCCGTGCTGAAGCTGCCGCCGGCGCATCCGATCCTGCCCGATCTGATCAAGCGGGCGAGTGCGGTGGTGGACATCGATCAGCCGTGGGGGATCATCGGCCCGGCGCTGTTGACCGAGCTCACCCGGAAGCACCGCATCGACCATCACGCGCGAGACATCCCCGAGTTCTACCCGGTGCCGTCGGATGACTGCTGGAAGCCCCTGCTGCCAGAGGCCTGCGGCGACATCCGGGCGGCAACCCGCGACGCCAGCTTCCTGCACCTCTGGCACGAGAGTTTTCGACGCCACGGGCTGGACAAATGGGCTGCTCCGCCCGCAGGGTCGTTCTTGCACGGTATCTGCCAGGAACTTGGCACGCTGGAACGTTTCCGCCGCTCGTACGGCGAAGCCGAGCTCAAGGACTTCGTTGCAGGGGCGGCGGCGTGACGGGCGCTCGGGGTCCCGTGGTTTGGTAAGTGCCGTCAAGGCTCCGCAGATCGATGCTCGTCCCTCGCCGCCGACCAGACGGCTTTCGCCGCATCTGCATTCATGAGGGCGATACCCACACCAACAATCAAATCGGGCCACCCGGTGCGCCATTGCAGCGTGATCAGGCCAGCGCCGATGATGGCGACGTTCGCGAAAGCGTCATTGCGAGCAGACAGAAATGCGGCCCGCGTGAGACTGCCGCGGTGGTGTCGAAACTTTGTCAACAGCAGAGCGCAACCAAGGTTCACGGCCAAGGCTCCCGCGCCCGTGACGGAAAGCAACCATGGTTCTGGCGCAGTGGGCGCGTTGAACTTGTGCCACGCCGTCCAGATCAGCGCCAGTGCGGGGACCAGGAGGATGGCCGCCAGGGCCATGCCGACGCGCGCCCTGCTGCGAGCAGACCATCCAAGCGCAAGCAAGATCAGCAGGTTGACGGCTGCGTCTTCCAGGAAATCGACGCTGTCGGCGATTAGCGACACGGAGCCAATTTGCCGAGCGACAGCGAACTCGACAAAAAAGTACGCCAGATTCGAAAGCGCCACAACGATCACGGCTCGGCGCAGTTCGCGGGCAGTGCTCGCCTCTGCTGAGGCCATCGGAGTTGGGTTTCGCAGGTCTTTCGGCACAGGTCGTCGATCGAATCAATCGCAGGAATTCAGCCGCGCCAACCATACTGCAGCATGAACACCTGCAACCGTTCTGTCAGCGCCAGATCCCGCCGCTCCTCGCAGTCCCAGATGATCGACATCAGCCGTTCGTGCGTGGTCCGGTGCATGCCCTTCGGCCGCTTCCAATTCGCCCCGAGCATCGCCTTGACCTTTTGCTGCCGCCGCCAGCTGCGTCCAATCGCACCGTCGCACTGAATGGCGTAGGCGAGCCTCTGGCCGTGCCGACAGGCGAAGCGGCCCGCCCGCAGGTACAGCACTGCGACACGCTCGCCGCGAATCGGGCAGATGAACCAAGGCCGCACGCCGCTCTGTGCGTCGGTCCATGGCCATGAGTCCATCTACCGACCCGCGAAGATGCCCTCACGTTGCTCCCGCCGCACATCGATGCGTTTGCAATGTTCCGCCTTGACGTGCATTGCAGGTCGGCCGGCCGCGATTCTCGTTCCACCGAGTGGCATTTGATTCCGTTCAAACGAACGATTCTTTCTGCGCGTGAGATACCGGGTGGTTGCTGCATTCCATCGCACACACGCTTCGACTGGCGCCTCACGTCGTCAGCAACGACCGCGGGCCCGCGCCACGGATTACGAAATCATGAGGTAAGGCGCCCGCTTGTGGGTGACCGTACAACGCTCCCTGCAGCAGAAGCCTCGACCCGTCCCTTGCAGTCACTGGCACCGCGACCAGTCGTCAACGTCCGCGATGCGCTCGCGTATATTCGACGCGGCCTAATTTCTGTGACTCAAGCAACCTATGAACGCATCATCTTCAAAGACGGTTGCTGCCAAGGCGAAACGATCGGGCAAGCCCCCCGCAAAAAGCCCCGCAGTTGCAGCGAAGCCGCCGCCTCGGAAACGGTCCAAGAAGTCGCCGACTGACATTGCCATTTCCACTGAACTGGCCCCGGCCGTCGCCATTGCCTTGCTCGATAAATCGTCAAAGGCGCCAGGATCAGCGCCCCCGGCGCTCGAGGTGCTCGCGGCGGGTGTTTCTGCGTCAGACACTGAAGGCAATGTGCGCGTGCAACTCATGTTCCCGAACGGCGCCGTTTTACCGGTCGAGATGAGCGCTGACGCAGGGGCAGCCTTGTCTAAGGGGTTGGACGAGGAACTGCCCGACAAGAAGTGACGCTTCATCTCCAGCCGTTGGCTTTGCGGTACTTCGTGCAGGCCACCAGCTTGCCGCTGTTGAAGCTCGTGCATTGCACGGCGATGCCGATCAACAGTGCCCGTGCCGGGTTCGTGGACAGCCGATAGTCAGGGCGCTCGAGCACGACGTGGGGCCGCAGCACGAACTGCCACCCGTTGCGCTTCAATACCTTGAACAACTCGCCGGATGTCCGCCGGTTGAGCATCGGCAATGTGGTCACAGGTCGTCGCCGACCGGTGTCGCGTCCAGGTACTTCTAGGTGCCTTTCGGCCTTGTCACTGGTCCCACCGACAGGAATCGAACCTGTATCTGCCGCTTAGGAGGCGGCCGTTCTATCCATTGAACTACGGCGGGCTGTTTGCGATTTTCACATGGGGGTGTTTGCATCTAGCCCCAGCGCCATGTCCAGATCACGTCGAGTGAATTCTCGAACCCCGACTGCGCTCGCAGCGTGAAGCTGCGCGCGATGCGGTAGATCAGCTGGAAGCTGCCGGCGGTGGCATTCAGGCCGCGCTCGTAGCCGACATACCAGCGTCGCGACAACTGCTTGCCCAGCGAGATCACGGTCTCGCGCACCTCGCCCTGGTTCTGCTTGAGCGTCAGTTCGTCGAGCCCGATGGCCTTGGTGAACTGGTCGGTGATGCCTTCGCCCTCGCCGGCCAGTAGCGCCAGCGCAGCCGTTTGCAGCAGTGCCGTGTCGGCGCTGCCCAGGCCATCGCTGGCGCGGCCCAGGGCCAGCCATGACAGCTTGTCGACTTCGGACACCTCGGGCTCCGAAAACAGCCGGATGCGCGGGTTCTGCGCGGTGCCGGTCACCTGCACACCCACGCGGATGTCGATGTTGGGGCGGGTGGCCTCGATGTTGAGCTGTGGATTTTCCGGCGGCCCGTTGAAGGTGATCTGACCGCGGTCGATCGTCAACTTCTGGCCGTAGGCGGCGTAGGTGCCACCGACCGCAGCGATGGTTCCGTTGATGGCCAGCCTGCCGCCGGGCGCGGTCAGTCGCAGGTCGCCGCGCAAACCGGTCTCGATGCCGCGGCCGCGCAGTCGCAGCTTGTTGCCCAGCCCGATCTTCAGGTCGAGTGCCACGTTGCGCGAGGTTGCAGGCGTCGGCAGCGGTGGCGGCGCGTCGCCTGCGCCGGGTGTTTCGCCTTGCGCGCTCCGCGCCGCGCCGCTGGCTGCCGCCCGCACCACCTGCACGTCGTCGGACAGCGTCGGTGCATCGCTGCGGGTGAAGTCGATCAGACCCTCGTCGATGGCGAAGCCACCGTTGACGCGAAGGGCATCGCGTTCGAAACCCAGTTGGGCGCTGCCGCTGGTGACGATGCGGCGATCGACGCGTCCCAGCAGAACGAAGCGCTCGGCCTTCAGCTGCAGATTCGCGCTCGGTGACTCGCCCAGGGTGGCCGCGCCATCGATGCTGAGGCTGCCCGACCCCCCCTTGGCGCTGAAGCGCTCGATGCGCGCGCTGCTGCCTTTCAACGAAATCAGCACCTCGCCGTCGTTGATGTTCACGCCCTCGAGGAAGTTGCGTGCACTCAGCGCGCTGCCCTCGATGCTGCCGGTGATCTCCGGCGCGCCGAAGCGCCCGCTGAAGACCGCGCTGGTCTTCATCTGCCCGCCCAGGCGCCAGCCGGTCGGTACCCAGGTGCCCCAGGCGCCAAGGTTGGCCACATCGAGTTCGGCAGCGCCTTCGATCGCGGCGTCCGGCGTCGGCCACAACGCCTCGGGTGAGGTGCGCACCAGCACGGCACCGGCCAGCACACCGAGTGTCCTGCCGTTCAGGTATTGAGAGAAGGTCCACACACCGTCGGTGGCGTTCACGGCCATGCGCAGGTTGGTCAACCCCAGCGACTGGGTGCTGATCTCGTCGGTGACCGTCAGGTCGCCTTGCCCGCGCTCGAGCACGAGGTTGGCCGACAGTCTACCGTCGCTGTGCGCCTCGAATCGCCCGCCCATCGTCAGATCGCCGCCCCAGCCAAAGCCGGGCTGCAGGCGTGCCAGCAGCGGCGCCATCGGGAGCGGGTCGAACGCCAGCTGGGCGTCGATCCTGGCGGGCTGTGCGATGCCTCCGGCCGCCTGCCAGGCCAGCTGGCTCCAGCGCACGGCCGCGCCCAGCACCTCAGCCTGTCCAGGCTGCACGGTGAGGCGCGCCGGCGCGCCGGCCCACATGGCTTCGATGTCGACGTCGCCGGCGCTGATCCATGGTGCTGCGTTGCCGTGGCTGGCTTTCAGATCCAGTCGTTGCACGCGGCCGCGCCAACCGGCCACCGGCCGGTCTGCGAGATCGATCACGCCACCTCGGGCCTGCAACAGCAGCACGCTGTGCGCCGTGGTGCTGGTGCCCGTAACGGCTGGCGCAGACGGCGCTGTGGCCTCGGCCTGCACGGTATCCACCCAGGCGGGTGGCAGCGCATTCGCGCTGGCGCGCAGTTCGACCGCATGTTCACCCACCGTGCCTTTGACGGTGAACTGTGCCGAGTCCATTTGGGGTGACGCGCCTGCTCCGCTTTTCGACAGGCCACCGGGCGGCCCGCTGCTCAGCACCTTCAGCTGCGACAGGCTGGCGTCCACGTCGACCGTTGCGCCACTGGCGGTGCCCGCATTCCAGCGTGCACGGGTCTGCTGGATCGTGATCGTCCCGACGCGCAAGCCACTGGCGTTGAGTTCGCCCTGCATCGACACCTCGGGCCAGCGGCCATCGAGCGTGGCCGAGGCCTGAACGGTGCCGGCCAGCGTGGCATCCGCGCCAGGCGGCTGCACCAGGCGCCACAGCGGTTCGAATGCGGCCAGCGCCGGGGCGTCGAGGCTGACGCTCCAGCGGTCGGTGCTGCCTCGGGCGGCGCTGGTGCGTGCCGTGGTGTCGAACGTGCCCTGCGCCTGCAACTGGTTGCCGGCCACTTGCAGCGCCAACGCGGCTTCGGCGTGGGTGTTGTCGACGCTGCGCAGGCTGGCGCGGCCCTCCACCGGGGTGCCGCCGACGAGGCTGTTCGCCAGCGCGAGCTGTGCGCGGCCGCTCCACGCGGTGGCTGGCGCATCGCCGTGGGTCGGCAGCGTCAGATCGAAATCGCCCGTCGCGTTGATGCGGTGGACCCCGCGGCGCCAGGGCGAATCGGTGCGGCCAGGCCACCACGGCAGCGGGTCGAAATCGACCAGCGCCGCGCTGCCTTTGGCCTGCCAGGGTTCGCCAGCTGCGGTGCGATGGGCTTCGCCTGCCAGCGTCGCCAGCGCGCCGCCGGCGCTCGCGCGGGCCTCGCGCAGCGTGAGGTGCTGCGCATCGGCCACCGCATCGACCTTGAGCCGAACGGTCTTGCCCGCAGTCTCCACCTGACCCGAACCGACCGAGGCCGACAGCGCACCGGTCAGATCGAGCTGCAATTCGATCTGCGGCGAGGCGGCTGCCGCGGCGCTGGTGGAGGACGACGCAGCACCGCTCGCTGGCGTGGGTGACGCGCTGGTCGGCGCGACCAACGCGAGTGAAAGCGGTCCGCCGATCGACATCACCGGCGCGCGCGCATCGAGCAACGAGGGTTGCAAGGCGTGCAGCGTGGCCGTCAGTGTCGATCGGTCGGCATGCCAGCGGCCGCTGCCCGTCAGGCTGCCACCCGGCTGCGTGCGGGTGCCGAACTCGGCCTCGAAGGTCTTGAGCTCCACGGTGCCGGGGTCGTCGGCATGGGCGCTCAGGTCAGCCGTCAGCTGGCGCAGCGGCACGAAGCCATCGTTCCAGCGTCCTGCGACGTCGTTGCTCAGGTTGACATGCGCAGCGATCGGCCTGTCGATGGCGGAGCTTTGCACGGTCACTTCGCCGGTCAATGCGGTGATGGGCGCCGAGTGGCTCAAGGCCGACAGATCGAGGGCGCGGGTCTGCGCCTGCAGATCGGCGAGCGGCCAGGCTGCGAAGGGGCGCAAGCCGGCCTGCGCGTTCAGCGATTGCGCGGGGTGCGTTGCGGTGGCTGGCGATTGCACGCTGGCCTTCAGCGTGGGCGCGTCCAGCGGGCCGGTCAGGGCGAGCGTGGCCTGCCAGGCGGCCAGGTCGATCGGCGGCGTCGCCTGTGGTGCCGCGCCCGCCAGCGCGCCGGTGACGGTGGGTGTCACCTGGGCCTGCGACACCGCGAGGTTCAGATCGACCGCAAACGGTGCGCGTGTGGCGATGCGCGCGGTGCCACTCGCCTGCAGCCGATCCCAGCCGGCGCTCAGTGCCTCGAGCCGGTGCTCGGCACCGTTGGCCGCACCCAGCTGCACACGGGCACGCAGTTCGCGCAGCGGGTGGTTGCCCAGTGAACTGGCCTGCACGACCCCGATCTGCAGCGCCTCGACGTCGATCTGCAACGGCAGGTGCAGGTGGGTGGGGGCGGACATCGTGCCCTCGCTCGGCGCCAGCAGCACATCGACGCGTGAGGCGTGCAGTTCGGCCGCGGACAACCGAGCCCACACGCCTGGTGCGTCGCTGCGCGAGAGATGCAGCCCTCGCCAGCCCAGGCCGGTGAAGACGATCTGGTCGGTGCCCGACAGCGACAGCACCACGCGCCCGGTCTCGAAGTCGCCCCACAGCGTGCCGCGAGGTGCAGTGACTTCGACTCCCGGCAGCCTCGACACCAGCCATGCACTGCCGTCTTCGGTTCGCACGGCCCACCACAGCGCTGCGCCCAGTGCACCCACCAGCAGCGCCAGCGAGCACAGGCCTATGACCGCCCGCCCCATTCCTCGCCGCGGTGGGCGGCGTGGCACCGGGGGTGGGCTTGCAGCAGCGGTGTCTTCGTGGTTCGTCAAAACGCAATTCCCACGCTCAGATGCAGGCGCAACTTGTGCACGTCGTCGCCGTAGGCCAGGTCCATGCGCAGTGGACCGACCGGGCTGCGCCAGCGCAGGCCGACACCATAGCCCAGCACCGGGTTCAGGTTCTTCCAGTGATCGGCGGCGTTGCCCGCATCGATGAAGGCGGCGCCCCACAAGGTGGGAAACCGTGTCGAGATCGGATGCGCCACCTCGGCGCTGCCCGTGAGCAGCACCCGACCGCTGAGCAACGCGCCGCCGACCTTGGGCCCGAGCGAGCGATAGGCGTAGCCGCGCACCGAATCGTCGCCGCCGGCGCGAAACAGCAGTGTGTCCGGGATGCCGACCTTGCCGCTGGCCAGCACCTCGCCGCCCTCGATCCGCCCGGTGGCGAACCACGCGCCGCCCAGCGGTCGGTACAACGTGTAGCGTCCGTACACACGGCCGAACGGACCGCTGCTTTCTGCACCGGTGCCGCTGACCGCGTACCCGCCCGCCACCTCGGCCGACAAGGTGTAGCCATCGGTGGGAAGCAACACGCTGTCGACGTCGCGGTAGACCCAGTGGTAGTTGCCGGTGTAGGCGTCGTTGCTCACCGTGGTGGTGCCGGTGTTGGAGGTGGTGTCCAGCCGCGAGTGCGTGGCTTCGATGTAGTACAGCCGCTCGATCTGCGTGGTGTCCTGGGTGCGGCCGATCCGGGCGCTCCATGAATTGCGTACCTCGTCGACGGTCTTCAATTGCTCCGCGCTGCCGGCGATCAGGTTGCGGTAGAGGCCCTCCAGTGGATACGAGGTCAGCTCGCCCGACCACGATCTCAGTTTCGGGCCGAGTTCGAGCTTGTTCTTGGCGATCCACTCCCAGCCGAAGGGCTGCCGATGCAGGTGTTCGACAGTGACTCGCGGCCCGGTGTTGGCGCTGTAGCCGGTGCCGAAGGTGGCTTGCTGGAGTGGCAGTTCGCGCAGCTGTACGTTGACCGGCGCGGCCTCGGCGGTGGTGGGGTCGGTGTCCAGTGCCACCGAGGCCCCTTCGAACAGACCACTTTTCTGCAGCCGCTCCTGGAAGTCGATCAGCTGCGATTCGCGGTACGGCGCACCTGGTGTCAGCAGCGACAGCTTCTGTACGCTGTTCTCGCCGTAGCGTTGAAGTCCGTTGATGCGCAGCGGTCCGAGCTTGTACAGCACGCCGCTGTCGGCGGTGACGTCCAGCTTCACGGTGTTGGTCTGCGCATCGACCAGCGCGCTCGAGCGGCTCAGGGTGGCCGCGGGATAGCCATCGGCGCGCAGTTTGGCCAGCGCATTGTTCTTGGCGCCAGTCCATTCCGACTGCTGGAACGGCACGCCAGGCGGCAGCCGCCAGCCGTTGCGCACCTGGGCGATCAGCACTTTCGCATCGAGTGCGCCGGCATCCGCGGCTTGCCGCAGCGGACCTTCTGCCGTGAACGCAAAGTGGTCGATCTCCGCGCGCGGGCCGGGCTTGACCCGCACGCGCAGCAAGGGCAGCGTCGCCGGCGCAGCACGCGGGCTGGATGAGGCTGCGTCTGACGCGGGCGCCGCAGCCGCGGGCGCGACCGCCGAGCCCGTCCCGCCGCCCACGCGCGTCACGCTCACCGCCGGATTGAAGTAGCCCTCGGTTTCGAGCAGCGCACGCGCTTGTGCCGGTGCCGCGGCGATCAGCCGGTCGATTTCAGCGGACGTGATGTCCTCGCCTTCGGGCACCTTCTGGAACCGCGACAGATCGAGGTAGGTCTGCAGCAAGGTGCGCAATTCGCCCGGTGCCTCGATCTCGAGGCGGTACACCGCGATCGATGGCTTGGCCGAAGGGCTTGCTGCATCGACAGCCGCCGTAGGTTCAGCAAAGAACAGCTGCTTCACGCTGGCGCAGCCACCGGTGCCGAGCGCCAGGGCACAGCAGCCCAGCCATGCTGCGAGGCGCAGCCCCCTCATCGGCTGAGCGCGCGCATGGCCGCGTCCAGGCCAGGCAGTGTCAGCGGGTACATGCGCTGGTTCATCATCTGCTGGATCAGTGCAATGCTCTGGCGATAGCCCCACAGCGCCTGGGGTTCGGGGTTGATCCAGACGAATTTCGGAAAGCTCTGTGTCAGCCGCTGCAGCCACGCGGCGCCTGGCTCCTCGTTGTGGTACTCGACACTGCCACCGGGCTGCAGGATCTCGTAGGGGCTCATCGTCGCGTCACCGACAAAGATCAGCTTGTAGTCCTTGTTGTACTTGCGCAGGATGTCGTGCGTCGGGAACTTCTCGCTGTGGCGGCGCTGGTTGTGCTTCCACATGAAGTCGTAGACGCAGTTGTGAAAGTAATAGAACTCCAGGTGCTTGAACGCCGACTTGGCGGCGCTGAACATCTCCTCGACGCGCTGCACGTGGTCGTCCATGGTGCCGCCCACGTCCATCAGCAACAGCACCTTGATGTGGTTGTGCCGCTCGGGAATCATCTTCAGATCGAGGTGCCCGGCGTTGGCCGCCGTGGCGCGGATCGTGTCGTCGAGGTCGAGCTCGTCGGCCGAGCCCTGGCGTGCGAAACGCCGCAGCTTGCGCAGCGCGACCTGAATCTGCCGGGTGCCGAGTTCGGCGTCGGCGTCGTAGTCCTTGAAGCGCCGCTGGTCCCACACCTTGACCGCACTGCGCTGCCGGCTGCGGTCTTGCCCGATGCGGATGCCCTGCGGGTTCACGCCATAGGCACCGAACGGACTCGTGCCGCCGGTGCCTATCCATTTGCTGCCGCCCTGATGGCGCTCCTTCTGCTCCTCGAAGCGCTGCTTCAAGGTGTCCATCAGCTCGTCCCAGCCCATCTTCTCGATGGCGGCTTTCTCTTCCGGGCTCAGCTCGAGTTCGAGCACCTTGCGCAGCCACTCGAGCGGGATGTCCTGGGCGAAATCCGTCAGCGTCTCGACGCCCTTGAAATACGTGGCGAAGGCTTGATCGAAGCGGTCGAACAGTGCTTCGTCCTTCACCAGCGTGGTGCGCGCCAGCACATAAAAAGCATCGAGCGTGGGGCCGCCTGCGTCCTCGTCGTCGAGCACGCCTGCACGCAGCGCATCGAGCAATGTCAGGTACTCGCGCACCGATACCTTCAGTTTCGCGTCGCGCAACGACAAGAAGAAGTTGATCAGCATTGCGGCCGGTCCAGCAGACATTGCAGGTGCGCGCGTATCGCTGGCCACTCGCTCGCCGTGATGCTGTAGACGGCGGTGTCACGCAGCGTGCCATTAGGCATGCGCTGGTGTGCGCGAAGGATGCCGTCGAGCTGTGCTCCCAGGCGCTCGATGGCACGCCGGCTTTGCACATTGAGCCGATGCGTGCGGAACTCGACCGCGATGCAGCCCAGCGTGTCGAACGCATGTGTCAGCAGCATCAGCTTGCACTCGGTGTTGAGCGCCGTGCGCTGCACTCGGGCCGCGTACCAGGTCGAGCCGATCTCGACGCGGCGGTGCGTCGCATCGATGTTCATGAAACTGGTCATGCCGACCGGCACGCCGTTCGCGTCCAGCACGGTGAACGGCAGCATCGTGCCTGCAGCGTGCAGCGCGACGCGCCGCTCGATCTCAGCATGCATGCGCTCGGGGCTCGGCACGGTCGTGTACCAAAGTCTCCACAGTGCGCCGTCTCGGCTCGCCTCGGCCAGCGCAGCCTCATGCTCGTGCGTCAGCGGCAGCAGGGTGGCATGCAGGCCGCGCAACGCGATCGGGTCGGTCAGTGCACCCATGGCGGCCGTGACCGATCAACGGCGTTGCCGCTGCATGAACACCAGCTTCTCGAACAGGGAGGTGTCCTGCTCGGTCTTCAGCAGGGCGCCGAGCAGCGGCGGCACGACCACCGCATCGTCCTGGCTTTGCAGAGCGGCCAGCGGGATGTCTTCGGCGACCAGCAGCTTCAGCCAGTCGAGCAGTTCGGAAGTCGAGGGCTTTTTTTTCAGGCCGGGCAGACTGCGCACTTCATAGAAACGCTGCAAGGCGGCTGCCAGCAGGTTCTTCTTCAGGTCGGGGAAGTGCACTTCGACGATGCGCTGCATGGTGGCCGCATCGGGAAACTGGATGTAGTGGAAGAAGCAGCGCCGCAGAAAGGCGTCGGGCAGCTCTTTCTCGTTGTTCGAGGTGATGAAGACCAGGGGGCGATGCACCGCGCGGATCAGCTCGCGCGTCTCGTACACATAGAACTCCATCCGGTCGATCTCGCGCAGCAGATCGTTCGGGAATTCGATGTCGGCCTTGTCGATCTCGTCGATCAGCAGCACCACCGGTTGCTCGGCAGTGAAGGCCTTCCACAACACACCCTGAACGATGTAGTTGCGGATGTCTCGGACCTTCGCGCCGCCGTCGATGTCGGCCAATTGGCTGTCGCGCAACCGGCTCACTGCGTCGTACTCGTAAAGCCCCTGCTGGGCCTTGGTGGTGCTCTTGATGTGCCACTGAAGCAGCGGCATGCCCAGGGCCTTGGCGACTTCCTCGGCGAGCATCGTCTTGCCGGTGCCCGGCTCGCCCTTGACCAGCAAGGGCCGCTTCAGCGTGGCGGCGGCATTGACCGCGAGCATCAAATCGTCAGTGGCGACGTAGTCTTGCGTGCCTTTGAACTTCATGTCGCTGTGCTCTCAGCCCACTGAACCGTCGATGCCGAGGCAGTATAGAGAAACGAGGTCTCCGCTGATGCTTCAGGCTGTTCCGCAGACCCTGGGCTCCCTCGGCGGCCCTCTATACTTCAAGGCTGTTGATTACCCCGCACTCCGTACTCTCCCGATCATGAGACCACTGCACTCGCTCGCCCTGTCGTTGATGTTGATGTCTGGCGCTTTCAGCACCGCTGCCGTCGCGCAGGATGCCAAGGCAGGCGAAGGCAAGGCGTCGTTGTGCATAGGCTGCCATGGCATCGTCGGCTACCAGGCCAGCTTTCCCGAAATTCACAAGGTGCCGAAGATCGGCGGCCAGAACGCACAGTACATCGTGGCCGCACTCGCCGCCTACAAGAAGGGCGAGCGGCTGCACCCGTCGATGCGGGGCATCGCCGCCACGCTGAGCGACCAGGACATGGCCGATCTGGCTGCTTTCTACGAAGCCCAGGGCAAGGGCATCGCACCGGTTCCGGCCGGTGCGCCTCAGCAGCCACCGACGCCTCGCGTGGCCGAGCTGCTGAAGAAGGCCAACTGTGCGTCTTGCCACGGTGAGAACTTCAGCTCGCCCATCTCGCCCGCTTATCCGAAGATCGCTGGCCAGCACGCCGATTACCTCTACGTGGCGCTGAAGGCTTACCAGACCGACGGCAACCCACAGGTGGGTCGCAAGAACCCGATCATGGGTGGCATGGCGCGCCAGTACACCCACGCTGAATTGAAGGAACTGGCGGCGTACATCGGCTCTCTGCCGGGTGCGCTGAGTACCGTACCGCAATCGTCGTTTCGCTGAACTCCAGCTGTCGGCACGACGATCCGCCAGCCTTGCAGAAAGCCGCCCATCGGGCGGTTTTCTGTTTGAGGTGTGTCAAACGGGGTCCGGCATGCAGCCGCGCCGTCTCAAGGCGCGGACCGTGGGTGCCGATATAGGCTGACGTGAATACTCCTCCCAACCTCAAGCGTGTCCCGGTCGATCAGATGCGCCTGGGCATGCATCTGCACGAAATGTGCGGGGCATGGCTGGACCATCCCTTCTGGAAGACGAAGTTCGTTCTGCGCGATGCGGCCGATCTGGCCAAGCTGCAGGAAAGTGGCATCAAGGAGTGCTGGATCGACGTGACCAAGGGGTTGGATGTCGCGACCCCGGACGATGGTGAGGCCAGCGCGCAGAGCACCGTCAGCGGCCCTGGCGCATCGCGTCGCGTGGTGGTGGATGTCGATACCGCCACTGATCTGGCCCGCGCTGCGGCGGTGTCAGGCGAGAAGACGGTCGAATTCGCCGAAGAGGTGCGCCGTGCGGCAGCGCTGTGCAACCAGGCGCGCGCGGCAGTGATCTCGCTGTTTGCCGAGGCCCGCATGGGCCGTGTGGTCTACAACGAACAGTGCGCCGAGCTGGTTCACGAGATTGCCACCTCGGTCGGGCGCAACCCGAGCGCGCTGCTGTCGCTGGCACGGCTGAAGACCCACGACGATTACAGCTACATGCATTCGGTGGCCGTGGCCGCCTTGATGGCCGCGCTGGCCAAGCAGCTCAATCTGGACGAAGCCCAGACCCGGATGGCAGCCAAGGCGGGCCTGCTGCACGACATGGGCAAGGCAGTGATGCCGCTGCACATCCTGAACAAGCCGGGCCGGCTGACGGACGAGGAATTCGACCTGATCAGGACGCACCCTCAGAAAGGCCATGCCCTGCTGCAGTCGGGTGGGTCGGTACACGATGAGGTGCTGGACGTGTGCCTGCATCACCATGAAAAGATGGACGGTTCGGGTTACCCGGACAAGCTCTCGGGCGACCAGATCTCGCTGTTCGCGAGGATGGGCTCGGTGTGTGACGTGTACGACGCGATCACCTCGAACCGGCCCTACAAGCAAGGCTGGGATCCGGCCGAGTCGATCGCCCGGATGGCCAGCTGGGCCAACGGGCACTTCGATCTGCCGATCTTCAAGGCCTTTGTCACCAGCCTGGGCATCTATCCGGTGGGCTCGCTGGTGCGGCTGAAATCCGGGCTGCTGGCGGTGGTCACCGAACAGAACGAGCAGGCCCTGACCAGCCCTGTGGTGAAGGTGTTTTTCTCGACCAAGCAGGGGCTGCATGTGCCGCCACGGCTGCTGGATCTGTCGCATTCGAGCTGCTCCGACCGCATCATCAGCCGCGAATCGAACGACACCTGGAAATTCACCCACCTCGACGAGTTGTGGGCGGGCGAAGAGGCGCTGCGCAAGATGGGGCGCAAGGTCTAGCCACGCCCCTGGCGTTGGAGCCCTACACTGACCCTTTGACATCCAGGGTCGGTTCATGACAGCGCGTGGTTCAGCATGGGTGCATGGCAGGTGTGCCGCGCCGCGGCGACATCTCCAAGCCTTGCTTTATGTGATGGCGGGATGGCTGCTGGCCTCTGCTGCATCGGCCCAGACACTGCGCTGGGCGTCACAGGGCGATCCATTGACGATGGATCCGCATTCGCAAAACGAGTCGCTGACCAACAACCTGAACACCCAGGTCTACGAGTCGCTCGTCAGCCGTGACCGCCAGTTGGCGATCGTGCCGGCGCTCGCGATCTCGTGGCAGCAAAGCGGTGCGTTGCACTGGCGCTTCAAGCTGCGTCCGGATGTCAAGTTTCACGATGGCACGCCCTTCACCGCCGACGATGTGGTCTTCTCGGTGCTGCGTGCGCGTGACAGCGCCTCGGACATCAAGGCCTACGCGCAGGCGCTGGGAGAACCCAGGCGCATCGATGACCTGACGGTCGAATTCGTGTTGAAGCAGATCAACCCCGTGTTCCTGCAGCACCTGAGCACGGTCCCGATCATGAGCCGCGTGTGGGCCGAGAAAAACGGCGCCGCGAAGCCGATCGATTACAAGAGCCGACAGGAGGGCTATGCCGCCCTGCACGCCAATGGCACGGGCCCCTACACACTGGTGCTGCGCCAGCCCGATGTGAAGACCGTCTACCGCCGATCCCCTGGGTGGTGGGGCCGCTTCGAAGGCAATGTGCAGGAAGTGATCTACACCCCGATCAAGAGCGACGCCACACGGGTGGCCGCGCTGATCTCCGGCGAGCTCGATGTCGTGCTCGACCCGGCGCCGCAGGACACCGCCCGATTGCGCAATGCGCCGGGTGTGAAAGTGATCGAAGGACCGGAGAACCGCATCGTGTTCATCGGCATGGACCAGGGGCGGGATCAGCTGCTCTACAGCAGCGTCAAGGGTCGCAACCCGTTCAAGGATGTCCGGGTGCGCCGCGCGCTGTACCAGGCGATCGACATCGAGACGATCCGCAGCCGCCTGATGCGAGGCCAGGCGCTCCCCACCGGCGGCATCACGCCGTCGCCGATGGGCGCCTACAGCGATGCGGCGCTGGAAGCGCGGATCCCGTTCGATCTGGCCGCGGCCCGGCAGGCCCTGGCCGATGCGGGCTACCCGCAGGGCTTCGACGTGACGCTCGACTGTCCCAACAACCGCTATATCAACGACGAGGAGATCTGCCAGGCGCTGGCCGTGATGTGGTCCAAGATCGGCGTCAAGTTGCGCGTGAATGCGATGCCGCGCTCGACCTACTTCCCCAAGTTGCAGCGACTCGACACCTCGATGTACCTGCTCGGCTGGGGGGGCTCGATCACCGATGCCGAAACAACGCTGACACCGCTGTTGCGCACCCGCGGCGAGGGCGGCATCGGTGCCTGGAACTTCGGTCAGATCACCAACGCCAGGCTCGATGAAATGGCCGCGGCCTCCAGCCGCGAAGCCGATCCGGTCAAGCGCGAGCAACTGATCAAGGCGGCGCTGCAGCAGAACAAGGACCAGGTGCTGACACTGCCTCTGCACCGCCAGGTGGTGCCGTGGGCAGTGCGTCAGAACATCGACGTGGTGCACCGGGCGGACAACTGGCTCGAGTTTTCATGGGTCCGCATCCGATGAGCCACGCGGCCGTGCCTTCGCCCCAGACCGACCCGCGAGGGTTTCTGCGCGCACTGTTCGATGCGGCCGTGGCGCGGGCCTTGCCGTCGTCCGTGATCGGGCCTTTCCTGCCTGCGCCGCCTGCGGGGCGTACCGTGGTCGTCGGTGCCGGCAAGGCGGGTGGCGCGATGGCCGCTGCAGTCGATGCGCTGTGGCCTCGTGAGGCGCCGCTGTCCGGGCTGGTCGTCACCCGCTACGACCATGTGCCGCTGGCCTACCGATCGATGCCGGGCCGCATCGAGGTCGTCGAGGCGGCGCACCCGGTGCCTGATGCGGCGGGTTTGCAAGCGGCGCAGCGCATCGCCACTCTGGTGCAGGGCTTGAGCATTGACGACCTGGTGCTCTGCCTGATTTCCGGTGGCGGCTCGGCGCTGCTGACGCTGCCCGCCGACGGGGTGTCGCTCGACGACAAGCGCGCCATCAACCGGGCGTTGCTGCACAGCGGTGCGGCGATCGACGAGATGAACTGCGTGCGCAAGCACCTGTCGTCGATCAAGGGCGGGCGGCTCGCAGCGATGTGTCACCCGGCACGCGTGGTCACGCTGCTGATCAGCGATGTCCCGGGCGATGCGCCCGAGGTGATCGCCAGCGGGCCGACGGTGGCCGACACCAGCACCTGTGCAGATGCCATGGCGATCCTGCGGCGCTACGCGATCGAGGTGCCGGACGTCGTTCGGCAGGGCCTGGAGCGTGGGGTGTACGAGACGCCGAAGCCTGGTGATCCACGGTTCAACGGCCACGCGGTGCACCTGATCGCCACGCCACAGCAATCGCTGGAGGCTGCGGCTGCCATGGCCCGCTCCGCAGGCATCGAGGCGCACATCCTCAGCGACGAGATCGAGGGCGAATCGCGCGAGGTCGGCCGGGTGCATGCCGCATTGGCGCGTGCCGTGGCGAGGCGCGGCAGCCCATTCGCCCGGCCCTGCGTGATCCTGAGCGGGGGTGAGACGACCGTGACGGTGACATCGAAGGGCGGGCGCGGAGGTCGGGCGACCGAGTTCCTGCTCGGATGCGCGATCGCACTGCAAGGCCAGCCCGGTGTGCACGTGCTGGCAGCCGACACCGATGGCATCGACGGTGTCGAGGACAACGCCGGCGCCATCGTCACGCCCGACACGCTGGCCCGCGCCGAGGCGCTGGGCCTCGCGCCGCAGGACAGCCTCGATCGGCACGATGCGTATTCTTTTTTTGCGGCGCTCGGGGACCTGGTCACAACGGGCCCGACGTATACCAATGTCAACGATTTCCGTGCGCTGTTGATCTTGTGATCCGAGCGCTGGCGAATCACCCGCCGCGGGCGCCGTCCACGCCGCTCAGGTAAGGTGCCGGCATGACTCCTGTTGCTGCGCCCACCCGTCACACCGTATCCGTCTGGTCGCTGGCCTGGCGCCAGTTGACGCGTGACTTCCGCGCCGGTGAATTGCGACTGCTGTTCGTCGCGGTCGCGTTGGCGGTGGCCGCACTGACGGCCGTGGGCTTTTTTGCCGATCGCCTGAATGCCGGCCTGTCCCGCGACGCCACTCAATTGCTGGGTGGAGACGCCATCGTGGCCAGCGACCAGCCGACACCGGTGGCCGTGGTGGAGAAGGCGAGGGCGCTCGGCCTCGTCACGGCCACCACCACGACCTTCCCCAGCATGGGGCGAGCCCCTGATGCACAGGGCGGTGCGTCTCGGCTGGTCAGCGTGAAGGCGGTCAGCGACGCCTATCCGCTGCGAGGCAAGCTGCGCCTGAGCGCCGGGCCTGGCACGGCCGAGGCGTCCGTCGCGCAGGCACCTGAGCCGGGCACCCTCTGGGTCGAGGCCGCGGTGCTCGATGCGCTGTCGCTGAAGGTTGGAGACGATTTGCTGCTGGGGGACGCCACCTTGCGCATCGCGCGAGTGATTGCGGTTGAACCTGATCGCGGTGCCGGCTTCATCAGCTTCTCGCCGCGGGTGATGCTCAACCAGGCCGACCTCGCTTCGACCGGCCTGATCCAGCCGGCCAGCCGCGTCACCTACCGTCTGTTGGTCGCATCGAAAGATGTGGCGGGAGGCAACGACCCGCGGGTGCGCGAGTTCACCACCTGGACCGAGGCGCAGCTGAAGTCGGCAGCGATGCGCGGCGTGCGTGTCGAGTCGCTCGAAGGCGGGCGTCCCGAGCTGCGCCAGACGCTGGACCGCGCCGAGAAATTCCTGAACCTCGTCGCGTTGCTGTCGGCCTTGTTGGCCGCAGTGGCGGTGGGCATCGCCTCGCGTGACTTTGCCAGTCGCCACCTCGACGACTGCGCGATGCTGCGTGTGCTCGGCCAGCCGCAACGCACGATCGCGCTGCAGTATCTGGTCGAGTTCGCGCTGGTGGGGCTGCTGGCCAGTGGTGTCGGTGTGGCGCTCGGATTCGTGGTGCACCACGGCTTCGTCTGGCTGCTGGCCGGGCTGGTCACCGCCAGCCTGCCATCCGCCTCGTGGTGGCCGGCGCTGTTCGGCCTGGGGGTGGGCTTCACCTTGCTGCTGGGCTTTGGTGCGCCTCCGGTGCTGCAACTGGCCCGGGTGCCGCCGCTGCGCGTGATCCGTCGCGAGATGGGTGCACTGAAGCCGGCGTCGCTCGCGGTGCTGATGGCCGGTGCGCTGGGCTTCACGAGCTTGCTGCTCGCCGCATCGTCGGATCTCAAGCTCGGCCTGATCGCCGTGGGTGGCTTTGCACTCGCCATGGCGCTGTTCGCGCTGCTGAGCTGGCTCTCGGTGTGGCTGCTGCGCCGGGCGGTGCCGGAGTCGAATGCGCCGCGTTGGCTGGTGCTGGCCACACGGCAGATCGCAGCGCGGCCCGCTTTTGCCGTGCTGCAGGTGTCGGCGCTGGCCGTCGGGCTGCTGGCGTTGGTGCTGCTGGTGCTGTTGCGCACCGACCTCGTGGCCAGCTGGCGTGAGGCCACGCCACCCGATGCGCCGAACCGCTTCGTCATCAACGTGCAGCCCGATCAGGCCGAGGCTTTCCAGGCCCGGCTGCGCGAGGCCGGCGTCACGCAGTACGACTGGTTTCCGATGATCCGCGGTCGGCTGGTCGCGATCAACGGCCGCACGCTCGATGCCGACACGATGACCGACGACCGCGCCCGCCGTCTCGTTGAGCGTGAGTTCAACCTGAGCCACACCGCCGTGCTGCCGGCGCACAACCAGCTGGCCGGTGGCCGCTGGGTGGCTGAAGAGCAGGGTGGCCTGAGCGTCGAGTCGGGGCTGGCCGAGACCTTCGGGCTGAAGCTCGGCGACACGATGCGCTTCGACATCGCCGGGCAGCCGGTCGAGGCCCGGGTCACCAGCCTGCGCAAGGTCGATTGGGCGTCGATGCGGGTCAACTTCTTCGTGCTGTTCCCGAACGCTGCGCTCGACAACATGCCCATCACCTACATCGCGGCCTTCAAGGTTCCGACGGCCGGTGGTCCAAAAGCTGCAACCGAGTTTGACAACGCGCTGATCCGGCAGTTTCCGAACCTGACCAACATCGATGTCTCCGCATCGATCGCCCAGATTCAGAACGTGCTGGGGCAGGTGGTCGGCGCGGTCGAGTTCCTGTTCGTGTTCACCCTCGCGGCCGGGCTGGTGGTGCTATTTGCAGCGGTAACAGCCACACGTGAATCGCGGTCGCGGGAATTCGCCGTCATGCGCGCCCTCGGGGCGAGTGGAAAGCTGCTTGGGCAGGTGCAGCGTGCCGAGTTGCTGGGCGTGGGCGCGCTGGCGGGTGCATTGGCGTCGGCGGCGGCTGTTGCGGTGGGGTGGCTGCTCGCGAGCCAGGTGTTCGGATTCAGCTGGCAACCGTCTCCCTGGGTGCCACTGCTCGGTGCGCTGGCGGGCGCGCTGCTGTCGCTGGCGGCGGGCTGGTGGGGGCTGCGCGATGTGCTGCGGCGACCGGTGGTCGACATGCTGCGCCAGGCGGCCCAGTGATGCCGTGACCCCAGCAAAAAGCCCGCTGTGCGTGAGC
>NKIN01000004.1 GCA_002255905.1 Burkholderiales bacterium PBB1
CTGGCACTGTTCGACAGCCATCTGAAAGGCGAGAACTTCCTGAAGGCCCAGGAATTCCCCAGCGCGAAATTCGTCGGCGACAAATTCAGCTTCGACGGCGACAAGGTGACAGCCGTCAGCGGCACGTTGACGCTGCTGGGCAAGACGCGACCAGTCACCCTCACGGCGACGAACTACAACTGCTACGACAGCCCGTTCTTCAAACGCGAGGTCTGCGGCGGTGATTTCGAGACCACCATTCAGCGCAGCGACTTCGGCATGGGCTACGGCCTGCCGGTCATTCCGGACGACATCAAGCTGCTGATCCAGATCGAAGCCATCAAGCAGTGAACCGGGCGGCGCGCGCGCCGCTCAACTCTTGCGCCGGGCGCGATGCCCGGCGCTGCGCTCGGCACCCGAGCGCCACCGCTGCGTCCTGCAGCGGCCACGCCATCGACTCGCCATGCGCCAGACCTCCCGGTTCTGGGGCACTTTGTATCCAGACGCCCGGCTGTGCAAGCAGTTGTCAATGGACACCGCTGCCGGCACTGCGCCTGCATGAATGTGCTCCTGCTCCACCGGCACCGTGGCCATCGTGAACCAGTACACAGCGACGGACAAACGCGCGCCTCGGGCTGCCGTTTCACGTCACCACCCGCGGCCGCAGGTGACGGTTTCGAGCAGGTTTGTCAGTCCATGGAGGCGTGCCGATGGCTACGGGATACGGGTGGATACAAGGCGATGCAGCAGCGAACCTGCGACGGGTTCGAGGGATGCTGGCGCTGTTGGCGGGTGGTGTCCTCATGGGGGCGTCGGGCGCAGGTGTTGCGGCCTCGACCCTGCAATGGGTGACCGTCGCCAGCGAGGGCAGCAACTTCAAGACCAGCGGCTCGCAAAGCGTGCGGTACGGCGTGACCGGCAAGTGGGTACAAAAGACACGCTCGGGTGTGGTGGCCTGTACCAACGCCTCGTTCGGCCGCGATCCGGCGGTCGGCACGGTCAAGCGCTGCGAGGTGTACAGGGCGGTGGCCGCCACCACCCCGGTGGCGGTGGCACCGGTGGTGAAGACCGGTGCCACAGCGACGCCAACGGCCACGGTGACCGCCGACGCAGCAACCCGCAACGCCGCCCGGCTGGCCATGCAGGCGAGCTTCGGCAACACCGAAGCCCTGACGGCTGACATCAAGGCCAAAGGGGCGGCAGTCTGGATCGCCGCACAGATGCAACTGGCCGCGTCGCGCTACAGCAGTGGCGGCAATGCCTCGGTGCATCAGAACACCAACACCACCTCCTACTGCGACCAACCGTCGCACGCCGGACCGAACTGCTGGCGCGACAACTTCTCGAGCATTCCGCTGGTCTGGGACTTCTACCGCAACGCCACCACACGGCAGGACCAGCTGCGCCAGCGCGTGGCGTTCGCGCTGCAGCAGATCCTGGTCGTCAGTGGCGTCGATGTCGATGGCACCTACGGGCTGCGCAACTACCAGAACACCCTGCTCGACAACGCCTTCGGCAACTACCGGCAGATGCTGAAAAAGGTCGCGCTGTCGCCGGTGATGGGCGACTATCTGAACAACGTCAACAACGACAAGGCGGCGCCCAACGAGAACTTCGCGCGTGAGTTGCTGCAGCTGTTCTCGGTCGGCACCTGCCTGCTGAACGCGGACGGAAGCCTGCGCGGCGGCGCCTGTGCGCCCACCTACGACAACGACACGGTGCGCGCCTATGCCTACGCGCTGACCGGCTGGACTTACCCGGCCGGCGGTGCCACCCCGTGGGGCTGCTGGCCCAAAGGCACGAACTGCCGCTTCCACAACGGCGACATGGTGGCCGTCGAGGCGCGGCACGACACCGCCGCACGCCAGCTGCTCTCGGGCACCTCGCTGCGCGCAGGCCTGACGGCCCCGGCTGCGCTCGAGGTGGTGCTGGACAGCCTGATGGCCCACCCGAACACCGCGCCCTTCATCGGCCGGCAGCTGATCCAGCAACTGGTGAGCAGCAACCCATCGCCAGCCTATGTGTCACGGGTGTCGGCGGCTTTCACCACCGGCAAGTACAGCACCTTCGGTACCGGTCAACGCGGCGATCTGGCGGCCACCGTGGCCGCCGTGCTGCTCGACCCCGAAGCACGCAGCACCACCGTCATGGCCAATGGCGGCAAGCTGCGCGATCCGGTACTGATGTTCACCAGCGTTCTGCGCGGCCTGAATGGCCAGAGCGATGGCGACGCGCTCAGCTGGTGGTGGGGCGAAGAGTTGCGCGAGCATGTCTTTCGCCCGCCCACGGTGTTCAGCTTTTACTCGCCGGACTACCCGGTGCCCGGGACCACGCTGGTGGGCCCGAGCTTCGGCATCCACAACGCCGGATCCGCCTTGCAGCGGCTGAATTTCCTGACCTATCTGTTCGAATGGGGCGGCTCGACACCGGCAACGAGCGTGCCGAATGCCACCGGCACACGGATCGATCTGAGCCGTTTCACTGCCGACGCGGCCGACGCCGGCAAGCTGGTCGATCGACTGTCGGTGATCGCGACAGGCGTGCCACTGCCCGCGGCGACACGCACCGAGATCGTCAAGGCCGTGTCGTGGTGGACCGCGACAACCGACAAGACAAACTGGCAGACCAACCGCGTCAAGACGGCCGCCTACCTGGTGTTCGCCACGCCGAACTTCCAGGTCGAGCGCTGAACCCCGCACAAGGATCACCCCATGAACAAGACGTCCACTTTCGATGCGCGCCGGCGCTGGTTGTTGCAATCCGGCGCCACCTGCGCCAGTGCGCTGGGCTTTGGCAGCGTCGGCAATCTGCTGCTGGGCGCCCGGCCCGCCCATGCGGCCGACTACAAGGCGCTGGTCTGCGTGTTTCTTTATGGCGGCAACGACGGCCTGAACACCATCGTCCCGAACGACGCTGCGCGGTATGCACAGTACGGCGCGGTGCGAGGCGCGCTGGCGATTCCGCGTGAACGCCTCGTGGCGCTGCCCGGCACCGAGTTCGGGTTGCACCCGTCGCTGGGCGCGCTGTCGGCGGCGGCCACAGCGGGCCACATCGCCCCGGTGTTCAACGTCGGACCGCTGTACGCACCGCTGACCAAGGCGCAGTACCGCAGCACCCCCAACGGCGCAACCCTGAAACCCGACGGGCTGTTCTCGCACTCCGACCAGCAGGTGCTGTGGGAGACCGCGACCACCCACTCGCAGGAGCGCAGTGGCTGGGGCGGGCGCGCATCGACGGCACTGGGCACAGTGAACCCGGTGATCTCGGTCGGCGGCAACGCGCGCTTCGGCCTGACCACGCTGCAATCCCCACTGGTGCTGCCTGGCCCCGGGAGCACCTTCGGCGCTTATGGGCTGCAGCCGGCCGACCTGACCTGGGCGCCGCGCGTGGCCCGCAAGGCCGCCATCGACACGATGTATGCACAGTCGCAAGACACCGTGCTGGCCGACGCCTACGTGCGCATGCAGCGCGAGGCCTTCGCGGTGTCGCAGCGGCTGGGCGCGCTGGTCAAGATCGAGCCCGGCACCGCCGGCGCCATTCCGGCGATCGATGCGGCCTTCGCTCCGATCACCTCCGGCGGGCACATCACGACCCCACTGGGCCGACAGCTGTATCAGGTGGCCAAGCTGATCGCCGGCAACGCAACGGTCGGTGGCGATCGGCAGATCTTCTTCGCGCAGGCAGGCGGGTTCGACACCCATGCGGGGCAGATCGCCGGCAACGCCACCGATGGCGAACATGCGCGACGCCTGCAGGAGGTCGGCGACGCACTGGGCGCCTTCTACACAGCGATGCGCAACCTCGGTCTCGGACAGGCCGTCACCACCTTCACCCAAAGCGACTTCGGCCGCACCTTCAAGCCCAACAGCAGCAACGGCACCGATCACGCCTGGGGCAATCAGCACCTGGTGATCGGCGGTGCGGTGCAAGGGCGCGCCACCTACGGCACCTACCCCCAGCTGGTGCTGGGCGGCGAGGACGACGTCGGCAGCGATCCGTGGGAGCAACAAGGGCGCTGGATTCCGACCACCTCGGTCGACCAGTACGCCGCGACGCTGCTCGGCTGGTTCGGCGCCAGCGACGCACAGCTCGACTCGACGCTGCCGAACCTGCGCAACTTCGGCACGCAGCGCCGGCTGGGTTTCGTCTGAGTCGCTCGGATGGCGCCGCTATGGCGCCATGGTCTGACGCACGGCATGTTCCCAATGGCCCATCAGTTCGGCCACGCGGTCGTGCGGCATGCGGGGCTCGAAGCGACACTCGACCTGCCACAGCGCGCTGAGCTCCTCCAGACCACCGTAGATGCCGCTGCTGAGGCCGGCCAGGTAGGCCGCGCCCAAGGCGGTGGTCTCGATGACCTGGGGACGCACCACTGGAACGCCCAGCAGATCGGCCTGGAACTGCATCAGCAGGTCGTTGACGCAGGCCCCACCGTCCACCCGCAGCTCGGCCACGGGGATCCCACCAGCGGCCACCGCATCGCGGCTCATCGCCTGCAGCAGCGTGGCGCTCTGGAAGGCGATGCTTTCCAGCGCCGCACGGGCGATGTGCGCCACGGTGCTGCCGCGCGAGAGCCCGACGATCGCACCGCGCGCCTCGGGCTGCCAGTAAGGTGCACCGAGCCCGGTGAACGCCGGCACGAACATCACGCCGCCACTGTCGGGCACGCTCTCGGCCAGCGCCTGCACAGCGGCACTCTTGTCGATGGCGTGCAAGCCGTCGCGCAGCCACTGCACCACCGCACCGCCGATGAACACGCTGCCTTCCAGCGCGTACTGCGCCGCTGAGGCAGGCTGCGCCGCACGGGTGGTGATCAGGCCGTGGGCCGAACTCTGGCAGGCGCTGCCGGTGTGCATCAGCATGAAGCAGCCCGTGCCGTAGGTGTTCTTCGCCAGGCCGGCCCGGAAACAGGCCTGGCCGAACAGTGCACTCTGCTGGTCACCGGCCACACCGCCGATCGCGATCGGCGCTCCAAACAGGGCCGCCGATGTGTGGCCATACCGGTGACTGGAAGGGCACACCGACGGCAGCACCTCGCGCGGGACCTCGAGTGCCTGCAGCAAGTCGTCGTCCCAGTGGCCGGTGTGCACGTTCAGCATCAGCGTGCGCGAGGCGTTGCTGATGTCGGTGGCATGCACCGCAGCACCAGATTGACCGCGCGTCAGCTGCCACAGCAGCCAGCTGTCGACCGTCCCGAAGGCCAGTTCGCCGCGCTCGGCGGCCGCGCGTGCGCCGGGCACCTGGTCGAGGATCCACTTCAGCTTGGTGCCTGAGAAGTACGGGTCGAGCAGCAGCCCGGTGCGCTGGCGGAACAGGTCTTCGAGCCCGCGCTCGCGCAGCGCGCTGCAGGTCGCCGTGGTGCGGCGGTCCTGCCAGACGATCGCGTTGTGGATGGGCTCGCCGGTACGGCGGTTCCACACCACCGTGGTCTCGCGCTGGTTGGTGATGCCGATGGCAGCGATGTCGCGCGCTGCGAGCCCCGCAGTCGCCATCGCCTCGCGCGCAGTGGCCAGCTGCGTGGCCCACAACTCGAGCGGGTCATGCTCGACCCAGCCCGGCTGCGGATAGATCTGCTTGAACTCGCGCTGCGCCATCGCGACGATGCGCCCGCCGCGGTCGAACACGATGCTGCGTGAGCTGGACGTGCCCTGGTCGAGCGCGAGGAGGTGGGTGGGTGCGGTCATGACCGACCGATCATGTGCGGCATCGGGAAGATCCGTCAAACTGCACCCGTGCCTGCCTCTCCCAACCCCGCTGCGTTCGACGTACTGGTCGTCGGCGGCGGGATCAATGGCACCGGCATCGCGCGCGACCTGGCCGGCCGCGGTCAGCAGGTGCTGCTGTGCGAACAAGACGATCTGGCCGCGCACACCTCGTCGTCGTCGACCAAGCTGATCCACGGCGGGCTGCGCTACCTGGAGCACGGCGAGTTCGCGCTGGTGCGCAAGGCCCTCGCCGAGCGCGAACGCCTGATGCGCAGCGCGCCGCACATCATGTGGCCACTGCGCTTCGTGATGCCACACGACCCGGATCACGCCTCGGTGCGTCCGGCATGGCTGATCCGCCTCGGGCTGTTCCTCTACGACCACCTGGCCCGGCGCGCCTGGCTGCCCGACTCGCGCCGCGTCGATCTGCGCCGGCATGCGGCGGGCGCACCGCTGCAACCGCGCTTTCGACAGGGCTTCATCTATTCCGACGGCTGGGTCGACGACGCCCGGCTGGTGGTGCTGAATGCGATCGACGCGGCCGAGCACGGCGCCACGGTGCTGACGCGATGGCGCTGCGTCGATGCGCAGCGCGGCGCCGATCACTGGGAGGTCACGCTGCGCAGCGGGGCAGGTGAGACACGGCACGTCAGCGCGCGCGCGCTGGTGAACGCAGCGGGCCCGTGGGCGGCACAGTTCCTCGGCGATCACGCGCACCGGCCTCATCCAAGACCGCTGCGGCTGGTCAAGGGCAGCCACATCGTCGTCAGGAAGCTGTTCGACCACGACCATGCCTACCTGCTGCAGGCGCCCGACCGCCGCGTCGTGTTCGCGATCCCCTACGAGGGCGAGTTCACGCTGATCGGCACCACCGAGGTCGAGCACCACGGTGCCATCGGTGAGGCGCACATCGACGAGGCCGAAGTGACCTACCTGTGCGAGCAGGTCAGCCGTTGCTTCGCGCGGCCCATCGGCCCCGAGGACGTGGTGTGGAGCTACGCCGGCGTGCGCCCGCTGCTCGAAGACGGCTCGGGCGATGCCGCTGCGGTGACGCGCGACTACGCGCTCGAACTCGACACGCAGGGGCCTGCGTTGCTGTCGGTGTGGGGCGGCAAGCTGACGACGTTCCGCAAGCTGGCCGAAGAGGCTGCCGATCTGCTGAGCGCGCCGCTGAACATTGCCGCGGGTGCATGGACCGCGACCGCCACGCTGCCCGGTGGCGACCTCGGCGACCGCATCGCCCGGACGGGTCGACCCGACGTCGACTTCGCACGCTTTGTCGAGGTGCTGCTCCGTCGCCACCCCGAGGTACCGACCGCCGTCCTCAGACGCTGGGCGCGCAGCCACGGCTCACGCGTCGATCTGCTGGTCACCGCGCAGGGCCTGGGCGCCGAAATCGCCCCTGGCCTGTTCGAAGCCGAGCTGCACAGCCTGCACCGCCACGAATGGGCGCGCACGGCCACCGACGTGCTGTGGCGCCGCACCAAGCTCGGCCTGCACCTCACACCCGCGCAACGCGAGACGGTGGCCCGCTGGTGCGAGGCGCACTGGGGTGCACCACAGTCCGTGCTCAGACCACCGGGGTGAAGGCCCGGGCAGCACCTTCGGCGGACACCGCGGCAGCGCTCGGCGGCACGGTGGTGTCCAGCTCGCCACCGAGCGCCTCGATCAGGTCCGGGATCAATTGCACCAGCTCCCCGGTGGCGATCGCCGCATCGGCATCGAAGGCGTCATCGGCCTTGTCGGTGCGCGCACGACCTTCGAACACCACGTCGAGGAAATCGATCTTCTTGATCTGCCCCGTCTCGGTCAGCACGAAGGACACCCGGCCCTGCCAGGTCAGCGCCAGCCGCGTCGGGCGCTTGCCGCCGGTGATGTGCTGGCGCACCTCGTCGATGTCCAGCGGATGGCGGGCGTAGCGCACCACCGACTTCATCTCGTCTTCGGACTTCAGCTCGCACTCGCGATCGACCGAGAAGGCCGCCGGCGGCTCGCCGCTCAGCAGCCAGTCGGACATCGCGACCGAGGCCGATTCGGTGGTCTGCAGCGGTGCGAGCGTCAGGCCTTCGATCGATTGGATCAGCTGGGTGACGACCTCGCCCGCGCGCGCCGGGCTGCTGGCATCGACCATCAGGAGCCGCTGCTTCGCATCGATCCACACCTTCAGCGTGGCGCGCTTGGTGAAGGCCATCGGCAACAGCTCCAGGGTGGCCTGCTCCTTCAGCTCCTTCGTCTGCTTCTTGCCCGGCTTGCGCCCGCTGGCCTGTTCGACCTGCTGTGCGAGCTCTTCGGTGCGGCGCTTCACCACGGCCGACGGCAAGGCCTTGCGTTCAACCATCAGCGTCATCAGCCACTGACCGCCCACGGATTCGATCAGCGGCGCATGTTCGGTGCCGCGCGGGGGCACCCAGCCCAGGGACTGGGGTTGCGTGGCGCCACATTCGACGAAACGGGCTGCTGCAAGGGCGTCTTCGATCTGCGCCAGCGTGGCCTGCCATTCGGGGCCCACGCGATACACCGTCAGGTTCTTGAACAAGCGAATTCTTCTTTCCAGGGCTGCATGAGTAGCCCGGCGGGCAAGGCCGCCGGCGGGGGGGGGAGGCGGGATTGTCCACGGCCCGGAAGTCGCTGCGATGTTCTAGAGTGCCGGACTGCTGGCCAAGTTCAGGGCGACTCCGGCCAGCCCACCTCTCACGCCCGCGGACCCAGGAGACACCGATGAACGACCACCTCAAGCGAGCCGCCGACGCAGTGTTGGCCACCACCGTGGGAGCTGCGGGCGGTGCGCCCGGCGTCGTCGCGATGGCGACCGACCGCAACGGCAATTTCTACGAGGGTGCCGCTGGCCGGCGCTCTCTGGGTGGCGACGCACCGATGACCACCGATTCGGTGATGGCCATCTTCTCGACCACCAAGGCCATCACCGGCACGACGCTGATGCAGTTGGTGGAAGAGGGCAAGGTGCGCCTGGACGATCCGGTCAAGAAGTACGTGCCGGAGATCGCCGAGATCCAGGTGCTCGAGGGCTTCGATGCCAACGGCCAGCCGAAGCTGCGGGCGCCCAAGCGCGACATCACGATCGACCACCTGATGCTGCACACCGCCGGCTTCAGCTACGAATTCTTCAGCCACGACGACCTGAAGCTGCGCGGCGCCAAAGGCATCCCGTCGGTGGTGTCCAGCACCTACGCCTCCATCAAGACCTGCCTGCTGTTCGACCCGGGCAGCCAGTGGGGCTATGGCGTCAACATCGACTGGGTCGGCAAGGTGGTCGAGGCGGTGCGCGGCAAGCGGCTGGGCGAGGTGATGCAGGAGCGCGTGCTGGCGCCGCTGGGCATGAGCGACACCGGCTTCGTGATGACGCCCTCGATGCAGAGCCGCCGCGCGGTGATCCACGACCGCGCGATGGACGGCAAGCTGACACCGCTGCCCGACCTGGTGCTGCCGCAGCCACCCGAGATGGACATGGGCGGCCACGGGCTGTACTCGACGGTGACCGACTACATGAAGTTCATCCGCATGATCTTGAACGACGGCGCCGGCCCGAACGGCCGCGTGCTGAAGCCGGAGACCGTCGAGCAGATGTCGCGCAACGGGTTGGGCACGCTGAAGTCCGGCGGCTGGATCACCTCGATACCCTCGCTGTCGAACGCCGGTGAGTTCTTCCCCGGCCTTGCAAAGTCGTGGGCCTACACCTTCCAGGTCAACGAGGAGCCGACCCCCTCGGGTCGCCCGGCAGGTTCGCTGATGTGGGCCGGTCTCGCCAACCTGTTCTACTGGATCGATCGCAAGAACGGCATCGGCGGCTACTGGGGCTCGCAGATCCTGCCGTTCCAGGACGTGTCGTCGTACCCGGGATTCGTCGATTTCGAGACCACGGTGTACCGACATTTGCAACGCTGAGGCGCGGGCGTGGCACTTGCCGCGCACCCCCCGGAATCAGGGGGTTGACCCGTCGACACCGTCGAAGGACCATGCGCGATAACCCTAGGCTGGACCGTTTCCCATGACCCACTCTCGCGCTGCCACGATCTTGCTGTCGGCATTGCTGGCCTGTGCATCCGCGTCGGCAGACACGCTGAATTTCGAGCCGCTGGGTCCAGCCGAATTGACACCAGCGAAGTTGGAACTTGACGGGACAGTCATTCAGGGCTCGGGCACAAGCCTCTACATCTTCGCCAGCGACATGGATCTCGGTCTCCTAACTGATGATGGCGGCGCCGTTTGTTCGGCCTTCCGGCCAGATCTGGACACTCTTAGCTGTGCCGCGGACATGCAGATTAGTTTCAAGACTGCCGTCAGCAACCTGAGTTTGCAAACGTTTGGTCATGACGACGGCGACAGCGTCACTATCTCAGCGTACGCCGGCAACACCATGCTGGGTACGCCGCAGATCGTCACATCCAACACTGTTGTTGATTTCAGTGCGCTCAGCGGTGTCACCAAGTTGGTTTTCGACGACCAGAGTGCTGGAGCCAACGGCGGTTCCGGCTACGCTTTCGGCAAGTTCAGCTTCACGCCGCTGACCAGCCCGGTGCCTGAGCCGGCCACGGGGGTGCTGACGCTGCTGGGTGCCGCTGCCCTTGGCTGGTTCGTCCGGAGACGTCAGGCCGCCTGAGCGGTTGGAGCCTAGCGGTAGCGGGCCCCGCTAGACAGGCGACGTGCCCTGCAGCGCCTCGTCGAGCACCTCCACCCAGTGCCTCACCGGCGAGGTCGTTCCCGACTGCAGGTGCTGGATGCAGCCGATATTGGCCGACACGATGGTCTGCGCCTCGACCTCGGCCAGATGGGCCAGCTTGCGGTCGCGCAGCTGGTACGCCAGCGTCGGCTGCAGCACCGAGTAGGTGCCCGCCGAGCCGCAGCACAGGTGGCTCTCGGATGGCGACAGCTGCACGTCGAACCCCAGCGCGCCCAGGTGCGTTTCGACGCCGCCGCGCAGTTGCTGGGCATGCTGCAAGGTACAGGGGGGGTGGAACGCCAGGCGCGCCGTGGGTTGGCGATGCATGCGCGATTTCAGCGTCGGCACGAGCTCGGGCAGCAACTCGCTCAGGTCCCGGGTCAGCTCGCTGATGCGGCGGGCCTTGTCGGCATAGGCTTCGTCGTGCGCGAGCGCGTGACCATAGTCTTTGACGGTGGCGCCGCAGCCCGACGCGTTCATCACGATCGCCTCGACCTTGTTGGCCAGCACGCTGGGCCACCAGGCGTCGATGTTGCGGCGCATGTCAGCCAGGCCGCCTTCATGGTCGCCCAGGTGGCTGCGGATCGCGCCGCAGCAGCCGGCCTCTTCGGCCACCACCGTCTGGATGCCTGCTGCATCGAGCACACGCGCCGTGGCGCTGTTGATGTTGGGCAGCATCGCCGGCTGCACGCAGCCCATCAGCATCAGCACCTTGCGCGGGTGCTCGCGCTGCGGCCAGCGGTTGGCCCGGGCCTGCTCAGCAGCGCCGGGCTTCGGTGCCACCTTGCTTTTCAGTGATCCAGGCAACAAGGGGCGAGCCAGCTGGCCGAGCTTCATCGCCGGTGCAAACAGCGGGGAGGTCAGCCCCTCCTTGAGCAGCCAGCGCACCGCCTGCTCTCCGCGCGGGCGCTCGACCTTCTTGTCGACGATGCGTCGGCCGATCTCGACCAGGTTGCCATACTGCACGCCCGACGGGCAGGTGGTCTCGCAGTTGCGGCAGGTCAGGCAGCGGTCCAGGTGCGACTGCGTCTTGCGGGTGGGCTCGGCGCCTTCGAGCACCTCCTTGATCAGGTAGATGCGGCCGCGCGGGCCGTCGAGTTCGTCGCCCAGCAATTGGTAGGTCGGGCAGGTGGCGGTGCAGAAGCCGCAGTGCACGCATTTGCGCAGGATGGCTTCGGCAGCCTCGCCGTCTGGCGTGCCCTTGAATTCGGATGACAGGTTCGTTTGCATGGATGAGGGCTGGGGGGTCAGCCGCCAGGGTAGAGCCGACCGGGGTTGAACACGCCGTGCGGGTCGAACGAGCGCTTCAGTTCGCGGTGGATGCGGTCCAGCGGCGAGGTCAGCGGTGCGAACACACCGGCGGACTTGTCGGCGCTGCGGAACAGGGTCGCGTGGCCACCCGCCTGCCTGGCGATGTCGCGCAAGCGGGTCGCGGTCGGGGCATCGGCGCGGGGTGTCACGCACCAGCGTTGAGCGCCCGCCCATTCGATCAGCGGGGTGCCCGGCAGGTCCAGCACCGGTGCCGTCTGTGGCACCGACAGCCGCCACAGCGCGCCGCCCGAGTCCACCGCGGCACGGGCTGCGGTGAAGAACTCGTCGCGGTGGTCGCGCAGGCCCTGCCAGAAGGTATCGGCCAGCGCAGGATCAGTGACCTCGCCGCCGAGCGCCTGTAATTTCGTGCTCGCGGCCTGCACCGCTGCGACCGCACCGCGCAGGCGCACCACCAGCTGGTCGTTCCACATCGCGCTGGCGTTCAGCGGCAGCGGCTGTCCGCCCCATTGGTGCAACTGCGCCAACGCGGCGGATTGGGCCATGTCGAAGCGCAGCGTCACCGTGGAAGGCGCCACGGGCAGCACCTTGATCGACACCTCCAGGATCACGCCCAAGGTCCCGAGCGAGCCCGCGAGCAGCCGCGAGACGTCGTAGCCGGCGACGTTCTTGATCACCTGCCCGCCGAAGCTCAGCACCTCGCCCTGGCCATTGAGCAGCACGGCGCCCAGGATGTAGTCGCGGACCGCGCCGGTCGAGGCCCTAGACGGGCCCGACAAACCCGCAGCCACCATGCCGCCGACCGTTGCGCCCTCGGAAAAATGCGGTGGCTCGAACGGCAGGCACTGACCCTTGTCGGCCAGCACCGCTTCGAGTTCGGCCAGCGGCGTCCCGCAGCGCACGGTGACCACCAGCTCGGTCGGCTGGTAACTGGAGATGCCCGCCAGCTCGGTGGTGGACAGCAGATCCCCTTGCGGCGTCTCGCCGTAGAAATCCTTCGTGCCACCGCCTCGTATGCACAGCGGGGTGCCTGACGTCTGGGCAGCGCGGACGCGGTCGATCAGGCGCGCAAGCGCGGGGTCGTGTTCAGTCATCGAATTCAGAAGCGTGGCAGGTCGGGAAATGGCAGCAGGCCCTTGCGCACGTGCATCTTTCCGTACTCGGCGCAGCGATGCAGTGTCGGGATCACCTTGCCAGGGTTCAGCAGCTCGACCGGGTCGAAGGCGCGCTTGACCGCCAGCATCTGCTCGCGCTCGGCCGGGGTGAACTGCACGCACATCGAGCTGAGCTTTTCGATGCCCACACCGTGCTCGCCGGTCACCGTGCCCCCGAGGCGCACGCTGGTCTCGAGGATGTCGGCGCCGAACAGCTCGCAGCGGTGCAGCTGGTCGGGGTCGTTGGCGTCGTACATGATCAGCGGATGCAGGTTGCCGTCGCCCGCATGGAACACATTGCAGCAGCGCAGGCCGTAGGTGACCTCCATCTCGGCGATGCGAACCAGGATCTCGGCCAGCTTGTTGCGCGGAATCGTCGAATCCATGCACATGTAGTCGGGGCTCATGCGCCCGCTGGCCGGGAAGGCGTTCATCCGGCCGCTCCAGAACTTCAGCCGCTCGGCCTCGTTTCGGCTGATGTCGAAGCGCGTGGCACCGGCAGATTCGAGCACCGCGACCATGCGGCCGATCTCCTCTTCGACCTCTTCCGGCGTGCCGTCGCTTTCGCAGATCAGGATCGCAGCGGCTTCGAGGTCGTAAGCGGCGTGCACATAGTCTTCGACGCAGGCCGTCATCGGCTTGTCCATCATTTCCAGGCCGGCCGGGATGATGCCGGCACCGATCAGCGCCGCCACCGCATGACCCGCCTTGCGCACGTCGTCGAAGCTGGCGAGGATCGCGCGCGCCAGCTGCGGCTTGGGCACCAGCTTGACCGTCACTTCCACGGTGACCGCCAGCATGCCTTCGGAGCCGATCACGATGGCCAGCAGATCGAGGCCGGCGACATCGAGCGCCTCGGAGCCGAACTCGACCGCCTCGCCTTCCACGGTGTAGCCGCGCACACGCAGCACGTTGTGGATCGTCAGGCCGTACTTCAGGCAGTGCATGCCACCGGAGTTCTCGGCCACATTGCCGCCGATCGTGCAGGCGATCTTGCTGCTCGGGTCCGGTGCGTAATACAGACCATATCGTGCCGCCGCTTCGCTGATCGCGGCGTTGCGCACGCCACCCTGCACGACCGCGGTGCGGCTGACCGGATCGATCTTCAGGATCTTGTTGAACTTGGCTAGGCTGAGCGTCACACCCAGCGCATGGGGCGTCGCACCGCCACTCAGGCCGGTGCCGGCGCCGCGGGCCACCACCGGCACGCCGAGGCGATGGCAGGCGGCCAGCACCGCCGACAACTGCGCCTCGGTTTCCGGCAGCGCGACGGCCAGCGGCAGTGCCCGATAGGCGGTCAGGCCGTCGCATTCGTAGGGCACCGTGTCCTCGTCCTGCCACAGCAGCGCATGGGCTGGCAGCAAGGGCGTCAGTGCGGCCACCACCTCGGCGCGCCGGGTGACGCGGTCAACCACGGCCGCGCCCTCGGCAAGCGCTGCGAGATCCTGGGGGCTGGTCGGGGCGTTCATCTGACGACTCCATGGCACTGCGAAGAACCGAGCAATGTAGCCTCATCGACCGCGGGCATGGGCCGCTCGGGCGACTTCACCCTGCACCGCACCGGGCCCCGAGCCCGTTCACGCATCGCGGGATGCGAACACCGTCAGCACGCCTGTGTAGCCGTACAGATGGCGGTGCGCGATCTCGCCGTTCGCGAAAAACCCGACCAAAGGCACGTCACCGAGCGCGCGCCGCACGATGGCGAGCTCGGCCGATGGGGAGCCGAAGTGCGGGCCGCCCCGCCCAGCGCAACTGACGTAGATCGCACCGGCGACCTGCCTTGCCGCGTGGGGCGCGGCACCGGCATCACTGCCTTGCAGTGCCGCTGCGGCCTCGGGTGACAGCGTCTCGGGTTCCAGCTCCTCGCGGATCTCGGTGCAGATGCGCACCAGGTCGCGCCGTGCAGCGTCGGTGTTGCGCTGGCAGAAGGCCAGCTGCATGCCGCACTCCACCAGATCGGCCACCGCCACCGCGTGCCGCCCCGGATCGACACCGACCAGGTGGCGCACCCGTGTCTCGGTGCCGAAATTCCCACCGCGGGCGCGCTCGCCGCCGGGGTCGCTCAGGCCGACCAACGTGCCACGCAAGCGCGGCAAGGCTTCGCGGGGATCGCTGGCATCGACCTTCAGGTCGCGCAGCAGACAGGCCAGCGCCGGTTCATCGTCAAGCGACACCACGAGGTTGCGCTCGACGGCGGTGACGCGGCGCACCGCGCCGATCGGCTGACAACCCTGGGTCACGCGCGAGATCAGCGGCACCTGCGCGTCGAACGCGACGCCCGACAGCCCCCCGTGATAGACGCCATCGGCGATGTGCACGGCGCGCCCGCGTGCCGAAGCCACGCCGCCGAACAGGTAGCCGGTGCGGGTCTGGTCGGCCAGTTCGCCCACGAGATCGGCCACATCGTGCGCCGACGTGTCGGCATGCACCAGCGCCGTGGCGGCCGTGAAGCCGGGCTGGCCCGACAGAGGCTGCACACCGGAGAAGACCCGGAAATGCGCGGGCGCGATGTCACCGAGCATCAGCGAGAGCGCAGGTTCGTCGAAGTACTCGACGCCATTGGCCGCGATGCCCACACCGACGGAGCCCACCCAGGCCACACCGGGCCACAGGCTGCGCAGCGCGGTCAGCAGCGCCTCGGCTGCGACGCCATAGTGGTCACTCAGGTAGACCCAGCCCAGCGTCGGGGTGTCGATGTGATCGGGCAGGGCTCGCTGCGCCTCCAGCTGCGCGTTCGCCAGCGAGAGCGCAAACCGCCAGTCGGGATGCGTGGCGTGGGCATGCAGGAACAGTTTCATCGCGGACGGCGTGCCGCTGGCTTGCGCGCGGCCCGGTCGGGCGCGGGGGTCGCGCCCGACCGGGCGCCACGGACGGCGGCGCTCTTGGCGGCCGGCTGGCTTGCGCGGGGCGCGGCAACCGGGGCTTTCGGAGCCTTGGATGACTGCGCCACCGACGCAGCCGCGCCATCTTTCAAGGCCGCGGCCGCCAGCTCACTGAACTGCTGGGTCACGGCGCCCCACCACTGCAACGGGTCGACCGCGGGCTTGGCCGCGGTGTCGGGCGCGGCGACCGCCTCTGCGCGCACCGGCGGCTTTTCGGGTGCGGGTGACGGCGCCGGGGCGGCGCTTGCTGCAGCTGCCGGCGTGCGTATCGTCAGGGCGTCGCGCAGGTCACCCATCTGCACATTCATGGTCTGCAGGGTCGTCAAGGTCATCTTTTGAACCTCGAGCGCCTGGATCGTCGTGCCCAGCATCCGCGCGTTCTGCTCAAGCCAGAACTGCACCGTGCGCAGCTCCTGGATGCGCTTGTCCAGCTCGTCGGGATCCAACGTCGGCGCGATCCACTGGCCCATGCCCGGCAGCGAGGCGCCGGCGTTCTTGACCAGGCCCTGCAGAAAATCGAAGCCGGGGGCGAAAGAGCTGAGGCTGGGCTGATCGGACATGGGCGTCTCCTGGGCGGGTGTCTTCAGATTGTGCCGCGCAGGTGCCTGCACAGACGCCGACGGGCGACCTCCGCCGCCGGAATTCACGGCCGCCGCAACTCGATGCGCAGCACACCGGGCTCCTGCGTCCAGCGCAGCCGACCCAGCACATCCATGCCCAGCAACGGGCGCTCACCGAGACCAGGCAACGCAGTGATCTGCAGTCGCTCGGCGGTGACACCACCCTCCAGCACCACGTCGGCACGCACCACCTGCCCTGTCACCACGCCGCCGGCGGTGTTCGACTGCACCGAGCCGAGGGTTTCGAGCTGCAGCTCGCGTGCAAGCGCTGCAGAGATGGCGGTCGACGTGGCACCGGTGTCGATCAGGAAATCGACCGCGCGGCCATTGATGCTGCCTGGCCAGTGGTAGTGGCCATCCGGGCCGCGCATGATCTCGATCGCACCGCCGTTGCTGTGAAACCGGGCGCGCTGCTGCTGATGCAACCACCACTGGACGCCCAGAAACACGACCAGCCCCAGCAGCAACCACAGCGTGATCACCTTGAAGGTACGGGGCAGTTCCTGGCTCATCGGCGCAGCGCCCGACAATGCGAGCATGAAACAGCTCCGTCAGCAGGCGAGTTGGCGACGCCCCCCGGGGAGTGATTCAACCCTGCGTGTAAACCATTCCGGGGGTCCGCGAGTTTCATGGCTATGGTGTGATGCATCGTGAGGGCGGACGGGTCTTCCGGGCTGCCGCACCGTCACGCACAGACCAGGACCCGTTGACTTCCTCCATTCTCGACGCACACGCCCATGCACCCTGACGCTCCTGTGACGCTGCCGCGTGGTCGCCCGCCCGCCGCCGTCTTGCTCGCGCTGACGCTGATCGCGTCGCTGATGCACGGCTGCGTGCTCGATGGCATGCCGCTGGACGGCCTGCAGACCCCGGCGTATGCCGCGCTGCCCTCGCCGACGAGCCTCCAGGTACGGCAGATCGCCATGCCCGAGGCCGACGCAGACCGGACATCACCGGTCAGCCACCCGCTCGAGCCGCTGGCCACGATGCCCGCGCTGAAGAAAGCGCGGCCACCGGCGAATCTCACCCGCACCGCCGGGCTGATGGATTCGGGTGCCCCCGAGGCCGAAGTGGTCAAGCTCGAGACCGCGCCGCTGGCCACGCCGGTGCCAACTCCTCTGGCGGCGCTGGCACCGGCTTCGGCCGCGGTGGAGGCCTCGGTCACCACGCTCGAATCGCCTCTGCTGCGCCAGCCGGAGCGGCCGGTGCCGGTTTACAAGACCCGGATTCCGCCTTTGACCACGATCGAGTACGAGATCCGACGAGGCGGGCTGTCGGGAACGGGCGAGCTGAGCTGGCGGCCGACCAATGGGCATTACGAAGCCCGCCTGGCGGCCAGCATCGCAGGCTTCACGCTGCTGACACAGATCAGCCAGGGCGGCTTCGATGCCGCCGGGCTGGCGCCGACGCGCTTCACCGACCAGCGGGTGCGCAAGGCCGCCCGAGCAGCGAATTTCCAGCGCGACGCCGGCAAGATCACTTTTTCAGGGCCGCGTGATGAGTACGCCCTGGCCGCCGGCTCGCAAGACCGCCTGAGCTGGATGATCCAACTGCCCGCCGTGATCGCTGGCGAGCCCAAGCGGGCGGCCAGTGGCGGTGAAGTGGTGCTCTACATTGCCGGTGCGCGGGGAGACGTCGACCTCTGGGACCTGCGCTCCAGCGGCCTCGAGACGATTGAAACGCCCTCGGGTGCCTTGCAGACCGTCAAATTCACCCGCACGCCGCGCAGCGCCCGCGACACGCTGGCCGAAGTCTGGCTCGACCCGAAGCGTCATTACCTGCCCGTTCGAGCGCGCCTCACCCAGAGCGACTCCGACGGCGCACTGGACCTCGTCTTGCGCGAACTGCACACGGCGCCCTGAGCACCAGCGGCTTGAAAGCCGCGCCCGCGTACCCAAGTGCTCTCTGACGGTACCTGACGCGCAGAACGGTCTGCGCGCAGGGCCCGCGTCACGGAGTCCCTCCATGCACATGCTCTACAACTCGGACAGTTTCGTCGTGGTGCAGTTCGAAGTGCCGGCCGATGCCGAGCGGCCGCACAGCGACGGCACCCTGGTCCGCGGTGGCTTCGAGATCGTCGACAAGTTCGCACGCAAGGAAATCTTCATCGACGGCGCGATGGCGCAAAGCTTCAAGGACGGCGTCGAGGCGCTGATCGAAGCGCGTCCGGCCGGGCCCACGCAGGACGAGATGGACGACTACATCGAACGCTTCGCCTCGCTGATGCACCAGCCGGTGGTGATGCACTGACCCGCCAGAACACACGCCAGACTGGCGATTCAGGCCATTAGGCGATCTTTCGCCCGGTATTCGGCACCGGACCACGGGTCCGCCCGCCTCAAGTCAACGGGGGCGAGGCCGATACCGACGAATGACCGAAGCATTTGCGCCATCCGTCACTGCCTTGGGCTGCGTGCTGGCCTTCTTGGCGGCATTTGCCATGCTCGATCTTGTCAAGCGCCTCGAATCGAGGATGGATGGGTCCGCCTTCGGCTGGCTGGCCGGCGCCTCGGTGGCATTTGCCACTGGCCTGTGGTCGGCTCAGGTGGTGGGCACAGACAAGCTCGATCTTCCGTACGCCTTGGGCTACCACCCCGGGCTGAGCGTCGGCGTCTGGCTGGTGGCTGCGATGTTTTCCTCGCTGAGCCTCGCGGTGGCCTGCCGCCGGGCCACCGCCGCGGGACGCTGCCTGGTTGGCGCTGGCATGCTGGCCACCGGCATGGTGGTCGCTGAGGTGTTGTTCGTGGAAGCATTGGGCCTGCGGCCCGGCATCACAGGACCCGGGCCTGCGGTGGCGGCAGCATGGATGGTCGCGGGCCTCGGCTGTGGCTGTGGCTTGTGGCTGCACACCGAAGTTCGCACTCGTGCCCCGCGCCACCTGATGGCAGGGCAGGCGCTGTCGGCGTTGCTCCTGGCGTCGGCGATCGTGGTGTCGCAAGGTCTGGTGCTGGGTGGGGCTGGACTCGATGCTCAAACCTCGTCCGCCTGGCGCGACCGGGTGCCCGCCGACAGCATGGCGGTGCTGGTCACCGTCGGCTCGATCGCGTTGCTGTCGATGCTGCTGCTGTTGTCGAAACTGGAAACGCGCTGGCGCGACTCACTGCAGCGCGCGAAAGGCGAGCTGCAGACGCAGTCGCTGCGCGACCCGCTCACCGAACTGCCGAACCGACAGATCTTCGAGGGCACGATCGCGCAGGCGACGCTGCGCGCCGATGTGTCGCAAGGTCGGGTGGCGCTGCTGTTGGTCAACCTCGACGGCTTCAAGCCCGTCAATGAATCATTCGGCCACCGGGCGGGCGACCGGGTGTTGCGCGAAATCGCGGCCCGACTGCGCAGCCTGGCTCAAACCCACATGGTGGCTCGGCTCGGTGGCGATGAATTCCTGCTGCTGATGCCGGACAACCCCAGTGTCGAAGACGCCTCGGGCATGGCGGCCCGTGTGCTGGCATCGACCTGCCTGCCGTGCCGCATCGACGGCCGCGAAGCGATCGTGACCGGCTCGATCGGCATCGTGATGTACCCGCAGCACGGCGCGCTGTCGACCTTGATCGCACATGCCGATGCGGCGATGCGCGTCGCCAAGGGCAGCGGCGGCGCGACCTACTGCTTCTTCGAGGCGCGCATGGTCAGCGGCCTGCGCGAGCAAACGGAGCTGCTGCGTGATCTGAGGCGCGCGCTGGCACAAGGCGAGCTGGAGCTGTATTACCAGCCCAAGATTCACGCACCGACCGGTGAGATCACCGGCGCCGAGGCGCTGATGCGCTGGCAGCACCCGAAGCTGGGCATGGTCAGCCCGACCCTCTTCATTCCAATTGCCGAGCGCTACGGGCTGATCGGCTCGCTGGGCAATTGGCTGATCGACGAGGTGTGCCGGCAGATCCGCGTCTGGCGTGATGGCGGACTGCGCATGCGTGTGGCGATCAACCTGTCGGTGCACCAGCTGCGCCAGCCCGACCTTGTCGAGCGCGTCGGGAGCGCCCTGCGCACACACGATGTGAACCCTGGACTGCTGACCTGTGAGATCACCGAGTCGGTGGCGATGGAAGACGCCGAAGGCACCATCGCCATCTTCAAGCGGCTGACCGATCTGGGCGTCAGCATCTCGATCGATGATTTCGGCACCGGCCATTCGAGCCTGTCGTACCTGCGCAAGCTGCCCACCAGCGAGCTGAAGATCGACCGCAGCTTCGTGCTCGACCTGGAAACCAGCGAGGACGCGCGCAAGGTGGCGTCTGCCGTCATCAACCTGGCCAAGTCGCTGGATTTGAAGGTGGTGGCCGAAGGCGTCGAGACCGAAGGCCAAAACAAGATCCTGCGCGAGTTCGGCTGCGATCAGCTGCAGGGTTTCCTGTTCGCCAAGCCGATGTCGGCCAAGGCGCTGGCGCTGTGGGCGATGGACGATGTCGGCCCGCGCACGATGAGTTTCCGCTCCTCGCTGTTCAAGGAAACCTGCGCCGCTGAGCTGGTTTGAGCGGCGGCGCTCGGCCACGCAGGCCATCGTTCATAAAATCAGGCGATGAATAGTCATCCCTACACCCGCGGCGCCGCGCTGCCCGAATTGCTGCGCCAGCGCATCGTGATCCTCGACGGCGCCATGGGCACGATGATCCAGCGCTACAAGCTCGGCGAGGCCGACTACCGCGGCGAGCGCTTCAAGGACCACCCGAAGGACCTGAAGGGCAACAACGAGCTGCTGCTGTTCACCCGGCCCGATGTGATCTCGGAAATCCACGACCAGTACCTGGCCGCGGGCGCCGACATCATCGAGACCAACACCTTCGGCGCCACCCGCGTGGCGCAGGACGACTACGGCCTGGCCGCGGTGGCGCGCGAGATGAACGTGGTGGCGGCTCAGCTGGCGCGGGCGTCTTGCGAGCGCTACAGCACGCCCGACAAGCCGCGCTTCGCCGCCGGCGCGCTGGGCCCGACGCCGCGCACCGCGAGCATCAGCCCCGACGTCAACGACCCGGCCGCACGCAACGTCAGCTTCGACGAGCTGAAGGAGTCCTACCTGGAACAGGCCGCGGGCCTGCTCGAGGGCGGCTGCGATCTGTTCCTGGTGGAAACGATCTTCGACACGCTCAACGCCAAGGCAGCGATCTTCGCGCTGGATGAATTGATGGAGAGCACCGGTGAACGCCTGCCGGTCATTATCTCCGGCACGGTCACCGACGCGTCGGGCCGCATCCTGTCGGGACAGACGGTGACGGCGTTCTGGCACAGCGTGCGCCATGCCCGGCCGCTGGCGATCGGCCTGAACTGCGCACTCGGTGCCACGCTGATGAGACCCTACATCGAAGAGCTCTCGAAGGTGGCCGGCGACACCTACATCAGCTGCTACCCGAACGCCGGGCTGCCCAACCCGATGAGCGACACCGGCTTCGACGAAACCCCCGAGATCACCGGGCGGCTGGTCGAAGAGTTCGCGAAGAGCGGGTTCCTGAACATCGCTGGCGGCTGCTGCGGCACGACACCGGCGCACATTGCAGAGATCGCACAGCGGGTGGGTCAGTACCGCCCTCGCTGCTGCGATGCCGCCGGGTTGTTCAGCGGGCTGAAGGCGGCCTGAGCCGAACAACAGACACCGCCGGAGACCGTGCGACGGGCCACCGCCCGTGAATGCGCCACGACAATCTGCCGCATGCCTTCGTTGCCTGCTTCCTCACGGCTGTCGCTGTACCTGGACCTGATCCGCTGGAACCGGCCCGCGGGCAGCTACCTGCTGCTGTGGCCGACGTTGTCGGCGCTGTGGCTTGCGGCGGGTGGGTTTCCCGGCTGGCACCTGCTGGTCGTGTTCACGCTGGGCACGGTGTTGATGCGCAGCGCCGGCTGCTGCATCAACGACGTGGCCGACCGCCGATTCGACCGCCACGTGAAGCGCACCGCCGAACGACCGGTGACACGCGGCGCCATCAGCGTGCGCGAGGCGCTGTGGTGCGGTGCGGCACTGGCCTTCGCGGCCTTCTTGCTGGTGCTGACGACCAACCCGCCGACGGTGCTGTGGAGCGTGGCGGCACTCGCGGTGACGCTGATCTACCCCTACACCAAACGCTTTTTCTCGATGCCGCAGGCCGTGCTGGGCGTCGCGTTCAGCTTCGGCATCCCGATGGCGTACTCGGCCGTGCGCGGCGAGGTGCCGGCTGTCGCCTGGGCGCTGCTGCTGGGCAACCTGTGCTGGGTGCTGGCTTACGACACCGAGTACGCGATGGTCGACCGCGACGACGACCTGAAGATCGGCATCCGCACCTCGGCGATCACACTCGGCCGCTTCGATGTCGCCGGGGTGATGGCGTTCTACGCGATCTACCTCATGGTGTGGGCGATCACAGGCGCGCGTCTCGACCTGGGCGCCATGTACTTCGTCGGGATCGCTGCCGCCGCCGCGCTGGCCGGCTGGCATTTCACACTGATCCGAGACCGCACGCGCGACGGTTGCTTTCGGGCCTTCCGACTCAACCACTGGCTCGGACTGGCGGTCTTCGCCGGGGTGGTGGTCGAGGCCGCCACGCGTCAGTGGGGTCAGTGACTCCGCGAGCCGCCTGAGCGACTCGATGACTCGACCCCGACGGGGTTCCTGATTCGCGGCAAGGCAGCTCGACCGTGGCCGAGCAGGGTCAGCGACCGAACTCGTCGCCCAATTCAGCCGCGCGCCGATGCGCCGCCTTCAACGCGCGAAGGAACGCGGCCTTGACACCATCGGCGTCGAGCGAACTGATGGCCGCGTGGGTGGTGCCACCCTTGGAGGTGACGCGCTGGCGCAGGACCTCGGGGGGCTCGCCAGCGTCCTGCGCCAGCGCGGTGGCGCCCGCGAGCGTGGACAGCGCCAGTTGGCGGGATTGCGCCGGGCTGAGGCCCAGCTCGACGCCCGCGTCGATCCATGCCTCGAGCACATAGAACACATACGCCGGCCCCGAGCCCGACAGCGCGGTGACGGCATCGAGCTGCTCTTCGCGCTCGACCCACAGCGCCTCGCCCGTGGGGGCGAGCAATCGTTCGACCTCGACGCATTCATCGGGCGACACGGCCGGCCGGGCATACAGGCCAGAGATGCCTTTTCCGATCAGGGCCGGGGTGTTGGGCATGGCCCGCACCACGCGGTCGCTACCGGTGGCGCGCACGATGGCATCGCTGCGGATGCCGGCCATCACGCTCAATTGCAACGCGCCCGCAATGTGCGCAGCGCAGGGGGCTGCGGCGGCCTGGAACAGCTGTGGCTTCACCGCCCAGACCACGCACTCGGCATCACCCAAGGTGGGGTCGGCCGTGCCGAGCGCACGCACCCCCAAACTGGCCTCGAGCACCGCTCGGCGAGACGCCTCCGGCTCGATGACGCTGATCGCGCTTGCCGCCCAGCCGCTGCGCACCAGCCCGCCCATCAAGGCGCCAGCCATGTTGCCGCCGCCCACGAACACCACCGATGACAGCGTCATGGGCCGGCTTCGGGCGTCAAGGCGTCGTCGTGGCCGCCGGTTTGGCAACCGGCTTGGCGGCTGGCTTCGCTGCCGGCTTGGCAGCGGGTTTGGTCGCGGCCTTGGCAGCTGGCTTGGCGCCCGCCGCGTCCACATCCTTGGACGCAGCGGTCGAGCCGCCCGAGACGCCCAGCGCACCACCGGTGCCAAGGCCGCCCTTGACGGTCTGGGCCTTGTAGTTGCGCACGGCGCGCACGAGCTGGTTGTACGAGTCGGCGAATGCGGCGACGATGATCTTGCCTTCGGGCGACTTGGAGTAGCCGCCAGCGGCCCCGCCTGCCAAACCACCGAACAGGCCGCCCATGATGTTGAAGTCGGTGTTCTTGGCCGTGCCTTCTGCAGCGGCCAACTGAACGCCGGAGCGGTTGTCGATGAGGATCAAAGTCGTTGCCGCTTCGTTGGTTTTCATGCTGCCGGCCACGGCCCCGAGCACGCCGAGCCCCGGGCTGAAAGCACCCAGACCGCCGCCCACGCCACCGGTGTTCTGGCTGAACTGGATGCTCGGGCTCATCGTGTAGTCGGCCGCGACCATCTGGCCCTTGCCGAAGTTGCTGCCACCGCGCATCTCGCCGCTTTGCTGCAAGGCGCGCTCGGTGTTCATGTTCTGCATCGCGTTGCCGCGCTCGACGATGACGAAGCAATTGGATTGCTGGATCATCAGACGAATGACCGGAATCGTCGAGCCGAGCTTGTAGTTGCGCAGCTCCTGGAACCACGAGGCGTTCTGGTCTTCGACCACGCCGAGGGTGCCCAGCGTGGCGTCGCAATGCTCGAGCGTGCTGTTCTTGTTTTCGGTGGCTGCGCCACCTGCGGACCCAGTGACCGGGCCCTTCTCGCCACCGCCAACGACTGGCGCGGTGGACACACAGCCTGCCAGCAGTGCCGCAGCGACAGCAGCGCACAAAGATGCAGGACGAGACGCAAGGATGTGGGGGCGGTGTGAGCTTGGCATGGGTTTTCCTGAACGAGACATTAAGAACGGGCCGTCGAAAGGAACTGTAACCTCTTCAAACCCAGCGGTGGGTGCTTCGGCGCCCCTCAAATCAATGCCCGGCAGGCGCTGGCGACGACAGCAGTTCGGCATTGCCTCCGGCAGCGGCCGTGTTGACGGTGTACGTCTGCTCCGCACAGAAGCGCAAGAGGTAATGCGGACCACCGGCTTTCGGGCCGGTGCCGCTGAGACCCTCGCCACCGAAGGGCTGGACGCCGACCACCGCACCGACCATGTTGCGGTTGACATAGATGTTGCCGACCCGTGCCGCCTCGGCCAGGTGCTGTGCGCGGCGATCGATGCGGGTCTGCAGCCCGAGTGTCAGGCCGTAGCCCAGCGCGTTGATCTGCGCGATCACGTCGGCGGGGTCGCCCTGCCATCGCACCACATGCAGCACGGGGCCGAAGATTTCCTGCGGCACGTCGGCGATCCGGTCGACCTCGAAGGCAATCGGCGCGATGAGCCTCGGCACGTTTGCACTGATGCGCGACGATTCGCCGATACATCGGGCCTCGGCTCGCAGCCTGGCAACATGCCGCTCGAGGCGCTCGAACGCCTCGTCGTCGATCACAGGACCGACATCGGTGCTCCACAGCGCGGGGTCGCCAACGTTCAGTTCCTCCAGGGCGCCGCGAATCATCGACATGACACCATCGGCCACGCTGTCGTGTACACACAGCAGGCGCAGCGCCGAGCAGCGCTGGCCAGCGCTGCGGAAGGCGCTTTGCACCACCGCATCGACGACCTGCTCGGGCAATGCGCTGCTGTCGACCACCATCGCATTGACACCGCCGGTTTCGGCGATCAGCGGCACGATCGGTCCGCCCTTGGCCGCCAGTGCGCGGTTGATGCGGCGGGCCACCGCCGTCGATCCGGTGAAGCACACGCCCGCCGTGTGCGCATCGGCCACCAGCGCGGCACCCACCGTCTCGCCCGGGCCGTGCAGCAGCAGCAAGGCTTCGGCGGGCACACCGGCTTCGTGCAGCACACCGACCATGCGCTGCGCCACGGCCGGCGTCTGCTCGGCCGGCTTGGCCGCCACCGTGTTGCCCGCCACCAGCGCGGCGGCGACCTGGCCGGCGAAGATGGCCAGCGGAAAATTCCACGGACTGATGCAGACGAACACGCCGCGTCCGTGCAACCACAGTTCGTTGCGCTCGCCGGTCGGGCCGGGCAGCAGCTGCGGTTTCAGGGTCGCTTCGGCCTGATCGGCGTAATAGCGGCAGAAGTCGATCGCCTCGCGCACCTCGGCAACCGCATCGCCCCAGGTCTTGCGTGCTTCGCCCACCAGCAAGGCGCAGAACTCGGCTCGGCGGGATTCCAACGCATCGGCAGCGCGGCGCAACACGGCGGCGCGCGCGGCCAGCGGCGTCACGCGCCAGTCGCGGTGTGCGGCGTACAAGCGCGCCATCGCGGACACCGCGTCGCCCGGCGTTGCCGCCTCTGCGGGGTCGATCCGAAGCGCGTCCATGGCCCGACGCAACGGCACCCGGTCGGCGAGGCAGGTCAGATCGAGGCCCATGGAATTGCGCCGATGCGGGTCTGGGTCGTCAGCGCGCCAGCCGAACATCGACACCGGCAGCGGCACACCGGGTTCGTCGGCGGGCGAGAGCGGCGATGCAAGCACCTGATCGATCGTGATCGACTCATCGGCCAGCTGGTGCACGAACGACGAGTTGGCGCCGTTCTCCAGCAGCCGCCGAACCAGGTAGGCCAGCAGATCGCGGTGCTCGCCCACCGGGGCGTACGCCCGCACCGGCACTGGCGCCTGTTGCATCAGTTCGCGGTAGACGCCCACGCCCATGCCGTGCAGGCGTTGCAGTTCGTAGCGCGCGCCCGACGGCTGGGCCATCTGGGCGATGGCTGCGATGGTGCCCGCGTTGTGGGTGGCGAACTGGGGATAGATCACCGCGGCATGGCCGATCAGCGCGCGGGCGCAGGCGAGATAGGACACGTCGGTGTGGTGCTTGTGGGTGTACACCGGGTAGCCCGACAGCCCCAGCTCTTGGGCGCGCTTGATCTCGGCGTCCCAGTAGGCGCCCTTGACCAGCCGCACCATGAGTCGCAGGCCGTGGGCGCGGGCAATGCGCGCGACTTCATCGACCACGTCGAGTGCGCGCGTCTGGTACGCCTGTATCGCCAGCCCGAAGCCGCGCCAGGTCGGCGACTCCTGGGCGACGCGCGACGCCAGCGCTTCGAACACGTCGAGTGAGAGTTCGAGCCGCTCGCTCTCCTCGGCGTCAATCGTCAGGTTGATGTCGGCCCGCGCTGCCTGCTCGACCAGCAGCCACACCCTCGGCAGCAGTTCGGCCATGACGCGCTCACGCTGCCCGGCCTCGTAGCGACTGAACAGGGCACTCAGCTTGATCGAGATGCCGTCGGACATTTCGGGCCCGCGCGCGCTGCCGCGTTGCGCCAGCACCTCGATCGCGTGCTGGTACGACGCCAGGTAGCGCAGCGCATCGTGGTCGTTGCGAGCCCCTTCGCCCAGCATGTCGTAGCTGAAGCACAGGGTGGACGGGGCAGGGCGTTGTGCATCGGCCTCGCGGACTGCCTCTTCGATCGAGCGTCCGAGCACAAACTGGCGCCCGAGCAGCTGGATCGCCCGCACCGTCGCAGCGACCACGGCTTGTGCACCCAGCCGCTGGACCAGCCCGCCGACGCCGGCGTCCGCATCGCCAGGCAGCAACCTTTTAGACAGCGCAATCACCTGGGCCGACAAGCTGGCCAGCACCGGGTGGTGTGCGTCGCGATGGTCGCTGAAGTCGGCACGGCCGAGCTGGTCGGCGGTGAGCGCGATGGCGGTTTCGGTATCGGGCACGCGCAGCAGCGCCTCGGCCAGCCGCATCAGCGCCAGCCCTTGCGCACTGGAGATGGGGTACTCGCGCAGCAGCGACTCCAGCGCCCAGAACGGCGCCGGCTTGTCGCGCACAGCCTGCACCCAGGGCCGCGCCTGTGCCATCACGCGGGGCCAGTCCAGCGCTGCCTGCAGCGTCGGTACGCAGCCTGCCAGCACCTCGCGCTCGGGGCGCACCGGGTGCGGCAGGCGAGCGCGCTCAGGCACGGTGGCGAAGGTGGGCGCCGGGCGGGGCATGGCAGGCTCCGGGGCTGGTCGTCAGCCCCGTCAGCGCGCGCCGAAGATCGCGGTGCCGACCCGCACGATCGTGGCACCCTCGGCGATCGCAGCCTCGAGATCGGCCGTCATGCCCATCGACAGGGTGTCGACATCGAGACCATCGCGCTGCAATCCGGCCAGCAGTTCGCGCAGCCGCGCGTGCGGGCGTCGTTGCGCGGCCGGATCGCTGGCGGGCGCCGGCACGGCCATCAGGCCCCGCAGCCGCACCCGTGGCAAGACCGCCACAGAACGCGCCACGGCCAGCACCTCGTCGACAGCCAGGCCACTCTTGCTGGCCTCGCCACTGATATTGACCTGCAGGCACAGCTGCAGCGGGGGCAAGGCGGCCGGGCGCTGCTCGCTCAGACGCTCGGCGATCTTCAGCCGATCGACGGTGTGCACCCAGTCGAAGGATTCGGCCACCACCCGGGTCTTGTTGCTCTGCAGCGGGCCGATCAGGTGCCACCGGAGCTTGTTGCGCAGATCGGCCAGCGCGGCGATCTTGTCGACCGCTTCCTGCACATAGTTCTCCCCAAAGCTGCGTTCCCCTGCGTCGTACGCCAAGCGCACCGCGTCGGCAGAGAACGTTTTGCCCACTGCCAGCAGCGTCACGCTGTCCACAGGCCGATGAGCGAGGGCGCAGGCCGCCGCGATGCGCCGACGCACCTCCTGTATGTTTTCAGCGATCGTCGCCATAATCTTTTCCAGTATCTGCCGATAACAGCGGCATTGCGGCGAAATTGCTGCCGCTACAGTCCCCCAGCCCGTCGTCACCGCCTTCTAGCGAGCCCCATGGACATCACACAACTGCTGGCGTTTTCGGTCAAGAACAAGGCCTCCGACCTGCACCTGTCATCCGGCTTGCCACCGATGATTCGGGTCAACGGCGACGTGCGCCGGATCAACGTGGACCCGCTGGAGCACAAGGACGTGCACTCGATGGTCTACGACATCATGAACGACTCGCAGCGCAAGGCGTACGAGGAAGTTCTCGAGTGCGACTTCTCGTTCGAGATCCAAGGCCTGGCGCGGTTCCGCGTCAACGCCTTCAATCACAACCGTGGCGCAGGCGCGGTGTTCCGGACGATTCCGTCGAAGATCCTGACGCTGGAACAGTTGAACGCACCCAAGATCTTTGCGGAGCTGGCCCTCAAGCCGCGCGGCATGGTGCTGGTGACCGGCCCGACCGGCTCGGGCAAGTCGACCACGCTGGCCGGCATGGTCAACCACCTGAACGAAAACGAATACGGCCACGTGCTGACGGTGGAAGACCCGATCGAGTTCGTGCACGAGTCGAAGAAGTGCCTGATCAACCAGCGCGAGGTCGGCCCGCACACTCTGAGCTTCAACAACGCGCTGCGCTCGGCGCTGCGCGAAGACCCGGATGCGATCCTGGTCGGCGAAATGCGCGACCTGGAAACCATCCGACTGGCGCTGACCGCCGCCGAAACCGGCCACCTGGTGTTCGGAACGCTGCACACCTCGAGCGCGGCCAAGACGGTCGACCGGATCGTCGACGTGTTCCCGGCGGCCGAAAAGGAAATGGTGCGCGCGATGCTGTCGGAGTCGCTGATCGGCGTCATCTCGCAGACCCTGTGCAAGACCAAGGACGGCACCGGCCGCGTCGCTGCTCACGAGATCATGCTGGGCACGGCCGCCATCCGCAACCTGATCCGCGAAAGCAAGATCGCGCAGATGTATTCGGCGATCCAGACCGGCAACAACGTCGGCATGCAGACCCTTGATCAGAACCTCGCCGATCTGGTGCGACGCAATGTCGTGTCGCCCGCTGAAGCCCGCGCCAAGGCGAAGTTCCCGGAAAACTTCCCCGGATGATGACAACCCCCCAGTCGCTGCGCTCCTGCCCCCGAGGGGCGCCACCCATCGGCCCGGCGTAGCCGTTGCCTTGGGTGTTGCTTGATGGGGAGCACTTCGCTTCGCTGGCGCTCTTTTAGGTTCTAAGGACTCGAAGGAAATCTCATGGAACGTGACCAGGCCTCGAAATTCGTCAACGACCTGCTGCGCCTGATGGTGTCGCGCAATGGCTCCGACCTGTTCCTGACCTCCGACTTCCCGCCGGCGATCAAGGTCGACGGCAAGGTCACCAAGGTATCGCCCCAACCACTGACCGGCCAGCACACGATGGCGCTGGCGCGCGCGGTGATGAACGACAAGCAGTCGGGCGAGTTCGAGCGCACCAAGGAATGCAATTTCGCCATTTCGCCACAGGGCATCGGCCGATTCCGGGTCAACGCCTTCGTCCAGCAGGGCAATGTCGGGCTGGTGATGCGGACCATTCCGCAGACGCTGCCGACGATCGACGCGCTCAACCTGCCCAAGGTGCTCAAGGACATCGCGATGACCAAGCGCGGCCTGGTGATCTTCGTCGGCGCCACCGGCTCCGGGAAAAGCACCTCGCTGGCAGCGATGGTGGACTACCGCAACGAAAACTCCTTTGGCCACATCATCACGATCGAAGACCCGGTCGAATTCGTGCATCCGCACAAGAACTGCATCGTCACCCAGCGCGAAGTCGGCATCGACACCGAGGGCTGGGAAGCCGCGCTGAAGAACACGCTGCGCCAGGCGCCCGATGTGATCCTGATGGGTGAGATCCGCGACCGCGAGACGATGGAACACGCCGTGGCCTTTGCCGAAACCGGCCACCTGTGCATGGCCACGCTGCACGCCAACAGTGCCAACCAGGCACTCGACCGGATCATCAATTTCTTCCCCGAGGAGCGGCGCGCGCAGTTGCTGATGGACCTGTCGCTGAACCTGAAGGGTCTGGTGTCGCAGCGCCTGCTGCCGCGCCAGGAAGGCAAAGGCCGTGTCGCGGCCGTCGAGATCATGCTGAACACGCCGCTGATTTCGGATCTGATCTTCAAGGGCGAAGTGGCCGAGATCAAGGAAATCATGAAGCGCTCGCGCGAGCAGGGCATGCAGACCTTCGACCAGAGCCTGTTCGACCTGTACGAAGCACGCTCGGTGACCTACGAAGATGCGCTGCGCAACGCCGACTCGGTCAACGACCTGCGCCTGCAAATCAAGTTGAACAGCCAGCGTGCGCGCAACACCGACCTGTCGGCGGGCACCGAACACATGACGATTGTCTAGCCCCCCAGTCGCTGCGCTCCTGCCCCCAAGGGGCCGAGGCTGCGCGCAAGGGCCCAGAGGGGCCAGGCGGCTGCCGAGGGCCAACGGGCCTCCTGCCAGCCCGTTGGCGCCACCCATCGACCCGGGAGACCCGTGCCTGGGGCGTCGCTTGATCTGGGTACAGCGTGTTTCGGCGTGCGTCTGTAGCATTCGGCGATGAGCACACGAACCTACGATCCGATTTCCCCGCAACGCGCCGCCTTTCTCGGCCTGGGCGTCATGGGCCACCCGATGGCGGGTCACCTGGCCCGTGCCGGGCACGAGGTCACCGTCTACAACCGCACACGATCCAAGGCGGATGCCTGGGTGAGCGAGTACGGTGGCCGCGCGGCGTCCACGCCGCGTGAGGCGGTGGCCGGGGCGACACTTGTCTTCGCCTGCGTCGGCAATGACGACGACCTGCGTTCGGTCGTGCTGGGCGAACACGGCGCCTTTGCCGGCATGGCGCCCGGCGCTGTGTTCGTTGACCACACCACCGCCTCGGCTGCCGTGGCGCGGGAGTTGAGTGGGGCGGCCCTGCCGCTGGGTCTGCAGTTCATCGATGCCCCGGTGTCGGGCGGCAACCTCGGCGCCATCAATGGCACGCTCACCGTGATGTGCGGTGGCGACGCTGTGGCCTTCGCACGCATGCAACCGGTGGCCATGGCTTATTCGAAGGCGGTGACGCTGCTGGGCGAGAGCGGCGCCGGCCAGCTGGCCAAGATGGTGAACCAGATCGCGATTGCCGGGCTCGTGCAGGGACTGGCCGAAGCCATTGCCTTCGGTGAAAAGGCCGGCCTCGACATGAAGGCAGTGCTCGGGGTGATCGGCAAGGGGGCCGCGCAGAGCTGGCAAATGGACCAGCGCGGCCCGACGATGATCGACGGCCGATTCGACTTCGGCTTCGCCGTCGACTGGATGCGCAAGGACCTCGGGCTGGTGCTGGACGAGGCCCACCGCAATGGCGCACGGCTGCCGGTCACCGCGCTGGTCGATCAGTTCTACGCCGATGTGCAGGCCGCAGGCGGGCGCCGGTGGGATACCTCGAGCCTGATCACGCGCTTGCGCTGAGCCGCTCCGGCCGGTGAGGCCGGGACGTCAGCGCTCGGGACGCGGCGGCGGCGGTGCCGGGGCCTGCATGTTCGCCAGTTCGGCCTCGGAGATGATCTCGAACACCCGCACGACCTTGTCGACGCCACTGACGCCGCGGGCGATCTCGGTGGCTCGATTGGCCTCGCGCTCAGTCACGCGGCCCATCAGGTAAACCGTGCCGCGCTCAGTGACCACCTTCACCGACTGGGCAAAGATGTCCTTGGAGTCGACCAGCGAGGCCTTGACCTTGCTGGTCACCAGCGCATCGCTGGCCAGCGTGTTGGTCGGCTGGGCGCTGACCACGGTCACCTCATTGACGATGGAGCGCACGTTGTCGATGCTCGACACGATGCGGCCGACGACGGCCTTGTCGGCCTCGCCACTGACCTCGCCAGTCAGCAGCACCAGCCGGTTGTAGCTGACGGCGCTGACACGGGCGCGCTCACCGAGCTCCTTGCTCAGGCGGCTCGAGGCCTTCAACTCGATCGCCTCGTCCTCCAACTGGGTGCCCGAGGTGCGCCGGTCGGTGTAGACCACCGTTCCGCCAACCATCGCGCCGCCGAGCAGCAAGGGGAAGCAGCCTGTCAGGCTGGTCGACACCGTGACTGCGGCCAAGGTGGCAGCAGCAAGCTTCGAGATTCGATTCACTCTTGTTCTCCGAGTAACTGTTGGTCTACCGCATCGCACAGGCAGTGCAGAACCAGACCGTGGATTTCCTGGATGCGGGCGGTGCGATCGTGAGGCACGCAGATGTGCACGTCCGTGTCAGTCAGTAACGAGGCCAGCTTCCCGCCAGCGCGACCGGTCAGCGCGACCACGGTCATGTCCTTCGCATGGGCGGCCTGCACGGCCGCCAGCACATTCGCCGAGTTGCCGCTGGTGGTGATGACCATCAACACGTCGCCCGGCGTGCCCAAGGCCTGCACCTGCTTCGAGTAGATGGCGTTGAAATCGTAGTCGTTGCCGATGGCCGTCAGGATGGCGGTGTCGGTGGTCAGTGCAAGGGCCGCCAGCCCGGGGCGCTCGCGCTCGAAACGGCCGACAAACTCGGCCGCGAAGTGCTGGGCATCGCTGGCTGAGCCACCGTTGCCGCAGACCATCACCTTGCCGCCGGCAGTGATGCAACCCATCATCGCGTCGACCGCGTCGGCGATCGGCTTGCTGAGCACGTCAGCCGCCGCATACATCAAGTCGGCACTGTCGAAAAATTGCTGCTGGATGCGTTGTTCAATCATGACGATCGATGATAGACGCCGATGTGGTGCACAGGTTCCGTGCGGTTGTGGTGCACCGCTGATTTCACCCGCTACCCAGCGTCGAAAGCTGCCTGCAGCCACTGCACGTGGTCACCTTCGATCGCAACGACATCGAAGCGGCAGGCCGGCGGCGTGGCGTAGCTCCTCAGAAAGCACCGCGCAGCAAGCACCAGGCTGCGCTGCTTCGTGAGGCTCACCGTTGCCGCGGCTCCGCCAAAGCCCGCGTTCTTGCGGGTCTTGACCTCCACAAACACCAGCGTGCCATCGCGATCGCGCATCACCAGATCGATTTCACCGCCACGAGCCCTGGGCCCCGCAGCCACCCGATAATTGCGCTGCACGAGCACGAGCCCGTGGGCCAGCAGATGCGCCAGCGCGCGGGCCTCGCCGACATCTCCCACCGCCTTCGTCGTGACCACCAACATCGCCTCCCTGCTGCTCCAGGCGGCTGCCGCAGCCGCGGGCAACCAACAGTATCCTGCCGGCGCACTGTATGTGGTGGCCACACCGATCGGCAACCTCGCCGACCTGACACTGCGTGCGATCCATGTGCTGTCGCAAGTCGACGCGGTGGCCTGCGAAGACACCCGCCACACGGCACCGCTGCTGCGCCATCTGGGCCTGGACAAGCCGCTGCTGGCCGTGCACCAGCACAACGAGCAATCGTCGGCGGGCGACGTGATTGCACGCTTGGCTCGCGGCGAGCGCGTGGCCTATGTCAGCGATGCCGGCACGCCGGCGATCAGCGATCCAGGAGCGGCCCTGGTGGCTGCGGTCGCGGCGTCCGGACGCTTGGTGGTGGCAGTGCCCGGCGCCAGCAGTGCGACCACGGCCATCAGTGTGGCTGGCGACACCGTTGGCAACGGGTTTCGCTTCATCGGCTTCCTGCCTTCCAAAGGCAACGAACGCGCCCTGGCGCTGAAGGCGCTGGCCGCGGCCGACGAGACCCAGGTGCTGTTCGAGGCGCCGCACCGCATTGAATCGCTGGCCCAGGGGCTGGCCGAGGCCTGCGGCGACCGATCCGTCACGTTGTGCCGTGAGCTGACGAAACAGTTCGAGACAGTGGCCACCCTGCCGGCGTCGGCGCTGCCTGCGTGGCTGCTGTCCGACGCCAACCGCGTGCGCGGCGAGTTCGTGCTCGTGGTGCACGCGCTGGCACGCACGGCGCAGGCCGACGCCCTCTCGCGCCACGACGCCGTGCTGCAGGCCCTGCTGGCCGAGCTGCCGCTGAAGCAGGCGGTGTCGCTGGCAGCGTCGCTGACCGGCGCGCCGCGCAATGCGCTCTACGCACGGGCGCTTGCACTGAAGAACGAGCCTCCGGCAGACCCTTGAGTCCACTGTCGAACGGGTCACTTCTACAATGAAATCCAGGCTTTGAAAGTGCTTCCATGATTTCGCGCGAACCCACCCTCGAACGTCTGGCCGTTGCCCAGCAGTTGCTGATCGAGCCTTTCGGTCTGAGCGAGGCGTCTCTGTCGCGCGCCTTGCAGGCCATCGCCACCCACCGCATCGACGACGCTGATCTGTATTTCCAGTACACCCGCAGCGAGGGCTGGAGCCTGGAAGAGGGCATTGTCAAGAGCGGCAGCTTCGGCATCGACCAGGGCGTGGGCGTGCGTGCGGTGGCCGGCGAGAAGACGGCCTTCGCCTATTCCGACGACATCTCCGAAGCCGCGCTGATGGACGCAGCGCAGACGGTGCGCACGATCGCAGCGGCTGGCCAGAGCCGCCGAGTCAAGGTCAACACCGCGCGCAAGGTGGCCGGCAGCCGCCTGTTGTACGCCTCGATGGACCCGATTGCCTCGCTGGACAGCACGCAGAAGGTGGCACTGCTGGAGCGGGTCGAGAAGATGGCGCGGGCCAAGGATCCGCGCATCAAGCAGGTGATGGCCAGCCTGTCGGGCGAGTACGACGTGGTGCTGGTCGCGCGTGCTGACGGCACCCGGGCAGCCGATGTGCGCCCCCTCGTCCGCATGAACGTCACGGTGATTGCAGAGCAGACCATCAAGGGCGCAGTGCGCCGCGAGACCGGCAGCAGTGGCGGCGGCGGCCGCTTCGGATACAGCCACTTCGACGACGCGCTGCTGGAGCGCTACGTCAGCGACGCGGTGAACGCGGCGCTGACCAACCTCTCCTCGCGCCCCGCGAAAGCCGGCGAGATGAGTGTGGTGCTCGGTTCCGGCTGGCCGGGTGTGCTGCTGCACGAAGCGATCGGGCACGGCCTGGAGGGCGACTTCAACCGCAAGGGATCGAGTGCGTTCAGCGGCCTGATCGGTCAGCGCGTTGCGGCCAAGGGCGTGACGGTGCTCGACGACGGCACGCTGCCTGACCGGCGCGGCTCGCTGAACGTCGACGATGAAGGCAATGCCAGCCAGCGCAATGTGCTCATCGAAGACGGCATCCTGAAGGGCTACATACAGGACGCGATGAACGCGCGGCTGATGGGCGTCAAGCCCACCGGCAATGGCCGCCGCGAAAGCTACGCCGCGGTGCCGATGCCCCGCATGACCAACACCTACATGCTGTCGGGCGACAAGACGAAGGAAGAAATCATCGCGGGGCTCAAGCGTGGGTTGTACGCGTCGAACTTCGGCGGCGGTCAGGTCGATATCACCAGCGGCAAGTTCGTGTTCTCGGCGAGCGAGGCGTTCTGGGTCGAGAACGGCAAGATCCAGTACCCGGTCAAGGGCGCCACCATCATCGGCAATGGCCCGGACGCCCTGACGCGGGTCAGCATGATCGGCAACGACATGAAGCTCGACAGCGGCGTCGGCACTTGCGGCAAGGAAGGCCAGAGCGTTCCGGTCGGCGTGGGCCAGCCTACGCTGAGGCTGGAGGGCCTGACCGTCGGCGGCACCGCCTGAGGCGGGTGGTCGGACCAGCGTGTTACATTGATCCGGATGAAGTACCACTTTGCCTTCTTCTGCTTTTGGTTCTCAAACCGCACCGGCGGCGGAGAGGCCAGCGCATAGACAGACTGAAGCGCAGACCGAATCTCAGCACCGCCGGGCCTCCCCCGGCGGTTTTTTTTCGACTGCGCCGACTTCCAAACCCCCCTGATCGACCCGCCCCCTGGAGCCTCCCATGCCTCACCAGAATGCCGCCTCCGAAGGCCGCTACGGCCTCATCGAAAAGACCAGCGAGACTGACAACCAGCGCATACGCGACGTCACGCCGCTGCCGCCGCCCGAGCACCTGATCCGCTTTTTCCCGATCCGCGGCACCGCCATCGAAACCCTGGTGGCCGACACCCGGCAGCGCATCCGTCGGATCATGTCCGGTCAGGACGATCGGTTACTGGTCATCGTCGGTCCGTGCTCGATCCATGACCCGGCCGCCGCGCTCGACTATGCCCGCCGACTCAAGGAGCAGCGCGAACGCCACGCAGACACGCTGGAAGTGGTGATGCGGGTCTACTTCGAGAAGCCACGCACCACCGTCGGCTGGAAGGGCCTGATCAACGATCCCTACCTCGACGAGAGCTACCGCATCGACGAAGGGCTGCGCATCGCGCGCCAATTGCTGGTGGAGATCAACCGCCTGGGCATGCCAGCGGGCAGCGAATTCCTCGACGTGATCTCGCCGCAATACATCGGCGACCTGATCAGCTGGGGCGCGATCGGAGCGCGCACCACCGAAAGCCAGGTGCACCGGGAACTGTCGTCGGGGCTGTCGGCGCCTATTGGGTTTAAAAATGGAACCGACGGCAACATCCGCATCGCCACCGACGCGATCCAGGCCGCCGCGCGCCCACACCACTTCCTGAGTGTGCACAAGAACGGTCAGGTCGCGATCGTCGAAACCGCCGGCAACCCCGACTGCCACCTGATCCTGCGCGGCGGCAAGGCGCCCAACTACGACGCCGTGCACGTGGAGGCGGCCGGCAAGGACCTGGAGGCGGCCAAGCTGCCGGGCACCTTGATGGTCGATTGCTCACACGCCAACAGCAGCAAGCAGCACGACAAGCAGATCGACGTGGCACGTGACATCGCCGCCCAGTTGGCCGGCGGTAGCCGCCGCATCTTCGGCGTGATGGTCGAAAGCCACCTGAACGCCGGCGCGCAGAAGTTCAGCCCGGGCAAGGACGACCCGTCGAAGCTGGCCTACGGGCAGAGCATCACCGATGCCTGCATCGGCTGGGACGACACGCTGAAGGTGCTGGACACCCTCGGCAGCGCGATCAAGGCACGCCGCCGCTGAGAGCGGCGGCGTATTTCTGCCGCGCGGGCCGATCTGACTTATTCGGTGGCGTCTTGTTGGGCGAGTCGTTCGCTGTTCCAGTAGACGTCGTCGCCGCCCAGACCATCGAGGTTGGCTCGGTTCAGCACCCGGGCCAGCACGAACAGCAGATCGCTCAGCCGGTTCAGGTAGTGCCGCGGCTCGGCGCGCACCGCCTCGCCTGCGGCCAGCGCCACCACCGCACGCTCAGCGCGCCGCGCGATCGTGCGTGCCACATGAGCCAGCGCCGCGCTGCGCGTGCCGGCTGGCAGGATGAATTCCTTCAGGCGTGGTAACTGGTCGTTGTAGTGCGCCAGGGCTTCATCAAGCTGGATCACGGCCGTGGTCTTCAGCAATTCGTAGCCGGGAATCGACAGCTCGCCGCCCAGGTTGAACAGCTCGTGCTGGATCACCACCAGCAGCTCGCGCACATCGCCTGGCAACGGCTCGGCCAGCAGCACGCCCAGCTGCGAGTTCAGCTCATCGACATCGCCCATCGCGTGCACGCGCAGACTGTCCTTCGACACCCGGTTGCCATCGCCCAGGCCGGTGGTGCCATCGTCCCCGGTGCGGGTGGCGATCTGTGTGAGTCGGTTCGACATGGGGGTCAGCCTGCTTCGTTGATGCGGCCGGCGCAAGGCCGGAACGGGGGCTGGATGATGCCCGAAGTCGGGCCCGGCTTCGCAGGACGACAAATCGCCCTCGGCCCGGGGACGTCAACGTCTGGCTGTCAGTTGTCCGGCGCACTCACCGACCAGCGCTTGCTGATCTCCCCGCTGCCCTTCACGCTCTCGAGGTGGACACCGAAGCCCCAGAGCCGGGCGACGTGCTTCAGCACCTCGTGCGCGCTGTCGTTCAGCGGCCGGTCGTTGTGCTGCGTGTGACGCAGCGTCAGCGAGCGGTCGCCGCGCAGGTTGACGCTCCAGACCTGGATGTTCGGTTCGCGCTCGCCGAGGTCGTACTGGCGCGACAGCGATTCACGCAGGCGACGGTAGCCCGCTTCGTCGTGGATGGCCGAGACCTCGAGCTCCTTTTGTTTCTCGTCGTCGTGGATCGCGAACAGACGAAAATCGCGCATCAGCTTGGGCGACAGGTACTGGCCGATGAAGCTTTCATCCTTGAAGTTGCGCATCGCGTGGTCGAGTGTTTCCAGCCAGTCTCCGCCGGCGATCGCCGGGAACCACTGCCGGTCTTCCTCGGTCGGCGCCTCGCAGATCCGCTTGATGTCGGTGTACATCGCGAAACCGAGCGCATACGGGTTGATGCCGCTGTAGGCGCGGTGGCCGACCGGCGGCTGGTAGACCACGTTGGTGTGCGACTTCAGCCACTCGATCATCACGCCGTCGCTGAGGTGGCCACGGTCGTACATGGTGTTGAGCAGATGGTGGTGCCAGAAGGTGGCCCAGCCCTCGTTCATCACCTGCGTCTGGCGCTGCGGGTAGAAGTACTGCGCGATCTTGCGCACGATGCGCACCACCTCGCGCTGCCAGGGCTCGAGCAGCGGCGCGTTCTTCTCGATGAAGTACAGCAGGTTCTCCTGCGGCTCTTCGGGAAAGCGACGGACCTCGGCCTCTTCGGCGGCGGGCCCGGCCTTGCGCGGCAGCGTGCGCCACATCTCGTTGACCTGGCGCTGCGCGTAGGCCTCGCGGTCCTTGCGCGCGGCCAGCTCCTGCGCGAGGCTCTTGCGGCTCGGGCGGCGGTAGCGGTCGACGCCGTGGTTCATCAACGCATGGCAGCTGTCGAGAAAGGTCTCCACCGCGTCGAGGCCATGCTGCTCCTCGCAGTCGGCGATGTAGTTCTTCGCATAGACCAGGTAGTCGATGATCGACCCCGCGTCGGTCCACATGCGAAACAGGTAGTTGCCCTTGAAGAAGCTGTTGTGGCCATAGGCGGCGTGCGCGATCACCAGCGCCTGCATCGCCATCGTGTTCTCCTCCATCAGGTAGCTGATGCAGGGGTTGGAGTTGATGACGATCTCGTAGGCCAGGCCCATGTGGCCGCGGCGGTAGTTCTTCTCGGTCGAGATGAACTCCTTGCCGTAGCTCCAGTGGCGGTAGTTCACCGGCATGCCGACCGACGCATACGCATCCATCATCTGCTCGGCGGTGATGATCTCGAGTTGGTTCGGGTAGGTGTCCAGGCCGAAGCTCTCGGCGGTCTCGCGAATCACGTCGTGGTAGCGATCGATCAACTCGAACGACCAGTCGTTGGGCGATGGCAGCGGCTCATGGCTGCGGGGTGGGGCGATCAGGTCGGCAGCGCGGCGGCGTGCGCCACCGACATGGTGTTCATGGCGGCGCTCGTCGCCCCAGGGTGGCGTGATGGCCGTAGTCATGAGGCAGCGCCTTCCTTCTTGAACAGGTCACGGAACACTGGGTAGATCTGCGAGGCCTCGGTGGCCTTGCGCACCGCAAAGGCCTGGCTCTCGTCCGACAGCGCAGCGTACTCGTCCCACAGGTTCTGTTCCTCCTCGGCTACCTGCACATACGCGAAGTAGCGGCACAGCGGCAGGATGCGATTGGCCAGGATCTCGCGGCAGCGGCCGCTGTCGTGGTGCCAGTTGTCGCCGTCGCTGGCCTGCGCGCCGTAGATGTTCCATTCGGCCGTCGGGTAGCGCGCCCGGGCGATCTCGTCCATCAACACCAGCGCGCTCGACACCACCGTGCCACCGGTTTCGGTCGAGTGGAAGAAGTTCTGCTCGTCGACCTCCTGCGCCTGGGTGTGGTGGCGGATGAAGACGATGTCAATCTTTTCGTAGTGGCGTGTCAAGAACAAATAGAGCAGGATGAAGAAGCGCTTGGCCAAATCTTTGCGCCCCTCGTCCATCGAGCCCGAGACGTCCATCAGGCAGAACATCACCGCCTTCGAGGTCGGCATCGGCACGCGCACGCGGCTGCGGTAGCGCAGGTCGATCGGGTCGAGGTAGGGGATGCGCTTCAAGCGCGCACGCAGCGCCTCGACTTCCAGCCGCAAGGGCGCGATCTCGGCCTCGTACGGGTTCGGATCGGGGTGGCTCAGCAGATGATCCAGGTGCGTTTCGAGCCGGTGCAGCTCGCGGCGGGACTCGCTGCCGATCGCAATCCGCCGGCCGATCGCGCCCCGCATCGAACGCACCACATGCAGGTTGCTCGGATTGCCGTCACTGCTGTAGCCGGCACGGTGCGTCTTGAACTCCGGGGTCTCCGCCAGCGTGGTGCGGGCCAGGTTCGGCAGCGCCAAGTCGTCGAAGAAGACCTGCATGAATTCCTCCTTGGTCAGGTGGAAGACGAAGTCGTCGTCGCCTTCACCGGAATCGCTCGCCTGCCCCCCACCGCTGCCGCCACCCTCCTTGGGTCGTGCGATGCGGTCGCCGCGCAGGTAATCCTGGTTGCCCGGATGCACCATGTCGCGCGTGCCCCCCTGGCCATGGCGGAACACCGGCTCGGAGATGTCGCGCTTGGGAATGTGGATGTCCTCGCCCTGCGCGAGGTCGCGGATGCTGCGACCATCGACCGCGCGCTTCACGGCTTCTCGGATCTGCTCCTTGTGGTGCCTCAGAAACCGCTCGCGGTTGCCGATCGACTTGTTCTTGCCCGCCAGTCGCCGGTCGATGATCTGCTGGAACATGAATTCCTTTCAGAGCGGCAACGGACCTCAGCTCGACTTGCGCACGCGCAGGTACCACTCGCACAGCAGGCGCACCTGCTTGCTGGTGTAGCCCTTGGCGACCATGCGGGTGACGAAGTCCTCGTGCTTCTTCGCTTCGTCGGCGCTGGCCTTGGCGTTGAAGCTGATCACCGGCAGCAGTTCCTCGGTGTTCGAGAACATCTTCTTCTCGATCACCGTGCGCAGCTTCTCGTAGCTGGTCCACACCGGGTTGTTGCCGGCGTTGTTGGCCCGCGCGCGCAGCACGAAGTTGACGATCTCGTTGCGGAAGTCCTTCGGATTGCTGATGCCCGCCGGCTTCTCGATCTTTTCCAGCTCGGCGTTCAGCGATCCGCGGTCGAACACCTCGCCGGTGTCGGTGTCGCGGTACTCGTGGTCCTGGATCCAGTAGTCGGCATAGGTGACGTAGCGATCGAAGATGTTCTGGCCGTACTCGCTGTAGCTCTCGAGGTAGGCGGTCTGGATCTCCTTGCCGATGAACTCCGCGTACTTGGTCGCCAGGTGCTCCTTGATGAACGAGAGGTACTTCTGCTCGGTCTCGGCCGGGAACTGCTCGCGCTCGATTTGCTGCTCGAGCACGTACATCAGGTGCACCGGGTTGGCGGCGACCTCGGTGCTGTCGAAGTTGAACACCTTCGAGATGATCTTGAACGCGAAGCGCGTGCTGATGCCGCTCATGCCTTCATCGACGCCAGCGTAGTCGCGGTACTCCTGGAAGCTCTTGGCGCGCGGGTCGGTGTCTTTCAGGTTCTCGCCGTCGTAGACCAGCATCTTCGAGTACAGCGACGAGTTCTCGGGCTCCTTCAACCGTGTGAGCACTGCGAACTGGCTCATCATCTTCAGCGTACCGGGGGCGCAGGTGGCCTGGGCCAGCGATGAGCCGCGCAGCAGCTTCTCGTAGATCTTCACCTCTTCGCTCACGCGCAGGCAGTACGGCACCTTGACGATGTAGATGCGGTCGAGGAAGGCCTCGTTGTTCTTGTTGTTGCGGAACGCCTTCCACTCGCTCTCGTTGCTGTGCGCCAGTACCACGCCGTCGAACGGGATTGCGCCGAAACCCTCGGTGCCCTTGAAGTTACCCTCCTGGGTGGCCGTCAGCAGCGGATGCAGCACCTTGATCGGCGCCTTGAACATCTCGACGAACTCGAGCAGGCCCTGGTTGGCCAGGCACAGCCCGCCGGAGAAGCTGTAGGCGTCAGGGTCGTCCTGCGCGTAGGTCTCGAGCTTGCGGATGTCGACCTTGCCGACCAGGCTGGAGATGTCCTGGTTGTTCTCGTCGCCCGGCTCGGTCTTGGCGATGCCGACCTGCTTGAGCACCGACGGATAGCGCCTGACGACCTTGAACTTGCGGATGTCGCCGCCGTATTCCTCGAGCCGCTTGACCGCCCAGGGTGAGAGCACGCGCTGCAGATAACGGCGCGGAATGCCGTACTCCTTTTCGAGGATCGGGCCGTCTTCATTCGCATCGAACAGGCCCAGCGGCGACTCGTTCACCGGCGACCCCTTGATCGCGTAGAACGGCACCTCCTGCATCAGCTGTTTCAGCCGCTCGGCGATGCTGCTCTTGCCGCCACCCACCGGGCCGAGCAGGTAGAGGATCTGCTTCTTTTCTTCCAGGCCTTGTGCGGCATGGCGGAAGTAGCTCACCACCTGCTCGATCGCGTCTTCCATGCCGTAGAACTCGGCGAACGCGGGGTAGATCTTGATGACCTTGTTGGCGAACAACCTCGACAGGCGCGGATCGTTGCGGGTGTCCACCGTCTGAGGCTCGCCAATCGCCTGCAGCATGCGTTCTGCGGCGCTGGCGTAGGCCACCCGGTTGCGTTTGCATTCGGCGAGGTACTCCTCGATCGAGAGTTCCTCTTCGCGCGTGCGCTCGAACCGCGCAGCGAAATGACTGATCACGTCCATGTCGATCTCCTGTGGATGGAGGCGACGGTGGCCAGGCTGTTTCGCCTTGCCGCCGTCTGGGGAAGTTCTGATGAAGTCCTAGCTTCAGGGCTCCATCAGAGCTTTCCGCGACATCAACACGGATACCAACTGTGATTCAAGCTTCTTCCAAACCGCTGCAGATCAACTCACGAGAAGCAGGTGAACTGGCCTTCAGTTCCGAACACTCGGCTCGACATTACCAGCAATTTATATGCCGCTCGGTCGCAACGATTTTCGAAACCCAGCGGGTGTAGGGACTCTCGACCACCGCGCCCGGTTCCGTTCACGAGCACACCCTCGAACCCTCAACGCATCGCACCCTTGCGGCGCTGACAGCACGCGCAACAGGGCAGCAAGCAGGGCCGGCGCACCGCTGCGGCCGCTCAGCCGCGTGCGTCGAATCCGCGGATCGCAGCGGCCATCTGCGACAGCGGCAGGATCTCGTCGACCCCCCCCAGCTTGATGGCTTCCTTGGGCATGCCGAAGACCACGCAGGTTTCCTCGTTCTGCGCGATGGTGCGTGCGCCTCGGTCGTGCAAGAGCTTCATGCCGCGTGCGCCGTCGTCGCCCATGCCGGTGAGGATGAGCGCCAGCAGGTCCTTGCCGGCGCAGTCGGCCGCCGAGCGGAACAACACATCGACCGAGGGCTTGTGGCGGTTCACCGGCGGACCATCGGCAACCACGGCGTAGTACTGACCGCCGGCCTTGCGCAGCTGCATGTGCCGCCCTCCTGGCGCGATCAGCACGACGCCGCGTTCGAGGCGATCGCCATCCTTCGCTTCGCGGATGTTCATCTCGCAGAGGCCGTCGAGCCGCTGCGCATACATCGCGGTGAACTTCTCCGGCATGTGCTGCACGATCGCAATGCCAGGGCTGTCGCCGGGCAACGAGGTCAGCACCAGCTCCAGCGCCTGCGTGCCCCCGGTCGAACTGCCGATCACCACCGGCTTGTTGACCGACAGGGCATGCAGCCCGGCAATCGGTGGCTTCGGCGTGGCAGCAGGCGATGCGGCGCGCGTGGCCGACATGCCAGCCCGTGGCCGCGAACGGGCTGCCGTCTTCAGCGTCTGCAGCAGCTCGCGGCGCGAATCCTCGAGGAACTGCTTCAGCCCGAGCCGCGGCTTGGCGACGATCGCCACCGCCCCCGCCGACAGCGCCTCCAGGGCCATGCGGCTGCCGTCGGTGGTCAGCGTCGAGCAGATGACGGTCGGGATCGGCGACTCTTCCATGATCTGCCGCAGGAAGGTCAGGCCGTCCATGCCGGGCATCTCGATGTCGAGCAGCAGCACGTCGGGACGGTTCTTGCGAATCACCGGACCGGCGATCAGCGGGTTGGGCGCGCTGCCCATCAGCTCGATCTCGGCATCGCCTTGCAACAGGTGCATCAACGTCTGCCGAACCACTGCCGAGTCATCGACCACGTAGACCTTGATCGCCATCACATTTCCTTAAACAGGCACCACAGCGACCTGCGGTGCATCCGGTCCGACGGTCCAGGAAAGCCGCCGATAGGATGGACCACCGAGGTCATGGAACAACACGCGTACGCCATCCTGCGCCAGCGCATCAAGCGCCCAGCGCGCATTGCGTTCCCCCACATGGGCAGTCGTGAACAGGCCGGGAAACATGTTGCCGCCACCGTAGACATAGGCTTGGCATTGGGTCGGATCGATGCCGCGCTCGCGCAGCAGCGCATACATCGTGTCCAGCGCCACCTCGGCATACGCGCCCGTTTCCGCCACACCGACCACTGCACGGCTGGCATGCACGATGTGACACATCGCACCGATGGTGCGCCGCGGGTCGGTCAACACGATCGCGACGCACGAACCGAGCAGGGTCTCGAGCCGATCACCGCGCTCAGCGCAGACCACATCGCCCGGGTGCAGGGTGTGCAGCGGGCCCAGCGGTTCGAGGATCATCGCTCGCATCGCTTCACGAACGCGGCTCACGCCGGTTTGCGGAACGCGCCGGGGGCAAGCGTCGTCAGCGGGGTGTTGCACGGCACACGGCCCTCGGCGGTGCCGATGAAGAACAAACCGCCGGGTCGCAGCTGCGTGAGCACGCGGTCGACGACATCGCGCTTGGTCGGCGCATCAAAATAGATCAGCACGTTGCGCAGGAAGATCACGTCGAACGGCCCGATGTCCTCGATCGGCTGGCACAGGTTGAGCTGGCCAAAGCGCACCCGCTCGCGCAACCTGGAATGCATCTGCACCAGGCCCTCGGAGGCCCCCTCGCCTCGCAAGCAGTGCCGCCGCAGGCGCTCGGGCGACACATGGCGTAAACGATCTTCCGGGTAGACAGCCTCGAGCGCGCTGCGCAGCACGCGGTCGCTGATGTCGGTGCCGAGGATGATCCAGTCGGCGCCGATGCGGCCCTGCTGCTGCAGATCGGCCAGCAGCATCGCGGTGCTGTAGGCCTCGTCGCCGAACGACGAGGCAGCGCTCCAGACCCGCAGCTGTGCGGGCTTGCCGCGCGTCAGCTCCTGCTCCAGCAACTCGTAGTGCGCGGGCTCGCGGAAGAAGTAGGTTTCATTGGTGGTCAGCAGATCGACCGCCACCTGGAACTCGCCACCGTCGTCCGGGGCAGAGATCAGCGCCAGGTAGTCCTCGAAGCCTCCGAGGCCCAGCCGCTGGATGCGCGGCGTGAGTCGCGAGGAGATCAACGGCTTCTTGTTGTCGGTGAAGGACAGGCCGATGGCCGTGTACATCAGTTCGGTGATGCGACGGAAGGTGGGGTCGCTGAGGGTCTGCATGCCGTCGTTCCGAGCAGTGAGTCCGGGGCCAGAAGCGCAGGCGAAGGGTCCTCGGCGTCATGCCGGAGACCTTCGCTGAACTCTGGGGTGTCAGGCGTGCACAGGCTCCTGCGCCGCTTCGCACAGCTGGGCCATCTCGTTGACATCGAAGGCCTTGTCGGGCTCCAGGATGATCACGAAACGGCTCGCCACCTTGCCCATGCCGCTGATGAAATCGCGGCGCACCGAGGCGCCGAAGTTCGGCGGCGGCTCGATCTGGTCGAGCGGGATGTCGATCACCTCGCTCACCGCATCGACCAGCAGGCCGAGCTCGACGCGCTCGCCGTCACGCACTGCATCGAAGATCACGATGCAGGTCTTCTTGCCGATCTTCGCCGCAGGCCGGCCGAAGCGCGCCTGCAGATCGATCACTGGCACCACCGCGCCGCGCAGGTTGATCACACCGCGCACGAAGCCCGGCATCAGTGGCACGGCGGTCATCGGGCCGTACTGGATAATTTCGCGCACGGTGCGGATGTCCATCGCGAACACCTCCTCACCGAGCGTGAACGTGAGGTATTGCGTCGGTGTGTCGTCGGCAGATGCGCTGCTTCGACTCAATGCGTTGGTGTTCACGTCACACTCCTCAATAGGGGCGGAAGTTGCCGTGGGTGCCAGTGGCAGCTGGCCGGACGGCCGTGCCACTGACCTTGCTCGCGCCACGCAGCGGTGAGTTCGGCGCACGGCGCTCGGGGGTGGCCTCAGGCTTGCCCTTGCGCACTGGCGCGGCATCGCCGCCCAGGCTGAAGAAGGCCACCGACTGCTGCAGTTGCTCGGCTTGGCCGGACAGCTCTTCGGAGGTGGCCGCCAGCTCTTCGGACGCCGATGCGTTCTGTTGCGTCGCCTTGCTCAGCTGGCCCATCGCGCTGCCGATCTCGGTGACCGACTGGCTTTGCTCCTGCGAGGCCGCGGCGATCTCCTGCACCAGTTCGCTGGTCTTCTGGATGCTGGGCACGATCTCATCGAGCAGCTTGCCGGCACGTTCGGCGGTGCTGACGCTGTTGCCAGCCAGATCACCGATTTCCTTGGCGGCCTCCTGGCTGCGCTCGGCCAGCTTGCGAACCTCGGCCGCGACCACTGCGAAGCCCTTGCCGTGCTCGCCGGCGCGCGCTGCCTCGATGGCGGCGTTGAGCGCCAGCAGGTTGGTCTGGTAGGCGATGTCGTCGACGATGCTGATCTTCTGGGCAATCTGCTTCATGGCCTGCACCGTCTGCGTGACCGCGCTGCCACCTTCACCGGCTTCCTTGCTGGCCTTGGTAGCCATGCCGTCGGTGACCTTGGCGTTGTCGCTGTTTTGTGCGATCGAAGCCGACATCAGATCGATCGACGCGGTGGTCTCCTCGACCGACGAGGCCTGCTCACTGGCCGACTGCGACAGGCTCTGCGCCGTGGCGCTGACCTGGTTGGCCGCCCCGGTCAGCGCATCGGCAGCGGCACGCACTTCTTCGATGATGCCGGCCAGCTTGTCGCAGCTGGAATTGGCGTCCTGCTTGACCTGGTCGAACGTGCCTTCGGCGTCGCGGGTGATGCGCTGAGACAGATCACCATTGGCCAGACCCGAGAACACCCGGCCCACGTCCGCGATGATGCTGGCCAGCTTCTCGCTGGTCGCGTTGGCATCTTCCTTGACCTGCCCGAAGGTGCCGTCGTAGTCGCGGGTAATCCGCTGCGTCAGATCGCCTTCAGCCAGTGCGCCGAAGACGCGGCCGACGTCGTCGAAGATCACCGAGGTGGTTTCCATCAGCGAGTTGACGCCGGCGCACAGCTCGCCGATCGGGCCACTCTTGCCTTCCAGCGGAATGCGCTGCGTCAGGTCTCCTTCCTTGGCGGCGGTGGTGACCTGCTGGGCCTGCTCGACGGCCTGCCGCAGCATGTTGTTGGCGTTGACTTCGGCAGTCACGTCGGTGGCGTACTTGACCACTTTGAACGGCTTGCCATTGAGGTCCATGATGGGGTTGTAGGAAGCCTGGATCCAGATTTCCTTGCCCCCTTTGCCGATGCGCTTGTACTGGCCGGCGTCGTACTCTCCACGGCCCAGCTTCTCCCAGAACATGCGGTAGTCGACAGTCGTGCGGTAAGCCGGGTCGACGAACATGCTGTGATGCTGGCCCTTGATCTCTGCCAGTGAATAGCCCAGTGTGGCCAGGAAATTCTCATTGGCGTGCAGGACCTTGCCGTCCAGGCTGAACTCGATCACGGCCTGGGCCTTGCTGATCGCGTCAAGCTGGCCCTCGAAGTCAGCAGCCTGCAGTCTTGCAGCGGTCACTTCGGTGGCGATCTTCACCACCTTGAACACGCGGCCCATCTCGTCCTTGACCGGTGCGTAGACCGCCTGGATCCAGATCTCCTGGCCCGTCTTGGTGACGCGCTTGAACACGTCGTTCTGTGCCTTGCCCTCGGCCAGGTCGCGCCAGAACTGCGCGTAAGCTGCCGAGGTGGCCTGCGACGGCTCGACGAACATGCGGTGGTGCTTGCCCTGGATCTCGTCGAGCCGGTAGCCCACGGCCTTCAAGAAATTCTCGTTCGCCTTGATGATCGTGCCGTCGAGGTTGAACTCGATGTAGGCGTAGGACGCGTCAATCGCGCCCAATACGCCGCGGGCGTTCTGGCGCTCGATCTCGGATTCGGTGATGTCGTAGCGCACACCGAGGTATTTCACCGGCTTGCCGTTCTCGCCCAGGATCGGCGCGATCACCGCATCGACGTAGTACGGCGTGCCGTCCTTCGCGCGGTTCTTGACGATGCCGCGGAAGATCTCGCCGCGGCCGATCGTCGACCACATCTGCTTGAACACTTCCTTGGGCATGTCGGGGTGGCGCGTCGTGTTGTGGCCGTGCCCGATCAGTTCATGCTTGGGGTACTTCGAGACCTCGAGGAACTTCTCGTTCACGCACAGGATGTCGCCCTTCTTGTCGGCCTCCGAGACGATGCTGGTGACATTCATGATGTCGGTGCGCACCTTCAGCTCGGCCTCAACTTCGTCGAGCCGCGCCTTGACCTGCGCCAGCGTGGCCTCGGCGTCTGCGCGCGCACGCTCCTGTTCCTTCAATTGCTCAGCGACCTGCTGAAGTTGCTGAATTTCGGCGCCGGCCACCAGGCGCGCCATCCATGAGGGGGTGTTTGAATTCATGATGCTTGTCCTTGTGATGCGGAGCTTGCGTGAGGTGCAGGGTTGACAGTGGGCGACTGCGGCGTGGAGGCCCGCCCGGGGGGTGGCTGTTCGGCCAGTTGGCACAGTGAGCCGACATCGAAGATCAATGCCACTTCACCGTTGCCGAGGATCGACGAGCCGGACATCCCGCGAAGGCTGCGGAACATGCGGCCCAGCGGCTTGATGACGGTCTGGTGCTGGCCGAGCAACTGGTCGACCATGACGCCGTAGCGGCGCCCTCCCGACTGGATGACGACCACACTGCTGCGCTCGGGCTCCGGCGAGTCCAGCGCATACAGCGAGCGCAAGCTGACCACCGGCAGCACCTGGCCACGCAGCTCGACCATGCTGCGGCCGCTGGCGTCGAGGGCGGTTTCGGTCAGGCGGTTCTCGATCACCTCGACCACCGCGTCGAGCGGGAAGATGAATTTGGACGGGCCGACACCGATCAGGAAGCCGTCGATGATGGCCAGCGTCAGCGGCAAGCGGATTTCAATGCGCGAGCCACAGCCCGGCTCGCTGTGGATGTTGACCGAGCCGCGCAGCGCCTCGATGTTGCGGCGGACCACGTCCATGCCGACACCGCGTCCGCTGAGGTTGGTGATCTTCTCGGCGGTCGAAAAGCCCGGCTCGAAAATCAGCTTGAGGATGTCAGCCTCGGGCGGCACGACACCGCGCTCGACCAGGCCCCGATCCCAGGCACGTTCGAGCACCTTCTCGCGCTGGATGCCGCGGCCGTCATCGAGGATGCGGATCAGGATGCTGCCCGATTCATGGCAGGCGCTGAGGGTCAGCTTGCCTTGCGGTGCCTTGCCCGCGGCAACCCGCTGTTCCGGCGTTTCCAGCCCGTGGTCGAGCGCGTTGCGCACCAGGTGCATCAATGGATCGGCGATGCGCTCGACCACCGATTTGTCCAGCTCCGTCTCGCCGCCCACGATGTCGAGCAGCACGTCCTTGCCCAGCTCGGCCGCGGTGTCGCGCACCACGCGCCGGAAGCGCGAGAAGGTCTCGCCGATCGGCACCATGCGCAGCTGCAGCGTGCCATTGCGGATTTCCTCGATGAGGCTGCCGATCTGCGCAGTGGCCTCGATCAACGTGCCCTGGCGCGCTTGGCGCGCCAGCAGCGACGCGCCAGCGCCGGCGATCACCAGCTCGCCGAGCAGGTTGATCACCGCGTCGAGCCGGTCGGCCTGCACGCGGATGAAGCGGTTGTCGTCGCCCGGCGCCGCGGTGGCAGTGCCCTCGCGCTGCTTGCTCTGCTTGTTCAATGCGGCGGTCACGACCTGCGGGCTCAGGCCACTCTTGGCCTGCAGGATTTCGCCCAGGGGTGGAGCAAGGCCATCCGTGGCGGTCGCCATGCGCTGGTCTGTCAGCGCCTGTTGGAGTTGCACGCGGGTGATCGCGCCGACGGCGATCAGGATGTCGCCGAGCCGCGGGTTGTCGGGCATCTCCTCGATCAGCGCGGCAAAGTCGTTCGGTGTTCCACCGGGTTCGATCAGGTGCAGGGTGCAGTCATCGCGCACGAAGCTGAAGGCGGATTCGATCTCCTCGCGGGAGGCCGCTGTCTCGAGGCTGAACTCGAAGCCGAGGTGACAGCTTTCGGGGTCGATGGCTTCCAGTGACGGCACACCCGCCAGGTCACAGGCGAGCCGAGGAATCGTGCCCAGGCCGCGCACGTAGTTGAGGATCGCCAGCGGATCCATGCCGTTGCGGAAGGTGTCCGTGCCGAAGTAGACGGACAGATGCCAGCGGCGTGCGCTCGCGGCAGCAGGAGTGTCTGGTGTTGCGACGACAGGCGCAGCAGCAGCCGTGGCATCGCCGTCACCGCTGGCTGCCTGCAGCCGCAGAACCAGCGCCTCGCGCGCCTGCGCACCGGTCGCGGCTTCGGCCTGCGGGTCCTGGGCCGCAGCGATCAAGGCGCGGATCTGGTCGTTGCATTGCAGCAGCAACGTGCTCAGCTCGGGCGTCAGCGCGACGCGGCCCTCCCGCAGGCGGTCGAGCAGCGTTTCGACATGGTGGGTGAACGCCACCACCTGGTCGAGACCAAAGATGCCGGCCGATCCCTTGACGGTGTGGGCACAACGGAACAACGCGCCGAGCAACTCCTGGTCGTCCGGCGCGTCTTCGAGTTGCAGCAGCAACTGCTCCAGCGTCTCGATCTGCTCCTGCGCCTCGCTGATGAAGGCAGGCAAGGCCTCGGCGATGAAGCTGTTGTCCTGGTCCTGCTGCTTTTTCATGGGGCGTCTCCGTTCGCCTCGGCACTGCACTGCGGCGCCGGCAGACCCAGGGCTTCGCAGGCGCCGATCAATACCTCGCTGGGGTTGACGAATTGCAACGAGCGCTGCGCGGCGCTCAGTGAGCGCGACAGCGCGACCAGCAGTTGCACGCCGGCCGCATCGATCTGGTCGACGGCCGCACCGTCGACCTTCGCCTCGGTCGGTGCATCGCTGGCGACCAGGCCACCCAGCCAAGCCAGCCACTGCGGGCGCAGCTCGCCGACGGTGTAGATGGTCAATTCCTCAGGCAGGGACAGGGTGGGTGCCATCGCGCGCTCCTACGGCAGGATCAGCTTGGAGACCGCATCCAGCAGCTGCGGCGGATTGAACGGCTTGACGATCCAGGCCTTGGCGCCGGCGGCGCGGCCCTGCTCCTTCTTGGCGTCCTGGCCTTCGGTGGTCAGCATGATCACCGGGGTGAACTTGTGCCGTGGGTGCGCCTTGACGTGCGTCACGAAGGTGATCCCATCCATGTTGGGCATGTTCACGTCGCTGACGATCAGGTTCACCTTGCCCGCCTTGTCGAGCTGGGCCAGGCCCTCTTTGCCGTCACCGGCTTCGAGCACCTCGTAGCCTGCACGCACCAGGGCCAGCTTGACCACCGTGCGCAAGGAGCTGGAGTCATCGACGATCAGGATGGTCTTGGCCATGGGTTGCCCGGTGTCACGAGGAAGGTCAGAAGAAGGTGGTGTCGTTGCTGCTCGGCGCGGCGACAGGTGCATCGGCGCTCGATGCATTGCGCTGCTCGTCAGTGGTGTAGCCGGCACTCAACAGCGCGGCCCACTCCTCGGCGCTGGGCGCGGTGCCATCCGCCAGCGACTGCTGGAGCCGCGCGACGGCGCTGGCAATGGAGGAATTGACCTGGTCCATGATCTGGTGAACGCGGTCCTGGAACTGGAACGCGATCATCAGTTGCTCGACCTGCGCCCGCACCGCTTCGCCACGGGCGCTGAGTTCGGCGGCGCGCTCGTTGAGCTGTGACACAGCCGTGTCGACCTGCTCGACCACCTGGTTGATGGTCTGCTCGGATGCGCGGATCACATCGGCGTCATGCTCGGTGTGCTCTGCCGCTTGGGTCAAGGCGGTGCGCATGCGTTGGCCGAAGTCCCTGACGTGCTCACCAATGCGCCGGCCGGTGTCGCCCGACTCGGTCGAGAGGCGCCGCACCTCGGTGGCGACCACCGCGAAGCCCCGGCCGCTGGGGCCGGCTCGTGCGGCCTCGATGGCGGCGTTGAGCGACAGCAGGTTGGTCTGACGCGCGATCTTCGCCACGTCCTCGGCCATACCGCCGAGGCTGGTCGACTCGCTGGCCAGCAGGCGCACCGACTGCATGACCTCGTCGCGCGACTGCACGAAGCCGTGGAAATTCTGGATCAGCCCTTGCAGGCGGGATTCACATGCCGCCAGTACCTCGGCGCGCTGGTCCAGCCCGCTGGCGTTGACCGGCTGACCGGCGCCGCGGTTTGGATCGATGATCGCGTCGAGCTGCTCGAGGATCTGCGCGAAGCCCGACAACAATGTTTCGGTGGCCTCCCGCATCTGCGTCTGGGCGGTGCCGAGGTGCGTGGTCCAGATCTGTGAGGCCTCGTCGAGCCGTGCGGCCAGCTCATGCGCACCAGCGATCGGGGCGTGTTCTGTGCGATGCCCACCCAGGCCACGCACGGCTTGAACAATCGTCGCCAGCAGGCTGCCGTTTGGCTCGCCATTCAGCGGAGAAGTGGCAATCGTCGTTGCATTCATGGCAGGGCAGTGAAGTCGAGGGGCTTGTGCACCGCGCCGGCGATTCAGATCTCGGACGGTGCTTCGACGTCTATCGACATTCGGCGCTGTTACTGAAGGTGCGCAAGGGTTAGACGGGACTGCTCATGGTGCTTAATCTAAAACTGGGGCGACGACCCGAAACCGCGATGAGAGGAGGATTTCCGGTGCTTCTGCGGCGCTGCACCTGAGGGGGCGCTGCTTAGCATGGCTCGGTGACCGGGCGAGGGCTCGGTACCAGGAGGGATACCCCATGCTTGCTCGACTGATCTATGCCAGTGAGGCTGCGGCGTCACTCACGCCGGACAGCGTCCAGGCCCTGCTGGCCCACGCGCGCCGCAACAACCGGCTGCGCGACATCACTGGCATGCTGGCTTTCGACAGTCGCTACTTCTTGCAAGCGATCGAAGGTGGGCGTCAGCCGCTGAGCGACCTGTACGCAAGGCTGGTGCAAGACCCGCGGCACCAACGGCTGATGATCATCAGCTTCGAGGCGGTGCTTCGGCGCAGCTTCTCGAGCTGGACCATGGGGTTTGCCGGCGCCGACGCCAGCCGCCGCGGCCTGTACCTGCTGCATGGCGCTTCCGGTCAGTTCGAACCGCACAGCCTGAGCGGCCCAGCCGCGCTGGCGCTGCTGTCCGAATTGGCTGAGGGCGCTGAACACGATTCTCGCGAGGCAGCGCCGGTCGGCTGACGCGTCAACGGCGACACCACGGCCGCCGCGGCCTCGCTGCTCGGCGCGTTCAGTGCTGGGACAGTCCGAGCTTGTCGAGCAGGCCGTTGAGTTCGTCGAGCGAGCCGAAGGAAATCACCACATCGCCCTGCTCACCGCGGGCGGTGCGCTTTTTCACCCGAACCTCGACGCGAGCGGTCAGCGCGTCGGACAGTTCTTGCTCTATGCGGATGAGATCGCGTGATTTAGCGGCTGGTGTCCGTGCGGAGGCTTTCTTGCGCCCACTGTCGTCACTCCGGGCGACCAGCCGTTCAGCCTCGCGCACGCTGAGCTTCTTGGCGACGATCTCGCCGGCGGCCAGGATCTGGCGCGCGCCATCGAGCGGCAGCAGCGCACGCGCGTGGCCCATGTCAAGATCGCCAGCCATCAGCATCTGCTGCACCGGCTCGACCAGGTTCAACAAGCGCAGCAGGTTGCTGGCTGCGCTGCGTGACCGGCCGACCGCCTGCGCGGCGCGCTCGTGCGTCATGCCGAACTCGTCTATGAGGCGCTTGAGGCCTTGGGCCTCTTCCAGCGGGTTCAGGTCTTCGCGCTGGATGTTCTCGATCAGCGACATCGCCGCGGCGGCCTCGTCGGGCACGTCGCGGACCAGCACCGGAACCTCGTCCAGCCCCGCCAGCTTCGCGGCCCGCGCACGGCGCTCGCCGGCGATGATTTCGTAGCGCGGTGCATCGGGTGGCGCGTCGTCCAGCAGGTCATGTACGCGGCGTACCAGGATCGGCTGCATGATCCCCTGTGCCTTGATGCTTTCGGCCAGTTCGTACAGCGAACCCTCGTCCATCCGCGTGCGCGGCTGGTACTTGCCGGGCCGCAGCTGCGCGAGCTTCAGGCGGTGCGGGACACCGGCTTCGGTGACCGCCGCCTCGACAGGCTCCTTGACGCGGGGGCCGAGCAGCGCTTCAAGGCCGAGGCCGAGGCCTTTGGGTTTCTTCGTGACCATGTGCAGATTGTCCGGTATCGCCGCGCTGCGCCCGCGGGCACTCACGCGATCGACTTCAGCAAGGCCACACCCTCTTCCCAGTCGCCGAGCCCGGAGTCTGCGTTGATGTGGCCGCGAGCACCCAGCAGGCACCACGCGCTGCCCCAGTCGGCTGCGAACGCCGCCGCCTGCGCCAGACTGCACATCGCATCGTTGCTGCTGGCGACCAGCAGACTGGGGAAAGGCAGCCGTTGGCGCACCACCGGGCGCCAGTTGTAGAGCTGTGGCGGCGCGTCATCGCGCTGGGGGTCGGCCGGGGCCACCAGCAACGCGGCACAGACACGAGCCACATGCCGGGAATGCGCCGCCCAGGCGGCGACCAGGTGACAACCCAGGCTGTGTGCGACCAGCACATTGGGCGCCTCGCTCGCCAACAGCACCTCGTCGAGCCGCGCCATCCAGTCGCCTCGGCGCGGCCAGTGCCAGTCGTCTTGCTCGACGCGCTGGTGGCCATGCAGCACTTCCCAGCGGCTTTGCCAATGGGAGGGGCCCGAGCCCTGCCACCCTGGCAGCAGCAGCACGCGGGGTCGTGCGGGCTCGCTCATGCCGCGGGCCCTGGCGCAGATCGCGATCGGTTCATCGTGCTCGCTTATCCTCGCCGCTCAGTCTTTTGGGAGTGCCACATGAAACACCGCGTGTTCGTCGACGGCCAGGAAGGCACGACCGGCCTGCGCATCCACGAGTATCTCGCGCAGCGAGATGACATCGAGGTGCTGCGCATCGATCCCGAGCGGCGCAAGGACGCCTCTGAGCGCGCTCGCCTGTTGAACGCGGCCGATGTGGCCTTTCTGTGCCTGCCCGATGCCGCCTCGCGCGACGCAGCCGCCCTGGTCACCAACCCGCATACCTGCCTGATCGATGCCAGCACCGCCCACCGCACCGCGCCGGGGTGGGCGTTCGGCTTGCCCGAGTTGGCGCCGGGCCAGCGGGCAGCGATCCGCACCAGCAAGCGCATCGCGAACCCTGGCTGCCACGCCAGTGCCTTCATCGTGCTGCTGCGGCCACTGGTCGATGCCGGGTTGATTGCGAGCACCACGCCCATCACCGCCACCTCGCTCACCGGCTACTCGGGCGGCGGCAAAAGCATGATCCGCGACTACGAGACCGCGTTGGCCGGCGGCCAGGCGCCGAATGCGCCACTGTCCGCGCCGCGCCCCTATGCGCTGGCGCTGGCCCACAAGCACCTGCCGGAGATGACCACCCACACCGGGCTGGCCTCGCCACCGGTCTTCATGCCTGTCGTTGGTCCGTTTTATAAGGGCCTAACCGTGAGTGTGCCCTTACATCTTTCGCAAATGAACCACTCGGCGAGCGCCGCCGATCTGCACGCGGCGCTGCAGGCGCGCTACGCCGGTGAACGCTTCATCCGCGTGATGCCGCTGCGCGACGAGGCCACGCTGGCGGATGGCTTCTTCGATGTGCAGGGCTGCAACGACACGAACCGCGTCGATCTGTTCGTCTTCGCCAGCGACACGCAGGTGCTGCTGATGGCGCGGCTCGACAACCTGGGCAAGGGTGCCAGTGGCGCGGCGGTGCAAGCAATGAACGTGCACCTCGGCATCGACGAGAGCCTGGGGCTTTGACCTTCACCTGGGCGATGCCAAGGTGACGGCGATCGCTCACATCGAGTCGATGCGGCCGACCATCTCCTGCGCAAAGGCCACGAAGGCCTGAGCACCCTTGGACGCTGGATCGAACACGACGCCCGGCAGCCCGTAGCTCGGAGCTTCGGCCAACCGCACATTGCGCGGGATCACGGTGTCGAACACCTTGTTGCCGAAGTGCGCCTTGAGTTGCTCGCTGACCTGCTGCTGCAGCGTGATGCGGGGGTCGAACATCACCCGCAGCAAGCCGATGATCTTCAGGGCGGGGTTCAGGTTGGCATGCACCTGCTTGATGGTGTTCACCAGATCCGACAAGCCTTCCAGCGCGAAGTACTCGCACTGCATCGGCACGATCACCCCATGCGCGCTGCACAGCCCGTTCAGGGTCAGCATGCTGAGCGACGGCGGGCAGTCGATCAGCACGAAGTCGTAGTCGCTGGCCACCGCAGCGAGCGCCGTCTTGAGTCGTTGATCACGGCGCTCCAGCTCGACCAGCTCGACCTCGGCCCCGGCCAACTCCCGGTTGGCGCCGACGACGTCGTAGCCCACTGCCGCCGTGCGCTGCCGAACCTCGGCAATCGAGGCGTTTTCCAGCAGCACGTCGTACACCGTCAATTCCAGCGTGCGCTTGTCGATGCCCGAGCCCATCGTGGCGTTGCCCTGTGGATCGAGATCGACCACCAGCACGCGCTGGCCGACCTTGCTCAGGCCAGCGGCCAGATTGACCGTTGTCGTCGTCTTGCCGACCCCGCCCTTTTGATTGGCAACGCAGAAGATTCGGGCCATGAGGACGTAGGGAGTCGGAGGCGAAGTCGTGGGGGCGTCTCCCGGGGGCCGAAAATCGCTATTTCGGGCCCGGAAGCGTGTCCGATTATAGGAAGCGGGTTTTGTGGCTCAGACCTGATTCGAGGCCGCCCAGCGCATCCAGACCAGACAGCGTTCGGCATTCAACCCAGGAACCGACAACGGTTCCACGTGAAACACCTCGATGTCCTGCGGCAAGGCTGACAACTCATCGGCCGGCGTCTTGCCTTTCATGGCCATCCAGACGCCCTTCGATGCAAGCGCAGCGCGGCTGAGCCGGGTGAAGTCGGCCAGAGATGCGAATGCCCGAGACGTGATGACGTCGAACGGCTCGCATTTCAGGGCCTCCACACGGGCGTGCTCGGCACCCAGATTGCGCAATCCCAGCTCGACCGCCACCTGGCGTATGAACGCCGCCTTCTTGCCGACGGTATCGACGCACACCACCTGCCAACGCGGAAACATCATCGCCAGCACCACGCCGGGCAGGCCACCCCCACTGCCCACATCGAGCACCCGCAGTGAGCCACCCGCAGGCGCACGGGCCTCGCCGACGGTCTCACCGAGTTGCCGCGCCATCGGTGCGATCACCGCCAGGCAATCGGCGAGGTGTTGGCGCAGCATGTCCTGCGGATCACGCACTGCCGTCAGGTTGTAGGTGCTGTTCCAGCGCTGCAGCAGCTCGAGGTAGGCCAACAACCGGTCAAGCACCTCTGGCGCCGCGGGCAAACGCAACTCGGAAACGACCTCGGCCAGCGCCCCGCGCAACGGATGAACGGACGACTCAGGCGGCATGGGCCAGATCGGCAAACCCGGCAAAGCGCCCCTTCTTCAGGTGCACCAGCAGCAACGACACGGCCGCAGGCGTGATACCCGAGATCCGCGACGCCTGCCCCAGGGTTTCCGGCCGATGTCGGCTCAGCGTCTGGCGCACCTCGAAGCTGAGCGCCGAGACCTGCGCGTAATCCAGGTCGGCCGGCAGCGCCAGATGCTCGTAGCGCGCCACCCGCTCGACCTCGTCGTTCTGCTTGACGATGTAGCCGGCGTACTTCGCACTGATCTCGACCTGCTCGATCACCGCATCGGCCAGCACCGACCCCAGCTCCGTGCGCAAGGTTTCACGTGAAACCGCAGCGTCCGGACACGCAACGGCGGCCACGGCGCTCAGCACATCGTGGTTGACCTCGGGGCGGCGCAGCAGGTCCATCAGGCTGTATTCATGCTCCAGCGGCTTCCCGAGCAGCCGCTCCGCGTCGGCGGCAGGCAGGGTTTGCGGCCGGACCCAGGTCGACTTCAGGCGCTGCGTTTCACGTGAAACCGCATCGCGCTTGCGGCTGAACGCCGCCCAGCGCGCATCGTCGACGAGACCCAGCCGGCGGCCGTGCTCAGTGAGACGCGCATCGGCGTTGTCTTCCCGCAGCTGAAGCCGGAACTCAGCCCGGCTGGTGAACATGCGGTAAGGCTCGGTCACGCCCTTGGTGATCAGGTCGTCGACCAGCACGCCCAGATAGGCCTCGTCACGGCCGGGCGTCCAGGCGGGTTGGTCCCGCACCTGCAAGGCGGCGTTCAAGCCGGCAAACAGCCCCTGGGCCGCCGCCTCCTCGTAGCCGGTCGTGCCATTGATCTGGCCAGCAAAGAAGAGCCCGCGGATCGATTTGGTCTCGAAGCTTGCCTTCAGCGCGCGTGGATCGAAGTAGTCGTACTCGATCGCATAGCCCGGCCGCAGGATGTGCGCCTGCTCGAGGCCGAGCATCGAGTGCACCGCGGCCAACTGGATGTCGAAGGGCAGCGAGGTCGAAATGCCGTTCGGATAGAACTCGTGCGTCGTCAGGCCCTCGGGCTCCAGGTAGATCTGGTGCGAGGTCTTGTCGGCAAAGCGATTGACCTTGTCCTCGATGCTCGGGCAGTAGCGCGGCCCCACCCCCTCGATCACGCCGGTGAACATCGGGCTGCGGTCGAAGCCCGAGCGAATGATCTCGTGCGTGCGCTCGTTGGTGTGGGTGATCCAGCACGGCACCTGCTGCGGGTGCTGTGACACATCGCCCAGGTAGCTGAACACGGGCATTGGCGTTTCAGGGAGTGCGCCGTCGGGCCCGGGAACGCCGTCGCCATGCTGCGGCGTCAGCCGGCTGAAGTCGATGCTGCGGCCATCGATGCGCGGCGGCGTGCCGGTTTTCAGACGGCCTTGCGGCAGTTTCAACTCCTTCAGCCGCGACGACAAGGTGATCGCTGGCGGATCGCCCGCACGGCCTGCCGCGTGGTTGTCGAGGCCCACATGCACCTTGCCGTTCAGGAACGTTCCAGCCGTCAGCACCACAGCCCGGGACCTGAAGCGAACGCCCACTTGCGTGATAACACCCGCTGCCGCGTCGCCCTCAACGATCAGATCATCGCAAGCGCCTTGAAACAGCCACAGGTTGGGCTGGTTCTCCAGCCGGCGCCGAATGGCTGCCCGGTACAGCACGCGATCGGCCTGGGCGCGGGTCGCGCGCACCGCGGGGCCCTTCGAACCATTCAGGATGCGGAACTGGATGCCGGCCTCATCGGTGGCGGCCGCCATCGCGCCACCCAGCGCATCGATCTCCTTGACCAGATGCCCTTTGCCGATGCCGCCGATCGAGGGGTTGCAGCTCATCTGGCCCAGCGTCTCGATGTTGTGTGTCAGCAGCAGCGTGGCGCAACCCAGCCGCGCCGACGCCAGCGCCGCCTCGGTGCCGGCATGGCCACCACCGATCACAATGACGTCGAAGACTTGGGGGAACCACATGGTGCTGCCTGTTTTTTGAGCAATCCACGATTGTAGGGAGCGCCCCGCGTGAAGTCACTCCACAGCCCGCAACCCCCGGACACCCACGCCGCCGTGCAGGCGAGCTGTCGACCCGGCTGCGGCGCCTGCTGCACCGCACCGTCGATTTCCAGCCCGATCCCCGGTATGCCGTTCATCGACGGCCTCGGCAAGGCCGCTGGCGTGCCGTGCATACAACTGACCGCCGACCTGCGTTGCGCGCTCTTCGGTTTGCCGCAACGCCCGGCGGTGTGCACATCGCTGAGACCGAGTGCCGAGATGTGCGGCGAGACGCGCGAACACGCCATCGCCTGGCTCACGAAACTCGATCGGGACACCGCACCGCAGCCGGTGCACGCGCGTCATCGCGCAGACTGAGCCGGACGCGCCCTCACCGACCGATCGCGCCACTCGCGGGCACGCTGCGCAAATCCTGCGCGACTCGACCCTCATTGAGCACGATCACCCGGCTGGCGGTGGCGATCGTCTCCGGCCGGTGCGCCACGATGACGCGCGTCAGATCCAGCTGGCGCACCGCCTGGTTGACCAGTCGCTCACGATCGACATCGAGCGCGCTGGTCGCCTCATCGAGGAACAGGATGCGCGGGCGCTTGTACAGCGCGCGCGCCAGCAGGATGCGCTGCTTCTGTCCGCCCGACACGCTGGTGCCCATGTCGCCGATCAGCGTGTGGAAGCCCATGGGCATGGCCTCGATCTCCTCGTGGACGGCCGCCAGCCGGGCGCATTCCTCGACCCATGCCTGATCGGGGGCGGCGTCGAAGAAGCTGATGTTGTCGATGATCGAGCCGGCGAAAAGCTGATCGTCCTGCATCACCGTGCCGATCATGTCGCGCCAGGCGCGCGTGCCCAGCCTCGCCAGCGGCCAGCCACCGACACGCACCTCGCCGGCCTGCGCCTCCAGCGTGCCCAGCATCAGCTTGAGCAGCGTGGTCTTGCCACAGCCCGAGGGCCCGGCGATGGCCACCGATTCGCCCGGCTCGATGGTCAGACTGAGGCCGTCGATGACCCAGGGCTCACCGTCGGCGTAGCGGAAACGCATGCCACTGAGTTCGATGCGGGCGCCCACCTTGTCGACATCGACCGAGGCCGCCATGTCGGCCTCCGGCGCGGTCAGCACGATGTCGGCCAGGCGCTCGCCCTGCAGCTTCAGCATCCGCAGTTCGACCAGCTTGTCGATCAAGCCACTGACGCGCAACGCGAACTGTTCCTTGTAGGCAAAGAACGCGAACAACATGCCGACCGAGAAGCTGCGGTCCAGCACCAACAGGGCGCCGACCCAGATCACCGCCACCCGCTCCAGCCCGAACACCAGCTTGTGCGACACCGCGAAGGTCAGATCGAGCTTGCGCATCACGATGTGGGCGTTCAGCGCATCGACCGCGCGGTTCATGTACTGGCCCTGCCGCTCTTCCTGCCGGTTGAACAGCTTGATGGATTGCACGCCGCGCAGTGATTCCAGGAAGTGAGTGGACGCTTTCGCGTCATGCACGATGGATTCTTCAGTGGCTTCCCTCAGCGGGCGAAAGAAGGCCCAGCGCAACAGCGCGTACAGGCCCACGGCGGTCAGCGCGATCAGCGTCAACCTGGGGCTGTAGAACGCCATCATCGCCAACGTCAGCACCACCAGCAGCCCATCGAGCACCACCTCGATGAAGCTCGTGGTCAGCGTCTGCTGGATCTGCTGGATCGCGCCGAAACGCGACATCACGTCGCCGGTATGGCGCTTCTCGAACCAGACCACCGGCAGGCGCATCAGGTGCGCGAACACATTCGACAGCCACTGCAGGTTCAGCGTGGCCGACAGGTAGAGCACTGCCCACGACCGGATCGCACCGGTCGCCACCTGCACCAGCACCAGCAAGCCGAAGCCCAGCCCCAGCGTGACCAGCAGATCGCGGTCGGCGCTGACCAGCACACTGTCGACCACCCACTGCATGAAAAACGGCGACAGCAGCATGAACAGCTCGAGCGCCAGCGCCAGCACCATGATCTGGAACAACGAGCGTTTCAGACCACTGACCCCGCCGAGCAGCTGCCGCACCGTCACCGACTGCCGCTCGACACGCGGCCGAAACTCGGGCGTGGGCGTCAGCTCCAGCACCACGCCGGTGTAGTGGTCCGACAACTCGGCCATCGTCAGCCGCCGGATACCACGCGCTGGATCATGCAGCACGGCCTTGCCGCCACGCAAGGCCACCAGCACGACGAAATGGTTCAGGTCCCAGTGCAGCACGCAGGGCAGCTGCAGCTGCGGCAGGTGCTCGAGATCGGCGCGCAGCGCACGCGGCATCAGCTGCATCTGGCCGGCCATGCGGGTCAGGTCCATCATCGTGGCACCCTTGAGCGACAGCGAGAAGCGCTTGCGCAGCGTCGGCAGGTCGGTCTTCAGCCCGTGGTGCGTGGCCACCATGGCCAGGCAGGCGAGACCGCATTCGGCCTCCTCGGTCTGCAACAGCATCGGCACCCGCGATTTGCCCCATCCGAGGCGCAGCGCCGACAGCGCGGCTGCCGCCCATCCAGGCCCGTTCGCCTCCTTCACAGCCGACCCGTGACGCTCAACAGCGGCTCGAAGATCCACTCGATCAGCCGGCGGCGATCAAGCAAGACGTCGGCCTCGAGCTGCATCCCGGCGACCAGGGGCTGCGCGACACCATAGGCCTGCACGGACTGCTGATCGAGCGAGACGGTGATTCGGTACAACGGCTCGGCCGTCGCCAACGCACCCTCCGCATTCACGCCAGACACCGCACCGATCGACAACGGCAGGCTCGCCAGCTCCGCGGCCTGCAAGGGGGTGCGCGAGACTTGCAGCACCTGCCCGGGGTGATGGCCAAACTTTTGGTACGGAAAGGCCTGGTACCGCAGCTGCACCGTCTGCTCGGGTCGCAGGAAGCCAACCGCACTCGAGGGCGCGAACAGCTGCGCCTGCATCTTCGCGCCTTCCGGCAGCAGGCTGGCCAGCGCGGCTGTGGGGGTGACGCTGTCGCCGGGTGCCGCCAGCACGGCGGTGACCACGCCGGCTCGCGGGGCCCGCACGACGATGCGCTGCAGCGCGCCGCTCTCGACCGAGGCCTGTGTCAGTTCGGCGAGGCTGCGCTCGATGCCACCGCGTTGCGACTGCGCCTCGAGCTTGCGTTCCTGGCGCTGGGCCTCGAGCACCCCGATCTCGCGCTGCTGGGCGAGACGCTGGCGTTCGAGCGCCTGGGCCTGCGCGCGCAAACCCAGGATCTCCTCGGCCTTGGTCTGCACATGGGCGCTCGAGACGAAGTTGTCGGCCTGCAGCGACTGCAGCTGGGCCATGGCTTTCTGCGCCAACGCCAGCCGCTCCTGCTGGAGCGCCGCTTCGGCATCCATCTGCTTCAGTTCGCGACGCATGTCCGCGATCTGCTGCGTCAAGGCGGCCACCCGCTCGCTTTCGAGGCGCTGACTCTGTTGGCTGGCTTCTTTCAGGCTGCGCGCCCGCGCCTCGATGCTGTCCTGCACGGCCGCCTGGGCATCGCCAGAAGCGGTGGACCGGTCGACAGAGATCACGAACAGGATGTCGCCCGAACGGACCGAGTCGCCCTCGGCCACCCGCCGCTCTACGACGGTACCCGCCTGGGGCGATGGCAGCCGCAGCACACCCTGGTCAGGCACCAGAACGCCGACGACGTGGGCCTTGCGGGTGTACTCGCCGTGAAACAGGAACCATCCGGTCGCCAGGGCCGTGACGGCGACCAGTCCCGTCAAGACCGAAAACGAAACTGGCCGGACCAGTTGGATCCGGCCCAGCCAGGTGTTGCTGCGGTGTTCCAGCGCCTCAAGGCGAAACAGGTCGCTCATGGCTGCAAGTGTCACCGCCCGAGAGGCGGCGTCTCACGTTCACCGCCGAGAAAAAACCGGAATCACCAGCGGCGGCCGGGTGCACCACCGCTGACTTCGCGCAGCTCTTCGGCTTTCAACTCGCGGGGGCCATTCACGGGCTCACGGCGCTGCTTGGCAGGGGTGTCCGTCGTCTTGGCGACAGGGGCTTGGCGAAACACTGGCGCGGTGAAGGGCAATTTACGCATGTGAAACTCCTCAGAGGGGTGGACGGGATGCACTCCGTGTGCATGGAGTGATTCCAGCAGCTCCCCTGCCGTTTCATAACTGTCAACTCTTACAGCTTGCGCTCAGCCCCGCGGGCGACTACCCGTTCACACCAACGCTCAAAAAATCAGCTTCAGCCGGAGCGCCTTGAGCACGGCCTGATGCTTGTTCACGCAATCGAGCTTGTGCGTCGCGTTGGTGAGGTGCAGCACTGCGGTGCGTTCACTGATCCCGAGGATGTTGCCCACCTCCCAGGCCGTCTTGCCTTCCATCGTCCAGCGCAGGCTCTCCAGCTCGCGGGGCGTCAGAGACACCGCACGGGCGTCCGGCACGGTCGGCAGCAGCACCCGTGAAGCGGCATCCTGGGCGAGGACGGCAAACAGCTGGAGATCGGCGACCATGCGGGTGAGCTCCTGCGACGCATGGGGCAGCGGGCGGTCTCGGTCGACGCCAAGCACGAAGTGCCGGCCTTCAGGCAGGTGCAGTGCCAGGCAGATGCCCGTGCGATATCCGTAACGTGCCTGCGCTTCCCACATCTCCGACTGACCGGCCGAGATGTAGGTCGTCTGGTCCCAGATGATGGGCACGCTCTTGCGCTTGCAATGCTGCATCACGGGGTCGTTCGCGCACTTGGCTCCTTCCTCGAGCGTCGCACTGAACGCCGGCGGCGCGTTGTCGATGGCGATGAATTCGGTGTCGCCCAGGAAGTGGTCGATGACGGTGATGGCCGACACGGTGTCGAACCCCAGGCCACGGGCAAAGCCAACGATCTCCGATTGCAGATCGTCACGGCTTTGCGCCTCGAACACCGATGAAAAGCCACCCTGAAGCATCAGAAACCGATCACTCCCGAACGCCCGACATTCGCTGTCTCCTCACCACACACCTGCAAACTTTGACAGGTGGCAAGCTCGACAAACCCGCCGACACTGCTGCAAAAGGCGGCCCGGTGACCGCTCTGGCGAAAGGCGGTACTCCATGACTCCCCCGTGGACAGTGCGTGCATGGCCCCCTCTATTGTGGCAGGCGGACTCTACGATGGATTTGTGCCTGACACACATGCACACCCGCGTCGTGCATTCCGGCTTGCCGGACTCACCCTGCTGCGGGCAGACCCTGTGGGCCCGCACCAGCGACGACACCACCGCGGGCGTGGCCTGGGATTGGGTACAGCTGCACCAGGGTGTGGTCGCCATGGCCGATCCGATGGGCCTGGTGACCAACCTGATGCTGCTGGATGCCCACGGCGAGCCGATCCCCTCGTTGCAGGCAACACTGCATCTGAACGAGATCGTGCACGCCTTGCCCTGGCAGACCGAGGTCGAACGCGCCCTGGCTCGGATGGCTGCCTGAGCTCTGCCGAGTTGGCAGCGCCGCCCTGGGGTGTGCAGCGTCAACCCGGACGGCACATCTCGATGTGCGGGATGCCCACATCGAGATAGACCTCCCCCTCGGCCTGAAACCCCTCGGCGCGGTAGAAGTCCTGCAGGTGACTCTGCGCGGACAGGCGAATTCCAAGTCCGGGGTACTCGGCCTCCGCCAGCGCAACCGCTTGTCGCACCAGTGCCCGGCCGAGCCCGACACCACGGCCCGCGCCGAATGTCAGCACGCGGCCGATGGCTGGTTCCCGGTACTTGACCCCAGGCGCCAGGATCCGCGCGTACGCCAGCGGCATGACTTGCTCGGCGGACCACGCGGCCAGGTGCCACGCCGCCTCGTCCCAACCGTCCACATCGAGATAGGCACACTGCTGCTCGACGCAGAACACCTGCTGCCGCGCCATGTAGATGTATTGCAGTTCGCGCACGCCGAGCTCATCGAAGCGGCAGCAGCGCCACGGGGCGCAGAGAGGGGTCGCGGTCAACATGGGTCGGATCATGCCGTGTCGAAGGGTGGGGGCGGGCAGCAACGCCGTTCAGCGGACGGCCGCGTCGTTCAAGCGCCGCGCCACCCACCTCAGGCACAGCCAGGTCAGGCCCACGCACACCGCGAGGGGGGCTGCCAGGTCGTCCGCACCCATCGCCTCACCTTTCAGCACGCGCGCCATCAGCGTCGATTGAGCCAGGGCAGGCAGCCACAGGTGCCAGGGCGACTCGCCGCTCTGGTCGAACACCGTCACCAGAGGGAGCAGCGACACCGCCGCCAGCACCACGGTGCTGCTGGCCTGCGCCTCCTTGAAACTCTTGCAGCGGATCGCGATCGCCATCAGCAGCGCCGACATCGCTGCGGCAAACGGCACCAGCAGCGCAATGAACGCCAGAGCCTCCGGAACGCCGTACTGAAACATCGCCTGCAGGGTGTCGCTGCGCAGCAGCCATTGCGCCGGGATGAAGCTGAAGCAGCTCAGCGCGGCGATCAGCACGGCCACGCTGGCCACCGCGCCCCACTTGCCCAGCACGATGGCGCTGCGCCGCGCCGGATTCATCAACAGTGGTTCCAGCGATCCGCGCTCGCGCTCGCCCGCGGTGGTGTCCAACGCGGCGTTCAGCGCGCCATACAGCACGGCCATGATCACGAAGAACGGCAGCATCCCGGTGATCTGGGCGGCACGGGTGCGCGCGCTGGCCAGATCGCGCTCCTGAACCTCGAACGGCTCGAGCAGTTCGGTGGCCACGCCCCTCAGCGCCAGCGTCAGCACGGTGCGCTCCTGCGCGTAGGCGGCCAGCAGCCGCTGCACCCGAGCCGCACCGGCTTGCGCCTGCGCATTGCCACTGTCGCTGACCACCTCGATCGTCGGCGCCTCGCCGCGCGTCACCGCGGTGTCGAACCCCGCCGGGACCACCACCACCGGATCCGACCACTTTCTTGCGCGCAGCTGCGCTTCGTAGTCGGCCGGCGGCGCCTTGACGATGCGGGTTTGCCGCTGCAGGAAGTTGACCAGGCCGGGCGCGTTCTGCGCTCCATCGACATAGACGAAGCGGCCCTCCGCACTGGCCTCGAAGCTGGCCAGCAGCGCCGACAGCGCCACCAGCAGCAACGGGCCCATCAGCACGCTGCTGAACAACACGACCATCAGCGTGCGCCGATCGCGCAGGGCATCGACCACTTCCTTCCTGTACACGGCCCAGGCGGCGCGGGTGGTGCTCATGCGCCAGCCTCTCCGAATGCTGCGGGCGCCGGCGCGGGCCCGAAGGCCAGGCGCACGAAGGCCTCCTCGAAGTCGCGCTGCCCGGTCTGGGCCAGCAACTCGTGCACTGACCCTGCGGCCACGCTGCGGCCACCCGACACCACCACCACGTGGTCGCAGAGCCGTTCGACCTCCTGCATGATGTGCGTCGAGAACACGATGCATTTGCCGCCGCCCTCGGCGGTGCGCAGAAAGCGCAGCGACTCCCGCAGGCCGCGAGTGGCGGTCACGTCGAGCCCGTTGGTCGGCTCGTCCAGCACGATGTTCGCCGGGTCATGCACCAGCGCACGGGCCAGTGCCACCTTCATTCGTTCACCCTGGCTGAAGCCCTCGGTGCGGCGATCGAGCAGCGGCTTGAACGCCAGCATGTCGGCCAGCACGGCGGCCCGTGCCTCGGCCTGGTCGCGATCCAGCCCCTGCAGTGCCCCGTAGTAGGCGATGTTTTCGCGCGCCGTGAGCCGCGGGTACAGCCCGCGCGCATCGCTGAGGACGCCCATGCGCGCCAGTGCTCCGCGCGGATGGGTGGCCACGTCGATGCCGTCCACCGTCATCTGGCCGGCGTCCGGCGCGATCAAGCCGGCCAGCATCCGCAAGCTGGTCGTCTTGCCGGCGCCGTTGGGGCCCAGCAGACCGGTGATGCGTCCGTCGGCCGCAACGAAGCCGACGTCCTGGACCGCGGCGACACCGATCGGGGCCGGTCGGCGCATCAGGGCGTCGCGCAGGCTGCGTGCCGGGGGTGCAAAGCGCTTGGCCAGGCCCTCGACGACGATCACCGGGCGTCCTCCTCGGCCCGGGAGGCTGACGGTTTCGGCAGGGCCGGCGGCAGGCCCTTCATGGGCTCGAACGCAGGTGGTCGCGGCACCTGTGCAACGCAGGTCGCATCGATGCCCAGGGCATGGGCATCGTCTGCGGCGTCGATGAAGCGGAACATGAGGTCGCGCACGCAACCGATGCCCATCAAGCCATGTCCGGCGTTGGCCACGGTCACCTGCCTTGCCTGCGCGCCGAGGGCACGTGCCACCCGGTCGGCATGGCGTGGCGGGGTGGCCGGATCGAGCCCGCCGCTCAGCAGCAGTGTGGCCGACGCGGCTGGCGGCACGACGTAGAACGCCTCGGGCACGCTGCCGCGTGGCCAGAACGCACAGGCACGCCGGTAGAGTTGCCCGGCCAGATCGATGAAGGGCGCGGGGGTCGATGCACCGCCCGCACCCGACGACCCGGTCGGCAGGTCGCGCTCCAGTCGGGGGCCATCCTCCGCGCACAGCACGCTGAGATGCATGCCCATCGCCACCGTGCCGCCACGCCGACTGGCCAGCGCCTCGGCCAGGCCCAGCAGCGGCTCGTAGCGCCCACGCGCCGCCTCGCCTATGGCCTGCGGCAGGCCGGCCGCCAACGATGGCGCATACAACGGCCCGCGCACGGCGGCAAGCACCCGCTCGGCATCGAGGGTGAAGTGCTCGCGCTGGCCGGTCAATGGATGGAGGGCACTCACGGGCTTGGGCAGGCTGGCCAACAGCGACTGCCAATCGGCACGCAGCATCGGGTGCGAACGCTGACAGACCGGGCTGCGTTCGCAATCCACCAGCATCGCGTCGAGCGCGGCCTGGGTATCGATGCCACCACTGACCGGCAGCACCATGTCGGGCGGCGCCACACCGTCGAGCACGCTGCGGCGCAAGCGCTGCGGGAACAGCCGCGCGTACTCCAGCGCCGCGCGCGTGCCGTACGAGGCACCGACCAGATTGATGCGCTCGGCGCCGAGCCGGGCACGCACCGCGTCGAGATCCTGCATCGCGATCGTGGTGGTGAAAAAGCGCAGGTCATCGGCAGCGCGCAGCGGCGCCGTGGCGGCCAGACGGGTCAGGCAAGCCCGCAGCTGAGCCACTTGCGCGTCGATGCCAGCGGGCTCGGACAGCGACGCATGCCGGCGGTCGTCGCATTCCAGTGGCGTCGAGCGGCCGGTGCCGCGCTGGTCGACGAAGACGATGTCGCGCCGGTTGTTCAGCCGGGCGAACAGTGGCAGCACGGCCGGCGCCAACGCGATGGCGCTCTGCCCCGGGCCGCCGGCCAACAGAAACACCGGATCGGGCAGCCGCCGGCGTGCCACGGCAGGCACCACCACGAAGTGGATATCGATCGCCGGTCCACCCGGCTGGGCCGGATCGAGCGGGCGATGCACCACCCCGCAGCGCACCTCGTGGGCCACGCCCGGCACGCGGCACGGTGCGGTCGCCTCGGCGGATTGCGCCCACGATGCCGGTATCCAGAGCGCCGCCACCACGGCGAACGCCACGGCTCGGCACGCCCCGAATTGTTTCAAGCGAGCAGCCGCTTCAGCTCGCCGGTTGCGATCAACTTCGTCAGGTCGTCGGCACCGCCGATCAGCACGCCCTTGACGAAAACCAAGGGGAACGTCGGCCAGCCCGACCACATCTTCAGCGCCAGCCGCTCGCGCCACCGGCTGAGGTAGCTGCCGTATTCCAGGTAGTGGTAAGACACCGCCGCCGCGTCGAGCGCCTTGCGCGCCCGCTTGCAGAACGGATTGCCGGCCATGCCCACCACCAGCACCGCATTCGACATCGAGGCGGCCTGCACGTTGTGCACCACTTCGATGTGCAGGTGTTCGACGGTGTCCCGTATGGCGGGATGCAAACGGGTGTCTTCGAGCACGGCGCGGGGCATCAGCAACTCCTTGGGCTGTCAGGTCGGGTCGATACGCAACCTCCCGAAGCGTAGCCGAGTGTGCCGGTCATCGAAACCACAGGCCGATTCGTTACCGCGGTTCTCGTACAGAATTCCGGCGCCGCGACGGCGGCTCGGATCATGCTATGGGGCTCTCGCGCCCGCCACCGCCATCCTCGATGGCACCCTGACACGACAAGGATCACATCGCCATGCGCAGTCCATTCGTTACCCATCGCTTCCGCGCGCTCAGCCTCGTCCTGGCCGGCCTGTGCGGCCTGCCCGGCCTCACCAGCACGCATGCGGCCGAGCCCAAGGTGCTCAACATCTACAACTGGTCGGACTACATCGCCGACGACACGATCAAGAACTTCGAGAAAGAGACCGGCATCAAGGTCAACTACGACAACTACGACAACAACGAGGTGCTGCACGCGAAGCTGGTCGCGGGCAAGACGGGCTACGACATCGTCGTGCCTGGCGCGCACTTCGCGAAGATGCAGATCGAAGGCGGCCTGCTGCAAAAGCTCGACCGCAGCAAGCTCACCAACTGGGGCAACCTCGACAAGGGCCTGCTGGAACAGCTGGCCAAGGTCGACCCGGGCAACGAGCACCTGGTCGACTGGCTGTGGGGCTACATCGCGGTGGGCATCAACACCACCAAGGTCAAGGCTGCCTTGGGCGACCTGCCGATGCCCGACAACGCCTGGAGCCTGCTGTTCGACCCGAAGTACGCCAGCAAGCTCAAGGGCTGCGGCGTCAGCTTCCTCGACTCGGCCTCGGAGGTGCTGCCGATTGCCATGCTCTACGCCGGCAAGCCACCCTTCAGCCGCGAGGCCGCCGACTACGACGCCGCCGCCGCCGTGCTGAGGGCCGCGCGACCGTACGTGACGCGCTTTTCGTCGTCGGGCTACATCAACGACCTGGCCTCGGGTTCAGTGTGTGCCGTGATGGGCTACTCGGGCGACATCAACATCGCCCGCGCCCGCGCAATCGAGGCCAAGTCGAAGTTCGAGGTCCTGGCCCTGGTGCCCAAGGGCGGCTCGACCCTGTTCTTCGACACGATGGCGATCCCCAAGGATGCGAAGAACGTCGAGAACGCGCACCTGTTCATCAACTACATCCTGCGCCCCGAGGTCCACGCCTCGCTGACGAACAAGGTGTTCTATGCGAACCCGAATGCCGCGTCGCTGAAGTTCGTCAAGAAGGACGTGGCCGAGAACACGACCATCTTCCTGAGCGACGCCGACAAGAAGATCATGACGGCGCCCGACAGCGTGCCGCAACCGATCCGTCGTGTGCAGACACGGGTGTTCACGGCGTTCAAGGCCGGCAAGTAGTCGCGTGCGGGCTCGCCTGCCGGGGTTCGCCTCGGCGGGTGAGAATTGCCTTGCGATGCACCGCGCCGGGAATTCGCCCCGGCGGGCGAGTCACTTTTTCTGCGGGGCCAGAAAAAGTAACCCAAAAGAGGCCCTGAACACCAGCCATTTGGTGACCACGCTCCGGCTACAGGTTGACGTCAAAGGCTGTGGCACGAGAACCCATACCGAGGACCCGAAGGGTCGAGGCGTAGCGAGACCGCATGTTTGAGCCTGAGCGAGGAAACCGCGGAAGTAGTTCGGCGAGTGTTCTCGAGCCAGAGACTCAGAAGTAGGCGGCTAGCCGACGCGAGCAGGCCAGATGGCTGGTGTTCGGGCACTCTTCTTTGGTGACTTTCTTCTGTGCCAGCAGAAGAAAGTTACTCGGGTGCCGGGCCGAGACCCGGCGGGCTACGACGCAAGGGCACATACCTCGGGCGCGGTCTCACCGAAGAGAAGCCGACGGCAAGTCAAACAGTCAGTACAACGTACGTTCAGCCATCGGCGGCGGCGACCAGTGGTACAGCCAGGTCTCCGTCAGTGGCTGCCCGTCGCAGCGGAGGTACAGCCGCAGCTCGATCGGATCGGTCGACGCGGTGGGCACCACATCGAACAGGGCCCGGTAACCCTGCACCGCGTGCAGCGGCCGCGCCGAGACGGTTTCGATGCGGGCGCCCGATGAAGCGGTGACCTCGGCGGTCACCTTCGCGTTGGGCCCGATCAGGGCGAAATCACCACCCGCGAAGTCGACCGCGAAGCGCCACGAGAAGTACGTGCGCTTCTTGCCGACCACGCCACCCAGGCCCGTGCGCGTGGCGACGCACCGCGCCAACGGGGGTCGGGCCGGTGGCTGCGCGCCCCAGTAGAGGCGATAGCCCAGCAGCAGCTCGTCGCCGGCCTGGGGTTGGCGCGCCGGGTTCCAGAAGGCCACGATGTTGTCGAAGGTCTCGTCCACCGTGGGGATCTCGACCAGTTGCACCGAGCCCGCACCCCACCCCGATTTCGGTTCCACCCACAGACAGGGGCGCTTTTCGTAGAACACGCCGTCGTCCTGGTAGTGATCGAAATCGCGGTCGCGCTGCAGCAGGCCGAAGCCGCGCGGGTCGTTGTCTTGAAACGCGTTGAAAGCGAGCTGGCGCGGGTTGGTCAGCGGGCGCCAGATCCACTCGCCGCTGCCGGTCCACATCGCGAGGCCATCGCTGTCGTGGATCTCGCCGCGCCAGTCGTAGCCCATGCGCCGGTCGTTCTCGCCGGTCTGGAACATGCTGGTGCACGGTGCGATGCCCAGACGCTCGATCGAGGTTCTCGGGTACAGCGCCGCATCGATGTCCATCACCTGCGTGTCGCCCGGCGTGATGACGAAGCGGTAGGCGCCCGCCACGCTGGGCGAGTCGAGCAGCGCGTACACCGTGACGCTGCTCGAGCCCACGGCCGGGCGCTCGAGCCAGAACCCCGTGAAGTTAGGAAACTCCTCCGGCTTGGGCGCCCCGGTGTCGATGGCCAGACCGCGGGCGGACAGGCCGTACTGCCACTCGCCCCCCACGGCGCGGAAATAGCTCGCACCCAGAAATGCAGTGATGTCACGCTGCAGGTCGGTGTGAAAGTTCAGCCGGAAGCCGGCGAAGCCAAGGTCGCGCGGCAGCTTCGCGTGGTCGAGCCCGCTCTTGCCGTGGTCAAACATTTCCGGCACATAGGCCAGTTCCTGGGCCTGGCCGTCGGCCAGTTCGTACAAGCGCACCGGCGACTTGAAATACAGCCCGAGGTGAAAGAACTGCGCCTGGAAGCGCAGCTTGTCGTCGCGCCACAGCGCATGGTCCGGCCGAAAGCGGATCGCCTGGTAGGCATCCCAGTCCAGGGCCTCGATCTCCTTGGGCAAGACGGCACGCGGCTTCTCATAGGGCTTGCGCGACAGGGCCTGCGCCTGGCCTTTCAAGGCGGCGTAGTCGAAGCGCTGCGGCGTGCCGATCGCCTGCAGCTTCTCGGCCCAGGCGGGGACAGCGGCACTGCCGGCGAGCGCCGCCAGGCTGGTGATGAACTGCCGGCGCGAGGGGGGCGCGGATGTGGGCGAGGTCACTCGACTTTCACACCCTTCCAGAACGCGACGCGTCCCTTGATGTGCGCGGCGGCCTCGGTCGGCTCGGGGTAGTACCAGACCGCGTTCTCGTTCATGTCGCCATTGACCATCAGGCTGTAGTAATGCGCCTGGCCCTTCCACGCACAGCCGCTGCGGTGGTTGCTGAAGGTCACGTAATCACGGTTCAGGCTCTCGGCGGGGAAATAGTGGTTGCCCTCGACGACGACGGTGTCGTCGCTCTCGGCCAGGGTCACGCCGTTCCAGGTGGCTTTCATCTCGCTTCCTTTCAGTGGGGGGCGCCGCGGTGGGACCTCCCGCCGCCGCAACCGCTCGTTGTTCAAGCGTACAACGCCGCGGCCTGGTTCAGCCGCTGGGCCACTGCGGCCGCCAGCGCCTTGTCGCCCACCACGCGCACGCTGTCGCCGTGGCGCAGGATATCCATCATCAGCTCGGTCGGCTCGACGTAGGGCACCTTCAGTTCGTAGCGGCCTGCACCTTCGGTCGTGCCGAGCCAGCGCGAGGTTTGCTGCGGGTGCCATTCCTCATTGGCCACCCACTGCGCCGCGTCGGGCTCGAACACCAGCGTGGCCCATTTCACCTTCGCGCCAGCGCCACCATAGATGCCGTAGCCCGCATCGAGTTCCACCTCCAGGTCTTTCAGCGCGACCGGCTTGGCGCGGGTGTCCAGCGCCCGGGCCTCCCGGACCGCGTCGAGCGCAAAGCGGCGCAGCCCTTCGCTGGCGTGGCACCACGCGTCGAGATACCAGGTGTTGCGGTAGTTCACCAGCCGCTGCGGGGAAACCTCGCGCTCGCTGGTCGTGCGATCACTGCGCTTGAAGTAGCGCAGCCAGACCCGCTTGCGCTGCACCAGCGCGCTGCCCAGCAGCTCGAAATGCTGGCTCGGCACGCGGCGCCGCGCCGTGCCGATCAGCTTGACGCGGCGCACCAGCTCGCGGGCCTCGGTCTCGTCGGCGCCCAGCAAGCCCTGCAGCCGGTCCATCATCGGCTGCAGGTGGCGCGCCAGCACGCCGTCGTCGTCGAGGCCGGCCATCAGCTGGTGCATCGTCAGCAGCGCATGCAGCTCGCGTTCGCTGAACCACATGCCCGGCAGCTCGTGGGAAACAGCCCGAGCGGTGCCGGTGGCCGGCGCCTCGAAGCGATAGCCGTTGTCAGCGCGGTCGTAGGCGATGGGCGCACCCATGCGGTCCCGCAGGTATTGCAGATCACGCTTGAGCGTCGCGGGCGACACCGACAGCTCGGCCTGCAGCGCGTCGAAGCTGACGCAGCCGCGGCTGCGCAACAGCCGCTCGATCTTGTAGAAGCGTTCGGTGCGGTCCATGTTCGGCTCTCCGGCAGCTGTCGATAGCGCAGTACTGGCTCACCAGGTGAGCCAGTAGTTGAAATCAAGTCCGATAAATTATGACTCAGGCGAAATCAGTGGCTCATCTGTTGAGCCACTGGGCGGACACACTGACTTCATCGTGGCATGTTGCCGCGCCACCAGGAGTCCAGCATGAACACCGACCTGAGCACCCGCGATCTGTTTTCCGTCGACCTGGCCGCCATCGCCCATCCCTGCGCCAGCCGTCCGGCGCCACGCGCGCCGCTGACCAACCACGAGCACATCGGCTTCGAGCTCGGCTGGGACCACGCACACCACGGTCTCACACCGCCCGCACCGTATGCGCAGGAGCCCTCACCGGTTCGCGACGGCTGGCTGGCCGGCACAGCCACTTACGGCGAGCGCACGCTGGCACCCACCGCACCAGTGCGTCTGTGGCTGCAACTGCGCTTGCACGCCTGGCTGCGTGGTCGCAGCGTCGAGCTGTTCGAGGTCACCCCGCAGTACCTGCGCCAGTTGACCGTCACCCACTGCCCGATCACCCGCGACGCATTCGGCAACGCTGCTGACGACACCAACCACCCCACCATCCACCGGTTGCGGCACGACGCGGGCTATGCGGCAGGCCATCTGGTGATGATCAGCACGCGCGCCCACCTGGCCAAGGCAGCCCACGGCTTCGAGTCGGCCGTGGGCATCGCTCGCCGGCTGGAGGCCGACGCCTCGCGTGGACCCACTGCAGCGCCGCTGCACGAAGGTCTGAACGCTGCGCAATGGGGTCGCCTTGCCGTGTTGTGCAGCTACGTTGAAGCGCTGCCGCACGCACGAGCCTGCGAGCTGCCGCTGCTGGTGCTGCCACCGAATCGGCTGCGCCTGTTCAACCCGGTGCAGGCACTGCAGGCATTCGTCAGCCAGCAACTGCTGAGCCCGGGCTGGAGCCAGCGCATCAACCGCCTCGAGGCGCTGCTGCCCGGTGCGGCGGTTCGGCGGGCCTTCCGCTCGTTTTTCCAGACGCTGCTGCCGCGGGTGCTCGCCGCCGGTCGGCCCACCGACCCGCAGCGTGCGCGCTGGGCCGTCGAAGACGCCTGGGGCCATGCCCTGGTGATGCAACGATGGGTGCGCTTCGCGATGCTGCTGAGCGCGGGTCAATGCGAGTCGGTGCTGGCACGCGCCGTGGCTGAGCAGCTGCTGCCGAAGGGCCTGCACATCGAAGCGCTGGCCGACGCGACCGCAACCGATGGCTGGTGCCTGCCGACCCGCGGCTACGTGCCGCACGGCATGGTGTCAGCGTCGCGACGCGAGGGCCGGTCCGCCGTTCAGGCACCGATCGGGCGGACACTGCACTGACGAAACAACGGCCCGGCAAGGGCCGTTGCACTGCGGTGGCGTCAGCGGTCGCAGCTGGCCATGCTGCTGTCGTCCCACAGCGGGGAAAAGTCGCTGGCGCCAGGGCGGGAAGGTCGAAGCAGGCGCAAGCGAATCAGCTCCTGAGACACCTCGGGCGGGAAACCCGCCCGGTGGCGGCGCTTGTCGATCACCAGGTCGTCCAGCACCCGCGAGGCCAGTGCCGGGTCGTCCCAGCACAGCGCCAACCGGTTGGCCAAGCGAGGAAACAACGCGCACAGCTGGGTCGGCCGATGCTGTGCTGGCAGCGCGTCGCGCCAGGTGGCGGCCAGTGGCGACAAGCTCTGGTCGCAAGGCCGTGGCTGCGTGCGCAGGCGCTGCCAGCCTGACTCGGTGGTCGGTTCCGCCGCCGGTCGGCGCACGGGGGAAGACTTGGCGGCCGCGCTGCGTGAACCGCGCGCGCCCCATCCAAAAAAGCTCATGGTGTCTGTGCCTGTGTACACAGCGGCTGAGGCGGCGCGATGCCCGCTTCAAGACCACCGACACGTTGGTAACAACTGGTTTCGATGTGAAGAGTGTGGTGCCGACACCGCTCGAAATCCAGTCTCTTTCCGGGCGTTCACCCGACTTGAGGGTGTGCATCTTTCACACTGTCCTGGGGCCTGTGATCGCCATCGCGCCGCGGTACGTCGGACAGGCCCTTGGCAACGGCGGCGTGACAGCGGCCAGAAGCTCAACCCTTACCATCTGCCGATGTCTTTGATGCTGTCGATCGCCCTGTGGAATCTGGTGACACGACTCGGCGAAGCGCAGATCCTGCTGCCTGCTGCCTTGCTCACGGCCTCGTGGTTCGTCTGGCGCGATCGATCACCTCGGCTGGCGGTCGTCTGGATGGGCGGCATTGCTGCCGCCACCTTGGTCACGACCGCGTCGAAGATCGCCTTCATGGGTTACGGGCTGGGCTGGGCGGCGCTGGACTTCACCGGGGTGTCGGGGCATTCGATGTTCGCCGCCGCGATCTACCCCTTGACGGGCGTCGCCATCGCCAGCGCGGTGGCCGGCATGCAGGCGCCGCGTTGGTGGCGGCTGGGTCTCGCCATCGGGATGCTGCTGGCCTTGCTGGTGGGGCTGTCACGGGTGGCGGTCGAGGCGCACTCCTGGTCGGAGGTGGTGGCCGGCCTGCTGGTCGGTGGTGCCGTGCCGTGGTGGGCGGCACGGGCCGAGCGCGCACCTCCGGCGCGACACTCGCTGTGGTTGCCGGTGGTGGTGTGCGTCTGGCTGGGCAGTGCCTTGCCCAACGCACCGCCGTCACCCACCCACGGCTGGGTGACGCAGCTGGCGCTCGCGATCTCGGGGCGAGATCAACCGTACACCCGCGCTGATCTGCTCGCGCCGCGCGCCGCGCCGACAGACGGCGCGCACTGAAACAGGCCTGCCGTCAGCTGCGGCCCGACAACGACCGGGCCAGCCCCGTCTGATCGAGCACGTCGGCCACCAGCTCCAGCCGCAGCAAGGGGTTCTCCAGGGCCATCAGACGTTGCTTCTGCTCGGCGCCCAGCGGGAGCAATTCGCACCAGCGGTTGGCGACCCAGCCGCAGTCGTCCCAGCGGTAGGGCGACTGGAATGGCATGTCCTGCGGGCTGCCGGCGCGCTCGAGCATGCCCTTGACGACCTCGCGCAAGGTGGAAGCCACCGTCTCCAGATCGGCCGGCACCGCGACGGCGACATCGTCGTCCAGCAACTCGACGTCGGCGACCCACAGGCCGTGTTTGAGCTGCTCGCGCGAGCGGATCCGGAAGCGCTGGGTGCCTGTGCAGCTGATCGTCATCAGGCCGGGATTGGGCCGCTCGAGCTGGGTGATGCGGGCCAGTGTGCCGATCTCGTGAAACGCCTCTTGCGGGTAACCATCACCGCGCGGTTGTGCCGCCGCGCCGCGCGACGGTGCGCTGCGCACCTCGCGGCCGGCGGTCAGGCACACCACACCGAACGGCGTGCCGGCCTTGTGCGCCCGCCCGATCATGTCGAGGTAGCGGACCTCGAAGATGCGCAGCGGCAGGTAGCCGTCCGGGAACAGCACACATTGCAGCGGAAAGAGCGGCAACCTGGCGAGGTCGGTCGGCTGCGTGTCCATCGGGCAGATTGTGGTGCGGCATCGCACCCTCTGCACGACAGGGATTGCCCTTGTCAGGATTGCGCGCTCGGCGTCGCAACCGGTGCGCGACCTTCGGCACGCAGCAGCGCTTCCAGGCACTGGTCGCGGATGCCGTAGAACGCCTTGATGTCGTCGATCTGCGCCCACACCGCATCGGATGCCCGTGGCGGGGTGCGCTTCACGGCCAGGATCATCTTGTTCTTCTGCGTGTGCTCGAGTGCGACGAACTCGAACACCTGCGTGTCGTAACCACAGGCATCGAGCAACATCGCCCGCAGGCCGTCGGTCAGCATCTCGGCCTGCTGCCCCAGGTGCACGCCGTGCTGCAGGATCGGTCGCATCGGGTGCGGGCTCAGCAGCTGGGGCCTCAGCTCCTTGTGGCAGCAGGGCGAGCACAGGATGATGGCCGCGCCGCCGCGCAGGCCCAGGTGGATCGCGTGGTCGGTCGCGGTGTCACAGGCGTGCAGCGCGATCATCACATCGATCGGCTGCACCGCTCGGCTGCGCACATCGCCGGCCTCGAAGCGCAGCCCGGTCAGGCCCAGCCGCGAGACCACCGCGTTGCCCAGCTGAACCATGTCGGGTCGCAGCTCGACACCCGTGACCTGCGCCTCGACGCCCGGCTGCTGCTGCAGATGGTCGTGCACCGCAAACGTCAGGTAGCCCTTGCCGGCACCAAAATCGACCACCCGCACCGGGCGCCGGCCCGAAGGCTCCACGGTCGCAGTCTCCAGCAGCTGCGATGTCCGCAAGGCCGCAGCAAACACCTCGACGAACTTGTTGATCTGCTTCCATTTGCGCGACATCGCCGGCACCACCGTGTGCTGCGCGGTGGTGACGCCCAGCGCCGTCAGGAAGGGCCGGCGGATGTCCACGAACCGCTGCTTGTCGCGGTCGTGCGCGTGCTCGGCGCGCGGCAGTTCGTCCGGCGGGCCGAGGGCCTCTGCGGGTGCGGGCGCCGAGGCTGGCGCAGCGGGCCGCCGGCGCAGGGTGCACACGCCACGCCGGCTGAGCATCAGCTCGACGACCTCGTCTCGCGCATGCAGATGCGCATGGCGGAACACCGTGCCCAGCAGCTCGCGCACCCGCTCCAGCCCTGCGGTCAGCGGCAGGTTCTTGGTCTCGTCGCGGGTGGTGTGTCGGTACACGAACGACAGGCACGGCGCGCCGCGCAGCACCACAGGCCGCACGCTGACGCGCTGGAGGTCGACTTCCGGCCCGCAGTGCTTGGACAACAGCAGCGTCTCGAAGCCACCGCTGTCGAGGTGCGCGGCGCACAGCGCGACAAAGTCGGCTGGCGTGGTTGTGCCTGGGGCAACTTTCGGCAGCGTCGTCGGTGAGGTCATGGGGAATGCGCCCAATCGGCCGGGTGATCGATCTCCGGCGAGGCACCTGTCTGTTTACCAGCGGTTTACCGGACCTTACCAAACTGCGCCGGGTGTTCGTGAACGGTTGCATGCGGCTGCCTAAGCTGACTCCAGTCCCAGCCACTCCTCAGGAAATCACCGTGCAAACCGTCACCACGCCCCTCACGAGTCGCACGCCTGCCGCGGTCTGCCGCACCCCCGTCACGTCGGCGACCACAGCCCCGGGCCAGCGCATTGCGCGGCTGCTCGCCCTGATCGACAGCGAGCTGCCCGTCGTGCGGCGCGTACTGCACGCCGGAGAACCGGTGTACCGCGCGGGGGATGACTTCGAATCCCTGTACATCGTGCACGCCGGCCTGTTCAAGACGGTCAGCGTGTCGGCCGATGGCCGCGAGCAGGTGGTCGGCCTGCACTTCAAGGGCGACTGGCTCGGCTTTGACGGCATCGCCGAGGGCGCCTTCGGCTGCGATGCGATCGCGATGGACACCGGCGAGGTGTGGGTCATACGCTACCAGGCGCTGCTCGAGCGGTGCAGCCGCACGCCGGAGCTGATGATCGCGGTGCACAGCGCCATGAGCCGCGCGATGGCGCGCGACCGCGACTCGATGTTGGCGGTGTGCACCTTGCCTGCCGACGCCCGGGTCGCCGACTTCCTGCGCAACTGGGCCGCCGGACTGGAACAGCGGGGCCTGCGCACCGACTGCATCACGCTGCGCATGACCCGCGCCGAGATCGGCAACTTCCTGGGCATGACGCTCGAGACGGTCAGCCGGGCGCTGTCTCGGCTGGCACGCGACAAGGTCATCGGCTTCTCGCAGAAGGGCCGTCGCGACATCGAGATCCCGGACGTGGCCGCGCTCAGCGCGTTCGTCGACAGCAGCCTGGCCGCGACACTGCACTGAACTGCGGCGGGCCTTACCGGCGTCACTGCCGGCTGGGGACCTGCGGCCGGGCCTTCAGCGCACGCGCCATGGCGCGCGCCAGATCACTTCGTTCATACGGCTTGCGCAGCAGCTCCCACGTGGAGGGGCTGTCCTCAGGAGCCTGCAACAGCTCGGTCGAGTACCCGGACATCAGCAGTACCGCAACGCCCGGCCAGCGCGCGTGCACCTGCCGGGCCAGCTCCGTGCCGCGCATGCCCGCGCCGAGTGCGATGTCGGTCAGCAACAGGGCACAACTCGCTCCGGACGCCAAGTGTTCCAGCGCGGGCTCCGCCGCGTCGAACTCAGTGACCTGACAGCCCAGTGACAAGAGAAACTGGCAAACGACCGTGCGAACATCTGCATCGTCTTCGACCAGCAGCGCCTCGAGCCCGAGGGGCAGGCCTTCGGTGGCTTGTGCCGCCAGCTCCTCCTGCTCCGCTGCGCCGCGCAGCCGCGGCAGGTACAGCGTGACCTGGGTGCCCGCACCCGGTGCGGTGGTCAGGCGGATCGAGCCTTTCGATTGCTTGACGAAACCATAGACCGTGCTCATGCCCAGCCCGGTGCCGCGGCCGAGCTCCTTGGTGGTGAAGAAGGGCTCGAACACCCGGTCGCGCACGCTGTCGGTCATGCCCAGGCCGGTGTCGGTGATGACGACCTCGATGAACGACTGTCCCCGCGCCAGATCTCCCAGGTCAGCCGCCACATCGGCCGGCAGCGCCGCGCAGATGCCGCACGAGAACGACAGCGTGCCGCCCGTAGGCATCGCGTCGCGTGAATTGATCGCGATGTTGAGCAACGCCGACTCGAGCTGGCCCGCATCGGCCAGGCAGCGCAACCCACGCGCGCCAGCGGCCACCTCGATGCGGATGCGCTGGTCCAGCGTGCGGCGCAGCATGTCGGCCAGCGATTCGATCAGCTCCGGAACATCGACCTCGGTCGGACTGAGTTGCTGGCGGCGCGAGAACGCGAGCAGCTTGCCGGTGAGCTCGGCACCCCGCCGGCTCGCCCGCGCGGCCGCGGCGACCATCTGCTGCGCACCGGCATCCAGTGCCAGCGCCGGGTGGTCTTCCAGCACCTGCAGATTGCCCTGGATCACCGTCAGCAGGTTGTTGAAGTCGTGCGCGATGCCCCCGGTGAGCTGACCCACGCTTTCCATGCGCTGCGCGTGGTTCAGCGCCTCCTCGCTTTGCGAGCGCTGCAAGCTGGCCGCGAGCAGGTTCGACAGCGATTCCAGGAAGTGCGTCTCGTCGGCACCAAAGCGCTCGCCATGCCGCGCGCGCGCGGCCAGCACGCCGATGATCTGTCCGCGGTCCACCAGGGGAACTGCGAGCGCACTGACCAGCCCGTGCGCGAGGTAGTCCGGCGGCACCGTGTAGCGCTGCTCGGCGGCAAAGTCGGCCACCGTCACCACACGGCCCTGGGCCAGCACGAATCCCGGTGGCGTGTCGGGCCGGTTCGGACAGCGGCTGCCCAGGCTCTCGCAGGCCAGCAGACCGACACCGCCGGCCACGTGGAATTCGAGCCGCGTCGCGTCGAGCAGGAACACCACCGCCGAGTCGATCTGCAGCGCGTCGACGGCGGCCGCCGGCACCTGCTGCAGCAGCAGCTGCGGATCGCGCGTGTCCACCGCCAGCCGGCCCATCTGGGCGACGAATTCGCTGTAGCGCGCCCGCTGCAGCGCCTGCCGAACACGCGGGTAGGCCTCGATGCCACGCACCGCAGCCACCACGAAGGGTTCGCCCTCGATCTGCAGCGGGCTCAGCGCAATCTCCACCATCACCTCGCGGCCATCGCGCCGTCGAGCCACCAGCTCCATCTGCGTGCCCATCGGGCGCGCCTTCGGTCGGTGGCTGTAGGCCTCGCGGTAGGCCGCATGGCGCGGACGGATCGCATCAGGCACCAGCGCGTCCACCTTCAGGCCCGACAGCTCGCCGGCGGCATACCCCAGCAGGCGTTCGGCCTCGGGATTGGCCAGCACGATGCGGCCTGCCGCATCCACCAACAGCAGCGCGTCCGGGTAGGCGCTGAACATCGACCGGTAAATCGAATCCTCGGCCGGCTTGGGGGTCATGGCCGGAGGCGTCTGCGGCTCGCTCATGCGCGGGCTCCCTCGCTCAGCGCAGCGTCACCGCCGGCACCAGCACATAGCCGGCGCCGCGCACGGCCTTGATCAGCCGCGGCTCGTCCGGATCGTCGTCGAGCTTGCGGCGCAGGCGACCGATCTGCACGTCGATCGTGCGGTCGAACGGCGCGGCATCGCGACCACGCGTCTGCTCCAGCAGAAAGTCTCGCGAGAGCACGCGGCCTGCATGACGTGCGAGCACGCACAGCAGGTCGAACTCACCGGCGGTCAGCGCAACCTGGCGGCCATCGGTGCTGCCGAGTTGACGGGCGGGCACGTCGATCTCCCATTGGTCGAAGCACAGGCGCTCGCGCGCTGCGACCGGCACCTCCGACACCGCGCCCGCCGGGGCCAGCCGCCGCAGCACCGCCTTGATGCGCGCCAGCAGCTCGCGCAGGTCGAAGGGCTTGGTCACGTAGTCGTCGGCGCCGATTTCCAGCCCCACCACCTTGTCGACCGCATCGCCACGGCCGGTCAGGATGATCAGCCCGCAATGCCAGTGCTCTCGGAGGTTGCGAGCGATCGCGAAGCCGTCTTCGCCAGGCAGGCCGAGGTCCAGCAGGACCAGGTCGGGCGGATCGGTGGGCATCAGCGCGGTGAGCGCGCGGCCCGAGGCCAGCTCGCTGACGCGGAATCCCTGGCGCGACAGGTAGCCTGCCAGCAACTGGGTGATGTCGGGTTCGTCGTCGACGATGGCGATGTGGGCGGCTTCTGTCACCCCGCCATTCTGCGGCAGCGCCGACGCTCAGACCGACTGGCACCACGCGGCCACGCGTTGCCACAGGTCATGCGACAGCGCCCAGGCCGAAGCCACGGCGAGTGCGGCACCGGACAGCCGCAGCATCAGCACGTTCACCGACGGCCCACCCGATGCGCGCAGGCCAAGGGCGCCCGGCAGCCACAGACCCAGCGACGACACCGCCGCAAAGCTGGCCATCGCGAACGCACCTTGCAGCGGCGTGCTGGCCAGCGCCGCGATCAGCAGGGCCGACTGCAGCAGGCCGCAAGGCAAGGCCAGCAGCAACCCGCCGGCGGCCGTCGCGCGCAACGGTGCCGACATGCGCTGCCAGCCTGGCGCAGGCGTCGCCAGCACGGGCGCGGACCCGAGCTGCGACCACCACGCCGGCTGGCGGCCGGTGAGCAGCAGCCACAGCCCGAGGCCCAGCACCGCGAGGTGCAACAGTGTCCACAGCGGGCGCAGCACCGGCGCCGCGCTGCTGAGCAGCGTGACCGCCCCGACGCTCGCCGCCACCACGGCGCCGCCGGCGGCATAGCTCAGCAGGCGGCCCGCCGTGAAGCCTGCCATCAGCGTCTGGCGCTGCGCGCTGGCGCAACGGCGTGTCACCGCCGCGCACGGTGCGCCGCACATTGCCGCGCAGTGCGGCGCACCGGCCAGGCCCATCAGGCCAGCGGCGGCAATCAGCGGGAGGTCCATGTCAGCGTGCCCGCTCAGCGTTGATGCGCCGGCTCAGACCACACGGGAGTAGCCTGGCAAGGCGGGATCGCGCCGGGCTTCGGATGCCAGATGGCGATCGAACACCATCGCGATCGCACGCACGAAATACCAGCCCAGCGGCGTGACCTCGATCGCCGTCGGCTCCAGGGCCACCAGGCCCTGTGCCTGCAGCGGACGCAGGCGCTCCAGCTCTGCAGCGAAGTACTCGCGCACCCGCACCGGATGTGCCCGCTCGACCGCGTCGAAGTCGAGCCGGCCCTGACACATCAGCGCCATGATGACTTCGCGGCACAGCAGGTCGTCGTCGCTCAGTTCGAGGCCGCGCACGCTGGCAAAGCGCGATTGGCCGATGGCGTCGTAGTACGCGCTCAGCGTCTTGTCGTTCTGGCTGTAACAGCGGCCGATCTTGCCGATCGCAGACACGCCCAGGCCGATCAGATCGCAGTCGGCCTGCGTGCTGTAACCCTGGAAATTGCGATGCAGCCGGCCTTCGCGCCTGGCCACGGCCAGCGGGTCGCCGGGCAGCGCGAAATGGTCCATGCCGATGTGGGTGTAGCCCAGCCCCTGGAACCCGCTGATGGCCGCCCGCAGCATGTGCACGCGCTCGCCGGCGGCCGGCAGTTCATGGGCGTGGATGCGCCGCTGCGGCTTGAAGCGCGCCGGCAGGTGTGCATACGCGTAGAGGGCAATGCGGTCCGGCCGCAAGGCCGCCATCTGGGCAATCGTGTTCGAGAACGTCGCCGGCGTCTGCCGGGGCAGGCCGTAGATCAGGTCGGCGTTGATCGACTCGAAGCCGATCTCCCTGGCCACCCGCATCAGCGCTTCGACCGCTTCGTAGGGCTGTTCGCGGTGCACCGCCTTCTGAACTTCGGGGTCGAAATCCTGCACGCCGAAGCTGAGCCGGTTGAAGCCGAGCGCGGCCAGGTGCCGCAAGCGCGCCTCGTCGACCGTGCGCGGGTCGACCTCGATCGACACCTCGGCCTGCGGCACGATCCGGAACGCCGCGCGCAACACCGCCATCAGCTGCTCGAGCTCCTGGTCATCCAGGAAGGTGGGCGATCCCCCACCGAAATGCAGCTGCGACAACGGCTGGCCCTGGCCGAGCACGGCCACATGAAGCTCGATCTCGTGCCGCAGCGCCTGCAGGTAGTCGCCCGCACGCTCGTGCTGACGCGTCACCACCTTGTTGCACGCGCAGTAGTAGCAGATCGACTCGCAGAACGGGATGTGCACGTACACCGACAGCGGCGCCGCGCCGCCTGCGGCGGTCTCGCTGGCGCGCTGCTGCAGGGCGCGCCGATAGTTCGCCGCATCGAAGGTCTCGACGAAGCGATCGGCGGTGGGGTACGAGGTATAGCGCGGTCCTGGCACGTCCAGCCGGGACAGCAGCTGACTCACCCGGTCGGCGGTGAGGGGGTCGATCGTCATGCCGCTACTCTGCCCAGCCGGACGCCGCGCGGCTTGACACGGATCAAACCGAGGGCTCTTCGACCACCAGCAGCACGGTGATGGCCCCAGCCACCGCGAACAATCCCCAGAAGATCAGGAAGCTCACGGTGTAGGTCGCCGAGCGCGACCAATCGAATATCTCGCCGCCGAACCAGCGCAGCTCGCCCGGATCGACCACGGCAAACACCAGCATCTCCGTCAAGCCGGCCATCACGAAGGCCGGCCACAGGATCTGCAGGCTGCGCCTGATGAACGCGGCGCGCATGTTCAGTGCGGTGTGGCCGCGTGGTTGCGGGCCGTCAATGCGGGCGCCAGCGCCGGGTTCGACGGTGGCGCGCTGACTGCCGGCGCGTCCAGCACCAGCGGGTCGGCGCCACGCCAGGCGACGATGCCGGTGGCAATCGCCGCCACCACCACGGTGGCCGGGCCGCCGATCACCAGCCAGACCATCGGCTCACGCCACCACGGCCGGCGCACGGGGGCAGGCTTGTCGGTTGGTTTCATCATGCTCACTCCTCAACGGTGGGTCTCAACGCGGGACCACGAAGGTCGATTTCTCTTTGACCTCGGACTTGTCGCCCTGCGCATCGATGGTCTCGACCTCGAACTTCAGCGGGTGGACACCGGCGCCCAGTCGGCGGGCGGCGTCCGGGCCGATCTGCACGCTCACCGGCAGCCAGCGCGCTTCGGCCGGGCCGACCTCGAAGTCAGGCTGGCTGGCGATGGTCGCGCTGTCGAGCCCCTCGACCTTCACCCGAAAACGCTGGGCGACTTCGGTGGCGTTCATCACCTGCAGCCGATAGACGTTCTCGATGTGGCCCTCGCCCACCATGCGCGCCAGCACGCCACGGTCGCGCACCACATCGACCCGGAACGGGCTGCGCAGCGCCAGGCTGGTGACGAAGGCCCCGCAGATCAGCAACAGCACGGCGCTGTAAATCAGCACGCGGGGCCGGAACACCCGCCGCCAGGTCTGCTTGGGCGTCAGGCGCTGCGCCAGGCCGTTCTGCGTGGCGAACCGGATCAACCCTCGCGGGTACTTCATCTTGTCCATCACGTCGTTGCAGACGTCCACGCAGGCCGCACAGCCGATGCAGGCGTACTGCAGACCCTGGCGGATGTCGATGCCGGTGGGGCACACCTGCACACACAGCGTGCAGTCGATGCAGTCGCCCTTGCCGAGGGCGCGCGGATCGGCGCTGCGCGGCCGCGATCCACGAGGCTCGCCGCGCTGAGGGTCGTAGCTGACGATCATCGTGTCGTGGTCGAACATCGCGCTCTGGAACCGCGCATACGGGCACATGTACAGGCACACCTGCTCGCGCAGCCAGCCGGCGTTGCCGTAGGTCGCGAAACCGTAGAAGAGCACCCAGAACCACTCCCACGGCCCGAAGGCCATCGTGAAGCTCTCGGCCCACAGGGTTCGGATGGGTGTGAAGTAGCCGACGAAGGTGAAGCCGGTGTAGATACCGATCGCCAGCCACGCCGCATGCTTGGCGGCCTTGCGCCACAGCAGGTCGAAGCTGCGCGGCCCGGCATCGCGCTTCATCCGCGCCATGCGATCGCCTTCGATGCGGCGCTCGACCCACAGGAAGATCTCGGTGTAGACCGTCTGCGGGCAGGTGAAGCCGCACCACAACCTGCCGGCCACCGCGGTGAACAGGAACAGCGCGTACGCGCAGATCACGAGCAGCACCGTCAGGTAGATGAAGTCCTGCGGGTGCAGCACGAGGTTGAAGATGTAGAAGCGCCGCGAAGCCAGGTCGAACAGCACCGCCGGGCGGTCGTTCCAGCTCAGCCAAGGCAGGCCGTAGAACACCAGCTGCGTGAGCCACACCATCACCCAGCGCCAGCTGGCGAACCAGCCGTGCACGGCACGCGGGTAGATCTGGCGCCGCTTCTCGTAGAGCCAGACGGTCTCGGTGTCGCCGGGGGCTTCGGCAGGCACCGGAACGATCGGAATGATGGGATGGCTCACGGTCGGCCAAGGCGCTCGATCATCAGGAAGGCGTCAGGGCGTCGTTTGGGGCGACTTCCGCGACAGACTCATCACATAAGCACCGAGCACGTGGATCTGTTCAGGCGTGAGCCGCAGCGCTTGCGCCGGCATCACGTTGGTCTTGCCGTTCACCACCATCGCCACGATCGCTTCCTCGCCGAAGCCGTGCAACCAGATCTTGTCGGTGAGGTTGGCAGAACCGATCGCCTGGATGCCCTTGCCGTCGGCGCCGTGGCAACCGGCGCACACCACGAACTTGGCCTGGCCTGCCGCCGCAGCCGCGGGGTCGGTGGCGTTGCCCGACAGGCTCAGCACGTACTGCGCCACGTTGTGCAGGTCATTCACATCGCCGACCACGGCGGCCAGCGGCGGCATCATGCCCACGCGACCCTCGGTGATCGTCTTGACGATGCTGGCGTGGTCACCGCCGTGCAGCCAGTCGTCGTCGGTCAGGTTCGGGAAGCCCTTGCTGCCACGCGCGTCCGAGCCGTGGCAGGCAGTGCAGTTGTTGACGAAGAGCCGCTCGCCGATGGCCATCGCCGCCGGGTCCTTCATCAGCGTATCGGCATCGGCCGAGGCATAGCGCGCGTAGACCGGTGCCATCGCGTCGCGGGCCCGTTGCTGCTCGTCCCGGTGCTGCGCGGTGCTGCTCCAGCCCAGTCGGCCGGCATAGCTGCCGGCGCCCGGGTACAGCACCAGGTAAGCAAAGCCGAACAGCACCGTGAGGATGAACAGCCACATCCACCAGCGTGGCAGCGGGTTGTTCAGCTCGGTGAGGTCGCCGTCCCAGACGTGGCCGGTGGTGTTGTCGTTGGCCATCACCCGACGGCGCGCCGCAATCATCAGCAGCACCAAGCAGGCGACCATCGACACCACCGACACCACCGCGACGAACATCGACCAGCCGCTGGCGTCAAAGTCGCTCATCGCGGGCCCCCTTCGTCGTCAAGCAGCGGCAGTTGCGCCGCTTCGGCAAATCCCGCCGCGTTCTTGCGCGACCAGGCCCAGCAGACGATGCCTATAAAGGCAAGGAACGACAGCACCGTCACGGCGGCGCGCAGGGTGTTCACATCCATGTTCAGGTCCACGAGTGGCTCCTCACTTGACCGCGGTGCCGAGCACCTGCAGGTAGGCGATCAGGGCTTCGAGCTCGGTCTTGTCCTTGACGGCCTCGCCCGCCTGGGCGATGTCGTCGTCGCTGTAGGGCACGCCCACGGTGCGCAACGCGCGCAGGTGCCGCGGCATCGCGCCGGCATCGACCAGCTGGGTGGCGAGCCACGGGTACGCCGGCATGTTCGACTCGGGCACCAGGTCACGCGGGTTGTTCAGGTGCACCCGGTGCCATTCGTCGCTGTACTTGCCGCCGACGCGCTGCAGGTCCGGGCCGGTGCGCTTGCTGCCCCACTGGAACGGGTGGTCCCAGACGAACTCGCCTGCCATCGAGTAGTGGCCGTAGCGCAGCGTCTCGGCGTACAGCGGACGGATCATCTGCGAGTGGCAGTTGTAGCAACCCTCGCGGGTGTAGATGTCGCGGCCCGCCTGCTGCAGCGCGGTGTAGGGCTTCAGGCCCTCGACCGGCTGCGTGGTGGAGCGCTGGAAGAACAGCGGCACGATCTCGACGATGCCGCCGACCGCCACCACCAGCAGGATCAGCACGATCATCAGCAGGTTGTTGGTCTCGATGCGCTCGTGACCGGTCGCAGCGGCATGGTGGTGTGTGGGGGTGGTCATGGCAGGTTCTCGCTCAGGCGTGGGCAGGCAGGGCAGGCACGGGCGTCGCCACGGGCCGGCCGTTCAGCGCGGTCATCACCACGTTCCAGGCCATGATCAACATGCCCCCGAGGTAAAGCACCCCGCCGAGCAGGCGCACCACGTAGAACGGGAAGGTGGCCTTGACGCTCTCGACGAAGCTGTAGACCAGCGTCCCGTCGAGGTTGACCGCGCGCCACATCAGGCCTTGCATCACCCCGGCGATCCACATCGCGGCGATGTACAGCACGATGCCGATGGTCGCGATCCAGAAGTGCAGCTCGATGGCGCGCACGCTGTGCATCCTGGTCTGGCCGAACATGCGCGGGATCAGGTAGTACAGCGATCCCATCGACACGAAGCCGACCCAGCCCAGCGCACCGCTGTGCACGTGGCCGATGGTCCAGTCGGTGTAGTGGCTCAAGCTGTTGACCGTCTTGATGGACATCATCGGTCCCTCGAAGGTGCTCATGCCGTAGAACGACAGGGCCACGATCAGGAACTTCAGGATCGGGTCGTCGCGCAGCTTGTGCCACGCCCCGCTGAGCGTCATCACGCCGTTGATCATCCCGCCCCAGCTGGGTGCCAGCAGGATCAGCGAGAACAGCATGCCGATCGACTGCGCCCAGTCCGGCAGCGCGGTGTAGTGCAGGTGGTGGGGGCCCGCCCACATGTAGGTGAAGATCAGTGCCCAGAAGTGCACGATGGAGAGCCGGTAGCTGTACACCGGCCGCTCGGCCTGCTTCGGGATGTAGTAATACATCATCCCCAGGAAGCCCGCGGTCAGGAAGAAGCCCACCGCGTTGTGGCCGTACCACCACTGCACCATCGCGTCCTGCACGCCGGCGTAGGCCGAATAGCTCTTCATCGCCCCGGCCGGGATGGCTGCGCTGTTGACGATGTGCAGCAGCGCCACCGCCAGGATGAAGGCGCCGAAGAACCAGTTGGCCACGTAGATGTGGCGCACCTTGCGGATGCCGATCGTGCCGAAGAAGACGATCGCGTAGGCCACCCAGACCACGGCGATCAGCAGATCGATCGGCCACTCCAGCTCGGCGTACTCCTTGCCCTGGGTGTAGCCCAGCGGCAGGGAGATCGCCGCCGCGACGATCACCGCCTGCCAGCCCCAGAACACGAAGCGCGCCAGCGCCGGCGCGAACAGCGGCACCTGGCAGGTGCGCTGGGCCACGTGGAGCGAGGTCGCCATCAAGGCGCAGCCACCGAAAGCGAAGATCACCGCGTTGGTGTGCAGCGGACGCAGCCGGCCGAAGCTGAACCAGGGGATGCCGAAGTTCAGTTCGGGCCAGGTCAGCTGGGCCGCGATGATGACGCCGACCAGCATGCCGACCACGCCCCACAGCACGGCGGCGAGGGCAAACCAGCGCACCGGTGCGTCGTCGTAGACCGCGGTGCTCGGTGCTTGAGCGAGGCTCATGAAGAACTCCTGTGACGATGTCGTGAGGTACAGGAGGATTCTTCGGCGGCATCGGCTGCGAGGCCTTGACCGGGATCAACCGAAGGCCCCGGCACGGCATCGCTGGCCGCCAGGATTTGTTCGCCCACCACATCGATCTCGTCGAACTGCCCGGCGCGCAGCGCCCAGGCGAACACCCCAAGGATCGCGAGCATCGCGAACACCGACATCGGCACCAGCAGGTAGAGGATGTCCATGGGGATCAGTCCAGCCGGCGCAGCCGCAATGCATTGCCGACGACGAACAGCGAGCTGGTGGCCATGCCCAGCCCGGCTGCCCACGGCGGCAACAGCCCGGCCAGCGCCAGCGGCACGCACACCGCGTTGTAGGCCGCGGCCCAGCCGATGTTCTGGCGGATCACGCGCAGGCAGCGGCGGGACAGCCGGCGCAGCAGCAGCACGTCGTCGATGCGGTCGGCCATCAGCACCGCGTCGGCCTGGCCGCGCGCCAGCAATGCACCGGCCCCCATCGCCAGCGACACGTCGGCCTGCGCCAGCACCGGCGCATCGTTGAGGCCGTCGCCGAGCATCGCCACCGTCTCGCCCGCCGCCTGCGCGGCGCGCAGGGCCGCCAGCTTGTCTGCGGGGCTCGCGCCGCCGATCGCAGCATCCAGACCCAGCGCCGCGGCCATCCGCTGCACGCGGTGTGGCGCGTCGCCCGACAGCAGGGTGATGCGCAGGCCGTCGGCCTGCAGGGCCGCCAGCGCGGCGGCCACCCCCGGGCGCAGCGCCTCGTCGAAGCGCAAGGCGAGCTGCGGGTGACCGATCGGTCCGAACCAGGTGCACAGGCCTGGATCACCCTTTTCAGCTACCGAGGCGCTCGCCTCGGGCGCATCGGCCACCCAGGACGCTCGGCCCAGCCGCCATCGGCGGCCCTGGGCGTCCTGCCCTTCGATGCCGGCACCGGGCTCGTCGCGCAGCGCCTGCCAGGTGTATGCCGCAGCAGCTGCCGGCCGCGCGGCAGACAGCGCCTGCGCCAGCGGGTGGCGCGACCAGCCGGCGAGCGACGCGGCCTGCAGCAACAAGGCCTGCACGTCGACCGCAACGCCGAGTTCACCCGACACGGGTTCACACCCCGCGTAGCGGGGCCGGTCTTCGGTCAGGGTGCCGGTCTTGTCGACGAACAGCCGCGTGCAACTGGCCATGCCTTCGAGCGCCTCCAGGCGACGCATCAGCACCCCTCGTCGCGCCAGCGCGTTCGCCGCCGTCAGCAGCGCCGAGGGGGTGGCCAGCGACAAGGCGCAAGGGCAGGTGACGATCAGCACCGACACCGCCACCCACAACGCACGCGACGGATCGATCACGCTCCATGCGGCTGCCGCAGCACCGGCCAGCAGCAGCACCGTCCACAGGAAGGGCGCGGCCCAGCGGTCGGCCCAGCGCGCGCTGGCAGGCCGCTGCGTCTGCGCCTCGCGCATCAGCGCCACGATGGCCTCGTGGCGGGTGTCGGCACCGGTGCGCAGCACCTGCACCAGCACCGGCGCTTCGAGGTTCACGCTGCCGGCCACCACCTCGTCGCCCAGGGCCTTGCCTTGCGGTGACGACTCGCCCGTCAGCAGTGCCTCGTTGGCCGCGGTGCGGCCCTCGAGCACGTGGCCGTCGGCCGGAAAGGCCTCGCCCACCGCCACCCGCACCCGATCACCCACGCACAGTCGGGCCACGCCCACGCATTCGGCGCGGCCATCGGGCAACACCCGGGTGGCCGTTTCAGGCAGCGCCCCCAGGGCCTCTTCGAGCGCCTCGGCGGCGCGGTGGCGGGCGCGCAACTCGAGTGCGCGACCGGTCAGCAGCAGCATGACGAACATCGTCAGCGAGTCGAAGTAGACGGCGCTGCCGAAGGGCCCCTGCGGATCGAAGGCGGCGCCCGTGCTGGCCACAAAAGCCACCGCGATGCCGATCGCCACCGGCACGTCCATGCCGATGCGCCGCGCACGCAGCGCTTTCCACGCCCCGGCGAAGAAGGGACGCGCCGAAAAGGCCATCACCGGCAGCGTCATCACCCAGCCGCCCCAGTTCAGCAGATGCTGCAGATCGGGCTGGATCTCACCCGGCCTGGCCACGTAGGCCGGGGTCGCGAGCATCATCACCTGCATCGCGCAGAAGGCCGCCACGAACAGCTGCCACAGTGCCTGGCGCGACTGCACCCGGCGGCTCTCGCGCGCGGCAGCCGCCGTGTCGGGCAGCGCGTCGTAACCCGCGCCGCGGATCGCCGCCACCAGCGCCGAGGGGCGCGTGCGCGCCGCGTCCCAACGCACCGACACCCGCATCGCTGCGGCATTGACGTTCGCCTCGAGCACCCCGTCGACCGCGCACAACGCCTGCTCGATGGGCGCGGCACAGGCGGCGCAGGTGATGCCCGTCACCTGCAGCGACGACACCCCGATGCGCGGCCCGTCGGTGTCGCTCGGGAGTGCCAACCAGCGGGTGAACCGCGCCGTCTGCTCAGGCTCGTCCAGCACCGACGCCGCCGGCGCGCTGGGCGGCGCCGGGAACGGTTGCTGGGGAAAGGTGGTCGTGCTCATCGGCGACGGCTGCAAAGGCAGCCAGGGTCCGATGAGTCTGGTTGGTGCGAGGGCTGCGGGGCTTGATCGAGATCAAGCCCCGGTCACCTCGCCTGCGGCGGTGTGCCGCCGCCTCGCCTCAGCTCACGGGCGGGCGTGCTCGCGGCTGTGGCGATCGACGCAATTGGCACGCTCGGTGGTGTCGACCAGCGCAGAACAGCGGGCGGCGGTGTCATCGATGGTGGCCGGTGCGGTGCGCGGGGCTGACGACTCCTTGCGTCGCTCGAGCTTCAGCGGGGTCGTCGGCTTCGGGCCCAGCGGGATGTTGATCTGCGGCGTGACGGTGCCCTCGGGCCGTGCGTTGTCGGCGGGCGATGCGTTCTCGCGCCTTTCCTCTGGGGTCAGCAAGCGTGGCCCGGGCTTGGCGACCGGGGCCGACGCACTCACGGCCGGCGGTGTCAGGACGGGCTGGGCCTGGGCGACGGCACCAGACCACAGCGACCAGGAAATCATCAGCGGCAGATATCGATTTGTCATCACCTATCCTCTTCGGGCTGGCAAGCGCCTCGCGAGGCTCCGGTGTAGCACGTTCGGCCGATTCGGTCGCCAGAAGATGTCCCCATGCCCACCACCGATCCCACCGACGCCGACACGGCGCTCCACGAACCCCGGCTGTGGCGCGACCACGGCTGGGTCGCCCGCATCATCAAGAACGAGGACGACGAAGGCTGGGCGGTCGAGATGCTGAAAGACGGCGAAGCCGAGCCCGCCTTGGTCGGCCCGTGGACGATGGGGCGTGACAAGAAGAACCCGAAGCCGCTGGATCGACGACGCCTTTCGCCGGCCGGACTGACCGCGCGGGTTCGGCCGGCCGGCTCAGTCGGCCACCGGCGCGGCCAGCTCACGCGCCGTCAGCCACAGCCTCGCGTCGAACTCCAGCTGGTGGTAGTCCGGCGCCATGTGCATGCACAGCGCATAGAACGGCTTGTCGTGGTCGCGCTCCTTCAGGTGCGCCAGCTCGTGCACCACGATCATCTTCAGGAAGGGTTCCGGGGCCTCCTTGAACAGGCTGGCAATGCGGATCTCGCGCTTGGACTTGAGCCGACCCCCCTGCACCCGCGACACCGTCGAATGCGTGCCCAGCGCGTTGCGCAGCACCTGCAGCCTCGGGTCGTAGGCGACCTTCGCGATCGGCGGCGCACTGCGCATATGACGGGTCTTCAGCGCCATCACGTAGTCGTACAGCGCCGGGTCGCTGCGCACCGTGTGCAGCTCTGGGTAGCGCTGCCGAAGGTGCTCTTCCAGGCGGCCCTGGGCCATCAGATCGCTCACACGCGACAGCACATCGGGCGCATAGCCCGCGAGGTACTTCAGGCTCATGCGTCAGACGACGGCACCGTGCGCTCCAGCACCAGCAGCAGGTTGTTGGCCGGCATGGCGACCCGTTCGCGCAGGCGCAGTCCGACCGCATGCGCCTGCGCCAGCACGTCTGCCCGCCGACGCAGGCCCCAGGCCGGGTTGCGCTCACGCAGGTCGGCGTCGAACGCCAGGTTTCCCGGCGCGGTCGGCACCTCCTCTTCCAGGTACGGGCCATAAAGAACCAGCCGACCCTCGGGCGACAGGCCATGGGCAGCCAGCTGCATCAGTGCCAGACAGGTGCTCCACGGCGCGATATGCAGCATGTTGGCGCAAAACACCGCGTCCACCGGCGCGGGCAGGCTCACAGAGGGCGCGGCCAGCACATCCAGGTGCACTGCCGGCAGCACGTTGGCAAGTCCGTCGCACCACGCATCGATCGACGCCAAGGCGAGCGGCTCGGCATCGGTCGGCTGCCAGAGCCAGCCGGGCAGCCCTGCGGCGAAATGCGCCGCGTGCTGGCCAGTGCCACTCGCAATCTCGAGCGCGATGCCCGTGGGCGGCAGCACACGCTGCAGCTGCGCCAGGATCGGCACGCGGTTGCGCTCGGCGGACGGGCTGTGCTGTCGTGGATCGGGGGTCATGCGTTCGCTTTCCAGGGAGTGATGGTGCCCGAAGTCGGTGCTGCCGCCGTGTGCCGCGTCCATGGGTTCGGGCGCGGGTCTTGCGTACCGAGGGATCACTCAGGCCCTCAGGAGTTGTCCATGTCCTCGCCCAGCGTTGAGTCCATTCGCGAGTCGGTGCAGACCACCTTCTGGCTCGCCCATCTGCTCGAGTACATGGAGCAGCGCGGTGGCGCGGTCGATGCGCAGGGCTACCGGGATGTCGTGACCCGGCTCCAGGAGCGTCTGCTGGGGCCGCTGCCCGACGCTGCGCTGGCGGCGGTGCTGCGCACCTACCCATCGGCTGTCGAGGTCTTCGAAAACCTGCACTATGCGCATGCGGGTCTGTCGTGTGCATCGCTGGAATGCACGGTGTTGTCCGAGGTGCTGGCCGCGCGGCTGATCGGCCGCGTTTCAGAACGCCGCCCGCATCGTCACTGAACCCAAGCTCGAATGACGGCGGTGGCAGGTCTGCGCCAGGTGCAGCGGGCTTGCTACTCTGGCGATGCTGGCAGCGCTGAAGGCGCCATGGGCTGCATCAGCTGATCGGCCTCGACCGCCTTGACGCGTTTCGAGCGCCTGATGCGTTCGAGCGTGGGCGCATCGATCTCGAGCACGATCGAGGGCGCCCAGGCAAAGCGGTTCAGCACCTTGCTGGCCGAGCCCTTCACCACCTCGTTGACGAACGCCTCTTGCGCGGCGGCGATGGCTTGGCGCTGCTGCGCCGCCGCGGCCGCGCTCAGCGTGCCCTCGGGCACGAACGGCAGGTCGAGCTGCACGATCACGCGTGCGGTGCCGCTGCTGGCGATCTGCGCGGCGATGGGGTCTGGGCTCATCGCGCCTGCTTTCACGCCCTGAGCACAAGCCACGGTGCCCAGCGACATCGCCAGCACCATGGCGGCACATCGGATCACGGGGGCCGTCGGGCTCATGGGCGGTGAAGGGCGTCTGCCGGGTTGCTGGATGAGCACAAAGTTACCACGCGCAACTCAACGGCATCGGCTTGCACGTCAGGGCATCACGGACAACTCACGCAAGCGCTGGTGCGCCGCGTCGTCCCACGCGATGGGCAACTGGTTCCTGGCCTGCAGATAGTGGTGGGTGAACACCGCCAGATAAGCCTCCAGCGTCTGCTCGGCCCGGTGGTCGCCCGCCAGATTCAGGCACAGCGCCGCGACCTCGCTGGTGCAGAAGTGGTCGTTGCGGCGCGAGCGTCGCAGCCGGTATTGCGACTCCTGATCGGGCTGCAGGCTGAGCACCGGCAGGTGGTCGAGGTAGGGGCTCTTGCGAAACATCTTGCGGGCCTCGGCCCAGGTGGCGTCGAGCAGGATGAACAACGGGCGCTTTGCGGGCACGCCCTCCGCCGCATCGGGCAGCTGAACGCGCTGCACCACCCGGTCTGGCGCCGCATAGTCCGCCGGAAACACCACATACGGTTGCCACTGAGGGTCGCCCAGCAGCTGCAGCAAGGCGGGGTCGGTTTCGGTGCGCGCCCAGCCGAAGGCAAAGGTGTCGGCCACCACATCGGCGATCAGCCACCCGGTGTTGCTGGGCTTGAGCGGCTCGATGTCGGCCATCAACAGGCACACCCCCGAGCGCGTGGGCACCGTCGGGCGCAAGGCACACATGCAGTGGCTGGGCAACAACCGGCAACCCGCGCACCGCTCGCGCTTGAAGCCGCCGCGGGCGAGAAAGGGCTTGGCGCTGCGCGCCAGACGGGCGGCTCGCAACAAGGAGACGGCATGGGCCGTGGCGTGAGGCAATTCGGTGACTTCGAGGTTTCGCTCGATGTTCACACACCCGGTGGGGGTCGGCCGCTTTGTTTCGTTCGTAACACAGCCCACCGGTTTTCACGTGTCAACGCGTCAGCGCCGGCCGACAAAGGCGCGTTGTGACTGCATGACCAGCACATGCTGGCTTGCTCAAGATGCTCGGAGCCAATGCGAGCGTCGCTAGACATCAAGGAAAGACCGAATCATGAAGAAGAACCTGCTCATCGCCGCCGTGCTCACCACCTTCGCTGCCGTGTCGTTTGCCGCGACCCCCACCCCGCCGGCAGCCGCCTCGGCAGCCACTCCGGCCGCCAAGCCCGCGCACAAGGTGAAGCACGCTCACACCGCGAAGAAGCCCGCGGCGCCTGCAGCCGCTGCGCCGGTGGCCAAGTAAGCGCACCGCGCCTGTCGCGCAAGGGCCTGGGGAATCCCAGGCCCTTTTTTGTTCCGGCGGGTCAGCCCAGCTCGCTGCGGTGGGCGGCCAGGGCCTCGGCCACGATCGGGCTGAGCGCGCCGCTGCCGTGCGTATCGACGTGGGCCAGCAGCTCGCGCCGCATGCGCGGCTCCCAGAACTTGCGCAGGTGGTCGGCGATGCCGTCGACCGCTTCGGCGTGATCGGGCATCGCCTCGAAGAAGGCGCCGATCTGATTGGCCATCTTGACCAGGGTCTCAATCTGCATGGGCTTCAGCGCGCGCAACGCTCAGGTCGATGCGGCCAGGGTGGGTGTAGATCACCGCGCCGTGCTGGCGCACGAACCCGGCCAGGGTGAGGCCAGCCCGCTCGGCGGTGGCCACCGCCAGCGTCGTCGGTGCCGACACGGCGGCCAGCAAGCCGACGCCGGCGGCGGCGGCCTTCTGCACCATCTCGAAGCTCGCGCGGCTGGTGACGGCGATGAACCCCGCCGACGCGTCGATGCCCGCCGTGGCCAGCGCGCCGATCAGCTTGTCGAGGGCGTTGTGCCGGCCGATGTCTTCGCGCAGGTGCACCACCGTGCCGTCGGCCGTGCACCAGGCCGCGGCGTGAACGGCGCCGGTGAGCTGCTGCAGCGGCTGGCGCGCCGCCATGCCGACCATGGCGCGCTCGATGGCGGCTGGCGTGCAGCGCAGGGCACCGGTGTACGCCGGCAGCGCTCGCGCCACCGCCGTCAGGCTCTCGGCACCGCACAGTCCGCAGCCGGTGCGCCCTGCCATCACTCGGCGATGCGCCTTCAGCCGCGCAAAGGCCGCGGCCGAGACCTGCAGCTGCAGCGTGATGCCGAGCTCACCGGCCGACGCCTCCACGCCATACAGCTCGTGCGGCCCGTCGAGGAGTCCCTCGCTGAGCGAAAAGCCCAGCGCGAAGTCGGCCAGATCGAGCGGGGTGGCCAGCATCACCGCGTGCGAGATGCCGTTGTATTCCAGCGCCACCGGCACCTCCTCGGCCACCCAGTCGGTGGCCGACGTGATCTCACCGCCCCCCAGGCGGTGCACCGGCCTCGCTGTGGTGCCGTCCATGGGGCTATGGGGCGGGTGAGGCCGCCACCGTGGCGCCCGCCGCGTCCAGCAGCGCGTGCTGCAGGCGGTCGTTGCGGACGTGCTCCTGCTGCCAGGCCGAGGGCTGCATCACCGGCATCACCTGCACCACCGTCACCTTGTACTCAGGGCAGTTGGTGGCCCAGTCGGAGTTGTCGGTGGTGATCACGTTGGCACCCGATTCAGGGAAGTGGAAGGTCGTGTACACCACGCCCGGCTGCACGCGGTCGGTGACGGTGGCGCGCAGCACCGTCTCGCCCGCCCGGCTCTGGATGCCCACCCAGGCGTCCTGCACGATGCCGCGCTCCTCGGCGTCGTGGGGGTGGATCTCGAGCCGGTCTTCGCTGTGCCAGCGGTTGTTCTCGGTGCGCCGCGTCTGCGCGCCCACGTTGTATTGCGACAGGATGCGGCCCGTGGTCAGCAGCAGCGGAAAGCGGCGCGTCACCTTCTCGTCGGAGGCCACGTACTGCGTGATGATGAAACGGCCCTTGCCGCGCACGAAGTGGTCCACGTGCAGCGTCGGCGTGCCCGCGGGCGCCTCGGCGTTGCAGGGCCACTGGATGCTGCCGAGTTCGTCGAGCCTGGCGTAGCTGACACCGGCGAAGGTGGGCGTCAGCGCCGCGATCTCGGCCATGATCTGCTCGGGGTGGGTGTAGTGCATCGGGTAGCCCAGCGCGTTGGCGAGCTTCACCGTCACCTCCCAGTCGGCGAGGCCCGCCCGCGGCGGCATCACCTTGCGCACGCGCGAGATGCGGCGTTCGGCGTTCGTGAAGGTGCCGTCCCTCTCGAGGAACGACGAGCCGGGCAGGAAGACGTGGGCGTACTTCGCGGTCTCGTTGAGGAACAGGTCCTGCACCACCACGCACTCCATCGCCTGCAGCGCTGCGGCCACGTGCTGGGTGTCCGGGTCCGACTGCACGATGTCCTCGCCCTGGCAGTACAGCCCCTTGAAAGCCCCGCTCGTGGCCGCGTCGAGCATGTTCGGGATGCGCAGGCCCGGCTCGGGGTTGATCGCCACGCCCCAGGCCGCTTCGAACGTGGCCCGCACGGTGCTGTCGGACACATGTCGGTAGCCCGGAAGCTCGTGCGGGAACGAGCCCATGTCGCAGGCCCCCTGCACATTGTTCTGGCCTCGCAGCGGGTTCACGCCCACGCCTTCGCGGCCCATGTTGCCGGTGGCCATGGCCAGGTTGGCAATCGCCATCACCGCGGTCGATCCCTGGCTGTGCTCGGTCACACCCAGGCCGTAGTAAATGGCACCGTTGCCCGCGGTGGCGTACAGCCGCGCGGCAGCGCGCACCTCGGCCGCCGGCACGCCGGTGACGGCCTCCATCGCTTCGGGTGAATTCGCCGCGCGGGCGACGAACTCGCGCCACGCACCGAACGATCGGGCCTCGCAGCGGTCGGCCACGAAGTCTTCTTTCACCAGCCCTTCGGTCACCACCACGTGCGCCAGCGCGGTGAGCAGCGCCACGTTGGTGCCCGGCTTGAGCTGCAGGTGATGATCGGCATGCACATGCGGGGTGCGCACGAGGTCGATGCGCCGCGGGTCGACCACGATCAGCTTGGCGCCCGGCGTGTACCCATTGCCGCGCAGGCGCCGTTTCAGGCGCGAAGCGAACACCGGGTGGCCATCGGTCGGGTTGGCACCGATCACCACGATCACATCGGCCTGCTCGACCGACTTGAACGGCTGCGTGCCCGCCGATTCGCCCAGCGTCTGCTTCAGGCCATAGCCGGTGGGCGAATGGCACACCCGCGCGCAGGTGTCGACGTTGTTGTTGCCGAAGGCCGCGCGCACCAGTTTCTGCACCAGATACGTTTCCTCGTTGGTACAGCGCGACGAGGTGATGCCGCCGATGCTGTCGGTGCCGTGTTGGGCCTGGATGCGCCGGAACTCGCGGGCCGCATGGTCGAGGGCGACCTCCCAGCTCACTTCCTGCCAGGGGTCGGTGATCGCAGCGCGGATCATCGGCGTGGTGATGCGGTCCGGGTGCGTGGCGTAGCCCCAGGCGAAGCGGCCCTTCACACACGAGTGGCCCTCGTTGGCCTGGCCGTCCTTCCACGGCACCATGCGCACCACCTCGTTGCCCTTCATCTCGGCCTTGAAGCCGCAGCCCACGCCGCAGTAGGCGCAGGTGGTGGTGACGCTGTGCTCGCCCTGGCCCAGCCAGATCACGCTCTTTTCCTGCAGCGTGGCGGTGGGGCAGGCCTCGACGCAGGCGCCGCAGCTCACGCATTCGCTTTGCATGAAGGGCTCGTCCTGCCCCGGCGACACGCGCGACTCGAACCCACGGCCGCTGATGGTCAAAGCGAAGGTGCCTTGCGTTTCCTCGCAGGCGCGCACGCAGCGGTTGCACACGATGCACTTGCTCGGGTCGTAGGTGAAATACGGGTTCGACTCGTCCTTCGCGTCGGCCAGGTGGTTGGCGCCCTGGTAGCCGTAGCGCACCTCGCGCAGGCCGGTGACGCCGGCCATGTCCTGCAGTTCACAGTTGCCGTTGGCCGGGCAGGTGAGGCAGTCGAGCGGGTGGTCGGAGATGTAGAGCTCCATCACGCCCTTGCGCAGCTGCTGCAGCTTGGGGGTTTGCGTGCGCACGGTCATGCCCGCCTCGGCTGGGGTGGTGCATGACGCGGGGTACCCCTTGCGCCCGTCAACCTCCACCAGGCACAGACGGCACGAGCCGAACGGCTCGAGGCTGTCGGTGGCGCACAGCTTGGGCACCTGGATGCCGGCTTCGGCCGCCGCGCGCAGCAGCGAGGTGCCCTGCGGCACCGTGACCGTCTGGCCATCGATGTCGAGCGTGACTTCGGCCGCGGCCTCGCGCTTGGGCGTGCCCAGATCGGACTGCATCAGGTGCTTCAGCATGGCGGACCTCCGTGGGGGGTGTGGTTCACCCCGAAGTCTTCAGGGTAGTGGTTCAGGGCCGAGAGCACCGGGTACGGCGTCATGCCCCCCATCGCGCACAGGGAGCCGTGGAGCATGGTGTCGCACAGATCGCGCAGCAGTTGCACCGGTTGCTCGCGCTGCGGCCCGGCGATGATCTTGTCGATGACTTCCACCCCGCGCGTCGAGCCGATCCGGCACGGCGTGCACTTGCCGCAGCTCTCGAGCGCGCAGAAGGCCATCGCGTAGCGGGCGAGCCGGGCCAGATCGGCCGTGTCGTCGTGCACCACGATGCCGCCGTGACCCAGCACCGCACCCACCGCGGCATAGGCCTCGTAGTCGAGCGGGATGTCCCACTGCGATGGCGGCACATACGCACCCAGTGGCCCGCCCACCTGCACCGCCTTCACCGGCCTGCCGCTGGCGGTGCCGCCGCCGTAGTCGAACAGCAGCTCTCGCAGCGTCACGCCAAAGGCCACCTCGATCAGCCCGCCGTGGCGGATGTTGCCCGCCAGCTGCACCAGCAGCGTGCCGCGCGAGCGGCCCATGCCGACGTCGCGGTAATGCGCCGCGCCCCGCGCCAGGATCAGTGGCACGCTGGCCAGCGTGATCACGTTGTTGATGACCGTGGGCTGGCCGAACAGCCCCTCGATGGCAGGCAGCGGCGGCTTGGCACGCACGATGCCGCGCTTGCCTTCCAGGCTTTCGAGCATCGCGGTTTCTTCGCCGCACACATAAGAGCCCGCCGCCTTGCGGATGTGCAGGTGAAACGCCTGCCCGCTGCCCAGCACATTGGCACCCACGTAGCCGGCCGCTTCGGCCCGGTGCACCGCCTCGCGCATCGTCGCCACCGCGTGCGGGTACTCCGAGCGGATGTAGACATAGCCCTGCGTGGCGCCCACCGCGAGTGCAGCGATCGTCATGCCTTCGATCAGCATGTACGGGTCACCCTCCATCGCCATGCGATCGGCATAGGTGCCAGAGTCGCCCTCGTCGGCGTTGCACACCACGTACTTCTGTGCCGCCGGGGTGCTGCGCACCGTCTTCCACTTGATCCCGGTCGGAAAGGCGGCACCACCGCGCCCGCGCAGGCCCGACTGCAGCACTTCTTCCACCACCTGGTCGCCCGCCATGCCCAGCGCGCGACGCAGCCCTGCGTAGCCGCCGTGGGCTTCGTAATCGGCGATCGACAGCGGGTCGGTGAGGCCCATGCGGGCGAAGGTCAGCCGCTGCTGGCGGGCGAGGTAAGGGATCTGCTCGGTCAGCCCCAGGCGCAGCGGGTGCGCCCCGCCTTGCAACGCGCCGGCATCGAGCAGGCCGGCCACGTCGTCCACCGTGACCGGGCCGTAGGCCACGCGGCCGGCGGGCGTGGCCACTTCAAGCAAAGGCTCCAGCCAGAACAGCCCGCGCGAGCTGTTGCGCACCAGCGTGATGGGCAGGCCGCGCACCGCGGCTTCGTCGGCCAGGCGGCGGGCCACGCGGTCGGCCCCCACGGCCAGCGCAGCCGAGTCGCACGGCAGGTAGACGGTGGCGTGCTCCGCGGGCCCGTTCATGCCGTGGGCACCGGGTGGGCCACCAGCGCATCGAAACGCTGCGGCGTGACCCGCGCGTGGAGCGCATCGCCCACCATCACCGCCGGCGACGAGGCGCACAGCCCCAGGCAGTACACCGGCTCGAGCGACCACGCCCCATCGGCCGAGGTGGCATGCACTGCGCAGCCCAGGCGCTGCTGCACGTGCGCCAGCAACGCCTCGGCGCCCATCGCCTGACACGCTTCGGCACGGCACACCTGCACCACGCAGCGGCCGGGCGGCTGGCTGCGAAAGTGGTGGTAGTAGGTGACGACGCCGTGCACCTCGGCACGCGTCAGGTTCAGCGCGTGGGCGATCTCGGGCACCGCCGCGGCCGGCACATGGCCCAGCGCGTCCTGCACCGCGTGCAGGATGGGCAGCAGCGCCCCAGGCTCACCGGCGAGGCGCGTCACGATGTCGCGCACGACCACTGCCACGTCCTTGCTGGCGTTACGCATGTTGCTGATGTCGCCCACGTCACTTTCCACGTTCAGCCCCCTTGGCCCGGATCGAACTCGGTGGCAAAAGTCGGGCCAGCCCGAAGATCATGTCACGGCCCCATCAACCCTGAAAGCCGACAATCGTGCGCATGAAGATCGATTTTGTCTCGGACGTGTCTTGCCCCTGGTGCGTCATCGGCCTGCTGGCGCTGGAGCAGGCGCTGGCCGAAGTGGCCGCCGAGGGCATCCGGCCCACGGTGCATTTCCAGCCCTTCGAGCTGAACCCGCAGATGATCCCCGAGGGGCAGGAGATCGTCGAGCACCTGATGCAGAAGTACGGCATCGACGCGGCACAGGTGGCCGCCAACACCGAAGCGATCCGCCAGCGCGGCGCCGAACTGGGCTTCACCTTCAGCGCGGGAACCGCCCGCCGCATCTACAACACCTTCGACACGCACCGGCTGCTGCACTGGGCCGGGCTGCAATCGGCAGAGGCGCAGCGCGCGCTCAAGTACCGCCTGTTCGAGGCCTACTTCACCGACGGGCAGAACCCCGGCGACACCGCGCTGCTGCAGCGCCTGGCCACCGAGGTGGGGCTGGATGCGACTGAAGCCGCCGCCGTGCTGGCCAGCGACCGCTACGCCACCGAAGTGCGCCAGGCCGAGAGCCGCGTGCACCGCAGCGGCATCCATTCGGTGCCGGCCGTGATCATCGACGACCAGTACCTGGTGTCGGGCGGCCAACCCGCTGAGGTGTTTGCGCAGGCGCTGAGGCAGGTGGCGGCGCGGCAGGGGTGAGGCGGGGCCGTGCTATCGAGGGGTGTTCATCGTGTCTGCAATGAACCCCTCGCTGGCCAAGGCCCGGATGACGCCCCGCATCAGAAAACTGTTGGCGAAGCCCACCGTGTATTGCCGCGCACCTGGGCGTACAGGCGCGAGCATGCCGCGCTCCACCAGCTTGCCGATTTGGTAGGTGCGCTGGCGTTCGCTCAACCCCGGCATGGCGTCGGCCAGGTCGCTGGCCTTGGCGATCCCTGATCGCGCCGCACCCAGCAACACGCGCTCTTCCATGGGCGTCACCAATTCGCGCTCTCGGGCGTGGCGCAGGGCCGGGATCAGGATGCGTTCGATCAGGAACGCCGAATCGGTGAGTTGGTCCACCTTGCTCAGTTCGTTCAGCATGCCGCTGAGCACATACACGCACCACGCCTCGCGGCCCTCGGGCGTACCAGCATCCGCCTTGCCCAGCATGTCGTAGTACTGATCCCGGTCGTTGCAGAAGACCGCCGTGGGGTTGAGCACCCGGCCACCGGCCTTCACGTTGAACCCGTACTTGATCAGCAAGGCATAGGTCAGCAGGCGCACCACCCGGCCATTGCCATTGCCGAAAGGGTGGATCCAGGCGAAGCGATGGTGGGCCAGGGCCACCTTGATGAGGTCGTACTTCGCCGGGTCTGCCTGGTTGATGAACTGCACCAGCCCGGCCATGTACTGCGGCACGCTCACAGCTTCGGGCGGCAGATGTTCGGATTGCGCGATCTGCACCGCCTTTTGCCGATACGCCCCGGGCGTGTCATCGCCTTCGCGCTCCAGGCCTTGCACGGTGATGGCGTGCAGTTCGCGGACGAGGTGCTCGGTGACCTCGTGACCGGGGTGCACGTGTTGTTCGATGAAGGCCATCGCATCTTCGATATTGGCCATCTCGCGCAGCTGGTCGCTGAGCGTTGCAGGCTGCGGCGCCAGCCGGCTTTCGACGTAGTCGGCCAGCGTGGTGTGGTTGCCCTCGATGCGAGCCGAGCCCAGGCTCTCCAACATGTGGAAGATCTGCTTGAGCTGATGGAACACGGGCTCGGGTGTGCTGCCGCCCAGGCGCAAGCGCCGCAGGTGCTCGAGTTCGGTCACCACGTCGACCAGTGGTGAATCGAATGCCGGGTTCAGCAGACCGAGGTCATGGTGATGGAAGGTGGGCATCGGTGAAACTTTCGGCAAGAACGCCACCAGGCACCATGATTATCTGCAAATGATGGGTCTATCATCTCAAAAATACATTGATTAAACCATTAAAAACAACAAGTTATGTGCTCGGATCGGCCAGATCAACCCAACTTCTTCGGAAAGTTATCTACAAAATTAGGCGGGGAGAAGTAGAGTGTGGAGGATGTACGGAGTGGCTGAACTTTCACGGCAATCCGCGTGACAGGCCAGGGAGGCTCAGGCAGCATACGTCGCTGAACAGGGACCCCAGCGAGGGCAGATGGCAACCGTTATTCCAGCCTTGACCACCTGCCTCTCTCGCATGACGCAGGGCGAACGCCGGACCGCAGAGCGTCTCGAGCAGAAGCTCGACGACGACTACTTGGTGTGGTACGACGTCCCGGTCGGCCCCAAGTACGCACACCCCGACTTTGTCGTCCTTCATCCTCGGCGCGGCCTTCTCATTCTGGAAGTCAAGGATTGGCGCCTGGAAACCATTCGCACGGCAACCAAGCAGACGTGGGAAATCCTGGCGCAGGGCATTCCCAAGAGCGCTCCCAACCCGATCGAACAGGCGCGCCACTACGCGCACCAGGTGGTTGACGCCCTTTCTAAAGACCCTCGACTCACCAACCCGGACGGGAAGCTCGGTTTTCCGTGGAGCTACGGTGTCGTATTGACCCACATCACACGACGGCAATTCGAAAGCGCAGAACTCAACCACGCCATCGAATCGCATCGCGTCATCTGCAGCGACGAGATGACTGCATCAACGGCGCCAGAGGATTTCCAGGCCGCTTTGTGGGCGATGTTCCCGACCATGATGCGAGGCGTTCTGTCGCTCCCGCAGATTGACCGCGTGCGCTGGATCCTCTTCCCTGAGGTCCGGGTCAACTCGCAGATCGGCTTGTTCTCCGAGGAGTCGGAGAACGGCGAGACCTTGCCGGACATCATGCGCGTCATGGATCTGCAGCAAGAGCAACTTGCGCGCAGTTTGGGAGACGGCCACCGTGTGATCCATGGCGTGGCAGGCTCAGGCAAAACAATGATCCTGAGTTACCGCGCCGAGTACTTGGCCAAGGCCTGCGTCGGCAGCAAGCCGATTCTTGTGCTTTGCTACAACCAGCCGCTGGCCGTGAAGCTCGACGCGATGATGGCCGCCAAGGGCCTGGCCGACAAGGTCCACGCGCGCAATTTCCACAAGTGGTGCCGACAGCAGCTGGTGGCGTTTGGCCAGACGCTTCCACCGCAGGGCCCTGACATGTTCGACCAGATGGTCGACAGAGTCATCCGGGGTGTGGACCGAGGATTGATCCCTTCTGGCCAGTACCAAGCCGTGCTCATCGATGAGGGCCACGACTTCAACACAGCATGGTTAAAGCTGGCCGCTCAGATGGTGGATCCACAAACCAACAGCTTGCTGCTGCTTTACGACGATGCGCAAAGCATCTATCAGCGCCGTCGCGCGCAGCAGTTCAGCTTCAAGAGCGTTGGTATACAGGCGCAAGGCCGCACGACGATCCTCAAGATCAATTACCGCAACACGCGGCAGATCCTGCAGGTGGCAAGCATGGTGGCGGCCGACCTGTTGAAGTCAGAAGACAGTGCGGACGACGGGGTTCCACTCGTGCACCCGATCAGCTCTGGACGTGAAGGACATCCGCCGGTCGTGATTCGGCTGCCGAGTTTGCGTGACGAAGCCATCAAGATTGCGGAACTGCTGAGCGCGGCCCATCAAGAAGGCTACGCATGGGGCGACATGGCCATCATCTGCCGCCACTACGCTGCGATGGAACGGTGTGCCGCTGTACTGAAGCATCGGCAATTGCCCCATGAGATTCGCAAGGGGCCTGGCACGTTCAATCCGCTTGTCGACTCCATCAAGCTACTGACGATGCACGTCAGCAAGGGGCTTGAGTTTCCAGTGGTCGCCATTGCGGGGACGGGACAAATGCCCGAAGCCGGGCACGATGAGGCGGCGGAAGCACGCCTCTTTTACGTTGCCGCAACGCGAGCAACTCAAAGACTATTCATCCCGCTGAGCGGTGATGGGCGTTTCGCAACGCGACTGCTTGGCGGCGTCGCCTAGCGTCCTGGCTTCGCGGTCAATCCGACCGGTAAGTGTTGAACGATCCTGGCTTGGCTCAAAGCACGGGCAGTCCGAGTGCTTGGAGATACCCGAATGTGCCGTCGTAGTACTCGGCTCGGCGCGTCTCGTCGTCCGCTGCGCCTTCGGGGACCACAATGACCATGCCCTGACGGGCGCGCGTTAGCAATACTCGATATGCATTCTTCAGGTAGCGCTGGCGATCGGGCTTATGGATGCGTTGCCAGCGGTTGCCGAAGAACTCATGGTGCTGCCAGCCCTGCGGTCCGCGCCGCAAGTCAGCATCCCAGACCACGCAAGCCCAGTCCAGCTCCAGGCCCTGGACATGGAACTCGGTGGCCACGTCCTCCAAGTAATACGAGGAGCGCACATCGTCGCGATCGTTGAGGAACCAATTCACTGGGTCCACAGGCGAGCGCACGTCGATGGCATGTGGCTTTAGGCGTTGCGCCTGAGAGGACACGACGATGCCGTAACGCTCGGTGCCTCGGGCCTGTTTTCGCAGCCACCGCCGAGCCTTGTTGACGTCACGCGTCAACACCACGGGATAGCGATCGGCGAGTTCGGCATAGAGCTGTCTTGCAGCGTCCGCCTCCAGGTCGAGCACCTGCTTCACGAACCCGGAGAGATGCTCGGCACGGAACGAACGCATCGACGTGGCCAGATGGAGGTCGGCATCGAAGGTCCGATGCGAGCACTGATCCAGCAATCGCAAAGCGTCAGCCGCGGCGTACTCACTGTCCTGCAGATGCGGCGATAGATACACATGCCACTGCGGAAACTGCAATTGGAGCGCGTTGATCCATTCTGAGATGCCAGCCTCGCCGGTGTTGATCTCCTGGCCGCCCCCGATCAGGCACACGACCACGGCCCAATCCTGGTGTCGGTCGAGACAGGAGATCAGGAATGCCGGTTCGGACTGGTCGAAGTCGGGCCTGCCTTTCTTGCGCCGCATGAAGTCCGATGTCTTCTCTCGCGTCCAGGCCCGCTGTGCTTCATCGAAGATCGTGACGTGCTCAATTGGCGGTTTAGGGTCGTTCAGACACTCATCGCGGAAGTGATGGATGGGCTGGATGAAACCCTTAACGGCTTGGCGCGCGCTGCCTTTGGTCCGCGCCTTGCCTTGCGCCTTGGCTCTCGCAACATCGTCACGCGCCAAGGCCTCGCGCAGGATTGACACGAGCGGGCCGTTGCCGGAGAGATAAACGCTGTGCAATTCCCTGTCTGCATCGAGGTATCGCGTCGCAATGTCGAGGCCCACCAACGTCTTTCCTGCCCCAGGAACACCCGTCACTAGGCAGATCGACTTGATGCCCTCACGCCGCGATCGTTCGATCACCTGCGCTACCGCTCCTGAAGTGCGCGCCAGGTTCACGGCGCCGGCATCACTGCGCGCGATTTCGGCCACGGAGTGTCTGCGATACAGGGCGGCGGCTGCTTCGACGATGGTGGGCGTGGGTTTGTAGCGCCCCTGGTCCCAAAGGTGCGCCACGATGGGCTCGCTAGCAACCGAACCCAATGCCTCGTGCAGCATCTCGGCCAGCCTGTCGCCACTGACAGCCACTGGCGAAACCACACCATCCCGATGCGTGGCGTAGCCCGCGTCCTCTTTCTTGCCGCGAGCACCCGTGACGACCAATACTGGCAGCAGCCGCTCGGCGTGGCTGGATTCGTGGAAGTTCTTCAGGTCTAGCGCGTAATCCCAAACCTGATCCAGGTCCTGGCGAAGGAACGCCTGGGCGCCGACCTTGAACTCGATGACAAAGATCGTGTGGTCTATCAACGCAACCGCATCGATGCGCTTGCCAAGTCGAGGCACGACGAATTCGAGATAGAGATGCCCCCGGCCCGCAAAGCCAGCCAAGGCTTCGCGCAACAACTCAATTTCATGGAGCCAAGCATCGCGCTGCGCGACTTCGACGGGGAACTCGCTTGCGGCAGCCAACCCGCCAAGTACCTGCGACAGAGGACAAGCGAGGAAGTCTGTGATGCTGGCCGCAAAGTACGCACGCCTCAGGGGCATTGGGACTGCAGCCGTCGACACGATGGGCCCTATTCGCTAGGTCACACGTCAATATTCGCCGCCCTCAACGCATTCGTCTCGATGAACTCGCGTCGCGGTTCGACCTCGTCGCCCATCAGCATCGTGAACACACGGTCGGCCTCGATGGCGTCGTCGATCTGTACTTTGAGCAGGCGACGCACGGTGGGGTCCATGGTGGTTTCCCAGAGCTGGCTGGGGTTCATCTCACCCAGGCCCTTGTAGCGCTGGCGGGCCACGGCCCCTTCGGCCTGCTGAATCAGCCAGGCCATGGCCTGGCGGAAGTCGCCCACGGCGGCCTGCTTCTGCCGCTCGCCTTCGCCGCGCTTCACAACGGCATTGCTGCCGACCAGGCCCTTGAAGGTCTTGCCGGCGGTGCTCAGTGCCTCGTAGTCGGCGCCGTGCACGAAGTCGGCGGTGATCACGCTGCTTTTCACGTTGCCGTGGTGCATGCGGCTGATGCGCAGGATGTGTTTGTCGAGCCGCGTGTCGAACTGTGCGGTCACATCGGCGTCGTTCAGCGCGGCCTTCAGATCCGTTGCGGATTTCTCGGCGGCTTCCAGTGTGTCGAGGTCGAGGTGCAGGCCGTTGGCCATCGCGCGCAGGGCTTCGATGTCCATCCACGCGCTCAGGCGATCGACCACGTTGTTGGCCAGCACGTACTGGCGGGCCAGCGCCTCGAGCGCGTCTCCCTGCAGCACGGCCGAACCGTCGATGCCGGTGTCGAGCTGCGCGTCTTTCAGGGCCACCTTCAGCAGGTAGGCGTCGAGCTCGGTGCCGTCTTTCAGGTACTGCTCTTCCTTGCCCAGCTTCACCTTGTAGAGCGGCGGCTGCGCGATGTAGATGTGGCCGCGCTCGACCAGCTCGGGCATCTGGCGGAACAGGAAGGTCAGCAGCAGCGTGCGGATGTGGGCGCCGTCCACGTCGGCGTCGGTCATGATGATGATGCGGTGATAGCGCAGCTTGTCGGGGTTGAAGTCGTCGCCGCCCATGCCCTTGCCGATGCCGGTGCCGAGTGCCGTGATCAGCGTCAGGATTTCATTGCTGGTGAGCAGCTTCTCGTAGCGCGCCTTCTCGACGTTCAGGATCTTGCCGCGCAACGGCAGGATCGCCTGGAACTTGCGATCGCGGCCCTGCTTGGCCGAGCCGCCGGCGGAGTCACCTTCCACGATGTAGATCTCGCACAGCGCGGGGTCTTTTTCCTGGCAGTCGGCCAGCTTGCCGGGCAGGCCCATGCCATCGAGCACGCCCTTGCGACGTGTCATCTCGCGGGCCTTGCGGGCGGCTTCACGCGCACGCGCGGCATCGACGATCTTGCCGACGATGATCTTCGCGTCGGCCGGGTTCTCGAGCAGGTAATCCGTCAGTGCCTTGCTGACCACTTCTTCCACCGGGCCGCGCACTTCGCTGGACACCAGCTTGTCTTTCGTCTGGCTGCTGAACTTGGGCTCGGGCACCTTCACGCTCAACACGCAGCACAGGCCTTCGCGCATGTCGTCGCCGGTGACTTCGACCTTGGCCTTCTTGGCCACTTCGGTGTCGTCGATGTACTTGTTGATCACCCGCGTCATCGCCGCGCGCAGGCCGGTCAGGTGGGTGCCACCATCGCGCTGCGGGATGTTGTTGGTGAAACACAGCACGTTCTCACTGTAACCGTCGTTCCACTGCATCGCCACATCGGTGGTGATGGTGGTGCCCTGGTCGCTGACCTTCTCGCCCTGCGCGCCGAAGATCGTCGGGTGCAGCACCTTCTTGCCGGTGTTGATGAACTGCACGAAGCCCTTCACGCCGCCGGCGTAGGCGAAGGTGTCTTCCTTGTTGTTGCGTTCGTCGATCAGGCGGATCTTCACGCCGTTGTTCAGGAAGCTCAGCTCGCGCAGCTTCTTGGCGATGATGTCGTAGTGGAAATCGATGTTCGAGAAGATTTCCAGGTCGGGCAGGAAGTGCACTTCGGTGCCGCGCTTTTCGGTGTCACCTGTCACGCGGAGTGGAGACACCTCAAAGCCATCGCGCACCTCGACCAGGCGGTCTTGCGGGATGCCCTGCTTGAACTCCATGAAGTGCGTCTTGCCATCGCGGCGGACCGTGAGGCGCAGCCACTTGCTCAGGCCATTGACGCAGCTCACACCCACGCCGTGCAGACCACCCGAGACCTTGTAGCTGTTCTGGTTGAACTTGCCACCAGCGTGGAGCTCGGTCAGCGCGATCTCGGCTGCACTGCGCTTGGGCTCGTGCTTGTCGTCCATCTTCACGCCGGTCGGGATTCCGCGGCCGTTGTCGGTGACGCTGATCGAGTTGTCGGAATGGATGGTCACGACGATGTCGTCGCAGTGCCCGGCCAGCGATTCGTCGATCGAGTTGTCGACCACCTCGAACACCAGGTGGTGCAGGCCGGTGCCATCGGATGTGTCACCGATGTACATGCCCGGCCGCTTGCGCACCGCTTCCAGCCCTTCGAGGATCTGGATGCTGCCCTCACCGTAAGCGGCGCTTTGTGCCGCATCGTCAGCGGCTTTGGCGGTCTTCTTGGCTGCGTCGTCGGACGGGTTCAGTGCTTCAGTCATCGAGATTCAAACTCACGGTTTGGCCGACTGCAAATGCAGCGCGGCCCTTCAACAAAATCCGGGTGGATCTGGGCAGAAACGGGCGATCGATCAAATCCGCATCGGCATCACAACGTACTTGAAGCCGGCCTGTTCGGGCACGGTGATCAACACGCTGGAATTGGTGTCTTGCAGCTCGAGCTTGATCATCTCGGCGCTCATGTTCGACAACGCATCCATCAGGTAAGTGACGTTGAAACCGATCTCGATGGTGTCGCCGCCGTAGTCGATCTCGATCTCTTCCTTGGCCTCTTCCTGTTCGGCATTGCTTGAAGCAATCCGCAAAGTGCCCGGCTCGATGTTGACCCGCACGCCCTTGAACTTCTCGCTGGTGAGGATGGCAGCGCGCTGCAGGCTGGAGAGCAACGGTGCACGGCCGAGGGTGATGTGGTTCTTGTGGTTCTTCGGGATCACCCGGTTGTAGTCGGGGAACTTGCCCTCGACCAGCTTGGTGACGAATTCCATGCCGCTGAAGCTGAACTTGGCCTGGTTGCCGGCGAAGCGCAACTCGATGGTGCTGTCTTCGTTGGCCTTGTCGTCCTTGAGCAGACGCTGCAGTTCGAGCACCGTCTTGCGCGGCAGGATCACTTCCTGTTTCGGGATTTCCGTGTCCAGCGTGGCATGTGCCAGCGCGAGGCGGTGACCATCGGTGGCCACCAGCGTCAGCGTCTTGCCTTCGGCCACGAACAGGATGCCGTTGAGGTAGTAGCGGATGTCGTGTACCGCCATCGCGAAGTGCACCTGGTTGATCAGGTTCTTCAGCGTGGCCTGCGGCACCTTGAAGGCGGGGCCGAAATCGGCGGCTTCCTGCACCAGTGGGAAATCATCGCTGGGCATGGTCTGCAGCGTGAAACGGCTCTTGCCGCCTTGCAGCGTCAGCTTGTTCTGATTCGCACTCAGCGTGACAACCTGATCGGCCGGCAGCGAACGCAGGATGTCGATCAGCTTGCGCGCGCCGACCGTGGTCGAGAAGCTCGCGGCGTCGCCGTCGAACGTGTCACGGGTGCGCACCTGGATCTCGAGGTCAGACGTGGTGAACTCGATGTCGTTTCCGTTCTTGCGCAGCAGCACGTTGGCGAGGATGGGCAAGGTGTGTCGGCGTTCGACGATGCCCGACACCGACTGAAGTGCACTCAGTAATTTTTCTTGCGCCGTCTTCAAGACAATCATGTGAGCCTCTCAAATTAGCCGTAGTAGTAGGGGACGCCACTTTCTGTGCACAACCCCATTTTCTGCCTTTACATCAACCATTTAGCGCTGGGCCAACCCTGTGCGTTGAAGCTGTTGACGACCGGGAGTCGGGCACAACAACTTTTCGATTCCGACGATCGCTGTGGACAACCCGTTCTTGTTCCGAAGTTGTCCCCAGCGTTGTGCCTTGACAGAAGTTCAAACGATCAACCTTTCAGGGTCTGTTCCAGCACGTGCAACTGCTGGTTCAGCTCGGTGTTCTTCTGCCGCTCGGCCGAGATCTTTCGAACGGCGTGCAGCACTGTGGTGTGGTCGCGTCCACCGAACAGTTCGCCAATCTCGGGCAGGCTCTTCTGCGTCATTTCCTTGGCCAGGTACATCGCGATCTGGCGCGGCCTGGCGATGCTGGCAGGCCGCTTCTTCGAGTACATGTCGGCGATCTTGATCTTGTAGAAGTCGGCGACGGTCTTCTGGATGTTCTCGACGCCGATCTGCCGGTTCTGGATCGACAGCAGGTCTTTCAGCGCGTCGCGGGCGAGCGCGATGCTGATCTCCTTCTGGCTGAAGCGCGAATAGGCGAGGATCTTGCGCAGCGCGCCTTCGAGTTCACGGACATTGGCACGCACGTTCTTGGCCACGAAGAAAGCGACGTCCTCAGGCATCGGTGTGCCTTCGGCTTCTGCCTTCTTCATCAGGATGGCCACCCGCATTTCCAGCTCGGGCGGCTCGATGGCCACCGTCAGCCCGGCGTCGAAGCGGGAGGTGAGGCGCTCGTCGATGTCCACCAGACCCTTCGGGTAGGTGTCGCTGGTCATGATGATGTGGGCCTTCTTGGCCAGCAGCGCTTCGAAGGCGTTGAAGAACTCCTCCTGCGTGCGCTCCTTGCCAGCGAAGAACTGCACATCGTCAATCAGCAGCAGGTCGAGCGAGTGGTACTTGGCCTTCAACTCATCGAATGTCTTGCGCTGGTAGTTCTTGACGACGTCCGTGATGAACTGTTCGGCATGCAGATAAAGAACCCTGGCATCGGGCCGGTCGGCCAGCAAGGCGTTGCCCACCGCATTCATCAGATGAGTCTTGCCCAGGCCGACACCGCCGTAGATGAACAGCGGGTTGTACATCTGGCCCGGCGCACCGGCCACATGGAGTGCCGCTGTGCGGGCCATCTGGTTGGCCCGGCCAGGCACGAGGTTCGAGAAGGTCAGGCTCAGGTTGAGTCTGTGGCGCGAAACGGCGGACGTGGACTGACTCGCGCCATTGTTCGACGTCAGGGTGGGTTCTGGCGCGGTGACGCGAGGCTTCACTGAGATGGCCCCGTCATCTGCTGCAGCGGCATGACGGGTGGCGATGACCGGAGGCGCTGCGCGCAATGCGCCATCGCGCGGCGCCAGATTGATCTCCAGCCGCACCGGCTTGCCGGCCAATTCGGACAGCACCGCCTCAATGCGGCCGCCGTACTGGTTGCGGATCCAGTCGAGCTTGAAGCGGTTGGGAACCATCAACGACGCGACCGTCCCGGAAGCGCTGTCGGACACGGCAGCGGCCTGCAGCGGGCGGATCCACGTGTTGAACTGTTGTTCAGGCAATTCGGCCGCGAGTCGCTCGCAGCCACGTTGCCAAAGGTCTTCGGTCATGTTGTGAAGAACCGCGCTTCAAGGGCACCTCAGTCTATACGAAAGGGCGGTGCAAAAGGCAAGTTATCCACAGATTGAAAACTCGGTTGCATTCTTGAATCGGGCGCCACCGGAACCCGCGCGCACCCATCCGCTTTTGACGGGAGCACCGTTTCTTGGTTTAATCCCAGGTTGCCTTGCGAGCGAGCCGAGAAGAAGGAACCGTTCCTTCCGTGCGGCTCGTGCCCTGGATCACACGCTGTGCTGATCCCGCGCACCGCGCCGCCCCACCCCCGCCTTTGCGCCTCGGCGACCGGGCGACGATATTTTTCACTGGATACACCATGAAACGCACTTACCAAGCTTCGAAGACCCGCCGTGCCCGTACCCACGGCTTCCTGGTCCGCATGAAAACACGCGGTGGCCGTGCTGTCATCAACGCGCGGCGCGCGAAGGGCCGCAAGCGTCTGGCCGTCTGAGTCGAGGCGCTCGCCTGACCACAGGCAGACCACGGTGAACGCACAGCGAATCGCCGTGACTCACGCGCTGACGCAAGCCAGCGACTTCACCCAGGTGCTCAACGCGCCGCCTCGCGCGCGCACGCCGCACTTTGTGTTGCACCACCTGCCGCGCCGGCCGACGACTGGCAAAGAGGTGAGGTCGACCCTCGGTGAGGCAGACTTGTCAACAGCCCCCACCCCCGAGCTTTCCCTCCCTGTGGATCAATCGCCGGTGACCGGCCTTTGGCTGGGATTGGTGGTGCCGAAACGGCATGCCAAGCGGGCAGTGACACGCACGCTGTTGAAGCGGCGAATCCGGGCCGCTGTGGCTGGCGCCGCGACCTCGCTGCCGGCAGGGCTCTGGGTGGTGAGGTTGCGCTCGCCGTTCGCGCGCACTGAATTCATCAGTGCGGCGTCTGAGCGACTGGGTCGCGCCGCCGCCGACGAGCTGTCCCTGCTGATGGCGACTGCGGTTGCGCGTTCCCCGCGATGAAGCCCGTTGCCATGCGGCGTCAGTGTCGATCGCCCGGTCAGCGACTGCTGATCGGCGTGGTGAAGTTCTACCGCCTGATGCTCAGCCCCTGGCTGGGCTCGTCGTGTCGCTTTGAGCCGACCTGTTCGGCCTATGCGCTGACCGCGCTTGAAACCCACGGTGCCATGGCGGGCGCTTACCTGAGCGCGCGCCGGCTGCTGCGTTGCCATCCATGGTGCGCCGGTGGGTGCGATCCGGTGCCCGCACCTCGCTTTATCTCTCCCGTCCAGGCACCAGCGGCAGCGCCGCTGGCCGGGGACCTTCTCGAAAAGAAACCGTCATGACCGAAATGCGCCGCACCCTGCTCTGGGTGGTGTTCTCCATGTCGCTCGTCCTGCTGTGGGACGCCTGGAACAAGCACAACGGTCACCCGTCGATGTTCGGGCCACCCCCGGTCACCGCTCCGGCGAGCACCGGTCCGGTGCCTGCGAAGGCGTCAGGCAGCCAGGCCACCCCGTCGGGCGCGGTGCCTGCCGCCGGTGTGGCAGCGACCCCAGGGTCGGTGCCTGTCCATGCCTTGCCGGCGACCGATGCCGTGGCGCTGTCGCAGAAGATCGACATCACCACCGACGTGGTCAAGGCCACCGTCGACACCGCGGGCGGCTCGGTGGTGCGCCTTGAGCTGCTCAAGCAGGTCGACCATGTCGATCACGACAAGAACGTGGTGCTGTTCGACGAGTCCAGCAGCCGGCTGTACAAGGCCCAGACCGGGCTGATCGCCGCGCAGGGCGGCGCGAGTCTGCCGAACCACCTTACCGTGTTCACGCTGCTGCCAGGCGATCGCACGCTGAAAGACGGCCAGGACAACCTCGCTGTGACGCTTGAATCGCCGGAGATCGGCGGCGTCAAGCTGCGCAAGACCTACACCTTCCAACGCGGCAGCTACGTGGTGGCGGTGAAGCACGAGGTGGTCAACGAGTCCACGGCGCCGGTGACGCCGCAGGTCTACTTCCAGTTCCTGCGCGACGGCAATGCGCCGGCCGGCGAATCGAGCTTCTATTTCACCTTCACCGGCCCGGCGATCTACACCGACGCAGCCAAGTTCAAGAAGGTCGATTTCAAGACCATCGAAAAGCGCGGCCCGAACGACAAGCCCGACCACGACACCGCCGCCGACAACGGCTGGATCGCGATGGTGCAGCACTACTTCGCCAGCGCCTGGCTGCTCGGCGTCACCACCGACGACAAGCGACCACGCGAGTTCTTCACCCGCAAGGTCGACACCAACCAGTACGCCGTCGGCATGATCGTGCCGCTGGGCGAACTGGCGCCCGGCGCCACGCAGACACTGGACGCGCGCCTGTTCGCCGGCCCGCAGGAAGAAGACAAGCTGAGCCAGCTCGCGCCGGGGCTGGAGCTGGTCAAGGACTACGGCTGGCTCACCATCCTGTCGAAGCCGCTGTTCTGGCTGCTGACCCAGCTGCACAAGCTGATCGGCAACTGGGGCTGGGCCATCGTCGGCCTGGTGGTGTTGCTGAAGATCGCGTTCTACTGGCTCAACGCCACCGCCTACCGCTCGATGGCGAAGATGAAGGCCGTCGGCCCGCGGGTCGCCGAGATGCGCGAGCGGCTGAAGGACAAGCCACAGCAGATGCAGCAGGAGATGATGCGCATCTACCGCGAAGAGAAGGTCAACCCGCTCGGCGGCTGCCTGCCGATCTTCGTGCAGATGCCGTTCTTCATCGCGCTGTACTGGGTGCTGCTGGCCAGCGTCGAAATGCGCAACGCGCCGTGGATCGGCTGGATCACTGACCTGTCTGCCAAGGACCCGTACTTCATCTTGCCGCTGTTGATGACCGCAACCAGCCTGCTGCAGACCTGGCTGAACCCGACGCCGGCCGACCCGATGCAGGCCAAGATGATGTGGATCATGCCGCTGCTGTTCTCGGTGATGTTCTTCGTCTTCCCGGCCGGTCTGGTGCTGTATTGGCTGACCAACAACATCCTGTCGATCGCGCAGCAATACGCCATCAACAAGCAGCTGGGCGTGCTCGGCAAGTAGTCACGCGCAGCCCTCGGCAGCAGGGGCGTCGCGGAGAATGCCCGGCATGCTGCCGCGACACCACGATCCCATCGTTGCCATCGCCACCGCGCCCGGTCGGGCGGCGGTGGGCATCGTCCGCGTCTCGGGCCGCGATCTGCGCCCGCTGATCGCACAAATGTGTCCGCGACCGTTGGCGCCTCGCCAGGCGACCTACGGGCCGTTTCTCGACGCCGAGGGCGTGCCCATCGACCACGGCCTCGCCCTCCACTTTCCGGCGCCGCACTCCTACACCGGCGAGGACGTGCTCGAGCTCCAGGCCCATGGCGGCCCCGTCGTGCTTCAGCTGCTGCTGGCGCGGTGCCTTGAAGTGGCCGCAGCGATCGATCCAGTCTCCGGGCACAGCACGCTGCCCGGTCTGCGCCTTGCGTTGCCGGGCGAGTTCACCGAGCGGGCCTACCTGAACGACAAGCTCGATCTGGCGCAGGCCGAAGCGGTCAGCGACCTGATCGATGCGAGCACCCAAGCCGCTGCCCGCTCGGCCACGCGCTCACTCAGCGGCGCTTTTTCCACCGAAATCCGCGCACTCGAAGAGCAGCTCATGCGGCTGCGCATGCTGGTGGAAGCTACGCTGGATTTCCCGGAAGAGGACATCGATTTTCTGCAGCAGGCCGATGCGCGCGGGCAACTCGCGGCGATCAGTGCACGGCTGGGGCGCATCGAGGACACCACGCGCCAGGGTGCGCTGCTGCGCGACGGCATCACCGTGGTGATCGCAGGCCAGCCCAACGTCGGCAAGAGTTCACTGCTGAATGCCCTGGCGGGTGCCGAGCTGGCCATCGTGACACCGATCGCCGGCACCACGCGCGACAAGGTCAGCCAGACCCTGCAGATCGAGGGCGTGCCTGTGCATGTGGTCGACACCGCGGGCCTGCGCGATGCTGCGGATACAAACGACGCGATCGAGCGGATCGGCATCGAGCGCAGCTGGCGCGAGATCGAGGCTGCCGACGCGCTGCTGTTCCTGCACGACCTCACGCGGCTCGACGAGCCGCAGTACGCCGCCGCCGATGCGCTGATCCGAGAGCGTCTGCCGCGCGCACTCGTCGAGGCACAGCGCGTGCTCGATCTCTACAACAAGGCCGATCTGCAGCCCAACGGTGCGCCCACCGCGACGGCAGCCGGCAGCGTGTGCCTGTCGGCCCGCACCGGCGCCGGGCTCGACACGCTGCGCCAGCGCTTGCTGCAGATGGCCGGCTGGCACGAGCACCCCGAAGGGGTCTACACCGCGCGCGCGCGTCATGTGCATGCCCTCGCCCAGACGCGGCAGCACGTGGATCTCGCAACGGCCAAGCTCCAGGCAACCGTCCCCGCGCTCGATCTTCTCGCCGAAGAACTGCGCCTCGCGCAACGCGCACTGGGCGAGATCGTCGGGCACGCCACCCCCGACGATTTGCTGGGCGAAATCTTCAGCCGCTTTTGCATCGGCAAGTGACCGAGGTTTGCTGCCCCGCTCCGGCCGAAGCACATCCAGAAACGCCGCGCCGCTTCAGAGCTCAGCCGTCGACGTCCTTGAACCGCAACATCGACAGCACCCGGCGTTCCTGTGCCGCACTGAACCCGCAGTCCACGTCGCGCAGCGAGTTTTCGTAGGTGCCGAACAGCATGTCCCACACCGGGATGCCGTAGTTGCTTCGGTGGCGGTCTTTCTCGTGGTGCACGCGGTGCATCTCGGGTCGCACCACCACATAGCCCAGCCAGCGTGGCGTGCGCAGGTTGGTGTGTTCCCACAGGTCGAACACGCCGACCCAGAACGCTGTCCAGGCCGCCGCATCCAGCCCGTAGCCCAGCAGCCCGTACGACACGCCGCTCACGATCAGCGCGTTGCCGATGAAATCGTTCGGATGGGCATAGAACGCCGTGGCGGCTTCCAGCCGGTGCGTGCTGTGGTGGATCTGGTGGAACAGACGCCACAGCAGGTCGCTGTGGTGGCGCCAGCGGTGCCACCAGTAGACGAAGAAGGTCACACACACATAGCCCACGAAGCCCTGCAGCCAGTCGGGCAGAGCGGTGAGCGCGCTGTCGCGTTGCATCAGCCCGGGCGCACCCACCAGCCGGTCGAAGGCCGTGCCCAGCAGCAGCGTCAGGCCGATGCCCACGCAGCCGAGCGCCGCCACACGCAGCACCCATGCAGGCTCGGCGGCGTAAGACCGGTTCGGACGCAGTCGCTCCAGCGCCATCAGACTCAGGGCCACCCCCACGGTGAGCAGCAGCGTCAATGTCGAGGCGGGTAAATTCATGGCATTGCATTGTCGCCAGATCAGCTTCCCAAGCCGGGAGCGGTGCCTCCCGCACGTGCCATGAAGATCGCCGTCATCACCGATGTGCATGCCAACCGCCAGGCGCTGGAAGCGGTGCTCGAGCATGCGGCCAGCCAGGGGGTGGAGCACCACGTCTTTCTTGGGGACTTCGTCGGCTACGGCGCGGACCCGGCCTGGGTGGTGGATTGCATCCGATCGCACGTCGAGCGGGGCGCCAAGGCCGTGATGGGCAACCATGACGCCGCGGTCACGCACGGCCCGCGCCCCACGATGCGCGCCGAGGCGCGCGCTTCCATCGACTGGACGCGCACGCAGCTCGATGCGGCGCAGCTCGCCTTTCTGGCGCAGCTGCCGCTGACGCATGAGCACGGCGAGCTGCTGTTCGTGCACGCGAATGCCTTCGACCCCGCGAACTGGGCCTACATCGAAGGCCCGTCGGAGGCGGTGCGCAGCATGAACGCCACGCATGCGCGCGTCACCTTCTGCGGGCACATGCACGATCCGATGCTGTATCACCTGTCGATGCTGGGCAAGTCCGGCTCGTTCGTGCCCGCGCCCGGGGTCATCATTTCGCTGCTCTCGAGCCGCCGCTGGCTCGTGGTTCCTGGGGCCACCGGGCAGCCACGCGATGGCAATCCGGCGGCCTGCTACGCGGTATTCGACGACGCGACGGCGGTGTTGACGTACTGGCGTGTGCCCTACGACCACGCCGCGGCGATGGCGGCCATCCGGGCCACCGACCTCCCCGCTTCGTTCGCCGATCGCCTGGCCGATGGACGCTGAACCTGCGATCCCGGAGCCGCTGGCACCCGGCCGCGTCATCGACGGCTGGCGACTCGAGGAGAAGCTCTACACCGGAGGCATGGCGCATCTGTGGCGGGTGTCGGCAGTGCCGTCGGCGGCAGGGCCTGTGGTTGCTGCCACGCAGGCCGACGGTGAGCCGCTGCCACTGATCATGAAGGTGCCGCGCATCAAGGGCGGTGAAGACCCGGCGTCCATCGTCGGCTTCGAGGTCGAGCAGCTGATCCTGCCGGCGCTGCACGGGCCGCACGTTCCGCGCTTCGTGGCACGCGGTGATTTCAGCCACCAGCCCTACATCGTGATGGAGCGCATCGAGGGCCCGTCGCTGCGGCCGAGGCTCGACGAGGCGCCACTGCCCTTCGACGACATCACCGAGATCGGCCTGCGGGTGGCCACCGCGTTGCACGATCTGCATCGCCAGCACCTGGTGCACCTGGACGTGAAGCCCAGCAACATCGTCTTCAGGCCGGACGGCACCGCGGTGATGGTCGACTTCGGGTTGTCGCACCACGACCGATTGCCCGATCTGCTGGAGGAGGAATTCACCTTGCCGATGGGCACCGGGCCGTACATGTCGCCCGAGCAGGTCCAGTTCGTGCGCAACGATCCGCGCTCCGACCTGTTCGCGCTGGGGGTGATCCTGTACCACCTCACCACCGGTCAGCGACCCTTCGGGGCGCCTGAATCGGTGCGTGGCCTGCGCCGCCGGCTGTATGTCGATCCGATTCCGCCACGTGTGCTGCGCGCCGACTGCCCGCCCTGGCTGCAGGAGGTGATCCTGAAATGCCTGGAGGTGAAGCCGGATCGGCGCTGGCAGAGCGCTGCCCAGCTGGTACTGGCGCTGCAGGATCCCTTGCAGGTGCCGCTGACCGCCCGCGCACATCGACAACGCACCAGCGGGCCGCTGCAGCGATTGAAGCGGTGGTTCCTTGCGGCAGGCGCCGAGCCCGAGGTCGCGCCGATCGATGGAGTGACCCGACGGGTGGCGAAGAACCCGATCATCCTGGCGGCCATCGATGTCGAGCAGTCCTCCCCCGAGCTGCTCGAGCAGCTGCGCGAGACAGCCAGGCGCATCGTGGTGGCCGAGCCGGGCGCCCGACTCGCCTGCGTCAGCGTGATGAAGACGGCGCGCATCGGCATGGACCAACGGGTCGACGCAGCAGGGCAGAGTCGCCATGTGAAGCAGCTGGTCGGCCTCAAGCACTGGGCTCGCCCCATCAACCTGCAGCTCGATCTGCAGGAAGGCCGCCTGACCTTCCACGTGCTCGAGGCGCCCGATGCTGCTGCGGCAATCATCGAGTTTGCCGCACGCAACCAGGCCGATCACATCATCATGGGCGCGCGGGCGAACTCCACGCTGCGGCGCTACCTCGGCAGCATCAGCTCACAGGTGGTGGCGCAGGCCGCCTGCACCGTCACCGTGGTGCGCGCCTGAATGCGGCGCCCCGGCTGAGTCTCAGTAGAACGCCTCGACCCGCGTGGCGCCCATCAGCGGCTCGATCAGTCGCGCGAGCGGACCCAGGCCTTCGTAGCGGGTCGCCACCTTGTGCGCATAGGCAAAGAAACGAGGCAGGTCGGCGCTGTAGGCCGGTTTGCCATCGCGGTGCTTGAGGCGGCAAAAGATCCCGAGCACCTTCAGGTGGCGCTGCAGGCCCATCCATTCGAGGGGCCTCCAGAACTCGCCGAAATCAGACGGTACCGGCAGCCCGACGGTGCGCGCCTGCTGCCAGTAGCGGACCGAGAAATCAAGCTCCTGCTCCTCGTCCCAGCTGATGAAGGCGTCGCGCAGCATCGACGCCACGTCGTAGCTGATCGGCCCGCGCACGGCATCCTGGAAGTCGAGGATGCCGGGGCCGCCCTCGCAGACCATCAGGTTGCGCGGCATGTAGTCGCGGTGCACCGCCACCGTGGGCTGCGCCAGGGCGCTGGTCACCAGCAGGTCGCAAAGGCGGGCCCAGTCCGCGTGCTGCTCGGCGCTCCAGGTGACGCCGTACTCGCGCCGCACGCACCACTCGGGAAACAGCGCCAGCTCGCGGCGCAGCAGCGCGTCGTCGTAGGCCGGCAGGCTGCTCGCGTCGACGCGCTGCTGCCATGTCACCAGCGTGGACATCGCCGCGCGCATCAGTCGATCGACGGTGGCCGTGTCCGCCGCCGCCACAGCCTGCTGCAGTTCGGCGAGGTAAAGCCTGGATCCGAGGTCGCTCAACAGCAAGAACCCATGGCCGGCGTCCTGCGCCAGCACCTGCGGGGCGTGCAGCCCGGCGGCAGCGATCAGGCCCGCGACGTGCACGAAGGGCCGCACATCCTCATGCGCGGGCGGCGCGTCCATCACGATGCAGCTGGCGCTCGCACCGTCGATGCGCAGGTAGCGGCGAAAGCTGGCGTCGCTGGATGCGGGACGAAGGGTGCCTGGCTGCAGACCATGCGTGGCCGCGAGTGGTTCCAGCCAGCGTGCGAAAGCATCACGGCGGCTGTCATCTGCCCAGACCACGGCCTGGGAGGGTTTGTCGCTGGGGTGGTTCATCGTGTGGCGGTGCCTGCGGTCTCGGGTGGCCTGCGGGTTTGCGCGCACACACCCTCATGGATAATCGATTTTACAAACCGCTGCTCGCGCTCGTGGCGCACGCCACCCCTCCGTCTGCCCGTCTCTGTCTTTGTTGCTCCGCTCACCTGCCTGTTCATCGCGTTCCGGCGGCCCTGCTGTCGTCGAGGGTCGCCGTTTCGCGTGGCCCCACGCACTGTGGGCCACCGTTCTGATCACCGCGGTGGGCCAGGCCTGCGCTCAGTGGGGCCGCCCGATCGGCTCGGTACCCGCGCCCGAGCCGATGGGCGCATCCGGCCATGCACCGGGCAACACCGCAGCCGAGCCCGCCAGCAACGCCCCTGTGCCGCAGTGGGGCACCCCGCTGCGCGGCGCAACGCCAGCCGGCCGGCCGCTTGCGGGGGCTGTGCCCGCAGCGCCGGCGCCACTGGCACTGAGCGAGTCGGGCATCGCGCTCAAGATATCTCGCAGCCTGCAGCCACCTCCCACCGGTGAGGCGGCGAAGCTGCTGCCCATTGCGGTGCAGGGGCAGTCGCTGCGAGGCCGTCCGGATCTCGACGCCGTGGTCGAGGGCGACGCCCGGCTGCGCCGCGGCAACCTGTCGATCACCACCGATAGGTTGACCTACGATCAGGCCGAAGACCTCGCCGTGGCTCGCGGCAACGTCAGCATCACGCAGGACAAGAACCGGTACAGCGGCGCCGAGTTGCAGCTGAAGACACAACGCTTCGAAGGCTACTTTCTCAACCCGACCTACTTCTTCGGTCGCACCCAGGCCGGGGGCACCGCGGACCGCATTGACTTCATCGGCCCGCAGCATTCGGTAGCCACCAACGCCACCTACAGCAGCTGCCCTGCCGATGGCAGTGGCGACCCGGCATGGCTGCTGAGCAGTGAACAGATCGATACCGACTTCGACACCAACACCGGTGTCGCAAAGGGTGCGGTGCTGCGCTTTCTGGGCGTGCCGATCCTGTGGGCGCCGGAGCTCAGTTTCCCGCTCACCAACGAGCGCAAATCCGGCTGGCTGCCGCCCAGCGTGGCCATCGACAGCAATGCGGGTGTTCGCGTCGAGGCCCCGTGGTACTGGAACATCGCACCGAACCGCGACGCGACGCTGACGCCATCGGCCAGCCTGCGACGAGGTGTCGGCCTGGACACCGAGTTCCGTTACCTCGAACCGACCTACAAAGGGCAGTTCAACTTCAACTTCCTGCCAGACGACAACGTGGCCAACCGCTCGCGCTACTCGCTGGGGGTTGTGCACGAGGCGGATTTCTCCGCGGCCACGCGCTTGTCGGTCAACATCAAGCGAGTGTCCGACGACGACTACTGGAAAGACTTCCAGCGTGAGCCCGGCACGGTCACTCCGCGCCTGCTGCTGTCGGACATTCAGGCCTCGCATGAGATGGGCGACTGGACGACCTATGCCCGCGTGCAGCGCTGGCAGGTGCTGCAGGACCCGGATGCACAGATCATCACGCCGTACCAACGTTTGCCGCAGATCGGCGTGCGCACACTGCAGACGCTCGGCAGTGGTCTGGACATCAGCTTCGAGGGCGAATACAACCGCTTCACCAATCCGGCGTCGACCATCGAGGCGCACCGGCTCGATGGCGACCGGGTGCACACGCTGACATCGATCAGCTACCCATGGGTCACCACGCCGGGCTGGACACTGACGCCCAAGGTGGCGCTGAATGCGGCCGCCTATTCACTGAGCCGTGCGGTCGCGGTCAGCGGCAACAAGAAGACCTCGCGGGTCATCCCCACGGTCAGCCTGGACAGCGCCTGGGTGCTCGAACGCGAAACCAATTGGTTCGGCACCGATTTGCTGCAGACGCTGGAGCCGCGGGTGCTCTATGTGTACACGCCGTACCGCAAGCAGTCCGACTTCCCGATTTTCGATTCAGCCGCACGCGACCTGAACTTCGAGACGGCGTTCAGCGAAAACGCGTTCTCCGGCATCGACCGGGTCTCTGACTCCAACCAGGTAATTGCGGGTGCGAAAACCCGGCTGATCAACCCGGTGACCGGCGCGGAAGTCATGCGGCTGGGCGCGGTGCAGCGCTACCTGTTGAGCGACCAGCGCATCACGCCACTCGGGACCCCGCTGACACGACGGGTGTCCGACCTGCTTCTGCTGGGGTCGACCAGCGTGATCCCGAACTGGACCCTGGGCACCACGCTGCAATACAACCCGCAGGTCAATGCCTTGATCACGTCCACCAGCGGCGTCACGTACTCGCCGTCGCCGTTCCGCACAGTGAGTCTGATCTACCGGCAGGTCCGTGGCGCCAGCCAGCAGATCGAGACTGGCTGGCAGTGGCCCATCTACGGCCGCACGCCAGACCTCAGCGGGCAGGCCGATGACGGGCGCGGCAATCTCGGCACCTGCACCGGATCGCTCTACACCGTAGGCCGCATCAACTACAGCACCCGCGACAGCCGTCTCGTCGATGGCATCATGGGCTTCGAGTACGACGCGGGTTGCTGGATCGCCCGTGTGGTGGCCGAGCGGCTGTCCACGGGCAGCAGCAACGCCACCACCCGGCTGTTGTTTCAAATCGAATTCGTCGGCTTATCTCGACTCGGCTCGAACCCGCTACAGGTGCTGAAGGACAATGTCCCGGGGTATCGCCTTTTGCGCGACGGGCCACAAGCCACGCAGTCCTCGAATCTTCTGTATGAGTGAACCGTTGAAAACGATCATGGCCGCCCTGATGGCCGCGGGGCTGATGACCTGTGCCATGGTGGCTCCACAAGCCCGGGCGCAGTCCGACAGGCGGGCTGAACAAGCCGTCCGGCCAGGTGACTTCATCGTTGCGGTGGTCAACCAGGAGCTGGTGACAGCCATCGAAATCGAGCAGCGACTGGCCCGAGTGCGCGAGAACGCAACGCGCGCCGGACAGCGCCTTCCGCCGGACAGCGTGCTGCGCAAGCAGATCCTGGACGGCCTGATCGACGAACGTGCGCAACTGGCGTATGCCCGCGAGAGCGGGACGCGCATCGAGGATGCGGAGCTCGACCGCGCCGTTGCCAACGTCGCGGCGCAGAACAAGGTCACGATGGCGCAGATGCGCGAGCAGCTGGCCCGAGAAGGCATCGACTTCGCGCGCTTCCGCAAGACCGTCCGCGAGCAAATGTTGCTCGAGAAGGTGCGAGAGCGCGAGGTGCAATCGCGGATTCGAGTCACCGATGCCGATATCGAGGCCTTGCTGGCCAAGCAGCGCGCTGACACCACGGCCACACCGTCGTACAACCTCGCCCAGATCCTGATTCCCGTGCCCGAGAACGCCACCGACGCCGAAGTCGCCCGGCTCAAGGGCATGGCTGAGGCGGCCCTGGCACGCGTCCGCGGGGGCGAAACGTTCGAGGCTGTTGCCCGCGATTTGGTGTCTGACGAACGAGACAAGATCAGCGGTGGCGAGTTGGGCCTGCGCACCGTCGATCGCCTCCCCGATGCATTCATCGAGCACGTGCGCGGACTGAACTCTGGGCAAGTCGCCACCAGCGTATTGCGCACCGGTGCAGGGTTCCATCTGCTGAAGGTCGTCGAGCGCCGAGACGGACAGGTGTTTTCGGTGATCGAGACCCATGCGCGCCACATCCTGTTGCGCCCGACGCCTCAGCTCGATCAGGCGGCGATCATCCAGCAGATGGCTGAAATGAAGGCACAGATCGTGTCCGGCGCGACGACGTTCGAGGCACTGGCCAAGGAGCGTTCGGAAGACGGCAGTTCCGCGCAGGGCGGGGACCTGGGCTGGACCATGCCGGGCACCTTCGTGCCGGAATTCGACGACGCCATGGCTGCGCTGCCCATAGGTGATGTGTCAGACCCGGTGATTTCGCGTTTCGGCGTCCACCTGATCCAGGTGCTCGAACGGCGGCAGGCCGCACTCGACGCCAGGCAAGAGCGCGAACAGGCCCGCAACCAGCTGCGCGAGAAAAAATACGAAGAGGCCTATGCCGAGTGGAACCGAGAGTTGCGCGAGCGCGTTTACATCGAAATGCGCGAGCCGCCGCTGTGACCACACGCTGCGCCCGCCGCGACACTGAATCGGCTTGAGCCTCGGCCGCCCACCCCACGCACGCTGATGGCACACATCGCGCGCAAGCGCTTCGGTCAGCACTTCCTGCACGACCGATTCGCCATCGACGCCATCGTCGATGCGATCGCGCCGAACGAACACGATGCGCTGGTGGAGATCGGCCCCGGTCTGGGTGCGATGACCTTCCCTTTGCTCGAGCGCTGTCGGCAGCTCACGGTCATCGAGCTCGATCGCGATCTGGCCGCGCGCCTGCGGCGCCGGCCGGAGCTGACGGTGATCGAGGCCGATGTCTTGAACGTGGATTTCGATGCGCTGGCGGCGGCCGCTGGTCAACCGCTGCGGGTGGTGGGCAATCTGCCCTACAACATCTCGACACCCATCCTGTTTCATCTGCTGCCGACGGCCTCACGGGTGATCGATCAGCACTTCATGTTGCAAAAGGAAGTCGTCGAGCGCATGGCCGCTGCCCCGGGCAGCAAGACCTACGGCAGGCTCTCGGTGATGCTGCAATGGCGTTACGACATCGATTCGGTGCTCGATGTCGAGCCCGAATCGTTCGACCCCCCGCCTCAGGTGCGCTCAGCGATCGTGCGCATGGTGCCGTTGCCGGCCCGTACTGACATCGATCCGGTGCTGCTGGGCGAACTGGTCACGGTGGCGTTCTCGCAGCGGCGCAAGGTGTTGCGCAACACGCTGGGTCGCTGGCTCGAAGACCGCCGTTACGGCGGCGCTTTCGATCTGCAGCGCCGCGCCGAAGAGGTGCCGGTGACTGATTACCTCGCCCTCGCGAGCGCAGTCGGCGCACCATGAACAAAGGCGGCCAGACGGCCGCCTTGTTGAATCGAGACCCTCTTGCCCCGGCCCCGTTACGGGCCGAAGAGCGAGCCTCGCATCACGCCGCGTTCAACCACATCGAGGTGTCGAACGCGCTGCTCATCAGCGGCATGTTCATGCCGAAGCTGGCGTTGGCCGCACTCTTGGCGACGGGCTTGGCGGGCTTTTCGCAGGGGCTGACTGTTTCGGTAGCCCGCTCCCAAGAACCGAGTTCCTGAGAGCGGGCTACTGAAAAGAATAGAAGCACCTGAAGGCAACTTTTCGCTCAGCCCAGAAATCTGCTGCATCGCGGAACACATCGAGCAACTGCTCGCGCGCCTCACGATCGAAACGCGGGTTGTCAGGAAGCTGCTCGAGCACGACCACAAAGCCTGGTTGCGAGCCGGCCTTGTGGACCAGATCGGTCATGCAGTCGTAGAGGGCATCGAGGTTCTTGCCGAAATGCAATGGGAACAGGAACGCCTCGGCGATGGTGTCGAGTACCTCTTGTTTCGACTGGGCCGTCGTCAGGTTGGCGTAGAGGAAATGCTGGCCGGCGTTTTGCGCTGCCAACATCAGATCCTCGACGCGGTAAGCGCGTATCGATTGGACGATGTTCGATCGGACGGTCTGCAAGAGCATGGACTCGTTCCTCCTGTGGTCAATGAACTCGAGCGCCGCTCACTGCACGATGCGTTTGAAGCTCGCGTAGTGGTCGGCGCTGTAATAACAGCTCTCAGGTATCCGAGGTTGTTTCCCGCCGCAGACGATGCGCCGGGCGCCCCTGTCGCGTGCGCCGGGCGTCGGCACCGTGTACTCGCGGTAAAACCCCCGTGATCGATCCGGCAACAACCGCTCCCGGTTGCCGAACACGATGCCATCCTTGCGGTACGGGAACGGCCCGCCAGAATGAATCAGCATGTGGGTTTGTCTCGCTTCTGGAGGCAGTTGTTTCAGCTCGACGGCCGAAATTCTTGCCTCGACGCCCCCGTCCCTGGCCCAGGATGTGCTGGTCAACAGACAAACGCTCACCACACAAACCGCCATCAGCGAGCCAACGACAGAAGCGAGGCGTTTCTGGGGAGCCCGAAACAGGCGCGACAAAAACACGGGTTATCCCTGAATTGAGAATGGGAGATGGTACCGAATCGGGCGAAAAACCTCAAGCCGGTGCATCCATGCGGGCCGCGACCCATCTTTGGGAAGTGATCGCTCACATTTCCCGAAAGCTTTTCGATATCAGTGATCTGAAACCGCAAGCCGCTGTGCATGCGGTATCGAATCGGGGCCTTGAATTTGTCACAAAGCCCTTGGAGGCCTCTGGCGAGCGTCCGACGGCAGCGCCCGAGGCGCCGCAGCCGGTGTGGGCGGACTGGCCTCAGCGGCTGGCGTTGGCGTCCGCCACGGCCAGGGCGGTCATGTTGACGATGCGCCGCACCGTTGCCGAGGCGGTCAGGATATGCACCGGTTTGGCCGCTCCGAGCAGCACCGGACCGATGGCGATGCCGCCGCCGGCCGCTGTCTTCAGCAGGTTGTAGGCGATGTTGGCCGCATCGATGTTGGGCAGCACCAGCAGATTGGCTTCGCCGCTCAGCGTGCTCATGGGCATCAGACCCCGGCGGTAATCGGCATCAAGCGCGGCGTCGCCGTGCATTTCACCGTCGACTTCCAGCCACGGCGTGTTTTTCTGCAGCAAGGCCAAGGTGTCCCGCATCTTGACTGCCGACGGGTGGTTGCTGGAGCCGAAGTTGCTGTGCGACAGCAGCGCGGCCTTGGGCCTCAGACCCAGTCGCACCATCTCTTCGGCCGCCATCGCCGTGATTTCGGCCAGCTGTTCTGCCGTCGGGTCGTAGTTGATGTGGGTGTCCACCAGCATGATCTGGCGGCCAGGCAACAGCAGGCTGTTCATGCAGGCGTAGGTCTTGGCGCCTTCGCGTTGCCCGATCACCTGGTCGATGTAGTTCAGGTGATAGGCAGTGTGGCCCCAGGTGCCGCACAGCATGCCGTCGACCTCCCCCTTGTGCAGCAGCATCGAGCCGATCAGCGTCAGGCGCCGCCGCATCTCGATCTTGGCAATCTGCTGTGTGATGCCTTTGCGCGCCGTGAGCTGGTGGTACGTCTGCCAGTAGTCGCGGTAGCGGTGGTCGTTGTCGGTGTTGACGACGTCATAGTCGCGCCCCGCCTCTAGCCGCAGGCCGAACTTCGCGATGCGCGAGGCGATGACATCAGGCCGCCCGATCAGTGTCGGCCGTGCCAGCGACTCGTCGACCACGATCTGTGCGGCGCGCAGCACGCGCTCTTCTTCGCCTTCGGCGTAGGCAATGCGTTTGTTCTGTGCGCGCTTGGCCAGGTTGAAGATGGGTTGCATCGTCGTGCCGGAGGCGTAGACGAAGCTCAGCAGCTTCTGGCGGTAGGCCTCCAGGTCGCGCACCGGGCGCGCGGCGACGCCGGAATCGGCTGCGGCCTGCGCCACCGCGGGCGCAATCTTGATCATCAGCCGCGGGTCGAACGGCTTCGGGATCAGGTACTCCGGACCGAAGCTCAACGTGGCGCCTGCATAGGCAGCGGCCACCACCTCGCTTTGCTCCGCCTGTGCCAGTTCGGCGATCGCATGCACGGCTGCGATCTCCATCTCGACGGTGATCGTCGTTGCACCCGAATCGAGCGCGCCGCGGAAGATGTACGGGAAGCACAGGACGTTGTTGACCTGGTTCGGGTAGTCGGTGCGGCCGGTCGCGATGATCGCGTCGCTGCGCACTTCCTTGATCTCTTCGGGCAGGATCTCGGGTGTCGGGTTGGCCAGCGCGAAGATGATCGGGTTCGGGTTCATCGTCGCGACGACTTCCTTCTTCAGCACGCCGCCCGCGCTCAGGCCCAGAAAGACGTCAGCGCCACGCATCACGTCGGCGAGGCTGCGGTGCGAGGTCTTCTGGGCGAAGACGATCTTGTCCTCGTCCATCAGCTCGGTGCGGCCTTCGTACACGACGCCCGCCAGGTCGGTGACCCAGATGTTCTCGCGTGGCAGCCCCAGCTTCACCAGCAACGACAGGCAGGCCAGTGCCGCGGCCCCGGCGCCCGAGGTGACCAGCTTGATCTGCTTGATGTCCTTGCCGGTCACGCGCAACGCATTCAGCACCCCGGCGCCGACCACGATGGCGGTGCCGTGCTGGTCGTCGTGGAACACCGGGATCTTCATCCGCTGGCGCAGTGCGCGCTCGACGTAGAAGCAATCCGGCGCCTTGATGTCCTCGAGGTTGATGCCGCCGAAGGTGGGCTCGAGTGCTGCGATGGTGTCGATCAGCTTGTCGAGGTTCTTCTCGTTGAGCTCGATGTCGAAGACGTCGATGCCGGCGAACTTCTTGAACAGAACCGCCTTGCCTTCCATCACCGGCTTGGCCGCCAGCGGCCCGATGTCGCCCAGTCCGAGCACCGCGGTGCCGTTGGTGATCACGGCGACCAGGTTGCCGCGGGCGGTGTACTTGTAGGCGTTGGCGGGGTCGACGACGATCTCTTCGCACGCTGCGGCAACGCCCGGCGAGTACGCCAGCGCCAGATCCCGCTGGTTGACCAGTTGCTTGGTCGGCGCGATCGCGATCTTGCCTGGCGTCGGGAACTCGTGATATTCGAGCGCTGCTCGCCGCAATTCGGCGTGTTTGCTGTCGTTGGATGTGGTCATGGGGTCACCAGAAACATCTAGGGGATTGTAGGAGTGGGCCGCTCCGGCGTCTTGTAGTAGCCAGCGTCGCGGCCTCGCACGCGGCGAGAATGCGCTCATGTCGATAGGCGAGTTCGACCTCATTGCCCGGTACTTCGACCGTCCCGTGCGGCGCGCGGCGCTGGGCATCGGTGACGACTGCGCGTTGCTCGCGCTGCCCCCAGGCATGCAGCTCGCGACCTCGTGCGACATGCTGGTCGAAGGCCGCCACTTTCTCTCCACGGTGGCGCCCGAGCGCCTGGGTCACAAGGCGCTGGCGGTCAACCTGAGCGATCTGGCCGCCTGCGGTGCCGAGCCGCTCGCCTTCACGCTGGCACTGGCGTTGCCCAGTGCGGACGAGGCGTTCATGGGTGGCTTCTCGCGCGGGCTGCTCGCACTGGCCGATGCCCACGGTTGCGAACTGATCGGTGGCGACACCACGCGCGGCCCGCTGAACATTTGCATCAGCGTGTTCGGGCAGGTGCCGGCGGCCGACGGGAGCGGTGCGCTGCTGCGCTCGGGCGCGCGCGCTGGAGACGATCTCTACGTGAGCGGTGCGCTGGGCGATGCGCGGCTGGCGCTCGAAGCCTTCCGCGGCACGCTGTCACTGCAAGGCGCCGACTTCGAGACGGTGCGTCGCGCCATGGAAATGCCGCAGCCGCGCGTTGCGCTCGGGCAGGCGCTGCGCGGCGTGGCGAGCAGCGCGATCGACCTGTCCGATGGCCTGCTCGGCGATCTGGGCCATGTGCTGCAGCGCTCCGGCGTCGATGCCGTGGTGGAGGTCGATGCCGTGCCACGCAGTGCGGTGTTGAGCGCGCAGCCAATGGCGGTGCAGCGCCTGTGCACCCTGTCGGGCGGCGACGATTACGAATTGCTGTTCACGGCACCGCCCGGGCGCGCGGCCCAGGTGTCGGCCGTCGGCCGCCGTACCGGCGTCGCGTTGACGCGCATCGGCCGCATTGCGCCTCGCGCGGATGGCGGGCCGCGCCCCCACATCGGGTTGATCGATGCCGCAGGCCATGCGGTCGTGCATGTCTCGGCCTCCTTCGATCATTTCCGGACATGAGCAACAGCCTCGACGCGCCCGACATGGCACCGCGCCGCGCATCGGTGCGGCTGATGCTCAGCCACCCGGCCCACGCGATGGCCTTCGGCTTCGGCAGCGGCCTGTCGCCGATGGCACCGGGCACGGTGGGCACGCTGTGGGCATGGCTCGCCTTCCTGGTGATGCAGCCCTACCTGAGCACGTTCCAGCTGGCCGCGCTGTTGCTGGCTGGCTTCTTTGTCGGCTGGTGGGCCTGCACGGTCACTGCGCGCTCGCTCGCCACGCCCGATCCCGGATCCATCGTCTGGGACGAGGTGCTCGCCTTCTGGCTGGTGTTGTGGTTGGTCACGCCGGCCGGCCTGCTCGAGCAAGGCGTGGCCTTTGCGTTGTTTCGTTACTTCGATGCCGCCAAGCCCGGCCCGGTGGCCTGGGCCGATGCACTGTTTAAGGGGCGCCGTGGGGCAGCCATCGGCTGGGCGCAGGGCTTCGGCATCCTGTTCGATGATCTGATCGCTGCCCTGTGCACCTTGCTCGTGATGGCGGTGTGGCGATGGCTTTGACCGAGTTTGATCCCAGCGTGCTCGCGCTGGGTGATGCGCTGCGTGCCCGCGGCTCCATGCTCGCCACGGCCGAGTCGTGCACCGGCGGGCTGATCGCCGCCGCGTGCACCGCAGTCGCTGGCTCGAGCGATTGGTTCGAGCGTGGGTTCGTCACCTACTCGAACGCGGCCAAGACCGAGCTGCTGGGGGTCGATGCAGCGCTGATCCAGGCCCACGGCGCGGTCAGCGCCGAGGTGGCGTGTGCGATGGCCGAGGGCGCGCTGGTGCACTCGAACGCTGGCATCGCCGTGGCCGTGACCGGCATTGCCGGGCCGGGCGGTGCGGTGCCCGGCAAGCCGGTCGGCACCGTCTGGTTCGCGCTGGCGCGCCGCGGCGAGGCTGCGAGTGCCGAGTTGCTGCAGCTCGGCGGCGACCGCACGTCGGTGCGCGAGCAGACCGTCGCCCACGCCTTGAGCCGCTTGCGGGAAGTCCTCTCGTGAGTGTGTTGATCGCCGCTGACTTCGAGGACGCCGATTGGGACGCATGGTGGCCTGCGCTCACCGCGGCCCTGCCCCACGAGCGGCTGGTGCGCAGCATTGCCGAGGCAGCTGGTGATGCGATCGACATCGCGCTGGTGGCCAACCCGCCGGCCGGTGCCTTGCAGGGACTGAACTCGCTGCGGCTGATCCAGTCGCTGTGGGCTGGCGTCGACAAGCTGCTTGCCGACCCGACCGTGCCGCCCGGCGTGCCGCTGGCGCGCATGGTCGATCCGGCGATGAATGCCGCGATGGCAGAGACCGCGCTGTGGGCCGTTCTGGGACTGCAGCGCGACTTCTTCGACTACGCGGCCAGCCAGCGCGCAGCGCAGTGGAAGCCGATGCCGCAGCGGCGTGCCAGCGATCTCACCGTGGCGGTGCTCGGCCAGGGCCAGATGGGCCGTGCCGTGGCGCGGCGCCTCGTGCAGCACGGCTGCCGCGTGATCGGCTGGAGCACCCGTCCGTGTGAGGTCGATGGGGTGCAGACCCATGCCGGCGACGCGGCGTGGCCTGCCGTGCTCGCCATGGCGCAGATCGTCGTCAACCTGCTGCCCCTGACACCCGCGACGCGGGGCGTGCTCAACGCGGCGGCTTTCGCGCAGATGCCCCGTGGTGCGAGCCTCGTGAACCTGGCCCGCGGTGCGCACGTGGTCGAGGCCGATCTGCGGGCCGCGCTCGATGCCGGACATCTGCACCGCGCGGTGCTCGACGTGTTCGCCGCGGAGCCGTTGCCCGCGGCGCACCCTTACTGGTCGCACCCGCGGGTGACGGTGCTGCCGCACATCGCGGCGCAGACCGATCCACGCTCGGCGGCCGCGGTGGTGGCGGCCAATGTGGAGGCCTGCCGCAGCGGCCTGCCTCTCGCGCACCTGGTGGATCGGGTGCGCGGCTACTGAACTTCGCCGATGAGGCGGACCGTGCTCAGCCCTGCAGGGCGAGCCGGGGCACTACCACCGCGCGGCCACCACGGCGTGCAGCCGGTGGCGCCGACGTGCTTTGCAGCACCATCAGCAACAGCCGCTTCAGGCCGTCCCAGGGCTCCAGTGGCCAGTCGGGGTGCTTCAGCCCCTTCACCAGTCCGTCGCAGACCTGCGCGGCGTGCAACAAGGCGTCCAGCGCGGCCTCGGTGAACAGCGGCAGCGCGCGCTCGAACAGCCGCTCCTTCTGGCCCCAGACGCGCGCCTCGCGCAGTGCCAGCGGCAAGGGTCGGCCGGCGCTCATGGCGTCGTGGACCCGCTTGAGCGCGCGCACGTCCTCGGCCAGTGTCCAGTGCACCAGCACGGCCGCCTCGCCCTCGGCGCGCAGGCCGTCCAGCATGCGCAGCGCCCGCGTCACCTGGCCGGCCAGCGCGGCTTCGCCGAGCTTGAACACGTCGTAGCGGGCCACGTTCAGCACTGCGGCCTCGACCTGCTCGAAGCTCAGTTCGCCGGGGGGATGCAGCAGCGCGAGCTTCTGGATTTCCTGGTGGGCCGCCAGCAGGTTGCCCTCGACACGGTCGGCAAAGAACGCCAGCGTGCGCTGACCCGCCTCGCCGGCTTGCACGCGCTGCCCTTGGGCGCTGAGGCGCTGTGCGATCCACTGCGGCAACGCCTGGCGCTCAACGGGATCCACGCGCAGCGTCACCCCCGCCGCATCGAGCGCACCGAACCATGCGCTTTGCTGCTGCTGGCGGTCGAGTCGGGGCAGCTGCACGATCGTCACCACGTCCTCGCACAGCGTCTCGCAATAGCGCTGCAAGGCCTCCGAGCCGTCCTTGCCCGGTTTGCCCGAGGAAATGCGGATCTCGACGAGTTGGCGGTCCGCGAACAAGCTCATCGCCTGCGAGGCGCCGAGCAACGCGCTCCAGTTGAAGTGCGCGCCCGAGACCGCATGCACCTGGCGTTCGCTGTAACCGGCGTTGCGGGCCGCCGCGCGCAGCGCATCACAGGCCTCCTGCATCAGCAGTGGTTCATCGCCCCACACGGTGTACAGCGACCGCAGGCCCTTCTGCAGGTGGGGGCCGAGCTGGTCGAATCGCAGTTGCATCGGCGTCGAGCGAGGGTCAGAGCGCCGGAACCGCGGCCAGACGCCGCATGATCTGCGAGACGATGTCGGTTTGCATCTCCCGGTAGAGCAACGCCTCCTCCTGCTCCTTCGCCAGCGCGTCGGATTCGTTGTAGCTGATGTCGCGTCCGAGCAGCAGCTCGGTCAGGCCGATCAGCTCTCGGTCGGAGGGCGTCCGCAGCTTGAAGGTGAAGCGCACGCGCAGGCTGATCTGGCGCACCTGGCCCGCCGAGGTGGTGGCGACCACATTGCGCTCGCGCCGTTCCGAGACCGCCTCCAGCAGCACCTGCGCCTCGCCGCCTGAATCGACGACACGCGTGGTCTGGCTCGCGTTGATGGCGCGGCGCAGTTCCTTCTCCAGCGGCGAATGGGGCTTGAAGCCGATGAGCTGCACGGTGCGGAACTTCAGTTCCTGCGCACCGCGCAGCTGGAAGCCGCAACCGGCGAGCGTGGCCGCGGCAAGCGAGGCCATGCCGATCAGCCAGGTGCGGCGTGGAGCGCTAGGGTGGTGCAAAGGCTTTGGTGGTGTGGGCATCAGCTGGCGGTCTCAGAGCACCACATTGATCAGGCGGCCGGGCACGACGATCACGCGCTTGACCGGCGCGCCCTCGGCGAACTTCAGCAGCTCGGGGCTGGCCAGCGCGACCTTCTCGATCGTGGACTTGTCGGCGCCGGCGGGCACGGTGATCGCGCCACGCAGCTTGCCATTGATCTGCAGCATCAGCTCGACCTCGTCTTGCACCAGTGCGCTCTCGTCGACCTCGGGCCAGGGCGCATCGAGCAGGTCGCCGTGGACTGCCGTGTAGCCCAGCTCGTTCCACAGCGCCCAGGTGGTGTGCGGGCAGGCCGGGTACAGCGCGCGCAGCAGGATGCCGTAGCCCTCGCGCAGCACAGGCGCCGCGCCGGCATCCTTGCAGGCTTCGAGCGCGTTGAGCAGCTTCATGGCGCCAGACACCACGGTGTTGTATTGCATGCGCTCGTAGTCGAAGCTGACCTGGCGCAGCACCTGGTGCACCTCGCGGCGCAAGGCCTTGCCGGCGTCAGAGAGGTCGGCTGACAGGGCTGACGCCGTGCGCAGCGCCTCGGCGTTCTTGGCGCCGAAGCCCCAGACCCGCTTCAGAAAGCGGTGCGCGCCTTCCACGCCGGCATCGTTCCATTCCAGCGTCTGCTCTGGCGGCGAGGCGAACATCACGAACAGCCGCGCGGTGTCGGCGCCGTACTGGTCGATCAGCGCCTGCGGGTCGACGCCGTTGTTCTTGCTCTTGCTCATCGTGCCCACGCCCTCGTAGGTCACGGCCGAGCCGTCGCTCTTCAGCGTGGCGCCGGTGATCTTGCCGTCGCTGCCATAGCTGTGCTCCACGTCGTGCGGCCAGAAGTACTCGATGCCGCCCTGTGCCGTCTTGCGCGAGTAGATGTGGTTGAGCACCATGCCCTGGGTCAGCAGCTTGGTGAACGGCTCATCGACCGACACCAGCTTCAGGTCGCGCATCACCTTGGTCCAGAAGCGCGCATAAAGCAGGTGCAGGATGGCGTGTTCGATGCCGCCGATGTACTGGTCCATCGGCATCCAGTACGCCGCACCGTTGCTCACCATCGCGTCGGTGTTCTGCGGGTCGCAGTAGCGCATGAAGTACCACGAGCTGTCGACGAAGGTGTCCATCGTGTCCGTCTCGCGGCGCGCCGGGCGGCCACAGGTCGGGCACGCCACGTTCAGGAACGCCGCGTGTTTGGCCAGCGGATTGCCCGAGCCATCGGGGATCAGGTCTTCGGGCAGCACCACGGGCAGATCGGCCTCGGGCACCGGCACGGCACCGTGCTCCTCGCAATGGATGATCGGGATCGGCGTGCCCCAGTAGCGCTGGCGGCTGATGCCCCAGTCGCGCAATCGCCAGGTGGTTTTCTTGCTGCCCAGGTCGCGTGCGGCCAGCGCCTTGGCCACCGCGTCGACGGCCGCCTTGCAACTGAGGCCGCTGAAGTAGTCCGAGTTGATGGTCACGCCGCGCTGCTTGTCGGCATACCAGTCCTGCCAGTGGTCGTAGCTGAAGTGCGGCTCGCCGTCCACTTGCACCACTTGCAGGATGTCGATGCCGAATTTCTTCGCGAAGGCGAAGTCGCGCTCGTCGTGTGCGGGCACGCCCATCACGGCGCCATCGCCGTAGCTCATCAGCACGTAGTTGCCGACCCACACATCGACCGGCTGGTGCGTGAGCGGGTGCTTCACCGTCAGCCCGGTGTTCACGCCCTTCTTTTCCTGCGTGGCGAGTTCGGCTTCGGTGGTGCCGCCAGCCTGGCACTCGGCGATGAAAGCCGCCACCGCCGGATTCGAGGCTGCGGCGTGCTGCGCCAGCGGGTGTTCGGGGGCGACCGCGCAGAACGTCACGCCCATGATGGTGTCCGCGCGCGTGGTGAACACATACAGCCGGCCGTCCTGGATGGGTTGGCCGCTGCCGTCGCGGATGTCATGGGTGAACGCAAAGCGCACGCCCTCGCTCTTGCCGATCCAGTTCTCCTGCATCAGCCGCACCCGCTCGGGCCAGCCGGGAAGGTGGTGCTGCACCTGGTCGAGCAACTCGTCGGCGTAGGCGGTGATCTTCAGGTAGTAGCCGGGGATCTCGCGCTTTTCCACCGTGGCACCGCTGCGCCAGCCCTTGCCGTCGATCACCTGCTCGTTGGCGAGCACGGTCTGGTCGACCGGGTCCCAGTTGACGACCTGGGTGCGCCGCTCGGCGATGCCCGCTTCCAGCATCTTCAGGAACAGCCACTGGTTCCAGCGGTAGTACTCGGGCCGGCAGGTGGTGACTTCGCGGCTCCAGTCGATCGCCAGGCCCATCGCCTTCATCTGGCCCTTCATGTGGGCGATGTTGTCGTAGGTCCACTGCGCTGGCGGCACCTTGTTCTTCATCGCCGCGTTTTCCGCGGGCAGGCCGAAAGCGTCCCAGCCCATGGGCATCAGCACGTTGTGGCCCTTCATGCGCAGCTGACGCGTCAACATGTCGTTGATGGTGTAGTTGCGCACGTGGCCCATGTGCAGCTTGCCGCTGGGGTAGGGCAGCATCGAGCAGGCGTAGAACTTCGGTTTGGGCTGGCCGTGGCTGTCGAGCGCCCCTTCGGTGACGCGGTAGGCGTCTCGTGCGTTCCAGGCGGTCTGCGCCGCGCGTTCGACCTCGGTCGGCTTGAATTCGGGATTCATGAGAGGGCGCGGTGCGCTCGGGGACGTGAGTTTTCATTATAGGAAGCGACCCTCGCCAGCTGTGGGTTGGTGCGACACGCCTACACTGCACGGGCTTGTCGGGGCGCCGTGGACCGTGGGGTCGATGGCTGAGACCACACCCGTGTGGAACCCGCTGAACCTGATCGGGGTCATGCCCGCGTAGGAATCAAGTGCAGCGGCCATCGAGGCGGGGTTTTGATCCTGCTGCGGTGCCAGGCAAGCGCACAACGACACGCCACCTGGAGCTGACATGGCCAAGCAAGCACAACACGTCGACACCGCCGCACTGTCGCAGCGCATCACCCGCACGCCGTTCCCCGGTTCGCACAAGGTCTACCTCGAAGGTCAGCGTCCCGACATCCGCGTGCCGTTCCGCGAGATCACGCTGGGCGACACCCTGGTCGACGACGGTGCCGGTGGCTCGCGCCGTGAACCCAACCCGCCATTGCGCGTCTACGACGCCTCGGGCCCTTACACCGATCCACAAGCCGCGATCGACATCACCCGTGGGCTGCCGCCGTTGCGCGCTGCCTGGATCGCCGACCGCGCCGACACCGTCGCGCTGCCCGGCATCAGCAGCGCCTACGGCCGCGAGCGGCTGCACGACCCGGCGTTGACCGCGCTGCGCATGGCGCAGGCGCCGACCCCGCGCGTGGCCAAGCCCGGCGCCAACGTGTCGCAGATGCACTACGCGCGCCGCGGCATCGTCACGCCCGAGATGCACTACATCGCGGTGCGCGAGAACCTGGTCAAGGCGCAGTTGCGCGAGCGCCTGGCCACCGAGCGCCTGCCCAAGCGCGGCCAGTCGTTCGGTGCCAGCCTGGCCGCTGACATCACACCGGAATTCGTGCGCGACGAGGTGGCCCGCGGCCGCGCGGTGATCCCGAACAACATCAACCACCCCGAGAGCGAGCCGATGATCATCGGCCGCAACTTCCTGGTGAAGGTCAACGCCAACATCGGCAACTCGGCGGTCACCTCAAGCATCGAAGAAGAGGTCGACAAGCTGGTGTGGGCCATCCGCTGGGGTGCCGACACCGTGATGGACCTGTCGACCGGCGAGAACATCTACGAGACGCGCGAATGGATCCTGCGCAACTCGCCGGTGCCCATCGGCACGGTGCCGATCTACCAGGCGCTGGAGAAGGTGCACGGCAAGGCCGAGGACCTGACCTGGGCACTGTTCCGCGACACGCTGATCGAGCAGGCCGAGCAGGGCGTGGACTACTTCACCATCCACGCCGGCGTGCGGCTGGCCTACATCCCGCTGACCGCCGAACGGTTGACCGGCATCGTCTCGCGAGGCGGTTCGATCATGGCCAAGTGGTGCCTGGCGCACCACCGTGAGAGCTTCCTCTACGAGCACTTCGACGAGATCTGCGAGATCATGAAGGCGTACGACGTGTGCTTCTCGCTCGGCGATGGCCTGCGCCCCGGCTCGATCGCCGACGCCAACGACGAAGCGCAGTTCGCCGAGTTGCACACCCTTGGCGAGTTGACACAGATCGCCTGGAAGCACGATGTGCAGGTGATGATCGAAGGCCCCGGCCACGTGCCGCTGCAGCTGATCAAGGAGAACGTCGAGAAGCAGCTCGAAGCCTGCTACGAGGCGCCCTTCTACACGCTGGGCCCGCTGATCACCGACATCTCGCCGGGCTACGACCACATCTCATCGGCGATGGGTGCGGCCAACATCGGCTGGTACGGCACCGCGATGCTGTGCTACGTCACTCCGAAGGAGCACCTGGGCCTGCCCAACCGCGACGACGTGAAGCAGGGGCTGATCGCCTACAAGATCGCCGCACACGCGGGCGATCTGGCGAAGGGGTTTGCCGGTGCCCAGATGTGGGACAACGCGGTGTCGAAGGCCCGCTTCGAGTTCCGCTGGGAAGACCAGTTCAAGCTGGCCATCGACCCCGACACCGCGATGGCGTACCACGACGAGACGCTGCCGAAAGAAAACGCCAAGGTGGCGCACTTCTGTTCGATGTGCGGGCCGAAGTTCTGCTCGATGAAGATCTCGCAGGAGGTTCGCGAATTTGCCCGACTGCAGAAAGCCGAGGCGCCTGCCTCGGCCCCCGCAGCCGTCATCCCGATTCAAGTTGCGCTGGAGGAAAAAGCGCAGCAGTTCCGCGAAGCGGGCGGCCAGATCTACCTGTGATCCGCCCGGGGGTGGTGTCAGGCCGCGATCTGTGCGGCCTGTGCGGCCGTGGCGGCGTCCAGGCACTTGTTGCACTTGCCGAGGCCGCGCAACCGCGGATCGGGCCGGCCCTCGCCGGTCTTGAAGTTCGCCTGGCAACGGCGGCAGACGTACATCTTCGAACTCGACATCATGGGCTTGATGCCGGGTTCCGACGCAGGACGTGCCGCCGAATACTCGGCCTGGGTCTGTCGCAGCTTGATGCTCTCAGCGCTGGCGGCTACCGTGACGGCGGCGGGAGTGGCGGTGGTTTTGGTTCGTTGTGTGGCCATGGCGCGGGAGTGGACCTCTCAGGTTGAGCCGGCATGTCGGGGCTGGAACATGCCAACGAAAACCCCTATTGTCCCTGCTGTGACCAATTCCCGCCAAAACGGGGTGATCTTCGAAATGTGAAAAGGCGTTACAGCGGCCTGTGGCGGCCCTCGAACGCGCTCGCGCGCGGTGCGGGAGGACTTCTAACCGCGCAGTCAGCGGCGGCCTTTGAATAACGACCACGCCTCTGGCGCGTGCGCTGATGCACGATGGTCCCGCCACGCGGCCACCAGAAACGCGAGGCCACCCGCGTGGAAGGTCAGGGCAGCCAACGGGATGGCCGTGAGTTGCCAGATCAACATGCTCGCACCAGCTGCCAGCCAGGTGGAGATCAGACAGGCCGCCGCCAAATGGGCTGCGACAGGCCGCTTGAAACGCCACCAGAGCAGACTGATCGCGGCGAGCACAACGCCCGCCTTGATCACCGCCATGGCTCGAAGCAGGCGACCCAGGGCGAAACCCGAGTCCAGGTACGGCGCCGGATTTCCAACCCATGCGGCGAGGGCGACCGTCACCACGCAGCCCAGCAGCAACGTGGTCCGGAGCGTGACCGTCTCGGTGTACACCCACTCACCCCAACCACTTCCCGAAGAATCGCAAGGTCCGATCCCAAGCCTGCTGCGCCCACACCGGGTCGAACTGCGTCGCCGGAATCCGCCCTGGGCCCACGGCGGTTTCGTTGGCGAAGGCGTGGTGCGCCAGGTAGCGGTGAAACGCGAAGTTCACATGGGCTGCGCGCAGTTTGGCTTCCAGCGCATCGACGGTGGCGATCGGGAAGAACTCGTCCTGGGTCGCCCAGTGGCCGAGCAGCGGTGCCTTGAGCTTCGCGGCGTCGATGTATTCCAGCGGCGGGCAGCCGTACCAGACGACGCCGGCGTCGGCCTCGGGCGTGGCGCACAGGCTCAGCAGGGTCAGTGCGCCACCCATGCAGAAACCGGTGATGCCGACCTTCGCTCCCGCCGTGCCCGTCTGCTTGAGATGCAGCACCGCGCCCCGGATGTCCTGCGACGCGGCATCGCCGAAGTTCAGCGCGCTCATCAAGTGGTGCGCCTCCTCGGCCTCCACTGTCAACTGGCCGCGGTACAGGTCGGGCACCAGTGCGCGGTATCCCGCCTGCGCCAGCCGGTCGGCCACGCCTCGGATCTGCTCGTTCAGGCCCCACCATTCCTGGATCACGACGATGCCGGGCGCGTCGGTCGGGTGGATCGGTTCGGCCAGGTAGCCCGAGGCGGTCTGCCCGTCAGGGCGTTGATAAGTGATGGCGGTGCCCATGGGCGGTCTCCGTCGGGTTGGGTCAGCGCACAGCGGCGAGGAAGTGGCGGCGAGGGTCAGGCTCGCCGCGAATCGATGGGCAGCGCCACGCCACAGGCCTCCAGCGCCTGGGCCACCGCGCCGCGGCTGACCGGCTTGTGCAAGAAGGCGTCGCAGCCGGCCAGTTCGGCACGCACCCGTTCCACGGGACGGGCCGAGCCGGTGACGACGATCAGTGCACACGCTGGATCGCTGGCGTGCGCAGGCGGCGCCTTGACGCGGCTGCACAGGTCGTGGGCCGCTGGTGCCGCCGAGCCATCGAAGACGATGCTCAGGAAGGCCACCGTGTAGCGCTTGGCGGCCAGCATGCGCACCGCCTGCATCGTGCTTTGCACCGGGTGCGTGCGAAAGCCGAATACTTCGAGCAAGGCGCACAGCTGCTCGCGGGCACCGTCGTCGCCGTCGAGCACCAGCACATCGGGTGGGGCGGCCGCCGGTGCAGGCTGCCCTTTGCTCGCCAGCAGAGTGCGCCGCACCTGCGCGCGCCGCAATGCTTTGGTGGCGGCTTTGGCGACCGGTGACGGCTCCTCGGGCGCGGCGTGGCGGTGTCTGGCCACTGGGGCAGGTGCCGCTGATGGTTGCCGTTCAGGCGCGATGCAGGGCAGCGGCGCTTGCGGGTCGGCCAGGATTGCGTCGTTCATCAGCGGCGGGTTCGGTGCCGACTCGTCGCGGGGGGGAGGCATCTCGAATTCGCGCAGATGCAGCGGCGGCAGCGGCGTGTCGGGTTCCACGTGCTTGGCAGTCTGGTGCGGCTCGGTGTGGCCGTCGAGGCCACCGGAGCGGGAATTGAACCAGCGCCGCAAGTCTGGCGCGTCCAGGTGCACCGAGGGCGTGGTGTCGGCGTCGAGCTCCATTTCTGCCAGGTTGACGAAGGCTTCGGAGTACTCCTCCACCGCGGGCGGAGCCGTGCCGTCCAGTGCCGCGCCGCAGGTGGTGCAGATGCGGGCATCCGGCAGGTTGAGCCGGACGCATGACGGGCACACGTTGAACGGAGGCATGCCCCATTCTGGCCGAGCCGTTGTCGAGCGCAATCCCCTTTTGACCAGCCGCGCCATGTGTGGGCGGCCGACGCCAGCGGCTAGGCAAGCAGGCGGTCTCCGATCTGCTCGGGCCGATCCACACGCCATGGATCCAGCCCAGTAGGCACCGCATGCGCCCCATAGCCCCAGCTGACCAGGGCGGCGGGGCAGCCGGCTGCCGATGCGGCCAGGATGTCGGGCGGCGCGTCGCCCACCATCAGCAGCTGCGATGCCGTCACCCCCAGCTGCGTGGCCGTCGTCTGCAGCATCGCGGGCGAGGGCTTGCGCTGCGCGGCCGAATCGGCGCCCTGCACCAGCGCGAACCAAGGCAGCAAGCCGGCCGCATCGATGACTGCCCGTGCCAGGCGCGTGGGCTTGTTGGTGACCACGGCGAGCGGGTATGGCCGCTCGCTCAGCTGGCGCAGCAACGCCGCGATGCCGGGGAACACCTGGCCGTGGGCCAGCGGCGCGGCCAGCGTCGCTGCGTCAAAGCCGGCGCGCAGCGACTGTCGCAGCGCCACGTCCTCGGCCGACACACCTTGGGCCCCCAGCGCTCGGGCGATCAGCGCGTCGGGACCGTCGCCGATCCAGGTGCGCACCGTCGCCAGATCGAAGCGTTTCAGCCCCGCTGCAGCCAGCGCGGTGTTGACTGCATGGCCGATGTCGGCTGCGCTGTCGATCAGCGTGCCGTCGAGGTCGAAGGCCACGGCGCGGACCGCCCGCAGCTCGGCCAGCAGGTGAATTGGCGCGCTCAGACGCGACGCGCCAGTGCGCCGGTGATGGCATTCGCGCGGATCGCGGCGATCGATTCGGCGTAGCGCCCACCGCCGAACACGGCCGAACCAGCGACCAGCGTGTCGGCACCGGCGTTACCGACGCGCTGCGCGTTGTCGGCCTTGACGCCACCGTCGACCTCGAGCCAGATGTCGCGGCCGGTGGCGTCGATGCGCTTGCGCACTGCATCGATTTTCGGCAGCACGTGTTCGAGGAAGCTCTGCCCGCCGTAGCCGGGGTTGACCGACATCAGCAACACCAGATCGAGCTGGTCGAGCACATGATCGAGGCAATTCAGCGGCGTGGCCGGGTTCAGCACCAGGCCGGCCTGCACGCCGAGCGACTTGATCAGCTGGATCGTCCGGTCGACGTGCTCGCTCGCCTCGGGATGAAACGAGATGATCGACGCGCCGGCCTGCGCGAACATCGGGATCAGCGCATCGACCGGCTTGATCATCAGGTGCACATCGATCGGTACCGGCTGGCCGTCCTTCACCGCGTAGGGCTTGATCGCCTGGCAGACCAGTGGACCCACCGTGAGGTTGGGCACGTAGTGGTTGTCCATCACGTCGAAGTGGATGACGTCGGCGCCGGCGGCGATCACTGCAGTGACCTCTTCGCCGAGGCGGGCGAAGTCGGCGGACAACAGGCTGGGCGCAATGCGCATGGTGGGGCTGGTCATGGGAACTCTTTTCAAGGGCTCAGGGGCGGGCGGAACTGACGGCGCTGCGCATCCGCGGTGCCAACGGGATCGAGAGGCTATTTTCCCGTCGTTCGTGCCATGGCTGCCGGCTTTTGTGCCCGGCCCCTCAATGTGCTGGCGGTCGGCAGCCTTTGACCAGGTCCAGTGCCGGCTCGTAGACGCTGGTCTGCACGTCGAGCAGCCCGAGCATGGTGTGGAACAGGTTGTCGTGCGTGGCGCGCTGCGTGGCGCGGGTGCGCAGGCAGCTGAGGTCGACGTGGCGGCTGTCGGCAAACGACGGCGACAACCACATCACCATCGGCACCTGCGTTTGCTGTATCGGCGCGATGGCGTACGGCAGCCCATGGAGGAACAGGTTGTTCTCGCCCAGCGACTCGCCGTGGTCCGACACGTACAGCAGCGCAGTGTCGTAGCGGTCGCTTTGCCCCTGCAGGAAGCGGATGGCCTCGGCCAGCACATGGTCGGTGTAGGCGATCGAGTTGTCGTAGGCGTTGACGACCGCTTCCGTCGAGCATTTGCGCAGTTCGGCGGTGTCGCAGGTCGGTGTGTAGCGCTTGAATTTTTCGGGCGCACGCCGGTGGTAGGCCGGGCCGTGGCTGCCCATCTGGTGCAGCACGATCAGCCGGTTGCCTTTGCCCGTGTCACCGGCCAGCTCGGCATCCAGACCTTTGAGCAGGATCTCGTCCATGCATTCCGAGCCACTGCACAGCGAGGGGTCGGGCGTGTCGACCATCTTCTGCATCGGCAGCCCTTCGCACACGCCTTTGCAGCCCGACTGGTTGTCGCGCCACTGCACGCCGAAGCCCGCGCGTTTCACCACGTGCAGCAGCGATTCTTCGCCGCGGATGCGGTCCTCGTCGTAGTCGCGCCGCCCGATCCGCGAGAACATGCAGGGCACCGAGGTTTCGGTGTTGGTGCCGCAGCTGCCCACATCGCTGAAATTGACCACGTTGAGTGCGGCCAGTTCGGGGGTGGTCTGACGCGCGTAGCCATTCAGGCCCCAGTTCATCGCGCGCGCGGTTTCGCCCACCACCAGGATGAACAGCAGCGGCTTGCTGCGCCCGGCCCAGGCCGGGCCGGCCACGGCATCCGTGCCGACCGGCACCATGGGCTTGGTGGCCTCCACGGCGTCGGCGGTGACGACCCGGGCCAGTGAGTACACATAGTTGCCTGGCGTGATCAGGTAGCGCATCGATTTGTTGGACCGCATCAGCGACGACAGATCCTGCGATACCGCCATGAACGCGCCGATGCCCATGCCCACGGCCAGCACCATCGAACCCAGCCGCCAGGCGGTGGCACTGCGCCAGCTGCGCTCGCGCAGACGCACGCGCCAGACCAGCCACATCGGCAGCGCCGCCTGCCAGGCCAGGTGCGTCAACATGTCCCAGGCCAGCAGATCGCGCGCCTCGCCGACATCGGTGTGCAGCAGGTTGCGCAGCATCGTCGGGTCGAGGAACACCGAGTACTTGCCCATGAAATACGACGCGAACGCCGTGCACACCAGCAAGAGCATCAGCAATGGCTTCGTCGTGTGCCGGGTGGCGATGACGCTCAGCACGATGAAGTGCAGCAGCACCAGCAAAACGAAGACGCCGATGCCGAAACGCCAGGTGCCGGCATCGCCGGGTGACCGATCCGCCAACGCGCTGGCCCAGAACGAGTGGTTGCCGACCGCGACGAAGTACGCGCAGACGCACAGCACGAGCGCCTCGGTCGACAGCGTCCAGGTCTTGCGTATGCCCTGTGGCGTGCCGGTTGATGAACGCATGATCGAGGCCAGAGGGCGGTGAAATGGAAGGGCGGTGGTCGCGTGCTGCCGACCGAGTGCGAACCGAGCAACACGCGAGGCTGAGGGACCCGCCTTAATTCTGGATGAACACCCGAGTGGTGCGTTGCTCAGTTGGCAAAGGCCGCAATGCCCGTCATCGCCCGGCCGAGGATCAGCGCGTGGATGTCGTGCGTGCCCTCGTAGGTGTTGACGACTTCGAGGTTCACCAGATGGCGCGCGATGCCGTACTCGTCGCTGATGCCATTGCCGCCCAGCATGTCGCGCGCCATCCGGGCGATGTCGAGTGACTTGCCGCAGGAGTTGCGCTTGAGCATCGAAGTGATCTCAGGCGTCGCGCTGCCTTCGTCCTTCATCCGGCCCAACCGCAGGCAGGCCTGCAGGCCGAGCGCGATCTCGGTCTGCATGTCGGCGAGCTTTTTCTGGATCAGCTGGTTGGCCGCCAGCGGCCGGCCGAACTGCTGTCGGTCCAGCACGTACTGGCGCGCGCGGAACCAGCAGTCCTCTGCGGCGCCCAGGGTTCCCCAGGCGATGCCGTAGCGCGCACTGTTCAGGCAGGTGAAAGGGCCTTTGAGCCCGCGGATGTCGGGGAAGGCGTTCTCCTGCGGGCAGAACACCTCGTCCATCACGATCTGTCCGGTGACGCTGGCGCGCAGCCCGACCTTGCCGTGCAGCGCCGGTGCGCTGAGGCCTGCCGTGCCCCGATCGAGAATGAAACCGCGGATCTCGCCCGCGTCGTCTTTCGCCCAGACGACGAACACATCGGCGATCGGGCTGTTGGTGATCCAGGTCTTGGTGCCTGTCAGCCGGTAGCCGCCGGGCACGCTGCGCGCCCGCGTGACCATGCTGCCGGGGTCGGAGCCATGGTCGGGCTCGGTCAGGCCGAAGCAGCCGATCACCTCGCCGTTGGCCAGTTTGGGCAAGTAGCGCTGCTTCTGCGCCTCGGTGCCGAAGGCATGGATCGGCAGCATCACCAGCGAACTCTGCACGCTCATCATCGAGCGGTAGCCCGAGTCGACACGCTCGACCTCGCGTGCCACCAGGCCATAGCAGACGTGGTTCATGCCCGCACCGCCGTACTCGGGCGGGATCACGATGCCCAGCAGACCGAGCTCGCCCATTTCACGAAAGATCGTGGTGTCGGTGGTTTCGTGGCGGAAAGCCTCCAGTACCCGCGGGGCCAGCCGCTGCTGGCAGTAGGCCGCTGCCGCCTCGCGCACCGCGCGCTCGTCGGCACACAGCTGGCTCTCCAGCAGCAGCGGGTCGTCCCAGGCAAAACGCGGGGAGGGGTGAGGGTTCATTCGGAAGCTCCGTGTGGTCTGCCACCGTGGTGCCCGATCATGCCTTCGAATTGCGCGCATCGATCTTTGCCGCGGGAGTGGACCGGGGCGTGGAAAATACGCGTTTTGTCGATTCGACCCCACCCATGAGTGCATTCAACGAAGAGCGCGTGCTGAGCGTCCACCACTGGACCGACCGGCTGTTCAGCTTCACCACCACCCGCGACCCGAGCCTGCGCTTCAGCAACGGCCATTTCACGATGATCGGCCTGCGTGTCGACGGCAAGCCGCTGCTGCGGGCCTACAGCATCGTCAGTCCGAACCACGACGACACGCTCGAATTCCTGAGCATCAAGGTGCCCGACGGTCCACTGACCTCGCGGCTGCAGCACATCAAGGTGGGCGACACCGTCATCGTCGGCAAGAAGCCCACTGGCACCTTGCTGATCGACTACCTGCTGCCGGGCAAGCGGCTGTACCTGATCGGCACCGGCACCGGCGTCGCGCCCTTCCTCAGCATCATCCGCGACCCGGACACCTACGAGCGCTTCGAGAAGGTGATCCTGGTACACGGCGTGCGCGAGGTGAAAGAGCTGGCGTACCACAGCTACCTCAGTGAGGAGCTGCCGGTGCATGAATTCCTGGGCGAGATGGTGTCTAGCCAGCTGCTGTACTACCCGACGGTGACCCGCGAACCTTTCGTCAACCAGGGCCGCATCACCACGCTGATCGAGACCGGCAAGTTGACCGCCGACCTCGGCCTGCCCGCGCTCGACCCCGCGCACGACCGCGTGATGCTGTGTGGCAGCCCCGAGATGCTGCGCGACCTCAAGGCGATGCTGGAAGCCCGCCATTTCAAGGAAGGCAACACCTCCATCCCCGGCGACTACGTGATCGAGCGGGCTTTCGTCGAGCAGTGAGCGCGGGCCGACGCTGAAGGACGCCTCACCAGGGCAGAGGCTCGCCGTGGTGATTGAAGAACCCGCCGGTGTCCTTCGCGCGCAGCCCGTCGATCACCGCCAGCAGCCGCGCTGCAGCCTCGTCGGGCAGCTGCACCTCCAGGCCGGACTTGGCGAAACCGGACGACAGCGGTGTATCCACCGTGCCCGGATGCAGCGCGACGCAGATCGCCTGCGGCTTCTGGCGCGCCAGCTCGATCGCCGCGGTATGCACCAGCTGATTCAGCGCCGCCTTCGAGGCGCGGTAGCTGTACCAGCCGCCCAGCCGGTTGTCGCCGATGCTGCCGACCTTGGCCGACAGCGTCGCGAACACCGCCTTGCCCGACCTGGGCAGCAACGGAAGGAAGTGCTTCATCAGCAGCGCGGGACCGATCGCGTTGATGGCAAATGCATGTGCCATGTGCGCCGCGTCGAGCTGGCGCCACGACTTCTCGGGTTCATGGCCGCCGCCGTGCAGGAAACCGGTGGCGTCGATCACCAGGCGCAGCGGGCGGTCCGGGTCGATCAGCTGGCCGATGCTGGCAGCCGCTGCGGCGATGCGCGGCTCGTCGGTGAGGTCGATGTCGAGATCGAGGGCGGCGTGGGTCGAGTCCACTGCAGCGGATCGCCTCCCCGCACTCAGTACCCGATGGAAGTTCGACTGGCTGCGCAGCCGTGTGCACAGCGCGGCCCCCAGACCACCCCGCGCACCGATGACCAGCGCCAATCCGCCGCGCCAAGCCTCTCCGGTGCTGTCCGCTGTTGCGGGCGCGGACTGCGGGGATGCACCGGTCAAGTCGATGCCGGATCCAGCGAAGCGCTCGAGGCTGCCGAGGCGGCGGCAGCCGCCAGGGCCAGGCAAGGGTTGCATTTACCCAGACCTGCCATGCGCACATCGGGCCGACCGTCACCGGTCTTGAAGTTGGCCTGGCACCTGCGGCAGACGTACATCTTCGAGCTGGACATCATTGTCTTGGCGCCGGGCTCGGCGGGCGGCCTGGCCGCCGAGTACTCGGCCTGTGTTTGCCGCAGCTTCTGTGCGGACTCGTTTGATTTGTCGGTCTTGGTCTTGCGTGTGGTCATGGCAAGCAGAGGAGTCATGTTGCCCGCGCCGGGCGACGAAATCGCCCGCGGAAATGAATTGTCCATGCAATCGCCATGCCGTGTCTGTCCCCGACAAGGGGGAAGTCAGATCGCTACCGACTCACTAAGCAAGGTGCGGACAGGCGAGATGACCTTGCCTTGCGGCTCGACCCGCGCGGCAGCCGACCGACCCCGTCAGACCAGCAGTGCCCGCAGCGCAGCCGCGGCAAAAGGCTTGGGCAACGCGCCCGCCACATCGAGCCCGCTGGCGCGGGCCTGGGCCACGGCGCGGTCCAGCCGCTCGGCATCGGCACCGCTCGCGACGATGATGCGGGCGTTGCAGCCACGGGTCACCAACTCGGTGAGCACCTGCTCTCCGCTGGTCTCGGGCATGGTCAGGTCCAGCACGACATGGGTGGGATGCCAGTTGTCCACCGCGACATAGAACTCGTCGGCCGCGCGGGTGAGGCAGGTCGCGACCCCGGCCAGGCGGGCGATCGACTCGACGAGCAGGCCGACCAGCGCGTCATCGTCGAGGATCAGCAGTCGCCGCTCGCCAGCCGGGCTCATGTCGGAGGGCGCGTTTTCAGAACCGTGTGCACCTTGCGCGCCAGGTCGATGCTGCGGTAGGGCTTGGGCAGCAAGTGCACGCCGCGGTCGAGTCGGCCGTGGTGCACGATGGCGTTCTCGGTGTACCCGGAGGTGTAGAGCACCTTCAGCGCGGGGTGCATCGACATCGCCTGCTCGGCGAGCTCTCGCCCGTTCAGGCCACCGGGCATCACCACATCGGTGAACAGCAGATCGAAGTCACTTCGCTCGCGCAGGATGGCCAGCGCCGCCATCCCGGTTTCGGCCACGGTGACGTCGTAGCCCAGGCCGACCAGCACGTCGCGGGCGTGCCGCAGCACCAGTGGGTCGTCCTCGACCACCAGCACGCGGGCCGTGCCGCGAAAGTCGTGCTCGGTGCGAACCACGGTGGGTGGCGCTTCGGGCGGGCCCTCTGCACGTGGCAGGTACAGCCGTGCCGTCGTGCCGTGGCCAGGTTCGGAATACAACTTGACGTGACCTCGGGACTGCTTGAGGAAGCCGTACACCATGCTCAACCCCAGACCGGTGCCCTTGCCCACGCCCTTGGTGGTAAAAAAGGGCTCGAACACACGCGCCAGGTGCTCGGGGCTCATGCCGCCTCCGGTGTCCGACACCGACAGCAGCACGTACTGGCCCGGTGCCACGTCGGGGTGGCGCTCGGCGTAGTGCTGATCGATCCAGGCGTTCGATGTTTCCAGCGTGATCTTGCCGCCCGACGCCATCGCATCTCGCGCGTTGATCACCAGGTTCAGCACCGCGGCTTCGAGCTGTGACGGATCGACCAGTGCGGGCCACAGGCCGGCACCGCGCACCAGCTCGAGTTCGATGTTGGCCGGCAGGGTGCGGCGCAGCAAGGCGTCCATGTTGGCCAGCAGTTGATGCGCATCCACCGATTGCGGCTGCAAGGCCTGCCGGCGTGCGAACGCCAGCAGGCGTTGCGTCAATTCGGCGCCGCGCTCCGCAGCCGTGCGGGTCATCTCGGCGAGCGGCAGCAGCAGCGGCTGATCGGCCAATTGCTCGGCCAGCAAGTCGGCGTTGCCCAGGATCACCGTCAGCAGGTTGTTGAAATCGTGGGCAACGCCACCCGTCAGCTGACCGATGGCTTCGAGCCGGCGCGCTTGCTGCAGCTGAGCTTCGAGCTCGAGCCGAGCGGTGACGTCGGTGCCGACGCCGAAGATCGCGCTGGGCTTTCCGTCGGCATCACGCACCAGCGTCCATCGACCTTCGACGGTGACCCAGCGTCCGTCCTTGCAACGCTGCCTGAAGGTGGCGGCATACCGGCCTGTGCTCAGCAGGATCTCGCGCGCGGCGTCATTGCCTGAGCCGTTCACCAGGCTCAGCTCCGACAGGCGCCGACCGACCGTCTCCGCAGCGCTCCAACCGAACATGCGCTCTGCGCCGCGGCTCCAGTAGCTGATGCGGTCGTCCAGATCGCGCACCACGATCGAATCCTCGGTCTCGTCGAGCAGCGTCGCCTGTTGCAGCAGGCGGGATTCGTTTTGCCGTTGCTCGGTCAGGTCGGTCATGCCGCCCACCATGCGCACCGCGCGGCCCTCGGTGTCCCGGATGACGAAGCCGCGGTCGGAGACGATCGCGTAGTCACCTCTGTGGCGCTGGAATCGGTACTCGGCGCTCCAGTGTTCACCGCCGCCATCGATCACGCCGTGGATGCTGTCGAGCACGCGGCGCAGGTCGTCGGGGTGAATGCGTCGGGCCCACGACTGGCTGTCGGGCTCCAGCGTGTCCAGGGCGTGCCCGAACAGCACCTGCATGCCCTCGCTCCACCACATCGCGTCGTCGTCGAGAGTCCAGTCCCAGACGGCGTCGGCGGTGGCTCGAGCGACGTTGCGAAAGCGCTCCTCGTTTTCTCGCAGCGTGCGTTCGACACATTTCTGCCGCGTCTGGTCGAGCAGCGCGCCTTGCACCCGCACCACCCGCTGGCTGCTGTCGCGCACCGCTTCGCCGATCACACGGACATCCAGCGGACGCCCTTTGATCGTGACCAGCTGCAATTCGAGATCGAACGGTGTCCCGTGTTCGAAGGCGGCTTCGAGAGCGCGGCCGAGCGCCTCGCGCGATGGCGGTGGGTACCAGCTCAGGCTCATCTCGAGCTGAGGCGAGTGCTCTGGCGCGCAGTCGAGGATGGCGCGCAACTCATCGGACCACCGAACCACCGGCGCCGAGGTGCCGGTCGGGGCGTCGATCGCCCAGCCACCGAGGCCGGCCATGCGTCCTGCCAGCCCGATCAGCTGGTGGCTTTGCTGCAACCGCAGCTGTGCGAGCTTCTGGTCGTTGATGTCCGTCACCACCGCGACCAGCCGTGCCTCGCCGGGTATCGCTGCAGACTGCATCTGGGACACGGTGGTGCGGGCCCAGATGGCCTGGCCGTCGGGGCGCAGGTAGCGCTTGTCGATGCTGAAGCTGTCGATCTCGCCAGCCAGCAGACGTTGCATTTCCAGGCTGCACGGCGAGATGTCGTCGGGATGCGTGAAGGCGAGGACCTCCATACCACGCAGGGCCTCCTCGCTGCGCCCGACCAGCGCGCAGAACGCCGGGTTGGCGCTGAGGTAGCACCCATCGTCGTCGGCCGAGACAATCCCTGTGGCGCTGGATGCAAAGAGGCGCCGCCAGCTGGCTTCACTGTCGCGCAGTGCCACGAGGCTGCGCTCGCGTGCCTCCATCGCCTGCGTCACCAGTGCTCGTTGGCGACGGGATTCGATCTGCGCCATCACCTGCAAGGCCAGCGTCTGCAGGGCCTCGACCTGCACGGCGCCGAGTTGTCGCGGAATCCGATCGAGCACGGCCAGTGCACCAAGCGCGTGACCCTCGGGCGTCACCAGCGGCATGCCCGCGTAGAAACGCAGGTGAGGCTCGCCACGGACCAGCGGGTTGTCGCAGAAACGCGCGTCGGCGTGCAGGTCTTCGATCACGCACAGCACCTGCTGCTCGATGGCATGCGCGCAGATCGACATTGCGCGATCGGTCTCGGTCCAGGCGATGCCGTGCACCGACTTGAACCATTGGCGGTCGCTGTCGACCAGGCTGATCAGCGCGATCGGTGTGGCGCAGAGGTGCGCCACCAGTTGGGTGAGGCGGTCGAAATCGGGCTCGGGCAGCGTATCGAGGACGCCATAGGCGCGCAGCACGGCGATGCGTTCGGTTTCCTTCGCAGTCGGCAGCATCCAAGCCCTCCCTGGTCACCCGTCCCGTCCCAGCCCGATGCGTCGCAGTGTAGGAGAAGAAAAAAAGGCTGCTGCAACCCCCTCGATCGCAGGGATCCTCGGCCGACCGTGGGTCACGCAAGGCTTGCCAAGGGGGTGGGCCATACTGCGTCCGCGCCGGCGCCAGCCGCCCTTTGTTCAGGAACCACGCATGATCGTTCGCATCGAAATCGACACCCCGCCTGGCGGTCAGTTCGACTACCGGGTCACCGACGAAGGTCAGACGCTGTATGCCGACGCCGAACTGCCATCGCTGGCCGACGCGCTGGTGGCCGCCGTCGAAGGCCTGGCCCCCGAAGTGGTTGGCGCCGAGGTCTGGTTCCGCGGCGTGGTGTCGGGCACCTACCCGCTGCATGTCATCGCGGCCAATCACGAGCAGATCGCCACCCACGCAGCCAACACCACCGCAGCGATCTTCGAGGGCCTGGCGGCCGCCGACTGAGGCGACCGGTCGCCTGATCAGCCCGTGTGGGGCGACCGGTCGAGCCCGGCCTCGAACGCGCCGTGGTGAGCGCAGGCGCGGTTGCGCCCCTGGCGCTTGGCCTGGTACAGCGCCGCGTCGGCGCGGTCCACGGTGGCGCAGAACGGCTCGTCGATCTCGAGCTCCGCCATGCCGATCGACACCGTCGTCGACAACGAGGCGCCATCGGACAGGGGGTGGACGTGCCTGGCCACCGCATCGAGCACCTTGTCTGCGACCTGCACCGCCGAATCGATGCCGGCGCCCGCCAGGCAGACCATGAATTCTTCGCCGCCCCAGCGCAGCACGTTGTCGCCCTTGCGCAGCTCCCGGCGCAGCAGGTGGGCGATGTCCTGCAGCAGCCGGTCCCCGGTGGCGTGTCCGTGATCGTCGTTCACGCGCTTGAAGTGATCGATGTCGATCATCAGCACCGTGGCGGGTGGGTCGAGCAGGCTGCTGCGCAGAATCGGGCGGCTGACCACGTCGACCGCATGCCGGTTCAGCAGGCCGGTCAGGGCATCCGAATAAGCCGCCTCCTGCAACTGGGTGCGTTCGGCGGCGACCGACAGCACCGAGCTGAACATGTCCGCCAAGGCTTCGAACAGCCCGATGCCGACTTGCTGAAAGTAGTCGGGCACATCGGCATACAGCGCCAGCAGTCCGCGGTCGGAATTGACCGTCGAGGCCAGGGGCAGCGACACCGCGCTGCGGATGCCATGCAGTGCCGCCGCCTCGCGCCACGGGCCGTACAACGACATCCGCGACACGTTGAAGGGTTCCACCCGTTTGCCTGCCAGTGTGCGGAACGCCGGCCCGATCTCGGTCAGGAAGCCGCGGTCGATCTCCAGCTTGAGGGCATAGGCCGCGGCGGGCCCGACGACGATCTGCGGCACGATGCGCGGGGTCTCGACCGGGCCGAACCAGGTCCAGGCCAGGCGCACATGGGGGGTGGCCAACGTCAACGCCTCACACACCCGCTGGATGATGTCGCGGTCGTTGCGTTGCTCCAGCAGGCGAGAGGCGCTGCGCACCAGGGACTCGGCCACGCAGGCCTTTTCGTGGCTGGCGTCAAATCCGGTCGTCTCGGCGCTGCGCTGCCGGAAGGCCAGGCGCAGCTTCATCGGAAAGCGATCATCATGATGGCTGTGCTCGCACCGCGCGGGTCGACATCGACAATGGGCTGCTGAGCAGCATGGGGGGCTTCTGTTTGGTAGATATCGGCACTTTCCCGTCATACCCAATGGCTTGGCGGCTGCGGTGGGCACGTCCATGTGCCGTGGTCTTGGGTTGATGAGCTCCCTGAGAGGCCGCCGTGCATTGGGCAGCGTGATCGCTGCCGGTTTGCTGTTGAGCCTGCTCCCGGCTGCGCAGGGGCAGGCCTCACCCGCGCTCGGCGAGCTCACGCTGTATGGCGTGCGCCTCAAGGGCGCGTCCACCGACGCGTTCGTCACGGCCGCGCTGCAGGCGGGTGCCACGCCGCTGGTGCGAGGCACCGAAGGGCCGTTGAGCTTCGACACGCGGCAGGCGGGCGTGCCGGCGCTGCAGCGCCTGACGTTGCAAAGCGATGCGGCCGGGCTGGTCAGTGCGCAATTCGTCATCAAGCCCTATGGCCAGGAGAACGAGGCGCTGCGCCAGTTGCTGGTGAGCAAGTACGGCTTGCCGAGCACCGCCGATGGTGCCCGTCGCCCTTTCCCCGCATTCGCCGCCCGGTTTGCGCCGCGGGGCAGTTTCGACTGGGATTTCGCGGGCGGCATGAAGCTGATCTACCGCCAGCCGGCACTGGGTGACGCCACCTTGTCGTACACCGATGTCGAGCGCGCACAGCGCCTGCCGTCGGCGATCCCCGGGCCCGGCGCCTCCGGCGCAGGCGCACTCATCAACCGGTTCTGAGCCTGCAACGGCGGCTGTAGAGTCGGCGCATGGTGAACACCGCGCAGTTGTTTCGCGACGAGCTGACGGGCTTGCATCACCGGGCGTTTTTCCTCGATCGCCTCAGCGAAGCCGCTGAGGCCGCCCAGACCCAGCGCCAGGCGTTGGCGCTGTTGCTGGTGGACCTCGACAACCTGTTTCTCATCAACATGGAGCGCGGCCGCGACAGTGGCGACCGTGCCCTGGTCGCGCTGGCCGCGACGCTGCAGCGATCGGCACGCCCGGGCGATACCGTGGCGAGACTGCAGGGCGATCAGTTCGTGTTGTTGCTGCCTGGCACGTCACTGGCCACTGCCACGCAGTTCGCCTGCGGGATCCGCAGCCTGGTGGGTCGCGCGCACGACGTGCATCCGGAGGTCGGCACCATTGATGTCTGCATCGGCGTGGCCGCGCGGCCTGCTCACGACGCGTGGCGTGCCCACGACCTGCTGGCACTCGCCGATCTGCGGCTCAATTCCGCGAAGCGCTCGCGCCATCGGCCGGGTTGGACGCAGCAGGTGTGGGCCGGCCCGCCCGACCTGCCCGATGAGGACGGCGCCGACGACTGATGCGCCGGGCCACGCTGCCCGCAGGCTCAGTGGGCGTGTGACAACTGCCAGCGGGCGATGGCCGCTTCGCTGATTTCGCTCGCACGCACCAGGTCGCTGAGGAACAGGTGCGCGGCCTGGTCGATGCACCGGTGCAGTTCGTTCGAATCGACGTACACATGGCGATCGGGGTCGATCGCCAGCGTGGGCAGCGCGGTGCGCTTGAGCAAGATGGCCTGGATGTGCCGGCAGACCACGTACTCAAAGACAAACGACTGGTCGATGTCCACCTTCGCGGCAACGGCAAAAACGATGTGCTCGAGCTTCATGAAGACTCCTGTCGGCGCTGTGGGTCTCAGAGGGTGGCCGTGACCACCATGAACCAGATATCGGCCGCATCGTCCCGCTCGTGAGGGCATTCCACACGAAAGCGGCGGCGCGAGTCACCCAGCGATCAGCCGGGCCGACAACGTACCGCGCAAGGCGTTGCACACCATGATGGCTTCGGCGCGGGCCAGATCGGCCGTGCCGAGGCTGCGCTCTGCGGCTTGCCACTGCGCGTCGGCCAGCACCAGGCCGCGCATCACGCCGGGCAGGGCGCCATCGGCAACCGGCGGGGTGTACCAGCCGCCGTCCAGCCTCAGAAACACCGAGGTGCGGCCGCCTTCGACCAGCCGCCCGTCTTCGGTGAAGAAGAGGCTGTCGAACGCACCCGCCCGCTCGGCGACCTGCACGCCCTCGTCGTAGTGCTGACGCAGCGTGGTCTTGTGCGCCGACAGCGGTTGTGCGTTCGGCAGGCGATGCGGGGCCACCAACAGCGACACGTCGGCACCATCGGAGCCGGGTGGCAGCGCGTTCAGCACGGCTTGCGTCAATTGCAGGCGGCCATCGTGGTTCAGCGACAGACGCAACCGATGCGGCGCGTGCGGGGCATCGCTCAGGCGGCTCCACTGCGACTCGACCAGGCGCCAAGCAGCATCGCGATCGAAGACGAATCCCAGCGCCTGCGCGCTGCGGCCGAGTCGATCCAGGTGCAGCGCCAGGTGGGCCACCCCTTGCTCCGGCGTGGCTCTCAGGGTTTCGAACAGCGCAAAGCCCGGCGGCACCCCGGTCAGGAAGCGCGCCTTCAGCCGGCACTCCTCGAACTCTTCGTCGGCGCGGCTGTCGAGCACGATGCCCGCGCCGATGCCCAGACGCGCCGGGCGCCGGCCCTGTGACGCGGCGCCGAGGGTGAGGGTGCGGATCGCGACCGACAGGCAGAAGTCGCCCAGCCGCGCGTCGCCACGCGGGGCGCTCATCCAGCCGATCGCGCCGCAGTAAAGGCCGCGGGGTGTCGATTCGAGGCGGGCAATCCACTCCATCGTGTGGTGCTTGGGCGCGCCGGTGATCGAGCCGCACGGGAACACGGCGCGCAGCAGCGCGGGAAAGTCCACCTCGGGCCGCACACGCGCCTGCACCGTCGAGGTCATCTGGAACACGGTGGAATACGGCTCGATGGCAAACAGCTCGGGCACCTGCACCGATCCGGTCTTTGCGATGCGGCCCAGGTCGTTGCGCAGCAGGTCGACGATCATCAGGTTCTCGGCCCGGTTCTTCACATCCAGCGACAGGTGGCGCGCGGTTTCGCTGTCGGCTTCGGGGGTGAAGGTGCGCGACGCGGTACCTTTCATCGGGCGTGCTGTCAGCAACCCGTCGTCGTGCCGCAGGAAGAGCTCGGGCGAGCACGACAGCACATGCGTGGTCTCATCGCCGCATGCCGGTGTGCCGTCGTCAGTGCACGGCAGTTCGATGTAAGCCCCATAGGCCACCGGCTGCAGCGCGCGCAAGCGACGGTAGAGCTGCACGGGCGAGCCGTACGCCTGCCCGTGCAGCCGGTAGCTGTAGTTGATCTGGTAGGTTTCGCCGGCACGGATGGCTTCGTGGATACGGGCAATCGCCTGGGTGAATGCCAGCTTGTCGACGCTGGCCTCGAGGTTCATCACGCCGGCGACATCTCGCAGGCCGGCATCGCCCACGCGCGAGGCCAGATCGTCCAGCCACTGGTCGGCCTCGGACCGCGACAGCCGTTCGCAGTTGGCGAACATCAACACCCGCAGCGACGAATGGTCGCCCGCGGGCAACAGCGGGAGGCCGGCCCGCAGCAGCTTGGCGCCCCACTCGTAGTCGACCAGCAGCAAGGCGTGCAGCCCGCGGCGCAGGTCGGCGTCGACCGCGGCCCAGGTGGCCGCCAGCGTGGCGGGATCGGTGCAGCGGTGCTCGTGCACGAAGCCGCTGTAGGCGCGGCTCGTGGGTTGTTCGTGCGACGCGTCGCGGTCGTCGAGCAGGGCGACGCAGCGGAGGCCGCGTTCAGGCGCGGCCGGCGGGGCGGCCGTCGGCACGTTCAGTGCCCTTCGGCTGCCAGTGTTCGACCCAGCAGATCGATCATGGACTGCATCATGGCCTGGTGGGTCGCCCAGTGCTCGCGGGCCATCTGGCGGTGGTGCAGCGCGGCGTCGATGTCGCCCAGCGCTTCGAACACCTGATCGAGCCGTCCGCAGGCGACGGCCAGGTCTTCCACGTACATGCCTGGGTCGATCAACGCGGCGGCGGCGTTCCCGTCGGTGCGAGCACCGTTGGCGTCGCCTGTGTGAAAGCGGCACCAGGCCTGATCGGCCAGATGTGCCGCCCGCATGTGCGCCAGCCCTTGCCGGTCGGCCTGGGCGAGGTGGGCTTCGTACAGCGCGAGGGCCTGCGCGTATTGGTGCTCGGCGGAATACAGCTGCGCGCGCAGCGTGCGGGCAAAACTGTCCTGGGGCGCTGCCCCGACCTGCTGGTCGAAATTCAAGGATGCATCGAGCCACGCCTGCGCACGGCGGGTCTCGACGGCGTCGACACGGCCGAAGATCGAGGCGCGCGACGCGTGGTTGCAGCGGTGGCACGCCATCATGAAGGTGACGATGCTGAGCAGGGCTTCGTCGGCATCGGCGACCGCATGTTCGCGGGCACGGGTGTACCAGGGCTGTGCGAGGTCGAGGCGATTCGCCCAGTGATAGCCCGAAGCCGCCACCAGCGCAGCGCGTGCCTGCGCGGCGTGGTGATCGGGCGCGGCGAGTTGCAAGGCCAGCTTCAGGTACTTCGCCATGTCGTCGAAGTCGTCCTGCATGTACCCGAGGTGTGCGAGCCAGGCCGCACTCAGGGCTTGCAACGGCTTCAGCCGGGCCGCGGCACTCAGTGCCTGGGCGCGCCGCATCTTGTCGCGCCCGACCGAGGGGCGGCCGCTGTACTGCTCGATCCAGGCCTCGACGATGCAGATCCACACCGTGACCACCGCCGCCGGCCGCTCCGCAAAGTCGCGCCGCAGGATCTGCAGCTCGGCCTGGGCTTCGTCGAGGTTGCCCTGCCGCGCCAGCAAGCCTGCCCGCTCGGCACGCACACATGCCGTGTCGACCGGATGCCTGGAGGCAGCCAGCGCGGCGTCGAGCCGCGCCATCATCGGCGATGGGGGTGGTTTCATCGGGTCAGGCGTTGCAGGGCTTCTCGGTAGGTCGCTGCGGTGTGTTCGATCACCGATGCGGGCAGGGCTGGCGCCGGGGCCTTCTTGTCCCAGGGCTTGCCGCCGACGACCGCCTGTTCCAGCCAGTCGCGCACGAACTGCTTGTCGTAGCTGGGCGGGTTGAGGCCGTCGCGCAGCGCGGCTTGGTAGCCCTCGATCGGCCAGAAGCGCGAGGAGTCGGGTGTCAGCACCTCGTCCATCAGCGTCAGCGTGCCATCGGCATCGAGGCCGAACTCGAACTTGGTGTCGGCAATGATGATGCCCTTGGTCAGGGCATGCGCCGCGGCGGTTCGGTACAGCTCGATGGCCACCCGACGCACCTGCTCCGCCAGCGGCGCGCCGATGATGGTTGTCATGCGCTCGAACGAGATGTTCTCGTCGTGGTCGCCCATCTCGGCCTTGGTCGCGGGCGTGAAGATCGGCTCGGGCAGCTGCGCCGCGTTGACCAGCCCATCAGGCAGCGCCACGCCACACACCGAGCGGCTGTGCTGGTATTCCTTCCAGCCACTGCCCGCGAGATAGCCGCGGACCACGGCCTCGACCGGCAGGGGCTTCAATCGCTTGACCAACATCGAGCGGCCGACCACCTGTGCGCGCTCGTCGGCGGCCACGACGCTCTCGGGGGCATCCCCCGTCAGGTGGTTGGGCACGATGCCCTTGAGCCGTTCGAACCAGAACAGCGCCATCTCGGTCAGCAGCTGGCCCTTGCCCGGGATGGGCTCGCCCATCACCACGTCGAAGGCACTGAGGCGGTCGCTGGCGATCATCAGCAGCCGGTCGGCGCCGACGGCGTAGTTGTCACGCACCTTGCCGCGCGCCAGCAGGGGCAGGCTGTGCAGGCGGCTTTCGAGCAAGGCGTCGGTCATGGCGAGATGGGTTGGTATGTGGATTCGGACGTCATCAGACCACGGTCTGGGCCAGCTCGCCCCTCGCGTAGCGCTGCGCGATGACCTGCAGCGATTCCGGCTTGATCTTCGGCCCCTGGCCCTCGCAGCCGAACTCCAGGTAGCGCTGCTTGCACACCTTGTAGGCCGCCTCGCGCGCTGGCTTGAGCCACTCGCGGGCGTCGAACTTGTCCGGGTTCTCGGCCAGGAACTTGCGCACCGCGCCGGTCATCGCCAGACGGATGTCGGTGTCGATGTTGATCTTGCGCACGCCGTGCTTGATGGCTTCCTGGATCTCCTCGATCGGCACACCGAAGGTCTCCTTCATCTGGCCGCCGTACTGGTTGATGATGGCCAGCAGCTCCTGCGGCACGCTGGACGAGCCATGCATCACCAGGTGCGTGTTCGGGATGCGTTGGTGGATCTCCTTCACGCGGCCGATGGCGAGGATGTCGCCGGTGGGCTTGCGCGAGAACTTGTAGGCGCCGTGGCTGGTGCCGATGGCGATCGCCAGCGCGTCGAGCTGCGTGGCTTTCACGAAGACGGCGGCTTCTTCCGGGTCGGTCAGCATCTGGCTGTGGTCGAGCTTGCCCACGGCGCCGATGCCGTCTTCTTCGCCGGCGTCACCGGTTTCCAGGTTGCCCAGGCAACCCAATTCGCCCTCGACCGTGACGCCCACCGCGTGCGCCATGTCGACCACCTTGCGCGTGACCTGCATGTTGTAGTCGAAGCTCGAGGGCGTCTTGCCGTCTTCCATCAGCGAGCCGTCCATCATCACCGAGCCGAAGCCCAGGTTGATCGCGCCTTCGCAGATCTTGGGGCTGGTGCCGTGGTCCTGGTGCATCACCAGGGGCACCTGCGGGTAGGCCTCGGTGGCGGCCTGGATCAGGTGCTTGATGAAGGGTTCGCCGGCGTACTTGCGGGCACCGGCGCTGGCCTGCAGGATGACCGGTGCGCCGACCTCGCTGGCGGCCTGCATCACGGCTTGCACCTGTTCGAGGTTGTTCACATTGAAGGCGGGGATGCCGTAGCGGTGCTCGGCGGCATGGTCGAGCAGCTGGCGCATGGAGACGAGGGGCATGGTCGTTTCTCGCGGAACATGGGAACCCGGGAGCGGGCTGGGCTGGCCGTGGCCAGCGAGGCAAGGGGTCGCCGAAACAGCGCTCTCCGGCAGGTTTTATTGTATCGGCCGGGTCTTCGGCGCCAGTTGCATCCCCCCGCGATTGCGGGAGCGTGCGCCCGTGCGGAATGTCGCGCCGCAGCGCGTCACGCCACCCGGCAGACCTTCAGCATGTTGGTGCCCCCGGGGTAGCCCATCGGCTCGCCCACGGTGATGGCGTAGGTATCGCCCGGCTTGAGCACGCCCTGCGCGACCAGCAAGGCCTCGGCGCTCGCCAGCGCCTGGTCCCGGTCGGTGAAGTTGGGCATCAGCAGCGGGCGCACATTGCGGTACAGCGCCATCTTGCGCTGGCTGTTGAGCTTCGAGGTCAGGCCGTAGATCGGCACGTGGATCTTGTGCCGGCTCATCCACAGCGCGGTCGAGCCCGATTCGGTCAACGCCAGGATCGCCTTGCAGCCCAGGTGGTGCGCGGTGAACAGCGCGGCCATGGCGATCGATTGGTCGATGCGGCCGAAAAGCTTGTTGGTGAAGCCGGCATCGAGCGAGATCTCCTCGGCGCGCTCGGCCTCGAGGCAGATCGAGGCCATCATCTCGACGGTCTCGACCGGGTACCGGCCCGCGGCCGTCTCGGCGCTGAGCATCACCGCGTCGGTGCCGTCGAGCACCGCATTCGCCACATCGCTGACCTCGGCCCGCGTGGGCACCGGGTTGACGATCATCGACTCCATCATCTGCGTGGCGGTGATGACGATGCGGTCGAGCTCGCGCGCCATCTTGATCATCTTCTTCTGCAGCGCTGGCACCGTCGCGTTGCCGACTTCCACCGCGAGGTCGCCGCGCGCCACCATGATCCCGTCGCTGGCCTTCAGGATGCTCTCCAGAACCGGGATGGCTTCGCTGCGCTCGATCTTCGCGATCAGCGCCGCCTTGTGCTTGTAGGGTTCACCGGCCAGGTTGGCGAGCTGGCGCGCCATTTCCATGTCGGTGGCGCTTTTCGGGAAGCTCACCGCCAGGTACTCGCACTGGAAGCTCATCGCGGTCTTGATGTCCTCCATGTCCTTGCCGGTCAAGGCTGGCGCCGTCAGGCCGCCACCGGCCTTGTTGATGCCCTTGTTGTTCGACAGCTCGCCGCCGATCACCACCGTGGTGTGCACCTCGGCACCGCGCACCGCGTCGACGGTGAGCTTGAGCAGGCCATCGTTCAGCAGCAGCGTGTCGCCGGGGCGCACGTCGCGCGGCAGCTCCTTGTAGTCCAGGCCGATGCGCTCATTCGTGCCGAGCGCGGTCATCTCGCCATCGAGGATGAACGCCTGACCGGCCTCGAGCACCGTCTTGCCCCCCTCGAACTTGCCGACGCGGATCTTCGGGCCCTGCAGGTCGGCCATCAGCGCGATTTCCTTGCCGACGCGCTGGGCCACCTCGCGCACCAGCGCCGCGCGGTCGATGTGGTCCTGCGCGCTGCCGTGCGAGAAATTGAGCCGCATCACATCGACGCCGGCGCGGATCATCCGTTCGAGCACCTCGGCGGAGCTGGAGGCCGGCCCGAGGGTGGCGACGATCTTGGTGGCACGCAGCATGGTCGGTTCTTCGCGGAAGGGCCAGGCCGTGCCTTGAGCTCGGTGACCGGTCAGGTGGGCGCGTCTTGCGCGCGTTGCTCGAGGATCTCGATGGCCGGCAGGACCTTGCCTTCGAGCATTTCGAGGAAGGCGCCGCCGCCGGTGCAGATGTAGCCGACACCCGACTCGACACGGAACTTCGCGATCGCGGCCAGCGTGTCACCGCCACCGGCGATGCTGAATGCGCTGGACGCTGCGATCGCGTGGGCGATGGTTTCGGTGCCATGCGAGAACGCCTCGAACTCGAACACGCCGACCGGGCCATTCCAGACGATGGTGCCGGCCGACTTGAGCTTGTCGGCCAGGGTCGCCGCGGTCTTCGGGCCGATGTCGAGGATCAGGTCGTCAGCCGCCACGTCGGTCGCCGCTTTGGTCGTGAAGGGGGCGTCTGCTGCGAAGGTCTTGGCGGTGACCACGTCGACCGGGATCGGCACCTCGGCGCCGCGCGCTTTCATGGCCGCGATCACGGTCTTCGCCTTGTCGACCAGGTCGGCTTCGGCCAAGGACTTGCCGATCGGCAGGCCGGCCGCCAGCATGAAGGTGTTGGCGATGCCGCCACCGACGATCAGCCCGTCGACCTTGGCCGACAGCGCTTCGAGGATCGTCAGCTTGGTGCTGACCTTGCTGCCGGCAACGATCGCGATCAGCGGGCGCTTCGGTGCGGCCAGTACTTTCGTGATCGCGTCGGCCTCGCCAGCCAGCAACGGGCCGGCGCAGGCAATCGGTGCGTACTTCGCGATGCCGTGCGTGGAGGCCTGCGCGCGGTGCGCGGCGCCGAACGCATCGTTGACATAGATGTCGCACAGCGCGGCCATCTTGCGGCTCAGTGCGTCGTCGTTCTTGGCCTCGCCGACATTGAGGCGGCAGTTCTCCAGCAGCACCAGCTCGCCGGGGGCCAGCGCACGGCCGTTCACCGTCACGCCGTCGACCCAGTCCTTGATCAGCGGCACCGGTCGGCCCAGCAGTGCACCGACATGTGCAGCGATCGGTGCGAGTGAATCTTCGGCGGTCCAGTGGCCTTCTTTCGGCCGACCCAGGTGCGAGGTGACCATCACCGAGGCGCCTGCCTTCAGCGCGGCTTCGATGCAGGGCAGCGAAGCACGGATGCGGGTGTCGTCGGTGATGCGGCCGGCATCGTCCTGCGGCACGTTGAAATCGACGCGGATGAGCACCCGCTGGCCCGCGACCCGGTTCGCGGCAATGAGATCGGTGAATCGAATGGCTTGCATGGAGGGAGTCGGTCTGCTGGCCGCGCGAGTTTAAGGGGGCTGGTGGTCGCGCAGTGGCTCACCAGCCGCAGATCAGACGCAGGGGCAGGTACGCGGCCAGCCCTGCCAGCAGCGGCCCCAGCACACCGGGTCGCCAGGCGTACCAGAGCGTGGTCACCAGCGCAGCCGGTAGCCGGGCGTCCTGCCAGGTGCTGATCAGGTGGCCTTGCGTCATCACGATCTCGGGCACGATCACGGCCGACAGTGCAGCCAGCGGGGCCACCTTCAAGCCCCGCTGCAGCCACTCGGGAATCGGCACCTCGCGCTCGGGAAACAGGAAGAACCCGCGCGAGACGACGGTGATGACGGCCAGCCCGACGATGGTCACGGTGGTGTAGGCGGTCTCACTCATGGGGCGGGGTCCACCGGAGCGCTTCAGGCCGGCCGCTGCAGGCGCCGGGCTGCGTTCTGCCCTTGCTCGATCAGCAGACCGGCGGCGACTGCCGCCACGATGGCGACGATGATGTTGAGCTTCAGGGGCAACGCATATGCGGCCACCGCCGCGCCGCCGGCGACCACGGCAACCACCCAGGTGCTGCGATCGGACAACAGGCTGTAGGTGATGCCGACCATCGCCAGCGTTCCGGCAAAACCCAGGCCCCAGGAGGCCGGGATCACATTGGCCAGTGCGATGCCGATCAGCGAGGGCACCTGCCAGGCCACCCACAACAGCAGCGCACCGCCGACGAAGTACGGCAGCTGCCCTGGCGCACGACTCGGGCCGTGTTCGTCCGCCGGGTAGGCACGCTGGAAACCGATCAGGCTCAGGTCCACGGCCAGATAGCCCAGCAACAGGCGGTGGCGCCGGGGCGCGTGCGCGAACACCGCGCGCCAGCGGGCGCTGTAGATCACGAAGCGCAGATTGACGCAAAAAGCCGCCGCCCAGATCACCCACATCGGCGCCCCGGCCGCCAGCAACGGCAGTGCGGCCAGCTGGGCGCTGCCGGCGTACACGAGCAAGGTCATCAGCGCCGCCAGCGGCACGCTCAGACCGCCCTTGACCATCGCCACGCCCGTGACCAGACCCCAGGCACCGATGCCGGCCGCCAGGCTGCTCATTTCACGGGCGCCGCGGCGGAAATCGGGGTCGCGCAGCAGCGACCGGAACTCAGCACTCATCGCCGGATTGTGTGGGCTCGAGCGGCGCTGTCGCGCCCGGGCGCTCGCATGGCCCGAGGGCAAGCCTGGCTTTGCGCCGCGTTCCGAACCCGGGGCTCACGCCCTCAATGGGCGGCCGGTTCCTTGGCGTCCTTGGGGGCCTTGGCGGTCTGGGTGTCCGGCGCTGGCGCCCCGGATGACTCGGTGGTCTCGGCTGCTGCCGTCTTGCTGCTGGTGCTTTCCACCGGGTTCTCGAGCTGTGGAGACACCGCGTCGATCTTGTTCTCGCGCATGTAGTCGTTCATGTCACGCCAGCCGGCGAAGATCGCTGCCTTGTCGGCCTTCTTGTTCAACGTGTAGCAATCCTCGATGGCCCGGCCGGCGTGGCGGCAGGCGCCACCGATGGCAGCCCCTTCGGCAGTGCGGGCGGCGGCGATCTTTTCGGGCGATTCGATGCCCAGCTGATCACAACCGGCCAGCGGCAGCGCGACGATGGCAATCAGGGCAGACAGGGCTAGGCGCAACATGGTGGACTCGACAAGGCGAAGAAACTCTTCGGGGCTCATCGTTCTATCGACCCGCCCGACGCCGACTTGAGTTGGAAATGACCGGTGTTTGCGGGCTGTTTCTGCGGCGACGGTCTCCGGCGACACACCGATGCCAAAATCGATGCGTGTCCCTCCCCCTCAACCCCGACTTCGCCACCGAAACGCCGCTCCCGCGCGGCGCCGCGACGGCGGACGCCGCACAGCCGATGGATGTGATCTTCATCGAGGGCTACACCGGCGAGACGGTGATCGGCATCCACGATGTCGAGCTGCACCGCCCGCAGACCCTGGTGGTCGATGTCCACGCTGGCCTGCCGCGCGCCCAGGCCTGCGAGACCGACCGCATCGCCGACACCATCGATTACGGTGCGGTGCATGGGCGGCTGGCGGCCCTGTACCGGGATCACAAGCTGACGCTGCTGGAGTCGTTTGCCGAGGCGATCGCGACGATGCTGGTCACTGACTTCGGAGCCGCGTGGGTGCGCGTCAAGGTCGTCAAGCCGAAGAAGTTTCCCGATGTGGCGGCGGTGGGCGTCGTCATCGAGCGGCGCGCGCCGCGCTGAGCGCTCGATCAGGCTGCCGAGAACGGCGGCGCCACCGAGCCCTTCCTCGCGATCACTTCGGCGGCCGTCGGCGTCCCCGTCACGGCGCGCTGGATGGCTTCCTTGGTGGCCAGGTAGTTGTAGTCCTGGATCTTGCGGTCGTCTTCGGCCAGCCAGTGGATGAACACGCTGACGCAGATGAACAGGTTGTCGGCTTCGATCAGCGGAATCGTGCCATCTTCGACCGAGTCGGCCACGGCCAGCGCGATGCCGCGCTGCGCCGGGCCGAACATCTGCACCGCCTGCTTTGCACCCTTGATCGTGACCTTGTTGAACATCACCGTCGATGGCTTGGTCAACAAATTGGGAGCAATCACGGCCAGCATGGAGGTGAAGCCATCCTTGTTGTTCACCAGCGCGTTGGCGAAGGCCGCTTCGGCCGCGCTGCCGCGGGGTCCGATGAGCAGGTCGATGTGCGCGACTTCGTGGCCTTCGCCGACCATCGATTCGCCCACCATCAAGCGATCGATCTTTGCCATGGTTTCAGTCCTGGAGTTTCCCGTTGAGGCGGCCCGGGCGGGAGGTCGCCCGGCCTGACGGGAACCTTATCACCAAGGCTCCGACCGGCAAGGCCCCGACGCATCGCGTGGTTCCCCCTCGCCCGACAATCGCCGCATGCCCCGATTTGCCGCCAACCTCACCTTGATGTATTCGGAGCACGACTTCGGCGATCGATTTGCAGCGGCGGCAGCCGATGGGTTCGACGCGGTCGAGTGCCTGTTCCCGTATGCACTCGGCTCCGACGATCTCGCGCAGCGTCTGCAGGCGCAGCGGCTGAGTCTGGTGCTGTTCAACCTGTGGCCCGGAGACTGGGCGGCGGGCGAGCGTGGCCTGGCCGCGCTGCCGGGCCGCGAGGCCGAGTTCGAGGCCTCCGTCGAGACCGCGTTGCGCTATGCGCAGGCCACCGGCTGCCGGCAGCTGCATGCGATGGCCGGGTTGGTGCCCTCTGGCGCCCTTGCCGGCGACCGCGCCACGATGCACCGCACCTATGTCGCCAACCTGCGCCGTGCCGCGCGGGCGTTGGCGCCGCACGGCATCACGCTGCTGATCGAGCCGATCAACACCCGCGACATGCCCGGCTACCTTCTGAACCACCAGCAGGCGGCGCACGACGTCGTTGCCGAGGTCGGTGAGCCCAACCTCAAGGTGCAGATGGACCTGTACCACTGCCAGATCATGGAAGGCGATGTGGCGACCCGGCTGCGCCGCCACATCGCAGGCGTCGCTCATCTGCAGATCGCCGGCGTGCCGGATCGGCATGAGCCCGACAGTGGCGAGCTGAATTACCCCTTCCTGTTCGAGCTGATCGACCAGCTGGGTTATCGCGGACATGTGGGCTGCGAATACCGACCGCGCGCCGGCACCTCCGCCGGCCTGGGCTGGTGGCGCCGGGCCTGTCAGAGCTGAGTCATGCACCGGGGGTTCAATATCGAACTTGCGATGCGCCGGGGCGCTGCGGCCGTGGCGTCGGCCGATGGAACTCCAGTGCCCCACCAGAATCGAGCCTGGGCGGGCGGGCAGTGAACAAGGGACGGGATGAGTTCAGCGGTGCTTGATCGACGATCTTCGAGGCCGCTGCGCGCGGCACGGCCGGCGGCCCCATGGCACTGGCTTGCCGGTCTGATCGTGGCGCTGGTCGCCGCCGGGCCGGTGATGGCGCAGCCGGTGAAGACCGATCACGTCACTGCCGAGCTGGTGGCCGAGCGCAGCGCGGTGCAACCCGGGCAGGCGCTGCGCATCGGCTTGCGCCTGCAGCACATCCCGCACTGGCACACCTACTGGCGCAATCCTGGGGACTCCGGCTTGCCCACCACGCTGAGCTGGACCCTTCCGCCGGGCAGTCAGACCGGCGACATCGAATGGCCCGCACCCACGCGGCTCCCGATCGGCCCGCTGGTCAACTACGGCTACGAAGGCGAACTGCTGCTGCCGGTGGAATACACCGCGCCGGCCGATGCGCGGCCCGGCACCACGCTGACCCTGCATGCGCAGGCCACGTGGCTGGTGTGCCAGGACGTCTGCATCCCCGAGAACGCGAGGCTGACGCTGCAACTCCCGGTGGTCGCCGGAGGCGACTCGTCCGACGCGGTCACGCCGGGCACCACCGAACACACCGCGCTGTTCGAGCGGGCCCGCGACGCTCAGGCGGCGCCGCTCACCGGCTGGGCGGTCGACGCACAGCTGGCTGGGCGCGAGCTGCTGGTCACGTTCTCCAAGCCACTCGATGTCGCAGCGCCCCGGCCCGCAGTGCAGTTGTTTCCGTATGCCGAGCAACTGATCGAGCCGGCGCAGCACGAGGTGTTTCGCACCGACGGCGGCTATGCGGTCAAGCTGCGCCTGCTCGACGGTGCGGCCGTACCCGCGTCGCTCGCCGGCATCGTGGTGGTGCCAGCTGCAGACGCGCCCGGTGCGCCCACGGTGTGGGGCGGCATGCAGCGCTCGGCCGAGTTCGACGCGCCGGTACGCGCCGTGTCGGCGCTGGCGTGGCCGGCGGGCGCGAAGGCGCTGGCCGACACGCCCCGGCGCGCCTCGGCGCCCGAGACCCTCGGCGGCGGTGCCGACCTCGGCTGGGCGACGGCCTTGCTGCTGGCCTTCGTGGGTGGCATGGTCTTGAACCTGATGCCCTGTGTGTTCCCGGTGCTGTCGATCAAGCTGTTGAGTCTCGCCCGGCAGGGTGGCGATGGCACACCCTCCGCGGCCGCGCTGCGCGCCCATGCGCTGGCCTACAGCACCGGTGTCGTGCTCAGCTTCCTTGCGCTGGCCGGGCTGCTGCTGGGCCTGCGTGCGGCCGGCAGCGTGATCGGTTGGGGCTTTCAGCTGCAGGAGCCGGGCGTGGTGTTCGTGCTGGCGTTGTTGTTCTTCGCGCTGGGGCTGAACCTGATGGGTGCGTTCGAGTTCGGGACGCTGCTGCCGCAGGGCCTGGCGGCGTGGCGCGACCGTCGGCCGGCGATCGATGCCCTGGCCTCCGGTGTGCTCGCGGTGGTGGCGGCCAGCCCCTGCACCGCGCCGTTCATGGGTGCGGCGCTCGGCTACGCGATCACGCAGTCGCCAGCCGTCGGCCTCAGCGTGTTCGCCGCGCTCGGTCTCGGCATGGCGCTGCCCTACGCGCTGCTGGTGCTGCTGCCGGGCTGGCGCGCCCGGCTGCCGCGGCCGGGTGCGTGGATGCTGCGGCTGAAGCAGGCGCTGGCCTTTCCGATGTTCCTGACCGTCGTCTGGCTGGTCTGGGTGCTCGGCCAGCAGCAGGGCGTCGATGGCGCTGCGAAGGCGCTGATCGCGTTGGTCGTGCTGGCATTCGCGATCTGGGTCGGCAGCGCCTCGTCAGGGGGTGACCGGAGCCCGGTGGTGTGGCGTGCCGCCGGCGGTGTGATGCTGGTTGGCGCGCTGGTCTGGGGCTGGCCCGGCGGAGCGGTCAGCGGCAGTGCCCTTGCTGCGTCGGGCGCTGCCGCTCCAGGTTCGCCCGAGGCGGCCTGGGCGCCGTACGACGAAGGACGGATTGCCGAGCGGCTGGCGGCTGGTCAGCCGGTGTTCGTCGATTTCACAGCGGCGTGGTGCGTCAGCTGCCAGGTCAACAAGCGGCTGGTGCTGCACACCGACGCCACGATGCAGGCCTTTGCCCAGGCGAATGTCGCGCTGATGCGCGCCGACTGGACGCAGCGCGATGCGCGCATCACCGAAGCGCTGGCACGGCTGGGGCGCAACGGGGTGCCGGTGTACGTGCTGCTGCGCCCGGGCCGTGAACCGTTGCTGTTGCCCGAGGTCCTGACCGCGGCACTGGTGCGCGACGCGCTGGCCACGCTGTGATCGCAGGCCCTGGCCCGGAACCCTTGGCCGCCACCGGGCTCAGTGCAGAGAGCGCGGTGTCTGCCGCGCCTTCCACCGGACAACACCGGAGTTCACGATGACCACACGCCGACACTTCCACCGCTGGACCCTGGCGACCGCCGCGTTGCCGCTGATCGCGGGGGCGCTGGCAACCGTCGCGCAGGCCGCCACCGTCGGCCAGCCGGCGCCGCCCTTCGAACTGAAGGACGCCAGCGGCAGAACCGTCAGGCTGGCCGACTTCAAGGGCAAGCACGTCGTCCTCGAGTGGACGAATCCCGGCTGTCCGTTCGTCGCGAAGCACTACGGCTCGCAAAACATGCAGGGTCTGCAGAAGGAATTCACCGCCCAGGGCGTGGTCTGGCTGAGCATCAGCTCGACCGCCCCCGGCAACCCCGAATACCTGGCGCCTGCCGAGCTGGCTGCCAGGTACCGGGCCTGGGGCGCTTCTGCGAGCGGCCTGCTGCTGGACGACAGCGGCGCCGTCGGCAAGGCCTACGCCGCGAAGACCACGCCGCACCTGTTCGTCATCGACCCGACCGGCAAGCTGGTCTATGCGGGCGGCATCGACGACAAGCGGTCTGCCGATCCGGCCGACCTGAAGACAGCCAAGAACTTCGTGCGCGCCGCGCTGCTCGAGAGCCTGGCCGGCAAGGCGGTCAGCGTGCCGAGCGCCGCGCCCTACGGCTGCGGCATCAAGTACGCGGGCTGAGGCCGGCAGACCGTCGCATGCACATCGCCCGGGCCCTGGTGCTGGCCGTGGCCGGCATGACCGCTGCGTCGGGCGTGGTCGCTGCCGATGGCGTCGCGCTCGCTGCGCAGTCTGCCGCGACGGGCGACACCGCGGTGGATGCCTCCGGGCACTCGATCGATGTGTCCGCGCTGGCGCAGCGTCTGCGCAGCGCGCGCCACGTCTTGTTGGGCGAAGTCCATGACGACGCTGTCCAGCACCGGCTGCGGGCCGCCGTGCTGAAGGCGCTGCTGGCCGATGGCAGGCCCTCCTGGGTGGTGTTCGAGCAGATCGACCGCGAGCACAACGCCGCGGTGGCCCACGCAGCGCGCGACACCGAAGCAGTCATCACCGCAGGGCAGCTCAACCGCAAGGCCTGGGCGTGGCCGCTGCACCGCCCGCTGTTCGATGCGGCATTGGCCGCGGGTGCCACGGTGGTGGGCGGCAACCTGAGCCGCGCCGAGGCCGGCCGGGTGGTGAGTGGCGGTGTGGCGCAGGCGCCGGCGGAACTGCAGCGCTGGCTGGCCGCACCTGCAACCACCAGCGCCGAGTCGTCACGGGAGTGGACGTCGGCACAAGACGCCGAGTTGCGCCGCCAGGTCGACGAAGGCCACTGTGGCGCGCTGCCGGCGGCGATGATCGGGACCATGGCCTTGGCCCAGCGGGCCCGCGATGCCGCGCTGGCGGCTGCGATGATGGCTGCGCCGCCCGGTGCCAGGGTGGTGCTGATCGCCGGCAATGGGCATGTGCGGCGCGACATCGGCGTGCCGCACTACCTGGCCGCAGCGCAGGCCGGAGACATCGTCAGCATCGGCTTTCTCGAGCGCGGCCCTGACGGTGCGACGCGGGCGGACGGCCCCTACGACGAGGCCTGGTTCACCGCGCCGGTGGAGCGGCCCGATCCATGCGCCTCGTTCCGGCCGCCCGGGGCATCGGGATCGCAGTAGGCCGCGGCACAATGCGACGTGTCATCACCTCGACTTGCCGCTGGAGATCCACCGATGCCCAAGCCCTGCGCCCCGTTGATGAAACAGATCGATGCCCTCGGCAGCTGACGAAGCGATGAGTGCCTCCCGCGTTCTGGTCATCGCCGGCAGTGCCCGCCACGGGTCGCTGAATCAACAGCTCGCAGCGGTGGCTGTGCGCGAACTCGAACAGGCCGGCGCCGCGGTCACGCCGGTCGATCTGCGCGCGCTGGCGCTGCCGATCTACGACGCCGACATCGAGGCGCGCGGCATGCCCGAAGGCGCACGCACCCTGCGCCGGCTGTTTGCCGAGCATGAGGCGCTGATCCTCGTCACGCCTGAATACAACGGGTTTCCGACGCCGCTGTTGATCAACGCGCTCGACTGGGCCTCACGCCCGGTGCCCGAAGACGGCCTGCCATCGGGCCCGGCCGCGATGAGCGGCACGGTCGCCGGCCTGCTCAGTGCCTCGCCCGGCGGCTTGGGCGGCCTGCGCAGCCTGCTGTTCACGCGCCAGTTTTTGCAGATGAACCTGGGCATGCTGATCGTGCCCGAGCAGTTCGGCCTCGGATCGGCCGACAAGGCCTTTGACGCAGCTGGCGTGCTGATCGATCCGAAAGCCCACGCCGCGGTGGTGAAGGTGGTGCAGTCCGTGTTGCGCACGGCGGTGGCGATGAAGCCGCCGCCCGCGGTCTAGCCCAGCCAGCGGCCACGGGGCTTGATGCATGAACCTGCGAGCCCGTCTGTTGCTGATCCTGCTGCTGGCGCTGACGCTGCCGGCCGGCCTGGTGGGATGGCGCTTCTATCAGGAGCGCATGATCGAGATCGAGCAGGCGCAGGTGCGCTTGTCGAGCTTGGCCCGCCGCATCGGCGATGAGATCGACAGCCGCATCCAGGGTACGGCGCAACTGCAGTACGGCTTGTCGCGCGCCCACGATCTCGACACCACCGACCGTGCCGCGTGTTCCGAATTCCTGTCTGCGGTGCGCGAGGAGTATCCGCAATACACGGGCATCCTGACGATCCGGCCCGACGGCGCGCTGTTCTGCGACTCGCTGCGCACCGGCCGGCAGCTCGATCTGCGCGACCGCGAGTATTTCAAGCAGGCGCAGACGCTGCGCGGCGCCGTCGCGCTGCAACCGGCCTTCGGGCGCCTGACGGGCATCTCGGTACTGCAGATTGCCTACCCCGTGCACGATGGCGACGGCCCGCTGAAGTACGTGCTGCTGGCCTCGTTGAACCTCGACAAGTTCACGGTCGAACGGCAGCGCGAATTCATCGCTCCGCGCCCGCAGCTGTTGCTCGTCGACCGCAAGGGGAGCGTGCTGGCGTGGTCCGGCGACGGTGCCCACCGGCAGGTGCCCGGGACCGCCATCTCCGACGCTGGGCTGCTGCGGCTGGCCACCCAGCCCAATGGGTCGGCCGTTTCAGAGATCGTCGATGCGCAAGGCCAGGCGCAGGTCTGGGCCACGGATGCTGCACAGGTCGATCGGCGCTCCGGCATCCATGTGCTGGTCGGGCTGCCCAAGGCCGAGCTGGTCGCCGCGGCCGACCGGCGTCTGATGCAGGACCTGGGCTTTCTCGGGCTGATCGCGTTGCTGCTGTTCGCTGCCATGTGGGTGCTTGCCGAGCTCGGCATCCGTCGCCCGGTGGGGCGCATCACCGAGATGGCGCGGCAGCTCGGCTCGGGCCGCCTCGATGCCCGCATCCCCGGGCCCTACCCGCGCGGCGAGCTCGGCGGGCTGATGGCGGTGCTCAACAGCACCGCCAATTCGCTGCAGCGCCAGCGCGCCGACATCGAGCAGCTCGGCCAGCAGCTGCGGCAGTCGCAGAAGCTCGAAGCAATCGGCACGCTGGCCGGCGGCATCGCACACGACTTCAACAACGTCCTCGGGGCCATCCTCGGGAATGTCGCCCTGGCCCGCGATGACCTGACGGTCGATCACCCGGCAGAGCGCAGTCTGACGCAGATCGAAGTCGCTGCGTCACGCGCGCGCGATCTGGTGCAGCAGATCCTGGCTTTCAGCCGGCAGCAGCCGCCGGCGCTCGTCACGCAGCCGCTGCGGCCGCTGGTCGAAGACATCCTCGGCTTGCTGCGCGTCACCCTGCCGCCGGGCATCACCCTGAGCACCGAGCTGGCCGAGGCCCCGTTGCATGTGCGAGCAGACGCCACACAGCTGCACCAGGTGCTGATGAACCTGTGCGCCAACGCCTGGCAGTCGCTGCAGGGTCAGCCAGGGCAGGTCACGGTGGGTCTGGCCGCGCTGTGGCCTGCCGACGCCAAGGCGGCTGGCATCACCGTCGGTGAGGTGTCGTCGCAGGCCCCGATCGCGCACCTGTGGGTCAGCGACAGCGGCTGTGGCATCGACGAGGCGACGCGCCTGCGCATCTTCGAGCCCTTCTTCACCACCAAGCCCGTGGGCTCCGGCACCGGCCTAGGGCTCAGTGTGGTGCACGGCATCGTCATGGGCCACGGCGGCGCGCTGACGGTGGACAGCGCCGCGGGGCAGGGCAGCACCTTCCATGTCTACCTGCCCACCGTCACCGCCGATCCCTCGGTCGAGAGCGCCGCGGACGAAAGACGCCCGCCCGCCACCTGGAGCGGCCAGGGGCAGCGGGTGCTCTATGTCGATGACGACGAGGTCATGAAGGTGCTGGTCGAGCGGTTGCTGACACGTGCCGGCTACCGGCCGCTGTGTCTCGGCAGTGTGCAGCAGGCGCTGGCCGCGGTGCGCACCGACCCGATGGCCTGGGACGTGGTCGTCACCGACTACAGCATGCCGGAGCTGTCGGGCGTCGAGTTCGCGCGGCAGCTGCTGACCCTCCGGCCTGATCTGCCGGTGATCGTCATGTCGGGCTATGTGTCCGATGAGCTGCGGCTGGCGGCACGCGCGGGTGGCGTGCGCGAGGTGATACAGAAGCAGTACACGCTCGAGGAACTGGGCTCGGCGATCCATCGGGTGCTCGCCGACCGCGGCTGAGCCAGCTCAGGCGCACACCACCGCATCGCCGACGTTCAGCCGGCCACCCACCCGCACGCGGGCTGTCAGGCCGCCGTGGCCCCGCATCGCGTTGTACCCGCCAGGGCCCAGCAACGCTTCCATGCGCGAGCAGGGGTCGCATGGTCCGGTGATCTCCAGCACGACCTCGGCACCGATGCGCAGGTGCAGCGGCTGGTCCTTGAACAGGCTGCGCGCGGCCAGCAGGTTGAGCCCCGACACCACCAGATTGCGCCGCAGCCCCAGCGCATCGACCTCGGCCTGTGCAGCGAGCGCAGCGATGACCGGCAAATGCTCGGCCTGTATCAGGGTGACCTGGCGTTTGCCGCCCTCGGCGAGGCTGCCTGCGCGCGGCGGTGTGGCGGCGCTGCGGTCGCCTTGCAGGCCGCGCCCCGCCCACGCGGTGGCTTCGTCGACCGACAGCGCGCAGACCTGGCGCGCCGGGCGCAGCACGATCGCCTGCAGCCTGCCGGCGCGCGGGAACTGGCGCGTCAGTGCGCGCAGTGATCCATCGTGGGCGACAGCCATCAGCCGTGCCGCCCCGTGACAGGGTGCGGCTTCATTTCGGTTGCTCCATCCTTATTTACGCAAATGCGAATCGATCTCACTTGTGTTAGCCTTCATGTGTGCGCAGTGCCTCGCGGTGTCTCGTGGAGACCGGTGGTGCAGCCGCCATCGACTGTCCGTCGGCATGCGGACTGTTTGTCCTCGATTCATTTTCACGCGCGCCCATGGTCCGTTCCATCGCCTTGTCGTCTGCCGCTGTGGCCCGCATGCCTGGCCACGGCCTCGCGTCCGGGCGAGGCATCGGCGGGCTGGGCGGGCCGGCATTCGACCGCACCGCAGGGGCCTGGGACGACCTCACGCCACGTCAGCGCCGCAGTGTGGTGGCCGCGATGGTGCTGCTGCACGCGGGCGCGGCGGCATGGCTGGCGCTGCTGCCGGCGCACGCACCGCTGCCGGTGGTGCCACCCCACACGCTGAAGGTCGAGTGGCTCGCCGCGCCCGCGCCGGTGGTCGAGCCCGCTCGGCCGGTCGCGCCGACGCCGCTGCCCGCGAGGCCGACGCCGCCGCGGCCGGTGCTCGCGCCGCCCGAACGACTGGTCGCCGCGCCCGAGTCCGCAGCCCCCGCGGCGGTGGTCACGCCGCCGCCCGCACCGCTGCCGGTGGTCGACAGCCCCGCAGCGCCCCCCGAACCCGCGGCGCCACCGGCCCCGGCCAGCCCGGCCGCGCCCAAGACACTGCCACCGGAAGCGGTGCAGTACCTGCTGCCGCCGGCACCGGTGTATCCGAAGTGGTCGCTCCGCCAGGGCGAGTCGGGTCGGGTGCTGGTGAAGGTCTACGTGGACGAAGGCGGCATGCCGCGCTCGGTGCAGGTCGTCGAGTCATCCGGTCATCCGCGCCTTGACGAGGCGGCCCGCACGGCCGTCCAGGCCGCACGCTTCAAGCCCTATGCCGAAAACGGCCGCCACACCGCTGGCTGGGCCTTCGTTCCCCTCACTTTCGATCTGGAGAAATGACCGTGACCCAAGAACTTGCTGTCGCGACCGCATCGGCGCCGCTGGCCACACTCCAGCCGCTCGGTTTCGGCCACTTCATGGCGCAGTCCGACGCCGTCGGGCAGACGCTGCTGGTGGTGTTGCTGGCGATGTCGGTGCTGACCTGGGCAGTGATCGCGCTGAAAGGCGTGGCCCAGACGCTGCAACGGCAGCGCAGTCGGCGCTTTCTGGATCGCTTCTGGAATGCCGCGTCGCTGCAGCAGGTCGAGGCCGACCTCGCCGCGCCAGCAACCGATGAAGGCCGCGACCCGTTCTCGCGCCTCACGCAGCAGGCACTGCAGGCCCGGGCGCACCACGCCCGGCATGGCACCTCGCGGCTCAGTGATGCGGGCAGCGCGGGCGAATTTGTCACGCGCACGCTGAAGAAGGCGCTCGACGAGGAAACGATGCGGCTCGAAAGCGGCCTGACGCTGCTGGCCACCGTGGGTGCCACCGCACCCTTCGTCGGGCTGTTCGGTACCGTCTGGGGCGTCTACCACGCGCTGGTGGCGATCGGCGCCAGCGCCGCCGACGGCCCCGGTTCGCTGGCCCAGGTGGCCGGCCCGGTGGGCGAGGCGTTGATCATGACCGGCCTCGGTCTGGCGGTCGCGATCCCGGCGGTGATGGCCTACAACGTCTACACCCGCCGCAACCGGGTCACGGCCTCTCGCCTCGATGCCTTCGCCTACGAGCTGCATACCTTCGTCGCGATGGGCCAGCCCCTGGGCGGCGGCACGTTGCCGGCAGGGGCCGCCGCGCCGGCGGCGTCCGCAGTGCCCGCGGCCGCTGCCTCCGTGACCTTGACACCGCCCGCCACCGCCACGCGGCGTGCCTCGCCGATCGCTGCCTGAGGACCACGCCATGGCCTTCGCCTCGTTCGACAACAACCGCTCTGCCGGGCCGATGACCGACATCAACATGGTCCCGCTGATCGACGTGCTGCTGGTGCTGCTGGTGATCTTCATCGTCACCGCGCCGCTGCTGACGCATGCCGTCAAGCTCGATCTGCCCAAGGTCAGCTCGCAGCCGCACCTGCCCACGCCCGATGCGATCCAGCTCGCCATCGACGCCGAGGGCGGCCTGTTCTGGAATGGCGAAGCGCTCAGTCGCCAGCAGGCCGCCGAGCGCTTCGCTGTCGAGGCGCAGAAGCAGCCCCAGACCGAAGTGCACCTGCGGGCGGACGAGCACGTGGCCTATCGCCATGTTGCGCAGATGCTGGCCGATGCCTCGCACGCCGGCCTCACCAAGCTCGGCTTCGTCAGTGAGCCCGCCGGTGCAGCCGGCGCGCCGACCGATCCCGCCCTGGCCACTGCCACGTCGCGCCGATGAACCACGGTGCGCCATCGGCGGCCACACATGGCCGCAGTGTCGGCAAGGGCCGCGCCTACTGGCTGAAGACGCTGCACCAGTGGCACTGGATCAGCGCAGCGACCTGCCTGATCGGCATGCTGCTGTTCAGCGCCACCGGCATCACGCTGAACCACGCCGCACAGATCGATGCCAACCCGCAGGTCACCCGCCAGACACTGCAACTGCCACCCGGACTGCAGCAGCACCTGGCCGCGAGCGCCCCGTCCGATGAGCGGCGCCCGGCGCCGTTGCAGGCCGAGCTGGCCGGCTGGCTGTCGGCGCAGCTCGCCGTCGAAGTCGAGGGTCGCGACGCCGAGTGGTCGGCCGACGAGGTCTATGTGTCGATGCCGCGTCCCGGTGGCGATGCCTGGCTGCGCATCGAACGCGAGACCGGTGCGGTCGAGTTCGAGCGCACCGACCGCGGCTGGGTGTCCTACCTGAACGACCTGCACAAGGGGCGCCACACCGGCGTGGCCTGGTCCTGGTTCATCGATGTGTTCGCGGTCGCGTGTCTGCTGTTCTCGGTCACCGGGCTGTTCATCCTGAAGTTGCATGCGGCCAACCGCCCGACCACCTGGCCGCTGCTCGCGCTCGGGCTCGTGATCCCGCTGCTGCTTGCCCTCCTGTTCATCCATTGAAGAAGGCCTCGACATGAACTTGCGTTATTCCGTCGCACTCGGCGCCGCGGTGTTCGGTGCCCCGCCCCTGCAGGCCGCCGATCTGTCCATCGGTGTGGAGATCCCGCGCCTGAGCGTGGCCGAGTACCACCGTCCGTACGTGTCGGTGTGGATCGCCCGGCCCGACCAGAGCGCCGCCTCGACCCTGGCCGTGTGGTTCGAGCAGAAGAAGCCGAACGCCGAAGGCACCAAGTGGTTGAAGGACATGCGCCAGTGGTGGCGCCGCAGCGGCCGCGACATGAAGGTGCCGGTCGACGGCGTCACCAGCGCGACACGCCCGGTCGGCAAGCACAAGATCGAGGTCGCCGACGGCAACGCCCCGCTGGGCAAGCTGCCCGCAGGCGACTACCAGCTGATGGTCGAGGCCGCGCGCGAAGGCGGTGGCCGCGAGCTGCTGTCGATTCCGTTCCAGTGGCCGCCGAAAGCGGCGCAGCAACTCGCCGCACAAGGCCAGAGCGAGCTGGGCGAGATCAGCCTCGAGCTCAAGCCCTGATCCCGGGGTCGCCACCCCCTGACCTTCCGATCTGCAGGAGCCTCCCCATGATTCTTTCCTCGTTCCAGCGCGTGCTGGCCACCACGCTCGCCCTCACGCTGGCCGCGCCGCTCGTGGAGGCACACAGCGCCTTCTTCGTGCCGTCGAGCACGGTGCTGTCCAAACCACAGTGGGTGACCATCGATGGCGGCGTTGGCACCGACATGTTCTATTTCAACCACGGGCCGCTGCGGCTCGATGGCCTGGTGGTCACGGCCCCCGACGGCACCGCGGTGACGCCCGAGAACCTGGTGGTCGGCAAGGTGCGCAGCGTGTTCGACCTGAACCTCACGCAGACCGGCACCTACCGCATCGCCACGGCGAACAGCGGCGTCACCGCGCGCTACAAGGACAAGGCCACCGGACAGAACAAGGGCTTCCGGGGCACGGCAGCGAACTTCGAGAAGGAGGTGCCGGCCGACGCCGAGGATCTGCAGGTCAATGAATCGGTGAGCCGTCTCGAGACCTTCGTCACCGTCGGCAGGCCGAGCGCATTCACGCCGACGGGCGTGGGGCTGGAGCTGATCGCCGTCACGCACCCGAACGACCTGTACAGCGGCGAGGAGGCGACCTTCGCGTTTGTGCTGGATGGCAAGCCCGCCGTCGGGCTCGAGGTCGAGGTCGTGCCGGGGGGCGTCCGCTACCGCGACAAGATCGGCGAGATCGCCCTGAAGACCGACGCGCAAGGCCGCGTCACGCTGAAGTGGCCGCAGCCCGGGCTCTATCGCCTGGAGGTCAACGCGAAGGATGGTCAGACCACGGTGAAGCAGGCCAGGGAACGCCGGCTCGGCTATGCGGTGGTGCTGGAAGTGCTGTCGCAGTAGGCGAGCCTGGCCGGCCCTTCGTTGCACCTCACCCTCGATCCCCGCATGACGCATCCTGCCGACGCTGCCGCATCGACAACCCGCTGGCGCTCCACGGCCCCGCTGCAGGTGGCACCCGTGAAGACCGTGGCGCCGGTGGTGAGCGAACTCGGCGGGCTGACGATGGGCACGCGCTGGAGCGTCAGGTTCTGGCACCCGATCGGCACGCTGTCGGCGCCGCACAGCGCGTTGCGTGCGGCGATCGAGTCTGCACTCGACACGGTGGTGCAGCAGATGAGTCCGTGGGCGCCCGACTCCGACCTCAGCCGCTTCAATCGCGCTGCCGCAGGCCACTGGCAGACGCTGCCCGAGCCCTTCTTCAGCGTGCTGCGCTGCGCGCTGGATCTGGCGCGCGACAGCGGCGACGCCTACGACCCGACCGTCGGCCCGGTGGTCGACCTGTGGGGCTTCGGCCCGGCGCCCACGCGCGACACGGTGCCGCCCGCAGCCGAGATTCAAGCGGCCCACGCCCGCGTCGGCTGGCAGCGTCTGGCCATCGACGTGCCGCAGCGGCGCGTGCGCCAGCCGGGAGGCAGCGCACTCGACCTGTCCTCGATCGCGAAGGGCCATGCCGTCGACGCGGTGGCGTCTGCCCTGCGTGCCCTGGGCTGCGCCAACGTGCTGGTCGAGGTGGGCGGCGAACTGCTGGGTTGCGGACGTCGGCCCGATGGTGCGCCCTGGCGGGTGGCTGTGAAGCTGCCCGGCTTCGCCATGACCGACACCGGTGCCGACATCGACGAGGCGCCCGGCCCGGTGCTGGCGCTTCCCGATCTCGCGGTTGCGACCTCGGGCGACGACTTTCGCCATTTCGTTGCCGATGGCGAACACTGCTCGCACACCATCGATCCGCGCACCGGCCGGCCGATCCGGCATGCGCTGGCCTCGGTCACGGTGGTGCATCCGCAGTGCATGCAGGCCGATGCGTTGGCCACGGCGCTGCTGGTGCTGGGGCCCGAGGCAGGATGGGCCTACGCCCAGCGGCACCGGCTTGCAGCGCTCTTCATCCGCCGCGGCGCCGAGGGGCACGAGGCCCGCCCGACCGAGGCGTTCGACGCGCTGCTGGCATGACGGCGGGTGCGGTGTGATGCCGGCGGACACGCTGCGCGAGGTCGCAGCGGGCCTCGTCGTGTTGTCCTACCTCGGCCTGTGCGCCGCCACCTGGCGGCACCACCGGGCCCGCCGCTCACAGGCCGCGCTTGCCAACGCTGCGTTGGCACCTGCTGCTGCCGCTGACGCGCCGCCGGTGCTGGTGCTGCATGCCAGCCAGACCGGCACCGCCGAGCAGCTCGCGTGGCAGGCTGCCCAGGCGCTGCACACCGCCGGCGTGCCCGCGCGGCTGTGCAGCCTGTCGCAGCTGCGGGCCGAGGATCTGCGCACCGCCGAGCGCGCACTCTTTGTCGTCAGCACCTACGGTGAGGGCGACCCGCCGGATGCGGCGGCCCCCTTCGTGCGGCGTGTCATGGCGGCGCAGCGCCCGCTGGCCCTGCACCACCTGCACTGCGGCGTGCTCGCGCTCGGCGACAGCAGCTACCGACACTACTGCGGCTACGGCCGCGCGCTCGACCGCTGGCTGCGGCACTGCGGCGCGCCCATGCTGTTCGAGCGCATCGAGGTCGACCAAGGCGACCCTGCCGCACTGCAGAAGTGGCAGCACGAGGTCGCACGCATCGCTGGCATGAGCGACCTGCCAGAGGGGCTGGCAGCCGACCCGTTCGAGCCGTGGCGGCTGGTGGTGCGTCGGCACCTGAACCCGGGCAGTCAGGGCGGCCCGTGTTTTCACCTTGAATTCAAGCCGACGGCCGGCCGCTCGCTCGGCCGTTGGCAGTCGGGCGATCTGGTACAGCTGCTGCCCCCCGGCAATGCCTCACGGCCGCGCGAGTACTCGATCGCTTCGTTGCACGCCGATGGCCGCGTGCACCTGCTGGTGCGTCAGCAGCGCCATGCCGACGGCACGCTGGGCGTGGCCTCGGGCTGGCTCACCGATGGGCTGGCGCTGGGTGGCGAGGTCGCCTTGCGTGTGCGAGCGCACCGCCACTTCCGGCTGGGCGACAACGCACAGCGGCCGCTGATATTGATCGGCAATGGCACCGGCCTGGCCGGCCTGCGTGCCCATCTGAAAGCCCGCGCGGCAGCGGGCACGGGCGCAGGCCCCGCATGGCTGGTGTTCGGCGAGCGTCAGGCCGCGCACGATGCCTACTACCGCGACGAGATCGACACCTGGCTTGCCAGCGGCGTGCTCGAGCGAGTCGACCTGGTCTACTCGCGCGACACACCCGAATGTGGGTATGTCCAGGACGTGCTGCGCGAGCAGGCCGATCTGCTGCGTGCCTGGCTGGCGCGTGGTGCCGCGATTTATGTCTGCGGGAGCCGGGCCGGCATGGCCTCCGGCGTCGAGGCGGTGCTGATCGCCGCCTTAGGCCAGGACGGCGTCGACGCACTCATCGAGCAAGGTCGCCTGCGGCGGGATGTTTACTGAGTCAGACCTCGCCCCACTGACGCAGCAGGTTGTGATAGTGCCCGGTGAGGCTCAGCACCTCGTCGCATTCGCTCAGGCGCAGCCGCAGCTTCTGGATGGTCTGGTCGAGCTCGAACAGCAGTTGGCGCTGCGCGTCGTCGCGCACCATGCTTTGTGTCCAGAAGAAGGAACACACCCGCACACCGTCGGTCACCGGCTCGACGCGGTGCAGGCTGCTGGCGGGGTACAGGATCAGATCGCCCGCGGGCAGCTTCACCTCGTGGGTGCCGTAGGTGTCCACCACGACCAGCTCGCCGCCCGCATAGTCGTGCGGCTCGCTGAGGAACAGGGTGCACGACAGATCGGTGCGCAGCCGCAGGTTCGTGCCCGGCACCTGGCGCACCGCGCTGTCGACGTGCAGCCCGTAGTGTTCGCCGCCTTCGTAGCGGTTGAACAGCGGCGGCACGGTGCGCAGCGGCAGCGCGGCCGACACGAACAGCGGGTGTGCCAGCACGGCCGTCAGCACCATCTCGCCCAGCTCGCGCCCGAGTGGCGACAGCTCGGGCAGCTGCCGGTTGCGCTTCACCTGCGCACCTTGGCTGCCGACGGTGGCGCGGCCATCGACCCAGTCGGCCGTGTCCAGTCGCGAGCGGATGTCGGCCACGTGCTGCGGCGTCAGGACCTCGGGGATGTGCAGCATCATGGTGGCGGTTCCCGAACGAAGAAGGGCCCCCCGCTCTCACGAGGGGCCGGGGCATGCGCGCGTTTTCAGTGCGGCATCAGAAGGTCAGGTTCGCGGTCAGCAAGGCCGAGCGCGGCACGCCTGGGAAGTAACGCGAACGTCCATTGTTCACCGAGGCGATGTAGTCCTTGTTGAACAGGTTGTTCACGTTCAGCTGCAGGCTCAGCGACTTGTTGACGTCGTAGTTCACCAGCGCATCGGCCACCCAGTAGCCCGGAATGCGGTAGATGCCGCTCAAGGTCGAGGTGTCGACATTGCTCGACGTCACCGAGTTGCCGACACGCCGCACGCCCGCGCCCAGCGTCACCCCCATCGGCAACTGGTAGGTGGCCCACGAGGTGAAGGTGAACTCGGGCGAAAACTGGATCGCCCCGCCCTGGGTGGCGACGGCCGCGCGGGTGATCTTCGTCTTGACGTAGGCGAGCCCTGCGCTCAGGTGCAGTGCGTCGGTGAGCTGCCCCACCACGCTGACCTCGGCGCCCTTGACACGGCGTGCGCCGACCTGGGTGTAGGTGTTCGGGTCGACCGGGTCTTGCACCAGCTCGTTCGTGTTCCTGCTGTGGAACAAGGCGCCGGCGACGGCCAGGCGGCCGCCGTTGAATTCCCACTTGGTGCCGAGTTCGATGTTGCGGCCCTTCTGGGGCGCGAGGTCGGGCCGGTTGGCGCTGTTGATGGCCGTGCTCAACGCGAAGTTCGCGCCGCCCGGGGGCTGCTCGGAGTTGGCCGTCGAGACATAAACGCTGCCATTCGGCGCGGGCTTGTACAGCGCGCCGAGCTTCCAGCTCTTGAGGTTGCCCGACGACTCCGGTGCGGCATGCACCAGCGTGCCCACCGGCAGCGTGGGGTAGGTGGTGAGCGTGGACACCACGGCCGAACTCGAGTCGGTGTTGTAGTGCTCGAACCGCAAGCCACCCGTGAGCTGCCACTGTTCACCGACCTTCAGCGTGTCGAACAGGTACAGCGCCGATGAGGTGGTGTCGCCGTTGCTGAAGGTGCCATTGCGCACCGGCGTCTGGAACACGTCGCTGGTGCTCGGGTTGTAGAGGTTGGCGTTCGCCTGCGTCACGCCGGTCGGCAGGCCGAAACCGGGCGTCTTCTGCTTTTCGTGGATGAACTCCACTCCTCCGCTGAGCGAGTGCCTGAAGGTGCCGCTGCCGATCTCGGCGGTGAGGTTGGTCTGGTTGGTCAGGATCTCGTTGGTCTGGTCCCGGCCCTGACGCGAGCGGCTCACGGTGTAGCCCGCGAAGTTGCTGCTGGGAGACGCCAGCGTGCCGATGCCGGCCAGGGTGTTGACGCCGGTGAGCGTGCTTTCCAGTGTCAGGCGGCCGTAGCGCGAGGTGTTGCGCAGCGTGACGCCGGGCGCCAGGTCGTGTTCGATGCGGGCGGTGAACATGTTGATGTTCACGTCCTCGTCGTCCGACTTCGCACCGTAGAAGTTCTTCGAGTTCACCTTCGGCGGCTTGATGCCATTCGGCGTGAGCACCGCGTTGTAGAAGCTGCGCAGGCCCACCGTGGGCACGCCGCCGTCGGGCCGGTTGTTCTGCTGGCTGTGCAGCAGATAGAAGTACACGCGGGTCGGTGTGTTCAGGCCGAAGGCGATCGACGGCGCGAAGCCGTAGCTCTTGCGCTCGACTTCATGGCGGCCGGGCACGCCGTAGTCCTGTGCCACGAGGTTCAGCCGAATGGCACTGCCGGGAATGCCGATGTCGATCGGGCGGTTCAGGTCGGCGGTGGCGCGCTTGCGGCTGTGGGTGCCGAGGCTGAGGCTGGCCGTGTTGTAGCCGTCGAGGAACGGCACCTTGGTCAGCAGGTTCACATAGCCCGACGACGTGCCGCGGCCGTTGTCAGCGCCCGAGGGTCCTTTGACGACTTCGACCTGTTCGATGTTGAACACATCGCGCGAGATCGAACCCAGGTCGCGGATGCCGTCGACGAAGATGCTGCCCTGCGTGTCGAAGCCGCGCATGAAGATCGAGTCGCCGCTGGAGGTGTTGCCGTTCTCGCCGGCCAGCATCGTCACGCCCGGCGTGTTGCGCAGCGCCTCGGCCAGTGTCGTCGCGCCTTGCTCGCGCAGCAGCTCCTTCTTGATCACGGTGATGGTCTGCGGCGTGTCCACCAGCGGCTGGGTGAACTTCGGCGACGACATGGCCTCGGCCTTGTAAGGCACCTCGGCTGCCGACTTGACCTTGACCTCGGGCAGCACCGCGTTTCGCGCCGGCGCCGAGGCTGCCGCCGCCGGGGGCGTGGCTTGCTGCGCCTGCGCTGCAACGGGCAGGGCCAGGGCCGCCACCGCAGCGGCAGACTGGGTCAAATGAAAGGAACGAAAGTGACGAGAGGGACGGGCGTGCGGGCGGGACTGGATGTGAGCCATGGTTTTCCTCGAGAGTGGTCGTAAGGGGTCGAAACCGCAAAAAAGCGCAGAGGCTGGCTTTCTGCAGCGATCTCGACCGCGACCCGGCGCGGAAAACAGATGGCTTGAAGCAGATGGCTGACCGGATTGCAGTCAGCCATCGACCGCAATCAGGTGAAGATGATAATCATTCCCATTAAGTTTTGTCAATCAACGGCATCACCGCCTCGACAGGCGTCGTCGACGCGCCGGTCCCGAGGCTGCATGCCTGCCAGATCACGCACCGAAGCCGATGTCATGGCTCCAGAACACCGTCGCAGACCGTGTCCGCTTGGCCCGGTAGAGGGCGGCGTCGGCGCGATCCATCAGTTCCTCGAGGCGCAGCACGTCGTCGTGTTGAGCCACCATGACACCCATGCTGCAGCCGATCGCCAGGGTCTTGCCGTCGCGCTCGATCGGCGCCTCCAGTGCCGCGCGCACCCGATCGGTGAGCGCCGGCAATTGCGCGGGTGCGACATCTCTCAGCAGCGCGCAGAACTCGTCGCCACCCAATCGCGCCACGATGTCGCCGGCCCGGAAGAATTTGCGCAGGCGCTCACCGACCACGCGCAGCACCTCGTCTCCTGCCGCATGCCCCAGCGTGTCGTTGATCGGCTTGAACTTGTCCAGGTCCATCGACAGCAGGGCGATCGACTGGCCCTGCATCCTGCAAGCCGACATCGCTGCGGTGGCCGCCGGCATGAATGCGCGCCGGTTGGGCAGGCCGGTGAGGGCGTCGGTGTTGGCCGATGCGCTGATCGGGCGCACGAGCCGGTAGGCCAATGCGCTGACCGCCAGCACCGACAACACCAGCGAGGCCAGGATCCAGCCCTGCACGGCAGCGGCCGCGTCCAGCAGCGCGGGCACCGCCTGGTTGTCGAGCTTGCCGATCCAGATCCACACGTCCCCGTCGGCCGACGACGCGAGCGCCTTGACCCGCATGAAGGAGTAGTCGCCCCCGGTCGACACCCGGATCAGTTCGGCCGGCATCGCCGGGTCGGTGCCGATGGGGGCCTGACCGCTGCGGGTGTCGGCCGGCCTGGCATCTCCATCGGCCAGTGCACGCTGCAGTTGCGCGAAGGTCCGCTGCGCAAGGTCGGGGCTCAATGACGAGGCCAGCACGCGAGGCGGGTCTCCGGGGCGAGCGCTGGAGACGATCAGCTCGAATCCGGTGAGCTTCGAGAGCCGCCGCGCGAAGCCGTCATCGATCGCGATCGTTCCTCGCAACGTGGCGATCGGCCGTGGTGCCAGGATGTCCGCATTGCGGTAGATGACCAGTTGCGGCGAGCCGGCGTCTCGCACCACGGTGAAATCCAGCAGGTTGACGGAGACCCTGGGCGCCAATTCGGTGGACTTGGACGGTGCCCCCGCCCATGGCTGAACCGAATACAGGATGCGCGTGCTGCGTGCCTGGTGGTTCTCCAGCATGGAATCGATGGTCGGCTGGTCGTGGGTGGCCACCGCCTGCCGCAGGCCGTACTCCGACGCCATCAGCTTGGTGCCGGCCGCCAGATTTTCCTGTTCCTCGAAGACCTGGTTCTGCACGGTCAGGTAGCCGCCCTGCAGGACATCGCGGATGGCCGCCAACGTCAGCCCATCGTGCCGGGACTTCAGAAACACCATCAGGCCGACCTGGATCGCGATCAGCGTCAGCGCCAGACAGATCACCAGCCGGCGCTCGTTCGTGAATGCGCCCGCCATGCGCATCGGCAGGCGCAGCGCGAGCGGCCTTGCGGGTCGCGCAGGCACGGCGCCCTCGCCCGAGCCCGCCCAGGGTGTGGGCGGTGCCGCGGGTGGCCCGTGTGTATCGGCGTGGCTGACCATCACGGCAAGATCGTCCGCAGACGGGCCGGACTTGAGCCCCATCGGGGGCTCGTATCCCCCTATCCGCGCAGCGCCCAGACACCTTCAGCGATGCAGCATGCACCGCGCCGACCATCGGGCGTGCGACCCTGGCCGCCGCCGCGTCAATGCAGCTGGTCGGGCCGGCGTGTTTTGCGAAACGACTTCGGTGTGTAGACGTTGCCGGTCCACTCGCCGTCATCATCCACCGGCTTGCCAGCGCGGGCGCGCCGGATCACGGCTTCGGCCTCGGCGCGGGCCAGACGCCGCGATGTGCGCCAGTGCCACAGCTGCAGTGCGCCGTGGCGCAGCGTCCAGCCCCAGCCGCGCAGGGTGCGATCGAAGCGCTGGCGGTGTGCCAGAGGCAGGCACAGCCGCACCAGCAGCACCGCGCAGACGGCCAACGTCAGTCCGGCGAGCAGGGGTTCGGCGAGGTCCATGGCGCTGTATTTTGCGTGTGCCGGGTTCGCAGGTCACGCGCGACGCGGGCACGATCGGAGGCCGACCCCGCCTCAGGCGCTGATCGTCAGCCGCTGGCAGACGCGGTCCAGGCGCTGGGTGTCCTGGTCGGTCAGCAAGCCTGCGCGCAGCCGCACCGCACGCTCGATGCGTCGCAGCCGGTAGCGCAACTCGCCTTCCACGGCCTCCACCTCGGCGGCGTTGGGCGAGGCCACCGGATCGAGGTGCCACAGGCCGGTGGTGGTCAGGCCGCGGCGCAGGCGGTTCAGCAGGTACTCGGTCAGCGCCAGCGCCCCTTGCAGGTCCTCGGACATGGCCTCGTGCAGCAGTGCGGCGGCCGCGTCGCTGGCATCGTCCATCACCGACGAGAGCTTGTTCAGGCGGGTCTTCAATTCATCGGTGCGGCAGTGCGCCACCGTGGGCGGCTGCTCGCGCACCACCTGGGCGATCAGTCCGACCCAGCGCAGGTCGAATTCGCCAGGCACCACCCGCAGCGCAACGCTCGCGCGCGACAGCGGTGCCTGCTCGTCCGCGAGCGCGGCCAGCGTCGACTCGGTGACGGCGAGCAGCCGGCCGAGCGCAGACACCTCGTCACCCTGCAGGCAGTGCGGGAAACCCGAGCCGTCCATCCGCTCATGGTGCTCCGCGATCGCACGGGCAATGTCGGCCGGGTAGTCGGTGAGCTGCTTGAGCAGCAGGCTGCCCACGTGCGGGTGCACGACGAGCTGCTGGTAGCTCAGGAAATCGACCGTGCGTTCGGCTTCAGCTTCGCCGTATTCCGGGCCGATGTACATCTCGCCCAGGTCGTGCAGCAGGCCGCACAGCATGGCCGCGCGCAGATCGGCGGCGTTGCCGCCATGGGTCAGCATCAGCGCCCCGTTCAGGGCCATGGCGTGGACCGCATGCTCGAACCGCGCCGGACTGCTGGCGCGAGACGCACTCAGCAGCAGCTGCGCCACCGGGTGCACCGGCAGCGCCGCCGCTTCGCGCAGCAGGGCGTCGGCATGCGGGTGCAGCAGGGAGGCCAATGCGATGGGCTCGTACAGCAGCGCCTGGACCGCATCGGCCAGCGTGCGCGCGGTGACGCCATCCTCGACCTTCAGGCAGCTCTCCAGCGGCTCTTTGAGCTGCCGATCGAGCAGCTTGCGCTGCAATGCCTGCGAGACGGGCAGGTCCTGCGCCCACAGCTTGATGCCGGCGATGTCGAAGATGTCGCGTGCGGCGATGATTTTCTGGGTCTGGCTGGCGTCGAGGATCGTCGCCAGCGCGTGGGGATTGGCAGAGGAAAAGTCGGTGGCGATGGCCGCGGCGGGTTGGGTCATGGCGACTCCGGTTTCAAGGTTGTATCGGTTTGTCGTCAAACCGGCGCCGGACTGTAGGGGGGCATTCCCGCACCCGTGCCGCAGGTGCCTCGGGGCCGACCGACCCTGCACCGGCAGGCCTTCGATAATGCGGTTCGATCAGGCCTGCCCCATGACCACCTCCTCAAACAGCCCATCTGCTTCGTCCGTCCATGCCGCTTGGCAGCAACGCAGCGCGGCGAGCGTGTGGCACCCCTGCACGCAGATGAAGCGCCTGGGCGAGGCGCCGCCGCTGGCGATCGCGCGGGCGCAGGGGCCATGGCTCGAAGATGTCGACGGCCTGCGCTACTTCGATGCCACCAGCTCCTGGTGGGTCAACCTGTTCGGCCATGCCGACGCACGCATCAACGCCGCGCTCAAGCACCAGCTCGACACGCTCGAGCACGTGATGCTGGCCGGCTGCACCCACGCACCAGCGGTGGAGTTGGCCGAGCGCCTGTCGGCGCGCACCGGCCATGCGCTGGGCCACACCTTTTTCGCGAGCGATGGCGCTTCGGCGGTCGAGATCGCGCTGAAGATGAGCTTCCACAGCTGGAAGAACCGCGGCCTGGGCGACAAGCGCGAATTCGTCTGCCTGCGACACGGCTACCACGGCGAGACCATCGGTGCACTCGCGGTCACCGATGTGGCCGTCTTCCGCGATGCCTACGACCCGCTGCTGATGCGCGCCCATGTGGTGATGGCCCCCGACGCCCGGCAGGCGGCGCCGGGCGAGTCGGCGGCCGAGGTGGCGCAGCGCGCGGTGGCCGAGCTGGCGATGCTGTTGGAATCACGCGCCGGGCAGGTCGCCGCGCTGATCATCGAGCCGCTGGTGCAGTGCGCTGCCGGCATGGCGATGCACGATGCGGCCTACCTGCGCGAGGTGCGCGCGCTGTGCGATCGCCACCAGGTGCACCTGATCGCCGACGAGATCGCGGTCGGCTGCGGGCGCACCGGCACCTTCTTCGCGTTCGAGCAGGCGTCGCCCGAGGGCGGGCCGACGATCTGGCCCGACCTGCTGTGTCTGTCGAAAGGCATCAGCGGCGGCTACCTGCCGCTGTCGCTGGTGCTGGCCACCGACGCGATCTACGAGGCGTTTCTCGACGACGACACCGCGCGGGGCTTCCTGCACTCGCACTCGTACACCGGCAACCCGCTGGCCTGCCGCGCTGCGCTGGCGGTGCTGGACCGCTTCGATGACGAGCCGGTGTTGCAGCGCAACCGCGAGACCGGTGCGCTCCTCACGACGGCGCTCGCGGCGCGGCTCGAGGGTGATGCACGCATCGAGCACGTGCGTCAGCGCGGCATGATCTGGGCGTTCGATGTGCGTGAAGCGCATGCCGGGGTTCGTTTCGCCGAACGTTTCCACCTGGCGGGCCGCGCGCGGGGCCTGCTGATCCGACCGATCGGCCGCACGGTGTACCTGATGCCGCCGTATGTGCTGAACGACGAGCATGTCGCCTACCTCTCCGAGCGCGTGGTGGCCACGTTGCATGCGGTGCTGTGAGCACCGGCCGTTGACCCGCCCATCGCGATGCTGAAGCACCTCGAACAGCAGCTGGCCGAGCGCGAGGCGCAGTCGCTGCGCCGCCATCGTCGCATCGCCGAGACCGCCTGCGCGCCCCGCCAGACCGTCAGCGCACACGATGGCCTCCCGCGTGAGTTGCTGGCCTTCTGCAGCAACGATTACCTGGGCCTGGCCAACCATCCGCTCCTGATCGAGGCGCTGGCCGAGGGTGCGCAGCGCTACGGTGCCGGCAGCGGCGCCTCGCACCTGATCAGTGGACATTCGCGCGCGCACGCACTGCTGGAAGATGACCTCGCCGAGATGCTGTCGTCGCAGGGCCCCGAGGTCCGTGCGCTGACGTTCTGCACCGGCTACATGGCCAACATGGCGCTGCTGACGGCGCTGGGTGACGCTCAGACAACGATCTACACCGACCTGCTGAACCACGCCTCGCTGATCGATGGCGCGCGGCTGGCCAAGGCAGCCGTCTACACCTATCCGCACAACGATCTCGCCGGCCTCGACCGCCGGATTTCGGCCTGCAGCACGCCGCGCAAGCTGATCGTGACCGACGGCGTCTTCAGCATGGACGGTGATCTGGCGCGGCTGCCCGAGCTGCTGACGCTCGCCGAGCGGCACGATGCCTGGCTCGTGGTGGACGACGCGCACGGCTTCGGCGTGCTGGGCGAGCAGGGGCGCGGCGTGCTGTCGCATTTCGGATTGCGCAGCGAGCGCCTGATCTGCATGGGCACGCTGGGCAAGGCGGCCGGTGTGGCCGGGGCCTTCGTCGCGGCGCACCGCACCGTCATCGACTGGCTGGTGCAGAGCGCGCGGCCCTACATCTACACCACCGCCTCGCCGCCGGCGGTGGCGCACGCGGTGCGCGCCAGTCTGCAGTTGATCCGTCGCGACGAAGGCGAGCAGCGTCGGCGGCATCTGGCAGCGCTGGTGGCCGCCTTCCGGCGCGGCGTGCCCGAGGTGCTGGGCGATCTGTTGCGTGACCGTGGCTGGCAGCTGGCCGCCTCGCAGACTGCGATCCAGCCGCTGATCGTGGGCCGCAGCGAAGACGCGCTGGCGATGTCGGCGGCGCTCGAGTCGCAGGGCCTCTGGGTGCCCGCGATCCGGCCGCCCACCGTGCCTTCGGGCGGTGCGCGGCTGCGCATCACCTTCAGCGCAGCGCATGGCGTGGGGGATGTCGAGCGGCTGTTGTCGGCGCTGGCGCTGGCAGGAAAGGACATGGCATGACCATGATGTTGGGGGCGGGTGACCCGCCGACCGTGTTGCCTGTGGCCGAGTCGGCCGTGGCGGACGAGCCCGAGGCGCTGCCGCAAGCCGTGGTGGACGCAGGCCGCAGCCAGCCCTTGCGCGGTTGCTTCGTCACCGGTACCGACACCGAGGTCGGCAAGACCACGGTCACGGCCGGCCTGCTGCATGCGCTGGCGCGGCAGGGTCTGCGCGTGGCCGGCTACAAACCAGTGGCCGCCGGTGCCGTTTGGCAGGCGGCCGCCACTGGCCCGGACGGGCATTGGCACAACGAGGATGTCGAAGCCCTGCACGCCGCGAGTTCCATCGAGCTGACGCGCAGCGAGGTCTGTCCGTGTCTGCTCGAAGAAGCCTGCGCACCGCATCTGGCGGCGCGGCTCGAGGGCGGGCGCATCGAGCCCGCGCTGTTGATCGCCGGCGCCCATCGGCTGATGCCGCGCTGCGATGTGTTGGTGGTCGAAGGCGCAGGCGGTTTCTGTGTGCCCCTGGTCGAGTCGCAGGCCTTCAGCGAAGCGCCTGCGGTGTCAGATGACACTGTCGCCGCAACCCCCGACACCGATTGGGGCACCGACGACCTGGCCGTTGCCCTTGATTTGCCGGTGATCCTGGTCGTGGGCCTGCGGCTGGGGTGCATCAACCATGCGCTGCTGACCGCCGAAGCCGTCACAGCGCGCGGGCTGCGGCTGGCCGGCTGGGTCGCCAACCGCATCGAGCCCACCATGCCGCACGCTCAGCTCAACATCGACACGCTGGCCCGCGCACTGCAGCAGCGCCACGACGCCCCGTTGCTGGGGGTGGTGTCCTACCACGTGCCCGCATCGGCGGCCGCGGTGGCCGAGGAACTGCGCATCGACGCCGTGCTCGAGGCGCTAGGGCTGCAGGGCTGAAACACCCTCCACGAGTATCTCCGCCGACGGGTGGTCGGCCCCCGTCAACCGCCACACGTCAAAATCAGGGGATGAACGATCGTTATCAGGAACAACGTCCCCTCGTGCGCAGCAGTCCGGAGGACGAACAGGCCGCGGTGCGGGTGGACCGGGCGCAAACCGAGTTGATGCATGGGCGGGCCGTCTGCCTGACGGGCCTGGCGCATGACCAGACGGCCGCCAGTGGCCCCTGCCACCTGGTGGCAGCGGTCGAAACACTGAACGCAGACCGGCTGGCCTGGCTGGCTTCCTGGGGTGCGCCGTTGCAGCTGCTGCTCACCGCCGAGCGGGCCTCGACCTTGGGGCTGTCGCTGTCCGCGCAGCCGGGCTCCGCGGTGTCGATCGCGCTGCCTGCCGGTGTCTCGCTGGAGGCGTTGCTGGAGCTGGCCGCGGTGACGCCCGCCTCGGGCCAGTCGATGCCCACGGCATCGCTGTCGGTCTTGCCGCAGTCGACGGTGCAGCAGCAGGTCTTCGACGCCGCCCTGGCACTGGCCAAGAACGGTCGCCTGATGCCGGCCTTGCTGGTGGCCGAGCTGCCAGCGACCGCTGCCGCGCAGCTGACCGCGGCGCAGCTGTTGTCGGTGTCCACCGCCGACGTGCAGCGTGCACCGGCCCGTGGCGAGCGCAGCCTGCGCCGTGTCAGCGACGCCCAGGTGGCCATCGAGGCGCATGAGGACTGCGAAGTGGTGCTGTTTCGCGAGGACGCGGGCGGCGCCGAACACCTGGCCATCATCGTCGGCCAGCCCGATTTCACGCAGCCCGTGCCGCTGCGGCTGCATTCAGCCTGCCTGACCGGCGATCTGCTGGGCAGCCTGCGCTGCGACTGTGGTGATCAGTTGCGGCGCGCCATCACCCGGCTGGCAGAGCACGGCGGCGTGCTGCTGTACCTGCAGCAAGAAGGCCGCTCGATCGGACTGGCGAACAAGCTGCGCGCCTATCGCCTGCAGGACGAAGGTCTCGACACCATCGATGCCGACCGCTACCTGGGCTTCATGGCCGACGAGCGCGACTACACACCGGCGCTGGCGATGCTGAAGTCGCTCGGTATCAAGCGGGTGCGCCTGCTGACCAACAACCCACGCAAGATCGCCGCGATCGAAGCCGGCGGCATCGAGGTGGTCGAGCGGCTGGCCCTGTACGGGCCGGTGAACCCCTACAACGCCCGCTACATCGAGACCAAGCAGCAGCGCGCGGGGCACCTCAAGGAAGACTGAGCATCAGCGCCTGCCCCCGGCGCGACACCCGTCAGGGCGTTGCGGAGGGTGCAGCCGACGGCGGGGCCACGGCCACGAATCCGATGCGCGTCAGCCCGCCTTTCTGGACGATGCCGATCACCTCTGCCACGCGGCCGTACGGCACGGCCTGATCGGCGCGCAGCTGGACCTCGGTCTGCGGGTTGGCCTGAGCCAGTTCAGCGACCTGCTGCGCGAGCGCGGTGGCGTCGATTTCCGCGTCGGCCAGGAAAAGCCGGCCGTTGGTGTCGATCGACACCGCGATGAAGGTGGGGGTGTCGCTGGGCTGCGCGGCGTCCGACTTGGGCAGGTCCAGCTTCAGGCTGCTGGTCATCAGCGGCGCGGTGATCATGAAGATGACCAGCAGCACCAGCATCACGTCGATCAACGGCGTCATGTTGATGTCGCTCATCGGCTGCGGGCCGGAGGTGCGTTCGAGGCGTCCGAAGGCCATCTTCAGCTCCCGCGTGCAGGTGTCCCGTGGGTGTCGGTATCGGCCTGCATTTCGCGCAGATCGTGCGCAAAGCCCTCGAGCTCGGCCTCGCAGGCGCCGACCATCTTGCCGAAGATGTTGAATGCCAGCACCGCCGGAATCGCCACCGCCAGGCCCGCGGCCGTCATGACCAGCGCTTCGCCCACCGGGCCGGACACGCGCTCGATGGTGATCGTGCCGGCAGACGCAATGCTGACCAGCGCGTGATAGATGCCCCACACGGTGCCGAACAGACCGATGAAGGGCGCGGTGCTGCCGATCGATGCCAGCACCACCTGGCCGAATTGCAGCTGCCGCAGCACCGCATGCAGGGCGTCCCGCAGCCGGCGCGTCAGCTGCGACGCGCGCTGACCATGCGCTTCGAGCGTGTGCACGTTGGGCTGCGCGATTGCAGCGGCCAGCAAGGGCGTGAGCACCTGTTCGCGGTCGAAGGCAGCGAGCTGGGTGCGTGCGGTCTGCAGATCGGCAGCGGCCCAGAACGCCGGGACCGCTCGGGTGATGTCGCTGCGCACGCGGCGCAGCAGCCAGCCCTTCCAGAAGATCAGCACCCAAGCGCTGATCGACATCATCAGCAGCAGCAGCGCGACACTGCGCGTGATGAGATCGCCCTGGTCCCAGAACTGGCTGAAGCCGCTCATCGCGTGATCCTCGGTTCGGGCACGAAGTGGCCGTGGCTCATGTCAACCCCAACACATCGTTCATGTCGAAGACGCCGTTCGACCGCGTAGCAAGGAAGCGCGCTGCGCGCAGGCTACCCTGCGCGTAGGTGGCGCGGCTCGAACTCTTGTGGCTGATCTCGATGCGCTCGCCGATGCCCGCGAACAGCACCGTGTGGTCGCCCACGACATCGCCGCCACGGATCGTTGCGAAGCCGATGGTGGATGGATCGCGCTCGCCAGTGACGCCCTCGCGGCCGTACACCGCACACGTCTTCAGGTCACGCCCGAGCGCCTCAGCGACCACCTCGCCCATCTTCAGCGCGGTACCGCTCGGGGCGTCGACCTTGTGGCGGTGATGCGCTTCGATGATCTCGATGTCATAGCCTGCGCTGAGCATGCGCGCGGCGGTGTCCAGCAGCTTCAGGACCACATTCACGCCCACGCTCATGTTGGGCGCCATCATGATGGCGATGTGACGGGCGTGGTCGGCGATCTCGGCCTTCTGCGCTTCGGTGAAGCCGGTGGTGCCGATCACTGCCTTGACGCCCAGCTCACGGCACACGGCCAGATGTGCCAGCGTTCCGGCGGGTCGAGTGAAATCGATCAGCACCTGCGCAGTGGCCAGGCCCTTGCGCAGGTCGGCGGTGATGGTCACGCCGCTGGTGTGTCCGGCAAAGGCTGCGGCATCCTGCCCCAGCGCCGGGCTGTCGGCCAGATCCAGCGCACCGCTGAGCACCATGTCGTCGCTGGCTGCGATGACCGCTTCGATCAGCATGCGCCCCATGCGGCCCGAAGCACCGGCGATGGCGACTCTGAGTCGGTCCGCACCGTCGGCTGCAGTGCGCGACGTGCCGGCCCCGGTCGCGGATGCTTCCGCCGGCAGCCCCATCAGCGCGGCGGCTCCAGCGGCGGGTAGACACGGCCTGGCGGCACGGTCGGGGGTTCAACCACCGGCTGTTTCGGGGGGGGCTTCAAGGATTGCAACTCGTCGGCGCTCAAGGCAAGTGGCCGTGGCTTGCCACCCGAGGAGGCTGAGTCGATCGATGCCACGAAGGCTTCTTCGGCGGGCAGCTCGCCACCAGTGTCCACGCTGACCAGGCGGTCGCCCTGAAACATCACCACCACCCGCCGCAGTTGAGGCTCGGTGCCGCGGCGGCGTATCGTGAAGACGTAGTCCCAGCGGTCGCCGTGGAAGACGTCGGTCAGCAGCGGCGAGCCGAGCAGGTCGCGCACCTGGGCCCGAGGCATCCCGATCTGCACCCGCGAGATCAGTTCCTTGGTGAGCACATTGCCTTGCACGACCTCGACGCTGTAGGGCCTGGCGATGTTCGTGAGGCTCTCTTTGGACATCAGGTTCTCGCAGCCTGCGAGCCCGACGGTCATTCCGACAGCGCCAAGCATCAGCAGGCTGGAGCGAACCGTTGAAATCAGTCGCATGGCAGATTCAAGGATTCACGCAGCGCAAACCCGACTCGATATGATCGAATCATTCTAGCGGTAGGGGCTGTGACCCGATCGCCCCACGGGAGCCACCATGTCGAACGCTGACGAACTCAAGAGCAGCGGCTTGAAAGCCACCTTGCCGCGGATCAAGATCCTGGAAGTCTTCCAGCAGGCCGTCCAGCGGCACCTGACCGCCGAGGACGTGTACAAGGTGTTGCTTGCCGATGGCTCCGACGTGGGTCTGGCCACGGTGTACCGGGTGCTGATGCAGTTCGAACAGGCAGGCATCCTGTCGCGCAATCATTTCGAGTCCGGCAAGTCGGTGTTCGAGCTCAACGAGGGCAAGCACCACGATCACCTGGTGTGCCTGGACTGTGGTCGCGTCGAGGAATTTTTCGACGCCGAGATCGAAAAGCGGCAACGCGCGGTTGCTCAGGCTAGGGGCTTCGATCTGCAGGAACACGCACTGTCGCTGTATGCGGTGTGCGCCAAGAAGAACTGCACACACAAGCCGCGTTGAATTTGCGCGGGTGGGGTCAATCGCACGACTGAGCGCTGCAGATCATTCCATGCCGCGCTCGAGCGCGCGCTGGTGCCGCTCGATGAATTCCTTGTAGGTGTCGATCCCGCGCAGCTGCAAGATGGTGTTGCGCACGGCGGCTTCGACCAGCACCGCGAGGTTGCGGCCGGCATCCACCGCGATGACCGACTTGCGCACCGGCACGTCGAGGATGTTCTCGTACAGCGGTTCGTAGGGCAGCCGCTCGAACTCGCGTTCCATCGTTTCCTTGCGCACCAGGTGCACGATCAGCTTGACGCGCATTTTCCGGCGGACCGCGGTTTCACCGAAGATGGCCTTGATGTCGAGCAGGCCGATGCCCCGAACCTCGAGCAGGTTCATCAGCAGTTCCGGACAACGGCCCTCCAGGGCGCTCTGCGACATCCGGTAGATGTCGACCGCATCGTCGGCCACCAGGCCATGGCCGCGAGAGATCAGCTCCAGACCCAGCTCGCTCTTGCCCAGACCCGACTCGCCCGTCAGCAAGACACCCAGGCCCAGGATGTCCATGAAGACACCGTGACGCGTCGTGCGTTCTGCGAACAGCTGGCTCAGGTAGCCGCGCACCATGTCGATGACCTGGCCGGCTGACTCGGCGGTGACGAACAGCGGGATCGCTGCGCGTTCGCACATCGCGACCAGCCGGTCGGGTGGCGTTTGTCCGTCGGCAACGATGACCACCGGGGGCTCCAGCGTCACGATGCGCTGAATGCGCCGCTCCTGGTCCTCCGCCGATGCGTCCAGCAAGTAGGCCACCTCGCGACGCCCGACCAACTGCACCCGGTAAGGATGGATGTAGTTGAGATAGCCCACCAGATCGGCAGCCGATTGCGCATTGCGCACCGCCGCTTCGTCGAAGCGGCGTTCCGGGTGCGCATGGCCTGCCAGCCATTCCCATCGCAGCGCGACACGGTGGTGTTCGAACAGCGCTTCAGCACTGATGACGATGGGCTTCATGTCGGAACGGTGTGCTGTCTGGGTCGACCGCTGTGAGCCGCGCGGGAGATTCGGGCGGTGCTCCGTCGCCGCGTCAAGCCACGGATTTCAGCGGTTCCCAATTGGCGATCAGCTCGTGCACCTTGGCCGCCGGATTTTCTGTCTTCAGACGTTCACGCAACTCCCGGTCGCTCAGCATTTCGGCGATCTCCGACAGGATCTCGAGGTGTCGCTGCGTGGCCGCCTCCGGCACCAACAGGAAGATCATCAGCGTGACGGGCTCGTCGTCCGGTGCGTCGAACGGAATCGCTTGCTGTACCCGGATCACGGCGGCCAGGGGATTCTTCAAGCCCTTGATGCGTCCGTGCGGAATGGCTACGCCATGCCCGAGGCCGGTCGAGCCCAGCCGTTCTCGCGCAAACAGGTTGTCGGTGACGGTCGCGCGGGCCACCGCATGCTGATTTTCAAACAGCAAGCCGACGTGTTCGAACACGCGCTTTTTGCTGGTGGCGTCCACATCGACCAGCACATTGCTGGCGGGCAGGATGGCAGCGAGACGGTTCATCGGGGTGTCCAAGCGGCAACTTCAGCGGAAGCCTCGTTGCGCACTGCCGTGGGGATGACGGAGGATGCGCGGTGCGGGTCAGGTTGGAACGACCACGAACCAGAAAGCATTGTGCACATGATGTTGCGTTGCAGCAATGTGAAGAAATCCCCGGTCTCGGGGGTGTGGTTTCCAAAGGCGAAACAGCGGCCGTCAGGCCGCTGTTTCTAAGAGCATTGTGGTTGAAGCGTCAAGCCACCTGGGCATCCAGTCGTTTTGCCGCCACGTGGTGGTGGTCTTGCAGCTTGCCCTTGTGGCGACACACCTGTCGATCGAGCTTGTCCATCAATTGATCGATGGCGGCGTACATGTCTTCGCACGATTGCTCTACAAAGATGTCCTTGCCTTTGACGTGCAGTGTCACTTCGGCCTTCTGCCGGCGCTCCTTCTCTCTGAGCTTCTCGACCGATAGCAGCACGGTGACATCGACCACCTGATCGAAGTGGCGTGTGACCCGGTCCAGCTTGGTGAGCACGTACTCTCGCAGAGAGGGCGTGATGTCGAGGTGATGGCCGCTGATCGTCAAGTTCATGAAAACCCCTTTCGCACGGATGGAAGACAGGAGGCACAGGGGTGGGTCTCGTCACCTACAAGGGCTGGCGCGACCCGACCTGTGAGGACATCTTGCGCCTGATCGGCGAGTTGGGCAAGGCTGAAAGCGATTCCATGGGTATCGATTTGCGTGCGCTTTGTCCCGCAAGGCCCGATGCGATAATTTTCGCTGTCGCTTCGCTGGGGCTTCCATGCTCAATGTCTTTTCGCTGGCCCATGGCCGGCTGTTCCAGGAAGAGATCGAAAGCCGCGACGCGCTGTCCAACGTGCAGCCGGTGTGGGTCGACCTCGATGCCCCCACGGCAGAAGAAAAAGGCTGGATTGCGCAGCACTTCGGCGTCACGATCCCCGAAGACGCGGTCGACGACGATCTTGAAGAATCAGCCCGTTTTTACGAAGAAGACAACGGTGAGCTGCACATACGCAGCGATTTCCTGATCGATGACGACGAAACGCCGCGCAACGTCCGGGTCGCGTTCATCCTGTTCAAGAACGTGCTGTTCTCGGTGCATGGCGAGGAACTGCCCGTGTTCCGGTTGCTTCGGCTGCGCGCGCGCCGCATTCCAGCGCTGATCGAAGATGCGAAAGACGTGCTGCTGAAGCTCTACGACGCCGACGCCGAGTACAGCGCCGATGCGCTGGAAGGCATCTATGACGCCCTCGAAAAAGTCAGCCAGCGGGTGCTCAAGGAAGATGTCAACGATGCCGTCGCCGCCGAAGCGCTGTCGGCCATCGCGAAGGAGGAAGACCTGAATGGCCGTATCCGGCGCAATGTCATGGACACCCGGCGTGCGGTCAGCTTCATGATGCGCAGCCGCCTGCTCAATGCCGAGCAGTTCGAGGAAGCGCGGCAGATCATGCGCGACATCGATTCGCTGGACAGCCACACCACCTTCTTGTTCGACAAGATCAACTTCCTGATGAACGCGACCGTCGGTTTCATCAACATCAACCAGAACAAGATCATCAAGCTCTTCTCCGTGGCCAGCGTCGGGCTGCTGCCGCCAACGCTGATTGCCAGCGTCTATGGCATGAACTTCCAGGCCATGCCCGAATTGCAGTGGCAATACGGGTATCCCTTTGCCATCGCCTTGATGGTGGCCTCGGTCGCCGTGCCCTTCATCTACTTTCGCCGCAAGGGTTGGCTGTGAACCGATGAAGGACAAGTGGCTGCTGATGGTCGGTGGCCTGGTGGTGGTCATCGCCGTGTTCGGTTTGAAGGTCTGGCACGCGCAAGGCATCTGCGGTGACCTGGGCGGCCGCTGGGCGGGCGGCGAGTGCTATTTCGACGAGAAGCCTGCTGTCGCAGGCGTGCCCCGCCGGTGACTGCATCTCCGGCCGATCAGTCAGGCCCGACCTCCGAGCGCATCGCCTTGATCGCCCTGCTGCGGGTGGCCTGTGCCACCACGCTGATGGTGATGTCGTTCTCGATGCTGCAGCCCGTGCTTGCGGTTCGGCTGCAGACCGCGGGCGTCAGCGCCTCGGCGATCGGCGTGCTGGCGATGCTGCCGTTCCTGACCGTGGCGCTGATGGTGCCGCTGATGCCACAGGTGTTTGCGCGGCTGGGGGTGGCCACCGCCTACCGCATCGGCATGAGCCTGGAGGCGCTGGCCACGCTGGGCTATGCGGTGACCACCGATTACGCGCTGTGGTGTGCCTTGGCGGTGCTGGGGGGCATCGGCGCCGCGGCCGTCTGGAATGGCACCGAGGCACTGATCGCCCACAACGCACCGCCCGGCCGTCGGGGGCGCTTCACCGGGCTGTACCAAAGTGCGCTGGGTGCCGCGCTCGCGGTCGGGCCTTTCCTTCCGGGCTTGTTGCCGCTGTCGCCACAGGCGCTGACGGTGTTCGCCGCGTCACTGATGCTCGTGGGGTTGTTCGTGACCTTCGGCCGCGGTGTCGCTGCGCTGCAGGCCAGCCACGAGGATGCGCTGCCGACGGGTCTGTGGGCCACGATCTGCAGCGTGCCGGGGCTGGTGACGATCGCCTTTGCCGGGGGCGTGTTCGAGGCCGGCCTCGGTTCGATCACCACCGCCTACGGTTCCCAGTCGGGCCTGTCACTCGCCGCCGCGACGTCGCTGGCCGGCGCGCTCGGTCTGGGCAGTTTTGCCTTGCAGTATCCCTGCGGCTGGTTGTCCGATCACATGCCGCCACGCACCGTCTTCGGCCTGGCCGGCGCGCTGCTGTTGAGTGCCTCCGCAGCGTTTGCTGCAGCGGTGGTCTGGCCGCCGGTGCTGTGGCTCTGCGCCTTCATCTGGGGCGCGGTCGGAGGCGCGCTGTACACGCTGACGATGATCCGCGTGGCGCATCAGTTCGCGTCATCGTCGGCCATCGCCGGCACGGCCGCGATGATCACCGGCTACACCGTCGGCGGGGCGATCGGCCCGTCGTTCAGCGGCCTGATGATCGACCACTTCGGCGCTCACGGACAGGCGGCGTGGCTCAGCGTGCTGTCGGTCGTGGTCCTGGTGCTCTCGCGCCGCTTCTCGGGCACGGCCGGGCACACCTGAGGCCGTCGATGCGCCTCAGGAATTCGCTCGCCGCTTCAGCCAGCGCATGAGCGCGCCGACGCCGGGCAGTTTTTCGTACAGTTCCTCGGCCACGTCCCAGTAGTCGCGGTGCAGCGTGATCAGCCCGTGGGCATCAAGCTTCAGGTGCGAGGCGCCACGCACCGTCTGCCATTCGCGGCTGAAGCGCCTGAAGCGGAAGATGAAATCCCAGGTCAGCACGCACTGGTCGCCTTGCGCCACCACGTCGTGGATGACGAAACGCGGTGCCTCCAGCGCCACGTACATGTGCTCGAACACTTGCTGTATCGCCAGCACGCCACGCACTTCGTTGAAGGGGTCCTTGAACTCGGCGTCTGGCGCATAGAACTCGCCGAGCCGGGGCAGATCGGCGGGCGTCAGGCCTTCGAAGGCTTCGATGATGCGTGCCACGCGGGGGTCGTGGCTGCGTGCGGCTGAATCGTGGGTCATGGGGTGGCTACAACCCCGTGACGCGTCGGATAGCCCGAAAGTACAGGCCATCGCCGAGGTGGCTCAGCGCCTTCAGGAAACGCGTGAACCGCTTCGGGAAATGGATTTCGAACTCCCCCGCCGCCCAGCCGGCCAGCATCTCCTGCGCAGCCTCTTCAGGCTGGATCAGCGCCGGCATCTTGAACTCGTTCTGTGCTGTCAGCGGTGTCTCGACGAAGCCCGGGCAGATCACCGACACGCCAACGCCCTGCGGCTGCAGATCGAGGTACAGCGTCTGCGCCAGATTGATCAGCGCCGCCTTGGTCGGCCCGTAGGCCAGCGCATTCGGCAGGCCGCGGTAGCCTGCGACGCTCGCCACCAGGCTGATGTGCCCCGACTTCTGCCGCAGCAGCACCGGCAACACCGCGTCCAGCATGTACAGCGCGCCGACGTAGTTGACCTTGTCGTGCTGCAGCATCTGATCCAGATCGAAGGCGGTCGCGCGCAAGGCCGCGTAATGCCCGGCGCAGTACAGCGCCATGTCCAGCCGGCCGAAGCGCGCGACGATGCGCTGCACAGCGCGGGCCATGGCCTCGCGGTCGGTGGCGTCGAGCGGGATGCCCAGGCTGTCCGCATGCGCAGCTTCGAACGCCGCGAGGGCTGCCGCATTGCGCGCCGACACGATCACCTTCGCGCCGCGTGCATGCAGCAGTTGCGCCGTGGCAAGGCCGATGCCGCTCGAGGCCCCGACCAACCAGACCACGCGGCCATGCCAGTCGCTGATGCGTGGGTTCAAGGACATGACGGCGCCCCGATCGACGGGGTCGTCGATCGACCCTCCGAGAGGGTCGGGCCTTGCTTGGGGCGGCCCGGCGCGGCGGCCCGCGCGCTGCCAACAGCCAGACGGGTCCTCATGGTTTGTAAAAGGACAGCGTCACATCACCCAGCCGCACTCCGAACTTGCTCATCACCGCCTTGTTCAGCATCACGTGCTCGTCCATCAGGTACATCCAGTCATCGAACTGCACCTCGTAGGTCTTGCCGTCGACCGGCAGGTTCAGCGTGTAGCTCCACTGGAATGCGTTGCCCGCGCTCTGGCCCTGGGCCGTGCCGACCACATCGGCGGCGGTACCGGTGTAGCGCCCGTTGGGCAGCTTCTTCAGGTACCAGATGCGCTGCTGCTTCTCGCCGTCGTTGTAGGTGAATCGCTCGTCGAGCACGCCATCGTCGCCTTGCCAGCTGCATTTCATCAGCACGGTGAAGCGGCGCACCACCTTGCCCGAGCGGTCGGTGAACAGCCCGTGCGCGGTGATGTCGCCATCGAAGTAGGCCTTCAGATCGAGCACCGGCTTTTCGGCGGCGTAATCGGCCGGCGTCGGTCCGGCACAGGAAGCCAGCAAGGCCAGGGCAGCCACGGCCAGCGCTCGCGTCAAGAATCTGTTCATGGTGTTTTCCGGGCGTGGTGGATCAGCAGGAGGTACAGCAACAGGGCCGCGCCCGCTTTCAGCAGGCAAGGCAACAGGCAATAGGCGGTGGTCAACGCAGACAGGGCCTGCGGGCTGTCGCTGCCGGGTGCGTAGCCGAACCATGACAAGGCAGGCAGCGCCACGCCAGCAGCCAGCGCTAGGTTCAGTTTGGTCGCGAAATTCCACCAGCCGAAGTACGCGCCCTCCGACTGCGCGCCATGCCCCGCGCGCTGGATCACACCGGCAAGGATGGCACTGGGCAAGGTCAGGTCGGCACCGAGCGCGATGCCGCTGAGCGTGCACACGACGGTATAGGCGACCACGTCGCCCGCGCCCAGTGTCGTCGCGCCGCTGAACACCGCGATGGCCAGAACCATGCTGATCAGCCACGCGCGCTCCAGCCCAACCCAGCGCACCGCCCGCACCCACAGCGGGATCGACAACGCGCCCGCCGCGAAATAGCTCGCAAGAAACAAGGGCTCGAACGACGATGCCTGCAGTCGGTCGCGGATGAAGAACAGCACCAGCGTTGCTGGCACAGCACTCGCGATGCCATTCACCAGGTACACCGTCAGCAAACGCCGGAACGCTGGTGTCGCGAACGGCAGGCGCATCGATACCGGGCGCGCCGAAGGACTGGACGGGGCCGGTGTCGGCGCAGCGCGCAGGCACAGCACCCCGATGGCCAGCACCACCGCGAACACGCCGGTTGTCACCGCCATTCCCGTCAGCGATGGCAGCACACTGGCGACCAGCACGCCGACCAGCGCCAGGCCCTCCCGCCAAGCGACGATGCGCGCCCGCTGCGGCGCATCGCCGCCGAGCCGCGCGCCCCACGACTGGTGCACCACCGTGACGACGCTGTAACCGAGGTAGGTCACCGCCAGCGTCACGGCGCACCACACCAGCAAGGCCGATTCGCCCCGGACTTGCGGAAAGAACAGTGCGGCGAAGCCGGCTGCCAGCACCACAGCTGCCATCAGGATCACCCACCAGGCGCGCCGGCCTCCGAGAGCAAGCCATCCGTCGGCGGCCCGCCCGATCAGCGGATCGGCAACAGCATCGAGTGCCCGCGCCCCCAGCAGCACCGCGCCCAAGGTGCCCAGTGGAATGCCGAACTCGGTGGCGTAGTGGTTGGGCAGCACCACGTAAAGCGGCAACGCCACGAAAGCCAGCGGCAAGCCCAGCGCACCGTAGCGCACGCCTTGTCGCCAACGTACCGAACCGACATCGCCGCTGTCGGCCGGGAAAGCGTCCGGGTCGATCGTGGCCGCCTCGTGGCGGCGGGCGGCGGCGTGCGAGGTCACGGGCAGAGCGCTCAGGAGCCGTTCGGGGCGCCGGCCAGCAACGCCTCGCGCAGCCGGGGCTCGGAGGTGCGTGTCGACAGCCAGATGCCGAAGAACAGCCGTGTGAATTCGGCGTCGCGGATCTCGCCGGTGAGCCTGCCGTTGACGAAATAGCGCGCCGCCACGCCGGGCACCTGCACGCCGGTCGTGCGATCGCCCGCGGCGACGTTCGGGAAGGCCTGCTTCATGGCGTTCAGCCAGCGGGTCGCTTTCTCAGGGGCGATCGGCCCGCTGCGCCGCATTTCCTCGATCGAGCGTTCGGCGATGTCGACGTTGTCGAAGCCGCGCGCATATTCAAGTTCAAGCGCCAGTGGCACCTGGTCGTAGCGCGCCACGTCGAATTCGGGCCCGGCCCACAGCCTCGCGTCGTAGACGTGGAACAGCATGAACGTCAATCGACCACTGCCGAGCAGCCGCGCGCCCGGCAATTCACTGCGCACCTCGGGCGGCAGGGGCGGCACCGATCGGGCCAGCGCTGGCGTGAGGGCAGCGCACGCCAGTGGCCAAGCCAGCAGCGCCCGGCGGTGGCTGTCGACGGTGGAGTGCGGTCTCGTCATCTCAGTCGCGTTGCAGGGTGAACTGCATGACATCGGTGTTGCCCATCGTGAACGCAGCCTCGCAGTAGGCGAGGTAGAACTCCCAGATGCGCATGAAGCGACTGTCGAAGCCGAGCTGGCGCACCGGCCCTTCCTGGCTCAGAAATCGTTGCCGCCAGCGCAGCAGCGTCTCGGCGTAGTCCAGCCCGAAAGCCAGCTCGCCCACCACGCGCAGGCCCGCGCGGGCCGCGGCCTTGCGAAACTCGGTCGGGCTGGGCAACAACCCGCCGGGAAAGATGTACTGCTGGATGAAGTCGGTGGAGTGAACGTAGCGCTCGAACAGGTCGTCGCGGATCACGATGCTCTGCACACAGGCCTTGCCGCCAGGCTTCAGCTGGGCGCTGACGGTGTCGAAGAAGCTGGGCCAGTACTCGCGACCCACCGCTTCGAACATCTCGATCGAGGCAATCGCGTCGAACGGCGCATCGCTGCCGGTGTTCAGCTCGCGGTAATCCTGGAAACGCAGGTCGCCGGGCAAGGCTGCATCGGCGAGGCGCTTCTGTGCCCATGCAAGCTGCTCGCTCGACAGCGTGACGCCCGTGACGGTGGCCCCGAATTCGCGTGCGGCGCATTCGGCCAGCGCACCCCAACCGCAGCCGATCTCCAGCACCCGGTCACCCGGCTTGACGCCGCACTCGGTGAGTGCGCGCCGGACTTTGGCCCATTGGGCCTCTTCCATCGGTCGCGCGCGGTCACCTTCGAACCAGGCGCTGGAGTAGTTCATCGTCGGGTCCAGCCACAGTCGATAGAACTCGTTGCCAAGGTCGTAGTGCGCGTGGATGTTCTTCTTGCTGCCCGAACGCGAATTGCGATTCAGCCAGTGCTTCGCGCGGTACAACAGTGCACCCCACCAGCTTCCGTAGACGAGGGATTCGACCTCGCTGCGGTTGGCGATCAGCAGCTTGAGCAGTGCCACCGGGTCGGGGGATGTCCAGTCGCCCGCAATGAAGCTTTCGGCAAAGCCGATGTCGCCAGAGCGGATCGTGGCCCCGCAGACGTTCCAGTTGACCAGACGCATGCTGGCGCGCAGTCCGCCATCGACGGCCTGGCCGACATGCAGGCCGCTGCCATCGGGCAACTGGATGTCCAGCGTGCCGTGCTTCAGATTCTTCAGCAGCCCGAACACGGCGCGGGCGGCCGCCGGAGCGGTGTCGGGCAGGGTCGCAGGGGAAAGTGTGGTGGTGCTCATCACGTCGAAGGCAGAGAGGCAGCAAAAACTGAAAGCATAAAAGCAGGGCGCGCTTTCAGCGCGTCACGAACACGGCAGGTGGTGAGGGTTTGCGCCAGAACGGCACCCGCTTGACCCACAGGCGCAGCGCCTGCCAGTGGATCCGGCCGATCACCCCCAACGTCATCAGCGGCATGCCGAAGAAGGCCCGACGCAGGCTGCGCGCCGACATCACTTCAAGCTCGCCTGACACGCTGGTCTGGATCAGCGCACCGAGCTCGTCGTCGTGGTCGATGCGGGCCACTGTCCTCGCGATCACATTACGCCCCATGCCGCTCGTTGGATGCGCGGTGCTGTGCATGAAGCGGAACCGATAGTGTCCGTTCACCGCGCAGAACGGGGACACATGGAACACCTTGGTGGCTGTCTGTTCCCTGCCGTAGCCGAGTTGCGGTCCGTGCAGCAGGTAGCAATGCCGCTCGCCGAAGGTGTTGTTGACCTCGACCACCACCGCCGCCAACGTACCGTCCGTGCGATGGCAGTACCAGAAGCTCACCGGTTTGAAGGTGTGGCCGAGCACGCGTGGATAGCAGTGCAACCAGACCTCGCCGCGCGCGTCGGTGATGCCGTCACGCAGCAGCAGTTCATCGAGCCAGGCCAGGCAGTCGGCGCGGCCATCACCATGGTCGCGATCGTGAAAGCTGATCAGCCCGAAGCGGTTGCGTGCCAGTGCCGCATGCGGTTCAGCCCGAAGCCGGCGCAGGGGCAGCATCAGAAAGTACGTCGGGTAGGCAAAGCGGTTCAACGCCGGTCGCAACCGGGTGTGGCGCACCTGCCCGAAGCCGATCAATGGGTCAGGCAGTGCGGTGTTGGCGAGGCTCACGGTCATGCGGCCACCGGCACGGGGCGTGGTTCGGTCTGGGCCCAGCGGCGGCGCAGCCCGTCGACCACCGCGAGACCGGACATCAGCCCGTCTTCATGGAAGCCGTAGCGTGTCCAGGCGCCACAGAACCAGGTGTGCGCCTCGCCCTGCAGCGACGGCACCCGCTGCTGCGCTGCGATCGCGGCGGCGTCGAATACCGGGTGGGCGTAGTCGTACTCACCCTGCACGGTGTCTGCGCGCGGTTCGCTGATCGGATTGAGGGACACCACGACCGGTGTCTTGAAGGGCAGCGGTTGCAACCGGTTGATCAGGTAGTGCAGGCAGACTGCGGTCGACTCGCGCGAGCCGTTGCCGGCGCGCTCGTAGTTCCATGCCGCCCAGGCGATCTTGCGGCGTGGCAGCACAACGGCGTCGGTGTGCAGCACCGCGCGGTTGCGGTGATAGCGGATCGCGCCCAGCACTTCGCGCTCGGCCACAGTGGCATCGGCCAGCAGCGCCAGCGACTGGTCGCTGTGGCAGGCGAGCACGACCTCATCGAACAGCTCGGTGCCGTGGTCGGTGGCCACGCTGACGCGGCCACCGCTCGGCGAGCGCCGCACGCTGCGCACCGGCGTGTGGAGCCGTGCATCGGGAATGTGGCGCAACAGCTTCTCGACGTACTGCCGCGCGCCGCCTTGCACGGTGTACCAGCGCGGGCGGTTCGTCACCTGGATCAGCCCGTGGTTGTGGCAGAAGCGGATCATCGTGGCGATGGGAAACCGCAGCATCTGATCGGTCGGACACGACCAGATGCAGCCGATCATCGGCAGGAAATACCAGTCGCGAAACTCGACGCTGAAGCGGTGATCGGCCAGGAAATCGCCAATGGCTTGTTGCTGCTCAATGGCCGTCCCGTGCTCTGCCAGCTCAGTGGCCAGGCGATTGAAGCGTGTCAGGTCGCGCAACATCCGCCAGAAGGCGGGGCGCATCAGGTTGCGGCGCTGCGCGAACACGCTGTTCAGGTCGCTGCCGCTCCACTCCAGGTCGATGTCGGGCACCTGAACCGAGAACGACATGTCCGACAGCGCTGTGGGCACCTGCAAGTCGCCGAACAGCGCGATCAGCTTCGGGTAGGTGCGCTCGTTGAAGACGAGGAAACCGGTGTCAACGCCATGCGTCTGGCCTTCGAGGGTGATGTCGACCGTGTGCGTGTGCCCACCGAAATAGGCCCCAGCTTCGAACAGCGTGACCTGCGCTTCGCCTGCCAAGGCGTGTGCAACCGACAGACCGGAGATGCCCGAGCCAACGACGGCGACGCGGCGGACGCCGTCAGACACAGGGCTGTTCCTCCTGATGCACCAAAACAAAAGCGGCGATGGTGTCCTGGAAGGACATCATCGCCGCTCTGCATAAAGAGGCTGCACAGCGCCCGGGGGCGAATAACGGAGGGAGGAGGAATGAAAACCGCCGCCGGATTTCGATCGGTCGTGCCGATGGGCTGTGCAACGCGAAACCGGTTACAAAGACACTCGCCAGCCGACACCTTTCAATTTCGGGAAAAACGTCTCTGCCGATAAACGCGAGTGTCGTCAAGCGTTGACAGTGATTATAGACATTAAAACGACACGGTGGTTCCCCTAGTTCCGCAGAGGTTTCTGGGTTTGGGCCAACTGGAGGTGGATCGTGCCGGTGTCCGCGGCCGTCAGAGGTGGATGTGGCGTAATGAACCATGCTGTCCAAAATGTAACTGAACGGTATATCCGGGTTCGAGCGACGGTTTCACGGCGCGGCCAGCAGCTTTTCGATGGTCTCAATGAACGACTTGTCGTCGGGCGCGGTCAGTGCGCTGTAGCTCTCCACGGTCGTGCCGTCCTTGGCGATCACGTACTTGTGGAAATTCCAGCGCGGCGCCGAGCCGGTCGCCTTACGCAGTTCGGCGTACAGCGGATTGACATCAGCGCCGGCGCTGGTCGACACCCGGGTCTTGGTGAACATTGGAAACTTGACGCCGAACGTGCTGGAGCAGAACGCCGCAATCTCCTGGTTGCTTCCGGGCTCCTGGCTGCCGAAGTCATTGGATGGAAAGCCCAGAACCACCAGACCACGCTCCCGATACCGGGCATACAGGGCTTCCAACCCCTTGTATTGCGAGGTGAAGCCGCAGTAGCTGGCGGTGTTCACGACCACGACGACCTTGCCGCTGTACTGGCACAAGTTCTGCGGTTTTTCGTCCTGCAGGCGCAGCATGCTGCGGTCCAACAGCGCGGGACAGCCCGCGGCATGAGCGCTCGCCGCGCAACCCATCAGCAACCCGGCCGCAATCAGTGATTTCAGTCGGGTTCTGAGCACTCGGATGTTGAAGGCGTCCATACAGTGTCCTGGTCAAGATGTCGGCAAGAAAGTATATTGCGACCACTGAGATCCTGACGCGCCATGAGTGATTCCACACGCAGTCTGAAATCGCTGACCCTGGCCATCGCAGCCGTCGAGCGCGATACCGGCCTGACCAAAGACACGCTGCGCGTCTGGGAGCGCCGCTATGGCTTCCCGCAACCTGAGCGGGACGCGAACGGCGAGCGCGCCTACCCTCTCGATCAGGTCGAGAAGCTTCGCATTGTCAAACGGCTGATGGACGGCGGGCACCGTCCCGGACGACTGGTGCCGATGCCGCTCGATGCGCTGGTCGAGCTCAGCGAGAACACCGTCGACGTGCCACGACGTTCCCAGGGCAGTCGCGGGGAGCCTGACCTCAAGTCCTACCTTGCCTTGATGCGTTCGCACGACATGGACGCCCTGCGCCGCCTGTTACTGCAAGCACAGATGCGCTTGGGCCTCTCGCGTTTCGTCCTCGATGTGGTGCTGCCTCTGAACACGCTGGTCGGCGATGCCTGGATGCGCGGCCAGCTCGAAATCTTCGAAGAGCACGCCTACATCGAATGTCTACAAGGCGTGCTTCGGCAGGCGCTGGCCGGTATCCCCGAAGCCGCGCCGCTCGATCGCCCGCGCGTGCTGCTGACAACATTGCCGGGCGAACCGCACGGCCTGGGGCTTCTGCTGGCCGAGGCCTTGTTCGCGCTGGATGGCGCGCGCGTGTTGTCGCTGGGGGTGCAGACGCCCGTGTGGGACATCTCGCTGGCGGCCGTGGCCTACCGCTGCGACATCGTCGCGCTGGGATTCACCGGCTGCATGAACCCGAATCAGGTCGTCGACGGACTGAACGAGCTGCGCAGCAAACTGCCCCCGGAGGTGGAGTTGTGGGTTGGCGGTTCGGCACCGGTGCTGCACCGCCGGCCGGTCGAGGGCGTGATGGCGTTCGCCTCCTTGCAGGACATCCACCCGCAGCTCGAGCGCTGGCGGCACGGCGGCGCCTGATGGGGCCGGTGGCGGCATTCCGTGGCAACAAGTCAACCTTGCCGCAAAAGACCTGCCTGAGCTGCCAGCGACCGATGAGCTGGCGCCGCGCGTGGGCGAAGAACTGGGCCGAGGTGAAGTACTGCTCCGATCGGTGCCGAAGCCAGGCGGGGCGCCCGACCCCGACGCGATGACCGGCACGCCGCGTCGGCTGGTGCTGGTGCTCGGCGATCAGCTCACACTGGACAGTCCGGCGTTGAAGGGGCTGGATGCGGTCCACGACCGCGTGCTGATGATCGAAGCCCCTGGCGAAGCGACCGAGGTCTGGAGCCACAAGGCGCGCATTGCGCTGTTCATCTCGGGCCTGCGCCACTTTCGCGATGCCCTGCGCGAGGCGGGCCATGCAGTCGACTATGTCTCGCTGAACGACAGCGACGAGCCCACGCTGACCGGCCGACTGGCCCAGCAGTTGAAGCGCCTGAGGCCCGACATCCTGCGGGTGCTGGAGCCTGGCGAATGGCGATTGCAGCAAGGCATCGCCGCCACGGCGCGCGAAGCCGGCGTGACGCTACAGTGGCTCGACGACGCGCACTTCCTGTGCTCGCGCGCTGACTTTGCGCGCTGGGCGAGCCCGTACCGCGGCAGTTTGCGGATGGAATACTTCTACCGCGAGATGCGGCGCCGGCACCGGGTGCTGATCGACCACGTGGCGACAAAGCCCGACCAGCCTGAAGGGGGTCAGTGGAACTACGACGCCGACAACCGCAAGGGCTATCCGAAGTGCGGGCCTGGTCTGATCCCACCGCCTGAAATCTTCGCGCCCGATGCGTTGACACGCGAGGTGCTGGCCGATGTCGAGCGGCTGTTTTCGGCTCACCCCGGTTCACTCGCGCACTTTTTCTGGCCCGTCACGCGCGCGCAGGCGCTCATCGCATTGCAGGCCTTCATTGACCACCGGCTCGTCAACTTCGGTCACTATCAGGACGCGATGTGGTCGGGTACGCCGTTTGGTTGGCACTCGCTGCTGGCGAGCAGTCTGAACCTGCACCTGCTCGACCCGCGCGAAGTGATCGCAGCGGCTGAGCAGGCCTACCGCAGCGGCCACGCGCCGCTGGCTGCCGTGGAAGGTTTCATCAGGCAGATCCTGGGCTGGCGGGAATTCATCCGCGGCGTCTACTGGCGTGACATGCCGCAGATGGCCGAGGCCAATCATTACCACCACCACCGGCCGCTGCCGCGCTGGTTCTGGACCGGCCAGACCCGGATGGCCTGCGCGCGCGACGCGATCGAGCAGACCTTGCAGTACGGCTACGCGCACCATATCCAGCGGCTGATGGTGACGGGCCTGTTCGGTCTGCTCGCCGAGATCGATCCGAAGCAGGTGGCCGCCTGGTACCTGGCTGTGTATGTCGATGCCGTCGAATGGGCCGAGCTGCCCAATGTGTCCGGCATGGCCCTCTACGCCGACGGTGGGCGCTACACCAGCAAGCCGTATGTCGCCTCGGGGGCGTACATCCAGCGGATGAGCAACCACTGTGGGCAGTGCGCTTACGCACCGGACGCCAAGTCGGGCCAGGCCAACGGCAAGCCACTTTGCCCATACACGGTGCTGTACTGGCATTTCCTGGATCGCCACGAGGGCGCGCTGAGCGCCAACCCACGCACCGCCCTGATGGCCCGCAACGTGGCGCGCCTGCAGCCCGCGCAGCGCGAGCGCATCCGTGCCGATGCGCAGCGCGTACTCGACCAGCTCGATGACCTTTGAATCGCGCGCACCACGGCGCTCCTCCGGCATGCCACGCCGGGGCAACGCGACTAAACTTGGGTTCGTTTCAAATAGCCCGACCCATCATGTCCAGCATGCTTTATCCCGAACTTTTCAAGCAGCTCGAAGCCGTGCGCTGGAGCATGGACACGGACATCCCCTGGGATCGCTTTGATGCCAGCCTGCTCACCGACGAGCAGGCGCAGACGATCAAGATGAACGCGATCACCGAGTGGGCGGCGCTGCCCGCCACCGAGATGTTCCTGCGCGACAACCGCGACGACAGCGACTTCTCCGCCTTCATGAGCGTCTGGTTCTTCGAGGAACAGAAGCATTCGCTGGTGCTGATGGAGTACCTGCGGCGCTTCCGGCCCGATCTGGTGCCCACCGAAGCCGAGCTGCACGAGGTGCGTTTCGAATTCGATCCAGCACCCGCGCTTGAAACGCTGATGATGCATTTCTGCGGCGAGATCCGGCTCAACCACTGGTACCGCCGGGCGGCCGAATGGCATCACGAGCCGGTGATCAAGGCCATCTACGAGACCCTGGCCCGCGACGAGGCCCGCCACGGCGGGGCCTACCTGCGCTACATGAAGCGCGCGCTGAACAATGCGGGTGACGAGGCCCGCGCGGCGTTTGCCAAGGTTGGCGTGCTGATGGCCAGCGCCCGCCGTACCGCGCAGGCGCTGCACCCGACCAACCTGCATGTGAACGAAAGCCTGTTCCCGCGGGACACGGTGCAAAGCCGGCTGCCCGATCCGGTCTGGCTCGAGGCCTGGCTCGACCGGCAGATCCACTTCGATGCTGAATGGGAAGGCAAGGTGGTCGATCGCATCCTGCACAACATGAGCCTGCTGATGGAGCGCAGCTTTGCGACGGTGCAGGAGTTGAACCGCTTCCGCAAGGAAGTCACGGCCCGGCTCGCCGCGGCGGCCCAACCCGACGCGGGCATTGCGCCGGCCTGAGCCGCGCTGCGCCTGCGCGAGCGCCCACCGGGTTGACCGACCCAGCCCGATGTGCCCGGCCCATGAGTGACTTCACTGACAAGCTGTGTCCGCCCAGCGAGGTCGAGCAGCGTATCGCCGCGTTGCCCCGTCCGGTGGTGTTCACCAATGGCGTGTTCGATCTGCTGCACCGTGGTCATGTCACCTGCCTCGCCCGGGCCCGCGCGCTCGGTGCGAGTCTGGTCGTGGGGCTGAACAGCGATATCTCGGCGCGTGGCCTGGGCAAGGGCCCGGATCGCCCGCTGAACAGCCAGTACGACCGGGCCTGCGTGCTAGCCGCGCTGGAAAGCGTCAGCCTGGTGATCACTTTCGATGAGGCAACGCCGATCGAATTGCTCAAGCGCGTGCGACCTCAGTGGTATGTCAAGGGCGGCGACTACGACATCGAGACGCTGGCCGAAACCGCGCTGGTGCGCAGCTGGGGCGGCAACGCCCGCGCACTGCCGTTTGTCGACGGGCAGTCCACCACCGCCCTGGTTCAACGCATCCGCGCTTGATCGATCCTGAAGGGTCGTCTCAGCCGAACACCGCCTGCCACAGCGCCAGCACGGCACTGCGCTGCGCCGCCATGGCGTCCTGCGGCACCTGGGTCGGGTGCTCGTCGAGGCGCGCGGCGTGCTGTGCTCGGCGCAGATCGCGGTAGGCGTCGGCTGCAGCAGTGCCGATCGAGGGCGGCAACAGGCCTGCGGCTTCTGCCCGCTGCAGCAGGGCGATGTTGCCGACGTTCGGGATCAGTTCCGGGTGCGTCTTGCTGTGTTCGAGCACCAGCACCTGCACCGCGAATTCGACGTCCATCATGCCGCCGGGGCTGTGCTTGATGTCGAACATCGTGCTTTGAACGGGGTGCGCTGCCGCCACCTTGTCGCGCATCGTTCGCACCTCGGCGCGCAGTGCGAGCGGGTCACGTGGTGCGGCCAGCACCTCGCGGCGTACGGCATCGAACGGTGAGGCCAGGGCCGGGTCGCCGGCGCAGAAACGAGCGCGTGTCAGGGCCTGGTGTTCCCAGGTCCAGGCGGTGTTGCTGCCGCGGCCGGTCTGGTACTTCTCGAAGCTCGTGATCGAGGTCACCAGCATGCCCGAGCCGCCGTTTGGCCGCAGCGCGGTGTCGATGTCGAAGAGTTCGCCCGCTGCGGTGCGCAGCGTCAGCCAGCCGATCAGCTTGCGCACGAAGGCCGCATAGACCTCGCTGGCCTTGTCGGAATCCGGCTCGCCGGCGTCGTCGTAGAGGAAGACGACATCGAGGTCGCTGCCGTAACCCAACTCCTTGCCACCGAGCTTGCCATAGGCGATGACGGCGATCTGCGGCAGCTCGCGGTGCCGCTGCTTGAGGTGCTTCCAGGCCCAGCGGATGGCGCAGGCGAGCGTGGCATCGGCCAGTGCCGACAGATCATCGGCGACCTGCTCGACGCTGATGTGGCCTTCAACGTCGCGCACCAGCGTGCGAAACACCTCTGCATGGTGCGCACGACGCAGTGTGTCGAGCAGCGCCTCTTCGTCGACCTGGCCCGAGCGGCCCCAGGCGGCGTAGCGGGCCTCGAGGTCGGCGGTGAACTCGTGGGCATCGAAGCGGCTGTGCAGCAGACGCTCATCGGCCAGTTCGTCAACGACACCCGGATGCAGCATCAGGTAGCGGATGGGCCAGCGCGCCAGCCCCAGCAGCCGCAACAGCCGGTTCTGTACCTCGGGCCGTTCGGCCAGCAACGCGATGTAGCTTTCGCGGCGCAGCAGCGGTTCCAGCCAGTCGATGAACCGGGCCGCGGCGTCGATCGTGCAGCGGCCGTCTTTCACCGCGTCGGCGGCGCGCAGCACCAATTTGGCCAGGCGGGCCTTGCTCTCGTCGCGCAGCACCTTGATCTTTGGATGCTCGCACCAAGGCTGGACCCGCGCGGCCAGCGCCTCGGGCAATCGGGCGAGGAATTCGCCGCTGTCCACCGGTTGCGTGCTGGGCACGCAGCCCCGGCAGCTGATGCCCTGCGCGTTCGCGGGTGCCGGCTGACCCTCGTGCAGCAGGGCATCGAACTCGGTGGCAACGAATTCGCGGATCTCGCACAGCCGATCGAGCAGCTCGCAGGTGTCAGCGGTGCAACTCAGGTCCAGGCTGCCAGCGATCCAGCGCAGATCGGCATCGGCGCTGGGCAGCAGATGCGTCTGTTGATCGTCGAGGAACTGGATACGGTGTTCGAGCCGCCGCAAAAAGATGTAGGCGTCGGCCAATCGCGCGGCACTGGCAGGCTTCATCAGGCCACCGGCGGCCAGCTTGTCGAGCGCCTTCAGGGTCGAGCGGGTACGGATCTCCGGGAACTGGCCGCCGCGCACCACCAGCAGCAGCTGCACGATGAACTCGATCTCGCGGATGCCGCCACGCGAGAGCTTCACATCGTTGGCCCGTTCGGGCCGCCCGGCCGCCCGGCGCTGCGCTTCCTCGCGCACCTTGCGGTGCAATTGCCGAAGGCCCTCGAACACGCCGTAGTCCAGATAACGCCGATAGACAAAGGCATTGACGGTACTGCGCAGGGCCTGGATCTGGGGCGTGGCAATGCTGGCCCGGGGGGCGACGACGCGGCTCTTCAACCAGGCAAAGCGTTCCCATTCGCGCCCTTGTGCCTGCAGGTAGTCCTCCAGCATCGGCAGGCTGACGACCGGTGGACCCGAATTGCCATTCGGACGCAGCGCCAGATCGACACGGAACACGAAGCCGTCTTCGGTGGTGTCGCCGATCAGCGTGTACAGGCTGCGCACCACCTGCGAAAAATACTCGTGGGCGCTGATCTGCTGCGGTCCGGTGGTTTCACCGCCGTCCTCGTAGACGTAGATCAGGTCGATGTCCGAGGACACGTTCAATTCGCGCGCGCCGAGCTTGCCCATGCCGACGATCCAGAACTCGATGCGCCGGCCGGCTGAGTTGAGCGGTGGTCCAGTGCGCGCATCCTGTTCGGCCATCGCGTGGGCCAGCGCGCGGTCCAGCGTGGTCTCCGCGAGCTCGGTCATCGCGGCAGTGATGTCGGCCATGGCCGCACCTTGTTCGATGTCCAGCACCGCCAGCCGCTCCAGCACCAGCTGGCGGGTCACCCTGAGCGCACTGGCGAGGGTGCGACCACCATCAACGAAGCGCTGGATCAGATCGGCAATGACCGCCGATCGCGGCAGCCCTGGCGGCAACATGCCCAGCTCGTCGGCGTAACGGCGCCGTATGCGCTGCACGAAGCGGCTGTGGTCGGCGCGGGCCGACCCGATGGTGTGGGTGGCAGACACCACTGAGCTCGAATTCGCGACAGTGTCGGAGCGGAGGGAACCCATGGGTCGGTCTGAGGCTCTGTGCTAGATTGTCTCGGGGCGCTTGTAACCCGGATGGCAACGCTGGCGTGAATGCGAGTGCAACACGCCCTTCAGGCGTTGAACCCGTCCCAGGCTTCCAGCCCCACCACGCCGACGCACTGCCCATCCCGGCGCCCCGCACCACCGATGCCTGCCCCCCAAGACGACGCCATCGCTGCCCTGTTGCCTCCACGTGTCGCCGCAGTGCGGTGGCAGATTCGCGCCATCAAGGCACTGGGCCTGCTGCTGGTCGCAGCCTGGGGCCTGTTGATCGCGGCGTGGATCGCATTGCACTCGGTCATTTTGCCGCACATCGACCGATGGCGAGCGCCGATCGAACAGTACGCCAGCCAGTTTCTGGGACAGCCTGTGCGCATCGGCGAGGTCATCGTCAACAGCCATGGCTGGCTGCCGACGCTGGAGTTGCGCGACGTGACTTTGTTCGGCGCGCAGGCCAGAACCGTGTTGCAACTGCCCCGGGTGGTCGGTGCGTTGTCGGCAAAGTCCATCTTTGCCTTGCAGCCGCGCTTCACGCAGTTGCTGATCGATGGTGCCGATCTCGAGGTGCACCGCGATGCCGACGGCAGGGTCTTCGTGGCTGGTTTCGAGGTCAACGCCGCCCACAGCGATCACCGACCGTTGTCCAGCTGGCTGTTCAAGCAGCACGAAGTGGTCTTGCGCAACGGCGTCGTGCGCTGGAGCGATGCACTGCACCCCAGCGAGCCACAGCGCTTCACCGATGTGCAGTGGGTGATGCGAAACAGCCTGCGCCGCCATGAGCTGCGCATCGATGTGACGCCGCCCGAGAACTGGGGAGACCGCGTCACGCTGATCGGGCGTTTCACCCAACCGCTGTGGGCCGAGCCGTCCGACTGGAGGCGCTGGCGCGGGACCTTGTATGCCAGTGTGCCTAAGCTGGATGTCGCCGCCTTGCAGCCGCACGTCACGCTGCCCGCGGGGCTGACGCAGGCCCACGGCGCCGTGCGGGCGTGGATCGACGTGGCCGAGGGTCAGGCCGACGTGGCCACGCTGGATGTGGCGCTGCGCGAAGTGCGCCTGAAGCCGCACCCCGACCGCGATGCGCTGGCGTTTGCGGAGATGTCCGGGCGGCTGGTCGGCCGGCGTGATGCGCAGGGCATGGCGCTGGAGGCGCGCGAGTTCGGCTTCGCCACGTCTGACGGTCTGCGCTGGCCCGCCAGCACGGTGGCCGTGCGCTGGCAGCAGTCACCGACAGGTGAGGTGACCAGTGGCCAGCTAAGCGCCGAACACCTGGACCTCGCCCTGATGGCACAGGTCGCTCAGCGGCTTCAGTTCGGTGATGTCGCCGATCGGTGGCTGGCCGAGCTGAACCCGCGCGGTCGTCTCGAGGGCGTCAAGCTGAGCTGGGACGGTGCCTCAGGCGCCAACTCAATGGCAGCCGCCCCGGTGGCCGGCAGCGCAGCCTCGGCTGTCGACTGGCGTTTGCCCCCGCGGTACGACCTGCGCGCCACGGTGAGCGGCCTGGTGCTGGCCGCTGCGGCGGCGGTCGATCCGCAGGAGGTGGGTCGACCGGGCGTGCGCAACGCCGACCTGGTGCTCCGCGCCAGCGAGCAGGGCGGTGAGCTGAGGCTTTCGATGAAACAGGGCGAGCTGGATCTGCCCGGGGTGCTCGCCGAGCCGCAGTTGCCGCTGGATCGCCTGGACGCGGTGTTCCACTGGCGCATCGAGACGCCGCGCACGCCCGGCGCGCTGCCGCAGGTGGTGGTGAAGGTGCCGCAAGCCAGTTTCGCCAATGCCGATCTGCAGGGCGAAGTCCATGGCAGCTGGTCGACCGGCACCGCGACGCCTGCAAGCACTCCGGGTGGCGATCCGCGGTTTCCCGGTCGACTCGAACTGGACGGCCTGTTGACCGAGGCCGTGGCTGCGCGCGTTGCGCGCTACTTGCCCGTGGGCATCGACGCCGAGGCGCGGCATTACGTTGAACACGCCGTGCAGGCGGGGCGCTTGTCGCGCATCAGCATTCGCGTGAAGGGCGATCTGAACGAGTTTCCGTTCGCCGACGGGCACACTGCCAGTGACGGCGAGTTCCGCCTGGTGGGTCAGGTCGAGGATCTCCGCTTCGCCTATGTGCCCAGCTGGCCCGCGACCGCAGCCGAACCAGCCTACGTCTCGCCGTGGCCCGTGCTCGAAGCCCTGAGCGGCGAACTGGTCTTCGACCGGCTGTCGATGGAGATCCGCAACGCCCAGGCGACCACACAAGGTGTGAAGCTGACCGGTGTCCAGGGTGGCATCAAGCGACTGGACGAACGACCGGTGCTGGTGCTCGAGGGCGCCGGACGTGGCGGCGTGACCGACATGCTGCGCTACGTCAACGCGTCGCCAGTGGGAGGCTGGATCGGCAATGCGCTGGCGCAGAGCACGGCCACCGGCCAGGCCGACCTGAAGCTGACGCTGACGGTGCCGTTGGCCACGCCGCCGGCCACCACGGTGCGCGGCAGTGTGGCGCTGGCGGCCAGCGACTTCCGGCTGCGACCCGGCACCCCGGTGCTCAGTGGCGCGCGGGGCCGCATCGATTTTTCGCAGCAGGGTTTTTCCATCGTTGGTGGCGCCGGCAAGCTGCTTGGCGGCGACCTGACCATCGACGGCGGCGTGCAGCCCGATGGATCGATGCGTTTTGCGGCCCAAGGCACCCTGACCGCCGAGGGGCTGCGGCGCAGCGGCGAGGTCGGAGCCCCGGCGCTGGCCCGCCTCGCCTCGTCGCTGAGCGGACAGACGACCTACCGTGTCGCGCTGAATCTGGTGAACGGGAAGCCCGACTTGCTGGTCACCAGCAACCTCGTCGGCCTGGGCAGCGATTTGCCCTCACCGTTGCGCAAGGCGGCCGACGCTCCCCTCGCGCTGCGCTTCCAGACCTCGTCGCTCGCGGAGGCCGCGACCACCACGGCCGGGCCCGCCCGCGACGTGCTCAGGCTCGACCTCGGCAATCTGCTGCAGGCGCAGTATGTGCGTGACGTCTCCACCGGGACCCCCCGTGTACTGCGCGGGGGTATCGGTGTGATGGAGCCGGCGCAGCTGCCCCCGTCCGGCGTGGCTGCCACGCTGAACCTCACGAGCGTGAACCTGGGCGACTGGCAGCGGCTGGGAGACGGCCTCGTCGCGGTGCCCGGCACTGCCGCAGGCAGCGAGACCAGCGCGGTGGCGGCGACCTCCACGGGCTACCTGCCCACCTCGATCGGCCTGCGGGCACAAGAGGTGCAGATCGGCAGTCGCCGGCTCAATCAGGTGGTCGCCAAGGTGGCGATGGAGGGTCCGCTGTGGCGGGTCAACCTCGAGTCCGAGCAGGCGAGCGGCACCATCGAGTACCGACCACCGCGCGCCGTGCCGGCCGCCGCAGCGATCAATGGCGATGGTGGTGCGGCCGGCGCGGCGGGTCGCATCTATGCCCGGCTCACGCGGCTGTCGCTGCCCAAGGAGGACACCTCGGATGTCGAGACGCTGCTCGATCAGCCGCCCCAGTCGGTTCCAGCGCTCGACATCGTCGTCGACGACCTGGTGCTGCGAGGCAAACGGCTCGGCCGGATGGAGCTGGATGCGGTGAACCGTGCAGGCGCCCGCGAGTGGCGCCTGACGCGCCTGGCGCTGACCACGCCCGAGGCGAAACTCACCGCCAGCGGCAACTGGGCGGCGGTGTCTGGCGGTGCTGGCAGTCCGCCCGATGTCTCCACCGCACCTGCCACCGCGCGCCGCGTGACGCTGAACTTCAATCTCGAACTGGGCAATGGCGGCGCACTGATCGAACGCCTGGGATTCGGCAAGCTGGTCAAGGGAGGCAAGGGCGGCCTGTCCGGGCAGATTGCGTGGGACGGTTCGCCGCTGTCGATGGACTACCCGAGCCTGACCGGGCAGATCAACCTGTCGGTGGCTGCGGGGCAGTTCCTCAAGGCCGACCCCGGTGTGGGGCGGCTGCTGGGTGTGCTGAGTCTGCAGGCATTGCCCAGGCGGTTCGTGCTCGACTTCCGTGATGTGTTCCAGCAGGGTTTTGCCTTCGACGACATCAGTGGTGACCTGCAGATCGCCAAGGGCGTGGCACAGACGAACAACCTGCGCATGCGCGGTGTGCAAGCGGCGGTGTTGATGGAGGGCAAGGCCGACATCGAACAGGAGACCCAGGACCTGCGCGTGATCGTGGTGCCGGAGATCGATGCGGGCACGGCCTCACTGGCGTATGCGGCCATCAATCCTGCGATCGGGCTGGGCGCGTTTCTGGCGCAGACCTTGTTCAGCAAGCCCCTGATCGCTGCCAGCACGCGGGAATTCCGCATCACCGGCTCCTGGGCCGACCCGAAGGTCGACAAGGTCGAGCGCGGTCTCACCGACGCCGTGCCCAACATCCCGGCGCCGAGCGTGGCGCCGCCGCCGTCCATCCCTGCGGCCTCGTCGGCCAGTGATTCCGAAGGAAAGCCATGAAGATCGCCGCCTTGCAGATGGTTGCCACGCCCGATGTGCACCGCAACCTCGCGGTGGCCCAACGGCTGATGGCGCAGGCCGCCGATGCGGGCGCCACGCTGGTGGCACTGCCGGAGTACTTCTGCCTGATGGGCCACAGCGATCACGACAAGCTCGCGATCGCCGAGGAAGCGGGCGCCGGCCCGATCCAGGAAAGCTTGGCCGCTGCAGCCCGGCGCCACGGCCTGTGGGTGATCGGTGGCACGCTGCCGATCCGCAGCGACGACGCTGACCATGTCTACAACGCTTGCTGCGTCTATGCGCCCGATGGCACGCAGGCCGCGCGCTACGACAAGATCCACTTGTTCTGTTTCGACAACGGCCGCGAGCGCTACGACGAGGGCCGCGTGCTGCGCGGTGGCATTGAGCCGGTGGCATTCAGCGCAGGCGTGCCGGGGATGTCGGCATCGATCCGGGTCGGTCTGAGCATCTGCTACGACCTGCGTTTCCCTGAGCTGTACCGCACGCTGATGGCCACGCCCGGTCAACCGCCCTGCGACCTGATTGCGGTGCCCGCCGCGTTCACCCACACCACCGGCCAGGCGCACTGGGAGTTGCTGCTCCGCGCCCGCGCGGTCGAGAACCAGTGCTACGTGATCGCGTCGGCGCAAGGGGGGCTGCACGAGAACGGGCGCCGCACCTGGGGCCACAGCATGGTCATCGACCCGTGGGGCGAGGTGCTCGCGGTGCAGGCCGAAGGCGAGGGCGTGGTGCTGGCCGAGCTCGATCTGGATCGGCTGGCCGCCGTGCGCGCACAGTTGCCGGCGCTGACGCACCGGCGTCCGGACGGGCGTTTCTGACTCAGCCCGCAGGCGGCGGCACCGCGGCCGCGATGACCTGAGCGACGGCTGCGGTCAGCCGTTTGCCGTAGGACACGTGCAGGAACTCGTTGGGCCCGTGGGCGTTGCTCTTCGGGCCGAGCACGCCGCACACCAGCATCTGCGCGTCGGGGAAGCCCTGCTGCAGCAGGCTCATCAGCGGGATCGTGCCGCCTTGACCGATGTAGCCGCACGAGGTGCCGAACTGCTGTTGCGAGGCGGCGTTCAGCGCGTCTTCGAGCCAAGGCGCCAAGGTCGGCGCGTTCCAACCCGTTGCGCCTGAGGGTTGACCGCCGCCACTGCCGCCCGATCGCCCATCGGCGCTGAAGGTCACCTTCGCGTTGTAGGGCGCGTTGTCCTCGAGCAGCGCCTTCAGCCGGGCCGCGGCCTCGTTGCCATCGACGAGCGGTGGCAGGCGCAGGCTGAGCTTGAAGGCGGTGTAAGGCCGAAGCACATTGCCGGCGCTGCGCATCTCGGGAAAGCCGTCAGCCCCGGTGACGCTGAGTGTCGGCTTCCAGGTGCGACGGATCAGGGCCTCGAACGGGTCGGTGGTGGTGGGCAGTGTGGGCCCGCCGTCGGCGCCGCAGGCCCATGGAAAGCGTTTCCACACCTCGCCACCCAGGGCCTGTGCCGTGGCGCGGGCCTGCGCGACGCGATCGGCCGGGATCTCGCAGTGGAAGCTCTCCGGCAGCAGCTCCCCGGTCTTCGAGTCTTCCAGGCGGTCGAGCAGCTGGCGCAGGATGCGAAAGCTTGAGGGCACCAGGCCGCTCGAGTCGCCCGAGTGCACGCCCTCGGTCAGCACCTCGACCTTCAGCACGCCGCTGACCATGCCGCGCAGACTGGTGGTCAGCCACAGCTGGTCGTAGTTGCCGGCACCGCTGTCCAGGCACACCACCAGGCCGACACGGCCGAGTTGGGGCCGCAAGGCATCGATGTAGGCCGGCAGGTCGTACGAGCCGCTTTCCTCGCAGCTCTCGATGAGGCCGACGCAACGCGGGCGCGGAATGCCTTGCGCATCGAGCGCCATGATGGCTGTCAGTGCGGCATAGACGGCATAGCCGTCGTCGGCGCCGCCGCGGCCGTACAGCAGACCGTTCTCCAGCTTCGGCGCCCAGGGGCCGAGGTCGTTGCGCCAGCCGTTGAACTCGGGCTGCTTGTCGAGGTGGCCGTACATCAGCACCGTGGGCGCATCGCTCGCGTTGCCGCCCGCGCAGGTCGCCGGCACGTCGAAGAAGATCACCGGCGTTCGGCCCGGCAGACGCACCACCTCGAGCCGGAGCCCCGCCACCGATTGCCGCTCGACCCATTGCGCGGCATCGCGGATCACGCGCTCGATGTGGCCGTGCGCCTGCCAGTCGGCATCGAACATCGGGCTCTTGGCCGGGATCGCGATGTAGTCGATCAGCGCCGGCACGATGGCCTCGTCCCAGGTGCGATCGCAGAACCGCGCGATGGCGGCAGCCTGCTCGGGTGCCGAGGGTGAGGGCGGGGGCAACGAGGGGTCGCGCGCATTCATCAGCGTTCTCCAGGGGGGCTCACCGCCAGTGTAGGAGTGCCGTCGCCTGCGGTCGCATCGCGTACCGCAGCAAAGCGCAGGGTGAATCGCACACCTGGGCCGAAAGGCGCATCGGCCGGGTCGCCCGGCTGCGCGCGCGGCGGCAGGTTGGCGTCGGAGATCTGCAGCTCGGCGCGGTGCTGGGTGGCGATCTGGCGCACGATCGCCAGGCCCAGACCAGAGCCGTCAACCTGGGTGCCGAGCAGCCGGTAGAAAGGGCGAAACACCTGCTCGCGCTCGGACAGCGGAATGCCCGGCCCGGAGTCCTCGACCTGGATCGTCATGGACTCGCCGAGCAGATCCTCGATCACCCGCACCGTGACCACGCCACCGGCCGGTGTGTAGTGCAGCGCGTTGTCGACCAGGTTGCGAATCAGCTCGCCCAGCAGCAGGCGGTGGCCCCAGATCTTCAGGCCATTGGACGCGCTGGTGACTCCGCCATCTGAGGCGGCGACGCCCGGACCTTCGTAGCCCAGGTCGATGCGCTTGTCGAGCGCGCGCGGCACGAAGTCCTGCACCGTCTCGACGGCCAGTTCAGCCAGATCGACCGGCACCAGCGCGATGGCGTGCTCGCGGGCCTCGGCGCGCGCCATGGACAGCAGCTGGTTGACCATGTGCGCCGCCCGCTCGCTGGAGCGCGCGATCTGTCGCAGCGAGCGCTTGATGTCGGCCGGCGCGCTGCGGCCGGCGTCGATGTCGCGCTGCGCCAGTTCGGCTTGCATGCGCAGCCCCGCCAGCGGCGTCTTGAGTTGATGTGCCGCGTCGGACAGGAATCGCTTCTGCGAGCCCATCGAGCGGTCGAGCCGTGCCAGCAGGTCGTTGATGGCACGCACCAGCGGAGACACCTCTTCCGGTGCATCGCGTTCGTCGATCGGGCTCAGATCGCTGCTGTCGCGCTTGCGGATGCGCTGTTGCAATTCATTCAGCGGTGCAATGCCGCGCACCAGTGCCAGCCACACCAGCAGCACCGCCAGCGGCAGGATGACGAACTGCGGCAGGATCACGCCCTTGATGATTTCCGTGGCCAGCCGCGAGCGCTTGCCCAGGGTTTCGGCCACCTGCACCAGCGGTGCTGCATCGCCGGGGCGCCCTGGCACATCGACCCACAGGTAGGCCACGCGCACGCTCTCGTCGTGGATGGTGTCGTCGCGGTAGCGCAGCTCGCCGGGCGGCGCGCGGTCTTCTTCGGACGGCACCGCCAGCGCGCGGTCGCCACTGAGGTACTCGCCGCGCAGGCCCAGCACCTGATAGAACACATCGTCGGCTTCGTCGGCGCGCAGGATTTCCGAGGCACCCGCAGGCAGCGTGAAGACAGCGGTGGGGGTGCCCGCCGTGGCTGCGACCGCGACCTGCTTGGACAGCACCCGCACCATGTCGGCCAGCTCGCGGTCGTAAGGCCGGTTGGCGATGCCCTGCGCGACCAGCCAGGTCAGCACCACGCTCATCGGCCACAGCACCAGCAAGGGCGCGAGCATCCAGTCGAGGATCTCGCCGAAGAGGGAACGTTGCTCGCGCGGGGTGGTGGCCATGAAATCCGACGTTTCTCAGGCCGATATTTTCTCCAGACAGTAGCCCAGCCCGCGCACGGTCGCAATGCGCACCGGGCCCTGCTCGATCTTCTTGCGCAGGCGGTGGATGTAGACCTCGATCGCGTTGTTGCTGACCTCTTCGCCCCACTCGCACAGATGCTCGACCAGCTGGTCCTTGCTGACCAGCCGCCCGGCGCGTTGCAGCAGCACTTCCAGCAGGCTGATCTCGCGCGCCGACAGCTCGATCATCTGGTCGTTGATGTAGGCGACGCGCCCGGTGGCGTCGAAGGCGAGCGGCCCGTGCTTGATCACGCTCGACGCGGTGCCCAGTCCGCGCCGCGTCAGCGCCCGCACGCGCGCCTCCAGCTCCTGCAGCGAGAACGGTTTGGCCATGTAGTCGTCGGCGCCGAGGTCCAGGCCCTTGACGCGCTGCTCGACGCTGTCGGCCGCGGTGAGGATCAGCACCGGCACGTTCGAGCCGCGCGCGCGCAGCTTGCGCAGCACCTCCAGACCGTGAACCTTGGGCAGGCCCAGGTCGAGGATCACCATGTCGAACTCGTGCGAGGCCAATGCCGCATCGGCCTCACTGCCGCTGCTGACCTGGTCGACCGCATAGCCCGCACTGCGCAGCGATCGCAGCAGGCCGTCGGCCAGCACCTGGTCGTCTTCGGCAATCAGAACCCGCATCCCTGTGTCCTTTCGGCTGACCCGGCACCTCAGTTGCCGGCGTGTCGGTCCAGTTTAGGGTTGGCCTCGTCCTTCATGAGGGCTGGCGCATGGCTGTATACCCGTAGCCTCGGGTTCCGCTCCATCCCCCTAGGCTCGATATCAATGTCAGAAATCGCCCCTAGACTACTGTACAGACATCCAGCTTTTGCCATAATCCATCCGTCACTCCGGAGAACCCCATGGACGCACCCGTCAAAGCCCTGAACACCGAAAAAGCCAAAGCCCTGCAGGCCGCCCTGGCCCAAATTGAAAAGCAGTTCGGCAAGGGCACGATCATGCGGCTGGGTGAAGGCGAGGTGATCGACGACATCGAGGTGGTGTCCACCGGCTCGCTGGGCCTCGACATCGCGCTTGGCGTCGGCGGTTTGCCGCGTGGCCGCGTCGTCGAGATCTACGGCCCGGAGTCCAGTGGCAAGACCACCCTCACGCTGCAGGTCATCGCCGAAATGCAGAAGCTCGGCGGCACCTGCGCTTTCATCGATGCCGAGCACGCGCTCGACACCGCCTATGCCCAGAAGCTAGGCGTCAATTTGCAAGAGCTGCTGATCAGCCAGCCTGACACCGGCGAGCAGGCGCTGGAAATCGTCGATGCGCTGGTGCGCTCCGCGTCGGTCGATCTGGTCGTCATCGACTCGGTCGCTGCGCTGACGCCCAAGGCCGAAATCGAAGGCGAAATGGGTGATTCGCTGCCCGGTCTGCAGGCGCGGCTGATGAGCCAGGCGCTGCGCAAGCTGACCGGCACCATCAAGAAGACCAACACCATGGTCATCTTCATCAACCAGATCCGCATGAAGATCGGTGTGATGTTCGGCAGCCCTGAAACCACCACCGGCGGCAATGCGCTGAAGTTCTACGCCTCGGTGCGCCTGGACATCCGCCGCATCGGCAGCATCAAGAAGGGCGAAGAGGTCATCGGCAACGAAACCAAGGTCAAGGTGGTCAAGAACAAGGTGTCGCCACCGTTCAAGACCGCCGAGTTCGACATCCTCTACGGCGAAGGCATCAGCCGCGAGGGCGAAATCATCGACATGGGCGTCGAGGCCAAGGTGCTCGAAAAGAGCGGTGCCTGGTATGCCTACAAGGGCGAAAAGATCGGTCAGGGCAAGGACAACGCCCGCGAATTCCTGCGCGAGAACCCCGAACTGGCTTTCGAGATCGAGAACCTGGTGCGCGAGGCCGTCGGCATCCCGTCCTTGCCGCCACCCGAAGGCAGCGAGGCCCCGAAGGCCGCCAAGGACAAGCCTGCCAAGGCGTGATCTGCGCGGTGGCGTGACATGACGCGGCCCCAGCGCGTGGCGGCAGGGCGCCCGGCACGATGAAGCCGCGGCTGTCACTGAAGGGCCGGGCGCTGCAGTTGCTGGCGCAGCGAGAACACAGCCGGCTGGAACTGCGTCGCAAGCTGCTGCGGCGCTTGCGTGACGATGCCCGCCGCAACGACGCCGGAGAGCAAGGCAGCCCGGCTGATCTGCAGGCCGAGGTCGAAGCCGTGCTGGATTGGCTGCAAGCCCGCCGCTACCTGAGCGATGAGCGCTTCGTCGAAAGCCGGGTTCATGCGCGGGCATCGCGCTTCGGCAACCTGCGCATCCACCAGGAGCTGTCGCAGCATGGGGTCGAGCTCACGCCAGCGATCGCTGGCGAGTTGCGCGGCAGCGAAAGGGCCCGGGCGCACGAGGTGCAGCGGCGCAAATTCGGCGCGCTCCCTGCCACGCCAGCCGACCGCGCGCGACAGGCGCGTTTTTTGGCCGGGCGGGGGTTCTCGGCCGAGGTGGTCTGGCAGGTGTTGCGCGGTTCGGCTGAAGGCGACAGCGAATGACGACACATCGCGATCAAAGCCATCAAATGGCTGCGCGTTCCACGCGTTTGACTCCATGTGCATGCAACGGCGGCGCACGGCAACGTGCACCCTTACCAGGCTGAGCGCAGGTTCTCTGTACAGGTCGGCGTCAGGCAAGCCCCAGAAAATTGGCGCGCCGCACGTCTGAAAGCAGCCGCCTCGGGTGCTCGGCAAAGCTCCGATCGAGTCGCCTGCACGGCCGGTCTGGACCACGCCGGGATATCCCTCGCTTGCAACGATAATCGCGGCTGATTTATTCCCAGTCAGAAAGCCCCCGAATGAAAATCCATGAATACCAAGGCAAAGAATTGCTGAGCCGTTATGGCATCCCGGTGCCGAAGGGCTACCCGGCGTTCAGCGTCCACGAGGCGCTCGAAGCTGCACAAAAGCTGGGCGGCCCGGTCTGGGTGGTGAAAGCACAGATTCATGCGGGTGGCCGAGGCAAGGGCGGTGGCGTGAAGCTCGCCCGCTCGCTCGACGATGTGAAGAAGCTGTCGAGCGAAATCCTCGGCATGCAGCTCAAGACGCACCAGACCGGCCCTGAAGGTCAGAAGGTTCGCCGCCTGTACATCGAAGAGGGCGCAGACATCAAGAACGAGCTGTATGTCTCGCTGGTCACCGACCGTGGCACGCAGAAGGTTGCCTTCATCGCATCGAGCGCCGGCGGCATGGACATCGAAGAGGTCGCGCACTCGACGCCCGAGAAGATCATCACCGAGTTGATCGACCCGCTCGCCGGTCTGACGGCAGCGCAAAGCAAGAAGATCGCCGCAGCCATCGGTCTGACCGGTGCATCGGTGGACCAGGCCGTCAGCCTGTTCGCCAATCTCTACAAGTGCTACATGGAAACGGATGCGTCGCTGGTGGAAATCAATCCGCTGAACTGCGACTCCAAGGGCAACCTGATCGCGTTGGATGCGAAGTTCAATTTCGACGCCAACGCCCTGTTCCGCCACCCGGAAATCGTCGCCTACCGCGACCTGGACGAAGAAGACCCGGCTGAAGTCGAGGCTTCGAAGTTCGACCTGGCCTACATCAGTCTGGACGGCAACATCGGTTGCCTGGTGAACGGTGCCGGCCTGGCCATGGCCACGATGGACACCATCAAGCTGTTCGGTGGCGAGCCTGCCAACTTCCTGGACGTGGGTGGCGGTGCCACCGCCGAGAAGGTCACCGAAGCCTTCAAGATCATGCTGGCCAACAAGGCCGTGAAGGGCATCCTGGTCAACATCTTCGGCGGCATCATGAAGTGCGACACCATCGCCACCGGCGTGATCACCGCCTGCAAGGCCGTGAACCTGAGCGTGCCGCTGGTCGTGCGCATGAAGGGCACCAACGAAGACCTGGGCAAGAAGATGCTGGCCGAAAGCGGCCTGCCCATCATTGCGGCCGACACGATGGCCGAAGCGGCCACCAAGATCGTCGCTGCCGTCCAGAAGTAAGGCCTAAGGAATTCAAGCCATGTCCATCTACATCAACAAAGACACCAAGGTCATCACGCAAGGCATCACTGGCAAGACGGGGCAGTTCCACACCCTGGGCTGCCAGGCCTATGCCAACGGCAAGAATGCATTCGTCGCCGGCGTGAACCCGAAGAAGGCGGGCGAACGCTTCTCCGACATCCCCATTTATGCCTCGGTCCAGGAAGCGAAGGGCCAGACTGGCGCCACCGTCTCGGTGATCTACGTGCCGCCTGCGGGCGCTGCTGCGGCGATCTGGGAGGCGGTCGAAGCCGACCTCGATCTGGCGATCTGCATCACCGAAGGCATTCCCGTGCGTGACATGCTGGAAGTGCGCAACAAGATGAAGGCCAAGGAGGCGGCAGGCGGAAAGCGCACGCTGCTGCTGGGCCCCAACTGCCCCGGCCTGATCACGCCAGAAGAAATCAAGATCGGCATCATGCCGGGCCACATCCACCGCAAGGGCCGCATCGGTGTCGTCTCGCGCTCCGGCACGCTGACCTATGAAGCCGTGGCTCAGCTGACCGAGATCGGCTTGGGCCAATCGTCGGCCGTCGGCATCGGTGGCGACCCGATCAACGGCCTCAAGCACATCGATGTGATGAAGGCCTTCAACGACGACCCGGACACCGACGCCGTGATCATGATCGGCGAGATCGGCGGCCCGGACGAGGCGGAAGCCGCCCGCTGGTGCAAGCTGAACATGAAGAAGCCGATTGTTGGATTCATCGCGGGCGTCACGGCCCCTCCGGGCAAACGCATGGGCCACGCCGGTGCGCTGATCTCGGGCGGCGCCGATACGGCCGATGCCAAGCTCGCCATCATGGAAGAGTGCGGCTTCACGGTCACGCGCAACCCGTCCGAGATGGGCAAGCTGCTCAAGAAGCTGCTCTGATGCCCGACAGGCGCCGGGCGTCGGCGTTTCCTGCGCCGCCCGGCGCGCCCATCCCCGGGCGGCTCGACGCCCGGGCGGTGCTGGGGCGGGCGGTGATCGACGCCGAGTTCCTGCGCGATCCGTATCCGACCTACCGTGTGCTGCGCGAAGCCGCGCCGCTGGTCTGGAGTGACGAGTTTTTCGGTGGCGCCTGGCTGGTGACGCGCCACGCCGATGTCGAACTCGTGCTGCGCGATGCGCGCTTCTCGGCACAACGCACCGGAGGCTGGGTCATGCAGCCCGCTGACGCGGCCCACGCAGGGCGCAGCGGCCTGCAAGGCTTCCAGCGCTTGTTCGCCCGGGCGATGATCTTCCTCGATGCACCAGACCACACCCGTGTGCGCCAGGTGATGTCGGCTGCCTTTCGGCCTGCCGATCTGCAACGTCTGGTGCCGCGCATCGAGCGGGCCGTGGCTGAGCGGCTTTCGGCAGTGGATGCTGGCGCTCCTTTCGATTTTGTCGGCGTACTCGCACGCCCCCTGCCGGCCCAGGTGATCGCTTGGCTGATGGGCCTGGACGATGCCGAGGGTGCGGTGTCGGCCGATGTCGTGGCGTGGTCCGACGAGCTGGCCCATTTCGTCGGCGCGCCTGCACCCAACCACGCGCAAGCCTTGAGCGCCCAGACCGCGCTGCTCGCGATGGCCCGATATTTCGATGGGCTGCTCGCACGGCGGCGCGCCGCACTGACCCGTGGGGCCGAGCCGTGCGACGACCTGATCGGCCGGCTGCTGCAGGCCGAGCGCGATGGCCAGATTCGCGGCAGCGCCGAGCTGCTGGCGCAGTGCGTGATGCTGCTGTTCGCCGGCCATGAAACCACGCGCCATCTGCTGGCCAATGGCCTGCGCACGCTGCTGTCGCATCCGGAGCAGTGGCGCCAGTTGCAACGTGATCGGGCATTGCTTCCCGGGGCGGTGCGAGAACTGCTGCGCTTTGACAGCCCGGTGCAGTACACCGGCCGCCGGGTGACGACCGACCTGGTGCTGCACGGGCAGGCCTTGCGCCGGGGAGATCTTCTCGTTGCCCTCATCGGCGCGGCCAACCGCGACCCGGCGCGGCACGAGCGCCCCAACGAACTGGACATCACCCGCCGGCCCGCGCCGCCGCTGGCTTTCGGGCAGGGCCCGCATGTGTGCATCGGCGCAGCGCTGACACTGATGGAGGCGCAGGCCGTTTTCGCACAGCTGCTCGAGCGCTGGCCCGACCTGGCGCTGACCCCGGGCGCGCCAACCCACTGGACCGGCAACGCCCTGTACCGAGGTCTCAACGAGCTGTCGTTGCAGTGCTCGGCCCTGATGGCGGCCACCCCGGCGGAGGCACCTACACTGCCGCCTTCTCCTACCGCCCGTTCATCGGAACCCGCATGCAAGCCTTGATGACCCCGGAGTTCTGGATCGCCGTCGGCCAGATCATCATGATCGACATCCTGCTCGGCGGCGACAACGCGGTGGTCATCGCACTGGCTTGCCGCAAGCTGCCGCCGGCCCAGCGCCGTCAGGGCATCCTGTGGGGCACGGCAGGGGCCATCGTGTTGCGCGTGATCCTGATCTTCTTCGCGTTGCAGCTGCTGGCGATCCCCTTGCTGAAGCTGGTCGGCGCCATCCTGCTGGTGTGGATCGGTGTGAAGCTGCTGCTGCCCGAAGACGATGACGGCCACGCCAACATCGAAGGCAGCGACAAGCTGTGGGGTGCCGTGAAGACGGTCATCGTGGCCGATCTCGTGATGAGCCTCGACAACGTGATCGCCATTGCCGGTGCCGCCGAAACCGCCGGCGGCGACCACACGATGCCGCTGGTCATCTTCGGCCTGCTGGTCAGCATCCCCATCATCGTCTGGGGCAGCCAACTGGTCATCAAGCTGATGGACCGCTACCCGCTCATCATCACGCTGGGCGCGATGCTGCTGGGGTGGATCGCCGGCACGATGGCGGTCGGTGACCCTGCGCTGACCAACCCTGAAGTCATGCCGCAGCTGCCCAAGCTGCCGCCCGATGGCTGGATCAAGTACGCCGCTGGCGTGGCCGGTGCACTGCTGGTCTACGCGACCGGCCGCGGCCTGCAGGCGCGGCGCGGCGCCTCTGGCTGAGAGAGCAGGCCATGACTCAGGCGTTCGACCGTGACCGGCTGGGTCGCTACCGGATCGAACGCCTGCTGGGCCGTGGCGCCATGGGCGCGGTGGTGCTGGGCCGCGATGCCGACACGGGGCGTCAGGCAGCCATCAAGACCTTGTCGTTGTCAAACGAGTTCTCCGCCGACGAAGTGATCGAAGCGCGCGCGCGCTTCTTCCGTGAAGCCGACGCCGCTCGTCGGCTACAGCACCCGGACATCGTGACGATCTACGACACCGGCCAGGCCGGCCCGCTGGCCTACATCGCGATGGAATACGTTGTCGGCCACGATCTGCAGCGCCACACCGAGGTCGGTCAGCTGTTGCCACTGCCGCTGGTTGTGCACATCGGTGCGCGGGTGGCCCACGCGCTGGCCCATGCCCACCGCCAGGGCGTGATCCACCGCGATGTCAAGCCTGCCAACGTGATGATCGATGCGTCGGCCGGCGTGGTGAAAGTCACCGACTTCGGTGTGGCCCGCATCGCCGATGCCTGCCGCACCCGGACCGGCATGCTGCTGGGCACGCCCACCTACATGTCGCCCGAGCAGCTGTCCGGCCTAAGGGTCGATGGGCGCACCGATTTGTACTCGCTGGGCGTCACGCTGTTCCAGCTGCTGACCGGCGCGCTGCCCTACTGCGGCGAATCGATGGCGCGCCTGATGTACGGCATCGTCAACGAGGTGGCACCCGATGTGCGCACGCTGCGCCCTGACGTGCCGCAAGCGTTGGCCAGCGTGCTGGCGCAGACGCTGGCCAAGGCGCCTGAGGCCCGCTACGCCGATGGGCTCCAACTCGCCCAGGCCTTGGACGCCGTGGCTGCACTGTGGCCTGGCGCGCCGCTGGCCCTGCCGAGCGATGTGGCACCCGCCACCGCCACCCCCGAAGTGGATACTTTTGCCTCGACCGTGAAATCGTCACGCCCCGATCCGGGGCACAATTCCGCTCCGTGACTGCCCCTGCCCCTACCGACTGCCGACGTCACCAGCCGCTCCAACGGCCCGCGCGGCAGCGGTTTTGGCAAAGTGGCTCGCGCTGACGCGTTTCCCCACTCCTGCCCGAGCCCCCGCTGCTTTACATGCCGTTCGAGTTTTTCAGCGCCACCGACACCGGCCGCGCGCGCAACAACAACGAGGACTCGGTGGCGGTCGACCCGGCTTCGGCGCTGGTGGTGCTGGCCGACGGCATGGGGGGCTACAACGCGGGTGAGGTCGCCAGCCAGATGGCCACTTCCTTCATCAGCACCGAACTTGGCCGTTGGCTCACCGAGGCCGCTTCCAATGCCACCGATGCCGACGTGCGCCGGGCGATGGACATCTGCGTGGACAACGCCAACCGCGCCATCTTCAATGCCGCCAGCACCAACCCGCAGTATGCCGGCATGGGCACGACGCTCGTGGTGGGCGTGTTCCGCGAAGGACGGCTGCTGCTGGGCCATGTCGGCGACTCACGCGGCTACCGGCTGCGCGCCGGGAAGTTCATGCGCATCACCCACGACCATTCGCTGCTGCAGGAGCAGATCGACGCCGGGCTGATCACAGAAGAGCAGGCCGCGTTCTCCTCCAACAAGAACCTGGTGACCCGCGCCGTGGGTGTCGAAGACAGCGTGATGCTGGAGTCGCACCTGCACGAGTTGCTGCCCGGCGATCTGGTGCTGCTGTGCTCTGACGGGCTGTCGGACATGCTCGACGACGAGCACATTGGCCAGCTGCTGCAGTCCGGCGACGATCTCGAGGCACTGGCTCACGCCCTGATTTCCGCCGCCAACGAAGCCGGCGGAAAAGATAACATTGCCGTCATCTTGGCGCGAGTTCAAGCAGCAGCGGGGGCTGGGCGGTCCTGGTGGCCGTTCAAGCGCTGAGTCGCACAACGGCTCGACCGCCCGCGCAACCATCTTCCGCCACGACGACACAACAATAGACGAGGTCAAGCATGGGCAAACTGGTGGTATCGCTCGACGGCGTGGTGATCAAGGAAGTGCAGATCACCAAGGACAAGACCACGCTCGGACGCCGGCCCTACAACGACATCGTCATCGACAACCTGGCCGTCAGCGGCGAACACGCCGTGCTGCAGATGCTGGGCGCCGATGTCTTCATCGAAGACCTGAACAGCACCAACGGCACCTACATCAACGGCAAGGCCGTCAAGAAGCAGCTGCTGGCGCACAACGACACCGTCGAGATCGGCAAATACAAGATCAAGTTCCTGGTGGCCGACGGCGGCGACTACGAAGCCACCCAGATCCTGCGCCCAGGTACCCAGACACAGCAGCCACCCGGTCTGCAGCGAGCCTCCGGCTTCGGCGGCCCTTCGGGTTTTGGCGCCTTGGGCGGCGCTGCGTCGATCAAGGTCTTGAACGGGGCGGCTGCGGGTCGCGAAGTCAGCCTGACCAAGGTGGTCACCACCATCGGCAAGCCCGGCGTGCAGGTCGCGTCGATCACGAAGCGGCCAACCGGCTACGTGTTCGCGCACGTGGAGGGCGCTGCACGCCCCACCGTCAACGGCAACCCGCTGGTCACCGAGACCACCCAGCTGCGCGATGGTGACGTGATCGAACTGGCGGGCACGCAGATGCAATTCATCAACCGGTAGCCGAGGTGGGGGCGCACCGCTTGTGCGCCTGCCGTGAATCTTTCACGGCGACCTCTGCTCGGTTCAGTACCGCAGCGTGACCTTGCTGCAAACGCGACTTCCGCCCCTTGTCGGCGCTGGCGCTCGGCCTCAATATTTGGCGCAGTCCTCGATGCGTCCAGCGCCGTGCCCGTTCTCGCTTCTGCCCCCACCCCATGACCCTGCGCGTGCTCGGCTGTTCCGGCTCGATCGCGGCGGGTTGCAAAACCACTGCTTTTCTGCTCGATGACGATGTGCTGATCGACGCCGGCAGTGGCGTCGGCGACCTGTCGCTCGATGCGCTGACGCGCATTGACCATGTGTTCATCAGCCACTCTCACCTCGACCACATCCTGTCAATTGCCTTGCTGGCTGACAGCGTGATGCGCGCCCGATTGGCTCAGGGCCGCGGGCCGATCCAGGTGCATGCGTTGCCCGAGACCCTGGCAGCACTGCGCACCCACATCTTCAATGGCGTCATCTGGCCCGACTTCACCCGCTTGCCCAGTGCCGACAGTCCGGTGTTGCGCCTGTTGCCGTTCGTGGTGGGTGATGTGCTGACAGGCCTGGGCCGCAAGCGGCGCCGCATCGAGGTGCTGAGCGCAGCCCACACCGTGCCGGCCGTCGGCTTTGCGGTCGATGACGGGCGCTGGGTCTACAGCGGCGACACCGGCCCCAACCCAGCGCTGTGGCAGCGACTGCGGACGATGCCCGTGGCGCACCTCGTCATCGAAACAGCGTTCAGCGACGAGGAGCGCCAACTGGCCGAGATCAGCCGCCACCTGTGTCCGACGGCGCTCGGCCAGGAGCTGATGCAACTGGCCGGCAGCGTCGATGTGGGCATCACCCACATCAAGCCCGGCGAGATGGACGCGGTGATGGCCGAGATCGGCCGCCTGCGCCTGCCGCACAAGGTCCGCGCCCTCAGCGCGGGTGACGACCTGAGGCTGGTCTGACCTGACAATTTGCGTCACTCGCCCGACGCGAAACCCCGATTTCTGCCGTACATGGTGACCGTTTGTGTCGCCAATCCTGCCCAAGTGCCCACTATTCACGTGGAAAACCGATGGCATGCGGCATGCGACTACTGCTTCGTCTTTTCCCCCCCATTCCCACACAGGAGCTCACCATGCAGCGTCGAATTCAACAAGGTTTCACCCTCATCGAATTGATGATCGTTGTCGCGATCATCGGCATCCTGGCAGCGGTTGCGCTGCCTGCTTATCAGGACTACACGGCTCGGGCCAAGGTCTCTGAAATCGTTCTGGCTGCGAGCGCTTGCCGCACCACCATCACCGAAACGGTCCAGGGCTCCACCGGCGCGACCTTGCCCGACACCGACGGTTGGGGTTGTGGTGAGAGCGCTTCGCCATCGTCGAAATACGTGGCGTCGATTTCTACCTCCAACACCGGCGTTATTACTGTCACGGCGCAAAATGTGTCCCCCACGGCTATCGGAACCATTGTCCTGTCGCCGTACAAGGACGTTGATGCAACGGGCGCGTTGACCACACCACTGACCAACGGAGATGTCGGCGCGAAAATCGCTGGTTGGAAGTGCAACGGGACGATGCCAAGCAAGTTCCGCCCAGCTTCTTGCCGTGATTGATTCGCCTCACACGGCCATCAAAGGCGACCTCCGGGTCGCCTTTTTTGCTTTTCGGCAGGCCCGGCTGCAGGATGTGCTGGTACCCGGCCTGGCAATGCTCTGCTTCGTCTGGTCGTTCCTGGTGGCAAACCACTACCCGCCCTGGGTGACCGCCTACAACGACATGTTGTCAGCGCTGGGGTTGTTGTTTCTGTGGGTCGCGGTGATCCAGCGGTCTGCGCGGGTCTTGATCCCGTCGATTTCGTGGGGCGTCATCGTGTTGGCCGTTTTGCCGCTGCTGCAGGCGGCTGCCGGGCAGATTTTGTTTTGGGGCGATGGGTACATCGCGTTCTTGTATCTGCTCTGTCTGGCTGCCGCCATAGCGGTCGGCTTCAATGCAGAGAAGAGCTGGTCAGCAGGCTTTGTCAACCTGATTTGCACAGGGTGGTTGTTCGTCGCACTGCTGTCGTGTTTGATCTTGCTGATGCAGCGCTTCAACATCGATGCCGGCAATTTCGGCATGTTCATCTGGGACGTGCGCCCAGGCCGCGCGCCCTTCGGAAATCTGGGGCAGCCCAACCAGATGGCCACGTTCTTTGTTCTGTCGCTGGTGACCTTGACGTGCCTGTACGAGCGCCGACTCGTGGGCGGACCATGGGCTGCGGTGGCAGCTGTGCTGATCGTCGTTTGCATGGCGATGACCCAATCGCGTGCTGCGCTGCTGCTGCTGTCGGTCCTGCTGCTCCTGCTGTGTGCGTATCGGCAGCGCCTGCAGTTGCGAACGCCTCGCATGGCCGCGTTGCTGCTCATCGCGCTGTGGATGACTTGCTTTGCGCTGCTGCCTTTGTTGAATGACACCACAGGAGTTCAACATGGCGCATCGCTCGCCAGTCGAATGGAAGCGGGGCCTCGCACGGTGATATGGCAGCAACTTTGGGACGCAGCGCTGCGACAACCCTGGCTGGGCTACGGCTGGAATCAGGTCAGCGTGGCACAGATGAGCGTGGCGGCTGATTTCGGCACCAGCCGATTCACTGAACACAGCCACAACCTGTTGCTTGACCTGGCGCTGTGGAACGGCCTCCCGATCGCCGTTTTGCTGATCTGCTTGACAGCTTGGTGGCTGGTCGCCAGAGCGCGCGCAGTACGCAACCTTGACAGTTTGTTCGGCTTGGCTGGCATCTGTGTTTTGTTGATGCATTCCATGGTCGAGTTCCCACTCGAATATCTCTACTTTCTGATCCCGTGCGGCTTGGCAATCGGGATCGTGGAAGCCGACTGTGACCATGCACGTGCTCGGGCCATGCCGCGGCGCTTGGCCGCTTTTCTGGCTGTGGTCGCCGCTGGTGTGTATGCGTCGGTGACCATCGACTACGCGCACTTCGAAAGCAAGTACAGAGACCTGCGATTCACCCTGGCGCGCGTCGGTGCGCCGTTGGTTTCAGCCAGCGACCCACCGGTGAAAACGATGTTCACGCAGCTGGCTGCGCTTTACGACTTCCCACTGATCGAAGTGCGGAAAGGCATGCCGGAAGAACAGCTGGCTTGGATGGGCCTAGTGGCCTCAAGGCATCCGTATGTGCCCGTGCTTTATCGGTATGCGCTGGCTGAGGCGCTGAACGGCCGTGTCGAGAATGCCGAGTTGATTCTTTTGAAAATCAAGCGGCTGCACAGCGACCGCAACTATGCAGACGCAAAGATGCAGTTCGAAGAGTTGGCCAATACGCGGTATCCGGAATTGAAAGTGGTTCGGTTCCATTGAGTCTGAGTCGGGCCGATTGCGATGCCGCTCTTGCGGGGAAAGCGAACCGAAGCTTGACCTGCGGGCGTAGCCTCCGACTGGGTCGCCGCGATTACGATCGCGCACTCAGAAGGAACGTGACATGGCCGTAACACCCGACAGCTCCAGATTCGAACTCCAGGCCGGGTTGTGTTGCTGCTGAAGGCGTCACCTCGACGCGTGTGAGGACACGAACGGCCTCGATGGACTACCCACCCTCCGGGCACTTTGCCCAGCGGCTGCTTTTCGCTATCGCCGCCCTCCTTGCCACCGTGCCAGCCGCACTGCTGGCGGTCAATCTTCCTCCTTCCGCCACATTCCTGAATCAGGCGGCTGCGGTGTCGGGATGGGGTGCGTTTTGCTCAGTGCTTGCGCTGCCGCTAATCCGCAGGTCCTCCCTGTTTCCGCGGCAAGTGGACGGTGGGCTCTGGTCTTTGCTGCTCGCCCTCGCCGTGCTGATCGTCGCGTGTGGCATGTCCTGGGCCATCCACGGTCTGCCCGCATCGATGGCCTTGTCTGCCGTCGGCCTGTTGGCTGCTGCCGGCCTGGTGGCAGTGATGGGGGCGGCAACGATGGCCTCTGGCGGTGGGGTGGCCGCGTTTCGTGCGCTGTGCATGGCGTTGACGGTGGCCGGCGTGCTCAGTGTGGCCGTGGGCATGGTGCAGGTGTTTGCCCCCTCGTGGGCCGATGGCGAGTGGATCGCTAACACGGCGCTGGAAGGCCGCGCGTCTGGCAATCTGCGCCAGCCCAACCACCTGAGCAGCCTGCTGCTGTGGTCGTTGGTGGGCGCGATGTGGCTCTCCGCATCGCTGCAGGGCCAACGCTCGCGGCTGGCGCGCACAGGGTTGTTGGTGCTGATGGCGGGCTTCATCTTCGGTCTGGTTCTCAGCGGTTCGCGCACGGGCATGTTGGGCGTCCTCGCGCTGGCCGCTTGGGGTGCCCTCGATCGCACCTTGTCGCGGCGATCACGCCTCGTGTTGTGTCTGTCGCCCGTGGTCTACGCGCTGTGCTGGGCAGGGCTGACCAGCTGGGCCGACCTCACAGGCCATGTGTTCGGTGGCGCCGCGCGGCTGCGCAACGAGACCGACATTTCCAGTTCGCGGTTCGGCATCTGGTCTGACACGCTGGGACTGATCGCTCAGCACCCGTGGCTTGGCGTGGGTTGGGGTGAGTTCAACCTGGCCTGGTCGCTGACGCCATTCCCGCATCGGCCGGGGGCGTTCTTCGACCACACGCACAACCTGTTGCTGCAGTGGGCGGTCGAGCTGGGGATCCCGCTCGCGCTGTCGGTCAGTGCGCTGATGAGCTGGGCGATGTGGCGTGGCTGGTGCGCCAGTCGCCAGAGAGTGAAGGCGGCCGATCTTGAGCACGCGCGGCTGCTGCGCTCGGCGTGGATGATGGTGCTGCTGGTGATCTGGCACAGCCTGCTCGAGTACCCGCTGTGGTATGCCTATTTCCTGCTTCCGGCGGCTTTCGCCTGGGGCCTGTGCCTGGGTGCGGATAGCGCCAGGCCGGTGCTGCGAGGCTCGCCGTCGGATGCAAGCCCGTTGCGGATGCCACCGGTTCGGCAGGGCGTCACCGCCCAAGGTGTGGCGCTGTTGGCTGCTGCGCTGATGCTTGCGGCCGGTGGCCTGGCCTCGGTGATCGACTACCTGCCGGTGGTGGCCATCTTTGAGCCTGCCGACGACGCCCCACCGCTGGCGGACCGGATCGCGGCGGGGCGTCGCACCTGGCTGTTTTCACATCACGCCGATTACGCTGCGGCCACCACCAGCCAGTCGCCCGACGACGTACTGCGCGCCATGGACGGTGCAAAGCACTTCCTGCTCGATACCCGGCTGATGATGGCGTGGGCGAACGCACTGGCCGAGGTCGGCGACATCGAGCGTGCGCGGCACGTGGCTGCACGATTGCGTGAATTCCACAATGCCGCGTCGAAGGCCTTCTTTGCGCCGTGTGACGACAAACCCGATGCGGCCGCCGAGCCGCCGTTCCAGTGCGTGGCACCCTCGCGCGAGCTGGACTACCGGGACTTCAGATAAGGCGCGAACCGCGCCGTTGGCGTCTCAGCGTGCAGCCTCCTGGCTGACCCAGTCGCCCGATTTGCCGCCGTGCTTCTCGAGCACCTGGATCTCGCCCATCACCATGCCGCGGTCGGCAGCCTTGCACATGTCGTAGATCGTGAGCAGGCCGATCTGCACAGCGGTCAGCGCCTCCATTTCGACGCCGGTTCGGCCCCGCGTCTCGACCTGGGCGGTGCAGCGAATGACGCAGGCAGCGCGGTCGATGTCGAAATCGATGACGACCCGGGTGATGGGCAAGGGGTGGCACAGCGGAATCAGATCGGCGGTGCGTTTGGCGGCCTGGATCGCGGCAATGCGTGCGACGCCCAGCACATCACCTTTCTTTGCCTGGCCGCCATCGATCAGCGCCAGTGTGGCTGGCAACATGCGGATCTCACCCCTGGCCCGCGCGACACGGTGGGTTTCGGCCTTCGCTGACACATCGACCATGTGCGCCTGCCCAACGGCATCGAAATGCGTCAGCGGCGAACCGGTTGGTGCGGCAAACGCCAAGGGCTCGTCGGGAAGACTGGCGGGGCCCGTGCCTTCGGCAGATGGGGTCATGGTGAGCAACAAAGCAGCAATGTCCTGCTGGCATCATAGTGATGCGGGGCGGTTGATGGCGGCATCGGAACTGTTGCGCCGATCAACACTCTGACTCACCACCTCTGCGAAAGTCTTCTTGATCCGCAAACCCGTCCGCCTCTACCGTACCGCACGGCCTCTGTCGTGTCGGGCTCGGCTCGGGCTGCTCAGCATGGCCGTGATGGCGTGCGTGTGGGCATCTGGCGCCCAGGCCCAGAACAACCTCCCGGCACTCGGCGACAGCGCGTCCGAGGACTTCAGCCTGACGACCGAGCGGCATCTGGGCGACGCGATCATGCGCGACATCCGGCGCGATCCGGACTACCTCGACGATCCGATCCTGCTGGAGTATTTGCAATCGCTTTGGCAACCTCTGCTGGCGGCCGCCAAGGTGCGTGGCGATCTCGGCGAAGACCTGAGCGAGCGGTTTCCCTACCAGCCCTTCCTGGTCAAGGATCCCAGCGTCAATGCGTTTGCGCTGCCTGGCGGATACATGGGTGTGCACCTCGGCTTGATGGCGATCACGCAGACCCGTGATGAGCTGGCCTCGGTGCTGGCGCACGAGATGACGCACATCAACCAGCGCCACATCGCCCGCAGTTTCGCCAACAGCCGGCAGCAGTCACTGATCAGCATCGCAGCCACCATCCTTGGCGTGATCGCCGCCACCCAGTCTGGTGGCGGTGACGCTGCCGGTGCGCTGATCACCAGCGGACAGGCGGTCGGCATCCAGGGGCAATTGAACTTCTCGCGTGACATGGAGCGCGAAGCCGATCGCATCGGGGCGTCGGTGATGACCAGTGCGGGCTTCGATCCCGCAGGCATGGCGTCGATGTTCGAACGATTGCAGAAGGCCTCGCGCTTGAACGACAGCGGCAACTTTCCCTATCTGCGCAGCCACCCGCTGACCACCGCGCGCATCGGCGAGGCCCGTGCGCGACTGGAGGCCGGCGAAGCCTCAGGCACCTCGGTGCTGCCCCCCGTGGTGCTGGTCTCGGGATCGATCGCGACGCCGCTCGAGCACACTGCCGCGCTGGCGCGTGCCCGCGTGCTGATGGACCCGCGTGTCGAGGCGCTGCAGCGCTGGCAACGGCTGGACATCGAGAACGCGTCCGGCGATGCCACCCGCACCGAGCAGTTCGCCGATGCGTATTCGGCCGCATTGGCATCCAGCCTGTTGCGCGACTGGTCGCGTGCCGATGTGTCGATCAAGAAGGCGCTGGACCTCGCGCTGGGCAGCGCAGCGCCGAAGGCCGTGTCTACGGCCGACACCCTGCCGCCGGTGGATCCGCGTGCCGTGCGTGCGGTGCTGCTGCTTGCCACCGAATCGCAATTGCAGCGTGGCGATGCGCTGCGGGCGCAAGCCACCTTGGCCCGGCTGACCAAGCCCGCAGCGGGACCGGTGGTTGCCCAGGCCACGCCCACCTCGCGCCCGGTCATGCTGCTGGGCGCGCAGATCGCGCTGGCGTTGAACACCAGCAAGGACGACGAAGCGCTGCGGCAGGTCTCAGAGCAGTTGCAGACCTGGGTCGCGCGCTACCCCTCCGATCCCGAGGCCTGGGCCATGCTGGGCCGGGTCTCGGCGCAGTTCGGCTGGGGCCTGCGGTCGCTGCGTGCCGATGCGGAATCGCACTACGCGATGGGCGACCTGCGGGGGGCCATCGACCGCCTGCGTGCCGGCCAGAACCTGGCTCGCAGCAACCAGGCCATGGCCGATTTCGTCGAGTCGTCGGTCATCGATTCGCGCCTGCGCGTGATCGAGGCACAGCGCAAGCAACTGCTGACGGAGCAGCTCGGCTACCAGTGAGTCTTGCAGCGCGTTGCCACCGCGCCGGCTTCACTTCGATGGAAAGAGCCGCTCCATCGCCACATCGATCACCATGCCGCACAGGCTGTAGATCAGGGAGCCGATCAGCGCGGCCGCGAAGCCGGTGACGTTGAAGCCCGACAGCACATGGGCTGCGAAATAGAACATCAGCGCGTTGATCACGAACAGGAACAGGCCCAGTGTGATCAGCGTGACCGGCAGCGTCAGCAGCACCAGAATCGGTCTGAGCAGCGTGTTGAACAGCCCCAGCACGAACGCCGCCACCATGGCCGCGCCAAAACTGTTGACGGCGACGCCGGGATACAGATACGCCACCAGCAACAGCGCGGCCGCCAGCAGCAGCCATCGAACGATGATCTTCATGTGGCAAGAATAACCCGCTGCCGGCGCAGAAAACGAGGCGTCACCGCTGAAATCAGGCGCAAACCACGGCACAATCCTGCGTTGCTGAAGGGGGAGTAGCGAACGGCACCCCGCCGTCGCGGCAGCCCGTCAATACGGCCGGTGGCAGGAACGCCTCCGGCTCGGGCCCGCAGTCAGATCAGCCACCCCGTGGCAGGTCCTCACCCGCAAGACTCTTTGGCACCTCGGTCGTTCGTGAGAGCGCTGTGGTGCTGTGCTTTGCAGCCATCAGTGCGACAACTTCGGCCGGGTCAGTCCAATCAACTTGACCGGGAGTTTTCATGAGTTCTGTCGCGCCCGCATGGCTGTGGGGTTTCTTCTTGCTGTCGGTTCTGGCGGCGTTGTTCATCGATTTCGTCGTGCTGAAGAAGCAGGGTGCCCACGAGGTCTCCGTCAAGCAGGCGATCCGGTGGTCGCTGCTGTGGGTTGCGCTCAGCTTCGCCTTCAACGCCTTGTTCTGGTGGGCGCTGACGCAAAGCCCCGATCCCGCCGTGGTGGCGCAGGCCAACACGCGGGCCATGGAGTTCCTGACCGGCTACCTGATCGAAAAGTCGCTGGCCGTCGACAACATCTTCATCTTCTTGATGATCTTCACCTACTTCGCGGTGCCGCCTGAGTACCAGAAGCGCGTGCTGATGCTGGGCATCGTCGGAGCGATCGTGCTGCGCACTGTGATGATCCTCGTGGGCGGCTGGCTGATCGCGCAGTTCCACTGGGTGCTCTATGTGTTCGGTGCCTTCTTGTTGCTCACCGGTATCAAGATGTGGTGGGCCGCCGGCAAGGAGCAGTCGCTGGAAGACAACCCGGCGCTCAAGCTGATGCGCCGCCTGATGCCGGTGTCGAAAAACTTCGACGGTGAAAAGTTCTTCACTGTCGAGAACGGCAAGCGCATTGCCACGCCATTGCTCATGGTGGTGGCACTCGTGGGCATCACGGATGTGATCTTCGCGGTCGATTCGATCCCGGCCATCTTCGCGATCACCGACGATCCGTTCATCGTGCTCACCTCGAACATCTTCGCGATCCTCGGCCTGCGTGCCATGTTCTTCCTGCTGGCCGCCGTGGCTGCGAAGTTCCACTTGCTGAGCTACGGCCTCGCGGTGATCCTGGTCTTCATCGGGACCAAGATGCTGCTGATCGACGTCTACAAGATTCCGGTGCTGGTGTCGCTCGGGGTCGTCGTGGGCGTGCTCGCGATCACGATGGTGTGGAGTGCGCGTACCGCGCCGCGAACTGGTGATGTCAGTCGAAGCGACGTTTCCGCGTGACACGGACACGACATTCCGGTGTGCCGGGGGCAAGAATGCGTGTTTCTCCTAGGAAACTGGCTTCTCAACGCGCAGGGCAAGCAGTACCATCGGCGGCGCACGAAAGCTGTGACGACGAGGGCTCATGCGGCTCTCCGCCAGCCCCGGCACATCAACCCCTTATTTGATGGAGAGAACAGACATGGCAACTGCGAAGAAGGCTCCGGCCAAGAAAGCGGCACCCGCAAAGAAAGCCGCAGCCGTGAAGAAGGCGGTGGCCAAGCCCGCCGCCAAGAAGGCCGCTGCGCCAGCCGCGAAGCGCTCACCGAATGCGGCGTTCATGAAGGCGGTGACGCCGAGCCCGCAACTGGCAGCGATCATTGGCGCGACGCCGGTGCCACGCACCGAGGTGACGAAGAAGCTGTGGGAGTACATCAAGGCCCACAAGCTGCAGGACGCAACCAAGAAGACGAACATCAACGCCGATGCGAAGCTGAAGGAAATCTTCAAGAAGCCTCAGGTCACGATGTTCGAAATGACCAAGCTGGTCAGTGCGCACCTGAAGTGATCTGGCTGGTGCCGGCGCGACGCTGTCGCGCAGGTGCTGTCAACGAAAAGGCCGACGCCAACGCGTCGGCCTTTTTTCATGGCTGACGGACGGCGCCTAGAATGTGAATTGCTCAAGGAGCGCTGCGAGAGCCCCGTCGGCACCCACTCGGCGGACAGGCTTCCAGGCTTGGGCAGGGCAGTCGTCAACCGCGCTCACCCGACCCACGGGCCGTGGTGACAGCGCGGCCAGCAAGTGATGCCTCCATGACCGATTCCTCCCTGTCCAGTGACGCCGATCTGGCGTCTGTCCCCCCGATGAAGCTTTCCGGGCTTGAGCCGGTGCTGATCGGCGACGGATCGCTGTTCGTCAACATCGGCGAGCGCACCAATGTCACCGGCTCGAAGGCCTTCGCCCGGATGATCCTGAACGGTGAGTTCGAGCAGGCGCTGGCTGTGGCGCGCCAGCAGGTCGAGAACGGCGCGCAGATCATCGACGTCAACATGGACGAGGCCATGCTCGACAGCCAGGCGGCGATGGTCCGCTTCCTGAACCTGATTGCCAGCGAGCCCGAAATCGCCCGCGTGCCGATCATGATCGACAGTTCGAAGTGGAGCGTGATCGAAGCTGGCCTGAAATGCATCCAGGGCAAGGGCATCGTCAACTCGATCTCGCTGAAAGAGGGCGTCGAGCAGTTCAAGCACCAGGCGACGCTGGTGCGACGCTACGGCGCAGCGGCGGTGGTGATGGCCTTCGACGAGCAGGGCCAGGCCGATACCTACGAGCGCAAGATCCAGATCTGCGAGCGCGCTTACCGCATCCTGGTCGACGAGGTCGGCTTCCCACCCGAGGACATCATCTTCGACCCGAACATCTTCGCGATCGCGACAGGCATCGAGGAGCACGACAACTACGCGGTCGACTTCATCAACGCAACGCGTTGGATCAAGCAACACCTGCCCGGCGCGAAGGTGAGCGGCGGCGTCAGCAATGTGAGTTTCAGTTTCCGCGGCAACGAGCCGGTGCGCGAAGCCATTCACACGGTGTTCCTGTACCACGCGATCCAGGCCGGCATGGACATGGGCATCGTCAACGCGGGCATGGTCGGCGTCTACGACGACCTGGAGCCGGTGCTGCGCGAGCGCGTGGAAGACGTGGTGCTGAACCGGCCACCGCGCATCGCCGCAGGCGAGCCGGCCCTGACAGCGAGCGAACGGCTCATCGAAGTGGCCGAGTCGGCCAAGGGTGCATCGAAGGACGAATCCGCCAAGTTCGCCTGGCGTGCCAAGCCCGTCGATGAGCGGCTGACCCACGCACTGGTCCACGGCATCAACGACTTCATTGCCGAGGACACCGAAGAGGTCTACCAGCGCATCCTCCACCAAGGCGGACGCCCGCTGCATGTGATCGAAGGACCGCTGATGGCGGGCATGAACGTGGTCGGCGACCTGTTCGGCCAGGGAAAGATGTTTCTGCCTCAGGTTGTGAAAAGCGCCCGCGTGATGAAGCTGGCGGTGGCGCACCTGCTGCCCTACATCGAGGCCGAGAAGCTCGCGATGGCCGAGGCGGGCGGCGAGGCCAAAGCCAAGGGGAAAATCATCATCGCCACCGTCAAGGGCGATGTGCATGACATCGGCAAGAACATCGTCACGGTGGTCCTGCAGTGCAACAACTTCGAGGTCGTGAACATGGGCGTGATGGTGCCGTGCCACGAAATCCTGGCGCGTGCCAAGGTCGAAGGGGCCGACATCATTGGTCTGAGTGGGCTGATCACGCCGAGCCTGGAAGAGATGCAGTACGTGGCCGGCGAGATGCAGCGCGACGAGTACTTCCGCATCAAGAAGATTCCGCTGTTGATCGGTGGCGCCACGTGTTCACGCGTGCACACCGCCGTGAAGATCTCGCCGCACTACGAAGGGCCGGTGGTCTATGTGCCCGATGCGAGCCGCAGCGTCAGCGTGTGCAGCGACCTGCTCAGCGATGACAAGGCCGCGGCCTACATCGCTGATCTGAAGTCCGACTACGAGAAGGTGCGCGAGCAGCACGCCAACAAGAAGGCCACGCCACTGGTGACGCTGGCCGAGGCGCGTTCGAACAAGACGCCGATCGACTGGGCGACTTACGCCGCACCAAAGCCGAAGTTCACCGGCCGTCGTGTGTTCCGCAACTATGACCTGGCCGAACTGGCGAACTTCATCGACTGGGGCCCTTTCTTCCAGACCTGGGACCTGGCCGGTCCCTACCCGGCGATCCTGACCGACGACCTCGTCGGTGAATCGGCGCGCCGTGTGCTGAGTGACGGCCAGCGCATGCTCAAGCGCCTGATCGACGGCCGATGGCTGACCGCCAACGGCGTGATCGGCCTCTACCCGGCCAACACGGTAGGCGACGACGACATCGAGATCTACACCGACGACACCCGCCGTGAGGTGCTGTTCACCTGGCGTGGCCTGCGCATGCAGACCGTGCGGCCCGTGGTCGATGGCGTGACGAGACCGAACCGCTGCCTGGCCGATTACATTGCGCCAAAGGGCTCGGGCGTGGCGGACCACATCGGTCTGTTCGCGGTGACGGCAGGCATCGGGACCGAGAAGAAGGAAAAACAATTCCTTGACGACCACGACGACTACAGCGCCATCATGCTCAAGGCGTTGGCCGATCGCTTGGCCGAAGCCTTCGCCGAGCGCATGCACCAGCGCGTGCGCACGGAGTTCTGGGGTTACTCGACTGACGAAGGTCTCAGCGCGACCGATCTGATCGCCGAGAAGTACCGCGGCATTCGTCCCGCTCCCGGCTACCCGGCCTGCCCGGACCACACGGTGAAGGCCGCGATGTTCGAGGCGCTGGGTTGTGCCGACATCGGCATGGCCTTGACTGAAAGCTGGGCGATGACACCGGCTGCCAGTGTCAGTGGCTTCTACATCGGGCATCCCGAGGCGGTCTACTTCAACGTCGGCAAGATCGGCGAAGACCAGATCGAGGACTGGGCCCGGCGCACCGGCCAGGATGCGGCGCAGGTGCGTCGCTCGCTGGCGGCGCTGGTGTAGCAGCGAGCAGCGGTGCGGGTTTGCCGCTAGGCGCTCTGCGCTCAGCGCGCCGCCAGCACGCGCCGGTACTGGATCGCTTCGGCCAGGTGCGCGCAGTGAATCGAGGTGCTGGCAGCCAGGTCGGCGACCGTGCGAGCCATGCGCAGCACCCGGTGGTGGCTGCGTGCGGACCAGGCCAGGCGCGACGCTGCGGTGGCCAGGAATCGTGAGGTGGCTTCGTCCAGCGCGCAGTGGTCCTCCAGCGCGTCGCCGGACAGCGCAGCGTTCAAACAGCCTTGACGCTCTTGCTGAAGGCGCTGCGCAATGGCCACTCGCGTGGCGACCGTGGCGGACGGCTCACCGTCGGGCGCTTGCATCAGCGCCTCGACGGGCATCGCGGGCACTTCGACCTGCAGATCGATGCGGTCGAGCAGGGGGCCGCTGATGCGCGCCTGGTAGCGGCTCACCGTGTCTGGCGAGCAGCAGCATGGCTTCAGCGTGCTGCCATGGTGACCGCATGGGCAGGGATTCATGGCTGCGAGCAATTGGAAGCGGGCTGGAAACTCAGCCTGGCGTGCCGCGCGAGAAATGACGATGCGACCGGTTTCCAGAGGCTCTCGCAACGCCTCCAGCGCCGTCCGCGGGAATTCGGGCAGTTCGTCGAGGAACAGCACACCTTCGTGCGCGAGTGAAATCTCGCCCGGCCTCGGTGGCGACCCACCCCCGACCAACGCCACCGACGACGCGGTGTGGTGCGGGCTGCGGTAGGGGCGCTGTGCCCATTGCGTTGCATCGAACGGTCGTCCGCTGAGGCTGATCACTGCCGCTGATTCCAGGGCCTGCGCTTCTGACAGGCTGGGCAACAGGCCTGCAAAACACCGAGCGAGCATCGACTTGCCGGTGCCGGGTGGCCCACTCATCAACACGCTGTGTCCGCCGGCGGCTGCCACTTCCAGGGCCCGCTTGGCGGCCGACTGCCCCTTCACTTCACGCAGGTCGATGGCGGTGCGCCGCGTTGGCGCAGAAGTGACGCACGGTGCCTCAGCCAGGGGAAGCACCGCGGTGTCGTCCGCAACTTCGGTGGGCAGCAGCGAGCGGACCACGTCGAGCAGGTGTGCCGCACCGTGCACGCGCAAGCCGGGGACCAGCGCTGCCTCTTGAGCGCTTGCCTGGGGCAACACCAGTGACCGCACCGATCCGACACGGCGCAGTGCCAAGGCCATCGCAATCGCACCGCGAACCGGCCGCAAATCGCCTGCCAACGACAGCTCTCCCGCGTATTCGGCCTCACCCAGCCGATCAGCATCGATCTGACCACTGGCCGCGAGGATGCCCAGCGCGATCGGCAGGTCGAAGCGCCCTGATTCCTTGGGCAGATCGGCCGGGGCGAGGTTCACCGTGATGCGCTTGTTGTGCGGAAACTCCAGCGCGCTGTTTTGCAACGCGGCACGTACCCGCTCGCGAGCCTCTTTGACCTCGGTGTCGGCCAGACCCACCAGCGTGAAGCTGGGCAGTCCGTTGGCCAGATGGACCTCGACGGTGACGGGCGGGGCATTCAGGCCGTCGAGGGCGCGGCTGTGAACAAGAGCGAAGGCCATGGCGGGCATGGTGGCATTTCACCCGGCTCTTGAACTCCCCCTGAAGTGGGCCGCGACAAATGGCACCAAACCAGTGCATAACTTTCTGGGATCGCCCGCAAACGGGGCAATGGCGGGCCGTGAATCGGGGTTTCGCGGGCGAGTTCCGGCCGCAAGCACGCGGGCACGGTTTCTGCAGAAAGCCTCCTCGCACGGCTCCCTTCCACTCTCAAACAGCAAACATGAACAAAACTCACATCGCACTTGCCTCCGCACTGATTGCTTCGGTGTCCACCCTGGCTCACGCTGCAGACGCCGCACCGGCGCCAGCAGCCCCGACGCCCGATTGGACCGTCACCGCGAACGTGTCGCTGGCATCTGACTACCGGTTCCGCGGCATCTCGCAGACCGACAAGCGGCCTGCCATCTCTGGCGGATTCGATGTCGGCCACAGCTCTGGCTTCTATGTCGGCAACTGGAACTCGAACATCGATGCTGACTTCTTCCAGGGTGGCAATGTCGAGATGGACTTCTACGGCGGCTACAAGGGCACGATTTCCGACTTCGGATACGACCTCGGCGCGATTTATTACTACTACCCAGGCAGCGGTCGCAAGCCGAACGCGGCAGTGGTCAAGAACACCGAGCTGTATGTTGGTGCCAGCTACGGCCCGGTCAGCGTGAAGTTCTACTACCCACTCAGCGACTTTTTCAATGCCGAGAACATCTACGGTGGCGGCAATGCCGGCGGCTCCTACTACGTGGACCTGTCAGGCGCCTATGACCTGGGCTCTGGTTTCGGTGTGGTCGGTCACGTCGGCTATCAGAAGCTGAAGGGCGCTGCCAAGCTGGCTGAAGCTGATGGCCACGTGACGAAGGATTACACCGACTGGAAGCTCGGCATCACCTACGCCTTGCCGAACAACTTTGTGGCCGCTGTCAGCTACATCGACACGAACCGCAAGTACCTCGGCGCCACTGGGCACAAGGTCAGCAATGCGACGGGCGTTCTTTCCATCTCGAAAACGTTCTGATTGCTCAATCTTTAAAGGAGAACGCCATGAAGATGGTGACTGCCATCGTCAAGCCTTTCAAGCTTGATGAAGTCCGTGAAGCCCTCAGCGCCATCGGCGTTCAGGGCGTCACGGTGACGGAGGTGAAGGGCTTTGGCCGTCAAAAGGGCCACACCGAGCTCTACCGTGGTGCGGAGTACGTGGTCGATTTCCTTCCGAAAGTGAAGATCGAGGCCGCAGTCGATGACGCCATCGTCGATCGCGTCATCGAAGCCATCGAGAACGCAGCACGCACCGGAAAGATCGGTGACGGAAAGATTTTTGTGTCGTCGCTGGAGCAGGTGGTTCGCATCCGCACCGGTGAGACGGGTAAAGACGCGCTCTGAAGCCCAACCGAGAAAGAACTCTTCCCATGAAAAAACTGATTGCTTCCCTTGCTCTGGGCCTCGCGGTCCTGGGCTACTCCGCGACATCGTTCGCCGAGGATGCTGCGGCCTCCGCGCCAGAGGCGGCACCGGTTGCGGCAGTCGCTGCACCCGAGGCTGCGTCGGCGCCGATGGCCGCTCCGGCAGTTGAAGCGGCTCCCGCTGCTGCGACCGAAGCGCCTGCCGCCGCAGCGCCTGTGCCCAACAAGGGCGACACCGCGTGGATGATGGTCTCCACCATCATCGTCATCATGATGGCCATCCCCGGGCTCGCGCTGTTCTATGGCGGCCTGGTCCGCAGCAAGAACATGCTGTCGGTGCTGATGCAGGTGATGGTGACGTTCTCGATGATCGTCGTGCTGTGGTTCGTGTACGGCTACAGCCTGGCATTCACCGAAGGCAACGCCTTCTTCGGGGGCCTGGATCGACTGATGATGAAGGGCGTCTGGGACAACGCGGCTGGCACGTTCGCCAATGCGGCAACGTTCAGCAAGGGTGTCTACATCCCTGAGATCGTCTTTGCGGCATTCCAGGCGTCGTTCGCTGCCATCACCTGCGCGCTCATCGTTGGCTCGTTCGCCGAACGGATGAAGTTCTCAGCCGTGCTGGCATTCATGGCCATCTGGTTCACCTTCAGCTATGCGCCGATCGCGCACATGGTCTGGTTCTGGATGGGACCTGACGCCTATGCCAGCAAGGAAGTGGCCGATGCGATGACCGCCAAGGCCGGCTGGATCTGGCAATCGGGCGCGCTCGACTTCGCAGGCGGTACCGTGGTGCACATCAACGCGGCGGTCGCCGGGCTGGTGGGTGCTTACATGGTCGGCAAGCGGGTGGGCTACGGCAAGGAAGCGTTCACGCCTCACTCGCTCACGTTGACCATGGTCGGTGCCTCGCTGCTGTGGGTGGGCTGGTTCGGTTTCAACGCCGGCTCTGCCCTCGAAGCGAATGGTTTTGCCGCACTGGCGTTCATCAACACCTTTGCCGCCACCGCGATCGCCGTGCTGGCCTGGTGCGTCGGTGAAGCGCTGATGAAGGGCAAGGCCTCGATGCTGGGTGCTGCTTCGGGTGCGGTTGCCGGTCTGGTGGCGATCACTCCGGCCTGCGGCAACGTGGGTATCGGTGGCGCGCTGGTGATCGGCGCAGTGGCTGGCTTCGCCTGCCTCTGGGGTGTCACCGGCCTGAAGAAGTTGCTGGGTGCTGATGACTCGCTCGATGTGTTTGGCGTTCACGGCGTGGGCGGCATCATCGGCGCGTTGCTGACCGGTGTGTTCAATGCCCCGAGCCTCGGTGGCCCAGGCTATGTCGCTGACTGGGTCACGGCTGCGATGGTGGCTCCGGCCGACTACTCGATCGCCGCCCAAGTGTGGATTCAGGCCAAGGCGGTGCTGACCACGATCGTCTGGTCCGGTGTGGTCTCCATCGTGGCGTTCAAGGTGGTCGATCTTGTGATCGGGCTGCGCGTACCGGAAGACGAGGAGCGTGAAGGCCTCGACATCTCGTCGCACGGTGAAACGGCTTACCACCAGTAAGTTGGTTGCAAGAGGGCGGGCCTGAAGCAGGTCCGATCAGAAGCAAGCTCAAGAGCCGCCGCGAGGCGGCTCTTGTTTTTGGGCAACGCACACGGCATTTGCGATGCACTTCTAGAATCGTTCGACGCGATGCGCTTTTGCATGCCGTCAACCGCAATCAGGCAGCACCATGGTTCCTCACCTCATCACCGCCCTGACTGGCCCCACCAACGAACTGGAGCAGCGCATCCTCGAATCGCTGCCGGCGATCGAGCGCTGGTTCCGCCTCGAGTGGATGGAGCACACCCCCCCGTTCTACACCTCGGTCGACGTGCGAAACGCCGGTTTCAAGCTGGCGCCGGTGGACACCAACCTGTTCCCTGGTGGCTTCAACAACCTGACCGACGAGATGTTGCCGCTGGCCGTGCAGGCAGCGATGGCGGCCATCGAGAAGATCTGCCCCGAAGCGAAGAACCTGCTGCTGATCCCCGAGAAGCACACGCGCAACACGTTCTATCTGGCTAACGTGCAGCGGCTGATGCAGATCTTCCACATGGCCGGCATGAACGTGCGCCTGGGGACGCTGGACGATGCAATCACGAGCCCGACCGCGATCGAACTCCCCGACGGCACCTCCTTGATGCTGGAGCCGCTGATCCGCAGCCGCGGGCGACTGGGCCTGAAGGACTTCGATCCCTGCACGATCTTGCTGAACAACGACCTCTCGGCCGGCATCCCGAAGGTGCTGGAGAACCTGCACGAACAGTATTTGCTGCCTCCCTTGCATGCCGGATGGGCCGTGCGCCGCAAGACCAACCATTTCGCGGCCTACGAAGAGGTGGCCAAGAAGTTTGCCAAGCTGCTCGGCATGGACCCTTGGTTGATCAACCCGCTGTTCGCGCGCTGTGGTGAAGTCAATTTCAGCGACGGCACAGGCGCCGAGTGCCTGATGAGCAACGCCGAGGCCCTGCTCGCCAAGATCCGCCGCAAGTACAAGGAGTACGGCATCCAGGAGAAGCCGTTCCTCATCGTCAAGGCCGATGCCGGCACCTACGGCATGGGCATCATGACCGTGCGTGACCCCAAGGATCTGGTCGACCTGAATCGCCGCTCGCGCAACAAGATGAGCGTGATCAAGGACGGTCAGGAGGTCAGCGAGGTGATCCTGCAGGAAGGCGTGCCGACGTACGAGCGCGTCAACGATGCGGTGGCCGAGCCGGTGGTCTACATGATCGACCGCTATGTCGTCGGCGGCTTCTACCGCGTCAACGCCGAGCGTGGCATTGACGAGAACCTGAACTCCCCGGGGGCGAGCTTCGTGCCACTCGCGTTTGCGGAGTCGGGTCACTTGCCCAAGCCCGGCGCCAAGCCCGGGGCGAGTGCTCCGAACCGCTTCTACATGTACGGCGTGATCGCGCGCCTGGCAATGGTGGCAGCCAGCTACGAGCTGGAGGCCACCGACCCAGACGCCGAGGTCTACGAGTGAGCAAGAAGTAAGGTCGGAGTCAGGTCGGACATTGACGTTGCTGCGCCGCAACAATTCTTGCTGATTGAGCGTTCGCGCTGGGGCTTGAGGCCGCGAGCGACGGCCTGCCGGGGCGCACAATCCGCTGTCGTTCTCAAACGCCTTTGCCGGATCTGAGTCCGGTCCATCTTGACTCCCCAACGCCCCGCTTCCAGCCTTGCTGCCCTGACGCTAGGCGCCGTCGGTGTCGTCTATGGCGACATCGGCACCAGCCCGCTTTACGCACTCAAGGAGGTGTTCGCGCACGGTCACGTGCCGCTGACGCCGGACAACATCTACGGCGTGCTGTCGCTGGTGTTCTGGACGCTGACCGTCGTGGTGTCGACCAAGTACGTGATGCTGATCCTGCGCGCCGACAACAACGGCGAGGGCGGATTGATCGCCATGTTGGCGCTTGCTTCGCAGGCGGTGAAACACAGGCCGGTTTTACGGAAACGGCTGTTGTTGGTCGGGATCTTCGGCACGGCCATCTTCTTCGGGGATGGCGTGATCACCCCGGCGATCTCGGTGCTGTCAGCGGTCGAGGGACTGGAGGTCGCAGCGCCCTCGTTGCACCGCTTCGTGCTGCCGCTGACGCTGCTCGTGTTGACCGCGCTGTTCGTCTTCCAGCGTTTCGGCACGGCCAGCGTGGGCCGTTTGTTCGGGCCGGTCACGGTGCTGTGGTTTGCGGTGCTGGCGGCCTTGGGTGCGGTCCACATCGTCGACAACCCGGCCGTGTTGTGGGCGTTGAGCCCGCACCACGCGCTGAGCTTCATCGCGGCGCAACCGGGGATTGCCTTCATTGCGCTGGGCTCGGTCGTGCTCTGTGTCACCGGGGCCGAGGCCCTGTATGCCGACATGGGGCATTTCGGCAAGCGGCCGATCCGCCTGGCCTGGTTCGGTCTGGTGATGCCCGCGCTGGTGATCAACTACTTCGGGCAAGGCGCGATGCTGCTGGACCACCCGGAGAACGTGCGCAACCCGTTCTACGAGATGGCACCGGAGTGGGCGCTGTACCCGCTGATCGGTCTGGCCACCTGCGCAACGGTGATCGCCTCGCAGGCCCTGATCACGGCCGCCTTCTCCGTCACCAAGCAGGCGATCCAGCTGGGGTATCTGCCGCGCCTGCGCATCGCCCACACCTCCGTCAAGGAGACCGGGCAGATCTACGTGCCGTTCGTCAACTGGAGCCTGTACGCCTGCATCGTGCTCGCGGTCATCGTCTTCGGCTCCAGCAGCAAGCTGGCCAGCGCCTATGGCATCGCAGTGACGATCGACATGCTCATCACCACGACGATGACCTTCTTCGTCATCCGCTACGCCTGGAAATACCCGTGGTCGCTGTGCATTGCCGCCACCTTTTTCTTCTTCGTGGTCGACTTGGTGTTCTTCGCAGCCAACGCCATCAAGCTGTTCGACGGTGGCTGGTTCCCGGTCGTGCTGGGCGGTGTGATGTTCACGCTGATGATGACGTGGAAGCAGGGCCGCGCGCTGATGCACGATCGCATGCGCGACGAAGCCATCGACCTGAACAGCTTCCTCGATGCGGTGTTCGTCAGCCCGCCCACCCGCGTGCCGGGCACGGCGGTGTTCCTCGTCAGTGAGCAGGGCCTCACGCCGAATGCGCTGCTGCACAACCTGAAGCACAACAAGGTGCTGCATGAGACCAATCTGTTTGTCACCGTCACGCACCTTGAAGTGCCCTGGCTGAGTTTCGACAAGCGCTGTCAAATCGAACCGCTCGGGCGCGACTGCTGGCAGGTGACGTTGAGTTTCGGTTTCAAGAACGACCCCGACGTGCCCGAGGCGCTCGAGTTGCTCAAGCTGCGCGGTGTGACCATGGACCCGATGGACACGAGTTACTTCCTGTCGCGTGACATCGTGATCCCCACGCTCGGCCATGGCATGGCGATGTGGCGCGAGAAACTTTTTGCCAGCATGCACCGCAACGCGGCGGCGGCGGCCGACTTCCTGCGCCTGCCCACCAACCGGGTGGTGGAGCTGGGCTCCAAGGTCGAGATCTGATCGCCCAGATCTGATTCATTGGCCCCGGGCTGTGCGCTGCCGCGGGTGACGCAATGCCGACACGCTGACGTCGCTTGTGCAACAGTCGCGGACGTTCTCAACCACCGGACTTTCCGCCCATGAAACTGCTGTTCGTCGCTGATCCGCTCGAGGGCTTCAACACCGCCAAGGACACCACCTTCGTGATGATGCGCGAGGCCGCCGCGCGAGGCCACGATCTGCTGGCCTGCCAGCCGCGCGATCTGATGTGGCAGCGCGGGGGGCGCGTGACCGGCTATGCACGCGAGATCACGCTGACGCCCGATGCGCCCGCCTGGTTCTCTGCCCGACAGCAGGCGCCGGACGAGTTGCCCGTGGTGCTGGCCGAGGTCGATGCCGTCGTGATGCGCAAGGACCCGCCGTTCGACAGCGAGTACTTCTACGCCACCCATCTGCTCGGCCAGGCCGAGCGCGAGGGCGCACGCGTGTTCAACCGCGCGTCGGCGCTGCGCGACCACCCGGAGAAGTTGGCCATCCTGGAGTTTCCGCAGTTCATCGGCCCGACTCTGGTGACCCGCGACGCGAGTGACATCCGCCGTTTTCACGCCGAGCACCAGGACATCATCCTGAAACCGCTCGATGGCATGGGCGGCATGGGCATCTTTCGTGTCGGGCCCGATGGCCTGAACCTGGGCAGCATCATCGAGACGCTGAACCGTGATGGCGCGCAGACGGTGATGGTGCAGCGCTACCTGCCGGAGATCGTTCGCGGTGACAAAAGAATTCTGCTCATCGACGGCCGGCCGATCCCGTTCGCGCTGGCCCGCATTCCGCAGGGCAGCGAGATCCGCGGCAACATGGCCGTGGGCGGCAAAGGGGTGGCTCAACCCTTGAGCCCGCGCGACCGCGAGATCGCCGAGGCCATCGGCCCGATCCTCGCCGCGCGCGGCCTGTTGCTGGTCGGCCTGGACGTGATCGGGGACTGCGTGACCGAGATCAACGTCACCAGCCCGACGGGGTTTCAGGAGATCACGAAGCAGACGGGGTTCGACGTGGCCAAGGCATTCATCGACGCCCTGGAAGCGCGGCTGGCGGCCTGACAGTTCAGGCGGGTGGCGCCAGGCTCAGCCGCAGCGCGCTGTCGAATTGGCGCGACGCACCGCTGATCGGATCGATGAACGCGATCGAACGGGCCAGCAGTTGCAAAGGCCGAGCGTGGACGTCGGTGTCGGCGGGCAGCAGCGCCGGGTACATCCTGTCTCCCGCGATGGGCATGCCGAGCGCGGCACAGTGCACGCGCAACTGGTGGGTGCGGCCGGTGAGCGGTGTCAGGCGGTAGCGGGCAAGGTCTCCCAGCACCCCAAGCAGCTCGACGAGGGTTTCGGCATTTGGTTCGCCAGGCACTTCACGCATCCGCAGGAAGTGGTCGTCCTGCATCAGTCGGCTGCGGTGGGTCAGGGGAAAGGGCAACTCGGGTCGCCACGGCGCGATGGCTTCGTAGTGTTTCGTCACCCGCCGTTGCGCGAACAGGGCCTGGTATGCACCGCGCGTGTCGGGCCGCACCGCGAACACCACGACGCCTGCGGTCTCGCGGTCTAGCCGGTGCAGCGGGGCCAATGTGTCGATGCCCAGGCGGCGCTTCAAGCGCACCAGCAGCGTCTCCTGCAGGTGCCTTCCGCCCGGCGTGACGGGCAGGAAATGCGGCTTGTCGGCGACAACCAGCAGGTCGTCCTGAAACAGCACGGTCTCGTCGAACGGCAGACGCGGCTCGTTGTCGATCGAGCGGTAGTAGTACAGCCGCAAGCCCGCAACGTAGGGACGCTCTGGCGTCACGGCCACACCATGCTCATCCACCACGTCGCCCCGCTGCACGCGGGCTTGCCAGGTCGCAGCCGGGATGGCCCGGAAGCGCTCGCGCAAGAAGTCGAAGATCGTTGCCCACGAACCTGGCGGCAAGACCACACAGCTCGGGCCGACGCCATTCTGAGTCGGCAGTGGCGCGGTACGCTGCACGCGGCGGGCGCTGGCGCTCACGGCGTGGGGGGTGTGGCGCCAGGCGCAGGCGCCTCGGGCTCGCCGCGCTGCGTGGTTCCTGCCAACTGCTGTGCGCGCCGCAGCCGCCAGGCTTCGTCGGGGTCACCCGCATAAACCTGTTCGGCGGTGGTGCCGGTTTCGCGCAACCGCGTGTCGAGCGCGATGCGGTTGTCGAAGACAAAGCATTCGCCGCTCCAGTCGCGTTCGGCGTCGGGCATCTGCGCAAAGTAGTTCAGGATGCCGCCCTCGAGTTGCAGCACCGGCACGCCCCGCTCGTGCAGCCAGGCACTGGTCTTCTCGCAGCGGATGCCGCCGGTGCAGTACATCGCCACTTGTTTGCCTTCGGCCTGCCAGATCGGCAACTGCGCTTCGATGTACGCCGGGAAATCGCGGAAGTTGTGCACCTGCGGATCGACGGCGTTGCGAAAGTGGCCGAGCCGCACCTCGAAGTGGTTGCGGTTGTCGATCACGACAACGTTCGGATCGTCGAGCAGCTCGCGCCACTGCGCCGGCGGCACCTGCAGACCGATGTGACCGACCGCGTTGACGCCCGCCACGCCCAACGGCAGGATCTCTGGCCGGCTGTGGACTTTCATTCGTTGGAACGGCGGCGTCAGACAGACACTGCGCTTGACGGTGATGCCTCTGAAGCGGCCTTCCAGCCGGGGGTCGGTCGCCAGCGCGCCTTGAAACGCATCGAGTGCGGCTGCGGTGCCGGCCAGCGTGCCGTTGATGCCTTCGCTGGCCACCAGCAGCACGCCGGTCAGCGCGGTGGTCAGTTCGCGCAACGTCGCCGCGGTGTCGTCCACATCGGTGATCGAGACGAATCGATAAAAGGCGTCGTGAAAGACGGGCTCGGTGTCCATCGCGCCATTTTCGATGCTGCAGCCGCACGCGCCCGCCGGAGCGGCACAGGCCAGCCCGCACAATCGAGGGATGGCTGTCTTCTCACTCTCCAATGCCCACCTGGCTTTCGGCCACGTGGCCCTGCTCGACAACGCGGCGTTCTCGCTCGACACCGGCGAGCGGCTCGGCCTGATCGGTCGCAATGGGGCCGGCAAGTCGTCGATGTTGAAGATCGTCGCCGGCCTCGAAAAGCTCGACGACGGCTTGCTGCAAATGACGCAGGGGCTGCGCATCTGCTACGTACCCCAGGAGCCGACGTTCGATCCGGGGCACACGGTGTTCGATGCCGTCAGCGAGGGCGTCGCCGAGGCGCGCTCGGTGCGGCAGGCTTATGAAGAGCATGCCGACGGTGTGGACCTCGATGCACTGCAAACCCGCATCGAGGCGCTCGATGCATGGAACTGGGAGTTGCGGGTCGAGACCACGCTGGCGCAGCTGCACCTCGACGGCTCGCGCGAGATCGGCCAGTTGTCGGGCGGCATGAAGAAGCGCGTGGCGCTGGCACAGGCGCTGGTGGCGGTGCCCGACGTGCTGCTGCTCGACGAGCCCACCAACCACCTCGATCTGGATTCGATCGCCTGGCTCGAAGAGCTTCTGCGCGGCTTCAAGGGCAGCGTGATGTTGATCACCCACGACCGGGCCTTCCTCGACGGCGTGGCCACCCGCATCATCGAACTCGACCGAGGGATCATCCGCAGCTACCCCGGCAACTTCAGCGCCTACGAGCTCATGAAGGAGCAGCAGCTGGCCTCCGACGCGCTGGCCAATGCGCGCGCCGACAAGCTGCTCGCGCAGGAAGAGGTGTGGATTCGCAAAGGTGTCGAGGCACGCCGCACCCGCAGCGTCGCGCGCATCCAGCGGCTGGAGGTGCTGCGCGACCAGCGCCAGAAGCGGCGCGACTCGTTGGGCCAGGTTCGGCTGGAAGTCGATTCGGGCACGCCCAGCGGCAAGATCGTCGGCGAACTGCGCGACGTGACGCTGCAGTTCAACGACCATGCGACGCCCAAGCTGATCGTGAAGAACTTCAGCGCGACCATCCTGCGCGGCGACAAGGTCGGGCTGATCGGGCCGAACGGCGCCGGCAAGACGACGTTGCTCAAGCTCATCCTCGGCGAGTTGCAGCCCGACAGCGGCAACGTGCGCCAGGGCACCAAGATGGAGGTCGCCTACTTCGACCAGATGCGCAGCACGCTGAACCTCGATGCGACCCTCGCCGACACCATCAGCCCGGGCAGCGAGTGGGTGGAGATCGGCGGTCAGCGCAAGCACATCATGAGCTACCTGAACGATTTCCTGTTCTCGCCGGAGCGCGCCAATTCACCCGTGCGCACGCTGAGCGGGGGGGAGCGCAACCGGGTGCTGCTGGCCCGTCTGTTCGCGCTACCGGCCAATGTGCTGGTGCTCGACGAGCCGACCAACGACCTGGACATCGACACGCTGGAACTGCTCGAGGAGTTGCTGCAGGCCTACAAGGGCACGGTGTTCCTGGTCAGCCACGACCGGCGCTTCCTCGACAACGTCGTGACCAGCACCATCGTGTGGGAGGGCGACGAGTCACCGGGCCAGTGGCGCGAGTACGAAGGCGGCTACGAGGACTGGAAGCTGCAGCGCGATCGGGCGCAGGCAATCCGTGCGCAGGCCGCACGGGCGGCCAAGGGCAAGGACACCCGCGCCAACGATGCACCCGCCGCTGCCAAGCCGGCGACGGTGACCGCTCCGGCGGCGCCCAAGCCGCGCAAGCTCAGTTACAAGGAGCAGCGCGAGCTCGACGAGTTGCCAGGGCGCATCGAAGCGCTCGAAGCCGAGCAGGCCCTGCTCGCCGCGCTTTTGGCCGATGCCGATGCCTACACGCGGGATCCGAAAGGCATCGCGATGGCACAGGCGCGCATCGCAAAGATCGATGACGAACTGCTGGGTGCGCTCGAGCGCTGGGAAGTGCTCGGACAGCGCTGAGGGCGCGGGGAAGGACAGCGCCTGAGGTCAGCGCGGCCCGAGCGCTGCGAACCAGCTCTCGCGAAGCGCATCCGGGTGCGAGCGGCTGACGATCAGCCCCGATTGCAGGTAAAGGGCGTTCAGCAGGCGCGCGGCGCGCTCGCGATCGAAGCCGGGCCAGGTGGAAATGTCGCGGAGGCGGCAGGACTCACGCCGCAGTCGGTAGACTGCCGACAGCAGGGTGCCCGACATCGTGACGTCGCCGATGTCCAGCCCGTGGCTGACACGGTAGACCGCCGGACCGCTGATCTCCGGCAGCAATTCGTGGCGCCCGCCGCGCAAGGCCAGATCCCACAGGATGGCGCCCATCGGATGTATGCAGAGGTCGGCGACAGAATATGGCCCGGCCGGCCTGTGATGCCCTGCGGCACGGCCAGGTGCCGTCAGCATGGCCGGCTCGATGTGGATCACCTGCAGCGCGGTTTCCCGCGGCGCCATCAGCACGTCGATCGGGATCGGGCAGTGCAGCAGCCGCTCGTGCGGGAAGAGGGTCACCGGCACAGCCCGATCGCCGCTTTGCAGGTGGACCGTGACCGCCTGCGCGTGGCGCACGCATGCGGCCAGCACATCCAGCAACTCCGTGCGCTGTTCGTGGTTCGCGCCCGGACTCAGGTCTGCCATCAACGAGGGGCTCAGCGCGGCCAGTTGCGGGCTGAGGATTGCCGCGCCCGAGCCATCTGGCGCGTGCGGGAGGAATCGCCTGAAGCTGCTGGCCCGCATGAGTTCGGGCTCACCGAAAGGGATCGTGGAGTCGAACATCACATCCTCGGGAACGCCACCATGAGACCGCTTGCATCATATGTCGCCGCTTGTAACGCCGGGTCTTTGTCCATGCGTGCGAGTCAAGCGGACGGGCGGCGCGACCGCGGGCGGTGACCGGGGCATCTCTGGGTCGGCGATAAACTGGTCCAGGAGTGAAGCACGCACACGCCATGTCGCCTTCTGAGATCAACCTCGTGACGCCCGATGACGACGAGCTGATCGACCTCGCGCGAGGCATCTTCCGGGAGTACGCGGACAGTCTGGGCATCGACCTGGCCTTCCAGGATTTCGACGCCGAACTGGCCAGCCTGCCGGGCCCCTATGCGCCGCCGGACGGCCACCTGATGCTGGCCTTCGTGGACGGCGAGCTTGCGGGCTGCGGGGCCTTCCGCGGGCTGACCGATGTCGATTACGCCAACGCCTGCGAAATGAAGCGTCTGTATGTGCGGCCGGCATTCCGCCGGTTCGGGCTGGGCCGGCTGCTGGCGCAGGCCTTGCTGGACGAAGCCCGGCGCGCCGGGTACTCGGCCACGCTGCTGGACACGCTGGACGACATGGAAGCCGCACGCAGCCTCTATACCTCGCTGGGATTCGAAGAGATCCCGCCGTATTACTTCAGCCCGATCGCCGGGTCCCACTACCTCAAGGCCGATCTGAATTGAACAACGCAGCCACGGTATCGGGTGACAGCAGCCCGGGCGGCAGCGTCGAAGTGCGTGCGGGCGATTTGCGGTTGGCGTTGCGCGCCGATCTGGGGGCTTCGATCGCCGGGCTGTGGCATGGCCGCACGCCGATTCTTCGGTCCACCGAACCCGGCGATCTGGCGACTGCGCGGCAGTCGGCCTGCTACCCGCTCGTGCCTTACTCGAACCGCCTGGCCTACCAGCGCTTCCACTGGCTGGGCCGTGACTACACCACCACCACCAACTTCGACGACAACCCCCATTCGGTGCATGGCGTCGGCTGGTTGCGTGCCTGGGACGTCGCGGTGCATCGCGAAACCGACGCGGTGCTGCGTTACCGGCATGTGCCGGATGCGCATTGGCCGTTCGCTTTCGAGGCGCAACAGTCGTTCACGCTGACGCCCCGCTCGCTGGTCGTGACGCTCTCCATCACCAACACGGCCGACATCGCGCAGCCGGTCGGGCTGGGTTGGCATCCGTACTTTCCCAAGCGCGACCGCAGCCACCTGCGCATCGCGGTGAGTGATCGCTGGGAATCGGACGCAACGCAGTTGCCGGTGCGCAAGGTGGCCCAGCCGGACATCGACGCCGAAGTGACAGGCCTGCGCCTGGACAACTGCTTCGACGGATGGCGTGGTCCGGCAGCGATCAGCGATGGCGTCTTCGATCTGCGGCTGAGTTCGAACCTGACGCACCTGGTGGTCTACACCCCCGTCGACAAGCCTTACTTTTGCGTCGAGCCGGTCAGCCACGTCAGCGATGCGATCCACGGGGATTCCCCAGCCGCGCTCGGATTGCGCACGCTGCTGCCGGGCGGGACCTTTGAATCGTCGATGACGCTCGAAGTCACTGCGCTGTGAAGTCTCGGTGCACGCCAGCGTGATGAACCCCGACATCGCCGTGGCCGTGGCGCTGCCCAGCGCATTGGGCGAGTCGCCGATGTGGCACCCGCGCGAGCAGGTGCTGTACTACTGCGACATCCCGGGGCGCCGGGTCAACCGCTACGACCCGGCCACCGGCGACCTGGCGCACTGGCCTTTCGACACCGAGGTCGCGAGCTTGGCACCGATGCTCGATGGTGGGCTGTTGCTGGCTGCACGAGACGGGCTGTGGCGCTTCGATCCCCGCACCGGTGCCCGGACCCAGCTGGCGCCGCCACCTTACGACCCTCGCATCGAGCGATTCAACGACGGCAAGTGCGACCCGCAGGGCCGCTTCTGGGTCGGCACGATCTACGAGCCGCGTGATGTTGCCCGGGCGGCGCTGTATCGCTTCCAGCGAGACACGCTGACCCCGTGCGCCGATGGCATCACCACCTCCAACGGTTTGGCGTGGAGTCCCGATGGCCGCACCATGTACTGGAGCGACACCAAGGCGCATGTCATCCACGCATTCGACTTCGACGCGCTGGGCGGCACGTTGAGCCGTCGACGGGTGTTCTGCCAGTTTCCGCTGAAGCCCGCGGGCCCGACACCGGCCGACTATGGTGGTCGCCCGGACGGCGCAGCGGTCGATGTGGCGGGCAATTACTGGGTCGCGATGTTCGAGGGGCAGCGTCTGTTGTGCCTGTCACCCACCGGCCAGTTGCTGCACGAAGTCCCTCTGCCGGTGCGTTGCCCGACGATGCCGTGCTTTGGTGGTGCCGACCTGAAGACGCTCTACATCACCACCGCGCGAGAGAACCGCCCGGCTGCCGAGCTGGCGCGGCAACCGCTGGCTGGCTGTGTGCTCTCGATGCGGGTCGAGTTGCCAGGTCTGCCGGCCCATCTGTACGCCTGAGCAGCGCATTCGGCGCCATTCGCGTCACCGCTCAAAAAATCACATCGACTGCAGCGCTCCAAAACTTGGGGTTGAGAAGACTGCGGGTTTGCACGTATAATCAGAGGCTGAGCTGAAAGCCGACGCAACCCGCCCGATGACTGATTCAATCGCCCATCGGGTGGCAAGCGGAGGATTCGATGATGAGGCAGAAGACCCGCCCATCACGCCACTGACTCGCGCGGAGGCCCAGTCCTTGCGTGCGCGCAGCCCCCAAGTTTCGCCGTGGCGCGTCATTGCGGCGCAGGTGGTGGTGGGGTGTCTGTCGGCAGCGGTGGTGTGGCTGGTGACGGGTCGGCCGGAGTTGGTCGGATCGGCGCTGTATGGTGCGCTCATCGTGGTACTTCCGGGTGCTCTGATGGCACGCGGCATGACCAGCCAGCTCTCCAGCGTGTCGCCCGGCGCCAGCGCCGTCAGCTTCATGTTATGGGAGGCAGTCAAGATTGCGGTTTCGATGGCCATGCTCTTGCTGGCACCGAAACTCGTGCAGCCGCTGAGCTGGCCAGCCTTGCTGGTGAGCCTGGTGCTGTGCATGAAGGTGTATTGGCTGGCGCTGTTGTGGCGCGGCCGCGGATCTAGTCGCTAAGCAAGACGCACACGGGACATCACAGAACATGGCAGCCGAAGGTCACGCGCCCACTGCAGGCGAGTACATCGTCCACCACCTGCATCACCTGCAGAACCACAAACAGAAGGCGGTGGTGGACTTCACCGTGTTCAACATCGACTCGATCTTCTGGGCGGTGTTGTTGGGCGTGGTCGGCTGCTTCTTCCTGTGGCGCGCAGCTGCCAAGGCGACCTCGGGCGTGCCCGGACGCTTCCAGGCCGCAGTGGAAATCCTGGTCGAGATGGTCGACAGCCAGGCCAAGGGCATCGTGCACAACGCCACCAGCCGCAAGCTCGTGGCCCCGCTGGCACTGACAGTGTTTGTCTGGATCTTCCTGATGAACGCAATGGACCTGCTGCCCGTCGATCTCATTCCGTACATCGTCGAGCACGGCGGCATCGCCGGCTACCAGCGCGTGGTGCCCACCGCGGACCTCTCCGTGACGATGGGCCTGAGCCTCAGCGTTCTGCTGGTGTGCCTCTGCTACAACGTCAAGATCAAGGGTGTGGGTGGCTGGGTGCACGAGCTGTTCACTGCGCCCTTCGGCAGCCACCCAGTTTTGTACCCGGTGAACTTCCTGATGCAGGTCATCGAGTTCGTCGCCAAGACCGTGTCGCATGGCATGCGGCTGTTCGGCAACATGTATGCAGGCGAGCTGATCTTCATGCTCATCGCGTTGATGGGGGGCGCCTGGACGCTGTCTGCCACTGGCATCGGGCTGGCCATCGGACACATCATCGCCGGCACTGTCTGGGCCATCTTCCACATCCTGATCATCACGCTGCAGGCCTTCGTCTTCATGATGTTGACGCTGGTGTACGTGGGCCAAGCCCACGACGCGCACTGATCCCGGCGCTTGCCAAACGTTTTCCCCTCACCCTTTTCCCTCACCGTTCTCTTCTGGAGCAAAAAATGGAAGTCATCAGCTTTGTCGCCCTGGCCGCCGGCCTGATCATTGGTCTGGGCGCTGTCGGTGCTTGTATCGGCATTGGCATCATGGGCAGCAAGTACCTCGAGTCGGCTGCACGCCAGCCCGAGCTGATGGGCGAACTGCAGACCAAGATGTTCCTGCTGGCCGGTCTGATCGACGCAGCCTTCATCATCGGTACCGGTATCGCGCTGTGGTTTGCCACGGCCAACCCGTTCCTGGCCCAGATCGCCAATCTGCCGAAGTAAACCTTCGCGTCGGTCCGGCGGGCAGCGGCGTTCACGCGGCTGCCCTGATCACCCCATAACGAGGTCCCTGCCGTGAGCATCAATGCCACCCTGATCATCCAGATGATCGTCTTCGCGATCCTGGTCGGGTTCACGATGAAGTTCGTCTGGCCGCCCATCACTGCGGCCCTGGACGAACGCGCGAAGAAGATCGCCGACGGCCTGTCGGCCGCTGACAAGGCCAAGAGCGAGCTCGCCGCCGCGAACAAGCGCGTCGAAGCCCAGCTGTCCGCCGCTCGCGACGACGCGGCCAAGCGTCTGGCTGACGCCGAGCGCCTGGCGCAACAGATCGTCGAAGAAGCCAAGGGCAAGGCCACCGACGAAGGCGCCAAGATCATCGCCGCCGCGAAAGCCGAGGCCGAACAGGAAGCGATCAAGGCACGCGAGGCGCTGCGCGAGCAGGTGGCTGGTCTGGCCGTCAAGGGCGCCGAGCAGATTCTGCGTCGCGAGGTCAACGCCGGTGTGCACGCCGAGTTGCTGTCGCGCCTGAAAGCGGAGCTCTGACATGGCCGAGCTGGCGACCATCGCCCGCCCCTATGCCGAAGCGTTGTTCAGCGCTGCTGGCGCCCACGCCGCGGCGCTCAAGCCGCAGGTCACGGCGCTGGCGCAACTGGCCGCAGACCCCGAGCTGCGGCAGTTTGCCGACAACCCCAAGGTGGCGGCAGCGCAGGTGTTCGACGTCATCGCCGGCATCGCGCAGCAGCAGGGTCTGAGCCTTGATCCGAAGATCGGCAACCTGCTGCGCACCGTCATCGACAACGGACGCCTGGCCGCGCTGCCCGAGATCGCGGCGCAGTTCCTGGCGCTGCTCAACAGCAGCACCGGCGTGTCCGATGCCCTCATCCAGAGTGCCTTCCCCATCGACGGAGGCCAGCTGGCCGAGGTGGTGGTGGCGCTCGAGAAGCGCTTCGGCCGCAAGCTCAACCCTTCCGTGGAAATCGTGCCCGATCTGATCGGGGGCATCCGCGTCGCCGTTGGCGACGAGGTGCTGGACACCTCGGTCAAGGCCCGTCTCGAACACATGAAGATGGCCCTGACGGCCTGATCTTCAGGAGCAACACATGAACTTGAATCCCGCAGAAATCTCCGAGCTGATCAAGAGCCGCATCGAAGGCCTTGGTGCAGTTGCCGACATCAAGAACCAGGGCACGGTCGTGTCGGTCACCGACGGTATCTGTCGCGTGCACGGCCTGTCCGACGCGATGGCCGGCGAAATGCTGGAGTTCCCGGCCACCAAGAGCGGTCAGCCCACCTACGGCCTGGCGCTGAACCTCGAGCGCGACTCGGTGGGCGCGGTGATTCTGGGTGAGTACGAACACATCTCGGAAGGCGACATCGTCAAGTGCACGGGTCGCATCCTGGAAGTGCCGGTCGGCCCCGAGCTGATCGGCCGCGTCGTCAATGCGTTGGGCCAGCCGATCGACGGCAAGGGTCCGATCAACGCCAAAATGACCGACGTGATCGAGAAGGTCGCCCCGGGCGTGATCGCCCGCAAGTCGGTGGACCAGCCGGTGCAGACCGGCCTGAAGTCGATCGACTCGATGGTGCCTGTCGGGCGTGGCCAGCGCGAGTTGATCATCGGCGACCGCCAGACCGGCAAGACCGCGGTAGCGATCGACGCGATCATCAACCAGAAGGGTCAGAACATGACCTGCGTCTACGTCGCCATCGGCCAGAAGGCGTCGTCGATCAAGAACATCGTGCGTGCGCTGGAAGCCAACGGCGCGATGGACTACACCATCGTGGTCGCCGCCTCGGCCGCCGAATCGGCGGCCATGCAGTACGTGTCGGCCTATTCGGGCTGCACCATGGGCGAGTATTTCCGCGACCGCGGGCAAGACGCGCTGATCGTCTATGACGACCTGTCCAAGCAGGCCGTGGCCTACCGCCAGGTTTCGCTGTTGCTGCGCCGCCCGCCGGGCCGCGAAGCCTACCCCGGCGACGTGTTCTATCTCCACAGCCGCCTGCTCGAGCGCGCCGCGCGCGTGAACGCCGACTACGTCGAAGCCTTCACCAAGGGTGAAGTCAAGGGCAAGACGGGCTCGCTGACCGCACTGCCGATCATCGAGACGCAGGCCGGCGACGTGTCCGCGTTCGTGCCGACCAACGTGATTTCGATCACCGACGGCCAGATCTTCCTGGAAACCAGCCTGTTCAACGCCGGCATCCGCCCCGCCATCAACGCCGGTATCTCGGTGTCGCGGGTGGGCGGTGCGGCCCAGACCAAGCTCGTCAAGGGCCTGTCGGGCGGTATCCGTACCGACCTGGCGCAGTACCGCGAGCTGGCCGCGTTTGCACAGTTCGCCTCCGACCTCGACGAAGCCACCCGCAAGCAGCTCGATCGCGGCGCCCGCGTCACGGAACTGCTGAAGCAGGCCCAGTACTCTCCGCTGTCGATCTCGCTGATGGGCGCATCGCTGTTCGCCGTCAACAAGGGCTACATGGACGACGTGGATGTGAAGAAGGTTCTGGCCTTCGAATCGGGTCTGCACCAGTTCCTGAAGACCAGCCACGCCGGCCTGCTCAAGAAGATCGAGGACGCCAAGGCGCTCGACAAGGACTCGGAAGCCGAGCTGTCGTCTGCCGTTGCGGCATTCAAGAAGTCTTTTGCCTGATCCCTCCACGACTTAACCAGGAGTTTCGTCATGGCAGCTGGCAAGGAAATACGCGGCAAGATCAAGAGTGTCGAGAACACCAAGAAGATCACCAAGGCCATGGAAATGGTCGCCGCTTCGAAGATGCGCAAGGCGCAGGAGCGCATGCGCGCTGCTCGGCCTTATGCCGAAAAGATCCGCAGTCTCGCAGCCAACCTCGCCAAGGCCACGCCCGAGTACAAGCACCCGTTCATGATCCAGAACACAGGCGTGCAGTCCGTGGGCTTCATCGTGGTGACCACCGACAAGGGCCTGTGCGGTGGCATGAACACCAACGTGTTGCGCGCCGTGACCTCGAAGCTCAAGGAGCTCGAGGCGCAGGGCCAGAAAGCCGAAGCGGTGGCCATCGGCAACAAGGGCTTCGGTTTCCTGAACCGCATTGGCGCCAAGGTCGTGTCGCATGCGACGCAGCTGGGCGACAAGCCCCATCTGGAAAAGCTGATCGGCCCGGTCAAGGTGCTGCTCGATGCATACACCGAAGGCAAGCTGAGCGCGGTCTACCTCTGCTACACCGGGTTCATCAACACGATGAAGCAGGAGCCGCTGGTGCAGCAGCTGCTGCCACTGTCGGCGCAGAGCCTGGACGCACCGACCCCGGACGGCGCTGGCAAGTACGGCTGGGACTACCTGTACGAGCCCGATGCCGAAACGGTGATCGATGAGCTGCTGCTGCGTTACACCGAAGCGTTGGTGTACCAGGCCGTGGCCGAGAACATGGCGTCGGAGCAGTCGGCACGGATGGTGGCCATGAAGTCCGCCACCGACAACGCCGGCTCGGTGATTGCTGAGCTGAAGCTGGTCTACAACAAGACGCGGCAGGCTGCGATCACCAAAGAGCTGTCCGAAATCGTCGCTGGTGCCGCTGCCGTCTGATCGGCGCGCCCCACGAACACAGAACCCCAGAATTCGTTTTTTCTAAGGATACGAACATGTCCGCAGTGGCTACAGAAGGCAAGATCGTCCAGTGCATCGGCGCGGTGGTCGACGTGGAATTCCCGCGCAATGCCATGCCGAAGATCTATGACGCACTCAAGCTCGACAGCCTGGGCCTGACCCTTGAAGTCCAGCAGCAGCTGGGCGACGGCGTGGTGCGCACCATTGCGCTGGGTTCGTCCGACGGCCTGCGCCGTGGTCTGATGGTGACGAACACGCAGAACCCGATCACCGTGCCGGTGGGTCGTGCGACGCTGGGCCGCATCATGGACGTGCTCGGCTCGCCGATCGATGAGCGTGGCCCGGTCGGCCAGGAGTTGACGGCCTCGATCCACCGCAAGCCGCCAGCCTACGACGAGCTGAGCCCCTCGCAGGATCTGCTCGAAACCGGCATCAAGGTGATCGACCTGGTGTGCCCGTTCGCCAAGGGCGGCAAGGTGGGTCTGTTCGGCGGCGCCGGTGTCGGCAAGACCGTGAACATGATGGAGTTGATCAACAACATCGCGAAGGCGCACAGTGGCCTGTCGGTGTTCGCCGGTGTCGGTGAGCGTACCCGCGAGGGCAACGACTTCTATCACGAGATGGCCGATTCGGGCGTCGTGAATCTGGAGAACCTGCCGGAGTCGAAAGTGGCCATGGTCTATGGCCAGATGAACGAGCCGCCGGGCAACCGCCTGCGCGTGGCCCTGACCGGCCTGACGATCGCCGAATCGTTCCGTGACGAAGGCAAGGACGTGCTGTTCTTCGTCGACAACATCTACCGCTACACGCTGGCCGGTACCGAGGTGTCTGCGCTGCTGGGTCGGATGCCTTCGGCCGTGGGCTACCAGCCGACGCTGGCCGAGGAAATGGGCCGGCTGCAAGAGCGGATCACGTCGACCAAGGTCGGCTCGATCACCTCGATCCAAGCTGTTTACGTGCCGGCGGACGACCTGACCGACCCGTCGCCTGCCACCACCTTTGCCCACCTGGACTCCACCGTGGTGCTGTCGCGCGACATCGCCTCGCTCGGTATCTACCCCGCGGTCGATCCGCTCGACTCGACCTCGCGTCAACTCGATCCGAATGTCGTCGGTGACGAGCACTACAACACCGCCCGCGCGGTGCAGGGCACGCTGCAGCGCTACAAGGAACTGCGCGACATCATCGCCATCCTGGGCATGGACGAATTGAGCCCGGAAGACAAGCTGGCCGTGGCCCGTGCCCGCAAGATCCAGCGCTTCCTGAGCCAGCCTTTCCACGTGGCCGAGGTGTTCACCGGCTCGCCGGGCAAGTACGTGCCGCTGAAGGAAACCATCCGCGGCTTCAAGATGATCGTCTCCGGCGAGTGCGACAGCCTGCCGGAACAGGCGTTCTACATGGTCGGCACGATCGACGAGGCTTTCGAGAAGGCCAAGAAGATCCAATAAGGATTCACCACCATGGCCACCCTCCACGTAGACGTCGTATCCGCCGAGGAGTCCATCTTCTCCGGCGAGGCCAAGTTCGTGGCCTTGCCGGGTGAAGCAGGCGAACTGGGCATCTATCCCCGGCACACGCCGTTGATCACCCGCATCAAGCCGGGTGCGGTGCGCATCGTCCGGGCAGACAACGACGCCGAAGAATTCGTGTTCGTTGCCGGCGGCATCCTAGAGGTGCAGCCGGGCACGGTGACCGTGCTGGCCGACACCGCCATCCGCGGCAAGGACCTGGACGAAGCCAAGGCCACCGACGCGAAGCAGCGGGCCGAAGAAGCGATGAAGAACGCCAAGAGCGACATCGACTTTGCCAAGGCCCAGGGCGAATTCGCCGCCATGGCTGCCCAGATCGCAGCGCTGCGCAAGTTTCGCAAGAAGTGACAGCGGCAACGCTGTGCTGAGTGCAACCCGCCCTCGTGGCGGGTTTTTTCTGCGCCCCGAAAACCGTGGTGTACGCGTTCAGCGCAGGTCGGGGCGGTCCGGTAACTCGTTGGGGTTCGACCGAGACGCATCGGCCGGGAAATGCTGCGCCAGCAGTGCCCCGACCCGGTCGACGGCGTCGAGCAGGCCGCCTGCATAGTCGCCGCGCTTGAAGGCGGCACCCATGGCATCGGAAATGTCCTGCCAGGTGCGATCCGGCACCCGCTGGGTGATGCCGCGATCGGCCACGATCTCGATGCGCCGCTCGGCCAACAGCAGGTAGAGCAGCACGCCGTTGTTGTGCTCGGTGTCCCACACGCGCAGCTTGCCGAACATGCCGATCGCCCGCTCGCGGGCCGTGGCGTTGCGCCACAGGTAACTCAGCGGCAGCCCGGCCTCCACGCACACCCGCAGCTCGCCGGTGTGGGTGCGCTCGCTGGCCGCGACACGCTCTTCGATGCGGCGCAGGGCGTCGGTACCCAGGGCGCGCTGCGCATCGGTCTCGTCGCGCCAGCGGTGCTTGAGGATCCGAATCAGTGTGCGCATGGTCACCACCCTCCGGAGGCACCGCCCCCGCCAAAGTCACCGCCGCCGCCGGAGCTGAATCCGCCCCCGCCTCCACCCCAGTCGCTGCCACCACCACCGCCCCAGATGATGGGCGGCCCGCCCCCCGAGCCACCGCCACGACGTGCGGAGCCCACACCGAACACGCCGACCAGCACCACCGCGATCAGCCCGGCCAAGCCCGCCAGCAGCGCGCTGGCGGTCAGCCACCAGCCAATGCCGCCAGCGACACCCCCCGTGGCCAGTGAGCCCAGCTTGCGGCCCATCATGCGGGTGAACATCGCGCCTGCGATCGGGACGACGACAAACAGGAAGATGGCCAGCGATTCCAGCGACGGTCCGTTGCCCTGGGTGCGCTGCGCATCCGGCCGATTCGGCGCGGGCAGGGCCTCGCCACGGATGCGCGCCGCAAGCTGATCGACGGCGGCGCTCAAACCGCCAGCGTAGTCACCCGCACGAAAGGCCGGTGTGATCTGCGCATCGATGATCCGTTTGGCCGCCAGGTCAGGCACCGCGCCTTCCAGCGCCTTGGCCACCTCGATGCGCACGCGGCGATCGTTTTTCGCGACGACGATCAGCAGCCCGTCACCGACTTCACGCCGCCCGATCTTCCAGCTGTCGCCAACGCGCTGGCTGTAGGCCGCGATGTCCTCGGGCAGCGTGCTCGGTACCAGCAGCACGACGATCTGGCTGCCGGTCTGCTGCTCGATCGCAGACAACTTGGCAATCAGCGCCGTGCGCTGTGCTTCATCGAGGGTGGCCGTCTGGTCGATGACCGGCGCGGTGAGCGGCGGCACCGGCAGCACGTCCTGCGCATGGGCCGTGGCGCCCAGCCACCAGAGCGCGAGCATCCACCACAGCGCCCACGCGAGCCGGGGCACAGCGCGGGTGCCGGCGCGGGCAACCCTCACTTACTTGACCGCAGGCTTGTCGAAATTCACCGCGGGTGGCTGCGAGATCTCGGCTTCGTTCTGCACCGTGAACGTCGGTTTGACCTGGTAGCCGAAGACCATCGCCGTCAGGTTGTTCGGGAAGCTGCGGGCCAGCACGTTGTAGTCAGCCACGGTCTTGATGTACCGGTTGCGGGCCACCGTCACCCGGTTCTCGGTGCCTTCGAGCTGCACACGCAGGTCCTGGAAGGCCTGGTTGGCCTTGAGACTCGGGTACTGCTCGGCGACCACCATCAGGCGGCTCAACGCACCGGTCAACTCACCCTGTGCGGCCTGGAATTTCTGGAAGGCCGCCGGGTCGTTGATCAGCTCGGGCGTGGCCTGGATGCTGGTGGCCTTCGACCGAGCCTCGATCACCTTGGTCAGGGTGTCCTGCTCGAAACTGGCTTCGCCCTTGACGGTGGCGACGACGTTCGGGATCAGGTCGGCGCGCCGCTGGTACTGGTTCAGCACCTCGGCCCAGCTGGCCTTGACCTCTTCGTCGAGCTTCTGGAATTCGTTGTAGCCGCAGCCGCTCAAGGCGAGCGTTGCGGTCAGGGCCAGAACGGCCAGCCTGAGTCTGCGCAGCATTGGAACTCCTCGGAATGGGATTCCCCATGCTACCGCCGCTGCGCGGCAGCGATCAGCCCCGAGATGGCCCGTCAGGCGGTCGGACAGCGCCGCTGCAGCTCAACCGTCGGCGTTGATGCGAACGATCAGTTCGTTCAGCACGTCCGCTGCGCGGTCGTTGTCGACCTGGCAGGTGCCTGCTGCCTGATGACCACCGCCGCCGTACGCCAGCATCAGCTCGCCGACATTCGTGCGGCTGCTGCGGTCGAGGATGGACTTGCCGGTGGCGAACACGGTGTTCTGTTTCTGCACGCCCCACATCGCGTGGATCGAGATGCTGGTCTGCGGGAACAGCGCGTAGATCATGAAGCGATTGGTGGCCCAGATGGTTTCTTCGTGGCGCAGGTCCAGCACCACCAGCTTGCCGTGCACCGTGCTGCAGCGCAGGATCTGCTCGCGTGCTCGCTCGGCATGCTCGAAGTAGATCTCGACACGCTCCTTCACGTCGGGCAGCCCGAGGATGTCCTTGATGCCGTGGTCGCTGCAGTAGCTGATCAGATCCATCATCAGCGCGTAGTTGCTGATGCGGAACTCGCGGAAGCGGCCCAGGCCGGTGCGCGCATCCATCAGGTAGTTCAGCAACACCCAGTCCTTCGGGTTCAGGATGTCTTCGCGCGAGTACTGCGCCGAGTCGGCCTGGTCGACCGCGGCCATCATGTCGGGCGAAATGTTCGGGAAGACCTTGGCGCCGCCGTAGTGGTCGTACACCACGCGCGCGGCCGATGGGGCCTTCGCGTCGATGATGTGGTTCGGCCTGTCGCCACTGTTGCGCAGCGTTTCCGACAGGTGGTGGTCGAACGCCAGGTGCGCGCCCGGCACGTAGGGCAGGTTGGTGGTGATGTCGCGCGGCCCGATCTCGATCTTGCCGTCCTGCATGTCCTTCGGATGGACGAACTTGATGTCGTCGATCAGCTTCAGGCTGTTCAAGAGCACGGCGCACACGAGGCCGTCGAAATCGCTGCGGGTGACGAGTCGGAATTTGTCAGAGGACATGGCGCGCACTTTCGGCAAGAAGGGTCTGTAGCCGGTTATCGGCCAGACCCCTCAGGCCTGTAGCGGCGTGCGTGGAAACGTCATTCGGTCGGCAGGAACCCCTCGATCGACAGGTAGCGCTCGCCGGTGTCGTAGTTGAAGCCGAGCACGGTGGCGCCGGCGGCCAACTCTGGCAGCTTCTGGGCAATGGCCGCCAGCGTGGCGCCTGATGACACACCCACCAGCATCCCCTCCTCGCGCGCGGAGCGCCGTGCCATCTCGCGCGCGGCTTCGGCATCGACCTGGATCACGCCGTCGAGCAAGTCGGTGTGCAGGTTCTTCGGGATGAAGCCCGCGCCGATGCCCTGGATCGGGTGCGGCCCTGGCTTGCCGCCGCTGATCACAGGGCTGGCCGCGGGCTCGACCGCATACACCTTCAGTTGGGGCCATTTCGCCTTCAGCACCTGCGCGCAGCCGGTGATGTGGCCACCCGTGCCCACGCCCGTGATCAGCGCATCGATGCCATCGGGGAAGTCACGCGCGATTTCGGCCGCCGTGGTGCGGGCATGCACCTCGACGTTGGCCGCGTTCTCGAACTGCTGCGGCATCCAGGCCTTGGGCGTGGCAGCCAGCAGCTCTGTTGCGCGGGCGATGGCGCCACTCATGCCTTTCTCACGAGGTGTGAGCTCGAAGGTGGCGCCGTAGGCCAGCATCAGCCGGCGCCGCTCGATGCTCATGCTCTCAGGCATCACCAGCACCAGCTTGTAGCCCTTCACCGCCGCCACCATCGCGAGGCCGACACCGGTGTTGCCCGACGTGGGTTCGATGATGGTCGCACCCGGCACCAGTGCGCCCGAGGCTTCGGCGGCCTCGACCATGGCGAGTGCGATGCGGTCCTTGATCGAGCCCCCCGGGTTGCTGCGCTCGCTCTTGATGTACACCTGCGCGCTGTTGCCGAACAGCCGCTGGATGCGGATGTGCGGTGTGTTGCCGATGGTCTCGAGGATGGTGTCAGCGCGCATGGTCAGCTCCTGTGGGTCCGGCGTTTTCCCGGGGCACAAACGCCGGGGAACGGAAATTATGGGCGCGATAATTCCGGCATGTACGCACCCCTCCAAAACGACAGCTTCCTGCGCGCCTGTCTGCGCCAACCCACCGACCACACGCCCGTCTGGCTGATGCGCCAGGCCGGCCGCTACCTGCCAGAGTACCGCGCCACGCGGGCACAGGCCGGCAGTTTCATGGGTCTCGCAACCAACACCGGGTACGCCACCGAGGTCACGCTGCAGCCGCTGGAGCGCTATTCACTCGACGCGGCCATCCTGTTCAGCGACATCCTCACCATTCCCGATGCGATGGGCCTGGGCCTGAGCTTCGCGATGGGCGAAGGGCCGAAGTTCGAGCGCGCCGTGCGCGACGAGGCAGCGGTGGCTCAGCTCGCCGTGCCCGACATGAACAAGCTGCGCTACGTCTTCGACGCGGTCACCTCGATCCGCAAGGCGCTGAATGGCCGCGTGCCGCTGATCGGTTTCTCTGGCAGCCCGTGGACGCTGGCCTGCTACATGGTCGAGGGCGCGGGCTCTGACGACTACCGGCTGGTCAAGACGATGATGTACAGCCGCCCCGATCTGATGCACCGCATCCTGTCGGTGAACGCCGATGCGGTGGCGCTGTACCTGAACACGCAGATCGAAGCCGGTGCGCAGGCGGTGATGGTGTTCGACAGTTGGGGTGGCGTGCTGGCCGACGGCGCGTTCCAGGAGTTCAGCCTGGCCTATACCCAGCGGGTGCTCAAGCAGCTCAAGCGGGAGCACGACGGCCAGCGCATTCCGCACATCGTGTTCACCAAGGGTGGCGGTCTGTGGCTGGAGGAGATGGCTGCGCTGGAGCCCGATGTGCTGGGCCTGGACTGGACGGTCAACCTGAAGTCAGCGCGCGCGCGTGTGGGCAGCCGGGTCGCGCTGCAAGGCAACCTCGACCCGAACGTGCTGTTTGCGAACCCGGACCAGATTCGCGCTGAAGTGACCAAGACGCTGGAAAGCTTCGGCGCGCCAGGCCCGGTCGGCAGCAACGGCACGGTGGACAGCCACATCTTCAACCTCGGCCACGGCATCAGCCAGCACACGCCCCCGGAGAGCGTGACCGCGCTGGTCGATGCGGTGCACGAGGTCTCACGCCGGCTGCGGCAGCCCGCCTGAGCCCACGCACCAGATCGAGGCGGGCGCTGAGCGTTTCAGCGCTTTAATTTTCCGGTGAGTGAGTGCTCAGGCATTGACTTATCCCCATTTTTCCTGCTTGTCGCAAGCTGCCACACTGCTGCTGCATTGCAGCAGCAGTATTTATTTAATCGTCGCTAAGTTGTTGATTTCATTAGCCTCGGAACCCTGCTCTCAAAGTGGGCAATCCAAGGCCAAGCCCCATGAATCAAGGATTTAGCGTCGCTTTGAGAAGCTTACCCACAAAGTTATCCACACATTGGGTGGACAGGTCGAAAAGACCAACTAAATCAGTAACTTACTGGTCATGTCTGAGAAAAGATCTAGCTTTCCCGCCTAACTCAGAGGTTGACAGCGGTGTCTGAAAGCCTCTCGCTGCAGGTGGCGGTGGATGCGCCGGCACACACCTCGCTGCGTGCGCCGTTGACCTACCTCAGCGAGTCACCCCTGGCGCCCGGCACGCTGGTGCGCGTGCCGTTCGGCGCCCGCGAAGTCACGGGGGTGGTGTGGGCAGGCGAGTCCTCGACCGAGGGGCGGGGAGGGGATCCGGATCTGGGCCTGCGAACACTGCAGCACGCGCTGTCTTCTTTGCCGCCGCTCGGCACCGCTTGGCGCCGCCTGGTCGACTTCACGGCGGCCTATTACCAGCGCGGCATCGGCGAGGTCGCGCTCTCGGTGCTGCCGCCCGAGCTGCGCAAGCTCGACGACACGCAGATACGCCAGCGCATCGCGCGGCTGCACAAGGCGCTGGGGATCTCGCAGACTGCTGCGCAGTCGGCTGCGGCCCTGCCGGAACTCGACGCCGCGCAAACCCGCGTGCTGGACGATCTTCGTTCGGCACAAGGCTCGGCCGTGGCGCCGACCGTGTTGCTGCACGGCGTCACCGGCAGCGGCAAGACCGAGATCTACCTGCGCGCGGCGGCCGAGGCGCTGGCGCAGGGCCGGCAGGCGCTGGTGCTGGTGCCCGAGATCAACCTGACGCCGCAGCTCGAAGCCCGCTTTGCCGAGCGCTTTGCCGGTCGGCACATCGTGGCGATGCACAGCGGGCTGCCGCCCGCGCAGCGCTTGCGCAGCTGGCTGGCCGCGCACCTCGGGCTGGCCGACCTGGTGCTGGGCACCCGGCTGGCGGTGTTTGCCTCGGTGCCCCGGCTCGGGCTGATCGTCGTCGACGAGGAACACGACCCGTCGTACAAGCAACAGGAGGGCGCCCGCTACTCGGCACGCGATCTGGCCGTCTACCGCGGCAAGCTCGAAGGGGCGACGGTGCTGCTCGGCTCGGCCACGCCATCACTCGAAAGCTGGCAGCGCGCCGACGAAGGCCGCTATCTGCGGCTGTCGCTGCCTGCGCGCATCGGCGGTGGTGCGCTGCCTGTGGTGCGGCTGGTCGACATGACTGCGCAGCCGAAGGTCAAGGGCGGGGCCGCACTCTCGCCGCCGCTGGTGGCCGCGCTGCAGCAACGCATCGCGCGCGGCGAGCAGAGTCTGGTGTTTCTCAATCGCCGCGGCTACGCACCCGTGCTGCACTGCGGCGACTGCGGCTGGAAGAGCGGATGTCCTAACTGCAGCGCCTGGCGGGTGTTCCACAAGCTCGATCGCACCCTGCGTTGCCACCATTGCGGGTACACCGAGCGCGTGCCACGCGCCTGCCCCGATTGCGGCAACCTCGATATCCAGCCGATCGGCCGCGGCACCGAGCGGTTGGAAGAACAACTCGCTGAACTGCTGACCCACCCCGACGGGCATCCGGCGCGCATCGCCCGCATCGATGCCGACAGCACACGCGGCAAGGGCGCGCTGGAGGCGCAGCTCGGCGCAGTGCATGCGGGCGAGGTCGATGTGCTGGTCGGCACCCAGATGATCACCAAAGGGCACGACTTTCGCCGCATCACCCTGGTCGCCGCCGTCAACCCCGACACCTCGCTGTTCAGCAGCGACTTCCGGGCGCCCGAGCGCTTGTTTGCGCTGCTGATGCAGGCGGCTGGCCGCGCTGGCCGCGATGCCGCTCAGGCCTCGGCCAGCGAGATGTGGGTGCAGACCTGGCACCCGCAGCACCCGCTGTATGCCGCGCTGCGCCGCCACGATTTCCACGCATTCGCCGCCTCGCAACTGGATGAGCGCCGCATGGCCGGCTTGCCGCCGCATTCGCACCTGGCGCTGCTGCGCGCCGAGGCCCGCACCGCTGAAGCGGCACGCGGCTTTCTGCAGGCTGCTGCCGAAGCCGCCGACGCCACGGCCGAGGCGGCCGGCGTGACGCTGTACCCGCCCGTGCCGACGCCGATCGCGCGGGTGGCCAATGTCGAACGGATGCAGATGCTGGTCGAATCCCCGTCCCGGCAGGTGCTGCAGCGCTTCCTGGCCGATTGGCTGCCCGCACTGCACGACATGCGGCGCGAGCGCGCCGCGGATCAGCGCATCCTGCGCTGGGCGGTCGACGTCGATCCTCTCGCGATCTGAAGCTTATGCAGGCCGAGCGACGCGCGAACTGCGGCGTCGCGGAGTTCAGCCTTCAGATCGCCACCATCTCGAAGTCGGCCTTCGACACGCCGCAGTCCGGGCATTCCCAGTTGGCGGGCACATCGGCCCACAAGGTACCGGCGGGGATGCCGTCTTCAGGCATGCCGAGGGCCTCGTCGTAGATGAAGCCGCACACCAGGCATACGTACTGTTTCATGGGTCAGATCTCACGCTGTCGATTGGAAACAGCAGATTTTGCTCGGGGCCACGAACGCAACTCGACCCGGCCAGAAAAAAGGGCGGCATCGCTGCCGCCCTTCGTCCGCTGCTCGCACGCATCTCAGGCGAGGTCGAAGCGATCGAGGTTCATCACCTTGGCCCACGCGGCGACGAAGTCGTTGACGAACTTGCCATGCGCATCGTTCGTGGCATACACCTCGGCCAGCGCGCGCAGCTGTGAGTTCGAGCCGAAGACCAGATCGACGACCGTGCCCGTCCACTTGATCTGGCCCGTGGCCCGGTCTCGGCCCTCCAGCACCGCCGGGTTGGCTGCGGACTTCTGCCACGCCGTGCGCATGTCGAGCAGGTTGACGAAGAAGTCGTTGGTCAGCGTCTCCGGGCGCTTCGTGAACACCCCGTGCGGAGACCGGCCGACGTTGGCGTTCAACGCGCGCAGGCCGCCGATCAGCACCGTCATCTCGGGTGCGCTCAGGGTCAGCAGCTGGGCCTTGTCCACCAGCAGCTCGGCTGCTGCGTCCTCCAGCCCGGGCCGCAGGTAGTTGCGAAAGCCATCTGCCTGCGGCTCCAGCGGGGCGAATGAATGCGCATCGGTCTGCCCCTGCGACGCGTCGGTGCGTCCCGGGCTGAACGGCACCTTCACCTCGACGCCGGCCTTCCTCGCGGCCGCCTCGATGGCGGCAGCACCGCCCAGCACGATCAGGTCGGCCAGCGACACCTTCTTGCCGCCCGATTGCGCCGAGTTGAATGCCTTCTGGATCGCTTCAAGCTGGGCCAGCACCGTCGCCAGCTCGGCAGGCTGATTGACCTCCCAGTCCTTCTGCGGTGCGAGGCGGATGCGTGCGCCGTTGGCACCACCGCGCTTGTCGCTGCCGCGGAAGGTCGAAGCCGACGCCCAGGCGGTGGTGACCAGCTGCGAAATCGACAGACCGGAGCCGAGCAGCTTGGCCTTCAACGCCGCCACGTCGGCGTCATTGACCAGCGGATGGTCGACGTCGGGGACCGGGTCTTGCCAGATCAGCACCTCCTTGGGCACCAACTTGCCGAGGTAGCGGGTGCGCGGGCCCATGTCGCGGTGGGTCAGCTTGAACCACGCGCGGGCGAACGCATCGGCGAAGGCCTGCGGGTTCTGGTGGAAGCGGCGCGAGATCTTCTCGTAGGCCGGATCGAAGCGCAGCGACAGGTCGGCCGTGGTCATCATCGGCGGGCTCTTCTTCGACGGGTCGTGGGCGTCCGGAATCAGGTGCTCGGGCTTGCAGTTCTTCGGCGTCCACTGGTGGGCACCGGCCGGGCTCTTGGTGAGCTCCCAGTCGTAGCCGAACAGCATGTCGAAGTAGCCCATGTCCCAGGTGGTGGGGTTGGGCTTCCAGGCGCCTTCGATGCCACTCGTGATGGTGTGTGCGCCCTTCCCGCTGCCGAAGCTGTTGGCCCAGCCGAAGCCTTGCTGTTCGATGGAAGCGCCTTCGGGTTCGGCACCCACGTGGCTTTCCGGGCCGGCGCCGTGCGCCTTGCCGAAGGTGTGGCCGCCTGCCACCAGGGCGACGGTTTCTTCGTCGTCCATCGCCATGCGGGCGAAGGTCTCGCGCACATCGCGGCCCGAGGCCACCGGATCGGGGTTGCCGTCCGGGCCCTGCGGGTTCACGTAGATCAGCCCCATCTGCACCGCAGCCAGCGGATTCGCCAGCTCGCGGTCGCCCGAGTAACGGCCGTCAGGCTTGTCGCTGGTGGCCAGCCACTGCTTTTCGCGGCCCCAGTTGATGTCGTCTTCCGGCGCCCAGATGTCGGGGCGGCCACCGGCGAAGCCGAAGGTCTTGAAGCCCATCGAGTCCATCGCCACGGTGCCGGCCAGCACGATCAGGTCGGCCCACGACAGCTTGCGGCCGTACTTCTGCTTGATCGGCCACAGCAGCCGGCGTGCCTTGTCGAGGTTGCCGTTGTCGGGCCAGCTGTTCAGCGGTGCGAAGCGCTGGTTGCCGGTGCCAGCACCGCCTCGCCCGTCGGCGATGCGGTAAGTGCCTGCGGCGTGCCAGGTCATGCGGACGAAGAGGCCACCGTAGTGCCCCCAGTCAGCGGGCCACCAATCTTGCGAATCCGTCATCAGTGCACGCAGATCCTTGACCACGGCGTCGAGGTCGAGGGTCTTGAATTCCGCTGCGTAGTCGAAGTCCGCACCCATCGGGTCGGACTTCGAATCGTGCTGGTGCAGGATCTTCAGATTCAGCTGGTTGGGCCACCAGTCGGCGTTGGTCTGGCCGCTGCGGGCCGTGGCCTGGGTGCGGGTACTTCCCGCGAAAGGGCACTTGGCTTCGGTTGACATGGTGATCTCCTTGATCTCTGGGTCTGGCTGGACAGGGACCGGGCATCTCTGGAGCCCGTCAGTGAAATTTAGCCAAGCCAGCGTACCTCGAAAACTCAATTGCTAAAACTTCATCAATAGTCAATTTCTATGATGATGGGCCTGCACGAACGCATCCACCTTGGTTCGAAGTGCCCAAGCCGGGGCGCTTAAAGTCTCGCGCGGCGCTACGCCAAAGTTCCCAAGCGGAGTTCCCATGTCCATGCGCCCTTTCGCCCTGCTGCGCCGCGGTCTCGGTGCCCTCTGGTGGTTCATCGATGCCACCCGCCGCACGCTGTTGAACCTGCTGTTTCTCGCGCTGATCGTGCTGATCGGGGTGGCCTTGTTCAAGCGTGAAGTTCCGGTGCTGCAGGACAACACCGCGCTGGTACTCGACCTGCAGGGCCCGCTGGTCGAAGAGCAGTCAGGTGGTGTGCGCGACAACGCGATCGCGCAGCTGCAGGGCAACGGTGTGCAGAGCACCCGACTGCGCGATGTGCTCGCAGTGCTCGCCGCGGCCGAGACCGACCCCCATATCAGCCGCGTGGTGCTCGTGCTCGACGAGTTCCAGGGGGCCGGGCTGGCCGCGCTGCGCGATGTGGCCGATGCGCTCGAACGCTTCAAGGCCAGCGGCAAGACCGTCACCGCCTGGGGGTCGGGCTACGACCAGAAGCAGTACTACCTCGCCGCGCACGCGAACGAGGTGTTCCTGCACCCGCTGGGCGCGGTGTACCTCGATGGTTTCGGGCGGCTGCGCAACTACTACCTGGACGCACTGGACAAGCTTGGCGTGGGCGTCAGCCTGATCAAGGTCGGCACCTTCAAGAGCGCCGCCGAGCCCTTCATCGCCAACGGCCCGTCGCCCGCAGCCACCGAAGCCGACACGCTGCTCTACCGCGGGCTGTGGTCCACCTACACCGAAGGCATCGAGACCGCGCGCCGGCTGCCGCCAGGCAGCACGCAGGCGCTGATCGAGGCGCTGCCCGAGCGGCTGGCCGCGGTCGGTGGCGATTCGGCCAAGCTGGCCTTGGAAGCCAAGCAGGTCGATGCGCTGAAGACGCGAGATGAGCTGCGCGAGCTGATGATCGAGCGCGGCGTGCGCGACAACGACACCAAGAGCTTCCGCCAGGTGTCGTTCAGCACCTATCTGTCACGCCTGACGCCAGTGCAGCGCGGTGAGGCCAGCGCGCTGGTCGCCACCCCGGCGGTGGGCATCGTCGTGGCCGAAGGCGAGATCGTCGATGGCGCGGCGCCCGCCGGCGCCGTCGGTGGCCTGTCGACCGCATCGCTGATCCGCAAGGCGCGCGAAGACGACGCGATCAAGGCGCTGGTGCTGCGTGTCAACTCGCCCGGCGGCAGCGTGTTCGGCTCCGAACTCGTGCGCCGCGAGCTCGAGCTGACCCGCGCTGCCGGCAAGCCGGTGGTGGTGTCGATGGGCAGCGTCGCGGCCTCGGGCGGCTACTGGATCTCGACCGCTTCTGATGAGGTGATGGCCGACGCGGCCACTGTCACCGGCTCGATCGGTGTGTTCGCGCTGCTGCCGCACGCGTCGCGTGCGATCGACAAGCTGGGCGTGCATGCCGATGGTGTGACCACCACCTGGCTGGGTGCGGCGGGTGACCCGCGTCGCGAGCCCGATCCGCGCTTCATCGGCATGCTGCAGACCAGCGTCAACCACATCTATGCCGACTTCATCGGCAAGGTGGCCCAGGCCCGCCAAACCACACCCGAGAAGATCGATGCCGTGGCGCAGGGCCGGGTGTGGACCGGCCTGCAGGCGAAGGAGCGCGGGCTGGTCGACACCATCGGCGGGCTGAACGCCGCCATCCGTTCGGCCGCGTCGAGGGCGAAGCTGGGTGAGGGCGGTGGCGCCGTGGCGTCGGCGTCTGCGCCCGCCTCCCGTGCGGCTGCCAAGGCGCCGGAGTACCGCATCGTCTACATCGACCGTGAACCAGGTCGGTTCGAGCGACTGATCGAAGCGTTCGGTGGCGCCGCGGCGCGCGTCCTGGCCGACCATTTCGAGCTTCGGCTGATGCCTGCCAGCCTGCCCGAGCGCATCACCGGCCCGGTCCGCCAGGATCTGGGCTGGCTGGTGGAACTGGTCGATGGGCGCAAGCCGTTCGCCGCGGTCACCCATTGCCTGTGTGGCGCGCCGTGATGGCTGATCTCGACCGACCGATCCGCGCCACGTGACGTCTGCTCCTGCGACTCTGAATACCGCGCAGCTCGACGCGGTGCACTACCTGGCCGGCCCCTGCCTGGTGCTGGCCGGCGCCGGCTCGGGCAAGACACGCGTCATCGTGCACAAGATCGCGCGGCTGCTCGACGCGGGCTACGCACCGGGGCAGATCGCTGCCATCACCTTCACCAACAAGGCCGCGCAGGAGATGCGCGAGCGGGCGAAGCAGCTGGTCGGCGCGCGCGCGGCGAAGCACCTGGTGGTGAGCACCTTCCATTCGCTGGGCGTGCGCATCCTGCGTGAGGACGGCGCGCGACTGGGATTGAAGCCGCAGTTCAGCATCTTCGACAGCGATGACGTGCTCGGCCTGCTGAAGGAGGCGGGCGCGTGCACCGACAACGCGCTGGCCCGGCGCTGGCAATGGACCATCAGCGGCTGGAAGAACCAGGGTCTGAACAGCGATCAGGCCGAGGCGGTGGCAGCCAACGATGACGAGCGCATCGCCGTGCGCGTGATGAAGCGCTACGAAGAACAACTCGCGGCCTACCAGGCGGTCGATTTCGACGACCTGATCGGTCTGCCGCGCCAGCTGCTGCAACGGGACGCCGAGGTGCGCGCCAAGTGGCAGGACACCTTGCGCTACCTGCTGGTCGACGAGGTACAGGACACCAACGCCGTGCAGTACGAGCTGCTGAAGAGCCTGGTCGATCACCCCGACGAGCGTCGCCGCGGCCTGTTCACCGCGGTGGGCGACGACGACCAGAGCATCTACGGCTGGCGCGGCGCGACCATCGAGAACCTGAAGCGATTGCCGCAGGAATACCCGAACCTGAAGGTGATCGCGCTGGAGCAGAACTACCGCTCGACCGGCCACATCCTGCGCGCAGCGAATGGCGTGATCGCCAACAACCCGAAGCTGTTCGAGAAGAAGCTGTGGAGCGACCTCGGCGACGGCGAGCCGGTGCGCGTGGTCGAGTGCGACGGCGAGGAGCACGAGGCCGAGCGCGCGGTGGCACGCATCCAGGCGCTGCGCGGCGCCGGTGGTGTCATTGATCAAGGCGGGGCCGTTGACTTCAAGGACTTCGCGATCCTGTACCGCGCCAACCACCAGGCCCGCGTGTTGGAGAAGGCGCTGCGCAAGGCCAACCTGCCGTACAAGGTGTCCGGCGGCCAGAGCTTCTTCGACCGCGCCGAGATCCGCGACCTGTGCGCCTGGCTGCGGCTGCTGGTCAACCACGACGACGATCCCGCCTTCCTGCGCGCGGTCAGCACCCCCAAGCGCGGCATCGGCACGCAGACGCTGGCGAGCCTGGGCGAGTTCGCCGGCCGCTGGAAGACCAGCCTGTACGAAGCCTTGTTCGCCGAATCGCTGGGCACCGCGGTGCCGGCCCGCGCGATCGGCTCACTGCACGAGTTCGGTCGCTATGTGAACGAGCTCGAATACCGGGCCCGCCACACCAGCGGTGCCGACGACGCGAAGGCGCTGCTGATGGGTTGGTTGAAGGACATCGGCTACGAGCAGCACCTGATGGACGGCGAGGACAGCGAGAAGCTCGCCGCCGCCCGCTGGAGCAACGTGCTCGACTTCGTCGACTGGATCGCCAGACGCTGTGGCGGCGAGATCGAGAACGACGGCGGCATGACCGTTGAAACCGAGAAGCAGAGCATGCTGGATGTGGCGCAGACCATCTCGGTGATCATCAGCCTCGCCGAGCGCGGCGAAGAGCAGAACGTGGTGACGCTGAGCACGCTGCACGCGGCCAAGGGACTGGAGTGGTCGCATGTGACGTTGGTCGGCGTCAACGAAGGCCTGCTGCCGTTCCGCTCCGACGACGAGGACATGACCGCAGAGCGGCTGCACGAAGAGCGTCGGCTGATGTACGTGGGCATCACCCGCGCGCGCACCACGCTGCAGGTCAGCACGCTGCGCCGCCGCAAGAAGGGACGCGACACGATCCAGGGCGTGCCCAGCCGTTTCATCGGTGAGATGAAGCTGCACGAGGTGCAGGCCAAGGAAGACCCCCGCGAGAAGCTGAAGGCCCTGCGCGCGGCGGCCGCTCAGCGTGCGGCGCAGGCGGCCGCCGTGCCAATCAAGACGTAGCGGTTGGTGAGTGCTGCCGAGGGCGTGGGGTGACCGGCTCCGCTCATGTCCCCCGGGCCGGGTCACCCGCAAACGCTTTGGGTACGACCGATCCGGCCCTCCTCCTTTACTTCGCTGCGCCGGTCACCCCACGCCCTCGACAGCCGGCACCGTTGTCGCATGCCAAGGATTCGACCTCCGACTGCTTCAGTGGCTGTTGGAGCGCTGCGGTGGGCCGCTGTGTGGAGTGAAGTAAAGGAGGAGGGCCGACGAGACTTGAGCCGAAGCGAATCGCTGGTGAACCGGCCCGAAGGAGCAAGCCCGGACACAAACAGTCCTGAGGACTGTTTGTGCCTGGCGAGCGCCCGGGGCTCTGCCCCGGGCATGAACGCAACACAGTGGCCCACCGCAGCGCTCCCGCACGGGACTGCGCAAGGTGGATGAGTCCAAGCAAACCCGAATCAGAACCCCTCTTCGACCAGCTCCGCCGCGCGGATCAGTGCGCGGGCCTTGGCTTCGGTTTCGCGCCATTCCAGCTCAGGCACCGAATCGGCCACCACGCCTGCGGCCGCCTGCACATAGAGCATCTGGTCCTTGACGATGCCGGTGCGGATGGCAATCGCCACGTCCATGTCGCCGGCAAAGCTCAGGTAGCCGCAGGCGCCGCCGTAGATGCCGCGCTTGACGGGTTCCAGCTCGTCGATGATCTCCATCGCCCGCACCTTCGGCGCGCCGGTCAGCGTGCCGGCCGGGAAGGTGGCCTTCAGCACGTCGAGGTTGGTGATGCCGTCCTTCAGCAGGCCTTCGACGTTGCTCACGATGTGCATCACGTGCGAGTAGCGCTCGACCGTGAAGGCCTCGGTGACCTTCACGCTGCCGGTCTTCGCGATGCGGCCGATGTCGTTGCGCGCCAGGTCGATGAGCATCACGTGCTCGGCGCGTTCTTTCGGGTCGGCGCTCAGTTCGGCTTCGAGTTCGAGGTCGAGTTCCGGCGTGCTGCCACGCGGGCGGGTGCCGGCCAGCGGGCGAATCGTGACCTTGTCGCCATGCGCCGTGTGCTCGCGACGCACCAGGATCTCGGGCGACGCGCCGACGATCTGGAAGTCGCCCATGTCGTAGAAATACATGTACGGCGACGGGTTCAGCGAGCGCAACGCGCGGTACAGGCTGAGCGGGCTCGCGGTGTAGGGCTTGCGCAGCCGCTGACCCACCTGCACCTGCATCATGTCGCCGGCGGCGATGTATTCCTTGGCTTTCAGCACCGCGGCCAGGTAATCGTCTTTCTTGAAGTCGCGCAGCACCTCGTGCGGCGCGCAGGGCTCGACCGCAGGCGCCACCACGCTGCACTGAAGCTTGTCGAACAGCGCGGCCAGGCGGCGCTTCGCGGTGGCCAGCGCGTCGGGCTGCGTCGGGTCGGCATAGACGATCAGCGACAGCCGGCCCGACAGGTTGTCGATCACGGCCAGTTCCTCGCATTGCAGCAGCAGGATGTCGGGTGTGCCCAGGCCACCAGGCAGGTCGGTGTGCGCCAGTTTCGGTTCGATCGCGCGCACCGCGTCGTAGCCGAAGTAGCCCGCCAGGCCGCCGCAAAAGCGCGGCAGGCCGGGTTGCAGCGCCACCTTGAAGCGCTGCTGGTACTCGGCAATGAAGTCCAGCGGGTTGCCCGCGTGCGTTTCCACCACGACGCCGTCGGTCACCACCTCGGTGGAAAACCCGCTCGATCGCAGCAGCGTGCGAGCGGGCAGGCCGATGAAGGAGTAGCGCCCGAAGCGCTCACCGCCCACCACCGATTCGAGCAGGAAGCTGTGTCGCCGGTGTGTGTCCGAAGGCCGGCCGGCGTCGTCGGTGCAGGCCAGCTTGAGGTACAGCGACAGCGGCGTTTCCAGATCGGCAAACGCTTGCGCGATCAGCGGGATGCGGTTGTACCCCTCGTGGGCGAGGCGGGCGAATTCGGTGTCGGAGATCACGGTGCAGGGCCCTCCAAGGCCTCGTGGCGGCGCGGGGCGGCCTTGCCCCCATTATCAGCGGGGCGCTCGGCAGGGGTGGCCAGGAGCGCTGCCTAGAATGCGGCGATGGCCCATCCCGAATTCACCTGTACGGTCTCCGTGCAGCATCTGCCCGAGCAATCCGATCCGAAGTTGCGGCAATACGCGTTCGCCTACACCGTGACGATCCGCAACACTGGCGACATCACCGCGCAGCTGATCGCCAGGCACTGGATCATCGTCGACGCCGAAGACCACCGCGACGATGTGCGCGGACTCGCGGTTGTCGGCCACCAGCCGGTACTCAAGCCGGGTGAGGAATTCGAGTACACCAGCTGGACCCGCATCGCGACGCCCCACGGCACCATGCGCGGCACCTTCATGTGCATGACCGACGAGGCCGAGCCCTTCGAGGCCCTGGTGCCCGAGTTCGGCCTGACGCTCGCGTCGGCGCTCCATTGAGGGTGGACCGGCTCCTCGGCCCGGTCGCCGGCACGCGTTGACGAAGACGACACGGTCCGCGGTGAGGGCTGCCCCGGTGTCGGCCTGGGACCTGACGGCGCTGCTCAATGCGGCGGCGCACGCCGCCGATCCCAAGGCCTCGCTGCCCGATCGCAACCTCTGGGTCATCCGCGCGCTGGAGTGGCTGCGGCATGCGCCGCTGTTGAACAGCGGCGCCACGGCCGACGAGGACCCGGCGGCGAGCGCCGCACCGCGCGCGACCCCACGCCCGCTGCTGCGCCTGAAGCACCTGCTCAATGTGCTCGACCGCAACCCGGCGTACCGCGGGCCGGTCGCGGCCGTGCTGACCCGCTTCTGGGCCGAGATGGACAGCGCGGCCCTGTTCGCCGATTTCGGTTTTTCGCCGCGGGCCAATTTCTTCGGCGAGCTCGGCCAGCGCCTGAAGTTGAAGCTGCTGCCGCGCACCCCGGCGACCACCGATCTGGCCGAGCTGTTCGGTCTGCTGTTCCCGGACGACGACGACGCGCTGTGGCTGGAGGCCATCGACCCACCCACGCTCACCCGACTGCTGGGGTTGCTGGCGCCGACCGCCCAGGCGCAAGACCGGCCTTGGCTGGCACCACTGCTCGACGCCATCGAGTACCTGGCCAGTGCGGTGCGGGCGGCGGGCTTTTCCAGTGCGCTGCGCCAACGCATGAGCCCGGAGTTGCTGGCCGAGGGCCCGTTCCGTCAGCTGGCGGTGGTGGCCGAGCGCATCCGCGCATTGGCGCTGGCACCGAACCTGGACGAGGCGGCGCTGTTGAAGGAAGCGCAGTACCTGCGCGCCTTGCTCGACACCTGCCGCCAGTGTGCCGACAGCGTGCACGGCCACCTCGAAGACCACGGGGTGTCGATCAACGTGGTCTTCGATGTCGATCAGCTGCGTCTGCGCACGCACCGCATCGAGCAGCTGCTGAACTGTGTCGTCAGCCGCGAGCCTGCGCAGGAAATCACCCGGTTGCTGGCCGAACTGGTGCGCGCGGCGACCGAGCGCCGCAGCATCCGCGCGCTGTTTGCACGCCACTATTCGCTGCTGGCACGCAAGGTGGCCGAGCGCAGCGCCGAGACCGGCGAGCACTACATCACCCGCGACCGCGCCGAGTACCGGCAGATGCTGGCCGCTGCGGCGGGCGGCGGTGCGGTGATTGCCGGCACCACCTTCATGAAGTTCTTCGTGCTGGCGATCGGCCTGTCGGCGTTCTGGGGCGGCTTCTGGGCGGGGATGAACTACGCGATCAGCTTCGTCATCGTGCACATACTCCATTGGACTGTGGCGACCAAGCAGCCCGCGATGACCGCGCCGGCGATGGCCGAGAAGCTCAGCGATGTGGCGGACGACGCGGCTGTCGAGCGTTTCGTTGATGAGGTGGCACACCTGATTCGCTCGCAGGCGGCCGGCATCATCGGCAATCTCGCCGCGGTCACGCCCCTGGTGCTGTTGGTGCAGTGGGCGTCGCAGGTGGCCTTCGGCACGCCCCTCATTCATGGCTACAACGCCGAGCATGTGTTCGACGCGATCACGCTGCTCGGGCCGACCGCGTTGTTTGCCGCGTTCACCGGTGTGTTGCTGTTCGCCAGTTCGCTGATCGCCGGCTGGGTCGAGAACTGGTTCGTCTGGCATCGGCTGGACAGCGCGATCGCCTACAACCCGCGCATCGTCATGGCGCTCGGCGCTGCGCGCGCGCAGCGCTGGGCGCGTTACTGGCGCGCCAACATCTCCGGTTACGCATCGAACATCTCGCTCGGGTTGATGCTGGGGCTGGTGCCTGCCATCGCCCTGTTCTTCGGCTTGCCCATCGAAGTGCGCCACGTCACGCTGTCGACCGGACAACTCGCCGCAGCTGCAGCGGCGCACGGCTGGAGCGTGCTGCAGTACAGCCCGTTCTGGTGGTGCGTGGCCGGCATCGTGGTGACCGGCGTGCTGAACCTGTCGGTGAGTTTCTTCCTGGCCCTCAAGGTGGCATTGCGCTCGCGCGGTATCCGGATGGTGGACCGCAGCCGCATCCGCCGCGCCATCTTCCGGCGCCTGCGCACGAACCCCGGTGCGTTCGTGCTGCCGCCGAAGCAGCTGGGTTGAGGCCGTTGGACCGTGCTCGGGGGGTGCTTCAGTGGCGCGACGGTCTGTCGTCGCGCTCTCCTCGACGACGGCCCGAGAACATCGTCCACCAGACGATCAGCACCAACACCGCCGCGGCGCCCAACGCTTCCAGGATCAACAGCCACATGACGCGCGCCCTCTGTTTGACGGTGCTGATTCTAGGAGTGCTGGTCGGCTGCTCCAGCCCGCCGGTTCGCGATGCGTCACCTGAACCGGGGGCCGCTGCGGCGCTGCCGTCGAGCGACGCTGCACTGCTGCGCGGCCGCGCCCGCTGGGTGCCTGCCCGCTGGACCGATCTGCCCGGCTGGGATGCCGACCGCACTGCCGAACTGTGGCCCGCGCTGCTGCGCAGCTGCGAGCGGCCCGCGGCCGGCTGGGCCGATCTCTGTGCCGATGCCCGCCGCAGCGTGCCTGGGGACGATGCCGCGGTGCGCGCGTGGTTGCAGACGCGTCTTCAGCCCTTTCGCGTCGAGTCGACCGATGGCGCTGCCACTGGCTTGATCACCGGCTACTTCGAGCCGCTGGTCGATGCCAGCCGATCCCCGCGCGAGCGCTTCCGTGTGCCGTTGCTCGCCCCGCCGGCCGACCTGGCCACGCGCAAGCCGTACTGGACGCGCCAGCAGATCGACACCCTGTCGGCGGCGCAGGCCAGCGTGCGCGGCCGTGAGATTGCCTGGGTGGCCGACCCGCTCGATGCGCTGATCCTGCAGATCCAGGGCTCGGGCCGGCTGCGTCTCACGCAGGCCGATGGCACGCCCTCGGTCGTGCGGGTGGCGTACGCTGGGCACAACGACCAGCCCTACAAATCGGTCGGCCGCTGGTTGATCGATCAGGGTGAGTTGCGCCCCGACCAGGCCTCGTGGCCCGGCATCAAGGCCTGGGCACAGCTGAATCCGAAGCGCGTGTCCGAGATGCTGTGGGCCAACCCGCGGGTGGTGTTCTTCCGCGAGGAGCCGTTGCCCGATCCCGCGGTCGGACCGCGCGGTGCGCAGGGCGTGCCGCTGACACCTGGCCGTTCGGTCGCGATCGACCCGACCAGCATCCCCTATGGCAGCGCGCTGTGGCTGGACACCACCGAGCCGCTGTCGAACACGCCGCTGCGCCGGGTGGTGATGGCGCAGGACACGGGCAGTGCCATCTTGGGTGCGGTGCGTGTCGACTACTTCTGGGGCTGGGGCGACACCGCCGAGCAGCAGGCCGGCCGGATGAAGCAGCCGCTGCGCATGTGGGTGCTGGTGCCTCGGGGCTGACGCAGCGCGCGACATTGGCACCTGCCCGGCCGCAGACGGCGGCGCTCGCAGACGTGGTTGTTATTCTCGACGCATGGCCCTGTTCGCGACGACCGTCTTTCTTTCCGCGTTCCTGCTGTTCCAGATCCAGCCCATCGTCGCCAAGATGATCCTGCCGTGGTTCGGCGGTGCATCCTCGGTATGGAGCGTGTGCCTGGTGTTTTTCCAGGTCGAGCTGCTGCTCGGATACGCCTACGTCCACTGGCTGCACGAGAAGGTCGCCGCACGCCGACAACCGTTGGTGCACGGGGCGTTGCTGCTGCTCAGCGTGGCCATGCTGCCGGTCGCTGCCGACCCGGCCTGGAAGGGCTCGACGCTGGCGCCAGGCCTGAGCGTGCTGGCGGTGCTGGCCATCGCGGTCGGTGCCCCGTACCTGATGCTCTCGACCACCGGGCCGCTGATGCAGACCTGGTACGCGCGCTCGTTGCCCAGCGCGGGCACCGAGGCCAGGCCCTACCGGCTGTACGCGCTGTCGAACCTGGCCTCGATGCTGGCACTGCTGTCGTATCCGGTGCTGGTCGAGCCGGTGCTGCCTGTGGGTATCCAGGCGAAGCTCTGGTCGGCGGCTTACGTGGCTTTTGTCGCGACCTGCCTGGCCACCGCCTGGCTGACCTGGCGGCGGATGGCGGCACAGCCTGCCGATGCGGCCGATGCATCCGCGGGTCGGCCCGCCGTGCTGGATGCGACCCTGCGACCCGGCTGGCGCGAGTGCCTGATCTGGATCGGCCTCGCGGCCACCGCATCGATGCTGCTGCTGGCGATGACGCGGCACCTGACGCAGGACGTGGCCCCGGTGCCCTTCCTGTGGATCGCGCCGCTGGCGATCTACCTGCTCAGCTTCATCCTGTGCTTCGATGCGCCGCGCTACTACGTGCGGCCTTTGTTCCTGGCGGCACTGCCGCTGGCCTTCTTCGCGCTTGATCGGGTGCTCGACGGCGGCATGGAGGTGCCGGTGCTGATCGCGCTGATCAGCGTGTCGCTGTTCGTGTTCTGCATGGTCTGCCACGGTGAACTGGTGCGGCGCAAACCGCCCGTGCGCTACCTCACGCTGTTCTACCTGATGCTGTCGATCGGCGGGGCGCTCGGTGGTCTGCTGGTCGGTCTGGTGGCGCCGGCCGTCTTCACCGCGTACTTCGAACTGCCGCTGGGCCTGTTCCTGTGCGCCGCGCTGGTTGTCACGGTGCTGTGGCGCGATCTGCGCATGCACTGGCGCGTGCTGCTGTTGATCGCGCTGCTGGGCTACGGTTGGCGGCTCGCCGAGATCTCGCTGGAGTATGTGCAGGGCTACCGCAAGGTGGTGCGCAACTTCTACAGCCAGCTGCGCATCGACGACGTCACCGACGACGTGCTCGGCCCGCAGCGCAAGATGCTGCACGGCCGCATCAACCACGGCGAGCAGTTCATGGCCGAGGCGCATCGCAAGGTGCCGACGGCCTACTACTGCGAGAAGTCCGGCGTGGGTCGCGCCATCCGCAGCCTGCAGCAGCCAGCCCAGCCGCTCAAGCTGGGTGTCGTCGGGCTTGGCGCGGGCACGCTGGCGGCGTATGGCCGCGCAGGCGACGAGATGCGCATCTACGAGATCAACGAGCAAGTGCTCGACCTCGCACGCAGCGACTTCACCTACCTGTCCGACAGCCTCGCACGCATCGAGCCGGTGCTGGGCGATGGCCGCCTGATGCTCGAGCGCGATCCGCCTCAGCATTTCGACCTGCTGGCGATGGATGCCTTCTCAGGCGATTCGATTCCCGCACACCTGCTGACGCTGGAAGCGATGAAGACCTACTTCGCGCAGCTCAAGCCCCAGGGCGTGCTGGCGGTGCATATCACCAACCGCTACCTGGACCTCCAGCCGGTGATGGCCGCGGTCGCGCAGCGGTACGGCAAGACCGCGCTGGTCTACGACCTCGACCCCGCGGCCGACGACTTGTATTGCCGCCACAGCACCTGGGTGCTGCTGATGAGCCCCGAGGTGGCGGCGGCGTTGTCGTCATCGCTGCACGACGGCGTGCCGCTGACCCCGCGACCCGGCTTCGCGCCCTGGACCGACAGCTTCTCGAACCTGTTCACCATCCTGAAGTAGCCGCGCAACGGCGCGGCGGCGTCACAGCCCCAGATCGCTCAGGCTCGCGTGGTCGTCGGGCCGACGGCCGAGCGGCCAGTGGAACAGGCGATCTTCCGCGCGGATCGGCAGGTCGTTGATGCTGGCATAGCGCCGAACCATCAGGCCCTGCAGGTTGAACTCCCAGTTCTCGTTGCCGTAGCTGCGGAACCACTGGCCCGAGTCGTCGTGAAACTCGTAGGCGAAGCGCACGGCGATGCGTGCGCCGTCGAACGCCCACAGCTCCTTGATCAGCCGGTAATCCAGCTCGCGCGCCCACTTGCGCTGCAGGAATTCCTTGACCTGCGCGCGGCCGACCGGGAACTCGGCACGGTTGCGCCAGCGGGTGTCTTCGGTATAGACCCCAACCACCCGGTCGGGGTCGCGCGAGTTCCACGCGTCCTCGGCCATGCGCACCTTCTGGCGTGCGGTGTCGGCGGTGTAGGGCGGTAGGGGCGGGCGGGTTTCGGTCATGGTGTGTGTCCTGGCAGGTTGGGTTTGACCATATCAAGTGTCGAGATTGGCACGTGAGCACTGCGGCGGGCCGCTGTGTTGCGTTCATGTCCTCCGGGCCGGTTCACCAGCCATTCGCTCGGGTCAAGTCGCGCCGGCCCTCCCCCTTTACTTCACTCCACACAGCGGCCCACCGCAGCGCTCAAACAACCACCGAAGCGTTCTTGGGTTTGAATGCATTCGCCTGCGACAACGGTGCCAGCTGCCGAGGGCGTGGGGTGACCGGCGTAGCGAAGTAAAGGAGGAGGGCCGGACCGGTTTGACCTGAAGTGTCAGCGGTGACCCGGCCCGGGGGACATGAGCGGAGCCGGTCACCCCATGCCCTCGGCAGCGCTACACCAAAGCCGGCCGTCAACGGTCTTTTCAGATCAGTAGGTTTTGTACGGCAGGAACTTGCCCGACATCACGATGCTCACCCGGTCGCCTGCTGCATTCGGCTCGCGCGTCAGGTCCATCTTGAAGTCGATCGCGCTCATGATCCCGTCGCCGAATTCCTCGTGGATCAGCTCCTTGAATGTCGTGCCGTAGACGTTCACGAGCTCATAGAAGCGGTAGATCAGTGGGTCGGTGGGCACGGCGGTGGGCAGCGAGCCTTTGTAGGGCACCACCTGCAGCCATTTCTCGGCCTCGGCCGGCAGGCCGAAGATCTTGGCCACGACCTTGGCCTGCTTGGCATCGAAGGTCATCTGGCCGAGGCAGCCCGCGGTGACCCACTCCTTGCTCAGGCCGACCTTCTTGGCCACGTCCTCCCATTTGATGCCCTTCTTGACCTTGGCCTCGATGATCATGTCGGTGACGTCGCTGCGGTTCATGTGTGCTCCTGGTGCTGTTCTGGGTTGACGAAACGAAAGCCAACCGCATGCACGAGTCGCGCCACCGCCCGGCGCGCTGGCTGAACGAGGGCGGGGCGACGCTAGCCCTGCTGCTCGCAGAAGCGGCAGCGCAGGACCTGCGGCCGGCTGGCCAGCCGCTCCGGCTCGATCGGTGCGCCGCAGGTGCCACACAGGCCGTAGCTGCCGTCCTCGAACCGGGCCAGTGCAGTGCGCACCTCGGACAAGGCGGTTTCCACGGTCCGCGATCGGGGCACCGAGTCCCTGGCAGTCCAGCCACTGGCGCTGTCGCCAGCGCTTTCCCGCAGCAGCACGTCGATCGTCTGCGACATGTCCAGCAGGCGGCGCTCCAGGTCGTCGAGTCGGTGGCGCAGCAGGCTGCGCATCGGCTCGCCGATCGGTGGGGCATGGGCAGGGGTCGGGGTGTACAGCCGGTCAGGCCAGCAGGGGCGTGTTGTCTGCATACAGTCCTCCGGGTTCCGGTGTGTGCGCGTGGCACTGGGGAGTACTGCACCTTAGCCGCCGGGGTCATGGCGCTTCTTGCGCGCCGTCAAATCCGGGCCACAAACCGGGCGGCCGGTGCCAGGACTCAGCGGCCTGCGTGGCCGAGTGCCCAGCTCACGGCGCTGGCCGTGGCAAGGCCGGCGGCCAGCGCGGCACCGACGCGCTGCGCGTAGGCCCGACCACCACTGACCGCCGCCACCACGCCGCGCGTCAGCGAATTGACGCCGATGGCGATCAGCGCGCCCAGCACCACGCCCTGGGACGACAGATGTCCGGCCACGTGCAGCGCGGCCAGTGAGGCGATCGGCGCATGGGCGTCGGCCAAGGCCGCGATCGCGATGCCCAGGTTCAGCCCGGCGTCGCCGAACCAGCGCTGGGCCTGACTGACGCCTGCCGCCACGAGTCCGAGCAATCCGGCGACGACCAGCGCCTCGCGCGGTCGCAGGGCGCTGCCGGTGGGCGGGGGCAGCGCCACGGGGGCGGGCGTGTCGCGATGCCCGCGCAGCGCCAGCAGGCCGATGCCCGCCGCACCCAGCGCGCCGGCCAGTGCCATGGGCAGCACCGCCAGCGCCGCCGCAGGCGACAGCGCGGCGCACACCACCAGCCCCTGCAGCCAGGTGGCGGCCGACGACAAACCCGCCCCACCGGCCAGCACCGCCATCTGGGTAGGCTGCGCGCGGGCCTGGCTGCCGAACGATGCGATCGTGGCGGTGCTGGAGACGAAGCCGCCAGCGAAGCCTGCCAGCAGCGCGCCGCCGCGCGCGCCCAGCCAACGCAGGGCCACGTGCCCCACCGCCTGCATGGCCAGGATCAGCAGCACCAGTGCGGCCAGCGGCCGGGGTGCGATGCCTGCGAGCACCTCGACGGGGTCGGCCGGGATCAGCGGCAACACGATCAACCCCAGCGCTGCCAGCAACAGGCCATCGTGGAGCTCCTGCTCGCTCAGCAGATCGGTGGCGAACCGATGCAGCCGCTCGCGGGCGGCCAGCAGGGCCGCCAGGCCGACCCCGCAGGCGCCACCGAAGGCCGGTGCCAGCACCGACTGCACACCGATCAGGTAGGTGGTGAACAGCGCCAGCTCGGTGGTCATTCCCGGGTCGTTGGAGCGGCTTTTCCAGTGCGACACCGCCGCGAGCAACGCCACGAACACCGCGCCACTGACCACCAGGCCCGGCACTTGCAGCCATTGCGCCAGGCCGCCAGCGACGGCTGCCACCGCGAAGCTGCGCAAACCGGCTGCCTGGCGGCCATGGCCACGGCCCTTGCGCCGCTCGCGCTCGATGCCGATCAGCAGGCCCACGCCCAGTGCCACGGCCAGCCCGACGACGCTGTGCGGAGCGGTTTCCATGCTCGGGGTCGACTCAGAGGTCGATGGCTGCGCCCTGCTGCGGGACCGACACGGTCCAGCCCAGCTCGTCCTGGATGCGCAAGCGCAGGGTGTCGGCGGCCTCGGGCTCGCCATGGACCACGAACGTGCGTTCTGGCGGGGACTCGAACGCGCGCAGCCAGTCCATCAGGCCGTCGGCGTCGGCGTGGCCGGAGAAGCCCTCGAGGTGGCTGACCTGCGCCTTCACGGCGACGTACTCGCCGTGGATCTTGACCTCGGTGGCTCCGCCGATCAGGTGGGCGCCGCGGGTGCCACCGACCTGGAAGCCGGGGAACACGATGTGGTTGCGCGGGTTCGGCGCCAGCGACTTCAGGTGGTGCAGCACCCGGCCACCGGTGGCCATGCCGCTGGCCGAAATGATCACGGCCGGCCAACGCAGCCGTGTCAGCCGGGCCGACTCCTTGGGACCTGCGATCAGGGTGACGTCATCGGTCAGGCCGGCAACTTCGCGCTTGTTGATACGCAGCAGCTTGCCGTGCTTCTCGTACAGCGCGGTGGCGGTGGTGGCCATCGGGCTGTCGAGGAAGATCGGCAGGTCCGCAGGGATCTCGCCCGCGGTCTTCAGCCGCTGCAGCACCAGCAGCAGCGCCTGCGCGCGGCCGACGGCAAACGAGGGCAGCAGCACCGTGCCACCGCGGCGCACGGTGGCGCGAATGATCTCGCCCAGGCGCGCCTGCACGTCTTCGATCGGGTGCCGCCGGTTGCCGTAGGTCGATTCGATCAGCAGGATGTCGGCCTGGGCGATGCGGCCAGGCGGCGGCATCAGCAGGTCGTCGCTGCGGCCGAGGTCGCCCGAGAACACCAGCGTGCGATGCTGGGCCTCGACGCGCACCGACATCGCGCCGAGCAGATGTCCGGCCGGGGTCAGGCTGATCCGGGCGTCGCCCACGCGCACGCTGCGACCGGCCGGCACCGCCTCGATGCGCGCGATGGCCCGCTTCGCATCGGCCACGGTGTACAGCGGCAGGGCCGGCTGGTGGCGCGTCCAGCCCCCGCGGTTGGATCGGCGTGCGTCCTCTTCCTGCAGGTGGGCGCTGTCGAGCAGCAGCACCTCGGCGAGGTCGCGCGTCGCCGGCGACGCGTACACCGGCCCTTTGAAGCCTTGTCTGACCAGGGCCGGCAGCCATCCGCAATGGTCGAGGTGCGCGTGGCTCAGCACCACCGCATCGATGGACGCCGGCGCGACCGCGAGCGGCGCCCAGTTGCGTTCACGCAGGGCCTTGTAGCCCTGGAACAGACCGCAGTCGAGCAGCACACGGGCGCCACCCGCTTCGACCAGGTGCTTGGAACCCGTGACGCTGTCGGCCGCGCCGAGAAAAGTGATCTTCATGAGGATGCCCATAAGCCTGTCGATGGCGGGCTGTGACTTTCGCACATGCGGGCCACCCGCCAGGCCCCACACCGGCCGGCACCCGACAATCGGGCATTCCATCGAAAGCCCGCATGTCCAAACCCACCACGATTCCCCAGGCGCGCGTCCACCGCGACCTGACCGATGCCGAGTTCGCCGAGCTCGACGAGTTGCTGACGCAGACCCCCGAGCCGCTCGAGCCCGTCGACGTGGTGATGCTCGACGGCTTCCTGTGCGGCGTGCTGGTGCAGCCCGTGCTGCTGGAGACGGCCACCTGGCTCCCGCACGTGTTCGACTTCGACGGCACGCCGCTGCCCGACGACGTCGATGCGGCGTGGCTCGAGCGCACCACCGCGCTGATCCTGCGTCGCCATGCCGCGTTGACCCGCGCGATCGCCGAAGACGGCTGGTTCGATCCGCTGGTGCTCGAAGCCGACGAGGAAGCGCCTGCGGACTCGGCGGGCGATGGCGAGAAGGATCCCCAGGACGAACTTCTGGCCGGATTGCACCCTGTGTCGCACTCGCTGATGCCATGGGTCGCCGGCTTTCAGCATGCGACGCAGTGCTTCCCGGACCTCTCCGAGTTGAGCGACGACGCGGTGCTGTCGGCGCTGGCGCGGCTGTACCGCCATCTGCCGGCCGAAAGCGACGACGAGCGCGAGGTGGTTGCCACGCTGGACCGCGAGCACCCGCTGACCACGCTCGACGCCGCCATCGAGGACCTGGTGATCGCCGTGGCCGACCTGTCGGACCTGACCCGCAAGGCGCGCTTCAAGGTCGAGACCGTCAAGCGCGATGCGCCCAAGCTCGGCCGCAACGACCCGTGCGCCTGCGGCAGCGGCAAGAAGTTCAAGGCCTGCCACGGCAAGACCTGACCGCATGCGCCTGCAGCTGCTGTCCGATCTGCACCTGGAAACCGAGGTCTTCGAGCCGCAGCCGGCGCCGGGGGCTGAGCTGCTGGTGCTGGCCGGCGACGTCGACAGCACCTGGCGCGAGCTGGAGCGCTTCGGCCACTGGCCGGTGCCGGTGATCTTCGTGCCCGGCAACCATGAGTTCGACCAGCGCGAGCTCGACGACGCCACGCCCGCGCTGCGCGCACGCTGTGCATCGCTGGGCATCACGATGCTGGAGAGGCAGAGCTGTATCCGTACCGATGCGCAGGGGCGACGCGTCCGTTTCGTCGCCACCACCCGCTGGAGCGATTTCGAGCTGTTCGGCCAGGCTCAGCAGGCGAAGGCGATGCGTGCGGCCACGTATTTCGTCGATGTGATGCGGTCCACGCAGCACGGCGCACCGTTCGATGCTGCCGCCGTGCGGGTCGAGGCGCTGGCCTGTCGCGACTGGCTGGCGGCCGAGCTGGTGCGCGCGCCGGCATCGCTCGAGGAGGCCTGGGATGCGACGGTGGTCATCACGCATTTCGCGCCCAGCGCGCGCAGCACCGACCCGCGCTACGGCAAGCAGCCGGGCACCGCCAGTTTCTGCAACGCCGACGATGCGCTGCTGCCCTACGCCGATCTGTGGATCCATGGCCACCTGCATTGCCGGCACGACTACCGGGTGGCGCACGAGGCCGGAGAGACCCGCGTCGTCTGCAATGCCCGCGGCCACAGCCGCAAGGGAGAGGCCGATCACTACAACGGGCTGTTCACCGTCGAGGTGTGAGCCCTTGCGGTGGCGTCAGCGACGGTGGCGTCAATGGCGGCCGCTCAGCCCGTCGAAGCAGGTCGACAGCAGCAGCTCGATGATGCGTTCGTCGGTATGCTGGCCCGACAGTTTCAACACGCCCAGCACCGGATCGCAGGCTCGCGCGAACAGCGTGTAGAGCACCACCTCCGGTGGCAGCTGGGGGTTGAGGTGGCCCGCGGCCTGGGCGGTGACGATCCAGGCGCCCAGCTTGTCGCTGACCTCCATCAGCCGCTGCAGGTAGCCCGCATCGTTGGCCAAGGCTGCGCGCAGCGACGAGTTCTGCGCCGGCAGCGACGGCATCTCGCCGGCCAGTTGCACCTGCATCGACCATCGGGCCACGGCCCGCAGGTGGTCGATCGCGCGGGCGGTGGGGTGCGAGTCGAGTGTCGCGACGAAGGCCAGCGCGCGGTCGAGCAAGCGCACCATCGCCGCGGCAGCCAGTGCCTCCTTCGACGCGAAGTGCTTGTACAGGCTGGCCTTGGCGATGCCGACATCGGCCGCGACCTCGTCGACGGTCATCAGGTCGTAGCCCTTTTCGGCCAACAGGCGGTTCACCGAGGCGACGATCGCGTCTTCGCGCGCGCGGAGCATCTGCTCTTTGAACGAGGTGCGGGGCATCCACAAAGTGTAGAGGCCCGTTGTTGATTCGCCTGGGCCCCGATCGGCGCTGGTTCTACGATCGGTGGATCTGCTTCCCGGCCTGCCCATGTACCTGCCCTCCCATTTCGAAGAATCTCGCGTCGAGGTGCTGCATCAGTTGATGCACACCCACCCGCTGGGCTTGCTGATCACGCAGTCGACGCCCCCTGCCGCAGGTGCGCCTGTACCCGTCGAGGCCAATGCCTTGCCGTTTCACCTCGACACCGCTCGCGGCCCGCACGGCACGCTGGTGGCCCACGTGGCACGTGCCAACCCGGTGTGGCGCGAGGCCCGCACCGATGCCGAGGTGCTGATCGTCTTCCAGGGGCCGCAGGCCTACATCTCGCCGGGCTGGTACGCAACCAAGGCCGAGACCGGCAAGGTGGTGCCGACCTGGAACTACGTGCTGGTCGAGGCGCGCGGCCGACTGATCGTGCGCGACGACGCGGCCTGGGTGCATGCGCTGGTGTCGAGCCTGACCGACCTGCACGAAGCCTCCCGACCGGCGCCGTGGAAGGTCACCGATGCGCCCGCCGATTACATCGCGGCGACCCAGCGCGCGATCGTCGGCATCGAAATCGAGCTGACCGCGCTGAAAGGCAAGTGGAAGGTCAGCCAGAACCGCTCGGCCGCCGACCGCGCCGGCGTGGTCCAGGGCCTGACGAGCATCGGCCGAGCAGACGCTGCAACCCTGGTCGAGACACATGGCCCGAAGCCTTCGACCTGAACCCTTTTCGACGATGAAACGCCTGACGCTGACCCTGGCCGGCCTGATTGCCGCCGCCGCCACCCTTGCTGCCCATGCCGCACCGCCCTTCGAGGACACGCTGGCCCAACGCCTGCAGGCCTGCACCGCCTGCCATGGCGCCCAAGGCCGCGCCGCACCCGGTGTCTACCAGCCGCGGCTGGCGGGCAAGCCGGCCGGCTACCTGTATCACCAACTGCTGAACTTCCGCGACGGCCGCCGCGACTACGGGCCGATGACCGCGCTGGTCGATCCGCTGAGCGACGCCTACCTGCAGGAAATCGCCGCCCACTATGCGGCGCTCGAGGTGCCGTACCCCGCGCCACAACCGGCCACCGCGGCGCCCGCCACCCTGCAGCGTGGCGAGCAGATCGTGCGGCAAGGCGATGCCGCGCGTGGTGTGCCGGCCTGCAACCAGTGCCACGGCGACACGATGATGGGCGTGGCCCCCGCCATCCCTGGCCTGCTGGGCCTGCCGCGCGACTACGTCAATGCGCAGCTGGGCGCCTGGCGCAGCGGCAAGCGCCGCGCGCAGGCGCCCGACTGCATGGCCCATGTCGCGCAGCAGCTGAGCTTGGCCGACATCGATGCGGTCTCGCAGTGGCTGGCGGCCCAGCCGGTGCCGCCGGGTGGCAAGCCGCTGGCGCAGCTGCCCGATGGACACAAGCTGCCGGCCACCTGCGGTGGCGTGAGTGCCGATGCGGCAACTGCCGCGGGAGCGGTGCGATGAGCGGCCGTCGGGTGAGGCGATGGGTCCTGGCGAGCGTGGTCGTCATCGGCGCGTTGGCGGCCGCTGTCGTGGTCGCGCTGAACCTGCGCGGTGAGGGCGACCTGAGCGCCGAGATCGCCGCGGCCCAGCCCACGACCCAGCCTGCCAGCGCCGACGTGCTGGCCCGCGGCGCCTACCTGGCCCGCGCCGGCAACTGCATGGCCTGCCACACCGCGCGTGGCGGCGAGCCCTATGCCGGCGGGCGCGGCATCGACACGCCGTTCGGCACCGTCTACAGCAGCAACCTGACGCCCGACGAGCAGACCGGTCTGGGCCGCTGGTCGGCGCCGGCCTTCTGGCGCGCGATGCACCACGGGCGTTCGGCCGACGGCCGGCTGCTGGTGCCCGCCTTCCCGTACACCAGCACCACGCAGGTCAGCCGCGCCGACTCGGATGCGATCTACGCCTACCTGCGCAGCCTGCCGCCGGTGTCGCAGCCGGCCCGGCCGCACGACCTGCGTTTCCCGTTCAACACCCAGGCCGCGCTGGCCGTCTGGCGTGCGCTGTACTTTCAGCCCGGCGAGTTCCAGCCCGACGCGGCGCGGTCGGCCGAATGGAACCGCGGTGCCTACCTGGTGCAGGGCCTGGGCCACTGCAACGCCTGCCACGCGCACCGCAATGCGCTGGGCGGCACAACCGGCCCGCTGGATCTGGGTGGCGGGTTGATCCCGGTGCAGAACTGGTATGCGCCGTCGCTGACCGATGCGCGTGAAGCCGGCGTGGCCGATTGGACCGAGGCCGAGATCGTGGCGCTGCTGAAGACCGGCGTGGTCGATCGCCATGGCGCGCTCGAGGTGGCCTCGGGCCCGATGGGTGAGGTGGTGCTGCGCAGCACCCAGCACCTGAGCGATGCCGATCTGGGCGCGATGGCCGTGTACCTCAAGACGCTGGGTGAGCCGCAAGCGACAGCGCCCGCACCGGCCGAGCCAGGCCCGGCTGCGCCCGCCGATCCCCACGGCGCGAAGCTCTACACCGACCACTGCGCCAGCTGCCACGGCGAGCGAGGCGAAGGTGTGGCCGGCGCCTACCCGCCGCTGGCCGGCAACCGCGCGGTGACGATGGCGGTGCCGGCGAACCTGGTTCGCATCGTCCTCGAAGGCGGCTTTGCGCCGGCCACCGCCGGCAATCCGCGGCCCTACGGCATGCCCCCCTTCGCGCAGACCTTCAGCAACGACGACCTGGCCGCACTGCTGACGCACCTGCGCCGCAGCTGGGGTCATCGCGCGGAGGCGGTGACGCCCGTGGACGTCACACGGTATCGGGACAGTGGCGTGCGCTGAGCGCGCGCCGCACCGCTTCGATCAGCGCGCAGCCGAAGCGGCGTTGCCGCGCCGCTGGCCCACCGCCATGGAATCCGCCGACATGGGCGTGAGCCTGCTGGTGGTGTTCAACGGGTTGAGGTTGTTGCGGGAGGCAGTTCGCCGTGTTGTGCGGTTCAGGGTTGCTAAGCAGCGGTTGCGGTCGTTCAGCCATCTGGCGTCGAATGACTGGTGCCCGCTAAAACCGGAAGCTCATCAAAGTCAGCTTGGCGGTGGCTCCCTTTCCCAAGGGTATCCAGTAGACCAAGACCCACCATTGCGCTGGCGTCAGATGGCAGGCAGACTGTGAGATGCGGACGGGGTCGTACCCCGCCTAGACTCGCGTTTGAATCAATCAACGATAAACCGTCAGGCTCTCTTTTCCACTAGATGCGTTGGCGCGCGCAGCATAGGCCCGATTGAACGGCAGCCCTCGTAATCAAGCAGCAGTGTGTGCTGCATAAAGTAGCAGTTTGACCACGCAAACGATGCCTGTGCCACTCCTTCGCCAAGCAACAGCCGAAGATACTGATTTCATCTACGCCGTCTACGAAGCGACGGCGCGGCACTTGGTTGAAGGCCTTGGCCGGCGCTGGGCTGAACAGTTAATGCGAGAGAAGGCCAATGTCGAGGCCGTAGATGGCGTTACCAAGATCGTCGTGCTTGGCGAGCAGGACATAGGCTTCTACTGTGCAGCACTGCGACCCACAGAACTATGGCTGGAGTCTCTGTTTCTGCTGCCGGAGCATCAAGGCATGGGTTTGGGTAAGCAGCTTCTGGGGCAGGCACTGTCGCAAGCAAGAGCTGCGGACCTTCCACTTCGCTGCCAAGTCATGTCCTACAACCCAGCCATTGGTTTCTACCTCAGTCAAGGCTTGTTCTTGGTCAAAGAAGAAAGCAACTCCGTCTTCCTGGAAAGTTCGGCGTATCAAGAAACTCGCTGAAGAAGTACCTAAGCTCCTACTCTCGCTTCATGAGGCGAGCGAGTTTCTTCAGCGCTATTGCGGCAGCGGGCCGATTACTTCGCTCATCCCTCGTCACGCCCGTCCAAGCGGCATTAGCATCGCGCGCCGCATCGAAGGTCCCCTTACCTTACTTGCTAGAGCGAGGATAAGATTCGATTTACACCAACTGCTAAACACTGTTAGATCATGAAGACGCAAGTCTTTCTCGGCTTCCTTTCTTACTCCGCGCTTTTGCTTGGTTCTGACGCAATATTCGCGCAGTCGTTCAGATGCAAAGCCGACTTGGTTAGTCTTGGCGACTCGCGCGCGTCCGTAGCGCAGAAGTGCGGGCAACCGGTCTCCAAAGATTCGTTCTGTAAGCCGCCAAACCCGCAAGTCACTCAGAATCAAGTTCAGGGTTCTACTGTCGTCAACGTGATTCCCTGCACCAACGTCGATGAGTGGACTTACAACCCCGGATACGGGCAGTTCATGACAACGCTGCTGTTCGAAGAGGGCATCTTGCGCGCAATTCGGTATGGCGAGCGCGTGAAGTAGCCAGCCTTGCCCAGGGCGTCCCTTTGTCGAGCGGCCGTGCCAATAGCCGTTTGTGTCGAACGTTAGGTTGGCTTTCGAGCGGTTCATTCGTCTAGACCGACTTCCGTTTCGGGTCGAAAGCGGTCGATTGCCCTGAATCGATCGGTGCTTGGGTTCAGTCCGAAGTGGTCGGAGTCAAAGCGTCGGCACCCATCGTCGGGGTCAGCCTTCACCGAGAGTGACCAGCCTTGAAAGGTAGCGGGCAACCGGACGTGGGCCACAGCGTTCCAGACTGTCGCCAGAAAGAAAAAAGCCCCGAGCGCACAACACTTGGGGCTTTTCTTTGTCCGTCTTGGCGACGGTCTCAGTCTCAGAACGGAATGTCGTCATCCATGTCGTCAAACCCGGTCGACGACTTCGGTGCGGGCTTGGTCGGGGCAGGGCGGCTGGCAGGCGGCGCGCTGCGGGCCGCTGGCGCGGCGCGGCTCTCACCGCGGCCGCCGCCGCCTTGGTCGTAGCCGCCATCGCTGTCGCCACCCATGCCTTCACGGCCTCCGAGCAACTGCATCTGGTCGGCGATGACCTCGGTGGTGTAGACGTCCTTGCCGTCCTTGTCTTGCCACTTGCGGGTCTTCAACCGGCCTTCCACGTAGACAGGGCGGCCCTTCTTCAGGTACTCGCCCGCAATCTCGGCCAGGCGGTCGTAGAAGACGACGCGGTGCCATTCGGTTTCTTCGACCTTGTCGCCGCTGGTCTTGTCCTTCCAGTTGCGGGTGGTGGCCACGCTGATGTTGCAGATCGCGTTGCCGTTCGGGGTGTAGCGCACCTCGGGGTCGCGGCCCAGGTTGCCGATGAGGATGACTTTGTTGATCGAGGCCATGTGCGCTGCTCCGGAGGACGATTTCTGATCCGGCAGATTATCGACTTCGCGCGGCCTTTACCATTGGGTTCCATGCTTTCGGCCGCCCGATGACCCCCTATCTCGATGTGATGGATGCGACTGCGGCCGAGGCGTCGACAGGCCACAGCGAGGCGCCCACCGCCCACGGTCGTGCCGCACTGTCGGTGCTGCAGACGGTGTTCGGCTACACCGCGTTTCGCAATGCGCAGGCCGAGATCGTCGACCACGTCTGTGCCAATGGCGACGCGCTGGTGCTGATGCCCACCGGCGGCGGCAAGAGCCTGTGCTACCAGGTGCCGGCCATCGTGCGGCACCGTGCCGACCGCGGCGTCAGCATCGTGGTGAGCCCGCTGATCGCGCTGATGCACGACCAGGTCGGCGCGCTCGAAGAGGCCGGTGTGCACGCGGCGTATCTGAATTCGAGCCTCACATCGGAAGAAGCCCAGCGCATCGAGCGCGAGATGATGGGCGGGCGGCTGGTGATGCTGTACGCCGCGCCAGAGCGCCTGACCACGCCGCGCTTCCTGGCGCAGCTCGATTCACTGCACGAGCGCGGTCTGCTGAGCCTGTTCGCGATCGACGAGGCGCACTGCGTGAGCCAGTGGGGGCACGATTTCCGCGAGAACTACCTGTCGCTCAACGTGCTGCACGAGCGCTACCCCGGCGTGCCGCGGATTGCGCTCACCGCCACCGCCGACGACCTCACGCGCGCCGACATCATCGAGCGCCTGCAACTCGAAGACGCGCGCATCTTCATCAGCAGCTTCGACCGGCCCAACATCCGCTACGCCATCGTCGAGAAGGACAACGCGCGCGCGCAGCTGCTGCGCTTCATCCAGGACGAGCACGACGGCGACGCCGGCATCGTCTACTGCCAGTCGCGCAAGAAGGTCGATGAAACCGCCGCCTGGCTGAGCGAAGAGGGCATCACCGCACTGCCGTACCACGCAGGCCTCGATGCCGAGGTGCGCCGGCGCCACCAGGACCGATTCCTGCGCGAGGACGGGTTGGTGATGGTGGCCACCATCGCGTTCGGCATGGGCATCGACAAGCCCGATGTGCGCTTCGTCGCCCACCTCGACCTGCCCAAGAACATCGAAAGCTATTACCAGGAAACGGGCCGGGCAGGGCGCGACGGCCTGCCTGCCGACGCCTGGATGGCCTATGGCCTGGCCGACGTGGTCAACCAGCGCCGGATGATCGACGACAGCCCGGCTGGCGAGGAATTCAAGCGCGGCCAGGTCGGCAAGCTCGAGGCGCTGCTGGCCCTGGCCGAGACGCACGACTGCCGCCGCGTGCGGTTGCTGGCCTACTTCGGCGAGCCCAGCGAACGCTGCACACGCCTGCAGAACGCCTGCGACAACTGCCTGAGCCCGCCGGTCACCTGGAACGCGACCGAGGCCGCGCGCAAGGCGCTGAGTTGCATCTACCGCTTTCACCAGAACGGCGGCCAGCGCTTTGGTGCCGGGCACCTGATCGATGTGCTGCGCGGCAAGGTCACCGACAAGGTGACGCAGCACGGGCATGCCACGCTGTCGACCTTCGGCATCGGCGCCGATGTGTCCGAAGGCCAGTGGCGTGCGGTGCTGCGCCAGCTGATCGCGCTGGGCTACCTGCGCACCGAAGGCGAGTACCACACGCTCGAACTCACGGCCAGCGCGCGCGAGGTGCTGCGCGGCGAGGTGCAACTGCTGCTGCGCGAGCCGAGCGCTGCAACCTCGACAGCGCGCGGCAAGCGCCGCGGCGCGGCCACCTCACGCGGCAGCAGCACCAAGGACAAGGCGCCGCCCGTTCCGCTGGACGACGAAGCCACCGAGCGCTTCGGCGCCTTGAAGGCCTGGCGCGCCGAAGTGGCCCGCGAGCACAACCTGCCGGCCTATGTGGTGTTCCACGATGCCACGCTGGCCGAGATGGCGCGTGCGCAGCCGCAGTCGCTGGACGACCTCGCGCAGATCAGCGGTGTCGGTGCGAAGAAGCTCGAAGCCTACGGACGAGAGATCCTGCGGGTATTGCAAGGCTAGGTGAATGAGAATTCCGGATCTCAAGTGCCTAGCTGACTCCGGACACGACTCCCATGACCGTCAAACGAAACAAGCTTGACCCAGCGAAGCTGAATCAGAACGCCTCACTGCCCTTCGAGCTGCGCCTTGAAGATTTCCGACTGGCGATCCAGGATGTCTACGATTTCTTTTTCGACGTAAACAACCATCTGGTTGGTAAAGGCTTGGAACGCCTCGATGACACCTTGCGTCCGGCCATCATGTCTGGGGTCCTATCGGACATGTTGACGGCTAGCTTGGCCAAGCACTCGCGAACGCTGATCGTGAATGCCTATTTCAATGGTCATCCAGACTTGGTCGTCAGAGGGCGATACCCAAACAATGCCATTAAATCTGGCGAACATGGCGTTGAGATCAAGACCACTCGAAAGTCGGGCGGGGCTGTCGACACCCACGGGGCCCGGCAACAGTGGATGTGCGTGTTTGTTTACCAAGTCGACAACAGTACCGAGCCCGCGACGGAGCGTCGCCCTATGACGTTCACCGAGGTGTATCTTGGGCAAGTCGAGGTGGCTGACTTTCGGAAAAACGCGCGTAGTGAGTTGGGTACGCGTACTGCAACCCTGCATGCAGAAGGAATTGCCAAGCTCAGAAAGAGTTGGCTGTACTTGAGTTGAGGTTGTCAGTTGGAGTCGACCCGCAGCGCTGCCAATCGGGGAATGGCTTCACGTGCCAAGTCGAAGTACGTCGGATCTCGTTCGACGCCGACACTTTGATAGCCAACTGCTTCGGCCGCAGCCAAAGTGGACCCCGAGCCTGCAAAGGGATCTGCAACCAGCCCTTCACCGAGCGGCAGCACGCCACGTACAACCTTCCTGAGAAACGTTTGCGGTTTCAGGCTGGGGTGGCCGGCTATGTTGCGCTCCGTGGTGCGCGTAGGCGCTGACTCGATGACATCACCAAAAGGCTGGTCAGCGGAAATGCGCCGAAAGCCCCCAGTGCCCCATTTGCGCAAATTGTCCTGAACACGGCCCTCGATCGGCTTTCTAAAAAGCAGCCAAGGCTCCCACATCGATCGTGGCATCACGCTCACGCCTGAAAACTCGATATGCGCGGCCTTCGGCCGATCGCCGCCGCGCATTGTCATGGTCAGACGAGCCAATTCACCTCGACGCTCGAGGCCGGAATGGGCCAGTGCACTGGACACGATGTACGACAACAAGGGATTGCTAGCGACAACCACATTCGCGCCCGGCACCAATACTTTCATCAAGCGTCGCCCCCACGCCTGAAAGAACCTTTCAAGCTCCTTCAGATCGGCTGGCGTCAAAACAGTGAATCGCGGAAGAGGTGACCGCTTCGAGCCGTCAAAGCTCGGTGGAACTCTCCAAATGCCACCGCCTCTGCCCCGGCGCAATTTTTCTTGTTCTTCGACTGAATACTCGACCAATCCATAGGGCGGGTCTGTCACGACAGCATGGATCGAATTCGGCGGTTGCCGCTCCAACCACGAATTGCAGTCGTCGAGAATCAACCGAGCTCTTCCAAACTGAAATGATTCCGACTCGTTGTTTGCGGCTTCTAGGCTAGGCCGTTCCGTCTCGGCAAATCCATGCAAGGCGTACTGTGCTCGATCGGTGCGCGCGAATAGCGCGGGAGTATTCAAGCGAAGGTATGAGCGCACGGACGATGCAGGGACATCGCCAATCAACTCAATCACGCTACTGGTGATTTCTTGTAGCGTTGCACCCGAAGGCCGTTCCTCCAAAGTTTGGACGATGGCGTCTCGTACCTCCCCAGGTTTTCGTCTCATGTTGAGCCTCCAAAAGCGAGGATTCAGTATAGACGTCTGGACGTCTTGGGACAAAAGTATTTGGGAGCTGATGTACCGGCTGATCCCCTGATCTATAGGGTGGCAGATTTATGTAAAGGCCGTTGCTGTCCATCCACGTGAACCCGGCTTGTGGCGCCGATGAGCGGTCTCTAAGCTCCGACGCGATTCATGTCAGGCGATGTGTCCGTTCGTTGCAAAATTCCCCGATGTCGACATACACCCCACGGGTCGCCAGCCCTGCAACGTGGCTCCATGGCGCCAAGCGCGTCGTTTCGCTGACGGCCCTGATCGGCGTCTGTCTGTGCACCGAGGCGATCGCCCAGTCGTCCGCGGCCAGCCCGCCCCCCGGCGGCATCGGCAAGAACTCCTGGACCTTCGCCATGGACAACGACTTCCTGGCGTTGAGCAGCCGCGATGCAGGCTACTCCGGTGGATTCATGTTCACGATCTCGGGCCCCGATGCGGCGGACAACCTGGTGTCGCTCGACGGCGTGCTCGGCTTCCTCGACGACTGGTGGCTGCCCGGTGCGACCCGAACGTCGTCGAAAACCGGCCTGCAGTTCGGCGCCCAGGCCTACACCCCGGAAGACAAGAAATCCCGCGCACCGATCTACGACGACCGGCCCTACGCCGGTCTGTTCTCGCTGACCAGCACCCGCATGACCATCGCCGACGCCGGCCAGGTGGCGTGGTCCTCGGCGTTCACCGTCGGCGTGCTCGGCACCGGGCTGGGCAAGCACCTGCACCGGGGTTTTCACAGCCTGATCGGCAGCCAGAAACCCAACGGCTACAGCCACCAGATCTCCGAAGGCGGTGAGCCCACATTGAAGTACACCGCGCGCCGGCAGGGCCTGATCGCCAAGTACCGCTCGCTGGCGGGTGCGCGGGCCGACTTCAAGTGGGGCGCCGAAGCCAGCCTGGGCTACATGACCGAGGCCCGCGCGATGGTGTCCGGCCGCTGGGGCAAGTTCTCCACACCGTGGTGGTCGCTGTACCCGGAGCGCAGCGAGTACTACGCGCCCCCCGCCACCAGCATCGACGGCGATCTGTACCTGATGTACGGCGGCAGCGCCAGCCTGCGGGGCTACAACGTGCTGCTGCAGGGGCAGTTCCGTCATTCGGACGTCACCTTCTCGTCCAGCCAGCTCGAGCGGGTGGTGGGCGAGGCCTACCTGGGCGTGGTGTGGGGCATCACCCGCCAGACCAGCCTGAGCTACGTGGTCCGTTTCCAGTCGGCCGAGATCAAGCATGGCCCGGGTGCACGCGACACCTACGTCGGCAGCCTGTACCTGAACGTCGGGTTCTGAGCGCCGCGTGTGACCCGCGAGACTTCTCTGGAAGCACGCGTCATCCGCGTGCGGGGCGCCCGCACCCACAACCTGAAGAACATCGATGTCGACATCCCGCGGCATCGGCTGGTCGTCATCACCGGCCTGAGCGGCTCGGGCAAGTCGAGCCTGGCGTTCGACACCTTGTATGCCGAAGGCCAGCGGCGCTATGTGGAAAGCCTCAACACCTACGCGCGGCAGTTCCTGCAGCTGATGGACAAGCCCGATGTCGACATCATCGAAGGCCTGAGCCCGGCGATCAGCATCGAGCAGAAGGCGACCTCGCACAACCCACGCTCCACCGTGGGCACCGTCACCGAGATCCACGACTACCTGCGCCTGCTCTACGCCCGCGCCGGCACGCCGTTCTGCCCCGACCACCACCTGGCCCTGCAGGCTCAGAGCGTGAGCCAGATGGTCGATGCCACGCTGGCGCTGCCCGAGGGCACGCGGCTGATGGTGCTGGCGCCGGTGGTGCGCGAGCGCAAGGGTGAGTTCGCCGAGCTGTTCGCCGAGATGCAGGCGCAGGGCTATGTGCGCTTTCGCATCGACGGGACGGCATACGAGGCCAGCGACCTGCCTGTGCTGAAGAAGAACGAGAAGCACGACATCGACGTGGTGCTCGATCGCGTCAAGATCGTCCAACCCACCAGCGCCGAGGCCGACAGCGGACTTCAGCAGCGCCTGGCCGAAAGTTTCGAGGCCGCGCTGCGCATCGCCGATGGCCGGGCCATCGCGTTCGAGATGGACGATGGCCGTGAGCATCTCTTTTCCAGCAAGTTCGCCTGCCCGATCTGCAGCTACGCGCTGGCCGAGCTGGAGCCGCGGCTGTTTTCGTTCAATTCGCCGCAGGGTGCGTGCCCGACCTGCGACGGCATCGGCCACGTCACGGTGTTCGACCCGCAGCGCGTGGTCGGCTTCCCGAGCCTCAGCCTGGCGAGCGGTGCGGTCAAGGGCTGGGATCGGCGCAACAGCTACACCTTCACCTTGCTCGAAGCGGTGGCCAGGCACTACCGCTTCGACATCGACACGCCGTTCGATGCCCTGCCTGCAGCGATGCAGCAGGTGCTGCTCTATGGCTCGGGCGATGAAGAGATCAGCTTCGTCTACACCGCCGACGCGATCGGGCGTGGTGGCGCCACCAAGGCGCGCAGCGTCAAGCGCAAGCACCCCTTCGAAGGGATCATCCCGACGCTGGAGCGCCGCTACCGTGAAACCGATTCGGCGCTGGTGCGTGAAGACCTGGCGCGCTACCAGAACCCCAAGCCGTGCCCCGATTGCGGCGGCACCCGGCTGCGGCGCGAGGCGCGGCATGTGTTCCTGCAGGGTCTTGACGACGAGATCGGTGAGCCGATCTACCGTGTGGAAAGCACCACGCTGCGCGAGGGACTGGCCTACTTCGAGCGGCTGCAGCTCAAGGGCGCCAAGGCCGAGATCGCCGACAAGGTGATCCGCGAGATCCGTTCGCGGCTGAAGTTTCTCAACGACGTCGGCCTGAACTACCTGAGCCTGGACCGCAGTGCCGACACGCTGAGTGGCGGCGAGTCGCAGCGCATCCGGCTCGCCTCACAGATCGGCAGTGGCCTCACCGGCGTGATGTATGTGCTTGACGAGCCCAGCATCGGCCTGCACCAGCGCGACAACGAGCGGCTGCTCGGCACGCTGCGCCACCTGCGCGACATCGGCAACAGCGTGCTGGTGGTCGAGCACGACGAAGACGCGATCCGCGCCGCCGACCATGTGATCGACATGGGCCCGGGTGCCGGCGTGCATGGCGGCCGCGTGATGGCGCAGGGCACGCCCGACGAGGTGGCCGCGAACCCCGCTTCGCTGACCGGCCAGTACCTGTCGCGGGCTCTGCGCATCGCTGTTCCGAAGCGGCGTGCGCCCACACCAGGCCAGGTGCTGCGCATTGCGAACGCGCGCGGCCACAATCTGAAGAACGTCAGCGTCGAGATCCCGATCGGCCTGCTGACCTGCGTGACCGGCGTCTCGGGTTCGGGCAAGAGCACGCTGGTCAACGACACGCTGTACGCGGCGGTCGCACGCAAGCTCTACAACAGCCACGCCGAGGCCGCGCCGCACGATGCGATCGAAGGGCTCGACGCCTTCGACAAGGCCATCAACGTCGATCAGAGCCCGATCGGCCGCACGCCGCGCAGCAACCCGGCCACCTACACCGGCATGTTCACGCCCATCCGCGAGCTGTACGCCGAGATGAACACCGCGAAGGAGCGCGGCTACGGGCCCGGCCGCTTCAGCTTCAACGTCAGCGCGTCGGCCGGCGGCGGGCGCTGCGAGGCCTGCCAGGGCGATGGTGTGCTGAAGGTCGAGATGCACTTCCTGCCCGATGTCTACGTCACCTGCGACGTCTGCCAGGGCCAGCGCTACAACCGCGAGACGCTGGAGGTGCTCTACCGCGGCAAGAACATCACCGAGGTGCTGGCGCTGACCGTCGAGGACGCGCATGCGCATTTCAGTGCCGTGCCCAACATCGCGCGCCGGCTGCAGACGCTGCTCGACGTGGGGCTGGGCTACATCCGGCTCGGGCAGAGCGCGACCACGCTGTCGGGCGGCGAAGCGCAGCGGGTGAAGCTGGCGCTGGAGTTGAGCAAGCGCGACACCGGTCGCACGCTGTACATCCTCGACGAGCCCACCACCGGACTGCACTTCGCCGACATTGCGCTGCTGCTGAAGGTGCTGCACCAGCTGCGCGACGCGGGCAACACCATCGTCGTGATCGAGCACAACCTCGATGTCATCAAGACCGCCGACTGGCTGATCGACATGGGCCCCGAAGGCGGTGCCGGCGGCGGGCAGGTGGTGGTGGTGGGCACACCCGAAACCGTGGCGGCGTGCTCTGCGAGTGACACCGGGCGGTATCTGGGTCCGCTGCTGTAGGGATCTGCTGGAGGGGTTGGTGCGCCCGGCTGGGATCGAACCAGCAACCCCTGCCTTCGGAGGGCAGTACTCTATCCATTGAGCTACGGACGCAACGCCCGCGATTGTAGTGGGCGCCTCTGGCCAGGCGGCCGCGCGAGCCCTTCTGTCCTGCCGCGCAGCCCTCCAGTGACCACCCCCGGCTTTATACTTGGCGGCTGTGCTGACGCGGTCCGCTTCGGGTTGCGTCTCCGGGTCTTGCCGGATCCGGACCGCGTGACGGCGCGCACGAATCCGATTTGCATATCAGCATCACCCCGCGATCCGAGGAATTCATGAGCGACGCCAGCCACTCCCACGAAGAAGAAAACCACGAAGGACCGATCAAGACGCCCAAGCAGCTGATCGTCACGGTATTGCTCTCCTTCGTGGTGCCGGTGATCGCCATCGTGCTGCTCGCCAGCTACGTCACCGCCGACAAGAAGCCGGCGGCCGGCAGCGACGTGTTGACGCCCGAGTCGATCGCTCGCCGCATCGCACCGGTCGGCTCGGTCACGATCAAGGACGTGGCCAACCCGGCGTCGTGGAAAACCGGCGAACAGGTGTTTGCGGCGCAGTGCTCGGCCTGCCACTCGGCAGGGCTGGCCGGTGCGCCGAAGTTCGGCGACGCCGCGGCCTGGGCGCCGCGCATCGCGCAGGGATACGACGTGCTGCTGACCAGTGCGCTGAAAGGCAAGAATGCCATGGGCGCCCAGGGCGGCGGCGATTACAGCGACATCGAGATCGGGCGTGCGGTCGTCTACATGGCCAACAAGGCCGGTGCCAAGTTCCCCGAGCCAGCGGCCCCCGGCGCGGCCCCGGCTGCTGACGCGGCCCCGGCCGCCGAGCCCGCAGCCGAACCTGTCGCTGCTGCACCAGAGCCAGCGCCTGCTGCACCGGCCCCTGCGCCAGTGGAGTCGAAGCCGGCCCCAGCGCCTGCGGTGGTGGCCGCCGCTGCGGTACCTGCCGCCGCAGCGACCAATGCAGTTCCAGCGCTGTACACCCAGGTCTGCTCGGTCTGTCACGGTGCCGGGATCGCCGGTGCGCCGAAGCTGGGCGACAAGGCTGCCTGGGCGCCCCGTCTGGCACAGGGCATCGATGGCCTGACGGCAAACGCCATCAAGGGCAAGAACGCGATGCCGCCGCGTGGTGGCTCGCAAGGCAGCGATGCCGACATCAAGGCCGTGGTCACTTACATGGTCAATGCCGCCAAGTAAGCACCTGGCACGCCGCTGAAAGCCGACCCTCGGGTCGGCTTTTTCATGCCCGGTCCCAGCGGGCTGGAAAAGGTTTTCGTGTTTCGTGGTGGCTGCTGCATCTGAAATGCGCAGTGGTTCGTTGTGGTGTCAGAGCGTCGCATGCAGTCGCTTTGGATTTCACCTTTCAACCACCCATTTCGTTGCGGAGCCTCCTCATGAAATCAAACGTCTCTCTGTTCACCCTGGCCACCCTGTGCGCTGTGAGCTTTTGCGCCAGCGCGGCACCGTCTCCGGCCGTCGACAACGCCGCGTTGCCCGAGCCGGTGCGCGTGCCTGCGGGCCACAAGCAGTTGCTCTCAGCCACCGGCGTTGGCGAGCTGACCTATGAATGCCGCGAGAAGAAGGACGCTGCCGGCGTGTTCGAATGGGCCTTCGTCGGACCGGTGGCCAAGCTGTACTCGTCCGACAAGAAGGAGATCGGCAAGTACTACGCGGGCCCCACCTGGGAGTCTGTCGACGGCTCCAAGGTCACTGGCAAGCAGGTCGCCGTGGCGCCTGCCGCGCCGGGCAGCATCCCGCTGCAACTGGTCAAGGCCGAGCCCGCCCTGGCTGCGGGCGCGATGGCAGGCGTCAGCTACATCCAGCGTCTGAACACCAAGGGCGGCGTGGCACCGGCCGCCGCCTGCACCAGCGACACCAAGGGCGCGCGCCAGCAGGTGGCCTACGAGGCCGAGTACGTGTTCTACGGCAGCTGAGCGGCCGCATCCGATGCCGGGCTCAGCCGGTAACGGAATTGCCCGGGCAGGTCGGCGAACTTCGCTACGCCGACCTGCCAGAGGCCACACTCGATCGCATCCGCGGCCGTCTCCATGTCCAGCGTGTGCACCAGGCCCAGACCGAGGTCGGTGGCCAGGAACAACCGCCCCTGCTCGTCGAGCCAGGCCGATGCGAACACCGCGGGCAGGCCGCTGTGGCTGTGCACGGCCACCTGCTGGCTTGAATCGATGCATTGCAGTCGCCATACCCACGGTGCGGCTTCCAGCTCGACATACACCCGCTGCGGCCCGTTCTGGAAGTACCAGGCGCCTGCCCCGTCGCAGGCGTAGTTGCGCTCGATGAACGCGCGCAGCCCGGCATGTTCGAGCCTGCTGCCCTTGGCGCGCGGGAAGCTGCCAGTTGACTGCACCCGGTCATCGCGCAGGTACCAGTCGCCGCGCGCGTCCAGCCCCAGCCAGCCGCGGCAATGCGGCACGTTCGGCCATTTCGCCAGCGCAGCGGCAACGATGTCGTCCATGGGGATCGTCTGCGGGTCAGCCGACGTGCGAACCCAGCCAGCGCAGCACCTGTTCGGGCATGTCCCGCAGGTGCCCGGGGAAGGTCCCACTGCCGAAGCCGGCGTGTCCGCCGCGCGCGGGCTGCCACAGCGTCACATGGCGACCCACCTCGTGCGGGCCCGGCAACGAGGCCGCCGGCACGAACGGGTCGTTGCGCGCATTGAGCACGAGGCTGGGGATGCGGATGCGGTGCAGGTGCGGCTTGGCCGAGCCGCGGTGCCAGTAGTCCTCGGTGTTGCGGAAGCCATGCACCGGAGCGGTGTACAGGTTGTCGAACTCGTACAGATCGCCAGCGGCCAGCATCTTGTCGCGGTCGAACAGACCCGGATGGCTTTTCAGCTTCAGCAGCGTCTTCGGGCGCAGCGAACGCATGAACATGCGCGTGTAGGTGTGGCGGTTGAAACCGCGGCCGATGGCGTGCCCGCCGGCAGCCAGGTCGATCGGCGAGGACACCGCGGCCACGGCACCGACGGTGCCCGCAGCGGTCTCGCCAGCCTCTTCGGCCCAGCGCAACAAGGCATTGCCACCCAGCGACACGCCCACCGCGATGCGGGGGCCGGCATGCAGCGCGCTGAAGCGATCGAGGATCCAGCCGACCTCTTCGAAGTCGCCCGAGTGATACGCGCGTGCAGTCAGGTTGGGTTCGCCCGAACAGCCACGAAAGTGGGGCACCGCATAGCGCCAACCCATCCGCTGCGCAGCCCATGCATAGGCACGCGCGTAGTGGCTGGACGACGAGCCCTCGAGGCCGTGGAACAGGATCAGCAAGGGCGTTGCCGGGTTGCTGGCGCCCGCCTCGGGTTCGAGCCAGTCGACGTCGATGAAGTCCGCGTCGGGGGTGATCCACCGTTGCCGTTGGTAGTGCGGCAGGGCCGTGCCGACACGCTTGCACACCAGCGCGGGCCAGATCGACTGCAGATTGCCGCCGATCGCGCCATCGCCCAACAGCCAGCCCGGCGAGCGGTACGACAGCCCCTCAGGATTCAATGCAGCACGGCCGTCGATTCGAGTACTTCCTGTGCTTCGCGAGCGGTGCCGGGGCTGGCATGGTGGGCCACGAGCCGCCAGCCCATCGCGGTTTTCACATACACGTTGGTGGCAATCACCCACGCGGCCTGCCTGCCCTTGTCGGTCTGCACCTGCACACGCTCGAGCACGCTGTGCACGGCGCTGAAGTGGGAGTCGACGCGACGCACCTTCTCCGGGTGCACATCGAGCGGTCCCTTGGAGAAGATGCCCGCGAAGCTTTCCCGGATCACCCCCACGCCGATCAGCCGCGGGCCACCGGGATGCACGCAGGAGACCTCGTCCTCGTCGCTCCACACCGCCATGAAGCGATCCAGGTCGGCATGCTGCATCGATTCGTAAAACTGCTGCTCTGCTTCATCGGGCGAGGACAGCGCCATCGCCGGGGTTTTCGGAGTGTTCATTCCACCTTCCTCTTCAGCAGATGGGCTGAAAGATTCGAGCCTGCCAACCGACTGTCGATTGTACGAAGCCCATAGAATCCGCTCGCCCATGCCCATCACCCCCACCGACTGGTCCGAAAAAAGCATCGACTTGTCGCGCCTGCTCGCACGCGCAGGTCTGGGTGACCGTGCGGCTTTTGCCACACTTTACGAACGCACCAGCTCGCATCTGTTCGCGGTGGTGTTGCGTATCAATCGGGACCGCGGGCAGGCAGAAGATGTGCTTCAGGAGGTGTATGTCAATGTCTGGCGCGCCGCGCGCACCTTCGACGCAGCGCAAAGCCAGCCACTCACCTGGTTGACCAGCATCGCGCGCAACCGCGCCATCGACAGCCTGCGGCGATCGGCAACGCAACCACAGGTTCAGATCAATCACACCTCGGATGAAGAAGACAGCGACGTGTACGACACCATGGCCGATCCCTCGTCCGGGCCGCTTGAGATGCTCAGCCAGGCATCGGAAGCGCGTGCGCTGACGCATTGCATGGACGGCCTGAGCGCGCAGCAGCGGCAGAGCGTGGCGCTTGCGTTCTACGACGGTTTGACCCACGCCGAGGTGGCCAGCCACCTCGGGCAGCCGTTGGGCACGGTGAAGTCTTGGGTGCGTCGTGCGCTGGCCGCCTTGAAGGGCTGTCTGGAGCAGGCCCGGCAACGCGACGAGCGCGACATCGAGGCGGTGCGCTGACATGGACTACAGCCGCCCGGAACTCGTCGACCGCATCGCCGCTGAATACGTCAGCGGCACGCTGCGTGGAGGCGCCAGGCGCCGCGTCGAGCAGTTGCTGCCCGCGCACCCGGCGTTGCGCGAAGCGGTCGCGCGCTGGGAAGCGGGACTGATGCCACTGACCGCCAGCCTTGCCCCACAAACGCCGTCACCCGCGGTCTGGCGGCGCATCGTCTCGCGCATCGGGGGTGCGCCGGCACCCGTGGCCGACACCCCGTGGTGGTCGAACCTGTCGCTGCTGCGCACGCTGTCCTTCCTGTCGGTTGTGGGGGTGGTGGGCCTGTCGGCCTTGCTGTCCAACCCGCCGCCGGCGAAGCCACCGCTCATCGTGGTGCTGAACTCGACGACACCCACCGACACCCTGCCCGCCGGCACGACAGCCCCGCCGGCCATCATCGCCAGCATCAGCGGCGATGGCAGGGCGGTCGTGACGCGCACCTTGGTGAATGTCGGCGTGCAGCCCGATCGCACGCTGGAGTTGTGGGCGGTGCCTGGCGCTGGTTCACCGCGTTCGCTTGGTCTGATCTCGGCCTCTGGCGCCAGCGTGGTCCAGCGCAGCAAGGTGCCGCCCGGGACCGCGGCTCTGGCGGTGAGCCTCGAACCGGCCGGCGGCTCGACCACCGGCGTGCCTACCGGGCCGGTGCTCTACGTCGGCAAGCTGGCGCTCTGAGCGCCGGCACCTGCCGCGGCGATGGCCGGCAGGATCACGCTGAAGGTCGAGCCCTCACCCAGGGTGCTGCTGACTTCCAGGCGGCCCGACATCAGCTGAACCAGGCCACGCGTCACCGCCAGACCGATCCCGGTGCCTTGTATCCCGCTGTGCTGTTGATCGAGTCGATTGAACGGCTGGCCCAGAGCGGGCATCTGGGCTTCGGCGATGCCCACGCCGGTATCGATGACCTGGACCCGTACCCCGTCGGGCAACGACATCGCCACGAGCCGCACCGTGCCCTGCGGACGGTTGTATTTGATGGCGTTGCACACCAGGTTCAACAGCACCTGGCGCAGGCGTGTCGCATCGGCGTGCACCACCAGCGTGGGCGGTGCCTCGATGGGCAGCAAGCGCACCGAGGCCGTGTCGGCCAGCGGCTGCAGCATGTCCATGCATTCACCCAGCAAGGCTGGCAGCGATACCTCGGCACATTCCAGCGCCAGTTGCCCGGACTCGATGCGCGTGAGATCGAGCAGCTCACTGATCATTTGCAACAGGTGGGCACCCGCTTCGTGGATCAGCGCCACCCGACGCCGCTGGTTCGGTGACAGCGGATCGCCTTCGTCGAGCTGCAGCAGCTGCGCAAAACCCATGACTGCATTGAGCGGTGTGCGCAGCTCGTGGCTCATGTGCGACAGGAACTCGGTCTTGGCCCGATTCGCTGCCTGCGCCATCGCTGCGGACTGGCGCGCCAGATGCAGCTCATGCACTTCGGTGGAGTCTTCGAAATAGCCGTACCACAGCACGCTGCCGTCGCTGTCGCGCTGTGGTGTCGAGGTGCCGGTCATCCAGCGCAGCGCGCCATCCGGGCGACGCATGCGGAAGTCGAAGCGCCACGGCGTCAGCGTGCGTGCCGACGCCTTCATCGCCTCGATGGTCGGCCCGTAGTGCTCACGCTCGATCATCCGCAGCACCGTCGCGCCGTCGCGCATCACCTCGCCGGCGGTCAGGCCCAGCACGTCGTAGCAGCTCTCGCTGACGTAGCAGAAGGCGCCGTCGCCTACACCGCTGTGGCGATACTGGTAGATCACGCCGGGCACATGACGAGCGGTCTCGCTCAACTGCGCTGCGATCGCCAGCGCGCGGCTCTCGGCCTGACGGCGCTGCGTGACGTCGACCAATGTGCCCACCACGCGCAAGGGTTGTCCGTCTGCGCTCCACTCTACGACGCGTCCGCGCTCGGCGATCCAGCGCCACTGGCCGTCCTTGGTGCGTGCGCGGTACTCGTGCTCGTAGAACGGGGACTCGCCGCGCGCATGCTCCTGATAGCGCGCTTCGTTGTCCGCCAGGTCGTCGGGGTGGATCAGTTGGTTCCACGCGTGCTGCGTGAGCCGGCTTTCCTCCGGGCTGTAGCCCAGCAGGGTCATGTCGGCATCGACGCCCGAAAGGGCATCGGTCTGCGGATTCCACTCCCACACCGAGGTGCCCGCACCCAGCAGTGCGGCCCGCACCAGGGTCTCGTAATCGCGTGCCGTGGGTTGGCTGTCGTTGTTCACGGGGTCTTTCACGGCCGCTGGGGCCGCTTGCCGCGCTGCGCGTTCAATGCGCGTGGATCTTTTCACCCGCCTTCAGCGAGTAGACCGTGCTGCAGTACGGGCACTTCCCCGAACCGGTGGTGGCCACGTCGATGAACACCTTCGGATGGTTGCTCCACAGCGGCATCTTCGGGTTCGGGCAGGTGATCGCGCCCGGGCCTTGCAGGTCGGTCGCGGTGACTTCGATGGGGGCAGACGTGGCAGATCGGGCTGTGCTCATGACCGGCTCCATGGGGTGTCGTGCAAGGGAGGTGTTCAGCCTGGCGCTTGGCCTCAGACGGGTGTCAGCCACTCGGCGTATTTCGCGTTGCGGCCGTTCACGATGTCGAAGAACGCTGACTGGATCTTCTCGGTGATGGGCCCGCGCGAACCTTGGCCGATCTCCAGGCGGTCCAGTTCGCGGATGGGTGTCACTTCAGCGGCGGTGCCGGTGAAGAAGGCTTCGTCGGCGATGTAGATCTCGTCGCGGGTGATGCGCTTCTCGACGATCTTCAAACCCAGGTCGCTGCAGATTGCGAAGATGGTGTTGCGTGTGATGCCGTTGAGCGCACCGGCCGACAGGTCGGGCGTATAGACCACGCCGTTCTTGACGACGAACAGGTTCTCGCCAGCGCCTTCGCTGGCGAAGCCGCTGGCGTCGAGCAGCAGCGCTTCGTCGTAGCCATCGTCGGTGGCTTCCATGTTGGCGAGGATCGAGTTGGTGTAGTTGCTCACCGCCTTCGCCTGCGTCATCGTGATGTTGACGTGGTGACGGGTGTAGCTGCTGGTCTTCACGCGGATGCCGCGCTTCATGCCGTCTTCGCCCAGGTAGGCGCCCCAGGTCCACGCGGCGACCATCAGGTGGATGCTGTTGCCCTTCGGGCTGACGCCGAGCTTCTTGTCGCCGATCCAGGCCAGCGGCCGGATGTAGCCGCTTTCCAGCTTGTTCTCGCGCACCACACGGCGCTGGGCTTCCATCACCTGATCGATGGAGAACGGGATCTTCATGCGCAGGATCTTGGCGCTGTTGAACAGCCGCTCGGTGTGCTCGCGCAGCCGGAAGATCGCCGTGCCTTGCTCGGTCTTGTACGCCCGCACGCCTTCGAAGGCGCCGCAGCCGTAGTGCAGCGTGTGAGACAGCACATGGATCTTGGCGTCGCGCCACTCCACCAACTCGCCATCCATCCAGATCTTCCCGTCACGATCGGCCATCGACATGGCGACACTCCAAGCTGTCAGTCAACCCTTGATTTTAGGCGCCCGCCCGGGCTGGTGCCGCGGCGATGCGCGCAGGCGAGTACTGCAGCGCCTCCGTTCACAAGCTGCGCAACAAGGCGATGGCTTCCTCGATGCGCTCCACCGCGTGGATCGTCAGGCCCTCGATGGCCTTCTTCGGCGCGTTGGCCTTGGGCACCACCGCGACACTGAAGCCGAGCTTGGCGGCTTCCTTCAAACGCTCCTGACCGCGCGGCGCGGGGCGCACCTCGCCGGCCAGCCCGACCTCGCCGAACGCGATGAAGCCACGCGGCAGGGGCCGCCCGCGCAAGCTGCTCTGGATGGCCAGCATCACCGCCAGGTCGGCCGCAGGCTCGGCGATGCGCACACCGCCCACCGCGTTGACGAACACATCCTGGTCGTTGCACGCAATGCCGGCATGGCGGTGCAGCACCGCGAGCATCATCGCCAGCCGGTCGCGATCGAGCCCGACGCTGAGCCGCCGCGGGCTGGGCCCGCCGCTGTCGACCAGCGCCTGGATCTCCACCAGCAGTGGCCGCGTGCCTTCCAGCGTGACCAGCACGCACGAGCCAGCCACCGGATCGCCGTGCGTCGACAAGAAGATCGCGCTCGGATTCGCCACGCCCTTCAGGCCCCGCTCGGTCATCGCGAAGACGCCGATCTCGTTCACAGCACCGAAGCGGTTCTTGATCGCGCGCACCAACCGGAAGCTGCTGTGCGTGTCGCCCTCGAAATACAGCACCGTGTCCACGATGTGTTCCAGCACGCGCGGCCCGGCCAGCGCGCCTTCCTTCGTCACGTGGCCGACCAGCACGATGGTCGTGCCACTCGACTTGGCGATGCGCGTCAGCTGCGCCGCGCACTCACGCACCTGTGCGACGGAGCCGGGCGCGGAAGTGAGCTGATCGCTGTAGACGGTCTGGATCGAATCGACCACACACACCACCGGCTGCTCGGCGGCGATGGTGGCGGCGATCTTCTCCAACTGGATTTCGGCGATCACACGCACCTGCGAACCGGCGGTGCCACCGCTGCCACCTTCACCCAGCCCCAGCCGCCGCGAGCGCAGCGCGACCTGCGCACCCGATTCCTCGCCGGTCACGTACAGCGTGCGCACATTGCGCGACAGCGCGTCCAGTGCCTGCAACAGCAGCGTCGATTTGCCGATGCCCGGGTCGCCGCCGATCAGCACCACACCCCCGGCGACGATGCCGCCGCCCAGCACGCGGTCGAGCTCGTCAATGCCAGTGGGCAGGCGGTCGACGTCAGACGCTTCGATGTCGGCCAGCGTCGCCACCGGCAGTGCACCCGCCAAGGATTGGTAGCGGTGCTTAGTCCCGCTGCTTTCAGCGACCGACTCGACCAGTGTGTTCCAGGCCTCGCATGACGGGCACTTGCCCAGCCACTTCGGGCTGGTGCCACCGCATTCGGTGCAGGTGTACAGCGATTTGGGTTTGCTCACGCGAGGACTGTAGCCGGCCGCTGCCAACGCCTCACTCGTGACCGACTTTGCCCCTCGAGGCCTTGACCTGCGCGCGGATGCCTTTGCCTTCGAGCCGCCGCTGCGTTGAACCGTAGGTCGGCTTGGTGGGTCGGCGCACGCGCGGCGGTGTGGCGACGCTGTCGACAAGCTCCTGAAGCCGCGCCAGCGCGTCGGCCCGATTGGCCTCCTGGCTGCGCGAGGTCTGCGCCTTGATGACGACCACGCCCTCGTCGGTGATGCGCTGATCTCGCAGCGCGAGCAGCCGCTGCTTCACGTCGTCGGGCAGCGACGAGGCCTGCACGTCGTAGCGCAGGTGCACTGCGCTTGACACCTTGTTGACGTTCTGGCCCCCAGCGCCTTGCGCACGGATCGCGGTGATCTCGACCTCGTGTTCAGGCACGACGAAGCGCGGCGCGGTCACGTGTGCTGCGGCTCAGCTGCCGCCGTCAGTGGCGGCTGATGGCATGACCTTGAGCAGTGCGGCTTCGCGCTGCGCGAGCTCGGTGCGCAGCTGCTTGCGGATCTTCGCAGCCTCGAAGCGGCGGACCTCGTCGGGCGTGGCGGGCACGCGCGGCGGCACGGCCGTGGGGCGGCCGTCGTCGCCCATCGCCACCATCGTCAGGAAGCAGCTGTTGGCATGCCGCACGACCTGGGTGCGGATGTTCTCGGCAATCACCTTGACGCCGACCTCCATCGACGAGGTGCCGGTGTGGTTGACGCTGGCAAGGAAGGTCACGAGCTCGCCAACGTGGATCGGCTGCAGGAACAGCACGTGGTTCACCGACAGCGTGACCACATAGGTGCCTGCGTAGCGGCTGGCGCAGGCGTAAGCCACCTGGTCGAGCAGTTTCAGGATCGTGCCGCCGTGCACATTGCCGGAGAAATTGGCCATGTCCGGCGTCATCAGCACGGTCATCGACAGCATGTGGCTGGGCAGTTGCATCGTGGGATCTCGGGGTGTCTAAGGGGCTGAGGCTCAGTCGGCAACCACCGTGGGCACGCGCATCGCCAGCGCACACATCAGCTCGTAGCCCACGGTGCCGGCCGCATGCGCGACCTCGTCGATGGGCAACACGGCGCCACCTGGCCCCTGGCCCCACAGCGTGACCTCGCTGCCCACACATGCCGTGGGCACCGGTGTCAGATCGACCGTCACCATGTCCATCGAGACGCGTCCGACCATCTCACAGCGCACCCCGTCGACCAGCATCGGGGTGCCGTTGGGTGCGCTGCGCGGGTAGCCATCGGCATAACCGCAGGCGACCACGCCGATGCGCATAGCCCGCGAGGCCGTGTAGCGGCTGCCGTAGCCCACGGTGTCGCCAGGCTGCAGGTCCTGCGTGGCGATCAGTTCGCTGCGCAGCGTCATCGCCGGCTGCAGGCCCCAGTCGGCGATGCCCCGCTCGGGGAAGTCAGGCGCAGAACCGTAGAGTGCGATGCCGGGGCGTACCCAGTCGCCCCGGACGGCAGCGTTCTCGGGCGCATGCCGCAGGGTCGCCGCGCTGTTGCACAGCGAGCGCTCGCCGGGCAGCTCGCGGGTCGCGGTGTCGAACACCGCCCACTGGCGGGCGATGCCACCGGCGGCATCGCTGCGGTCTGCATCGGCAAAGTGCGTCATCAGCGTGATGCTCTCCACCTGCGTCAAGCCACTCAGGCGCAACCAGGCCGAGCGGTAGGCCGACGGGGTGAAGCCCAGCCGGTTCATGCCGCTGTTGAGTTTCAGGAACACATGGTGTGGTGCCTGTGTCTTGTGGGCGGCCAGCCAGTCGATCTGCGCTTCGCGGTGCACCGTGTGCCACAGGTTCAGGCGCGAGCAGGTCTCCAGGTCGCGCGCCTCGAAGCAGCCTTCGAGCAGCAGGATCGGACCGCGCCAGCCGAGCGCGCGCAGGCGCTGTGCCTCGTCGAGGTCAAGCAAGGCGAAGCCATCGGCCCCTTGCAGTCCGGCAAAGGCACGCTCGATGCCGTGCCCATAGGCGTTGGCCTTGATGACGGCCCAGACGCGGGCATCGGGTGCGTGGACCTGCGCGCGCCGCAGGTTGTGCGCCAGCGCCTGCGGGTGAATCACGGCTTCGATGGGGCGTGGCATGGGGTGATGTTTCGTGAAATCCCATTCTGCCGCACAGGCCCTCAAGCCCTTGCCGCGCACGGGCCTGCAGGACCGTTCGGCGGCAGCCCGCGTGCTATAACCCGCGCCGCAAGGAGACCCGTCGGATGCACGGATTCGTCATCATGCCGACCTGGAAACTGAGCGCCACCAGCGAATGAAAAAAGGTTTTTACACCATCATGGCGGCGCAGTTTTTCAGCTCGCTGGCTGATAACGCGCTGTTCGTGGCGGGGGTTGAACTGCTGAAAAGCTCGGGGCAGCCCGCGTGGCAGCCCGCCGCGCTGGTGCCCATGTTCGCGCTGTTCTATGTGATCCTGGCGCCCTTCGTCGGCGCGATCGCCGATGCGCTGCCCAAGGGCCGGGTGATGTTCTTCTCGAACCTCATCAAGGTTGTCGGCTGCCTGATGATGCTGTTCGGCAGCCACCCGCTGATGGCCTACGCCATCGTCGGGCTCGGTGCGGCGGCGTATTCCCCGGCCAAGTACGGCATCCTGACCGAGCTGCTGCCCAACTCGCAGCTGGTCAAGGCCAATGGCTGGATCGAGGGCCTGACCATCCTGTCGATCATCCTCGGCGTGTTGCTCGGCGGGCAACTCATCGGCCACACCATTTCCAGCTACTTGCTGGCGTTCGATTTCCCCGGGTTCGACACCGGGATCGACACTCCGCCCGAAGCGGCCATCGCGGCCATGGTGGGGCTCTATGCGCTGGCTGCCGCATTCAATCTGCGCATCCCGCGCACCGAGGCGCCGTTGCAGCCCATCGCCCACAGCGTGTTCGGGCTGGTGCGCGACTTCCAGACCTGCAACGTCCGCCTCTGGAGCGACAAGCTGGGCCAGATCTCGTTGGCCACCACCACGTTGTTCTGGGGCGTTTCGGGCAACCTGCGCTACATCGTGCTGGCCTGGGCCGCGGTGGCGCTGAGCTACGAGACCACGCAGGCGTCGGCGCTGGTCGGCGTGGTCGCCATCGGCACCGCCGCCGGTGCCGTGGTGGCCTCGCTGCGCATGCGGCTCGATCAGGCCACATTCGTCATCCCACTGGGCATCGCCATGGGGCTGTTGGTGCTGGGCATGAACTTCATCACAAACCTGTGGGTTGCGGTGCCGTTCTTGATCCTGCTCGGCGCGCTGGGGGGCTTCCTGGTGGTGCCGATGAATGCCTTGTTGCAGCACCGCGGGCACAACCTGATGGGTGCGGGCCGGTCGATCGCGGTGCAGAACTTCAATGAGCAGGCGTGCATCCTGGTCCTGGGCGCCCTGTATGCCGGCATGACCAAGCTGGGCCTGTCGGCCTTCGGCGCAATCTCCATCTTCGGTGTGCTGGTGGCGGGGTTGATGTGGCTGATCCGCCGCTGGCATCAGCGCAACTGCATCAACCACCGGGTCGAAGTCGATCACCTGCTCGCGCTCGCGCGCAGCGACCAGCACTGAACACCGCAGCATCCATCGGCGCGCGCTGGGCGGCACTCGCACTGGTCTTCAACGCGCTGGTGTGGGGCTTGTCGTGGTGGCCGTTTCGACAGCTCGAAGCGCAGGGCATCCACCCGCTGTGGGCCACGGTACTGGTCTATGTCCCCACGGCGGTGGTGATCGCGATGGTGCGTCCCGGCGCCGTCATTCAATTGCTGCGCGGTCGTTCTCTTTGGGTGGTCATGCTGGCAGCCGGCGCCACCAACGCGGCCTTCAACTGGGCCACCGTGGTGGGCGACGTGGTGCGGGTGGTGCTGCTGTTCTATCTGATGCCACTGTGGTCGGTGCTGCTCGCACGCTGGATCCTGAAGGAATCGTTGACGCGGGTGGCTGGCATCCGGATGGCGCTGGCGCTGGTCGGTGCAGCCATCGTGCTGGGTGAACCCGGTGCTGGGGGTGCACCGGTGCTGCCGCTGCCGCAGTCGCTGGCCGACTGGCTCGGCGTGCTCGGCGGTTTCTGCTTTGCGCTGAACAATGTGATGCTCAAGCGGTCTGCCCATCTTCCCGAGGAGGGCCGTGTGCTGGCGATGTTCGTCGGTGGCGCGGTGGTGGCGGGGATGCTGGCCGTCGGGCTCAGTGTGCAAGGCGACATCGGCTGGCCGTTGTCGAGTGGCGTCGCTGCCCGGCCGTGGTGGGTGCCGGCGATGGTGTTGACGCTGAGCGCGCTGTTCCTGTGCAGCAACCTGGCGCTGCAGTTCGGTGCCGTGCGGCTGCCGGTCGAGGTCAGCTCGGTGCTGATGCTTAGCGAGGTGCTGTTCGCGTCGGTGTCGGCGGCCCTGCTGGGCGCCGGGCAGATCACCGCTCGCTTGCTGCTGGGTGGCGCCTTGATCGTGCTCACCGCGGTGTGGGCCGCGCGCGAACCCTCGCACTGAGCGGGGAGCCGCAGCGCTGCGCCCGGGCCCGGGGATACGATCCGGTGTTGCCAGGCCGTCGCGCAGCGACGGCGACAAATTCATCACCCGAGGTTTTCGATGACTGCACCCAGCCCCACCGCCTTCGATTTCGACGCCATCGCGATCGATGGCACGCCCAGCCCTTTGTCGGCGCAGCGCGGTCGCGTGCTGCTGATCGTCAACACCGCCAGCGCCTGCGGTTTCACCCCGCAGTTTGCCGGGCTCGAAGCGCTGTGGAAGGCCCACGGCGAGCGCGGCCTGACGGTGATCGGATTCCCTTGCAACCAGTTCGGCGCGCAGGACCCGGGCAGTGATGCGGAGATCGGCAGCTTCTGCCAGAAGAACTACGGCGTCACCTTTCCGATGATGAGCAAGGTCGACGTGAACGGCGCCTCGGCACACCCGCTGTGGAAGTGGCTGACCGCCGAGGCCCCGGGCCTGCTGGGCACCAAGGCCATCAAGTGGAACTTCACCAAGTTCCTGATCGGTCGCGATGGCCAGGTCATCAGACGCTACGCACCTACCGACACGCCAGCCTCGTTGAACGCCGACATCGAAGCTGCGCTGTCGGCCTGAAGGCGTTGCCCGCGCCGTCGCCGTCATTCCTCTCATTTCTGTCCCACACGTCTCCATGTTCGAGCACATCGATCCTTACGCCGGCGACCCGATCCTGACGCTGAACGAATCGTTCGGCCGTGACCCGCGGGCGCACAAGATCAACCTGTCGATCGGCATCTACTTCGACGACGCGGGCCGCCTGCCGGTGATGGCCGCGGTGCGCGAAGCCGAGACGGCGATGCTGCAGCACATCGGTGCCCGGCCCTACCAGCCGATGGAAGGGGCGGCGAACTACCGGCTGGCGGTCCAGCACCTGCTGTTCGGTCCAGGGCATGAAGCCGTCCAGAGCGGCCGCATCGCGACGGTGCAGACCATTGGTGGCTCGGGCGGGCTGAAGGTCGGTGGCGATTTCCTCAAGCGCTATTTCCCGGGTTCGCAGGTGTGGGTCAGCGACCCGACCTGGGACAACCACCGCGCAATGTTCGAGGGTGCCGGCTTTGCGGTGCACACCTACCCCTACTACGACGCGGCCGGCGGTGGCCTGAAGTTCGGCGAGATGCTGGCGGCATTCCGGGCCTTGCCCGAACAGAGCATCGTGCTGCTGCATGCCTGCTGCCATAACCCGACCGGTGTCGACCTGAGCGCCGCGCAGTGGGCGGAGCTGATCCCGGTGATCCGCGCGCGGCGGCTGATCCCGTACGTCGACATCGCCTACCAGGGCTTCGGCGACGGCATCGACGAAGACGCCGCCGCGATCCGCGCGCTGGCCGACGCGGACATTGCTTTTTTCTGTGCCAGCTCGTTTTCAAAGAGCTTCTCGCTGTACGGCGAGCGCTGCGGTGCCCTCAGCGTGGTCTGCCCCAACGCCGCCGAAGCCGAACTCGTGCTCGGCCAATTGCGTGCCACCGTGCGCAAGAACTACAGCAGCCCGCCCACGCACGGTGGGCAGATCGTCGCCCGCGTGCTCCAGACCCCGGCGCTGCGTGCCCAGTGGGCGGCCGAGCTCGATGCGATGCGCCAGCGTATCCATGCAATGCGCCAGCGCCTGCACGCCGTGCTGGGCGACAAGCTGCCGGGGTGCAACGTCGATTACTTCGTCCGCCAGCGGGGCATGTTCAGCTACACCGGGCTGACTCCCGCGCAGGCAGACCGCTTGCGCGAAGAGCACGCGGTCTACGTGCTGCGCTCGGGGCGCATGTGCGTGGCCGGCCTGAACTCGTCGAACGTCGACGCGACGGCGGTGGCGATGGCGGCTGTGCTCGCCGGGTAGCTCTCCAACGGTGTCGGAAGGCGGTCGAGCCACCTCAACGGGTGCTCAACCGGGTGCAGCAACACCGAGCTGGCTCAAGTCAGCGGCTGGTTGTGCCGAAATGGACCCAAGAGGCGTGTATTCCCGACGCTTGGTCTGTCCATGAAATCTGACACCGTCATCGAAACCATCGAAGTCGCCGCGTTGACCATCGGCATGCACATCCACCTGGACGGTGGCTGGATGTCGCACCCGTTTCCGCGGTCCAGCTTCAAGATTTCCAGTCCTGAGCAGATTGCGACGCTGCGCTCGCTGGGCTTGCAGCGCGTGCGCTGGAGCCCGCAGGACAGCGATTTCAGCCACAGCACCGGCCGCTGGGACACCGCCAGCCTGACAGGCGCTTCAGGCATGGACACCGCGGCGCCGGTGGCCTCCGATCTGCCGGCTCCCGCACCTGACAGCGCTGCCGAGGTCGCACCTGCCGTGAATGCGCCCACGCCGCAGGATCTCCGCCGTGCCGCACTGGCGGCTCAGCGTGCGGCACTGGCCGCCTGCGAGCGGCAGTTCGCCGACGCCACGCGCGTGGCCAAACAGGTCTTCGACGGGGTGGCGACCCAACCGGTCGCTGCCCGCCACAGTGCGCAGGCCCTGACACAGCAACTGGTCGATCAGATGATCGGCAGCCAGGAGCTGTGCATCCGGCTGCTCAGCGAGGGTGCCGGTGACAAGGCCGGCGCGCACGCATTGAACGTCAGCGTGATCTCGCTGCTGATGGGCCGCACCTTCAACCTCAGCGAGGCCGAGATGCTCGACCTCGGGCTGGGCGCGCTGCTGCACGACATCGGCAAGGCCGAGCTGCCGGAACGCTTTCGCCACCGTGAAGAACACTTCAACGCCTCCGAGCACAAGCTCTACGAGTCGCATGTCTCACTGGGCATCGCCCAGGCCCGGCGGATGGAGCTGGCCCCCGGAGCGTCGCTGGTCATCGCCCAGCACCACGAACACATCGACGGCAGCGGCTTTCCGCTGAAGCTGCAAAGCGACCGCACGACCGTGCCCTCGCGCATCGTGTCGCTGGTCGATCGCTACGACAAGCTGTGCAACCCCGCCAATCCGAGCAAGGCCATCACGCCGCACGAGGCGGTGGCGCTGATGTTTGCGCAGGGCAAGAACAAGTACGACCCGGCCATCCTTGGCGCCTTCATCAAGATGATGGGCGTGTACCCGGCCGGCTCGGTGGTGCAGCTCACCGACGATCGCTACGCCATGGTGGTCGGTGTCAACTCCTCGCGGCCGCTGAAGCCGAAGGTGCTCGTGCACGAGCCCGGCGTGCCGCGCGATGAGGCGCTGGTGCTGGATCTCGAAACCGTCAGCGGTCTGGGCATCCGGCGCAGCCTGAAGCCGCTGGCCTTGCCACCCCGCACGCTCGATTACCTGTCGCCACGGCCGCGGGTCAGCTACTTCTTCGAGCCGACGCAGGACAGCGGGGCGCTGGCGTGAGGATGTCGCGCAATCCGCCGCCCGCCACCACCACGGTGCCTGCACCGGTGGTGCCGGCCCGACGTGTGCGCAGCGGCGATGGGGCGTCGGGTGCGCCGTCGCTGAACCAGCGCGCCATCGACGCCTGGCTGATGCCACCGCGCGCGCTGATCGAAGGCCTGCTCGATGCGGTCTGGCTGGTCGACCCGGAAAGCCTGCGCATCGTCGCGGCGAATGCCGCCTGCGGCACCCTGCTCGCTGTCGATGCCACCAGCCTGTGCGGGCAGGACATGCTGAGTCTGGCGGCCACCCCGGAAGACATGGCGTTCTGGCAGGAGGCGGCACTCGGTTGGGCCGACAGCGTCGAGTCGCACAGCTGGGTGCGGCGCGCCGATGGTGAATTGGTGGCGGTGCTGCGGCGTGTCAGCCGGGTGATGCTCTCGTCGGACAAGGCGCTGTTCATGGTCGTGATGCACGACCGCAGCAGCGAGCGACGGGCGGAAGACGAATTGGCAGACCGGCTCGCCGAACTGGCCGCGACGCTGGAATCCACGCACGACGGCATCCTGGTCACGGACACCAATGGCCGCATCCGCAACTTCAACCAGCGCTTTGCCGCCCTGTGGGAGCTGCCCGACAGCCTGATGGTGCAGCGCGACGACGACGCCATCCTGTCGTGGATGCTGCGCCGCGTGGTCGAACCTGCCGAGTACATGCGCCGGCTGGCCGCCATCGATGGGGTGCCCCAGATGCAGGCCAGCGACACCGTGACGCTGATCGGTGGCCGGGTGCTCGAGCGCGTCACGCTGCCGCAGTGCAGCCGCGGCAAGACGATCGGCCGTGTGTATTCCTTCCGCGACATCAGCGAGCGTCTGGAGGCCAACCGGCGCATCGAAACCCTGTCGCATACCGATGCCTTGACCGGGTTGCCGAACCGCCGCACGTTGCTCAGCCGCATCGACTACGCGCTGGCACTCGCACAGCGTGAAGGTGTTCCGTTCGCGCTGCTGTTCCTGAACCTCGACCGCTTCAAGCACATCAACGACACCCTCGGCCACAGCATGGGCGACCGGGTTCTGATCGAGGTGGCCGAGCGCCTGCTGCTGACACTCCGGCAGGTGGACACGGTCGCCCGCCTCGGTGCCGACGAGTATGTGCTGCTGGTCCATCAGGCCGATGCCGCGGGCGCCGAAGGCAGCGCGCGCCGCGTGCTCGACGCCATGCAGCGCCCTTTCACCCTTGATGACCTGAGCTTCACCGTCACCTGCAGCGTCGGCATTTCCCTGCACCCCGGCGACGGCAGCACCGCCGACGAAATGCTGCAGGCCGCCGATGCGGCGATGAACGAAGCACGCGAAAGCGGTCGCGCGGGGTTCCGGTTCCACCAGGCGCGCGCCGAAAGCACATCGAAGCTGCGCACGCGGATGAAGCTCGACCACGCGATGCGCCAGGCGCTGGCAGCCGGCCGCTTCCGGCTGCACTACCAGCCGCAGGTCGAGCTGAAGAGCGGCGAGATCGTCGGCGCTGAGGCGCTGATCCGCTGGCGCGATCCCGAGCTCGGCGACGTGCCACCGGTCGAGTTCATCCCGGTGGCCGAGCGCAGCGGCTTCATCGTGTCCATCGGCAGCTGGGTGCTGCGCCAGGCGGTGCAACAAGCGGCGCTGTGGCGCGAGCAGGGGCGCCATCTGCTGATGTCCATCAACGTCTCTGCGCTGCAGTTCCAGCAGGCCGATTTCGTCGACAGCGTGGCCCGGGCACTGGCCGAGGTGGGCCTGGATCCGCAGTGGCTCGAGCTCGAGCTCACCGAGTCGATCCTGATCCAGGATGCCCAGGAAGCCCTGCACCGCCTTCAGGCGCTGGCTGAGCTGGGCGTGAAGCTGGCGATCGACGACTTCGGCACCGGCTACTCGAGCCTGGCCTACCTGAAACGTTTTCCGATCAGCCGGCTCAAGATCGACCGCAGCTTCATCCAGGGGCTGCCTGGCGATGAAAGCGATGCTGGCATCGTGCGGGCGATCGCCAACATGGCGCGTGCGCTGCGGCTGGAGCTGATTGCCGAAGGCGTGGAGAGCGAAGCCCAGCGGCAATTCATGCTGCAGGTCGGCTGCGAGCAGTACCAGGGCTTCCTGACGTCTCCGGCCATTGACGTGGTGTCGTTCGAGGCGATGCTCGATCGCCGTCGGCTGGCTGCCACCGAGCTGTCCGCCGCGCCCAACGACACACCGCCGCACTGAGCCGACGCACAATCTGCCACTGAGCGCTGCTTCCAGCGCGATCCCGGGGCACGATGATCTACAAGTTCAAATCCAAGGCCGCGAGCGACCTCGTCATGCTGGGTCCGCAGGCTGAGCAGATCCTGCGCATCGTGGGCAAGGAGCCATCGGCCCAGGGTATCTTCGAGGTGAACAGCATGCCGGCGGCGATCAAGGCGATCGAGCAAGCCGTCGCGGCCGAAGAAGCCGCTGGCAGCACGGGCGCGGCCGGCGCCGCCCCGGACGACTCCGCCGATCGCATCGGTTTGAGGCCGCGCGCCTGGCCGTTCCTCGAGATGCTCAAACGCTGCCACGCCGAAGGTGCGATCATCGTCTGGGGTGTGTGAGGTGATGCCGCCGGTGACCCGCATCGTCGCGATACGCCACGGGGAAACCGCCTGGAACGTCGATACCCGCATCCAGGGGCACCGCGACATCCCGCTCAATGCCACCGGCCGCTGGCAGGCGCAGCGAACGGCGCGCGCGCTGATCGACGAAGGCATCTCGGCGATCTATTCCAGCGACCTGCTGCGTGCACTGGAAACGGCGCAGGCGCTCGGCCGCGCCCTGGCGATGCCCGTCGTCACCGACACCCGGCTGCGTGAGCGCGCCTTCGGCCTCTTCGAGGCGCACACCTTCGCCGAGATCGAGGCGCGCTGGCCGGCCGAGGCGCGTCGCTGGGCCCAGCGTGAGCCCGACTTCGCGCCGGACGGTGGCGAGTCGTTGCGGCAGGTACAAGAACGCTGCGTCGCGGCAGCGCAGGCACTGGCCGCTGCCCATGCCGGCCAGACCATCGCGCTGGTGGCGCACGGCGGGGTGATGGACTGCCTGTACCGTGCAGCGACTCAGCTCGACCTGCAGGCCAAGCGCTCCTGGCCTCTGGGCAATGCCAGCATCAACCGGCTGCTGCACAACGGGGTCGGTCTGACGCTGATCGGCTGGAGCGACACCCGGCACCTCGACGATGCCACGGCCCTGGACGACTGGACGGACGCAGCCGGTGTGTCGCAGGCCTGAGCGCTGCCCTGCCCGGATTCACTCGTCGAAGAGGTCGGCCGCCGCGCTGTGCTTTGGTGGCGTCACGCCGAGGTGCCTGAAGGCGGCCAGCGTCGCGATGCGACCGCGCGGCGTGCGCTGCAGGTAGCCCTGCTGGATCAGGTAGGGCTCGATCACATCCTCGATCGTGTCGCGCTCCTCGCCGATGGCCGCGGCCACGTTGTCGAGGCCGACCGGCCCACCATCGAAGCGGTGGATCACCGCCTCGAGCAGCTTGCGGTCCATCACGTCGAGCCCGTGCGGATCGACATCGAGCATCTTCAAGGCCAGATCGGCCAGCGCCTTCGTGATGCGGCCATTGCCCTTCACATCAGCGTAATCGCGCACGCGGCGCAACAGACGGTTGGCGATGCGCGGTGTGCCGCGTGAGCGGCGGGCGATCTCGAAGGCGCCCTCGGCATCCGTGGGCACGTTCAGCAGACCGGCCGAGCGGTTGACGATGCGCGCGAGTTCTTCCGACGTGTAGAACTCCAGCCGCGCCACGATGCCGAAGCGGTCGCGCAGCGGGTTGGTGAGCATGCCGGCGCGGGTGGTGGCGCCCACCAGCGTGAAGGGCTGCAGGTCGAGCTTGATCGAGCGCGCGGCCGGGCCCTCGCCGATCATGATGTCGATCTGGTAGTCCTCCAGTGCAGGGTAGAGGATCTCCTCGACCACCGGGCTCAGGCGGTGAATCTCGTCGATGAACAGCACGTCGTTGCGCTCGAGGTTGGTCAGTATCGCGGCCAGGTCCTTGGGCTTCTCCAGCACCGGGCCCGAGGTCTGGCGCAGGTTCACGCCGAGCTCGTTGGCGATGATGTGCGACAGCGTGGTCTTGCCGAGGCCGGGCGGGCCGAACAGCAGCACGTGGTCCATCGCCTCGCTGCGCATCTTGGCCGCGCCGATGAAGATGGCCAGCTGCTCGCGCGCTTTCGCCTGACCAACGTACTCGGCCAGCCCCTTGGGCCGCAGCGCCCGCTCGATCGCGTCTTCGTTGGGCGAGGCGCTGGCCGCGCTGACCACGCGACGCGGCTCGAAATCGTCGGTCTGGATGCTCATGCCGCATTATCGACACGGGTTCGCGCAGGCCAGCTGACGGCATCGCCTACACTCGCGCCGTGAATTTTTTCAGGCACCGTCTCTGCTGGCTGCTGCGCATCGCGTTGATCGCGATGCTCGGCCTGGCGCTGGTGCCGACGCTGTCACGCCTGATGACCCCTTCCGTGGGCAGCGGGCCATGGTCAGAGATCTGCTCGACCGCAGGCGCACGCTGGTTGGCGCAGACGGCCGCCCCGTCTGATGCCCCGGAGTCCGCCCCCACGCCGCTCGGCCAGACCCGCTCGGCGCACATGGATCATTGCCCACTGTGCTCGCTCGGCGCCACCGTCCTCGGGCTCCCACCGGCACCGACCACGAAGTTGCCGCTGGCTGCGGGCGCGGACCACCTGCCGGCGCTGTACAGCCAGGCACCCCGGCCTCTCTACGCCTGGGCAGCGGTCCAGGCGCGCGCACCGCCCACCCTCTGAACGCCGTGATCGACCGCGCCAGGTAGCCGACTGCATCGGCTCGACGCGCGGCCCTGGCTGCTCGACCTGCGCGTCGACCAGCCGCCGACACCCCGTTTCAGGAGGTCGCCTTGCGACACACCTCTCATTTGTTTCTGCTCGCCTGTGCGGGCGTCTGTTGCAGCGTCAGCGTTGCCGCCGACGAATCCCGGACCGATCCCCACGCCGATGCCAACCAGGCGCGCACGCTCGAGCGCGTCGTCGTCACCGGCGGGCGTCCCTCGACGCTGCCGCTGGAGATTCCCACCACCACCGAAGGCATCACCGGCGCGCAGATCGAGCGCAGCATCAACGCCACCGACGCGTCCGATGCACTGAAGTACTTTCCCAGCCTCGTCGTGCGCAAGCGCAACATCGGCGACTACGACCACGCGGTGCTGGCGTCGCGTGCCTCAGGCACTGGCAACAGTGCCCGCTCGCTGGTGTTTGCCGATGGCATCCTGCTGTCGAACCTGCTGGGCAATGGCGCCGAGTTCACGCCCCGCTGGGGTCTGGTGTCACCGGACGAGATCGAGCGGGTCGATGTGCTGTACGGCCCGTTCTCGGCCGCGTACTCCGGGAATTCGGCCGGTGCGATCGTCGACTACGTGACGCGCATGCCCACGCGTTTCGAGGCACACATCAAGGTGCAGGCCCACACCCAGAAGTACCAGCTGTACCAGACCGACGAGCGCTTTTCCGGGCACCAGGAAAGCGCATCGATCGGCAGCCGCGCCGGTGCGCTCTCATGGTGGATCCACCTGAATCGGCAGGACAGCGACGGACAACCGCTGGTCATTGCGCGGGTCAACCGTTCAAGCACCGTCAGCGCGGCGGGCACGCCGGTCACTGGTGCGGTGGCAGACCGCAACCACCTGGGCGTGCCGGTCTACAACGTCGGGACCAGCGCGCAGACAGGCTCGGTGCAAGACGGTGGCAAGCTCAAGCTGGCGTATGACCTCACCTCGACGCTGCGTGCCAGCTACACGCTGGGCTTCTGGCGCAACGATGCCAAACGGTCGGCCGACAGCTTCCTGCGCGACGGTTCGGGCAACCCGGTCTACGGCGGCCAGATCAACATCGGCGGCAGCGTCTACAGCATGCCTGCGCTGACGCCCAGCCAGGCGGAGCTACAGCACATCGCGCACGGCTTGACGATCAAGAGCCGTACCCTCGGTGTCTGGGACTGGGAGGCCGCTGCCAGCGTGTACGACTACCACCAAGACCGCGTGCGCACACCCAACGCCAGTGTGCTGTTGCCCGGCGCACTGTCGGGTGGGGCGGGGCGCGTGGTCAATCTGGCCGGTACCGGCTGGAACACGCTGGCGCTGAAAGGCATCTGGCGCCCCGAGGGCGTGGAGGGCCGACACATCGTCGAGATGGGCGTGCAGCGCGATACCTTCAAGTTGCGTCGCCGTGAGTCCAACACCGCCAATTGGGTCGGCAGCGAGGTGGGCACCCTGGCCGCGGCCTTCAGCGGTGAGACCAGCCTGACCAGCCTCTGGATTCAGGATGCGTGGCGCTTCGCGCCGCAATGGCGCACGGTGCTGGGTGGCCGCTACGAAGAGTGGCGCGCCCGCGACGGGCGTCGCCAGATCGGTACGGCAGCCGTGAGCTATGCGAGCCGTGATGAGTCGACGTTTTCTCCGAAGGCCGCCATCCTGTTCGACGCGACGGAAGACTGGACGCTGAAGGCCTCGATCGGCCGTGCGGTGCGCAACCCGACGGTCAATGAGCTGTTCCAGGGCGGCATCAATACCACCACGCAGCTGCCGACACTGAACAACCCGAACCTGCGGCCTGAGAAATCGGTGACCACCGAATTGACGGCGGAGCGGGCGTTGCCCCATGGCTTGCTGCGCACGACGGTCTTCCTGGAGCGCAGCCACGACGCGCTGTACTCGCAGACCACCACGGGCGGTACCCAGGTGAGCAACGTCGGCCGCATCGACACCAAGGGCGTCGAGCTGGCTCTGCAGCTGGACCGGGTATTCGTGCCCGGCCTGGAGCTCAGCAGCAGCCTGACCTACGCTGATTCGGAAATCCGCAAGAACAAGGGCTACCCCGACACCATCGGCAAACGCCAGCCGCGCGTGCCAGCCTGGCGCGCCACGCTGCTCGCGAACTACCGATTCGACGAGCACTGGAGCGGCGCCTACGGGGCCCGGTTCAGCGGCAAACAATACGGACAGCTGAACAACAGCGACACCAACGGATACGCCTACCAAGGCTTCTCGCGCTATTTCGTTACCGATGTGCGGATCCAGTACCGCATCGACCGCCAGTGGCAGGCGAGCCTGGGCATCGACAACCTGAACAACTACCAGTACTGGGCCTTCCACCCGTACCCGCAACGCACCGTGCACGCCGAACTGCGCTTCGATTACTGACCCATCAACCTCGATCCCTGGAAGTCATCATGAAAAGTCAATGTCTACAGAAGGCGCTCGTCGGCGCCACCCTCGTGCTGGCGGCGCTCGGCGCCGTGGCCCACAGTTTCAAGCTGGGCGAGATCGACATCGGCCATCCCTATGCGCGCCCGACCCGCGAAGGCCAGCTCGTTGCTGCCGGCTACCTCAAGCTCACGAACCAGGGCGCCGCCGATCGCCTGCTGTCGGCTCGCACACCGGCGGCCGACGCTGCTGAAATCCATTCGATGACGATGGATGGCAATGTGATGAAGATGCGCCAGGTCGAGGCCATCGAACTCGCCACCGGTCAGACCGTGGAGCTCAAGCCAGGCGGCTATCACCTGATGCTCATGGGCTTGAAGGCGCCACTGAAGGCCGGCGACCAGATCCCCCTGACCTTGAAGTTCGAGAAGGCCGGCGAGGTGGTGGTGACGGTGAAGGTCGAGGAGCCGAAACCGCAACCGGATGCTGCGGGCGTGCATGCCCACTAGTGGCGCACTGCGCGTGCGCTGAACGCGCAGTGCCTGGCCGGGTCGGCGTCAGGCCAGTGATTTGAGGGCGAGCTTGATGCCGTCGCTGACGCTGATGTCGGCCGGCAGACTCTTCAGCACGGCGGCGGCTTCACGGTCGCTGTAGCCGAGAGCGATCAGCGCCTGCAGGATGTCGGCCTGCGCATCGTTCGCCACCGTGGAGGGGGCGCTGATGGCCTCGGCGAGCTTGCCCTTGAGTTCGAGCAGCAGCCGCTCGGCGGTCTTCTTGCCGATGCCCGGCACCTTGACCAGCCTGCCGGTTTCCTGTCGCGCGACCGCCTGCGCGAGTTCGGTCACGCTCAAGCCCGACAGCAGCGACAGCGCCATCCGCGGCCCGACGCCGGTGATCTTGATCAGCAGCCGGAAGGTCTGTCGCTCGTCGTGCGTGAGGAAGCCGAACAGGGTCTGGGCGTCTTCGCGGACGATGAAGTGCGTCAGCAGCGTGACGCGTTCGCCGAGTGCGGGCAGGTTGTAGAAGCTGCTCATCGGCACGTCGACCTCGTAGCCGACGCCGTTCACATCGATGAGCACTTGCGGTGGCGATTTGTCCGCGAGGAGGCCGGTGAGTCGTCCGATCATCGAATGATTATCCCGGTGCGGTCGCCCGGTAGATCAGACGCGCTTGTTCAGCTGTCGAACAGTCCCAGTCGCTGGGCTTCCAGTGCCGCCTCGGCACGCGAGCTGACGTTGAGCTTGCGGTAGATCTGCTTGACGTAGTCGGCGATCGTGTGACGCGAGAGGCTCAACTGCCCGCCGATCTCCGGCAGCGTGTAACCCTTGGCCACGCGCAGCAGCACCTCGTTCTCGCGGTCGGTGAGCAGCACATGCGGCATCGAGTGCGCGCGCTGCTGCGTCTTGACCTTCGCCTGCGCGGCGAAGTGCGCGATCACGCGCCGCGCGATCGAAGGCGACAGCGGGGGCTCGCCACCGCTCATGCGCTTGAGTTGTTCGGCGATCAGCTCGCGCGCCTGCTCCTTCAGCAGGTAGCCGAAGGCGCCCGCTTGCAACGCAGGAAACAGGTGATCGTCGTCGTCGTGGATCGTCACCACCACCGACTGGCACTCCGGCTGCGATTCGCGCAACGCGCTGACCACGCTGACGCCCGAGCCATCGGGCAAGCCGAGATCGATCAGCGCCAGGTCGAACTTGATCGCGGTGACCAGTTCGAGCGCGTCGTGGATGCGTGCGGCTTCCTGGATGTGCGATTGCGGGAACACCTGAAGGATCAGCACCTTCAGCCAGGCGCGGATCTCGGGCAGGTCTTCGAGCAGCAGGATGTTGTTCATGGGGACTCCGTCGGTCGCTTTATCGGCGATATCAACGCAGTTCTGATCCAAATGGATGCTGAACGTGCATGAATTACAGCGGAATCGTGAGTCTGATCACGGTGCCGTAGCCTGGGCCCGACTCCACCAGGCACTGTCCGGACAGCTGCTTGGCGCGGTGCTTCATGCTCGACATGCCGTGGCCTCGGTCGAGCTTGCCATCGAGCTCCATCGGAATGCCATTGCCGTTGTCTTGCACCAGCAAGCCGAAATGCACCCCATCGACCGACGTGCGCACCTTGCAGTGCGAGGCACCGCTGTGCTTGATGATGTTGCTGACGGCCTCGCGCAGGATGCGCGTGGTCTGCACCAGCACCCGCGCGCTGAGCTTTTGTTGAAGATCGTCGGGCGGATTGCGCCAGTCGACCTCGATGTTGGCCTGCCCCAGGCGCGACACCACCTCGGCACGCCAATCGGCCAATGCATCGGCGAGCTGCACCGGCTTGCCGGTCAGCCCACGCACCGACAGGCGCATTTCTTCGAGCGCCTCTCGCGCCAACGTGGAGATGCGCTCGCTCTCACTGGTGTGCACGATGGTCAGCAGCTTGGCACCCAGGTCGTCATGGAGGTCGGCCGCGATGCGCTTGCGCTCCTTTTCGGTCACCTGCTCGACGCGCAACGCCGACATCTGCGCAAAGTTGCTCTCGATCTCCGCGGTGGCTTCCCGCACCCGGATCTCGAGCTGTGCGCGGTTGATCTCGGCGGCCTGCAAGGCCCGCCCGAACACCTGCAGCAGCCGCGAGCCGATGCCCAGCAACAACACCGGCAGCGCAAAGTTCAGCGGCTGCACCGCGTGCATCGGCAGCCATCCGTACTGCACCGTCAACTCGAGCACCACCACGACACCCATGCCGCCCGCGGTCAGACCCATCGGCCAGAAATCGACCCGGCGACGCTTCCAGACGATGCGAAGGTAGTAGACGATGGAGGCAATCAGCTCCGCCGACATCAATGCGAACCAGGCATTCGCAAGCAGGAAGAAGTGGTCGGCGTCCAGCGCCAGCAAGCTGGCCGGAATCAGCACGCATTGCAGCAGCAAAGCGCCGGCAATGCGGGGCGAGCGCACACCGGCATAGCTCAGGAAAAACTGCACCGCGACGCCCACCACTGGCGCAAATGCGCTGCACACCAGCAACTCGAAGCTCCGCGTCTCCAGCGGCCAGTTCGGCCACCAGACACGCAGCGACAGCAGCGACCAACCGATCAGCAGCGCGCCGAAGTACTTGAGGTAGCGCTCCTTGCGATTGATCCAGCTCAGCACCAGCAGGAAGCCGCCGAGCGCGATCAGCGTGACGCTTGCAATCTGCACGGTGGTGATGCCCCAGAACTCGCGCTGGGCGTACATCGCCCCCAATTCCGAGGCCGGGCCGATGCGCAACGCCGACAGGCTGCCTGCGCGCGTGCGCACCGCGACATGCTTGAGCGCCGAGCCGCGCACCTGGATGTCCAGCACGTTGCCCAACGGACTCAACAGCGCTGCCGGCAGACTCACCAGTTGCGGTCGGTAGCAGTTGCGGGTCAACGGCTCCTGCATGTGGCCACCGCTGTAGATGCGATGCCCGTTCAGGTGCACCTCGAGGTTGGTGCACACGCGCTCGATGTACAGCGCCAGCAGCTCGTCGTCGCCGATGCCCGCTGGCCTCTCGAAGCGCGCCCGGTACCACACGCTGCCATCGTGATCCGGCCGCGACCGTGACCACTCGTCGGGCAGGGCGGTCGGCACGGCCGCTGCTTCGGCAGGAAAGTGGGCAGCGTCGCTTTGCACGGACTGCGCTGATGTGATCGTCAGCACGGCGGCCTGCGAATCACCGACGGCCAGCCACAGCCACAGGGCCAGGATGGGCAACACGGCTCGGATTCGCATGGGCGGCGATTGTGCAGGAGGCATGCCGCCCCGCCCCGTTCCTGGCCCCGCTTTGCCCGCCTTCCGTCACGAAGCTGACGCCACAATAGGGCCTTGCCCAGACGCATCGACCCATCTTGATCCTCAGACACGCGTTCTTTCCGCTCGACAACACCCGACTGGCCCACCTGTGCGGGCCACTGGACGCGCATCTGCGCGACATCGAGTCTGCGTTCGACGTCACGATCACCCGACGCAACGAATCGTTCAGCATCGAAGGCGGCAAGGCGCAGGCCGAGCGCGCGGTCGGTCTGTTGCAGTCGCTGTACGACCGCGCCCGGCTGCCACTGGCGGCCGATGCCTTCCAGCTGTCACTGGTGGAGGCCGCAGCCGATGCGGCCGGACGCGCGATCCCGCAGACCCATCGGCCCGCGCGGGACCGTTCCGAGACCGCCGAGCCCATCGCTGCGACGACCCCGCCTGCCACGGTGCTGCGCACCCGCCGCGCCGATCTGGCCGGCCGCACCCCCAACCAGCAGGTGTACCTGAGCAACATCCAGTCGCACGACATCACGTTCGGCATCGGCCCGGCGGGCACTGGCAAGACCTTCCTGGCCGTGGCCTGTGCGATCGATGCGCTGGAGCGCAGCAGCGTGCAGCGCATCGTGCTGACGCGGCCCGCCGTCGAAGCCGGCGAACGGCTGGGTTTCCTGCCCGGCGATCTGGCGCAGAAGGTCGACCCCTATCTGCGCCCGTTGTACGACGCGCTCTACGACCTGATGGGATTCGACAAGGTCACCCGCGCGTTCGAGAAGGCCACCATCGAGATCGCGCCGCTGGCCTTCATGCGCGGGCGCACATTGAACAACGCGTTCGTGATCCTCGACGAGGCGCAGAACACCACGCCCGAGCAGATGAAGATGTTCCTGACGCGCATCGGTTTCGGCAGCAAGTGCGTGATCACCGGCGACGTCAGCCAGATCGATCTGCCTCGCGGCCAGATGAGCGGCCTCATCGACGCCGAGCGGGTGCTTCGGCGCGTGCGCGGCATCGCCACCACCCGCTTCACCTCGGCCGACGTGGTGCGTCACCCGCTGGTCGCGCGCATCGTCGATGCCTACGAAGCGTCGCGCCCGGACCCGGCCTGAGATGATCCGGCCGGCGTTGACCCTGTCATTGCAGTTCGCGCGCGACGATCTTCCTCGCGCGCACCGGGCGCAGCTGCCGCGGCACCGCGTCGCGCGCTGGATCCGTGCGGCACTTGAGGCGCCGGCAGAAATCACCGTGCGCGTTGTCGGCACCGATGAAGCCCGCGCACTGAACCGCGACTTCCGCGGCAAGGATCACGCGACCAACGTGCTCACCTTCGACTACAGCCACGCGCCGCAGGTGCATGCCGATCTGGTGCTGTGCGCCGACGTGGTCGAGGCCGAGGCGCGCGCTCAGTCACGCCCGCTCGAAGCCCACTATGCGCATCTGCTGATCCACGGCACGTTGCACGCCCAAGGCCACGACCACGCGCGCGACGACGAGGCCGAACGGATGGAAGCCCGCGAGAGCGAGCTGATGCGCGCGCTGGGTTTTGCCGATCCGTATTCGTCCTGAACTGCGGCCTGTGGGCCACCGAGGCCCGGCGCGCGCGCTGTCTCAGCGCGACGAACTCAGGTAGCGCTTGCGCCAGAAGAACACGCTCAGCCCGATGCCGACTGCCAGCATGCCAAGGAAGATGGTCCAGAAGCCGGTGCGGCTGTGGATCAGCGGCAGGCCCTCGAAATTCATCCCGAAGAAACCCGTCACCAGGTTCAAGGGCATGAAGATGGCCGTCAGGACCGTGAGCGTGCGCATGATGGAGTTGGTGCGGTTGCTCTGCGCCGAGAAATGCATCTGCACCGCGGTCTCGGCCGAGGATTCGAGCCTGCGCACATGGCCCAGCACCCGCTCGATGTGCTCGAGCACGTCGCGCGAGCGCACGCGCAGCAGTTCGCGCTCGCGGCGTGCACTGTCGTCGGCCTCGACTGGCCATTCGTCGAGCGCATCGATCCATTCGGTGATCGCGCTGCGCTGATCCTCGCAGGTGTCCTCGAGCAGGTGCAGCGAGTTGCGCGAATCCAGCAACATCTGCCAGTTGTCGAAGCGGCTGCGCGGATTGAACAGCTCCTGCTGAAGGTAGCTCAGTTGCTTGGTCAGCAAGCGCCGCAGTTCGAGATAGCTGTCGACCATGTGGTTGACCATGCGCAGCATCAGATCGGCCGGGCTGGTCGGTAGGCGTGCCGTGCTGCGACCTTCGGCACCGCGCGCATCGCCTGCCGACGGCAGGGTCTGTTGCTGCAGCCGGTTGGCGAAGAACTCGCGCACCAGACAGTCGGTCGGGTGCACTGTCAGCAGCACGCGGTCGAACAGGGCGAAGCCGACCGGGCTGGTGTCGATCGCGTCCAGCGCCGCACGGGCGCTGCTGAGCGTGCCCTTGCTGTCGTCGAGGAACATCGGCGCGCTGCCCTCGCCGGCGGCCAGCCGGCGGAACACCAGCATGTCGTACCAGGAGGTGTAGTCGAAGTGCGAGGGCAGCTGGTTGTTCAGCAGGTCGGCGATGTGCAGATCGACCAGTTGCCCGCCGGTCCAGCGCTGCAGCGCGGCCTGCAGCGCCGCGGTTTGCACCTCGAATTCACGGCGTGCGGTGCCTATCCACAGGTAGCCGGTCGCCGGCAGGGACTCGGGCAGCCCATCGAGTTCGCTGAACTGATCGCCGCTGATGTGGAAGACGCGCATCGCCTCGCCAGCACCGGTGTCAGTCGGCTTTCATCCATTGCGCGGCATCGAGCGCGAAGTAGGTCAGCACGCCGTCGGCGCCGGCGCGCTTGAATGCGAGCATGCTCTCCATCATCACCGCGTCGTGGTCCAGCCAGCCGTTGGCCGCAGCGGCCTTGAGCATCGCGTACTCGCCGCTGACCTGGTAGGCGAAGGTCGGCACGCGGAATTCATCTTTCACCCGCCTCACGATGTCGAGGTAGGGCATGCCGGGCTTGACCATCACCATGTCGGCGCCCTCGGCAATGTCGAGCGCGACTTCGCGCAGCGCCTCGTCGCTGTTGCCCGGGTCCATCTGGTAGACCTTCTTGTTGCTCTTGCCCAGGTTGCCGGCCGAGCCCACGGCGTCGCGGAACGGGCCGTAGAAGGCGCTCGCGTACTTGGCGCTGTAGGCCATGATCTTGGTGTGGATGTGGCCTTTGGTTTCGAGGGCCTGGCGGATCACGCCGATGCGCCCGTCCATCATGTCGCTCGGTGCCACGATGTCCACGCCCGCCTCCGCATGCACCAGCGCCTGCCGCCGCAGCACATCCACCGTGCTGTCGTTGACGATGTACCCGGTGGCGTCGAGCAGGCCGTCCTGGCCATGGCTGGTGTACGGGTCGAGCGCCACATCGGTCAGCACGCCCAGTTCCGGGAAGCGGCGCTTGAGTTCGCGAACCACCGTGGGCACCAGGCCGTCGGGATTCAGCGCCTCGGCACCATCCTCGGTCTTCAGCGCGGTCTCGATCACCGGGAACAGCGCCAGCACCGGAATGCCCAATGTCAGGCAGCGTTCGGCGATGGGCAGCAGGCGGTCCAGCGTGACGCGCTGGACGCCGGGCATCGAGGCCACGTCCTGTGTCTGGTTGTGGCCTGCGGTGACGAACACCGGCAGGATCAGGTCGCTCGGGTGCAGCCGGTGCTCGCGCACCATGGAGCGGCTGAATTCGTCTTTGCGCAGGCGCCTCGGGCGGCTGCTGGGATAGGCAGGAGGTGTGTGCACGCGAGGTCGCCGTAGGGGTTGGGGTTCGAAAGTCGGCGGATCATAGACGCAGCGCATGGCGATAATCCGCCGATGCTCTGGATCAAAGCGTTTCACATCGTCTTCGTCACCAGCTGGTTCGCCGGGCTTTTTTACCTGCCGCGGATCTTTGTGAACCTGGCGATGGTGCCCGCTGACAGCCACGCCGAGCGCGAGCGCCTGCTGCTGATGGCACGCAAGCTGTACCGCTTCAGCAGTCTGCTGATGGTGCCGGCGATCGGGCTGGGCGTCTGGCTGTGGCTGGGCTACTTCGGTCTCCACGCTGGCGGCTGGCTGCATCTGAAGATCGTGCTGGTGCTGCTGGCGGTCGGCTACCACCACATGTGCCGCTCGCTGCTGCGCCAGTTCGAGCAGTTCACCAACCAGCGCAGCGACCGCTGGTTCCGCGTCTTCAACGAGGTGTCTGTGCTGCTGCTGATCGCCATCGTCGTGCTGGTGGTCGTCAAGCCGTTTTGATCGCACGCTGAGCCGAGGGCTGCGCGATGGTGCGTCACCGGAGTTCCGCATCGCTGCTGGCCTGGCTGTATGCAGGGTTGATCGTCTACGCCAGCCTGTACCCGTTTGCCGAGTGGCGTTGGCCGACGACATCACCGTTCCATTTCGTGCTGCTGCCCTGGCCGCGCTACTGGACGGCGTTCGACCTGGTGTCGAACCTGCTGGGCTACATGCCACTGGGGTTTCTGATCTTCACCACGCAGGTGCGCGGCGGCCGGTCGGCCGCGGTCGGTGGATTGCACGCGCTGTGGCTGGCGCCTGCGTTGTCGATGGCCATGGAGATGACGCAGAACGGCCTGCCGTCCCGCATTCCGTCGAATGTGGATTGGGTGTTCAACACGCTGGGGGCTGCCGCTGGCGCGGCTTTCGGGGGTCTGATGCAGGGCTTCGGTCTGCTGGATCGCTGGCAGCGCCTGCGAGACCGATGGTTCGTCGACCGCAGCGCAGGAGGGCTGGCCTTGCTGATGCTGTGGCCGGTCGGCCTGCTGTTCCCGACCTCGCTGCCGCTGGGGGTGGGTCAGGTGCTGTCCCGACTGCGTGCCGCGGTCGCCTCGGCGCTGGCCGACACCCCGTTGGCAGATTGGGGCCAGACATGGCTGGATACGACGCAGCCGGCGCCCGACTTGTCGCCGCTGGGCCAGTCGTATGCCATCGCGCTCGGCCTGCTGGCACCTTGTCTGCTGGGCTATGCCGTGTCACGCTCGGGGTGGCGCCGCGGCGTGCTGGTGGCAGCTATCGCGCTGGCCGGGGTTGGCGCGACGACGCTGTCGACCGCGCTCAATTTCGGGCCCGACCATGCCCTGGCTTGGTTGACCACCAGTGCTGCGGTGGGTTGCAGCCTGGGCGTGCTGGTGGCGTTGGTGCTGGCCTGGGTGCCACGGCGTGCGGCTGCCGCACTCGGCTTGATGGCCCTGACCGCGCTGATCATGCTGGTCGCCGAGGCGCCCCAGGATGCCTACTTCGCGCAAAGCCTGCACGGCTGGGAGCAGGGCCGCTTCATCCGATTCCACGGTGCCGCCCAGTGGGTGGGCTGGTTGTGGCCGTATGCGGCGATGGCGTACCTGCTCGGGCGCATCGCCTCCCGCGAAGACACCTGAGCGTACAGGTGGTTGCGCCTGCAACACCGAGGCGCTGCAAGCGCCTCCGTAGAATCCCTGCATGAGTTATTTCAGCCGCCATGTCTTCTTTTGCCTGAACCAGCGTGACAACGGCGAGAGCTCCTGCGCCAGCCATGGCGCACAGGCTGGCTTCGACCGGTGCAAGTCGCGCATCAAGGCGGCCGGCCTCTCCGGGCCGGGGCAGGTCAGGGTGAACAAGGCCGGCTGCCTGGACCGCTGCGCCGGTGGGCCGGTGGCGGTGGTCTATCCCGAGGCGGTCTGGTACACCTTTGTCGACAACGACGACATCGACGAGATCGTCGACTCGCATCTGCTGAACGGGCAGATCGTCGAGCGTCTGCTGTTGCCTCCGTCGGTTGGCAAGTGACACATCGCCCGTATCGGGCGCCCCCACCCGCACCATGAATTCGCAGACTCAGAAGACCACATGCCCCGGCCCGACGGGCCTGCTGGAATGCGCGCTCGACGCCCCTGCCGGAGCGCCGGTCGGCCTGGCAGTGGTGTGCCACCCGCATCCTTTGTTCGGCGGCACGATGGACAACAAGGTGGTGCAGACTGTTGCGCGCGCCTTGCTGGCGCTGGGCTGGGCGACGGTGCGCTTCAACTACCGAGGTGTGGGCCAGTCCGCAGGGAGCTGGGACGACGGGCGCGGCGAAGTCGAAGATGCGCTCGCGGTGGTGGCCCAGCACCGTGTCCCAGGGCAACCGTTGCTGCTGGCGGGTTTTTCATTCGGCGGCTACGTGGCAGCCGAAGCCGCCTCGCGGCTGCCCGAAGCGCAGCGCCCGCAGCGCCTGTTGCTGGTCGGGCCGTCGACCGAAAAGCAGCAGGTGCCGGTGGTGCCCGAAGACACCGTGGTCATCCATGGTGAAAGCGACGAGGTGGTTCCGCTGTCGGCCACGCTGGCCTGGGCGCAGCCGCAGTCGTTGTCGGTCATCGTGTTGCCCGGCGTCGGGCACTTCTTCCATGGGCAACTCGGCTGGCTCAAGCGCGTCGTGACGCAACAGTTGCAGCCCCGAGGCTGATGCCCTCGCTCCTTCCTCTCACAGATTGATCCCCGATGCCTGTCTTGCGTTCTGTCCTGTCGCGTTCGTTCTCCATCGGCCTCCTGTGGCTCGCCGCCAGTTTTGCAGGCGCCCAGGCCCAGGCGCCGCTGCCGCCTGAAATCGCTGCGCGCAGCTACTTGCTGCTCGACATGACCAGCAACCAGACGCTGGCCGAGCGCGATGCCGATGCACCCGCCGATCCGGCATCGCTGACCAAGCTGATGACCGCCTATGTGGTGTTCGCCGCGTTGCACGACAAGAAGCTGTCGCTGACGCAGCCGATCGCGGTGTCGCGTCGCGCCTGGGACGAGCGCAAGGGGGGCGGCTCGCTGATGTTCATCGACACCACGATGACGCCGACCGTTGATGAACTGCTCAAGGGCATGATCGTCCAGTCGGGCAACGACGCGTCGGTGGCGCTGGCCGAGGCGGTGGGTGGCACGCTCGAGCAGTTCGTCGCGATGATGAACCGGCAGGCGCAAGCGTGGGGCCTGAAGAACACCAGCTTCAGGAATGTCACGGGCCTCACAGAGCCGGGCCACAAGAGCACCGCGCGAGACCTTGCGGTTATCGCCAGCCACATCATCCGCGACTACCCGACGGAGTACGCGTATTACTCGATCAAGGACTACCGCTACAACAACATCACCCAGCCCAACCGCAACCTGCTGTTGCGCCGCGATCCGAGTGTCGATGGCATGAAGACCGGCTACACCGAAGCGGCCGGCTACTGCCTGATCGCCAGCGCGCAGCGCGAGTTTCCGAACCTGGGGGCGGCTGGCACGGGCGGCGGGCCCCGGCGTTTGCTGAGCGTCGTGCTGAACACCACCTCGATGGAGGCGCGTGCCAACGAAAGCCAGAAGCTGCTGAACTGGGGCTATGCCGCCTTCGAGACGGTGCGGCTGTTCGAGTCGAGCAAGCCCGTGACCACGGTGCCGGTGTGGAAGGGCAAGTCGGCGCAGGCGGCGCTGGGCGCCCAAGGCGGTGTGTTTGTCACCATGCCCCGAGGCGAAGGCGGCAAGTTGCAGACCAAGATCGAGCGCACCGACCCGCTGATCGCGCCGCTGGTCAAGGGGCAGCGCGTGGGCACGATCAAGGTCAGCACCGCCGCCGGCACGCCGGTCGTCGATGTGCCGCTGGTGGTGCTGGAGCCGGTGGAGATCGCCGGGATATTCAGCCGCGCCTGGGATGCCTTGCGGCTCTGGATCAAGTAATCTGTGCAGGCGTGTTCGATGAGCCCGCACGCTCGCCCGCGGAGAACCTGCCATGCCAAGCCTGCCCGACACGCTGTGCTACTTGAATGGTGACTACACGCCGCTGAACCTGGCCAAGGTGTCGGTGCTGGACCGCGGGTTCCTGTTCGGCGACGGCATCTACGAGGTGCTGCCGGTGTACGGGCACAGGCTGTTTCGCTTCGATGAGCACATGGCCCGCCTGGATCGCAGCCTGGCCAAGGTGCGCATGGCCAATCCGCACACTGCCGCCGAATGGCTGGAGCGCTGCCGCAGGCTGATCGACGCGAACGCCGCTCCCGATCAGCTGCTTTACCTGCAGGTGACCCGCGGTGTGGCGCCGCGCGACCATGTGATGCCCGCCGGCATCGAGCCCACGGTGTTCATGATGACCAGCGCGATGAAGCCGCCCAGCGCCGCCCAGCGTCATCGTGGCGTGGCCTGCGTCACGGCGCGTGACTTTCGCTGGGAGCGCGGCGACATCAAGAGCATTTCCTTGCTGGGCAATGTGCTGGCCCGGCAGATCTCGGCCGATCACGGCGCGGCAGAGACCATCATGTTCCGCGAGGGCTTCCTGACCGAGGGCGCCGCCTGCAATGTGTGGGTGGTGCATGAGGGCGCGGTGCTGGGTCCGCCCAAGAGCGAACATGTGCTCGAAGGCATCCGCTTCGAGCTGATTCGCGCGTTGTGCGAGGAAGAGGGCATCGCCTTCAACTTGCGGCCGGTCTCCGAAGGCGAGGTGATGGCGGCCGATGAACTGATGCTGAGTTCGGCCACCAAGGAGGTGCTGCCGGTGACCACGCTCGATGGTGAGCCCGTCGGTCATGGTGCGTTGCGTGGCAAGCCGGGCCCGGTCTACGCCAGGCTGTATGCCGCCTATCAACGCGCCAAGTCGGCGCAACTTTCGTGAGCCAGACATTGATGCCAACCACCCCCTCCGAGCAGTCGCTGATCGAGTACCCGTCGCTGTTCCCGATCAAGGTGATGGGTGCCAACGTCGATGGCTACGCTGAAGCGGTGCTTGAAGTGGCGCGGCGCTTCGATCCGCTGCTCGACGACAGCCGCATCGAAACACGCCTGAGTTCGGGCAACAAGTACCTGGCCCTCACCGTGACGGTCACCGCCACCAGCCGCGAGCAACTCGACGAGCTGTACCGCGCGCTGAGTTCGCACCCGATGGTCAAGGTGGTGCTCTAGGGTGGCAGGGCGGGACGCCGGCGCATGACCTCGCCGACCCTGGTTCACAAGGGGCGGGTGGACGCCGCCGCAACGATCGCGGCCATGCGCGCCTACACCGACGCCCGCATCGCAGCGACCGAACCGATGCCCGACGAGATCTGGCTGTGCGAGCACCCGCCGGTCTATACCCAGGGGCTGGCCGGCCGAGCGGAGCACCTGCATCAGCCGGGTGACATTCCCGTCATCCAGACCAACCGTGGCGGGCAGGTCACGTACCACGGTCCGGGCCAGGTGGTGGCCTACCCGCTGATCGACCTGAAGCGGTTGGGCATCTACGTGAAGGAATACGTCTACCGCTTGGAGCACTGCGTGCTGCAAACCCTGGAAGGGCTGGGTGTCACCGGCCACCGCGTGCCCGGCGCACCAGGCATCTATGTGCGGCTGGACGACCCGTTCGGCCATGCGCCGCTGGAGCCGCGGCCGCCGAACGAGCGGCTGGGGGTGGCTGCGCCCGATGCCTTCAAGGGGCTGGGCAAGATCGCGGCTCTTGGCATCAAGGTCAGCCGGCACTGCACGTACCACGGCGTGGCGCTGAACGTGGCGATGGATCTGAGCCCCTTCCAGCGCATCGACCCCTGTGGCTACGCCGGCCTGGCCACGGTCGATCTGGCTACACTGGGTGTCCATGTCGATGCAGCGTCGGTGGCTCAACGGCTCGGCGCGCGGCTTGCTGCCCATCTGGTGCCCTGACTACCGCGTGCCGCCGACACCGCCCCCGAAAGACCGAGATGCCCTCCGATTCCGTGACCCCCGTTGCCACTGGCGACACCCCGAGCGCCAGCGGATACGACGCCAGCGCCAAGCAGAAGTCCCAGGCCAAGACCTCGCGCATCCCGATCAAGATCGTTCCGGCCGAGACGCTGAAGAAGCCGGACTGGATCCGGGTCAAGGCGGGCTCGGCCAGCAGCCGCTTCTACGAGATCAAGCAGATCCTGCGCGAGCACCAGCTGCACACCGTCTGCGAGGAAGCCTCGTGCCCGAACATCGGCGAATGCTTCGGCAAGGGCACCGCGACCTTCATGATCATGGGCGACAAGTGCACCCGGCGCTGCCCGTTCTGCGATGTCGGCCACGGCCGCCCCGACCCGCTGGACGCGAACGAGCCGCTGAACCTGGCCAAGACGATCGCCGCGCTGAATCTGAACTACGTGGTCATCACCAGCGTCGACCGCGACGATCTGCGCGACGGCGGCGCTGCGCATTTCGTCGAGTGCATCCGCCAGACGCGCGCCTTGTCGCCGGCCACCCGCATCGAGGTGTTGGTGCCCGACTTTCGCGGCCGCGACGACCGCGCGCTCGAGATCCTGAAGGCCGCGCCGCCCGATGTGATGAACCACAACCTGGAAACCGCGCCACGCCTGTACAAGGAAGCGCGGCCCGGCAGCGATTACGCCTTCAGCCTGAACCTGCTGAAGAAGTTCAAGGCGCTGCACCCTGACGTACCGACCAAGAGCGGTCTGATGGTGGGCCTGGGTGAGACCGATGAGGAAATCCTGCAGGTCATGCGCGACATGCGCGCCCACGACATCGACATGCTGACGATCGGCCAGTACCTCGCCCCCAGCGGCCACCACCTGCCGGTGCGCCGCTATGTGCACCCCGACACCTTCCGCATGTTCGAGGAAGCGGCGGCCAAGATGGGCTTCACCCACGCCGCCGTCGGTGCGATGGTGCGCAGCAGCTACCACGCCGACCAGCAGGCGCACGCGGCGGGTGTGGCCGGGGTCGACAGCCCGCTGCCACGGCACTGAGGCCGCCGCTGGCCGGGCGCTTCAACGCGCCGAGAGCAATTTCTCGATCGATGTGTCCAAGGCCGCGAAGTCGAGCCGGTCGACATGCCGCTCGACGATCTCACCGCGCCGGTTGATCAGCAGGCTGGTCGGCGTGGCCACCACCTGGCCGAAGCGTTCGGCCAGGCTGCCGTCGTGGTCGATGGCCACTTGGAATGGCAGGGCATGCGCCTCGGTGTACCTCACCACGTTGATCGGTGGGTCGTAGGCCATGGCGATCGCCAGCGTCTCGAAGCCGCGTGCCTTGAAACGTGCATGCGTCGCGACCAGGTCGGGCATCTCCTGCAGGCACACGGCGCAACTGGTCGCCCAGAAGTTGACCAACACGACCCGGCCGGTCAACTGGGCCGTGTGGGCCGGCGTTCCGTTGAGCAGGGTGTATGCCGCTGGCGCAAGGACATCGGGTGCTGCCACACTGCGCAGCACGCCGTAAGCGATCGCGGCCACCGCGCCAGCAGCGCACACCGCGAGCAACGCTTTCCTTTTCAACGAACGCACGATCATCGGGAGACGTCCATGCAACGCAGAAAGTTCACCATCGGTCTATTGTCGGGCGCAGGGCTCTGTGGGGTCGGTGTGCCACCGGCGCAGGCCGCGTCTCTGCTGGGCTCGCTCAGCGACGGCGATGCGGCATCGGGCATACGTGCCGCGCTCGAGCGCGGGGCCGAATCGGCGGTGGGTCTGCTGGGCAAGACCGACGGCTTTCTTGGCAACCCGAAGGTCAAGATCCCCCTGCCCGGCGTGCTGAAAAAAGCGGCCAAGCTGCTCAAGGCCACGGGTCAGGGCGATGCAGTCGATGAGTTGATCACTGCGATGAACCGCGCGGCGGAGGCGGCGGTGCCGCAGGCGAAGGACCTGCTGCTGGGCGCGGTCAAGACCATGAGCGTCGACGATGGTCGCAAGATCCTGACCGGTGGCGACCGTTCCGTCACCGACTTCTTTTCGGCCAAGACCCGGGAACCGCTGGGCGTGAAGTTCCTGCCCATCGTGACCCAGGCCACCGAAAAGGTCGATTTGGCCAACAAGTACAACGCGGTGGCCGGCAAGGCCGCAGGGTTGGGCCTGCTCGACAAGAAGGACGCGAATGTTCAGCAGTACGTGACCGGCAAGGCGCTGGATGGGCTGTACTTCATGATCGGCGAGGAAGAGAAAAAGATCCGCAAGGATCCCATCGGAACCGGCAGCGACATCCTGAAGAAGGTGTTCGGCTCGCTGAAGTAGACGCGCATACGCCGGCGTCTGCGCGTCGCTGTCATAGGGTCTTCGACAGCTCGAACATCAGCACCGACGGCAGCGCCGCCTCGATGGCGTCCTGTCCCACGCGCGCCCGCTCGATGCCGCTGTCGTCGGACACGTTGAATTCATTGCCTTCTTCCACGATGTCGATGAACGGAAACCCCGGCACCTCGGCGCGGATGTCGGCGCGAAAGCGCTCGAGGCGGTCACCCTGCAGGATGCCTTCGACGATGATGGCGTGCGGCAGGCCGTCGCTGCAGAAGTCGATGGCTTCATCGATCGAAGCAACCATGTCGACGATCAGCCCCATGTGCTGCAGCGCGTCGCGGATGCGCGAGCGCATGCTGCGCCGCGAGGCGATCACCACCACATGGCTGCCGGCCAGCGGCTTCGAGTTGATCGAGCTGTCGAAGCCCTGATCGATATCGACCGGGCTGACGCCTTCGATGTCGGCATTGGCTGGCAGCGCGAATTCCAGTGTGACCGCCACCTGGCGGTCGTTCACCTGGCGCGTGAGCCCCAGTTGCATCGCCAGGGCAGTCTGCTCGAGGAGCCGCCAGGCCAAGGTGTCGATGGGCGTGATCGGCGAAGCAGGCGTTCCGGCGTCGGCCTGCTCGAAGCGGCAGATCAGGCGCGCATGACCTTTCCAGGTGTCCACATCGATGAGCAGATCGATCGCCGAGCGGGTCTGGCTCAGCGCCCAGTCGAGCAGGGTGTTGAGCAGGCTGAACATGAGCGACGCATCGACGATCACATCCACTGGGGTGGCCGACGGCTGCACCGTGATGCCGCGTGCATCCATCTCGCGCTTGCGGTGCGTGAGCACCGACTGCAAGGTGTCGTGCAAGGCCACGCGCTCGCGCGACTGGGCCAGCCCGGCGCTGGCGAAGCGGGCGAGCAGCTGCGCCGTCATGCCCAGCTGGCGCGCGGTTTCGATCTCTTCGCGCAGCAGGCGCAGTCCGGCGCGGTCGATTTGTCCGCTGGACGTCAGCGCATTGACGCGCTCCAGTGCCAGCGTCAGTGGATGTGCGATTTCGGCACCGAGCTCAGCGATCAGGTTACGCCATCGCACGCCATCTTCCTGGGAGGCCAGCGTCCGCTGTGCTGGTATCGACATGGGGGAGGTGATGGTTGCGCTCATGGGGCATCGGAATCGGCGGCGGCCAGACAACGGTAGTGTTCACCCCCGGACGGCACTTCGCCAGACGGCAAGACCTGTTGGCACCAGACCCAGGGTGTGAATATTTCACGGGTAGCGCCATCGCGCGTGGAACCATAGGCCCGTCGGACGCAGCCACGGCTTGTGGTGTCACGGCCTGCACCCCTCGATAATCATCCGTGATGAAGTCCTTGATGGCTTGCCCTCCGAGGCTGATCGCCGCGCTGTCTGTCACCGTGATCGGGGGGCTGGTCGCCTGTTCGCCTGCGCTCAACTGGCGTGAGGTCCGTCCGCCCGACAGCCTGGTTACCGCGATGTTTCCCTGCAAGCCCGATCACCACATTCGCCGGGTGACGGTGGCTGGCGTCGAACTCTCCATGCAGCTGTCCTCGTGCACGGCGTCCGACAACGTCTATGCCCTCAGCCACATCGATGCCGGTCTGGCCGATCGAGTGACCCCTGTGCTGGAGGCCTTGCGCCAGGTGGCGGCCGAGAACGTCGGGGGGCCGACCACGGTGAAAGGCGCCCAGCCCGTGCCCGGTATGGCGCCACATCCGCTGGCACAGCGTCTGGCATGGAGCAGCGTGCGGGCCGACGGGTCAACCATCGCAGCGCAGGCCGCGTTTTTTACCCAGGGGACGCAGGTCTACCAAGCCACGATCGTCGGCACGCGGCTCGATGCCGAGGCAGCAGACACCTTCTTTGCCGGATTGAAGCTGCCCTTGAAGCTGCCCTGAGTGGCAGGGCGTTGTGTATTCCACCACGCCGCGTGTCTGAGGTTGGGGTTTTGGCGACTCAGCCTGGTTGAACTACCCATAATCACCCGCCATGCCAGGAATGCTGATCATTGCCCACGCCCCGCTGGCTTCAGCACTGAAGACAGTGGCGAGCCACACATTCCCCGACTGCGCGAAATCACTGGAAGTACTTGATGTGGCGCCGGAGATGCCCGTCGAGCAGATCGAGGCCTTGGCCGCCGGGTTGCTGGCCCAGGTGCGCAACCCACAGGCGCTGATCCTCACCGATGTCTTTGGCGCCACACCTTGCAACGTGGCGCAACGGCTGGCCAGTCTGAGTGAATTCGGGCAGGTGAAGGTGGTCACCGGGGTGAATGTGCCGATGCTGTGGCGGGCCTTGTGCTATCTCCACGAACCCCTGGATGCCGTGGTTGCGCGTGCGGTGGCTGGCGCCACGCAGGGCGTGATGCAGGTGTCCATTTCCCGACCTCAGAACCAGGCGACACAGCCCGGCAACCATGATCCGAACCAGCGTCACCATCAGCAATAAGCTCGGTCTGCATGCCCGGGCCTCGGCCAAGCTCACCAAGACGGCCAGTGGCTTTCGAAGCGATGTCTTCATCACCCGTGGCGACCGCCGAGTCAATGCCAAGAGCATCATGGGCGTGATGATGCTGGCGGCCGGATTGGGCGTCGCGGTGGAGATCGACGCCGAGGGCGAAGACGAGCAGGCCGCCGTTCAGGCCCTGGTGGCCCTGATCGAGGACAAGTTCGGCGAAGGTGAATGACCGCGTTTCCGCCGCCTGGCGCAGAGGACGCGAACCGTATCAGGCCGCTCCGGTGCCCAGAAAGTGCCGGCGATAGTGGACTGGCAGGTCTTCCATGCGCATCATCATTGGCAAATCGGCGGTGTTGAAGTCCGGGTCCCAGGCGGGCGGACCCAGCACCTGGGCGCCGCAGCGCAGGTAACCACGGATCAACGCGGGCGCCTCGATGCGCAGATCGCTTTGCAGATCGGCGATCGGCAGCGGGAGGCGTGGGGGCACCTGCCGTTCGACGGGGGCCAGGTGAGTTTGCTGCAGCTGCGCCCACAGGCTGGCTGCGGCGTGCCCGCCGTCACGCATGCTGATGCTGGCGCAACCGATCATGGTGTCGAGCTGGTTGCGCTGCATGAAGTCGGTGAGCGCACTCCACAGTGCCAGGATCACGCCACCGCGGCGCCAGTCGGGGTGCACGCAGGAGCGGCCCAGTTCCACCATCTTGGGTCGCAGCGCACGCAGTCGCGTCAGGTCGAACTCGGTTTCGCTGTACAGGCCACCGATGCGCTTCGCCGCGGCCGGGGTCAGGACACGGTAGGTGCCGACCACCTCACCGCGCTCCCCTGCCTCGTGATCGGTGCTGCGCACCAGCAGATGTTCGCAGTACGCATCGAAGACGTCGATGTCGTGGCCGGCCGGCGCGCCGCGCGGCAGCGTCAGGCGCGCGCCCATCTCGGTGACGAACACCCGGTAGCGCAGCCGCTGAGCAGCCCGAACCTCGTCGTCGTGGCGAGCCCAGCTCACCTCGAAGCCGCGCGGTCGATCCAGCGCCATGGGGCGATGGCCGGTGTGCGGCTGCATCGGACCGCCGGTGCCCGTGCGTGACGCCAGCGGCAACTGCGTCCGAGCCCGGTGGGCCAGCGAATCGTGACTGTTCATGCCCGGATGCTGGCGCGCCCGGGTGACCGCCTCATGAAGATCGGGTGACGCTGCGGTGACAGCCGTGGCGAGGTCGGAGTGCCGTGCCCGGTGCGTGGGCGCCCGTGACAACCCGGTGCGCTGCAGTGGGGTGGCGCTGCTAGCATGACTCATGAGCTTTCAGTTGTTCGGGCTGCCCGTGTCGCGCGGGGTGGCCATCGGTCGTGCCGTGCTGGTGTCCTCCAGCCGGATCGACGTTGCGCACTACTTCGTCCCGGTGGCCGAAGTGGGGGCCGAGATTTCGCGCCTTCGCGCGGCCCGCGATGCGGTCGTCGCTGAGCTGACCGCCCTGCAGGAGGATTTGCCTGGCGATGCGCCGGCGGAGTTGTCGGCCCTGCTGGACGTGCACCTGATGCTGCTCAACGACGAGACGCTGGAGGTCGCCACCAAGCAGTGGATCGAGGAGCGCTGCTACAACGCCGAGTGGGCGCTGTCAGCGCAGTTCGAGGTGCTGGCGCGGCAGTTCGACGACATGGAGGACGACTACCTGCGCGAGCGCAAGGCCGACGTCGAACAGGTGGTCGAACGGCTGTTGCGGGCGATGGCGCGCGGTTCCCCTGCGTTGATCGATGCCAACTCGAAGCCCGCCAACCCGGACGCCCACAACGAGCCGCTGGTGCTGGTGGCCAACGACATCGCGCCGGCCGACATGCTGCATTTCAAGCGCACGGTGTTCGCCGGCTTTGTCACCGACGTGGGTGGCATCACCTCGCACACCGCGATCGTGGCGCGCAGCCTGGACATTCCGGCGGTGGTCGGTGCGCGCGAGGGCTCACGCGTGATCCGCCAGGACGATTTGGTGGTGATCGACGGCGATGCCGGCCTGGTGATCGTGAACCCGTCGGACATCGTGCTCGAGGAGTACCGGTTCCGCCAGCGCCAGCGCGATGTCGAGCGCCAGCGGCTGTCGCGTCTGCGGAACACCCCGGCCGTGACGCTGGACGGTGAGCCCGTCGAGATGCTGGCCAACATCGAACTGCCTGGCGATGCCGCTGCGGCCGTGGCCGCCGGCGCCGTGGGAGTGGGCCTGTTTCGCAGCGAGTTCCTGTTCATGAACCGTGCCGGCGAGCTCCCGGGCGAAGACGAGCAGTTCGAGGCCTACCGGCAGGTGGTGGTCGCGATGAGCGGCCTGCCGGTGACCATCCGCACGGTGGATGTCGGTGCCGACAAGCCGCTGGACCGGATGTCGGTCAACGAACTGCGGCACGAGCATGCGCTGAACCCGGCGCTGGGCTTGCGCGCCATCCGCTGGAGCCTGTCGGAGCCGGCCATGTTCCGCCAGCAGATCCGCGCGATCCTGCGGGCCAGCGCCTTCGGCAAGGTCAAGCTGCTGGTGCCGATGCTGGCGCACCTCGGTGAAGCCCGGCAGACCTTGGACGCCATCGCCCGCGCCAAGCAGCAACTGGCCGATGCTGGCAAGCCGTTCGGCCAGGTCGAGGTGGGCGCGATGATCGAGGTTCCGGCCGCGGCGCTGGTGCTGCCCAGCCTGCTCAAGCTCTTCGATTTCGTCTCGCTGGGTACCAACGACCTGATCCAGTACACCTTGGCGATCGATCGCGGCGACGAATCGGTCGCCCACCTCTACGACCCCTGGCATCCGGCGGTGCTGCAGCTGATCGAAAGCGTGATCCGCCAGGCCAGAAAGGCCGGCAAGGCCGTCAGCGTGTGCGGCGAAATGGCCGGCGACGCGGCGTTCACCGAGGTGCTGTTGGCCATGGGCCTGCGCAGTTTCTCGATGCATCCATCGCAGATCGCGTCGGTCAAGCAGATCATCCTGCGCGCCAACAGCAAGCGCTTGCTGCCGTTGATCGAAGGGGCCTTCCGCTCCGACGACATCTGGCTCGGCTGTGAGCGCCTGCGCGCAGCGGCCACCGGCCGGGCCATGGCCGAACTGCAGCCGGCTGCTGGCTGACGCGTCAGCGCCGCCCGTACATCATCTGTCGGGTCAGCGCCGACTTCAGCGGCGAGATGGCTTGTACCGCCGCCAAGCCCAGACCACGGGCCGTGCTTGCCCCTGGGAACTGCCAGGTGAAGCTGCGCGCAAGGAAGTCGGTGGCCGCGATCGTGGCCCAGCGGTCGGGGGCGCGTTGCCGGTTCAGCCGCCGCAGCGCCTGATCCACATCGTCCGAGCGCACCAGCGCGCGCACCAGCACGAACGCGTCGCGCAAGCCCAGGTTGAGCCCCTGGCCCGCCACCGGATGCAGCGTCTGCGCGGCGTTGCCGATGCGCGCGATGCGGCCGTCGGCGGCGCTGGTCAGGCTGCGCTCGGCGTTCAGACCCAGTGGGAAGCGCTTGAGCGAACTCACGCTGGTGATGCGGCCGGCTTCGGTCGGGAAGATCGTGTTCAGCACGCAGCGGCGTTGGTCATCGTTCAGTGCCGCCACCGGGTCGTTGCTGCCGTCGACGCACCACACCAGCGCCGCGCGACCGGGTGCCAGTGGCAGCAGCGCCGCCGGCCCATGGCGAGTGAAGCGTTCGTAGGCCACGCCATCGCGGGCGCCGTCGAGTGTCACCCGCCCCACCCAGGCCACCTGGCCGTAGTCGCGGGTGATCGCCTTGCGTGCCTGGTCGGCGAAGACGCCGCCTTCGGCGATCACCGCCAGATCGAAGGTCTCGGCAATGTCCGCATCCACCTCCACGCCACCCGAGCCCAGCGATTTCAGTGAGCGCACCGGTGTGGCGAAACGGCTGACCAGCCGCTGGGGCTCGGCGGCGCTGGCCGTCATCCAGGCCTGTTGCAGGGCGGTGGTGACGCTGCCGTACGACAGCACGGCGCCCAGCAGGTCCACGCCGCTGTCCGACGCGCGTATGCGCACCTGCGGTTCGCCTTCGGCCCGGCCCCACCACCGGCCGACCATGTCGCCCACGAGTCCGACCAGCGACGGCATGTGTTGCGAGACATGCACCTCGGTGATCGGCTGTGCCGCCTCCTCGCGCCAGGCGCCCAGGCGTTGCAGCAGCTGCACGCTGCCCAGCGACATCGCCAATGTGCGTGGGTCGCCCGACACGTCGGCGTCGAGGGCGCGGGTGTCGAACAGGCTGATCTGCGCCTGCGGCAGCGCCCGTGCGGCGTGCACTGCCAGGGACAAGCCCACCGGTCCGGCGCCGACCACCGCCATCCGAAGCGGACGGTCTTGGGCCGGAGCCACAAACCGGGGCGCCGATTCGAGGGACGTCATGTCGCGGTCACGGGCAAGTGGAGGGGCAGTCGCATCGTAGTGCCTTCGACGTGCCGTTCAGCCTCGCATCCACGCTTCGATCTCGTCCGGTGCCACCGGCACCCCGCGGGTGATCAGCTCGCAGCCGCTGTGGGTAACGATCGCGTCGTCTTCGATCCGGATGCCGATGTGCCAGTAGCGCTCGGGCACCTCTGGTGCCGGGCGCACGTACAGGCCGGGCTCCAGCGTCACCACCATGCCCGGCTGCAGCACCCGCGAGGGTCGCTTGACCACCGTGCCACCGAGCCCGTCGGGCTGCTCGATCGGGGCTTCGCCGAGCGAGAGGTACTCGCCGACGTCGTGCACATCGCGCCCCAGCCAGTGACCGGTGCCGTGCATGTAGAAGGTCCGATAGGCCGCGTTGGCGATCACGTCGTCGACGGTGCCGTGCACATCACGCGACAACAGGCCCAACTCGAGCAGGCCCTGTGACAGCACCCGGACCGCGGCGTGGTGGGCATCGCGCTGGCGCAGGCCGGGCTGGGTCGCATCGATCGCAGCCTGCTGCGCGGCCAGCACCACCTCGTACAGGGTGCGTTGCGGACCGCTGAAGCAGCCGCTGGCCGGGAAGGTGCGGGTGATGTCGCTGGCGTAGCCGTCGAGCTCGCAACCTGCGTCGACCAGGCACAGCTCGTCGGGCAGCAGCCGCGCCGGGCCGGCCGGATGGTGCAGCACACAGGCGTTGGCCCCGGCGGCCACGATGCTCGGGTAGGCCGGGCCCTGAGCGCCGTGACGGCGAAATTCATGCAGCAGCTCGGCCTCGATCTCGTACTCGTGCACTGCCGACGCACCTTGCCGGAAGCGGTGCGCGCAATAGCGCATCGCGCGTTGGTGCGCGCCCGCGGAAATCGAGGCCGCGCGGCGCATCGTTGCCAGCTCGCCGGCATCTTTGATCAGCCGCATCTCGGCGATCAGCGGGTGCAGGTCGCGGCACTGGGTCGGGCATTCGACGCCGCGGCGCTCCTGCGCCCGCAATGTGGCCAGCCAACCCTCGACCTGCCCCGACAGCTCGTGTGGCCGCCCGAACGCGAACCACACAGTGCCCTGACCTGCCAGCAGCCCCGGCATCGCATCGTTCAGGCGATCGATCGTCAGCGCTTCATCCACGCCCAGCGCCTGCGGTGCCGCTTCGGCACCCAGACGGTGTCCGTGCCACACCGCCTGCTCCGGGTCGGCAGCGCGGCAGAACAAGGTGCTGCGGCCATCGCTGCGCAGCACCAGCCAAGCTTGAGGCTCGTCGAAACCGGTCAGGTAGTGGAAGTGGCTGTCGTGCCGGTAGGGGTGCTCGCTGTCGCCATTGCGCAGGCACTCCGGCGCGGTGGGCAAGAGGGCCACACCGCCACCAGCGGCACGCAGCCGTTCAGCGAGCTGGGCACGGCGCGCCGCAAAGATGCTGAAACTCATCAAGGCACTATAGCCACGGCCAGCGCAGCGCCGTGCACGACGTCTCTGATGCTGATTCGTCGGGATGGACATCTGGGGCCGCCATCGGCTCGTTTACGCTCGCCACTGTGCGCTGCTCACGTTTCTGCTGCCGTGTCACCGCGCCGCGTTTGCCACCTCGACCGCCTCAACGCCCATGAACACCCACACCCACGACCTCACCCCCTGGCAGCACAGCCACGTGTTCGACAGCGGCAATCGCCGGGGCGAGGTGCGCACCCGCGCCGTGCTGGCAGTGACCGTCATCACCATGGTGGCCGAGATCGTGGCGGGCTGGCTGACCGGCTCGATGGCGCTGCTGGCCGATGGCTGGCACATGGGCACGCATGCACTGGCGCTGGGCGTGGCCACGGTGGCCTATGCACTGGCACGGCGCCACTCGCGCGACAACCGCTACGCCTTCGGCACGTGGAAGATCGAGGTGCTGGGCGGTTTTGCCAGCGCACTGGTGCTGGCGATCGTGGCGGCGGGCATCGCCTTCGAATCGTCTCTGCGGCTGTGGCATGGCACGCCGATCGACGCTGCCGCGGCGTTGTGGGTGGCTTGCATCGGTCTGGCGGTCAATCTGGTGTCGGCCTGGCTGCTGCACGGTGCCGATGACGCGCCGCACGACCATGATCACGGCCTTGCCGCGCACGGTCATGCGCACGGACAGTCACACGGCCAGGCGCATGACCACGCACATGATCATTCCCACGGTCATGCACATCACGACCACCATGATCACCACGGCGCGATCCCTGCGCACACCGATCACCCCATCGCCACTGCCGACGGCGGCCACGACCTGAACCTGCGGGCTGCCTATGTGCATGTGCTGGCCGACGCACTGACCTCGGTGCTGGCCATCCTCGCCCTGGCCGCGGCCTTGTGGCTGGGTTGGCAGTGGCTCGACCCCCTGGTCGGCGTGCTGGGCGCGGTGGTCATCGGCGCATGGTCCGTGGGTCTGCTGCGTCAGACGTCAGCGGTGCTGCTTGATCGTGAAATGGACCACCCGCTGGTCGAGCAGATCCGCTCCGCGATCGAGTCCGACGGCGACGCCCGGGTGGCCGATCTGCATCTGTGGCGTGTGGGCCGCCAGCAGTACGCAGCCATCGCCAGCATCGTCGCCGATGCGCCTTTGCCAACGGCCGACTACCGTGCCCGTCTGGCGATCTACCCGGCGCTGGTGCACCTCTCGTTGGAGGTCAATCGCTGCCCGCACGCGCCTCAGGCGCCAGCGGTGTTCAACGCCTCCCACTGAGCCGGCGTGCCGACGTTCTCCCACGGTCCCCGGTAGATCTCGGCCGTCACCCGCTGCGCCCGCATTGCCTCGAACAGCAGGGGCCCGAGCGCACACCGCGTGCCCGGTGCAATGCCGTCGAACAGCGCCGCGCGGCACAGCGCGATGTTCGCGTAGGTCCAGCGCTGGCCGTCGGGTCCTGCGCCATCGGGCAGACCCAGGCCGTCAGCGGCGAGTCCGAAATCTCCCTGCGGGTGGTACGGCGGATTGGGCACCAGCCACAGGTGGGCGAGCCGGTCGCTGGCAGCAAAGCGCTGCGCCTGGGTGGCATCAAAGCGGAACTCGGGGACAAAAATGTCGCCCGACACCACCCAGAAGCACCCTGCATCCGGCGCCGGACTCGCTCCGCACAGCAGCGGCAGTGCGGTCGCGATGCCCCCGGCCGTCTCGAGCGCGCCGCCGTGGTCGCGGCCTTCCTGCGAGTAATGCAGCGACACGCCGAAACGCGAGCCATCGCCCAGCGTGTCGACGATCTGTTCCTCCAACCACGCGGTGTTGACAACCACCTCACGGATGCCGTCCCGCGCCAGCGCATGGAGATGCCATTCGATCAGCGGCTTGCCGCGCACCGGCAGCAGCGGCTTCGGGGTGACGTCCGTCAACGGACGCATGCGTTCGCCGCGGCCCGCCGCCAACACGATGGCTTTCACAGCGGACCGCTCGAAGGGCGGCTGTCGAGGACAGCGATCGGTGTGGGGCGCGGCATCGGGCAAATTATCGAGGCCTCCTAGAATCTAGGGTTTCTATCGACCGCCACCTCAGGGATCCGCATGGCTTTCACTGCGTCAAACCACTCCACTTCCCTGATGGCCAATGCCATCCGTGCCCTGGCGATGGACGCCGTGCAGCAGGCCAATTCCGGCCACCCCGGCGCGCCGATGGGCATGGCCGATATCGCGGTGGCACTGTGGAGCCGGCATCTGAAGCACAACCCCGGCAACCCGCACTGGGCCGATCGTGACCGCTTCGTGCTGAGCAACGGCCATGGCTCGATGCTGATCTACGCGTTGCTGCACCTGACCGGCTATGCACTGCCGATGAGCGAGCTGCGCAACTTCCGCCAGTTGCACAGCAAGACACCAGGGCACCCCGAGGTCGGCATCACGCCGGGGGTCGAAACCACCACCGGTCCGCTGGGCCAGGGCATCACCAATGCGGTCGGCTTTGCGCTGGCCGAGAAGCTGCTGGCAAGTGAGTTCAACCGCCCTGGGCACACCATCGTCGACCACCACACCTACGCCTTCCTGGGCGACGGTTGCCTGATGGAAGGCATCAGCCATGAGGCCTGCGCACTGGCCGGTGCCTGGAAGCTCAACAAGCTGATCGCGCTGTACGACGACAACGGCATCAGCATTGACGGACAAGTGAAGCCCTGGTTCATCGACGACACGCCGAAGCGTTTCGAGGCCTACGGCTGGAACGTGATTGCCAACGTTGATGGCCACGATGTCGATGCAGTCGATGCAGCCATCGCCCAGGCCAAGCGCGCGGACAAGCCCACGCTGATCTGCTGCAAGACCACGATCGGCAAGGGCTCGCCGAACCGCGGTGGCACGGCCAAGGCACACGGCGAAGCCTTGGGCGCGGAAGAAATCAAGCTGACCCGTGAGGCGTTGGGCTGGACGTCCGAGCCCTTCGTGATTCCCGAAACCGTCTACGAGCAGTGGGATGCACGCCACAGCGGCCTCGCTGCCGAAACGGCCTGGGTCGATGCCTTCGAGGCCTACGGTAAGGCCTACCCCGAACTGGCGCTCGAATACGTGCGCCGCGTCGAGGGCCAGTTGCCGAAGAATTTCGCCCAGGTCGCCGTCGATGCCGCGCTGGCTGCGCACACCAAGGCCGAGACGGTGGCCAGCCGCAAGGCCAGCCAGATCGCGCTGGAAGCCTTCACCAAGGCGCTGCCCGAACTGCTCGGCGGCAGTGCCGACCTGACCGGCTCGGTCTTCACCAACACCAGCAGCACGCCAGCGCTGCGCTTTGATGATGCAGGCACGGGCAACGGTGGCCGGCACATCAACTACGGCGTGCGCGAGTTCGGCATGGCGGCGATCATGAACGGCGTGGCGCTGCACGGCGGCTTCATCCCGTATGGCGGCACCTTCCTGACCTTCAGCGACTACAGCCGCAATGCGGTGCGCATGGCCGCCCTGATGAAACTGCGGGTGGTGCATGTGTTCACCCACGACAGCATCGGCTTGGGCGAAGACGGCCCGACGCACCAGTCGGTCGAACACGTGGCCTCGCTGCGGCTGATCCCGGGTCTCGACGTCTGGCGCCCGGCTGACACCGCCGAGACCGCGATCGCCTGGACCTGTGCGCTGCTGAACCACGATCGCCCGACGGCGCTGATCCTGTCTCGCCACAACCTGCCTTACGCACCGAAGAGCGGCCTCGACGACATCTCGAAGGGCGCCTACGTGCTGGCCGAGCCAAGCGAGGTGGGGCTCAAGAAGAAGGCACAGGCGGTGATCATTGCCACCGGCTCCGAGGTCAGCCTCGCACTGCACGCCCAGCAGTTGCTGGCGCAGCAGAAAGTGGCCGTGCGCGTCGTGTCGATGCCCTCGACCACAGTGTTCGATCGCCAGAGCGAGGCCTACAAGACCAGCGTGCTGCCCAAGGGCCTGCCGCGCATCGCCGTCGAGATGGGCGTGAGCGACGGCTGGTGGAAGTACGGTTGCGCGGCCGTCGTCGGCATCGACACCTACGGCGAATCGGCTCCGGCGCCAGTGCTGTTCAAGCATTTCGGCTTCACGGCCGACAACGTGGTCGCGACGGTGCTGCGCGCACTGAAGCGCTGAGGCCAGTGGCCATCGCGAACCGAATCGAATTCAATACCTAGGAAATGCAATGACCATCAAGATCGGCATCAATGGCTTCGGCCGCATCGGGCGCATGGTGTTTCGTGCGGCCATCCAGAACTTCAACGACATCGAAGTCGTCGCCATCAACGACCTGCTGGAACCCGACTACCTCGCCTACATGCTGGGCTACGACTCGGTGCACGGCCGCTTCAAGGGCAGCATCGCGGTCGACGGCAACACCCTGATCGTCAACGGCAGGAAGATCCGCCTGACGGCGTTGAAGGATCCCGCTGAGCTGAAGTGGAACGAGGTCGGTGCCGACATCGTGGTGGAAGCCACCGGCTTGTTCCTGACGAAGGAAACGGGTGCCAAGCACCTGGCCGCCGGCGCGAAGAAGGTGATCTTCTCCGCCCCATCGAAGGACGACACACCGATGTTCGTCTACGGCGTGAACCACGGCACCTACAAGGGCGAGGCCATCATCTCGAACGCGTCGTGCACCACCAACTGCCTGGCCCCAGTCGCCAAGGTGCTCAACGACAAGTGGGGCATCAAGCGGGGACTGATGACCACCGTGCACGCGGCAACCGCCACGCAGAAGACGGTGGACGGCCCCAGCAACAAGGACTGGCGCGGCGGCCGCGGCATCCTCGAGAACATCATCCCGTCGTCCACCGGCGCGGCCAAGGCGGTGGGCGTGGTGATCCCCGAGCTGAACAAGAAGCTCACCGGCATGTCGTTCCGCGTGCCGACCTCGGACGTGTCGGTGATCGACCTGACCGTCGAGTTGAACAAGGAAGCCAGCTACGCCGAGATCTGCGCCGAGATGAAGGCGCAATCGCAGGGCGCCATGAAGGGCGTGCTGGGCTACACCGAGGACAAGGTCGTCTCGACCGACTTCCGCGGCGAGCCGATGACCTCGGTGTTCGACGCCGATGCAGGCATCGCGCTCGACGGCACCTTCGTCAAGATCGTCGCCTGGTACGACAACGAATGGGGCTACTCGAACAAGGTGCTCGAGATGGTGCGGGTGGTCGCGAAGTAAGGCGCGCCAGTGCCCTGTCTGCCGTGGCGATCAGCGCGCGGTGCAGGGCGTGAAGCTGCGGCCGATCACGCTGGCCGGCAGCGCTTCCAGCACCGCCACCTCGGCAGGGGTGGCATCGACGCGCAAGTGATGCTGCGGCGCCGAGGGGGCGCTGGCAGCGTCTGACGCCATCTGTACCCACCGGCGGGCGATGCGGCGGGTTTTCGCATTGGCGGCCAGGGCGGTTTCCGCCGCAGCGAGCGCGGTACCGCTGAACGGCCCGGCTTCCAGGCAGCGCGTGCCGGGTGGGGGCGGGGGTGGTGGCGCCAGGGTGGGCGTCGATGCCACGGCAGACGCTCCAGAAGCCGCTGCCGATGCCGCGATCGCCGCCGAGGCACTGACCTCGGCCGTCGCGGGTCCGGAGGCCGCCTCGGCACTGCTGGCGGCACTGGCCGCTTCGGGTCCGCTGGCGCTCAGGTCTGTCGCAGTCGCTGCAGAAGGGGTTGAGGCAGGCGTCGGGGCAGCGACCACCGGTCTCAGCAGTTGCACGGCTTCGGGGTGCACCTGGCGCGACAACCGCTCGGGCTCGCGCTGACCGCCTGCAGCGCCGCCATCGGCATTCCCCAGCCCGCCCTGCGACCAGACGAAGAAGACCAGGTTGGCCAGCAGCAAGGCCAGCAGCAGGCCTCTCAGCATGGTGTCAGCGAGCCCCTGCGGCAGGTCGCAGCCGAACGCTGACCTCGCCCGACATCACCTCGCGCAGTCCGTCGCCCGGCACGCGCACGCGCAGCGCCCCCGTGTTGGACACGCCTTCGGCGACGCCTTCGATGCCCGTTGCCGTGCGGATCAGCGCTTCGGAGCCCACCACACCGGCAGCACCCGCCTGCACGGCCCGGCCGCGCAGCACATCACGCGCCGCGAAGCGATCGGCGAAGCCGGCGAAACCCTCGCGCCCGAAGCGCTGCAGTGCGTCGACCAGCGGCACGACAACGCGCGCCAGGACCTGCGGTGCGCTGGCGTCGGGATCGATCTCCTGCAGACAGGCAAAGCCGCTGCTGGCCTGTGCGTGGGCCAAGGACAGGGGCAGCACGTTCAGCCCGATCCCGACCACCGCCAACCGCATGTCGCCGGCCGGCACGGTCTCGATCAGCAAGCCGCCGAGCTTGCGCCCTTCGGCGCTTGCGCCACCGGCGGGCATCAGCCACAGGTCATTCGGCCACTTGATGCCGATCCAGGGAGTCGTCGCAGCCGCCGTGTTCGATGCGTAGCCTGCGCATCCTGCCGGGTCGAGGGCATCGGCCAGCGCCACCCCGACCGCCAGCGAGAAGCCAGACCAATCGACCGGTGACAGGGGCATCGCCAGTGAGAAGGTCAGCGAAGCCCCCGCTTCGGACTGCCAGACCCGGCCGTGCCGGCCGCGGCCCTGCGTCTGGTGCTCGGCCACCAGCAGGCAGGGCTGGTGGTCCGCCGTGCGCCGCCCGAATGCCTGGCTTTCGGTGCTGCGGCGCACCTGAGCGAGGTCACCCTCGAACGACAGCCGGGTCGCGACCCGGGCCCGTTCGAGCAGTGCCGAATTGGTCGAGGCGATCTCGGAGACCACCTCGATGCTCAGGTTTGGCAGGCGGGGCGCCAGTTGGTGATACAGCTGCTCCACATTCCAGTTCAGACCTTGATCGGCGGTGAGCGACGCAGAGGAGTTCATCGTGATTTCGGTGCCAGCATGGTGCCGCGACAGGAGGGGCTGCCGCAACGGCAGGCGTATTGCTTCTTCAATTTCGCCGTCTGGCGCTCGTCGAGCACCAGACCGTAGTCGTAGAACAGTTCGTCGCCCGGTTGCAGATCGCGCAGCGCCCGGATGAACACCCGTCCGTCGGTTTCATCGGCCTGGCAGTTGGGCTCGCAGGCATGGTTGATCCAGCGCGAACTGTTGCCCCCGACCTTGGCATCGATCACCAGACCGCCTTCTAGGCTGAAGTAGAAGGTATGGTTGGGGTCGTCCGGATCGTGTGGGTGGCGGCGCAGGGCCTCGGGCCAGTCGATGACCTCGCCGGTGTATTCGATGATCTGCTCGTCGCGGGCGATCGGTGCGACCGCGAACACGCCTCGACCATGCACGCTGCTGCGCCGTACCTGGATGCGCCGTTTCGATGTGTGGGGGGGGCTGTTTCGCACCGTCACTTGCGTCGTCGACTTCTTTGGGTACATTGAAATTGTGGGCGTGCGCCCGTGCGTGTGTGCGCGCGAGACGGTGAATTGTAGAGAGGCGCACGTTGCGCATCGAGCCGGTGTCGATCAACCCCACGGCACCCTTCCAGCGTTCTGACCAGAAAACATGACCAAGACTTTGATCATTGCCGAGAAGCCCAGCGTCGCACAGGACATCGTGCGCGCGCTCACCCCTGTGGCTGGCAAGTTCGACAAGCAAGCCGATCATTTCGAGAACGACCGCTATGTCGTCACCTCGGCGGTGGGCCACCTGGTGGAGATCAAGGCGCCGGAGGAGTTCGACGTCAAGCGAGGCAAGTGGAGCTTCAACAACCTGCCGGTGATCCCGCCGCACTTCGACCTGGCGCCGATCGACAAGGCCAAGTCGCGGCTGCAGGCCGTCGTCAAGCTGGTCAAGCGCAAAGATGTGACGGCACTGATCAACGCCTGCGATGCGGGTCGTGAAGGTGAGCTGATCTTCCGGCTGATCGTGCAGTACGCCGGCAGCGAGAAGAAGCCGATCGACAAGCCCATCCAGCGCTTGTGGCTGCAGAGCATGACGCCGCAGGCGATCCGCGACGGCTTCGATCGGCTGCGCGGCGACACCGAGATGCAGGGCCTGTCGGATGCGGCACGCAGCCGCAGCGAGGCCGACTGGCTGGTCGGCATCAACGGCACCCGCGCCATGACCGCGTTCAATTCGCGCGACGGCGGCTTCTTCCTGACCACGGTGGGCCGGGTGCAGACGCCGACGCTCAGCGTGGTGGTCGAGCGCGAGGAGAAGATCCGCAAGCACGTGTCGAGGCCGTACTGGGAAATCAAGGCCACCTTTGCGGCCGCGGCGGGCGAGTACGACGGCAAGTGGTTCGACCCGAAGTGGAAGAAGAACCCCGACGATCCCGAGCTGCGCAACGACCGCGTCTGGAGCGAGGCCGACGCGCAGGCCATCGCGCAGGCCGTGCGCGGCCAGCCCGCCAGCGTCACCGAAGAGGCCAAGCCGAGCTCACAAAGCGCGCCCGGCCTGTACGACCTGACCACCTTGCAGCGCGAGGCCAACTCGCGCTTCGGCTTCAGCGCCAAGACGACGCTGTCGATCGCGCAGGCGCTGTACGAGAAGCACAAGGTGCTGACTTACCCGCGTACCGACAGCAAGGCGCTGCCCGAGGACTACCTCCCGGTGGTCAAGGACACGATGGCGATGCTGGCCGACGAGGACCTGCCCGGACCGCTGAGGGCCCTGTCAGGCCACGCGCGCAAGGCGCTGAACGACGGCTATGTGAAGCCGAACAAGCGCATCTTCGACAACGCCAAGGTGTCCGACCACTTCGCCATCATTCCGACACTGCTGGCGCCGAAGAGCCTGACCGAGATCGAGGCCAAGCTCTACGACATGGTCGTCAAGCGCTTCCTCGCGGTGTTCTATCCGCCGGCCGAGTTCATGGTCACGACCCGCATCTCCACGGTCAAGGCCGCGGACAAGGAGCTGAGCTTCCAGACCAACGGCAAGGTGATGGTCAAGCCGGGCTGGCTGGCGGTCTATGGCCGCGAAGCACAGGAAGACGATGCCAACCTGGTCGCCGTGGCACCGGGCGAGGTGGTGCGCACCGAGAACGTCGACGTCAACCCACTGAAGACCAAGCCCCCGGCGCGCTACACCGAGGCCACGCTGCTCAGCGCGATGGAAGGCGCCGGTAAATTGATCGACGACGACGAGTTGCGCGAGGCCATGGCCGAGAAGGGTCTGGGCACGCCGGCCACCCGCGCGCAGACGATCGAAGGCCTGATCCTCGAGAAGTACATCGTGCGCGAGGGCCGTGAGCTGATCCCCACGGCCAAGGCCTTCCAGCTGATGACACTGCTGCGCGGTCTGCAGGTCGAGGAGCTGACCAAGCCCGAGCTGACCGGCAACTGGGAGTTCCAGCTGGCCGAGATGGAAAAAGGCAAGCTCAGCCGCGAGACCTTCATGGCCGAGATCGCCAAGATGACCGAGCGCGTCGTCGCCAAGGCGAAGGAATACGACCGCGACACCATCCCCGGCGACTACGCGACGCTCTCTGTCCCGTGCCCGAACTGCGGCGGCGTGGTCAAGGAAAACTACCGCCGCTACACCTGCGTGGGCAAGGAAGGCGCGGTCGCGTCGGAGGGTGGCGAGGGCGCGGGCTGCGGTTTCAGCATCAGCAAGATTCCCGGCAGTCGCAGCTTCGAGTTGCCCGAAGTCGAGGCCTTCATCGCCAACAAGAAGATCGGCCCGCTCGATGGATTCCGCTCCAAGGCGGGCTGGCCGTTCACCGCCGAGATCAAGCTCGTGTACGACGACGAGATCAAGAACTGGAAGCTCGAATTCGATTTCGGCGACGACGCGAAGGCCGAGGCCGGCGAGCCGGTCGATTTCTCCGAACAGGAGCCGCTGGGCCACTGTCCGAAGGACCAGGGCAAGGTCTACGAGCACGGCACCAGCTATGTGTGCGAGCACGCGGTCGGGGCCAATGTCACCTGCGACTTCAAGAGCGGCAAGATCATCCTGCAACAGCCCGTGCCGCGCGAGCAGATGACCAAGCTGTTGCAGACCGGCAAGACCGACCTGCTGGAGAACTTCGTGTCGAACAAGACCCGGCGCAAGTTCAAGGCGCGGCTGGCCTTCGACGCGAAGGAGGGCAAGGTCAGCTTCGAGTTCGAGCCGCGCCCTGCCAAGCCCGCAGCGAAGAAGACGGCAGCAAAGAAGTCGGCCTAGGCAACTCGATCCGCAGGCTCTGCACCGGAGCCTTCGGAGAGGGCTCTCAGAAGTACAGCGCCACCACCGCCATCAGGCGCCCCTCTCGCAGGATGGGGATGGCGGCCAGCGCATGCAGGCCTGTTCGCGCCGCCATGGCACCGATGCCCGCGGGCTCGTCGACCGCGCAACTGGTGACGGCCGGTACGCCGGTCAGCAACAACCGGCCGATCGTGCCCTGTCCCCGCTCCAGCAGCAGGTCGGGGGCGGCCTCGACACGGCCGTCAACCTCGCAGAAGCCGCCGCCGCGCTGCAGCGTCTGTCGTGTCGGGTCCGGGTCCCAGAACTCGCAGCGGCGCGCGATCGGGGTACCGAGCGCCGACAGGAAGGTCATCACGTAGGTTTCCTCGCGCGGCGTGGCGCATGGGAAGGCGAAGCCGCGGTTGATGCCGACCTTCAGCGCTGTCTCGGCGCGCAGGAAGCGATCGCTTCGACCCAGGTCCTCGATGAACACCGGGCCACCCAGTTCCCAGGCCACCCCGGGCAGGCCGTTGCCGCGGCGAAAGCTGATGCTGCGCGAGATCAACTCGAACGCATCGGACATCGAGCCGTAGTAGCCATCGACCAGCGACAGGTCGGCGCTGTCTGTCGGGTCGTTGCGCCACAGCTCGATCGCCCCGGCGTGCAGATCGTCATCGCCGCAGAACATGACCAGCACCGAGGTGAGAAAGTCGCCGGCAAAGATCGGCAGTGCGATGCCGCAAGTGAGTCCGTCGGCCTGGGCTGCTTTCGTGCGCTGGAAGTACGAGCCCTCGAACTGCTTCAACACGATCGGCTGGCCTTGTTCCCAGGCCTGGCCTGGCAGCCCCTCGCCACGGCCAAAGCAGCGTGAACCGCTCGCCGCACCAAAGCGGTGGGCGCTGCTGTACAGGCCACCGCTGAATTCAAGGTAACTTCGATCGTGGCTGGGCACCCAGACTTCGACAACGCGGATGAAAGTCTTCATCGAGGCCTCCACGAGAGTTGAAGCCCGAATCAGCAATATGCACGCCAGCCATGGCCGCAGGCGCAGCGCGCCGCCTTCCTAGAATGCCCCATGCCCGATGCCGAACCGCGCGACGCCGCACCCTGGCCCCACCGTCCGCCGAAACGCTTCGACGCCGGCATGGTGCACCGCCTGGCGGTGGTCACGGTTCTTGGCTTTGCCTCTGGTCTGCCGCTGGCGCTGACCGGCCAGGCGATGCAGGCCTGGCTCAGTCTCGAAGGGCTGGACGTGGCCACCATTGGCTTCCTCAGCCTGGTCGGCCTGCCCTACACGTTCAAGTTCCTGTGGGCGCCATTGATGGACCGCTTCGAGCTGCCGTGGCTCGGCCGTCGGCGCGGCTGGCTGGTGCTCACGCAGCTGGCGTTGGCGGGTACGCTGCTGTGGCTGGCCGACACCTCGCCCACGCAGGCCACGCGCAGCTTTGCACTGCTGGCGGTGCTGGTGGCGTTCGTGGCGGCGTCGCAGGACGTCGTCATCGACGCCTACCGCACCGATCTGCTGGCCACCCGGGAGCGCGGCCTTGGCTCGTCGCTCAGTGTGCTGGGCTACCGGCTCGCCATGATCCTGTCCGGCGGCATTGCGCTGATCTGGGTCGACCCGTCGAATGCCAGTCAGCCCGGCGGCTGGACCTGGCCCGAGGTCTATCGCTTCATGGCCGCACTGATGGCGGGGGCGGCGGTGCTGTCGGCGGTGGCGCTGCCGCGCATCCGGTCGGTGGGCGACCGCTCCAGCGTGGCCCGGCAGGACCTGATCGGATTTGCCGCATTGCTCGCCGCGGTGGCGGTGGGTTTCGTCGTCAGCGACCGCCTGGGTCCGCCGATCGCTCACGCGCTGCTCGCCCCGTGGTTCGAGGGCGGCACGCTGGATGCCGGCCTGCAGCGCAAATGGACCGAGCTGCTGGCGCTGTTGCTGGGCCTGGCGTTCACACTGCCGCTGGCGGCGTGGGCGGCGCGCGCAGCGAAGTTCCAGACGCTGTTGAACGGCCTGAACAGCTATTTCTCGCAGCGGGGCGCGGCCGCCTTCCTCGCCTTCATCGTGCTCTACAAGCTGGGCGATGCCTTTGCCGGCTCGCTGATGACGCCTTTCCTGCTGAAGGCGATGGTGTTCAGCCCGGCCGAGGTGGGCGTCGTCAACAAGCTGATCGGCCTGTGGCTGACGATAGCCGGCGCGCTGGTCGGCGGCCTGCTGATGCTGAAGCTGGGTCTGTGGCGTGCGCTGCTGCTGTTCGGCGTGTTGCAGATGGCCAGCAACCTCGGTTTCTGGTGGCTCGCCGTCCACGGCAAGGGGGCGGTGCCGGGTTTCGTGCTGCCGCCGTTCGACTGGGGCTTCGTCAAGCTGGCGCAGGCCACGGACATCGATGGCGGCCTGCTGATGGTGATCGCGGCCGAGAACCTCTCGGGCGGCATGGGCACCGCCGCGTTCGTGGCCTTCCTGATGAGCCTGTGCAACCAGCGCTTCACGGCCACGCAGTACGCTTTGCTGTCGGCGTTCGCTTCGGTCGGCCGGGTCTGGGTCGGGCCGCTGGCGGGTGTGTTGGCAGAAGCGATCGGATGGCCCACGTTCTTCGTCGTGTCCACCGTGCTGGCGCTGCCGGCGTTGGGCATGCTGTGGTGGTTGCGCGATGCGGTGCGTGAACTCGAGGTTGATTCCAGCGCTCCAAGCGCCGACGATTGACAACCGCGCCTCTGCCCAACGCTGCCAAACTGCGACACCGACCTCCAGCCCGATGCCCAACATCATGACGACGGAATTCGACCCCCACGCCACCTTCGAGCCCGACCCCGCCACCGCCGCCGCTCTGTGGCATGCCGCGGGTTGCAGCTGTCGTCTGCATGCCCGCCGCGGGTTCGCCCAGGCGGTGCTGGGTGCGGGGGCGACCCTGGCGTTGCCGGGCTGGGCGCGCGACGGTGTCGTGGTCGAAAAACAGTCCACGCTGGCCAAGCTGGTGCCGGCCGAGCAGATCGAAAGCGCAGCGGCCCAGCAGTACCAGCAGATGCTGCAACAGGCCGCGGCGCAGAAGGCGCTGGCGCCGGCCAACCACCCGCAGGTGATCCGCCTGAATGCCATCGCCCAGCGGCTGATCCCGTTCAGCAACTCGCCCAACCTGCGCAGCACGCCGCGTGCTGCGAACTGGAAGTGGGAGGTCAACCTGATCGGCAGCAAGCAGATCAATGCCTTCTGCATGCCGGGCGGCAAGATCGCCTTCTATTGGGGCATCCTGGATACCTTGCAGCTCACCGACGACGAGGTGGCGCAGGTGATGGGCCACGAGATCGCCCACGCGCTGCGCGAGCATGCCCGCGAGCGCATGGGCAAGTCGGCCGCGACGCGCGGGGCGATCGAGATCGGCGCGGCGTTGTTGGGCCTGGGCGGTGGCGGGCGCTATCTTGCCGACATGGGCAGCCAGTTGCTGACGCTGAAATTCGGGCGCGACGACGAATCTGAAGCCGACAAGATCGGCCTGGACCTCGCGGCACGCGGCGGCTACGAGCCACGGGCTGGCGTTCGCCTCTGGCAGAAGATGGCCGTGGCCAACAAGGGCGCTCCGCCGCAGTGGCTGTCCACCCATCCGGCCGGCACCACCCGCATCAAGGACATCGAAGCCAACATCCCGGCAGTGCAGGGGCTGTATGCCCGTGCTGACAAGCCGAAGCAGCGCTATGCCCCACCCGCACCCACAGCGCCCAGCGCGTCAGCGGCCGGCTGAGCGCCGACGGTCAGGCCGCCAGCACCTTCAGCAGCCAGCGGTTCAGGTCGCTGACCTCCTGGGCGCACACCGAGTGCGCCATCGGGTACTCGTGCCAGTCGACCACGCAGCCCAGGGCCTGCAGTGCGTCTCGCGCCGCGGCCGCACGTGCCAGCGGCACGACGCTGTCACCGGTTCCATGCGCCAGGAACACCGGCAAGGCCATGCTCGCTGCACTGCGCTCGGCCGCCGTGGTGTCGGCCAGCGGGAGATAGCCTGACATCCCGACCAAACCGGCCAGCCGCTCGGTGTGGCGCAGTCCGGTGAGCAGCGTCATCGCGCAGCCCTGCGAGAAGCCCGCCAGCACGATGCGCGAGGCGGCAATGCCGCGCTCTCGTTCCTTGGCGATCAATGCCTCGATGTCCAGCCGCGAGGCGCGCAGTCCGGCCTCGTCTTCACGGCGCACCAGATCGGCATGCAGCAAGTCGTACCAGGCGCGCATCGCCATGCCTCCGTTGATCGTCACCGGACGCACGGGTGCATGCGGGAAAACAAAGCGCACCGGGCCAACCGCGTCCAGGCGCAGTTCCTCGGCGATCGGTACGAAATCGTTGCCATCGGCGCCCAGGCCGTGCAACACGATGATGCTGGCCGTGGGGTTCGGTGCGGTTTCGAATTCGATGGTTTGTAGCGTCATGCCCGGATTGTTGCCCAGGCCGGTTCAGCGACGCCGAAGCGTGGCGTCAGGCGGGCGCTCGCGCAGCATCGTTCAGGCGACCAACGCCATCCGGACGCCGCACGCGAAACCAGGCCGCATACAGCGCCGGAACCAGAGCGAGCGTCAGCACCGTGGCGACGATCAGTCCGCCCATGATCGAGATCGCCATCGGCCCCCAGAACACGCTGCGGGTCAGCGGAATCATCGCGAAGATGGCAGCCGCGGCGGTCAGCACCACGGGCCGGGCACGGCGGGTGGTCGCGTCGACGATGGCCTGCCAGGGCGCCGCGCCCTGGGCGATGTCCTGGTCGATCTGGTCGACCAGGATCACCGCGTTGCGCATGATCATGCCGCCGAGTGCGATGACACCCAGCAACGCAACGAATCCGAAGGGTGCGTGGAAGGCCAGCAGTGCCGGGACCACGCCGATCAGCCCGAGCGGTGCCGTCAGGAACACCAGCAACATGCGCGCGAAGCTTTGCAACTGCATCATCAAGAAAAGCAGCATCACGGCGAACATCAAGGGAAACACGGCGAACAACGCCTTGTTGGACTTGTCGCTTTCCTCGATCGCACCGCCCTGCTCGATGCGGTAGCCCGGTGGCAGGCTGTCGATGACCGGTTGCAACGAGGGCCAGATCTGCTGGGTCGCGTAGGGCCCCTGCACGCCGTCGGCCAGGTCGCTGCGCACCGTCAACACCATGTCCCGGTTGCGTCGCCACAGCACCGGCTCTTCGTAGGTCGCGTCGACGGTGGCGATCTGCGACAACGGAACCACCGCGCCGCTGCGAGAGAAAAGAGAGACATCGGGCAGATGCTCCAGCGCCAACCGTTCGTCGGGGACGGCACGCACCACCACGTCGACCAGCTCTTCTCCGCGGCGCAGCTGTGTCACGGGGATGCCCGACACGACGGCCTGCGTCATGTTCGCGACATCCGATGACGCAAGACCCAACAGGCGTGCCTTGTCCTGATCGACCTGCACGCGCAGCGTGCGCACTTGCTCGTTCCAGTCGAGCTGCGTATCTCGCACCAGGGGGCTCTTTCGAACCAGGTCGCGCACGCGGTAGGCAATCTGGCGAACTTGCGCCGTGTCGGGCCCGATCACCCGAAACTGCACCGGGAAGCCGACAGGTGGCCCGAAGTCCAGCCGCAGCACGCGACCGCGCAGATCCGGAAAGTCTGCGTCGGCTGCGAATATCGCCAGCAGCCGATCGCGCACGGCCTCGCGCTCAGCGATGCTCGCTGTCTGGATGACGAACTGCGCGTAGCACGGGTTCGGCAGTTCGGGCGACAGGCTCAGGTAGAAGCGCGGTGACCCGGCGCCGGTGTAGGCCGTGAACGATTGCACCTGGGCGTCGCCCTTGAGTACCTTTTCGAGCCGCTCGACCTGTGCCGCGGTCGCCGTGAACGACGAACCTTCGCGCAGCCGCAGTTCCACCAGCAGCTCCGGCCTCGACGCGGTCGGGAAAAACTGCTGCTGGACCAGGCCCATGCCCGCGCCTGCCACGACGAACAACAAGACGGTCGAGGCGATCACCGTCCACCGGTGTTCGACACACCAGTCGAGGCTGCGGCGCAGGCGTCGATAGACGGGGCGGTCGTAGGGGTCATGCGCCGCTGCTGCGGTGGTCGTGGGCTGGCCGGGCATCGACTTCGGCAGCAGCACCACGCCCAGGTAGGGCGTGAACACCACCGCCACCAGCCATGACGCCACCAGCGAGACCCCAACCACCCAGAAGATGCCACCGGCGTACTCACCCGAGATCGACTGAGCGAAGCCCACGGGCATGAAGCCGGCGATCGTGACCATCGTGCCGGTGAGCATCGGGAAAGCCGTGGACGTGTAGGCGAAGGTCGCCGCCTTGACGCGGTCCATGCCTTGCTCCATCTTCACGACCATCATCTCGACGGCGATGATGGCGTCATCGACCAACAGGCCCAGCGCGATGATCAGCGCTCCGAGCGAGATGCGGTCGAGCGCCCAGCCTGCGGCGTACATCACGATGGCGACCAGACCCAGGACCAGGGGCACCGAGGCCGCCACCACCACGCCGGTGCGCCAGCCGAGGGCAATGAACGACACCGCCAGGACGATGGCAAGCGCTTCGAGGAACGAACGCTCGAACTCCCACACGGCGGCCTCGACGACCTTGGGCTGGTCGGCGTACTTCTCCAGGCGCACACCCACGGGCAGGCGGGCTTGCAACTCGGCTTGGCGCGCATCCAGCGTCTTTCCGATCGCCAGCAGGTTGCCGCTGCGCGACACCGTGACCCCGAGGGCCAGCACCGACTCGCCGTTGTGCCGAACGGTGAAGGAAGGGGGGTCTTCCAGCGCATTGCGGACGGTCGCCACGTCCGACAGGCGCAGCAACCGGCCGCTGGCTTCGATCGGCAACGCCTCGATGTCCGCGACATCGCGCAGGGGTCCACTGATGCGCACGAAGGTGCGCTCGGCGCTGCCCTCGACGGCGCCAGCCGGGGTGATCGCGTTCTGACGCGAGAGTGCGTCGATCAGGCTCTGCGGCGTCAGCCCCAGTGCGGCCAGGCGCCTGCTGGAAAACTCCACATGAACCTGTTGCGCCTGCCGCCCGAGCAAATCGACCTTGTTGACGCCAGACACTGATTGAAGACCGCGCTTCAGATCTTCGGCCAGCGCCTGCAGTTCTGGCCATTCGAGCTCGGGAGCGTGCAAGGCATACAGCACGGTGTAGACGTCAGTGAATTCGTCATTGAAGAACGGACCGCGCACACCATCGGGGAATTCGCCTCGAACGTCCCCGATCTTCTTGCGTGCCTGGTACCAGGCCGCCTCGAGCTGCTTCTTCGAGCTGCCGCCCTTCATCCAAAACGTCAGCCCGCCATAGCCCTGTCGCGAGAAGCTGCGGATGTAATCGATGCCGTCGATTTCCTGCAGCTCCCGCTCCATGCGGTTGAGTACTTCGTCTTGCACTTGCTGGGCCGTTGCGCCCGGCCACGCGACCACCGCGGTCATGGTCGGCACTTCAAAGTTGGGATCTTCCAATCGGCCCAGTCGCGTGAACGATGCCAGCCCGAGGATCAGCGTGGCGAGGATCAGGAAGAGCACCATCTGGCGGTGTGTCACCGCCCATTCGGACAGGTTGAATGACCTCATCGTGCCGCGCCTGAAACCCCGACCGACCGCGCCTGGATCGCATCGGCCAGTGGTCGTGCAACAGCGCGCACGCGCATCGCGGCATCCAGCTTTTGTGCGCCGGCCGACACCACCAGTGCGCCTTCGGCGAGTCCGCGCACGCGCACCATGTCGCTGGTCTGCGACAGCACCTCTACTGGCGATGACGTGAGCGTGCCGGCATCTTGATCGACCACCCATACCGTCGGCGATTGCGCCACCGACAGCACGGCGCCCAGTGGCAGCAGCGCTGAGGGCTCGCTGTTCTGACGGCTCAGGTGCAACTCGACGGTGTTCCCCAACCGCGCAATCGCTGCGCTCGCTGTCGATGTCGCCGTCGCCGTGATGGTGTAACGAGCCCGAAAGGTGCGCGTCGCCGTACTGGCAGACGGTGCGAGCTCGCGCAGACGCAACTCCAGCGGATTGCTTGTCGCATCGCCGGGTTGTGCAAGCAGGCGGGCGCTGGCGCGGTAGGTGTGCAGGTCGGGTGCCAGCGACTCCGGGACATCGACCACCACATCGAGTGCATCGGGCCTCGCCAGCGTGAGAAGGGCTTGTGCTTCACCGATGACTTGACCGGTTTCGAACCTCCGTGCTGTCACAACGCCATCGAATGGCGCCGACAACGCAGCGTAGCTGAGGCGGCGGCGGACCAGATCGAGTTGACCGCCGGCCTGCGCGAGATGCGCCGCGGCAGCATCTGCACGCGCTTGCTGTCGCTCGAGGTCTGCTGCGCCCACCGAGCCATCGGTCAGCAACCTTCGGAATCGTGCGGCGTCGCTGGAGGCCTGCTCGGCCTCGACCTGAGCGGCACGCCACTGCTGTGCTGCGACGTCGACGGCGAGCTGCAGGTCCGTATCGTCGAGGCGTGCCAGCAACTGCCCTTGCTTGACGCTTTGGCCCACCTCCACCGCGCGCAAGGCAATCTTGCCACCGACCCGAAAGGACAACTCGCTCTCGAAGCGGGCACTGACCGTCCCGCTGAGACGGCGCCCCGCTTCGTCCGTGTCGTGGTGCACACGTGACACGTACACGGCCTGGATGGGAGTCGCCGGCTCCGGTGCCGGGCTGCATGCGGCAAGCAGCAGCGCGGACGCAAGGCACGACCAGAAGCACAGCGAGCGCGAGGTCGGCGCATCGAGGTCATCGCGGGTGTTCATCGGACTTTGCTTTCCAGAACGGGCTGACGATCGGCCTCGGTGTGAGGTTCGGGCACGGGAGCCGGCAGCGCGGCGGCACCAGACTGCGCCTCGACCCGCCAGCCACCGCCCATCGACTTGAAGAGCTGGACCGCATTGAGGGCCAGTTGGGTGCGACTCTCGATGGCCGCCATCTCTGCGAGCATGACGTTGCGCTGTGCATCAAGCAGAGGCAGCATGCCGATCTGCCCTTCTCGGTGCAGCGACTCGGCATGCCGGAATCCCGTACGCCGAAGCGCGAGGGTCTGATCGATGGCGGCCAGACGCATGCGCTCTTCGGCGAGCACGACGAGGCTGCTTTCGACTTCCTGCACGGCGCTGAGCACACGCTGTTCGTAACTCAGCGCAGCGATGCGTTCGCGTGCCGATTGCCGATCGACCGCGGCTTGCAGGCGACCGGCGTTGAAAAGGGGCATCGTGAATGCCAGGGCCACGTTGCTGTAGCGGGCAGGCGACAGGTCGAGCATGTTGACGCGCAGGTCTTCGCCGCCGAGCAACGCGCTCAGGAAGAACTTGGGCAGCAGATCGGCCTGGCTCTCGCGCAGGCGCGCACTGGCTGCTGCCAATTGCCGTTCGGCGGCTCGCAAGTCAGGGCGGCGCGACAGCAGTTCCACTGGTTGGCCTGTCGCCAAGACGGGCACCTCCGCCAGCGTGGTTGGAGCGGCGGTGGCCAGACCGTCCAACACGACACTCGCAGATGTTCCGAGCAGCAGTGCCAGCTGATGCTCGGTCGTGGCCATCAGGGCCCGCAGCGGGGGGCGTTGCGCCGACAGTGCGGCGGTCTCGCCCGCGGCCCGGGACAGCTCGAAACGGCTGGCCTCGCCGGCCGCGACTCGGCTTTGTGTCAAGCGCTCGCTGTCAGCCTGCGACTGCAGCAGTGCCTCGACGCGGTTCAGCCGTGCTCTCGCGCCCTGGTGAACGAAGTACTGTCTCGCGACTTCGGCGCTGATCAACAGCCGGGCGCTCTCGACACCGAAGGCCGCGGCCTCGGCGTCGAGCTGGGCCGCGTTCGATGCGGCTCGTGCAGCGCCGAACACATCCAGCTCCCAGCTCAGATCGACCGAAGCGCGGTAGGCGCGCACGTCGGGGGAGTTCTGCTTCACCGGCGCGGGCAGACTGCTGCGCTGATCGGATGCGGATGCACCCAGGCCCAGCGTTGGTGCGAGACGCGAATCGATCTGCCGCAGTCCTGCGCGCGCCTCTTCAACCCGCAAGGCAGCCACACGGATGTCGAGATTCGCATCGAGCGCGCGCTCGATCAGGTCCGAGAGTGTCGGATCACCGAAGCGTTGCCACCACGCCAGATCAAACGCCTTGCCATTGGCCGAAGCGCCGCGGAACGTGTCGGCGGTGACGTGAGACGCTGCCAGCGAGCGTGTGGGCTCCACCGTGGAGGCACAGCCGCCGATCGCCAGCAACAGCGCGCAGACCGAGGCCGCAAACGTGAGGCGAGCGACGCTGGGGCAGCCCCTCGGTGTGTTCGACCACGGAATACAGGAGGGAGGGTTCACGGCCACAGATCGACTTTGTTGACGGCGTCAACCATTGTGGCTTTGTCTTGTTGACGCTGTCAACATCGATTCTTCAATCGAGATGGCCGATGCGGGGCGCCGTGCTAGCGTCCGTCCCCGAGCCATTGCGAACCGAGACCCGGATGCCCAAAAAGATCAAGACCGCGGAGCCTGTCGATCTCAAGGAGGCCTGCATTCAGGTGGCCCGCGACTTCATTGCCGAACATGGCATCGAGAAGCTGAGTCTGCGCGACGTCGCCCGTCGGCTCGGTGTGTCGCACCAGGCGCCCTATCGTCACTATCTCAACCGGGATCATCTGCTGGCGGAGGTGCTGCGGCGCTGCTTTCAGGGTTTCGCTGCGCATCTTGATGCCCGAGATCGCTACGACGATCCCAAGGCCGACCTGCAGTCGATGGGCCGCCAGTACTTGAGCTATGCCGCGCAGCACCCACTCGAGTACCGATTGATGTTCGACACGCCCTGGCCGCAGGCTGCAGAGCATCCGAGTCTGCTGCAGGACGCGCGACACGCGTTTGACCTGTTGCTCGGCGTGCTGCGGCGCATCCATGGCACCGAGTCATCCAAGCAGGCGCTCGTCGAGCTTGACGCGCTGTACATCTGGTCGTCCATGCACGGGATCGTGGGGATCATGCAGTGCAAGCTGACGGATCAACTCGAGCTGTCCCCCCAGGTGCCCGACCAGGCTGCCCTACATGTGATGCAGATGATCCTGAGAGCGATGGACGGCCCTCGCTGATCCGCTGCAATGCTGGCGGTCGATCTCGGAGGTGGCCGTCAGCCTGGGTGGCGTGTGGGCGGATCAGAATGTGACGTCGTAGTCGATCGTCAGCGGCGCATGGTCTGAAAAGCGCGGCTCGAGGTGGATGTCGGTGCGGCGCGCGCGGGCGGCGATGCCGGGCGTGGCGAGGTGGTAGTCGATGCGCCAGCCCACGTTCTTGGCCCAGGCCTGACCACGGTTGCTCCACCAGGTGTAGCGGTCGGGGTTGGGGTCGAGCGTGCGGAACACGTCGACCAGCCCGACGCCCGAGTCGGCATCGAGCAGATTCGTCATCCACGCGCGCTCTTCGGGCAGGAAGCCGCTGTTCTTCAGGTTGCCCTTCCAGTTCTTCAGGTCGATTTCCTTGTGGGCGATGTTGACGTCGCCCAGCAGCACGAACTCGCGCTCGGCGCGCAGACGCCGAAGGTGCGGCTCCATCAGGGCCAGGAAGCGGAACTTGGCCTGCTGCCGCTCGTCGCCGCTGCTCCCGCTGGGAAAGTAACAACTGATGACGCTGAAGCGAGGAAACTCTGCGCGCTTCGGGTCGTCGAAACAGGCTTCGACCCAGCGGCCTTCGCCGTCGAATTCGGCATTGCCGATGCCGATGCGAATCTTGCTTGGACGGTGTCGGGTGTAGACGCCGACGCCGGAATAGCCCTTTTTCGATGCGTAATGGAAATGACCCTCCAAGCCGGCCATGCGATCGAAGCGCCCGACCACGGTGTCGGCCTGCGCCTTCACCTCCTGCACCCCCATACAATCGGGCGCCGCAGCAGACACCCAGTCTTCAAAGCCCTTGCTGGCCGCAGACCGGATGCCATTCAGATTCAACGTGACCAGTCGGAGCACAGGATTCCTCAGATGAGCCAAAGCGGCTTGGTTGATTCGGACTCTGACGAACTCGCTCAGGATTTCGTCAAGTTCTCACTCGACGCAGGCGTACTGCGGTTCGGGGAATTCCAGACCAAGGCGGGCCGGCTCTCGCCGTACTTCTTCAACGCTGGCCTGTTCGATGACGGCGCCAAGCTCGGCCGCCTCGCTCAATTTTATGCACGGCGCCTGCAGCAGGCACAGGCTTCGGGCGCACTGCATTTCGACATGCTGTTCGGCCCGGCTTACAAGGGCATCGTGCTCGCGGCGGTGGTGGCGGTCGAACTGGCGCGACTGGGCATCAATGTGCCGTACGCCTACAACCGCAAGGAAGCCAAGGACCACGGCGAAGGTGGCACGCTGGTCGGCGCGCCGGTCCGCGGGCGGGTGCTGATCATCGACGACGTGATCTCGGCCGGCACCTCGGTGCGCGAATCGATCGCGATGATCGAGGCGGCGGGTGGCACGCCCAGTGCGGTGGTCATTGCGCTGGACCGCCAGGAAAAAGCCACCGATCAGGGACAAGAAGCGCCGTGGTCGGCAGTGCAGTTCGTGCGGCAGCAACTCGGGCTGCCGGTGACCGCGATCGCGACACTCACAGATCTGCTGCAGGTGCTGCAGTCCACCGATGCGCCCGCACTCGCGGCACACGCCGAGCGGGTTCGCCACTACCGTGCGCGCTATGGCGTCTGACTCAATTCGCCCGGCTTTGCAAAGGCGTTGCGTGCGAACGTGGTCGGTGTTGCTGCTGTCGCTGGCCGGCGTGGGCGTCGGGACGGGTGCGGCGTCGGCGGCAACGATCTACTCCTGTGTTGACGCCAACAACAAGCGGCTGACGTCCGACCGGCCCATTCCCGAATGCACTGCCCGCGAGCAGCGCATGCTGAACGCCGACGGCTCGACCAAGAAGGTGGTGCCGCCCACGATGACGGCAGACGAACGCGTCGAGGCCGAAGCCCGTGAACGCGAACGAGCGGCTCGCCGCGCGGCCGAGGTCGATGCGGTACGCCGTGACCGCAACCTGCGCATGCGCTATCCGAACGAGGCGGCGCACCAGAAAGCCCGTATTGCAGCGCTCGACGACTTCAAGCGCACGCTGCAGCTGTCAGAGAAGCGCCTGGAAGCGTTGGCCATGGAGAAGAAGCCCCTGCTCGAAGAGGCGGAGTTCTATGTCGGCCGCTCGATGCCGACACGGCTGAAGCAGCAGCTCGATGGCATCGATGCCGCCGCCGAGGCGCAGCGCGCGCTGATCCAGAACCAGCAAGCCGAGACGCAGCGCATCAACGCCACCTTCGACGTCGAACTGGCACGGCTGCGCAAGCTCTGGGCGGGCGCGCCGCCGGGCTCGCTCGGCCCGATGGCGCCGGCGTCCGCCGCGTCGGCGACACCACCGACGCTCAGCCCAGCTTCTTCTTCAGCAGCTCCGTGACCTGAGCCGGGTTGGCCTTGCCCTTGGTCGCCTTCATGGCCTGACCGACCAAGGCGTTGAAGGCTTTCTCCTTGCCGGCGCGGTATTCCTCGACGGACTTGGTGTTGGCTGCCAGCACGTCGTCGAGCAACTGGTCGAGTTCGCCAGTGTCGGACAGCTGTCTCAGACCCAGATCGTCTATGGCTTTGTCCACGAACGAGGCGTCGACGGGCTGAGGTGGTTCGCAGAGCTGCCCAGCGGCCCACAGCTGCTCCAGCACTTGCTTGCCGCCATTGTTGGAAATCGTGCCGTCACCGATGCGCGTCACGAGTTGCGCGATGACAGCCGCCGACACCGGGCTGGCATCGATGGGCAATGACTCGGCGTTCAGCCGACGGGCCAGCTCGCCCATCATCCAGTTCGCGACCAGCTTGGGCGCCTTGCACAGCGCCGTGGCGGCTTCGAAAAACGCTGCATGCGCCTTGCTTTGTGTGACAGCCAGCGCATCGTAGGCCGGCAAACCGTAATCGCGCTGGAAGCGCGTGGCCATGGCCTGTGGCAGTTCGGGCATCGCGGTGCGCACCTGCTCGATCCAGTCTGCCGAGATCACCAGTGGCGGCAGGTCGGGGTCGGGGAAGTAGCGGTAGTCGTGCGCGTCTTCCTTGGTGCGCATGGCCCGTGTCTCGCCGCGACCGCCATTGGCGGTCGGGTTGAACAGCACCGTGGCCTGCTGCACCTCGCCACCGTCCTCGATCAGGTCGATCTGCCACTGGATCTCGCAGTCGATGGCCTGCTGCAGGAACTTGAAGCTGTTGAGGTTCTTGATCTCGCGCCGAGTGCCATAAGGCATGCCGGGCTTGCGCACCGAGACATTGGCATCGCAGCGGAAGCTGCCTTCTTGCATGTTGCCGTCGCAGATGCCCAGCCACACCACCAGCGCGTGCAATGTCTTCGCGTATTCGGCCGCTTCGGCGCTGGAGCGCATGTCGGGTTCTGACACGATTTCGAGCAGCGGTGTGCCCGCGCGGTTCAGGTCGATGCCGGTCTGGCCGGCGTAGTCCTCGTGCAGCGATTTGCCGGCGTCTTCTTCCAGGTGGGCACGCGTCAAGCGCACCTTGTGGGCGGTGTTGCCGATGAAGAATTCGATCGCACCGCCTTGCACCACCGGGGTTTCGTACTGGCTGATCTGGTAGCCCTTGGGCAGGTCGGGGTAGAAGTAGTTCTTGCGCGCAAAGATCGAGTGCTGGGCCACCTTGGCGCCGACGGCCAATCCGAACTGGATCGCCCGTTCGACTGCGCCACGGTTCATCACCGGCAGCGTGCCTGGCAGCGCCAGATCGACCGGCGACGCTTGCGTGTTGGGCGCCGCGCCGAATTGGGTGGAAGAGCCGCTGAAGATCTTGCTGGCGGTCGACAGTTGCGCATGGGTTTCGAGGCCGATCACGACCTCGTAGCCGCGGATCAGCTGGCTCGCAGGCGTGTTCATGCCGCACCTCCCATCGCCACGGCAGACGGCGCGCGCCGGTGCCAGTCGGTTGCCTGCTGGAAGGCGTGCGCGGCGTGCAGCAACGTGCCTTCCTGAAAGTAGTTGCCGATCAGTTGCAGGCCGACGGGCATGCCCGCGCCTTCGCCACTGGCCGCGAAGCCCGCCGGCACGCTCATACCGGGCAGGCCGGCCAGGCTGGCGGGCAGCGTGAAGATGTCGGCGAGGTAGTTCGCCACGGGGTCGTCGCCCTTGCCACCGCGCTTCCAGGCGACCGTTGGCGCCACGGGGCCGGCGATCAGGTCGCAGTCGGCGAAGCAGCGCTGGAAATCGTCGGCGATCATGCGTCGCAGCTTTTGGGCCTGCAGGTAGTAAGCGTCGTAGTAGCCGTGGCTGAGCACATAGCTGCCGATCATGATCCGGCGCTTGACCTCGTCGCCGAAGCCTTCCGCACGCGTCTTCTTGTACATGTCGACCAGGTCGGTGTAGCTCGATGCGCGGTGGCCGAACTTCACGCCGTCGAAGCGGCTCAGGTTCGAACTCGCTTCGGCCGGCGCGATGATGTAGTAGACCGGGATCGACAATTCGGTGCGTGGCAGGCTGACATCGACCAGCGTGGCGCCGAGCTTTTCGAGCTCGGCCAGTGCGGCGCGCACGGTGCCATCGACCTCGGACGCCAGCGCGGCAGGGAAGAATTCCTTGGGCAGCCCGATCCGCAAGCCCTTCAGCGGTTGCACAGCGGTGGCGCCAGCGCGCGGTGTGCGCATCGCGGCTGCGTAATCCTGCGGTGGGCGCTGCGCGCTGGTGGCGTCACGCTCATCGAAACCGCTCATCGCGCCCAGCAGCAAGGCGCAATCTTCGGCCGATCGCGCCATCGGGCCGGCCTGGTCGAGGCTGGAGGCAAAGGCGATCATGCCGAAGCGCGAGCACACGCCATAGGTCGGCTTGATGCCGGTGATGCCGGAAAAGCTGGCCGGCTGGCGGATCGAGCCGCCGGTGTCGGTGCCGGTGGCGGCAGGCACCAGGCGAGCGGCCACCGCAGCGGCGCTGCCACCCGACGAGCCGCCGGGCACCCGACTGAGGTCCCATGGATTTTTGACCGCGCCATAGGCCGAGTTCTCGTTGCCCGAGCCCATCGCGAACTCGTCGCAGTTCAGCTTGCCCAATGTCACCATGCCGGCGCCTGGCCCCCGGCCCGGCTCGCCCGCGCCGAGGCGCGACACCACGGTGGCGTCGAACGGGCTGCGGTAGCCCGCCAGCATTTTCGAGGCGGCGGTGGTGGGCAGATCGCGGGTGACGAAGATGTCCTTGTGCGCGAGCGGCACGCCGAGCAGCGGCTGCGAAGGTTCGGCGCCACCTTGCGCCCTGCGCGCATCGGCCTCGCGGGCCTGGGTGAGCGCAGCATCGGCGTCGACGCACAGCCAGGCGCCCAGATGCTCGTGAGCCGTGATGCGGCTCAGCAGGTGACTGGTGACCTCCACACTGGACACTTGCTTGTCAGCCAGCGCCTTCGCCAGTTCGGCCACGCCCAGGTCATGCAGGGCGCCGCTCATTCAACTACCCGCGGCACGAGGAACAGCCCGTCTTCCACCGCTGGCGCGCTGCGCTGGTTGAGTTCGCGCTGGTTACTTTCTGTGACCACGTCGTCGCGCAGGCGCAGGTTGACTTCGCTGACGGCCGACAGCGGGGTGTACAGCGGCTCCACGCCCGCGGTATCGACCGCGCTCATCTGCTCGACGATGGAGAAGAAAGCATTGAGCTGGTTGAGCATGGCCGCCTGTTCGGCAGGCTGCAACGCCAGCCGTGCGAGGTGCGCGATACGGCCGACGTCGTCCGGGGTCAGAGGCATGGGAATTTCGGTTCGGTGAGGGGTTGTGGAGGGTCATGAACCCGAGTCCATCGGGTATTATCTGCGCTGGTTGTCAACCTATCGGACGCACAGCCCATGCCGTCTCCAATGGGCGCGTCGCCTGATCGATACGAAGGTTGCAGACCCCCGATGTTGAGGGTCTGGAAGCTTGCTCGTCGCGCCTGCCGTGGCACTCGCTTCGTCCCTTTTCTTCCCCCCTCATTCCATGGAATCGTCGGGTTCGAGCGAGGCGCCCCTTCGCTGTGGGTGCCGGCGCTGAACACCGCATACACACTATGTTCGGATCCTTTCGTCGCTATTTCTCGACGGACCTGGCCATCGACCTTGGCACCGCGAACACGCTGATCTACGTCCGTGGCAAGGGCATCGTGCTCGATGAGCCGTCGGTCGTGGCCATCCGCCACGAAGGCGGGCCCAACGGCAAGAAGACCATCCAGGCGGTCGGCTCCGAGGCCAAGGCGATGCTCGGCAAGGTGCCCGGCAACATCGAAGCCATCCGGCCGATGAAGGACGGCGTGATCGCCGACTTCACCGTCACCGAGCAGATGCTCAAGCAGTTCATCAAGATGGTCCACCCGCGGTCCGTCTTGCGCCCAAGCCCGCGCATCATCATCTGCGTGCCCTGCGGCTCGACCCAGGTCGAGCGCCGCGCGATCCGTGAATCGGCACTCAATGCCGGTGCGAGTCAGGTCTATCTGATCGAAGAGCCGATGGCCGCCGCGATCGGTGCCGGTCTGCCGGTGTCGGAAGCCTCGGGCTCGATGGTCGTGGACATTGGCGGCGGCACCACCGAGGTGGGCGTCATCAGCTTGGGCGGCATGGTCTACAAGGGCAGCATCCGCGTGGGTGGCGACAAGTTCGACGAAGCCATCATCAACTACATCCGCCGCAACTACGGCATGTTGATCGGCGAGCCGACGGCCGAGGCGATCAAGAAGAACATCGGCAGCGCCTTCCCGGGCTCTGAAGTGAAAGAGATCGAGGTCAAGGGCCGCAACCTGAGTGAAGGCGTGCCGCGCTCGTTCACCATCAGCAGCAATGAAATCCTCGAAGCGCTCACCGACCCGTTGAACCAGATGGTCAGTGCGGTCAAGAACGCGCTCGAACAGACGCCGCCCGAATTGGGCGCTGACATCGCCGAGCGCGGCATGATGCTGACCGGCGGTGGCGCGCTGCTGCGCGATCTGGACCGCTTGCTGGCTGAGGAAACCGGCCTGCCGGTGCTGGTGGCCGAAGACCCGCTGACCTGCGTCGTGCGCGGTTGCGGCATGGCCCTCGAGCACATGGAGCGCCTTGGCTCGATCTTCACGTCAGAGTGAATGACAGCCCCCACGTCGCTGCGCTCCTGCCCCCCAAGGGGGCGCTCGCCGGCTTGAGGCGGCTCGGCGCTCGGCTCGGGACTTTCCTCCAGCCTATCGTTCTAGGCATTCACCCATGCTTCTAGGCTCCATCGATCGAACGCCGCCGCCGTTCTTTCGTCAGGGGCTGTCGGCGCTGACCAAGCTGGCGCTGTGCTCGGCGCTCGCGGTGTTTCTGATGGTCGCCGACGTTCGATTCAAGCTCACCCAGCCGCTGCGTGCGCTGCTGGCGACAGCGTTGCACCCGGTGCAACGTGCTTTGCTGGCACCGGTCGAGGGCATGGAATCGGCCTTCAAGTACGTGGCCGGGCTGGAAGCCGCCATCGCCAACGAGTCTGCCGCCCGCCGGGCGCTGGCCGGCCAGGCGCTGCGCGTGAACCAGGTCGAACAACTGCAGGCCGAAAACGTGCGGCTGCGTGCCTTGCTCGACGTGCGCAGCGGCCTGCAGGTGCGATCGCAGGCGGCCGAAGTGCTCTATGAAGCGACCGATCCTTACTCCCGCAAGGTGGTGGTCGACAAGGGGCTCGCGCAAGGCATTGCCGCAGGGTCGCCGGTGATCAGCGAGGCGGGTGTGATCGGGCAGGTGACGCGCGTCTATCCGCTGTCGTCGGAGGTGACCTTGCTGACCGACAAGGACGCGGCCGTGCCAGTGCTGAACAGCCGCACCCAGGCGCGCAGCGCGGCCTATGGCTCGACCACCGGCGATGCCCTCGAGCTGCGCTTCATGGCAGGCAATGCCGATGTGCAGGTCGGCGACGTTCTGCAGACCTCGGGCGTCGACGGCGTCTATCCGCCCGGCCTGCCGGTCGCCAAGGTGGTGGCCATCGATCGCAAGGTCGATTCCGGCTTTGCCAAGATCCTGCTGGTCCCGGCGGCGCTGCCTGACGGGGTGCGCCATGTGCTGGTGCTCGAGCCCGTCGGCTTGCAACTGCCGCCGCGCCCGGAGTCGGCTGCAGAGGCGGCCTCTTCGGCGTCTGCACCGGCCTCGGCCGCCTCGGCGGGCCACAGCAAGAAGGTGACACGCCGATGATCCTCCCGCGCCGCACCGACCAACTGCTGCTGCCGGTGAACCCGCTGTTCCTGTGGTTCACGTTGCTGGGGGCGTTGGCCATTAACCTGGTGCCGCTGGGGCGGCATCCTGCCGTGCCGGATGCCATGGCGTTGGTGCTGGTGTTCTGGAACGTGCACCAGACACGCCGCGTCAGCGTCGGCGTGGCATTCATGTTCGGCCTGCTGATGGATGTGCACGACGGCGCGCTTCTGGGACAGCATGCGTTGGCTTACACGCTGTTGGCCTATGCGGCCACCACCATCCACCGCCGACTGCTGTGGTTCGATCTGCCGTCGCAGGCGCTGCAGATCCTGCCGCTGTTCGTGGCGGCGCACCTGGTGTCGTTCGCGGTGCGGATGATCGCCGGCGGCATGCTGCCGGGCTGGCCGGCGTTGCTCGCACCGGTGTTCGAGGCCCTGCTGTGGCCGCTCACGACCTGGCTGCTGCTGGCGCCGCAGCGCCGCGCCCCCGACCGCGACCAGAACCGACCGCTGTGAACACGTTCTACCAAGTCGAGCGGGCCGCCGCGCCGGGCCGCCCCAAGCAAGGCCCGACCCACTCGGGGGGTGGGTCGCAGTACGCTGCGAACCGGGGGCTCCATTGACAGAAATCAAGAACGTCGAGCAGGAGCTGCGCCGTTTTCACACGCGGCTGTTCGCTGCCGCGGCCTTCGTGCTGTTGTGTTTCGGGCTGCTGACCTTTCGCCTGACGCACCTGCAGGTGGCCAAGCACGAAGAGCTGAGCGTTCGTGCCGAGAACAACCGCATCGCCGTGGTGCCGATCGTTCCGAACCGCGGGCTGATCGTCGATCGCAACGGCGTCGTGCTGGCCAACAACTACTCCGCCTACACGCTCGAGCTGATGCCTGCACGCATCGACGACCTCGAAGCCACGATCAACCAGTTGGCCGAGGTCATCGACATCCAGCCCCGTGACCGCAAGCGCTTCAAGCGGTTGATGGACGAGAGCAAGAACTTCGAGTCGCTCCCGATCCGCACCAAGCTCACCGACGAGGAAGTGGCCCGCTTCACCGCACAGCGCTACCGTTTCCCTGGCGTCGAGGTGAAGGCCCGGCTCTTTCGCAACTACCCGCTGGGTGATGTGGGCAGCCACCTGCTCGGCTACATCGGCCGCATCAACCAGGCCGAGAAGGACGCCATCGACGACTCCGAGTCCGCGGCCAACTACCGCGGCACCGAGTACATCGGCAAGCTGGGCATCGAGCAGAGTTACGAAGCCGAGCTGCATGGCACCACCGGTTTCGAGGAGGTCGAGACCAGCGCGTCCGGCCGGGCGGTGCGGCGCCTGCACAGCAACCCGGCGACGCCCGGCAACACGGTGGTGCTGTCGATCGATATCCGGCTGCAGGCGCTGGTCGAAAGCCTGTACGGCGACAGACGCGGCGCGCTGGTGGCGATCGATCCGCGCAGTGGCGAGGTGCTGGCCTTCGTCAGCAAGCCCACCTTCGACCCCAACCTGTTCGTCGACGGGATCGACAGCGAGAGCTGGAAAGAACTCAACGAGTCGCTGGACAAGCCGCTGCTGAATCGCGCGTTGCGCGGCACCTATCCACCAGGATCGACCTTCAAGCCGTTCATGGCGATGGCCGCGCTGAATGCCAACAAGCGGTCTCCCAGCACCTTGATCAACGACCCGGGGTTCTTCATGTTCGGCGGCCACCGCTACGGCAGCCCCGAGAACGAGCGCGGCGGCATCATGGACATGCGCCGGGCCATCGTCGAATCGAGCAACGTCTACTTCTACACGCTGGCCAACGAGATGGGCGTGGACCTGATCCACGACCAGCTGGCGCCGTTCGGCTTCGGCCGCAAGACCGGCATCGATGTCGAAGGCGAGGTCTCCGGCCTGTTGCCATCGACCCAATGGAAGCGGCGTGCCTACAAGCGCGCCGATCAACAGAAGTGGTACGCCGGCGAAACGATCTCGCTGGGCATCGGCCAGGGCTACAACAGTTTCACGATGCTGCAGCTGGCCACGGCGACGGCCACGCTGTCCTCGGGCGGCCAGCGCTACGAGCCGCGGCTGGTGCGCCGGATCGACGATGTGCTCACCGGCGCCCAACGACAGATCTCGGCCCATGCGATCACGCCGGTCGATCTGAAGCCCGATCAGGTGGAAGTGATCCGAGAGGCCATGCATGGCGTGACCGTGTCCGGCACATCGGCAAGGGTGTTTGCAGGCGCTGGCTACCAGAGCGGTGGAAAGACCGGCACGGCCCAGGCCGTCGGCCTGAAGCAGAACGAAAAATACAGCGCGAACCGGGTTCAGGAACACCTGCGAGATCACGCCTTGTACGTCGCGTTCGCGCCCTTGGAGAACCCGCAGATCGCGGTCGCGGTGATTGTCGAGAACGCCGGCTGGGGCGCAGGTGCCGCAGCGCCCATCGCGCGCCGGTTGTTCGACTACGTGCTGCTGGGCCAGGTGCCCAGCGAAGAGGACATTGCCGCCACACGGGCCGGCACCTCGGCGGCCCCGATCGGCACGCCGCGGCACATCCAGGACCTGGCGCTGCCTGGCAACCCCGGTCTGGTGCCGGTGGCCATCGCAGCCGCGTCGGCCGCAACCGGCGCCCGCCCGGCCCCCCCCTCTGTGCTGACCACGGCTGAAGCGCCGGGTGGCGGGGCGGCCCCGCCATGAGGCCGGCATTCCAGAAGCCCTCGCTGCTGCAGCGTGTGCTGCCACTGTTCCGTGGCTTCGACGTGCCACTGCTGCTGGTGGTGCTGTTGCTGTCAGCGCTCGGCCTGACGACCATGTACTCCGCGGGCTTCGATCACGGCACACGCTTCGTCGACCACGGCCGCAACATGCTGCTGGCTGCCGGCATCCTGTTCGTCGTCGCCCAGATACCACCCCAGCGATTGATGGCGCTGGCCGTGCCGCTGTATGCCTTCGGCGTGGCCCTGCTGGTGGCCACCGCGCTGATCGGCATCACCAAGAAGGGCGCGACCCGCTGGCTCGACGTGGGCATCGTGATCCAGCCCAGCGAGATCCTGAAGATCGCGATGCCGCTGATGCTGGCCTGGTGGTTCCAGCGCCGTGAAGGCCAGGTGCGTGCGCTCGACTTCGTCGTCGCGCTGCTGATCCTGGCGGTGCCCGTGGGCCTGATCGCCAAGCAGCCTGACCTGGGTACCGCGATCCTGGTGCTGGCTGCCGGACTCTTCGTGATCTTCTTCGCCGGGCTGTCCTGGAAGCTGATCGTGCCAGTGGTGGTGGTGGCCGCGGTGGCCATCACCGCGCTGGTGTCGTCGGGCGACGCCATCTGCCAGCCCGACGTGAAGTGGCCCATGATGCGGGACTACCAGAAAACCCGTGTCTGCACGCTGCTCGACCCGACCACCGACCCGCTGGGCAAGGGCTTTCACATCATCCAGGGGATGATCGCGATCGGCTCCGGCGGTGTCACCGGCAAGGGCTTCATGAAGGGCACGCAGACGCACCTGGAATTCATCCCCGAACGCACCACCGATTTCATCTTCGCAGCGTATTCGGAGGAGTTCGGCCTGATCGGCTGCATCGCCCTGATCGTCGGCTTCCTGTGCCTGATCGTGCGGGGCTTGATGATTGCCTCCGAAGCGCCGAACGCGTTCACCCGCCTGCTGGCTGGCGCCATCACGATGAGCTTCTTCACCTACGCCTTCGTCAACATGGGCATGGTCAGCGGCATCCTGCCGGTGGTGGGCGTGCCACTGCCCTTCATCAGCTACGGAGGCACGGCGATGGTGATCCTCGGACTGGGACTGGGCATCCTGATGTCGATCGCGAAGAACAAGCGGCTGGTTCAGGGCTGAGGCGCCCACGCGGCCTTCGGTGGCGGCTCATTTTTTCGCGGCAGCCCGTTCGGCGTCGATGTCGATGTAACGCCAGAACTCGCGCATGAACGGGTGGCGCTGGTAGCCGACCACCCACGGGAACATCAGGTCGGTGCCGATGCGGTGTGCGTGCACCTTCATCGGCATGTAGGCCACCAGCAGCTTGCTGGCCTCCTGCATCAGCGCCAGACGTTCCGGAGTGTCGCCCAGCACGGTCTGTTCGTCGTACAGCTTGTTGAAGGCGGGCAGGTCGAAGAAGGCGAGGTTGCCTTCGCCTTTCTGCGGGCCGTAGGCCATCGCCAGGAACCCGTCGGCATCGGGCGAGGTGGCGCTCATGCCCAGTCCCCACATCATGATCTTGCCGGCGCGTGCGGCTTTCAATTGCTCGGGCCACTGGGCAGTCTTGAACTCGATCTGGAGGTGGACCGCGTCCATGTACTTCTTCCACAGCTCGTTGCGCTGCCGAGAGGTCTGGTCCGGCGAGGTGGCATAGACGAGCTTCAGCGGCTTGCCATCGGGCAGGTCGCGCCAGCCGTCGCCATCGTGGTCGACGTAGCCGTACAGGTCGAGCAACGCCTTCGCGCGCGCCGGGTCGCACAGGCTCATCTCCGACTTCCACGTGGGGTCGTAGCCAAAGGTCATCGGTGGCAGCGTGCTTTCGGCGGGCACCGCCTGGTTGCGCCTCACCTGGCGGATCTCGGTGGCCGTGTCGTAGGCCAGCGCAATGGCCCGGCGCAGCGCCACCTTCTCGGGGGTGTAGCCCCCGACCAGCGGGTCCTGCATGTTGAAGTAGGTGAACGAGATGTCCGAGCCCGGCGTGCGCACCATCTGTACGCCGCGTGCCGCGAGGTTCGGCGCGAGACGGTTGTTCGGGATCGCGATGTTGGCGAATTCGGCGGGCAGGCCGTCGATCATGTCGTGCTCGGCGTTCAGGAAAGCCAGCCAGCGCGGCTGCGATTCCCCGATGACCGACACCTCGACACGGTCGATCATCGGCAGGCGCCGGCCCTTGAGCCTCTGGTAGATGGCCTGTGCCGCCGGGTCGTCGGCCGGTGGGGTGGCTTGATAGAACTGCTCGCGGAAATTCGGATTGCGCGTCAGCACCATGCGCGACGAACGCTGCCAGTCGCTGAGCACATACGGGCCGGTGCCCACCGGGTGCTCCATGATCTTGTCGCCATAGGCTTCGACCACCTCGCGGGCGAGTGCGCCGGAACTGGTGGCGCTGGTGAAGCTGTTGATGAAGCGCGGGCTGGGCTTGCCCAGCGTGATGCGGTAGGTGTAGCGATCGAGGGTGCGCAGGCCCTCGATCTCGGTGTCGTAGTCGAACGGCGTGCGGTCCTTGACGGCCTTCTCGCGCAGCGCGTCGATGCCGATGATCTTCTCGTCGGCCAAGCCGGGATAGCTCGGGCTCTTCCAGCGCGGGTCGAAGATGCGCTTGAGCGAATACACGTAATCCGCCGCGACCAGCTCGCGTTTCTTGCCTTTGAAGGCCGGGTCGTCGGCGAAGTAGATGCCGGGGCGGATCTTCACCGTGTAGGTCTTGAAGTCGGCCGACACCTGCGGCATCTCGGCGGCTGTCTGCAGCACCAGCTTGACCGGTCGCGCGAGGTAGTCGTAGGTCAGCGGCGACTCGATGATGTTCGAGATGATGGTGGCCGAATACAGGTCCGAGATCTGCACCGGGTCGAAGCCGGTCTCGGCGACCGGGAACGCGTAGCGGAAGACCTTCTGAGTAGGCGACTTGGCGCTGTCTGCCCAGGCGGGCATCGCGGCCGCGCCTGCGATGCACAGCAGCATCACCCAGGTGGAACCAAGAACCTCCCGAACCACTCGACGCACACGACCTGCATTCATCACGCTTCTCCTGGCAGACGACCCGCCGAGCGGGCGCAGTCTAGACTCCCCACCCCATGGCCGCCTACCTGCTCAGACGACTCTGGCAAACCATCCCGACGCTCGCCGGTGTGATCCTGCTGGTGTTCGTGTTGTTCAAGTTTTTTGGCGGTGACCCGGCGGAAATCCTGGCCGGCCAGATCGCCAAGCCTGACCAGATCGCCGCGATCCGCCAACAGCTGGGCCTGGACCAGCCGTGGTGGATCCAGCTGTGGATCTTCATCAAGCAGGTCGTGACCTTCGATTGGGGCCGCAGCTGGGCGACCAACGAGGCGGTATCGGAGTTGTTCCGCGACCGCCTACCCAACACGCTGACCGTGATGGTCCCGATCCTGGTGCTGGAGGTGATCCTCGCGATTCCGCTGGCGCTTGCCGTGGCGGTGGTGCGCGGCTCGCTGACCGACCGCATGGTGATGGTGCTGACCACCGTGGCGCTGTCGATTTCCTTCCTGGTCTATGTGCTGGTCGGCCAGTGGCTGTTCGGCTTCAAGCTGGGCTGGTTCCCGGTGCAGGGCTGGAGCGACTCGCTGTGGATCAACCTGACCCAATACGCGCCGCTGCCGGTGCTGCTGGCGGTGGCGGTCAGCCTGGCGCCGCAGACGCGCCTCTACCGCAGCTTCTTCCTCGACGAGATCGAGCAGGACTATGTGCGCACGGCGCGCGCCAAGGGCCTGACCGAGCGGGTGATCCTGCTGCGCCATGTGCTGCGCAACGCGATGATCCCGATCCTGACCAGCATCGGCACCGGGTTGCCGGGCATCTTCGTCGGCTCGTTCCTGATCGAGGTGTTCTTCTCGATCCCCGGCCTCGGGCGCGAGGTGCTGTTGGCGGTCAACCGCAGCGACTACCCGGTGATCCAGGCGGTCACGGTGTACCTGGCCGCGATCACGATGCTGATCAATGTGCTGACCGACGTGCTCTACAAGCTCGTGGACCGACGGGTGGTGCTGAAATGAGCGCGGTGCTGCCGTTGCGGGCGACGCCTGGGGCCACCAACCGCTCTGACGGCGTGTGGTCGCTGGCCTGGCGGCGGTTTCGCAGCGACCGCGTCGGGCTGGTGTCACTCGCGATCGTGGTCGCGTTCCTGGTGCTGATCGCGCTGTCGGCCCTGGGGCTCGTTGCCAGCCAGTGGCAGCGCGAAGTGGGGGTGCCGTATGCCAACCCGACCCTCCTCGGCCCCACGCCCCCATCGGCCGGGGCCTCGATCGAGCAGGGCAAGGGCCCGTCGGTGGACATCTCTGCCGTGGATCCGCTGGCACCACGCTACGCCGAATGGGCTGAACGGGCCGCGAAACTCAAGGTCACTGAGGCCGTGCCGGCCAACACGCTGCCATTGGGCGGCGACCGGCTCGGCCGCGACGTGCTGTCCAAGGCGATCAAGGGGGCCGAGATCTCGATCTTCGTCGGCGTGCTGGCGGCGCTGCTGGCCACGGCCATCGGCACCGCGCTCGGCGCCGTCAGCGGCTTCCTCGGCGGGCGCGTCGGCGATCTGCTCGAGTGGGTCTACAACGTGTTCACCTCGATCCCCGGCATCCTGCTGATCTTTGCGTTCGCCGCGGTGTTCGGCCGCGGCACCAGCACGGTGGTGCTGATCCTCGGGCTGACAGGCTGGACCGGCATCTACCGGCTGGTGCGCGCCGAGTTTCTGAAGCACGCGGTGCGCGACTACGTGCGCGCGGCCGAGGCGATCGGGGCCAGCGTGTCCTCGCGGATGTTCCGCCACATCCTGCCCAACGTCAGCCACGTGGTGCTGGTGCAGTTGTCGATCCTGACGGTGGGCTTCATCAAGGCCGAGGTGATCCTGAGCTACCTGGGGCTGGGCGTGTCGATCGACCAGGTGTCGTGGGGCACGATGCTGGCGGAATCACAGGTCGAGCTGTTGCTTGGCCACTGGTGGCAGCTGGCCACCGCGACGGTGTTCATGGCGGTGTTCGTGACGGCGTTCTCGTTGTTCACTGATGCGCTGCGCGATGCGCTCGATCCCAAGCTGCGGGGGCTGGAATGACGGCGGTGCCACCAGTGCTGCTGAGCTTGCAGGACCTGCGGGTGTCGTTTCGCACCGGCAAGCACGGCGGGGTGGTGCAGCGCACGCAGGCGGTGGGCCGCAACGTGGGCGGACAGGCGCGGGGCATCAGCTTCGACATCCCCGAGAACACCACCGTGGCGCTGGTGGGTGAATCCGGATCGGGCAAGAGCGTCACCGCGATGGCGATCCTGAACCTGCTGCCCGACAACGCCGAGCGCTCGGGCGTCATCGCGTTCCAGGGCCGCGATCTGCTGAAGGCCTCGCGGCAGCAGTTGCAGGCGCTGCGCGGCAAGGACATCGCCTGCGTGTTCCAGGACCCGATGTCTTCGCTGAACCCGGTGTTCACCGTCGGCGCGCAGCTTCGCGAGCCGCTGATGAAGCACCTGGGTCTGAGCGCTCGACAGGCCATGGTGCGCGCCGAAGCCTTGCTCGCCGAGGTGGGGCTGCCTGAACCGAAGCGACGGCTCGGCGCCTATCCGCACGAGCTGTCCGGTGGCCAGCAGCAGCGGGTGATGATCGCGATGGCGCTGTCGTGCGAGCCCAAGCTGCTGATCGCCGACGAACCGACCACCGCCCTCGACGTGACGATCCAGCGCCAGATCATGGAGCTGCTCGCGGCCGTCAAAGCCCGGCACCGCATGAGCATGCTGTTCATCAGCCACGACCTCGGCGTGGTCGGCGAGATCGCAGACCAGGTTGTCGTGATGCGCCAGGGCACGGTGCGTGAGCACGGCCCGGTCGCCGACATCTTTGCCCGCCCGCAGGACGCCTACACCCGCGCGCTGCTGGCCTGCCGGCCGACGTTGTCGAACACGGGCGCCCGTTTGACGGTGATCGACGAGCTGATGGCGACCGAAGCCGGCGCTGCCCTGCGCGCGGCACCGATGGCCAGCGGCAAGATGGCGGATGCGCCCGTGATCCTCGAGGCCCGTGCGCTGACCAAGAGCTTCTGGATTCCGCGCGGACTGTTCGGGCGCCGCGAATTCAAGGCGGTGGGCCGCGACGGCCGCGGTGTCAGCTTCCAGCTGCGGCGCGGCCATACGCTCGGGGTGGTGGGCGAATCGGGCTCGGGCAAGACCACCATGGGGCTGGCGTTGCTGCGCTTGCACGAGGCCAGCGGCGGGCCGGTCGGCGGCGAGGTTCGATTCGAAGGCGAGGACCTGCTGGCACTGAGCCCTGCACAGATGCTGCCAATGCGGCGGCGCCTGCAGGTGGTGTTCCAGAACCCCTATGCGAGCCTGAACCCGCGCTTCACCATCGGCCAGACGCTGGTCGAGCCGATGGTCATTCATGGCATAGGCAGCGGCCGCGTGGATCGCGAAGCCCGGGCGCGTGCCTTGCTGCACAAGGTCGGTCTCGACGACTCGGCGATGGGGCGCTACCCGCACGAGTTTTCCGGTGGTCAGCGCCAGCGCATCGCGATCGCGCGCTGCCTGACGCTGAACCCCGAGGTGCTGGTGCTCGACGAAGCGGTCAGCGCGCTCGATGTCAGCGTGCAGGCGCAGGTGCTGAACCTGCTGAAGGACCTGCAGGACGAACTCGGGCTGGCCTATGTGTTCATCAGCCACGACCTGGCGGTGGTGCGCTTCATGGCCGACGAGGTGCTGGTGATGAAGGACGGCGAGGTGGTCGAGCAGGCGAGCGTCGCGCAGATCCTCGACGCGCCGCAGCAGGATTACACGAAGCGGCTGATCGGGGCCATACCGCGCGGGTACCGCGCGGTTGCCTGATTCCCGCGCGGCTACCGCGCGGTCTGATTCAGTCGGTGGACCTGCGCCCGCCGACGCGTCGATCGATCAGCAACGCCGGGGGGTCGGCCGGATCGGCGTCAACGGGGCGAGGCAGCGCATCCAGGCCGGTGAACAGCGACAGCTGAACCGGGCCCTGACAGCGTTGCAGCACCGTTGAAGGGCGTGACGGTGACAGCCCCATGGGCCGCACCGGCTGACGCCCGGGTGTGGGCTCGGCCAGCACGCGCGAGATGCCGCCGGCGGTGCCCGCGGCGAACAGGAAACGATCGGAAGCGCCCATGGTCTGTGACCCGTGTCGTGTTGGGGTCAGACGACCTGTTCGACGGCGCGCTCGATCTGCGCCTGCACGCGGCGTGCACCACGCAGCACCAGCTCGGGCTCGAGCTGCGCCTGCGGGGCGACGGTGTTGACGGCGTCGTCGAGCGTTTGAGGATCGGTCATCAGCGCGTGGGCCACGGCTGACAACGCGCAGATCGAGCGGCGTTGCACCTGGACCGGCAATTCCCAGGTCGCGTTGACGATCACATGGAAGCGCACGCTGTGCACTGCGGCGGGCGCCAGGCCCCAGCTTTCGCAGAGCGCAGCACCCAGCGCGTCGTGGCTGACACCGAACTCCTGGTGTTCCAGCAATGCCAGTTCCTCGTCGCTGACAGCCGTGGTGAGCAAGGGCTTGTAGCGTGCAGGCGCATGGCGAAAAAGCACTGCCTTGCCGCACTCCTCGAACAGCCCGGCCGAATGGGCGGCCCACGGATCCACGCCCACGGCATGCCCGATGCGACCCATCAGCAAGCCGCGCACGGCCGCACGCTCCCACACGGGCGACAGTTCAGGCGCGCCCGGGAACACCGCGCGCAGGCCCATTTCGAAGGTGACCGCCGCGACTTCGCGGGTGCCCAGGTAAGTGATCGCCTGGTGCACGCTCTGCACCCGGCCCGAGAGCCCATACAGCGATGAGTTCACCGCCTTCAGCACCGCAGATGCCAGTGCCATGTCGGACTCGACCAGCAAGCTGATCTGCTGCAGGTTCACCTCTTCTTCGGCGAGCAGCATCGACAGCTTGACCAGCGATTCGGGCTGGGCCGGGATGTCGATGTTCAGCGCGCGCAGTTCGGGATCGACGGGCATGGCGTGGGTCCGGACAAGATTGATGTCAGCCCATCGTAAGCACCTGCCACCGCGGCGTTGCCCGGAACAATGGGGTCGAGACGGTGCAATTCGGGCGCGCCCACCTCGTGGTCACCACAAGCTGGCGTAACCGTCCCAGACCGTCTTGACGATCAGCGCACCCACCACGCAGACGAAGACCGTGCGCACGAAGCCTGCGCCATGCCGCAGTGCGAGCCGTGTGCCGAGCAGGCTGCCCACCACGTTGGCGAGGGCCATCACCGCGGCGAGCGGCCACCACACATGGCCCGTGACGCCGAACAGCACCAGCGCGGCCAGGTTGGTCGCGGTGTTCAGCAGCTTGGCGCTGGCACTCGCATGCAGGAAGTCGAAGCCGAGCAGGCGCACGAACAGAAAAACGAAGAAGCTGCCGGTGCCCGGTCCGAAAAAGCCGTCGTAGAAGCCGATCACTGCGCCGATCAGGCTGGCCCGCAGCGCCTGTCCGCGTCCGTGGTGCCGAGGCGCATGCGTGCGTCCGAGGTCCTTGTGCAGCAGCGTGTAGACCAGCACGGCCAGCAACACGAAAGGCAGCGCGCGGCGCAGGCCGGTCGCATCGATCAGCGTCACCGACCAGGCGCCGGCAAAGCTGCCGATGAGCGCGGCCACCGCAGCCGGCAGCAGCGCGCCCCAGGGCAACGTCACCCGGCGCGCGTACTGCAGCGTGGCCCAGGCGGTGCCCCAGATGGCTGCCCCCTTATTCGTGCCGAACAGGGTGGCCGGTGCGGCGTTCGGGTAGGTGGCGAACAAGGCAGGCACCAGCACCAGACCGCCACCGCCGACGATGGCGTCGACGAATCCCGCGAACAGCGAGGCCAGGGTCAGCAGTGTGGTGTCGAGCATCCGGAAACGAAAAAGCGCCGGGGTACCGGCGCTCATCGATTTTGACATGGGCCGATGGTGCGGCGCTGTCGGCGCGGAAGTCAGGCCATGCGCCTGCGTCCGTTCGTGGTGTCTCCTCATCCCCCCGAATCAGGAGCGGGCCGAGGCTAGCTCCTTCGAGGATCGCGACTTTAGATATGCGTCCACCGAATGAATCTCAGGGCTTTCCCTGCGCTGTGGCGTGAGAGCCACTGTGAGCGGCTGCCCGCAGCTCATCCGGCAGGCAACGACAACGTCACGGTGGTGCCTTGGCCTGGCTCGCTGGCAACCGACACCGTGCCGCCATGCAACTCGGCGATGCGTTTGACGATGGCCAGGCCCAGGCCCTTGCCGCCCTCCGACGATGCAGGCTCCACGCTCTGCCGGCTTTGGTAGAAACGATCGAACAGGTGGGCGAGATCGGCTGCCGGGATGCCGGGCCCGCTGTCGCTCACGCTGACCTCGACGCGCCGCCGCGCTGGCGCGCTGTCGTTTCCATGGCTCCCCGGGTCGACGCACCCGCGCGCCGCCAGCGTGATGCGACCCCCGGCCGGGCAGAACTTCAGTGCGTTGTCGACCAGGTTGGCCACCGCACGCTCGAACAGCTCGATGTCCAGGGCGGCAAACGTTGGCAGGTCGTTCGCAGCCGGTTCGGCGACCAGCACGACGCCTTGCTTCTCGGCACGTGCCGCGAAGCGCAGCGCGATGTCGTCGAGCAGCTCGGCAGCGTCGAGCAATTCGGGATGCAGCTTGAATTCGGGCTCGTCGAGTTGCGCCAGATCGCCCAGTGACTGCACCAGCCGCGCTGCATTGCGGGTATTGCGCAGCGCCACTTCCACCAGCTGACGGTCATTGGTGCGCGCTGGGTCCGCGGCCCATCGCGCGTCGAGCGTCTCCAGGCAGGCCGCGGTGGCGGTCAGCGGCGAGCGCAGGTCGTGCGACAGGTTGCTGACGCCTTCGCGGCGGAAGTGATCGAGGCGGCGCAGCGCTTCCCACTGGGTGCGCAGCGTCATCAGCATCGCGCGAAAGCCGCTGGCCAACTGACCGAATTCGTCACGTGCCGAACTGAATTCGAAACGGTCCGGGGCGTGGATCAGCGCCGTTTCCGAGGCGGCTCCGGCTGTCAGGCCTTCGCGCTGCACCGTGGCGACGGCCTCCGTGAGTCGTCGCAGCGGCCGGGTCACGGTGGCCGTGATCCAGGCGGTGAGCAGCGTGGCCAGCGCCACCACCGCGAGGATGGACGCCAGCGCCGGCCGGGCGAAGGTGCTGCGAAACGCCTCCAGCCGGCCCTCGGACGCGATCGGCTTCTGGCAAACCAGGTACAGGTAGCCGGCGATGGGTTGGTCAGGGCGGATGACCGCGCTGGTCAGCGGCAGCGCAGCGATGATCGCGCCGTCGTCGGGGCCCGGACGCTCCGGGTCGTCACCCATCACGTACGGCATGGGTGTCGGGCCCATCGCCTGCAGCACCGGCTGCAGGGCCACCTTGTAGTCCGCTGGCAGCGTCATGGCGCTGGTCGACACGATCACCGAGCCGTCGGCACGCAACAGGTAAAGCTGGCTGTTGGGTTCGAAGAACAGCAGGCTGCGCAGGAAGGTGACGAACTCTTCTGGATGGCGCTGCTGCATGTCGAGCATGCCGTTGTAGGTGGAGCCGACGCGCTTCAGGAATGCATTCGCACGGTAGTAGGCCGTCTCGTGCTCGAAACGCTGGAAGGCAAACAGCACGGTGGCGATCACGCCCAGCGCGGTCAGCGTGCCGGTGATGAAGATCGTCAGAGCGATCTTGAAGCGGACGCTCATGCCGGGGCAACGAGCGGGCGGCCTGCCCGTTTCATGGTGGGGCCTCGCGCATCTTGTAGCCCGCGCCGCGCACCGTCAGGATCAGCTGCGGGCGCATGGGATCGGCTTCGAGCTTGGCGCGCAGTCGGTTGATGTGCGTCGTCACGGTGTGTTCGTAACCATCGTGGGTGTAGCCCCACACCGCGTTCAACAACTGTCCGCGAGAGAACACATGGCCCGGGTGCTGGGCGAAGTGCAGCAGCAGGTCGAATTCGAGCGCGGTGAAGTCGAGCAGTTGCTGACGGAAGCGCACCTGGCGCTTGACGGGCAGGATTTCCAGGTCGCCGTTGCGCAGGGTGCTGCCACCCGCCGGTCCAGCCGCCCCGGACTGCGCCGCGCGCAGCATCTCGGCGCGCCGCAGCAGTGCCTTCACGCGGGCCAGCAGCTCGGCCAGTGAGAACGGCTTGGTCAGGTAGTCGTCGGCGCCGAGTTCGAGGCCGAGCACGCGGTCGAGCTCGGTCGATTTCGCGGTCAGCATCAGGATCGGCGTGCTGCGCCCGCGGGCGCGCAGCGCCTTGCAGACCTCCAGGCCGTCCAGGCCCGGCATCATCAGATCGAGGATCAGCAAGTCACTGGCCTGCTCGTTCTGGCTGGCCAACGCGGCCACCCCATCGGCCACAGCTGTCACGTCGTGCCCCGCCTGCCGCAGGTTCATCACCAGCAGGTCACGGATGTCGGTCTGGTCTTCGGCAACGAGGATCTGGGCGGGCATGGGCGAATTGTCGCGCGACACCTGCGCTTATTACCCGGCGCATGGGCTGGGGCTCTGATGGCGCAAATGTTAGGTGGCTGTGAGGTTCGGCGAGCAAGGCGCGAGGTGGGATCGCCACAGTCATGCCATCGACTTCACCGATCCGGAGCCCCCCATGCAGACCTCCCTCGCCACCACCGCCGCCACCTCCTTCGACATCGCTTCGTTCACCGCGACCCCGGTGGCCTGGACCGATCTGGTGGCCCATCGCAGCCACCTGGTGCGCTTCGCGCAGCGCAAGCTGCACGATCCCATGCTCGCCGAAGACGTGGTGCACGACGTGTTTGAGGCCGTGTTGTCCGGTCGGGCGCTGTTTGCCGGCCGCTCGGCCTTGCGCTCGTGGCTGACAGGCATCCTGAAGCACAAGATCGTGGACCTGGTACGCCAGCGCGCTATCTATGACAGCCTCGACGACAGTGATGGCACCGGCGACGACGGCGAAAGCCTGGCGCACGGCGCGATGGTTTTCGAGTGTTCGCAGCCGCGCCCTGACGAACTGGCCGAGCAGCGCGAATTCCTGGCGCATACCCTGGCGCGCATCGATGCGCTGCCGGCCGGCCTGCGTGACGTGATGCACCTGAGGGTGTTGCAGGACCAGCCGACCGACATCGTCTGCCAGGCGCTGGCGATCAGCGAGGACAACCTGTTCGTGCGCCTGCACCGCGCGCGCAAGCAGCTGTTGTCGTGAAGGTGTGAATCGGTGTGCTGCGCGACACGCCTCGCGCGGCATCAGCGATCAGGCTGGGCGTTCTGCGCGATCCATTGCGCCGCGCGCTCGGCGATCATCAGTGTCGGCGCCGCGGTGTTGCCGCTGGTGATCGTGGGCATCACGCTTGCGTCGGCGATGCGCAGGCCTGCAACACCATGCACGCGCAACTGCGCATCCACCACCGCCTGCGGATCGCTGGCCGGCCCCATCTTGGCCGTGCCCACCGGGTGAAAGATCGTGGTGCCGATCTCGCCGGCCAGGCGACTCAGTTCGTCGTCGGTCTGGTATTGCATCCCGGGCTTGATTTCTCTCGGGCGGTAGGCCGAAAGCGCCTGCTGCGAAACGATGCGCCGCGTCACCCGCAACGCGTCGGCGACGACCTGACGGTCTTGCGCCGTACTCAGGTAGTTCGGCGCGATGCGGGGGGCGTCCGTTGAGTGCGGGCTGCGCAGGCGCACCGTGCCCCGGCTCGTCGGGTTCAGGTGACACACGCTGGCGGTGATGGCGTCGAAGGGGTGCAGCGGTTCGCCGAAGGCCTCGAGCGATAACGGTTGCACGTGGTACTCCAGGTTGGCGTGCGGCTGATTCGGGTCGCTGCGTGTGAACGCACCGAGCTGAGAGGGCGCCATGCTGAGCGGTCCGGAGCGGCGCAGTGCGAATTCAAGCGCCATCTGCGCCTTGCCCCACCACGATCGCGATCGCGTGTTCAGTGTCGTCACGCCCTCAACGGCATACACCGACCGCAATTGCAGGTGATCCTGCAGGTTCTCGCCCGCGCCGGGCAGATCGTGAAGTGGCGTGATGCCGGCGGCATGCAGCGTTGCCGCTGCCCCGACCCCCGACAGTTGCAGCAGTTGCGGCGTGCCGATGGCACCTGTGCACAGGATCACTTCGCGGGCCGCGTGGACCTGGATCGGCTCGCCCCGATTCGCGTGGCCTTGCTTGTCGCGTGGCAACACCTCGACGCCGACGGCACGCAGTGGTCCCGCCCCCGTGTCGCCCTGCGAAGCCGGCTCCAGCAGCACCCGCGAGATGTGCGCGCCGGTCCAGACCTGCAGATTGTCCCGGTCCAGCACCGGGCGCAAGAAGCCCTTCGCGCTGTTCCAGCGCAGGCCATGGCGCTGGTTGACGTCGAAGTAGCCCACACCTTCGTTGTCGCCACGGTTGAAGTCGGCATTGGCCGGGAGGCCAGCCTGGCGGGCTGCCTCGGCGAAGGCCTCGAGTACCGTCCAGCGCAGGCGTTGCTGCTCGACACGCCATTCGCCGCCCGGGCGCACGCCCTTTTCGTCCCACCCGGGGGCTGCGTGGAACGCATCGGCTCCCCGATGGAAGTCCTCGTGCTTCAGGAAATGGGGCAGGCACTCGGCCCAGCTCCAGCCGGGGTTCGGCCCGAACCCGTCGCCTGCGCCCCAGGCGTCGTAATCCCGTGCCTGGCCCCGCATGTAGATCATCCCGTTGATGCTGCTGCAGCCGCCCAGCACCTTGCCGCGCGGGTAGCGCAGGTGGCGCCCATTCAATCCCGCCTCGGGCTCGGTCTGATACATCCAGTCGGTGCGCGGATTCCCGATGCAGCGCAGGTAGCCCACCGGGATGTGGATCCAGGCGTAGTCATCCTTGCCACCCGCCTCGATCAGCAGGACGCGTTTCGTCGAATCGGCACTGAGTCGGTTGGCCAGCAGGCAACCGGCGGTTCCGGCGCCGCAGACGATGTAGTCGTACATGAGGTGGCTCATCAGGGTTTCACCGCACTGGCGCCGCGGCGGCTAAAACAATATAGATAAGAGATTGGCGGAAACGGTGGCGCCAGGTGATACCTGCAAAACAACACTTTGTTGCGCGCGATTTTGAGAAGCCTTTGCGCAATATCGGTCAACTCACCCATAATGAAAATTCTGTGGTCAGTAGCAGCGCCTTTGCTTGAATGGGTCAGGATAGGTTGAAGCTACACAGGTATTCTGTGTTCTCTGAAAAGAAAGGCGCTCGCAATGGGCAACAAACTCTACGTCGGTAACCTGTCGTACAACGTACGAGACGACGATCTCCAGCAAACATTCGCCCAGTTCGGCACGGTGTCGTCGGCGAAGGTCATGATGGACCGTGAAACCGGTCGCTCCAAGGGTTTTGGTTTCGTTGAGATGGGTTCCGATGCCGAAGCGCAATCGGCCATCAACGGCATGAACGGCCAGCAAATGGACGGCCGTGCCCTGGTCGTCAATGAGGCCCGTCCTCGTGAAGAGCGTCCAGGTGGCTTCGGCGGTGGCCGCTCCGGTGGCGGTGGCTACGGTGGCGGCGGCGGTGGAGGTGGTGGCGGCTACGGTGGTGGTGGTGGCGGCGGCCGCTCTGGTGGCGGCGGTGGTTACGGCGGTGGTGGCGGTGGCCGCTCTGGTGGCGGCGGCGGTGGTTACGGCGGTGGTGGCGGTGGCCGCTCTGGTGGCGGCGGTGGCTACGGCGGTGGCGGCGGTGGCCGCGGTGGTTACTGAGTCGCTACACAGACACTGTCAAACCGAGTGATCTGCAACGGCTGCGCTGAAAAGTGCGGCCGTTTTGCATTCAGGGCCGATGCTTCCCGAGGCGTTGCTTGCGGGGCTGACCGGCCACCGCGCGGTCGAATATCGCATTCGGCAACAGACGCAACAGCCTCGCCACGAGGCCCATCTGCCACGGAATCACCGGGTGGGATGAGCCGTTCCTGATGGCGAGGAAAGCCTTTTTCGCAAACGCCTCGGGGCTCATCAGGAAAGGCATGGGGTACCGGTTGTCGCGCGTCAGTGGGGTATCGACATACCCTGGGCTCAGCGTCACCACCTTCACGCCAAAGGTGCGGCACTCGCCGCGCAGGCTTTCGCAGTAACTGATCACCGCAGCCTTGCTGGAACAGTAGGCGCCGTGACCCGGCAGGCCACGCACACCAGCCACGCTCGCCACGCCGACCAGCACACCGCGTCGCCGTTCGCACATGCCGCGCACGAACGGCTGCAGTGTGGCAGCCAGGCCGATCACGTTGGTGTCGAAGGTGTCGCGCAGAACCGCCAGGTCTTCGACTTCGGCGCTGTCGATGCCGATGCTGATGCCGGCATTCGCGATCACCACATCGGGCAGACCTTGTGCGGCGATGCACGCATGCGCTGCACTGGCGATGCTTGCGGTATCGCGCACGTCGGCGGCATAGACCGCACACTGCGCGGGACTCGCGCCCTGTGCGCTCACCCATGCCATGAGTTCTTCGCTGCGACGCGCCACCAGCGCCAGTCGGTAGCCCGCTTGCAGGTAGCGACCAGCCAGCGCACGTCCGATGCCGCTGGAGGCGCCTGTGATGAAGACGAGAGGTGCGTTCACATCAGGCCGAGTGATGGTCGTCCTGGCGGCGCGCGAGACGGGTCAGCACCAACGCCGAATCAACGGCTTTGCCCACCCGGGCCGAAGGTGGCCTTCACGCCGCCAGAGAACTGTGCGACCCGGCCGAGGTTGTCGTAGTTCATCGATGCGCCCTGGATTCGCACCGTGCCCCGCGTGATCGTCACCGGGAGGTGCGACCGCACTTGCTCGGTTTGCAAGAACGCGTGCAGGAACTCGCTTTTGAAGTCGATGGCCTCCAGCGTGTTGTCCCCCACCTGGGTGGCCTGGCGCACCACATGAGCCTGGCCCGTCAACTGCACCTCGGACCCATCGCCGTTGGAGATCGCCTTTTGCGCGGTCGCCACGGTCACACCTGAATCGGGTGCGATGGAGCGGATGCGCGCGCGGTCGATCTCGAGCGTGTCGGTGTCGGGGTAATGGCGCGCCTCGTCGCCTTCGATCTGCAGGCGCAGACTGCCGTCGGCCGCAAAGCGCTGCACCGTGAAGTTGCGCATCGTGTAGTCCGGGATGTGGCGCGCTGCGGCGACCGGCTTGGCACCCTGGAAGACCGGCGTGTTCTTGACCAGCCACCAAGTCGCCAGTGCAACCAAGGCCATCAGCATCAAGGGCAGATACGCCGACAAGGTGCTGATCGCGCGCTGGTACCAGGGCAGCACATACCGCCGGGCCGCTGGCGCAGGGGGCGCCAGTGTGGAGTCGGCTGCTGAGTTCAAGTGAGGGGACCTCGGTTCCGCGTCGTGGCGGCGCAGCGGCGCGTCATGGGGTGCTGCTGTCAAGCGTGGTCAGGTGACCCCGCAGCAGCGAGGCATAACGGCCCGCTGCCATGAGCAGCAGATCGCAGCACTCGCGCACTGCGCCAGCGCCACCGCTGGCCCGGGTGATGTGATGCGCGACCGCGCTGACCTCCAGGTGCGCATTCGATGGCGCGCAGGCAAACGCCGCACGCGTCATCAGCGGCAGATCCGGCCAATCGTCGCCCATCGCTGCCAGCGCGTCCCAGTCGAGTTGCAGCGTGTCCATGAGCGTGCCGGCTGCCGCCAGCTTGTCGTGCACACCGTAGAACGCATGCGCAATGCCGAGGTCGGCAATGCGGCGGCGCACAGCGGGCGAGTCTCGCCCGGTGATGACGACCGGCGTGATGCCGCCTTGCGCGAGCAGCTTCAGGCCGTGACCGTCGAGCGAGTTGAAGGTCTTGAAATCCTCGCCGTGTTCACCGATGTGTAGGCTGCCGTCGGTGAGCACGCCATCGACATCAAAAATGGCTGCCCGGATGCCTTGTGCGGCCAGCAAGAGCTCTGGCGCAAACGACAGCACCGGGTTCAGAGGGCGTGGCGCGTGCGCGGACATCAGATGACCTTGGCGCGCATCAGTTGATTGAGGTTCAGCGCGCCGACCAGGCGCTGTGAACCATCGACGACCAGCACACTGGTCACGCGGTGCTGCTCCATCAGGCCCGCAGCGTCTACCGCCAGCGCATCTTCGCGGATCATTTTGGGTTGGCTGCGCATCACCTCGCGAGCGAGCAAGGGACGCAGATCCTGTCCGCGCTCGATCAGCCGGCGCAGGTCGCCATCGGTGAAGATGCCGAGTACCTGCTGCTGCGCATCCACCACTGTGGTGAAGCCCAGGCCCTTGTCGCTCATGACCCGCAGCATGTCGCCGAAACCGGTGTCGGGTGCAACCGATGGCACATCGTCGCCGGACACCATCAAGTCGCGCACATGCATCAGCAACTTGCGACCCAGGCTGCCGCCAGGATGGGAGCGTGCAAAGTCGGTCTCGCGGAAACCGCGGGCATCCAGCAGCGCCACGGCGAGTGCGTCACCCAGTGCCATCTGTGCAGTGGTGCTGGCAGTGGGGGCCAGATTGAGTGGGCAGGCCTCCTGATCAACACCGCAGTCCAGCGCGATGTCGGCATTTCGCGCGAGCGCGGATTCACGGCGCCCGGTCATGCTGACCAGGATCACTTCCAGGCGCTTCAGTGCGGGCAGCAGCGCAGCGATTTCATCGCTTTCCCCGGAATTGGAGATCGCCAGGACGACGTCTCCCTTGGTGACCATGCCGAGGTCTCCGTGGCTGGCCTCGGCAGGGTGGACGAACATGGCCGGCGTGCCGGTGGACGCCAGCGTCGCAGCGATCTTGCGACCGACATGCCCGCTCTTGCCCATGCCCATCACGACCACGCGTCCTCGGCAACGCAGCATGGCCTCGACCGCCTGCGTGAAATTCACACCTTGGCGCGGCTTCAGGCCGAGCAGCGCGCGCGCCTCGATGTCGAAGGTCTCGCGCGCGAGGTGCAGGGCGCGCTGAGCGTCGAAGGCGACAGGCGTTGCAGGGAGGGTGTCTGGCACGGTGCGGGCGAGAGCGTCTATTAGGATCGAACCAACGGCGGTGCCGCATTCTAGGCATGTGCCCTGCATGCGACTTGCCTGGAACCCCTGTCCGAACTGCCGTCCCATGACCGCCCAGCGCCTGCTCCGATTCGATGGCTTCCACCCTTGAGCTGACCCTGCTCTACCTGGTGGCGGCCGTCGCCGGCGTCGTGCTGTGTCGGCTTGCGAAGCTACCGCCGATGCTGGGCTACCTGGCGGTGGGTGTGGTCATCGGCCCGAACGCGATGGCGCTGGCCAAGGATTCGGCAGGCGTGCGTTACCTGGCCGAGTTTGGCGTGGTGTTCCTGATGTTCGTCATCGGGCTCGAATTCAATCTGCCCAAGCTGAAGAGCATGCGCAAGCTGGTCTTCGGCCTGGGGCTCGCGCAGGTGCTGCTGACCATCGTGGGGACCGTGGCAGGTCACTTCGTGCTCGCGTGGTTGTTCTCGTACACCTCGCAGCCCTGGCAGTTGTCGTGGCGCGGCGCGGTGGTGCTGGCATCGGCGATGGCGATGTCGAGTACCGCCATCGTGGTCAAGATGATGGCTGACCGTCTGGAACTGGAAAGCGAGCACGGCCGTCGGGTAATCGGGGTGCTGCTGTTTCAGGATCTGGCTGTGGTGCCCTTGCTGGTGCTGATCCCCGCGCTCGACGACAGTGGTCGCGACATGGTGGTGGCCCTGGGTTGGGCAGCACTGAAGGCCACCGTGCTGCTCGGGCTGCTGCTGGTGGGCGGCCAGAAAGTGATGCGCTGGTGGCTGACGCTGGTCGCGCGACGCAAGAGCGAAGAGCTGTTCGTGCTGAACCTGCTGTTGGTCACGCTCGGTCTCGCGTGGTTGACCGAACATGTTGGCCTGTCGCTGGCGCTGGGCGCATTCATCGCCGGCATGCTGATCGCCGAGACCGAATACAAGCACCAGGTCGAGACCGACATCCGTCCCTTCCACGACGTGCTCCTCGGGTTGTTCTTCATCACCATCGGCATGAAGCTCGACTGGCGGCCGGTGCTGGACCAGTGGTTGCTGGTTCTGCTGTTGTCGATGCTGCCGGTGTTCGTCAAGTTCGTGCTGGTGACGTTGCTGGCGCGGTTGTTCGGCACACCGTCGGGCGTGGCGCTGCGCACCGGGCTGTACCTCGCGCAAGCCGGCGAGTTCGGCTTCGTGCTGTTGACCCTGGGCGCGCAGCAGCACCTGATCGATCAGCAGTGGATGAGTCCGGTGCTGGCCAGCATGGTGCTCAGCATGCTGGCGTCACCCTTCCTGATCAACTACAGCGACCGCATCGTGATGCGGCTGAGTTCCAGCGACTGGCTGATGCAGTCGGTTGCGATGACCTCGATCGCCAAGCGTGCGATCAACACCGAGGCCCACGTCATCATTGCCGGCTACGGACGCAGCGGGCAGAACCTGGCGCGCATCCTCGATGCCGAGCATATCCCCTACATGGCGCTCGACCTCGATCCCGATCGCGTGAGGCAAGCGGCAGCTGCAGGCCAGAGCGTGGTGTTCGGCGATGCCGCGCGTCTGCAAAGCCTGATGGCAGCCGGCCTTGCGCGCGCCAACGCGGTGGTCGTCAGCTACCACGACACGCCGTCTGCCATGAAGATCCTGCGCCTTGTGCAGGAACACGCACCGAAGGTGCCTGTGATCGTGCGCACCATCGACGACAGCGACCTCGAAAAGCTCCAGGCCGCTGGGGCGACCGAGGTCGTGCCCGAGGCCATCGAAGGTTCGCTCATGCTGGCCAGTCACGCGCTGGCGTTGGTCGGCGTTCCGATGCGCCGAGTGATCCGCGTCGTGCAGGACCAGCGCGAGGCGCGCTACGGCCTGCTGCGAGGTTACTTTCACGGCGCCGACGACGACACGCATGATGAACTCGGCAACATGCGGCTGCACAGCGTCACGCTGACCGCCGTGTGTGGCTGCATCGGCCAGACGCTGGCAGACCAGGCGCTCCACGCGGTGGGCGTCTCGGTTGCTTCGGTGCGGCGCGCGTCAGGCGCTGTCACCAGACCCGACGACGACCTCCTGCTTGCAGTGGGCGACACACTGGTGCTGTCGGGCCTGCCCGAGCCGCTCGCGCGCGCTGAAGACAAGCTGCTGTCGCGCGGTTGATGTCCTGGGGTTCGTCCCCTCGATTGATCGGACAATCCGAGGCTGCTTTCCCCACGTCGCCATGATTCGTATCACTGAACTCCGCTTGCCTCTGGATCACGCGGCCGAAGCCTTGCGCGCGGCGATCGTTGCGCGATTGGGCGTGACCGATGCCGAGCTGATCGATGTCATCGTCTTCAAGCGCAGCCACGATGCCCGCAAGAAGAGTGCGATCGTGCTGATCTACACGATCGACTGCCAGGTGGCCGATGAGCCCGCCGTGCTGCAGCGGCATGCCGGTGATCCACACGTCAAGCCGTCGCCAGACACACGCTATCGCTTTGTCGGGCATTTGCCTGCGGACTGGCAGGCCGAGAGGAAGCCGCGCCCGCTGGTCATCGGCTTCGGGCCTTGCGGCCTGTTCGCGGCACTGGTGCTGGCGCAGATGGGGCTGCGGCCGATCGTGCTGGAGCGCGGCAAGGAAGTTCGCGAACGCACCAAGGACACCTGGGCACTGTGGCGCCAGGGCGTGCTCAACCCGGAGTCGAATGTGCAGTTCGGCGAAGGTGGCGCAGGCACCTTCAGCGATGGCAAGTTGTGGAGCCAGATCAGCGATCCCCGCCACCTGACGCGCAAGGTACTCGAAGAGTTCGTGCAAGCCGGTGCGCCGGAGGAAATTCTCTATGTCGCCAAGCCGCACATCGGCACTTTCCGCTTGGTCGGCATGGTCGAGAAGATGCGCGCGCAGATCGAGTCGCTGGGCGGTGAGATCCGCTTCCAGAAGCGCGTTGTCGATGTGCGCATCGAGACCGACAGCCAGGGTGTCAGCGCGATCCGTGGTGTGACGCTTGAAGACGGAGAGCAGATCGACGCCGAGCAGGTGGTGCTCGCGCTGGGCCACAGTGCACGCGACACCTTCGCGATGCTGCACGAGCGAGGTGTCTACATGGAAGCCAAGCCGTTCTCGATCGGCTTTCGCATCGAGCACCCGCAAGGCGTCATCGACCGCGCGCGCTACGGCCCGGCGGCAGGTCATCCGATCCTCGGTGCAGCCGACTACAAGCTGGTCCATCACGCTCGCAACGGGCGCTCCGTCTACAGTTTTTGCATGTGTCCCGGCGGCACGGTGGTTGCTGCCACATCGGAAGCGCAACGCGTGGTCACCAACGGCATGAGCCAGTACTCGCGTAATGAGCGCAATGCCAATGCGGGCATCGTGGTCGGCATCGCGCCGCAGGACTATCGACAGGACGGAAAGACGGAAGGGCTGGTCAATCCTTTGGACGGCATGGCATTTCAGCGCCACTGGGAGTCGCGTGCGTTCGAGCTCGGGGGTGCTGACTACAAGGCGCCCGGACAACTGGTCGCAGACTTCCTGCGCGGTCAGGCGTCGCGCACGCTGGGAACTGTGGAGCCGTCTTACAAGCCCGGCGTGCGCCTGACCGATCTGGGTCGTCCCGAGTGCAGCAGCCTGCCGGCGTACGCGATTGAGGCGATCCGCGAGGCGCTGCCGGCGTTCGATCGGCAGATCAAGGGCTTCCTGATGCCCGATGCGGTGTTGACTGGCGTCGAGACTCGCACGTCGTCGCCGTTGCGCATCACACGCGGCCGCGATCATCAAAGCCTGAACGTGCGCGGGCTCTACCCTGCGGGCGAGGGCGCAGGCTACGCCGGCGGCATCATGTCAGCAGGTGTTGACGGCATCGAAGTCGCTGAATCGGTTGCGAGGGCCTTGCTGTCTTTGTGAAAGCTGTGCTACAGTCGAGGGCTTCGCTGCTGACAGGTGGCGGAGGGCGGTAGGAGGTTTAGTTGGGTGCTGAGTTAATAGCTTGGTGGCATTGACTGAGATACCGAAAGCGATGTATAGTCGCTGACTCA
>NKIN01000001.1 GCA_002255905.1 Burkholderiales bacterium PBB1
GCTCACGCACAGCGGGCTTTTTGCTGGGGTCACGGCATCACTGGGCCGCCTGGCGCAGCATGTCGACCACCGGTCGCCGCAGCACATCGCGCAGCCCCCACCAGCCCGCCGCCAGCGACAGCAGCGCCCCCGACAGCGCACCGAGCAGTGTGCAATCGCTGTGCACTTCGCATCAGCTGAGTGATCGCAGGAGTTGGCCGAAACGGGCGAACAACGATCGCTGCGATACAGCGCGACACAAGGCACAGAGCACGGACTCGATCACGGATCGGGATCAGAGTTTTGCTGAGACAAGTTGAGCCCCGTCGGAGCGCGAACGCGTCAGCAAGGCGACAAGATGGGAAAGAGAAAGAAAGCGCGACTTCGGGCGCAGCGCGAGGGCAGGCCTAACGCGGCGGATCGGGTGCCCTGCAGGCAGCCACTCGCATCGCCCCATTACCGGGGCTGACAGGACCTTCACTCCGGCGCATTTCCGGTGAGCCGTTCTGCAACTGCTGGCAACAGTCAGCCAGCGACCACTGGCGAATCAAGAAACCTTAAACGGCCAATCGCTCCGGCAGCCGAAGTGACCCAAGTCACTGCTGCAGCCGGAGGCGGGGAGTCAATGAGAGTCGCTGATCAGGCCCATGTCGGCACTGGACATGAAGCCCTCGATGTCCATCAGGATCAGCATGCGGTCCCCGACATTGCCGATGCCGGTGATGAAGCTGGTGTCCACAGAAGACGACAACTCGGGCGCCGCCTTGACCGCTTCTTTCGAAAGCTGGAGCACGTCGCTGACCGAATCGACCACAGCACCCACTACGCGGCCCCGGACATTGAGCACGATCACGACGGTAAAGCTGTCGTACTCGGCGCTATCGCAACCGAGTTTCAGACGCAGATCGACGATGGGGACGATCACGCCACGCAGATTCACCACACCCTTGATGAATGAGGGTGCATTGGCGATGCGGGTGGGCGTCTCGTAGGACCGAATCTCCTGCACACGCAGGATGTCGATGCCGTACTCCTCTCCGCCCAGGCGGAAGGTAAGGAACTCACCACCCGAGAGCCCGGCCTTGCTGGCGTTCTCGCGGGCGGCCTCGTGTTGGGCGACATGTTGAGCGTCGGTGATCATGTTCATGGCTGGCTCCTTACGGACGGGTCTTCGTGCTCAGTGGCTGATGGTGTGGCTGACGAGATGCAGCGGCTCAGAATGTTTCCCACTCGTCCGAACTGGCGTTGGTGGCGCTGGGGACAGGCGCCGCTGATGCCGCAGCAGGGGACGTGGTGTGGTTCGAACGGGACGAGGGCGCCGGCTTGCTGACTGGCTTGGAAATCGCAGGACGTTTGGCGATTGCAGCGGGGCGCACGTGCTTGACGGGTGTGCTCGCTGCGTGTGCATCCAGTCGGAAGATGCTCATCACGTCAGCCAGCCTGGATGCCTGATCCTTGAGGGATTCAGCAGCGGCGGCGGACTGCTCGACGAGGGCGGCGTTCTGCTGGGTCATCTGGTCGAGCTGGACGACAGAGGAGTTGACCTGGCCGATGCCGTCGGACTGCTCGGAGGCAGCGGCTGTGATCTCACCGATGATGTCGGAGACACGCTGCACCGAGCTCACGATCTCGGCCATCGTGTTGCCCGCATTGGCCACCAGGCGAGAGCCAGACTCGACCTTCTCCACGGAAGCGCCGATCAGGTCCTTGATCTCACGGGCGGCCTCGGCGGAGCGGCCAGCCAAGTTGCGTACCTCGGAGGCGACCACCGCGAAGCCACGGCCCTGTTCGCCAGCGCGGGCAGCTTCGACTGCTGCATTGAGCGCCAGGATGTTGGTCTGGAAGGCGATGCCATCGATCACGCCGATGATGTCGGAGATCTTCTGGGAAGAGGCGTTGATCTCGTCCATGGTGGAGACCACCTGGGAGACCACGGCGCCACCGCGTGCGGCCACTTCGGCGGCCGAGGAGGCGAGCTGATTGGCCTGACGGGCGGAGTCGGCGGACTGCTTGACGGTGCCGGTGAGCTGCTCCATGGAGGAGGCGGTCTGCTGCAGGTTCGAGGCGGTCTGCTCGGTGCGTGCGCTCAGGTCCTGGTTGCCCGTGGCAATCTCGGCTGAGGCGGTGCTGATCGACTCGGTGGAGCCGCGCACCTGGCTGACCATTTGATGCAAGGATGCGCGCATGCGGTCGAGCTCTCGCAGCAAATCACCCAGCTCGTCTTTGCGGTCGGAGTGCACGACGTTGGACAGGTCATTGTTCGCGATGCCTCGCGCCACATCGAGCGCCGAGTTGAGCGGTTGGGTGATCGAGCGGGTGATGACGTAGGCCATCCACGCGCCCATGGCGAGCCCGGCGAACAGCAGCATCATCTGCAGCTTCTGGCCATCCGCCACGGCAGCCTTGGCACCGGCCAAGTGCTTCTCGCTCAACTCAGACTCAAACTGCTGCAGGCTTTTCATCGAGCTCAAGTAAGCCGTGGCAGCCGGCAACATCACCTGGGCGAACTGCGCGTCCGCGGCTGATTTGTCGCCGCTCTTCAGCAACTCGAGAACCTTGCTGCGAGCCTCGCTGTAAGCGCGCCGCTTGTCGCTGGTCTCGGCCAGCAGGGCCTTGCCGTTGGGGCTGCTGATTTCCGATTCCAGCGTCTTCTGAATCTCGCCGATGCGAACGGATGTTTCCTTCATCATCGGCTCGAAGTAGGCGACGACCGCTGGATCGCCGTGCGACTTGGCAATGGCCATGACGCGCGCAATGTTCAGCTCTGTGTCTGCCAACCAGGTGTCAGCCAGCTTGGAGCGTGCTGAAATCGCAATGCTGTCTTCAAGGTCGTGAGACGAGGCGGACATCCGAAAATAGGCGGCCACTGACATGGTGATCATCAGCGCGAGCACGGCAGCAAAACCGATCGACAGCCGCGTCGCGATTTTGAAATTGGTCAGCTTCACAAAACTCTCCTGGAATGGTGTGCAGAGAACATCTGATGTATCGACCTATTCGGGCGCGGATGTAGGGAATCTTCCTCACACCGCCCCTGGGGGTTTCAGCACTGCAAGCGGAACGTACTGACGACCTCGTTGAGCCTCGTCGCCTGATCCTTGAGGGATTCAGCGGCGGCGGCGGACTGCTCGACGAGGGCGGCGTTCTGCTGGGTCATCTGGTCGAGCTGGACGACAGAGGAGTTGACCTGGCCGATGCCGTCGGACTGCTCGGAGGCAGCGGCTGTGATCTCACCGATGATGTCGGAGACACGCTGCACCGAGCTCACGATCTCGGCCATCGTGTTGCCCGCATTGGCCACCAGGCGAGAGCCAGACTCGACCTTCTCCACGGAAGCGCCGATCAGGTCCTTGATCTCACGGGCGGCCTCGGCGGAGCGGCCAGCCAAGTTGCGTACCTCGGAGGCGACCACCGCGAAGCCACGGCCCTGTTCGCCAGCGCGGGCAGCTTCGACTGCTGCATTGAGCGCCAGGATGTTGGTCTGGAAGGCGATGCCATCGATCACGCCGATGATGTCGGAGATCTTCTGGGAAGAGGCGTTGATCTCGTCCATGGTGGAGACCACCTGGGAGACCACGGCGCCACCGCGTGCGGCCACTTCGGCGGCCGAGGAGGCGAGCTGATTGGCCTGACGGGCGGAGTCGGCGGACTGCTTGACGGTGCCGGTGAGCTGCTCCATGGAGGAGGCGGTCTGCTGCAGGTTCGAGGCGGTCTGCTCGGTGCGTGCGCTCAGGTCCTGGTTGCCCGTGGCAATCTCGGCTGAGGCGGTGCTGATCGACTCGGTGGAGCCGCGCACCTGGCTGACCATTTGATGCAAGGATGCGCGCATGCGGTCGAGCTCTCGCAGCAAATCACCCAGCTCGTCTTGAGCTGTGCTCCTGACGGCCTGTGACAAATCACCCGCGGCAATTCGTTCGGCTGCGGACTGAGCCTGTGCAATGGGGTTGCAGATTGAGTTTGCGTTCAGCAAGGTCAGCGGCACGACGAGCACGATGGCCGCCAACACCGCGCCGCAGAACAGCCACACCGCTTTCTGCAGGGTGTCCGCGCGCGCGGCGTCGCTGACTTTGGCCTCCTGTTCGAGCATCTCCGCCAGCTTGGCGATCTCACCCTCTGCCTCGTGGGCAAACTTCTTGGCCTCGCCAATGGCCTTGTTGGCGGTCGGCACGTTGCTGAAGCTTCCGCTTTGCAGCGAATTCAGAACGGGAGTTGCCTTCTCCGCATACGAAGCCATCAGGCTGTCGATGCGTGTTGCCAGCTGTGTGCGTTGTGCGTGGTCTACGGATGTCAGTTCTCGGGCTTTGGTGCGGGTCTTCTCGACCGCGGCGGTCCAGGACGCGCGGTACTTGGTCTGCTGCTCGGCACTTTCAAAGTTGATCAGCATGTCCTTTTCAAACCGACGCGTGTCGCCGATCCCGCTGCGCAGCTCAGACAGCGATCGGGTTGCCGAGTAGGTTTGCGCCACGAACTGGTCGCCAATGGAACCGATGCGATTCAGGCTCCATAAGCCAGTGGCGCCCAGCAGCAGAAGAAGAATCAAGACCATCGCTATCGCCCCCAGCATGCGGGTGCGGATCGTGAATCGTCGGAGCAAATCGCTGAGCGTCATAAGGGTCCTGTCAAGATATCTGAAGGGACGGTGGCTGGGCGGTCGACGCTGTCTGCCGGTTGTTGTGTCAGGTGCGGGATCAATGCCTGGAGCGACGCACCAGGCTGCCGACATCGAGGATCAGTGCCACACGACCGTCACCCATGATGGTGGCGCCGGAAACGTCGTCGACCTTGCGGTAGTTGGCTTCGAGGTTCTTCACCACGACCTGCTGCTGACCGAGCAGCTCATCCACCAGCATCGCGACGCGACCGCCTTCGGCTTCGACGACGACCATGATGCTGGTCGTCTTCTCGTCGCCGCCGCGCGGCACGTGGAACAGCTGTTCGAGGTCGATCACCGGCATGTAGTCGCCGCGCACTTCGACCACACGGCCGGTACCGCCCACCGTCTTGATGGTGTGCTCGTGCACCTGGAACGATTCGATCACCGACGACAGCGGCAGGATGTAGACCTCGTCGCCGATGCCCACGCTCATGCCGTCCATGATGGCCAGCGTCAGCGGCAGGCGCACCGAGACGCGCATGCCGTAGCCTTCGGCTGATTCGATATCGACCGTGCCACCGAGCGCGGTGATGTTCTTCTTGACCACGTCCATGCCCACGCCGCGGCCGGACACATCCGTGACCACATCGGCGGTGGAAAAGCCGGGCGCGAAGATCAGGTTCCAGACCTCGCCGTCGGTCATCGAATCGGGTGCGTCGATGCCGCGCTCGCGGGCCTTGCGCAGCAGCTTCTCGCGCGACAACCCTCGGCCGTCGTCGCGCACCTCGATGACGATCGAGCCGCCCTGATGCGAAGCCGCGAGCGTGATCGTGCCAGTTTCAGGCTTGCCCTTGGCCAGGCGATCGGCCGGCATTTCGATGCCGTGGTCGCAGCTGTTGCGCACCAGGTGCGTCAGCGGATCGGTGATCTTCTCGACCAGGCCCTTGTCCAGTTCGGTGGCTTCACCCTGCGTCACGAAGTCCACCTTCTTGCCGAGCTTGGCCGCCAGATCGCGCAGCATCCGCGGGAAGCGGCTGAACACCATCGACATCGGAATCATCCGGATCGACATCACCGACTCTTGCAGGTCGCGGGTGTTGCGGTCCAGATCAGCCAGGCCCGAAGCAAGCTGCTGGTACAGCGCAGAGTCGATGTGCTTGCTGTTCTGAGCCAGCATCGCCTGCGTGATGACGAGCTCACCCACCAGGTTGATCAACTGATCCACCTTCTCGACCGACACCCTCAGGGTGGACGACTCGAGGGTGGCTGCGGGTGCCTTCTCGACCTTGGCCGGCTGGCGAGCGGGTGTGCTGGGTGCGTTGCTCGGCACTGGCACCGAGGCAGATGCCGCATTCGCTGAGCCAGGTGCACCGGGTGCGTCCTCGAAGAAGCCAAAGCCCGGATCGGGCGGGTTCTCGACCGCCGGTGCGCCGGGCGATCCTTCATGGAAACCGAAGCCGGGCCCGAGCGGCAACAACGCCACTTTCTCGCGCGCAACGTGGAAGGTGAACAGGTCCAGCAGATCCTCGTCGCTGCTGGTCGTCACGACCTTGAAGCGGCGCAGGCCATCGCTCGATTGGCCGCCGTCCAGAGGCTCGATCGTGCCGAGATCGACGATTTCCTTGAACAGATCGACCAGGTTGTCGGCGTCGCTCGGATCGCTCAGCGGGCCGACGCGCAGCTCCAGGCCGCGCGCCAGCTTGGATCCCGGGGCAGCGGGCGTTGCCGGGGCCGCCGACTCGGCGGGAGGTTCGCTCAGCACCGAAGCCGGCTTGGGGGTGGTGGGGGCGGCAGACGCAGGCATGGCCTGCCCGGACACCAGCGCGCGGATCTTCACCAGCAGCTCGCTGGTGTCCACCGGCTCGCCACCGGCGCCTTGATGGCGCGCCAGCTGCGAACGCAGCGCGTCGCCCGATTGCAGCAGCACGTCGACCATGGCCGGGGTAGGGTCCAGCTCGTGGCGGCGCAGGCGGTCGAGCAACGTTTCCATCTGGTGCGTCAGCTCAGCCACGTCGGCGAAGCCGAAGGTCGCCGCGCCGCCCTTGACCGAATGGGCGCAGCGGAAGATCGAGTTCAGTTCTTCGTCGTCGGCGGCCTCGATGTCGATGGCCAGCAGTTGCTGTTCCATGCGGTCGAGGTTTTCGCCGGCCTCTTCGAAAAACACCTGATAGAACTGGCTCAGGTCGATGCCCGCACCGCCTGATTGGTCTGTGTTCATGTCACTCATTACCCACCCCTGCTCGTCGGATGCGTGTTGTGTCGTGCGCCCTGCGGCGGATCAGCGGATCACCTTCTTGATGACTTCGATGAGCTTGGCCGGGTCGAACGGCTTGACCATCCAGCCCGTCGCACCCGCGCTGCGGCCGGCCTGCTTCATCTGATCGCTCGACTCGGTGGTCAGGATCAGGATCGGGGTGGCCTTGAACTTCGGGTGATTGCGCAGGTTCTTGGTCAGGTTGATGCCGTCCATGCGGGGCATGTTCTGATCGGTCAGCACCAGATCGAAGTCCTGCTGCCCGGATTTCTCCAGCGCATCCTGACCATCGACCGCCTCGACGACGTGGTAGCCCGCACTCTTCAAGGTGAAGGTGACCATCTGGCGCATCGAGGCCGAGTCGTCCACGGCAAGAATTGAGTGCATTGCTGTCTCCGGAGGAACGTGTGTAAAGGGTGGCGTGAGGCGGGAGAGGGTGGTCAGAACAACTCGATCGAACCGGCGTCCATCTCCGCCTGCGTGACCGGGTTCGGACGTTGCGGCGGTGACTCGACCACGCCTGCACCATCCTCGTCGTCGCCGAAGGCCTCGCGGGCGAGCGTGTCGACGCAGCTGCGCAGCCGGTGGTTGGTGTGAACGATCAGCTGGGACGCCATGTCCTGGAACTGCAGCGCCGTCACAGCGCCACCCAATTCCCGCATCAGCGATTGGTAGGCGGCCGAGTCGCGCTTGTCGTCGCCCTCGGAGCTGTGCGAGTCCATCAGGGCGTGGATCTGCTCGGTGGCGCTGTAGAAGCGTTGCATCAACGTGTCGCAGGCATCGGCGAGCAAGGTGTGCAGACGATCGAGGTCGTTGGTCGCCATCATCAGGTGGTCCTGCAGATCGGCGGCCAGCATCAAGGGCGGGGGCACCTGCCCGGCGTGCGTGGGCTCGACCTGGGGTCTGGCATGTTCCATCTGCTGTTTGCTCCCTGTGGTGACGCCTGTCGTCGCCGCCACCCGGTGTCGGGTGCCGCGTCGCGCGCGGTTGCGGTGGTGAAGCGTCAGGTGGGTTTGAGTGATTTTCGGCACGTGCTGCGAATACATAAGCGCAATCAAGATGCCGTTCCGCAGGCTGTTTCGCTCGAACCGGGGCTGGAGACCAGCCTGAGCAGGGGCCAGCAGCCGATCAACCTGGGGTGATGGCAGGCGGCATACTCAGGGCATGTCGTCCCGCGCTGCCGAAACTCCGCTGCGTCTGCTGCACCTCGAGGATTCGGAACTCGACCACGCGTTGACGCTGGCCCACCTCAAACGTGGCGGGCTGTGCGTCGAGGCCAAGCGCGTGGACAGCGAGGCCGATTTCCTGCTTGCGCTCGACCAGCGCTGGGACGTGATCGTGTCCGACTACAACCTGCCCGGTTTCTCGGGCCTGGTGGCGCTCGATCTGCTGATGGCGCGCGGCGACGACGTGCCCTTCATCCTGGTGTCGGGCGAGATCGGTGAAGAGACCGCCGTCGAAGCCATGCGCAACGGCGCCAGCGACTACCTGCTGAAGAACAATCTGGCGCGCCTCGTGCCGGCGCTGCTGCATGCGATCGAGGCGGCCGAGACCCGGCGTGCACGTCAGCGTGCCGACCGACAGCTCGGCGAGTCACAGCAGCGCCTTCAGGAGCTGGCGCAGCACCTGCAAACCAGCATCGAAATGGAGCGCGCAGCGATCGCGCGCGAAATCCACGACGACGTCGGCGGCTCGCTGACCGCGCTGAAGTTCGATCTGGCCTGGATCGCGCGCCACAGCGACTCGCCCGACGTTCAGGCGCGCGTGCAGGGGGCGCTGGAAACCGTCACGGCCGCCATCGAGTCCAGCCAGCGCATCATGCACAACCTGCGCCCTGCCATCCTGGAGCAGGGGCTGTTGGCGGCCTTGCAGTGGATGACGGCGCGCTTCGAACGCCGCACCGGCATCGCCTGCCAGCTGCGCGCCCCCGAGCAGGCGCTGCCGCTGGGGCCCGGTGTGCCGCTGGTTGCCTACCGCACCGCGCAGGAGGCGCTGACCAACGTCAGCAAACACGCGCAGGCCACGCAGGTGACCATCGACTTGTCGATGGCCGGCGGCGTGCTGTCGCTCGAGATCAGCGACAACGGCCGTGGCCTCTCCTCGGACGATCTGGCGAAGGCGCGCTCTTTCGGTATCCGCGGTCTGCGCGAGCGGGCACGTACCGTGGGGGGCTGGGTCGATCTGAGCAGCGATGCCAGCGGCACCACGCTGATCCTGTCGGTGCCGCTGACCCTCGGCGACGCCGGTGCGGCGAGCAGCGACACCGATGCCGATGACCCGACCGGATGGGGCGACCTATGATGTTGTCATGATCAACGTGATGCTGTGCGATGACCACGCGCTGATACGGCGCGGTATCCGCGACACCCTGTCGGATGCCCCCGACATCCGGGTGGTGGGCGAAGCCGGTGATTACGGCGAGTTGCGCAGTCTGTTGCGCCAGGCCAGTTGCGACGTGCTGGTGCTCGACATCAACCTGCCGGGCCGCAGCGGCCTCGATGTGCTGCACGCATTGAAGGAAGAGGGCTCCACGCTGCGCGTGCTGGTGGTGTCGATGTACCCGGAAGACCAGTACGCCATCCGTGCGCTGAGGGCGGGCGCATTCGGCTACGTGAACAAGGGCGGTGACCCGGCGCTGATCGTCGCTGCGGTGCGCACCGTGGCGCAGGGGCGCAAGTACGTGACCCCGGAAATCGCGCAGATGCTGGTCGAAAGCCTGACCACGCCCACCACCGAGGCGGCCCACCAGAAGCTCTCCGACCGCGAATTGCAGACGTTGGTGATGATCGCCTCAGGCAAGCGCCTGTCCGACATCGCCGAAGAGCTGATGCTGAGTCCGAAGACGGTCAGTGTGTATCGCGCCCGGGTGCTGGAGAAGCTCGCCCTGAGCAACAACTCCGAGATGACGGTTTATGCGATCCGCAACGGATTGGTCGGCGGAGAGTCGGGCTGACCATCGGGCCAGTTCACCGTCTCGTCGTTGGCACACGACTCGAACAAAGGCCTGCTGAACAGGTATCCCTGCATCAGGCGGACGCCCAGGTCCTTCAAGAAGAGGTATTCGCCCAGCGTCTCGATGCCTTCGACGACGATGCGGATGCCCAACTCGTCGCAAATCCGCACCACGCCTCTGGCAATCGCCTGGCGGGCGCGGTCTTGATCGATGTGACGCACCAGACCCATGTCGAGCTTGACGATGTCGGGCTGGAATTCAGCGAGCAGGTTCAAGCCGGCATAGCCGGCACCGAAGTCATCGATCGCGGTGAGGAACCCGATGCGCTTGTACTCGCGCAGGATCTCTGCGAGCCATTTGCCGTCGTTGATGTGCTCGCCCTCGACGGTCTCGAAGATGATCTTCTCGACAGGGAACCCGTGGGTCTTGGCCGCGGCCAGCGTGGCGCGAATGCACAGCTCCGGCTTGTAGATGGCGTTGGGCATGAAGTTGATCGACAGCCTCGACAGCATGCCGAGCTGGGCCGCCGTCTTGATGGCCTTGGCGCGGCACGCCTGATCGAACCGATACCGGTTCGCCTCGTTGACTTTCGAAAGCACCGTGGGTGCGCCTTCGCCCTGGGGGCCACGCACCAGTGCTTCATGCGCAAAGATGCTGCACGTGCCGATGTCGACGATGGGCTGGAACGCGTAACTGAACTGGAATCCCAGGCTTTCGCCAGGCTTGCAGCTGTCGCACGGCTCGACGGGGGTGCCCGCCGCGTCGAGAGGTACGAAATCAGATGACTGAATGATGGGTATGGATGCCATAGGCAGGCTCCACAAGCTCAAAAGCCCAGGCTTGCCAGCAGGTCGTCGACTTCGCCCTGATTGGCCACGACGTCGGTGCGACCTGTGGCATCGACCACCGGCCCTTGCAGATGCTGTTCGACCTTTTGCACCTGTTCTGGCGGTGCGGCTTGCACCAGCAGCTTGACCAGGCTGTCTTCCAGATCGCCGGCCAAGGCCACCACCTTGGCGACGACTTGACCGGTCAGGTCATGGAAGTCCTGCGCCATCATGATGTCGGTCAGGTGGTTGTCGATGCGCTCCGTCGTCTTCTCGACATCGGTGACGAAGTTCAGGATGGACCCCGACGCCACCGCCTTCACCGGGTCGGCCACGATGGCCGCCGCGATGCGGCGGGTTTCCTCGATGATGTGCGCGTGGTCTGCCTTCGCGCAGTCCACCGAGTTCAGTACCTTCTCGGCCGCAGCGCCAGTCTTCTCGGCGATGTAGTTGAGCCGGCTGCGTGCATCGGGCAGGCCTTCGGCTGCAACCTGCAGCTTGGGCATCACACCGAGTTGACTCAGGGTGTCATGCAACTGCCGCGTGATCGCACCCAGTTGCTGGAACACCTCGGGCGAGGCGCCATGCGGGCTGCTCGGCGAGGCATCCATCGGAATGCCGGCGTTTGCGAGTTCGTTCATGTTCATGGTGGCCGTCCTTTCACGCCGTGGCGGCCAGTTTCTGCATGATCTTCTGCACCTTCTCTTCCAGCGTCGCCTTCGTGAACGGCTTGACGATGTAGCCGGCAGCGCCGTCCTGGGCTGCGCGCACGATGTCTTCCTTGCGCGCTTCAGCGGTCACCATCAGCACCGGAAGGTGCTTGAGCGTGTCGTCCTTCTTGATCGCCGACAGCAACTCGAAGCCGTTCATGTTCGGCATGTTGATGTCGCTGACGATGAAGTCGAACTTCTGGTTTTTCAGCATACCGAGCGCGACGGCGCCGTCCTCGGCCTCTTCGGCGTTGTTGTAGCCAATCTCCTTGAGCAGGCCGCGCACGATGCGCCGCATGGTGGAGAAGTCGTCCACGATCAGGAATTTCATGTCGGTCGAGTGGCTCATGGCAATCCTCGGGATGGGCAATCAGAAAGGTGTGTGTGGTTCTATCGGGTGATGCCTGCCGAAATTGAGGGCAGTTCGACAACTGTCGGTGCAGTGCCCGCCGAATCGGTCGGTTCGTCCTGGGCCGACGGGCTGTTGAAGAAGCGGTCTTCAGCTTCGCGGTTCATCACGATGATGCTGATGCGGCGGTTGGTCGGACTCAGCGGATCGGTGTCGGGCAGCGGTCGGCTCGAGGCCAGGCCCTGCACCCGCAGCACCCGCGTTTCCGGCAAGCCCCCTGCCAGCAGTTCGCGACGCGACGCGTTGGCGCGGTCAGAAGAAAGCTCCCAGTTGCTGTAGCCGCGCTCGCCGCTGCTGAATGGCTGCGCATCGGTGTGGCCTTCCAGCGTCAGGTGGTTGGGCACATCGGCCAGCACCTCGCCGATGATCTGCAGCAACTCGCGCATGTAGGGCTTCACCATCGAACTGCCGCTGTCGAACATGGGCCGGTTGTCGGCGTCGACGATCTGGATGCGCAGGCCTTCGGGGGTCATGTCCAGCCGGATCTGCGACTGCATCAGTGCGAGTCGCGGGTTGGCCGCCAGCACGTCCTGCACCTTCTGCTTGAGCTCCTCGAGCCGCGCCTTCTCGGCCGCGCGCAGGTCGGCTTTCAGGGCGAGCAGGTTGATCGTGCTGCGCTTGCCCTCGATGTCGCCTTTCTTGACCTGGCCGTCGGTGCGCGAGAGGTCCTGACCGCCGCCTTTGAGCACGTGGGCCGAATCGCCCGAACCCGAACCGCCACTCAGCGACACCTTCAGCGGTGAGCTGAAGAAATCGGAGATGCCCTTCTTGTCGCCCTCGGTGGTCGAACCCAGCAGCCACATCAACAGGAAGAACGCCATCATCGCCGTCACGAAGTCGGCGTACGCGATCTTCCAGGCGCCGCCATGGGCACCATGGCCGGCCTTCTTGACCCGCTTGATGATGATCGGCTGCAGTTTCTTGGAGTCACCAGCCATTGGTGGCTCCTTTCAACGTTCGTCTGGCGTAGGCGAGCGCAGCGAGGCCTTCATCAAGCCACGCCCCAGGGACGGGTCGCCCGGCCCGATGGGTGGCGCCCCTCGGGGGCAGGAGCGGAGCGACTGGGGGGCTCACTTCTTTCCTTTGACGTGGCTTTCGAGTTCCGCGAAAGTGGGGCGGTCGGTGGAGAACAGTACCTTGCGGCCGAATTCCACCGCCACTTGCGGCGCGTAGCCCTGCATGCTGGCGAGCAGCGTGGTCTTGATGCACTGCAGCTCCTTGGAGCCGTCTTCGACCTTTTGTTCCAGCAGCCCGCCCAGGGGCTCGACGAAGCCGTAAGCCAGCAGGATGCCGAGGAAGGTGCCGACCAGTGCCGAGGCGATCATGCCGCCCAGAATGGCCGGTGCCTGGCCGACCGAGCCCATGGTGTTCACCACGCCCAGCACGGCCGCCACGATGCCGAAGGCGGGCAGGCCGCCCGCGAGTCGCGCGATCGCGGCCACGGCCGCGTGTTCTTCGTTGTGATGGGTCTCGATCTCGCTGTCCATCAGGCTTTCGATCTCGTGGGCATTCAGGTTGCCCGAGACCATCATGCGCAGGTAGTCGGTGATGAACTCGACCACATGGTGGTCGCCGCCGACCACGGGGTACTTCTTGAAGACCGCCGAGTTGTGCGGGTCTTCGACGTCCTGTTCGATGGACATCAGGCCTTCCTTGCGGGCCTTCTGCAGGATGTCGTAGAGCAGCGCCATCAATTCCATGTAGCGCGCCTTGCTGTACTTGCTGCCCTTGAAGCAGGCGCCCAGTCCCTTCAGGCTGGACTTGATGACCTTCATCTGGTTGTTGGCCAGGAACGCGCCGAGCGCCGCACCCAGGATAGTGATCAATTCGAACGGCAACGCCTTCAGAATCACCTGGATGTTTCCACCGTGAAAGATGTACACGCCAAAGATGCAGGCCATGGCCAGGCCCCAACCGATGAGTACGAACATGCTGAGACAGTTTCCGAAGTGAGTGCCCGGCGCGGCCGGCGTGACGCGCTTGCTCCTATATCGACCCGATCGATCGAGCCTTGAGTGTGCGGTGGCTCAGGGTGGGGTGATGCCCGCATCAACGGGCCAATCGACGGCCATTCCGGAAGTCCCAAAAAAAATGGACCCCGAGGGGCCCAGTGGAACGCACACGGGGTGCGAGGAGGAGACAACACGCAAGAAACCGGTAGCGCAATGAGAGGCTCATCGGTGCGTCGCCCGGCGACTTGAGCGCACGGGCCAGCGCACAGACCGAAACCGTGAGATTCAGTGCAACTGGATGCCACCTGCGGCCTTGCCTTTGCCGGCGCGCGCCGGTGGGTTGCACAGGCCGCACACATAGTGGCGCGAAATTTCGTGAGGGTGGGTGACGAAGTGCCCACCGCACTTCGAGCACTTGGTCATGGTGAGCATGCCGTTGTCAATGAACTTGACCAGGCGCCAGGCACGCGTCACTGACAGCAGTTCTTCCAGGCCCTGGGCCTTGGTCTGCTCCTGGTAGAGCTGGTAGGCCTTGATGACGGTGTCGATCTCGTCCATCTCGGCGACCTTGTTCAGGTACTCGTGGATGTTCAGGAACAGCGACGAATGGATGTTCGGCTGCCAGGTCATGAACCAGTCGGTCGAGAAGGGCAGTTGTCCCTTGGAAGGCGACTTGCCGGCGACTTCCTTGTACAGGCGCAGCAGGCGCTCGTAGCTCAGATCGGTTTCGCTCTCCAGCACCTGCAGGCGGGCGCCGAGGTGGATGAGCGTCACGGCACGTTCGATTTGCCGCGCTTCGGTCAGGATGCTTTTGCTGCGCATGGTGTCTCTCCTCGTTTTGATGGGGTCAGGCTGCTTCTTGGTGGCGGCCGGCCATCAGGATGCTGGCGTGCAGGCGGCTGGTCATGTCGTTGGCGGCGCCCTTGCCATGGTTGGTCAGCAGACCCCAGACCATGTCGTCGTCCATGCGGAAGCGGCACAGCAGGGTGTTGCCCGAAGCGATCTTCATCATCTGCGCCGGCGTCATCAGGTTCAGCAAGGCGGCGTTCTCTTCACTGATGCCCAGGCGGTACAGCGCCTGTTCGCGGTCGCTGCGAATCAGGCTTTGCGCCAGCATCAGGTACGACAGGTTGGCTTCGCGGATTTCGGTGAGGATCTGGTCGGCGGTCATGGCAATGTCCTTGTGTCTGGGCTTCGGTGACGGTGTGTCGCGGCGGGGCCTTGTTTCACTCTGCTGGTTTCAAAACCGGCGCAACGTGAAACAGATTGTGAAGACCAGAGATGGGGGCTGACATCAGGCCATCTCTGTGGCTTGAGTCCCTCTTTTGCCATCCAGCCTGTCAGGCAACTTCCTACACGGAGCCTGTGTGGCGGCGTGCACTGCAGGGGCCCTTCCCAGGGCCTGCAGGCGATTGCTTGATGGGGAGGCACGGGCGGCGACAGGCGCCGCCCGCGCGGTCACTTGACGCTGGCCAGGTAGGCGATCAGGTCAGCGCGGGCCTTGGCATCGGGCAGCCCGTCGTACTTCATGGTGCCGCCCGGAACGGCCTTCTTGGGCGCCGTCACGTAGGCGTCGATCTGCTCCGGGGTCCAGGTGTAGCCGCTGGATTTCATGGCATCCGAATACTTGAAGTCGGCGATGGCCGCGGCCTTGCGGCCGACCACAGCGAACAGCGACGGCCCTTTCTTGTTCTTGCCTTCCTTCATGCTGTGGCACTCGGCGCATTGGCCGGCAAAGACATCCAAACCCGCCTGGGTGTCGCCAGCACCCCAGGACACCGCAGGGGCCAGCGCGAACACCGCACCAGCGATCAGGGTGCCGCGGGCGGCACGCTTCCACCGAGCACCGACAAGAGACATGTCCGCCAGCCCGTTCAAAACGCAGTCCAGACGTAGAGGAACAGCGTGTTGTTGTCAGAGGCGCGTCGCCCCGTGCCGTCGTAGTTCTTTGAGGACCCGTTGTATTGGCCGTAGAACGTGTACTGCGCGCCCAACCTCACGTTCGCCCAGGGCGCGCCCCAGGAGGCTTCCTTGCCGAATGGCGTCCAGTTGAGTTCCATGACGCCGCCCGAGGTGTTGGGCCGTGTGCGCGTGTTGTCGGCGTACAAGGCGCTGTCGGAGTCACCACGGGTGCTGAAGTAGCCCAGTGATGCACCCCAGGTTTGCTGGTACGTGTATGACGTGTTCAGCTTGAGTTCGCTGAGGTGCCCGAACTTGTTGGTGGCCTCACCCGATCCCAGCAGTGCGCTGCGCTTCTGATGCTCGCGCAGATAGCTGCCCTGCACGGTGACGATGTGCTCGCGGGTGCCCAGGTACTGGTACATCGCATCGACGCCGATGTCGTTGTAGCCGTTGAACTGATTGACGTTGCGATCAGGCTGCAGGCTGCCGCTCAGACCGAACAACCCAGCCGAGTAGGCCTGCGTCTTGAGGTCCTTGAAGTAGGCCAGGCGCCAGTAGGCCGAGCCGGATTTCAAGCGACCCGGGTCTTCGGAGAGATCCAGGCCGAGCTTCTCCTGCGTGTTCCTGGGCAGGGATCGGTAAGTACCTGCTTCGGCATACCAGCTGTTGTCGTAGAACGCATAGGCCGTCAGCCCGAGCACGCGCTGCTCGACCGCGCCGTTGGCGAACGAGCCGGTCTCGGCGCCGCTGTAGCCGAACGGGGTGGTCACGTACGGAAAGCTCCAGACCGACAGCGTGTTGAACGGGTCCTGCACGCCGGGGTTGTTGTTCAGCGACAGGCCCACCACCAGATCCCGGCCACCCAACGAGGTGGCATGCGCAAGGCGCAGGTCCATCTGATCGATCGAGCTGTCGCCAGAGGTGCCGTCGTACGTGAGTTGCACGAAGGAGCCGAGGTTCTCGGTCAATCGGCCCGCCAGAAACAGCGAGATCTCGTCGACGCTGACGTTGTTGTTCCGGTTGTAGCCGTGGTCGGGCGGATCGGCGAGCTTCTTGTTGGTGTTGGTGAAAGAGGCGACAGCCATGCCTGACACCGGGACATGTCCGTCCTTGCCGTCGCTGTCGGTGTAGCCACCGATCTTGAACTTGATGCCATAAGGCGTGAGCTGCGGGCCGAACGAGCCCACGTGACAGGCTGCGCAGTCCTGCCCGGTCTGGCGCGCGTAGCTGGGCACGGCCTGGCTGGGCGACGCCCACAGCAACAGGCAGGCCAGTCCGAGCCCGGGGGACACGCGACGAAACATACTTCTCAACGACATGGTTGGTCCTTCATGCACAGTTCGGTGGAGGAAAAAGCGGTGGAATTCGAGGCCGCCGTTGCCTTGGCGCGCAGGCCGGGCCACATGGCTGCAAGCACCCCATCGCGGCGGATGTGGTGGTGCCATGCCGCGGCGGCGCCGTGCAGTGCGATCAGTGCCAGCAGGCCCCAGGCGGTCCAGGTGTGGATGAGCTCGACGGTGTCGGCCAGGTCGAGGTCGCGCTCGGTCAGCAGCGGCAGGCTTCCCAGCAGCGGCAGGTTGACGGGCTGCCCGCGCGCATTGGTCAGCAACCAACCGAGCAGCGGCAGCGACATCAGCGAGGCGTACATGAGGGCCTGAACGAACCGGGACACCCACCGCTGCCAGGGCGTCAGCGGCGTCAGTGGACGGGCCAGCGAGAGCCGGCTGCGCAAGGCCAGCCTGAGGACAGCCAGGCTGCCGATCAGCAGCCCCGCGATGCGGTGGCCTTGCAGCAGCAGAGTGCGGGCGGTCTTGTCGTCGATCCATTCGCGAGACACCACCAGGCCGAAAACGACCAGCAGCAGCGCTGCCGTGATCCAGTGACCGATCACGATCGGCTTGGGGTGGGTGGGATGCGGATCGAGGTCCGTCAACGACGCCGGGTGGGGCATACAGGCTCGCGATGAAAGGTGGAACCGTGACCCTAATAGGGTCAACCCTTCAAACGCCTGACAGCCGCAAAGCCGCAGCAACACCCTGTTCGTCGCGCACCCTGTGGGGTCGCGCGGGCGGCGCCCGGGAATGGCGCCGCAGCCGATCAGCCGGCCGGGGGAAACTCGACCCTGACGATGAGGCCGGTGCTCTTCTCGGCTCGGCCCAGCGTCAAGGTGGCGCCGTGCCGCTGGACCACTTCGCGCACGATCGCGAGGCCCAGCCCGGCGCCGCCGGGCCGGGCGCCGGGTGCCTGGTAGAACCGCTCCAGCACCTTGTGGTGCTCATCCATCGGGATCCCCGGGCCATCGTCCTCGACCGACAGCCAGGGTCGGCCTGCACCGGTGCAGCCGCAGCGCACGGTGACACGGCCATCCCTCGGGCTGTGTCGGATGGCGTTGTCGATCAGGTTCCCGAGCATTTCCCGCAGCATCCAGGTCGATCCCCGCACGGTGGCCGCTGCCGTCTCGAACCCCAGGTCGACGCGGGCAGCCAGCGCCGGGTCGAGCCAGGCCGAGGCGGCGTCTTCCAGCAGCTGCTGCAGGTCCAGGGATTCGAAATCCTCGACCGAGGCGGCCTGCGAGCTGGACCTGGCAAGCGCCAGCATCTGGTGCGTCATGTGGACCATGTGCTGCAGCGCCTGCTGCACCTTCAGCAGGCGCTGTCGCTGGCTTTCCGTGGCGTCCCTGAGCGCCAGCTCGATCTGAGTCTGCACACCTGCCAATGGGGTGCGCAACTGGTGCGCTGCGTTCGACAGGAAGGCCTGCTGCGATTCGACCGAGGTGCGCACATGCGTCATCAAACGGTTGATCGACCCCACCAGTGGCAGCAGCTCCTTGGGCAATGGCTCCAACGGCAGTGAGCTCAGGTCTTCCGGCGCGCGCCGGGCCACCGACTCACTGAGGCGGTTGAGCGGCGACATCGCCCGCTGGACGCCGGTGCGTACCAGCAGCAGCGCCAGCGCGATCAGCAGCAGATTCGGTGGCACGGTATCGATCAGTACCCGCTGGGCCTGCTGCGCACGACGGTGCGTGGTTTTGGCCACCACGACCGTCACCGGACCCAGCGGCGACGGGTGGGGAAACGTCACCACGCGCATCGCCTGTCCATTCACCAGTCGGTCGGCGTACGGAGACGAATCCGCAGCACCCGCATCGGCCAGAGGCAGCAGCGATGCATCGCCACCGATCACCGCCCGCTGGCTGTCCAACACGACGAACATCAATCGATCGGTGAGATCGGCCCGCTGCATGGCGGCCAGCGTGCGACCAAGGTGCCAGCCCAGGTCATCGTTGCGGGCATCGTCCGCATCGACATCGAGCCGGGAGGCGAGCGCGATGGCCACCAGGCGCAGGGCGAGGTCCTGTTCATCGCTGGCCCGCGTCAGGGCCTGGTCGTATTCGTAGACCGCACTGAGCACCAGGACCGCCAGCAGCGGCCACCACAGGCGCCGCAGCAGCCGCGAGCGCAGAGAGTCAGGGCGGGCGTTCATCGCAGCGGGCGGCATCCGCTAGAAGTCCAGGCGGTAGCCGATGCCCCGCACCGTGCGGATCGACACCCCCGCGTCGGCCAGCTTGGCCCTCAAGCGCGACACGTAGATCTCGACCGCGTTGTCGGTGACCTCCTTGTCCCAGCGGCTGATGCTGTCGGCCAGGCGGCGCTTGGCCACCACCGAGGGCGCTGCCAGCGCCATCATCTCCAGCAGGTCCCATTCACGGGCCGTCAGCGGCAGTGCTTGCCCCGCGAGCTGGGCTTCGCGGGTGGCCGTGTCCAGTGTCAAAGGCCCCGCGGTCATCCGCGAGCTGACTGCCGACTGGCTGCGCCGAATCAGCGCCTGGATGCGCGCCAGGAGTTCGGGCACCAGGAACGGCTTGATCAGGTAGTCGTCGGCGCCGTCGTTCAGGCCCCGAACCCGGTCATCGAGGCCGTCTCGGGCCGTCAGCACCAGCACCGGCACCTTGTTGCCACTCGCCCGCAGGCGCCGGACCAGCTCGAGCCCGTCCATGCGTGGCAGGCCGACATCGATGATCGCCAGGTCGTGCATCCGGTGGGCCAGCGCATCGAGCGCGGGTTCGGCGGCACCCAGGTGATCGAGCTCATAGCCCGCTTGCCCGAGGGCTTCGCGCAGGCCGCTGATCAGCAACTCGTCGTCCTCTACCAGAAGGATGCGCATGGTTCTTCGGGACAGCCGCCTCGGACAGGCCTCAGATGCTAGCGGCACGGCCCGCAGCCGCTCCCGAAGGAACTTGCCGTCGGAGGTGTGCTCACACGGGGCCACTATTATCCCGGGCATGCCAACGACCGCTACCCACCTTCCGTCTCGCGCGGTGCGGCCCCGACGCCTCGATGGCATGGCCGTGTCGCGGTCGGTCCCATGATCGTTCCGCTGGCACGCAAATCACTGTTGCACGACTGGCGGCGTTTTCTTCCCGCGGTGGTGGCGGTGGCGTTTTCCGGCCTGTTGTTGCTGGTGCAGTCGGCGCTGGTGCTGGGCATCTTCGGCAGCGCCGCGGTCTACATCGACTCGTCGCGCGGCGAGTTGTGGGTGGGCAACCCGAAGACGCCCACGGTGGAGCAGGGCCGCATCCTGCCGCTGGACACCGAGGTGTGGCTGCGACTCGATCCGGCGGTCAGCCGTGTCGAGGCCTACAACTGGATGGAGGCGGACTGGCGCTCGCGGGCCGATCTGGCTGCGATCACGTTGTTCGTGTCGGGCGTGAGCACCTCGGCTGACGCCCTGCTGTTTGCGCGGGTGCTGCCCCCCGCGATGCGAGCCAGGCTGGATCAACCTGATTCGGTGATCGTCGACGAGGCCGATCTCGACAAACTGGGGGTGGTCGTGGGGGATCGCCCGCGCATCAACGGGCGCACGGTGCAGGTGGTCGGCACGGTGTCGGGGCTGCGCACGCTGGGGGGTGTGCATCTGCTGACGTCGCTGGAGACTGCGGCCAACCTGCAGCCTGCGGGCGCGGGCGACGAGCGTGTTCCGTACTACGTGGTGAGGTTGCACGAACCATCGCAACTGTCGGCAGCGCGTTCGCGCCTCGAAGCGGTCGGCCAGGCCCATGGGTTCGCGGTCTGGCCGAGCAAGGTGTTCTCCAAGAAGGCCTCTGATTACTGGCTGTTCGATACCGGAGCAGGCCTCGGCGTGTTGTTCATGGCGATCATCGTCAGCCTGGTCGGTGCCGTCATCACCAGCCAGACGCTGATGGGTGCGGTGGCGGGTTCGGCGGCCGAGTACGCCGCGCTGCAGGCGCTGGGGATCGGTGTGCCGGCGCTGCGGGGCGTGGTGCTCGAGCAGGCCACGTGGATCGGTGGGGTCGGGCTGATGGTGGGGGCGGTCGGCGCGTTCGCGGCGCTGCGGCTGGCCAAGCACTACCACGTGCCGGTCGCACTCGACGGCTGGGCCGCTCTGGCCTGCGTGGTGCTGGTGCTGGGCATTTCCATGATCTCGGGCTGGGCCGCCGTGCGGGCACTGCGCAGCGCTGATCCAGCGTCGTTGCTGCGATGAACACCATGGGCCTCTTCAAGACACCACCCGCTGCCGCGGCGGTGGCCCTGCGCGGGCGAGACCTGGTCAAGTCGTTTCGCAGTGGAAAGGTGGACACGCCGATCCTGCGTGGCCTCAGCCTCGATGTGTCTGTCGGCGAACTGACGCTCATTTCCGGTCCGTCAGGCTGCGGCAAGAGCACCTTGCTTGCACTGCTCAGCGGCCTCTCCCGCCCGGATTCGGGCGAGGTGCTGGCGCTCGACGAGTCGCTGTGGTCGCTCGATGCGCGGGCACTGGAGCACTTTCGCCTGCGCCACACCGGCTTCGTGTTCCAGGGATTCAACCTGTTTGGAGCGCTCGACGCTGTCGAGCAGGTGATGCTGCCGCTGGGAGCGCTCGGGTTGTCGAAGGCAGAAGCCCGCGAGCGCGCGCTGCAGGCACTCGACGAGGTCGGTCTGGCCGCACGATCGGGCTTGCGTCCGGGAGAGATGTCGGGCGGCGAGAAGCAGCGGGTGTCGATCGCCAGGGCACTGGCCAAGCAGCCTCAGTTGCTGTTTGCCGACGAGCCGACCAGCGCGCTCGACGCCAGCAACGGGCAGATCGTGATCGACCTGCTGCACCGGCTGGCGCGCACGCACCGCGCGGCGGTGCTGTGCGTCAGCCACGATCCCCGGGTGGTCGAGCACGCCGACCGCGTACTGCACATGGAAGACGGGCGCCTGCTCGACGACACACGCCGCGCGCCGGCGCAAGGATCTGCATGATGAAAACGACCGCTTTGTCACCTCGGCCTGCACGCTCGGCGTGGGGCCTTCTGTCTCTGCTCACCGTGGCGCTGGCCGCCTGTGCACCGCACGACGATGCCCACAAGGCTTCGCCATCTGCCTCGGCGAGCGCTGGGGGCGCTGCCTCAGCATCCGCGCTGGCCGACAAGCGCTATGTGGCCATCGCGCGTGGGCGGGTTGATGTGCCCGGCGGATTGCTGCGCGTGGCCACACCCTACGGCGGCCTCATCGAGCGCTGGGGTGTCGAACCTGGAGCAACGGTCAAGCAAGGCCAGGTGCTGGCGCAGCTCGATACGCGCGAGCCGCGCACGGCGCTCGAACTCGCCAAGGCCGAACATGCCCGTGCGGTCGCCCAGCTCGAGGTGGTGCGCACTGAATTGTTGGTAGCCCGCGCGCGGCGCGAACGGGCGATCGCCGCGCCGCTGCCGGGCACGGCGGGCACCCAGGCCCTGGAGGACGCACGTTTCGCCGTTGTCTATGCCGGGCAGCAACTGGCGGCGCAGGAAACCGCGGTGCTGGTCGAGAAGCAGCGTGTGGACCAGGCGATGCAGGTGCTGGCTGCGGCCACGGTGCGTGCACCGGCGAACGGCCAGGTGGTGCAGCGCATCGCGCAGGTCGGCGAGTACGTCGAGCCGCACGGGCTGGTGCTGCACTTGCTGCCAGACGGCCCTCGCATCGTGCGTGCCGACCTCAATGAAGCGCTGATCTCCCGGGTGCAGGTGGGCATGCGCGCCGAGGTGGTCTCGGTCGCCGAGGACAGTGCGGTGCACGGCGCTCGCGTGCTGAATGTGGGCGAGGTGTTCGGCCCACCGCGCACGCCGGACACCGCCGGCAGTGAAGAGATCGCCGACAACCGGGTCGTCGAATGCCTGCTGCAACTGGACGACACGGCCTTGCGCGTCGGACAACGGGTGCTGGTCCGCTTTCTGCCCGCTCAGGCCACTGAGCCCGCGAAGTAGTTCGTGGCAGCTGTTCAGTCGTCGCGGGCGAATGCCAGGACGACATTGGTGCCGCCGAAAGCAAACGAGTTGCTGATGGCGGCCTGTAGCCCGGGCAGTGAGGCCGCGCCGTCGCGGATCAGCGGAACATCGCAGACCGGATCCAGGTTCTGGCAGCTCGGCGTGGGCGGTGCCTGCCGCTGCTGCAGACTGAGCACCGTCACCACCGCTTCCAGTGCACCCGCAGCGCCGAGCAGGTGACCGTGCATGGCCTTGGTCGAACTGACCCGCAGGCCATCGATGTCACGGCCCCAGACGCTGCGCAAGGCCTCGCACTCGACGCCATCGCCGACCCGGGTGGCCGTGCCGTGGGCATTGCAATAGCCGATGTCGCCGGGTGTCAGGCCGCTCGCGCGCAGCATGTTGCGCAGCGCGCGCACCTGGCCGGGTGCGTTCGGTTTGGTCATGTGCTGGGCATCGCAGCTGACGCCGCTGCCCGCGAAACGCACGCGCACCGGAGCCTGCCGCGCCAAGGCGTGTTCGCGCGATTCGAGCACCAGCATCGCCGCGCCTTCGCCCAGTGCAAAACCGGAGCGGTTGCTGTCAAAGGGGCGGCAGGACTGGCCTGGATCGGTGGGATCGGGCGTGGCGAGCGTCTGCAGCGCCTGCCAGGCGCGCACGACGCCAGGCACCAGCAAGGCTTCGGCGCCGCCGGCGATGGCAATGTCGATTTCACCGGCGGCAATCGCCTTGGCGGCTTCGGCAATGGCCACGGCCGAGGAGGCGCAGGCCACCGAGTAGGTGTAGACCGGACCTTGCGCGCCTGCGCGGATCGCGATGTGTGCCGCTGGCGCATTGGTCATGGCCGCGACGACCGTCAGCGGCGAGACACGTCGCCCGCTGCGCGAGGCCTCATAGCCGTCTTCGAGCGCGGAAGCACCGCCCATGCCGCTGCCGATGTAGACGCCGATGCGCTCGGGGTCGATGCCGTCGGACCAGCGCGCATCGGCGCGGGCCAACTCGGACGCGGCCACGGCCATCTGGCTGACCCGGTCGACCCCGACCAACTGCAACTTGGTGAACCAGCGCTCCGGGGAGAAGGCGACGCTTGCAACGGCAGCGGGCGGCATCCCTTCGTGGTTCCACAAGGCGATGGCCGAGCGGCCCTGGAGCATCGCATCGAAAACGGGCCCGAGGTCATCGCCATGAGGCGACACCAGCCCCAGGCCGGAGATCACCACCTCGCGCATGCTCGGCGGGCGGCTGGTCATTTCTCGGCGACTGCGGCTCGCACCTCGTCGACCACCTGAGCCAGTTCGGCCAGCGTTTGCACACCGGTACGGGATTCGGGGTAATCGATGTGAAAGTGGTCTTCGATGTTGAACATCAGTTCGGCCAGCGCCAGCGAATCCAGTCCGAATTCCGAAAGTGGCTTGTGGGGATCGATCGTGGCCGGGTCGATGTCGTAGGCCTTTTTGATCAACCCCAGCAATTCGGTCATGGTGTTGGACATAAGAGCACTCCTGTGTAGGCGTCGGCTGTGGTCTGGGCAGCGGCCGGATTCATGACGGGCACGTTGGCGGCAGTGTCCATCTGGGGCGCCGCGCTTCGATCCCCCTGGCCCGAGCACCTCAGCAACTCGGCGGTGACCTGTTGACGATCATTGTCGATGGTGATCATGTGGTACGAATTGTCGAACACCACGAGGCGGTTCTGACCCGTGGGCAGGGTGTCGAAAACCCGCTTCACCAGCCCAAGGCTGCAGATTTCATCGAGGCGCGAATGCATCACCACGGTGGGCATGCGCAGGCGTGGAAACTGGCGTCTGACATGACGCATGAGCCGTTCGGACTGGTTGATCGCCCACAGCGGCAGCGTGGACGGACCCGCTGCGCTGGTGGCCCGCACATGCATGTCTCGCTCCACCCACTTACGAATTTTTTCATTCTTGATGCCGTAGGGTTCGGTTTCACGAACCGAAATCCAGCGATCGACCCCGAGCGCGTGGGCCACCTTGCGCCAGCCCCACCATTTGGTTCGTGCCCAGCCGTCGTAGCCGAAGCTGGGCGACATCATCACCAGCGATCGCACATTGAATTCGCCTCGGGCGGCGACGGCCGCGGCCACCATGCCGCCTGAGCACAGACCGCCCAGGACAAAAGGCTGGCCCGATCCGAACTGCTCCCGGATGGCGTCGCAGGCCGCATTGACCCAGGACGACCAGCGTTTGAACTGGTTGCGATCACCCTCGGTGTAGCCCGGAACATTCAGGATGATCAGAGGCGCGCCTCGCGACTGCAGTGGCAGCGAAATCAGACCGAACTCACGTGGTGTGCTGAGCAGGCCGTGTATCAATACGATGGGTAAGGAGGGCTCGGACGCAGGAATATTCTTCATCTGTGCAGACAACGCCGGCGCTGGCTGCGCGTTGACACCGTCGCGGAGAACGGCCGCGCGCGGGTCCTTCAGGGAGGCATTCGGCACCGAGCTGGATGTGGCTTGTTGCATGATGTTCGACGAGGGCAGGTGTTGAATACAGCACTGACCAACAGTCGAACGCCGCGCCAGAGTTTAATCGGAGCACGCTTTGCCCAGGATTAAGGCGGCGAACCCGCTCAGGCCACTGGGAAAGGCCGCGCGTGACGCGGTTCAGGTGGTGGCGAGGCGGTCGCAGGCGCTGCGCACCGACGACACCACCCAGGCCACGTCGTCGTCGGTGAGCGTGGGGCCGATCGGCAGGCTGAGTGCTTCGCGTGCCCAGGCCTCTGCCAGCGGCAGGGATTGCCGTGCCAGCGGGGTGTCGGCGTAGGCACCTTGCCGATGGATCGGCAGCGGGTAGTGCACCAGGGTGGCAACGCCACGGGCGGTCAGAAGTTCTGCCAGCGCATCGCGCTCGCCATGGCGGACGACGAACAGGTGCCACGCTGACAGCCGGTCTGCATCGTCGCTCGCCGGCAGGGTCAGGCCCGGCAGGCCGGCCAGGCCGGACCGATACGCCTGCGCGACGCGACGGCGATGGGCATTGTCTGCATCCAGTACCCGCAGGCGCTCGCGCAAAAAAGCCGCCTGCAGCTCATCCAGACGGGAATTGACCCCGGCGATCTCATGGTGGTACTTGACGCTGGAACCGTAATTCCCGATTCGCCGCACGCGATCGGCCAGCGCCGGGTCGTTGGTCGTGACGGCGCCGCCGTCGCCCAGGGCGCCGAGGTTCTTGCCTGGATAAAAGCTGAAGGCCGCGGCGTCGCCGAGGCTGCCGCACGGCCTGCCGCCGAGTTGCGCGCCATGGGCCTGGGCGGCGTCTTCCAGCAACTTCAAGCCGTGGCGTCGGGCGATCTCGCTCAACTCGCGCATCGGGGCGGGCCGGCCGTAGAGGTGCACCGCGACGATGGCCCGGGTCCGGGGTGTGATCGACGCTTCGACGCGGGCCGGGTCGATGTTGCAGCAGTCCGGCGCCGGCTCCACCGGCACCGGCACCGCGCCCACCTCGCTGACGGCGAGCCAGGTGGCGATGAAGGTGTGCGATGGCACGATGACTTCGTCGCCGGTGCCAATCCCCCAGGCGCGCAGCACCAGGCGCAGGGCATCGAATCCGTTGCCGACGCCCACGCAATGCGAGGCGCCGCACCATGCGGCGAACTCACGCTCGAAGGCGGCGGTCTCTTCGCCCAGCAGCACGCGGCCGCTGTCCAGCACCCGCGACAAGGCAGCCTGGTAGGCGGCCCGATGGCGGTCGTTGATGCGCTGCAGGTCGAGGAACGGAACCGGCGCGTGGGCCATCAGACCATGCTTTCGGCGAGCGTGCCCGTCGCCTGTGCGGTCGCCTGTGCCGCTTCGCGCACGGCCTTGCGCCGGTTGCCATGCACCTGCACCATGAAGTCGCTGTAGTCGCGCAGGTAGTCGGCCTCGTCGTAACGCTCGGAGGCCAGCACCATGCAGACGCTGCCGGACGAGAAGTTGTCCAGTTCGCGCCAGGTCATCGGGGGCAGGTACAGGCCCAGATAGGAGCGGTTCAGGTGGATGCGCTTCTTCTCGAACCCGTCGTCGAGCACGATGTCGAAGCTGCCCGACATGGCGATGACGAACTGGTGCAGGCCCAGGTGCGCATGACCGCCGCGCTCGGAGCCGCCGGGCACGTCGTACAGGTAGTACACGCGCTTGATGTCGAACGGGATCTGTTGCCCCCCCTCGACAAACGTCAGGTTGCCTCGGGGGTCCTGGATGCGGGGCATGTCGATGATGCGGCAGTCGGCGATGGCCATGGTGGCGCTTCCTTCGATGTCAAGGGATGGCGGGGTGACGCTTGAGATTCAGTCTAGGTGTGTCGCCACGGGTGCTGGCCGGGATAAGTCGGCCAAACCGGCGCTGTTTCTTCGCTTTGGCCAGCGGCATTCAGCAGTCCAATCGGTGGGTCAACCTCAAACCGGCCATGGCTGAACAACGTCTACTCATCAGCGCCGACCCGACCTGCGACAGCAGCGAACTGCCCCGCAGCCTGTTCCAGAGTCGTGCGTTCTTCGAATTGCACGCCGCAGGCCGCGGTGTCTTCTTCGAATGGGCGCAGGGTCAGCGCGTGGTGGCCAGCATCCATTTCACGCCGCTGGCCGACGACCTCTGGCGCAGCCCGGCGCGGGGCACCAGTGCAGGTTTCGCTTTCGAGCCGAGCCTGTCGCAGGAGGACCTCGGGGCCTTCCATGACGCCGTCCTGCAGCGCCTGGTGGAACGCGGTGCTCGCCAGATCGAGGTGTTGCCAGCGCCCATGGCGCACGATCCGGTGGCGTTCGCCAACCAGGTCTACCTGCTGCGATCTCGGGGGTATGTCATCTCCCAGTGCGACCTCAACCACAGCATGGCGGTCACCGATCAGAGCCTCGCCGACCGGATGGCGTATGGCAATCTGAAGCGCCTGCGCAAGTGCGAGCGCGAAGGCCTGCATGCCGAACGACTGCCGCTGCACGATCTGGAAGCGGTGTACGAGGTGATCGCAGCGAACCGCGTGGCCAAGGGGCACGCGATGTCGATGTCACTGCCGCAGCTGCAGACGATGGCAGACCGATTTCCCGAGGCCATCGTGCTGTTCGGCAGCCGCGACGGCCCACGCCTGGCCGCCGCCGCACTGTGCCTGCGTCTGGGCGACGGCATCCTGTATGTCTTCTATTGGGGCGATCAGCCTGGCTACGCCACGCTCAGTCCGGTAGTCGGTATTGCCGATGCGGTGTACCGTCATTGCCAGCAGCAGGGGCTGCGGCTGCTCGATGTGGGCACATCGACCGTCGATCACGAACCTCACCATGGTTTGATCCAGTTCAAGCGCGGCCTGGGCTTCACCGAGTCCCTGAAGCTGCGTCTGCGCAAGGCACTCTGATGCGGCAACCGATCCCGACCCCGCCATGAGCCGAGACATCGTCGAGTACACGGCCTCCTACGAGCACCTGCCGTTCGAGCCGATCCAGGCCGCCTACCGCAGGCGCCGCGTGTTGTCGGAGATTGCGCGCCACCGGCCTGCGAGCCTGCTCGAGGTTGGGTGCGGGCATGCGCCACTGTTCAGCGACCTCGAAGGCATCGCCATCACCGTGGTCGAACCCGCCCCGGCGTTCGCCGAGCGGGCGCGCCTGGGTGCCGCCTGCCGACCCGATGTCCGCGTGGTCGAGGCTTTTCTCGAGGACGCTCAGCTGTCGCCCGCACGCTTCGACATGGTGGTGGTGGGCTGCCTGCTGCACGAGGTCGATGATCCGCAGGCCCTGCTGGCGGCTGTGCGCCGCCATTGCGATCCGCACACGGTGCTGCACCTGAGCGTGCCCCATGCGAACTCGCTGCACCGCCTGCTGGCCGTGGCCATGGGGCTGATCGACAGCCCGAAAGCGCTGTCCTCGACCCAGCTGACGATGCAGCAACGCAGCACCTATGACAGCCAGACACTGCACGCAGAGCTGAACCGCGCTGGCTTCCAGGTGACCGACAGCGGTAGTCTGTTCGTCAAGCCCTTCACCCATGCCCAGATGCAGCAACTGGTCGATCAAGGCTTCATGACGACCGCCATGCTCGACGGACTGGACCGGCTGGCCGAGGCCCAGCCGGATCTGGGGTCCGAGATCTGGGTCAATGCGAGGTTGGTTGATGGATGAACTGCTGCTCATCGGGAACAACGTGGCGCTGCTGGTGGCCGCGATCGAGTTGGAACGGCGCGGGCGTCGGCCGACCCTGATCACCGACGGCAAGCCGCTGGGCGGACATTTCGCCGGTGCGCGGATCGGCGAGGCGCGCTTCGACGTCGGGATGGTGCAGCTGGAGAAGATCGCACCCACCGCCGCACGGGCACAGCTGGCCACGTACGACCCGCGTCAGCGCAACGACTGGACCCGCTTTGCCGACCGGGCCGCCGCCTGGCTCGACGCCTGCGAGCCCCTCGTGCGCGCGCCGACGCCGCAGTGCCTGGTCGAAGGCCGCTGGGTGCCCGACTACCTGATCGCCAACCGGTTGGATGGGTTTCGCGACCTGCAGGCAGAGGCTCCGCCACCGATGGGGCGAGACGACCCGCGCCACGCCAGCCACAAGACCACCGGGGCCCTCTACGAGCGACTCAGCTACGCCGACGCAGCCTGTGCCAATCATGGCGATGCGCTGCACGCCCGGCTCATCGAGCCGTTTATTCGAAAGCTGACCGGGCATGGGTCCGACGTGCTGCTGGCGCGCTACCACCGGGCGGCCTGGGCACCTCTGTACTACCCGGAAACGCTGGCTGCCGCGATGCGGGGCGAGGCCACCGGCATCGACGAGTACCCGTTCTGGACCAACCGGACCGGTTGCGTCGGCGATCTCGTGGCCCGGCTGTGCGATCGGGTGTCTGGCAGTGGCCGTGTGCGCGTGGTGACCGAGCCGTTGTCGTCGCTGCTGGCTGCAGAGGGTCGCTGGTGCGTGACCACGCCCTCCGGCCACATGACCTCTGATCGGATCGCGCTGGGGCTGACCGCCGAGCGGGCGAGGGCGTTGCTCGGCTTGGCGCCGCTGCCTGCACCGCTGGCGGCATCGGTCGTGGTGATGTTCTGCCTCGTGCGTTCGGAAGCCATCCGCCGGCACACCTCGTGCCTGATGGTGGTCGACGAGGCGTTTGCCACCTATCGGCTCACCGACCAGGATGCGCTGGCCGGCCGCGATCCCGCGTGGCACCGCGTCGTGGTCGAGGCCAGCCCCGACAGCCTGCTGCACCTGGCAAACGGCGAGGAACCGCAGGACGTGCTGCTGCGCGAGCTCCATCAACTGCTGAGCCTGGCGGGCAACGACGCCGTGCAGGTGCTCAAGACGATGACCGCCCGGAATGCGCTGGCGCTGCCAACGGCCGACGAGGTCGATCGCTGCGCCGCAGCACACGAGGAGCTGGCCGCGGTCGCGCCGGGTGCGCAGTTGACCGGCGGTCTGCTCGGCTACGGCGCGATGTCGATGAACGACCAGATCATCCAGGGATTGAAGATGGCCGAGGAATTCGAATGAATGCGCGCGCACAAGAGCTGGAGCGGATTGCCCAGCGATACCACCTCAACGACCAGGTGCCCGACAAGTTCATCGAGGACATTTGCCAGCAGCACTGCTGCGACTGGCTTCAGACCTTGATCGCACCGACCGATCGCGTGATTGAACTGGGCTACGGCGAAGGCATCACGCTGACCCGCCTGGCGCCAGGGGCCGGTCGTTACACGGTGGTCGAAGGCGCGCAAAGCCTGGTCGCGTTGATGCGTGACAAGCATCCGGAGATCGAAGCAGCCCACGCCATGTTCGAGGACTACCGGCCTCAGGAGCCTTGCACCAAGCTGCTCGCGCTGCATGTGCTGGAGCATGTGGACGACCCGGTGATGCTGCTGCGCCACCTGCGCAGCTGGCTGACGCCGGACGGCGAACTGGTGGTGGTGGTGCCCAACCGGGATTCTCTGCACCGTCAGCTGGCGGTGCTGATGGGATTGCAGCCCGCACTCGACACGCTCAGTGCCCGCGACCATGTGGTTGGTCACCAGCGGGTCTATGACCTGCCGTCGCTGGAGTCCGATCTTCGTGCCGCTGGATTCGAGCCGATCGATCGCCGCGGCTTCTTCTTGAAGACGCTGCCCAACGGCATGATGCTGGACCACTCGCCAGCGCTGGTGCAGGCCCTCAATGTGCTGGGTGATCGCCTGCCCGTGACGATGACGGCCAACCTGGCCGTCCGCGCGCGCCTGTCGAACTGACCCGCGGGCCTTCGCCCTGCGCACCGGGGCCGGCAGCCTGCCCGGGCCGCCGCTTCATCCTTGCAGCAACTGCTTCAGCGCATGCTTGAACTGACGATGCGAGTGCGTGTCCAGGTACAGCTGTCGCGCCTGCCGGCTCAGTTCGCTGTGATGCGATCCGACCGACGCCAGCACCGCAGCGAGTTCCTCGGGCGTGGCCCACTTCAGGCTGCGGCTGGCGTACAGGCATTCGTTGTCGGCCAGGCCGTAGGCCTGCGCACTCTCGAAGTAGGCCAGCGGATAACCGCAGCCCTGCGCTTCGATGGCCGCCCGGCCGCCACCGATCGGCGCGGAGCCGATGTAGACCGCGGCATCGATTGCCTTGAGGTGGTCCCACAGCGACGGGACCAGACCATGGTGCACGAAGCGGCCGGGATCGATGGCATGCGCACCGAGGTGCTGCCGGATTTCTTGCACCCAGCTGTCGTCCAGCGGGCCGATGTGGTGATAGACGCCACGCACGGCGCCCAAGGCGGCCCGCACGATCTGATGCAAGGCCATCGGGCCGTTGCGCATGAACTTCGCAGGATGTCCGGAGCTGGCGACCGAGAAATCGGTGCCGGTGACCTCAGGAAACACCTTCACGCCGTGGTCCGGCGCATGCAGGGGCAGCAGGCGCGGCGACGTTGACAGGTGCCCCGCGCAGATGTCCTGAGCGCCTTTGCTCAGGTCCACATGAACCAGACCGGCGATGGTGCAGCCCAGGCTGGGGTTGTGGTCGCCATGGTGGAAGAGCACCTTGCGCGTCTGCGGCATCGACAGCGTGGCCACGTACGGGATCGGGTCCTGGTGGTGCCCGAAGTAAAGGATGTGACGCGGTCGCATCGCCTCGGCAAACCGGCGCAGGTTCTGCGCCTTCGCCCAGCCGGATCCCGACGGCACCACCACCAGCGTGCAGTGCTTGAAACGCTGGGTCAGCTTGTCGATCATCTCCGGCTGACGGTCGTAGGTGTTGAACAGGTCCGTCAACACCACGACCGCGCGATCGACCTCGTGTGAGATGTCTTCCAGCACGCGGGAATGGCCACCCAGCTCGTAGAGCTCGGTCGCGATGATCAGCGCCCCGCTGCGCGGTGCGGCACCCCGGCGCGCTTTGCCGGCAGCGGGCTTCGCGACGGGCAACAGGCGGGCCAGCTGTTCGACATGCCGGTCCAGTTGGGGGTAGTACAGCGCGGCCCGTTCGAATTCAGGCCGCCGGTAGGTGTGGTGCACCCCGGCAGCCAGCGCGCGCATGGCGTTCGGGTAGTCGCTTTGAGCCAGGTGCGCTGCGACTTCCTGGTCAATGTCGTCGACCAGCAGTTCACGCTGCGGTGTGCAGCGTTGCGCAGATGGTGTTGGCGGTGCCGATGCGGACGCTGGTGCAGGCGCCGGCACCGGCGACGCGGGCGACGCATTGGACGCTGCGCCGGCAGCACGGCTCAGGAAGGTGGCATCGATCGTGCCGCACAGCGTCGGGATCGGCCCGAAGCTGGCGTGCTTGCCGGCCAGCAGCGCCGCCGAGTCGAAGAAGGCCGGGGGCAACTGGTAATCGGTGACCGAGTTGTGGAACAGCGGGAGCCGGACGATCTGCGGAAATACCTGGTGCTCGCAGATCGCGGTCAGGCACAGGTCGGTACCCCACAGGTGCCAGCCCAGCGCCGGGTCGATGCGGTGGATGGAGTCGCGTGCAATCACGATCGCCAATTCATCGATCGACACCGCCTTGTCCGATGCAGGGTGATCTGCCGCGTGCAGCCGATCGATCACGAAGCCGGCAGGCTCATAGGAGCGCGTGCCGGCATTGACCCCCATGCCGACGAAGCCGATCAGCGCGCGCTGACGATCGGCGGCAGGAATGCCGGCCAGCAGCGCGTGGAGGCGCTGGCCGAAGCCGGTGGGGAAGTAGACATCCTGGTGGCACAGCAGCACCCAATCGGCATCGCAGCTGGGCAGGGCCTTCTGCAGTGCTTCGGCTGGATCGTGCGCATGGCGGCACGAGACGATGCGCGCATCGACCTCGCGCAGGCCGGGCGACTGCTCGATGTTGAGTCGCAGCTGTCGCTCGCGGGTCGTGGGCACCACGACAGTGAAGTTCGCCACCACGGGGGAGGTCGGGGCCGCAGCGAAGGGGCGCTTGGCGCAGATCACGAACTGGTCGATCGTGAGGGTGCGCCGTGCGGTGCCACGCGGAATGTCGAGCAGCTCGGCGATTGACAAGGCTGCTGCGGCGATGCCCGCGCTGCTGGGTTCGGCGTCGCGCCGACCCGCCAGTGTCGGCATCCAGCCCGCGTCCATCAGCAGCTTGTAGACCGAGGCCGGTGACTGGGTGCGCACATCGGCCACCCCGGCGATCAGCGATTCGCTGAGGTCAGCCTCGATGATGCGTTCAATCGTCGCCAGCGAGGCGCCGTTCTCCAGTTGCAGCACGAGCGTGGCGTCGGTGCGAGTCAGGGGCTCCAGGCGTTTCAGCAGCGCACAGGCCTCGTCGCGGCCGCCCAGGCCGGCGCCCAGCACGATCAGGTCACACGGCGTGTCGATGTCCGACAGCGCCGCGTGAGCTTCGGCGTGGTACCAATGCGCCTGCGGATGGCATTGCAGGTAGGCGCGGGCCAGGTCGGCGCCGCATCCGATGGCCAGCACGTGCTGCGCCTCGGGCAGCGCGTTCAGCAGCAGCGGGTCGAACGGCCGCGGCATGTCGCGCGGTGCCGTGAGCTGGCCGTGGACGATGACTTCGACCGCAGGTTGCGATGCAGTGGGGTGGGTGGCGGTGGTGATCATCAGGGGCAGTCCGGTCGTGGCGAGGTCCGCAGGCGCTCAGTCGGCCAGCGCCACCTGCGTGTGCGTGGGGGCATGGGCGGTCTGGGCCGGCATGGCAGTCAGCGCAGGGGTGTCTGGCACCGACTCAGCGACGGCCTCCTCAGGCCCGTCGTCGCCAAAGATCGCGTCGTCTGGCAGCCGCAGATCGGCCTGCATCGTGCGAGCCAGCGTGCGCTCGCGTGCTGTGGTCTCGACCTTCTGCAGCGCCACGCGCATGAACGCCGCGTTCTCCTTGCTGCAGGGCTGCAGCTTCAGGTCCAGGTAGCTGGAACCGATCATGTTGAAACGGTGCTCGAACCAGCCGAGGTACCAGAACCACTCGCTGTAGTAGATCCAGGAGTTCTCGTTCATCGCGCGCACATGCGTCGGGTCCTGCCAGGCGGTCATGGCGCGCTCGTAGGGCACCTCGATCTCGAAGCGGCCGCCCTCCTTCAGCAGGGTCAGCGCGTTGGTCATCAGCTGCGTCAGGTTCGGCACGTGCTCCAGCACGTTGTTGGCGTACAGCACCTCGATCGACGCCGCAGCGAGCTCGATCTGCCCGCCATAGCGGCTGTCCATCGTCAGAGGCAACGCAAGCGGGGCGCTCAGATCGAGCACCACGTCGGGCTCGGCACGGTCCTGCACGTCGAGATTGAGCCAGCCGGGGCGGTAGTCCTTGCCCGAGCCCAGGTTGATGTGGGTCGGCCGCCAGGCCCCGGTGTCGCCGCTGCCCAGACGGTTGATCCCGTGGCCCTGCAGGAAGCCGACACCGAACAGCAGCAGCTCGGCATAGTCGTCGATCGGGTCGTGCTCGCGGAAGGCTGCCAGACGCCGATGCGCTTCGTCGACATACGCCGGCGTGGCGAAGTGCTGCTTGAAGAAAGATTCCAGCGCGTTGCCGGCCGGGTCGATCCAGAACACCGCATCCTCGAAGGCGGCCGGGGCGTGCGCTGCCGGACGACGTTCAGAGATCACCGGCGTGCCCATCGACAGGCACTGGAACACGCGCGCCTGCTCGAAGCGCGCGCTGTCGTAGAAGCTGCAGTTCAGCACCGCCTTCGATTGCCGGATGTAGGCATCGCGCTCGGCGCCGTACAGCGGGTGATCGAACATCGCCACCGACACACCGGTGGCTTCGATGCGCTCGATGAACGCACGCCGGCGCGCGTTCATGCTGCCGAAGAACAGCAGGTCGATCGGGCGGTCGGCCAATGGCAGGCTCTCGGCTTGCTCCAGGTACGGTGCATGCAGGAAACGCAACAACGGCACATCGGCGGGATCGTCGGCATAGGCCCGCACATTCGCCGCGTCGTAGTCGCAGACGGCCGAGGTGCGCAAGAGCTTCAGGTAGGCATCGCTGACCGCCGCACCACCGTCACCCAGCTGTTCCAGGTTGAAGAAGATGCAGGCATGCCGCCGGCGCCAGTCTTCCGGAAAGCCGAGGTGGGCACCGAACACGATGTTCAGCGCGTCCTCGCGCAGCCGATTCTTCGCGACCGTGACCGTGGCTCCGAGCCGCCGCAACTGGTAGCGCACATAGCGCGCCTGATCGAGCAGGCCGAGCGAGTGCACATAGCCGGCGGGCTGCATCACGGCGATGTGGATGTTGGGCAGGGGAGTGGTCATGGGCGGGTCTCACTGTCGGCGTGATGCCGGATGAGATCGATCCTAGGCAGGCAGCCTGCGGGTGGTGCGTGGATCAAGCCGTCGAAACGGCTGCTATTCATCCGGCTGTGCGTTGCGATGCAACGCGCCGGAGCGCAACCTCAGCGGCTCAGCCCGCTGCCGCCAGCACCTCGGGCGCCAACCCGGCCCGCGACCGCTCGACCATCCGCCGGTACAGCGACTCCAGGTCGTTCGCAAAGCGAGCGCCGTCGAACAATGGCGAGGTGGAGCGTTCGCGTTCCAGCCGTGCCCGCATCCCCTGCAGCCGCTCAGGCTGCTGCAGCAGCGAGATCACGCCCGCTTCGTACTCGCTGGCATTGGCAAACACCAGCTCATCGAGCCCGACCGTGGTCAGCAGGCTGGCCGCGACCCGGGACGCGAAGGTCTCGCCGATCACGGTGGCCAGCGGCACACCCATCCACAGCGCATCGCTGGCGGTGGTGTGGGCATTGCACGGCCAGTTGTCGAGCATCAGGTCGGCGAGCGGCAGGCGCGCCAGGTGGTCGCTGACGCTGGCCTTGGGCGCAAAGATCAGTCGGTCGGGGTCGACGCCGTGGCGCTTGGCTTCGAGGCGCAGATTGGCGGTGGCTTGGGGGTTGTCATGCAGCAGCCACAGCATCGCGTTCGGCACCGCCTGCAGGATGTGCATCCAGGCGCCGAAGGTGTCGGGGGTGAGCTTGAAGCTCTGGTTGAAGCAGCCCAGCACCAGCGCATGTTTCGGCAGACCCCATTGCAGCCGGTCCGAGGGCGCGGGGCGCGTGCGCTGGCTGTCGTTGGGCTGGTAGCAATGCGGCATCTGGGCGATGCACTCGGTGTAGTGCGCGGCGTGCGACAAAGGCGTGGTGACCGCATCGCCGATGAAGTAATCGATGCAGCGCATGCCGGTGGTGGCAGGAAAGCCGAGAAAGCTGACCTGCACCGGCGCCGGTCGGTAGGCCAGCACCGACAGCCGGCTGTCCTGCGTGTGGCCCTTCAGTTCGACCAGCACATCGATGCCGTCCGCATGGATACGCTGCGCCATCGTGCGGGTGTCCATCGTGCGCATGTCAACGAACTGGTCGCAGGCACGTCGCACGCGGTGCTGCATCGGCGTGTTGTCGTCCTTGCCGTAGGAATACAGCGTGACCTCGAAGTCACGGGTGTTGCGATGCTCCAGTGCCTCGACGAACAGCTGCGCGGTCGCGTGGTTGTGAAAGTCGCAAGACAGGTAGCCGATGCGGATGCGGCCGCTGGCGTCGCGCGCGCGGGTCTGTGGCGGTAGCGGCTGGATCTGGCCGCTGTGAAAGTTGGCGGCCTGTTCGGCCACCATCCTGAACAGCGCGGGCGGATGCGGCACGCCCAGCAGCGCGAAGGTGGCGCCCTCCGCGGCGTCGGCGTCGCGGTGCCTGAGTTCTTGGATCGCTTCCAGCGCTGCAGTGCACGATGCATCGAAGTCGCGCCAGTCACAAGCGTACTGACGCATGTGGATCGCCATCAGGCGTGCGGACAGCCTGCTCGGCTGCAGCGCCAACGTGGTCAGGAAGCTCTCGGCCGCCGCGTTGTAATCCTTCATGTCCTTGAGGACGAGGCCGAGCCGGAAATGCAGGCTGGCATCGGCCACGTCGATCGCCATCGCCTTCAGGAACGCATCGAGGGCCTCGTGGTGCCGCTTCAGGTGCCACATCGTCGTGCCCTGGTTGACCAGGAAGTCGAACGATGCCTGCGCCTCGGCGTTGTCGCTTTGCTGTTCGAAGACCGCGGCCGCTTCGTGCCAGCGGTTCTGTTCCAGCAGCGAGATGGTCAGCACCTGCAGTGCGCGCAGATGGCGCGGGTCGTGCGCCACGGCGCGCCGCGCGGCATCGGTCGCAGCGGGTAGCGCACCCGCATGCACGTTGGCGATCGCCAGCGACAGCCAATCGTTCGCCTCAAATCGGTGATCGCCGGACAGCTGGCTCAGACCACGTGCTGCATCAGCCCACTTGTGTGTGGTCACGAGCTGGTAAGCATGGCGCTTGGCTTGCAGATAGGCGGTATCGGCATGCGTGTGGGCGTGGGCCATCGAATAGTCCTCGAGCGAAACAACGTGCAGCACCTGGCGGCGCGGATCACCTGAATCTAGAGGGAGGAACACCCGCAGATGGTTTGAAAAGCGAGGTTCACGCTGGGCTTATCGCCGAGACAAATCGGTGGGTTCACAAAATTTGCTCAAGTCGCCAGATCACCAGACGAAAACATTTCCAACGAGGCGTCTGTCCCAAGCTTCGTGGTCCGGAACAGCCGACCGCAGGTCCCCACAACCTATCAAACGGGGGTTTGCAGGATGACTGCCGCCGGGCGCAGCCGGTCCAGGGACTCTCGGAACGTGCCACTGCACCGACCGCCCGAAGACTGGCTCGATCGAGGTGGGGCAACCCGCCTCAGTCGAGGCAAAGCCGGCGTCCACGCCGGGAGTTCATCAACCTAAGGAGCTTTTTCATGGCACTGACCATCAACACCAATGTGAATTCGCTGACGGCTCAGCGCAACCTGAGCACGTCGCAGTCGTCGCTGTCCACCTCGCTGCAACGCTTGTCCTCTGGCTTGCGTGTCAACAGCGCCAAAGACGACGCCGCAGGCCTCGCGATTGCCGAACGTCTGAACTCTCAAGTTCGTGGCCTCGGCGTCGCCTCGCGCAACGCCAACGACGGCATCTCGCTGGCGCAGACCGCTGAAGGCGCGCTGGGCAAGGTGACCGAATCGCTGCAGCGTATCCGTGAACTGGCCGTTCAATCGTCGAACGCCACCAACAGCGCTGACGACCGCAAGGCACTGCAGAACGAAGTCTCGCAACTGCGCGATGAAATCGACCGCGTTGCCAAGACCACCACCTTCAACGGCACCAAGCTGCTCGACGGCTCGCTGACCGGCGCCACGTTCCAGATCGGCTCGGGTGCCGGCGAGAACATCACCGTCGCTTCGTTGACCAACGCCACCGCTGAAAAGCTGTCGAAGGTCACCTACGGCGCTGCCGACGTGGGCGACATCAGCACCGGCGCGGTCACGACGCTGACGGAAATTGCTGCCAACGCGCTGAAGATCACCGTCGACGGCACCGAATACAGCCTCACCGGCGTGAAGGCGGCCAACTCGGCCGAAGAGCGTCTGGGTCAGGTGGCAGAGGCCATCAACCGCCGCACGTCGGACACCGGCGTCACCGCCTACCTGTCCAAGGAAGCCGACGGCGACTACGCACTGGCCTTCCGTTCTAGCAAGCTCGACTCGGCTGGTGCTGCTGCTGCGGTTTCGTTCGGCACGGGCTTCACTGTGGCCAGCACCGGCTTCGCCGACGGCAGCGTATCGATCGCGGGCAGCACCGTTCAGGGCATTGACGCCCTGTCGGTCGAAACCACCGACGACGCATGGCTGTCGATCAAGCAGATCGACAACGCCCTCGACCAGGTCAACAGCGCCCGTGCGACCTTGGGTGCACTGCAAAGCCGCTTTGAAACCGCGGTGTCGAACATCGCGATCCAGACGGAAAACACCGCCGCTGCACGGGGTCGAATCGTCGATGCGGACTTCGCGTCGGAAACGGCCAACCTGTCCCGCTCACAAGTGCTGCAACAAGCTGGCACCGCGATCGTGGCGCAGGCCAATCAGTTGCCGCAGCAAGTACTGCAGCTGCTGCGATAACAGGAAAGGGCAGGGTGCCGCTTGCGCGGCACCGCCTTTCTGCATGCCCGGCACTGCCGGGCATTTTTCATTTCCGGGGCGCAATTTGGCGGGGGTTCACACAGCTTATCGATCGAATGGGGTCTCAAACCGTTCTACAGAATTCGTCTCATCAACAGCGGTCCTTTTTGACTGCGACGGATCCGGCAAGTGGTCGGCTCCGGCTTCTGTAGACGTTGGAGACCGACCATGCCACAGACGATCAACACGAACATCAATTCGCTGACTGCACAGCGCAACCTGAATGCGTCGCAAGCCTCCTTGTCGACCTCCATTCAGCGCCTGTCCTCGGGGCTGCGTGTCAACAGCGCCAAGGACGATGCCGCGGGCCTCGCGATCGCCGAGCGCTTGAACACACAGATCCGCGGCCTCAACGTCGCCTCGCGCAACGCCAACGACGGCATCTCGCTGGCGCAGGTGGCTGAAGGCGCCCTTGGCAAAGTCGGCGACTCGCTGCAGCGCATCCGCGAACTGGCGGTGCAGTCGGCCAACGCCACCAACAGCGCGACCGACCGCGCGGCGTTGCAGGCCGAAGTGGCCCAGCTCAGCGATGAAGTGAACCGCGTCGCCAAGCAAACCTCATTCAACGGCACGAAGCTGCTCGATGGCAGCTTTACCGCCGCGACGTTCCAGATTGGCGCCAACTCAGGTGAGGCGATCACCATTGCAGCGCTGACCAATGTCACCACCGACGGTTTGTCGAACGTCACCTACGGATCGGCCGATGTCCCTGACATCAGCGCGGCAGGTGTCACCACCCTGACTGCGGTCGCCGCTGGGACGCTCGCGATCTCGGTTGGAGGCGTCGAGTACAAGTTGTCCGGCCTCGGCGTTGCACGCAGTCCCGAGGAGCGACTCGGCCAGGTGGCTGAAGCAATCAATCGACGCACCTCCGACACCGGCGTGACCGCCTACTTGTCCAAGGAGGCCGATGGCGACTACGCACTGGCCTTCCGATCCAGCACCCTGGACTCGACCGGCGCTGCCGCAGCGGTCACCTTCGGTGGCTTCACCGTCGCGGAAACCGGCATCGGCGACACCAGCGCGACCGTCGCCTCGACCAACGTCGCTGGCTTCAGCACGCTGTCGGTCGCAAGCACAGAGAACGCCTGGCTCGCGATCAAGCAGGTCGACGATGCACTCGACCAGGTCAACAGCGCACGCGCCACCCTCGGTGCGGTACAGAGCCGATTCGAGACCGCGGTGTCGAACATCGCGATCCAGTCGGAAAACACCTCGGCTGCACGCGGTCGCATCGTCGATGCCGACTTTGCGACGGAAACCGCCAACCTGTCGCGCGCGCAGATCCTGCAGCAAGCCGGCACGGCGCTGGTGGCGCAGGCCAACCAGTTGCCGCAGCAGGTGCTGCAGCTGCTGAAGGGCTGATCCGACGCGCTGCGTTTCCACTTCGAAGCGCGACCCACGCGGTCCGATCGGGCTGGGTGGGTCGTTGTCGTTTCGGACTCAAGTTCCAGCGTGCGACACCGATAGCCCACGAACACTGAAGGAGCGTTCTGATGACGTCTATTGCATCCCCTGGTCTGGGCAGCGGTCTCGATGTCAATGGCATCGTCGACAAGCTGGTCGCCATCGAGCAACGCCCCGTCGATCTGCTCACCAAGCAAAAGACCGAATTACAGGCCAAGCTGTCGTCGTTCGGGTTGCTCAAGAGCTACACGAACAATGTCCACGATGCGGTGGCCAGGCTCGCGGACCCCGCACTGTGGCAACAGACTTCGGCGCTCACCACCGATCCGAGCGCGGTCTCGCCGTCATCGACGGCCGCTGCCGTGGCCGGCACCTACAGCGTGGAAGTCCAGCAGCTCGCGCAGGCGCAGTCGCTGGCCTCGGGCGTCTACGCGAGCAGCGCCGCATCGGTGGGCACCGGCACGCTGAAGATCGAGATCGGCGGCTACGGCAGCGGCACCACGTTCACGCCGCAGACGCCGCCGAAGACCGTCGACATCGTCATCGGTGTCGGCGAGGACTCGCTGGAAAGCGTGCGCGCGAAGATCAATGCCGCCGATGCCGGCGTGACGGCGTCGATCGTCAAGGACGCGTCGGGCGCGCGACTGGCGATCAGGTCGACGGCCAGTGGCGTTGACAACGCGATCCGCATCACGGCGACCGCCGACACCGCGTTGCCTGTCTTGCCGGGCGACCCACCATCGTTGGCCAGCCTGGTCTATGACCCTGGCACGCCAGGCGCCACCAAGCTGACACAGACGGTGGCTGCGAAGAACGCGCTGGCGACCATCAATGGCCTGTCGGTGAGTTCAGCCACCAACACCTTCACCGACGCGATCGAAGGCGTTTCGTTGAACCTGGGCAAGGTGACGACCTCGGCGGTCCAGATCCAGGTCGGCCCGAGCAACGATGCGTTCAAGAAGGCCATCAACGATTTCGTCAAGTCCTACAACGAGATCAACACCTACCTGACCGCACAGACCAAGTACGACCCCGACACCAAGACCGCCGGCACCTTGCAGGGTGATGGCGCGACGTTGTCGCTGAAGAACCAGCTGCGCTCGGCGATCACGTTTCCAAGCGGCGCGTCATCGGTCTTCCAGACCCTGTCCGACCTGGGCATCGAGTTGCAGACCGGCGGTGCCTTGTCGGTCAACGACAGCAAGCTCACCGCCGCGCTTGGCAACCTCGGCGAGGTCAGCAAGGCGTTTTCCAATCCGGGCACGGGTGCCAGCGGCGATCCGAGTGCCGGCCTGGCTGTTCGACTGACCGCCTTGACCAATGCCCTGACTCAGACAGACGGTGCGGTCTCGGCGCGCACCGCCGCGTTGCAGGCTTCGATCAAACGCAACGACGACGACGTGGCGAAGTACCAGACGCGCATCGCTGCCACGAAGGCGCGGCTGCTGGCGCAGTACGGTGGACTCGACACCAAGATCAGCCAGTTGAGCAGCTTGAACACCTATATCAACCAGCAGTTCTTCGCAACGAACAAGACGACCTGAGGGGTTGGCGCGCTCAAGTGAGGCGCGCGTGGTGCCGATAAAAAAAGCACACCGACTTCTTCAGGACACCAGCGATGTTTGCCGCCGCCAACCCCTTTCGGAATGCCAGTTTCAGCGGTCAGTCGAATGCCTATCGTGAGATCGGCGTCACCTCGGCTGTCGATGGTGCGAACCCACATCGCCTGGTCGAGATGCTGTACGACGGACTGCTCGAGTCGATCGCCCAGGCCCGTGGTGCCATGCACGCCGGAAACATCGAGTTGAAGTGCCGCAGCGTGAGCCGCGCGGTGCGCATCGTCGAGGAAGGTCTGCTTGCCGCGCTGGACATGGCCTCCGGTGGCGAGCTGGCCGCCAACCTGGGCCTGCTGTACGGCTATGTGTCGCGGCGCCTCACGCTGGCCAACCTGCGCAACGACGAGGCCATGCTGCAGGAATGCGCCGACCTCGTGCAGCCCTTGCGCGATGCCTGGTCGCAAATTGCCGCACAGGCTGCTGCACCAGCACCGAAGCGAGTGGTCAACGGATGAAGCCGCAGCCGCAACCAACCCCAACCGGAACTGCCATGAGCTCCACCTTGCTCGAGTACTACGAAGCCATCGAGCGCGCCAGCCAGGACATGCTCGAGGCAGCGCGCAATGGCAACTGGGATGCCGTGGTCAAGCTCGAAGGTGCTTGCGCATTGCTCATCTCCCAGCTCAAACATGCCGCTGCGGATCAGCAGCTTGCCAGCGAGGAGAAGCAGCTGAAGTCGCGCATCATGCAGCGCATCCTGGTCAACGATGCAGAGATGCGGGTGCTGGCCGAGCCGTGGCTCGAAGGGCTAGACCACCTGCTGGGCGGTGCCCGCGCCACATTGCACTGAGCACTGCCGGGCCATGGACACGCTGCCGATGCCGCTGGATGCCGTCGCTGCCGCGCATGGCGGCCTCGATGACTTTCACATCACGGCACCGGTCGAGATTGCAGCCATGCTCAAGCAGCTGCTCGATGCCAATGTGGTGCTCAATCTCAATGCGCCCAACGGGACCGCCGTGGCTGCCACGCTGTGGACGGTGGATGCCGCACGCGGCGTCATCAGCTTCAGCGCCGACGCCGGATCTCCGCAGTTGCAGGCGCTGATCGAATGCAACGAGGCGGTGGCCGTGGGCTACCTCGACAGCGTGAAGGTGCAGTTCGATGTGCAGGAGCTGCTGCTGGTACACAACACGCGCACCAGCGCGATCAGCTGCGGCTATCCCCGCGACATGTTCCGTTTCCAGCGGCGCAACGGCTATCGCGTGCGGCCGCTGCTGCGCCACTCGCCGGCGGCCCGCCTGAACCACCCGATGCTGCGCGACATGCCGCTCGCGCTGCGTGTGCTCGATGTCAGCATCGGAGGCTGCGCGCTCTTCCTGCCCGACGATGTCCCGATGATCGAGCCTGGCGTGCTGCTCAACGGCGTCGAACTCGAACTCGATGCCGATACCCGCATCACCACGCCACTGCGGTTGCAGCACGTCACCTCGCTGCAGCACGACGCGGGTGGTGTCCGGCTGGGCTGCGAGATGGTCAATGTCAGCAGCGACAACCTGCGCGCGCTGCAGCGCTACATCGACCAGACACAGAAGCGTCGCCGCCTGATGGCCTCAGCCTGAGAATTTGTCCACGTTTCGTTACATATCGATGACGGCATGCCGTCAAGTCCGATCCGCACTCGCCGACATCCAGGAAACAGGCAACCCGCCTCGATTCCAGGAGTGAATCATGAGTGTGAACAAGGTTTCTCCCGCAGGCTCGGTGGATCCACCGGTCGGTCCCGTCCGTCCCGTCGATGCTGCCAGCGGATCATCGCAACAGTCATCCCAGCAGGACCGCAAGGCACCCGCTGCCCCCGAGCCCACTGCGCGCCGCTTCCCGTGGCTGAGCTGGGAAACGCGGCAGCTGGAAGCCGCCTCCAAGCAACCGTCACCCTACGGCCGCGTGCCTTTGCTCGGCGAAACCCTGGACCAGAAGGTGTGATGCCCGGCGGGTCGTGAGCGCCTGCCTCACACCTGCATGTTCATGATGTCGCTGTAGGCCTGAACCAGCTTGTTGCGCACCTGGATCGTGGCCTGGAACCCGATCTGCGCCTTCTGCATCGCGACCATCGTCTCTTCGATGCTGACGTTGGGGTTGTCGAGTTGCACCTCGCGCTGCAACCGTCCTGCTTCCAACTGAGAGTTGCTGACCGCACCCAGTGCCTGCGTCAGCGCGGCCTGGAATCCGCCGCCCGCCGTGGCCTCTGCGGCCTTCCCCACGGGTAGTCCTTGCGTGTTCAGTCCGGCACGGGCCACTGCCTGGGCAAAGTCGAATGGCTTGAGCGTGACATTCATCGCGTCCCCCTGGAATCCAACGCCGCAGGCACCGCATCGAGGCGGATGAGCAGCAGGTTTTGATGCTTCCATCGTAGCCAGACGGGTGCGCTGCGATGGGGCGAACTGGCCGGGGTTTGGTTCGCTTCTCGATCCTTGGAAAGCCACCTGCCGTTCGAATAATGGCTCCCATCGGCCGGCGCTTTCGGCCCTGCACATGCACTGAACGAGAACGATGGACAACGCTGTCATTCTGAAGTCACCGGGCGCCCCGAACACCGCCCCCGGCTTGGGTACCCGCCTCGCGGGGCTGCCGACGAAAAGCAAGCTCAACCTCGGTCTTGGTGCGGCAGCGCTGGTCGGCGTGGTGCTGGCCATGCTCGTGTGGAGCAGCCAGGGCGACTACAAGGTGCTGTACGCCAACCTGTCCGACAAGGACGGGGGCGCGATCATCGCCCAGCTGTCGCAGATGAACATCCCGTACCGCCATTCCGACGGCGGCAATGCCATCCTGGTGCCGTCGTCGATGGTTCACGACGCACGGCTGAAGCTGGCCTCGGCCGGTTTGCCCAAGGCCTCCGTCGGTGGCTTCGAGATGATGGATGGCGCCCGCTTCGGCCAGACGCAATTCCAGGAGCGGCTGACCTTCCAGCGCGGGCTCGAGGGCGAACTCAGCCGTTCGATCACCTCGCTGGCAGCCGTCGAAAGCGCGCGGGTGCACCTCGCGCTGCCGAACCAGAACGGTTTTTTCCGTGAGCAGCAGAAACCCAGCGCATCGGTCGTGCTGGCGCTCCACGCGGGGCGCACACTCGACCGCGGCCAAGTCGCTGGCATCGTGCACCTGGTCTCCAGCAGCGTCCCCGAGATGAGCCCGAAGGCGGTCAGCGTGCTCGACCAGACCGGTGCGCTGATCTCCTCGCCGCCGGACGCCGACGCCCAGGCCGGGCTCGACGCACAGCAATTGCAGTACGTGGCACAGATCGAGCGCGGCTACACCAAGCGCATCGCCGAGTTGCTGGAGCCCGTCGTCGGTCGCGACAACCTGCGCGCCAACGTGACCGCCGACATCGATTTCGCGCAGATCGAGTCGACCGAGAAGCTGTTCAAGCCGAACCAGGGCGCGAGCGCCGAGGTCACACTGCGCAGCGAACAGACGACCGAGCAACTGGGCACCAATCCAGCCACGCCATCGGGCGTGCCAGGGGCGGCCAGCAACCAGCCGCCGCTGCCGGCGGCAGCACCGATCACGGGTGCAGTCGCGCCATTGCAGACCGCGCAGGCCGGAGGCGCCGGTGGCAACAGCCGCCGGGAGGCGGTCAAGAATTACGAGGTCGACGAGACCGTGCGCGTGACGCGCAACGCCACCGGCACCGTCAAGCGGCTGAACGCGGCGGTGGTGGTCAACAACCGCACCGTCACCGACCCGAAGGGCAAGGTCACGCAGGTCCCGCTGGCACCGGAAGAGCTGGAAAAGCTGACGGCCCTGGTGCAGGAAAGCATCGGCTACAACAAGGAGCGCGGCGACTCGGTGCGCGTGATCAACGCGCCGTTCAAGGTCGAGCCCGTGACGGTGGTCGATACCCCCATCTGGAAGCAGCCGGAGATCCTCGACATGCTGCGCGCTGCCGCGGTCCCCGCCGGCTTGTCGCTGGTGGCGCTGCTGGTGTTCTTCGGGATGATCAAGCCCGGCCTGAAGGCCGCACTCACTCCCACCGCACCGCCACCCGGCAGCACGATCGACGCCAGCGTCGGTGGCGCCGAGGCCCTGCCCGGTCTGGCCGCGCCGTCGGTGCAGATGCTGGAGGCGCCCCGCGACACGGCCAGGCTCGATGCCGCGCGATCGCTGGCCAAGGAAAACCCGGCCGCGGTCGCGCACATCGTGCGCGGCTGGGTCAACGGTCAGCCTGCCTGATGGCCGCGCAACCCTTTACCCCCATCGCCCACGGATGACACGACGATGAGCGCCGATACACCGGAAGAAGGCCTGGAGAACGCCGCGATCCTGCTGATGTCGCTGGGCGAGGAAGAGGCGGCCGAGGTGTTCAAGTACCTGGCACCGAAGGAGGTGCAGGCGCTCGGCGAGACCATCGCCAAGATGAAGGCGGTCACCCACGATCGCGTCGAAGGCGTGCTGACGAAGTTCTCCGAGATGGCCGGCGTGCAGAGCATGCTGGTGGCCGACAACGACGAGTACGTGAAGAGTGTTCTGCGCCGCGCGCTGGGCGACGACAAGGCCAATCTGCTGATCGATCGCATCCTGCAGGGCAGCGACGTGTCGGGCATCGAGAGCCTGAAGTGGATGGACCCGCAGTCGGTGTCCGAACTGCTGCGCAACGAGCATCCGCAGATCGTGGCCGCGATCCTGGTGCACCTCGATCCGGATCAGTCGTCCTCGGTGCTGAAGCTGTTCACCGAGCGGCAGCGCAACGAGGTTCTGGTGCGCATCGCCACGCTCGACGGCATCCAGCCGTCGGCGCTGAAGGACCTCAACGAGGTGATGAGCAAGGTGCTGGCCGGCGGCGACAAGATGCGCAAGGCCTCGCTCGGCGGGGTGAAGCCCGCGGCCGAGATCATCAACCTGATGGGCGGCAGCATCGAGACCGCGGTGCTCGACTACATCCGCGAAGCCGACAACGAGCTCGCCCAGAAGATCATGGACAACATGTTCACCTTCGACGACCTGGAGAAGCTCGACGACAAGGCGATCCAGACGCTGTTGAAGGAAGTGCAGAGCGAGTCGCTGGTGATTGCCCTGAAGGGCGCCACACCGGAGATGCGCGAGAAGGTGTTCCGCAACATGTCCACGCGCGCGGCCGAGACGCTGCGCGAAGACCTCGACTCGCGCGGCCCGGTGCGCGTCAGCGAAGTCGAGAGCGAGCAGAAGGAGCTGCTGAAGATCGTCCGCCGCCTGGCCGACGAAGGTCAGATCCAGTTGACGAGCGGCGGCGACGATGACTTCCTCTAAGTTCAAGAACGTGCCGCCCCCGGAGGGTGGTACCAAGGCCTCGGCCTACGCGCGCTTCATCCCACGCGAGGAGCTCAGTTCGTTCGAGGCCTGGAACCCGAGCGCGCTGTCCGGTGCGGACCCGAATGCCAGCGTGGGCATGCCGACCGCCGAGCCTGAAGCACCGACGCTGTCGGTCGCCGAGCAACTGGCGGCGCAATTGCGCGCGGCCCGCCAGAGCGGCTATCAGGATGGCTACCGCGACGGGCTTGCCGCGCTGGAAGGCTTCAAGCAGAGCTACGCCGCTCAGATCACTGCGCAGCTCGGCCGCCTGGTGGAATCGCATGGCGCACAGCTCGATGGCCTGCAGCAGCAGCTGGCACAGGCGATCGCGGTGTGCGCGACCTCGATGGCGCGCCAGGTCGTGCGCACTGAGCTGAAGGTGCACCCGGAGCTGATCGCCGCCGTGGCGCAGGAAGCCGTCGAGGCACTGCTGCTGAGCGCGCGCCACGTCACTGTCAGGGTGCACCCCGACGACCAGCCGCTGGTCGCACTGGGCGCTGCGGATGCACTGCAGGCCCGTGGCGCGAGGTTGATCCCCGATGCCAGCATCGCGCGCGGTGGCTGCCGTGTCGACAGCGACATCGCAAGCATCGATGGCACCGTGGCCACGCGCTGGCGCCGGGCCTCGGCTGCACTCGGCTCCGAGGCCGAGTGGACCGAGGCAGATGCCGAGCCCGCGGACCCGCTGCATGACACACCAGACGAGGGCGCCCGATGATCAACAGCCCGCTCGAGAACGACGCACTGCAGCGTGCCGCCGAAAGCGCGGCGAGGGCACAGACCAGTGCCGGCGCACGTTCTGACGACTGGACACGCTACCTGGAGACCTTGCAGATGTTCGCTGCCGATCCGGTGGCGCTCGAGACCCAGGGCATGCTGGTGCGTGTGGCGGGCCTGGTGCTGGAGGCTGCCGGCCTGCGCGAGCCGGTCGGCTCGGTGTGCGAGGTGCGCATGGCCGGACAACCCCCGGTGCCTGCCGAAGTGGTGGGCTTCTCGGGCGATCGCACCTACCTGATGCCCACCGGCGACGTGCATGGTCTGGCCAGCGGCGCCCGCGTGGTGCCGAAAACTTCGCCGATGGTGCCCCTGCAACTGGGTGCTCCACGGCATCCGTGGCGGCGCAGCCTGGACCGCACGCTGCACCTGCCGGTCGGTGACGGCCTGTTGGGCCGCGTCGTCGATTCGCATGGCCACCCGATGGACCGCAAGGGGCCGCTGGTCGACGTGCACAACGCGCCTCTGGTGCGCCGGCCGATCAACGCGATGGACCGCGACCCGGTGCGCACGCCGCTCGACACCGGTGTGCGCTCGATCAACGCGATGCTCACCGTGGGCCGTGGCCAGCGGCTGGGTCTGTTCGCCGGCACCGGCGTCGGCAAGTCGGTGCTGATGGGCATGATGGCGCGCTACACCGAGGCCGACGTGATCGTCGTCGGTCTGATCGGCGAGCGCGGCCGTGAAGTCAAGGAATTCATCGAGGACATCCTCGGCGCCGACGGCCTGGCGCGCTCGGTGGTGGTGGCCGCACCGGCCGACGCGCCGCCGCTCACGCGCATGCAGGGCGCCAGTTATGCCACCGCCGTGGCCGAGCACTTTCGCGATCGCGGGCAGCATGTGCTGCTGCTGATGGACTCGCTGACGCGTTACGCGATGGCGCAGCGCGAGATCGCGCTGGCCATCGGCGAGCCCCCAGCCACCAAGGGCTACCCGCCGAGCTGCTTTGCCAAGCTGCCGCAGCTGGTGGAGCGCAGCGGTAACGGCACGGCCGGCAGCGGATCGATCACCGCGATCTATACCGTGCTGACCGAGGGCGACGACCCGCAGGACCCGATCGCCGACGCAGCGCGAGGCATCCTCGACGGGCACATCGTGCTGTCGCGCGAGCTGGCCGAAGCCGGTCACTACCCGGCGATCGATGTCGAGCGCTCGATCTCGCGCGTGATGACGAACGTGGCACCTTCAGCGCATGTCGAGTCGGCACGCCGATTCCGCCAGCTGCATTCGAAGTACCAGAAGGCGCGCGACCTGATCCAGCTCGGCGCCTACGCACCCGGACACGACTCCGAGCTCGACAGCGCGGTGCGCCTGCACGCGCCGATGACGCAGTTCCTGCAGCAGGACATGCACCAGCCCGCCCACCTCGACAGCAGTGTCGAGTGGCTGCGCGCGGTGGTGTCAGGCTGACCTGTTTCCCTCTGAACCGAGGCACTCACGATGAGCATCCTGCAACCCCTGATGAGCCTGCTGGGCCAGGTCGAGCGCGAGCGCGACGACCTGGCACTGGCCTGCCAGCGTGCCGCGCAGACGCAGCAGACGGCTGCCGCACAGGCGCAGCAACTGCTGACCTACCGGCGCGACTACGAGCAGCGCTGGGCGCACCAGTTCCGCACCGACGGGCGGATGGAGCTGGTCAACTGCTACCGCGGCTTCATGGAACGCCTGACGCAGGCGGTGGACCAGCAGTGTGCTGTCGCTGCCCGGGCCGACGCCGAGCTCGAGAACGCACGCCTCGCCCTGCGCGAAGGCGAAATGCGCGTCGCCTCGGTGCGCAAGCTGATCGAGCGCCGTGTGGCCGAAGCGCACACCACGGCGCAGCGCCGCGAGCAGAAGGCTTGTGATGAGTTCGCCTCGCGTGCCGCCTGGAACCGGGCTGCAGCCGGACTGGCAGGTGCCGCATGAGCGCGCTGGATCGCTCCCAGGCGCTGAATGCGCTGAACCTGAAGCCGGCGCTGCCTGCTGTCGCCGCTGCGCCCGCCAGAAGCCAGGACAAGGGACCCGAAGGGCAGGACGAGACGAGCAAGGCCCGCTTCTCTCGACTGCTGGCCCACAGCCGAGCCGAAGCGTCGCAAAAGCCCGTGGACACACCCGACCGCGCTGCGAAGACGCCGGCATCGCCGACGCGTTCCTCACGCGCTGACGCCAGAAAAAACGACGACCCTGCCGACAAGGCAGACGACGAGGTCGAGGCCCGGCCATCGTCGGCGCCGTCTCGATCGGGCGTGGCCGCGCGGAGCGCGACGGCGCGTGATACGCAAGACCCGGCGTCCAGCGATGACAAGGCGACGGACGCTGAAAGCACCGCCAACGCGGCAGCGCCTGAAGCCGCACCGCAGTCCGCCATCGGCAACCCCAGTGACCTGGCTGCATGGCTGGCCAGTCTGCCGCCCGCACCCACGGCGCCCAACTCAGCACTTCCCACGGCAGGCGATGTCAGCGCAGCGCCCGGCGATGCAACGGACGGCACCGACCCGCCGACGAATCTGCTGGCCACGCTGGGCCAGGCAGGGCCGGACACACCCGGGCTGGAGACGGCGCTCGCCGCTGCGGCGGGCTCCAAGGCCAGTGATGCCGGTGCAGCCCACGGCCTCGCCTCGACCACCGAGCGTTGGCTCGGCCAGACCCCACCAACTCCTGCGCTCGTCGATTCGAAAGCACTGCCGGACGCAAGCGCCGGTGCGGCCGCGCTGCCCCCAGCGTTGCTGGCGAACCTCGCTGCAGGGACGCTCGGGGTCGGCAAGAGCGAAGACGCGCCCAAGACCAGCGCTGCATTGGATGTGTTGCCACTAGCATCGAGCGCGGCCATCGCAGGCCACGGCGTGGCCTCGCTGGCACGGTCCGTCGACACGGCGGCCTCGGCGAGTGCCACGGTGCCCACCCCGGTGGGCGACCCTGGATTCCACGAGGCCCTGGCAGCCCAGGTCAGCGTGTTCGCCCGTGCCGGGCTGTCCAAGGCCGAGTTGCACATGAACCCGGCCGAGCTGGGTCCGGTGTCGGTCCACATCATGATGAACGGCGACCAGGCACGGGTCGACTTCGGGGCTGACAGGGCGCAGACCCGGCAGGCCATCGAGGCGGGTTGGGCCGAGCTGGCCGCGTCGCTGCAGGACGCCGGCTTCACCCTCAGCGGCGGTGGTGTGTCGGAGCAGGCGCAACGCCAGGCCGCCGAGCGCCAGGCAACGTCGCAGGGCACCCGTACCGGGCGTGCCGTGGCGGTTGACGACGTGCCAGCAGCCTCCATCGTTGCGGCGCGGCCGCGGGCGGGATCGGCGCTGGATCTGTACGCTTGATTTCTTGACTTGCCATCGGCCCCTCTTCGGCGAGATCGCGCCGGGTGTTCGCCCCGGCGGGCGAGTCACTTTTTCTGCGGGGCCAGAAAAAGTAACCCAAAAGAGGCCCTCAACACCAGCCATTTGGTGACCACGCTTCGGCTACAGGTGGACTGCACAGGCTCTGGCACGAGAACCCACACCGAGGACCCGAAGGGTCGAGGCGTGGCGATAGCGCATGTTTGAGCCTCAGCGAGGAAACCGCGGAAGTGGTTCGGAGGATGTTCTCGAGCCAGAGCCGTTGAAGTAGGCCTGTAGCCGAAGCGAGCAGGCCAAATGGCTGGTGTTGGGGCACTCTTCTTTGGTGACTTTCTTCTGTGCCAGCAGAAGAAAGTTACCCGCCTGCCGGGGCGGAATCCCGGCGCGGTCTCGCCCCGCGGCAGGCTGCATCGCAGGGGATCATCCGGCTGGCTGCACCGCAAGGCATGCAATCCCCAATTCAGCCCTCTTTCCACCCCTTATCGACGCTTCGCCCGGACGCCCCATTTTGATAATGGATCGAACGTCGGCGTGCGGCCCTTCCGTGGGACGCCACCGACCCGAGACTCTCATCTGAAGGATTCGTCATGGCCACTGCCGCCGCTGCCCCCGCTGTTGTTGACGCCGAAGTCGCTGCGCCGAAGAAGGGCAAGAAGAAGCTGATCATCATCATTGCCGCGGTGCTGGCGGTGCTGTTGATCGGTGGTGGCGTCGCTGCCTATGTGCTCAAGCAGAAGGCCGCCGCGGCCGAGGCTGCTGCAGAAGGGGAGGACGGTGACGTACCCGCTGCCAAGGAAGAGCACGCCAAGAAGGACGAACACAAGGCCCCGCCGGTGTTCGTGGCGCTGGACCCATTCGTCGTGAACCTGGCCGACCGCGAGACAGAGCGCTTCGCGCAGATCGGCGTCACGCTGCAGGTCGACGACGCCAAGTTCGCCGACGAGCTCAAGCTCTACATGCCCGCCGTGCGCAACGGCATCCTGATGGTGCTGGCGCACAAGACGTCGGCCGAGCTGCTCGAACGCGCCGGCAAGGAAAGGCTGGCTGCCGAGATCATGCGTGAGTCGGTGCGCCCGATGGGCATCGTCATCGAGGTCGAGGAGCCTGCCACCGAGCCGAGTGCCGACGCCGACGCGGCCGACAAGCCGAAGAAGAAAAAGAAGAAGAAGCCTGCCGAGCACAACCCGATCACCAGCGTCAATTTCTCCAGCTTCATCATTCAGTGAGCGGGCAGCCCTCATGAATCAGCAGATCCTGTCGCAAGACGAAGTTGATGCGCTGTTGCAGGGCATCACCGGCGAGAGCCAGAAGCTCGAAGCCGAGGACGTGCCCACTGGGGGCATCCGCGACTACGACATCGCCAGCCAGGAGCGCATCGTCCGCGGCCGCATGCCGACGATGGAGATCATCAGCGAGCGCTTCGCCCGCAACATCCGCATCGGCCTGTTCAATTTCATCCGCAAGAGCCCCGAGGTGTCGATCGGCGGCATCAAGGTGCAGAAGTACAGCGCCTTCCTGCGCGAGATCGTCGTGCCGACCAACTTCAACATCGTGAGCGTCAAGCCGCTGCGCGGCAGCGGGCTGATCGTGTGCGACCCGACGCTGGTGTTCGCGGTGATCGATGCATTGTTCGGTGGCGCGGGCAAGTACCACACCCGCATCGAGGGTCGCGACTTCTCGCCGACCGAGCTGCGCATCATCTCGCGGCTGGTCGAGGTGATCACCACCGAGTACCAGAAGGCCTGGCAGGGCATCTATCCGCTGGAGCTCGAATACCAGCGCTCGGAAATGCAGCCGCAGTTCGCCAACATCGCGACGCCCAGCGAGATCATGGTCGCGACGTCGTTCACGCTGGAGGTCGGCGACTCGACCGGCACGATCCACTTCTGCATCCCGTACTCGACGCTCGAGCCGATCCGCGACGTGCTGTATTCGACGATGCAGGGCGACAGCGCCGAGCCCGATCGCCGCTGGGTCAACCTGCTGAAAGAGCAGATCAAGGCGGCCGACGTGGAACTGGTGGCCGAACTCGCCACCGCGCCTGCCACGGTCGAGCAGCTGCTGTCGTTCAAGGTCGGTGACTTCATCGAACTGGACCTGCAGCCGGGCATCGAGGCCAAGATTTCCGGGGTACCGGTGCTGGAGTGCCACTACGGCATCTCGAACGGGCGCTACGCGCTGAAGGTCGATCAACTGTTGACCAGCTCGAACACGGGCTGGCTGGGAGCAAGCAATGTCTGATGCCGCCGCACAAAAGCAAGCCGAAGAAGACGCGATGGCCGCCGAGTGGGCTGCCGCACTGGCCGAGTCGAAACCCGAGGCTGCTGCTGCGGCGTCGTCCGACGATCCGTTCACCTCGGCCCTGCAGAACACCGTCGATTCGGTGGCTCCGGCCAAGTTCACCAACTTTTCGAGTGACTCCGGCGCGGTGGCAGGCAACGACATCAACATGATCCTGGACATCCCGGTACAGCTCACCGTGGAACTCGGTCGAACCCGCATCCCGATCAAGCACATCCTGCAGCTGGCTCAGGGTTCGGTGGTCGAGCTCGAAGCGATGGCCGGTGAGCCGATGGACGTGCTGGTCAACGGCTACCTGATCGCGCAAGGCGAGGTCGTGGTCGTCAATGACAAGTTCGGCATCCGGCTGACCGACATCGTGACGCCGAGCGAACGCATGCGGCGCCTGAGCCGCGGCGGCTGATGTCCGACTCGCACTGACTACTCGATGAGCACCATGCCCTGGAGCTCGCTGCTGTGGTTCGCAGCGATCATCGTGATGATCCCGCTGGCGCTGTGGCTGCTCAAGCGCACGCCGCTGGGCGGTGCCGCTTCGGGCGGCATGATGCGCAGCATCGCGGCGCTGCCGTTGTCTGCCTCGCAACGCATCCTGACGGTCGAGGTCGGGCAGGGTGATCAGCGGCGCTGGCTGGTGCTGGGGGTCACGCCTCACAGCATCACGACGCTGCACACGATGGAGCCTGCTGTCGACACTGCGGCACCGATCGCATCGGCGGGCGGCGTGGCAGGTTCGTTCGCGCAAGTGCTGGGACGTTTGCGCGGCCCGGCCGCGGGAGCCGACCGTGCCCCTTGATGTGTTGCGATTCACGCAGGGCCGGCACATCCGCTCTTGCGTGCTGACCGCTTTCGCCGGCATCTTGCTGGCTTGCGCCAGCGGCGCAGTGTTCGCTCAGAGCACCGGCGCGAGCCTGCCATTGGTGGTGGGGCAGGGCGCGCAGGGCACCAGCTACTCGGTGCCGATCCAGACCCTGCTGTTCTTCACCGCTTTAAGCTTCCTGCCCGCGGTGCTGCTGCTGATGACCGGTTTCACCCGCATCGTCATCGTCCTGAGCCTGTTGCGCCAGGCGCTGGGCACGCAGTCGGCGCCACCGAACCAGGTGGTGGTGGGGCTGAGCCTGTTCCTGACCTTCTTCGTGATGGGGCCGACGATCGATCGCGTCTACACCGAGGCGTACGAACCGTTCAGCACCAACCAGATCGCCTTCGACGAAGCACTCAAGCGCGGCGAGGTGCCGATGCGCGAGTTCATGCTCAAGCAGACGCGCCAGGCCGACGTGATGCTGTTCGCCAAGCTCGGCAAGATCGACCCGTCGGTCAAGTCGGCCGATGTCCCGTTCAAGGTGCTGGTGCCTGCATTTGTCACCAGCGAGTTAAAGAGCGCGTTCCAGATCGGCTTCCTGATCTTCGTGCCCTTCCTGGTCATCGACATCATCGTGGCCAGCGTGCTGACCAGCCTGGGCATGGTGATGCTGAGCCCGGTGCTGATCGCGCTGCCGTTCAAGCTGATGCTCTTCGTGCTGGCCGATGGCTGGAATCTCCTGCTCGGCTCGCTCGCGGCCAGCTTCGCCTGAAAGGGGCACCATGGATTCGCAACAGGTCTTCACCTTCGGCCAGCAGGCACTGCACCTGTTGCTGATGGTCTCCGCGCCCGTGCTGTTGACGGTGCTGGGGGTGGGTCTGCTGGTCAGCGTGTTCCAGGCGGCCACGCAGATCAACGAGCCCACGCTGTCGTTCGTGCCCAAGATCCTGGCGGCCGTCGGTGTGCTGACCATCACCGGGCCGTGGATGCTGACCACCCTGGTCGAATACCTGCAGCGCACCATCCAGTCGATTCCATCGGTCGTGGGCTGATCTCCAGAGGCCATGCTGACCTTCAACGAGGCGCAGATCTGGGCGTGGGTCAGTCCGCTGCTGTGGCCTTTCCTGCGGGTGCTGGCCATGCTGGGCACGATGCCGGTGATCGGTCAGCGGCTCGTGCCGATGCGGATGAAGGTGGCGATGTCGTTCCTGATCGCCGTCGTGATGCAGCCGTCGCTGCCCGCGATGCCGGTGGTCGCGCTCGACTCGTCGCTGGCGCTGATGCTGGTGGTGCAGCAGGTGCTGATCGGCCTGTCGATCGCCTTCGCGGTGCGCATCGTGTTTGCGGCCGTCGAGTTCGCAGGCGAGATTGGCGGGCTGCAGATGGGGCTCAACTTCGCCGGCTTCTTCGATCCGATCACCCGCAGCCAGAGCACGGCGCTCGCCTCCTTCTTCAGCGCGATGGTGAGCTGGCTGTTCATCGTCATCAATGGCCACTTGCTGCTCATCGTCGCGGTGTCGCAGAGCTTCGAGGCGTTTCCGGTCGGCGACGCGCCATTCGCCTTCCTCAAAGCCGTGCGGCCCGAGCTGTGGGGCGCCGAGATCTTCAGCCTCGGGCTGTGGATCGCCTTGCCCCTGATCGCGATGCTGCTCTTCACCAACCTCGTGCTGGGCATCATCGCCCGCGTCGCTCAGCAGATGAACATCTTCGCCATCGGCTTCCCGCTCACGATGTCGGTCGGCCTGATCGGCGTGCTGCTGACGCTGCCGCTGATGCAGATGCCGTTCACGATGGCGCTCGAGCGGATGCTGGGCATGTTCCGCTGAGCGCGCAACGTCACCAGCTGGCTTCGCGCTCCGGCGTGGCACCGATGCGGTGGATCGAGAGGTCTGCGCCGTCGTACTCCTCTTCGGCCGAGAGCCGCAACCCCACCACGGCTTTCACCGCACCGTAGACCAGCAGGCCGCCCGCGAACGACCAGACCACGCCCATCGTGGTTCCGATCAGTTGCGCCCACAGGCTGACGCCGCCCAGACCGCCCAGCGCGGGCAGGCCGAAGATGCCGCACGCGATGCCGCCCCAGGCGCCGCAGAGGCCGTGCAGCGGCCACACGCCCAGCACGTCGTCGATCTTCCAGCGGTTCTGCGTGAGCGTGAACAGCGAGACGAAGATCGCGCCTGCCACCGCACCGGTGACCAGCGCGCCGGCCGGGTGCATCACGTCGGAGCCTGCACACACGGCCACCAGGCCCGCCAGCGGGCCGTTGTAGGCGAAGCCGGGGTCGTTGCGCCCCATCAGGGTGGCCACCAGCGTGCCGCCCACCATCGCCATCAGCGAGTTCACCGCCACCAGGCCGGAGATCTTCTCGATGGTCTGCGCGCTCATCACGTTGAATCCGAACCAGCCCACCGTCAGCACCCAGGCACCGAGCGCCAGGAACGGGATGCTCGAAGGCGGATGCGCGCTGATCGCGCCATCCTTGCGGTAGCGGTTGCTGCGCGCACCGAGCAGCAGCACCGCGGCCAGACCGATCCAGCCACCCACCGCATGCACGACCACGCTGCCGGCGAAGTCGTGGAACGCATGGCCGGTGGTGGCCTCGATCCACGCCTGCACGCCGAACCGCCCGTTCCAGGTGATGCCCTCGAACACCGGGTACACCAGACCCACCAGCACCGCGGTGGCGGCCAGCTGCGGGCCGAAGCGGGCCCGCTCGGCAATGCCGCCGGACACGATGGCCGGGATCGCGGCCGCGAAGGTCAGCAGGAAGAAGAACTTGACCAGCTCATAGCCGTTGCGCTCGGCGAGCGTGTGGGCGCTGGAGAAGAAGTCGACGCCATAGGCTACCGTGTAGCCGACGAAGAAATAGGCCAGTGTGGAAACCGAGAAATCGACCAGGATCTTGACCAGCGCATTGACCTGGTTTTTCTTGCGGACCGTGCCCAGCTCCAGGAAGGCGAACCCCGCATGCATGGCAAGCACCATGATGGCGCCCAGAAGGATGAACAGGGCATCGGTGCCCTGCTTGACCTGATCCATTGATCACCCCTTGTGTCTTCCGTGTCGGGGCACAACGCACCAGACTCACTCCGAGACGCACCGTATTAGCAAGTTAAGTGCCTAATTGGTGCGTGCTTTGTGGGTCGAATCGAGGGCATTCGGCACGCGGCAACACGAAATTGGTGCGGACTCGACCGCGATCGCACCCATAAATGGTGCGGTGCGGTCGATCCTGGGGCTGCTCAGTGCCCGCCGCCCAGGTACGCGGCCTTCACCGCCGGGTCGTTCTTCAGCTTGTCGGCCGGGCCGTGCACCGCGATGCGGCCGTTCTCGAGCACGTAGCCGTAGTCGGACACGTTCAGCGCCGCGGCGGCGAACTGCTCGACCAGCAGCATCGTCACGCCCTCCGATTTGAGGCGCGCGATGATGCGGAACACCTCGTCGACCAGGATCGGGGCCAGGCCCATCGACGGTTCGTCGAGCAGCACGATCTCGGGGTTGAGCATCACCGCGCGCGCCATCGCCAGCATCTGCTGTTCGCCGCCAGACAAGGTGCCTGCCAGCTGGGTGCGGCGCTCCTTCAGGCGAGGGAACAGCTCCATCGCGCGTTCCAGGTCGGCCTTCACGTCGCCCTTCGGGCGGCTGCCCGTCAGGCGCGGGAAGGCGCCCAGCGTCAGGTTGTCGGTCACGCTCATCGTCGCGAACACCCGGCGACCTTCCGGTGAATGCGCCAGGCCCAGGCGGGCGATGGAGTAGCTCTCTTTGCCGTCGATGCGCTGGCCCGCCAGCGTGATGCTGCCGGCGGTGGGCCGGATCATGCCGGACACGGCGCGCATCGTCGTCGTCTTGCCGGCCCCGTTGGAGCCGATCAGCGTGACGACCTTGCCCTTGGGCACATCGATGGAGATGCCGTGCAGCACCTGCACCTTGCCGTAGCCGGCTTCGAGTTTGTCGATGGTCAGCATGTGGAATCCTCAGGCCGTCTGGCCACCCAGGTAGGCCTCGATGACCTTGTGGTCGGCCTGCACTTCGGCCGGCAGGCCTTCCGAGATCTTCTGCCCGAAGTCGAGCACCGACACGGTGTCGCACAGGTCCATCACCACGTCCATGTGGTGCTCGATCAGGATCACGGTGATGCCGTGTTCGCGGATCTTGCGGATGTAGCCGATCAGCTCCTTGATGTCGGGCGCGGTCAGTCCGGCGGCCGGCTCGTCGAGCAACAGCAGCTGCGGGTCGAGCGCCAGTGCGCGGGCGATCTCCAGCAGGCGCTGCTTGCCGTATGGCAGGTTGCGCGCTTCCTCGTAGGCCAGATCGCCCAGGCCCACGAAGCGCAGCAGGCCCATGGCGCGCGAGGTCGCAGCGCTGTCTTCGCGACGGTAGCGCGGCGTGTGCAGCGCGACATCGATCAGATGGCTGTCGAAGGTGTGGTGCAGGCCCACCAGCACGTTCTGCAGCGCCGTCATCTCGCCGAACAGCTGCACGTTCTGGAACGTGCGCGCGATGCCCGACAAGGCGATGTCCGACGAGGTACGCCCGACCACCGTCTTGTTCGTGAAGGTGATCGTCCCCGCGGTCGGCTGGTAGATGCCGGTGAGGACGTTCATCATCGTGCTCTTGCCCGAGCCGTTGGGCCCGATCAGGCCATGGATGGTGCCGCGGCGGATCGTCAGGTCGACGTTGTTCAGCGCCTTCAGCCCACCGAACTGCATCAGCACCTGCTGGGCCTGCAGCAGCACGTCGCCGCGCTGCACATCGCCTCCGGCCTGCCCGACCGCATCGGCGTTGCCGGATACCGCCGCATGGTCGGCTGCCGATGGTTTCAGGTTCAGCAACTGGCGCACGAAGCCGACGATGCCATCCTGCAGGTAGTAGACGACGAACAGCGTGATCAGGCCGAAGATCGACAGCCGCCAGTCGGTCATCGAATCCAGCTGGAACGACAGCAACGCCAGCAAGGCGCTGCCACCCACCGGGACCGCCACGCGCTGCAGCGTGCTGCGCCTCTTCTGGATGAACACGATCGAGCCGATCAGCACGCCCACGGCGATGGCCACCGACACCCAGCGGAACATCGTGATGTCATCGAGCAGCTTGGGCAGCAGCACGATGATGGCCGCACCGAGCAACGAGCCGATGCGCGACTTGCGCCCGCCCATGATGACCGCCAGCAGGAACAGCACCGTCAGCTCGAAGTTGTAGGTGTTGGGAGAGATGTACTGTTCGGAGTGCGCGTACAGCGCACCGGCCAGGCCCGCCAGTGCCGCACTGATGACGAAGGCGTAGACCTTGTAGCGGTAGACCGATACGCCCATGCAGTCGGACGCCACCGGGCTGCCGCGCAGGGCCTCGAAGGCGCGGCCGAGGTGGCTTTTCAGGATGCGGTGCACCACGATCAAGCTCAGTACCAGCACCGCCGCAACGGTCCAGAACTGCGCGCGCTTGTCGAACTCGATGCCGAAAGCCTGTGGCTTGCCCAGGGTGATGCCCATGGGCCCTTCGGTCAGGAAGGTCATTTCGTTGATCAGGATCTGGATGATGGTGCCGAAGGCCAGTGTCACCATGGCCAGATAGGGCCCGGTGACCTTCAGCGCGGGCAGAGCGAGCAATGCGCCGAACAGCGCAGACACCCCCAGCGCCGCCGGCAATGTCACCCAGATCGGCGCTCCCAGCTTCATGACCAGCACGCCAGCGGTGTACGAGCCGACGCCGAACAGGCCGGCATGTCCCAGCGACACCTGACCGGTGTAGCCCACGACGATGTCCAGGCCGAACAGCACGATCGCATAGATCAGGATGGTCTCGACCAGGTGGATGTAATAAGTGTTCTCGACCGCCAGAGGGAAGGCGATCAGCGCCGCGATGGCGGCTGCATACAGGGCAAGCTGGGTTCCTTTCACGCTCACACCTTCTTGATGGCTGACTTGCCGAACAGACCCGCCGGCTTGACTGCCAGCACCAGCAGCAGCAGCACCAGACCCGGCACATCCTTGTAGCCGGTCGACAGGTAGAAACCGGTGGTCGTCTCGGCGATGCCGAGGATCAGGCCACCGACCACGATGCCCATGCCGCTGTTGAGGCCGCCGATGATGGCCACCGCGAACGCCTTCAGGCCGAGCACCGCGCCCATGGTCGCGCCAGTGAGCGTCAACGGAGCGATCAGCACGCCGGCGAACGCGGCCGTCATCGACGACAGCGCATACGAGAAGGTGATGACCAGCCCGGTGTTGATGCCCATCAGCTTGGCTGCGTCGCGGTCATTGAAGGTGGCCACCACCGCCTTGCCGTAGATGGTCTTGCGGTTGAAGAACTCGACGGCGAGCATCATCGCCAGCGCGCCGAACACCACCAGGATCTCCATCGGCAGCACGTTGGCGCCCAGGAATTTCAATGGTGATTCGGGCAGCGGTGACGGGAACTTCAGGTCGTCGCGGCCCCAGACGTTTTCAGCGACGTTCTTGAAGATGATGCCCAGCGCGATGGTGGACATGATCCAGCCGAACTCGCTCTTGATCTTGATCGCCGGCCGCACGCCGATGCGCTCCACGAAGGCGCCCTGCAGCGCGCCGAACAGGCACACCAGCGGGATCATCAGCCAGTAGTTCACGCCCAGGCCCACCAGCGTCAGGCCGACCAGCGCGCCCAGCATCAGCGCATCGCCCTGGCCGAAATTCAGGGTGTCGGAGGTGGCAAAGGTGAGCTGGTAACCGAACGCGATGACCGCGTAGATCATGCCCAGCGCAATGCCGCTGAACACCAGTTGGGTGAAGATTTGCATGACAGGCTCGATCGGTGGGGGCAACGAAAAAGTCCCTCTCCCGCCGGGAGAGGGACTTTCACGAGAGGCGGTGTGTTACTTCTTCTTGGGCAACGCGCCCTTGGCGTTGACGTCCTTGACGCGGACTTCCGACGCCTTCTTCTGGTCTTCTTCGTAGGCGTAGACCACGCGCTGACCCTTCACCTCGCCGAACACCGGGATGTTCGCGGTGATCGCGTCATGGTCGTCCTTGGTGAACGGGCGGTTGTAGGTCGTCACCACGCCTTCCACCGGCGCCTTCAGGTCTTCCAGTGCCGCCTTGATCTTCGGGCCTTCGGTGGAGTTGGCCTGCTTGATGGCGGCTGCCAGCAGGTAGATCGAGTCGTAGCCCTGGGCTGCCGAGACCGGCGAATCCATCCGGTTGGCCTTGGGCTTGAAGGTGCGCAGGTAGGCAATGATGAAAGACTGGCGCTTCGGTGTGGTGGGCTCCTGGATGAAGGTCTGCGGCATCCGCGCGCCTTCGCCACCGGGGCCGGCGTTGTCGATGAAGTTGGCCATCGACAGGGTCCAGCTGCCGATCATCGGCACCTTCCAGCCCAGCTTGGTCATGCCGTTGGCGATCTGCGCCAGTTCCGGGCCGATGGCATAGGTGAGGATGGCCTCGGCACCGGCCTCCTTGGCCTTCAGCAGCTGGGCCGTCATGTCGACGTCCTTGATGTTGAACTTCTCGACCGCAACCGGCTTGACGCCCTTCAGCTCGAGGGCCTTTTCCAGGTCGGCGCGACCGAGCTGGCCGTAGTTGGTCGAGTCGGCGAGGATCGCGACCTTCTTGAAGCCGCGCCGCACGACGGCCTCTTCCACGATCATCGGTGCCTGGATGCTGTCGCTGGCCGAGTTGCGGAAGATGTAGTTCTCGGGCTGGTCCTTGAACTGCTGCGTGATCAGCGTCCCGGTGGCCACGTTGTTCATCACCGGGATCTTCGCTTCCTGATAGAAGCGCTGCGCGGCCAGTGCCACGCCGGTGTTGATGAAGCCGACAGTGGCGACGACCTTCTCCTTGTTGATCAGTTCCTGCGCGATTTGCACGCCGCGCTCGTTCTTGGCCTCGTCATCGCGTTCGACCAGTTCGATCTTGCGGCCGAGCAGGCCGCCGGCGGCGTTGATTTCCTCGACCGCCAGCTTGACGCCGTCGCGCATGCTGACGCCCATCGATGAAGAGCCTCCGGTGAACGGGCCGGACATGCCGATCTTGATCGGCTCAGCCGCGTAGGCGTTGCCTAGGCTTGCACAGGCCAGCGCAATGGCGGCCAATTGAAGTCTGAAGTTCATGTTGTCTCCCTGGACGTACTGCCAATGTGCCAATTCAGCCCTGCCGGGCCCGGTTCGCGACTCTAGTGGGTTTGACGCAGCCGCATCGCTCGCCGGATAACGGGTAAACCCGTAACTTTTGAGCCAGATTTCGATACCTGACAGCAGGCTGACGCCGCAGCGCATTTCCGACCCCCCGGTGCGCTGAAGAAACCATCAGTTTGCCGTGCTTCTCCGGCGCCAGCGTGCTGTAGGGCTGGGAACAATGCGATGGAAACCTCACGCACCCGCTCATGGCCGAGTCAGACGCACAAGACCGCAATCTTCCCGCCTCGGCGAGGCGGTTGAAGAAGGCGCGCGAAGACGGCAATGTGCCGCGCTCGCGCGACCTCGGACACTTTGCGGCGCTGGCCGCCGGCGGGTTGGGGCTGGTCGTGATGACACCGACCCTGATCGGCTGGACCCAGGCCGGTCTGATCCGCAGCCTGAGCTTCGACGCCAACGCGCGACTCGGGCCGTCGGCGATGTTCGAGCGTCTGGCCGACCTGACCGTGATGATGCTCTGGGTGGTCGTGCCCCTCGGGCTGTGGATGAGCTTCGTCGGCATCGCCAGCGCGCTGGCCCTCGGGGGCTGGAACTGGACCTTGAAGCCCTTGATGCCCAAGTCCACGCCGTTCAACCTGCCGGCGGGCATCTCCCGCCTGCTGTCGAAGCAGCACGTGATCGATGCCCTCAAGGCGTCGTTGCTGGCGCTGCTGCTGGGCACGGTCGGTTGCCTCTATCTTTACTTTCACATCGATGAGTTCCGCGGCCTGATGGGCATGCCACTCACCACCGGACTCGCGCAGGCCGGCTCGGCGCTGCAAGGCGGGCTGTGGCTGCTGCTCGGCGTGCTGGCGGTCTTCGCGGCGGTGGACGCTCCTTTGCAGCGCTATCTGAATGCCAGCAAGCTGAAGATGACGGTGCAGGAGATGAAGCAGGAGCACAAGGAGTCCGAAGGCAGCCAGGAGGTCAAGGGTCGTCGCCGTCAGCTGATGCGCGAACTCTCACGCCGCCGCATGCTGGCCGCGGTGCCGACCGCCGACCTGGTGGTGATGAACCCGACCCACTACGCGGTTGCGCTGAAGTACGACGAGGCACTGATGGGCGCGCCGCGCGTGGTGGCCAAGGGCGCCGATCTGCTCGCGATGACGATCCGCGACACCGCCCGCACTGCCCAGGTCCCGGTGCTGCAGGCCCCGGTGCTGGCCCGTGCGCTGTACGCACACGCCGAACTCGACCGCGAAATCCCGACCGCGCTGTTCGCCGCCGTGGCGCAGGTGCTGGCCTATGTCTACCAGCTGCGCGCAGCAATGAGCGGCCGCGGCGCGATGCCTGGCGACCTGCCCGAACTGGTGGTGCCACCGGAGCTCGATCCGCACAACACGCCAGTGGTCGAAGACGCTGATCCCGCGTGATGCGTGGTGCTGCCGAGGGCGCGGGGTGACCGGCTCCGCTCATGTCCTCCGGGCCGGTTCACCGATTGCTCGCTTCGGGTAAAGCCAATCCGGCCCTCCCCCTTTACTTCGCTGCGCCGGTCACCCCACGCCCTCGGCAGCCGGCACCGCCGTTGCACGCAAAGGCATGAAACACCAGCCTGCTTCGATGGTGGCAGGAGCGCTGCGGTGGGCCGCTGTGTGGAGTGAAGTAAAGGAGGAGGGCCGGCGCGGTTGAAACCGAAGCGAATGGCTGGTGAACCGGCCCGGGGGACATGAACGCAACACAGTGGCCCGCCGCAGCGCTCACGCGTTGAACTCGGCAACCCAGAACTGCAGGTCCTTCCCCCCCCTTATCCGGCTCAAGTTTGGGCGGTGCCTCGGAACAATGGCAAGCATCAACCGACGCTTTGCATGTCCGCACATCTCCTCTCCACACGGCCGCTGACGGTCACCTTCCGGGTGACGTCACGATGAACCCGTTGCAGCAAGTGAAGGCCTGGCTGGGCCCCAATGCCACCGCGATCCGGGCGCTGATGGCGCCGCTGTTCATCGTGATGGTGCTGTCGATGATGGTGCTGCCGCTGCCGGCCTTCGTGCTCGACTTGCTGTTCACCTTCAACATCGCGATGGCGCTGATGGTGATGATGGTCGCGGCCTACATGGTCAAGCCGCTCGACTTCGCGGCCTTCCCGACGGTGATCCTGCTCACCACGCTGTTGCGCCTGTCCTTGAACGTGGCCTCGACGCGCGTCGTGCTGCTCGAAGGTCACACTGGCCCGGGTGCTGCCGGCGCGGTGATCGAATCGTTTGGCCACTTCCTGATCGGCGGCAATTTCGCGGTCGGTCTGATTGTTTTCGCGATCCTGGTGGTCATCAACTTCATCGTGGTCACCAAGGGCGCGGAGCGCATTGCCGAGGTTGGCGCACGCTTCACATTGGATGCGATGCCCGGCAAGCAGATGGCGATCGACGCCGACCTGAACGCCGGTTTGATCGACGAGAAGGAAGCCAAGCGCCGTCGCGCTGAAGTCGGCGACGAGGCCGAGTTCTTCGGCTCGATGGACGGTGCCAGCAAGTTCGTTCGCGGCGACGCGATTGCCGGCCTGATGATCCTGGTGATCAACATCATCGGCGGCTTCATCATCGGTGTGGCGCAGCATGGCCTGTCGGCCGGGCAGGCTGCCGACAGCTACATCGTGCTGGCCGTCGGCGATGCGCTGGTCGCGCAGATTCCGGGCCTGCTGATTTCTGTCGCGGCCGCGATGGTGGTCTCGCGCGTCGGCAAGGGCAACGATGTCGGCACGCAGATCGCCGCGCAGATGTTCAACTCGCCGCGCTCGCTGACCATCACCGCAGGCGTGATCGGTACGCTGGGCCTGATTCCCGGCATGCCGCACCTGGTGTTCATCCTGATCGCGTCCGGCCTGGGCTATGCGGCCTACTGGATGCGCGAACGCGATCGCCTCGCCCGCGAGGCGCCGCAGCCGTCGGCGGTCGCGTTGCCCGAGCCGAATGCAGAAGCCACCTGGGACGACCTGCTGCCCATCGACACGCTGGGCCTGGAAGTGGGCTACCGCCTGATCTCGCTGGTCGACAAGGCGCGCGAAGGCGACCTGCTGGCGCGCATCAAGGGCGTGCGGCGCAAGTTCGCACAGGACGTGGGCTTCCTGCCGCCACCGGTGCACATCCGCGACAACCTCGAGCTGAAGCCCAGCATGTACCGGTTGACGCTGCGTGGCGCGGTGGTGGGCGAGGGCGAGGCGTTCCCGGGCATGTGGTTGGCCATCAACCCGGGCGGCGCCACCACGCAATTGATCGGCACGCGCACCACCGACCCGGCCTTCGGACTGCCCGCGGTGTGGATCGAGGACCGCCAGCGCGAGTCAGCCCAAATGAGTGGGTTTACGGTGGTTGATTGCTCGACCGTCGTGGCGACCCATCTTTCACACTTGATGCAACTCCACGCTGCCAAGTTGCTGGGTCGTGTGGAGGTCCAGCAACTGGTCGAACACGTGACCAAGCTGGCCCCCAAGATGATCGAGGACGTGGTGCCCAAAATGGTCGCGATTCCGGCTCTGCAAAAAGTCCTCCAGCTGCTGCTGGAAGAAGGCGTGCACATCCGCGACATGCGCTCCATCGTCGAGAGCCTGGCCGAGAACGCCTCCACCGTCACCGACCCGGCCGAGCTGGCCCGCCGCATCCGCGTGCACCTGGCCCCGTCCATCGTCCAGCAGATCTACGGCCCGAGCAAGGAGCTCGATGTCATCGCGCTGGAACCCGACCTCGAGCGCATGGTGGCGCAGGCCCTCACCTCGCCGCATGGCGCGGCGCTCGACCCGGGCGTGGCCGACACCTTGACCCGCCACGCCGCCGATTCGGCCAAGCGCCAGGAAGACCTGGGCCTGCCCGCCTGCCTGCTGGTGCCGGATGCGATCCGCGCGCCGATGGCCCGCCTGCTCAAGCGTGCCGCACCGCGGATGCGGGTGCTGGCGCACAGCGAAATACCTGAAACCCATTCGATCCGCATCGGGTCAGTCATCGGAGGTACCGCATGAACGTCAAACGTTTCACCGCGCGCACATCGCGCGAAGCACTGGCCCTGGTGCGCCAGGCCCTCGGCGAGGATGCGGTCGTGCTGTCCACCAAACCATCCGGCGACGGCGTCGAGGTGGTGGCGATGGCCCCGGAAAGCATGGCCCAGATCGAGCGCATGGCCACCAGCGCCGCGACACCCGCTGCGCCTGCCACGGCCCCAGCGTCCAGCCGTGCCGCAGCAACGCGGCCTGGCCCGGGCCGGCCGGGTGTTGCCAGAACGCAATCTGCACGGGGCGATGCGGTGGCCGCGCCAGCCGCCGAATCGGTCGAAGACGACATCGAGCAGCTGTCGATGAGCACGCTGTCGTTCCAGGACTATGTCCGTGACCGCATGCTCAAGCGCCGCCAGGTCGCGCTGCAGGCCGAATCGGTCGCAGCACGCGCTGCCGTACCGGTGGCCGAGGTGCCTGCCGGGCCGCTGGCCGCGCGGATGGCCGAGGCACCAGCCGCACGGCCTGCCGTGGCCATGAAGCGCGCGCAACCTGTTGTTCAGCCCGGCCACGCGCCGGTGCTGGGCACGCTCCACTCGGAGAGCGCCGCCCACGTGTCCTTGCACGAACCCCCGGTGCTGCGCGAAGAAGTGATCGTGCGCACGCCTGCTGCGCCCGCTGCCGAAGCCATCGTGGCCCGTCGCGACCAGCAGGACATGATGAACGAGCTGCGCAGCATGAAGGGCATGATCGAAGAGCGCTTCGGTGCGCTGGCCTTCATGGAGAAGCTGCAGCGCCAGCCCGCGCAGGCCCGTCTGACCCAGAAGCTGATTGACTGCGGCTTCTCGCCGGCGCTGATCCGCAAGCTGGCCGAAGGCATGGGCCCCGACGTCACCGACGAGATGGCCTGGGCGGCCAGCGTGCTCGAGCGCAACCTGCTGAGCGCCGACCGCGAGCCACCACTGGAAGACCAGGGCGGCGTCTATGCGCTGGTCGGGGCCACCGGTGTCGGCAAGACCACCACCACCGCCAAGCTGGCGGCCGCATTCGCCACCCGCTACGGCGCCTCGCACCTGGGGCTGATCACGCTCGACGCCTACCGCGTCGGCGCGCACGAACAATTGCGGGCCTACGGCCGCATCCTGGGTGTGCCCGTGCACACCGCACACGACCGCGCCTCGCTGGAAGACCTGCTCGACCTGCTGTCGGGCAAGAAGATGGTGCTGATCGACACCGCTGGCATGGCGCAACGCGACACCCGCACCCGCGAGCTGCTCGACATGCTGGGTCACCGCTCGATCCACAAGCTGCTGGTGGTCAACTCGGCCGCGCAGGGCGAGACGATCGAAGACGTGTTGCTGTCCTACCGGGCGAACACCTGCCGCGGCGTGGTGCTGTCCAAGATGGACGAGGCGGTGAAGCTCGGGCCGGCGCTTGATGCACTGATCCGCCACAAGCTCACCGTGCTGGGTGTCGCCAACGGCCAGCGGGTGCCCGAAGACTGGCACCGCCTGTCGTCGAACGCGCTGATCCACCGCGCCTTGCGCCCGACGATCGCCACCGCCTACCGGATGGACGCCAGCGAAGTGAACCTGATCTTCGCGGCGCCGCACCACCAGTCACATGGCATGGCATCGCATGCGGCGCTGATGGAACACGCCTGATGTCACACGCCACGCTCGACTCCTTTCCGCCGAACCAGCCCTTTCCCGCGATGACGCCCACGTTCTCCACCCCCATGCCGCTCGACCAGGCCGATGGCCTGCGACGCCTGTTCGCCCACGCGCAAGTGCGCTTCGTGCCGGTGGTGTCGAACCCGCACATGGCCTTTGGCGGCGTGATGCTCGAGCGCTTGTGCAGTGGCTTCGCCGAGCAGGGCTGCCACACGCTGGTGGTCGATGCCGGCGAGAACGCACCCGAACCGAACGAGATCGCGCCGCTCGATCTGGCTGAATCCATCGAAACCCTGTCGCACGAGGTCTCGTACCTGGCTGCGCGCGGGCTGCCGCTGCGGCATGTCGATGCCCAGGGCTCGACCGCTGGCTTCCTCGACGCTGTGGCGCGTGCCGCTCCGGGGGCCGATGTGGTGCTGGTGCACGCCAGCGCGACCGATCTGTGCCGTCTTTTCATGCGTGGTGAGTCCCTGACCCGTCCGCGACCGCTGCTGCTGGCCGACGACCGGCCCGTCAGCGTCACGCACGCCTACGCCGCGATGAAGCTGCTGACGCAACGCGGCGGCCTGCTGGTGCACGACCTGCTGCTGAGCGCCGCGCCGAGTTCACCGCGCGCCGAACGCATCGCGATGCAGATCGCGACCTGCGCCGACGATTTCCTGGGCGCCGTGCTGCGCGACTGGATGCAGATCGATCCCGCCAGCGACCCACGCACCGCTTCGATCCCCGCGCTCAGGCGCTGGGTGCGCGACACCCTGCAGCCGGCCGGTGCCGAGCTGGCCGCATTGCGCCCTGCCATGGCCGCGCCCTCTCTTCACGCGCTGAACTGAATCTCTGGAGCCATCCATGTCCACGTACACCGCCAAAGGACAGCTCGACAACACGTCGATGCTCAAGCAGTACAGCCCGCTGGTGCGTCGCCTTGCGCACCAGATGATCGCCAAGTTGCCTGCCAACGTCGAGCTCGACGACCTGATCCAGGTCGGCATGATCGGCCTGGCCGACGCGCTGACCCGCTTCGATGTGGCGCAGGGCGTGCAGTTCGAGACCTTCGCCACGCAGCGCATCCGCGGCGCGATGCTCGACGAGCTGCGCGGCAACGACTACCTGTCACGCGGCACGCGCAAGCAGCAACGCACCATCGAGGCGGCGGTGCACAAGCTGGAGCAGCGCATGGGTCGGGCCCCGGCCGAAAGCGAGATCGCCCGCGAGATGGGCATCACGCTGGCCGAATACCAGGAACTGCTGGGCAAGGTGCGCGGCACACAACTCGTCTACCTCGAAGACATGTCGGGCGACGACGGTGACCATGATTACCTCGACCGCCATGTCGCCGACGAATCGTTCAACCCGCTGGCGCAGTTGCAGGATCACCGCATGCGCGAGGCGCTGGTCGCCGGCATCAAGGTGCTGCCCGAGCGCGAGCAGTACGTGATGAGCATGTACTACGAGCACGACATGAATCTGAAAGAGATCGCTGCGGTGCTGAAGGTCACCGAGTCCCGCGTGTGCCAGCTGCACAGCCAGTCGATCGCACGGCTGCGTGTCAAGCTCAGGGAATACTGAAGCCCTGGGGCGGCCGGTGTCGCCCTCGGTGGTCATGCCCTGGCCGCTGCCGGCGTTGCTGACCTGGGCCGCAGCCTGGCTCGTCTACCTCGGCCTGCGCGCCCTCGATGCCCCTGCATTCGTCGCACTGCTGTGCGGCGCCCTGATCGGGGCGCTGCCGGCTTGGTGTTCCCCGTGGCCGTTGTCGGGCTGGCGCCGTTGTTTCATGGCGCTGGGCTTCCCGCTGTCGTTGGCGGCCTCTGGCGTCGCGGTCGATCTGCCGGCCTGGGCCTGGCTGCTGCCACTGGGTGCGCTGGTCTTGCTGTATCCGTTGAACGCCTGGCGAGACGCGCCTTTTTTCCCGACCCCGCAGGGAGCCTTGCACGGATTGAAGCGGCTGGTACGTCTGCCGGAGGATGCCCGCGTTCTCGAGGCCGGCTGCGGTCTCGGCGACGGCCTGCGCGAGCTGCATGCCGAGTTCCCGCTCGCCCGTCTTGACGGCGTGGAGTGGAGCTGGCCCCTGCGCATCGCCTGCCAATGGCGTTGCGGCTTTGCGCGCATCACCCGCGGCGATCTGTGGAAGACCGATTGGTCACCCTATCAGCTGGTCTATCTGTTCCAGCGGCCCGAGAGCATGCCGCGTGCGGTCGACAAGGCCGCACGCGAACTGGCCGCCGGGGCATGGATGGCGAGCCTCGAGTTCGAGGCGGTGCAGCTCGAGCCCGATGCGTGTCACGCCTGCCCCGACGGACGCCGGGTGTGGCTGTACCAGCAGCCGTTCAGACCACGGCGCAACCCAACGCCGGCGGCATAGCGCGACCGGCGAGGTGACCCCAGGCTGGCGGGTCGGTTGACGAGCGGTCAAAATCCCGCAGATTGCCACTCGCAGTTCCTGCGCGGAGTCCGCCATGCCCGGTTTGTTGCCCGATGTCGATCCCGACGGCCTGCTCGAGTACTCGGTCGTCTACACCGACCGTGCGATCAACCACATGTCCAAGCGCTTCCAGCAGGTGATGAAGGACATCTCCGCCACGCTGAAGGAGGTCTACCACGCGAAGGCTGCGGTCATCGTGCCGGGCAGTGGCACCTTCGGCATGGAAGCCGTGGCACGCCAGTTCGCCACCGGCCGCAAGGTGCTGGTGATCCGCAACGGCTGGTTCAGCTACCGCTGGACGCAGATCTTCGAGATGGGGAGCATCCCCTCGCATGCAACCGTGCTGAAAGCGCGGCGCATCGGCGCCGGCGCGCAGGCGCCGTTCGCCCCCGCGCCCATCGACGAGGTGGTGGCCGCCATCAAGGAACAGCGCCCTGAGGTGGTGTTCGCGCCGCACGTCGAGACCTCGGCCGGGATGATCCTGCCCGACGGCTACCTGCGCGCGGTGGCCGATGCGGTGCACTCGGTGGGCGGGCTGTTTGTGCTCGACTGCATCGCCTCGGGCACGATCTGGGTCGACATGGTCGCCACCGGCGTCGATGTGCTGGTGAGCGCCCCGCAGAAGGGCTGGAGTGGCCCACCATGCTGCGCGATGGTGATGCTGAGCGAACAGGCCCGTCAGCGCATCGACAGCACGCAAAGCACCAGCTACGCCTGCGACCTGCGCAAGTGGCTGCAGATCATGGAAGCCTACGAAGGCGGTGCCCACGCGTACCACGCGACGATGCCCACCGATGCGCTGGCCCGCGTGCGCGACGTGATGTTCGAAACCCGCGCCTATGGCTTCGACCAGGTGCGTGACGAACAGCAGCAGCTCGGGGACGCGGTGCGCTCGATGCTGACGCAGCGCGGTTTCAAGAGTGTCGCGGCGCCCGGCTTCCAGGCGCCCGGCGTGGTGGTTTGCTACACCGACGACGCCGAGATGCAGTCCGGCAAGAAGTGGCTGGGCCTGGGCCTGCAGATCGCGGCTGGCGTGCCGCTGCAGTGCGACGAAGGGCCCGACTTCCGCTCGTTTCGCATCGGCTTGTTCGGTCTGGACAAGTTGCACCAGCGCGAGCGCACGGTGAAGAGCCTGAGCGACGCGCTGGATCGCCTGCTGGCGCCAGCAACCACGGTTTGAGGAGCAAAGAGACGTGTTTGTGCGATCCGAATGGAGGCCTGGGCGGCGCTGGATCATCTGCGCGATCGGTGCGTTGCTGGTGAGTGCGTTCGGCTCGGCGTCAGCGGCCTGGGTGCGATTGCGCGGGGATGGCGTGGTGACGGTGTTGGTCGACCCGGCGAAGATCACCCGCAGCGCCGGCCGCGCCACGATGTGGAGCGTGATCAACTACACCCAGCCTCGCAAGACGACCGATGGCAGAGAGTTCGTCTCTTCGAGGCAGCAGATCGAGTACGACTGCGTCGAAGCCCGCAGCCGCCATCTGGCGTTCACGCGCCACACCGAGTACACCGGTTTGGGCGAGGTGGTCTACACCAACAATGCGCTGGGAGAATGGACGGCATTGCCGCCCGGTTCGATCGGTGACGCCCTGCGGGTATTCGCCTGCCGCCTGCCTTGACGGCAGGCCGTGACCCACCGCCCGACTTGATTTTTCACGAACCATCCAGCGCATTCACCCCATGGACATGGAACAGGCCATCATCCTGACGATCCCGTTTCTGGCGCTGGCTGTCGCGCTGGAAATGATGGTCAGCATCAAGCGCGGGCGCAAGACCTACCGCACCAACGACACCCTGGCCAACCTCAGCCAGGGCTTGATCAGCCAGCTGGTTGCCGCCTGCACCCCGCTGTTGCAGATCGGCATCTACGCCTTGGTGTTCACCACGCTGGGCTACCAGGTCGATTCGCCGTTCTGGCACACCTGGTACGGCTTCGCGGTGGCGGTGGTGCTGTTCGATTTCTGTGAGTACTGGCTGCACCGGGCCGGCCACGAGATCGCCATCTTCTGGGCCGCTCACACCGTGCATCACCAGAGCGAGGAGTTGAACATCTGCACCGCGCTGCGCCAGGAAAGCCAGAACGCGGTGCTGGGCTGGCCGTTCTACCTGCCGATGGCCCTGGTGGGCGTGCCGCCGGACATCTTCGGTTTCAGCCTGCTCTTCGTTCAGTACTACCAGATCTGGGCGCACACCGAGCAGGTGGGCAAGCTGGGCTGGATGGACCGTGTGTTCACCACACCGTCCAACCACCGCGTGCACCACTCGGTGAACGACTGCTATGTCGACCGCAACTACGGTGGCCTGTTCGTGTTGTGGGATCGCCTGTTCGGCACCTACGCTGAAGAAACCGAGCGCTGCGTGTTCGGCACCCGGACTCCGTTGCGCAGCTTCAACCCGCTGCGCGCCGTTGTCCAGGTGTACGGCGCCTTGCTGCACGACGCCTGGCATGCGCGACGCTGGCAGGACAAGCTGAAGGTCTTTGTCATGCCGCCCGGCTGGCGGCCCGCCGATGTCGCGCAGCGTTTTCCGCAGGCGCCGTTCGATGTGGCCCGTGAGCGCTACGACCCGCCCGCCACCGGCGCGGCGCGCGCGGCGGCCATCGTGCTGTTCCTGGTCACCGCCGTGGCTTGCGGCTTCTTTCTGTGGGATGCCGAGACGATGGACAGCACCACGCGCTTCCTGTGGATGGCCGTGTTGCTGATCCCGCTGTGCGGCGTCGGCTGGCTGCTCGAGCGGCGCCCTGCTCAGCGCACGCCGGCGGGTGCCACCGAAGGCGCTGCGCTCGCCTCGCCGATGCCACCGCTGGGGCACAGCGATTGACGGCGGTCGTCGAGCATGCTGCGGGCACGGCGCCCCGGGCCGGCGCCGACCCGATGCGCGCGCCGAACGCCGCGCCGCCCATTTCGGTGTTGATGTACCACCAGGTGGGCCCCTTCGCCGAGCCCACGCAGCACCGCTCCAGCTTCTGCGATGTGCGCCGCTTTCGTGCCCAGATGCGGTTGTTGAAGACCCTGGGTTGTCGCGTCATCAGTCTGCGCGAGGCGCAGGCCGCGCTGTTCGAGGGCCAGCCACTGGCCGGCCGTTCGGTCGTGCTCAGCTTCGACGATGGCTACGAGAATTTTGCCGACCATGCGCTGCCGGTGATGGCCGAGTTCGGCTACCCGTCGGTGTTGTTCGCCGTGTCCGGCCTGTTGGGGCAACCGGCGCGCTGGCTCAGCAACGGCGGGCAGACCTCGCCCTTGCTGTCGGCGCAGCGCTTGCGCGAACTGCGCGCGGCCCGGGTCGAGATCGGCTCGCACACCGTCAACCACCCGCGCCTGAGCCAGCTCGGTGCCAGCGAAGCCCGGCGAGAAATTGCCGACAGCAAGGCCGCGCTGGAGCAGTCGCTGGGCGCCGCGGTGGATTTCTTTGCCTACCCGTACGGCGACTACAACCCCGCTGTGCGCGATGCGGTGGCCGAGGCCGGTTACCAGGCCGCGCTCACGTGCAGCCGTGGCACCGCCAACACCGCGCCCAACCGCTACGAGATCCCGCGCAAGGCCATCGCCTATGGCGACGACCTGATCGGGTTCGCCTGGAAGCTGCTCGTGAAGAACCGCCGCAAAGACCGCTATGCCTGATCACCCGGCCTCCATCCACGTGCTGGGTGGGCGGCAATTCGGCGGGGCCGATCAGTTCTATGTGCGGCTGATCCGGGGCCTGCGCGAGGCCGGTCAGGGCGTGACCGCGATCAACCGCGCGGGCAGTCCGGTGGCGCAGGCCTTGGCCCATGACGACGTGCCCCAGGTCCACTTTCCGTTTGCCAACAGTTACGACGCCTGGACCGCGTGGCGCTTGCGTGCGCTGCTTGCGCAACGCGAGCCCTGCATCGTGCAGACCTACATGGGCCGCGCGACCCGCCTGACCCGTCTGCCCCGCCACTCGCCTTCGGTGCACATCGCCCGACTCGGGGGCTATTACAAGATCGACGGCTACTACCGCCACGCCCACGCCTGGGTCGGCAACACCCGGGGCCTGTGCGATTACCTGGTGCATTCCGGCCTGCCGGCCGAGAGGGTCTTCCACATCGGCAATTTCGTGCCCGACCCGGTGGTGGCCTCGGCGCCGCAGCTCGATGCCTTGCGGGCCGAATGGCGGCTGCCGCAGGGCGCCTGGGTGCTGTTCACGCTCGGCCGCCTGATCGACATCAAGGGGTTCGACGACTTGCTCAGAGCCGTCGCGCTGCTGCCCCGCGAAATCGATGGCCGGCCGTGGGTGCTGCTGATCGCGGGCAATGGGCCGCTGGAGGCCGAACTGAAATCGCTGACCGCGCAGCTGAAGCTGGAGAGCCAGGTGCGCTGGTTGGGCTGGCAGGACCCGCCCGATGCCTGCTACGGCCTGGCCGACGTGTTCGTCTGTCCGTCGCGCAAGGAAACGCTGGGCAATGTGATCCTGGAGGCCTGGAACCACGGCCTGCCGGTGGTCAGCACGCGCACCCCCGGCGCGATCGAGCTGATCGACGAGGGCCGCACCGGGCTGCTGGCACCGATTGAGTCGCCCGAGGCACTCGCCGCGCGCCTCCAGGAGATGCTGGCTGCCACGCCCGTGCAGCGCGCCGGGTTGGGCGAGGCGGGTCGCCAATACCTGCAGGCGAACTTCAGCCAGCCTGCGATCGTGGGCGCCTACCTGTCGCTGTACGACCAGTTGCTGGCCACGCGGCGCTGATCCGGTCGGCTCAGTCGGCCGACAAAAAGGGCCCGACCGACGGCGCCTGTGCCAGCGCCCACACCCTGGCAATCACCTGCCGCATTTCGGCCTGGCTCGCACCGCCACGGTAGGCAGCCAGCGCGAGGGCCTTGTCTTCGAGCTCGGGCCGTGTGAGGGTGTTGCCGGGGTCGCCCTTCGGTTCGACCACCATGGCGCTCAGGTGCCGCCCGTCCGTGGTCTCCACACGGACCTTGCCGAGCCAGCGCGCGGGGTAGGCGGCATCGACCTCGGGGTCGAGCTGCATCCTGACCTGGTCGTGCACCCCACGCACCGGTGCGCCGCGCCAGTGCATGTCGAATTCAGTCAGTCCTGCGCGGCCGTGCACCGCGATCAACCCGAGCACTGTGCCCATCGAGAACTTGGCCTGGTGCACCGTTTGTGGATCGACCACCGGGCCCAGCACGTCGATCGCCGCCTGGTGCACGTGCGCCGTGACGCCACGCAGGTCGCCCGCGCTCAGGCCATGCTCGCGCATGAGCAGCTGCAACGCGTCGGCAGCCGGGTGCGTGTGTCGGCACGACGCGTGAAACTTGAACGACGTCTCGGCCAACGTCCAGCGTGTTCCGAGGCCGTCGGCGAGGCGCCGCGCGTCGGCGTCGCTGGAGGTGCCTGCGGCCAGGCCTTGCGGGCCGTCGAGGATGTGGCGCGCGCCGGTGAAGCCGTCTCGCGCCAGGTAGGCGGCCGTCAGCCCGGCTGCGGCCGCGTGCGCAGTGTGCAGCTGCTTCGAGTCGGCCGCATCGCGCAGAAACTCCCACAGCCCTGCCGACTGCGTGCCGGCCGAACCGAAGGCGTGCCCCATCTGCTCGGGCGTGAGCTTCAACAGGTGGCCCACCGCCGCTGCCGCGGCGAACGTGCCTGCGGTGCCGGTGGTGTGGAAGATGCGGTAGTGCGAGCGCCCGAGGAATTCACCGACGCGGATGCCCACCTCGTAGCCGGCGACGCTGGCGGCCAGCAGCTCGCGGCCACTCGCACCGATTGCTTGCGCCACGGCGAGCGTCGCTGGGAAGACCACGGTGGCCGGGTGAAAGACCGAGCCGTTGTGCACGTCGTCCTGCTCGGCGACATGCGACGCGGCGGCGTTCACCATCGCCGCCACCAGCGGGCTGCTGCCGCGGCGGTGGATCAGGATCTCGCTGGGCCCGTCTGCCGGCCCCATCGATTCGGCAAAGCGTGCGATGGCCTCGACCGGCCGCGCCTCCTTGCCCGCCAGCGCCGAGGCGAACCAGTCGAGAAACAGGTCTTCGGCGCGGCGCACCACCGCGTGGGGGATCGCCTCGAACGACAGCGTGGCCGCGAAGTGCGCCAGCGCCTGGGTGGAATCGGTCATCGGGGTCTCTTTCAGATTCAGATGGCGGCGTCGGCCTGCAGGCGTTCGATCTCGGTTGGCGTGAAACCCAGTTCTGCCAGCAGTGACACGGTGTGCTGCCCCAACGCGGGCACGGCGTCCATGCGCGCATCGAAGCTCGCAGGCAGGCCTGGCGGCAGCAATGCCGGTACCGGCCCGTGGGGCGTGGGCACCTCCACCCATCGCCCGCGCGCCTTCAACTGCGGATGCGCCCACACGTCGTGCATCGTGTTGACGTGGGCGTTGGCGATCTGCGCGCCTTCGAGCCGCGCGATGACCTCGTCGAGGGTCAGCCGGGCGAAGTGCTCGGTGATGAGGCGTTGAAGTTCTGGCTTCGCGGCGACGCGTCGCGCATTCGACTGGTAGCGCGCGTCGCCGGCCAGCGCCGGTTCACGCAACACCTGGGTGCAGAACGCCTGCCACTCGCGCTCGTTCTGCACGCCCAGCATCACGGTGCGGCCGTCACCCGCGACAAACGGGCCGTAGGGGTAGATGGTCGCGTGCGACGCCGCAGCGCGTGGCGGCGGATCGGCGCCCTCGAACGCGTAGTACAGCGGATAACTCATCCACTCGGCCATGCTCTCGAGCATCGACACGTCGATGCGGCAGCCGCGCGCCGACTTGCCGCGCTGGATCAGCGCGGCAAGGATGTTCGAGTAGGCGTACATGCCCGCGGCGATGTCGGCGACCTAGCAGCCAGCCTTCGAGGGTTCGTCGGGTGTGCCAGTGATCGACAGGAACCCCGCCTCGCTCTGGATCAGCAGGTCGTAGGCCTTCTTGTCGCGGTAGGGCCCGGGCTGCGCCGGGTCGTCGCCGTAGCCCGAGATGTCGCAGACGATCAACGCGGGATGCGCTTCGCACAACGCCTCGTACGACAGCCCGAGCCGCGCCGCAGCACCGGGCGCGAGGTTCTGCACCAGCACGTCGGCCCTGGTCAGGAGCCGCGCCAGCACCTCGCTCGCCTGCGGGTGCTTGAGGTCCAGCGTCAGGCTTTCCTTGGAGCGGTTCGTCCACACGAAGTGCGAGGACTGGCCATGCACCCGCGTGTCGTAGCCGCGCGCGAAATCGCCGACGCCGGGGCGTTCGACCTTGATGACGCGGGCCCCCAGATCGGCCAGTTGCCGGGTGCAGAAGGGCGCGGCGATCGCGTGTTCGAGCGTGACGACGGTGATGCCTTCGAGCGGGCGCATCGGATGGGTCCTTAGAAAGAGCGCGGCAGGCCGAGCACGTGCTCGGCGATGTACGACAGGATCAGGTTGGTCGAGATCGGCGCCACCTGGTACAGCCGCGTTTCGCGGAACTTGCGCTCGACGTCGTATTCGTGGGCGAAGCCGAAGCCGCCGTGGAACTGGATGCAGGCGTTGGCCGCTTCCCAGCTGGCCTTGGCTGCCAGGTACTTGGCCATGTTGGCCTGGGCGCCGCAGGGCTGGTGGGCGTCGAACAGCCGGCACGCTTCCCAGCGCATCAGGTTGGCGGCTTCGACCTCGATGTAGCTCTCGGCAATCGGAAACTGCACGCCCTGGTTCTGCCCGATCGGCCGGCCGAACACGACGCGTTCGCCAACGTACTTCGACACGCGGTCGATGAACCAGTAGCCGTCGCCGATGCATTCGGCGGCGATCAGCGTGCGCTCGGCATTGAGCCCGTCGAGGATGTACTTGAAGCCCTGGCCCTCTTGGCCGATCAGGTTCTCGGCAGGGATCTCGAGGTTCTCGAAGAAGAGCTCGTTGGTCTCGTGGTTGACCATGTTGGGGATCGGCCGCACCGTCATGCCGCTTTGCTCGGCGGCGCGCAGATCGACCATGAAGATCGACATGCCCTCCGACTTTTTCTTCACCTCGGCCAGCGGCGTGGTGCGCGCGAGCAGGATCATCCAGTCGGAGTGCTGCACGCGCGAGATCCAGACCTTTTGGCCATTGATCACGTAGCGGTCGCCGCGCCGCACCGCCGTGGTCTTGATCTTGGTGGTGTCGGTGCCGGTGGAGGGCTCGGTCACGCCCATCGACTGCAGGCGCCACTCGCCGCTGGCGATCTTCGGCAGGTAGTGCTGCTTCTGGGCGTCGCTGCCGTGCCGCAACAGCGTGCCCATGTTGTACATCTGGCCGTGGCAGGCGCCGGAGTTGCCGCCGCTGCGGTTGATCTCCTCCATCACCACGCTCGCCTCGGACAGCCCCAGGCCCGAGCCGCCGTATTCCGTTGGGATCATCGCGGCCAGCCAGCCGGCTTTGGTCAGCGCATCGACGAACGCCGCCGGATAGCCGCGCTCGTGGTCGATCTGGCGGTGGTACTCGGCAGGGAATTCGGCGCACAGCGCGCGCACCGCATCGCGGATGTCCTGGTAGCGGGCGTCGGGGGGGGTGTCGGTGTGAGCGTGGGCGGCAGGTGCAGTCACGGCGAAGGCGGGTGGCAAGACAGGCGCCGAGCTTGCCCTGTCTGCGCCGTGGTGGCAATTCGTCATTTGAAAAGGCGGCGTTCGGCTCTGACGAACGGGCATGGTGACGCGACCGGCCCGCGGGCCAGGGCGCAGGGTAAGGTTGCAACCTTCTCAATGACCTGCGGCACGCCATGGGCATGGCCATGCATTTCGATCTGGTGGACCTGCGGCTGATGGTGCGTGTGGCCGAGGCCAACAGCCTCACCCGAGGCGCCGAGGCCGCTCACTTGTCGGTGCCCACGGCCAGCACCCGCATCAAGAACATCGAAGACAGCCTGGGCGTGAAGCTGCTCTACCGCACCAGCCAGGGCGTCACACTGACACCGCCGGGTCAGGCCTTCGTGCACCACGCCAGGCTGGTGCTGGGGCAGCTTGAGCACCTGAGCGGCGACCTGCAGGAGTACGCCAAGGGCATCAAGGGCCACCTGCGCGTGTTTGCCAACACCACCGCGCTGGGCGAGTTCCTGCCGCCGGTGTTGCGCGCCTACCTGCTGACCCATCCCGATGTGAACATCGATCTGCGCGAACGGCTGAGCGACGACATCGTGCGTGCCGTGTCCGACGGGCAGACCGACATCGGCATCGTTGCGGGTACGGTGCGCACCGAGAACCTCGAGGTCATCCCCTACCGGCGCGACCGGCTGGTGCTGGTGGTGCCGCGCGAGCACCCGCTGGCGTCACGGCCTTCGGTCGCATTCGCCGACACGCTGGATCTCGAACACATCGGGCTGCATGAAGCGAGCGCGATCCACGCCTTCTTGCGGCAGATCTGCAGCGGCCTGCGACGAACCATCCGCTTGCGCATCCAGGTCGGCAGTTTCGAAGCCGCCTGCCGGATGATCGAGGCGAAGGTGGGCGTGGGCGTGCTGCCTGAATCGGCCGCGCGGCGACACGCGCAGACGCTGGCGATCCAGATCGTCCCGCTGTCCGACGAGTGGTCGCTGCGCGCGATGCAGATCTGCGTGCGCAGCCTGGAATCGCTGCCACCGTTTGCGCGCGACCTGGTGGCGCTGCTGGTAGAGGATGCGCGTGTGGCGAGTGAGGCGGCGCCCGCGTCTTCGCAGTGAACTGTCTGAGGTGTCAGCGCGAAAGCGCCGAGCAACTCCGCTTGCGCGTCAGCCCCGCGACGCCCACCAGTCCGGCCAGCCAAAGTCCGAAGGTAGCCGGTTCTGGCACGGCGGAAACGCCCAGCTGAAGGTTATCGAAGCCGTTGTCAATCGACCAGCATCGGTTGAGGATGTCGCCTAGGCCAGCTTCGAATCGTTCTGACGTTCAACACTGCGAATGAATCTGGACAGGTGAAACGCCGCCAGCTTGGCGTCGCGAGCATCCAATTGCGACGCTTCATGGTCAAGGAATGCAGGCAACGCCTTTGGCTCCAGCACCCAAACGTCGCTTCGAACATCTGCAGGCTTTTCAATAAACCAGCCGGGGAAAAGCACAACAGGGCGAACATCAAACGTTTTCCCGGTGCTTTCGGCAAGCGAGTTCCGCAACCATGCCGCCTGAGCGCGCGCTTGCTGAACCGGGTCTCGATCAGGGGCGAGGCTTCCCGCCAGCAGCTTCTCTCCATCGAACTTGATGCGCGCCTCGCCCTTGAGTGGCTTGCTCCAGGTCTTGGTTTCGATGGTCATCACACCGGCCGGCCCAATCAGTACATGATCAATGTTGAAGCCTGGGGCGACGATGTCATGAAACACGTCGTAGCCCTTCTCCCGCAGCCGCTCCAAGTACTGCCCGACGACTTTCTCGCCTTCGATGCCCTGAAGGAGAGCTCGCATCCTCGGGCGGATTTTGAAGAACTGCCAGAAGCCAAATGCCACGGCAACTATGGCAACCGCCGTGAAAACAATCGGGCTGGGCTTCATGTCCTTGTAGTACCGCCACCACTCAAGAATCGCAAGCACCACAAACATCAGCGCCTGCAGTAGGTACGGCTCGACCTTGTCAGACCAAAGCGTCCGCCGCTCCTCCTCAAGCGACTGTGCGGGTTGCCGCAGCGGCTTGTCCTTGATCGGGGACTTGCGCGCGTCGCTCATGAGGCTGCCTGTTGCCCCGCAGCGCGTGCGCGGTTGAGGGCAAGCAATCTGCGAAGTATTTCGTAGTCAGTCATGGCGGGGCTGTAGTCGGCCCAGCCATAGGCGCCAGCGACGGCAGCATCGAGTGTTTGATGGGCCTGGGCTAACCACGCAGGCCGCTGGTTGTAGAGCTTGGTTAATGTGCGATCGCTGAGTTGCTTCTCGAAGCCAGACTTTGCAACGATGCGGTCCGGGTAGGGAGACTGCTCCAGCCCGAGGGGGACGACCTCGGGCACACGCTCTGTCCATTCGGGGGGGTTGAGCCAACGGTCGCGAAGATCGCTCAGTGCCTTGGTTGCGCGGGCGATATTGGCTGCCAATAGCTTCTGGTCGGACGGCAAGTCGGCCGGTATCACCGCGCCGTCTGGCAGCGCCTCGGTGCGCTGGTGAGCGGTGTCGGCGGGTGTTAGGCCGACGGGGAATGGAAAAGTCTCGAAGCAAGTGGTCGGCGTGTAGCGGGGGTCATTGCCGACACCGATCGAGGTACCCATGCGCAGCGACCACAGTTCGTGAAAACGCGAATGCAGCAGGCCGAGCGTGGTGTCGTCTGCACGCGCGACCGTGATCAGCGCCTGATCGGGCGAGGTCGTGATCGGCAGCCAAACGAAGAAGCGGTGCTTGCTGTGCGCGATGGTGGCGATGAATCGCGGCAAGGTCTTCATCGCATGACGCATCTCAACGCGCGGCCGACCAAAGCGCCACCAGTAGTCGCGCAGCGCCGTCTCGGACTTGCCAATACGCTCGGGCTTAATGTGCTGCACGGCGTGCGCGAACGGTTGCTCGTATAGCGCCGCTTCGACAGCGCTCATCGAATTGCCGAAATCGATGATCCACTGCTCCTGCGGCCGTCGGCTCAATTCGAAGCCGTTGGCCCAGGGCTTTAGCACGTCGCTGTTGGGCCGGCCGTGCGGGTTGGGCAGCAGTAGCCAATCGCGCGCCAAAGCGGAATCGATTTCGAACTTGGCCTTCTTTGATGCACCCTGGAAGCTGGCTCCGAGATTCGCCAGTAGCGTGGTGGCCGTGCTCACGTCGAGCGCGTCGCCTGCCACTGTGGGCGCGGTGAGATCGGCGTAGATCTGTGGCACTGCACGACCGTCGAGCTGTACGCCTTCGCCTTGCCCGAAGCACACCAGCGACACCCGCACCGCCGCGCCGTCATTGATCCAGGGCTCGTCGCTCCAGGCGGCAAAGATGCGGCTGGAGCGGTTGATCGCTTCGAGCACGCTGCGGCTGGCGCCGCCGCGAATCGAGTTGGTGGACACCAATCCCACTGTGCAAAGCTCGCCGCGCTTGATCGCTGACAGCGCCTTATCAAACCAGTAGCAGACCAAATCCGACGCCCCGGGAACGCGCGGTGCGAACCGCCTATCCAGGGCTTCGACGTAAGCGTCCCCCAACTCCCGTCGCTTGCGTCCAACCCCGACGAAGGGGGGATTCCCCACCACAGCATCCGCCTTTGGCCATGCGGCTTCGCTACCGTCCGCGTTCAGCAGTGCGTCGCGGCATGCGATGTGGTCTAAAGGCTCCAGCACCGGATTCAACTTGAACGGATAACCCTGCTGCAGCCGCCACTGCAGCTCACCGATCCAGACCGTTACGCGTGCTAATTCGGCGGCGTACTCGTTGAGCTCGATGCCCAGCACATTGGCAGGGCTGGTGTAGCTGTCGACTTCGCGCTGAAGACCGAAGGCTTCTGCCTCCAGATTGGCTTGGTGCTCCAGGTCCTTCAGGCACTTGAGGGCAAGGTACAGAAAGTTCCCGCTGCCGCACGCTGGGTCGAGTACGCGGAATGCCCGGAGTCGCTCCAAGTGCCCGATGAACAAGGCGCGGGCATCCCGCCAGGACTTGTCGTTTGCGCGCTTGCTCTTAGCGAGTAACACCGCGATCCGTGGCTTGATCGCCTCCCACTCAGCGCGCAGGGGACGGCGGATCACCGGATCAATCAAACGCTCGATCGTCGCCGGATCCGTGTAGTGGGCTCCGAGCTGGCTGCGCTTTTTGGGGTCGAGCCCGCGCTCAAACAGCGTTCCGAAAATGCTGGGGTCGATTGCGCTCCAGTCCAGCGCAGCGGCGTTGCGCAGCGCGGTCACGTCCATTTCAGTCAGCGAGGGGACGCTGATTTTCTGGAACAGACCGCCGTTGAACCACGAGATGTCGTCTGCGCCGAAAAGTCCACCAGAGCACATGGTGGTGAAAAGTTGCTGCAGGCCAGCGCGTAGCTTCTCAGGCTCAGCGCGCACCCCGACCAGCTTTTCAAACAGGCGCTCGGGTAGCAGCCCAACATCCTCGGCAAAGAAGCAGAACAGGCACTGAGTCAGAAAATGGCTCACTGCCTCCGGTGCGTGCCCGCTCTCCCGCAAACGCTCGGCAGTGGTGGCGAAGGCGTGGGCAGCATCCTCGGTGATCTGGCGGTTGGTGCGCTTTGGCCGAAAGGTGTCGGGCGCGTCAAAAACACGTCGCAGCAACTCGCGCTTTGCGGGGTCCGCCAGCTCATGCTGCTCGACCACGTGTTTCTCGCTTGGCGTCCCATTGAAATGGGTATGCACCTCGATACGCAGTCGATCGCTCACGACCAGCAGCGGCGGATTGTCGAGCGCCAGCGCATAGCGCATGAGCTGGCTCAGTGCTGCATCCAGAGGTCGGCCCGGCGCCTTGTACTCCCAGGCGAAAGCGCCTCGCTTGAATACATCAGCGAACCCGCGCTGCTGGCCGAGCGCCAGCGTGCCTTTTTCAAAAACGTAGTCTTCGCCCCCTGCTGGGGATGCCACTTCCAGAACGGCACACAGCTCGATGAAGTGCTGCTGCGCACCCTGGCGCTCGTTGAGTGTGAAGCCGAGGCCACCCGGCCCCCACTTGGCTAAGAACTCGGCAATGCGCTGTTGTGTGGTCATCGGGTGCTGAAAGTTGACGCCACCATTTCATCACGCCGGCCGTTGATCGGCGCTGCACGATGGGCTCACCGAATTCCTGGGGTAATCGACAGATTTCGCAGGCAATCACGAATCAAGCCCGGTAGCACTTGGGCGTGGCTTGCCTGCCGGGTCAGTTGAACCTGAAGCTTCAGCCTTGGTATCCCAGCAGGCACCAAACAAAAAGGGCTAGCTCCTTGTGAGAGCTAACCCTTTGATTTAACTGGTGCGGCTGGCAGGAATCGAACCCACGACCCCTTGGTTCGTAGCCAAGTACTCTATCCAGCTGAGCTACAGCCGCAACGCCCACGAGTATAGCAGCCGCGGTGGGCTTTTTTCAGAGTGTTGCAGCGGTTCGATAGCTGTTGGCGGCGCGCTCGGTCTGGCCTTCGTTTTCAGCCAGCCGCGCCAGCGTCAGCCAGGCCATGCGCTTCGCCGTGATGGGCAGGTTGGCATCGGCGACCGCGGCCTCGAGCAGCAGCCGCGCCTTGCCCCACAGCTGCCGCTCGGCCAGCGCCGTGCCTACCGCGTGGGCCACGGCGGCCTCGCGCGGGAACGCGAGCTGCGCCGATTCGAGGCGCGGCAGCCAGTCGGCGCCGATGCCGGCGATGGCGCACACCAGCGCGAACGACAGAGCGGCGCGCTCGTCGTCACTGGTGTCCTCGATGCGTTCCCAACCCGGGCGCAGCCAGTTGCGTGCGTCATCGGGCGCGCCCAGTTGTGCGGCACGCAAGGCTGCACGCGCTGCCACGAAGTTGTCGCGGCGATCGACCGCATCGAGCGATTGCCAGGTGCGCCGCAACTGGTCGATGTCGTGCGCGGTGTCCAGGCATTCAAAGGCCAGCGAGCGCAGCAGCCCCTGGCTGGCGGCCTTCGACAGGCCCTGGTGCTTGACCAGCAAGCGCGCGGTCTTCAGGGCTTCCTGCGGTTGCTGCCCGAGTCGGGTGGCCTGCAGCTTGAGCCGCAAGGCCTGCGTGCGCCGAACCACGCCGGGTGGCAGGTCGTTCAGCAACTGAAGGCTGCGCTGGGCGTCGCGGTCGTCGATGGCCCATTCGGCAGCCATCAGTCGGGCGCCTTCTTCGGCCGATCGTGCTGCGCTGTTGCCTTGCGCGAGCGCAAAGGCACGTGCCAGGTGCTCGTCGCGTTGCCGGCGATCTTGCAGCCGGTGCGCACTGCCTGCGGCCAGCAGCAGCCCCAGCACGCCGAACTCGGCGTCGCGCCGGAGCTCGGGCGTGTCGTCCTGGATGGCCAGCGCATGCTGGGCTGCGGATTTGGCACGGCTGTATCGGCCGGCGAAATACTGCGCCAGCGATTCGCGCAGCGCGGCCTGGGCGGTGCGTTCGCGTCGCGCCACGCGCCACAGCCGTGCCCGCTCGGGCAGCCCGATCAGCCGGTTGGCCGCATGGATCAGCGACACCAGTGCGAAGCAACTGCCCACCAGCACCAGCAGGAAGAGATTCAGCGACACGTCGAATCGCCAGGTGCCCGCATAGACGCTGACCAGCCCGTCGTTGGCACCCAGGGTCGATGCGGCCACCACCGCAGCGCCGAACAGCAACACGAACCAGATGACCGAGCGCATCGCCGCAGCCGCCTGTGGTGCTCAGCGTCCGGCCGCGGCAGCGGCCAACGCAACCAGCGTGTCGTCGGGCTTGGGCACGTTGACCTGCCTCGCCTGCGCAGCCACCTGGCTCAGCGTCTGGGCCAGCAGCACCGTGCTGCGGGCGCTGCGATCGAAGTAGCGGTCGAGCGCGGCCTGTGCCAGTTGCAGGTCGCTCTGCGTGGTCTCGAACTGGCGGCTGAGCAGCGCCAGACGGGCGTTCAGCAGCCGCAGCTTCAGGTTCTCGCGCACGAAGAACGCGTTGTCGGGTGCCAGCAGCACCGCATCGGGGTGGTCGATGCGTGTGACGCGGATCAGCGACTTGGCCTCGTTCCAGATGCGCTCGGTCACCGCGGCCCATGTGCCGTCCCAGGTCTGCCACCAGGGCGTCTGCGGCACCGAGGCGACGCTCTTGGGCGCGCTGGCCGCAGCGGGTTCGGCCGCGGCGGCGGGCTTGCTCTTGGGGGGCACTGGCCGCGGCACCGCGTTGGCCAGCAGCGGCAGCTCGTCGATCATCCGGGCGGCCTCGTCAAGCTTGATGGTCAGCGTCGGGATGTCGATCAGGCCGACGGCTTTCACGCGGTCGAGGTCGCGCGCGATGGCACGCCTAACGCCTTCGAGCCGGGGCTGGTTGTAGTGCAGCAGCCGGTCGTCGGCCTGCTTGAGCATGGCCACCAGTGGCTCGGCGCTGCCAGTGATGGCGGTTTGCTGCATCGCCACGCGGATGCCGGCGTCGATGTCGACCAGCAGGTTCTCGTCGCGTGAGCGCGACAGCGACTGCATCAGGTCTTCCAGCTGGCTGCGCTGGACGGCTACCTCGGCCACGCGCGCCTCGAGCAGGGCCACCTTGGCCGCGGTGGCAAGCGCGCTGTCTTGCGACTGCTTCGACAGCAGCTGCGCTTCGCTGGATTGCTTGCGGCCTTCATCGAGCCGCTTGACCATCTCTTGCTCGACCGCCTTGACGCGTTGCTGCGTCTTCCAGGCCAGCGTCAGGCTGACACCCGCCATCACCGCCAGCACGGCCGCCAGCGCAGACCACCAGCGCATGTCCAGCCCCAGCGCGTTGCGATGGGTGGGTTGCAGGTCGGTGAAGGGCAGATCGGCCACGGGCGGCGGCGGCGGAGATCCCGCTGGAGCGGCGGCGGTGGTGTGGTCGTTCAAAGTGCGATCGATTGTATGCAGGCGACCACCTCGGGCAGCGTCGGCAGGGACTGCCACACCGGCGAAAACCCAGCCGTCGTGGCCCGCGCTGCGATGCGCGGGTGCGTGGCCAGCGCCTTGGCGCCTGCGGGCAGGGCGAGTGCCCGCTCGTCCAGACGTGCCATCAGGTGATCGATGGCCTCGGAGCTGCTGAAAAACCACAGGTGATCGGCGGGCTGCGCGAGGGCGTCGGCCAGCAGCGATTGCGCTGCGTTGTCCCAGCGCGGCGCACTGCGCCGGTAGGCCGACACGAAACCCACGCGGGCGCCGTGCTCGCGCAAGGTGTCGGCCAGCCAGTCGCGTCCGCCGTCGCCGCGCACCACCTGCACCGCGGCACCTTGCCAGTCCTGCAGGCGCAACACCTGCCACAGCGCTTCGGAGTCGAACTGCGCGCTGTCCGGTGCTGGCTCGACGATCTGCGATATCGGCACGCCCGCGTCCTGCAGTGCGCGCGTGGTGCCAGGGCCGGGCGCTGCGGCCTGGGTGTGGGGCGGCCAGGCGGCTTGGGGTGGACGCAGGGCAAAGAAGTGCTCGACCGCGTTGGCACTGACGAACATCACCAGGCGCGCATCGGCCAGTTGCTGCCACGCCGCGGTCACGGCCGCGGTGTCTGGCGTCGGCACGATCTCGATCAGTGGCAACGCGGCGGCATGCAGCCCGTGCTGCGCCAGTGACTGCACCCAGGGCGTCGCCTGCGCGGCCGGGCGGGTGACGATGATGCGCATCCGATCAGCCTTGTGTAGCGGCCCGATGCAGGCCGGGGCCGTCACCGGTCGCGCGAGCCGCGCTCAGGCGCTGCCCACGGCGCTCAGGTAGGCCGCAGCACCCGCGTCGCGCAAGGCCGCAGCGGCCTGTTCGCCGAGGGAGCGGGCCTGTGCTTCGGTCTGCACGACGGCATTGACCGACGCGCGCAACAGCGGCGCGGCGGCGTCCTCGGGGTGGCCGACCGCAGCGCGCAGACTCAGCGCGCCGTCGAGCCAGACCGCGTGCGCGGCCAGCGGCATGCTGCAGCTGCCGCCGAGTGCCCGCGAAACGGCGCGTTCGGCCTGCACCGCCAGGGCGGTCGGCATGTGCACCAGCGTGGCGAGCTTGGCGCGCAGGGCGGTGGCATCGCTGCGCACTTCGAGGCCGAGTGCACCTTGTCCGGCGCAGGGCAGCATCTGGTCGGTGGCGAATTCGCTGCGGATGCGCGAGGCCATGCCCAGGCGCTTCAGCCCGGCGGCGGCCAGCACGATGGCGTCGTACTGGCCTTCGTCGAGCTTGCGCAGACGGGTGTCGAGGTTGCCGCGCAGCGGCTCCACCAGCAGGTCCGGGCGCAGTGCGCGCAGCTGCACCACGCGGCGCAGGCTGGACGTGCCGACCTTGGCGCCCTGCGGCAGATCGGCAAGCGACATGTGGGTGTTCGAGACGAACGCATCGCGGGGATCCTCGCGCTCGAGCACCGCGGCCAGCTCGAAGCCATCGGGCAGGTCCATCGGCACATCTTTCAGCGAATGCACCGCGAGCTGCGCGCGGCCCTCTTCGAGCGCGGTTTCCAGTTCCTTGACGAACAGGCCCTTGCCGCCGACCTTCGACAGCGTGCGGTCCAGAATCTCGTCGCCACGCGTGGTCATGCCGAGCAGTTCGACGCTGAGGCCGAAGCAGCTTTTCAACAGGTCGCGGACGTATTCGGCTTGCCACAGCGCGAGGCGGCTTTCCCGGGTGGCGATGATGATGTGTGAGCTCATCCGGGAATGCTAGCAGGCGCGAGTCTTGCAGCCATCCGTAGACGCCCGCCACGAAACCCAGCCGAACCGACCCACCATGCCCCAGAAAACACCGCACGCGGCCGCTGCCGACAAGAACCGACCGCTGGTCGAAGACATCCGGTTGCTCGGCCGCATCCTCGGCGATGTCATCCGCGAGCAAGAAGGCAAGGAGGCGTTCGAGCTGGTCGAGCGGGTGCGGCAGTTGTCGGTGGGCTACCGTCTGAAGCGCGATGCGCAGGCGGGCCGCGCGCTGGACCGGCTGTTGAAGAACCTGTCGGGCGACCAGACCGTGAGCGTGATTCGCGCGTTCAGCTATTTTTCGCACCTGGCGAACATCGCCGAAGACCGCCACCAGGTGCGTTTGCGCGAAGCGCAGGCGCTGCACGGCGACCTGCAGCAGGGCTCGCTTGCACTCACCTTCGAGCGGCTGGCAGCGGCCGACATCCGCGCCGCCGACATCGTGCGCACGCTCGAGCACGCCTACATCTCGCCGGTGCTGACCGCGCACCCGACCGAGGTGCAGCGCAAGAGCATCCTCGATGCCGAGCGCGCCATCGCCGAGCTGGTCGAGCAGCGCGATCACCTGCGCATCGAGCGCGAGCGGGCCGACAACGAGGCGCTGATCCGCGCCCGCGTCACCCAGCTGTGGCAGACGCGCATGCTGCGCAACACCAAGCTGACCGTGGCCGACGAGATCGAGAACGCGCTCAGCTACTACCAATCCACCTTCCTGCGGCAGATCCCGCGGATGTATCGCGACATCGAAGCCGCGCTGCCCGGTCACCCGATCGCCAGCTTCTTCCGCATGGGCAACTGGATCGGTGGCGACCGCGACGGCAACCCCTACGTCACCGCCGCCACCCTGCAGACCGCGCTGGCGCGGCAGAGCGAGACCGTGCTGCGCTTTTATTTGACCGAGGTGCACCAGCTCGGCGGCGAGCTGTCGATCTCGGCCACGTTGGCACCGATCGCGCCGGCGATGCGGGCGTTGGCCGAGGCCTCGCCCGACCACAACCCGCACCGCGAGGACGAACCCTACCGCCGCGCACTGGTGGGTATGTACGCACGGCTCGCCGCGACCTTGCACGAGCTCACCGGCACCGAGGCGCTGCGCCATGCGGTACCGCCGCAGAACCCGTATCCCTCGGCCGCCGACTTTCTGGCCGACCTGCAGGTCATCGAGGCGTCACTGAATGCCCACCATGCCCAGGCGCTGGCCGCGCCGCGGCTGCGGCCACTGATGCGCGCGGTGCAGGTGTTCGGATTCCACCTCGCCACGGTCGACCTGCGGCAAAGCTCGGACAAGCACGAAGCCGTGCTGGCGGAACTGATGCGCGTGGCGAAGATTGAGCCGAACTATTCAGCGCTGGATGAGGCCGCACGGCGCGCGCTGTTGCTGACGCTGCTCAACGATGCCCGACCGCTGCGGGTGCGGGCCGCGTCGTACAGCGAGCTGGCGGTGAGCGAGCTGGCCATCTTCGAAACCGCGCTGGAGATGCGCCGACGTTACGGCCCCGACGCGCTGCGCCACTGCATCATCTCGCACACCGAGGAGGCGAGCGACTTGCTCGAGGTGCTGCTGCTGATGAAGGAAAGCGGCCTGATGCGCGGCACGCTGGACGATGCCGAAACATCAGCAGGGTCGCCTGGTGGCTCCGTGGCCGACCTGATCGTGGTGCCGCTGTTCGAGACGATCGGCGATCTGCGCAACGCCGAGCCCATCATGCGGGCCTTCTACGCGCTGCCGGGCATCACCGAACTGGTCAAGCGCTCGGGTGCCGGCGCAGACGGTCAAACGTGTGCCGAGCAGGACATCATGCTCGGCTACAGCGACAGCAACAAGGATGGCGGCACCTTCACCAGCAACTGGGAGCTCTACCGCGCCGAGATCGCGCTGGTCGAGTTGTTCGATGCGCTGGGCCGCGAGCACGGCATCACGCTGCGGCTGTTCCACGGCCGTGGCGGCACGGTGGGCCGCGGTGGTGGCCCGAGTTATCAGGCCATCCTGGCGCAACCGCCCGGCACGGTGAACGGTCAGATTCGTTTGACCGAGCAGGGCGAGGTGATCGCGTCGAAGTACGCCCATCCCGAGATCGGCCGACGCAACCTCGAGACCCTGGTGGCGGCCACGCTCGAAGCCACCTTGCTGCCGGCGAGCGCTGGGGGCAGGAAGGCCGGTCGCATGGGCGCACCCAAGAGCTTCCTCGACGCCGCCGCCGCGATCAGCGAGGCCAGCTACGCCGCTTACCGCAAGCTGGTCTACGAAACGCCGGGCTTCACCGAGTATTTCTTCAGTGCGACGCCGATCCGCGAGATCGCGGGGCTGAACATCGGCTCGCGTCCGGCCGCGCGCAAGGCCACCAACGCGATCGAGGACCTGCGTGCGATCCCGTGGGGCTTCAGCTGGGGCCAGTGCCGGGTGGCGCTGCCCGGCTGGTGCGGCTTCGGCTCGGCGATCGACACCTTCCTGACCCGCGATGCCGCCACCCGCGCCGAGCGCCTGGCGCTGTTGCAACGAATGCACAAACAGTGGCCGTTCTTCCAGACGCTGCTGTCCAACCTCGACATGGTGATCGCCAAGAGCGATCTCGGCATCGCCGCGCGGTATGTGGAACTGGTCGAAGACAAGAAGCTCGGCAAACGCATCTTCGGGTTGATCCAGGCCGAGTGGGCGCTGACCAACGACGCGCTCACGCTGATCACCGGCCACACCGACCGCTTGGCTTCGAACCCGTCGCTCGCGCGCTCGATCCAGCACCGCTTCCCCTACCTCGACCCGCTGAACCACCTGCAGGTCGAGCTGATGCGCCGCCATCGCCAGCGCCGCGAGGGCGACCCGGGCAACGAACGGATGCAGCGCGGCATCCACATCTCGATCAACGGGGTGGCTGCGGGCCTGCGCAACACCGGGTGAGGGGCCGATGCTGAGCGCATCAGTCAGCGCTCAAGCGGCCAAGGGTGTGGCCGGTGGCGGGTGACAGGTGGAACACCACCTGCGGGAACGGGATTTCGATGCCCGCGCGATCAAACGCCTGCTTGAGCCGGCGCAGCATCTCGCGGCGAACGTTCCACTGCTCCAGGGGTGCGACCTTGAAGCGTGCGCGAATGACGACGGCGGAATCGGCCCAGCGTTCGACACCGGCGATCTCCAGATCACCCACGATGCGGCCGCCTTGCACCGGATCGAGCCTCATCGACGTGCCCACCTCGCGCATCAGCGACATCGCTGCATCGACATCCGCGTTGTACGAAATGCCGACGTCGACAACAGCCTGCGCGTGGCCCCTGCCCATGTTGACGACACTGGTGATGGTGCTGTTGGGTACGAAGTGGACATGGCCGTCGTAGTCGCGCAGCTGCACGTACCGCAGCGTCACCTGCTCGACCAGGCCGCTGTGCTCGCCGAGCTGGACCACGTCGCCCTGTCGAATCTGGTCTTCCACCAGCAGGAAGAAGCCGGTGAAGTAGTCCTTGACCAGACTCTGCGCGCCGAAGCCCACCGCCAGACCGGCCACGCCAGCCGCGCCCAGGATCGGCGCCACGCTGATGCCCATCTCACTGAGTACCAGCATGCCCGCCACCAGCGAGACGATCACCGCGACCAGGTAGCGAATGACGCGGCCCAGTGTCTCGGCTCGTTGCACAGCCTCGCGGTCGTCGAGGCGGCTCGCGATGCGCATGCGCATCGCCCGGACGGCCTTTTGTGCCACCGCGATCAGCACCCACGCGCCGATCACGATGCCGCAGATGCGCATCGCCGATGCCAGCAAGCCGCCCAGGCCCTGCATGCCGGGCAGCATGGCTTGCAGCCATTCCGGGGTGACACTCATACGGCCGTCTCCCAGTCGGCCGACAACCGCACGGCGCCGTTGATGATGCCGACCATCGAATAGGTCTGCGGGAAGTTGCCCCACAACTCGCCGGTGGCGGGTGCCAGGTCTTCGCTGAGCAGGCCCATGGGGTTGCGGCGGGCCAGCAGCGCCTCGAAGGCCTCGCGCGCCTGCTCGCGCTGGCCGATCCGGGCCAGCGCATCGACCCGCCAGAACGAGCAGACATTGAACGCGGTCTCCGGACGCCCGAAGTCGTCGGGCGCCTCGTAACGTCGCATGAAGGGGCCATCGCACAGCACGCGCTCGAGCGTCTGTACCGTGCTGACGAAGCGGGGGTCGTTGGGCGGCAGGAATCCCACCTCGGCCATCAGCAACACGCTGGCATCGAGATCGCGCCCACCCAGGCTCTCGACGAAGGCCTGGCGATCAGGATTCCAGGCGCCTCTCAGAATGGTTTCCTTGATGGCCGCAGCGCGCGCCTGCCAATGCTGGGCACGCGCCGATTCCCCGAGCACCGCAGCAATGCGCGCCAGTCGGTCGCAGGCGGCCCAGCACATCAGCGTCGACGAGGTGTGCACACGGGCGCGGGTGCGCAGTTCCCAGATGCCGGCGTCGGGCTGATCGTGCAGCCGCCAGGCCTGCTCGCCCATCACCTCGAGGGCCATGAAATCAGACCTGTCACCGCGCTTGAACAGCCGGTGGTCGTGGAACGCCTGCGCCGCACCGAGCACCACGCTGCCGTAGACGTCGTGCTGGAAGTGCTCCTGGGCCTGGTTGCCCACCCGCACCGGACCCATGCCGCGGTAGCCGCTGGCCTGCGCAATCACGCGCTCCGGCAGGGAACGCTCCAGGCCGATGCCGTACAGCGGCTGCACGTGGCCGCCGTCGGCGCCGCGTACGACGTCGTAGAGCCACTGCAGGTAGTTCTCCATCGTCCCCACCTCGGACAGGCTGTTCAGCGCACGCACGACGAAGAACGCGTCGCGCAGCCAGCAGTAGCGGTAGTCCCAGTTGCGCCCGCTGTGGGGGGCCTCGGGCAGGCTGGTGGTCATGGCCGCGACGATGGCACCGGTTTCCTCGAACTGGCACAACTTCAGCGTGATCGCCGCGCGTATCACCGCGTCCTGCCATTCGAGGGGCACGGCGAGCCGGCGCGTCCAGTGACGCCAATGTGCCGCGGTCATTTCCTCGAACTCGCGGGCGGTGTCGTCGACGCTGCCGGCCAGGGTCTCGTCGAGGCCGAGCAGCAGGCTGACCGCGCTGTGCAGCGTGAACCAGGTGCTGTCGATCAGGTAGGTCAGGGGCACGCTGGTGTTGAGCCGCAGCGTGCACTCCGGCATGACGAAGCGCAGGTGATGGCTGCCCCTCGTCAGTGTGGGTGGCGATGCGCCCCAATCCCCGTGCGGGCGCACCGTGAAACGCACCCGGGGATGCCCGGCCAGCGGCCGCACCCGCCGCACCAGCTGTACCGGCCGAAAGATGCGATCCCGATTCACGAAGCGCGGCGCGAAGTCCACCACCTCGACGCCATGACCTCGTGCGTCCCACAGGCGGGTGCGCACGATGGCGGTCCCTGGGTCGTACGACTGTTCGGTGCGCACCAGGCCTTCGAGTTCGATCGACATCGCGCCATCGACGGGCACGCCCTCGGCGCTGTTGAGCAGCGCATCGAAGACGGGTGTGCTGTCGAAGCGCGGCATGCATGACCAGACGATGCTCGCACTGCGATCGATCAATGCGCTGACGGTGCAGTTGCCGATCAGCGCGAGATCGAGGGTCGCTGGCCGAGGTGTGGCTGAACCTGGTACCGCAGAAGCTTGAATGGCGTTGTTCATGGGAGGCGATCCGCTTTTCTTGTTGCAGTTATATTTGCACAAACACAAATGTATGGGCAAAGTTTCCTTGAATGTCAGTGAGCCTCGGTGGGTTCTCCCTCGATGGACTCTTCCTCCTTGGACGGCGCTGAGGACCATCCGACTGCAGCTGCGGTTTCTGCTGCCGCTGTTGGCGACCTTGGTCGTGGCCTCCTACCTTGCAGTTCCGCTGCTCGATCAGGTGACCTTGCGCTGGTTCAGCCGCGACCTGAACAGCCGCGGGGTGCTGGTCGCCAACGCGTTGTCCGACTCCGTGGCAGAGGCGCTGGAAACCCAGCGACTGTCGCGCCTGGATACGCTGTTCGATCGCGCTGCACAGGACGAGCGCCTGTTCGCCGTCGGCCTGTGCAGCCCTGAGGGAGTTCTGCTCAAGAGCACAGCCCGCTTTCCCCGCAGCCTGAGCTGCGCGTCGGCGCTGGAGCTGGCCAAGAAGGAGGAGCCGCGGCTCGCACTGGACGGTGGCCCGGTGCACGTGGGGGTTCAGGACATCACCGGACACGCTGCGGTGGCTTCAGCGCCGCCGCCCCCCGAAGCACCGATCGACGAGCCGCTCACGTCACGCTGGTGGGCTGCCGAAGTGGCCGCGGTCGCTGCGTCCAGTGACGAGGGTGCCGACGCCCTGCGCACGCCCGCGGTGGTGCTGGCACGGCTGGTGATGCTGCACGACCTCAGCTTCATCGACCGCCGCAGCCAGGACACCCGGCGCTATCTGATCGGGCTCATCACCGCGCTGGGTTTCGTCATCGCGGTGATCACCGTGGTGGTGGCGCAGCTGAGCTGGCGCGGATGGGTCAATGGCGCGCGGGCCATCATGCGCGGCGAGGGCCTGCTCAGTCCGCTGTTGCCGGCGCCCGAACTGGCGCCCTTTGCGGCCGATCTGCGCACGCGGCTGCGCGACCTCGAGGATGAATACCGTCGGGCCCAGGGCCCTGACGCCGAGTGGACGGCCGATCGGCTGCGCACCTTGCTGCGCACGCAGTTGGTCGGAGACCAGGTGATCGTGGTGTCGAACCGCGAGCCCTACATCCACGAGCGCACCGCCGATGGCGTCGTCGTGAAGCGACCGGCCAGCGGACTGGTGACGGCGGTCGAGCCCGTCATGCGCGCCTGTTCAGGCACCTGGGTTGCGCACGGCAGCGGCAGCGCCGATCGCGACGCCGTCGACGCGATGGACCGGGTAAGCGTGCCTCCTGGCCAGGACGATTACTGGCTGCGCCGCATCTGGATGACGGCCGAAGAAGAGCAGGGCTATTACTACGGGTTCGCCAACGAGGGCATGTGGCCGTTGTGCCACGTGGCGCATGTGCGGCCGGTGTTCCGCGAAGCCGACTGGGAGGCCTACCGTGCGATCAACCAGCGTTTTGCCGACGCCGTGATCGCCGAGGCGCGCAGCGACGACCCGGTGGTGCTGGTGCAGGACTACCACTTTGCACTGCTGCCGGCGATGATCCGCGAGAAGCTGCCGCAGGCGACGATCCTCACTTTCTGGCACATCCCCTGGCCCAACCCCGAATCCTTCGGCATCTGCCCGTGGCGACGCGAAATCTTGCAGGGCATGCTGGGCAGCACCATCCTCGGCTTCCACACCCGCTTCCACTGCAAGAACTTCATCGAGACCGTCGATCGTTACCTCGAGGCGCGCATCGAGCACGAGCACTCGACCATCGCGTACCAGGAAAAGGAAACGCTGGTCGAGAGCTACCCGATCTCGATCGAGTGGCCAGGCGACGCGGAGGTCGCGGGCTGGGCCTCGGTCGCTGCGTGCCGACAGGCGGTGATCGATCGACTGGGCCTGCCCGCCGATGTCTGCCTGGCCGTCGGCGTCGATCGCTTCGACTACACCAAGGGCATCCTCGAGCGACTGAACGCGGTTGAGCGCTTGCTGGAGAAGTGGCCGGGGTGGATCGGTCGCTTTGTCTTCGTGCAGGTGGCCGCGCCCACACGCTCCGCGCTCGACGAGTACCGAAGCTTCCAGGAGCGCATCGAGCGGGTCACCCAGCGCATCAACGATCGCTACGGGCGGGAGGGTTACAAGCCGGTGCACCTGCTGGCGCAGCACCATGAGCACAGCGCCGTGGTGGAGCTGTTTCGCGCCGCCGACATCTGCGTCGTGACCAGCCTGCACGACGGGATGAACCTGGTCTGCAAGGAGTTCGTCGCCGCGCGCGATGACCTGCAAGGTGTGTTGCTGTTGAGCCGGTTTGCCGGTGCCTCGCGAGAACTGTCAGAAGCGCTGATCGTGAACCCGTACCACGTCGAGGAGACCGCCGATGCGCTCAATCGTGCCGCGCTGATGCCGCCGGCCGAGCAACGCGAACGGATGTCCAGCCTGCGCAGCACGGTGCGCGAGTTCAACGTGTTCCGCTGGGCGGGTCGCATGCTTGCAGACGCCGGGCGCTGGCGTCTGCGTGCGCGCATCGAGGCGCGGGTGCGGCGGCACCAGCACGAAAATGGCTGAGCGAGATCAGGAGGAGCGGTTGGCAACGATGCAGCATTTGTTCAGTCCCCACGGCGAGGCAGCGCTCGCTGCTGCGCTCAAGCGCAAGCCGCTGCTGGCTTTCGACTTCGACGGGACACTGGCACCGATCGTGGCGCGGCCGGAATCGGCTCGTATCTCGCGTGGCGTCTCGACACGCCTGAGTGCCTTGAACGCCCAGCTGCCCGTGGCGATCGTGACGGGTCGAACCGTGGCAGACGTGCGCACTCGGCTCGAGTTCAGCCCGAGCTACGTGATCGGAAATCATGGCGCCGAAGACGCGATCGGCGCGGCAGAGAACCTCCAGCCCGCCTCAGAGCTGACTTTGCTTCGCGAGGCACTGTGCGGGCAGGTCCAGGCGCTGGAAGCGCTGGGCGTGACGGTCGAAGACAAGCGGCTCTCGATCGCCTTGCATTACCGCTTGTCCAGACAGCGCGAGCAGGCGCTGGCGCTGATCCAGGACCTGCTGGCGCCGTTCGCCGCCGAGCTGCATGTCTTCGCCGGCAAGATGGTTGTCAACGTGTCGCCGGCGAACGCGCCGGACAAGGCCGACGCGGTCCACGCGCTGGTGGCCAAGTGCGGGGCCGACTGCGCGGTGTTCGCCGGAGACGACGTCAATGACGAGCCGGTCTTCGCATCGGCGCCGGCCGATTGGCTGACGGTGCGCGTCGGCCGCGACGATCCGCATTCCCGAGCGAGGTACTTTCTCGATGGGCCCAACGAAGTGGCGCTGATGCTGGAGCACATGCTGTCGCTGCTGTCGTCGGCCCAGCGCCTGCGAGGATGAGGCATCGCCAGGATGCGGCTGCAACGAACTCGGTCGCCCGGCGCTGGGTGTGACGCCAGCCGCCCGTGCCGCCGTGCTCACTGGCCCAGCGGGATGTTCGCTCCACGTTCGTCGGCATCGAGCGCCGCGATCAGTTTTGACAGGTCTTTGTCGAGCCGGGCCAAGGTACGGGCGTCCAGGCTGGCCAGGGCTTGCGGCAACACCCCGGCCAGGGGTCCGGGTGCCTTGCGCAGGACCTTCTCGCCGGCAGGCAGGATCGAGACATGAACCGTGCGTCGATCGGGCCCCTGCTTGTTGGCAACGACCAACTCGCGCTCGATGAGCGACCTGACCAGGTTGCTGGCGGTCGATGGGTGGACGTCCATGGACTGTGCCAGGTCGTTCATCCTCAGACCGGGTCGGGCGCGAATGATGCTCAAGGCCCAGAGTTGCGCACCGCCGACCCCGGCCTTCTTCTCGACCTGCTGGAAATGGGTTTTCACCGCATTGAAGACCAACCGAAAACGGCGCAGAACCTGGCTCGCCGATTCCCCGATGTCATGGTGGAGCGTGCTTGCGGGCGTGGCATTTGCTTGCCTCGCGGGGGGAGTGCCTTTGGCCATCCGACAATGATATGAGTGGACAGACCCGTAGAGACGCCGTGGCTCGTGGCCCCGCAGCCGAATTGACTCGCTCGCCGTCTCGATGAGGCACGCACCCCGCATTACCGTCTCTGTGCGGCGGGCGGTCTCGGACTGGCGCATCTGGCTGGCCCGTGGCCTCGTCGTCACGTTCGCCGCTGCAGCGGGGCTGACGGTCGTGGGCTACACCTGGCTCACAGAGCGTGCGCTGGAGGGGTTCTTCGTGGCCTCGTCGATGTGGTGGTGGAGTCCTCTGCTGTGGACTCCCCTGTGCACGGGACTGATCGTCTGGCTGACGCGCCGCTGTGCGCCCGGCGCCGCTGGGTCGGGGATTCCGCAGGTGATGGCGGCGCTCGATGCCTCCGTGACGGCGCGCGACCGCGGTCTGTTCGTCTCACTCCGATTGGCCGTGGCCAAGATGGCGCTGACCGCGTGGGGCCTGCTGGCAGGACTCTCCTTGGGCCGTGAAGGCCCGTCCGTGCAGATCGCCGCCGGCGTGCTTCTGGCTGCCAAGCGGTGGCTGCCCCGGCGTTCGGCCATCAACGAGCAGAGTCTGTTGGTGGCGGGCGGCGCAGCAGGGATTGCGGCGGCGTTCAACACCCCGCTGGCGGGTGTCATGTTCGCCATCGAGGAGCTCTCGCGCTCACCCGAGCAGCGCAGCAACGGTCTGGTGATCACGGCCATCGTGCTGGCTGGCCTGGTGGCCATTTCGGTCTATGGCAATGGCACCTACTTTGGCGTGATGCACGTGCCCGAAGTCGGGCTGGCGTTGTTGGGGCCTGGAATGCTGGTGGCGTTGAGCAGCGGCGTCGCCGGAGGACTGTTTGCGCGCCTGCTGATCGTTTCGCTGAGCGGCGGGTCCAGCGATCGGTTCAGTCGATGGAAGCGCGCACGTCCGGTCGGGTTCGCCGTGGTCTGCGGTGTCGTGATCGCCGTGATGGGCCTGGTCACCCAGGGCGCAACCTTCGGCAGCGGCTACGCCCACACCAAGGCCTTGCTGGAGGGCAGCGACAACGCGCCGGCGGTCTTTGTGCTGTTCAAGTTTCTGGCGACATGGTTGACCGCCTGGAGCGGCGTCCCGGGCGGCATCTTCGCCCCGTCGCTGGCCATCGGCGCTTCCCTGGGCAACGACATCGCCGTGTTGACCCACTATCCCCATGCCGCCACGCTCATCGCGCTCGGCATGGCCGGCTTCCTGGCGGCGGCGACGCAGGCACCCCTGACGGCCTTCATCATCGTCATGGAGATGGTGGATGGGCACGCCATGGTGCTCAGCCTGATGGCCTGTGCGCTGATCGCAAGCGGGGTGTCGAGGCTGTTGAGCCGGCCGCTCTACCGCGCACTGGCTGACATGCAGCTGGGCCGGCTGCCCATCGCCACTCGCGTCGCCGACAAAGCGGAACCTTGAGTCGCCGGGGGTGTTCGAGGGTGCCTGCATACCCCGGCAGACGCTCCTGAGGTCACCCCCCCTGTTCAGGGGGGTGTGCGTGGTGGGGTGCATCCCGATGCAACTCGCCGTCGTAGTGCGGGTGACGGTGCGCGCCATCGAGCGCCACAGCGGGCTGGGTGCCGCTTTGCAGCGTGTTCCGTCTCCCCACAGACCTTCCACGCACTTCATCGGAGTCCCTCATGCCTTTCACGCTTTCCTCACCCAAGACCTTGCTCGGCGCAGCACTGGCACTGGCCGCGTTGTCCAGCCAGGCGGTCACGCTGGTCGGCCTCACGAGCAGCAACCAGGTCGCCCGCATCGACACCTCGAACGTGGCTGCCGCGACGAGCACCGCCATCAGCGGGCTCGACGCCGGTGATCGCTTCGTCGGCATCGACCTGCGGCCCGGCAACAACACGATCTACGGTGTCACGCTGTCGAACAAGCTGTACACCCTGAACGAGGTCACTGGCGTCGCCACCTTCGTGGCCGGCCTCTCGAGCTCGATCGTCAATCCTTCCCTGGGCTACGGCATCGATTTCAACCCGGCAGCCGACTTCTCCGGTGCAGCCTCGCTGCGTTTCGTCAGCTCGGCGGGCGACAACTACGCCATCAACGCCAACACCGGTGCGGTGACCGTGGCGACCTCCATCGCGGCGGGGTTCAGCGGCGTCGGCTACACCAACTCCAAGCCCAATCCCACCAGCGCACCTGCTGCGCCGAGCCTGTACTACATCAACAGCAGCGGCGACTCGCTGGCGGTGGCCACATCGGCCTTCAACAACCCGACGATCAGCACCGTCGGCAGCCTGGGCGTCGATGTGCTGCGCGCCAACGGCTTCGAAGTGCTTGCCGATGGCTCTGCGTACGCAGGCCTGAACGTCGACGGCAGCTCGCTGACCTCGGGCATCTACCGCATCAATCTGGCGACCGGGGCGGCGACCTCGGTGGGGACCTTCAACGGCACCCTGTCCGGCCTGACCGTCTCGGCCGTTCCCGAGCCGCAGACGTACGCGCTGATGATGGCCGGCCTGGGTCTGGTGGGCGTCATGGCCAAGCGCCGCAAGTCGGCCTGAACGGGCTGAGCCCATCCGGGCTCGGTGAGCGCGGCCAGCGGGCTACCAACCGCTGGCCGCCAGCGCTTCGCGCACCGCAGTGGCCTGACGGCGTGACACAGCCAGCCACTCACCGACTGGCGCCACCTTCACCGCCCAGCAGTCGCTGGCCGGGCCGTCTTCGGCGTCGTCGCCCTCGTTGCCCTTGTCGTTCATGGCGCGGCGTTCAAGTGCGCTGATGGCCGAACGGGCAACCAGTGCATTGCGGTGCACCCGCAGGAAGCGTGGGCCCAGTCGTTGTTCGAGATCGCTCAGCGCATCGTCGAGCACATGCGTGTGGGCAGCGGTGCGCAGCGTCACGTATTTCAGCTCGGCCTTCAGGTACAGCACCTCGGCCAGCGGCACCCGCACAACACGCCCGCGTTCGCTCACCACCAGCACGGGGTCCGGCTGAACCACGGCATCGGCAGCAGCAGCGATCGGTGCGAGCCGCGCTGCGACCCGCTGCAAGGCCAGTTGCAGCCGCTCGCTGCGCACCGGCTTGGTCAGGTAGTCCACCGCTTCCAGGTCGAAGGCCTTCAGCGCGTGGCCGGCATGCGCAGTCACGAACACCACCGCCGGTGGCCGGGGCAGGGCACGCAACTCTTCGGCCAGTTGGGTGCCGTCGCGCCCGGGCATCTGGACGTCCAGCAACACCAGGTCGCAGGGCCGATGGTCGGGCTCGTTGCCGGTCGCCGCCTGCAGCCATTCCAGCGCCTGTGCCGCGTTGGCGACCTCGCCCGCCACGGTCGCGCCGGGCTCGCTGCAGTCGGCGAGCAACGTGCGCAGCCGCAGGCGCGCCAGCGCCTCGTCATCGACCAGCAGCACGCGCAGCGCGTGCGAGGCGGAGGGGGGTGAACCGGTCACAGCGGCACCACGATCTGCACGCGGAAGCTGTCGGCATCGCGCCGACTCTCGAATTGCGCATTCACGTCGTGCATCAGCCGCAGCCGCTCCTGCACGTTGTTCAGCGCCATGCCCAACCCCGGCCGCGATGCGGTGGCGGGCACGCTGTTGGCGATCGAGATCACGGCGCGGCCACCCTTGACCCGGGTGCGCACGCGGATCGTGCCGCCGTCATCGGCGGTCTCGACGCCGTGGCGCACGGCGTTCTCGACCAGCGGCTGCAGCAGCAGCGGCGGCATGCGCGCCGCGCCGGCGGCGGGGTCGAGCTCCCAGGTCACGGCCAGCCGCTCGCCGAAGCGGATCTGCTCGATCGCCAGGTAGCGCTGCGCCAGCTCGACCTCTTCGTTCAGCGACACCGACTCGCCGACCTCGGTCAGCGCGACGCGGAACAGTTCGGCCAGGTCTTCCAGCACGGCTTCTGCGCGCTGTGGATCGTGGCGCACCAGGGCCAGCGCCGAATTGAGCGTGTTGAACAGGAAGTGCGGTCGGATCCGCGATTGCAACTCGGCCAGCTTGGCCGCGGTGTCGGCCGGGGTGCGCGCCAGCGCCCGCATGCGCAACCATTGCAACATCACCAGCGCCATGCCGGCGCCCGCCAGCACCGGCCCCAGCGGGCCGATGCGCTCGAACTCGCTCAGGCCGAACTGTGCGCCCAGTTGCCAGCCGCCCATGGCGCACAAGGCACCCAGCGCGCCGATCACGACCGCCTGCGGCCCGACCGACAGCCGTGCCAGCGGCGCCTTCAACGCACACGCCACGATCAGCCAGGCCAGCAGGGCCGGCGTCACGATGCCGGTGCCGAGTGCGAAGTTAAGTACCCAGGCGCCGAAGGTGGACGCGGTGAACAAGACCCCGACGGCGAGCACGGCGTGCGCGAACAGCATGGCACGCAGCACCACCCCGACGTGGCAGACATCGAACAGCGCTGCCGGGCGCCCTGCAGCCGCATCGGGCTCCGGCAAGGTGCCGAAGCCCGACAGGAAGGTCGAGGCGGGGTCGTCGGGGGGCAGGGGGCTCATCGATAGAATCGGCGTCGCTTCGGCGCATTGTCTACAAACCCTCCACCACACCGGCGACGACGCGCACCGCCGCTCGCCGCGAGCCCATGGCGACCAATCCACTCGACAACAAATCCGAAGCCTGGTCGGCGCTTTTTTCCGAACCGATGAGCGAGCTGGTCAAGCGTTACACCGCCAGCGTGTCCTTCGATCAGCGGCTCTGGCGTGCCGACATCGCGGGCTCGCTGGCCCACGCCGAGATGCTGCACCACCAGGGCATTGTCAGCGCCGAAGACCGCGCCAGCATCGAGCGCGGGATGGCGCAGATCACTGCCGACATCGAGGCCGGCCGCTTCGAGTGGAAGCTCGATCTCGAAGACGTGCACCTCAACATCGAGGCGCGTCTGACGCAGCTGGTCGGCGACGCCGGCAAGCGGCTGCATACCGGCCGCTCGCGCAACGACCAGGTGGCCACCGATGTGCGGCTGTGGCTGCGCGGCGAGATCGATGCGCTGCTGCCGCTGCTGCGCGCGATGCAGAGCGCGCTGGTCGAGGTCGCCGAGAAGAATGTCGACACCATCCTGCCGGGTTTCACACACATGCAGGTGGCGCAGCCGGTGAGCTTTGCGCACCACCTGCTGGCCTACGTGGAGATGTTCGCGCGCGACGCAGACCGGCTGGCCGACGTGCGCAAGCGCGTCAACCAGTTGCCGCTGGGCGCGGCCGCGCTGGCCGGCACCAGCTACCCGCTGGACCGCGAACGCGTGGCGCGCACGCTGGGCTTCGACGGCGTGTGCCAGAACAGCCTCGATGCCGTCAGCGACCGCGACTTCGCACTTGAATTCACCGCCTTCGCGTCGATCATGATGGTGCACATCTCGCGGCTGGCTGAAGAGCTGGTGCTGTGGATGAGCCAGAACTTCGGCTTCATCGATCTGGCCGATCGCTACTGCACCGGCTCATCGATCATGCCGCAGAAGCGCAACCCCGACGTGGCCGAACTGGCGCGGGGCAAGAGCGGCCGCGTGGTCGGTCACCTGATGGGCCTGATCACGCTGATGAAGGGCCAGCCGCTGGCCTACAACAAGGACAACCAGGAAGACAAGGAGCCGCTGTTCGACACCGTCGACACGGTGCGCGACACCTTGCGCATCATGGCCGAGATGGTGCAGGGCATCATCGTCAAGCCGGAGGCCATGGAGCGTGCGGCGCTGAAAGGCTACGCCACTGCCACCGACCTGGCCGACTATCTGGTCAAGAAGGGCCTGCCGTTCCGCGATGCGCACGAGGCTGTCGCCCATGCGGTCAAGCACGCGATCGGCCAGGGCGTGGACCTGAGCGCGTTGCCGCTCGCCACATTGCAAGGCTTCCACGCCAGCATCACCGACGACGTGTTCGACGTGTTGACGCTGCGAGGCTCGCTGAACGCCCGCAACGTGCTGGGCGGTACCGCCCCGGCCCAGGTGCGCGCGCAGATCGCCCGCCATCGTTCTCGTCTGAGTTGACGCGACTGTGCCGCGCGTGTTGCTGACGCTCGCCATCCTCATGGTGGCGTGCGTCGGCTACGCGGCGTTGGCACCGGTCGCTGTGCTCAACTTGCTCGCCGCCACCGGCGGTGACCTGCTGACACCTCCAGTCACTTACGGCACGCTGCCTCGACAGCGGCTCGATGTGTACCGCCCGAGTGTTGCCGCGCCCCCCGACGGTTATCCGGTGGTGGTGTTCTTCTACGGCGGCTCGTGGAACCGCGGTGAGCGGGCCAACTACAAGTTTGTCGCCGCTGCATTGGCCTCGCGCGGCGTGATGACGTTGGTGGCTGATTACCGTCTCTACCCGGCGGTTCGCTACCCCGAGTTTCTGGAAGACAGCGCCAAGGCCCTGGCCTACGGCCTGGAGAACGCGAAGGCGTTGGGTGGCAACCCGAAGCGCGTGTTCGTGATGGGCCACAGCGCCGGTGCCTACAACGCAGCCATGCTGGCGTTCGATGCGCGCTGGCTGCGCCCCAGTGGCCACAGCCCGACTGAACTGGCGGGCTTCATCGGGTTGGCGGGCCCGTATGACTTCCTGCCTATCGTCAATCCCGACGTGAAACCCGTGTTCTTCCATCCCGACTATCCGCCAGGTACCCAGGTGTTCGAGCATGTCAGCGCCGCGGCGCCAAGGACCTTCCTGGGTGCCGCACGCACCGACGACCTGGTCGATCCGCAGCGCAACACGGTGGGTCTGGCCGGGCGCCTGCAGGCTGTGGGCCGGCCGGTGACGATGCAACTCTATGACCGCGTCAACCACATGACGCTGGCCGCGGCCTTTGCGGCACCGCTGCACTGGCTGGCGCCGGTGCTCGACGACGTGGTGGCATTCATCAACACGCCCTGAGCGCCAGGAGGCGGCCGGCGCGTCGGCTGATCAGGACGGCGATTGGCCGTAGGTGATCGACTGCACCCGGCCGTACTGGAAGCGCACCGTGGCCGTGAGGTTGCCGGGCCCGCGGTCGTACTGCCATTCGTCGACCTGCAGGCACGGTGTGACGATCGCGGCGATCGGTGCCGGTACGGGCTGCAGCGTGGGCGCGACATACACCGGGGCGCAGAACGAGTCCTTCAGCCGGGGTTCTCCGCACTGGGCCAGCACGGTCAGCCGGGAGTCGCCCACCTCGGTCGTGCGGCCATTGCAGCGCAGGGTTTCGGCGTGGGCCACGGGCGCCCACAACAGCATCAGCCAGAGCAGAGACATCAATGCCAGGAAGCCGAAAAGAGGCTGCCATCGGCGAGAGGCTCGAAGACTCTGCGGTGCCGCAGCGCGCCGCAGGCCCCGCCGCGGCGGGGCAATGAATCGCATGCGTCTGGTGTCAGCGGGATGGCGCATACGGGGTGCCATCCTTGTGTACGAACTGCCAACGGCCCTCGACCAGAAGGGCTTGCAGATCGTCATCGGGGTACGAACCTTCGTCGCCCGGGGTGCGGTCGCCGACTTCCAGGTAGACCACCGGCTCGGTCGTGGTGTTGAGCAAGCGGTGAGCATTGCCCGTTCCCGCCTTGAAGCCAGCGCACATGCCTGGCGCCAAAGGCGTTTGGCCTGCATCGGTTTCGAGCGTGGGATGGCCCGCGAGGATGTAGATGAACTCGTCCTGCTTCGAATGCGCGTGCCGCAGCGCCGACATGGCGTTGGGCGCCAACTGCGTCAGGTTGACGCCGAAATTCGACAGGCCGAACACATCACCGAGCGCGCGCTTCTCGCGCCCGGCCATCATTGACGCAAACGGCTCGGGGTAATTGGACTTCTTCGCCCTCACCGGCACGGCAAGGGCTTCGATGGCCACTGGAGCAGCGGGATCAGGCATGGTCATCTACGATCGAACGGACAGGCGCCGCCCACAAAAAAGCCCCGCAACGGGTGTTGCGGGGCTCTGGTTCAGCGCTTATTGAACCCGGCGCTCGACCGTGATCTGCTCGACCTCGACCCGACGGTTCGGCTCCAGGCACTTGATCAGGGCTGCGCGGTTCTTGTCCTTGCATTCAACGACAGGATTTGCTTCGCCTTTACCGACAGCGGTCAGGCGGTTGGCGGCCACGCCCTTGCTGACCAGGTAGTCCTTGACCGTGTTGGCGCGGCGCTCAGACAGCTTCTGGTTGTACTTGTCGTTACCCAGCCGGTCGGCGTAGCCCGTGATGACCACATTCCCGATGCCGCTGTTTTCATTCAGCAGCTTGGCGATGTCGTCGAGCTTCGGCTGAGCAGAGTTCAGCTTGTCGCTGTCGAACGAGAACAGTTCGGTGGCCGAGAGAGAGATCTTCTCGAAGCGCGGCGCTGGCGCCGCGGCTGGCGGCGGTGCCACAGGCTCTGGCGCTGGCAGCACTGCTGGGGCGACGGGTGGTGCTGCTGCGGGTGCCGGGGCCGGTGGTGCGTCGAACGCAATGTTCAGGCCGACCGTCATGTAGTAGTTGTTGCTCTTGATGTGGTCAAAGTTGTTGCCACCAGCGAAGCCGTGGACGTTGCGCAGATCCGCCTGGAAGGTGAGGCGGTCATTGATGACGGCCTGAAAGCCCAGACCCGCGCTGACATAAGGCGCAGTTTGCGATGTGCTCCCACCGTTCAGCCTGACCTTGTCGTGTTCGACCCCGGCACCGATCAGCAAGAACGGGCGGAAGGTGTCACGCGAGAACAGATACAGAGCGTCAGCACCAAACAGATGCTGCTGGTAGCGGTCGCCGCTTTCACGGGCACGGCCGTAGACGTAGCCCATCTGGACATCCCAGTGTTGACTGAGCGCCTTGCCGAATTTCAGGCCACCGCCATAGCCGACCGGTTTGCCGTTGTTCAGACCGAAGTCCGGGTCCGGCTTGAAGCCATTGATGCTGGGCTGGATGTACCAGGAAGGGTTGAAGGCCGCGTCTTGGGCCAGGACGGCGCATGACGCACCGATCATGGCGACGGCCAGGGCGAGCTTCTTATGTTGATTCACAGGGTTTCTCCCAATCAGTTGACGAGCTTTCAATTCCAACCAAAGTGTCGCACCTCTGCGGGGCGGAAAGCTAGGGGGGAGAACTGCTACACGGCGTAGGAAATCTCTGACCCTGATCGGGCAGCCTGGAAAGATGCCGAGTGAATCAGTGGCGACGGCGAACCGCCACACCGATCACGCCCAGCCCCGCCAGCATCAGCGCGTAAGACTCCACCTCGGGTACGGCCGTCACGGCAGCCACCACAGCCACACCGCGAACCTTCGAGGGGCTGAACGGCAGGAACGGGTCGTAGACTTCAGGTGCCCGGTAGATCTCCGTGACGCCGCTTCCATTGAGCGCCATGCCGAGAATGCGACCCGCACCCAGGGTCTGTGTCCCGCTGGACAGCGTGGTCACGCCTTCGAGCACCGAGACATAGATCGCGTCATCGGTGACGTCGATGCCGTTCAGGAAGCCCAGCCCGCTGGCCAGCGTCACCAGATCACCACCGTCGAGGTTCGAGCGCTTGATGAAGCCGTCGGTCGTGCTCAGGTAGATGTAGCTGCCGACCACCTCGAAGTCGTAGGACTGAATGCCTGTCAGCAGGGTCTGAACGTTGGTGCCATCGAGGTTCGAGCGCATCAACCGGTTCGAGGTAGCGACCTGGCTCCAGTAGAGCGCACCAGCGGTCGCATCGATCGCGAACGGCGAGGCCAGCCCGGGGCCCAGCAAGAGCGTCGAGTCCGGATCGGCCTGTGACAGGTCGATGCTGTAGATCTGGTTGGTTTGCTGGCTGGTCCAGTACAGCTTGTTGCCTTGCACATCAAGGTCGTAAGGCGTCCTGGAGGTGAACAATGCCTGGTAGTCGGAGCCGTCTGCCTTGACGGAGCTGATCAAGCCCAGTTGCTGATCAGGCCACCAGATGCGGCTGGCCACGAACTCCACACCATTCGGCCCCTTGACTTCAGTGGCGGCCGTGATCAGCGCGCTGGCCGCAGAGCCCGGGATCGAAGAACCGGTGTTGATGGATCCGATGTTGGCGAACCTGGGCAGAAACTTCTGGTACGTTTCAGACCACACGAGTGAGTCGGCCGCGACTGCGGTGAAGCTGGAAACTGAAAGCACGAGCGCGAGCAGCCAACGTCCCTGAAATTTCATTCTCTTGATCTCCTCAAGCATTGTTTTTTTTTGCGGCACACGCAGAAGCAAGCGCTATTCCACGCTCACTCACTGCCGCGCTCGAAGGCACAGCTCTGGCGCTTGAGATCATGTCTTCGGAGTTGCTTGCGACTGTGTCGCGGAGTTAGAGGCTGAGCGGCTCTGCATGGCGCTCTCCCCAGGTGTAGCCCGGCATCGTTCGATGTCAGAGCGCGTTCTCGGTCAGAACCGGCTAGCCGTGAACAGGGGGGTTCTGTCAGCGCCGCGCTGAAAGCCGGGCTCGCCAATCACGCCTGACCTGACCCGAGACCCGAGCGCCGTGTCAATTTTCTCGACACCGCTGGCCGCTCGACCAGTCGGTCGTTGCGCTGCAGAAAAGTGGCGGAAGCGGTGAGATTCGAACTCACGGTGGGGTTACCCCCACGGCAGTTTTCAAGACTGCAGCCTTAAACCGCTCGGCCACGCTTCCATCGCCTGAATTGTAGGGGGCGGTCTTGGCGCGGACATGCTGCCCGAGGGGGTCATCAGCCGGGGTGTTGCGCTTGCTCGCAGTCGACCTGGATGATCTCGCTGCTGCCGTCGGTCGCGATGCGTGCGGCGCTGAGTTTTCCGCCCCAGATGCAGCCGGTGTCGAGTGCCAGCAGGTCGGGTCGCTGGATCAACCCCAGCGTGGACCAGTGGCCGAATGCCATCGGCACGCCCTGCGTCTGCCGCTGCGGGTGCTCGAACCACGGAAGCAGACCGGATGGTGCCTGTGCCGCACCTTCCTTCGCGCTGAAATCGAGTGTGCCGTCGGCCGCCACGAAGCGGGTACGCGTCAGTGCGTTGATGGCAAAGCGCAGGCGGTCGGCGCCTTGCAGCGTCTCGCTCCAGCGGTCGGGCTGGTTGCCGTACATCACGCTCAGGAAGGCATGCAGGTCCGGCCCGCGCAGCTGCTGTTCGACCTCGGCTGCCAACTGCAGCGTGGTGGCCAGCGACCATTGCGGTGGCACGCCGGCATGCACCATCAGCCAGCCGTGTGCATGCAGTGCCAGGCGGCGCTGGCGCACCCAGTCGATCCAGGCATCGCGGTCAGATGCGTTGAGCAGGCCATTCAGCGTGTCGCTGCGATGCGCCTTGCGGATGCCGTGCGCCACGGCCAGGAAGTGCAGGTCGTGGTTGCCGAGCAGGCAGGTGGCGGCGTCGCCCAGGCCGCGCAGCAGGCGCAGCGTGCCCAGGCTGTCGGGGCCGCGATTGACCAGGTCGCCCAGCACGACCACGTGGTCCCGCGAGGGCGAAAACGCCAATGTATCCAGCAGCCGCTGCAGCGCGCCGCAGCAGCCTTGCACATCGCCTATCAGGTAGACCATCGGACGATTCTGCTACGCTGCCCTGACCTGCTTCATTTGCGCCCCGCATGGACGTTGTCTTACTGACTTTCTTGATCGTGTTGAACGCCTTGTTCGCGATGTCGGAGATGGCGCTCACGGCCAGCCGCAAGGCGCGGCTGCAAGTGATGGTGGAGACCGGCGACGCGGGCGCGCAGGCTGCGATGGAGCTGCACGACGATCCCACCAAGTTCCTCTCCACGGTGCAGATCGGCATCACCTCGATCGGCGTGCTCAACGGCATCGTCGGGGATGCCGCATTCTCGGCACCTTTTGCGCTTTGGCTCGAGCGCACCTTTGCCGTACATGACCAGGCGGCCGAGATCACCGCCACCGCGATGGTGGTGGTGGTCATCACCTTTCTGACCATCATCTTCGGCGAGCTGGTGCCCAAGCGCCTGGGCCAGATGTACCCCGAAGCGGTGGCGCGGCTGGTGGCGCAGCCGATGAACTGGCTGTCGATGGCGGCACGACCGTTCGTGATGCTGCTGTCGTTCTGCACCGAAGGCACCTTGAAGCTGATGGGCATCCGCGGTGGCCCGAGCCGCAGCGTGACCGAAGAAGAAATCGCGGCCAGCCTGGAGGAAGGGTTGGACGCCGGCGTGATCGAGGCGCAAGAGCACCAGATGGTGCGCAACGTGTTCCGTCTCGACGACCGCCAGGTCGGCTCGATGATGATTCCGCGCGGTGAGATCGTGTGGCTGGAAGCCACCGCGCCCGCCGAAGACGTGCTGAAGGTGATCGCTGCCGACGAGCACTCGCGCTACCCGGTGTGCCGAGGCGGGCTCGACGATGTGGTGGGCGTGGTGTCGGCGCAGAGCCTGCTGCAGCAAGCGATCGGTGGCGCCGCACTCAACATCACCGAGCGCCTGCAGCCGGCGGTGTTCGTGCCGGAAACACTGTCGGGCATGGAACTGCTGGACCAGTTTCGCGCGTCGAGCGCGCAGCTGGTGTTCGTGGTCGACGAGTACGGCGAGGTGCAGGGCATGATCACCGTGCGCGATGTGCTCGAAGCCATCACGGGTGAATTCACCACCCCGAGCGATGATGCCTGGGCGGTGCGCCGCGAAGACGGCAGCTGGTTGTTCGACGGCCTGATCCCGGTGCCCGAACTGAAAGACCGGCTCGAGCTGAAAGACCTGCCCGAAGAAGGCCGCGGCCGCTACAACACACTGGCCGGCATGATCATGCTGCTGCTCGGTCGGCTGCCCCATACCACCGACACCGTCGAGTGGGAAGGCTGGCGCTTCGAGGTGGTCGACCTCGATGGCAAGCGCGTCGACAAGGTACTGGCCAGCCTGTCGCCGACCGGCGACCACGACCGCTGATCCCCACAGCCCCATCCCGGGTGGATCTCTTCTCGCAGCGATTGCTCAACGACGGCGTGCGCAAGCGCGAGGTGTTTGGCTGGTCGATGTACGACTTCGCCAACTCGGGCTACACCACCGTCGTGCTGACGGCGGTGTTCAACGCCTACTTCGTCAGCGTGGTCGCGCAAGGCGCCCCGTGGGCCACGCTGGCCTGGACGATGGCGATTGCGGCCTCGAGCCTGATCGTGATGATCACGCTGCCGGCGATCGGTGCGCACGCCGATCTGCGCGGGTCGAAGAAGCGCGTGCTGGGCGGTTGCACACTGGCTTGCGTGCTGGGCACCTACGCGCTCGTTGGTGCCGGCCCGGGAGACTTGTGGTGGGCGGTGCTCGCCATCGTGGTGTCGAACGTCGCGTACTCCTATGGCGAATCGCTGATCGCAGCGTTCCTGCCCGAGCTGGCGCGCCAGGAGGCGCTGGGTCGCGTGTCGGGATGGGGCTGGAGCTTCGGCTACTTGGGCGGCATGCTGACGCTGGGGCTGAGCCTGGCCTATGTGCTGGCCGCGCAGCAGCGCGGCGAGCCAGCCACTTCCTTCGTACCGGTCACGATGGCGATCACGGCCACGATCTACGCGGTGGCCTCGTTGGCCACGTTCACGTTGCTGCGCGAGCGGGCGGTGCCGCAGATCACGACGGCGCAGGCATCGGCGGGCGCAGGCGTCGGCGCTTCGCTGGCACGACTGGCCGCCACATGGCACGCGGCACGCCGCTACCGCGACTTCTGCTGGCTGCTGGCCTGCGGCGCCTGCTACCAGGCCGGCATCGCGGTGGTCATCACGCTCGCAGCGGTGTATGCCGAGCAGGCGCTGGGCTTCAAACAGGCCGACACCATGCTGCTGATCTTCGTGGTCAACATCGCTGCGGCCGCAGGCGCGTTTTCCTTTGGCTACGGGCAGGATCGCATCGGCCATCGGCTGGCGCTGGCGCTCACCCTCATGGGCTGGATCGTGATGACGGTGCTCGCGGTGCTGGCCACCGGCCCCGGCTTGTTCTGGCTGGCTGCATTGATCGCTGGCCTCTGCATGGGCTCCAGCCAGTCCGCCGGTCGGGCCATGGCCGGCCTGTTCACGCCCGCCGACCGCCGCGGCGAATTCTTCGGTCTGTGGACCTTCGCCACGCGGGCCTCGGCCGTCGTTGGCCCGTTGACTTTCGGGCTGATCACCTGGTTGACCGGTGGCAACCAGCGCCTGGCGATGGCGTGCACCGCGGCGTTCTTCGTGGCGGGCCTGCTGTTGCTGGCCAAGGTGGACATGGCACGCGGGGAGCGCGCGGCACTGCCGGAGGGCACCGCCTGACGCACATCGCTTGGCCGTTCAGGCCGCGCTCAACTCGCGCAACTGGCCCGAATCGAGATGCTCGAGCAACAGCGCCAACACTTTTGCGTTGCACGGGTCTTCGGCTGATTCGAGCGCGTCCTCCAGAACATCGCGGATGTCGTCGGGTGACACTCGTTCCATGTCCCAGTCGGTGAACATCCGCTCGCGGACTTCCTCGCTTTCGCTGAGCGAAACGACCTCCCGATGGCGGGCGTCGGTTTTCAGCAGCGCCATCAGTTGTTCCACCTGCTCGCGCGGCCCCTCCAGCCACTGGAAGAAGATCCCGCTGCCGAAGACCAGCAATCCGGTGATGCTGCGTTCGCGGTTGCGGCGCTGCGAGGTCTCGATGATGCGCGTCACTGCAGCGTCGTCCACATCTGCGGACGCGCGGCTGCAATACACCACGTTGTAGAGCAGAGAGGCCTCTGCTTCGTCGTCTGAGGTATCGAAAGGAGTCATGGCCTGAGGTGCTCGCAAGGTCCAGGCCTGCAAGCGGGCCATGGCGGTGGCGATCAAATCGGCCACTGCCTGATGATGCGCTGGTTAAAGCGCTAGAAACGACAAAGCCCCGTCTTTTGAACGGGGCTCAGCGCTTGAATCGACTGGTGCCGGAGAAAGGAATCGAACCCTCGACCTTCTCATTACGAATGAGCTGCTCTACCAACTGAGCTACACCGGCGCAGCCCACGAGTATAGCTGGGAGCCTCCTGGCTAGGCCGTCCGGCCCGCCTCCTGGTGGTAACGGGTCACACGCTCGACCTCGTTCTTGGAGCCGAGCATCACGCTGACGCGCTGGTGCAGTGCCTCGGGCGCGATGTCGAGGATGCGTTGCTGTCCGTTGGTGGCCGCGCCGCCGGCCTGCTCGACGAGGAAGCCCATCGGGTTGGCCTCGTACATCAGCCGCAGCTTGCCGGCCTTGCCGGGCTCGCGCTGGTCCCAGGGGTAGATGAACACGCCGCCGCGGGTCAGGATGCGGTGCACGTCGGCCACCATGCTGGCGATCCAGCGCATGTTGAAGTTCTTGCCGCGCACGCCCTCGGTACCGGCCAGGCACTCGTCGATGTAGCGGCGCATCGGCGGCGCCCAGTGGCGCATGTTGCTCATGTTGATCGCGAATTCCTGGGTGTCTTCGGGAATCTTCACGCCGTCCTGCGTCAGCACCCACGATCCCTGCTCGCGGTCGAGCGTGAACATCGCGACGCCATCACCGACCGTGAGCACCAGCGTGGTCTGTGGCCCGTAGACGCAGTAGCCGGCCGCGGCCTGCTGGCGGCCGGGCTGCAGGAAATCGGCTTCGGTGACAGGGCCGCTGGCGTCGTCACGCTTGAGCACCGAGAAGATGGTGCCGATGCTGACGTTCACGTCGATGTTGCTGGAGCCATCGAGCGGATCGAACAGCAGCAGGTATTCGCCCTGAGGGAAGCGGTTCGGCACGGCGTAGACGTTTTCCATTTCCTCGCTGGCCATCGCCGCCAGGTGGCCGCCCCATTCATTGGCCTCGATCAGCACCTCGTTGGCGATGATGTCGAGCTTCTTCTGCACCTCGCCCTGCACGTTCTCCGTGTGGGCGCTGCCCAGCACGTCACCCAAAGCACCCTTGTTGACGCTGATGCTGATGCGTTTGCAGGCGCGAGCCACCACCTCGATCAGCAAGCGCAGTTGCGCCGGGATATGACCGTGCTGGCGCTGCTGTTCGACCAGGTATTGCGTCAGGCTGATTCGTTTGCTCATCATCGGTCACTCGGGTGGGGCTGCGGTTGCGGTGCTCAGGATGCCAGGGCGCGGGTGACGATCTCCCGCACGTCGCTCGACAGATCGGGCTTGGCCGCGACGCGGCTGATGGCCTGGTGCGCGGCGCTGCGGTAGGGCTCGGCCAGTCGACTCCAGCGGTCCATGATGCGGGCGATGCGGGCGGCCAGCTGCGGGTTCGCGCCATCGAGCTCGAGCACCCGATCGGCCCAGAACGCATAGCCTGCGGCGTCGGCGCGGTGGAACGCTGCCGGATTCATCATGCACAACGACGTGATCAGGCTGCGCGCGCGGTTCGGGTTGCGGATGGAAAAGTCCGGGTGCTGCAACAGCTGTTGCGCCCGCGCGAACACCCGGCCATCGACCTCGGGGGCGGTGGCCTGCAGCGCGAACCATTTGTCGATGACCAGCGCCTCGCCGCGGAACATGGCATGGAAGCGTTCGAGCGCCGGCTCGGCCAGTTCGGCGTGGGCGTTGACCAGGGCCGCCAGCGCGCCCAGGCGGTCGGTCATGTGGGCGGCGTCCTTGAAGCGCTGGTAGGCGCGGCCCGGCCAGACCGCATCGCCGCGCGCCACGGCATCGAGGCACAGCATCGACAACGCCAGGTTGGCCAGTGATCGCTTGCCGGCAGGCACCGGGTCGGGCGTGTACGCGCCGGCCAGCTGGTGCTGTTCGTAGGCCCAGGCCCAGTCGTCGCGCAGCGCGGCAGCCAGTTGCATGCGCATCGATTCACGGGCGGCGTGGATGCGCTGCGGATCGACGACGGCGAGCTTCTCGGCCACATAGGCTTCGCTCGGTGGCGTCAGCAGCAGGTCCTTGAAGGCGGCGTCCAGCGTCGGATGGCGCAGGATCTGCCGCATCGCGGCGATGAAGGCGTCGTCCAGCGTCAACGCGCCAGCGTCATGGGTGCCCGCCAGCAGCCGGTTGAGCGCGAGGCGTTGGCCGGCCTCCCAGCGGCTGAAGGGATCGCTGTCGTGCTGGAGCAGCACCAGCAGGTCGGCGTCGCTGAGGTCGTCAGCGAGGATCACGGGCGCCGAGAACCCTCGCAACAACGACGGCACCGGGGCGCTGGCGATACCGGTGAAGGTGTAGCGGCTGTGGGTGGCGTCCAGCACCAGCACGCGGTGGTGGCCAGCCGCTCCGGCTTCGCCTTCGAGCCGCAAGGGAAGGGCAGTGCCGTCGCGCGAGATCAGGCCCATCGCCAGCGGGATGACGAAGGGTTCCTGGCCCGCAGCCAGCGTCTGCTCCACCGTGAGCGTGTAGCTTTGCGCCTGCGCATCGAAGTGGCCGGCCGCGCTGAGATGCGGTGTGCCGGACTGCGAATACCAGCGCTTGAAGGCTGTCAGGTGCGTTGCCAGGGCGCTGCCCGAGTTGGCGTCGGCGATCGCCTGCGCGAAATCGTCGCAGGTCACGGCCTGCCCATCGTGGCGCTCGAAGTACAGCGTCATGCCGCGGGCGAAGCCGTCGCGGCCGACCAGCGTCTGCATCATGCGCACGACCTCGGCGCCTTTTTCGTAGACGGTGGCGGTGTAGAAATTGTTGATCTGCTGGTAGCTGTCGGGACGCACCGGGTGCGCCATCGGGCCCGCGTCTTCAGGGAACTGCAACTGGCGCAGCTGTCGCACATCTTCGATGCGCTTGACCGCGCGAGCGCTCTCGCTGCCGGCCATGTCGATGCTGAATTCCTGGTCGCGGAAGACGGTCAGGCCTTCCTTCAGGCTGAGCTGGAACCAGTCGCGGCAGGTGATGCGGTTGCCAGTCCAGTTGTGAAAGTACTCGTGGCCGACCACGCTCTCGATGCCGGCATAGTCGACATCGGTGGCGGTGGCGGGCGTGGCCAGCACGAACTTGGTGTTGAAGATGTTCAACCCCTTGTTCTCCATGGCGCCCATGTTGAAGTCGCCCACCGCGACGATCATGAAACGGTCGAGGTCGAGCGGCAGCTTGAAGCGGGCTTCGTCCCACACCACGCTCGCGATCAGCGAGTTCATCGCGTGCTCGGTCTTGTCGAGGTCGCCTCGGCGCACAAACACCTGCAGCAGGTGATCACGCCCAGCGCGTGTGCGGATGTGCTGCTCGCGGGCGACGAGGTCGGCAGCCACCAGAGCGAACAGATAGCTGGGCTTGGGGAACGGGTCGTGCCACACGGCCTGGTGCTTGCCACCGTCGAGCTCGCTCTGCGAAACCAGGTTGCCGTTCGACAGCAGCACTGGGTAGGCCACCTTGTTCGCGCGCAGCGTCACGGTGTAGACCGCCATCACATCGGGGCGATCGAGGAAGTAGGTGATGCGCCGGAAGCCTTCGGCCTCGCACTGGGTGAACAGGCCGCCGTTCGAGGTGTACAGGCCCGACAACTGCGTGTTGCGCTCGGGTGCGCAGGTGTTGCGGATTTCGAGCGTGAACGGGCCCTCAGGCATGTTTTGCAGGCTGTCGAGCACCAGCAGTCCGTCCTCGTGGCGGAACGACACGCTCTCGCCATTGACCAGCACCCGCAGCACCGACAGGTCTTCCCCGTGCAGCTTGAGGGGCTGCGCCGTAACGGCCGGATTGCGTTCGAGCTGCATGCGGCTCGTCACCAGGGTGCGCACCGGGTCGAGGTCGAAGGTCAGGTCGACGGTCTTGATCCAGAACGCCGGCGCGCTGTAGTCCTCGCGTCGGATCAGGGGGGCAGTGCCTTCACGCATCACACACCTTGCTTCAAGCTGGCTTCAATGAATGGGTCGAGGTCACCGTCGAGCACCTTCTGCGTGGCCGATACCTCGTAGCCGGTGCGCAGGTCCTTGATGCGGCTCTGGTCGAGCACGTAGCTGCGGATCTGATGGCCCCAGCCCACGTCGGTCTTGGTGTCCTCGAGTTTCTGCTGTTCTTCCATGCGCTTGCGCATCTCGAAGTCGTACAGCCGCGAACGCAGCCGTTTCCAGGCCACATCGCGGTTGCTGTGCTGGCTGCGGCCGTCCTGACACTGCACCACGATGCCGGTCGGGATGTGCGTCAGGCGCACGGCCGAGTCGGTCTTGTTGATGTGCTGGCCGCCCGCACCCGAGGCGCGAAAGGTGTCGGTGCGCACATCAGACGGGTTGATCTCGATCTCCACCGTGTCATCGACCTCGGGGTAGACGAACAGGCTCGCGAAAGAGGTGTGGCGACCGCCCGCCGAATCGAACGGGCTCTTGCGCACGAGGCGATGCACGCCGGTTTCGGTGCGCAGCAGACCGAAGGCGTACTCGCCCTCGACCTTGATGGTGGCGCTCTTGATGCCGGCAATGTCGCCCGGGGTTTCGTCTTCCAGCGTGGCCTTGAAGCCCTTGCGTTCGCAGTACTTCAGGTACTGGCGAAGCAGCATGCCGGCCCAATCGCAGGCCTCGGTACCACCGGCACCCGCCTGGATGTCGATGAAGCAGTTGCTCGGATCGGCCGGGTTGTTGAACATCCGGCGGAACTCGAGCTGGGCCACGATCTCCTCGAGCTTGGCCGCGTCGGCCTCAATGGCCAGCAGGCCGTCGAAGTCGCCGTCGGCCTTCGACATGTCGTACAACTCGGTGTTGTCGGCGAGGTTGCTGTTGAGGTGGTCGATGGTCTGAACCACCGACTCCAGCGTGCGCTTCTCACGGCCCAGTTCCTGAGCCCGTTTCGGCTCGTTCCATACGCTGGGGTTTTCCAGGGCTGCGTTGACCTCGTTCAGCCGCAGTGCTTTGCGATCGTAGTCAAAGATACCCCCGAAGATCGACTGTGCGGCGGCTCAGGTCGATCAAACGATGGCCAATTGCGTTGATGTGTTCGACGTCCATGAGATGACAAGCCTGTTCAAATTGCAGCACTCGATTCTCTCATGCGCACCCGCGCCACGATGATCGCGCCGACTGGCCAATCCGCTGCAGACCAACCCATGCCATCGACCAACAGACACGAGGCGCACTGGCGCCAGAACCGCCGCATCACCGCACTGCTACTGGCGATCTGGTTCGTGGTGACCTTCGTGCTCACCTTCTTTGCACGAGAGCTGAACTTCAGCTTTTTCGGTGGGCCGTTCAGCTTCTGGGTGGCGGCGCTGGGCACTCCCCTGGTCTACGTCATCATCGTGGCCTATTACGCCCGATACATGGAACGCCTCGACCGCCAGCACGCGCTGTCGGAAGACCACCAAGACCCCGCATGACCACCGACGCTTCTGCCCCCGTTTCCAAATCCTTTTCCATTCGCGTAGCGGAACTGCGCGACGTCACTGCCATCGTTCAGCTGATCCGCGAATTGGCTGACTTCGAACACCTCACGCATTTGCTGCAAGTCACTCCCGAGAAGCTGCGTCCGCACCTGTTTGGCGAGCGCGCCGTGGTCGAGGCGTTGGTTGCCGAGCGCCAGGGCGACGTGGTGGGATTCGCCGTGTTCTTCACCAGTTTTTCGACCTTCCTTGCACAGCCCGGGCTGTACCTCGAAGACCTGTATGTCCAGCCCGCTCACCGAGGCTGCGGCGTCGGCGAGGCCTTGCTCAGCCGAGTCGGCCAATTGGCCGTCGAGCGGGACTACGGACGCTTTGAGTGGAGCGTTCTGGACTGGAATGCCAATGCCATCCGCTTCTACGAAAAGATGGGCGCCACAGTGATGCCCGACTGGCGCATCTGCCGAGTCACGGGGGAAGCGCTGCAGCGCTTCGCAGCCTGACCCGCGACCCGGCTTGCCCGTCGCTCCGCGGTGAAGTTGTGGCGCGGCATGACCGGGCAGATCTGAAGACTGCTTACTCGCCTTCAATATAAAAATGAGAATCATCGGTATCAGCTGTGTCCGCGATGAGGATGACATCGTCGAATCATTCGTTCGGCACAACCTTGGGTATCTCGACAAGCTTTATGTCATCGACAACCTGAGCAAGGACAAAACCGCTTCCATTCTGACCTCGCTGATGAAGGAGGGGCTGGCCGTTGAAATGTGGAAGAGCACCAGTTGCAGCAACCAGCAGGATCGCGCCATCACCGTCGCGGTGAAGAAGATGGCCGAACTGGAGCCAGCCGCTGATTTCGCGGTTCTGCTGGACGCCGATGAGTTTCTCGCTGCCCCTGATCGACAGTCGTTCATCGACGATCTTGAAAAAATCGACCGACATGGATACGGGGTCATGCCGTGGAAGACCTATATCCCCGTCGAAGATGATCTGGAAAATCTGAATCCTTCGGTTTCTGTGACCTCGCGGATGACGCATCGGCGCTTCGCCGAAGGTTCTCAAATGTACAAATCGGTGATTCCAAAGGCCTTGTTTGGCAAAGTGCGTGTTCGACCGGGCAGCCATGTTGTGACGTGGCTTGACGGACGAGCTTGTGAGAGAACCGTGCTTTCAAGCCCGTTGGCCCATTTCCCGATTCGCAGCGCCAATCAACTGATTGCGAAAATCATACTTTTCAATCATGCCCGGATGCTGAAAAAAGACAGCCGGAACAATGAATCATTTCACTGGGCGGAATTGGCGACATCGATTCGAGAAAGAAATTTCCACATCACAAGGGATGAGATCAGAGAATATGCGTTGTCATACTCTGTTCTCCCTGTTGATGAAAAGCCCACTGAATTTTTATACGATCCACTTCCGGCCCACGATTCGATCACCTTAAAATACTTCGATTCTGAAAGAGAATCCCTCATACATCGATTCGACAGATACATCATCCGGCTGCAGGAAAACAACCATATCGTGCCCAAGGAAGATACTGAATTCGAGAAAAAAGAGTTTCATCCGATAGGCGCCGTGCGTGAATCACTCAAACAGGGCCGTCGCTGGATCAAGCGCCGGCTCGGATTGAGCCGCAAAGCCCGAACAACATGAGTCGCAAGGAACACGCCTCCGAAACCCCCGCCACACAACTGCTCAAGCGCCGTGCGGTGGTCTACACCGAGCACCTGTACGACTATGTGGACAACGGCGGCACGGCGGAATCCGCACGGCAGTTGGGTGTCGACGAGCACCACGTGGTGAAGACACTGGTCATGGAAGACGAGCGCGCCCAACCGCTGGTGGTACTGATGCACGGCGACCTGCAGGTCAGCACCAAGAACCTGGCGCGCCAGATCGGCGTGAAGAAAGTGCAGAACTGCAAGCCCGAGGTGGCGCAGCGACACAGTGGTTACCTGGTCGGTGGCACGTCGCCGTTCGGTACGAAGAAGGCCATGCCCATCTACGTCGAGGCCACGGTCCTGGAGTTGCCGCGCGTCTACATCAACGGTGGCCAGCGTGGCTACCTGGTGGGCATCGACCCGAAGGTGCTGGTCACGTTGCTGGGCGCACGACCAGTGCAATGTGCGACCGGTGGCGTTGTGGTGGCGCAGGGGCCGTTGAAATCGCAGCGCTGAAGCGGGCTCCGCGAGAGCAGGGCGCAAAATCACGTGCCCACTGACTGACCTGCTCAACACGCATCCCGCATGGCGCCTTTCTTTCCCCTCCTGGCGGCGCTGGTCGCCTACCTGATCGGTTCACTCTCCTTCGCGGTGCTGGTCAGCCGAGCCATGGGTTTGGGTGATCCCCGCAGTTATGGCTCGGGCAATCCCGGCGCGACCAATGTGCTGCGATCGGGCAACAAGGGCGCTGCGGCGTTGACGCTGGTTCTCGACGCCCTGAAAGGCTTCATGCCGGTGTGGTCGGTGGCGTCTTTTGGCGGTGCCTGGGGTCTGGGCGAGGGCACGGCGGCGCTGGTCGGCGTGGCGGCCTTCCTCGGGCACCTGTGGCCGCTGTTCTTCGGCTTCAAGGGTGGCAAGGGCGTGGCCACGGCAGCAGGCGTGCTGATGGGGCTGAACCCGTGGCTGGGCGTGGCCACGTTGCTCACCTGGCTGATCGTGGCCTACTTTTTTCGCTACTCGTCGCTGGCTGCTCTGGTGTCGGCGCTGTTCGCTCCGTTCTATCAGGTGCTCATCTGGGGCCCCGGGCCGACGGCGATTGCCGCGGGCGCGATGGGGGTGTTGCTGATCTGGCGGCACGCCGCCAACATCCAGAAGCTGCTCAACGGCACCGAAAGCAAGCTGGGACAGAAATCGGGCCAGGCTTCGCCTGGATACGGCGCCCAGCGCGACCACCCCAAGCGATGAGGAATCCCCCGCCATGTCCCAGAGCCTGAAGCGTTTTCATGTGGGCGATCGGCTGTCCGAGATGGCCGTGTTCCAGAACCTGGTGTACCTCGCGGGGCAGGTGCCCAGTGATGCCACGCAGGACATTTGCGGCCAGACGCGGCAGGTGCTGGCCATGGTGGACAGCCTGCTGGCCGAGGCCGGCACCGACAACGCGCACATCCTGATGGCACAGATCTACCTCGCCGACCTGGCCGACTACGACGCGATGAACGCCGTCTGGGACGACTGGGTACCGCCCGGCGATGCGCCACCGCGTGCCACGGTGCAGGCGCGCCTGGCCCGACCGGACTGGAAGATCGAGATCGTGGTCACGGCGGCGGTCTCGGCGGGCGCCTGAACTGCGATGTCGACCGAGCCGAACCCCACTCCGGCCTTGCTGACGCCATTGCGCCGCCGGTCCTGGTTGCGCCCGTTGCTGATCGCACTGGCCGCCTGGGTGGTGCTGCAAAGCTGGCAGTCGTACCACGCGCGGCAAGCGGCCGTGTCGCTGGCTGCGCTGGCCAAGCCCGGCGACATCGTGATGCTGTCGTCCGAGACCTGCGCCTATTGCAAAAGTGCGAGCCGCTTCATGACTCAGCACCAGATTCCCTTCAGCGAGTGCTTCATCGAAACCGATGCGGCCTGCGCCGAGCGCTATCGCGCGCAGCAGTCGCCGGGCACACCCACACTGCTGGTGCGGGGCCAGCGTCTGATCGGCTTCGATCCCGAGCGCATCGCGAAGGTGCTGGGCGGCGCCTGAGGCGGGCTCGGGCCCCTCGCGAGGCGCGGCCAGGGTCAGTCGGCGTCGGCCTGCAAACCCAGCAAGCCGGGATCGCCGCGCCCCAGGCGCATCAGCACCGGCGTGTCGCCGGTCAGATCCACCACCGTGGTCGGCTGCGCTGCGCAGGCCCCGGCGTCGACCACGGCCTGCACCTGCTTGCCGTACCGGTCGCGGATGTCGTCCGGATCGTTCAGTGCGTCGGCCTCGCCCGGCGGGATCAGCGTCGTGGCGACCAGGGCTTCGCCATACACCGCCAGCAGTTCCTGCAGCATCTTGTGGTCGGGCACGCGCAGGCCGATCGTGCGCCGTGACGGGTGCGAGATGCGGCGCGGCACTTCCTTGGATGCTTCGAGGATGAAGGTGAACGGCCCCGGCGTGCCCAGCTTCAGCAGCCGGTATTGCCGGTTGTCGACGCGTGCGTAGTTGGCCAACTCACTCAGGTCCCGGCACAGCAGCGTCAGGTGGTGCTTGTCGTCGACGCCGCGGATGCGCCGCAGGTTGTCGACGGCCACCTTGTCATCGAGCCGGCACACCAGGGCGTAACTTGAATCGGTGGGCACGGCCGCCACACCGCCATCGTGCAGGACCTGCGCAGCCTGTTTCAGCAGGCGAGACTGCGGGTTATCGGGGTGTAACTCGAAATGCAGGGACATCGCTTGATTGTCGGCGTCACAGCCGCGCCGGGATGGCGCTGCTCACAGCACGGTGTAGACCATGATGAATCCGGAGGCCACCATGCCGGTCATGGCGGCCAGGAACAAGGCATCGGCAATCTTTTCCAGCCGCAGGGCCAGTCGCTCGGTCTGGGTCCGCAGTGCGAAGAAGATGAAGTAGATGCAGACCAGAAACAGCAACGCCGACATGGCCAGCAGGTCATCGGCAATGGTGGCGGACACCACCGATTTGCCGATGGTGTGGAACAGCGCCACCGCCGCGATGCAGAGCCCGGCCAGATTGCCGGACACCGACAGCAGGTGCAGCAGTTCTTCGCGCTGCCACGTCGTGTTGGTCGCCTTCGGGTTGTTCATCGATGCAGCGCATCCAATGCGGCGGCCACCGGGCTTTGCGCTGGCAAGGCGGACTTAACGATGATCCGGCCGCTGCACCCGATCTGTCAGCGCCTCCCAGACCGGCGTCAGCCGCACGGGCAGCGCGGGCAGGGTGCCGAGGTCGGTCCGGCTTTCTTCCGGGCTGTGGAAGTCGCTGCCGCGCGAGGCGAGCAGGTCGAGCTCGATGGCCATATCGGCGTACTTGGCGAAGTCGGCGCTGGTGTGGCTGCCGGTCACGACTTCGACACCGCGGCCCCCGTGGGCCTTGAATTCGGTGAACAGCGCGAACTCTTCGTTGACGGTGAGCTTGTAGCGACCCGGGTGAGCGATCACGGCGATGCCACCGGACTGCGTGATCCAGGTCACTGCATCGCCCAGCTTGGCCCACCGGTGTTCGACAAAGCCCGGCTTGCCTTCGACCAGGTACTTGCGAAACACCTCGTGGGTGCTGGCGCAGTAGCCGGTTTCCACCATGTAACGGGCGAAGTGGGTGCGGGCGATCAGTTCGGGGTTGCCAGCGTAGTTCAGCGCGCCCTCGAAGGCGCCCGGAATGCCGACCTGGGCCAGCTCCGCGGCCATTTCCTGGGCACGTGCGATGCGGCCATCGCGGGTGTTGGCCAGGCCTTGCACCAGTGCAACGTTGTCGGGGTCGACGCCGAGCCCGACGATGTGCACCGTCACGCCGGCAAAGGTGACGGAGATCTCGACGCCGGTCAGGTAGGGCAGCCCGAGCGCCTGAGCGGCCTGGCGTGCACGCTGCTGCCCACCGATCTCGTCGTGGTCAGTGAGCGCCCACAACTCGACACCATTGGCCTGGGCGCGTGCGGCCAGCGCCTCGGGCTCCAGCGTGCCATCAGACACACAGGAATGGCAGTGCAGGTCGGCGTTGGTCCAGGCAGCAGGGGTCACTGTCGGATTGTAGGCAAGGGGTCCTGACGCTCGCCCGCACAGCCGACCCGCCGCAAGGGCATCGGCGCACTGGTTCACGAACCGCCGCGCGCCCGACGGTGCTCAGCGATCGATGCGGATCAGCTTGCCGCTGTCGGTCAGCAGGTACAGCCAGCCATCGGGCCCCTGGCGAACGCAGCGTATGCGCTCATCCAGGCTGGCGAACAGCCGCTCGCGCGAGACCTCGGTGGCGCCGCTCAGCACCACCCGCCACAACGCCTGGCCGGCCAGCGCGCCGAGGAAGGCGTTGCCCTGCCATTCAGGGAAACCGGCGCCGGTGTAGAACACCAACCCCGAGGGCGCGATCGACGTGGGCACCCAATAGGACACCGGCTCGATGTAGGTCGGTGCGTGCGTGCCGCCACCGATCCGGCACGCGGTGCCGACCGGATCGCCGTAGTTGCAGCCATAGCTCTTCACCGGCCAGCCGTAGTTGCCGCCTGGCGTGACCCGGTTCAACTCGTCCCCGCCCTGCGGGCCGTGCTCGACCAACCACAGATCGCCGGTGGTGGGGTGCAGCGCCGCGCCCTGCGGATTGCGGTGGCCCAGGCTCCACAGCTCGGGCCGTGCGGTCCCACCGAGGTTCGGGTTGCCGCTGGGCACGCTCCCATCGCGCTCGATGCGCACTACCTTGCCCAGGTGCGTGGTCACGTCTTGCGCCGGGCTGCCTTTCTGCCGCTCGCCGAGGGTGACGAACAAGGTCTTGTCGCTGCGAAACACCAGCCGGGACCCGAAGTGCCCATCACCCGACACCTTCGGGAGCTGCCGAAAGATCACCTGCACATCCGCCAACGCCGTGCCCGACAAGCGGCCACGCGCCACTGCCGTACCGCTCCCGCCGCTGCCGGATTCGGCATAACTCCAGTACACCCACGGATCGGTCTCGAAGTCCGGGTCGATTGCGACATCGAGCAGCCCGCCCTGGCCGGCCGATGCCACCGCCGGCACGCCACTCAGAGGGCCTGACACCGTGCCGCCGTCGGCACTGACGATGACCATGCTGCCGCTCTTTTGCGTCACCACCATCCGACCGTCGGGCAGGAAGGCGAAGCCCCAGGGCGACGACAGCGCGCTCGTCAGCACCACGGCACGCGCCGCCACGGACGGAGGGGGCGTGGGCGTGCTGCTGTCCGTGCGGCTTCCACCGCCTCCGCCCCCGCACGCCGCCATGCCGCTGAGCAGCCCGGTGCCCGCAGCGGCAAAGGCGGTCAGCTTCCAGGCGGCGTCGATCAGCTCGCGTCGGCGGCTGTCCGGGATGGCGGTGAATGGCGGTTGGCGCATCGCGGGTTGCGACATACAGGCTCCTGGCGGCTCGCCGCGAGTATGCCGGCGCAGTGGCGGTCTGCCCGCGGATTTGCGTTGCCAGGTGTGTCAGACGCTGCGGCCGGTGGCCTGGCGGCCATCGCCGTGATCACCCGCCGCCTGCGCGGCCTCGACGATCAGCTGCAGCCGTTGGCGACCGTTGTACTCGTCGAGGCTCAGCCGGTAGGCCAGCGTCACCCGCGGCGGCAGCGGGTCCACGTGGCCGAACCAGATCGCTTCGCGCACAGTGCCCGCGTGCCGCAGGCTCAGCTTCAGGTGCTTCTCGCCGACCAGCCGCTGGCTGATCACCTCGACCTCGTCGCTGAACAGCGGTGGCTCGAACGACGGCCCCCACACCTGCGCGTTCAGCGCCTGCACCGTCTCCACGTTGAAATGTTCGATGTCGAGCGGCCCGTCGCTGAGCAGGCGGCGCTCGAGGGTCGCGGCGTCCAGTCTCTCGCGTGCGACCTGCTGGAAAGCGCTCTGGAAGGTGTCGAAATCGGCCTCGTCGAGGGTGCAGCCGGCCGCCATCGCGTGTCCGCCGAACTTCTTCAGCACGCCTGGGTGGCGTTTGCTCACCAGGTCGAGTGCATCGCGCAGGTGAAAGCCCTCGATCGAGCGTCCCGAGCCTTTCAGCAGCCCGTCCTGGCCACGTGCGAACACAAAGGTCGGGCGGTGCACCTGATCCTTCAGGCGCGAGGCCACGATGCCGACCACGCCCTCGTGGAAGCCTCGGTCGTAGATCGCGAAGGCGGGCGGGATGGCCTGCGGGTCGTGGTGCTGCTGCAGCAAGGTCGTCAGCAGCGACTCGGCCTGCTCGCGCATGCCGGTCTCGACCTGGCGCCGTTCGCGGTTGATCGCATCGAGCTGCTGCGCCAGCTGAGCCGCGCGCGCCAGGTCGTCGGTCAGAAGGCACTCAATGCCGAGCGTCATGTCCGACAGCCGTCCGGCCGCATTGATGCGCGGGCCGAGCGCAAAGCCGAAGTCGAAGCCCGCGGCGCGCGAGGCATCGCGGCCCGCAGCGGCAAACAGGGCTGCGACACCGGGTTGCATGCGACCGGCGCGGATGCGCTTGAGCCCCTGCGCGACCAGCCGCCGGTTGTTGGCATCGAGCCGCACCACGTCGGCGACGGTTCCGAGGGCGACCAGGTCAAGCAGCGCGTCGAGCTTCGGCTGGGCGGGCGTCAAAGCGCCTGCTTGCGCCGCATCGGCATAGATGCCGCGCGCGCGCAGCTCGCTGCGCAGTGCCAACAGCACATAGAAGATCACCCCCACACCGGCCAGGTGCTTGCTGCCGAAGCCGCAGCCCGGCTGGTTCGGGTTGACGATCACGTGGGCATCCGGCAGCACGATCTCGCCGTCGACCTGGGCTGGCAGATGGTGGTCGGTCACGATGACCACGAGGCCCCGTGCCCGCGCGTGGGCCACGCCCGCCAGGCTGGCGACGCCGTTGTCGACCGTCAGCAGCACCTGCGCGCCCTGCGCCAGCGCCAGATCGACGATGGTGGGGGTGAGACCGTAGCCATGCACCGCGCGGTCGGGCACCACGTAGCCCAGCTGGTCGGGTGCCGCGCCCAGCAAGGCCAGTCCGCGCAACGCGACGGCGCAGGCGGTGGCACCGTCGCAGTCGTAGTCGGCGACAACGCACACACGCCGCCGGTCGCGCAGTGCGTCGGCCAGCAGCGCGGCCGCCTGCGACGCACCCTGCAGATCAGAGGGCGGCAGCAGCCGCCCCAGCGCGTCGTCGAGTTCGTCGATGCTGCGCACGCCGCGTGCCGCGAAGAGCCGCGCCAGCAACGGCGGCACGCCCGCCTGTTCGAGCGCCCATGCGCTGCGTGGTGCAGGCGGACGCAATGTCAGCGTGGGTGCACTCATCACAAGGCAGTCAGCACGGCATGGGGCTCCACCGCCTTGAAGCGGTCGAGCAACTGCCGCCACAGCGAGCGCGATGCCGCATCGTGACGCTGCCAGCCACGCTCACCGCACAAGGTGAGCGACACCGCCTCGCCGCGGGCGAGGCACGAGGCCAGCGGTGCGAGCACCTCGGCATCGAGCGCGCGCCAGGCCTCGGCCCAGCCTGCCCAGTCTTCGGCAAGCAGCGGCGCGCGCAAGCGGTCGTCCACGGTCATCAACGCCGTGGCGGGCTGCGCCCGACCGCAGCCACTCAGCCAGAACGAATTGACCGGCAGATCGCCACGGGCTTCGCGCGCGAGGTTGATCGGATGCTGGTGCAGCAGCATCTGTACCTCGTTCTGCAACCGCCGCACCCAGCGGGTGTGCGCCAGCTGTTCGCCCGGTGCCTGTGGGTCGTTGCGCAGCCACAGGTCCACGTTGCGCCCGATCACCCGGTCGATCGATGCGCAGGGCACGTCGGCCAGGTGCTCGTGCACCAGGTACCAGCGCAGCGGTGCAGCCCAGGTCAGTGCGCCCTGGCCGTCGTCGAAGAGGCTGCTTACCGTGTCGAACAGCGCGCGCGATTCCTCGGCCGACAGCACAAGCGCGGACGGATCGGCCAGTGTGATGTGTTCGCGCCCGATGTGCCAGTGCACCGGGGTCAGCAGGCCGCAGGGCGCCGTGCCGGGATCGATGCCATCCACCTGCGCCTGCAGCGCGGCCCAGGGCCAGCGCCCGTCACCGCCCTGCCAGCCATGGGCCTGCGCGAGCGCGTGCTCGTGTGGTGGCGACAGCGTGTATTCATCGGCGATGTGCGCCGGGCCCGCTCGCAGCACCGAGAGCAGCCGGCTCAGGTTCGGCAGGCTCAGGTCGCGCAGCGTGTGGGCGCTGGCTTCGGACACGGCGCTGGCGTGGGGGATCAGGAGGTGCATCTCGGCCTATTGTCCCGCCACCGAGGGGCTGACCGCACCCGTGCTGCCGTTCGCGCTCGGGGGAAAATGCGGCTCGCTGTTCATGGCGCAACCGCATTGCTGGCCCCGACTTGAAACCCTCCGACGCCATCGACATGGCCATCCTGGCCGCCCTGTGGGGTGCTTCCTTCATGCTGATGCGGGTGGTCGCACCAGCCTTCGGCCCGATCCCGCTGGCTGCGGTGCGGGTGATCGGCGCGTCGCTGTGCCTGGTCCCGGTGCTCGCGCTGCGCGGTGAGCTCCCGGCGTTGCGCAGGCATTGGCGCCACCTCTTGGTGGTCGGGCTGACGAACTCGACGCTGCCGTTCATCTGCTTCACCTACGCGGCACTGTCGATCACTGCCGGCATGTCTGCGATCTTCAATGCGGCGACTCCGCTGTTCGGCGCGGTGATTGCTTGGTGGTGGCTGCGTGACCGGCTGAACCTCCAGCGTGTGGCTGGCCTTTGCATCGGATTCGCCGGTGTGGTGTGGATGGCGTGGGAGCGGGCGAGCTTCAAGCCCGGAGGCACCGGCTGGGCGGTCGTGGTGTGCCTCGGGGCGCCGTTGCTCTACGGCGTGTCGGTCAGCTACACCAAGCGCTTCCTCACCGGGGTGCCCTCGCTGGTCGTGGCCACCGGCAGTTTGCTGGCGGCGTCGCTGCTGCTGTGCATCCCCGCCGTCATCTGCTGGCCCTCGGCACCTCTGTCGATGGCCGATTGGGGCGCCGCGGCGTTCCTGGCGCTGGCCTGCACCGCGCTGGCCTATGTGCTGTTCTTCCGCCTGATCGCCAACGTGGGCCCGGCCCGCACGATCACCGTGACCTTCCTGATCCCGGCGTTTGCGATGCTGTTCGGGTACCTGTTCCTGGGCGAGGGCCTGACGCTGACAATGCTCGGCGGCTGCGCGGTGATCCTCGCAGGCACCGGCTTGGCCACCGGCGTGCTGCGGTGGCCGAGCCGGTCCTGACCCGCACCGTCAGCGTGGCGAGGCCTCGGTGCCTGCACTGGCCGTGGCCGGAGCCGGGACGGTCCAGCCGCCACCCAGCGCGCGGTACACGGCGACCAGTGCGGTGGCATTGGCGGTGTCGGCCTGCGCCAGCGCATCGCGTGCGGCGAGCAGCTCACGGTCGGCGTCGAGCACCGCCAGGAAGTCGGTGACGCCCGCCTCGTAGCGCAGTCGCGCGAGCCGAGCGGCTTCCGAGGCGCTGCGTTCGGCCCGCGCCAGGCTCTCGCGCCGTTGCGCGTTGCGGCTGAACTGCGCGAAAGAACCCTCGGTCTCTTCCAGGGCCGTGGCCAGCGTCTGCTCGTAACTGGCCAACGCCTGCAGCGTGCGGGCTTCGCTGGCCTTGATGCGCGCGCGCACACGGCCGAAATCAAGCAGCGTCCAGGAGATGCCCGCGCCCACCGAATAGCGGCGCGACTGGCCGTCGGTGAGGTTGGCGAACTTCGTCGATGCCAGCCCCAACAATCCGCTGACGCTGATGCTCGGGTACAGATCGCCTTCGGTCACACCGATCTCGGCCGTCGCCGAGGCCAGTTGGCGTTCGGCGGCAGCGACATCGGGTCGCCGCGCCATCCACTGCTGTGGCGTACCGACGGGCAGCGCGGCGAGATCGGTCACCGGCAGGCCGGGCAGTGGCGCCGGAGTGGCCAGCCGTGCGCGCAGCTGGGCCGGCGGTTGCGCGGTCAGCGTGGCCAGGCGGTAGATGCCCAGGTCGATCGCCGCCTGCAGACTGGGCAGCGCGGCCTCGGTGCTGGCGGTGAGGCTCAGCGCGCGCTCCAGGTCCAGCTGCGTGCCGCGGCCGGCGTCGAGGCGCGCCTGTGCGATGGTCAGCGACTCCCGCTGGTTCGCAAGCGATGCCTGCGTGACGTCGTAGCGCAGTTGCAGCCCTCGCACTTCCAGATAGTTGCGCGCGACCTCGGCGGCGACGCTGGTCTGTGCCGCCCCCAGGCTCGCCAGGCTCACGCCGACCAGCGCGTTGGCCGATTCCTTTGCGCGCTGCTCGACGCCGAAGAAATCCAGTTCCCAGTTCGCGACGAAGCTGGCATCGAAGTTCGCGCCGGTGCGCTGGCTGCGTGTCGACTGGAAGACCGACGATGGCGGCGACACCGAACGCTTGGCGTTGGCGTCGAGGCTGATGCTGGGCAGGGTCTGGGTGTCGATCTCGCTGCGGTTGGCGCGAGATTCCTGCAGCCGCGCCTGCGCGATGCGCACATCGCCATTGGCCTGCAAGGCGCGCTCGACCAGCGCGCTCAGCTCGGCGTCGTTGAAACCGCGCCAGAAGGCGGCGATGTCCGATGCGACCGGTTCGCTGTTGAGCCGGGTCGCTCCGGCGCCGATGAAGTTGGCATCGAGTTTCGAAGCAGGTGCCTGGTAGTCGTGTCCGACCCAGGCACAGCCGGAGGTGAGCATCGCCAGCACCAGCGCAGCAGACGTTCTTACGCAGGGCATCAGCTTGTAGGCGGGGTCACGCATGGCTGTCTCCGGTGGCCGTTGTCGGCGGCAGGTCTGACGGCGGCAAGAGCGCGGGCGTGTGCCCGGCGTGGTGAAGCTTGGCCGGGGACAGCTTGCGCAGCACCGCATAGAACACCGGCGTCAGCACCAGGCCGAACACCGTGACGCCAAGCATGCCGCTCATCACCGCGATGCCCATGGCTTGCCGCATCTCGGCGCCGGCACCGCTGGACAACACCAACGGCACGACCCCCGCGATGAACGCGATCGAGGTCATCAGGATCGGCCGCAGGCGCAGGCGGCATGACTCGACCACGGCCTGTACCGGCGTGCGGCCCTGCAACTCGAGTTCGCGCGCGAATTCGACGATCAGGATCGCGTTCTTGCAGGCCAGACCGACCAGCACCACGAACGCGATCTGCGTGAAGATGTTGTTGTCTGCCGGGTGCCCGAGGAAGCCGCTGATCCACACCCCGGTGACTGCGCTCAGGATGCACATCGGCACGATCAGGATGATCGCCAGCGGCAGTGTCCAGCTCTCGTAGGTGGCAGCCAGCACCAGGAACACCAGGAGCACGCACAGCGGGAAGATGTAGACCATCGTGTTGCCGGCGATCTTTTCCTGGTAGACCAGCTCGGTCCATTCGTAGGACATGCCGCGTGGCAGGGTTTCCTTCAGGATTTTTTCCATCTCGGCCTGGGCCTCGCCCGAGCTGAACCCGGGCTTGGGTGCGCCGTTGAAGTCGGCGGTGTACAGGCTGTTGTAGCGGCCGACCGCGGCCGGGCCGAAGGTCGGCTCGATCGTCATCATCGCGCCCAGCGGCACCATCGCACCGGCGCTGTTGCGAATCTTCAGGTTGCTGATGTCCTCCGCCTTGGCACGGTAGTTGGCGTCGGCCTGCACGATCACCTGGTAGGTCTTGCCGAAGCGGTTGAAGTCGTTCACGTACAGCGACCCGAGGTAGGTCTGCATCGTGTCGTAGATGTCGTTCAGGTTGACACCCATCTGCTTGGCCTTGGTGCGGTCCACGTTGGCAAACAGCTGCGGCACATTGATCTGGTAGTTGCTGAAGGCCTGGGTGATGCCGCTGTTGGGGTTGCCGTAGATGCGGCCCATCAGCTGGTGCACTACGCCGTTGAGCGCGGCCTCGCCAGCCCCTTCGCGGTCCTGCACCTGCAGCTTGAAGCCACCGGCATTGCCCAGCCCGCTGACCGGCGGCGGGTTCAGCACGAACAGGAAGGCGCCCTGGATCGCACCGAGCTTCTGGTTCACCTGTCCGACGATGGCGTTCGCGCTGGTTTGCGGCGAGGTGCGGTTCTCGAACTCGTCCAGGCCGAAGAACACGATGCCGGAGTTCGACGCTGCGGTGAAACCGTTGATGCTCAGGCCCGGGAAGGCCACCGAGTCGCGCACGCCGGGGATCGACAGCGCGATGTCACTCATCTCACGGATGACCTTGGTCGTGCGCTCCAGGCTGGCGCCGTCGGGCAGCTGCGCGATGCCGATCAGGTACTGCTTGTCCTGCTGCGGCACGAAGCCCGGGGGCACGCGGGTGAACATGAACACCGTCAGCCCGAGCAGCAGGGCGTAGATCACCAGCGAGATCGATTTGCGCTTGACGACGGTGTTGGTGACCATGCCGCTGTAGCGGCCGGCATTGCGGTTGAAGAAACGGTTGAACCAGGCAAAGAAGCGGCCGAAGACGGCATCGATGATGCGGGTCAAGCGGTCCTTCGGCGCGTCGTGCGGCTTCAGCAGGATGGCGCTGAGCGCCGGCGACAGCGTCAGCGAATTGAACGCCGAGATCACGGTCGAGATCGCGATCGTGACCGCGAACTGCTTGTAGAACTGGCCGGTCAGCCCGCTGACGAAGGCCAGCGGCACGAACACCGCGCACAGCACCAGGCCAATGGCGATGATCGGTCCCGACACCTCCTGCATCGCCTTCACGCTGGCGTCGTGTGGGCTCAGGCCGGCCTCGATGTTGCGCTCGACGTTCTCCACCACCACGATCGCGTCGTCGACCACGATGCCGATCGCCAGCACCAGGCCGAACAGCGTCAGCGTGTTGATCGAAAAACCAAGCAGCAGCAGCACCGCAAAAGTGCCGACGATGGACACCGGCACCGCCAGCAGTGGGATCAGCGACGCACGCCAGGTCTGCAGGAAGATCACCACGACGATGACGACCAGCGCGATCGCCTCGAGCAGCGTGTGGATCACCTTCTCGATGGAGGTCTGCACGAAGCGTGTCGGGTCGTAGACGATCGAGTAGCTGACGCCTTCGGGGAAGTCGGCCTTCAGCCGCTCCATCGTCTCGCGCACATTGGCCGACAACTGAAGTGCGTTCGAATTCGGTGCTTGGAAGATCGCCAGCGCCGCTGCTTCCTTGTTGTTCAGCAGCGAGCCCAGCGCATAGGTGTTGGGGCCCATCTCGACGCGGCCCAGGTCCTTGATGCGGATCACCGACCTGTCGGCGGTGTCGGCCTTCACGATCACGTCGGCGAACTGCTGCTCCGTGACCAGCCGCCCCTGCGTATTGATCGCCAGCTGGAACTCGGTGCCGGGCGGTGCGGGTGTCGCACCGACCACACCGGCCGCGACCTGCGCGTTCTGTTCGCGCAACGCCGCGACCACGTCGCCCGAGGTCAGGTTGCGCGCGGCGAGCTTCTGCGGGTCGAGCCAGATGCGCATCGCGTAATCGCCCGAGCCGAAGGTCTGCACCGAGCCCATGCCCGGGATGCGCAGCAGCTGGTCGCGCACATTCAGTGCCGCGTAGTTGCGCAGGTACAGCGCGTCGTAGCGGTTGTCCGGCGACACCATGTGCACGACCATGGTCAGGTTCGGCGAGCTCTTCTCGGTGGTCACGCCGACCTGACGCACGATCTCCGGCAGGCGCGGCAAGGCGCGCTGCACGCGGTTCTGCACCGCGGTCTCGGCCACTTCGGGGTTGGTGCCGATCTTGAAGCTGATGGTCAGCGTCATCGCGCCATCGGCGGTGGCGAGGCTGTTCATGTAGAGCAGGCCTTCGACGCCGTTGAGCTGCTCTTCGAGCGGCGTGGCCACCGTCTCGGCGATCACCCGCGCGTTGGCGCCTGGGAATTGCGCGCGCACCACCACCTGCGGCGGTGTGACCTCGGGGTATTCAGAGATTGGGAGCGTGAAGATCGCGATCGCGCCGACCAGCGTGATCACGACCGACAGCACCGCCGCGAAGATCGGGCGGTCGATGAAGAAGCGGGAGATGTTCATTCGGGGCTTCCGTTCGCCAGGCGGATCAGGACTTGGCCGCGGAGGCCGGTGCCGGTGCCGGTGCCGATGCCGCGGCTGCCGAAGGCGCCGCACCCGCGGCCGGCGCCCCAGGTGGCCCGCCAGCGGGCGCTGTCGGGATCGGCATGCCGCGCTCGTCGGTGTCGGCCTTGATCGGTTGCACCGGTGCGCCCGGACGCACGCGCTGCAATCCGTCCACCACGACCAGATCGCCGGCCTTCAGGCCCGAGGTCACCACGCGCATGCCATCGATCAATGTGCCCAGCTGCACTTCACGCGGCTGCGCCACATTGCCTTCGCCGATCACGAACACCAGCTTGCGGCTCTGGTCGGTGCTGATCGCGCGTTCCGGCGTCAGCACTGCCGAGTAGGCCGCACCACCGGCGAGCTGGATGCGGGCAAACAGGCCCGGCGTGAACTCGCCCTTCGGGTTGTCAAACACCGCACGCATGCGGATCGAGCCGGTCTGCGGGTTCAGCTGGTTGTCGATGAAATCGACCTTGCCTTCGTGCGGGAAACCCGGTTCGTCGGCCAGGCCCATGTGCACCAGACGCTGACCCGGATCGCCCTTGCGCAGCCGCAGGAAGGTTTGCTCGCTGCCGTCGAAGTAGGCATAGACCGTTTGTGTGGCGACCAGCGTGGTCAGCACGCTCTGGTCGTTGACCAGGTTGCCCTCGGTGATGATGGCGCGAGACAGCTGGCCGGCCATCGGCGCCCGCACGCTGGTGTAGCCCAGGTTCAGTTGGGCCACGCGCACCGCCGCTTCTGCGGCGGCGATGTCGGCGCCGCTGGTGGCGGCGCCCGAGGTGAGTTGGTCGAATTCCTGAGCCGATACGGCCTTCGAATCGAGCAACTTCTTGGCACGGGCCAGATCGGACGTGGCCAGCGCTGCGCGCGAACGCGCGGAGGTCAGCTGCGATTGCGCCCGAGACAGCTCGGCCTGGAAGGGCTTCGGGTCGATGGTGAACAGCAGTGCGCCCTGGGCCACGCGCTGGCCGTCACGGAAATGCACTTTCTCGATCGTGCCTCCGATGCGCGGGCGCACCTCGACCGAGCGGGGCGCTTCGAGCCGTCCGGTGAACTCCTCGATGTCGGTGACGGTGCGCTGCACCGCTGCGGCCACCGTCACCGGCGGCGCGCCAGGTGGGCCGCCTGCAGGGCCGGGCTTCGAGCAGCCACTGGCAAAGGTCAACAGCAGCAGTACGGCGACGCCAGCCAGGGCGAGGGTAGAGCGCGAGGTGTCGGTCTTCATGGGCGCTTGCGAGCAGTGAACCGGTCTGGCGCTGGCCCGACCTGGATCGAGGTTGTGGGAGCACGCCTGCGGTGGCAGGACGGTGCTGCGGGACAGAAATGCGGGTGGGTTGCGGGCTTCTGCTCGCCAGCCCAGCCAGTGCAGTGGGCCAGAGATCAGTAACAACCCGTAGACGATAACCAAAGTTGCGCGATCCTGCTTGGCCGTGCCCAGTGCAAGCACTGGCGCGGTCAAGCGCGGCGGAACACCAGATCCCAGACGCCGTGGCCGAGCTTCAATCCGCGGTTCTCGAACTTGGTCAGGGGGCGGTATGCCGGCCTGGCGGCGTAACCGTCGCCGCCGGGCTCGGCTGTGTTGACCAAGCCGGGTTCGCCCGTCAGCACCTCCAGCATCTGAGTGGCATAAGGCTGCCAGTCGGTGGCGCAGTGCACATGGCCTCCTGGGGCCAGCCGCGATGCCAGCAGCGCAGCGAACGCAGGCTGGATCAATCGGCGCTTGTGGTGCTTGAGCTTGTGCCAAGGGTCGGGGAAGAACACGTGCACGCCCGCCAGCGACGCCGGCGCGATCATCTGTGCCAGCACATCGACCGCGTCGTGACGGACGATGCGCACATTGCCCAGGCCGCGTTCGCCGATCAGCTTGAGCAACGCGCCGACGCCTGGACCATGCACTTCGATACCGAGAAAGTTGGTCTCAGGCAGCGCGGCCGCGATCGCGGCGGTGGCGTCACCCATGCCGAAGCCGATTTCGACGACCAGCGGCGCGTTGCGGCCGAAGGTGGTGGCCGCATCCAGCGGCTGCGGCGCATACGGCACCAGGAACCGTGGCCCCCAGACGTTCATCGCCCGGGTCTGGCCCGGGCCCATGCGTCCGGCACGCAGCACGAACGATTTGATGGGTCGGTGCACCGCAGCCCCGCCCTCCCGCTCGATGACATCCGCGTTGTCGTGTGGCGAGGGAACCTTGGAGCTCATGGTGGTGTGCGTTGCGGCCAACAAAAACGGCCCTGTGCGGGCCGTTGACGGAGATAAGGGGTTGGAGCGGGTGAAGGGAATCGAACCCTCGTATGAAGCTTGGGAAGCTGCCGTTCTACCATTGAACTACACCCGCACGCAGGCGCTCATTCTAACGTGCCACCCCTTCCGGGCAGCCGTTGCCGGCAGTCGAAAACAATTGCAAGCTCATGGCATGCATCGTCCTTGTCGAACCGGTTGTCGACCTTCGCCTGCTCGATGCAAAACGTCAGCCGGTCGCTGAAAGCCCCACACCAGCGCGCTCGCCGCCACAATCCTGAGGTCACCGAAGGCGAGGACGACACCGATGAGCAACCCGAGCGTGCATGTGCTGCAGACCGGCTTGAACCCTGTGGTCGCGGACGGCGCGAGTGCCGCAGTCCCGGAGGGCGGCGAGGGCTTCGGCCCTTTTGAGGTCGCGTCGTGCGCCATCGAAGAAGTCTGGCAACGATTGGCCGACACCCCCGTCGATGTGCTCGTGGTGCATGGTGGTTGGGAGGGTTGGACACGCTGTGCGTCGGATGTGGCGGTGGTCCTGGTGGCTCCAGTGCCTTCGGTGGCCGACTGTGTGCGCTGGCTGCGCGACGGAGCGCAGGACATCGTCAGCCCCGATGAGCTGATGCAACCCAGCTGGCCGCGCCGGCTGCGCGCGGCAGTCGAGCGCCAGCGGGTCCGGGCGGTGACCCGACAGTCGTTTGCCACCGATGTGCACACCGGCCTGCCGCACGCAGGCCAGCTGATCGAGCACATGAGCCATCTGCTGGCGCTGCGCGAGCGCGAGCCGGCGCCGATGGCGCTCTTGGTGCTGCGCATCGAAGGTCTGGCCACGACGATGGCGCGCCTCGGGCCCGAGGCCGCTGGCACGCTGCGTCGCAAGGTCGCGGTGCGATTGCGCGCCGGCGTGCGTGCCAGCGATGTGGTCGCCTCGGTCGGTGAGGATGCGTTTGCGGTGTTGCTGTCGCTGATCGACACGCCGGCCGATGCCGACCGCGTCGGCCGCAAGCTGCTGGGTTCGCTCGGCGAGACCTTCAAGGTCGGCGGTGTCGATCTGGCAGTGGCCACGGCCCTGGGCATCGCGTCGTACCCGGCCGATGGCACCCAACCCGACATGCTGTTGCGCCGCGCGGCTGGCCTGGCGGCATCGGCGCCGGCGACCGGTCGCGCCGGCTACGCGAACCGCCTGGAGCGCGGCGACATGGCGGCGGCCAACGACGACGATCTGCGCTGAAGCGGCTCGCGGGCGTGTATCAGCCGAGCGAGGCGCCGAGCCCCTTCACCAGAAGATGGCCCAGACCAGGCCCGCGATCGCCAGCCACTTCAGCACGTAGTAGGCGCGGTAGTTCCCGCGCTTGAACTCCTTGGCGGCGGCGCGCAGCTTGTAGGCGTGGGCAAACACCTTGTTGATGCCGCCGATCGGCTCGCCGTTGACGTTCTGGGTCGAGGCAGCGGCCATGAAGTGCTTGGCGAAGAGGCGGTTGAACGCGCGCAGCGGGCTGCCCCACAGCGGCCGCTCGATGTCGCAGAACAGGATCACGCGCTGCTGGTCGGTGGTGTTCTCGGCGGTGTGGATGTAGGTTTCGTCGAACATCACCGCCTCGCCATCGCGCCAGTGGTAGCGCTCGCCATCGACCTCGATGTAGCAGCCTGGGTCGTTCGGCGTCTGCAAGCCCAGGTGAAAGCGCAGCGAGCCGGCGTAGGGATCGCGGTGCCGCACCAGCCGCGCGCCGGGCGGCAACGAGGCGAACATCGCCGCCTTGACCGACGGGATGCCGCGCAGCAGTGCCACCGTCTGCGGGCACAGCGCTTGCGCCGAGGCCAGGTCCTTGCCGTACCAGGTGAGGTAGAAGCGCTTCCAGCCGGTGCGAAAGAACGAGTTGAAACCGATGTCGGTGTAGCCAGCGGCCGCGCGGATGTAGCCCTCGTCGTTCAGACGCAGCGCCTCGTCACGGATGGTGCGCCAGTGCGTCTGCAACTCGACCAGTTCAGGGAATTGCGCCACATCGATGTAGGCGCCACGCGGCGCGCGCGAGAACGCGTACATCAGCAGATTGATGGGCGCGAGCAGCACGGTGAAGTCGGTCAGTGCACGCGCCAGCTTGAAGCGCACCCGGCCCCGCAGGTGCACGTACAGTGCCGAGCCGACGAACGTCAGCAGCACCCAGTGGCGGATTTCGAGGGTCGGGAAATTCATGCGTGGTGTGAAGGTGTTCAGCGCTGGATGTCGCCCAGGCACAGGTACTTGATCTCGACATAGTCGTCGATGCCATGGTGCGAACCTTCGCGGCCCAGCCCCGATTGCTTGACGCCGCCGAATGGCACCTCGGCGGTCGAGATCAGCCCGGTGTTGACGCCGACCATGCCGTATTCCAGCGCCTCGCCAACGCGGAAGATGCGGCCGATGTCGCGGCTGTAGAAGTAGCTGGCGAGCCCGAATTCGGTGTCGTTGGCAGCAGCAATCGCTTCGGCCTCGGTGTGGAAGCGGAACACCGGGGCCACCGGGCCGAAGGTTTCCTCGCGGGCACACAGCATGTCGGCGGTCGCGTCGGCCAAGACCGTCGGCTCGTAGAACCGGCCGTCTACGCGATGCCCGCCTGCCAACAACCGCGCGCCCTTGGCCAGCGCATCGGCGACATGGCTCTCGATCTTCGCGATCGCATGCGCGTCGATCATCGGGCCCTGCGTGACGCCGGCCTCGAAGCCGTTGCCGACCTTGATGGCGCGCACCTTCGCTGCGAGCTTGTCGACGAAGGCGTCGTACACGCTGTCCTGCACATACAGCCGGTTCGCGCAGACGCAGGTCTGGCCGGCGTTGCGGTACTTGCTGATCAGTGCGCCTTCGACCGCGCTGTCGATGTCGGCGTCGTCGAACACGATGAACGGCGCATTGCCGCCCAACTCCAGCGACAGCTTCTTGACCGTCGGCGCGCATTGCTTCATCAGGATGCGGCCCACCTCGGTTGAGCCGGTGAACGACAGGTGGCGCACGGTGTCGCTCGCGCACAGCACGTTGCCGATGGCAATCGATTGGTCGCTGTCGGCCGTGACGATGTTCAGCACGCCAGGTGGCATCCCCGCGCGCAGTGCCAGTTCGGCCACGGCCAGTGCCGACAGCGGCGTCTGCTCGGCCGGCTTGATGACCACGGTGCAGCCCGCGGCCAGCGCTGGCGCCACCTTGCGCGTGATCATCGCGATCGGGAAATTCCACGGCGTGATGGCGGCACACACACCGATCGGTTGCTTGATGACCAGGTAGCGCTTGTTGGCGTCGGTGGTCGGCACGGTTTCGCCGTAGACGCGCTTGGCCTCTTCGGCGAACCATTCCAAGAAGCTGGCACCGTAGGTGATCTCGCCCTTGGCCTCGGTCAGCGGTTTGCCCTGCTCGGCCGTCATGATGCGTGCGAGATCGTCGGCGTGCTGCTGCATCAGGCGGAACCAGGTCAAAAGGATCACCGCCCGCTCTTTCGCGGTCTTGTGGCGCCAGGCCGGCCACGCGCGGTTGGCAGCGGCGATGGCCGCTTCGGCTTCGGCGGCACCCAGGTTGGCGACCTGCGCCAGCGTGGCGCCCGTGGCCGGGTCGTCGACTGCAAAACGCTGCGCTGCGCCGACCCAGAGGCCATCGATCAAGGCATCGGTCTTCAACAACGATGGGTCGGCGAGGGTCGCCAGTGGCGAGGAGGTCAGGGTCATGCGGTGCTCCGGTGCAGCCGGACAATCTAACGCAGGGTCGGTGGTGCGCTAAAATCTGGTCTGTTCAACCAGATTTCTATCGCTGGAGCGACCATGACCTTGTCACGATCCATCCAAAGCATCGGCCTGTTCGAGGCCAAGACGCATTTCTCCGAACTGGTCAGCCGTGCCGAGGCGGGGGAAGAGATTGTCATCACCCGGCACAACAAGCCGGTGGTGCGGCTGGTGCCTGTGCAGGCCGTGCCCGTGGTCGACAAGGCTCGGCGACGGGCAGCGATCCAGGCCATCATCGATCTGAACCAAGACATACGACGCGACGGCGGCGCTGCGCCCATCCCCGACATCGTGCAGTTCGTCCGCGATCAGCGTGACGAACAGACCGCGCGCAAGCTGAAGGCAGCGGGCCTCGAATGAGCGAGGCGACAGTGGTGCTGGATGCGTCGTACGCGCTCGCCATCGTGATGCACGATGAGGCGCAGCCCGCCAGCGCCAGCGCGGTGTTGGCGGCCCACCTCATCGCCCCCGCCATCTGGCCGCTGGAGATGGCGAACGCGGTGATGAGCAACCTGCGTCGCAAGCGTCTGGCTGATGCCCATGTGCCACGGCTGTTCGACGCGATGGAGCAGCTCGATGTGGAGGTGTTCGCGACGCCGATGGCCACCGCCAGCCACTGGTTCACGTTTTCCACGCAGCACCGTCTGACGCCTTACGACGCGCAGTACATCGACCTGGCCTTGCAACACCACTGCGCCATCGCCACCTGCGACGCCGATGTCGCACTGGCAGCGACCCGATTGGGTCTGACGGTGCTGGCCTGATGCCGCACTGAAGCCCACCCCTGAAACCTTTTGAAAAAGCAAGTGATGAAAGCCTCCGACATCCGCCAGACTTTCCTGAAGTTCTTCGAATCGAAGGGCCACACCATCGTCGCCAGCTCGCCGGTGGTGCCTGGCGACGACCCGACGCTGCTGTTCACCAATGCCGGCATGAACCAGTTCAAGGACGTGTTCCTCGGCTTCGACAAGCGGCCGTACACGCGCGCCACGACCAGCCAGAAGTGCATTCGCGCCGGCGGCAAGCACAACGACCTCGACAACGTGGGCTATACCGCGCGGCACCACACCTTCTTCGAGATGCTGGGCAACTTCAGCTTCGGCGACTATTTCAAGAAGGATGCGATTGCCTATGCCTGGGAGCTGCTGACCGAGGTCTACAAGCTTCCGAAAGAGAAGCTCTGGGTCACGGTGTACGCCGAGGATGACGAGGCCTACGAGATTTGGAACCAGCAGGTGGGCGTGCCGGCCGAGCGCATCGTGCGCATCGGCGACAACAAGGGCGCGCGCTACGCGTCGGACAACTTCTGGATGATGGGCGACACCGGCCCCTGTGGCCCCTGCACCGAGATCTTCTACGACCACGGTCCCGAGGTCGCGGGCGGCCCGCCGGGCTCGCCGAACGAGGACGGCGACCGCTACATCGAGATCTGGAACAACGTCTTCATGCAGTTCAACCGCACCGAAGACGGTGTGATGCACAAGTTGCCCAAGCCCAGCGTGGACACCGGCATGGGCCTCGAGCGCATCACCGCGGTGCTGCAGCATGTGCACAGCAATTACGAGATTGACCTGTTCGTCAACCTGCTCGCGGCTGCGAAGCGCGCGGTGGACGCGGCTGGCGCCGGCGATGCCGACAAGGATTCGCCCTCGCTGAAGGTCATTGCCGACCACATCCGCGCCTGCTCGTTCACGATTGCCGACGGCATCATCCCCGGCAACGAAGGGCGTGGCTATGTGCTGCGCCGCATCACCCGACGCGCGATCCGCCACGGCTACAAGCTGGGCGCGCGCACGCCGTTCTTCCACACGCTGGTGGCGGCACTGGCCGTCGAGATGGGCGATGCCTATCCCGAGCTGCGCCAGCAGCAACAGCGCGTCACCGAGGTGCTGAAGCAGGAGGAGGAGCGCTTCTTCCAGACCATCTCCAACGGCATGGAAATCCTGGAGGCGGCGCTGGCGTCGCTGCCGAAGAACGAGCCCTTCAACGGCGATCTGGCCTTCAAGTTGCACGACACCTACGGCTTCCCGCTGGACCTGACCGCCGATGTCTGCCGTGAGCGCGGCGTCACGGTCGACAGCGCGGCGTTCGACATCGCGATGAACCGCCAGCGCGACCAGGCGCGCGCCGCCGGCAAGTTCAAGATGGCGCAGGGCCTGGACTACAGCGGCGCGGCCACCACCTTCCACGGCTATGACCATCTGGTGCACGAGGGCGCGAAAGTCACCGCGATCTACCTCGACGGCACCCCTGTGACCAAGGCGAGCGCAGGCGACGACGTGGTGATCGTGCTCGACCAGACCCCGTTCTATGCCGAGAGCGGTGGCCAGGTCGGTGACACCGGCGAGCTGCGCAACCCGACCACGCGCGTGCTGGTCGAGGACACGATCAAGGTGCAGGCCTGCGTGTTCGGCCACCACGGACGCATCGTGGAAGGCGAGGTTTCAGTCGGGAACAGCTTCACCGCGCGTGTCGATGGTGAACGCCGCGCGAAGACGGTGCGCAACCATTCCGCGACTCACCTGATGCACAAGGCCTTGCGCGAGGTGCTGGGCACGCACGTGCAGCAGAAGGGCTCGCTGGTGACGCCTGAGCGTACCCGCTTCGACTTCGCGCACAACGCACCGGTGACCGAAGCGCAGATCGCCAAGATCGAGGCGATCGTCAATGCCGAGATCCTGACCAATGCAGCAACCCAGGCGCGCGTGATGGCAATCGATGACGCGCAGAAGACCGGCGCGATGATGCTGTTCGGCGAGAAGTACGGCGACGAGGTGCGCGTGCTCGACATCGGCAGCAGCCGCGAGCTGTGCGGTGGCACGCACGTGACGCGCACCGGCGACATCGGCCTGTTCAAGGTCGTTGCCGAGGCGGGCGTGGCCGCAGGCGTGCGGCGCATCGAGGCGATCACCGGCGATAACGCACTGGGCTACCTGCAATCGCTCGAAGGCACGATGAACCAGCTGGCCAGCACGCTGAAGGCCGCCCCGGCCGAGGTGCCGCATCGCCTCGCACAAGTGCTCGATCAGGTGCGTGCGCTCGAGAAGGAACTGGTCGCGGTCAAAGGCAAGCTGGCCTCATCGCAAGGCGACGAGTTGCTGGCGCAGGCGGTCGACGTGAGTGGGGTGAAGGTGTTGGCAGCGCGGCTGGAAGGTGCCGATGCCAAGGCGCTGCGCGAGACGCTTGACAAGCTCAAGGACAAGCTCAAGAGCGCGGTCGTGGTGCTGGCCAGTGTCGAGGGCGGGAAGGTTCAGCTGGCCGCGGGGGTCACGCCCGACGCCGTTGGCAAGGTGAAGGCTGGCGAGCTGGTCAACTTCGTTGCCCAGCAGGTGGGTGGCAAGGGCGGTGGCAAGGCCGACATGGCGATGGCCGGTGGCACCGATGCCAGCGGCCTGGCTGCTGCGCTGGCCTCGGTGGGCCCCTGGGTGACCGAGCGGCTGTAGAAAAGCAAACGGGCGCGAAGATCGCGCCCGTTGCGTTGACTGACGGGTGTCAGTGCGTGCTTGACCTCACGTCGACGAGCCGTCCTTGAGCTTCTTCTCTTGCTCAGCGCGCAGGTGTGCGTACTTGAACTGATTCACGATCCAGATGCCGACGACGATGAACCACAGCAGGAAAAGAATGCCTTGAACTTTCATTCTGGATACCTCGTTGTAATGGGTGATGGGCAACAGTTGGAAAATTATCGTCAAAAACGCCAGCAGCCAGTAGCTTTTTGACGTTCAACGCCCACGCTTGCCGCGGTTTTTTGCGAGATCAAACGGGAACCTGAACTGGGTGGCGACGCAGGAGCGGCGCCATCGCGACGATGGTGGCCACCAACAGCACGATCTCGATCGTGTACACCGTCACGTAGCCTGTGGTCGAGGTGCTGTGCGCAGCGACGACGTCGCGGATCACGCCACCCAGGGCAATGGCCAGGCCCGCGCCGGTGGCCTGTACTGCGCCCCAGGCGCCAAGCGCCAGGCCGCTCTGATTCTTCGGAGCGAGGTTCATGGTGGCCGTGAGCGTGCCGTGACCGAACAATCCGGCTCCGAAACCGATCAGCAGCACCCCCGCACCGAACAGCCACTGCGACTGGACCGACGCTGAAAAGATCACCGCGAAGAAGGCCGGAATACCGAGCAGGGCGCCGGCGCTGGCCATGCGAAACGGATCGGCGCCGCGGCTCAGGATCTGCGACGCAAGCGTGAATCCCAGCAGACCGCCGATCGCCAGCGACGCGGTCAGCGCCGTCGTCGAGCCCACGCTCAGCCCGAGGATCTCGCCGCCAAAAGGCTCCAGCAGCACATCCTCCATGCTGAAGGCCATGGTCCCCAGGCCGACTGCCACCAGGCGTCGCACTGCATCGTCGCCGCTGGTGAACAACTCCCATGCTTGCCGAAACCCGCCTTGGGGAACGGCGCGCGGCGTGCGGCTGCGGCCCTCCTGCTTCCAGAGTGCGATCACGTTCAGCACCATGGTGGTCAGCGCCGAGCCCTGGATCACCTGAATCAATCGTGCCGGGCTGAAATCGGCCAGCAGGGCGCCGAACACCAGCGCGCTTCCAATCATGCCAACCAGCAACATCACGTACATCAAGCCGACCACCTTGGGCTGCGACTCGACTGGTGCCAGATCGCAGGCCAGTGCCAGCCCGACGGTCTGGGTGGTGTGCATGCCGGCGCCGACCAGCAAGAACGCGATGCCAGCGCCCAGCCAGCCGAACCAGGCCGGTGCCTGGCTGGCCTGGCCGCCACCCGACAACACGAGCAGCGCAAACGGCATGATGGCGAGCCCACCGAATTGAATCAGCGTGCCCATCCAGATGTAGGGGACCCGACGCCAGCCCAGGGCCGAGCGATGGGTGTCAGAACGAAAGCCGATCAACGCGCGCAGCGGAGCGAACACCAGCGGCAGTGCGATCATGATCGACACCAGCGAGGCCGGTACCTTCAGCTCGACGATCATGACGCGGTTGAGCGTGCCGATCAGCAGCACCAGCGCCATCCCGACCGAGACCTGGAACAGCGACAGGCGCAGCAGCCGCGACAGCGGCAATTCGGGCGTGGCCGCATCGGCAAACGGCAAAAAGCGCGGGCCGAGACTGGCCCACGCTGAAATCAATTGTTGGCTGATCTGCTTCACTTCACTTTGACGCGGTAGCGACAGCTAAGCCGATTGCAAGGAGAGCGCGCACGTCATCCGGAGGATCGACGGTGGTTCTTCAGTGGCACCAAAGAGCCAGAAGGAAGGTCCGGACAGCGATGCCACCGGACCTTCGCGAAGCGCGCCGAAATTACTTCGGTGCTTCAGCGGGCGCTGCCGCCGGTGCCGCGACAGCGGCCGGTGCTGCGCGATTGGCGGCACCGTTGTAGTACGCCTTCAGCCACGGCGTGTTCGTGACCAGTGCGAGGTGCACTGCGAACGACGACACGGCAACGGCCGTCAGGAACAGAGGAATGCCCAGTTGGGGACGGACGACCGTCCACATTTTTCCGTAGATCATGTCGAGCTCCTATCAGTGCAGCCAGGGTGAATAGATGTACGCCAGCAAATGTGCCAGCGCGGCGATGATCCCGAAGATCTGCGTGCCTTGAATCAGATTGCGGTGAATTTCCTCTGATTCGGCCACCGTCAATCCGGTGATCCCAACTTTGTCGTCTGCCATAACGTCTTCTCCTTGCAAGAAGTTCTTTTCGTGCTGAACCCGCACGAGGGTTATTGATGGCCTGCCGGCCAGGAATTGCGTTGCCGCCACCGGTAAGTGTAAACATCAATTAACACCACCACGTGTCAGGTCATGTTGACACAACTGGTGAACTTGTCAATCAAAAGTTCCCCGACGCAGCGCGGCTAAATCCCAACACGGTGCATGCGCCGGCACCCGCAGCAGCTGACGCTGGACGGATTTGTGATAGTCAGAGGAGGCCGAAGCCACCGACGAGTGCGCCCAGCCCGACCACCCACAACGGACTGATCTGTGTGCGCAATGTCAGCACCACCGTCAGCGCGATGAGCGCCCAGGCCACCGGCTGCTGGCGAAACGGTTGTGACAGCACCCAACTGGTGGCCACCAGCAAGCCCAGCGTCAGCGGTGCCATGCCCGCGGTGAAGGCGCGCACACCCAGGGTGTCGCGGCGCGCCTGGCCCCAGCGTGTGGCGCACAGGGTGAGCAGGCTCGACGGCAGCAGGATGCCGCTCATCGTGGCCAGTGCGCCCAGCGGGCCCGCCGCGTTCCAGCCCAGCACCGCAACGAACAGCAGGTTCGGTCCTGGCGCCGCCTGCGCCAATGCGATCGAGGCGGTGAACTGGCTGTCGCTGATCCAGCCGTGCTCTGCCACCAGGTACCGGTGCATGTCCGGTGCGGTGGTGATCGCGCCACCGATGGCCAGCAGGCTGAGCAACAGGAAGTGGCCGAACAGGCCAAGCAGGTCGATCGGTGTCATGACCCGGTCTGCATCAGGGCAGGCGCCGCCATGCCAGCGCGATCGCACCGGAACCGAGCCCCGCGATCACCCACAGCAACGGCCACTGCAGCAGCGTCACGGCCAGCGTGGTGGCGATGGCCAGCCCCAGGCTGCTGCCGAGACCCAGTGGGTTCGTGCGCAAGGTCGGCAACAGCTTCAGTGCGGTGGCGAAGACCAGCCCTGCAGCCGCCACGCCCATGCCGCGCAGCGCGCCACTGACAGCCGGGTGGTGCTCGTAGCGGCCGTACAGCGTTGCCAGCACCAGCACGACCCCCAACGGCATCAGCAGCATGCCAGCCAGCGCCGACATCGCACCTCGCACGCCGAACCAGCGGTCGCCGAGCATCATCGACAGATTGACGATGTTCGGCCCGGGCAACACTTGCGCAACAGACAGCAGTTCAACGAACTGCTCCCGTGTCAGCCAATGTTTGCGCTCCACCAGCTCGCGCTGTGCCACGGCCAGTACGCCGCCGAAACCCTGCAAGGCCAGCCAGGTGAAGGTGACAAAGAGATCTGTGTTCGACCGCGGCGCGGCCGACGCAGGGGCTTGCTCGGGATGTGAGCTCAGCGCGGCACCTTCAAGGCCTCGGGGTTCACCAGGTGGGTCGGTGTCCCGGCGATGAAATTCACGACGTTGTCGAAGGCAGCGCTGAAATACTCCTCGTAGCTGTCCTGCTCGACATAGCCGATGTGTGGTGTGCAGACCGCGTTCTCGAGGCGCAGCAGCGGATGCCCCTGCAGGATGGGCTCGCTCTCGAACACGTCGACGGCCGCCATGCCGGGCCGGCCGCGGTTCAGCGCCGACACCAAGGCCCCGTCTTCGATCAGTTCGGCGCGCGAGGTGTTGACCAGCAGGGCGGTCGGCTTCATCCGAGACAGGTGCTCGATCTTGACGATGCCGCGCGTGGTCTCCCCAAGGCGCAGGTGCAACGACAGCACGTCGCACTCGTCGAAGAAGCTTTCGCATGACGCGGCGGAGGCATGGCCGTCGAGTTCGGCCCGCTCGCGCGCCGATTCGCTGCCCCACACCATCACCCGCATTCCGAAGGCGCGGGCGTAGCCAGCCACCAACTGGCCGATGCGGCCGTAGCCCCACACCCCCAGCGTCTTGCCGTGCAGCACCATGCCGACGCCGAAATTGGCTGGCATCGACGAGGCCTTCAAGCCCGACTGCTGCCAGGCGCCGTGCTTCAGGTTGCCGATGTACTGCGGCACGCGGCGCATCGACGCCATGATCAGTGCCCAGGTGAGCTCGGCGGGCGCCACGGGTGACCCCGCGCCTTCGGCCACCGCGATGCCCAGTCGCGTGCAGGCCTCCACATCGATGTGGGCGCCGACCGGACCGGTCTGCGAGATCAGGCGCAGCTTGGGCAGCTTCTCCAGCAGCTGCCGGGGGAAATGGGTGCGCTCGCGGATCAGCACCAGGACTTCGGCATCGCGCAGCCGCACCGACAGCTGGGCAATGCCCTTGACGGTGTTGGTGTAGACCTTGGCGCGCAGGGCCTCCATTTTCTCGGCGCACTTCAGCTTGCGCACCGCGTCCTGGTAGTCGTCGAGGATGATGATGTTCACGTCATGTAGGGCAGAAGCAACCCTGACATTGTGACTGCCGACATCGACCCGGCGTGCGCAGCCGCGGTGCTGCTTGGAGCCCGTGCTCGCCGATCAGATCAGCCGATCCCCTCGCCGACGCAACCCTTCAGCGGCCAGCCGCTCGCGGCCATGGCCAGGCGGTCGGCGGGCATGCCGTGCAAGGTGTCGCGCTGGGTGCCGAGTGGGACTTCGTTGCGCTGCGGCACGGAGAGGAACCGCTCGTGGACCGCGCGCCAGAGTTCGGGGTCGGCCTGCCGTGTGTGTGGTTGCAGGTGCATCTCAACGGCTCCACAACCCGGCGCACAGCCTGCGCAGCGGGAACAGATGGTTGAGGGCGGCCATGCGCGCCTGGGCCTGGGATTCGCTGTGCTGCGTCGCGATCAGGGTGTAGACCGCGGTGCGCAGGTGCCACAACTCGCGCGGTGACCTGGCGCGTGCGATCTGGTCGCGCAAGGCCTGGGCCGCTGCGCTGTCGAGATCGTCCAGCGCCTGGACAAAGGCATGGCGCATGTCGGCGACCGGCGAGCGTTCGGCCGTGTGCGTGTGCGTCTGAGCGGGCCACACATCGACATCGGCCGGCCGGCTGACATCCCAGCCGGTGTTGAGCCACTCGCGCAGACCGCGGCGCCAGCGTGTCACGCGGTACAACCGGTCAGGTGGAAAGACCTCGGTGCGTTGCGACACCGTGCGCAGCACCGGTTGCTGGATCGGCTGGGCCTCCGGCGGGCGGCGCGCGCGCCACTGCCAGGAGGATTGCAGCCTTTGTGTCCAGGAGGTCGGCATGGCCAGTGGTGTCGATGTCGGAGTGATGATCGACACGGATTCTTGGGGCCCAGCCTCACTGCAATCCACTGAAAAGCCCGGTGATCGCCAGGCAACTGAGGCGCGTCCGAGCAGGCAGGCGTCGGATGACGCCCCCGGTGGCTACAGCATCATGTTGTTGCGGATCAACCCGACTGCCAGGCCTTCGAGCTCGAAGTCGACATCGCCGAACGGGATCACGATGGTCTGGAAATCCGGGTTCTCGGGCTGCAACTCGATGGTGGTGCGGGTGCGTTTGAAGCGTTTGACCGTGACCTCGTCGCCGAGTCGCGCCACCACGATCTGGCCGTTCTTTGCGTCCTTCGCCTTCTGCACCGCGAGCAAGTCGCCATCCATGATGCCGGCATCTCGCATGCTCATGCCGCGCACCTTCAGCAGGTAATCGGGCCGGCGCGGGAACATGCTGGACTCCATCAGGTAGGTCTGGTCGATGTGTTCCTGCGCCAGGATCGGGCTGCCAGCGGCCACCCGGCCCACCAGCGGCAAGGTGAGTTGCGCGAGGCTCGGCAGGGGCAGGCTGAACTGCTTGCCACGCATCAGGTTCAGCGCGCGCAATGTGTCAGACTTCAAACGGATGCCCCGCGAGGTGCCGCCCACGAGCTCGATCACGCCCTTGCGGGCCAGTGCCTGCAGATGCTCTTCGGCCGCGTTGGCTGACTTGAAGCCGAGCTCGGTCGCAATTTCGGCGCGCGTTGGCGGCGCGCCGGTGCGTTCGATCGCGCTTTGCACCAGGTCGAGGACCTGCTGTTGCCGGTCGGTCAGCTTCGGGGCGTCTTGCATGGCGGTCCTTTGGGGAATGTCTAAGCGGCGACAGTGTTCTGTGGGCTCACTGATCGTTCATCCAGTGGCTGTATTTTCATCCAGCTTTTCGCAAAATGCAAAACAGGGCATCCCTCATCGTCGTGCTGGGCACTGGTGGCACCATCGCCGGCACCGCACCGTCGGCGGCCGATGACAGCGCCTACACCGCCGCGCAGCTGAGCATTGCCGAGCTGCTGGCCGCGGTGCCGGAGCTGGCTTCCGTGCCGATCGAGAGCGAGCAGGTCGCGCAGGTCGACAGCAAGGACATGAGCCACGCGATCTGGCAGGCCCTGGCGCGGCGTGTCGCGCATCACACGGCGCGTGCCGAGGTGTCGGGTGTCGTCATCACCCACGGCACCGACACACTGGAAGAAACCGCCTATTTCCTGCAGCGGGTGCTGGCCCCGGCCAAGCCGGTGGTGCTGACCGGGGCGATGCGCCCGGCCACCTCGGCGCGGGCCGACGGACCCGGCAACCTGCGCGATGCCGTGCGCGTGGCGCTGGCGTCCGGCCGCGTCGGCCGTGCGGGTGTGGTCGCGGTGCTGGCCGGCCAGGTGCACGGTGCGCGGCAGGTGCGCAAGGCGCATCCGACGCGGCTGGACGCGTTCGACTCGGGTGAGGCCGGCCCACTGGGTGTTGTGCAGGGCGACGGCGTGAGCTGGCGGTCAGACCCCGCCGACCACGCGCCCGCCGAGGCACCTTGCTCAGCGGCACTGTCGTTCGATGTGGCGCGATGGCCGCGGGTCGAGATCGTCGTCAGCCACGCCGGGGCGGGTGGCGCCATGGTGCAAGCCTTGGTCGGCGACGGCGTGCAGGGTCTGGTCGTCGCGGCCACGGGCAACGGCACCGTGCACCAGGCGCTCGAAGCGGCGTTGCGGGCAGCCCAGGCGCAGGGGGTGGCGGTGCGGCGCAGCGTGCGCAGTGGGGATGGTCGCGTGTCCGGGCCTGGTGCAGCAGGGCTGCCCGGCGCCGGCGATCTGAGCCCTGTCAAGGCCCGCATCGACTTGATGCTGGCCTTGATGCCATCCATGCCAGCATGAACAACGGCCCCGAAGGGCCGATGTTCATTGCCAGCAGGCGCGTGACAACGCATGGGGCGCGAACCCGCCGCCGCGGGGTGCACGTCCCTGGACTTACTTGCCGTCGCTCAGGCTGCCGGAGATGTAGTGAGCCAGGTCGTCCAGGTCTTGTGCCGTCAGGCCTGACAGCGCCTCGTTCATGGCTGGCGTGTAGCCGAGCCGAGTGCCACCTTGAAAGCCCTTCAGCGCAATCTGCAGGTAATCCTCGCGCTGCCCCGCCAGCCGTGGCACCTGGCCGCCGCCTGCGAGATCGGGCCCGTGACACGAGGTGCAGCGGTGGGCGGTGGTGAGCTGCCGACCGCGCTCGAAGCGAGCGGCATCACGCGGCGGTGCACCGGGTGCCGTCGATGCGGCTGTCAATGCCGCCGCCGGCAAGCGCGCGATGGCTTCCGAGTAGCCGCGCAGATCCCCGTCGCTCATGCCCTTGGCCATGGCGCTCATGGCCGCACCCATCGGGTGGTCGTTGCGTCGGCCATCGCGGAACAGGAAGAGCTGCGTGACGACATAGAACGAGTGCTGACCAGCCAGTGACGGCACCTGCGGCATTTCGCTGCGGCCCTCGCCGCCGTGGCAGGCCGCGCAGACGGCGGTGTACCGCTCGCCGTAGTCGACCACCGGCTTCGGTGCTGCGGCGGGTGCCGGCGCTGCCTTGCTGGCGGCTGCCTTGGAAGCCTGGGGCTTGGGCGCCGCACTCTGCGCCCAGGCTCCCGACGCCATGGCGACAGCGCTCAACAGCGCTACCCACTGCCATCGCCGCACCGCGCACCGCAGGCTCATTTGCCGCTGTAGGTGATGCGGTAGATCGCGCCGTTGTGGTCGTCGCTCACCAGCAAGGAGCCATCCTTCATCACCAACACGTCAGCCGGGCGACCGAGGAACTGGTTGTTTTCGACCAGGCCGGTGAGGAAGGGCTCGACACGCGAGATGCCACCCTTGCCGTCGGGGAAGGCCACCACCACGTCTGCTGCGTACTTCTGCGTTCGGTTCCACGGGCCGTGGCGGGCGATGAAGATCGCGCCCTGGTACTTCGCCGGGAACATCTTGCCGGTGTAGAAGCGCATGCCCAGCGGCGCCGAGTGCGCGCCGAGCTTGGCAGCGGGTTTCACGTAGTCGCTGCACTTCTTGCCCCAGCCGAGGTCCGGGTCGGCAAAGTCGCCCGAGTGGCAGTAGGGATAGCCGAAATTCTGTTTGCCGGGCTGCGTGACGACATTCAGTTCGTCTTCAGGGAGGTCTTCGCTCAGCCAGTCGCGCTGGTTGTCGGTGAACCACAGCTTGCCAGTCTTGGGCTGGAAATCGAAGCCCACGGTGTTGCGCACGCCGCTGGCCACCACCTCGACATCCGAGCCGTCGAGGTTCATGCGGAAGATCTTCGCGTAGCGGTCGTCGGGCTCGCAGATGTTGCAAGGCGCACCCACCGGCACGTAGAGCTTGTTGTCGGGCCCGACCTTGATGAACTTCCAGCCGTGGGGCACGTCACCCGGCAGCTTGTCGTAAACCATCACCGGCTCGGGCAACTTGTCGAGGTGGGCCTCGATGTTGTCGTAGCGCACGATGTCCTTCGGCGTCGCCAGGAACAGGCTGCCGTTGTGGTATTCGATGCCGCTTGGCAGGAAGAGCTTTTCAGCGAGGGTCTTCACCTCACGCTGGCCGCCGTTGTTGACCACCGCGTAGAGCTTGCCCGCCACGAACAGGCTGCTGACGAACACCGTCCCCTTGTCACCCTCGCGCATGCTGCGGGCATCGAGGATGTTGCTGACGAAGACCTCGGCCTTGAACCCCGGTGGCAGCTTGATCTTGGCGATCGGCAACTGGTCGGCCGCGGTCGGTATCGGGAACGCCGGCACCGGCGCCATCTTGTCGGCCGTCGGGTTCTTGGGCCGACCCTTGGCCCAGAACGGTTCTTCGGCTGCTGGCGTCTGGGCAAACACCGCGGTGGCGGTCAGCAGCGCAGCTGTCAACGCAGCCGCATGGAAGCGGGATCTCATGAGGGTCTCCTGTGCGGGGATGAGTCGTGGGGCTCGCCGGGTCGGGCGCATCCCCTGCGCGGCCGGACCGCGCCGGACCGCGCCGGACCGCGTTTTTACCATCGGAAGCTTGTGCCCGACCGCACGTGGCCTCTGGCCTCAGCGGCCCGGCGTCGCATCGCTGGGCCGCGAGCCGGATCAGGCGACCTTCAGCGTCACGTCGATGTTGCCGCGTGTCGCGTTCGAGTAAGGGCAGACGATGTGCGCGGCTTCCACCAGCTTCTCGACCGCTGCGCGGTCCATGCCCGGCACCGAGACCGTCAGCGTGACCGCGATGCTGAAGCCGGTCGGGATCGGGCCGATGCCCACGTCGGCGGTGATCGAGACGTCGGCGGGCAGGCTGATCTTCTGGTTGCCGGCAACGAACTTCATCGCGCCGATGAAGCAGGCCGAATAGCCGGCTGCGAACAGCTGTTCCGGGTTGGTGCCGAAGGCGCCGTTGCCGCCGAGCTCCTTCGGTGTGGTCAGCTTGGCTTCGAGGGCGCCGTCTGACGACCTGGAGGTGCCTTCACGGCCTCCGGTTGAGGTGGCGTGGGCGGTGTAGAGGATCTTCTCGGGTGACATCTGTTGCTCCTGATGGGTGGGCTCTGAGGGGTGACGAGTGGACTGCTCTTGAAACTGCTCAGACAGTTTATGTGCGCTCATGCGGCTGGTGTTGAACACAAGTTCAATCACGCACATGGCTTGACGCCGTGGAGCCGAAACTCGTTGTCACCTTCGGTCCGCGAGAACCGGCCATGCCTCATCCCGCCTTGGCGGTCAGCTCATCCACCTGCGTGCTCAGTTCCAGCCACTGCCCCTCCAGGCGCTCAATTTCTTCGCTGATCGCCTTGAGCTTCTTGCCGCTGTCGGCCAGCTGGGCCGGCGTCAGCGTTCCGGTGGCGAGACTGGCCTCGATCGTGTCGCGGTCGCCGAACAGCACGCCAAGGCGGTTGTCGATCCGGTTGATCTCCTTGCGCAACGGCTTCAACTCGTCGGACCTCAACTGGCGCGCCTGCGCATCGGTCTTGCGGTCGTCGCGGCGGGCGGGTGCCGAGGTCGCTGCGGCGGCAGCGGGCTGCGCAGCCGGCGGTGTAGTCGCAGCCTTTGCGGTCGACGCGGTGGTCTTCTTGCCGGCGTTGCCGGCTTCGCGCAGTGCCTTGGCCTGCGCGCGGGCGGTGTCGAGCAGGTACTTCTGGTAGTCGTCGAGGTCGCCGTCGAACGGACGCACGCCGCCATCGGCGACCAGCCAGAACTCGTCGCAGACCTCGCGCAGCAGCGCCCGGTCGTGACTCACCAGCATCAGCGAGCCTTCGAACTCGTTGAGCGCCATCGACAGTGCTTCGCGCGTGTCGAGGTCGAGGTGGTTGGTCGGCTCGTCGAGCAGCAACAGGTTGGGGCGCTGCCACACCAGCATCGCCAGCACCAGGCGTGCCTTCTCGCCGCCACTCAGCGTGCCCACGGCCTGGTTGACCATGTCGGAGGCGAAGCGGAACTGGCCGAGGAAGTTGCGCAGCTCCTGCTCGCGCGCCTGCGGGCTCACCTCGCGTGCCAGGCGGATCATGTGGTTCAGTGGCGAGTCGCCGGGCCGCAGCACGTCCATCTCCTGCTGCGCGAAATAGCCGATCGCCAGGCCCTTGCCTTCGGTGATCGTGCCGCCGAGCGCGGCCTGCGCGCGGGCGATCGTTTTCACCACCGTCGACTTGCCCTGGCCGTTGGCGCCGAGGATGCCGATGCGCTGCCCGGCGAGCACCGAACGGTTGATGTTGCGCACGATGATCTTGTCGGGCCCACCGTCCTCGAGCGCGGGGTACCCGCATTCGACGTCCTTCAGGCTCAGCATCGGGTTTGGCAAGTTCAGCGGCTCGCGAAATTCGAACGAGAACTCGCGCGAGGTGAGCACCGGCGCCAGCTTCTCCATCCGGTCGAGGGCCTTGACGCGGCTTTGCGCCTGCCTGGCCTTGCTGGCCTTGGCCTTGAAACGGTCGATGAACTTCTGCAGATGGGCCATCTTCTCCTTCTGCTTCTCGAAGCTGGCCTGCTGCAGCACCATCCGCTCGGCGCGCATCTCCTCGAACGCGGTGTAGTTGCCGCCGTAGCGTGTGAGCTTGGTGTCCTCCAGATGCACGGTGACGTTGGTGATCGCGTCGAGGAATTCGCGGTCGTGGCTGATCACCAGCATCGTGCCCTCGAAGCGCTTGAGCCAGGCTTCGAGCCACACCAATGCATCGAGGTCCAGGTGGTTGGTGGGCTCGTCGAGCAGCAGCAGATCGGCCGGGCACATCAGCGCACGCGCGAGTTGCAGGCGCATGCGCCAGCCACCCGAGAAGCTGTTGACCGGCGCATCGAGCTGCTCGCCCTTGAAGCCCAGGCCCAGCAAGAGCGCCTGCGCACGCGGCCGCGCATCGAAGGCGCCGGCATCGGCCAGCGCCTGGTGTCCGTCGGCGATCGCGTGGCCGTCGTCGCCTGCCTCGGCAGCCGACAGCTGCGCCTGCGCTTCCATCAGACGGGTGTCGCCTTCGAGCACGAAATCGGTGGCGCCGTCGTCGGTCTCGGGCATGTTCTGTGCCACTTCGCCGACCCGCCAGCGTGGCGGCATGGTGACCTCGCCGCCGTCGGACTGCAGCCGCTCGGTCAGCAGCGCGAACAGGCTGGATTTGCCGGCCCCGTTGCGCCCGACCAGGCCCACGTTTTCGCCTGGCTGGATCGTCACCGAAGCCGCATCGAGCACCAGCTTCGTGCCGCGTCGCAGCGTCACTTCCTTGAGCGTGATCATGGTGTCACGCCCTCCAGCCGTCGCTGCGCTTGGACCAGCGCACCAGCGCCTCGCGGGTCACCAGCAGTACGGCATCGTCACCGGCGCTGGTTTCCAGCCAGGCCACCTCCAGGCGGCGGAAGGCGGCTTCGAAATGCCGGCGTTCGTGGCCAATCTCGAGCACCAGCACGCCGATGTCGCTCAGCTTTGCCGGGGCGTCTTGGATGATCCGGCGGACCAGGTCCATGCCGTCTTCGCCTCCGGCCAGCGCCAGCGCGGGCTCATGTCGGTATTCCTCGGGCAGCGCGGCCATGCTGCTCGCGTTGACGTAGGGCGGGTTGCACAGGATCAGGTCGTACGGGCCGCGCACGCTGGCCAGCAGATCCGACGTCATCAGCGAGATGCGCTTGCCCAGCTGGTGGCGGTCGACATTGATCTTCGCCACTTCGAGCGCGGCTTCGGACAGGTCGCAGGCATCGACCTCGACGTCGGGATAGGCGAGCGCCGCGATCACCGCCAGGCTGCCGTTGCCGGTGCACAGGTCGAGCACGCGCTGGGTGCGGTCGGACAGCCAGGCGTCGAGCGTCCCCTGTTCCTCGCCATCGACCAGCAGTTCGGCGATGAAAGAGCGCGGCACGATGGTCCGCTCGTCGACGTAGAACGGCACGTTCTGCAGCCACGCTTCGCGCGTCAGGTAGGCCGCGGGCTGGCGGGTCTCGATGCGGCGCGCGATCAGGGCCACCGCCTTGGCCTCTTCGTCGGCCGAGAGCTCGCGCTTGGCGTGCAACTCGAGCGCGTCGAGCTCCATGTCCAGGCTCCACAGCACCAGCCAGGCGGCCTCGTCGAAGGCATTGGCCGTGCCGTGCCCAAACGAAACGCCCGCCTTTTTGAGGCGGGCGGCTTCGCGCGTGATCAGGTCGAGGAGGGTCATCGGGTCGATGTGTCCAGAGTCATGGGGTCAGCGCCAGTCCGTGCGTCACAGGCCGAGCAGCGGGGCTGAACGGGTGGTCATGGGGTCCGGCCGGACGTCGAGCGTGATTTCGGTGAAGCTGGCGCCGTCTTCCGGTTCGGGTTTCTTGGCCGTGATGCGAGACACCGGCGACATGTCGTTCTGCAGCCGCCACATCAGGTTGGTCGGCGAGTCGGCGAAGGCCAGGCCCTCGTCGCGTGAGATCGTCCCCTGCGTGATCAGGCGCGCCAGGTCCTGCTCGAAGGTCTGCGAGCCTTCGGCCAGCGACTTTTCCATGGCCTCGCGCACGCCGCCGAAATCGCCGGCGCTGATCAGGTCGGAGATCAGCTTGGTGTTGAGCATCACCTCGACCGCCGGGAGTCGCCCGCCCGCCGTGGCGCGCACCAGCCGCTGGGACACGATGGCGCGCAGCCCCGACGACAGGTCGGACAGCAGCGCAGGGCGTGACTCGGGTGTGTAGAAGGACAGGATGCGGCCCAACGCGTGGTAGCTGTTGTTCGCATGCAAGGTCGACAGCACCAGGTGCCCGGACAGCGCGTACGAGATCGCTGCCGTCATCGTTTCACGGTCGCGGATTTCGCCGATCAGGATGCAGTCCGGCGCCTGCCGCAGCGCATTGCGCAGGCCCACCTGCAGCGACTGCGTGTCGCGGCCGACCTCCCGCTGGTTGACCACCGACTTCTTGTTGGTGAACAGGAATTCGATCGGGTCTTCGATCGTGAGGATGTGGCCGGCCATCTGCTGGTTGCGCTGCTCCAGCATCGCCGCCAGCGTCGTGCTCTTGCCCGCGCCAGTCGAGCCCACCATCAGGATCAGGCCACGCTTCTCCATGATCAGCGTGTTCAGCACCGGCGGAACCAGCAGGCTTTCCAGCGTCGGGATGGCGAACGGGATGCAGCGGAACACAGCGGCAACCGAGCCGCGCTGCTTGAAGCCGCTCAACCGGAAACTGCCGATGCCGGGCAACCCGACGCCCACGTTCAATTCGCCGGTGTCTTCGAGCTCTTCGAGTTGCCGCGGCGTCAGCACCTCGGCCAGCAGCTGACGAGGCTGCGCCGGGGTCAGTGGCTGATCGCTCAGCTGGATCAGCTGCCCGTTGATCTTGATGAGGATCGGCGTGTTGGCAGACAGGTAGACGTCGGAGGCGTTCTTCTCCGACATCAGCTTCAGCACACGCTCCATGTTTCCGCTCATCGGGATCTCCGGGTCAACGTTGCGAAGTTCAGGCGCGCAGCAGGTCGTTGATGCTGGTCTTGGCGCGCGTCTGCGCGTCGACCTTCTTGACGATCACCGCGCAGTACAGGCTGTACTTGCCGTCGGCGCTGGGCAGGTTGCCGCTGACCACCACCGAACCGGCCGGAATGCGGCCGTAGCTGACCTCGCCCGTGGCGCGGTCGTAGATCTTGGTGCTCTGGCCGATGTACACGCCCATGCTGATCACGGAGTTCTCCTCGACGATCACGCCTTCGACGATCTCCGAGCGCGCGCCGATGAAGCAGTTGTCCTCGATGATGGTCGGGTTGGCCTGCATCGGTTCGAGCACGCCGCCGATGCCGACGCCGCCCGACAGGTGCACGTTCTTGCCGATCTGCGCGCAGGAGCCGACAGCCGCCCAGGTATCGACCATCGTGCCCTCGTCGACGTAGGCGCCGATGTTGACGAAGCTGGGCATCAGCACCACGTTCTTCCCGAGATAGCTGCCGTGCCGCGCCACCGCCGGCGGCACGATGCGCACGCCCGAGGCGCGGACCGCGGCCTCGTCGATGTGCGAGAACTTCGTCTTCACCTTGTCGAAGAAGGTCAGATCGCCCGCGTGCATCAGTTCGTTGTCGTTCAGCCGGAACGACAGCAGCACGGCCTTCTTGACCCACTGGTTCACCGTCCACTGGCCGACGCCCTGGCGATCGGCCACACGGATGCGGCCCTTGTTCAGGTCGGAAAGCACCGTTTCAACGGCCTCGTTGACCTCCGGGTGGCTGGTGGCGGTCAGGCTGGCGCGGTTCTCCCACGCGGCTTCGATGGTGCTCTGGAGGTTGGCGGTCATGGGCGATTCAAAAAGGATTCAGGAAGGGTGTCGCAAGACGGTGTGGGCTTCAGCGGCTGCGCAGCGACTCGGCAAAGGCCACGATGCGCTGGACGGCTTCGAGGCAATCGCTCGCTTCAGACACCAGCGCCAGACGGATCCGCCCGGCACCCGGATTCACCCCATCGACCTCGCGCGCCAACAGGCTGCCCGGCAGCACCGCCACATTGTATTGAGCGAGCAGCGCGAGCGCGAACGCGATGTCGTCACCACCAGGGGCCAGTCGGGACACGTCAACCCACAGGTAGAAACCCGCGTCGGGCAGCGACACGTCCATCACCGTGGACAGCAGCGGCGTGACCTGCGCGAACTTCTTCCGGTACTGCTCGCGGTTGGCGACCACATGCGCCTCGTCGTTCCAGGCCGCGATGCTGGCCGCTTGCACGGTCGGGCTCATCGCGCTGCCGTGGTAGGTGCGGTACAGCAGAAATGCTTTCAGGATCTCGGCGTCTCCGGCAACGAAGCCGCTGCGCATGCCGGGCACGTTCGAGCGCTTCGAGAGGCTGGTGAACGCCACCAGCCGGCGGAAGTCGCTGCGGCCCAGGTGCACCGCGGCTTCCAGCGACCCGAGTGGTGGCACATCGCGGAAGTAGATCTCGGAATAGCACTCGTCCGACGCGATCACGAAACCATGCTGGTCGCTCAACTCGAACAGCGTCTTCCATTCGGCGAGCGGCATCACCGCACCGGTGGGGTTGCCGGGTGAGCACACGTACAGCAGCTGCGTGCGTGCCCAGGTGGATTCGGGCACCGATGCCCAGTCGGTGGCGAACTGGCGCGCCGGGTCGCTGTTGACGAACGCCACCCGGGCGCCGGCCAGCAGCGCTGCACCTTCGTAGATTTGATAGAACGGATTGGGGCAAACCACGGTGGCATCGCCCCGGGTCGGGTCGATCACGGTCTGCGCCAGCGCGAACAGTGCCTCGCGCGACCCGTTCACCGGCAACACCTGCTGCGTCTCGTCGACCGTGACGCCGTAGCGGCGCGTGATCCATCGCGCGATCGCGCTGCGCAGTGCGGGTTCACCGGCAGTGGCCGGGTAGCTGGCCAGGCCCTTCAGGTTCGCCACCAGCGCGTCGGTGATCAGCGACGGCGTGGGGTGCTTGGGTTCCCCGATGCCCAGGCTGATCGGGTGGTAGGCCGCGTTCGGTGTGATCTGTCGCGTCAGCGCCCGCAGGCGCTCGAACGGGTAGGGCTGCAGCAAGCCGAGCAGGGGATTCATCGCCGGATTATCAGCGGGCCCGCCAGCGCCGAGGAGCGGCGCCTGCCGGGAGAGTGACCGGCGGTAACGCAGCCCGAGAGCGGTAATTTCGCACCATGGCGATGCTATGATGCCCCGCTGCGACAGACCCGCGACAGCTGGTTTTTAGTCAACAAAATCAACGACTTACGTGCTCTATCGGCCGATGGGGCGCGCTGGAATCCGCTCTCGTCCATGCGCCTGAATTCCATCAAGCTGTCCGGCTTCAAGTCGTTCGCCGATCCCACCCATTTCCAGCTGCCCGGCCAATTGGTCGGCGTGGTCGGGCCCAATGGCTGCGGCAAATCCAACATCATGGACGCGGTGCGCTGGGTGCTCGGCGAAAGCAAGGCCAGTGAGCTGCGCGGCGAGTCGATGCAGGACGTGATCTTCAACGGATCGGGCCAGCGCAAGCCGGCCAGCCGTGCCAGCGTCGAGCTGGTGTTCAGCAACGAAGACGCCCGCGCCGGCGGGCAGTGGAACCAGTTCGCCGAGATTGCCGTCAAGCGCGTGCTCACACGCGACGGCAGCAGCAGTTACCACATCAACAACCAACCAGTGCGCCGCCGCGACGTGCAGGACGTGTTCCTCGGCACCGGCCTCGGCCCGCGCGCCTACGCAATCATCGGCCAGGGCACGATCAGCCGGATCATCGAGAGCAAGCCCGAAGAGCTGCGGATGTTCCTCGAAGAGGCCGCCGGCGTCTCCAAATACAAGGAGCGCCGCCGCGAGACCGAGAACCGCCTCAAGGACACGCGAGAGAACCTGACGCGCGTCGAAGACATCTTGCGCGAGCTCAACGCCAACCTCGAGAAGCTGGAAAAGCAGGCCGAGGTGGCGGGCCGCTACCGCAGCCTGCAAGACGACGGCACGCTGAAGCTGCACCAGCTGTGGTTTCTGCGGCATCGCGATGCGGCCGGTGAGCAGCAGCGCATCGAGAAGGATGTGGCCGCCGCCATCGTGGCGCTGGAATCCAAGACGGCCGAGCTGCGCCAGGGCGAGGCTGAGCTCGAAACCATCCGGCAGGCGCACTACGCGGCCAGCGACGAATTGCATGCGGCACAGGGCCGGCTCGCCGAAGCGGCGCTGGAAGTCAGCCGGCTCGAAGAGCGCATCCGCTATGTGGTGGAAGGCCGCCAGCGTGCCGAGCAGCGGCTGGCCGAGCTGGTGCTGCAGACCACGCAGTGGGCCGACCGCCGCGCCCAGGCCGAGGCTGAACTCGAGCAGCTCGCCGAGCAGGTCGCGAGCGCCGACGAGCACAGCGAGGTGCTGGCCGCGCAGGCCGAAGAGCAGGCCGACCGTCTGCCTGGCCTCGAAGACGCGGTGCGCGCGGCGCAATCGGCAGCCGGTGCGCAACGCACGCTGGTGGCCAGCGTGCAGCAGCAGATCCAGCTGCTGGCGAGCGAAAGCCGCAACCTCGACGACCAGAGCCGCCAGCTGGCGGCGCGCCGTGAGCGGCTGGCCGGCGAAAAGCGCCAGCTCGCCACGCCCGATGCCGAACGCATCGCATACCTGAAGCAGCAGTTCGGCAGCGCCGAGGCGACGCGCGAGGTCGCCGAGGCGCGCCTCGCCGAGCTGAGCGAGCAGGTGCCGTCGCTCGACGATGCCCGGCGAGCGCGCCAGGCCGAGCTCAACACCGAAGCGGCCCGACAAACCGACTTCGGTGCCCGCCTCGATGCCCTGCGTGCCCTGCAAGACAAGGTGCAGACCGAAGGCAAGCTGCGCCCCTGGCTGGCCAAGCACGGCCTCGAGGGGCTCGCCGGCTTGTGGACGCGCATCCACATCGAACCTGGCTGGGAGACCGCGCTCGAAGCGGCCCTGCGCGAACGCATCAACGCGCTTGAAGTCGGCCGTGTCGACACGGTGCGCGCCTTCGCTGCCGATGCGCCGCCAGCCAAGCTGGTGTTCTACACGCCACCAGCGGCGATCGCGCCGGCGCCCCAAACGAACGCCGGGCTGTCGCGGCTCAGTGACCTGCTGCGCCTCGGCGATGCGGGCCTGAAGGCGCTGTTGACCGACTGGCTCGAAGGCGTCTACACCGCGGCCAGCCTCGACGACGCGCTGGCAGCCCGGTCGCGCTTGCAGCACGGCGAGGTGCTGATGACGCGCGAAGGCCACGCCGTCAGCGCGCACGCGGTGTCGTTCTACGCGCCGGACTCCGAGCAGGCCGGCCTGCTGGCACGCGCCCAGGACATCGAGAACCTCGACCGCCAGCTGCGCGCGCAATCGCTGATCACCGAAGAGGCGCGCAGCGCGCTGGTCCGCGCCGAAGCGGCCTACAGCAGTGCGTCGGAGCACCTCGCCACCGCGCGCCGCGAGTCGGCCGAGGCGCAAAGCCGCGCGCACCAGCTGCAGGTCGAACTGCTGCGCCTCACGCAGCAGGCCGAGCAGACGCAATCGCGCTCGGTGCAGCTCGACGATGAGCTTGCCGAGATCGACGCGCAGCAGGAAGAACTCAACGAGCGCCGAGCCACGGGCGAAGCGCGATTCGAAACCCTCGACATCGAGCTGGCCACCACGCAGGAGCGCCACGCCGAACTCGACGATGCGGTGATCCAGGCCGAGCGCACGCTGGCTGCCGCGCGCGAGCAACTGCGCACCTTGGAGCGGCAGGCGCAGGAATCGCAATTCACCACGCGCTCGCTGGCCGCGCGGCGCAGCGAATTGCAGCGCGGCATCGAAACGGCCCTGCAGCAAATCGCGAGCAATGCGCAGGCCGAGACGCAGCTCAACGAAGAGCTGGCACGCTACACCGACGCGTCGGCCCAGGCCGGCCTGCAGGAAGCCTTGGCCGTGAAGCTCGACCGGGAGGCCGCGCTCGCTGCCCAGCGCAGCGCATACGACGACCTGACGCTGCGCCTGCGGCGCGCCGACGAGCAGCGGATGGCGCATGAGCAGAGCCTGCAGCCGCTGCGCGACCGCATCACGAAACTGCAGCTCGAAGCGCAGGCAGCCCAGCTCGGTGGCGCGCAGTACCTGGAGCAGCTGGTGGCTGCGAATGTCGACTTCGAGGTGCTGTCGCAAGGCATCGAAAGCAACGGTGTTCGGCTGCATGGGCTGCAATCCGAGATCGACCGCATCAACCGTGAGATCACGGCGCTGGGCGCGGTCAACCTCGCAGCGCTCGAGGAGTTGACGACTGCGCGCGAGCGCAAGACCTTCCTCGACGCGCAGAACGCCGACCTGCTCGACGCGATCGGCACGCTCGAAGGCGCGATCCACAAGATCGACCTCGAAACCCGCGATCTGCTCGGCACCACCTTCAACCAGGTCAACGAGCACTTCGGCCGCATGTTCCCCAGCCTGTTCGGCGGCGGGCAGGCCAAGCTGGTGATGACCGGCGACGAGATCCTCGACGCGGGCGTGCAGGTGATGGCGCAGCCGCCGGGCAAGAAGAACAGCACCATCCACCTGCTTTCAGGCGGCGAGAAAGCGCTGACTGCGATCGCGCTGGTGTTCGCGATCTTCCAGCTGAACCCGGCGCCGTTCTGTTTGCTGGACGAGGTCGATGCGCCGCTCGACGACGCCAACACCGAGCGCTACGCCAAGCTGGTCAAGGAAATGTCCAAGGGCACGCAGTTCCTGTTCATCAGCCACAACAAGATCGCGATGGAGATGGCGGTGCAGTTGATCGGCGTGACCATGCAGGAGCAGGGCGTCTCGCGCATCGTCGCGGTGGACATGGCCGAAGCCGTCAGCCTGGCGGAAGCGGCATGACCAGCGACCTGACGCTGGCACTGGCCGTGCTGGGCGGCGCGGTGTTGATCGGCGTGATCGCGCATGGCGCCTGGCAGGCGCGCAAGGCCGGGCCGAAGAAGGCCGACTTGTCGGCCGCGCGCGTTGAGCCGCGCGAGCCGGTGCTGGGCACGGTGCCTGGCGGGAGCCCGCAGCACGACGATCCCAGCGGCCGTGTGGCGCCCCACCTGGGCGACAGCGCCATGCCGCTGGACACTGAAGTGGCCGGTCGCTCGCTGTTGCGCCGCGCCGTGCCGCGGATCGATGCGCTGATCGACGTGATCGTGCCGCTGACGCTGGAAGCGCCCGTCACCGGCGACGCGGTGCTGTCGCACCTGCCGGGCAGCCGCCGTGCGGGCAGCAAGCCCTTCTTCATCGAGGGCCTGAACGCCGACAGCGGCGATTGGGAGCCACCGCTGCCGGGTCAGCGTTATGGCGAGCTGCAGGCGGGCCTGCAACTGGCCAACCGCACCGGTGCCTTGAACGAGATCGAGTATTCGGAGTTCGTGCAGAAGCTCGAAGTCTTCGCTGAAGCGATCGGTGCCATGGCCGATTTCCCGGACATGCGCGAGGTGGCAGCACGGGCGCGCGAGCTCGACACCTTCGCGGGTGAACACGATGCGCAGATGGCCGTGCAGCTGCGCGCTCGCAGCGCCGCCTGGAGCATCGGCTACGTGCTGCAGCAGGCCTCGCGGCATGGTTTCGTGCCCGGGGTGTTGCCAGGTCGGCTGGTGCTGCCCTCGGCCGAAGACGGCGCCCCACCGGTGCTGACCCTCGCCTTCGATTCGCAGGCCGCGCTGTCCGACGACCCCCACACCGCCGCTCTGCGCGAGCTGACGCTGGGCTTCGATGTGTCGCAGACCGATTCATCTGCCGCACCGTTCACCGCCTGGCAGGTCAGCGCCCTGGGTCTGTCGCAGGACCTCGACGCCGACATCGTCGACGACCGTGGGCAACCGTTGACGGCAGACGGCTTCGCCTTCATCGACAGCGAACTCGTGCGTTTGTACGCCGCGCTGCAGGCCCGCGATCTGGCCGCAGGCTCCGCGGCCGCGCGGCGCCTGTTCAGCTGACGGCCCGCGCGACCGCAGCATCGGCATGCGATGAGCGAGCCCGAACACGCGCGCCGCGCTGCCGAGTTGCGGGCGCTGCTGCAACAGCACGCCCACAGCTACTACGTGCTCGATGCGCCGCAGATTCCCGATGCCGAATACGACCGGCTGTTCCAGGAGCTCGAGGCGATCGAGGCCGCGCACCCTGAACTGCGCCGTGACGATTCACCGACGCAGCGCGTGGTCGGCGGCGTGCTCGATGGCTTTGTCGCGGTGCGGCATGCGGTGCCGATGCTGTCGATCCGCACCGAGACCGACACCGAACCCAGTGGCGCCGTCGCATTCGATGCGCGGGTACGGCGTGAACTGGCCTTGACCGACGCCGATCTTCCGATCGAATACGCCGCCGAGCTGAAGTTCGACGGCCTCGCGATGAACCTGCGCTACGAGTCTGGCGTGCTGGTGCAGGCCGCCACGCGGGGCGATGGCGAAACCGGCGAGGACGTGACGCAGAACATCCGCACCATTGCGCAGATCCCGCGGCGTTTGCACAGTGACACGCCACCGGCCGTGCTGGAGGTTCGTGGCGAGGTCTACATCCGGCGCGACGATTTCGAGGCACTCAACGAGCGTCAGCGCGCGCTGATCGCGCAGGGTGCAAAAAACGAGAAGACTTTCGTCAACCCGCGCAACGCCGCGGCCGGCGCGGTGCGCCAGCTCGACCCGGCGATTGCCGCGAAGCGCCCGCTGAGCTTCTTTGCCTATGGCTTGGGCGAAGTGCAGGGTTGGGGTGTGGACAACGCTGCGCTGCCCGCCACGCACAGTGCGCTGCTCGACGCACTGGCCGCTTTCGGATTGCCGGTCAGCGACGAGCGCGCGGTGGTGCAGGGCGCCGAAGGCCTGGTCGGCTTCCATGCGGCGATCGGCGCCAAGCGCGACGCACTGCCGTTCGACATCGACGGCGTCGTCTACAAGGTCAACGACCGCGCGCTGCAGCAGCGCCTGGGCTTCGTGACCCGCGAGCCGCGCTGGGCGGTGGCGCACAAGTACCCGGCGCAGGAGCAGATGACGAAGCTGCTGGGCATCGACATCCAGGTCGGCCGCACTGGCAAGCTGACGCCGGTGGCGAAGCTGGAGCCAGTGTTTGTGGGGGGCACCACCGTCAGTAACGCCACGCTGCACAACGAGGACGAGGTGCGCCGCAAGGACGTGCGGGTGGGCGACACGGTGATCGTGCGCCGCGCCGGCGATGTGATTCCACAGGTCGTGGGTGTGGTGCATGACCCATTGGCCGCGGAGGGAACACGCGGCGAACCCTTCGATCTGTACCAGCGCTTGGGTGGTCAGTGTCCCGTTTGCAGCAGCCCGATCGGCCGCGAAGAGGGCGAGGTCGACTGGCGCTGCACCGGCGGGCTCACCTGCCCGGCGCAGCGCAAGGAAGCGATCCTGCATTTCGCCGGCCGCCGCGCGATGGACATCGAAGGGCTGGGCGACAAGCTGGTCGATCAGTTGGTGGATGGCGGGCTCATTCGCACGCTGCCCGAGCTGTACACCCTGGGTCTGGACAAGTTGTGCGCGCTCGACCGCATGGGCGACAAGAGCGCCGCCAACCTGCTGGCCGGGCTGGACGCCAGCAAGCGCACGACGCTCGGCCGCTTTCTGTACGCGCTCGGTATTCGCCACATCGGTGAGACCACCGCGAAGGACCTGGCGCGGCATTTCGGCCAACTCGACCGCATCATCGAAGCGACCGAAGCGCAGCTGCTGGAGGTCAACGACGTCGGCCCGGTGGTCGCGCACAGCGTGCGCAGCTTCTTCGACCAGCCGCACCACCGCGAGATCGTCGAGCAGCTGCGAGCCGTTGGCATCACCTGGGAAGAAACCGAAGGCACAGCCGTGGCGGCGCCGGAAGCGACGGGTATCGCCGGCGTCACCGGCAAGACCTTCGTGCTCACCGGCACCCTGCCCACTCTGACCCGCGATGCGGCCAAGGAGTTGATCGAAGCCGCCGGCGGCAAGGTGACCGGCTCGGTGTCTAAGAAGACGAACTACGTCGTGGCTGGCGCGGAGGCGGGTAGCAAGCTGGACAAGGCGAATGAGCTGGGGATTGCGGTGCTGGATGAGAGCGCGCTGTTGGCGTTGCTGCAGGATCAGGTCGCCTGACTCGCGCAGTCGCAAAAAAGGCCCGCATCAAGCGGGCCTTTTCGTTGATCAACAGCCGATCAAACCGACGCCGGCACCTTCTCCGCCGCGTCGGTGAACTCCTCGATCTTGTCGAAGTTCAGGTACTGATAGACCTTGTCGCTGGCCGCGGTCAGCACGCCCATGTCTTTCAGGTACTCCTCGCGGGTCGGGATGCGTCCCAGCTTCGAGCAGATGGCGGCGAGTTCGGCCGACCCGAGGTAGACGTTGCTGTTCTTGCCCAGGCGGTTCGGGAAGTTGCGGGTGCTGGTGGAGAACACCGTGGCGCCTTCCTTCACCTGCGCCTGGTTGCCCATGCACAGGCTGCAGCCAGGCATTTCCATGCGTGCGCCGGCCGTGCCCAGCACGCCGTAGTGGCCTTCGTCGCTGAGCTTCTTGGCGTCCATCTTGGTCGGCGGCGCGACCCACAGCTTGACGGGGATGTCGCGCTTGTTTTCCAGCAGCTTGCTGGCCGCGCGGAAGTGGCCGATGTTGGTCATGCAGCTGCCGATGAACACCTCGTCGATCTTGGCGCCGGCCACATCGGACAGCGTCTTCACGTCGTCCGGGTCGTTCGGGCAGGCGACGATGGGCTCGTGGATGTCGGCCAGATCGATCTCGATCACGGCGGCGTAGTCGGCGTCGGCGTCGCCCTTGAGCAGCTGCGGGTCGGCCAGCCAGGCTTCTTGCGCGGCGATGCGGCGGGCCAGCGTGCGGGCGTCGGCATAGCCCTCGGAGATCATCCACTTCATCAGCGTGATGTTGCTGTGGATGTACTCGATGATGGGCTCCTTGTTCAGGTGCACGGTGCAGCCGGCAGCGCTGCGCTCGGCCGAGGCGTCGCTCAGCTCGAAGGCCTGCTCCACCTTCAGGTCGGGCAATCCTTCGATCTCGAGGATGCGGCCGCTGAAGATGTTCTTCTTGCCCTTCTTCTCAACCGTCAACAGGCCCGCCTTGATCGCGTACAGCGGGATCGCGTTGACCAGGTCGCGCAGCGTGACGCCGGGCTGCATGGTGCCCTTGAAGCGCACGAGCACGCTCTCGGGCATGTCGAGCGGCATCACGCCGGTGGCGGCAGCGAAGGCCACCAGACCGGAGCCTGCGGGGAAGCTGATGCCGATGGGGAAGCGGGTGTGGCTGTCGCCGCCGGTGCCCACCGTGTCGGGCAGCAGGAACCGGTTGAGCCAGCTGTGGATCACGCCGTCGCCCGGGCGCAGCGCGATGCCGCCGCGGTGGCTGATGAAGTCCGGCAGTTCGTGGTGCATCTTCACGTCGACCGGCTTCGGATACGCCGCCGTGTGGCAGAACGACTGCATCACTAGGTCGGCGCTGAAGCCCAGGCAGGCCAGGTCTTTCAGCTCGTCGCGGGTCATCGGGCCAGTGGTGTCTTGCGAGCCCACGCTGGTCATGCGCGGTTCGCAGTAGGTACCGGGGCGCACGCCCTGCTGGTTGCCGTTGACCACAGGCAGGCCGCAGGCCTTGCCGACCATCTTCTGGCCCAGGCTGAAGCCCCTCTTGGTGTCGACCGGGTTCTGCGGAAGGCGGAACAGCGTGCTCACGGACAGGCCGAGCGCTTCACGCGCCTTGGCGGTCAGGCCGCGGCCGATGATCAACGGGATGCGGCCGCCCGCGCGCACCTCGTCGAACAGCACCTCGCTCTTGACCTTGAACTCAGCAATCACCTTGCCGTCTTTCAGAGCCTTGCCTTCATAGGGGCGCAGTTCGACCACGTCGCCCATGTTCATCTGGTTCACGTCGAGCTCGATCGGCAGCGCACCAGCGTCTTCCATCGTGTTGTAGAAGATCGGCGCGATCTTGGCGCCGAGGCACACGCCACCAAACCGCTTGTTGGGAACAAAAGGGATGTCTTCGCCGGTGAACCACAGCACCGAGTTGGTGGCCGACTTGCGACTCGAGCCGGTGCCGACCACGTCACCCACGTAGGCGACGAGGTTGCCGCGCGCACGCAGGTCTTCGATGAACTTGACCGGGCCGCGCTTGCCGTCTTCTTCCGGCGTGATGCCGGGGCGGGCGTTCTTCAGCATCGCCAGTGCGTGCAGCGGAATGTCGGGGCGGCTCCAGGCGTCGGGCGCGGGCGACAGGTCATCGGTGTTGGTTTCGCCGGTGACCTTGAAGATGCTGACGGTGATCGACTGGGGCACTTCGGGCCGCGAGGTGAACCACTCGGCATCGGCCCAGCTCTGCAGCACGGCCTTGGCGTGCGCGTTGCCCTGGTCGGCCTTGTCCTTCACGTCGTGGAACTGGTCGAACATCAGCAGCGTGTTCTTCAGGCCGGCAGCTGCCACGGCGCCCACGTTCGGGCTGTCGAGCAGCTCGATCAGCGGGCTGATGTTGTAGCCGCCAAGCATCGTTCCCAGCAGCTGGGTGGCCAGTTCGGGGCTGATCAGCGAGCACTTCTCGGTGCCGTGGGCCACCGCGGCAAGGTAGCTGGCCTTGACGCGGGCGGCATCGTCCACGCCGGCCGGCACGCGGTGCGTGATCAAGTCGACCAGCACTTTCTCTTCGCCTGCCGGTGGGGCCTTCAGCAGCTCGATCAGCTGGCTGGTCTGGGCGGCCGACAGCGGCAGCGGAGGGATGCCCAGGGCGGCGCGTTCGGCGACGTGGAGGCGATAGGCTTCAAGCATGGTGGGGTTCCTTCGGAAAGTCGATGGGGATGCAAGTGGTGTGCCTCGGCCTGGCAGCTTGGGCGGGCCGGCGCACCACGGTCGGGCAGATCAAGGGCGGGGCGCGGTCAGCAGGGTGTTCTCTGGCACCGGCGCGGCCTTCGCCGTCTCGATGGCCACCCGCTGGACCGGGCTGACGCAGGCGTCGACCAGACGGGTGCCGGTCTTCACGTTCATCAGCATCGACTTGCTGGCGATCTGGATCATCAGCGTCTGGCCCTTCACGTCTTCGAGCCGTATCGCACCGGTGGACGACAGCACCGGCTTCATCAGGTAGCGGTTCTTCGCGAAACGCAGTTCGACGTACGAGGGGTGGCGTTCGCTGGCCGAGATGTGAACGACCTGCTGGAAGTCGCAGTCGTACTCGCCGTAATAGACCCGCTCGGAGGCGCTGATCTGCTCGGGCGTCGCCGGCTCGGGCACCACTTCGGCGGGCACCACGGGCGCTTTGGGTTTGGCTGCCACCTTGGCCGGCTTGCGCGCGGGCGCAGGCGTGGTCTGTGCCGTGTCGGCAGCGAATGCGACCGGCGCGATCAGCAGGGCGGCCAGATTCAGGCCTGCGAGCAGAGTGGAAAAGGATGCCATGGGATGAACCTGCGAAGTCGTGAAGATCTATGCACAAGCGCGTCGCATGAAAAAAGCCGGCCTCCGCAGCGGTGGCCGGCTTTCTGCGCGTGGCGCGGGTTGCAACAAAGAGCCGGGATCAGAGCAGGTGCTTGACGCCGTCTTGTTCGTCGGTCAGCTCTTTCAGCGTGATGTTGATGCGTTCCTGGCTGAAGGCGTCGATCTCCAGGCCTTCGACGATCTTGTACTCGCCTCCAGCGGTGGTGACCGGGTAGCCGAACATCACGCCCTTGGGAATGCCGTATTCGCCATTCGACGCCACGCCCATCGTGACCCACTTGCCGTTGGTGCCCAGCGCCCAGTCGCGCATGTGATCGATGGCGGCGTTGGCAGCCGAGGCCGCCGACGACACGCCGCGCGCCGCGATGATGGCGGCGCCGCGCTTGCCCACGGTCGGCAAGAAGGTGTCCTTGTTCCACACGTCGTCGTTGATCATCGCCTTGACCGACTGGCCGCCAATGGTGGCGAAGCGGTAATCGGCATACATCGTGGGCGAGTGGTTGCCCCAGACGGCCAGCTTCTCAATGCTCGACACCGGCTTGCCGGTTTTCGCGGCGATCTGACTGGCGGCGCGGTTGTGGTCCAGGCGCAGCATCGCGGTGAAGTTCTTCGCGGGCAGATCCGGCGCGCTCTTCATCGCGATGTAGGCGTTGGTGTTGGCCGGGTTGCCGACCACCAGCACCTTGACGTTGCGCGAGGCCGACTGATTCAGCGCCTTGCCTTGCGCGGTGAAGATCTGTGCGTTGGCGGCGAGCAGGTCGGAGCGCTCCATGCCTGGGCCGCGCGGACGGGCGCCGACCAGCAAGGCGTAGTCGGTGTTCTTGAATGCAGCTACCGGGTCGCTGTGCGCTTCGATGCCGGCCAACAGCGGGAAGGCGCAGTCGTCAAGCTCCATGATCACGCCCTTCAGCGCGTTTTGGGCTTTCTCGTCCGGGATCTCCAGCAGTTGCAGGATCACCGGCTGGTCCTTGCCGAGCATTTCTCCGGAGGCGATGCGGAACAGCAGGGCGTAGCCGATTTGGCCTGCAGCGCCGGTGACGGCAACGCGAACGGGGGACTTGCTCATGGGGATCTCCGGGGGTAGATGGGCGTAGAGGATGCTGGTGCCCGGGGCGATCCCGCGGTGTCAGCAACCTGAAATTGTAGGCATCGGACTTGTCGAGTGTAGGGTCGAACAGGCGCCAGGTCAAAAGTCCTATGTCTTACATAAGACATCTGACGAAAATCAACGGTATTGGCTGGACGGCCGCGCTGTTCCTGTGCTGCAATTCAGGCATGCCCAGCGCCGCTGTTCCCGCCACCGAGCCGCCTCTGGTCGCATCGGGTCGTCCGGAAGAGGGCGCCTCGCCGGCCTTCAGCCCGCTGTACCAGCAGATCAAGACGCTGATGACGCGCAGCCTGCGTGTCGGAGAGTGGCGTCCCGGTGAAGCGATTCCAAGCGAGATGGAGCTCGCCGCGAGATTCAAGGTCAGCCAGGGCACGGTGCGCAAGGCGATCGACGAGCTGTCCGCCGAGAACCTGCTGGTGCGCCGGCAGGGCAAGGGCACCTTCGTCGCCACCCACGCCGAACAGAAGAACCAGTACCGGTTCCTGCGCCTGATGCCCGATGGCGACGATGCCGGCAGGGTGCAGCGCCGCTTCATCGACTGTCGTCGGCTGCGCTCTCCGGCCGATGTGGCGCGCTCGCTGGCGCTGAAGCCAGGCGATGCGGTGGTCAACGTTCGGCGCGTGCTCACCTTCAATGCGGTCCCGGTGGTCTTCGACGACATCTGGCTGCCAGGGCAGTTGTTCAAGGGGCTGACGGCCGAACGGCTCAGCGACTACAAAGGGCCGATGTACGGCCTGTTCGAAAGCGAGTTCGGCGTGCACATGATCCGCGCCGACGAAAAGATACGGGCGGTTGCGGCCGATGCGGTGTCTGCGCCTGCCCTCGCCGTCGATGTGGGGCACCCTCTGCTCAGCGTCGAGCGGCTGTCCTTCACCTACGACGACAAGCCGGTCGAGTTCCGTCACGGCCTGTACAACACCACGAGCTACCACTATCGAAATGCACTCAGTTGATGCACGCTGAGCTTCCGCGTGTCCCTGCCGCTGCAAGGCAGCTGGCCAGCGATGTGGAGTTTCCAGCGTGCTGCATTGCAATAAACTCAGTCAACCCGTGCAAGCGGATACGAGAAAGTTGGAGATGTCAGACACCCTGAAGCCGCGGCCCACCTACCGCAACATCCATGTCAGCCAGATCGTCAAGTACCGGCTGCCGCCCGCCGGCATCGTGTCGATCCTGCACCGTGTCAGTGGTGTCGGCATGTTCCTGCTGATGCCCTTCATCATCTGGATGTTCGACGCCAGCGTCACCTCCGAGATCAGCTACGCCTCGTTCACCTCGGTGTTCTCCTACGGCGCAGGCCCCTTTCCCGGCGTGCTGTTCAAACTGATTGCGCTGGGCCTGATCTGGGCCTTCCTGCACCACTTCATCGCGGGCCTGCGCCATCTGTGGATGGACATGACGCATGCGGTGACCAAGGAATTCGGCCACAGCTCCGCATTGGTGACCCTCAGCCTCAGCGTGGTGCTGACCGTGCTGCTCGGCGCCAAGCTCTTCCTCTGACCTTCCCGACCCATGGCACAGAATTTCGGATCAAAGCGCATCGTCGTCGGTGCGCACTACGGCTTGCGCGACTGGCTGTCGCAGCGGGTCACGGCGGGCCTGATGGCCCTGTTCACCATCGTGGTCATCGTGCAGGTGCTGCTGCCTGGCGAAATGGGCTACGACAAATGGGCCGGCATCTTCGCCGCCCAATGGATGAAGGTACTGACCTTCGTCGTCATCGTCTCGCTGCTGTACCACGTGTGGGTCGGCATGCGTGACGTCTGGATGGATTACGTCAAGCCGGTGGGTATTCGTCTCGCTCTGCAGGTGTTCACCATCGCCTGGTTGGTGGGGTGTGCGGGCTGGGCCATCCAAGTGCTGTGGAGACTGTGATGCAAGTGGGTTCGTCTGCAATGAGTTCATTGAGTTCTTCGATTCCGAAGCGCAAGTTCGACGTGGTGATCGTCGGCGCGGGCGGCTCCGGCATGCGTGCGTCGCTGCAACTGGCGCGCGCCGGCTTGAACGTCGCGGTGCTGTCGAAGGTGTTTCCGACCCGCTCACACACCGTGGCCGCGCAAGGTGGCATCGGCGCCAGCCTGGGCAACATGTCCGAGGACAACTGGCACTACCACTTCTACGACACCGTCAAGGGCAGCGACTGGCTGGGTGACCAGGACGCCATCGAGTTCATGTGCCGCGAGGCGCCGAAGGTGGTTTACGAGCTCGAGCACTTCGGCATGCCGTTCGACCGCAACCCCGACGGCACGATCTACCAGCGTCCCTTCGGTGGTCACACCGCGAACTACGGTGAAAAGCCGGTGCAGCGTGCCTGCGCCGCTGCCGACCGCACCGGCCACGCGATGCTGCACACGCTGTATCAGCAGAACGTCAAGGCGCGCACCAATTTCTTCGTCGAGTGGATGGCGCTCGATCTGATCCGCGACGCCGACGGCGACGTGGTGGGCGTCACTGCGCTGGAGATGGAGACCGGCGAGGTCCACATCCTCGAAGCCAAGGTCACGCTGATGGCCACGGGCGGCGCGGGGCGCATTTTCGCGGCGTCGACCAATGCCTTCATCAACACCGGTGACGGCCTGGGCATGGCGGCGCGCGCTGGCATCCCGCTCGAAGACATGGAGTTCTGGCAGTTCCACCCGACCGGTGTGGCCGGTGCCGGTGTGCTGCTGACCGAAGGCTGCCGCGGCGAAGGCGCGATCCTGCGCAACTGCAACGGCGAGCGCTTCATGGAACGTTATGCACCGACGCTGAAGGACCTGGCGCCGCGCGATTTCGTCTCGCGTTGCATGGACCAGGAGATCAAGGAAGGGCGCGGTTGCGGTCCGAACAAGGACCACGTGGTGCTCGACATGACGCACCTGGGCGCCGAGACCATCATGAAGCGGCTGCCGTCGGTCTACGAGATCGGCCACAACTTCGCCAACGTCGACATCACCAAGGAGCCGATCCCCGTGGTGCCGACCATCCACTACCAGATGGGTGGCATCCCGACCAACATCCACGGCCAGGTGGTGGCACCGAAGAACGGCCAGCCCAACGAGATCATCAAGGGTCTGTACGCGGTGGGCGAATGCGCCTGCGTGAGCGTGCACGGGGCCAACCGCCTCGGCACCAATTCGCTGCTCGATTTGCTGGTGTTCGGCCGAGCGGCCGGCAACCACATCGTCGACAGCGCACTCAAGACCAAAAGCCATAAGCCGCTGCCCGGCGATGCGGCGGACTACACCCTGGGCCGCCTGAACAAGTACGAGGCCAGCACCGGCGGCGAGTACGCGCAGGACGTCGCCAACGACATTCGCGCGACGATGCAGCGCCATGCCGGTGTGTTCCGCACCCAGGCCTCGATGGACGAGGGTGTGGTCGAGATCAAGAAGCTGGCCGAGCGCGTCAAGGGCATCCACCTGGCCGACAAGTCCAAGGTGTTCAACACCGCTCGCATCGAGGCGCTGGAAGTCGAGAACCTGATCGAGGTGGCGCTGGCGACGATGGTGTCGGCAGCGGCGCGCCGGGAAAGCCGGGGCGCCCACACTGTCGACGACTACGCCAATTCGGCCGAGTTTCCGAATGGCCGCAACGACAAAGTGTGGCTCAAGCACACGCTGTGGTACAGCGAAGGCAACCGCCTCGACTACAAGCCGGTGAACCTCAAGCCGCTGACGGCGGAATCGATCCCTCCGGTGGTGCGCACCTTCTGATCACCATGCATTCATTGAACCACCCCCATCACCAACGCGACGGAGAGCAGTCATGACCAAGCGCGTGTTCCAGATCTACCGCTACGACCCCGACACCGACACCAAGCCGCGCATGCAGACGCTGGAAGTCGAACTCGACGGCAGCGAGCGCATGTTGCTCGATGCATTGAACAAGCTGAAGGCCGTCGACCCGACGCTGTCGTTCCGCCGCTCCTGCCGCGAAGGGGTGTGCGGTTCCGACGCGATGAACATCAATGGCAAGAACGGTCTGGCCTGCCTGACCAACATGCGCACCTTGCCCGGTGTGGTGGTGTTGAAGCCGCTGCCCGGCCTGCCGGTGATCCGCGATCTGATCGTCGACATGACGCAGTTCTTCAAGCAGTACAACTCGATCAAGCCGTACCTGGTCAACGACGAGTTCCCGCCCGAGAAGGAGCGCCTGCAGAGCCCCGAAGAGCGCGAAGAGCTCAACGGTCTGTACGAATGCATCCTGTGCGCCAGCTGCTCGACCAGTTGCCCCAGTTTCTGGTGGAACCCGGACAAGTTCGTCGGCCCGGCAGGACTCTTGCAAGCGTATCGCTTCATTGCCGACAGCCGCGATCAGGACACCGAAGGCCGTCTGGACAATCTGGAAGATCCTTACCGACTGTTCCGCTGCCACACCATCATGAATTGCGTCGATGTGTGCCCCAAGGGACTGAACCCGACCAAGGCCATCGGCAAGATCAAGGAAATGATGATTCGCCGGGCGGTCTGACGCCGCTGACTGCGATTTCCCCTGATGAATACGCCCATCGACGAACGTGCACTGAGCAAGCTGCGCTGGCGCTGCCGGCGTGGGTTGCTCGAGAACGACCTCTTCGTCGAGCGTTTCTTCGCACGCCACGAGGCGAGCCTGACGCAGGGTCAGGCCAACGGACTTCTGGCGCTGATGGACCTGTCGGACAACGACCTGCTGGACCTGTTGCTGGCACGCCGCGAACCCGAAGAGGGGCTCCTTGACGACAGCACCCTCGAGGTGCTGCGCCTGATGCGCATGCCTCGATGAGTTGCCAGCTGTACACCCCTACTCCCACGACGACCTAGCCCAAGGACCGACCATGACCCCCTCCGATGTCAAAGCCACCCTGTCGTTCTCCGACGGCAGCCCGAGCATGGACTTGCCGATCTTCAAAGGGTCGGTCGGGCCGGACGTGATCGATATCCGCAAGCTGTACGGTCAAACCGGCAAGTTCACCTACGACCCCGGTTTCCTGTCCACCGCAGCATGCCAGTCGAAGATCACCTACATCGATGGCGACAAGGGCGAATTGCTTTACCGCGGTTACCCCATCGAGCAGTTGGCGAAGAACTGCGATTTCATGGAAACCTGCCACCTGCTGTTGCGCGGGGAGCTGCCCAACGAAACCGAGAAGCACGACTTCACCAAGCTCGTGACGCGCCACACGATGGTCAACGAGCAGATGCAGTTCTTCCTGCGCGGTTTCCGCCGTGATGCCCATCCGATGGCCATCATGACCGGCTTGGTGGGCGGCCTGTCGGCCTTCTATCACGACAGCACCGACATCAATAACCCGGAGCACCGCGAGATCTCGGCCATCCGCCTGATTGCCAAGATGCCGACCCTTGTGGCCATGGCTTACAAGTACTCGATCGGCCAGCCCTACATCTACCCGAAGAACGACCTCAGCTACGCCGGCAACTTCATGCGCATGATGTTTGCCACGCCCTGCGAGGAATATGTGCCGGACGACGTGCTGGTGCGCGCGATGGACCGGATCTTCATCCTCCACGCCGACCACGAGCAGAACGCCAGCACCTCGACGGTGCGCCTGTGCGGCTCGTCGGGCACCAACCCGTTCGCAGCGATCGCAGCGGGCGTGGCCTGCCTGTGGGGCCCGGCGCACGGCGGCGCCAACGAGGCCGCGCTGAACATGCTGGAAGACGTCCAGAAGATGGGTGGCGTCGAGAAGATCGGTGAGTTCATCAAGCAGGTCAAGGACAAGAACAGCAACGTCAAGCTGATGGGCTTCGGTCACCGTGTCTACAAGAACTACGACCCGCGCGCCAAGCTCATGCGCGAGACCTGCCACGAAGTCCTGACCGCGATGGGCAAGAACAACGACCCGATCCTGAAGCTGGCGATGGCGCTGGAAAAGATCGCGCTGGAAGACGACTATTTCGTGTCGCGCAAGCTGTACCCGAACGTCGACTTCTACTCCGGCATCGTGCAGCGCGCGATCGGTATTCCGGTGTCGCTGTTCACCGCGATCTTCGCGCTGGCCCGCACGGTGGGGTGGATCGCTCAGCTGAACGAAATGATCAGCGACCCCGAGTACAAGATCGGTCGCCCGCGCCAGCTGTTCAATGGCTCGCCCACCCGCGACGTGAAGCTGATCTCCGAGCGCTGAGTCGGCCGGTTTCTCGCCTGAAACCCGGCCTGGAGCCGGGTTTTTTCATGGGGCAGGCCGCGCCTGTGTCACTTTGCGGTGGCGCAGCAGGGGTCGCGCCTAAAATCGCAGGTTCTTCTTCAAAAGGTCGCCACCCATGGGCCGCACGCTCTACGACAAACTCTGGGACGAGCATGTCGTTCACACCGAGGACGACGGCACGACCGTGCTCTACATCGATCGCCACCTCGTCCATGAAGTGACCAGCCCACAGGCGTTCGAGGGGCTGGATCTGGCGCACCGCAAGGTCTGGCGCCTGTCGGCCAACCTCGCGGTCAGCGACCACAACGTGCCGACCACCGACCGCTCGTATGGCATCGCCGATCCGGTGTCCAAGCTGCAGGTCGACACGCTCGATGCGAATTGCGATCGCGTCGGGATCACCCAGTTCAAGATGAACGACCGCCGTCAGGGCATCGTGCACGTGATCGGGCCGGAGCAGGGCGCGACGCTGCCCGGCATGACCGTGGTCTGCGGCGATTCGCACACCTCGACGCACGGTGCCTTCGGCGCGCTGGCGCACGGTATCGGCACCAGCGAGGTCGAGCACGTGTTGGCCACACAGACGCTGCTGGCCAAGAAGGCCAAGAACATGCTGATCCGCGTCGAAGGCGTGCTGCCCCCGGGCTGCGGCGCCAAGGACCTGGTGCTGGCCGTCATCGGGAAGATCGGCACGGCCGGGGGCACGGGTTACACGATCGAATTCGCCGGCTCGGCGATCCGTGCGCTCAGCATGGAAGGCCGCATGACGGTGTGCAACATGGCGATCGAAGCCGGTGCGCGAGCCGGGCTGATCGCCGTCGACGACACCACGATCTCGTATGTGAAAGGCCGCCCCTACACGCCCGCCGGCGTCGAGTGGGAACACGCCGTCGTCTACTGGCGCACGCTGCACTCGGATGCCGATGCGGTGTTCGATGCGGTGGTCGAACTCGACGCGGCGTCCATACGCCCGCAGGTGACCTGGGGCACCTCGCCCGAGATGGTGCTGTCGATCGAGGATCGCGTACCCGACCCTGAGCGCGAGAAGGACGCGAACAAGCGCGGCGCGATGGAGCGCGCGCTGGCCTACATGGCGCTGCAACCCAACAAGCCGATCGCCGACATCCTGGTCGACAAAGTGTTCATCGGCTCGTGCACCAACTCGCGCATCGAAGACATGCGCGAAGCGGCGGCAGTGGTGCGCAAGCTGGGCCGCAAACTGGCACCGAACATCAAGCTGGCGCTGGTCGTGCCCGGCTCCGGTCTGGTCAAGGAGCAGGCGGAACGCGAGGGGCTGGACGCGGTGTTCAAGGCCGCGGGCTTTGAATGGCGCGAGCCGGGCTGCTCGATGTGTCTGGCCATGAATGCCGACCGGCTCGAGCCCGGTGAGCGCTGCGCCTCGACATCGAACCGCAATTTCGAAGGCCGTCAGGGCGCCGGTGGCCGCACCCACCTGGTGAGCCCGGCCATGGCCGCAGCGGCCGCCATCGAGGGCCATTTCGTCGATGTTCGACGACTGCTTTGAACCTTTTTCAAATCCAAGGAGAACTCCCAGATGAAGCGCATTGTTTTTGCCCTGGCCGCCGTGGTCGTCTTCCTCACCGGCTGCAACACCATTGCCGGCGTGGGCAAGGATGTCCAGAAGGCCGGTGAAGCGGTCGAAGACCTGGGCAAGAAGAAGTGAGTCGCGGATGAACCCGTTTCGCGTGCACAAGGGGCTGGTTGCCCCGATGGACCGTGAGAACGTCGACACCGACGCGATCATTCCGAAGCAGTTCCTGAAGTCGATCAAGAAGTCAGGCTTCGGAATAAACCTGTTCGATGAATGGCGCTATCTCGACGCGGGCTATCCGGGACAAGACCCCGCCACGCGCCGGCCGAACCCGGATTTCGTGCTGAACCAGCCGCGCTACCAAGGTGCCTCGGTGCTGATCGCGCGCAAGAATTTCGGCTGTGGCTCATCGCGCGAGCACGCGCCGTGGGCCCTCGATCAGTACGGTTTCCGAGCGGTGATTGCGCCCAGCTTCGCTGACATCTTCTTTGGCAACTGCTTCAAGAACGGACTGCTGCCCATCGTGCTGTCCGAGGCCGAGATGAACCGGCTGTTCGACGAGGTGGCGGCCTTCGTCGGCTACAGCCTCACCATCGACCTCGAGCGCCAGGTCATCGTCAAGCCCGACGGGACCGAACTGCCCTTCGAGGTGCAGGCGTTTCGCAAGTTCTGCCTGCTCAACGGGTTCGATGACATCGGGCTCACCTTGCGGCATGCCGACAAGATCAAGGCCTATGAAGCCGAGCGCCTGCTGAAGAAGCCATGGCTGGCGCACACCCTCTGAGCACGTCGACGGTGACGTATGGCCGTCTTTATCGGTACCTGTCGCATCGATGGTGGTTGACGTTCTTGCTGATGGGAATGAGTTTTGTGTGCTTCGGTTTGTTGACGTTGAATCTGCTGCACTTGGTCAGCGCCAACATCAACTTCCTGGTGATGAATGGCCTGGACGCCGTGCGTGACGGCGGGCTGTTGCAGTTGCTCAGTCTGATGACGCTGGGGTATCTGGCGGCTGCGTTCTACGTGGTCTTCAAGCTGTGCGAGAAGGTGCTGGTCGAGCGGCTGACCTATGACAACTACAAAGGACCTTGATCCGTGAACATAGCAATCCTGCCCGGCGATGGCATCGGCCCTGAAATCATGGCCGAGGCAGTGCGTGTGCTCGAGGTCCTCGACATTCGGTACGAAAGCGAGACCGCGCTGGTTGGCGGTGCCGCCTACGCGGCACACGGCCATCCACTGCCCGAGGCCACCTTGAAGGTGGCGCAGAGCGCCGACGCCGTGCTGTTCGGAGCGGTGGGCGACTGGAAATACGACACGCTCGAGCGTGCCTTGCGCCCCGAGCAGGCCATTCTCGGGTTGCGCCGGAACCTGCAGCTGTTTGCCAACTTCCGCCCGGCCATCTGCCACCCGCAACTCACGCACGCGTCGAGCCTGAAGCCCGAACTGGTGGCCGGGCTGGACATCCTGATCGTGCGCGAGCTGACCGGCGACATCTACTTTGGCCAGCCGCGTGGTCGCCGCGTGTCGCCCGACGGGGCGTTCGCCGGCCAGCCAGAGGCCTTCGACACGATGCGCTACTCGCGCCCGGAGATCGAGCGCATCGCGCATGTGGCGTTCCAGGCGGCCAGAAAGCGGAGCAAGCGCGTGACCAGCGTCGACAAGGCCAATGTGCTGGAAACCTTCCAGTTCTGGCGCGATGTGGTGACCGAGGTCCACGCCGACTACCCGGATGTGGCGCTCGATCATCTCTACGTCGACAACGCGGCGATGCAGCTGGTCAAGGCGCCGAAGGCGTTCGATGTGATCGTCACCGGCAACATGTTCGGCGACATCCTGTCCGACGAAGCGGCGATGCTGACCGGCTCGATCGGCATGCTGCCGTCGGCCTCGCTGAACGCGGAAAATCGCGGCTTGTACGAGCCCAGCCATGGCAGTGCGCCGGACATCGCGGGCAAGAACATCGCGAACCCGCTGGCCACGATCCTGTCGCTGGCCATGATGCTGCGCTTCTCGCTCAATCAGCCCGAAGCAGCGTTGCGCATCGAGGCGGCGGTCACGAAGGTGCTCGAGTCGGGGTTGCGCACGTCCGATATCTGGTCCGAAGGCACACAGCGTGTGGGCACCCGGGAAATGGGGTCGGCCGTTGTCGCCGCAGTGAAATCGGCGTAAGTTGAACAAGATGCGGTTTTGAAAGGCAAGGCGATGAAGCTCGTCGGATTGGTGGGTTGGCGTGGCATGGTGGGCTCGGTCCTGCTCGATCGGATGCAGCAGGAAGGCGACTTCCCTTTGATCGAGCCGGTGTTTTTCAGCACCAGCAACGCAGGTGGTAAGGCGCCAGCGCAGGCGCGCAATGAATCGACCCTGAAGGACGCCTACGACATCGAGGCGCTCAAGCGCTGCGACATCATCATCACCGCGCAGGGCGGCGACTACACCACCGAGGTGTTCCCGAAGCTGCGCGCCGCAGGCTGGGCCGGGCACTGGATCGATGCCGCATCGACGCTGCGGATGAAGAGCGACGCGGTGATCGTGCTCGATCCAGTCAACCTGCCGGTGATCAAGAACGCACTGTCGAGGGGCGGACGCAACTGGATCGGCGGCAATTGCACGGTGAGCTGCATGCTGATGGGTGTCGGTGCGCTGTACAAGGCGGGGCTGGTCGAGTGGATGAGCACGCAGACCTACCAGGCAGCATCGGGCGGTGGGGCGCAGCACATGCGCGAGCTGCTCACTCAGTTCGGCACGCTGAACGGCGCGGTGCGCAACCTGCTGGACGACCCGAAGAGCGCCATCCTCGACATCGATCGAGGCCTGCTGGCCAAGCAACGTGCGTTGACCGAAGCCGAGACGGCGCAGTTCGGCGTGCCGCTGGCCGGATCGCTGATCCCCTGGATCGACAAGGACCTGGGCCAGGGCAAGGGGCGTGATGACGATGGCTTCGGTGTCAGCCGGGAAGAGTGGAAGGGCGGCGCCGAAACCAACAAGATCCTGGGACAGGGCGAAGGCTTCGACAAGGCGGGCGTGCCCGTCGATGGCTTCTGCGTGCGCGTCGGTGCGATGCGCTGCCACAGCCAGGCACTGCTGTTCAAGCTCAAGAAGACTGTGCCGCTGTCCGATATCGAGCAATTGATTGCAAATGACAACGCGTGGGTCAAGGTGGTGCCCAACAATCGGGAAGACACCGTCCGGCAACTGACGCCGGTGGCTGTCACCGGCACGCTGGACATCCCGGTCGGCCGTTTGCGCAAGATGGCCATGGGGCCCGAGTATCTGGGCGCCTTCACCATCGGAGACCAGTTGTTGTGGGGAGCGGCGGAGCCGCTGCGCCGGATGTTGCGCATCCTGCTCGAGGCCTGAACGCCTCGGTAGGCGGCGCACCCGTTGTCTGGGTGCGACAGCTTGCCAGGACGGGATTGAGACAGGGCCGCAGTTGCCTTTTCAGGCGTTGCATGAGCTTGTCACCGTATCTGCTTGATGCTATTGTGATTTGTTGACATTTTCTTCGTGATCGTCGCCCGTGAAATCAGGCGTCGATCGTCTGGTGGAGCTGACTGACAGCTCGACCGCCTGGTTGGGAGACGCCTTGAAGAACACGACGCAGCAACTCGGGCGATTCGCTCTGACCAGTGTGGCCCTCGCTGCACTCTCGCTGGGATCCACCGGTTCCTGGGCGCTCGGGCTGGGCCGGCTTGCGGTGCAGTCCTCCTTGGGCGAAACCCTGCGGGCTGAGATCGATGTCACCAGCCTGACGCCGGAAGAAGCGGGCAATCTCAAGATCCGCATCGCACCGCCGGAGTCCTACCGTTCGCTCGGCGTTGAATACAACAGCGTGTTGCCGACCACCCAGGCTGCGTTGCTCAAGCGTGCCGATGGCCGGCCCTTCCTGCGATTGACCAGCGATCGCGTGGTGCAGGAGCCGTTCGTCGATGTGATCCTTGAACTGTCGTGGTCCACCGGCCGGTTGGTGCGCGAATACACCCTGCTGTTCGACCCGCCTGTGGCCCAGGCACCTGCGGCGCCGCCCGCACCAGCGGTCGCCACCGCCCCTGTGTTCTCGGCGCCCCCTGCGGCAGCTCCGGCTGCGCCGCGCCCACAACGACCTGCGCCTGCGCCTGCGCCCGCACCCGCAGCGGATCGCGTGGCCAAGGCCCCGCCGCCTCCCGCACCCACTCCGGCTGCCGTTGGCACCAGCGGTGACACCTACCTGGTCCGGCCTGGCGACACCCTGACGCGCATCGCATCCCGAACCCGCCAGGGCACGGTGTCGCTCGATCAGACGCTGGTGTCTCTGTACCGCGGCAACCCGCAGGCATTCATCGGCGAGAACATGAACCGCCTCAAGGCCGGTGCATTGTTGAAGGTTCCGACAGCCGAGGCCGCAGCGGCGATCGACGCCGCCGAGGCCCGGCAAGTGATCCAGGCGCAAAGTGCCGATTTCGGCAGCTTCCGCCAGCGGCTTGCCAGCGCAGTGCCCGCGACTGCCGCCGAAGCCCCGGCCCGCAAGGACGCCGGCAAGCTGCGCGCCGAAATCGACGATCGCAAGGACACGGCGCCCGCTGCGCCGGACAAGCTGACGCTGAGCAAAGGCGCCTCTGCCGCCAAGCCCGGGGCGTCGGAAGTCAACCTGTCCAAGGAAAAGGAAAAGCAAGACGCGGCTGCGCGCGTGGCCGAGCTCTCCAAGAGTGTCGAAGAACTGAAAAAGCTGTCTGGCGCCGCCAATGTGGCGGCCGCTCCGGCGCAGCCCCCGTCGGCCGCCACGGTGCCGGTGCCTGAGATTCCGGTGGCTGCCGCGCCAGCGCCGGAAGCGGCCAGCGCCGTCGAGACACCACCCGCCGCGGTGGCGAGTGGGCCGGCTGCCGCCACGGCGCCGCCTGCGGTTGTCGCACCTCCGAAGCCTGCAGCCGAACCAGTGCCTGCCGACGAGCCTGGATTCCTCGATGCCCTGTTCGAGATCAATCCGCTGTATCTGGCTGGCGGCGCGGGCGTGGTGCTCGCTCTGCTGGGCTTCGGTGTCTATCGCGCACGCCGCGCCAAGCTCGATACCGGTGAGACGTCCTTCCTCGAAAGCCGCCTGCAACCGGATTCCTTCTTTGGCTCCAGCGGGGGCCAGCGCATCGACACGCGGGAAGCCGCCGCCGGTGCGCCGTCGTCCATGAGTTACTCGCTGAGCCAGCTCGATGCGATCGGCGACGTCGATCCAGTGGCTGAAGCCGATGTCTATCTGGCTTACGGCCGCGACTTGCAGGCAGAAGAAATCCTCAAGGAAGCGATGCGCAGCAACCCCGAGCGCTTGGCCATCCGCACCAAGCTGCTCGAGGTGTACGCCAAACGCCGTGACACCAAGGGGTATGAACTGCTGGCCACACAGCTGTTCTCGTTGACCGGTGGGCAGGGTGAGGACTGGCAGAAGGCACAGGAGCTGGGCCTGGAAATCGACCCGGAGAACCCCCTTTACCAGCCTGGCGGACTGCCCGAGGCCGCCCCGACCCCCGTGGATCCTGCTGCCAAGATGGCCGAACTGCTGGGCCCCAGCACCATGCCGCAATCGGTGGCCCCCACCTCCTCCAGCTTCGGCGATGCGTTGTCTGAAGACACGGCCCCGCTCTCCAGCAAGCCAGTGCACGACATCGACTTCGATCTCGACCTGAGCGCCGAAGACACCGCTGTGCTGAACCCGCCGACCGGTCCGGTGTCGCTGCAGTCGTTCGATTTCGACGCCGCGCCGACACCATCCTCTGCGCAAGCCTATTTCCCCACTGCCGCACCGTCACCCGCGAGCGCCGGTTCGGGAGCCAAGGCGCCACTCGACTTCGACATGTCGAGCATCTCCCTCGATCTCGACGCACCAGCCACGGTGTCGCCGTCCGCTGGCGACAGCATGCCCGCTGAACTGCTGGACGACGAGCCGGAGGATGACAACGCCGATCCGCTGGCTCGCAAGCTCGAGCTGGCCGAGGAGTTCCGTCAGATCGGTGACGCCGAAGGCGCGCGCGATCTGCTGCAGGAAGTGGCGGCGAAAGCCGAGGGTGCGCTGAAGGTGAAGGCGCAGAACATGCTGAACGACCTCGGTTGATCGAGCGGGCAACGAGTTTCCAGCGGGCATCTGATCGCCCGATGCCGCTGTGAATCGGCTGGCATTGGGTGTCGCCTACCGCGGCGGCGCCTACTGCGGCTGGCAGCGGCAGCCCCATGACGACACGGTGCAGGCGCGTGTCGAGCAGGCCTTGTCGCAATTCGCCGATGTGCCGGTGGCCGTCACCTGCGCGGGCCGCACCGACACCGGTGTGCATGCCATCAACCAGGTGATCCACTTCGACGCCCCGGTCGAACGCGAGGATGTGTCGTGGGTCCGCGGTACCAACCGCTATCTGCCCGCTGATGTGGCCATCCAGTGGTGCCAGCAGGTCGACGACAGCTTCCATGCCCGCTTCGGCGCCACCGGCCGCCGCTACAGCTATCTGCTGCTCGAATCCCCGGTGCGGCCTGCGCTCGAGGCGGGGCTCGTCGGCTGGACGTTCCGTCCACTAGACGGTGATGCGATGCGGCAGGCGGCGCAGCTGCTGCTCGGGGAGCATGACTTCTCGGCGTTTCGTTCATCGCAGTGCCAGGCCGCGTCGCCCGTCAAGCAGATGCGCTCGATCGACATCAGCCGCCGCGGCGCTTACTGGCGCCTCGATTTCCATGCGAGCGCCTTCCTGCACCACATGGTGCGCAACATCGTCGGCTGCCTGGTGGCAGTGGGCACGGGCAGCCGCCCTCCGACCTGGATGGCCGAGCTGCTGGCCGCACGCGACCGCGAACGCGCCGCGCCTACCTTCTCACCGGACGGGCTGTACTTCGTCGGGCCGGATTACGACCCCCGCTACGCCATCCCCACGCGGCCCTCCGCGAGCGACTGGTTGCCCTGACACTGGTAGGCTCTCAGGCCAGATTCAAGGCGCCGACGGCCACCATCGATGAACGCACGCACCCGCATCAAGATCTGTGGCCTGACCCGCGAACAGGATGTCGACGACGCGGTCGATTCCGGCGCAGACGCGATCGGCTTCGTGTTCTACGCCCCGAGCCCCCGCCATGTGGACGTGACACGCGCTGCGGAACTGGCACGCCGACTGCCAGCCTTCGTGACGCCGGTCGGGCTTTTCGTCAACGCCGAGGCCGACCACATCGCGCAGGCGATCCTCGCCATTCCGACACTTCTGCTGCAATTCCACGGCGACGAAGCGCCCGCTGCATGTCAGGCCCCAGGCCGGCCCTACCTGCGGGCGGCACGGATGGCGCCCGGGTTCGATTTGCTAAAATTTGAGGCGAGCTACCCGGATGCGCAAGCCATCCTCCTCGACGCCCACGTCGATGGCTACGGTGGCGCTGGAAAGGTCTTCGATTGGTCGCTGATTCCGCGAGACGTGTCCCATCCCCTCGTTTTGTCTGGTGGGTTGCATGCCGAAAATGTGATCGAAGGGATCCTTCGGGTACGGCCCTGGGCCGTTGATGTCAGCTCCGGCGTCGAGTCGGCCAAAGGCGTCAAGGACGCTCTGGCCATGCGCCGGTTTTGCGAGCAGGTGCGCGAGGCAGACGCCCGCATCGCCGCGAATGCAACCTGAAGAGTGACCACGATGCTTGCCACCCCGTTCGATTACCACCAGCCCGACGCGACCGGGCACTTCGGCCCCTATGGCGGCACGTTCGTCGCCGAAACACTGATCCATGCACTCGACGAGTTGAAAGCGGCCTACGCCGCGGCGCAGGCCGATCCCGCCTTCATGGCCGAGTTCCGCAGCGAACTGGCGCACTTCGTTGGCCGGCCCAGCCCGGTCTACCACGCCGCGCGCATCAGTCGTGAACTGGGCGGCGCGCAGATCTACCTGAAGCGCGAAGACCTGAACCACACCGGCGCGCACAAGATCAACAACACCATCGGGCAGGCGATGCTCGCGCGGCGCATGGGCAAGCCGCGTGTGATTGCCGAAACGGGTGCCGGCCAGCACGGGGTTGCCACCGCCACCATCTGTGCGCGCTACGGGCTCGAGTGCGTGGTCTACATGGGCAGCGAAGACGTCAAGCGCCAGTCACCCAACGTGTACCGGATGAACCTGCTCGGCGCGACGGTGGTGCCGGTCGAGTCGGGCAGCAAGACGCTGAAAGATGCGCTCAACGAGGCGCTGCGCGACTGGGTCACCAACGTCGAGAACACCTTCTACATCATCGGCACCGTGGCTGGCCCGCACCCGTATCCGATGATGGTGCGTGACTTCCAGCGCGTCATCGGCGACGAATGCCTGGTGCAGATGCCCGAGATGATCGGCAGGCAACCTGATGCGGTGATTGCCTGCGTGGGCGGTGGCAGCAACGCGATGGGCATCTTCTATCCGTACATCGAGCACACCGGCACGCGGCTGATCGGCGTCGAGGCAGCGGGCCTCGGTATCGAATCCGGTCGCCATGCCGCGTCGCTGTCGGCGGGATCGCCCGGCGTGCTGCACGGCAATCGCACTTACCTGCTGCAGGACGACAACGGTCAGATCATCGAGACGCATTCGGTGTCGGCCGGTCTCGACTATCCCGGCGTCGGCCCGGAGCACGCGTACCTGAAGGACATCGGCCGTGCCGAGTACGTCGGCATCACCGACGACGAGGCCATGGCGGCCTTTCACGTGCTCTGCCGCACCGAAGGCATCATCCCGGCGCTCGAATCGAGCCACGCGCTGGCGTACGCGATGAAGATTGCACCTACCATGCGCCAAGACCAGAGTCTGCTGGTGAACCTGTCAGGCCGCGGCGACAAGGACATCGGCACGGTGGCCGACCTGTCGGGCGCGAACTTTTACTGTCGTCCCTCGTGCCGTGGTGAAACGGTGAAGAGCGGTGCAGCGCCGGTCCAGGGTCCGCAAACCACGAAAGCCAAACCACAGTGAAAGCGCAGACATGAGCCGCATCGCCGCCACCTTCGAGGCGCTCCGGCGTGATCGGCGCAAGGCCCTGATCCCGTTCATCCACGCGGGGGATCCCCACGCCGAGAGCACGGTCGACATCCTGTGCGCGATGGCCGATGCCGGCGCCGATGTCATCGAACTCGGCGTGCCGTTTTCCGACCCGATGGCCGATGGCCCGGTGATCCAGAAGGCCGCCGAGCGCGCGCTGGCCAAGGGCATCGGTATGCCGCAGGTGCTGGACTACGTGCGACGCTTCCGCGAGCGCAACTCGGCCACGCCGGTGGTGCTGATGGGGTACGCGAACCCGGTCGAGCGCTACGGCGTCGACCGCTTCGTGGCCGATGCCAAGGCAGCCGGTGTCGATGGCGTGCTGGTCGTTGACTACCCACCAGAAGAATGCGAGGCCTTCGCGCGCACGCTTCACAGCCATCAGCTCGACCCGATCTTCCTGCTGGCGCCTACCTCGACCGTGCAGCGCATGAAAGACGTCGGCCGCATCGCCAGCGGCTACGTCTATTACGTATCGCTGAAGGGCGTGACGGGCGCTGGCCACCTCGACATCGGTGCCGTGGCCGAAATGCTGCCACGCATCCGCGAGCATGTGCATGTGCCCGTTGGCGTCGGTTTTGGCATCCGTGATGCCGCGTCGGCGAAGGCTGTAGCGGCGGTGTCCGATGCGGTGGTGATCGGCTCGGCGCTGGTGCAACTGCTGGAACACCAAACACCCGAACAGGCACCTGCCGCGGCGGGCCGTTTCATCGCCGATATCCGATCTGCTCTCGACACCCTGACAGGAGAACGCCCATGAGCTGGCTCGAGAAATTGTTGCCGTCGAAGATCCAACCGACGGACCCCAACGAGCGCCGCACAGTGCCCGAGGGCCTGTGGGTCAAGTGCCCGTCGTGCGAGACGGTGCTCTACAAGACCGACCTCGAGCAGAACATCAACGTCTGCCCGAAGTGCACCCACCATCACCGCATCGGCGCGCGGGCCCGGCTCGATGCCTTCCTCGACCCCGAAGGCCGCTACGAGATCGGCCAGGAGGTGGTGCCGGTCGATGCGCTGAAGTTCAAGGACAGCAAGAAGTACCCAGAGCGCTTGAAGGAAGCCCTCGAAGCCACGGGCGAAACCGACGCGCTGGTGGTGATGGGTGGCGCGATCCACAGCATCCCGGTGGTGGCGGCCTGCTTCGAGTTCCAGTTCATGGGCGGCTCGATGGGCTCGGTGGTCGGTGAACGTTTCGTGCGTGGCGTCGAGACCGCCGTCGAACAGAGGACACCGTTCATCAGCTTCACTGCCACTGGCGGCGCCCGCATGCAGGAAGGGCTGCTGAGCCTGATGCAGATGGCCAAGACCAACGCCGCGCTGACGCGGCTGGCCAAGGCGAAACTGCCCTACATCAGCGTGTTGACCGACCCGACCATGGGCGGCGTGTCCGCGAGCTTCGCCTTCATGGGCGATGTGGTCATCGCCGAGCCGAAGGCGCTGATCGGCTTTGCCGGCCCGCGCGTGATCGAGAACACCGTGCGCGAGAAGCTGCCCGAGGGCTTCCAGCGCGCCGAGTTCCTGCTGCACACCGGCGCGGTCGACATGATCGTGGACCGCCGCGAGCTGCGCACGTCGATCGCGAAGATGATCGCCATGCTGCAGCGCCAGAGCGCCGACGCGATCGCCTGAGCCCGGGCCGGGGCCTCCACGCGCTTGTCTTCACTGCCCACGACGCTGGCCGGCTGGCTGGCACGCTGCGAACAGCTGCACCCGAAGGACATCGACATGGGCTTGCACCGTGTCGAACAGGTGCGCGCACGTCTGGCCCTGACGTTCAACGTGCCGCTGATCCTGGTGGCCGGCACCAACGGCAAAGGGTCGACCTGCGCCATGCTCGAGTCGATCGCGCTGCGCGCTGGCTACCGCGTCGGCCTGTACTCGAAGCCCCATCTTGTGCATTTCGAGGAGCGCTGCCGCGTCAACGGCGAGATGGTGAGCGCGGACTATCTGCTGCCGCACTTCGAGGCGGTGGAGCTCGCGCGCGACGACATCGGCCTGACCTATTTCGAATTCACGACGCTCGCCATCGCACGGCTGCTGTCACAGGCGCCGCTCGATCTGGTGATCCTCGAGGTGGGCCTCGGCGGCCGGCTCGATGCGGTGAATGTGTTCGATGCCGACTGCGCGGTGATCACCAGCATCGACCTCGACCACATCGAGTACCTCGGTCCCGACCGTGAATCGATCGGGCGCGAGAAGGCCGGCATCATGCGCGCCGGCAGGCCGGTGGTTGTCAGCGACCCCATGCCGCCGCACAGCGTGATCGCGCATGCGCGTGAGCTGGGTGCCGACCTGCGCCGTTTCGGCGTCGATTTCAATCACTCGGGCGACCCGCAGCAATGGGCCTGGGCCGGGCGCCACAAGCGCTACAACGGCCTGGCATACCCGGGTTTGCGCGGCGCCAACCAGCTCATCAATGCGTCGGGCGCGCTTGCGGCGTTCGAGGCACTCGGCGATCGCCTGCCCATCACCGCGCAGGCGGTGCGTCAGGGCTTCGCGATGCTCGACTTGCCAGGGCGCTTCCAGATCGTGCCGGGCCAGCCCACGCTGGTGCTCGATGTCGCACACAACCCGCATGCCGTCGCCGCGCTGGCGCAGAACCTCGATCGCATGGGGTTCCATCCGCGCACTCACGCGGTGTTCGGCGCCATGCACGACAAGGACCTGGGTGCGATCTTCCAGCGCATGGCGCCGATGGTCGACACCTGGCACTTCACCGACCTGCCGACGGCGCGCGCAGCGACTGCAGTGCAGCTGCAGACCCTGTTCGAATCGCTGGCGCCGACCTTGAAGAAGCCGGGTGCCGAGGCCGTTGCGGTGTACACGCACCACGACCCGCAGACCGCACTGCAGCACGCGCTGGCGGCTGCCGACCCGGCCGATAGAATCGTGATCTTCGGGTCGTTCCTCACCGTGGGCGGCGTCCTCCAACATGGTCTGCCCCGGCTGGGCAGCTCGCACAGCGTCTGACCCTTCCTCCCACCGATGGCCCTGCCCGAATTCCTCAAGCGCAAGCCTGCCGACGACGCGGGCTCTGCCAGCAGCGGGCGCTCTGCCGGCTCGCTGGACGCGGTCGAGAAAGTGCGCACCCGCACCCGTCAGCGCCTGATCGGGGCGGTGCTGTTGCTGACGCTGGGCGTGATCGGCTTCCCGCTGCTGTTCGAATCGCAGCCGCGGCCGATTCCGGTGGACATCCCGATCGAGATCCCGAAACCCGACGGTGCACCCGCGCTGCCGCTGCCTGCCGCGCGCTCTGATGCAGCAGCGACGTCGGAATCCACGGTCGCTTCGGGCGTCGTGACCCGTGATGCGCCATCGCAGCCCATGCCAGCCGCAGAGACAGCTGCCGCGGTTCCGGCCTCGGTGCCAGCGGCGGTGCCGGCCCCACCCCCGGCGTCGCCCACAGCAGTCACCAGCGACAAGCCTGCCGCGCCCACAACGGCAGCGCCTGCAGCGTCGGTTGCCAAGCTCGCTGCGGCCGTGGCAAAGACGCCGGCTGGCCAGCCGGCCACCTCAGACACCGCACCGTCCAAAGCGGCGTCTGCTGCCGACGGTGCCGCGCGTTTCGTCGTGCAGGTGGGTGCGTTCGCCGACCCCGCATCGGCGCGCGAAGTGCGCCTGAAGATGGAAAAGCTGGGCATGAAGACCTACACGCAAGTTGCAGAAACCGCAGCCGGCAAGCGCATCCGCGTGCGGCTGGGGCCGTTTGCCACCCGCGCCGAAGCCGACAAGGCGCAGGCCAAATCCAAGGAAGCGGGCATCGCAGCGGTGGTGCTGACGCTTTGAACCCTGACGCGCAGTGGCTGCGCGCTGACCGCCCCTGCCGGGCCAGACACCAGGCACGATGACCATCGGCTCCTTCAACGCGGCTGATCTCGCGATGCTCGCGGTGTTGCTGCTGTCGATGGCGCTCGGCGCCTGGCGGGGCTTGGTCTTTGAGGTGATGTCGCTGCTGGGATGGTTTGCCGCGTACCTGGCTGCGCAGTGGTTCAGTGCGCCGCTGGCGCCCCATGTACCCGTCGGTTCGCCGGGCTCACCGCTGAACCAGGCGGCCGCCTTCGCGCTTGCCTTCATCGCTGCGCTGGTTGTCTGGAGCCTGCTGGCGCGGCTGTTGAAAATGCTGATACACGCCACACCTCTGAGTGGGGTTGATCGCTTGTTGGGCGCTGTGTTCGGTGTGCTGCGCGGCGGGGTGCTGTTGCTGGCCGTGGCGGCCGTGGTCATGCGCACCCCGTGGGCCGAGACGCCGACCTGGCAGCATTCCGCTGGCGCTGCGGCGTTGCGGGTCGTGCTCACGGGATTGAAGCCGGCGTTGCCAAAGCGCATCGCCGATCAACTGCCGCTGTGAGGCGGCCCCGACCCCTGACAATCGGGTCTGACATCGATTCGGCCTCAGGCCGCAAAGCAGTTTGAACCGGGAGTGTTTTCATGTGCGGCATCGTCGGGGTGATCTCAAAGGCGCCGGTCAACCAGTTGATTTATGACGCCTTGCTGCTGCTGCAGCATCGCGGGCAGGATGCTGCCGGCATCGTCACGATGCAGGACTCGCGTTGTTTCATGCACAAGGCGCGCGGCATGGTGCGCGACGTCTTCCGCACCCGCAACATGCGCGCGCTTCCAGGCACCGTCGGTCTGGGCCAGGTGCGCTATCCCACGGCTGGCAATGCGTACAGCGAAGAAGAGGCGCAGCCGTTCTACGTCAACGCACCGTTCGGCATCGTGCTGGTGCACAACGGCAACCTCACCAATGCGCAGTCGCTCAAGCAGGAACTGGCCACCGTCGATCGCCGCCACATCAACACTGACAGCGACACCGAGGTGTTGATCAACGTGCTGGCTCACGAACTGGCGTTGGCCGCGCGTGACCAGCCGCTGTCGCCCGAGATCGTCTTCAAGGCGGTGGCGGCAGTGCACAAGCGCATCAAAGGGTCGTACGCCGTGGTGGCGCTGATCGCGGGCTTCGGGCTGCTGGCGTTTCGGGATCCGTTCGGCATCCGTCCGCTGTGTTTCGGCGAGGGCGACACGCCCGAAGGCCGGCAGGTGATGGTGGCCAGCGAATCGGTGGCCCTCGAAGGCACCGGCCACGTGATGACACGCGACGTGGCGCCCGGCGAGGCGATCTTCATCACACCCGAAGGCCAGGTCCATGCCCAGCAGTGCGCCGAGAACCCGAGCTTGCATCCGTGCATGTTCGAGTACGTGTACCTGGCACGACCCGACTCCATCATGGACGGCATCTCGGTCTATCAGGCACGGCTGAACATGGGTGAGACGCTCGCGCAGCGCTTGATCTCGACGATGCCGCCGAGCGACATCGACGTGGTGATCCCGATCCCTGAGTCGAGCCGTCCGTCGGCCATGCAACTGGCGCAGAAGATCGGCAAGCCTTACCGCGAAGGCTTCGTGAAAAATCGCTACGTCGGGCGGACGTTCATCATGCCGGGGCAGGGCGTGCGCAAGAAGTCGGTGCGCCAGAAGCTCAATGCCATCGGCATCGAATTCAAGGACCGCAATGTGCTGCTGGTCGACGACTCGATCGTGCGCGGCACCACCTCGAAAGAGATCGTGCAGATGGCGCGCGAAGCCGGTGCGCGCAAGGTGTACATGGCCTCGGCCGCGCCACCCGTGCGGTTCCCGAACGTGTACGGCATCGACATGCCGACCAACAACGAACTGATTGCGCACAACCGCAGCATCGAGGAGATCCGCCAGTTCATCGGCGCGGACGCGTTGATCTACCAGGACGTGAACGCGATGAAGCGGGTGGTTGGCGCGCTGAACCCGGCAGTCGGTGGCTTCGAGGCCTCGTGCTTCGATGGCCACTACATCACCGGCGACATCTCGGCGGCCGACTTCGATGCGATCGCCACGCAGCGCCGCTCGCAGGGCGAAGAAGACGACTCGCTGGCACGGTCGCGCCTGGCACTGCAGAGTGCGGCGGAGCAGGCCTGATGGCGGCGAAGAAGACGATTCCACGCACGACCCTGCCCGAGGGCCTGCGCATCGACACGCTGGCCGTGCGTGAAGGGCTGCCGCGCACTCCGTGGGGCGAGAACTCCGAGGCGCTGTTTCTGACCAGCAGCTTCGTGCAGCCCGATGCTGCCACGGCCGCCGCGCGTTTCGCGAACGAGGAAGAGGCCTTCATCTATTCGCGCTTCACCAACCCGACGGTCACGATGTTCGAGCGGCGGCTGGCAGCCCTTGAAGGCAGCGAAGCCTGCATCGCAACGTCCAGCGGCATGGCCGCCATCCTGCTGACCGCGATGGCCCTGCTGAAGGCGGGCGACCACGTGATCTGCTCACGCAGCGTGTTCGGCTCGACCATCACCTTGCTGGGCCGTGAGTTCGCGAAGTTCGGTGTCGAAACCACCTTCGTTTCGCAGACGGACGTGGGCGAATGGCAGCGTGCCGTGCGGCCGACCACCAAGCTGTTGTTCGCCGAGTCGCCCACCAACCCGCTGACCGAAGTCTGCGACATCCGCGCGCTGGCCGAGGTGGCCCACGGTGCGAAGGCGCTGCTGGCGGTCGACAACTGCTTCTGCACGCCGGCGCTGCAAAAGCCGATCAACTACGGCGCTGACCTCATCATCCATTCGGGCACCAAGTACCTTGACGGGCAGGGCCGCGTGCTGGCAGGGGCGGTGTGCGGGCCCGAGCAACTGATCAACGACCAGTTCCTGCCGGTGATGCGCAGCGCGGGCATGACGCTGGCTGCCTTCAACGCCTGGGTCGTGCTGAAGGGGCTGGAAACCTTGTCGATCCGCATGCAGGCGCAAAGCCAACGTGCGCTGCAGCTGGCCACCTGGCTGGAGCAGCAGCCGCAGATCGAGCGGGTGTTCTACCCCGGGCTGCGTTCGCACCCGCAGCACGAATTGGCCATGGCACAGCAGTCGGGTTGCGGTGGCGCGGTGCTGTCGTTCACCGTGAAGCCACCCGCGGCCGGCGCTGGCGACGCCCAGGCCGATGCGGCGCGCGCAGCGGCCTTCCATGTGATCGACAGCACCCGCGTGTGCTCGATCACTGCGAACCTCGGCGACACCAAGACCACGATCACCCACCCGGCCAGCACCTCGCACGGGCGACTCACGGAAGTGCAGCGTCAGGCGGCCGGCATCACGCAAGGCCTGGTGCGTGTCGCGGTCGGCCTCGACGATGTGGAAGACCTGAAAGACGACCTGTCGCGCGGTCTGAACTGACTTTGAAAATGCCTGGCGCATTGCATTACCCATGACCCGAAAAGTACGCACCCGCATCGCGCCATCGCCGACCGGCTTTCTCCACCTGGGCACTGCCCGCACCGCGCTGTTTTCGTGGGCGTTTGCGCGCCATCACGGTGGCAACTTCATCCTGCGCATCGAAGACACCGACGAGGCACGCTCGACGCAGGAGGCGGTCGACCAGATCATCGCCGCCATGAAGTGGCTGAACCTCGAGCACGACGAAGGCCCGTTCTTCCAGATGCAGCGCCTCGACCGCTACCGCGAGGTGATCGGGCAGATGCTCGATGACGGCACGGCCTACCCGTGCTACTGCACGCCGGCCGAGCTCGATGCCATGCGCGAAGCCCAGCGCGCGCGCGGTGACAAGCCTCGCTACGACGGCCGCTGGCGGCCCGAGCCGGGCAAGGTGCTGCCGGCCATTCCCGACGGCGTGAGGCCGGTGATCCGCTTTCGCAATCCACCGAGCGGGGCAGTCAGCTGGGACGACATGGTCAAGGGCCCGATCACGATCTCGAACGCCGAGCTCGACGATCTGATCATCGCCCGCCCCGGTGCCGATGCGGCCACGCTGATCGGCACACCCACCTACAACTTCTGCGTCGTCGTAGACGACTGGGACATGGACATCAGCCATGTCATACGCGGCGATGACCACGTCAACAACACCCCGCGGCAGATCAACATCCTGCGTGCCCTGGGCGCGGAATTGCCGGTTTACGGCCATGTGCCGATGATCCTCGGGCCCGACGGCGACAAGTTGTCCAAGCGCCATGGTGCGGTCAGCGTCACGCAGTACGAGTCCGCCGGCTACCTGCCCGAGGCGATGCTCAACTACCTGGCGCGCCTGGGCTGGAGCCACGGCGACGACGAGCTGTTCAGCCGCGAACAGCTGGTGTCGTGGTTCGATGGCCAGCACCTGGCCAAGAGCCCGGCTCAGTGGGACGCCGCCAAGCTCAACTGGGTCAATGCGCACTACCTGAAGGCCTTGCCCGACGACGCATTGGCAGCGCATGTGGTGGCCCGTTTCGCCGGGCGTGGCATAGCCGTGACGGCCAATGCACAGCTCGAGCGCATGTGCGCGCTGTTCAAGGACCGCTGCGCGACGACGGTGGAGCTGTGCGATTGGTTGGCCATGTATTTCTCAGCGGTCACCCCGAGCGCAGAAGACCTGGCCACGCACGTCACCGAGGCGGTGAAGCCCGCGCTGCAGAGCTTGTGCCAACGACTCGCCGACACCGAGTGGGCCAAGCCTGCGATCAGTGCGGCCATCAAGGAAGTCATCGCCGCTCACGGCATCAAGATGCCGACGCTCGCGCACGCCGTTCGCGTGCTGGTTTGCGGTCGCGCGCAGACGCCGTCGATCGATGCGGTGCTCGAGCTGTTTCCTCGCGAAGTCGTGCTCGCCAGATTGCGGATCGCCTGAAAATCTGGCTATACTCTTGGTCTCGCTTGAACAGCGCGAAGCGATGTGGAAATCAACCTCTACGTCACTTCCCCGAGGGATGCCGGAAGTTCGCAACTGGCAGCAAAGGGGGGTATAGCTCAGCTGGGAGAGCGCTTGCATGGCATGCAAGAGGTCAGCGGTTCGATCCCGCTTACCTCCACCAACGACGGGCAGTTCATCGCCGGTTGAAGGCGGCGCGCAGTTCAAGTCACGACGCAGGATTTGTCCCCTTCGTCTAGAGGCCTAGGACACCACCCTTTCACGGTGATTACAGGGGTTCGAATCCCCTAGGGGACGCCAAGCTTGAGTGAAGCTTGCAGCAGGCTCTGAAAAGAGAATGCTGGAATTTCGCTCCGCACAGTGTGCGTAATGGAGTGGTAGTTCAGTTGGTTAGAATACCGGCCTGTCACGCCGGGGGTCGCGGGTTCGAGTCCCGTCCACTCCGCCAACGATTCTCAGAGGGCTGCACCGAAAGGTCGCAGCCCTTTGTTTTTGCTGGTTCTCTTGGGCGTTGGGTCTTCTGCCGTGGTCGCCACGAGCCATTGCAGTGGCGCATGGTCTGGGTGAGGTTGAATCTCCTCTGGCGAGCTTTCGACGATCGTGCCTGACCATTTACCTGGAGCGTCACATGAAAACGTGTCTGATCACTGCAATGCTGTTGCTGGCGGCTGTGGCCGCCCGCGCCGAGCCCACCTCGTACGCCATCGACCCCACGCACACCTTCCCCAGCTTCGAGGCCGACCACATGGGCATCTCGGTATGGCGGGGCAAGTTCAACAAGAGCAGTGGCAAGGTGCTGTACGACAACGCCACCGGTACCGGGTCGGTCGAGATCGTGACCGAGCTCGCCAGCATCGACTTCGGCATGGACGCGCTGAACACCTGGGCGCGCGGCAAGGACTTCTTCGAGGTGAAGAAGTACCCTCGCGCGGTCTTCAAGGGCAGCCTGCAGTCGCCTGTGAACGGCGTGCCGACGCAACTGGTGGGCGAGCTGACGATGCACGGCGTGACGCGCCCGCTGACACTGGCGGTTCACTCGCTCAAGTGCATCCAGCACCCGATGCTCAAGCGCGACTACTGCGGCGCCGACGCCAGCGGCAGCTTCAACCGCGAGGTCTTCGGCCTGAGCGCGGGCAAGGACTACGGCTTCAACATGAACGTCGATTTGCGCATCCAGGTCGAGGCTGTCGCGCAGCCTTGATCTGGCCATCCGACGACGTTCATCCTCGCTTCAAGCCATGGCGGTTCAGGCGTGGTGGTAGCGGTATTCCTGGGTACGTCCACCGAAGCCGTAGGCGGTGGCCCGAACATCTTGAACGTAGACGTAGCTTTCGTCGTGCAAGTCTCCGAGCAGGCCGGCAAATGCCTCGAAGGCCTCGCCGATGTATTGAGCCTTCTCGGCCTTGCTGTTCGTTTCGTCGGTGATCTTGATGTCGAAGTAGAAGCTGCTCTTGCCTTGGTCTGCCAGCGATCTGCCCGCGACGATCCAGTCTTCGGGATCGACGTACTCGATGGCGATCGAAGTCACTTCGGGGTCCTTGCGGAGGATGCGTGTGGTCAGTTCCAGCAGGGTCTCAGCGATGCGAGCGCTCATGGCTGCTGACTTCTGCGCGCTGACCTTGACGTTGATGATGGGCATGGTCGGTCCTGGGTGGTATCGCAACGATGCGACGGCTCCATGGTAGGAACGGCATCACCTCCGGTGAATCGCCGTTGGCGTCAACTCAGTGTTCCGATGCACGAAACAGTGCATACGCGGCGCCGCTGGCAGGGCACGCCTGTTCAGTGGGGTGCGACGCCTGCGCGTCGGTGAGCGCTCTCCGACGAGCGGCGCGGTCAGTTCAGCGCTGGATCAGCCCTCAGCCGTTCCAGCGCCAGATCCAGGAAGGCGCGCGCCTTCTGCGACGCATGACGGCCCTCTCGGTGCACCAGGTGCACCGGCAGGGCAGGAGGTTCGAACTCGTTCAGCACGGTCACGAGTCGGCCGTCGCGCAGCTCGTCTGCCACCTGGTACGACAGCAGCCGTGTCAGACCGAATCCGCTGACGGCCGCCGCCACTGCCGAGTCGTTGGTGGTCGTGATCATCCGTGCATGCAGCTTGACGGTCCTGGGTTCGCCGTTTTCCACCAGTCGCCACTCCGCTGCAGGTGTCACCGGGCTCGACGAAACGATGCGATGCGAGCTCAGTGCGTCGGGGGTCTGCGGAACGCCGTGCTGCTCCAGGTAGCGGGGCGCTGCGCAGATCAGGCGACGCACCCAACCCACCCTTGCGGCCTGCATTGACGAATCGGGCAACTCGCCGATGCGCACCGCGATGTCGACCCCTTCATCCATCATGTTGACCACCCGGTCGAGGAACCAGCATGACGCGGTGACCTCGGGGTAGCGGTCCAGGTACTCCGTGACGATGGGGGTCACGTACCGGGCCCCGAAGAGCACCGGCGCTGTCAGTGTCAATCGACCTCTGGGCGAGCCGTGTCGGCCGCTCACCGAGTCATCGGCCTCGGCCAGTTCGGACAGGATGCGCTTGCAGTCCTCTGCGTAGCGTGCACCATCTTCGGTCACGCGGACGACACGCGTGGTCCGTGTCAGCAGCCGCACGCCGAGGTGAGCCTCCAGCTCGTTGATCGCCCGGGTGACGACCGGCGGCGAGATGTTGAGCTTGCGCGCGGCGCCGGCAAAGCCGCCAGTGTCCACGACCGTCACGAAGATGGTGATCAGGTTCAGGCGGTCCACATTGTTCCTTCACGCGCAACGGTGTCTTTGATTCTGCGCGGATTCTCCATTTGAGTGCCACCGCTCACAGTCCTTCCATTCGCTGCGAACGCCGCGAATGCCAGCGAATGTCGCTGGCCGCACCACTCAATGTCACCAAGGAAACTCATCATGTCCCGTCTCAACATCCCCGCCGTCGAAAACTCCCCCGAAGCCTCCAAGCCGCTGCTCGCTGCCGTCAAGCAATCACTCGGTGTGGTGCCCAACCTGATGAAGCTGGTGGGCCACAGCCCGGCCGCGCTGGAAGGTTATCTGTCGCTCAACGGCGCGCTGGCCAAGGGCCAGCTCGACGCCAAACTGCGCGAGCGCATCGCGCTGGCCGTGGCCGAGTACAACGGCTGTGACTATTGCCTGTCAGCGCACGACTACCTGGGCCGCAATGTGGCCAAGCTCAGTGGCAGCGAGATCGACGCCGCGCGTGATTTCCACTCTGAAGATGCGCGCGCCCATGCTGCGCTGCGCTTCGCGCGCCGAGTCACCGAACTGCGCGGTCGCGTCTCCGACGCCGATCTGAGCACCCTGCGCGATGCCGGCTTCGACGAGGCCGAGACGATCGAGATCGTGGTCACGGTGGCGTTGAATGTGCTGACCAACTACGTCAACAACGTGGCCCAGACCGACATTGACTTCCCCAAGGTCGCGGCGAAGCCCAGGTCCTGAGCGATCGCCGCGCCTGATCGATCCGGCGATCGGTACAGGCGCGGCGCTGTCAGAGCAGCGGCGCCAACACCCGAACCAGCAAGGGAATCAGGAACGCGGTCGCGACGCTGTTGAGCGCCAGGGCCAGTGCGGCAAAGGCGCCGTTCACCGTACCGACCTGCAGCGCCCGGGCGGTACCCGCTGCGTGAGCGGCGATGCCCACCGAGAAGCCGCGCACGGCCGGATCTTCGATGCGCATCAGGTTCAGCAACCCGCGCGCCATCATCGCGCCGCTGATGCCAGTGACCGCCACCGCCATGGCCGCGAGCGCCGGAACGCCGCCGATCCGCTCAGCCATGCTCATGGCGATCGGCAGCGTGGAGGATTTAGGCGCCAGCGACATCAGCGTGCCATGCGATGCGCCGAGCAGGCGCCCGATGGCCAGCGCAGACACGATCGCGACCGTCGAGCCCACCAGCAGCGCCACGCCGATGGGCAGCCACATCGACTTCAATCGATCGAACTGCGCATACAGCGGAATGGCCAGTGCCACCGTGGCCGGGCCGATCAGGAAGTGCACGAACTTCGCGCCCTCGAAATACACGGGGTAGGGCGTGCCGGTGAAGTGCAGCACGCCGACCAGCCCCACCACCGAGAGCAGGATCGGGTTGACGAGCGAGTGCCCGCCGCTGCGGGTGTACAGCCACAGCGCTGCCAGGTAGACCAGCATGGTCACCGTCAGCCACAGCAGCGGTGAACTCGACAGGAAGACCCAGACCCGGAACAGACCGACATCGGCCATCGGCTACTCCGGCTCTCGGGTCGTGCCCGTCACGCGCAGCATCCAGCGCAGTGTGAGCGCGGTGGCAATCATCGTCACCGCGGTGCCCACGATGCAGGCGGCCATGAAGGGCAGCCACTCGCGTGCGATGCGGTCGAAGTACATCATCACGCCAGTGACGGCAGGGATGAACAGCAGCATCAGGTGGCGCAACAGGGCGTTTGCCGCGTCGCGCACCTCATCGGGCAGCCCGCCGCGCACCAGCAGGCCCACGAACAGCAGCAGCATGCCGACCAGCGGTCCGGGTACGGGCAGCGCAAGTGCCTGCACCGCGACCTCGCCGATCAACTGACACACCAGCAGCAGTGCGAATCCGTGAACCATGGTGTCGTTTGTTTCCGGGTGCAGGGATGTTATCGCCTGGTGCCGTGGGTCGTTCCAGCTTCGGCCGGCCGGCCCCGCACCCACTCGAATCGGGGGGGTGTCACGCAGCCGTCACGCTCGGTTTCTAACGTGCGGTGTTTTGCATCCCACCACCTTGGAACCCTGCCGATGAACTCTCCTCTCCGCTCCATCGCGGCGGCTGCCGCCGCACTGTTTGCCGCAGGTGCCGCGCACGCTGCGCCCAGCTTTGTCAACGGTCTGACGATCGCTGCCAGCACCGGCGACCAGTTCGGTACCTCGGTGAACGACGGCCGCCTGGGCATGTTCTCCGACCTGTACTACGACCGCAGCCGCAACGAGTGGTGGGGCCTGTCGGACCGCGGCCCGGGCGGTGGCACCTTGTCGTACGAGACCCGGGTGCAGCGCTTCACGCTGGATGTGGACACCGTCACTGGCGCGATCTCGAACTTTCAGGTGGCGCAAACCATCAAGTTCAGCAGCGCCGGGGTGGCGCTGAACGGCCTGGCACCTGCCACCAGCAGTGTGGTGGGTACCGCCTTCGATCCGGAAGGCTTCGTCATCAACCCGCGCAACGGCAACCTGCTGGTGAGCGACGAGTACGGCCCCTCGGTCTATGAGTTCAACCGCAGCGGGGCACTGGTTCGCTCGTACACCACGCCCGCGAACCTGGTGCCGAAGGTGGGAGCCACGCCCGACTACAACGCCGGCCCCACCGCCTTGACCAGCGGCCGCGAAGGCAACCGCGGTCTGGAAGGCCTCGCGATCAGCCCGGACGGGCGCTACGCCTACGCCATGCTGCAGAACGGCACGGTGACCGACGGCAACCTCAACGGCGGCAACCTCGACCGCGGCATGTACAGCCGCATCGTGCAGTACGACACCACCACCGGCGAGGCCGTGGCGCAGTTCGCCTACCGCCTCGACGGCGCCGGCCCTGCGCCTGCGCAGGGCCGTGGCATCTCGGCCATCGTGGCGCTCGACGATCACCGCTTCATGGTGCTCGAGCGCAACAACCGGGGTGTGGGCGTGCCCAATGCCAACCTGTCCACCCCCGACAAGCTGGTCTACACCATCGACATCAGCGGAGCTTCCGACGTCAGCGGCATCGACCTCGACGCGCCGCTGCCTGCCGGCTTCAATGCGGTGACGAAGTCGGCCTCGCCGCTGCTCAACCTGGCCGCTGCGGACACGCTGGCCGATCCGTCGCTCGCCGCCCTGGGCGGTCGCTCGCCCGAGAAGTGGGAAGGCCTGACCGTCGGCCCGCAATTGCAGGACGGCTCGTTCCTGCTGCTGGCCGGCACCGACAACGACTACTCGGTGACGCAGAACGGCAGCAACGTCCAGTTCGATGTCTACTACAACCCCCTCTCCGGAGCGCGCCTGCAATGCGACCTGGGCGGCACCACCAACTGCTACAGCATCGCGGCCAACGGCAATGTCGGAACCACAAACCTGGGCAACCTGCCTGCCGGTTATGCCTTGATCCCGGGCGTGCTGCACGCCTACAAGGCCAGCGCGACCGATCTGGGGGGCTACACCGCACCAGTGCCCGAGCCTTCCACGTACGCGCTGATGCTGGCCGGACTGGCCGGCATCCTGGCGCGCAGCCGTCGCCGCCGCGACGCGTGATCTAGGCCGTCGGCATCGCGTACATCACATTGATGCGCGCGATGTACTTCGGCACCGGGCCGTGCACCGGGCTGCCGACATGCAGCACCGATGCCGGCCCGAAGCCATGGCGAAAGAACAAGGCCGAGCCCTTGGCCGGCCGCACGTCATGGCTGCTGCCGTCGGGGCGGTACAGGCGGGTGTCGCCGCCCTGCACGCCATCCTCGGGGCCGTTCAGGTACAGCAGCATCGTCAGGCACGAGCGCAGGTGCGCGGGCCACTGCAACATGCGGCGGCGCTCGGTGTCGAGCGAATAGCCGGGCCACTCGCCATCGGTGTGGCGGTTGAACACATCGCCGTCGTCGTAGCGGTACATGTTGAGCCGCTCCGACAGGCGCGGGTGCAGCGTCATGCCGTCGATGCTTTGCGGCAGCAGCGCAGCCATGCGTGCGAAGACCGGGCCGAGGAACTCCGAATCGGCCACCCAGTGCACCGACTTGTTGATGCGCATGCCCGGTGGCGTGGCGATGCCCGGGGCCTCCTTGCGGTAGCCGAACCGCTCGCTCGCCTCGATCACCGCATCGGCCTCCGCGTGGCTCAGCACATGGTGGATCTCGAAGGCGAGCAGCCCGCCGAGTTCGATGTCGCGGCGCTGGGGGTTGGGCGCATCCGCGGTGCCCAAGGTGAGTGCGGCGGGTGGGGTCACGAAGGCGTGGATCGGCGTGTCCGGCACCACGCCGCCGTGCGGCAGCGAGCCCGGCAACAGCGCGACCGCGCGGTGGGCCGGCCAGGCGGGGTGGGTGCGGTCGGCAGGGATCGCTCGGGACATGGCGTGCGGGCAGGTCGTGGAGGGCGGGGACACCGAGGGCAGGGGGACGATCAGCGGCGCATTGTCGGCGTGCCGCGCCCCCACACGATTTCTCGTTGTTCTCCACAATCCGATCCTCGGCCACCACCGTTCGAGGACAACACGTGACTGCATCAACCGACTACACCCCTCCCAAGGTCTGGACCTGGGACAAAGCCAACGGCGGCGAGTTCGCGAACATCAACCGGCCGATCTCCGGCCCCACCCACGACAAGGTGCTGCCGGTCGGCCGCCACCCGTTGCAGCTCTATTCGATGGCCACGCCCAACGGCGTGAAGGTCACCATCATGCTGGAGGAACTGCTGGCCGCAGGCCATGCGGGCGCCGAGTACGACGCCTGGCTGATTCGGATCAACGCGGGCGACCAATTCGGCTCGGGGTTCGTGGAGATCAATCCGAACTCCAAGATCCCCGCGCTGCTGGACCGCAGCACCGCCAAGCCGATCCGCCTGTTCGAGTCGGGCTCGATCCTGTTGTACCTGGCCGAGAAGTTCGGGGCCTTTCTGCCCAAGGACATCGCCACGCGCACCGAAACGCTGAACTGGTTGTTCTGGCAGATGGGCAGTGGCCCCTACCTGGGCGGCGGCTTCGGCCACTTCTATGCCTACGCGCCCAAGAAGTTCGAGTACGCGATCGACCGTTTCACGATGGAGGTCAAACGCCAGCTGGATGTCCTGGACCGGCGTCTGGCCGACAACGAGTACCTTGCCGGGCAGGATTACACGATCGCCGACATCGCGGTGTTCCCCTGGTACGGCGCCCTGCTGAAGGGCACGATTTATGGCGCGGCGGAGTTTCTCAGCGTGCACGAGTACCGGCACCTGCAGCGCTGGGTCGACGCGATCGCGGCTCGGCCCGCCGTCAAGCGCGGGCGCATGGTCAACCGCACCTGGGGCGAGCCGTCGGAGCAACTCCACGAGCGGCACGAGGCCAGCGATTTCGACACCAAGACGCAGGACCGCATGCCGGCGTCGGGTGCCTAGCAGCGCCGGTGTCGCGCGTTAAGCTTCGGTTGCGACCGTTCGATGCGCACATTTCCTCGGCCCTTGGAGCTCCCATGATCCAGATCGTCTACATCAGCAGCGCCGTGGCGCCGTGGTCGACCGAGCAACTGCTCGAACTGCTGCAGCAGTGCCTGAAAAACAATGCGGCCCGCGGTGTCACCGGCATGCTGCTCTATGGCGAAGACACCTTCCTGCAGGCGCTGGAAGGTGACGACGCCGTGATCGACGCGCTGATCGAGAAGATCGCTCGCGATCCGCGCCACGCCAAGATCCAGCTGCTGCACCGGCGGCCGATCGAGCGGCGCCAGTATGCCGACTGGAGCATGGGATTCAAGCGGATCTCCGAGCGTGAACTGACCGGCATCAAGGGCCTGAAGGATTTCGGCGCGAAGGATTTCAACTTCGATTACCTGGTGCGCAACGAAGGCATCGTCGATGCGCTGATGGACCACTACCGGGTGCCGCACTGGGATCCGCTGGTGCGCGAGCTCGACGCCAAGGACAAGGTCATCGAGCACCTGAAGCAGGCCCTGCTGCAATCGCGGGGCAGTGTCGACATCGCCACCCTGGTGCTCGAAAGCATCGCCGATGCGGGCAAGGCCGGCACGCTGAGCGATCGGCACATGCGTCTGTGCGAGTCGGCGCTGGCCCAGCTGCGCGGCGCCAGCTGAGCGTGCAGGCCGACCGAGCCGAGGGCACCGCGGCCGGGCACTGATGGCGCCTGTGCCCCGAGGTCGATGCGCCGTGTCTGGTCGTCGACCGCAGCAGGTGCGTGCTTTCATCGACCTGGCGGTCGAGGCGTTGCGAGCCCGTCTGGCGCTGCGCTGGCAGCGGCTTCGTCCCAGGTGCCGGTGTTCTGCGATTGGGGCGACCAGTCGCGAAAGCGCCAGCGCAGCGGCAGGGCCTCGTGCAGCCGCCAGCCTGCGTCCACCTGGAAGCGCCAGGCGCGCTGCGCACCCTTGAAGGCCGCGATGGTGTTCAACAGCTCGCCCTCCCACACCACTTCTGCGCGGCCGGTCAGCGTGAGCAAGTCGCCGGTGTCGAAGTCGATGAACAGCACACCGGCACGCGGATTGACGGCCAGGTTGCCCAGCGTCATGAACATGAAGTTGCCGAGGAAATCGGGCACCACGAAGGTGTGCTCGTCTTCGATGTGCACGAAGCCCGCACGACCCCCGCGGTGCGACACGTCGGCCCCGGCACCCGGCGCATGGCTGGCGATGAACAGCGTGTCGGCCTGTGCGATCAGCGCGCGCGCAGGCGCGTCGAGCACCGTCAGCGCCTCGCGCCGGCGCGGCTGCAGATCGCCCGCAGCCCGCACCCATTCCATGTCGCGGCCCTGGATGTACTGTGGGCAGTTGCCCACGGTCTGCTCCACCGCCACCGCGAAGCTGTGGTCGCTGACCTCGCTCACGTGGCCGTTCACGCGGTTGCGTCGGCGTGTGTGCAATTCGATGCCCAGCAAGCCCAGCGGCGCGCCCGGGGTGAGCCCCTCGGCCAGCGGGTCGCCCGGCACTGGCCCGGCCGCGAAGCGCAGGCTCCGGTCGTCGGGAGACTGGATGAAGCCGGGCTCGCCCACCAGCACCGAGGCCCAGGGGCGTTGCTGGGCATCGACCGATCCCACCAGCACGAAAGGCAGCTGCGCAAAGAAGGTGCGGTGCTGTTGCGGCAGGTGGGTGCGCACCACCCGCTGCCCGACGCCGAGCATGCGGTCGGCAACGCCCAGGCGCTGCTGAACGGCCCGCTCGCCGGCATGGAAGGGGTGGTCGTGACCGGTGGTGTCGTCCATGGTGCGGGCTCCTGCAGACGTTGCGCGCAGCACTCAGGCCGCCAGGCCGACGGCGGTCTTCGGGAAGGGCACGAAGCCGGGCAGGGCTTCGATGCGCGCCAGCCAGCCACGCACCTGCGGGTACGGCGACAGATCCACATGGCCCTCGGGCGCAGCGGCGATGTAGCTGTAGGCCGAGACGTCGGCGATCGTGGCCGACGGCGCGGCGAGGAAGGCGCGCTGAGTCAGCGTGCGTTCCATCACCCCCAGCAACTGGTGCGAGCTGGCGATCAGCTCTTCCGCATTCAGCTTGGCGCCGAACACGGTGACGCGGCGCGCTGCCGCCGGGCCATAGGCAATCAGCCCCGCGGCCACCGACAGCCAGGCCTGCACCGCGGCCTGACCGGCCGCATCGGCGGGCAGCCAGCGGTTGGCCGTGTCGTAGCGGCGGGCGAGGTACACGAGGATGGCGTTCGAATCGAACACCACCGTGTCGCCGTCTTCCAGCACCGGCACCTGACCGAACGGGTTGAGGCGCAGGAAGGCTTCGGTCTTGTGCTCGCCCTGGCGCAGATTGACCGGCACCAGTTGGTGCGGCAGGCCGAGCAGCGACAGCATCAGCTCTGCGCGGTGGGCGTGGCCCGACAACGGGAAGTGGTGCAGCTTGAGTGAGGGGTTGGTCATGGTGATCTCCGGGTCTGAGGACAGTGGGGCGGTACAGGCCTGGCAGCCCGTCGGGCTGTGAGGTTCGCTGCGGTGTCGCTGCGATGGAGCTACTGTCGTGCAGCCGGCCGGCCAAGAGAATCCGCGGCGCGGCGAAGGCACTGTTTCCGATTCGGAAACAGTGCAGCCCCCAACAGCGCCCGGTGCGCTGTTGGGGGTGATCGCGATCAGATCAGCGTCGCGTTTGCGCGGAGGCAGCCCGTGGACTCAGCTGCCTGCCCGCCCGGCGAGCCACGGCTGGATGAAGGCAAACCAGCCGCCCACCAGATAAACCACCGCGCTGAACAGGTAGGCGCGCCGAGAGACTTTGCGCGTTTGCAGACACGCATGTCGAAGTGCCGGGTCGGTGGGGCACGGTGCGTTTCGGTTGCGCCACTGCAGTGCGCCGCTCGCTGCCATGGCCACACCGGCGAACACGAAGACGCCCTCCTTGTGCTCGCTCAACCAGACCACCTGCGGGAACACAGACACCAGCGACGAGAGTGCCGCTCCGGCACCCAGCGCCACCAGCAGCGCTGGCAAGGCGCAGCACACCAGCGTGCTGGAACTGGCGAACAGGCTCAACAGCGAACTCCACAAGGTCGCCCGCGATTCAGTGACGCCGTCCGCGCTCACGGCTTGCCCTTGATGTTCGCCTTGATCTCGGCGGCGGACTGCTCGACCGTTTCCAACTTGATCACGTCGTAACCGGCATCGGTGATTTCGGAAATGATCTCCTTGCCGTCGAGCGTCTGGCCCTCCTTGGCTTCGACCGCCACGACCTTCAGCTTCAGATCGACATAGACGGCCTGCGCGGCGGGCAGCTTCGACAGCCGTTTCTCGATGCCTTGCGCGCAGAACGCGCAGACCATGCCATTGACGGTCGCCTTGACGCTGGTCGCAGCGAATGACGAGACGGCCATGGCACTGAGGGCCGTGGCGATCAGCAGACGAAAAGAGGTGTTCATGGGAAATTCCTTCAAAAGACGTACATGAAGTTCGCACGAGCTTGGCGGGAGTTGTTGACCCCCAGCTCGACGAAGTAGCGGTTGTGGATGAGGCGCAGCATGGGTGTGACCTCGGTCTTGTCCGACAGGCCTCGCATGCGCCTGGCCTCGATCACCAGCCAGGGTTGTATCTGGTCATAGTCGACCTCGTAGAACGAGAAGCCGGCGCGCACCGAGGCGAAGTCGTGATTCAGTCGGTCAGCGCGGTACATGCGTGCCGTGGCAGCGAGATAGACGCGTGTGGTCTCGAAGTCGACCTGGAAGCCCGGCGTGTAGACCCACCGGGATCCCTGGAAGTCGTTGCCCCTTATCTCGCCGGCGCCAGCGAAGAGCCAGACATTGGCCTGTGAATCCTGGAGATTCCAGCGCTTCAACAAGCGTGTGTAATTGAACTCCACCAGCGTGCGCTTCTTGCGCTGATCGTCGGAGCGCAGGTCGACGCCGCCGACCCCGACCGCATCGCGCGCCGTCAGTGCGTAATTGACCCAGCTCTCGCGCCAGTTCTGGCTGAAGTCCCCCATGGCCATCACGCTGCCCTTGAAGCCCATGGGCGCTGCGCTCGCCGTGCCGACGGTCCACACGAGGGCGGTCCCGATCAGGAGCCGCTTCATGAGGGAATCCCGGCGGCGCAGGTCCACCCTGCGGCCAAACAAATGAGTTGCATGAAATCTCCCGCGGTGGTCCGGAGCGGACCAGAGGTCAAGTCACCGCCGTGTAGGGCGGACGGATTGAGGCCTGGAGATCAGGGTATGGGTGGCCGGACGGTCGGCACTGGCGTGGCGCTGATGAACACCACGTCATCCATTACCGGCGTGGCATGCGCCGCGAACGTCACGGCGTCAAGGCGTGCGGTCACCGGCTCCGCCATCGGGATGCACAGGCCACAGGCGTTGCATCCGTGTGTGCCCGCCGATGCCTGCGACGAAGGATCCGCTTTCGCGTCCGCATGCATCGGGCAGTGGGCCTGCATCGCACCTGCGGCGTGTGGCGACAGGTGGCTCATGGCAGCATCGACGCTCATCAGATCGCCCGCCCAGCCGCGCAGCGGAAGCAGGACGATCATGAACACGATGAACAGGCGGACCATGGCAGGATGATACGCAGCAGTGGAATCCGCGCGTTCCCAAAGCCAATGGCCGCCCGGGCGCTGCGTGTTTTGGCGGCGCGTGCCGCAGGAGACGACTCAGCTTTTCTTCGCGAACAGCGTCGGCAGAAACACCGACAGATAACCCAGCAGCAGGCCGATGCCCTGCGTCAGGACGACGATCCAGACATTGGTCAGGCTGTAGATGTCGTCAACGGCCGGTTTGCCGAAGACGTAGGCGAAGAAGACCGCGAACGCGCCGAAGGCCGCCGGCGTCAGCGCAAACAGTTCCCAGCCCATCATGATCACCAGCAACAGCGCCGCGAGGCCGACGGCCAGCGAAATGGCGATGACCGGTGTTCCGCCCGAGCCGACCTTCAACCCGAAGAGCGTCAGGTAGCCGAACACCACGCCAGCCAGGATCGGGGCGCCGGCCTTGATGAAGGCCTTGGTGTCTGCGCCGGCCACGAAGAAGAACGCCCAGCTCACGAACGACGACCAGGTCGGCAGGCTCATCTTGATGGAGAGGTAGGTCCACAGTGTGGCCAGGATGCCGACGCTGATCGAGAGGGGAACGTTCTTGAGGGCCATGTCGCAGTCTCCGCTTGTTGTGGTTGATGGTTGTTCTTGCGCTGTCCGTACCAACTGCTGGGTGGCGCGGATTCTGGGCAGCGAAATGGGGCGCGGCTATCGGGGCATTCACGCGCATTCGGGGCGCGTCCAGGGCAGGACCTGTGGTAGCCGCCGGCGGCTGTCGCCGGGGCGGCGCCTCGCATCGGTCGGTTAAGCTTCCCGTGGATCGGCGCGCGGGCACGCTACCTGCATGATGGGTTCACGGGCGGCGCGAGGCCGCGCTCGCCACCCGAACCTGTCGAGATTCAAGGACGATTGCATGACCACGCGACCCGCGCACGACGCCGGGGAGGCACACTCCTCGCCCAAAGATCCACCCGGTTCGGCCCCCGGGCCCGACGCACTGCCGGCCCGTGTCGAACGCGAATCGGGCATGACCCCTGGCCATGCCTCGCCCTACATGTGGATGCGCGCGGCGGCCCATGCCAGTCGGGCCCAACTTGCCGAGCGCATGAACCGCAGCCTGCGCGACGACCGCCGCAGCGAGGCCAAGCGGGTGCATTACCTGTCGATGGAATTCCTGATGGGCCGTGCCCTCGGCAACGCGCTGGCGTCGCTGGGCTTGCATGGCGAGTTCGAGGCGGCAGCCCGTGCGGCGGGCAAGGAGCCCGGCGACATCCTCGAGGTCGAGCCCGATGCGGCGCTCGGCAACGGCGGGCTGGGCCGTCTGGCGGCCTGCTTCCTGGACTCGCTGGCCACGCTGGGTGTGCCGTCGTTCGGCTACGGCCTGCGCTACCGCTACGGCATGTTCGCGCAGCGCATCCACGACGGGCAACAGGTCGAAGAGCCCGACGACTGGCTGCGCGATGGCAACCCCTGGGAGCTGGAGCGACCCGAGATCCGCTACCCCGTGGGTCTGGGCGGCCGCGTGGTCACCGATGGCGCCGGGCGCCGCTGGCTGCCGGCCGAGCAGCTGTTCGCGGATGCGTACGACTTCATCGTGCCGGGCCACGCCACCGAGCGGGTCTCGGTGCTGCGCCAGTGGCAGGCCAACCCCTCGCGTCCGATTGATTTCGCTGCCTTCTCGCGCGGTGATTTCGGCGCCGCGGGCGGTGCCAAGTTCTCCGCCGAAGTCATCAACTGGGTGCTGTACCCCGACGACTCCACACACGCCGGCCGCGAGTTGCGGCTGAAGCAGGAGTATTTCCTGGTGAGCGCCTCGGTGCAGGACATCGTGGCGCGCCACCTGGCCGACTACGGCCGCCTGGACAGCCTGGGCGACAAGGTGTCGATCCACCTGAACGACACCCATCCGGCGCTGGCGGTGCCCGAGCTGTTGCGCATCCTGATCGACCTGCACGGCATGAGCTGGGACGCCGCGATGGTGCAGTGCCAGAAGGTGATGAGCTACACCAACCACACGCTGATGCCCGAGGCGCTGGAGACTTGGCCGGTGCCGATGCTGGAGCACTGGCTGCCGCGGCATCTGGAGATCATCTACGAGGTCAACGACCGCTTCCTTCAGTACCTGCGCCGGCACTTTCCCGGCGACGAGACGCTGGTCCGGCACGCCTCGGTGATCGACGAGAACGGCGAGCGCCGCGTGAAGATGGCGGCACTCTCCATCGTGGCCAGCCACCGGGTCAACGGCGTGTCGCGGCTGCACTCGGACCTGATGGTCGAGACCATCTTTGCCGACTATGCGCGGGTGTTCCCCGACCGCTTCTGCAATGTCACCAATGGCGTCACGCCGCGCCGCTGGCTGTCGCAGGCCAACCCGGCATTGTCGGCGGTGCTCGATGCGCAGCTCGGCACGCAGTGGCGCACCCACCTGGAGCAACTCTCTCAGCTGCTGCCACATGCCGGCGACGCCAACCTGCACAGCGCGGTGCAGACGGCCAAGCGTGCCAACAAGGAACGGCTGGCACTGCTGGTGCGGCGCGACCTCGGCATCACGATCGACCCGGCCAGCCTGTTCGATGTGCAGATCAAGCGCATCCACGAATACAAGCGGCAGCTGCTGAATGCGCTGCACGTGGTGGCGCGCTACCAGGCCATCTTGGCTGCGCCGAATGCCGATTGGCAGCCGCGCACGGTGGTCTTCGCCGGCAAGGCCGCGTCGGCCTATGTGACTGCCAAGACCATCATCCGGCTGATCCACGACATCGCGCGCACCGTCAACAGCGACCCGCGTGTGCGCGATCGGCTGAAGGTGGTCTACCTGCCCAACTACGGTGTGTCGCTGGCCGAGACCATCATCCCGGCGGCCGATCTGTCCGAGCAGCTGTCCACCGCAGGCACCGAGGCCTCGGGCACCGGCAACATGAAGTTCGCGCTCAACGGCGCCCTCACCATCGGCACCTGGGACGGCGCCAACATCGAGATGGCGCAGGCGGTGGGCCCGGAGCATTTCTTCATCTTCGGCCTGCGCGCCGAGCAGGTCAAGGAGGTGCGCGCGCTCGGCTACAACCCGCGGCTGCATTACGAGGAAAACGCGCAATTGAAGGCGGTGCTCGACGCCATCGCCGCCGGCGATTTCTCGCCGGGCGAACGCGGCCGCTACCGCGAGCTGGTCGACTCGCTGCTGCACCGCGACTCCTACCTGCTGCTGGCCGATTTCGCCGCCTACGTGGCCGAGCAGCAGCGTGCCGATGCGTTGTATGCGACGCCCGAGGCCTGGGCCGACAAGGCCATCCGCAACATCGCCGGCATGGGCGCGTTCTCGTCGGACCGCACCATCCGCGACTACGCACGGATGATCTGGAATGTGCCGGTGCGCTGAGCCGCCTGACCCCGGAGTGCCCCCGCCCCGATGATTTCAGAGGAAGAGCTCGACGCCTTGCTCGAGGGTCGCCACAGCGACCCGTTCGCCGTGCTCGGGCCGCACCCGGACGGCCAGGGCCGTGTGTGGCTGCGGGCCTTGCTGCCCGGCGCCGAGCAGGTCGAGGTGATCGATGCGGCCTCCGGGCACTCGCTCGCGACACTGACCGCGCGCGTGCCGGGTGTGTTCTTCGAGGCACCTGTGGGCGCCACGTGCCCCGCCTACCGCCTGCGCGTGCAATGGCCGCACGGGGTGGTGGTCGACGGTGCCGACCCCTATGCCTGCGGTTCGGCCATCGGTGCGCAGGACATCTACTTTCTGGGCGAGGGCTCGCACCTGCGGCCCTGGCAGGTGCTGGGTGCGCATCCCTTGTCGCTGGACGGTGTGGCGGGCACCCGCTTTGCCGTGTGGGCGCCCAACGCGGGCCGCGTCAGCGTGGTCGGCGACTTCAACGCCTGGGATGGTCGGCGCCATCCGATGCGTGTGCACCATGGTGCGGGCGTGTGGGAGATCTTCCTGCCGGGGGTGGGCGCGGGCGAGCGCTACAAGTACGAGGTACGCGCGCGCGATGGCCACGTGTTGCCTCAGAAGGCCGACCCCTATGCGTTCGCGATGGAGTTCAGGCCGTCGACGGCCAGCGTCGTCGCTTCGCCCGCGCAACGCCATCTGCCGACCAGCCGCGCCCAGGCCAACCGGCACGATGCGCCGATGGCGATCTACGAGGTGCACCTGGGCTCGTGGCGGCGCGCGGCCGATGGCGGTTTTCTCGATTGGGATGCGCTGGCCGCGCAGTTGCCTGCCTATGCGGCTGATCTCGGCTTCACCCACCTCGAACTGCTGCCGGTGGCCGAGCACCCCTTCGATGGCTCCTGGGGCTACCAGGTGATCGGCCTGTACGCGCCGACATCGCGCTTCGGTGACCCAGCGGGTTTCGTGCGCTTCCTCGATGCGTGTCACCAACAGGGCCTGGGCGTGATCGTCGATTGGGTGCCGGCGCATTTCCCGACCGATGCACACGGGCTGGCGCAGTTCGACGGCACCGCGCTGTACGAGTACGCCGATCCCCGCGAAGGCTTCCACAACGACTGGAACACGCTGATCTACAACTTCGGCCGCCACGAGGTGCGCAACTTCCTGGTCGGCAATGCGCTGTACTGGCTGCAGCAGTGGGGCGTGGATGGTCTGCGGGTCGATGCGGTGGCCTCGATGCTGTACCGCGACTACAGCCGCCAGCCTGGCGAATGGGTGCCCAACGCCCTGGGCGGCCGCGAGAACCTGGAGGCGATCGCCTTTCTGCGGCGCATGAACGAGGTGGCCGGTGCCGAGGTGCCGACCAGCGTCACGATCGCCGAAGAGTCGACCGCCTGGCCCGGTGTGTCGCGGCCCACGTCGAGCGGGGGCCTCGGGTTTCACTACAAGTGGAACCTGGGCTGGATGCACGACACGCTGCTGTACTTCAGCAAGGAGCCGGTGCACCGGCGCTGGCACCACCGGCAGCTGACCTTCAGCCTGCTCTACGCCTTCGACGAGAACTTCGTGCTGCCGATCTCGCACGACGAGGTGGTGCACGGCAAGGGCTCGCTGCTCGGCAAGATGCCGGGCGACCGCTGGCAGCAGTTCGCGAACGTGCGGCTGCTGCTGGCCTACATGTGGACGCACCCCGGCAAGAAGCTCTTGTTCATGGGCTGCGAGTTCGCGCAAGCGCGCGAGTGGAACCACGACCACGCGCTCGACTGGCAACTGCTCGGTGTGCCCGAGCACCGCGGCGTGCAGACGCTGGTGCGCGACCTGAATCGCCTGTACACGACACACCCGGCGCTGCACCGCCGCGACCACGATGCCCGCGGCTTCCAATGGATCGACGCCGACGATGCCGACGGCTCCACGCTCGCCTTCCTGCGCCAGGACGATGCGGGTCGGATGTTGCTCGTGGTGTGCAACTGCACGCCGGTGCCGCGCCGCGCGCACCGCGTGGGCGTGCCACATGCGGGGCCCTGGCGCGAGGTGTTCAACAGCGATTCCAGCTTCTACGGTGGCAGCAACGTCGGCAACGGCCCGGCGCCGTTGGCCACCCAGGTTCCCGGAGCGCATGGCCGCAGTCATGCGCTGTCACTGACCCTGCCGCCTCTGGCCGTGGTGGTCTTCGAGCCCGCATGAGCGCGTTGCCAGCCGGCCGCCCGTACCCGCTCGGCGCGAGCCTGCGCGATGGCGGCGTCAACTTCGCGGTGTACGCCGGTGACGCCACGGCGATGGAGCTGTGCCTGTTCCAAGGGGCCGATGGGTCCGGTCAGGAGATACGCCACGCCCTGACCCACTGCGACGACGGCGTCTGGCACGGCTTCCTGGCCAGGGGCGAGGCGGGGCTGGTGTACGGCTACCGTGCGCATGGCCGCTACGCGCCCGACCAGGGCCTGCGCCACAACCCGCACAAGCTGCTGCTCGACCCCTGTGCGCACGAAATCGTCGGGCGCCACGCCTGGCGCGACGAGCACTATGGCTATCAGTGCGGCCACCCCGATGGCCACCTGTCCTTCGACCGCCGCGACAACGCGCCCTGGATGGTGAAGGCCCGCGTGGCCGCGCCGCTGCCGCCGCTGACCACACCCGCGCCGCACACGCCACTGGCCGAGAGCGTGCTCTACGAGGTGCACGTCAGGGGCTACACCAAGCTCCACACTGGCGTGCCGGAAGCGCTGCGCGGGACCTACGCCGGTCTGGCACAACCGGCAGCGATCGAGCACTTGGTTCGCCTCGGCGTCACCGCGGTCTCGCTGCTGCCGGTGCACTTCGCGATCGACGAGGCGCGGCTGGCCGAGCTCGGGCTCGTGAACTACTGGGGCTACAACACGCTTGGCTTCTTCGCGCCTGACCGCAGGCTCTCGGCCACGCCCGACGATCCCACGGCCACCCGCCACGAGTTCCGCGCCATGGTGGAGGCGCTGCATGCGGCCGGCATCGAGGTGCTGCTCGATGTGGTCTACAACCACAGCGCCGAGGCTGGCGAAGACGGGCCCACGCTGAGCCTGCGCGGGCTGGACAACGCCGCCAGCTACCGACTGAGCGCCGAGGACTGCAGCCGCTACGACAACTACACCGGCTGTGGCAACACGCTGCGGCTGTCGCATCCGCGCATGCTGCAGCTGGTGCTGGACTCGTTGCGCCACTGGGTCGGCGAATACGGCATCGATGGCTTTCGCTTCGACCTGGCGCCGGTGCTCGGACGCGTCGAGCGTGATTTCGAGCCGGGCTGCGCCTTGCTGACCGCGCTGCTGCAAGACCCGGTGCTCGCCCGTTGCAAGCTGATCGCCGAACCCTGGGACGTCGGCCCGCACGGCTACCAGCTCGGCCGATTCCCGGGCCGCTTTGCCGAATGGAACGACCGCTTCCGCGACAGTACGCGGCTGTTCTGGACCTCGCGCGGCGTGGGCCGGGGCGAGTTCGCGCGGCGGTTGCTGGCCTCGAACGACCGCTTTCACCACGGTCGCCGGCGGCCCAGCGCCTCGGTCAATTTCATCAGCGCGCACGACGGCTTCACGTTGCACGACCTAGTCAGCTACAGCCACAAGCACAACCACGCCAACGGTGAGCACAACCGCGATGGCCACCACGCCAACTTCAGCACCAACTGCGGTGTGGAAGGCCCCACCAGCGACCCGGCGGTGCTCGCGCAGCGGGCGCGGCTGGTGCGTGCGCTGCTGGCCTGCACCCTGCTGGCACAAGGCACGCCCATGCTGCTGGCCGGGGACGAACTCGGTCACACCCAGCGCGGCAACAACAACGCCTACTGCCAGGACAACGCGATCAGCTGGATCGACTGGGCGCGTGGCGATGCCTCGCTGATCGACTACACCGCGCGCCTGATCCGGCTGCGCCGCGAGCACCTCGCGCTGCGCCAGGACCACTGGCTCGCCGATGGCAGCGCGCCCGGTGCCGAGCCCGACGCCCGCTGGTTGGCCCCCGATGTCGCGCAGTGGCGCGAGATGACCGTCGACGACTGGCACGACAGCCGTCGCCATGCGCTCGGGCTCTGGCTCACGCCTGCGAACGGCGCCGCGGTGCTGGTCTGGATCAACGCCGAGCCCGCGCCGCTGCACTGTGCGTTGCCGCCGGGCCGCTGGACGCTGGCGATCGACAGCAGTAGGGACCCGGTCGATGCGCTGCCGGTCGGCACGGTCATCGAGGTGCCGACGCAATCCGTGCTGGTGCTGATACGCGAGGCTGCCGCATGACATCCCGGCGCCGCTCCGGCATCCTGCTGCACCCGACCTCGCTGCCCGGCCCGCACGGCAGCGGCGACCTCGGGCCTGCGTCATATCACTTCGTCGACTGGCTCGTCGCTGCGGGTCAGCGTGCATGGCAGGTGCTGCCGCTGACACCGATCGGGCCGGGCAATTCGCCCTATGCCAGCGTGTCGGCGTTTGCCGGCTCGCCGCTGCTCGTGGCGCTCGAGCCTCTGATCGACAAGGGCTGGATCGACGCTGCCGACGCCGCCACCGGCCACGGCCTGCCGCGCGAGCGGGTTGATTTCGAGCGCACCGTGCCGTGGCGCATGGCGCGGCTGCGCGAGGCGGCCCGGGGCTTCGATCGCCTGGCCAGCCACGACGATCGCGCCGCCTGCGCCGCGTTCTGCGCTGCCGAGGCTGGCTGGCTCGACGATTACGCGCTCTTCATGGCGCTCGACGGGCATCACCAGGCCCTACAGATCGGGTGCTGGACCGGTTGGGAGCCGGGGTGCGCCCGGCGCGACCCTGCGGCACTGGCCGCAGCGCGTGCGCGCTGGCACGAAGAGATCGGCTTCTGGCGTTTCGTGCAGTGGTGCTTCTTCACGCAGTGGCGCGCGCTCAAGCGCTACGCCAACGAGCGTGACGTGCAACTGATCGGCGATCTGCCGATCTTCGTCGCCCACCATTCGGCCGACTGCTGGGCGCGGCCCGATCTGTTCCTGCTCGATGCGCAAGGAGAGCCCCACGTTGTGGCGGGGGTGCCGCCGGACTACTTCTCCGCCACCGGACAGCGTTGGGGCAACCCCCTCTACGACTGGTCGGCCATGCAGTGCGACGGCTTCGCCTGGTGGGTGGCGCGCCTGCGGCACGAACTGGCGCGCGCAGATGTCGTGCGCATCGACCACTTCCGCGGCTTCGCGGCGTACTGGGAGATCCCGGCCGCCTGCGCCACCGCGATCGAGGGCCGCTGGGTGCCTGCCCCCGGCCAGGCCCTGTTCGCGGCGCTGCGCTCGGCACTGGGCGAACTGCCGGTGATCGCCGAAGACCTGGGCGTGATCACACCCGACGTGGAGGCGTTGCGCGACGGCTGCGGCTTTCCTGGCATGAAGATCCTGCAGTTCGCGTTCGGCGGCGACGCCGATCATGCGTTCCTGCCGCACAACTACCCGGTCCGCTGCGCCGCCTACAGCGGCACGCACGACAACGACACCGCACGGGGCTGGTATGCCACCGCCCCGGCGCACGAACGCCGGCTGGCCGAGATCTACCTCGGCGCCGGCGGCCATGACATCCACTGGGCCATGATCCGCGCCATCTGTGGTTCGGTGGCCGAGCTGGCGGTGTACCCGATGCAAGACGTGCTGGGTCTGGGCACCGAGCACCGGATGAACACGCCGGGCCGCCTCGACTGCTGGGCCTGGCGGTTCGGCTGGGAGCAGGTCGGCGCCGAGCCCGCACACCGATTGGCAGCGCTCTCGGCGGCCTTCGGGCGCGCACCGATGGGGTGCCTGCCCGCGAACGCCGGCCGCGCCGAGCCGACGCCGTCCGTCTGAGCCATGCAGATCCCGGGAACTTGCTGCCCGCCACGCCTGTCCGACGATGGGTGCATACGCTGCCCCACGCGGCGCGGTCCATCGGGTACAACAACATCCCCCGTCGTCGTTGGAGTGCTCTCGCATGTCGAATCAGGTCTTTGACCGCTCACAACTGACGCGTCGCGCCATGGCGCTGGTGCTGGCGGGTGGCCGTGGCAGCCGGCTGAAGGAGCTCACCGACACGCGGTCCAAGCCCGCGGTCTACTTCGGTGGCAAGTTCCGCATCGTCGACTTCTCGCTGTCGAACTGCCTGAACTCCAACCTGCGCCGCATCGGCGTGGTCACGCAGTACAAGTCGCACAGCCTGCTGCGCCATGTGCAGCGCGGCTGGGGCTTCATGAAGGCCGAGATGAACGAGTTCATCGATCTGCTGCCGGCACAGCAACGCCTCGACGACGAGAACTGGTACCGCGGCACTGCCGACGCCGTCTACCAGAACATCGACATCATCGAGGCCAACGGCCCGAAGTACATCGTGATCCTGGCTGGCGATCACATCTACAAGATGGACTACGGCCGCATGCTCGCTTTTCACGTGGCCAAGGGCGCCGAGTGCACCGTGGGCTGCATCGAGGTACCACTGGCCGAGGCCACGGCCTTCGGGGTGATGGCGGTCGATGCGGCCGGCCAGATCACCGACTTCGTCGAGAAGCCCGCCAACCCGCCGCCGATGCCGGGCCGCCCCGACATGGCGCTGGCCAGCATGGGCGTGTACGTGTTCAACGCGCAGTACCTCTACGACGAGCTCCGGCGCGACATCGCCGACCCGAACTCGGCACACGACTTCGGGCGCGACATCATTCCGGCGGCCGTCCGCAACGGTGTGGCCTGCGCGCAGCCGTTCTCCAAGAGCTGCGTGATGAGCGAGGGCGATGAGGCGCCTTACTGGCGCGACGTCGGTACCATCGATGCGTATTGGGAAGCCAACATCGACCTCACCGCCACCAAGCCACAGCTCAACCTCTACGACAACGACTGGCCGATCTGGACCTGGCAGGAGCAGCTGCCGCCCGCCAAGTTCGTCCACAACGAGCCGGGTCGCCGCGGCGAGGCGATCGAATCGATGGTGTCGGGCGGCTGCATCATCTCGGGCGCACTGAACCGCTCGCTGCTGTTCTCGAAGTGCCGGGTGCATTCGCATTCGACGGTGAACTGGTCGGTGCTGCTGCCGCACGTGGAGGTGGGGCACCAGGTGCGGCTCAACCGCGTGGTGGTGGACCGGGGCTGCCGTCTGCCCGATGGGCTGGTCGTGGGCGAAGACCCCGTCGCAGACGCCCGCCGTTTCCGCCGCACCGACAGCGGCATCACCCTGATCACACAGACCATGCTGGACCGGCTGGCACAAGCAGGCGAGTGAGCACGTCCCCTCCACGCATACTTCAGGTCGGCGCTGAAATCTACCCACTGGTCAAGACCGGTGGGCTCGGCGATGTGCTCGGTGCCTTGCCGTCTGCGTTGTCGCGGCTGGGACTGGCTGTGCGGCTGCTGCTGCCCGGCTATCCGGCGCTGCGCCAGCCGTTGACCAACGTGCGGCTGGTGTGCCGGCTCGGGCCGGCCTTTGGTGCGGCCAGCGTGCAGGTGCTGCTGGGCCGCTTGCCTGGCGTCGAGGTGCCGGTCTACCTGATCGATGCGCCGTCGCTGTACGACCGGCCAGGCAATCCTTATGTGGACGGCCGTGGCCAGGGCTGGTCCGACAACCCGCAGCGTTTCGGGCTGCTGGGCTGGGTGGCGGCCTACCTGGCACTGGGTGACATCGACCCCGCCTGGCGGCCGCAGCTGGTGCATGGCCACGACTGGCATGCCGGCCTGGCGCCGGCCTATCTGGCGCTGCACCCGCACACCGCCTGCCGCACGGTCTTCACCATCCACAACCTGGCGTTCCACGGGTTGTTTCCGCAGGAGCTGCTGCCGGTGCTGCAACTGCCCGAATCCAGCTTCGTCAGTGATGGCCTCGAGTTCCACGGCGAGGGCTCGATGATCAAGGCGGGCCTGCACTACGCCGATGCGATCACCACCGTCAGCCCGAGCTATGCGCGCGAGATCCAGACGCCTGCATTCGGCTGCGGGCTCGAGGGCGTGATCGCGCAGCGCCGCGCACAGCTGCACGGCATCCTCAACGGCGTCGACTACGCGGTCTGGAATTCCACCTCCGACCCGCGCCTGGAAACCCATTTCGATGCTGCGCATCCCGAACTGAAGGCCGCCGCCAAGACCGCGCTGCAACGCCAGCTGGGCCTGCGCGTCGATCCCGGTGCGATGCTGATCGGCGTGGTGAGCCGGCTCACCTCGCAGAAGGGACTCGACCTGTTGCTGGCGGTGCTGCCATCGCTGCTCGCAGAGAACGTGCAGCTGGCGCTGCTGGGCAGCGGCGATGCCGAACTCGAAGCCGCATGCCGGGCACTCGCCGCTGCAGCGCCGGGGCAGGTCGAGGCGCGCTTCGACTACGACGAGACGCTGGCTCACCGCATCATCGCCGGCGTCGATGTCGTCGCTGTTCCCTCTCGCTTCGAACCCTGCGGTCTCACGCAGCTGTACGGCCTGCGCTACGGCAGCCTGCCGCTGGTGCATCGCGTGGGCGGCCTGGCCGACACCGTGATCGATGCCAACGACGCGACGCTGGCCGCTGATACTGCGACCGGCTTCGTGTTCGACGAGCCCACCGCCGACGCGCTGGCGCGGGCCGCGCGGCGCGCGCTGGCACTGTATCGCCAGCCCGAGCGCTGGAAGCCGGTGGTGCGCCGGGCCATGCAGCAGGATTTTTCTTGGGACGGCGCAGCGCTCGTGTATGCCGAGCTGTATCGGCAACTGCTCGCGGCCGCCCCGTCGGCCTGAGTCAGTGCAGTTTCACCAGCGGTTCGGTGCGGCGCACGATCAGCCGCGCCAGGGTGTCGAGCGCCACCTTCACGCTGCCGTGCAGCGCCAGCTCGTGCATCTTGTAGAGCGACTGGTACATCAGCTTGGCGAAGTAGCCTTCGATCATCAGGTTGCCGCCGACCAGGCCGCCCATCATGTTGCCGACCGTGCTGAACTCGCCCAGCGACACCAGCGAGCCGAAGTCGCGGTAGCGCCACTCCTGTAGCGGCCGGCCGTCGATGCGGCGCCGGATCTGGCGCAACAGGTGACTGGCCTGCTGGTGCGCAGCCTGGGCGCGTGGCGGCACGATCTTCATGCCGTCGTGCTCGCGTGCGCCGCGCTCCGGCGCCACATCCTTCCAGACGCAGGCGGCGCAGTCGCCGATGGCGAAGATGGCGTCGTCTCGGGTGGTCTGCAGCGTGTCCCTGACCACGAGCTGGTTGATGCGGTTGGTCTCGAGCCCGCCGAGGTCCTTCAGGAACTCGGGCGCCTTCACGCCCGCCGCCCAGACGATCAGCTCGGCCGGCAGGCTGCGTCCATCGGACAGATGCACCGCGCCGGCACTGACACGGGCCACCTTGGCGTTCACGTGCACCGCCACGCCGATTTCCTTGAGCAGGTGCTCGGTGGCGCGGCTCAGGCGCTCGGGCAGTGCCGGCAGCACGCGCGGCGCGGCCTCGACGACGGCGACCTGGATGTCCTTGTCCGGGTCGACACGGTCCAGGCCGTAGGCCACCACCTCGCGGGTCGTGCGGTGCAGCTCGGCGGCCAGCTCGACCCCGGTGGCACCGGCGCCGATGATGGCCACGTGCAGTTGCTCGGGCCGCAATGGCTCGGCCTGCGCATGGGCTCGGATGCAGGCGTTGACCATGCGCTGGTGAAAGCGCAGCGCGTCGGCCGCCGTTTCCAGCCGCAGCGCGTGCTCGCGCACCCCGGGCGTGCCGAAGTCGTTGCTCTGGCTGCCCACCGCGATGACCAGCGTGTCGTAGGGCACAGCCCGCGCCGGCACGACCTGCACGCCCTCCTCGTCGATGTAGGGTGCCACGAGCACTTCGCGGCGCTCACGGTCCAGGCCGATCATTTCGCCGACGCGGTACTTGAAGTGGTGCCAGTGGCTTTGTGCCAGGTAGCCGACCTCGTGGTCGCTGATGTCCATGCTGCCGGCCGCGATCTCGTGCAGCTTGGGCTTCCAGACATGGGTGCGGTTGCGCTCGATCAGCGTCACCTCGGCGCGCCGGCGCTTGCCCAGGGTGTCGCCCAATCGGGTGGCGAGCTCGAGGCCGCCGGCCCCTCCGCCGACGATGACGATGCGATGCAGGGAGGTGGCAGGCATGGCGGCAGCGGTACTCACGCGTTCCAGCGCAGCGCGGCGGTGTGCAGCGGCGCATCCCAAAGTGGCAGCCAGGTCGCATCGATGGCCGTGACGGTGATCGAGCAGCCGGCCATGTCCAGCGAGGTGACATAGCTGCCGGTCAGGTGGCGTGCCACCTCGACACCTGCAGCGCCCAGCACCTTGCGCGCTGCATTCACCATCAGGTACAGCTCCAGCGACGGCGTGCCACCGTAGCCATTGACCAGCAGGATCACCTGCTGCCCTGGCTTGGGTGCCAGCTCCTTCAGGATCGCGCCGACCAGTTCGGCAGCGATCTCGTCGGCACACGCCAGCTTGACGCGCCTGCGGCCCGGCTCGCCGTGGATGCCCACCCCCATTTCCATCTCGTCGCCAGCGAGCTGGAAGGTCGGCTTGCCAGCCGCCGGCACGGTGCACGAGGTGAGCGCCACGCCCATCGACGCGGTGGCCTGGTTGACGGCATCGCCCAGCGCCTTGAGCTGGGCCAGGGTGTCGCCGCGCTCGGCGGCCGCGCCGACGATGCGTTCGACGATCAGCGTGCCGGCCACGCCGCGGCGACCGGTGGTGTAGGTGGAGTTCTCGACCGCCACATCGTCATTGACGAGCACGGTGGCGTTGGCCACGTCGAGCATCTCGGCGGCCATCTGGAAATTCATCGTGTCGCCGGAGTAGTTCTTGACGATGAACAGCACACCCGCGCCACCGTCCACCGCCTGCGCGGCGGCCAGCATCTGGTCGGGCGTGGGCGAGTTGAAGACCTGCCCCGGGCAGGCCGCGTCGAGCATGCCGTGGCCGACGAAGCCCGCGTGCAGTGGCTCGTGGCCCGAGCCGCCGCCCGAGATCAGCGCCACCTTGCCCGGCTTCAGCTGACGCCGCCGCACGAACTGGCGCTCGGCGCCCAGGGTGACGATGTCCGCATGCGCTGCGGCAAAACCGTCCAGCGATTCGGCCAGCACGCTGTCCACGTGGTTGATCAGTTTCTTCAAGCTCGGCTCCGGGTCAAAGGTTCACAAGATGGGGAAGGCTTTCAGACGTTTTCACAAATGACACCGATGATCAGTGCCATCGAACGCGACCCCGGGTCCACATGGCCCAGCGCGCGGTCACCCAGGAAAGAGGCACGCCCTTTGATGGCGGCCATCGCGGCAGTGGCGTCGGCAGCCTCGGCGGCGCACTGCTTCACGCGCGCTGCCAGGTTGTCGCCACCGGCTTCGAGCAGTGTGGCCACGGGGTCGAGCACATCGAGCAGGGTCTTGTGGCCGACCTCGGCCTTGCCCAGGCGGGTGAGTGCCGCGATGCCGGCACGCAGCGCGCGTGCCAGATCGGCAGGGCTGGGGTCTGCGGGCAACTCCTTGGACAGCGTGACCAGCAGCGTGCCGAACACCGGGCCCGACGACCCCCCGATGGTGGACATGCAGGTCATGCCCATCGTGCGCAGCGCCTCATGGAGCGTCTGCGTGGCCAGGGCGTCGCGCTTGGTCTGGATCGCCTGTGCACCGCGCCGCATGTTCAGGCCGTGGTCCCCATCGCCGATGGCCTGGTCGAGCGCGGTCAACTCGTCGGCGTGGTCGATCAGGGTCTGTGTGGCGCCATCGATCGCGGCATTCAGATTCATGCGGGGTCCTGTGGGAGTCGGCTGGCGGCGCAGGACAGGGTGAGCTGCCTGGGCCGTTCATGCCTGTGACGTGGCACGGTGGGAGCATAAATCGTCGCGCCGCACTTTTCGGTGTGGTCGGGCGGCCTGGGCCCGGGCCCGCCGATCAGCCCGGCGCACATGCCCACCGCATTCGAGCGGTTGACGCTCTTGCCCGCCAGACGATAGCCTCCGCGTTCCATTCCAGCGTCGGCCGTCCGATGCCATGTCGGGCCGCGCCATGACCTCCCCCGAACTCGCTGTCAGTGTCGTGATCCCCGTGTGGAATCGCGCTGCACTCGTGCTGCGTTGCCTCGAGGGCATCCGGGCGCAGACACGCGCGCCCCGATCGGTCGTGGTGGTCGATGACGGCTCCACCGACGACACCGCCGACCGCATCGAGGCATGGATGCGCGAGCAGGGCGCTGCGATCGGCGCGGTGCTGCTCAGGCGACCCCATGCCGGCGCGGCTGCGGCCCGAAACGCCGGTCTGGCCCACACCGATGCGCCGCTGGTGGCGTTCCTCGACTCCGACGACTGCTGGCCGCCTGACTTTCTGGAGCGCGCCGTGACTGCGCTGTCGCATCAGCCCACTGCTGTGGCGGCCAGCGCAGATCGCCTGCGCCAGGATCTGCGCGACGGACGCAGCAAGCACGACAACCTGGCCGCATTCGCGGGCGACCCGATCCGATGGATGTTCATCCGCGATGCCGGCGTGGGATCGAGCACCGTCTTCCGTGCGGACGCGGTGCGCGCCGCCGGTCTGTATCCGGAACAGGTGGCCACCGGCCACGATTGCGTGCTGTTCTGCCGCGTGGCGCTGCTCGGCCCGTGGCTCCACTGCCCTGGCGAGCCGGTGACGTTTCTGCGTCATCACTCGCCCGGCTCGGGGCAGGCGGGTCACTTGTGCGAGCGATACCCCGATCACACGATGCGCTGGGCCCGGATGTATGAAGGGCTCGCCGCCGAGCTCGGCCCGGCGCGCCTGCCTGCCGCGCTGCGGCGCCGCAGCCTCGAGACCTGGTGGCGCCGAGCCGGTGCGGCGATGCGTCGGATCGAACGGACGCATGACGCCCGTGGCTGCTATGCGCGCGCAGTCCGACTGTGCCCTTGGTCGCGCAAGGCGTGGCGCGGTCTGCTGGGCACCTTGCTCGCCAGGCCCCTGCCTTGAACTCCGCGCGACGGCGGCGGCAAAATCCGGGCGTCACGTCGATCACCACTCGGTCGTTGTACCGAACCACAGGCCTGCCCATGTCGCATCCCCACACGCTCCAGATCACAGTCCTCGGCCTGGGCCAGATGGGCGCCCCGATCGCCCGCAACCTCGTGGCCCGCGGCTTTGCGGTGCGGGTCTGGAACCGCGATGCGACCAAGACCGCCACCGTCCCCGGCGCGTTGCCGTGCACGACCATCGCCGAAGCGGTGGCCGGTGCCGACGTTGCCATCACGCTGCTGGCCGATGACGCCGCGCTGCGCGCCGTCACCCTCGGTGCCGGTGGCGTGCTCGATGCGTTGCCTGCCGGCGCGGTGCACCTGGGTATGAGCACGGTGTCGCTGGCGATCGTGCGCGAGCTGGTCGAGGCCCATGCCGCGCGCGGTCAGCAGTACATCGCTTCGCCGGTGTTCGGCCGGCCCGACGTGGCCGCAGCCGCCAAGCTGTTCGTCGTGCCGGGCGGGCCGGCCGACACGCTCGAGCGGCTGGCCCCGGTGTTTGCCGCCATTGGCCAGGCCACCTTCCCGATGGCCACGCCGGAACAGGCGGCGCTCGCCAAACTGGCCGGCAACTTCATGATCGCGGGCACGATCGAAATGCTGTCCGAGGCGCTGGCCTTCGGCGAGAAGGGCGGCATCGACCCCGAGCAGTTGCTGGGCCTGCTCACCGGCACCGTGTTCGGCAGCCCGATCGTGAACCGCTACGGCGGCATGATCGCTCGCACCGAGTTCGAGCCCGCGGGTTTTGCGCTGCACCTCGGGCTCAAGGACGTGAACCTCGTGCTCGCTGCCAGCCAGCAGCTCGGCCTGCCGATGCCGGTGGCGAGCGTGGTGCAGCAGCACCTGACGAGCGCGGTCGACCAGGGCCGTGGCGACATCGACATCGCCGGCGTGGCGACCGTGGTGCGCGAGGAAGCAGGGCTCTGCCCTGTGCGCGCGTCGTCTGCTCAGGCCTGATCGGCCTTCAGCCACTGCACCGAATCGGCCACGCTGAAATGCATGCGCCCGGCGTGGCCCACGCCGTCGGGGTCGCAGCGGGTCAGCAGTTCGCGCACTGCGTCCTTGGCGCGCGAGAGCACCAGCACGACCCCCGCGTCGCGCAGGTGCTGCGCGAGCTCGATCAGGCATTCCGCCGCCGTGCTGTCGAGGTCGGTGCTTTCCTCCAGGCTCAGGATCACCGCGCGCACCTCGTTGCGGTGCGCTGACAGCCGAGCCAGCACATCGGCCACCACGCGCTCGGCATTGGCGAAGAACAGCGGCTCTTCGGGCCGCAGGATCAGCACCCCCTGAATCCGCGAGGCGTCGGGGTGGGCATCGAGCACCACGTAGTTGCGTGAGGTGCCCAGCTCGCCGAGTTCATGCACGACCGGCAGGCTGAAGCGCCGCAAGGCGCCCAGCAGCGACAAGCCCACGGCCACCAGCATGCCGTGCAGCACCCCGAGCAGCAGCACGGCCAGCACCGCGCCCAACAGCAGCCACTGATCGCGCTGCATGCGCCACACCGCCAGCAACGGCCGCGGATTCAGCGCATGCCACAGCGCTGCGATCACGGCCACCGCCAGCACCGGCCGTGGCAGCCACTGCAACTGCGGCGACGCGAAGAAAAGCACTGCGGCAATCACTGCCAGCGCGATGCCGCCGGCCCATTTGCTGCACGCCCCCGCCGCTGCATTGGCATGGCTGGCCGAGAACCCCGCCCCGACCGGCATGCCTTGAAACAGCGCCGAGCCCACATTGCAGGCGCCCAGCACCATCAGCTCGCGGTTGGCCTCCACCGTGTCGCCATGCGCCAGCGCCAGGCTGCGCACGGTGCCCCACGATTCGGCGAACACCAGCACCACCAGACCGAAGGCCAGCTCGGCGAGCTTCAGCCATTCGGTCAACGGGAGCGCGGGCCAGGCCAGCGTGAACGACGGGCTCTCGAAGCCACCGACCTCGGCCACGCCCAGGGCGTTGAGGCCCAGCACCCGCGACGCCACGATGGCCATGACGATCACCAGCATCGACGCCGGCCACTGCGGCCAGCGCCGCAGCGCCACCAGCAGGCCGGCCGCCACGGCTGCAACCAGCATCGAGGGCACATGCCACTGGTCTGCATGGGTGACGGCATACAGCAGCCCATGCAGCGGATCGGACGCCGCATCGGCCGGCACACGGAAGCCCAGCGCATCGGGCAGTTGCCTGACCACGATCGTCACAGCCAGTGCGAACGCAAAGCCCCGCAGCACCGGCCGCGAGACATAGGCCGACAACTGACCCTGTCGCACCGCGGCCAGCAACATCAATGCGAGCCCTGACAGCAGCACCAGCGCCATCAAGGCCTGCGCATAGCGAGCGGGGTCGGCCAGCGTGGCCACCCCCGACATCGACACCACCGCCGCGGCCGACAGCGTGGCAGTGGACGATGTGGGCGACACGATGGCGTAGCGGCTGCCACCGAACACCGCGTAGAGCGCCAGGCCCACCAGCATCGCCGTCAGCGCATGCTCGACCGGCAGCCGCGCGAGGCCTGCATAAGCCACTGCCTCGGGCAGCAGCAGCCCGGCCACGCACAACCCGGCGACCAGGTCGCGCCGGTTTTCACGAATCACCTGCACTGCGCATCTCCTGCTGCCGCGCGAGCCACGATCGGCCCCAAGGCTCGAATCTAGTGCAGTGCTTGCAGGGGCAGGATCGGTGCCTGGGGATCAGAACGCGCTCTTCACCACGCCGCCATCCACCCGAAGCGCCGCGCCAGTGGTGGCCGACGCGAGCGGGCTGGCCACATAGGCCACGAGCGAGGCCACTTCCTGCGGCGAGGCAAAGCGCTTGATCAGCGAAGTGGGGCGCACCTGCTCGAAGAACTCGGCCTCGACCTGCTCGAAGCTCTTGCCGCCCGCGCGGGCCATGTCGCCGACAAAGTCGCCCACGCCGCGTGACTTGGTGGGGCCAGGCAAGACGCTGTTGACCGTGATGCCGGTGCCGGCGACCGATTCGGCCAGGCCGCGCGACACCGCGAGCTGCGCGGTCTTGGTCATGCCGTAGTGGATCATCTCGGCCGGGATCTGCACGGCGCTTTCGCTCGAGATGAAGATGATGCGCCCCCAGTTCTCGCGCTTCATGGCGGGCAGCACCAGACGCGCCAGGCGCACGCCGCTCAGCACATTGACATCGAAAAACCGCAGCCAGTCTTCGTCGGGGATGTCCTCGAAGGGCTTGGGCTCGAAGATGCCGAGGTTGTTGACGAGGATGCCGATGCCGGGAAAGCTTTGCACCACGTCTGCCGCTGCCTGGGCCTGGCTCAGGTCGCCCGCATAGCCATGAACGGTGCTACGGGCTTCTGTGCGGATGCGTGCCACCGCGTCATCGACGGCCCCTTGCGTGCGGCCGTTGACGATGACCGCAGCGCCCTCCTGGGCCAAGGTGAGTGCGATTGCGTAGCCGATGCCGGCCGTGCTGCCGCTCACCAGTGCCAGCTTGCCGTTGAGTTGAAGGTCCATGTCGATGCTCCTTGTGTCAGGCGGCGAAGCCACCGTCGATCAGCAGATCAGCACCGGTGACGAACGCCGCCTCCGGGCCGGCCAGGTAGGCCACCATACCGGCGATCTCTTCGGCCTTGCCGTGGCGCGGGATGGCCATCAGGCTGTGCATCAGGGTGGCGAAGTCGCCCGATGCCGGGTTCATGTCGGTGTCCACCGGGCCGGGCGCCACGTTGTTGACGGTGATGCCGCGCGGGCCGAGGTCGCGCGCCAGGCCCTTGACCAGGCCCACCAGGGCCGACTTGCTCATCGCATACGCGGCGCCACCGGCAAAGGGCATGCGCTGCGCGTTGGTGCTGCCGATGTTGATGATCCGGCCACCTTCTGTCATGTGCCGGGCCGCGGCTTGTGTGGCCACGAACACCGAGCGGATGTTGACCGCCACCGTGCGGTCGAAGTCTTCCAGCGTGAATTGATCGAGCGGGGCGATGGCCAGCACACCGGCGCTGTTGACAAGGATGTCCAGCCTGCCGAACTGCGCGGCCACACCATCGATGGCGCGGGTGAGTGCCGCCGCATCGGTGGCATCCGCCTTCACCGCGATGGCGTGGCCGCCTGCGGCTTTGATGTCTTCGACCAGCGCTTCGGCCGCGATGGCCGACGAGGCATAACCGATGGCGACACGGGCCCCATCGCGGGCCAGGCGGCGCGCGGCGGCGGCACCGATGCCGCGCGAGCCGCCGTGGATGAAAGCGACCTTGCCGGCGAGCGGCTGGCTGGCGGTGGAGGAGGGGGCTGCCGTGTGGGTGCGGGTGCTGTTCTGGGCGGTGGCATTCATGGTGTTTCCTTTCGGTGTGGGGTGGTTGATGGGGTTCAGTGTGGGCGCATCCACTTGATCCCGGTAGCCATTGAATTGAGCATTCAGTTTCAACCCATGGTTTAAAGTGCAGCCATGTCGGCCGAGCTGCGCAGCTACCTCGATGCCTTCGTGGCCGCGGCCGACGAAGGCAGCTTTTCAGCCGCGGCGCGCCGCCTGGGGCTGACCCCGGCGGCGGTCAGCAAGAGCGTGGCGCAGCTGGAGGCGCGGCTCGGTGTGCGGCTGTTTCAGCGCAGCACCCGCCAACTCGCGCTCACCACCGATGGCGAGCGGCTGCACGGCCAGGTGCGGCTGCCCTGGCGCGAGATCAGCGACGCGCTGACCGACCTGCGTCGGGGCGCAGGCAAACCCGCCGGCACGCTGAAGATCGCGCTGGCGCCCACGGTGGGCCGCGAGTTCGTGGTGCCGCTGCTGGGCGAATTCGCGCGCCGCTATCCCGATGTGGTGCCCGACCTGCATTTCGACAACCGCCAGGTCGACCTGGTGGCCGAAGGCTTCGACGTGGCCATCGGCGGCGGCATCGAGCTGACCGATGCGCTCATTGCGCGCGAGCTGGCGCAACCGCGCATCGTGCTGGTGGCCTCGCCCGCCTACCTGAAGGCGCACCGCACGCCCAAGCACCCCGAAGACCTGGTGCGCCACCGCGGCCTGCTGCGCCGCTCGCTCGCCACTGGTCGGCTGGTGCCCTGGGCCTTGAAGAACAGCGCGGGGCAGGAGCTGATCGCCAGCGTGCGCCCGGTGATGGTGCTGGACGACCCCGAGGCCATGGCGCGTGCGGCGGCCACCGGCATGGGCATCGCCATGCTGCCGCTGCCCCATGCGCTGCCGCTGCTGGAGAGCGGTGCGCTGGTGCGCGTGCTGCGCGAGTGGCATGCCGAGTCGAAACCGCTGTGCCTTTACTACACCAGCCGCAAGCTCGTGCCCGCCAAGGTGCGCGTGTTCGTGGACTACATGCTGCAGGAGTTTCGCGCCAGCGGGCAGGCCGCGCGCTTTGGGCAGAAGTAGGGGCAGGGCTTCGCGTCAGGGTGGCCCACGAGCAACCACGGCAGGCTGACACCCAGCACCTTGCCATAGAGAAACAGCAGCGCCGACAAGGCCTGACGATGACTGGACGGGGCTAGACTGCGCTCAGCCGCCAGGTACGTCAGATAGGCCTCGACCTCGGGGCCACCCATCTCGGCCGGGTGCCGCAGGCCATGCCAGCGGATGAAGGCCCTGACCCAGTAGACATAGGCCTCCTCGGTGCGCCGGCTGTAGTGCAGGTAGCGGATGCGCTCACGCAACTGGTCGAGCAGCTTGACGGCCTGCAGCGGAGGCAAGCGCACATCGGGCGTTGGACGCAGGGTTTTGCGGGGTGGCATCGACCCCGACAGCGATGGCAGCATGCAGCCTCCTGGCGCCCGGCACGGTACAAAGCAGCTGTAACAAAGTCCGGACTCGCCAGGAAATTTAGTACTGGATGAAAAAGCCAGTCAATCGAGAGAAAGCGAAGATGCCACAACCACTTGCCGCTGGGTCGACCTACGATGTTAGGGAGACTGCTCCGATGTTAGGGAGCAGTTCCTGTCTCCCTACAACACGTTCAGCGCCATGAGAGACCGGTTGCGGTAAGTTAGCGCTTTTGCTAACATTGCGCATGGCGTTCGAAATCACCTACTTCCATGAGCGCGTTCTCTCCGAGATCCAATCATGGCCGGTAGATGTCCTCGCCGACTACGCTCGTTTGCTTGAGCTCCTTGCGGAGCATGGCCCGAGCCTTCGCCTGCCGCACTCTCGCGCCTTCGGCGATGGCCTGTTTGAGTTGCGCCCTCGCGGGCGCTCGGGAATCGGCCGTGCCTTCTATTGTTTTCTCGTTGGCAAGCGCGTCGTCGTCTTGCACGCGTTCATCAAGAAGTCCCAGCAAACACCCGACAGTGAACTGAAACTTGCGCGCAAGCGCCTCAAGGAGATGCAGCATGGCTGACCTGAAGTACAAGCCCGTTCGTCACAACCACGCCGAGTTTCTGGCGAAGGCCAAGCTACGCCCCGGCTTCGCCGAGGCGTACGAATCTCTCGAGCTCGAGTACGCCCTGGCAAGCCAGATGCTCAAGGCTCGCGCCAAGGCGGGCCTCACCCAAGACGCTGTCGCAGAGCGCATGGGTACCACCAAGAGCGCGATCTCAAGGCTTGAGGCAGCTGGGCGGCACGCTCCGTCGCTCGCAACGCTCAAGAAGTACGCCGCGGCCGTTGGCTGTGAGCTTCAGGTGAAGCTGGTGCCTCAAAAGACCGCATGACGCCGAACCTCTCAGTCAAGGGGACGCCTTGCGGCGAGCCGCAAGCCGCCCCTTACCTCGAACGTTAGGCCGCTCAATGCGATCCGTTATGCGCTTTACCGGAACCCTCAAGACCTGGAATGATGAGCGTGGCTTTGGCTTCATTGAGCCGACCCAGGGCGGTCAAGAGCTCTTCGTGCACATAAAGGCATTTCCCGGTGGCTCTGGGCGACCAGTCCAAGGGCAACTTCTTACTTTTGAGGTGGAGGTCGGTCCAAACGGGAAGAAGCGGGCAAAGTCCGTCCGGCCCCCGGTTTCTACGCGGAGGGCGAAGCAACGAAGAGTTGAGTCGACTGCCCCGTGGACCTTGCCACGCAAATTGGCTTTACCGTTCCTCGTCGTTGTATACGCCTACGTAGTCTTGCATTGGGGCTTTCAACCAAGGGTCCCACTTGTGTATGGTGGCGCCAGCCTGCTGGCCCTTTTTGTTTACGCGTTTGACAAGTCCGCAGCAGTTAGCGGGCGTTGGCGGACTCCAGAGAGCACGCTCCATCTTCTGGCCGTGGCTGGCGGGTGGCCAGGGGCTCTTCTCGCACAGCAGATGCTGCGCCACAAGACGACGAAGGCAAAGTTCGTAGTGGTCTTCTGGGCTACTGTCGCGCTTAACCTCGCTGGCCTCGTGATCTGGCATGCGACGGGTGCCGCAAATATGTAGTGCGCAAGCGCGGCCTAACTCGAACGTCAGGCCGCGTCCACCACAGTTCCTCATGCCAACCTCTCTCACTGAGCTATTGGGTACGAGGCTGCCCATCATTCAGGCTCCGATGGCAGGTGTCCAGGGCAGCGCCCTTGCGCTCGCCGTGTGTGAAGCAGGCGGACTCGGCTCGCTGCCTGCAGCGGCCTTGAGCACTGATGCCCTGCTGTCTGAATTGGCCGTGATCAGGCAACAGGCCAAGGGTCGCCCCTGGAACGTCAACTTCTTTGCCCACCAACCCCCGATGCCGGATGAGAACCGCGAGGTTGCCTGGCGATCTTCGCTCGCGCCTTATTACGCCGAGTACAACATCGACGCGACCTCCGTTCCGGCGGGGGCTGGCCGCAGCCCCTTCAGCGCACAGCTGGCTGAAGTGCTGGAATCCTTTCGCCCACCCGTTGTGAGCTTCCACTTCGGCTTGCCCGCGACCGAGTTGCTGGATCGTGTTCGCAGTTGGGGTTCAAAGGTGCTCTCCAGCGCCACCACAGTGGAGGAAGCCTTGTGGCTGCAAGAGCGCGGCGTGGACGCCATCATTGCCCAGGGGTTGGAGGCTGGCGGGCATCGCGGCTACTTCCTCACACACGACCTGACGACGCAGATGGGCACCTTTGCCCTGCTGCCGCAAGTCGCTCGGGCAGTACGCGTGCCCGTCATCGCGGCAGGCGGCATCGTTGACGCACAAGGCGTAGCCGCCGCACTTGCGCTCGGCGCGGCAGGCGTGCAGGTGGGTACTGCCTACCTACTCTGCCCCGAATCCACGACGAGTCCCATTCATCGCGCCGCCCTGCAAAGCGAAGCCGCACGCCACACGGCACTGACAACACTGTTCACTGGAGGCGCAGCGCGCGGCATCGTCAATCGGGCCATGCGAGAACTTGGCGCACTCGACAACGAGGCTCCCGCCTTCCCGCTGGCCACGGCAGCCATTGCACCACTGCGTGCCGCTGCAGAGAAAGAAGGACGCGGCGACTTCTCGCCGCTGTGGAGCGGGCAGAACGCAAGTGCCTGCCGCGCTGTGTCAGCGGCAGAAGTGACGCGAGCCTTGGCGCAAGGCTTGCGCGATGCATAGCCACTGGGGCCATGCTTGGCGCGTCGCGGCCTGACTATTCATACAAGCCGACGCCGCTGCACGGCGCGGATCGATACAGGTGCAAGTCTCCTGCAGCACCAGCGTTCAGACCGTCAACAGCTCACGCCGGCATCACCCTGCGCGTACCTTCGCGGCGCACCGCAGAATCCCCCGCATGTCGCCCACTGTCCGTCGTGTCGTCCAAGCGGTTCTCTACGAGGCCTTTGCCATCGCGTTTTTCGGGCCGGCCATGAGTTTCGTGTTTGAGCAGTCGGTGGCTTCCACGCTCCCGCTGGCGGTCCTCATGTCCACCATCGCGCTGGGCTGGAACTACGTTTTCAACGGGCTGTTCGAGGCCTGGGAGTCGCGGCAGGCCGTCAAGGGGCGCTCGCTCCGGCGGCGTCTGGCCCACGGCATCGGGTTCGAAGGCGGCCTGGTCGTGATCCTCGTCCCGATCATGGCCTACTGGCTCGAGACAACGCTGCTCCATGCCTTGCTCGCAGATCTCGGCATCCTGGCCTTCTTCTTTGTCTACGCCATCGCGTTCACCTGGGCGTTCGATCGCGTGTTCGGTCTGCCAGATTCAGCGAGCAAGGCCTGCGGCGCCTGACCCTGACCCTGAGCCGTTGCTTGGGCCTCAGCGCAAACGACAGGCCTTGCCGGAAGCACCGAGCGCATACTGCGGGCCATGGCAATTCCGCACGCTCAACCCGGCCAGGTCATCGAGGTTCAGCCCCTGGGCGCTCGCATGACCCAGGAGCCCACCGTCGCGCTGTTCAAGTCTGCCGACCTGGAAGTCATGCGCCTGGTTCTGACGGCTGGCAAGTGTCTGCCGCCGCACAGCGTGCCCGGTGAGATCACCATTCAATGCATCGAGGGCGCCATCGAGGTCACCTTCGACGGGGGCAGCCAGCGCCTGCAGCCCGGCCAGATGCTCTACCTGGCCCGCGGCGCCTCCCACGGTGTCCAGGCGCTGCAGGATTCCTCGGCCCTGGTCACCGTCGCTCTGCGCAAGCCTTGAGCTGCGCGGGAGCCGATTCGCGCTGGCGCAGCACGGTGTCCCACAGGAGATGACGATGGTCTTGCCAACCGAGCAGCACCATGCAAAGGTTCAGAGCCACTACACCGTCACCGATCTGGGCAAGTCGATCCTCGATGCGCTGGCGGCGGCAGGCCGGGACCCGGATCACCTCACCCCCGAAGACCTGGCGCCGATCGACGAGTTTCACATCCGAGGGCGTGCCGCCACGCTCGATCTGGCGCGTACCGTAAAGATCAGCCGCTCGATGGCGGTTCTGGATGTCGGCAGCGGCCTGGGCGGCCCGGCCCGAACGTTGGCCTCGGAGTACGGATGCCAGGTCAGGGGCATCGACCTCACCGAGGCTTACTGCCAGACGGCCAGCATGCTCTCCGAGCGTCTCGGCCTGGGCCACCTGCTGCAGTTTCAGCAAGGCGACGCCCTCCACCTGCCGTTTCAGCCGGCCTCGTTCGACGTCGTGTGGACGGAACACGTGGCGATGAACATTGCCGACAAGGCGCGCCTGTACGGCGAGATGCACCGCGTGCTGAAGCCCGGCGGCACCCTGGCCATCTACGACATCCTTCGCGGCCCTGAAGGCCCGGTGCACTTCCCGGTGCCCTGGGCGAGAACACCCGAGACGAGTTTTCTTGCATCGCCAGACGAGTTGCGCGCCTTCTTGACAGAGGCCGGTTTCCAGATCACCGACTGGGTGGACTCCACCGAGGCAGGCAAGGCCTGGTTCGTCGCCCTCGCGGAACGCATCCAGCGGCTCGGCATGCCATCGCTCAGCTTCGCGCTGCTGATGGGCGACGACTTCTCGGCGATGGCCCTCAACCAGCGGCGCAACCTCGAGCAGGGCCGCATCGTGCTGGCGCAAGTCGTGGCGACGAAGCGCGGTGCCTGGTCTCTCGCTCAGCCCGAACCCGCATGAAATACCTGATCTCCTTTCCCGCGCCGGCGATGGACATCGCCGCAGATGAACTGGCCGCGGCCAGCGCCGACTCGCACGCGGTCATCCGAGCCGCCAAGCAAGCGGGCGTGTACGTTTTCGCGGGCGGGCTCAACGAGGAGACCGGCGCGTTGATGGTGGCCGCGGACGGATCGGCAACCCGACAGACCTATCCGCAAACCCGCGAGTTCAGCGGTGGCTTCTGCGTGCTGGAACTCCCGTCGCGCGAAGCCGCCGTCGAGTGGGCAGCCAAGCTGGCACAGGCGTGCCGCTGTTCGCAGGAACTGCGCGAGTTTCACCACGACGCCGAGAGTTAGCGTTGGCGCCTCGGCGCCAACCAAAGCCTTCAGGAGAAAACGATGACCATCCTGCACGTGCTTGAACCGCATCTCAAGGACCTCGGCGGCGGCTTCGTCGTGAGGCGGCTGCTGCCTTCGGCGTTGCGCCAGGCGGTCGGACCGTTCGTGTTCTTCGATCATTTCGGGCCTGTCATCCACCAGCCCGACGACAACCACGATGTGCGTCCGCATCCGCACATCGGTCTGTCCACCGTCACCTATCTGTTCGAAGGGGCCATGGTGCACCGCGACAGCACCGGTGTCGTGCAGCGCATCGAGCCGGGCGCCATCAACTGGATGACCGCCGGGCGGGGCATCGTGCATTCGGAGCGCGCGCCCGACGACCTGCGCGGCACCCGCTACGCCTCGCACGGGCTGCAGCTGTGGTGTGCGCTGCCGGAGTCGCTCGAGGAGTGCGACCCTGCCTTCGCGCACACGCCCGCCGAGGCCATTCCGCAAGTCCGGGGCGAGGGCTACACCGCCCGCATCCTGATCGGCGAACTGCTGGGGGCTGTCTCTCCCGTCAAGCCAACGTCTCCCACGCTCTATGCCGAATTCAGCGTGACTGCGGGGTCAGCGGTGCAGTTGCCGGCCAGCACGTTCGAGCGCGCCCTCTACGTGCTGGAGGGCACGGTGCGCATCGACGGCGAGCCGCTCGATCCGTGGGTGCTGGGTGTACTCAGCGGCGAGGCCTGCACGATCGCCGCACCCGACGGGGCGCGTTTCGCGCTCATCGGCGGCGAGCCACTGGGCCACCGCCACATGGTGTGGAACTTCGTGTCCTCACGCCGCGAGCGCATCGACGAGGCCAAGGCGGCGTGGCGCGCCCAGACCCTGGGCCAGGTGCCGGGCGAGACCGAATTCATTCCGTACTGAGTTGCCGCCACCGTACGGTGCGCGGGGCAGGGCCGTGCGGGTTCGCGCCTAGAACTGCACCGCGCACTTGACGCCGGCCGGGATGTCGCCCTTGGGGTTGGGCAGGTCGAGGCGGGCGCGGAAGGTGCCGCTGGCCGAATCGACCACGCGGTCGACCACCGACACGGTGGCCGCGTACTGCCCCGACAGCGGGGCTTCGGTGGTGATCGATGCGGGCGTGCCCACCTTCACCTTGCCGAACAACCCCACCGGCAGCACCACGTCGATGCGCAGCGGGTTCACTTGCGCGAGCTTCAGGATGGCGCGCGCGCTTTCGCCGGTTTGCGCGATCTCGCCCACCTGCTGCAGGCGGTCGGTCACCACGCCGTTGATCGGGCTGCGGATGCGGCGCTGTTCCAGTGTTTCCTGCAGGCGGCGTTGTTCGAGTTCGGCCAGGCGCCGGTTGTCCTGGGCCTCGACCAGGCTGGCCTCGGCGAGTGACAGCTCGGCGGCGGTGTCGTCGCGGTCCTGGACGGCGATGAACTTCTCCTGCACCAGATCGTCGCGGCGCGTCAGCTTGGTCTTGGCGGCCTGGCGGCGGCTTTCGGCGGTCTTCACCTGGCCCTCCATCACCGCGCGGTAGCGTGCCGCGTCGAGGGCGGCGCGGTCGGCGGCGCTTTCGAGCTCGACCAGCACCTGCCCCTTGCGCACCTCGGCTCCGCGGTCCACGGTGATCGCATCGATGCGGCCTTCGACCACGCTGCGCAGCTCCACGCGCTGCGAGGGCTCGATCAGGCAGGCGTAGCCGCCGCCGGGTGCGGCCATGGCAGGCTGAGCGGCTGCGCAGACCAGCCACACAGGCATCCACAGCGGTCGGGTCGGGGCAGTGAGTCTCATGGTGTCGGAAGCGGTAGGTTCATCAAAGCGGATCACCGGAAAAGCCCATCGATTGTTCAAGCTCCCGGTCCTGGCGCAAGGTGTCGCGGCGGGTGCGGGCATGCATGCGTTCTGCGCGGGCCTGCGCCGCACGCCGGCAGGCGCTCATCCAGACCGCCGGCACCGTGCCCTGGAGCTGCTGCCAGCGTACCAGTGCGCGGTAAGACACGCCGCCATGCTGGGTGTAGAGATCGTCGTCGATGGCGGTGATGGCCACGCACTCGCCGGGCTGGCCCTGGCGGGCGCAGCGCCCCAGCAGCTGCCGGTCGATGCGCGGGGACTCGTGGTATTCGGTCAACACCACGAACAGCCCGCCCAGTGCCTCGACGCCCTCGCCGAGCGAGATGTCGGTGCCGCGCCCGGCCATGTTGGTGGCCACGGTGACGGCGCCGCGTTGCCCGGCCTGCGCCACCACGTCGGCCTCGCCGGCGTCCTGGCGCGCGTTGATCACCGCATGCGGCACACCCATCGCGTGCAGGCGCTCACTCAGCGCCTCGGAGGCCTCCACCGAGCGGGTGCCGATCAGCACCGGCTGGCCCCGCGCCTGGCGCCGCGCCACTTCCTCGGCCACCGTCTGCCACTTCTCGTCGCGGTCGCGGCACACCACGTCGGGCAGGTAGCGCCGGGCGCTGGGGCGGTGGGTGGGCAGCGTGACGGTGTCCAGGCGGTACACCACCGACAGCTCGCGGGCCATTTCGCGCGCCGTGCCGCTCATGCCCGACAACCGCAGGTAGCGCGCGAAGAAGCGCTGGTAGGTGATGCGGGCCAGCGTCTGTGTGCGCTCGGACAGCGTCACGCCTTCCTTGCACTCGATCATCTGGTGCAGGCCCTGCTCCCAGGTGCGGCCGGGCAGCACCCGCCCGGTGTACTCATCGATGATCTGCACCGCGCCTTCGCTGTCGATCAGGTAGTGCTGATCGCGCAGGAACAGCCGTTGTGCCCGCAGTGCCTGCGTCATCAGGTGCTCGCGCACATGGAAGGCGCGCCACGGCCCGCCCCAGCCCGTGGTGGCCGCGGTGACCTTGTCGCGGCCCGCACGCGTGAGCCGCACGTCGCGGCGCGATTCGTCGATCAGGTAGTCGTCGTCGGGCACGAGGGTCGTGGCCAGCGACAGCGCACGGGGCAGCTCGTCGGCGTTGTCGACCGGGCCGGCCTTCACCGCGAGGATCAGCGGCGTGCGGGCTTCGTCGATCAGGATGCTGTCGGCCTCGTCGACGATGGCGTAGTGCAGGCCCCGCAGCACCGGCGGCGTGGGCAGCGCGCCGAACAGCTGGCGCCCGCGCAGCTGCGCCACGCTCGCCCGGCCGCCCTGGGCGACGCGGTCGCGCAGGTAGTCGAACACCATCTCCTTGCCGGTGCAGTACGCGATGTCGCAGGCGTAGGCCGCGCGCTTTTCTTCAGGGGCCTTGCCGTGGATCACCACCCCGACACTCAGGCCGGCAAAGCCGAACAGCGGGGCTTGCTTTTCAGCGTCGCGCTCGGCCAGGTAGTCGTTGACCGTGACCACATGCACCGGCACGCCCGCACTGGCCACCAGGCAGGCGGCGAGCCCGGCCGTCAGGGTCTTGCCTTCGCCGGTCTGCATTTCTGCCAGGCGGCCGCGCACCAGCGTGGCGGCGCCCACCAGCTGCGTGGGGTAGGGCCGCATGCCCAGCGCGCGTCCAGCCGCCTCGGCCACCAGCAGCAAGGCCTCGTGCAGGGCGGCGCGGTGCCCGCCTTGCAAGGCGGTGGTGGCCGCAGCACGCAGCCGCGCGACCACGGTGGTGTCGTCGAGCGCCGCCAGTTCTTCTGCACGCTGTGCCATCAGGCGGCCGAGTTCGGCGATCTCGCGGGCGGGTGAGGGGGCCAGCCCTCGGCGGGTGTCGGCCAGCACACCCAGCGCCCACTGGTCGGCCAGGTGCACCGCCTTGTCTTCGCGCTCGGGGAAGGCGGTGCGCGCCAGTGGCAGCGCCGGTGTCGTCAGCACGGTCGACACGGCGCTGCGCTCAGGTGTCGAAGTGCGACAGGAACACCCGCCGCACGGCGCGCCCCCAGCGCCAGGCCACGGGCTCGGGCGCGTGCTCGAAGCGCACATGCACACGGCTGCCCAGAAAGTCGTGCGGCGCGCTGGCGGGCAGCAGCAGCTCGAACTCGAACACCGATTCGAGCGTGGTCAGTCCCTTGTCGTCGCGCGGATCGGTCTGCTCGGGCCCGCCGCCCTTGCTGCCCAGCGCGGGGCTCGGCAACTGGTGGGCCGCGCCCGGCGTGCTGCGGGCCAGCGTGGCCTGGAAGCGCGATGCGGTGTCCTGCACCAACCGGATCTCGACCGCGCGCGTGTCCAGCCGCACTGCATCGACTTCGCTCTGCGGCACCACCAGGCGCACCAGCGGTGCTTCGGGCATGCGCAGGTAGCCGACGATGTCGCCTTGCTTCAGGTAGCGCCCGGGCAGGTCTTCGGGGGACTGCACCAGCAGCGTTCCTGCCGCGTGGGTGCGCAGCGTCAGGCGCCGCGCGTCGTCGCGCAGGCGCTCGAGCGTGGCCTCTTCGCGGGCCAGTTGCTGCTCCAGCTGCTGGGCTTTCGATTGCGACGTCCCCCAGGCCGCGTCGTACTGCGCGCGTACTTCGTCGGCCTTGGCCTCCTGCACCGCAATGCGTGCGGCCAGGCTGGGCTCGACCATGTCGGCTACCGGCGCGCCCGAGCCCAGCGCCGAGCCGGGCTGAGCCAGCAGCTGCCGCACGAAGCCAGCGCTTTCGGCGCGCACGATGGCGTGCTCGGGCAGCCACAGCACGCCGGTGGCCATGGTGTGGTGCGGCAGCGGCAACACAAACAACAGCAGCGCCACCAGACCCAGCCCGACGCCCATCACGCCGCGCACCCGCGCGCCGCGGTCGGCGTACTGCGGCCCGCTGATCAGGGCCTTGATGGCCTTGATCAGTGGCCAGGCCACGCTTTGGCCCAGCGTCCACAGCGCCATGACCACGCCGACCACGAAGAACTGCGTGGCCACGAACAACGCGATCGACAGCGAGACCGTCAACCGGTACACATAGGACACCGGGGCGTACAGCACGAACCAGCGCTTTTCGCCCACGGTGGCCTGCGGCGGCTCGGTGCGCTTGACGCCGAACGCATAACGCTCGGCCAGGTACTGCCAGTAGCGGTTGGCGCGGTTGCCGAGGTTGGGCGATTCGATGAGGTCGATCAGGATGTAGTAGCCGTCGAAGCGCAGCAGTGGGTTGGCGTTGAAGAACAGCGTCGTGACGCTGGCGAGCACGGCCACGTTGTAGACCACGCCGCGCGGGGTGCCGGGTTCGAGCAGCAGCCAGGCGTAGAAGGCGAGCGCGGCCACGAACAGCTCGGCCAGCATGCCGGCCGCCCCCACCAGCGCCCGCTGCCATTTGCTGACGAAGGCCGCGGCGTTCGACGCATCGACATACGGCACCGGGTACAGCGCGAGCAGCATCACACCGGCCTCGTGCACCTCGCCACCGAAGGCCTTGCAGGCGAGCCCGTGGCCGAATTCGTGAACCAGCTTCACCAGCGGGAACAGCAGGGCCAGCATCAGCAGGTTGTCGGCGGCCAGCAGCTGATCGCTGGAGTTGGCACTCAGCTGTGCCCACTGCGCGGGCACCATCAGCAGGGCCGGCAACACGACGGCCAGCCACGCCAAGACCCATGGCAGCGGGCTGGCGCTGCGGGCCCAGCGGCGTGCGGTGCGCGTCATGCGGTCGAGCAGGCGGTCGGGGTCGAACAGCGGGATGCGCAGGCCCAGCGGATTGCCCAGCCGCGCGAACCACTTGCTGCGCACCTGCTTGCTGCGGCGCTTCAGCAGCTCGGCCACGTCGGGCGTGACGTCCATCTGCACCAGGTCGGCCGCGTGCAGCGTGGACAGCAGGCGCAGCACGTCGGACTGCGCCGGGGTCTCGTCGTTGAGGTCGGCGCACAGCGCGTCCCAGATGTCGTCCATGCTGCGCTGGCCGTCCATCAGATCGATCACGCGGTAGGCCTGGAAGTTGAAGCGCTGGTGCTTGGCCGCCATGCGGTCTTCGATGACATACCAGACCTCGCCGCGGTACTCGTGGCGATGGATGCGCACATGGCCCCGCAGACGCGGCCGCAGCTGCCGCATCCGGTACCAGTTGTCCGACAGCAGCGGCCCGCTCATGGCAACAGCTTCCACCAGGTGAGGCGCACCCAGTCGGTGAGCGAACGGGTCCAGATCCACAGCAGGCTGGCGCGGCCCGCCTCGACCTTGCCCACGCCTTCCATGTTCGGACGCAGCCGGGGCGCGCCCGGGCCGAGTTCGGCCTCGACACGGAAGTGGTTGCGCCCGTCTTCGGCCACGGAAATGGGCGTCAGCTTCTTCACGCGGAACGGCCAGGCCTGGCCGGGCAGACTGGCCAGCACCAGCTCGCCTGCGGCGCCGACCTGCACGTGACCGATGTCGCGTTCGTCCACCTTCAGGATCACGCGCCAGGTGTCCAGCGGGGCCAGCTCGAAGAGCACCTTGCCCTGTTCCACCGGCGAACCCAGCTGCTGCGTCAGATCGCCCTTGACCACCGTGCCATCGAATGGCGCGAGGATGTTCACCCGCTCGAGCTTGGAGACCGCCAGGTCCATCTGTGCACGTGCCTGGTTCGCCTGCGCGCCGGCCAGCCGCTGCTCCACAGCGTTGCCATTGGCCATGGCTTCGCGCTCCTTGCGCAGCGAGACTTCCAGCTCCGATTCCCAGCGGACCTTCTCGAGCTTGAGGTCGCGGTCGTCGAGCGTGGCCAGCACCTGACCGGCCTTCACCACGTCGCCGGCCCGCGCGGGCGCCTCGCGCAGATAGCCCTCGAAAGGTGCCACGGCGGCCCGTTGCACCGAGCCTTCGACCAGCGCCTGCGAGGCGATGCGGAACGGCACCGGGATCACCGCCAGCAGCAGCAGGACGACACCCAGCACCCCGCCGGCGAGCTTCAGCGCCGGGTAGCGCGGCCCCATCAGCGCTTCGAGGCTGCGGCGCGCGGTGCGCCGGGCGCGGGCCAGCGTGCCTTCGTGCGCTTCGCGTTGCAGCATCAGGGCGGGGGCCAGGCCGATCGCCACGCTGTCGAGGTAGTCGATGTCGGCGGCGGCGAGCGCGCTGCGGCGCTCCAGCATCAGCACGCCGGCGACCTGCCCATCGTGCAACAGCGGCAGGCTCACCAACGCCTGCGCGCCGGCCTCTTCGGCGTAGCGGCGGTGGGCCGAGGTGACCAGCGCCGAGGCCGCGCCATCGGCCGGTGGCCAGACGATGCGCTGGCGCTGGTCCATCGCCTCGTGCATGGCTTGTGTGGCCTGGCGCAGCAGCCCCGCCTTTTCGTCGAACCAGGCGGCATGGCTCACGGCCAGCAGTTGCAGGGTCTGGCCACGCGCCAGGGCCAGCAGCACCTGTGGGCTGTCGAATTCGCGTCCGAGCCGATTGACCATGGCCAGTGCGGCTTCGCGCGGGCTGCGTTCGGCCAGCAGGCCCAGCAGCGTGTCGAGCAGAAAACTGCCTTGCCGTAGGTGCTGCCGTTGCGTCGCCAGATCGCGCTGGTGCAGCAGGCCGATGAGCCACCCGGCGCCCCAGTTGACCAGCTTGACGACCTGGTCGACCCGGCTGGGCGGTACCGAGCCGAGTTCCAGCACGACCGCACCCTGCAGCTGCTCGCCGTTGAGCAGCGGGAACGCCAGCTGCACCTGTCCCAGGTCGTTGCGGTGCACCGCCGCGTCGCGTTGACGCAGTGCCTCGGTCGCGATCTCGCGCAGGTGACTCAGGTCGCGCTCGGCAGGGTAGGCGGCCACGGGCGCGTAGGCGCCGTCGGCCTGGGCCATCAGCAGCAGGCCGGCCTCGGCCTCAGCCAGATCGCTGCACAGCACCTGCAGCCAGGAGCGGCACAGCGCATCGGCCGTCAACGCCTGGGCCAGCGCCTGCCAGGGGTCGTCGGCAGGGGTGTCGGGTGCGCGGTCGATCACGGCAGCCATGGCGGGCAAGCAGGTACGGGGATCAGCATGCCAGGGCCTGCCAGACGATGGCAAGGTCTGGCGGCAGGCGGTGAGCCTGCCTCAATCGGTCAGCAGCGCATCCAGCGCGCGCAGGTCGGTGTCGGCAAGGGTTCCGGCGGCGGCTTTCAACTGCAGGGTGGCCACCAGGGTCTTGTAGCGGGCCGCGGCGAGGTCCTTGCGGGTGGCATAGAGCTGCTGCTCGGCGTTGAGCACGTCCACGCGGGTGCGCACGCCCACCTGCAGGCCGCGCTGCGTGCTGCGCAGCTGGGTCTCGCTGGAGATCAAGGCCTGCTTGAGCGCCTGTGTGAGTGCGCTGCCCGACTGCACGCCGAGCTGTGCCTGCTCGGCGTCGAGCGTGGCCTGACGCTGTGCGTTGCTCAGCTCCTGCAGCGCGCGGTTGCGGTCGGCGATGGCTTCGCGGGTGCGTGAACTCACCAGGCCGCCCTGGTAGATCGGCACCGTGAGCTCCACACCGATGCTGGCCTCGCGGGTGTTGCTGCCCCCGAACTGGCCGTAGTTCTGATTGCGGTCGTCGCGCACCGTGCCCACCAGATCGAGCGTGGGGTAGTGGCCGGCTTCGCGGCGGCTGATTTCTTTCTCGGCCACCTGCGAGGTGGTGCGGCCGATCTGCACCTGCAGCGCGTTGCTGGACGCATCGGCCACCAGCTGGCGTTGCATCTCGGGCGTCAGCAGGTCCACGTTGGCCGAGGCGCCCAGGCGAGCAAGCGGCGGCAACGGTTGGGCGATGTAACGCTCGAGCACGCGCTTCTTCGACTCGAGCTCGTTGGCAGCGGCGATGCGCTGGGCCACAGCGATGTCGTGGCGGCCCTGGGCTTCGTTGAAGTCGGTGATCGGCACGGTGCCGACCTCCAGCGCGCGCTTGGTCTGCGCCAGCTGCTGGACCATCGCGTCTTGCTGAGCCACCGCGGCGGCCAGGTCGTCCTGCGCCTGCAGCACATCGAAGTAGCCGCGGGACACGCGCAGCAGCAGGTCCTGTGCGGCGAGCTGCAGTTGCTGCTCGGCGAGCTGCACCTGCAACTCGCCCTGGTCGGTGCCGGCCCAGTTGGCGGGGCGGATCAGCGCCTGGGTGATCGTCAAGGCGGCGCTGTTCGCGTTGAAGCTGCGCCCGCCCGAATACTCCGACGATCGATTGTTGCTGCGCTTGGGGTTGTAGGTGGCGTTGATGCTGGGCAGGTTGGCGGCTTGGGCCTGCGGCAGCTTCTCGCGGCCGCCCTCGGCCGTGGCGACGGCTGCGGCGTACTGCGCGTCATTGGCGCGCGCCAGGTCGAGGATGGCGCCGAGGCCGATGCCGCGGGGAGGCGGTGGTGCGGTGACCTGCACCGGGGCGGCCGCTGGGGCATCCTGCGCCCAGGCGCCGGCGGCGAGACCCAGCCCCAGCCCCAGGCACAGCGCCAGCACAGACAGACGCCAGCCGGAGCGGCTCGGGGACCTGTTCAGAGCAAACATCAAAGCCGAATCTCCCAGTCATTGGCCGAGGCGCGCGCGCGGCCGGCCTGCGTGGCGACCGCCGTCGGCACCACGGCCTGCACGGCGAAGTCCAGGTCGTCAGTGTGCAACCGATCCAGCCCATCGACACGCACGGCCTGATCCGACAGGGCCCGGCCTCGACGCCGTCTGCTGGTAACCAGTGGGCCCAGCGCCGCGCTCATCGCGCCGCCCCAGCCGCTGGACAGCGCAGCGTAGACCGCGGCATCGCTCAAGGCCGACGCCATGCTGAGCAGATCGGAGGTGGCCTCGGTCGCCCGGCCGTGAGCCGACACCGGCACCGTGAAGCGGCCATGGTAGTCGCCACCGGCGCGGCCGTCGTAGTCGCCATCGAGGCGATCGCCTTCCGGGGTGACGAAGGCGCCGGTGTCTGCGCGCAGCATCACGCGGTACTCGCCGGCAGGCAGCAGGCCACCGGCGGCATCGAAGCGCAGACCGGCCCCATCGGGGTCGATCACCAGCGTGCCGGGCACCACCTGGTCGCCCCGCAGCAGCAGCAGGGACGATCCCGGCGCGGCTTGCAGGGCCGCCGCCGACAGGGCCCGGTTGAAGCGCATCCGCAGGCCTTGCTCGGTGGCCACCATCGAATGGATCTGCAATGCGGTTGCCGACGACGCGCCAGACCCACCCGCGGCGGTCGGGGCGGACTCGATCAGTGCCTGCATGGCCTCGGCGGTCAGCGGTGCGCCGTTGTCCAGGCTGCTCGCGGGCTGGTTGTCGGCAACCACCACGGCCACCGTGCGGAACGCGCGGTGAGCGGTCTGATCGACCATGTCCACCTGCGAGCTGAAGCTGGGCCGCTCGCTCTCGCGGTGCTCGGTGCGTGACCTGCGATCGTCTTGCTCGCTGCGCTCACGCTCCTCGCGTTCGTGCTCGCGCTCACGTGATTCACGCTCGCGCTCTTTTTGCCGCTCGCGGCCATCGTCGTCGTCGCGGGGGCGCGGCGAGGGCGCCGCAGCCAGCACGTCGCGCGTCACCGTGGGTGCGGTCCAGGTGCCATCGGCATCGACGGCGCGCACCACGATGCCGGTTGCGGCGCGCGCGGCGCTGTAGGTGTGGCTGACATTGACCGCAGCCCCGGTGCCCGCGACGCTGGACTGCGTGCCGTCACCCCAGTTGATGAGCCACTGGCTGATGGTGTCAGCGCCCGGGTCGGTGGCCGAGAGTCTCAGCGTGAACGGCGTACCTGCGCGCACCGTGGTCGGGGCCGATACCGTGATCACTGGGGCGACGTTGGCCACGGTGACGACGAAGCTCACCGGTGCTGAAGAGGCACCGGCCGCATCGACCGCGCGGGCGGTGAAGTTGCCCACCGCAGGTCCGTTGGTGGCATGCCAGCGCACCACGCCGGCCGCGTCGACGCTGGCGCCCGCCGGCGCGCTGTCGAGCACATAGGTCACTGCATCGCCATCGGCATCCGTGGCGGCCAGGTTCACGGCGTAGCTGCTGCCTTCGAGCACGTTGGTATCGGGCACCGCAGCCAGCACCGGCGGGTGGTTGACCGGCGTGATGGCTGGCAGCACGTCGCGGGTGATCGCCGGGGCGGTCCAGGTGCCGTCTTCGTCGACGGCCTGCACGGTGATGGTGGCACCTGGCAGCGCTGCCACATAGGTGTGGCTGGTGCTGGTCGCCGTGCCCGCGACGGTGGACTGGGTGCCGTCGCCCCAATCGATGCGCCATTGCGAGACAGTGTCCGCACCCGGATCGCTGGACTGCAGGCCGATGGTGAAGGCCTCGCCAGCGCGGACCACGGCTGGCACATCCACCGTGAGGGCGGGCGCCACATTGGCCACGTTGACCGTGAAACTGCGGGGGGCGGACGACGCCCCTTGCGCATCGACAGCGTGTGCGGTGAACACGACGGACGCCGCGCCGTCGGGCGCCGTCCAGGTGACGTTGCCGGACGCATCGACCGCAGCACCTGCCGGCGCAGCGTCCAGCACGTAAGTCACACCGTCTGCATCGGCGTCGGTGGCCGTGAGCTGCACGGTGTAGGTGCTGCCTTCATTGACGTTCGCATCGGCCACGGGCGCGAGCACGGGCGGGTGATTGACCGGCGTGACGGTGAGGCTGACGCTGACGATGTCGCTTTGCAGCAGGCCGTCGCTGGCGCGGTAGCTGAAGCTGTCGGGCCCGCTGTAGTCGAGGGCTGGCGTGTAGGTCACGGTGCCATCGGGGTTGAGCACCGCGGTGCCATGCAGCGGGCCGCTCACCAGCAGCACCGACAGGGCGTTCTGGTTCGGATCGCTGTCGTTGGCCAGCACATCGATCACCACCGCCTGATCGCGCGGTGTCGCCGCGCTGTCGGGCTGCGCGACAGGGGCCTGGTTCGGCGGCGGGGTGTCGGCAGGCAGCACTGGGCGGGTGATCACCGGGGCGGTCCAGGTGCCGTCTTCGTCGGTGGCCTGCACGGTGATGGCCGCGTTCGGCAGCGCCGCGGCGTAGGTGTGGCTGGCTCGGGTGGCGGTGCCCGGCAGCGTGGACTGCGTGCCGTCGCCCCAGTCGATGTGCCATTGCTGCAGGGTGTCCTGGCCGGGGTCGCTGGAGGCCAGCACCAGCTCGAACGCCTGCCCGGCGACGAGGCTGGCGGGTGCGCTCACGTTCAGCGAGGGCGCCACATTGCGCACCGGCACGACGAAGGACAGCGGCGCAGAGCTGTTGCCCAGGGCATCGACGGCGCGCACGGTGAAGCTGGCGTTGGCCGGGCCGTCGGCGGCCGTCCAGGTGATCAGCCCGGTGGCGCTGACCTGTGCGCCCGACGGGGCGGTGTCGAGCACATAGCTCACGGCCTCGCCCTGCGGATCGGTGGCGGCGAGCTGCAGGCTCCAGGCACTGCCTTCGTCGACCGGCGCAGGCGCAGGCACCGGCGCGAACACCGGGGCAAGGTCGCCAGCGGGCGGCGTCGAAACGAACGACACGTCGTCGACCTGCACCACCGAGCCCGGTGGGCCGAAGCTGAGCAGGTCGAGGAACAACACGGCGGTGCGGCCAGCAGCATCGGCCTTCAGCGGCACGACGTAGCGGACCGAGCCATCGGGCAGTACCGTGGCCGTGGTGCCGGTGGCCAGGTTGGCGTTCGCGCCCAGCTGCAGGTTCACGGCCGCGTCCGACGCAGTGAGCGCAGCCAGCGGCAGCAGCGACTGGCCGGTCGGGCCATTCAGCAGCGAGACCTCGAACGCATCGGGCGGCTGGTCCGTGGCCTGCGGGCCGGCGGTCACTTGCACCGTGAAGCTCAGGCCCGTGGCGCCCTCGGGCACCACCGCCCACTGCATCAGGCGCGAGAGGTAGGCGTCGCCTTCGGCCAGCACACCCTTGCCACCGGTCACGCTGGCCTGGCCGTCGGCGGTCCAGGCGCTGGTGGCATCGAAGCCGCTGTCGGTGATGCCGGTGGCCACGCCGGAGGTGGGCACGGTCCACACCGGCACCGCGGTGGGGGTCGTGGTGGTGAACGCGGTCGTGGTGGTGGATGGTTGCGACACGGGCGTGCCAGCGGCGTCGTACACGGCAGGCGCGTCGCCCCCTTCCTGGCGCGGCGTGTTGCCGGGGTAGTGGTACAGGTCCAGCAGCTGCAGGCCGCGCAGCCACGTGATCAGGTCGTCGGCCGACAGGCTGATGTGGCCTGCCGCGGCGCTGCCGTCGGCCACCGCCAGGCTGGGTTCGTCGAGCGCCATCGACAAGGCCACCAGTTGCTTCTGGGTCACCTGCAGGTTCAGCAGGTTGCCCATGAAGTTCAGGTTGGAGGCCTGGGCACTGTCCTGGAAGAAGCCCGACTGGTAGAACGCGGGCAGGCTGGACGCCGGGCCGTACTCGTCGAACAGGCCGAGCTGGTGGCCGAATTCGTGCGCGATGGTCTTGCCGATGCGCGTGCCGAAACCGAACAGATCGACCACCGAGGTTTCGGTACCCGCCGAGCGCAGCAGGTTGTCGAGCAGGATGTTGATGCTGCTGGACTGATCGGCGTTCAGTGCATTGACCAGTCGGTACTTCTTGCCAGCGGCCGTCTCGTCGACGCGCAGTTTCCATTCGGTGTCGATCTGCTCGGGCGCGGGCTGCGCGGCTCCGGGCTGGATCACACCGTTGGCACCGAGGAAGAACAGCGAGCGGAAGTCCTGCGACGATGATCCCAGCAGGCTGCTGCTGCCGCTGAAGTCACCGCTGCTGCGGGACTGGCTGTCACCGGTGGTGCGCACCGACACGTCACCGGTCAGGCCGCTGTCGATCAATTCGAGCGCCGGCACCAGGCTGCCTGGGACATCTTTCAGGAACGTGCGGTAGACCTGCTGGATCGCCTCCAGCATGCCCTCGATGATGGTGTCGATGCGCGAATTCAGCACATCGCGGTCGATGACCACGTCGGGGAACGAGCTGCCCGTCATGAAGTCGAGGAACTTGGCGTACTCCGGAACCGTGTTGAACTGGGTGCTGGCGCCGGGCACGGCGGTGTAGTACTGGTCCAGCGGGTTCACGTCGACCGTGCCGGACTTGCGTGCCGACCACAGCTCGTCGTACAGGCGCAGCAGCGTGTCGCGGATCAGCTGCACCGGCACCTTCAGCTGCTGGATCGGGCGCACGTCGCTGCGCATCAGGGTCGTGGACCAGACATCGCTGCCCTTGCGGACCTCGAACGAGTCGAGCCACTTGGTGGCGATGTCCGATTCCTGCGCGGTGAAGGTCAATGTGCTGACGCCGCCCTTGGTCTTCCAGGGAATGCCATCGACGCCATAGATGGCCAGCGGGGTGTCGTTCTTGATGTGCACCGTGCGCGTGCCGCCGACACGGGTGTCGGCCAGGTTCATCGTGCCGTCGTAGGCATTGAGATCGGACAGCTCGGCCAGGTGATAGGCCATCAGCGTGGTGCGCGTCAGCACATGGGTGCCCGACAGCGTGTCGATGGTCACAGGCGCCTGCATCAGCCAGGCCTCGTTGTTGTCGAACTTGGGCAAGGCCGCATCGCTGACGCGGGCGCGCAGGTACAGCGTCTTCGATGCGCCGGCTGCCAGCGTGAACGCGGCGAGCGTGTGGTCTGCCCCGTCGTTGACGACCGTCGAAGCCAGGCCATCGTCCAGTTCGACGAAGTAGTTGGCGCCCACGGTGATGCGCATCACCCGGGCCACGCTGCTGGTGTTGCTGACGGTGAAGGCGATGCGGTTGGTGCCGTCGACCGATTCGAAGTTGCCTGCCACCTCCGGTCCCTGCGGACCCAGCGGGTGCAGCGCGTTGCTGAGGTAGATGGCCTGGTCGTTCTGGTCGCCGTAGTTGTCGGTGACCACGATGCCCGAATCCATGTGGATGTTGTCGAGCTGGATGACGTCGAGCGGGTTGGCGGCCACCCACTTGAACGACAGCGTGACCTGATGACCACGGGCATCTGGCGGAATGTTCAGGCGCACCGTCTGCATCGCCGGCTTTTCCAGCGTCGTCAGGTCGGTGCCGGGCTGCCCCAGCATCGACACGCTGCCGAACTGCCACACCTGCTGGCTGACGTCGTCGGTGGCGAAGATCTCGAGCTTCGAGTTCGCGTCGACGCCGGCGGCCACGGCGAAGTCCAGCGCCAGCCGGCTGGCATCGGGCCCGATGTACATCCGGTTGTGGGTGAGCGTGTCGTTGACGACGCTGAGCTGGAACGAGTAGTCGAGCAGCTTCTCCTGCAGGTACGACTCCAGCGCGGGAATCGCGTCGCCGATGGCCCCCTTGATCGCGCCGCCCGCTGCGCTGGCAAGACCTTTCACCGAAGCTTTCTTCTTCAGCGTGGCGAAGAAGTCGCCGATCAGCTCGCCCGACACCTCGGCCAGCACGTCGCCCTTGACCGCCAGCCACGCGGCGTTGATCGTGTTGCGCACTTCGGTGAAGGCCGCCACCGGGTCGTTCCAGATCGAGCTCTTGACGGTTTCCACCTGCTTGGAAATCTGTTTGCCGAGCAGCGCGCCGAAGAAGTCGTACAGCGGATAACCCTGGCCCTGCACCTGCTGGCCGGCCGCACCGACCAGCTTGGTGACCAGCGATTGCACCTCCTCCGACTTGTGCAGGCTGGAATTGACCAGGTCGGTGGCGGCCGCAATGATGTCGTTCTGTACCGTTTCGAACCAGCCCGCCTGCAGGTGCGGGGCGAGCGCCAGGCCTTGCAGCTTGCCGCCGCTGCCACCCTGCAGCGACCAGCCCGGGATTTCCAGCCAGGTGTTCGAGCCGGCGATCAGCGGGAAGCGCCCGAAGAACGGCCGGATGCTGGCCTGGAAGTCGCCGTTGAACACCGATGGGATCGGTGCATCGGTGACGCCGAACTGGGTGTTGTTGGTGGTGAGGTCGGTGGGCGTGGCGGCGCTCTGCGGCCGCAGCGCCACGCCGCCGCCCAGCACCGAATAGAACGCACCCGCGCCGATGCCTTCCCACGAGCGGGTGTCGGTCCTGGCGAAGCTTTCGGTCTTGGGCACGAGGTAGGCGCCGTTCTGCACTTCCTGCGCGCGATACCACGGGAAACCGTTGCCCAGGAAGCCGGTACGCAGGATGCGCTCGTTGGTGGCCGAGGGCACGTACAGCCGATCGGCCACCTGCCGCCAGATGCGGTCGTTGGGCGTGGTGGCCAGATCGGCATTGCCCGGGAACAGTTGGATCTGCAGGTCGGCCGTGCCGGCATACCAGGCCACCGTGCGCGCATCGGGCGATCCCAGGCCGACGTAGGGGTCGTCGTACTGGAAGCCGGGGCGGCCGTTGAGGTTCAGGTTGACATCGGCCCCGGTGATCGCGCGGCCGTTCGAGGTGAAGCCTTGCAGCAGCGAGCTGAAGCTGATGCGCTTGAAGACGTCGTCGATCAGGAAGCTGGTGAACGACGAGTTCGGTGGCGTGTCGCCACCCACGTCCTGGTAGTAGTTGTCGAGGAAGCTGATGTTGCTCCAGTTCTCGACGGTGGGGTCCTTGAAGTCGTTGTAGGCCAGCGTGTCCAGTGCCAGCAGGTGCACCGCCTTCGCGAGTGCGTCGATGAACTTGGACAGGTACTTGCCGACGTAGGGCACCAGGTTCGACGCGGCGCTGACGATGGACAGCGCGTCCTTCAGCGGGAAGGCCAGCGAGTCCTGCGTGAAGTCGTGCGGGTCGAGTGTGGTGACCTGCAGGTCGGGGATGCCGCCGGCGGCGCCGGTGGGCAGGTAAGCGCCGAAGCGCTGCACGATCTCGCTGGTCACCGAGGCCCCGCGGCCGAAGCCGATCATGTGCCAGGCCGAGGTCTTGAGCGCGGTGCCGACCGCGTCTCCGGTGGAGATCATGCCCATGATGCTGGCGAAGAGGGCGTCGGCTGCGGCCTCGGCGAAGCCCGAATCGCTGATGGCGGCTTCGCGCGTCCAGTCGGAGACCAGCACCAGCGACTTGCCCAGCACCGAGGCCATCGAGACGCCGTCGGGCGAGGTCCAGCTGCCGTCTTCCGGGTGGTAGATGAACAGCGCGCCATCGCCCTGCCGCGCGATGGCCTGGCCCAGCTCGATCAGGTTGCTGATGTCGGTGGTTGCCCGGCCATCGCTCAGGTACGGCACCTGGAACCCGTGGGTGATCAAGGTCACGGCCGCGTAGGTGGTCGGCAGCGCGTTGCTCGCAGGGGTGGCGCCCGCCGCGGCGACCTTGAACTGCTGCGAGTCGCGGTAGACACGGCCGTCGGGTGTCGTCACTTCGACGCCCCACCAGTACGACTGGCCTTTTGTCAGCATCGACAGGTCGGGCAGCGTGGTCGATTGCACGCCTGCACCCGTCTCGAGGTCGAAGCGCTCGCTGGTGTAGATGCGGTTGGCGTTGGCGTCGAGGCTGTACGAAGAACCTGTGAGGATGTACTGGCCGTAGGCGGTCGCGAGGTGATCCGGATTCGGGTACGTGCTGGCCACCGGCTTGTCGCTCGGGAACAGCCCCTGCCCCGGTTGGAAGGCGCTGACGAACAGGCGCGCCGAGCCGGCACGTCCGCTGGTGGTCCAGGTGAAGGTGGGGGTGGTGTCGGTGACGTCGGTCGTGCTGGCTGGCGTCAGCAGCTTGAGGAAATCGTCCTGTACGGCGATGCCGCGAGGCGAGGCGCCAGGCGCCAACGGGGCCCGGTCCTGGTTGATGAAGTTGCCGAACTCCTGCAGCGAGCCGGTGCCGCGCAGCCGGTAGTCGGCGCGCAGATCGATCAGCGGGTTCGGGATCTTGACCAGGAAGGGATCGTCGTCCGGGCCCAGCAGGGCGCCGGTTTCGCTGTAAGGCCGCAGGAATTCGTTGATCGGCGTCCGGGCCAGGGCGTCCAGCCCGCCGCCCTGGTTGGCGGGCAGCGCCAGGATGCGCTCGACCTCGGCAATCATGGCGCTCACGCCGAACACCTGGACCTGGTTCGAGCCCGAGTAGGCAACGTACAGGTATTCCCCGTTCGGCGACAGCGCCAGGTTGTCCGGGAACGAATACGGCGTCATCCGCGTGGCCGCAATCAGGCCTTGCTTCGGATCGCCTTCTTCGGTGTACAGGTGGAACGGGTCGCGGATGATGCCGACGTTGCCGCCGGCCGGCTGCGCCAGCGAGATGTCGGGGTCGTGCGACGCGACGCCCTGGATGTACTGGTTGTAGCCGGTGACGAAGGCCCAGCGCAGGTCCTGCGTGACCACCACGGCCTGGGCGTTGTTGACGTCGAACTTGTCGGTGGCACTGCCCAGTGTCAGGTTCAGGTAGCGCGGCGTGCTCCAGATGCGGCCGCCGGCCTCGCGCTGCATGAAGCCCACGCCGCCGGGCCGATTCTGGCTGTTGGAGTCGGTGGCGTCGGTGTCACCATCGAACGCCCGGTTGGTGAAGATGACCCGACCGGCTTCGGAGGTGCCCGAAATGCCGTACGGCTCGGGGCCGACATCGATGACCTGCTCGATCTTCGTGAGCGGCAGGCCGATGGCCAGGTTGCCACGCAGGCTGCGCACATCGAACACGATGATGCGGCCGGGCAGCGGGCGCGTGGTGTCGTTGTCACGGTCGTCGCCGAACAGCTTCTTCCCGCCGGGCGCCAGCGCCAGCAGCTGGCCCGCGGCCGAGTCCATCACCAGGCCTCGGAATCCAAACGGCGCGACCGGGCCATTGGCATCCTGGGCCGTGAGGGTCGCGATGAGCTGGTTGTAGGTGTCCGAACTCGGGTCGATGTCGAGCACATAGATGCGGCCACCGCCGCCCGTGGACGTGGCCTCGTCACCGACGAAGGCCAGGCCCTGCGCATCGTCGAGCACGATCCAGAAAGGCCGTGCGTCGTCAGGCAGGTTGATGGGCTGCACACCCAGCGTGGCGGCACGTGCCGGATCGTTCGGGTTGTTGGGGTCGAGCGGCAGATCGGCCACCGCATCGAGCTGGCGCAGCATCAGCGTGTCGACCACGGCCACGCTGTGCGATGAGCGCAACGTGACGTAGGCGCGTGCGTTGTCGGCGGTGATGGCGACATCGCGCGGCGCATCGGGCTGGTTCGGCTTGGTGGTGTCGCCCACCGAGATGCGGCCCACCACCGTGTTGGCCGGCGTGGTGCCGTCGTTCGAGGTGGTGATGACGCCCACGGCATCCTGGCCACCCAGTGCGACGAAGGCGTAGCGCCCCGGCGCCTCGATGCCGACCTGGTTGCTGAAGAAGACGTTCTTGGCCCAGGTCGGGACGCCGCCGGCGGTGCTCACCAGCACGCTGGAGGTGCGCCGCACCTCGATCTTCACGCCGCCGATGGCCACGTTGGTCGGCACGGCGACGTTGTAGCGGCCGTACAGGACCGGGTCTGCGGTCAGCGGGGCAGTGGCCACCACCACGCCGTTCGCGATGAAGGCGACCGTCAGGTCTTCCAGCCGCTGGCCGACCACGCCCGAGCCGGTGTCCGGCGCACCGGCCTGCGACCAGAACGTCTGCGCCAGGTCCAGCGACAGCACCGGCGCCAGCACACCGCCGGTGCCAGGTTTCAGCTCGACGCTCGCACTCATGATGCGGGGATCGGTCACGGCAACCGCAGCGCTGTCGATCACCTGCGCCGAGAACTTGCCGACGCCACCGGGCAGCACCTCGACATTGCCCTGCGACTGCACGAAGCCACCCACCGGCGAGATGCCCCACACCACCAACGGGCTGCGGCCGAAGGGCAGTGTCATCAAGCCCGCCAGTGCGCCCATCGCCGTGACGGCGATGCCCAGCAAGGGGTTGATGACCATCGCGGTGGCCGCAGCGAACGCGATCCCACCCGCTGCGGCGCCTGCTGTGCTGCCTGCCAACGCACTCAGCACACCCGTTGTGGCTTCTGCCACGCGCACGGTCTGCAGTTTTTTCAGCGAGATGCCGGTGACGATGTAGTTGCCGCCACTCAGCACGCCGGGGTAGGGGGGCGACTGCGTGCGGGCGATGCCATCGGCGCCCACCACGCCGCTTTCCACCTCCAGCCACAGGTGGCGGATGGCGCCGCTCGGGTCGGGCAGATCGATCGCGCGGTAGAAGCGCACCTCGGTGCCCTCCGCGAGACCGGTGACCGGGATGGCCAGCTGCGCCGGCACCTGCATGCCGTTGGGGCCCACGTCGAGCGTGAACGCAGCGCCCAGCGTGTAGCCCTGGTCCGCCGGCAGCATCGGCGGGCCGAAGGTCGCGGGGTCGGCCGACTGGATCGACACGGTGGTGTCGGCCGCCAGCGCGCCGGGCGCCACGGCGACCCGCATGCCGCTCGCGTCGCTGACCAGCCCGCCATCGGCGCCCACGACGGTCGGCCCGACGCTGGGGGTCTGCACCCGCACGGCGATGCGCGATTCGGCGGAGCGGTAGATGACGGTGACCACCGACTCGCCGGATTGCAGGCCGGAAATGAGGCCATCGGCCGAGATCTGCACCACGCGCCCATCGCCTGCGAAATACATCGCGCCGCTGGCAGCTGAGGCCACCTCCTCATCGAGCGAGGTCACCTTGATCTGGCGCTGGCCGCCCTGGGCTGCGAGCGTGACCGAGCCCGGGTAGGTGTCGATGCCGCCCAGCTGGATGGCGGCGTCGTCGAGCGTGGTGGGCGCACCCACGACGTAGGCGGTGGCAGCCGAGAGATCCCCGCGCGAGGCGACCAGGGCCCCGTAGCCGTTGTGCATCCCGCGCAGCACGCCGTTGCCGTTGATGGTGGCGGCATCGCCGCCCACGGTACGCAACTGCAGGTAGTCGGGCGCGAGTTCGACGCCGGTCTGGTCTTCGAAATCGCCAACGAAGCCCATCTGCACGGCCGAGCCGGTCTGGATCACGGGCCGACGGGTCAGGATATCGATGGCGATCAGCGCCGCGTTCGACACGTTGACCGTGTACGTGTGCACGGCCGAGCTCAGGTAACCATCGTCGGCGACCAGGCTGACCTGCGCGACGCCGGAGTACCCTGCCTCGGGGCGGAAGATGATGGAGCGCCCATCGCCCGACATGCGCGCCGAGCCGTGGCTCGCGCCGACCACGCGCAGCGTGACCGGATCGCCTTCGATGTCGTCGGCCGCCGCGGCCATCGACGCGGTCAGCTGCAGATCGACGTGGGTCAGCAGCGAGGTGTCTTTCAGCACCGGCGCGCGGTTCGGGGTGTAGCCGAAGTTGGCGTACAGCAGCTGCGTGTCGGTGGCGTCGACCGCGCCGTCGAGGTTCACGTCCATCTGCGGGTTCACGCTGCCGGCAGCCCGCGCGGCGCTCAGCAGCGAGGCGTCGCTGCCGTCCACCTGTCCGTCGAGGTTGACGTCGCCGACCGCGAACACCCGCAGGTGGAACCCCCCGTTGCCCGACGCTGCGGCCAGCCGCAGCGCCAGCAGACCGGCATCGGTGACCCGGAAGAGCGCATAGGCGCGCCCGGCCGTGGCGCCGGACGACAAGGCCGTGAGGCCCGCCAGCTCGGGAATGGCCGGAGCCAGCGTGCTGCCCGCGTCGGCTTCGACCACGATGCCGATCAGCGCGGCACCACCGGCCGAGGCACTGATCTCGCTGGCGCGCACCGTCAGCGCATACAGCGCAGCGCCCCCGGCACTCAGTGAGCCCGCCACCGGCTGGTCGAGGTACTGGCCGGCCACGCCGAGGTCGGCCGCCAGCGGGGCGCTGGTGCTGCCGGCGCCCGCAGGCGTCACGGTGACGCCCGAAGTGCCGTCGGTGGCGATCAGCAGGTGACCGTCAGCGTAGGCGTAGCGCATCGACGTGGCGCTTTCCAGCTGGCGCACGCCGATCAACCGTCCATCGGCGTTGTAGCTGTAGAGCACCTGGCCACCGTCCGGCCGCACCAGCGTCGAGACCTGCCCGCGGGCATTGCGCTCCAGGCGCAGGCCCTCGCCGCTGGGGGTCGCGATGCCGGCATCCCCCACCAGCAGTTCGACCCCGTCGGCGTACACGATGCGCGAGACACCGTCGCGCGCGCTGAACTCGTAGCGCGTGCCGTCGGCCCCTTGCAGCACGAAGGCGGCGCGGGCGGTGCTGGCCTGCGGCGTGTAGGCGGCACCGGTCAGCAGGTCGTAGTAGGTGCCCAGGCCCTTTTGCAGCAGACCACCGGCCGACGACAGGCTCCAGGTGGAACCGGCGTCCGCTGTCCAGCGGGCCTGCTCGAAGGTCTGGCCTGCTGCGGCGATCGACACCGGCGTGAAGGTGAACCCGATGCGTGAGCCGTCCGGTGCCGTGAGGTAGAGGCGGTCACCGGCGCGCAGGCCGCTCGTGTTGGCGGTGCCGTCGGAGGCAGTGCTGACATCGAGGTCGCGCAGCGCCCAGCGCCAGCCATCACCGAAGGCCCCCGGCACGTCCGGCTGCAGATCGTTGTAGGTGCGAACGATGGAGATCGGGTGCCCGGCCAGCGTGATGCTCGCATCGGTTTCGGTGCGCACGACGGCAGGCACCTTCGAGGCCGAGTGCACCTCGACCTTCACGCTGATCTCGGACTGGCGCCCCGCCGTGTCGACGGCCTGCAGCCGCAGCACGTAGTAGCCGTCGACCAGCGTGGCCGGGTCGAGCGCGGCCAGCGTGGCGGGCGTGGCCAGCGCCTGCGAGCCCTGGCCCAGCGTGCGGAAGGTGCTGCTGCCCTGGCGCGCGATCGACAGCGTCCAGGATTCGAGCGCGCTGTCCTGCACCGAGCCGACAACGGCCACTGGCGCCGATACCACCGATGGGTTGCCCGACAGCGACAGCGTCAGCGTGGGCGCCTGCAGATCGAGCGGATCGCGCACGCGGATCACGGTGTCGGTCTGGCTGGTGTAGCCGTCGGCATCGGTGGCCGTGGCCACCAGGCGCATCAGGCCGGGCGCGCCGGCAGCGATGCTGGCGCGGCCCCGCGCGTCGAGCACGACCGCCTGACCGTTGACTGTCAAGGTGCGCGCCACAATGGGCGCCAGGCTGTCGGCCAGCACGGTGGCGTTGACCAGTTGCCCTGGAACGGCCGGGAACGACGGTGTGGTGACGACGCTGACCGACGGACCCTGCGCCACCACGCCCACCCGCACCAGCACGCCGCGCGAGACGGTGGCCACGCCGTCGCTCACATGCAGCGCGATCAGGAAATCGCCCACCTGACCCGCCGACGGCGTCCAGTCGAAGAGGCCGGTCTGCGCGTTGACCGTGGCGCCTTCGGGCAGGCCGCTGGCCGAATAGCGCAGCGTCTGGTCGGTGTCGGCGTCGGTGGCGACCAACTGGAATTGCAGGCGCGAGCCGACCGTGGCGCGGTGATCGGACACCGTGAGCGCCGGTGCGCGGTTGGTGTCGGCCACATCGATCTCGATGGCCAGCACGTCGGCGGCACCGCTGCGATCGACTGTCCGCAGCTGCACGGTGTACACACCGGCCTGGCCGTAGTCCGGCGTCCAGTCGAATCGGCCGGTGGTCGGGTCCAGGCGGGCGCCGGCGGGCAGGGCGCCGACCACGCTGTACAGCAGGGCGTCGCCATCCGGATCGGTGGCCACCGGTGTGAAGCTCAGCGGCGCGCCTTCGCGCCCACCCACCGGCGGCAGCACCGAGAACACCGGGGACTGGTTGGTCTGCAGCACCGTGATGCGCACCGTCTCGCTGCTGCTGGCCGCGCCGTCGCTGACCCTGAACACCACGCCGGGGTAGTCGCCCGCCTGCACCAGGGTCGGCGTCCAGCGGAAGATCCCGGTCAGCGGATCGAGCGTCGCGCCCGGTGGCGCGTTCAGCACCTCGTAGCTGAGGCGGTCGCCATCGGCATCGGTGGCCGACAGTGCCAGCGTGTACGACTGCCCTTCCTGCACGACCTGGTCGCCGATCGGCTGCAGCACCGGCGCGGCATTGCTGGCTCTCGCAGTGAGCCGGAACTGCCGCGTGGCGCTGCCCACCGTGCCGGCACCGCCGTTGCCGTCGTCGCGAACCGTGAGCGACACGTCGTAGACGCCGGCATCGATGGCGGTGGGTGTCCAACTCAACAACGCCGTGCCGTAGACCACGCCCGGGGTCGGCGACACGCCGGCGGGCAGGCCGGTGGCGCTGAAGGTCAGTGCGTCCTGATCGAGGTCGCTGGCGCGCACCAGCAGTGTCCACGGGCTGCCGATCACCGCCACCTGGTCGCCGATCGGGCGCAGCACGGGCGGCTCTGAAGCAGAAGTCACGCCGACCACGAAGGTGCGCGAGGTCGACAGCACGGCATGCGCGTCGCCACCATCGCCGTTGTCGCGCACCGTGACCGTGACCACATGGTTGCCGCGGTCCTGGTCGCCCGGCGCCCAGTCGAGCCGGTACTGACCGCCGCCCAGCGCGGTGAGCTGGCCGAAGCCGGGCAGACCGCTGACGCCGACCTCGAGCGGATCGCCGTCGGGGTCGCTCACGCTGAACAGCGTGGCCCCCGTCTCGCCCTTGGCCACCGTCACGTCGTTGATGGCGGAGACGACCGGCGGGCGGTTGACGTTGCGCACCTGCACCTGCACCGTGACCTCGGTGCTCTGCGCCACACCGGTGCCGTTGCCGTCGTCGACCGCGCGGAAGCGCAGGGTTCGGGTGCCCGCCTGATCGAACGAGGGCGTCCAGGTGAGCATGCCGGTGTCGGTGTCGTAGCTTGCACCGTCGGGCAACTGCAGCGCCGAGACCGTGACCGAGGCGGGCGCGACCGTGTCGCCGGTGAGGCTGCCGTCGGGCAGGCGGTCGGGCACCTGGAAGCTCGGGTTGTCCGGGTCGGCGGGCCAGATGCGCAGACTGATCGGCTGCCCTTCGCTGACCGTGAGGCCGCTCAGGTTGCCGAAGTCGGGGGCGGCATTGACGTTGAGCACGTCGATGACGACACGCCGCTCGGCGTAGCCCTGGCCATCGCTTGCGCGCAGCACGAGTTCGTGGCGGCCGGCCTGCGCATAGCCCGGGGTCCAGGTGAGGACCCCGGTGTTCGGGTCGAGCAGCGCGCCACCGGGCAGCGACGGGCTGGTGTAGACCAGCGTGTTGTTGTCCGGATCGGAGCCGATCAGCCGCAGCCGCAGCGGATCGCCTTCGCGCACCTGCGTCGGGCCCAGCACCGTGAGGGTGGGCAGGCCGTTGGCCGGCAGCACCACCAGCGTCGTGGTGGCGGTCACCACGTTCACGCCATCGGACGCCGTGATGCGCACGCCCTCGTAGCGGCCCGCGCTGGCGTAACCCGGGGTCCAGTCCAGGTTGCCCGTCATCGGGTCGAACACCGCGCCGCCCGGCAAGCCATCGACCATCACCGACACGGCCTGGCCGTCGGCATCGAAAGGCGCCAGGGCCAGGCGCCAGGGCGCGCCTTCGGTCAGCGTGATCTCGGCCGGCAGCACGGACAGCTGGGGCGCCGCGTTGCCGCCGCGCAGCGTGACGGTGTAGGCCTGCGTCACGTAGGCGCCGCGGTTGTCGTAGGCGCGCAGGATCACCTGCGACAACGCCGGTTGTTGTGCGGTGGGGGTCCAGGTGACGAGGCCGGTGCCGGCATCGACCTGCATGCCCTCGGGTGCCTGCAGCAGCACGTAGCGCACGGTACCGCCATCTGGATCGGCCGCTTGTGCCTGGTAGGCATACGACTGGCCGACGATGGCCTGTGTGAGGGGCGTCGACGACAGTTCCGGGCGGCTGTTCGGGTAGGGGATGGCGTAGATGCCCTGGCCCAGGTCGATGCGCTGGCCCGTCACCGATTCGAGTGTCTGCAGCGTGACGGTGCGCGCCGTGGTCGATTCACCGGGGCGCAGTCGCGCGCCTTGCAGCGCGGCACCGACATCGAGCAGCCAGATCCCGCCGCCGAAGTCGGTGCCACCGTTGACGGTGCCGGCGAAGTAGCGCCCGGGGTCGATCGCCAGCAGCAGCGGCGCCAGCAGCGGCTCGGTGTCGAGGTTCGTCACGGTGACGTCCCACGACACGGAGCCATCCAGCCGCGACGAGCGCGTGCCGGTGAGGGTCAGCGAGACCTTGGTGCTGAAGTTGTCGACCGCCAGGAAGCGGCTGGTGTAGTCCGCTGCCAGTCGCAGCCCCGACTGCGCGGCCACGTTCTTCGACACCACCAGTTCGAAGTCGCCGGCCACCAGTGGCTCGAAGGTCAGCGTGACGGTGCGCGTGGCCGCGTCGTAGCGGGCGGTGAGCGGTCGCACGGTGGTGAGCAGCGCCGAGTCGGTCTTGACCAGCGCGTACTGCGAGACCAGCGTCACCGAGTTGGCCGAGCCGTCGGCCAGCATGTCCTGGTCGAACTGCACTTCGATCTGCGAGGTGGGCAGTGCCACCAGCGTGCCGTTGGGCGGGTTGACCCGCGTCACGGTGGGTGCGATCACCGGGGCCAGTACATCGACATGGCTGCCGTTGGCGATCAGCAGCCGGCCGTCGGCCGTGGCCAGCAGCTGCTCGGCGCTTTGCAGTCCGGTGGCCACCTGCAGGCTGCGCATCGTCGACAGATCGACCATGGTCAGGCTGACCGGGGCCGTGCTGCCCGATGGCCTGCGTGCCGAGAGGAACAGCAGTCCTTCGAGGCTGGAGCCTTGCACGCCGAAAGCGATCGAATCGAGGGCGGCATCGAGCCGAAGCTGGGCGCTGGGGCGGCCGTTGGCATCGAACGAAACCACCTCGCCGCGGCGCGGCCACGAGGTGCCCCACAGCTGGCCGTTGGGCGCCAGCGCCAGGTCATCGACCCGGAAGTCGCTGTAGTGACTGAAGGTGCGGCTCAGCAGGTCGAATTTCTCGATGCCGTTGCCCGACGACACGTACAGCACCTGGGCTGTCGCATCGAAGGCGAGCGACTGCGTGAGGCTGTCGCCGTAGCGGTCGAGCACGGCAAGCGACTGAGGGTCGAGTTCGAGCAGCTGACCACCGCCCGAGGTGGCCCACAGCCGGCCCTGGCTGTCCAGCGTCATGTCGTAGACGGGCACGCCGCTGTCGGCATCGGGGTTGAGCACGCTGCCGCCATCGGGTGCCACGCGGTACAGCGCACCCCGGTTGGCACCACCGCTGACGACGAAGCCGCCGTCGGCCTGGCGCAGCAGCGCCAGCGCACCGATGTCGGCGCCGCTGGTGGCGATGCCGGTGACGAACGATTGCGCGACGAACGGCGCCAGCACCGTGGTGTACAGCGAGGGGCGCGTGGTCGAGGTGCTGGCCGGTACGCCGGCTTCAGCCTGACGGAACAGCGCGTTGGTCGAGGTGGCGTTGCTCGGCACGGGCGGCGTGCCGGTGTCGACGGTGGTGCGGTCGACGCTCGGCGTCGTGCCCAGGTTGCTGCGCGTGCCGTCGTCCGGCAGGCTCAGCGAGGCGGGTGGCTGCTCGCGGTTGCCCGCGTTGTCGGTGGACAGCGCCGCGAACTCGTGGCGGTGGCCGGCCTCGCCCTGGTAAACCGCGCTGGTGTCGGTGGTCTGGCGCAGCCAGATCTCCCACCCACCGCCGTCGACCGACACATAGACCGAGGTGTGCAGCACGCCGGAGCCGCCGGCGTCGTCGACGGCGCTCCAACGCACGTCGTAGGCATTGCCGGCCAATGCGCGGGTCGTGACGGTGGTGACCGGCGCCGCGCCGTCGAAGGTCTGCACCAGATCGGTGGTGTCGAACGCCACGCGTCCATCGAACGTGACGCGTGCCGTGGCGTGCACCTGCTGCCCGGTGGTCACGCCGAAGCGCGGGTCGATGGTGTAGCTGACGTAGCCCTGGCCGCTGCCGTTGGCGTCGTCCGGCGGCAGCAGGCCCTTGGTGGCATCGGTCAGCACCTCGCCGGTGGCCGGGTCGATCGCCTGCAGCACCCACGAGGCGGTGGCCGTGTTGGGATCGATGCCGGCCGACACCCGCAGGATGTAGCCGCGCGAATTGCGCAGGTCGATGTCACCCTGGTAGGTGGCGCGGCCAGCAGGGATGTGCACCGTGACGTCGCCCAGCTGCAGATCACCCAGGCGGAAGCTGTACACGCTGAAGGCCGGGTCGAGCTTCTGCACGATCCGCACTTCCTTGACGGTGCTGCTGGCCGTGCTCGCGTTCTGGAAATTGACGGTGTAGGGCAGCGACTGGTCGGCCGGCAGGAACTGCTGGTCGCCGTAGCCGGCTGGCCCGGTCAGCGAGGCCTGCGCGGTGCTGCTGGCCAGCAGATCGAACAGCGTCTGCAGGCCCAGCTGCGACAGGTCGCTGCTGGCCGTGGCCGACGCCGGGTTGCTGCTGCCCTTGGCGAACACGTTGAACGCGTTCAGGTAGGTCGCCTGCGCCAGGCCCAGGTTGTAGTCGGACAGCTGCGGCAGCGACGGCACCGGCACCTGGATCAGCTCCGGTCCGTCGTCGGTGCCGACGATCAGCGTGTCGTAACTCGCAATCGGGGCGAGCGTGCCCGGCTGGTCGCCATACCAGGTGGCGATCTGTCCGAAGAAGGCGACCAGGTCGCCATCGCTTTGCACGCTGCGGCCGGCAGTGCCCAGTGTCACGCCGCTGGTCAGCACGGCCAGTACGCCGGCCACGCGTGGCTGCTGGCGGATCGGCGGGGCCTCGTCGACCGGGCGCAACAGGCCGGCCTGCTCCAGCGCAGCCAGGTAGCTCTGCTTCCAGCCTTCTGCGTCGCTGGCCAGGCCGATCAAGGCCACGCTCGCCGAGCGATCGGCCAGCACCTTCAGCCGCAGCGCTTCGGCATCGGCGCTCTGCCGTTGCACGAACTCGTCGCGGGTCATCGCGGTGGCGCTGGCGAAGACATTGAATCGGAACGGCATGTAGCGCCGCACCTTGTCGAGCGCCTTCTGCCCGGCCACCGGGTTGTCGATCAGGGCCTGGATGAAGGCGTTCAGCGCCGTCAGGCGGGTTTCGAAGCTGCCGTCGGCGATCCACTCGGGACGGGCATCGGCCAGGATGGCGCGCAGCGCCACCGGGTCCTTGGCCACGATGGCCTGGAAGCCGGGGTAGGTCTGTGCGGTGAAGTTCAGGCCTGCGCTGCCGCCGGCCTGCAGGTCGAGCACATAGCCCGGCGCCAGGTTGTAGCCGGTGGTGTTGACTTCGGAGTCCAGGCTGGCCCAGGCGGCATTCGGATCGTCGGCGGCCGCCGGACCGCCGCGCACATTGCTGGCGAAGCTGACGTACGGCAGGCCCAGCACCTTCGCGTTGTCGCCCATCTCGGGCACGCCGATCTGGAAGTAGACGTAGGGCGTGTCGACGTTGGTGCCGTTTTCCAGCGTGACGTGGTACAGGCCCGAGCTGCTGGGGGACAGCGCACGCGGTCCACCCAGGCCCAGCGTGACGTCGATCGGCATCGCGCGCTCGATCAGGTAGCGGTAGGGCAGCACGGCCACCGCGCCATTCGGGTTGGTGACCTGCACGTCGTACAGGCCGTGCGGCTGGTTGCGCAGATCGAAGATGGCGACGATGGTGGTGGCATCGACCACCTGCACCTGGCTGGGTTCGATCTCGCTCAGGCCCGGGCGCACCAGCTTGGCCACGGCGCCGGCCTTGAACTGCGCGCCGCTGATGGTGACGCTGACCCAGCGCCCATCGCCGCCCTGGTCCGGTGTCACGTCGGTGATCTGGAACGGCAGGGCCTCGACCTTGAGCGTGGCCGCGAAGCTCGGTGTGCCCGCCGACAGCGAGCGCACCATCACGTAGTAATCGCCCGCCTGGCTGGTGGGCACCACCGCGGTCTGGTCGGGTTGCAGCGGCGTGTTGAAACTGGCGTCGAACTTCGCGGCCGTGGGCACGTCGTTCCAGCGCACGTAGATCTCGTCGGCGGCATCGGGCTGGGCGGTGTCGAGGCTGAAGCGCAGCGTCTGGCCGGCATCGACATGCACCTTGTAGAGCTGGCCCACGCCGACCTTCAACATGGTGCCCTGCGCCACGCCCAGCTGCAGCTCGGGCACCGTCACGCTGACGGTGTTGGACGACGGGGTGATGTTGTTGCCTTCGTCACTGCCCTCGTACACCTGGTTGTAGATGTCTGGACGAACGATCACCCGGTACTGGCCGGCCTTCATCGGTGGCAGCGTGAAGGCCTTCGCCGGCGTGGTGTACGACGCGCCCGGCTCGATGGTGCCCGCGTGGTCGATCTGGCCCAGGCGGATGTCGTCCAGACTCCATTCACCATCGGCCGACAGGTAGACCGCGTCGCTCCAGCTGCCTTGCGCGGCGTACTGGCCCTGGTTCTTGACCGTCCAGCTGAGGGTGATGTCCTGGTTCACGGCGCCGCTCTGCGGCAGGTTGAAGCTGGTAACCACCAGGTCGGCGGGCGGCGGCTGCTCGATCAGCAGCGGCAGCACCGAGGCCGTGGCGTTGTTGCCTTCGTTGTTGCCTTCGTAGACCCTGCCGCGCGGATTGCGGTCGGCCGGATCGGTGACCACGAACACGTAGTACGGCCCGACCAGATCGTTGCCCAGGCGGATGCTCTTGTTGACGCTGTAGCTGGCGCCGGCGGCCAGCCCACCCGTGTGCGTCACTTCGCCGATCTGGCGATCGGCGTTCAGGTCCAGCGAGCTGTCGGCCGACAGGTAGATGCGATCCGTCCACGACGATTGCGCAGGTGGTGTGCTGCCGGCGCCGGCGTTGACCACGGTGTAGCTGAGGTCGAGCACCTGCCCGGTGAGCACGCGCTCGGGGATGGTCACCGAGCCGGCCTGGACCCGCAGGTCGGCGCTGGCGCGCAGCGTGATGTCGATCGGCTTGACGGTGACGTTGTTGCCTTCACCGCGGAACTCCGGCACCGCGTCGCCGGTGTAGCCGATGCGGCCCGTTTCGGTGGGCGACGGATCGCCGATGTTGAGCCCGACCAGGTCGGAGTCGGTGTAGGCGATCAGGTACCAGCGGCCATCGGTGCCTTCGGGCAACTGCAGCTGGAAGTTCTGGGTGTAGCTTGCGCCGGCGGCCAGGGCCCCGTAGCGCATGAAGCTGCCCACCTGCAGGTCGCTGCTGTCGAGGGATGGGTCGCGCGACAGGTAGATCCGGTCGAGCCAGCGGTCCTGGCGCGTGGCGCGGTTGCCCTGGTTGGTGACGGTGTAGCCGACGTTGATCAGGTCACCCGAGCTCGCGGTGGGCGGTACGGTGAAGCCTTGGGTGGCAATCACCAGATCGGGCTCGCGGTACGTGACCGGCAGCGTGGTGCTGAGCCGGTTGTTGTCGAGGTTCACCGGCTCGTAGGCGCTGGCGCTGTATTTGCCGAGTGAGTAGTCGTTGCGGTTCGAGACGTCTTCGGGCACCGGCTGGCCGCCGGCGGCGTCGACGATCAGGTGCAGGTAGTAGGGGCCATCGATGCCGGCGGGCAGCGTGAAATCGGCGGTTTCGGTGTAGCTTTGTCCAGCGGCCAGCCCGCTGCCGTTGTCGTGCAGCACCGACCCCAGCTTGATGGCGCGCGAGCCGAACACCGGATCGGGCGAGATCCACACCTCGTCGATCCAGCGCTTGGTGCCGCTCCACACCGCCTGGCCCTGGTTCTGCACGGTCCAGCTGACGGTGGTTTTCTCGCCCGAGTAGTTCTGCGCCTGAGCGGTCAGCGACAACGGCACCAGGTCGGCCGGCCGCGGCACGATCTGCGTGACGGTCGAGGCGCTGTTGTTGTCTTCGCGACTTTCGACCACGAAGGGCATCACGGGGTTGGTGTCGGTGATCACCGTCACGTAGCTGGCCTTGACGGCCGGCGACAGCATGAAGCTCTGCGTGTTGGTGTAGCTCTCGAGCCGGGCCAGCGACTTCACGCGGCTGAAGCTGCCGAGGAACCAGGTCTTGGCGCCAGGCGAGCCGTAGGGCAGATCGGACACGAACACGCTGTCGACCCAGTCGTTGGCGTTGCCGTCGTCGCGGTTCTGCACCGTCCAGCTGACGGTGAACGGCGCGTCGGTCGAGCCGGTGGCGTCGGCCACCACGCTGGTGACCTGCAGATCAGGCAGTGGCGGCGTCGGGTTGCCGATGATGTCGATCGACCGCGCCTTGTAGTTGTTGCTGTCGAACTCGTTCGGGTCGTCGGCATTGGGCACGAACGTGTCCTCGAGCACCGCGTCGTAGGCGTCGGTCCAGGGCGTGATGTAGTAGCTGCCCGAGGCGATCACCGAGGGGATGCGCACCTTGATGACGGCCTCGTAGCTCTCGCCCACGGCGAGCACGCCGGTGTGCACCGCACTGCCCAGGAAGATGCCGCCGTTGCCGATGACGTTGCCGTTCTCGTCTGTCAGGCCGGGCGTGGGACGCGTCTTGTCGCGGGCCAGCCAGACGGAATCGACCCAGCTCGTCTTGTCGGTCAGGTTGACGCCGTTGTTGGTGACCTTGAAGCGCACCTCGATCTCGCTGCCGTAGACCGCCTGAGCCGGCGCGCTGACGTTGCTGGCGACCAGGTCGGCCGGCGGATACGGGTTGATCGTGATCGCTCGCGCGGTGACGTTGTTGGCGTCGTTCGGGTGCTCGTCGAGCGTGTTGTCGCCGTCGGCGACCACCAGGATGTAGGCCTGCCCCTGGTAGCGCGTGGGCACCGAGACGGTCTTGGTGGTGGCGCTGTAGGCCCCCACCAGCGCATCGAGTGCCTGCGGGTTGGGCACGCTGTCGAGCAGCAGGTCGTCGCCGCTGAACTTGTTGTCCAGCGACAGGTACACCTTGTCGTTCCAGCGGCCGGCCGTGCCCACCGTGCCGCGGTTCACGACCTGGTACGTCACGGCGAAGCCCGAGCCGGCGGTGACAGCGGCCGGCGCATCGATGGTGCTGACCTGCAGGTCCGGGCGCGGGTTGGCGCTGAGCAGCAGCAACTGGTCGTCGAGCGTGGTGTTGTTGTCGGCGCGTGTGCCCAGCTCGAACACCTGCGAGCCGACGTTGGTGGTGACGCGCACCACCCAGCCGCCTTCGATGTGCGCCGGCAGCACGAAACGTTCGGTGCGGGTGTAGAACTTGCCCGCCTCGAGGCCTGCGGCATAGGTGAAGCTGCCCAGCGTCAGCGGCAGCACCGTGGCATCCCCGGGCTTGATCAGCTGCACCAGGTCGCTGATGTTGCCGGTGGCAGCCGCTGCACCCTGGTTTAGCACGGTCCAGCTGATCTGGATGGCGCTGCCTTCGTTGGCTGCCGCGGGAGCGGTGATGCTCTGCACGACCAGATCGGCGCTGGGTGCGACCGTGACCGTAACCTGGCCTGCCAGCCGGCGGTTGTTGTCGCCGTAGATGAATTCGTAGGGCGTGCCGGTGTCGACGAAGACGTAGTACGTGCCTGACAGCCCCTGGGGCAACGTCAGGGTGCCGGTGCGGTCGTAGCCGGTGCCGGCCGACAGCGTGCCGAGGTGATCGAAGCTGCCCGATGCCACCACGCCGCTGCCATCGGCGTTCGTGGCAAGCGTGATGCGGTCGGACCAGCTGCTCAGGTCGGTGCGACCGATGCCGCGGTTCTCGACGCGCCAGGTCACTGTCACCGTGCCACCGGACTGCGCACTGGCCGCTGTGCCGGCCGACACCACCTGCAGATCGGCGTACGCGATCGGCATGATGTCCACCGGCGCGGTGCTGGCGGCATTGTTCGATTCGAGCCCGTTCTCGAACACCTGGCCAGCGCTGTCGGCCTGCACGAACAGCGTGAAGCGACCGGACAGGCTCGGTGGCGCCAGCACGGTCTCAGAGCGCGTGTACGAGTCTCCCACCGCAAGGGCGCCGCTGCGGCTGTAGGTGCCCAGCACGATGTCGTCGCCATTGCCCAGCACGCCGTCGCGCGAGGCGATGACGCTGTCCACCCAGTTGGTGCTGGCGCCCGTGCCGGTCCCTGCGTTGCTGACGGTCCAGCTCACCGTCAGTCGCGCCGGATCGCCGATGGTCTGGGCGGGTGCCGTGACGGCGCTGGTCTGCAGGTCGGCGTAGGGGGCCAGCGCCACCGTGATCGGTGCGCTGGTGGTGTTGTTGGTCTCGGCCCCGACTTCGTTGACGCGGTTGCCGGCATCGGCCTGGCCGATCAGGTACCACGGTCCGTCGGCGTCGATCGGCAGCGTGACGGTGAAGCTGCTGCGGTAGGTGTCGCCCGGGTTCAGCGTCGCGGTGACGTCGCGGATGCCGAGCAGCCGGTCGTTGGCGTCGAGCACGGTGTCGCGCGACAGGTACAGGCGGTCGGTCCAGTTGCCGGTGAGCGCGGCCGAGCCGGCCTGCGTGACGTCGAAGGCGACCTGGATCGTGTCGCCCGAGGTGGCGTTGGACACCGCCACCAGCCGGTCGGCGCGCAGGTCGACGTGGCGCAGTGCCAGCGGCGTGCTGGCGAGGTTGTCGGCCTCGCGCTGCGACTCGTACACCTGGTTGCCAGCATCGGTGACGACGAGCAGGCGTGCGGTGTCGGTGTCGGCCCATGCCGGCAGGTTGACCAGCAGGCTGGCGCTGTAGCTCTCGCCTGCAGCCAGCGCATCGGTGCGCGTGCGGCTGCCCAGCAGCGTGGCCCCGGTCAGCTGGCCGTCGGGGCTGATATAGACGTAATCGATCCAGGGGCCGGGGGCCGCCGCCTCGCCGGTGTTGGCGACGTTCCAGCCCACGGTGACCGCGGCGCCTGCCAGTGCCACGCCCGAGGCGGTGCCGACCACCGAGCTGGCCACCAGGTTCGCCGCCGGCGCGGGGTTGATCTGCAGCGGGGTGGCGGCGGTGCCGAGGTTGTTGCCCACCCGGCCGCCTTCGAACACCAGTGCGTTGACATCGCTCTTGACCAGCACCTGCCACGAGCCGGTGAGCTCGAACGGCAGAGTGAACGTCTGGCGCACGGTGTAGGCGTCGCCCGCGGCCACCGGGCCGCTGCGGTTGACGGTGCCGAGCACCACATCGTCGGCGTTGCCGAACACGCCGTCCTGCGACAGCACGACGCGGTCCTGCCAGCTGCCGGCGGCGGTGCTGTCTCCGACGTTGCGCACCCGCCAGGCGAGCTCGATGGCGGTGCCCGACAACGCCGTGGCCGGCGCACTGACGGCCTCGACGGTGAAATCGGCATACGGCGCGGCCACGGTGATCGGTTGGGGCGGGCTGGTGTTGTTGGCGCGGGTGTCCGGTTCGAGCACCGCCGAGGTGGCGTCGCTGCGCACGATGACGTTCAACGAGCCGTCGAAATTCAACGGCAGCGTGAGCTCGGCCTGGGCGGTGTACGAGGCGCCTGCGGCCAGCGGGCCTGCGTGGCCGACATCAACGGCTGCGCGGTCGTCGGCGTTGCCGAACAGTGTGTCGGCCGACAGCACGACACGGTCGATCCAGTTGCCCAAGGCCGGCGCAGCGCCCTGGTTGGTGACGGTCCACGTCACGGTGACGGTGCTGCCGCCGCGTGCGGTGGCTGGCACCGTCACGTTCGACACCACCAGATCGGCATAGGCCGCGGCGCTCGAGGTGGCGGTGATGGTGGTGCTGTTGTTGCCCTCGGCGGTGCCGCTCGCGTTGGCCTCGGCGATGCTGGTGTTGCCGGCGCTGTCGGAGTCGGTCACCACCGTGATCGACAGTGCGCCCACGCCGGCCGCGCCATCGGGCAGTTGGAAACTGAACTCACGGGCCCGCACGCCGCCGGCGGCGATCGGGCCGAGCACGGCGGCGTCATAGAGCAGCGTGGCATTCAGCAGCGTCTGCTGGGTGGTGGTGTTGACGACCACGATGCGATCGGCGTACCCGCTGCGCACCGCGGCGTTGCCGGTGTTGATGTCGTTCCAGCGCAGCGTCTGCGTGCTGCCAGCCAGCAGCGGGGCCGGGTCCAGGGCCAGCCCGCTGACCTGCAGGTCGGGTGCCGAGGCGATGGTGAGGCTGCTGGCGTTGTTGCTTTCGCCGGTGCCACCGACATTGGCTTCGAACACCGCATCGCTGGTGTCCAGCGCCACGGTGTAGGTGTACACGCCGGTGCCCAGCGTGCCGCCCGGCCAGGTGAAGCTGACGCTGCGATCGACGAAGGCGCCACCGGCCGCCAGCGTGCTGCCGTCGTGCGTGACGGTGATGGCCTGCACCGTCTGGTTGGTCGTGAGGTTGCGCACCAGCAGGGTTTCCTGCCAGGCACCCGACGCATCGCGGGTGCCGGTGTTGCTGCTGCGCCAGCTCACCGTGACGGTGTCACCGGCCTGCCAGCCGCTGGCCGGCTGCACCGTCAATCCGCTGGGCTGCAGGTCGGCGTAGGTGGGCAGCACCGAGGTGACGACGGTGGCGATGGCGTTGTTGGTCTCGGCGTCGCCGGTCGCGTTCTGCTCGGCCAGCGCGTTGTCGATGTCGGTGGTGACGGTGAAGCGCAACGCACCCGCGCCACGTGCGCCGTCGGGCAGCTGGATCTGCAACGAGCGGGCTACCTGTGCGCCTGCAGCCAGTGCGCCAGTGGCGCCATCGATCGCCAGCACCGCGCTGCCGAGCACCTCGCCGGTGTCGACCCGGGTGACCACGACCCGGTCGCGCCAGTTGCCTGCGGTGGGCAGCACGCCGTCGTTGCGGTCGTTCCACGACACCGTCACGGTGCTGCCGGCTTCGATGGCAGTGGCTGCGGTGACCTGCAGATCGGCCGGGCGCACGTCGGGGGCGGGCGTCACTTCCAGCGCGGTGATGCGCACCGGTGCGGTGTCGGCCAGCGGCTGCACCATGAACCGGTAGTCGTTGCTGGCCGTCTGGTAACGGCGGCCTTCGATGGCCAGTGTGTAGGTGCCGGCCTCGGGCAGCGCCATCACGTCCTGGTCGCCGTAGCCGTAGTTCGCGAACAGCACATTGCCGTTCGGGCCGAACAGGCGCCACTGGCCATCGGTCGTGGCCGAGAACAGCTGGGCATCGAAGTAGAACTTGTCGCCTGCGGCCGCGCTGAAGTTGTACAGGTCGGTCTCGTTGCCGGGGTTCAGCGAGCCGGTGGTGGCCACGCCCGGTGAGAGCGGCGTGGCGGCAGCCAGATCGAGCAGACGGAAGGCGTAGCTGCCGGTGGCGTCGGCCGGGGCGTCGATCGTCAGCGTGTAGCGGCCGGCGATCAGGTCGAGCAGCGGGTTGCCGCCAATGTCGATCGAATCCGAGTAGCGGATCGTGCGGCTGTCGCCGAGGAAGCCGACGCGGCCTGCGGCATCACGGCCGATCACCACGCCGCGCGGACCGCTCAGCGACCAGGTGTATGGCGAGTCCGACAGTGCATCGAACAGCAGGCGCGAGCGTTGTGCCAGATCGAAGGTGTAGCTGGCCTGCTGCCCGGTGGCGTCAAGGGTGCCATCGACGCGCTGGCCCAGCGTCAGCGCGCCGGCTTTGTCCGTGACTGGCTGCACGTTGAAGCGGAAGGCATTCGTGGTGGCAGCCTGATAGCGCCGACCCTCCAGCACCAGGACCCAGCGGCCAGCCTGGTCCAGCGTGGTCACATCGACGTCGCTGCCCAGTCCGGTGAGCCAACGCTGGTCACCGCTCGGGCTGATCAGCCGCCACGTCGAGTCGCCGTTGCTGACCGATTGGATGTCGAAGTAGACCTTGTCGCCCGCCGCGGCATCGAAGGCGTAGAGCGCTGTCGAATTACCGGGTGCGAGCGAGCCCGATTGCGGCGTGGCCGGCGTGAACACGGTGGCGGTGGCCAGATCGAGCAGGCGGAAGCCGTATGCGCCGGTGGTGTTGCCGTCGATGCGCAGGGTGTAGGTGCCTGCCTGCAGCGCCATCACCGGGTTGCTGCCGATGTCCCAGCTGCGCTGCTGGAAATTGAGCGAGCCCATCACGCCGCGATCGCCTGTGAGCGTCCACACCAGCGCGCCGTTGTCCACGCGCGTGTCCATCACGACCTGCGTGTCCTGCGCGAGCGTGAAGGTGTACAGGTCGCGCTGGTTGTTGGTGGCGCGGTTGCCGTTGACCAGCGTGCCCAGCGCCAGCGGTGCAGCCGCGGCGGGGGTGCTGCTCAGGCGCGCCCAGTCGATGGCCACATCGGTCTGGGTGGCAGCCCCCCCACTGATGGCGTTCGACTGGTACAGGGCCGCACGCGCGCCGCTGGCAAAGGCATCGGCCGTGGCGGTGCCGAAGGACAGCGTGGCCAGATCGACCCCGGCATCGCTGGCCAGCACGGCGAAGAAACCACCGTTGGGTGTGGCCTCCAGCCGCAGCCGGTACCAGGTGTTGTCGGCGAAGGCGAAGCTGGTCGACTGGAAGTAGCTGTTGCCACCGACACCGCGCGCATCCACGCGCAACTGGCGTGATGCGCCGGCGGTGTCGCTGCCCAGCGCGGTGGCGATCCAGACGTTCGGGTCGGCCGCATCGCGCAGCATCAGGCCCAGCAGCTCGTTGTTCGCACCGCCAGCGGCTTGCGTGAGCGTGTTGAAGCGCACTTCGTAGCGGATGCCCGCGCCGGCCACGTTGCCGCTGCTGAGCAGACCGTATCCAGCATTGCCAGAGGTGAACGTGTTTTGAACGCGCAACACCGATGCGCCGTCCAGTGTCTCGAAGCGGGTGTTCAGGCCGCCGCGGTCGACGAGCGTCGGAGGCACCCCGCCGCTGGTCCACAGCGCGTCGAGCGTGGGCCCGTCGAACTCTTGATTGAAGCCCGGGACGCGCTCGGTGAGCGAGTTGCCGCGCGGGATCACATTGAAGCTGTAGGCGTTCGCCACGGTGTTGTAGCGACGGCCCTCGACCAAGAGCGTGTAGACGCCGGCCTGCAGGTAGGTGCGCTCGGCGACATCGGCGCCGAAATAGCTGCTCCAGAGCTGCTCGCCGGTGGGCGACACCAGGCGCCACTGCACGTCCGCGTTGGCTGCGCTCAGCTGGTCGAAGTAGTAGCGGTCACCGGCGGCAACGTTGATCCGATAGGCCTGTGTCGCATTGCCTGGTACCAAGGTGCCGTTCACCACCGTGCCGGGCGTGATGGCGATGGCGGAAGCCAGATCGATCAGGCGGAAGGCGAAGTCGCCGACGGCGTCGCCCGGCGCGTCGACGCTGAGGGTGTAGCGGCCTGGAGCGAGCGTGTAGACCGCACGATCGCTGCGTGTGAGGTCAGGGCTATAGCCGTTAAAGCCGCTGAAGTCGCGCGAGTCACTGGACTGGAAGCTGCGGTTGTTGACCAGTTTGCCGGTTGCGGCAGCGAGGCTCCAGGTGAAGTTGACGTCGCTGAGCGCATCGAAGACCACGGTGCGCTGCTGAGTGACATCGAGCGTGTAGACCACCTGCTGTCCGGGCAGGGCGATGCGACCCTGCACGGTGTCCGGCAGACCGCCTCCGTAGCCCGCGACGACGCCGGTGCGGCCAGCCAGTCCGGCATCGGCCACGGCGATCGTGTCACCGCTGCCATCGAGCCGGTAGTTCAGCACCAGCCCGGCCTCGCCACCGGTGAGGGCTGTGTTGCGGGCCGCGGCGATGTCGGCGGTGCTGCGCGCGACGTTCCAGACCCGGACATCGTCGATGCGTCCGGCGAAAGGCTGTGCAAAGGTCTCGACCGATGCACCGATCAGCAGCGGGGAGGCTGCGGCGCTGGCGTTGGTGTTGCGCACCGTCGCCGTGCCTTGCGCCAGCGGCACGGCCACGCCGTCGATCACGATGCGCATCGTGCCGGCGTCGCGGTCGATCACACCGGCGACATGCTGCCAGGTGCCCGGTGTGATCAGGCCCGGCGCTGTCAGGAAATACTGCTCGGAGCCGTCGCCAGTGGACAGCAGCACCGACCCGTTGGCATTGAGCCAGAGCGAGTAGCTGCGCTGCTGGGCGTTGCCGTCGCCCTTGTAGAACACCGGTGTCCAGGTCTGGCGGAAGGCGTCGGGGCGGATCCATGCCTCGAGCGTGACCTGCCGTGTCAGATCGAGTGCGGGCGTGCTCGGCGCCTGGATCCAGCGCGCGCCGTTCAATGCCAATGCGCCGCCGATCTGTCCACCTGCCGGCTGCCAGCCAGGGTCCACCGACTGCGGCTGGCCGATGACCAACGGGCGCTGCACGTCGGTCACTGGCTGCAGGTTCAGGCTGTAGGCGTTGGGAACATCGGTGTTGTAGCGGCGGCCTTCGACCAGCAGTGTGTAGGTACCGCTGTAGGGCAACGCGAAGGTGTCGATGTCGCTGCCAAGCGCGGTGTTCCAGACCTCGTCGCCAAAAGGCGAGATCAGCCGCACCCGGCCATCACTGTTGGAGGCGGCCTGCTGGTCGAGGTAATAGCGGGCCCCGGCGGTGCCGGTGAAGCGGTAGCCGTCGGTGCGGCTGCCCGGGTCGAGCACACCGCTCAAGGCCGTGCCCGGCGACAGCGAGGGCAGTGTCGACAGGTCGATCAGACGCAGGCCATAAGGCGCAGTGCTGTCGCCGTTGGCCGAGATGCTGATCGTGTAAGTGCCCGAAGCGAGATCGAGAACGGTCGACCCATCGGACGAATCGGTGCCGACGATCGATTTGTTGATGTCCAGACCGCCGGGGCCGGTCAGGCGCCAATTCACCGTCCCGTAGCTGTTGCTGAGGTTGTCGAAGGCCACCAGCCTGCGGTCGGTGAGGGTGAAGCGGTACCGGTCCACCTGGCCGGCACTGCCCAGGTTGCCCGCCAGCGTGCCCGAGACCTGCCCGAAGCTGTGAACCACCGTGCCGGCCGCACCACCGGAGATGCCGCTTGCGACCGATGTGCCCGCCACCGAATCGAGTGGCTGGTAGACGGCAAGGCCGGCCTGGGTGCCTGTGAGTGGCGCATCCTTTCCGGCAGCGATCTGCCCGGCGCTGCGCGCGACGGACCAGATGCGCACGTCGTCGATCGCGCCATCGAAAGGCGAATACGCCGAGCTGGGGTCGCCCGTCCCGCCGATGCGCAGTGGCCCGCCCGTGCCCACCGCACCGGCAGGATTGGGCGGCCCTCCGTTGTTCGACGCGGTGGCATCCACCCCGTTGATCAGGATCCGCACCTGTGGCGTGCCGCTGCTGCGGTCGATCACCAGCGCGACGTGCGTCCAGGCCCCGGTGGCGACCACGCCTGCGGCCGTGCTGGCGCCGTGCAGGCCTGACGCATCGCCTGAATCGCCGTAGAGCGATCCGTTCGAGTTCAGCCACAGCGAGTAGGTGCGCTGCGCACCCGATGCGTCCTTGGTGACGATCGGCATCCAGGTGTTGGAAAAGCGGGCCGGGTTGATCCACGCTTCCACCGTCACGCTGCCACGCAGGTCGGTGGCGGCGCTGTCCGCGACCTCGATGCGTCTGATCGCGTCGAGCGAGATGGCGTTGCCGATCTTCCCGGCCACGACGCGCGGCGCCAGACCGACCGACTGGCCGAGGCTGAAGTCGGTGGTGGTGTCGACCACCGGGCGCAGGTTGAAGCGGTAGGCGTTGGGGGTCAGCTGGCTGTAGCGCCGACCCTCGACAAGCAGCGTGTACACGCCGCTCAAGGGCACGGCAAAGGTGCCCACATCGCTGGTGAGGCCGGTCGACCAGACTTCGGTGCCCAGCGGCGAGATCAGGCGGAATCGTCCGTCGCCGTTGTTCGCTGTCAGCAGATCGAAGAAGAACTGTTGCCCGGCCGTCGCGGTGAACTGGTAGGCGTCGGTTTCGCTGCCGGGGGCCAGCGTGCCGGAGACGTCGGTGCCGGGTGTGAGTGGCGTGGCCGTCGACAGGTCGAGCAGCCGCAGCGCGTAGTTGCCGGTTTGATCGCCCTGCGCATCGATGGTCAGCGTGTAGGTGCCAGCCTTCAGGTCGTAGACAGGAAAGCCGTCTGACGAGTCGGTGCTGGCGAGGTTGCGGACCGCCACCACACCCTGCGGGCCGGACAGTGTCCAGTTGAAGGTGCCTGAGGGGTTGAGCAGCGAATCAAACGCGATGCGGCGATCGCTGGCCAGCGTGAAGCGGTAGGTGTCTGTCTGCCCGGGCAAGGTCAGCACGCCGGCGATCGCGCCGGCTGTGCTGTTGTACAGGTGGCCGATGCTGCCGTTGGCGCCGTTGCCACTGCTGTCGGCTGCGATGTTTCCGGTGCCTTCATCGAATCCCAGGCGCAACACCAAGCCAGCGGTTGGCGTCGTGATGGCGAGGTTGCGGTTGGCGGCAATCTGGGCGCCGCTGCGCGCCACGTTCCAGAGCCGAACTTCGTCGATGACGCCGTCGAAGCGGTCATAGCTGCCGTTACCCATGCCGACATAGCTGGAAGAGCCGATGCGCAAAGGGTCAGGCACATCCACGGCAGGGGTCGAACGGATGCTGCGCGAGGCGGCCAGCACGCCGTCGAGATAGATCAGCATCTGGGGCGTACCGCTGCTGCGGTCGATGACACCCGCCACATGGGTCCAGCGGCCCAGTTGGATCGAGCCCGCAGCTGTGGGCACACTCTGGCTGCCGCCGGCATCGGCCGTGTAGAACTGGATGTAGCCTGAACTGTTGAGCCACATCGCGTAGGTGCCGCTACCCTGCGGGCCCTCCTTGTAGGCGATCGGTGTCCAGGTGGCAGGGTAGCGATCGGGCCGTATCCAGGCCTCGAATGTCATGTTGGTGAGCGGATTCACGGCCGCGCTGCCGGGCACGCTGACTTCGCGCATCGCATCGAACGCGATGGCGCTGCCGCTGCCGAGCGCCGGCGCACCCGCCACCCAGCGCGGTGTGACGCCGATCTGCTGGCCCAGCACGATGTCGGTGGTTGTCGCAACCACCGGTTGGACGTTGAAGCGGTAGGCATTGGTCGACGCCGCCTGGTAACGGCGGCCTTCGATCACCAGCACCCAGCGGCCCGTTTGATCGAGCGTGCTGACATCGACGTCGGAGCCCAGGCCGTTGATCCAGCGCTGGTCACCGCTCGGGCTGATCAGCCGCCACGACGAATCGCCGTTCGCCACGGACTGGATGTCGAAGTAGACCTTGTCGCCCGCTGTGGCGTCGAAGGCGTACAGCGCGGTGGCGTTGCCGGGCACCAGCGAACCCGACTGCGACGTGCCGGGCGTGAACACGGTGGCGCTGGCCAGATCGAGCAGCCGGAAACCGTAGGCGCCCGTGGTGTTGCCATCGATGCGCAGCGTGTAGGTGCCCGCCTTCAACGCGACCACCGGGTTGCTGCCCCAATCCCAGCTGCGCTGCTGGAAATTGAGCGAGCCGATGACGCCGCGGTCGTCGGTGATCGTCCAGCGCAAGGCGCCGTTGTCGTTGCGCGGGTCCATCACCACTTGCGTGTCCTGCGCCACGGTGAAGGTGTACACGTCGCGCTGGGTGGGCACGGCGCGGTTGCCATTGGTCAGCTGGCCCAGCACCAGCGGCTGGGGTGCCGCCGGCGTTGTCGTCAGTCGGGCCCAGTCGATGGCGACATCGCGCGGGGTGGTGCCACCCATCGTGTTGTTCTGGAATATTCCGAAGCGCGCTCCCCTCGCGAACGCATCGGTGGTGAACCCCAGATCGCGGCTGAAGAGCTCGACGCCGCCGTCGCTCAGCAGCACCGCGCGCAGATTCCCGTCCGCGGCCGCTTCGAGCTTGAGCCGATACCAGGTGTTGTCGGTGAAGGCGAATCCCTGTTGTGTAGCGAAAGCGCCGCCGCCGATGCCACCGGTCCCGGTCCGGACGACTCGCCCCCCACCGTTGCTGTCGCTGAACAGGTCGATGTACGCGTAGCGGCCCGGATCATCGACATCAACGATGTTCAGTCCGATCAGTTCATCGACACCCGTTGCCGCCGACTGCACCAGGGTGTTGAAGCGGACTTCGTAACTCAAGCCCTGCGCGACGACGTTGGTGGCCTGTGTGAACCCCGCTGCGCGACCGGAGTTGTAGGGCATGCTGCCCTGAAGACGAAGCACCGAGGCGCCATCGAGCGTTTCGAAACGGTACGGGACGGGGTTGTCCAGACCCGGATTGCCGTTAGGCCCGACGAGCCACATCGGATCCAACGCCGGGCCGTTGAATTCCTGATTGAACGAGGTGGTTCGCGCGGCCAGCGTGTTGCCGCGGGGCAGCACGTTGAAGCTGAACGCATTCGCCGCGGTGTTGTAGCGGCGCCCTTCGATCAGCAGCGTGTAGATGCCGGCTTGCAGATAGGTCGCTTCGGCCACGTCCGAGCCGAAACCGCTGCTCCACAACTGCTCGCCGGTCGGCGAAATCAGCCGCCAGAGAGCGTCGGTGTTGGCCGCGCTCAGCCGATCGAAGAAGAACCGATCGCCGGCATTGACGTTGAAGCGATAGGCCTGCGTCGAATTGCCTGGCACCAAGACGCCGTTCACCGCTGTTCCCGGTGTGATGGCGGTGGCTGTCGCCAGATCGATCAGGCGGAAGGCGAAATCGCCGACGGTATCGCCAGGCGCATCGACGCTGAGCGTGTAGCGCCCGGGGGCCAGCGTGTAGACCGCGCGATCGCCACGCGCGATGTCGCCGCTGTAGCCATTGAAGCCGCCGAAGTCCTGCGAGTCGCTGCCCTGAAAGCTGCGGTTCGCGACCAGGTCGCCGCGCGGGCCCGTGAGGCTCCAAGCGAAGTTGGTATCGGCGAGCGAGTCGAAGACCACCGTGCGCGTCTGGGCGACATCAAGCGTGTAGAGCACCCGCTGACCTGGCGTGGCAATGCGCCCTTCGATCGCATCGGGCAGGTTGTCGTTGCGGCCGACCACCCGACCGGTGTTGCCGTTCGCACTGCTGTCGATCGCCGAGGTGCCGGCGCCGTCGTCGAGCTTGTAGTAAAGCGCCAGACCCGCTTCGCTGCCGTTCAAGACCGATGACCGTGCGGCCGCGATTTCTGCCGCGCTGCGCACCAGATTCCAGATTCGGACTTCATCGACCGTGCCCACCAAGGGGCCGAAGCCGCCGTAAGGCTCGTTGGTGTGACCGATGAACAGCGGCTTGGCGCTCGAGGTGGCACTCAGGTTGGTGCGTACCGAACCGCTGGAAACGAGCACGCCGTCGACAAAGAGGCTCATCACGCCGGCATTGCGGTCGATGGTCGCGGCAACGTGGGTGGGCGTGCCCAGCTTGATCGGGCCGCCACTGGTGAACAGCGCTTGCTCGCCATTGGCGTCGCCGGTGCTCAGCAGCAGGTCGCCGCCGCTGGTCACGAACAGGCCGTAGGTGCGCCCGGCGCCCAGAGACGCGTCGTCGGCGCCCTTGTAGATCACCGGCATGTAGCTGTTGGTGAACCGGGACACATTGATCCACGCCTCGATGGTCACGGTGCGGGTGGCATCGAGGGCCGGGGTGCTGGTCGCTTCGATCCAGCGCGACGCCTCGATGCTCAGGCCGCCTGCGGTCCAGTCAGGCGCCAGCCGCTGAGGCTGGCCGATCGTCAGCGTGCGCTGGGTGTCGACGACCGGTTGCAGATTGAACGAATAGTTGGCTGTCGCGACAGCGGACGTGACCCGCCCCTCAAGCAGCAGCGTGTAAGTGCCTGACTGCGTCGTGGTGAAGTTCTCTACGTCGGTATTGGCCGGGCTCGGGCCCCAGGCGGTCTTGCCGTCGGGTGCGATCAGGCGCCACCAGGTGTCGCCCTGGGACAGCTTGCTGTCGAGGAAGTAGCGATCACCCGCGTTCGCGGTGAAGCTGTAGGCGTCGGTCTCGTTGGCCGGGCTGAGCTGGCCGGTGACCGTGGTGCCCGGCGTCAGGCTTTGCGCCTTGCTGAGGTCGACCAGGCGGAAGCTGTAGTCGCCCGTCTTGTCGGCAACGCCGTCGACCGACAAGGTGTAGTCGCCGGCCTTCAAGTCAAGCGCCGTGTTGCCGCCCAGATCGGCGCCGTCGGCCGAGCGCAGCGAGGTGGGCGGTACCACCGTGCCGTTGGGGCCGTTGAGCGACCACTGCAGCTGGCTGTCTGGCGTCAGGGAGTCGAAGACGATGCGGACATCGTTCTTCAGCGAGAAACTGTACTTGTCGACTTCGCCAGGGACGTCGATGCGGCCATCCACCCGTGGCACCACGGTGTCGCCCGACAGCAGCACCCGGGGTTCCAGCGCTTCGACCAGCGGTGCGGTGCGCACGGTGGGCGCGGCCGGCACGATGGCTTCCAGCGCACGCCGCACCAGACGGCCGAGCAGGGTGCGTTCCACCGGAGCCAGCACCGGGCCGTTCTTCTTCCGCTTGCGGCGAGAACTGGAACTTCTGACTTCGGTATCCAAGCGTGGCTCCGAGAACCCATCGGCCCGAGCCCGCTCTGGCGAATCAGGCGTTTTGGCCTGGCCAGGTGGACCGAGCCGCACCGGCGCCAGTGCGGCGTCTGTGACGACAGTCTGGATTATCACGAGCGAACGCCGGATGGCGATGCGGGAAATGTCGCACTTGCCGTCCTGCCCCCCATAGGTGGGGGGGTTACTCCTTTGGCACGCGGGTGGCCAGCGCGCTGCGAATCGCTGCCACCAGGCTTTCGGGTGAATGCTCCTTTTCAAGCACGGCAGACGCTCCGAGCTTTCTGGCTTCGGTGATCAGGTCTTCGGTGACATAGCCCGTGCTCAGCAGCATCGGCAGACCCGGACGCATGGTGCGGACCGCCTTGATGAGATCGAGGCCCGAGCGCGTGGGCATGTTGAAGTCCGTGACCAGGATGTCGAAGGCATCGGGATGCCTGCGCATGACGTCGATGGCCAAGTCGGCGTCGGTGAAGCTGGTCACCGTGTAGCCCGCGCTCTTGAGCAGGCTTTCCACCATCATCGCCATCATCACGTCGTCGTCGACGTAGATGACGCGTTCGCCGTCCGTGTGCGCCGGTGTGGCGCCGTCCATCGCTGGTGGTGGGCCTGGCGGCGTGCCAGACACGCGCGGCAGGTAGATGTCAAAGCGGCTCCCCGCGCCGAGTTCGGAGGTCAGCGTCACGGCACCCTGGTGGGTCTTGACGATGCTGTGCACCACAGACAGCCCGAGCCCGGTCCCGCTGCCCACCGGCTTGGTGGTGAAGAAGGGTTCGAAGGCGCGGCGTTGCGTGTCTTCGCTCATGCCGCTGCCGTTGTCGGCCACCCACAGGTTGGCGTGCGGTCCGGCGGCGAGCCCCAACTCCTGCGCACGGGCCAAGGTCAGTTCCACCGCGACGAGGCCAACGTCGATGCATCCGCCGAACGGGCCCATGGCCTGCGCGGCGTTGGTGCACAGATTCAGCACCACCTGCTGAATCTGTGTGGTGTCAACCAGCGCGCTGACCTCGTCGAGCTGGGCGCGCACGGTGATGCTTGCCGGCAGCGTCGCGTCGAGCAGGCCGATGCCCTCGGAGACGATGCTGCGCAGGGCGCGGACCTCTCTCACAGGCACCTGTTGGCGGCTGAAGGAGAGGATCTGCTTGACCAGATCGCGTGCACGCACGCTGGCCTTGTGGATGTGTTGTACGCCGCGCATGGCGTCGGCGGTGGCGTCCTTCTTGATCGCATCCAGCACCAGGGATACGTTACCGATGATCGAGGCGAGGATGTTGTTGAAGTCGTGAGCGATGCCGCTGGCCAGGGTTCCGAGGGCCTCGAGCCGTTGTGACTCGTAACGTCCCGCCTCCATGCGGCGGCGCGACTCCTCGGCTTCCATGCGGCCCGTGACATCGGTGGCGATGCCGTCCCAGATCAAGCTGCCGTCGGCGAGCCGTCGGGGTGCCGAATGGAAGTGGATGTGCCGCGTGGTGCCGTCGTCGCGACCCAAGCGAACCGTCAGGTCGAAAATCGACACCTCACGATGGCTGCGCCGCTGTTCGGCTCGGAACTTCGCCCGGTCTTCCGGAACGATGCGCGCAAACAAGCGTGCCGGATCCTGCATGGCCGCTTCGGCGGGGATGCCGAAGATGCGTTCTGATGCCTCGCTGACATAGACGAAGCGCCGATCCTCGGCGTGATGGCCGATCACCTGGTACATCACCGACAGTGGCAGGTTCTGGCTCAGGGTCTTGATCCGTGCCGCGTAGTCGGCGAGTTGGGCCTCGGATCGGCTCACGGCCTCGTACGGGGCTCGGATGCTGGCGATGAAGGTGGCCCGGTACAACAGCAGGTAGGCCAAGACCTTCAAGACATGCCCGAACACATGCTGCGTGTGGGCATTCTGTTCGGACAAGGCGAAGGACAGCCCGCCCGCGGCCATCACGACACAAGACAGGGCCAGCAGACGCTCCTGATCCCTGTCGCTGACACGTGAGCGGCGCACGAGCAGCGCCGCAACGATCAAGTTGGCCGCGCACAGGCCGTATTCGAAGCGCGCCTGCAGCGGCTTCATCCTCAGTGCCTCGATGAAGATGAGCGGCCGGGATTCGACCTGGAAGATGCCCACCGCGAGCAGCACGGCTGCGATCGAGGTCCCGATGGCGGTGGCCGCGGGTCGGTTGATCCGTGGCGTGGTCCGCAGCGCCATCAGCAGCAGCGTGGCAGCCTGGAAGGACCGCCCCATCAGCCAGAAGAAGCCGGCGACGTCGTCGCTCCCGTCCGCAAAAAGCGAGGGCATGCCTTCGGGCGTCAGTGCGTGCATCAGATCGCACACCACCACCACCAGGAAGCCGCACAGCAGCACATGGGCGGGCTCTCGGCGGTCGTGGTGGAACGTGTGCCAGGACATCACCACCACCAGTGAGGCGATGATGATCGCGGCGAGTTCGAGCAGCAGGTGCAACCCCAGCATGCGTCCGGTCATCAGGGTGTCCGCCATACCGGAGTCGATCGGCTGTCAAGGCTGCGCATCAACGCCGATCTCATTGCCCTGGTTGCGTTCGCCGCACTTAACCCTCGCTGACGGTCTCACCCAGATGGTGGGCCACGTCATCCAGGAACGTGCTCATGTCCACGGGCTTGGTCCAGTAGTCCGCTGCGCCCCAGGCCAGCATCCGATCGACATCGTCAGGTGCGGCGTTGGCCGACAGCGCGATGACGCGCAGCTCGGCGGTGGTGGCCATGGCCCGCAGCCGTCGCAAGATCTCCGGGCCGTCGATGTCCGGCAGGTGCATGTCCAACAGGATCAGATCTGGCTGCAGCTGTGAGGCCTGTTCGATGCCGGTCTGGCCGTCCCGTGCGTGCAACAGCCGCACGCCGGGCCAGCCGCTCAGCATCTCCTCGATCAACATGACGTTGATGTCGTTGTCTTCGATGTAGAGCACGGTGCCGTGGGGTTCGCCTGTGCGCAGCAACGCAGGTCGCGCGGCACTCGTTCCCGTGCTTGTGGCAGCGAGATGAGCCATGGGCAACGTGACTCGGGCGGTCGTTCCAACCCCCAGCCGGCTTTCGATGACGAGCCCACCGCCCATCAAGCCGACCAGCTGGCGGGACAGGGCCAGCCCGAGTCCGGTGCCCTCGATGCCGCCACGTTCGCGGCCCAGCCTGTTGAAGGGCTCGTAAAGCTGCAGCAGCTGGTCGTCGCTCATGCCCAGCCCGGTGTCTGCCACTTCGACCACCACCTGCTCGTCAGTGGTTCGTATCCGCACGCGCACCGAGCCACCGGGGCGGTTGTATTTGACCGCGTTGGACAGCAAATTGACGAAGACCTGCCGCAGGCGCAGCGCATCGGCGAACACACCCACTTGGCCATTGCTACCGTGCGCCACCGCCACGTCAATGCCGTTGGCTTGCGCGGCGGGCATGCACAGACGCACCGCCTCTTCGATCACGCCAGCCAGTGGCAGCGCATCGCGCTGAACCGAAACCTGACCCGATTCGATCCGCGACACGTCCATCACGTCGTCGAGCAGGGACAGCAGATGCCATCCAGCCTGGCGGATGTGTTCGAGCCGCTCGACGTCTTGTGGCATCCGGCGTGACAGGCCGTCGCGCTGCATCAGCTGGGTGAAGCCGAGCATGGCGTTCAGCGGCGTGCGCAGCTCGTGGCTCATGCGCGACAGGAAGGCCGTCTTCTCGCGGTTCGCTGCTTCGGCCGTCGCCTGCGCCTGCCTGGCCATCTCGGCGGCACGCAGCTCGGTGACGTCGAGCGCCATCGCCATCACGCAGGCTTGCCCGTCGTAGCTGATGGTCTCGGCGTTGATGATGAAGACCGCACGCTCGCCGCTGGCCATCCGTACGCGGGCCTCCATGTTGCAAACGCGGCCATCGCGGGCGATGTGTTCGCCGTAGACCCGCGCGTCTTCCTCGACCATGAAAGCCCCCAGGCGTTGCAGGCGCGTGCCGACAATCTCGTGTCGCACAAGCCCGTAGCGCTGGCACATCACGTCATTGATCTCCAGTACCTTCAGGTTGTCCAGCGATGTGATGAGACTGGCCACGGGCGCGGCCCGGAACAGACTCTGGAAGCGCGCCAGGTCGAGCTGCGTCTGGTTTTCGAGGCGCAGGCGCGCGGCTTCACGATCGAGGTTGTCCAGCGCGAAGGACACATCGGCGGCCATTTCGTCCAGCAGGTGAAGCAGGGCTTCGTCGAAGAAGTCGGCCTCGCCGGCATACAGCGACAGCGTGCCGCAGACCTTGCCGCCGCGGCGCAGTGGCAGCGCAGCGATGGACCGAATGCCGTGCGCCTGTGCCGTTTCACGCCAGAGCGGCATGCCGTCGTGGCTGCGCGCCATCTTGCCAACGCCGCGGCGACCGGTCGTCAGCGCAATCGCTGTCACCGACTGCCGGTACTCTGGGGAGTGGATATCCCATGTCTCGGGGTGTGCGTCAAAGAAGTCCGCGGCCTGGCCCGCCACCGCGAGGCGTGTGGCCTGTTGACCGTTCAACCGAAACACCGCAGTGATGCGTGCATGGCCAGTCTCCGTGCAGATGCTGCACAGCCCGCGCAGAAGCGTCTCCTCATCTTGTGAACGAACGATGAGCTGGTTGGTTCGCGACAGGGCCGTGTAGAAAGCGTTCATGCGCTGCAGCGCCTTCTCGCTTTTCACCGCGGCGGCCGTGTGCTGCACGACCATCCCCCAGGTGGCAGCGCCGCCTACCCCGCAACTCACGACAATCAGCAGCAGCACTGCGCTGAGCACGTTGCGCTGTGCGCTCTGCGCGCGATGAAGGTCTTCTGCGGCCACGATCTGCTGAATCGCAAACAACTGATCGATAACGCTGCCCAGCGGTTCGACGGTGCCCGTCGGGTTGATCCGCATCCAAGCCGCCAGGTCGGATGCATGGCCATCCGCAATCAGTCGGCCGGCGTCGGAGGCTGCCGCGTCGGCGCGCTGCAGCAAAGGCTCAGCCTGCGCGACCAGTCGTTTCTCTGCATCGACCAACGCAGTGCCACGGTAGTGCTGCCAGTTCAGTGCTGCGAGCTTCTGTGCCTCGGCGATTTGCGCCAGCGCCACCGGTGCATCGACCTGCGCGAACTCAAAGCGGCTGATGACATTGGGGATCTTGTGTCGAAAGACGTCAGCGACCTCACGTAACTGCACCTGACACAGCACCTGGTTCCGGTACACCGATTCGAGCGTGACCGTCGTCGCGCGCAGTTGCGTCACCGTCAACAGTCCCAGCAGACAAAGCAGAAGCGCCCAGAATGAGAACCAGACCAGCAGCCGTGACCGCAAACGTGAATACGTCATTGCCATCTTCTCGGTGTCGTCGAGTTCAGGTGAGACGGCGACCCCAGCCCGTTCCTTTCGACTTCGGAGGTGCAACGAACCACTCGTGATGGGTGAAGCGGCTGATGGTTTCAAACTCGAAGAACAAGGCATTGAGCTCACGCTCAAGCGCTGGACCATTGGTGATCGTTCGCAGGGTTTGTCGGGTGTCGATGCCACAACCGCTGTAGCTGAACTGCAGATCGCCGGTGGAGCGCAGCGTCAACTCCAGCACGTAGTTGCGCGACGCCCTGAGGCTGACGGTTGCGTGGGGCCTTTCGGTGCTCGGCACCCAGCTCAGGCAGAGGCGCTGGCCCTTGGCGAGGGGGTCGGGATGGCTGCTGACGCTGCAATCGTGGCCTCGGGCGGCCATCAGCACTTTCTTTGTCTGCAGGAATGACCAGCAGGCATCGCCTGCATCCTGTTCTGGCAGGGCGATAGGGAGAGATGCCATCTTGGTGCTCATGTTGTGCAGGGAGGCGGTCGGTGGAACGTGCCGCGTTCAGGCAGAGACGCACCAGCCTTCACGGGCCTCGGCGCCAGCCACCATTCCGCGCTCGATCAGCGCCAGCGCCGGCATCGGCCGGCCGAACAGCCAGCCCTGGGCCAGCGGGCATCCAAGTAGCAGCAACTGGTCGGCCTGGGCTTTCGTCTCAACGCCTTCGGCCACCACTTCCAGGTGCAGGGCTTTGGCCATGCGCAGGGTCGCTTCGATCAGCGCGGCGTGGTACTCGCTGCCGGCCATCTTGCTGGTGAAGCTGCGGTCGATCTTGACCACGTCGAGCGGCAACTGGTCCAGCGACGACAGCGAGGAATATCCGGTGCCGAAGTCATCGAGTGCCAGGCTCACCCCCAGAGCCCGCAGGGCTTCGAGCGTGTAGATGAGGTCACTGTCCTGCATCGCGAAGGTCTCGGTGATCTCCAGACGCAGGGCATGCGCAGGCAACCCCGATTCGCGCAGTTGGTCTGCCACCTGTTGCGCCAGCGCCGACCTGACAATCTGCGCTCGGCTCAGGTTCACGGACACGGTGGCGGGCGCTCTGAGCCCGAGTGATGACCGCCAAGTCATCGCATCCCAGCAGGCGGTGCGCAGCACGAAATTCCCGAGTTCGACGATCAGGCCACTCTCTTCGGCCAGTGGAATGAAGTCGTTGGGTGCAATCTCGCCCCGGGTCGGGTGGGTCCACCGAACCAGTGCTTCGACGCCGACCATCCGCTGCGTGTCCAGTTCCACGATAGGCTGGTACAGCACGTGCAGTTCCTGGCCGTTGTTCAGGGCTCGCCGCAGATCGGCTTCCAGCCGCACGGCGTCTCGCACTCGGTCGTGCATGTCTTCGCTGAAGACGACGTAGCGGCCGCGCCCGCGGCTTTTGGCTTCGTACATCGCGGTGTCAGCGTCGCGCAGCAGCGCATCCGGATCGCGGTCGGCACGGTCGCTCGTGACGATGCCGATGCTCGCGGTGCTGAGCACCTCCTGGCCAGCGATGTCATACGGCTGACGCAGCACATCGAGCAGGCGCTGGGCCACTCGTTCTGCATCGCTGGGCCGGCGCAGCCGATCGACGAGAACGACGAACTCGTCGCCACCGATGCGCACGGCGGTGGGCTCGCCATCGACGAGTCGGGCGATCTCGTCGCCGGGGCGCAGCGCCGCCTGCATCCGTGTGGCGATCTGGCGCAGAAGCTCATCGCCAGCGTCGTGTCCCAGGCTGTCGTTGACCAGCTTGAATCGGTCGAAGTCCATGAACAACACCGCGTAGCAGGAGCCCGCATGCGCGATCGATCGGTCACGGCAGCGTTGCAGCCGATCGCACAGTGCGTGGCGGTTGGGCAGTTGCGTCAGCGCGTCGGTCATGGCAGCGTCTGACAGCGCCTGTTCCAGTTGCTTGCGCTGCGTGATGTCCAGGTGCACACCAGCCATGCGGCGCGGCCGTCCATCGTTGTCCTGTTCGATCACCGCGCCAGCCGCCAGCACCCAGATCCAGCGGCCGTCACCGGCCTGCACGCGAAACTCGCAGCGATAGGGCTGCGAGCGGTCCTCAAAGTAGGACTCAAGCGCCTGCATCGCGACGGTCAGATCGGCAGGGTGGACCAGATCCCCCCAGGTCGAGGTGCGCGGCGTCAGCTCGCCGGGGGCGTAACCCAGCATGGCGTGCCAACGGTCGTTGAAGCGCAGCCCGCCCGACTCGATCTGCCATTCCCAGGTGCCCAGTCCGGCGGCATCCACCGTCAGTTCGAGCAGGCGGCGGTGCTCGCTGGCTTCGGTGGTATCGAGAAAGCACACCAGTGCCCCGGCGACCTCGCCCTCCTCGGACATCAGCGGCTCGGCATTGATCTGCAGCCAGCGTTGTCGGCCGTCGGGCAGCTTCAGTCCCATGACCGTGTCGCGCTGGCTTTGGCCCGTGGTCAGTGCCAGTGTGGACGGATAGTCCACGCTAAGAAAGTCTTCGCCGTCTTCATGGACGGTGCGCCAGTGCGATGCGGCTGACGACATTCCAAGCAACTGCTCTCGCGACAATCCCAGGATGCGTTCGGCCTCCCGGTTCGCATCGACAATGCTGCCGTCGCTGCGATGTTCGATCACCCCTACCGGCAGGGCGAGTAGCAAGGCGGCCATGCGCTCTGCGGTCGACACCGAATGGGTCGCACTTGCAGTGATACCCAAGGAGAGATCGGTATTCATGGTCATGGCCAGCAAGCTGTCTCAACGCCATTCAGTGCTGCAGCCCCATGTCGGCGCTGCACATCAGCTTGACGATGTCGACCAGGATCAGCATCCGGTCGTCGACCGAACCGATCGCATGGATGTGTTCGGCATCCACCGCTGAGCTGAATTCCGGTGCGGGTCGCTTCTGCTCCTTGCTCAGGGTGATCACGTCGGATACCCCATCGACCACCATGCCGACCACGTGCTTGCCCAGTGCCAGCACGATGGTGACGGTGGCATCGTCCGTTTCCACGCTGTCCAGGTTGAATCGCAGACGCATGTCGATGATCGGCACGATCACGCCGCGCAGGTTGGTCACCCCCAGCACGAAGCGCGGTGCGTTGGCGATGCGCGTGGGCTGCTCGAACGAGCGTATCTCCTGCACGCGCAAGATGTCGATGCCGTACTCCTCGTTGCCGAGGCGAAACGTCAGGAATTCATTGACGCTGTTCATCGCGTCGGCGGTGTTGTAGGTCGCGGGCGCAGCGTTCGGTTCAGCGGTCGGCGCGGCAGCTTGGGCGGGCGCTTCCATCAGGTCTGTGGACATCGTCATTCCTTGGTGGGTGGTTGCGACACTCCGGCCTGCGGGCTGGAGCGCATCTCTTTGGCTCAGAAGCTGGTCCAGTCATCGCTGCTGGCAGCCAACGCAGCGGTTTGCTGGGGATGCGCCGCTGCAGCCGGCTTGGCCCCTGGGCGAACCAGGTTGGCCACGCGTGCGGGGATGCGGTTGGCAGCATTGGGCTTGCCTGCTGCCGGCGCGCTGTGCTGTACCGGTGCGAACGCCTGCTGATTGCCGCTGAGCTTGAACACCGCGACGGTTTGAGCGAGGTTGGCGGCCTGGTGCTTCAGGCTCTCTGCGGCGGCAGCACTTTCTTCCACCAGCGCGGCGTTCTGCTGCGTCACCTGGTCAAGCTGGCTGACCGCATCGCCGATCTGGCCGATGCCCGTGCTCTGCTCGACGCTCGATGCGCTGATCTCGTTGATCAGGTCATTGACCCGCTTGACCTGGCTGACGATCTCGCCCATCGACTGGCCGGCCTCGTGCACCAGCTTCGAGCCGTTCTCGACCTTCTCGACGCTCGCGCCGATCAGCGTCTTGATCTCCTTGGCCGCACTGGCCGAGCGCTGCGCCAGGCTGCGCACTTCAGAGGCCACCACCGCGAAGCCGCGGCCCTGTTCACCCGCGCGGGCGGCCTCCACCGCCGCGTTCAGTGCCAGGATGTTGGTCTGGAACGCGATGCCATCGATCACGCCGATGATGTCGGAGATCTTGCGGCTGCTCTCGCTGATCTCGCCCATGGTCGAGACCACCTGCGCCACCACCGTGCCGCCCTGTGCTGCGGCGTTGGAGGCGGAGCCTGCCAGTTGAGTGGCCTGGCGCGCCGTGTCGGCGTTTTGCTTGACCGTCTGCGTCAGCTGCTCCATCGAGGCGGCGGTCTGCTGCAGATTCGACGCCTGCTCTTCGGTGCGTTGGCTCAGGTCGGCGTTGCCGGTGGCGATCTGCGAAGAGCCTGTGGCGATCGAGTCCGAGCTGTTGCGCACCGAGCTGACGATGCCTACCAAGCTGTCGTTCATCGTCCGGAGTGCGGCCAGCAACTGGCCGGTCTCGTCCTTGGACTGGGACTCTATGCGCGAGCTCAGGTCGCCAGCGGCCACGGTCTCGGCCACCTGGACGGCCTGCCGGATCGGCGCCGTGATTGAGCGCGTGATGGCCCAGGCCAGCAGCACGCCGGTGATCCCCGTCACCACGGCGATGGTCAGCATCAGCGTGCCGGCCGACGCTACGGTTTGGGTGACGCTTTCGTCGGATTGCGCCATCATCGACTTTTGCAGCGTGATGAGGTCGGTCAGCGCGCCCATGTAGCGCTTCTGCGCAGGTTGAAGCTCGCCGAGCAGCAATGCCGTGGCCTCGTCCTGCTTGTTGGCCAGGCCCAGTTCGGAGGCCCTCTCGATCAGCGGGTTGTAGGCGCTGCGTGCCTCGAAGGCGGTCCTCAGCGCCGCCTTGCCCTTCTCAGACTGGATGCTGTCCTCCAGCTTCTTGTACAGCTCGGCATTTCTTGCCTTCGCCTCCCTGATGTCGGCGAGCTCCGCCTGCATCTTCTGCGTGTCGCTCAGGAGCGCGATGTTGCGTACCGACGTGCCGATCTCGTTGACGTTGTCGATGATGCTGTTCACCTGCTCGACCTTGACGACACGATCGTCGGTCAGCACGTCGAGCTCTTCCTTGATGCCACCCAGCGTCAGACGCGCAAACAGGGCGACGAACAGCACGGCCGCAATCAGCAGCGCGAAGCCGATCCCGAGGCGTATCCCGATGCGAAGGTTGTTGAAGGCGTTCATGGGGCGTTGTCTCCGAAGCGGTTGAAAAGTGGCTGCCGAGCTGACCGGCGCCGTAGCAGTGGTGCGCCGATTGGGTGCGCCTCTGGTGTCTTGTTTCGGAGTGTGCAGACGCGACTTTAATATGATCAATAAATAAATAACAAATAAAGTGAACATTTATACCGATTAGGGCCGGCCGTCGGGTGTCAGCGTGTCCAGGTGCCAGTCAGCAGATGGTCTTGACGGCGCTGCGGCGGGGTGGGGTGGCTCCGCTGTGCCGATGTGGGGCTGCGGCGATCTCGACTGTCGGCTCAGCAGCCCAGCCGTGCGTGGCACCAGTCCTCAGCCAGGGTCATGTGCGACAGGTCGCCGGCTGGGTCCGCAGGGTCGGGTCGTCAGCAAGCCGAGCCGCCCGCAGCTGTAGATCTCTCCCTACGCCACCACGCTTGCTGCCATTGCGCGCCTGATGGCCCCAGGCAGGGTCTCCGACGAGTGTTCCTTTTCCAGGATCTCGCTGACGCCCAGTGACTTGGCTTTCGCTGACATCTCTTCTGTCACGTAGCCCGTGCTCAGCAGCGTGGGCAAATCGGGCCTGATCTCGCGCATCGCCTGGATGACGTCCAGGCCTGAGTGGGTGGGCATGTTGTAGTCCGTGACCACGATGTCGAAGGCATCCGGGTTCTCGCGCATGACGTCGATGGCCAGGCCGGCATCCGGGAAGCTGGTGACTTTGTACCCCTCCTCAGTGAGGAGGTCCTCGATCATCATGGCCATCAGTTCGTCGTCGTCAACGTACATGACGCGCTCTCCCCCGGTGCGCGGCGCATTGATCGGCGCGGCTGCCTCTGGGAGAGTGGGTGCCGGCGCAGACTCCAAGGGCAGATAGATGTCGAAGCGGGTGCCCTTACCGGGCGCTGATGCCAGTGCGATCGCACCTTCGTGGGTTGCAACGATGCTGTGCACCACGGACATCCCAAGGCCCGTTCCGGAGCCCACCGGTTTGGTGGTGAAGAAGGGCTCGAAGACGCGGCGCTGCGTCTCCTCATCCATCCCGCAGCCATCATCGGCAACCCAGAGGTTGGCATACCGGCCCGGCGTCAGACCCAGTTCGCTCGCCCGCTCGTCAGACACGTCCACCGCCTTCAGTCCGACATCGATCCGTCCGCCATCGGGACCCATGGCCTGGGCTGCGTTCGTGCACAGGTTGAGAACGATCTGTTGTATCTGTGTGGCGTTGGCCCTCGCGTAGGCATCTTCGAGCTCGGTGTGCAAGCTCACGTTGGCCAAGCGGGCGGCGCCGATCAGTCCGAGGCTGTCCGTGACGACCTCCCGCAGCTCAACGACTTCCCGGCCAATGGCCTGCTTGCGGCTGAAGGTAAGGATCTGCTTGACCAGGTCGCGTGCGCGAACGCTGGCCTTGTGGATCTGCTGCACACCGCGCTGCGCATCCGCGGTAGCACCACGCTTGATGGACTCGGTCAGCAACGACACATTGCCGATGATCGACCCCAGGATGTTGTTGAAGTCGTGAGCGATGCCGCTGGCGAGCGTTCCCAGCGCCTCGAGCCGCTGGGACTCGTTCATGCTGGACTCCACTCGGCGTCTGGCCTCCTCGGCCGCTATCCGCTCCGTCACGTCGGTGATGATGCCGTCCCACACCATTAATCCACCGCCCGCCTGCCTTGGTGCCGAGTGCAGGTTGATGTGCCTCAAGGTGCCGTCGGGCCGCTGAAAGCGAACCGTGGTCTCGAACTCGGTCACGTACTCCTGACTGCGTCGCTGTGCTTCCTTGAATCCTCGTTGGTCCTCGGGATGGATGCGCGAGTAAAACTCGCCCGCGTCGTTCACGATCTCCGCGCTGCTCGGGCCGAGCACACGTTCGGCAGCGTCGCTCACGTAGATGAAATTCCGCTCGTTGGGATTGCGGCCGGCCACCTGGAAGAGGACTGACTGCGGGAGATTGTTTCCGATCGACTTCAGCTGAGCCGAGTACTCGACGACCTTTGCCTCAGATCGCCTGACGGCCTCAAAAGGCGCGCGGATGCTGCTGATGAAGGTGGCTCTGTAGAGCAAAGCGTAGGCGATCACCTTGTAGACGTGACCGAAGATGTTCTGAAAGTCGGAGGTGCTCACGTAGCTGGTGAAGGAAAGGCCGCCCACTGCCATCATGAAACACGACAGGGCCAGCATTCGGCACTGCTCGCTACCCTCCGCTTGGGCCTTGCGGGCCAACAGCGCTGCGATGGCCAGGTTCGCCGCGCACAGCCCGTATTCGTAGTACGCCTTCAGTGGCGTGACGCCGACCCCCTCGATGAAGGTGTCGGGCAACTCGTGGATGTAGAAGTTGCCGACCACGCACAGTACGGCGGAGGTCGCAATTCCGGCACACAGGGCCGCCATCCGCCTGATTCGGGGGACCTTGCCCAGTGCGATCAAAAGCAGCGTTCCAGCTTCGAAGGTCCGCCCCATCAGCCAGAAGAAGATCGCAATCTCCTGATCTCCCTCTTGGATGAACTTGGGCATCCCCTTGTAGGACAGCGTGTGCAGCAGATCGCACACAGCCACCACCAGAAACCCGTAGAGGAGCACATTTGCCGGCTGCTCCTTGTCGAGATCAAAGGTGTGCCAGGAGATCATCACGACCAAAGATGCCACGATGATCGCGACCAGCTCGAGCAAGGCGTGCACGCTGAGCATGCTGCCGTGAAGCAGGCCGGCCGCCGCGTCTGGGTCGACCTGTCTGATGATGAGCAGTGAAGCGATGGCCGCAACGCAAGCTACGAGGTAGCCCGGGTTGGCTTTGGTCCGTACAGTCTGGTCCATGATCTTTTGGGCTCGCTGTTCATGGGCTCGCGCAGGCGTTGTCAGCGGCCCCCCGTCTGCCAACTCGCCGCCACTGCGAATTGACCTGCGCTTTTTACCCGACAACCTGAGGAACTCGCTTCCAGACAATCTAGCAGCGGCGAGGGTCTTCCGTGCATCACCGTCGGCTGCTTGTGCGCCACGATGGCCTCCGCCCCGATGCACTGGACCCGATCAGCCTGATCGCAGGCCATCAGATCAGCGTTGAACTGACCAGCCGCAGGTTCAATCCGAGGTGGCTCATGTGCTTCAGTCTCCGACCAAGGAGATATCGACAATCTGTCGACCTAGCCGTATCGATTGGTGTCGCCACTCGGCTGGGCCCAGTCGGCCATATGGATGTGTCGCGGTTGTTCCATCACGGAGTTCCGCCTGATCATGGCGATGCATCGGAAGTGGCATGCTGTACCGGTGCGAACGCCTGCTGATTGCCGCTGAGCTTGAACACCGCGACGGTTTGAGCGAGGTTGGCGGCCTGGTGCTTCAGGCTCTCTGCGGCGGCAGCACTTTCTTCCACCAGCGCGGCGTTCTGCTGCGTCACCTGGTCAAGCTGGCTGACCGCATCGCCGATCTGGCCGATGCCCGTGCTCTGCTCGACGCTCGATGCGCTGATCTCGTTGATCAGGTCATTGACCCGCTTGACCTGGCTGACGATCTCGCCCATCGACTGGCCGGCCTCGTGCACCAGCTTCGAGCCGTTCTCGACCTTCTCGACGCTCGCGCCGATCAGCGTCTTGATCTCCTTGGCCGCACTGGCCGAGCGCTGCGCCAGGCTGCGCACTTCAGAGGCCACCACCGCGAAGCCGCGGCCCTGTTCACCCGCGCGGGCGGCCTCCACCGCCGCGTTCAGTGCCAGGATGTTGGTCTGGAACGCGATGCCATCGATCACGCCGATGATGTCGGAGATCTTGCGGCTGCTCTCGCTGATCTCGCCCATGGTCGAGACCACCTGCGCCACCACCGTGCCGCCCTGTGCTGCGGCGTTGGAGGCGGAGCCTGCCAGTTGAGTGGCCTGGCGCGCCGTGTCGGCGTTTTGCTTGACCGTCTGCGTCAGCTGCTCCATCGAGGCGGCGGTCTGCTGCAGATTCGACGCCTGCTCTTCGGTGCGTTGGCTCAGGTCGGCGTTGCCGGTGGCGATCTGCGAAGAGCCTGTGGCGATCGAGTCCGAGCTGTTGCGCACCGAGCTGACGATGCCTACCAAGCTGTCGTTCATCGTCCGGAGTGCGGCCAGCAACTGGCCGGTCTCGTCCTTGGACTGGGACTCTATGCGCGAGCTCAGGTCGCCAGCGGCCACGGTCTCGGCCACCTGGACGGCCTGCCGGATCGGCGCCGTGATTGAGCGCGTGATCAGCAGCGCCAGGGTGGCGCCGATGGCCACTGCGGCCACGATGAGGCCAATGACTGCATTTCGGGTCGACTCATAGTTGGACTGTGACTCTTTGTAGGAAGCATCACCGCCTTGGCTCTGGAATTGGACGTCCTTGTTCACCGCGTCAATCAATGTGTTGAAGGCGACGCGGGTGGAGGTCTTGTACATGTCCTTGGCTTCATTCATGCGCGACTCGCCAGCGCGCGAGACGGGGATCAACCGGTCGACGGCGTCGTAGTAGTTTTTCTGGGCGTCTTGAACTGCATTGGCGATCTGGCGCTCAGCGTCGGACTCAATCGTGGCCTCGTACTTCTTCCAAAGCTCCTTCGCCTTGGCCTTGTATTCCTTCATGCGCAATTCTTCGGCGTCCAGCTCATCGGACTTGGCGGACATGACATGCAAAGCCTCGGCGCGGCGAATGGTCGCCTCGGCTGCGCTGTACTCTCCGAGCAGGCGGGTCGCCGCCAGCCAGTTCGTGGCCAAGTCGCCAGTGGCGTCGTTGACCATTCCGATGCGATTGATGGAGAAGAGTCCGACGACGAGCGTGAGGGCCAGCACGCTCGCGAATCCGAGCATCAGGCGCGGACCAATCTTCAGGTGGGTGAGGACGTTCATGGGGCGTTGTCTCCAAAACAGTTAGCAAGCGGCTGCCGAACAGACTGGCATCGCAAAAGGGCACATCTATTTGGTCTGTCTCTGGAGTGCTGTTTCGGAGTGTTGCAGGTCGCACTTAAATATGATCAATAAATAAAAAATAAAAAAAGTGAACATTTGCGCCGCCGGAAGTCGTTTGCTGGATGTCTGCGTGTCGTGTTTGCCGGTCAACGGATGACCTTGCGGCGTTGGTCGCGGGGCGCAGGGGCGTCGGGCGTGGCACTTGGCGGTGTCAGTGCGTGGCCGGAAAGCCCAGCCCGCTGTTCAAACGCGGCTCAGGTAGCCCTCGAGGTCTGCGCAGACCGTTTCATGCTGCGATGCGATCTGCCCAAGCAGGTCGACCGTGCGCGAGGTGTCGTCGGCCTCGATGGCGCGCTGCAGGTCTCGGGCCGTGGCCGACATGCCCATGGCGCCGATGATGCCGGCCGTCGAGATCAGCGAGTGCGCGATCCGGGCTGCGGTCGCTCGGTCGTTTGCCTGCAGGGCCGCCTGGATCTCCTTGGGCATCTGTACCCTGGTGGTCAGGTAACGGCGGACGATCTTTTCGTAGAGAGCGGCCTTGCCCAGGCAGCTCTTCAGGCCGGCTTCGACCGACACACCGTTGGTGGGCTCGCTTCCGGGTTCAGCTGTCTCGCCCGGAGGGGGTGAGACGCCTTGTAACCACTTGTGCAGCACCCCGAACAGTTCTTGCGGGTCGAACGGTTTGGGAACGAAGTCGTTCATCCCGGCGGCGGTGCATTTCTCGCGGTCTTTGGCCAGCGCATGCGCCGTCATTGCGATGATGGGCAACCCGGCATGGGCCGGGTCGCTGCGCACGCGCCGCGTGACGTCGTAGCCGTCCATGTCCGGCATCTGCACGTCCATCAGCACGATGTCGAAGGTCGTGCCTGCGAGCAGGGTCAGTGCCTGCGGGCCCGACGGCGCCACCGTGACCTGCATCCCGCAGGCGTCTCTGAGCAGTTCCGAGACCACGATCTGGTTCAACTCGTTGTCCTCGACCAGCAGCACATGCCGCCCACGAAGCGCAGCGAACAACGCGCTGTCATCCGCGTGAAGCGGCTCCACTCGTTCCTCGGCGGCCGATGCTTCGGCGATGCCGAAGGTGGCGGTGAAATGGAAGGTGCTGCCGCGACCGGGCTCGCTGGTGGCGCCGATCTGACCCCCCATCAGATCGACCAGCCGCTTGCAAATCGCCAGGCCCAGCCCGGTGCCGCCGTACTTGCGCGTGGTTGACGAATCGAGCTGGTTGAAGGGCTGGAACAGGCCGGCCAGCTGTTCCGGCGTCATCCCGATGCCGCTGTCCTTCACCGAAAAACGCAGCACCGTCGAACTGGTGCCTGGCGGCGGGGTGACTGGCTCGACCGTCAGCCGCACGGCCCCTTGCTCAGTGAACTTGACCGCATTCGTGCACAGGTTGACCAGCACCTGCTCCAGCCGCAGCGGGTCGCCGACCAGCCGTGCCGGCGTCTGCGCATCGACGCTGAACTGCAAGCGCAGCCCCCGCTCCTGTGCGCGCAGACCCACGAGATTGACCACCTGCTGCAGCACGTCTTTCAGCGCGAAGGCTCGGTGCTCCATGTCGAGCTTGCCCGCCTCGATCTTCGAGAAATCGAGGATGTCGTTGAGCACGCCCAGCAGCGACTCGGCCGCCGACTTGGCTTTGGTCAGGTAGTCGCGTTGCTTCGGGGCCAGGTCGCCGCGCAGCGCCAGCTCGGTCATGCCCATCACCGCGTTCATCGGTGTGCGGATTTCATGGCTCATGTTGGCCAGGAACTCGCTCTTGGCACGGGTGGCCGATTCAGCCTGGTCGCGCGCCCGCGAGACCTCATCGATGGCCGTCATCAGTTGCCCGGTGCGCTCCTCGACGCGTTGCTCGAGTTCGGCATTCAGCTGGCTGATCGCGCGTTCTGCCTTGCGCATTTCGGTGATGTCGAGGTTGGCACCCACCATGCGCACGGGCCGGCCGCTTGCGTCACGGGTGACGGTGCCGCCGCAAGAGAGGATGCGCACGTCGCCGTCAGGGTGGAGAAACTCGAACTCGGTGTCGAACGGTTGGTCAGTGTCGAAGGTCTGCTGGACCTCCGCTCTGAGCTTCTGGGCCGCTTGCGGTTCGAGCAAATCGAACCACTCATCGACCCGGCCGCTGAAGTCGCCCGGACCCATGCCGTAGATGCGTTGCAGCTCGTCGTCCAGAGCCAGTTCCCCGGTCAAAACGTTCCAGTCCCACACGCCGATGGAAGCCGACTGGGTGGCGAGCTTGAGCCGCTCTTCACTGTCGCGCAGCGCCAGGTAGCGGCTGTTGAGCATCTCGATCATCTTGCGGATCGAATCGCGCAGCGCTTCCAGTTCGCCAAAGAACAGCACCCGATCGGGCGCAGCAGGGCTGCCACCGGCCTCAACCGCCGCGGCGTAGTGCTCGAGGGCCTTGAGCGGCCGTAGCATGAACCACCACAGCATGGCCGCCAGGCTGAGCACCAGTCCGATGTCCAGCGCCAGGATGAATAGCAGCGCGGAATTGCGCCAGTCTTCGAGGTCTTGCACGACGAATCGCGGAGACGCATACAGCCGCACCTGTCCGATGGTCTCGCCGTCGCGCTGCACCGTGCGCTCCTGAACCACCAGGTCTTCGGCAGCCGGTACGGCCTTGCCTTCGACGGCGCGCCACTGGGCGTCGCGCACCAGCAGGAAATGTTGATCATTCGCCGTGGCCTCGATGGCGTAAGTGTTCCGGTCACTCATGCCATTACCGACAATGCTGCGTAACTGATCGTTGTCGATATTCCACATCGGCAAGGCGAGTGCGACGGCCATCTGATCGGCTGCCGAGGTCAGGTCACGCTGAAGTCGTTCGTAGTGCTCGCGGGCTTCGTGCCGGTATGCCAGCGCCGCGAACGAGCCGAGAACTGCCGTCACTACCGCCACCAGGACCGCGATCAGAACGACCGCGACGGACAGACGGCGACGTGTCATGGGTTCAGTGTGGCTTGGCCGCTAGCGTGTCCAGTGCACGTCCGCGCCACGTCAGTTGCAGCACCGCCACGGCACGCCGCTTGATCAGCCGCGCATGGCCCTCGTCGAAGGCCGCCCTCGCAGCAGCGCCTTGCACGTGCAGCCGACTGAACATCACATAGGCGGGCATCGTGCCCAGGTCGCACACCGTCTTGAAATCGATCGTCGTGTTGGCCAGGCGCGCCAGGTACTCGAGGCGCTTCACTTCGTCCACAGTGACCACAGCCGCATCGATGCGGCCGGCCTGGAGCTTGCGCAGATTGCTGACTTCCGAGTCGGCGTAGTCGATCCGTACCTTGGCGTCGTGAGGCAATGCGTTGACCTTCTCCGTGTACTCATAGCCGCGGACCAGGCCGATCAGCGTCTGATCGCCCCACGCAGCGACCTCGCAGCCGAGCCGTGTCGAGTTGGATGGCACGATCAGCACGTTCTGTGCCGCGAACACGGGTTCGCTCGAGTACAGCACAGCGCTTTCCAGCTCGGGGAGCTTGCTCGCCGAAAAGCAGCCGGCCAGCTTGCCTGCGATCGCCAGCGCCTTGCAGCGGGTGTAAGGCATGACCTTCCACTGCGCGTCCCAGCCGACTTCCTGGAACGCAGCTTTCACCAGGTCATTGACGTAGCCACTGCCATCGGCATACGACCACGGCGCCGCGTCATCTTCGGCGCCGAGAACGACCTGATCGCCGCGGCTGTGGGATGCGCTGGACGCCATCGCGATGCAGACGGTCGCGGCCAGAAAGCGCAGGCTCCGTGCTGCGGATCCCATCGACGGCGCTCAGTGCGGGAGCCGCGAGGCGTTGCTCACGGCCGCTTGCAAGGTGGCAACGAAGGACGGTGCATCGATCGGCTTGGGGATGAACCGCACGTCCGCGGGCAGGTCGCCGAGTTCGGTAAATTGCTGAGGCGTGCGGCTCGACACTGCGATGACCACCGCCGGCCGCTCCGCGTGCTGAGTGGCGATGTGGCGCAGCATCTCGAAGCCGTTCATGTGCGGCATCACGATGTCGGTGACGAGCACGTCTGGCGCCTTCTGTCCGACGATGAGCAGCCCCTCGAAGCCGTTCTCGGCCAGCGTGACGACCGCTCCGGGCAAGGCGGTTTCAATCAGGCTGGTCAACAGGTCGCGGTCATCGGGGTTGTCGTCGACGACCAGCACCGACAGACCGATGGGCGCGCTCTGGGCCGCGATCCGTACGCCCTCCGGCAGGTCGCGGCTGAGAATAAAAGCCTCTACGCTGGCTGCATCGATGCGGCGATGGCCGCCCACCGTTTTCCATGCCTTCAGGTACCCTTGGTCGACCCAGCGCTGAATCGTCGGGATGGACACTCCCAAGCGCCGAGCCACGGCAGCGGTCGAGTAGGAAGCGGCGGGCAGATCAGTGGGTGGGAGTGAAGACATCGGTTCATCCGAGAGTCCGTTCCTGCATCCCAGGGCACGGCAGCCCGAAGTATGCGTCAGCGCCGTGGTGCGCCCGACTCTTCGGGGTCTTGTCCCCAACGCGCCTGCCCCTGGCAGATCTCGCTGATGTGGCGCACGAAATCGCCAGCCAGCGCTTCGGCCACGCTGATCGACATCTCGACGTCGTCACCGTGCACGATGGCTTGCAACGCGTGGCCACCGGTCTGGATTTCACGCCGCAGCAGCCCTTCCATCGAATAGGGAATGCTGCATTGCAGGGTCTTGCGCCGCACCAGAGGCACCTTCTCGGCGCCGATCAGCGCCTGGGCGACGGCGCTGTTGTAGGCGCGGACCAGGCCGCCCGCGCCCAGCTTGATTCCGCCGAAATAGCGGATCACGGTGGCCAGCACCCCTTCGAGTCCCTGGTGCCGCAGCACTTCCATCATCGGCCTGCCGGCGGTGCCGCCGGGCTCACCGTCGTCGACCGCGGCCGATTCGCCACCCGCCATCAGTGCCCAGCAGATGTGCGTGGCTTCCGGGTGCAAGGCCCACAGCTCGTTGACGAGCTCCACGGCCTCGGCACGGCCGGCGACCGGTTGCACGCAGGTGATGAACTGACTTTTCTTGATCCACAGTTCGCCGTGCACGGCTTCTTTCAGGGTGTAGGTGATCTGTGCCATCGGGTGTCTACGTATTCGGGGATCGCAGCGCCCCGCAAGCGTGCCAGCGTCGGTGTCGAAGCGGCGACAATGCGGTTTGCGCGGCACGAGCATGTCGGATCAGACAGCGCCGCGCAGCGCCTCAATTGTCATGTGCCGGGAGGGCCGATTTTGAATCTGATGGTGCCGATCACGTTGTTCGACGAGTTGACGGAGTCGATCATCAAGTCCACCGGAACGCTGGACCTGGCCAGCGGCGAGATCCGTTCGATCCAGTACGAAAACCACGACATCGATCTGCAGGGCCTGCCGGCCGACGATGAAGACTACGAGTTCACCTCGGGCACGCTGTCGCACCGAGGCAAGGAAATCGAGTTCCGGGTCGATGTGGATGTGCTGACCGGCAAGTACTCGGTGACACCGAGCGAGTTGCTCGAACTCAAGGGCCGCGCCGCGAAGCTCTTCACCGCGCCGCCTTGAAGCGGGTCACCGGGTGACACGGGCACTCTGAGGATGGTGTCGGCGGTGTGTCCATTCCGTGCCATGCGCTGATGTCCGAGTTTCGCTTCCTGTCGTTTCTTGCCAGTTTCTGGCCAGCGCGGGTGCGCGTCAACGCGCGCGAGCGCTGGCGCGCCGTGATCGGTGGAGGGCTGGGCATCCTCGCCACGGCCTGGCTCTGTCGCTGGGGCGCCGGCCCGCAGCCCCTGGGACCGTGGCTGGTGGCCCCGCTCGGTGCCAGCGCGGTGCTGGTCTTTGCGGTGCCTTCCAGCCCGCTGGCCCAGCCCTGGTCGGTGATCGGTGGCAACACGTTGTCTGCCCTGGTCGGTGCGGCCTGCGCTCAGCTGATCCCCGACCCGGTCTGGGCAGGAGCGACCGCGGTGGGGCTGGCGATCGCGGTGATGTTTGCCTTGCGCTGTCTGCATCCGCCCGGCGGCGCCTCGGCACTGCTGGCGGCACTGGGAGCGAGCGGGTTCCACTTTGCGCTGTTCCCGGTCTTCGTGAACTCGGTGCTGCTGACAGCGGCGGGCTTGGCCTACAACGCACTGACCGGGCGGCGCTATCCGCATGCGCAGGCGCGACCGGTGGCGGCGACGGAATCGGCGCGCTTCAGCGCCGCCGACCTGGACGCCGCGCTGACCCACTACAACCAGGTGATCGACGTCAGCCGCGACGACCTCGAAGACCTGCTGCATTACGCCGAATCGGCCGCCTACCAGCGCACCCTCGGTGAGCTGCGCTGCGGCGAGATCATGTCGCGCCAGCCGCTGGCGGTGCAGTTCGGCACCCCGCTTGCCGAAGCCTGGTCGCTGATGCGCCAGCGCCGCATCAAGGCGTTGCCGGTGATCGACCGCGCTCAGCGCATCGTCGGCATCGTGACCGTTGCCGACTTCATGCGGCTGGCCGATCCGGCCCAGCACGATGGCATGGGCCAACGCCTGAAGACGCTGCTGCGCACCAGCGGCACACCATATGCCGACAAGCCCGAGGTGGTCGGCCAGATCATGACCCGCGAGGTGCGCGTGGCCAGCGAGCAGCGGCACGTGGTCGAACTGGTGCCGCTGTTCTCCGAGGGTGGCCACCACCACATCCCGATCATCGACGGCGACAAGCGCCTGGTCGGCATCATCACCGTGTCCGACCTGGTGCGTGCGCTCTATCGGATGGTTCGGCACGGCGAGTGATGCGCTTGCGCATTTCACAGCACGCAGGCACCGTTGGCACGCGCAAACGCAATCAAACCCCAGAGCACCTCGTTGGTCGTCGGAGCGCTGCGGTGGGCCGCTGTGTGGAGTGAAGTAAAGGGGGAGGGCCGGCGGACTCGACCCGAAGCGATTGGCTGGTGAACCGGCCCGGAGGACATGAACGGAACACAGTGGTCTACCGCAGCGCGCCCGCGCCCGCGCCCATCTCCATCAACAACTTCTCACCAGTCTTCCTTGACCGCCAGCGCCATGTCGCGGCCGGCGGCACGCCGCGCGGCGAGGCCTGCGGTCAGGGTGCCTGCTGCGATCACGGCGGCGCACAGCGTGGCCAGACGTGCGCCGGGCAGCATCAGGTCCATCGTCCAGTGGAAGCTCTGCGGGTTGACCACCTTCACCAACACCACGCTGACGGCGATGCCGAGCGCCAGGCCCCACAGCGCGCCGGCCGCCGTCCAGACCGCGCCCTCGGCGGTCACCACGGTCAGCACCTGGCGCCGTGTCAGGCCCAGGTGCGCGAGCAGGCCGAACTCCTTGCGACGTGCCAGCACCTGGGCTGAAAAACTGGCCGCGATGCCGAACAGCCCGATCGCGATCGCCACGCCCTGCAGCCAGTAGGTGACGGCGAAGCTGCGGTCGAAGATGCGCAGCGAGATGGCACGGATCTCGGCGGCCGAGGCGAACTCGATCAGTTCGCCGTCCATGCCGTGCCGTGGCGCCAGCGCGCGCAGTTGCCGTTGCACGGTGCTGGCATCGGTGCCCGGCTGCAGCCAGAGCGCGAGGTCGTTGATGCGGGTGTCGCCGGTGAGCCGAAGCCAGTCGGCGGCCGCGAGCACCACCGCACCGTGCTGGCGCGCGTAGTCGCGCCAGACGCCGCGCACGAAGACGCTGGCTTGCTGGCCATTCGGCAGCGGCAGCATCAGGCGCGTTCCGATCGCAGCGCCGTACAGCGTCACCATGGCCTCGCTCACGTAGGCGGCAGTCTCGCCCTGCGGCAGCGCGACCAGCTCGCCGACCAAGGGCAGCGCGCGAGCCGGGTCGGCGAGCGGCCGCGCGATCAGGGCCACGGCCGGTTGCGCCGGATCGATCTGCACCGACGACACACGCAGCGTCTCGGTGCGCGCCACACCGTCCACGCCCGCCGCATCGCGCACCCAGCCGGGTGCGAGCGTGATCAGGTCGCTGCCGCCGGCCGAGGCGCTGGCGCGCGCGTACAGATCGGCCGGCAGCACGGTGTCGAGCCAGCTGGTGATCGACTCGCGGAAGCTGGCCACCATCACCGTCAGCGCCACCGACAACGCCAGGCTCGCCACCACGCCCGCCACCGCCACGGTGGCGGTGTTCCTTTGATGCCGAGCCCGCTCGACCGCCAGCAGCGCAAGCGCATGCCGCGGCGGGGTGATCGCGCGCAGCAGCAGGCCCACGCCCCCGGGCACGCAGACGATGCCGCCGAGCAGCAACAACGCAACCGACACGTAGGCCGCCAGTGGCATGTCGAAGACGGGCGGCACGGTCAGCAGCGCGAGCGATGCGGCGATCAACGCCGGTCCGGCCCACGGCGTTCGATCGCTGCCAGCGGTGGTTCCCAGGCCCTTGAGCGCCTGAGCCGGTGCCAGCCGCTGCGCCGCGCGGGCCGGCAGCCAGCCGCCCACCAGAGCTGCCGCCACGCCCAACGCGCCATAGGCCAGCGCGGCCGGTGCACTGAAGTGCAGCACCGGCGCGACGCCAGGGAAGTAGCCGCCGCCCAGGTCGCCCGCCAGCAGGCGCAAGGCAGCCGCAGCCAGGGCCGTGCCGAGCGCCAGCCCCAGCAGGCTGCCGGCCACCCCCAGCAGCGCCGACTCGGCCAGCACCAACCGCAGCCGCTGCGCGGCGCCCAGCCCCAGCACGCCCAGCAACGCGAACTGCGGCTGCCGCTGGGCGACCGACAGCGACAGGATCGAAAACACCAGGAACGCGCCGGTGAACAGCGCCACCAGCGCCAACACCGTCAGGTTCACGCGGTAGGCGCGCGACACGTTCGACACCCGCTGGGCGGCCTCGTCCGGTGTCGTGGCACGCACGCCCTGCGAGGCAAAGTCCTGCAGCTGCAGCGAGGCCACGACGCGGTCGCGGTCAGCGCCTGGCTTCAATCGCACGTCGATGCGGCTCAAGCGGCCCAACATACCGAACTGCGCCTGCGCGCCGGCGATGTCCATCACCGCGAGTGGCGGGCCGCCCGCGGCCACGCTGCCGTGCACCTGCAACGCGACGACGCCGTTCGGGGTCTGCAGGCGCAGGGCATCGACAGCGCCGAGTCGCTGCCGAGCCGCCGCGTTCAAGGCCACTGCGTCGGGGTCGAACAGCCCCAGTCGATCGGGCTCGGTCGACCCATCGGTGGCCGACAGCTTGGGCAGCAACGCCGGAGACAACGGCGCGGCGACCAGCGCATCGATGCCGAGCACGCGCAGCGGCACCCGTTTTGCGTTGCCCTGATCGCCTTGTGCCAGCGTTGGCACCAGCGCCTGCGTCTCGACTTCGATCACGGGGCTCGCCAGCGCGATGTCCGGATGCCGCGCCACCCGTGCATACAGCGCCTCGTCGAACCCGCCGCGCTGGCCCCGCAATTCGAAGTCGGGTTCGCCGTTGATGGAACGCACCGCGGCGCTGAATTCACCCAGCGCCGACTGGTTGATCAACTGCACCGAGAACGCCAGCGCCACACCGAGCGTCACGGCCAGCAGCGCTGCCGCTTGCCGCCACGGGTGGTGACGCCACTCTGGCCAGGTCAGGTGTGTCAGCAGCGAGAGCATGGGCTCAGCCCGCAGCGGACGGGTCCCGCGCGACGATGCCTTGCGCTGTCAGCGTCACCACGCGGTCTGCCCGGGCCGCGGCGGCCTGCGAATGCGTGACCAGCACGCAGGCCGTGCCCTGGCCCCACACCTGTGCCGACAGCAGATCCATCACCTTCTCGGCGGTGGCGGGGTCGAGGTTGCCGGTCGGCTCGTCGGCCAGGATCAGTGCGGGCCGGTGCACCAGCGCGCGCGCAATGGCCACGCGCTGCAGTTGCCCACCGGAGAGCGTCTGCGGCAGCCGGTCGGCCAGCGTCTCAAGGCCCACGGCCTGCAGCATCTCGTGCACCCGGGTCGCATCGGGCAGGCCTTGCAGCCGCAGCGGCAGCCCGACGTTGTGCGCCACGCTCAGGTGCGGCAGCACATGGAAGGCCTGGAACACGAAGCCCAGGTGCCTGCGGCGAAACACCGCCTGCTCGGCGTCTCCGAGCGCAGTGACGTCGGTGCCCGTGATCTGTACCGATCCGGCCTGCACCGTGTCCAGCCCGGCGATGCAATTGAGCAGCGTGGACTTGCCGACGCCCGATTCGCCCAGGATCGCGACGAACTCGCCGCGCCGCACCTGCAGATCGACGTGCGAGAACACCGGCGCGTCGCCGTAGCGTTTGCACAGCGCGCGCACGTCGAGCAGCGGCAATGGAGAGGAGGGCAAAGGGGTCGACATGGCAGAAGAGGCGCGGCGCGATTGTCGGCGCAGCCACTGCTGGCGTCGCGGCGGGCTGCGCATGCCCTTCGAGTGCGCGTCGTTACGCCTTGTCGCCATCGCGAAATGGCACCTGGCGAACCGCGCGCTAGAGTGGCTGGCATGCACCGAGATCCATTCCTGCGCTGGGCGGGCCGCATCGCCACGCTGGGCGCCGTGGCCCTGGTGACCGCGTGCGCCAGCCCGTCTCCCCGGTCGTCGGGCAGCGCCGCGGCACCACCACCCACCTTGGCACAGGAGCGGCAGCGCCTGGCCGATCTGTTCGATGGCACGCCGGTGGTGCTGGCGATCGACCGCGATGGCAGCCTGCGCGCCGAGGTGCCGCTGCGCTTTTGTTTCGAGCCGGCACGCGCTGTGGTCAAGCCACCGCTGGCGGCGTTGCTCGATCGGCTGGCGACCAGCCCCGCCACGCGCGGTGGCAACTGGCTCGTGGCCGCGCCGGGCGATCCGACCAGCAAGGACACGGCGCTGGCCACCCAACGTGCCCGCAGCGTGCGCGACCACCTTGTGGGCCGCGGGGCCATGGCCACCAAAGTGGCGATCGGATCGCTGGGCTGGTCGGGCGGGCCGAGCACCGTGGTGCGGGTGGTCGTTTCGGTGCCGAGCGGGAGTTATCCGTCGCGCTGAGCCCCGGTTGCCGCGTCCTCAGGCAGGGCCTGGGACCAACGTGCTGGCTAACCGCAAGGCCGTTTTCACCACCCGAGCCTGGGCGTCCGGGGCGTCGCAGGCCACCACCGTGCGCTGCGGCATGCTGCGCAGCCAGGTCAGCTGCCGCTTGGCCAACTGCCGCGTGGCCGCGATGCCGCGCTCGGGCAGATCGCTCAGGTCACCCGCTTCCAGCGCCTCCCAGGTCTGCCGGTAGCCCACACAGCGCATCGAGGGCAGGTCGGGGTGCAGATCTCGCCGCTGCATCAGCGCATGCACCTCATCCACCAGGCCCGCGTCCAGCATCTGCAGGAAGCGCGCTTCGATCCGCTGGTGCAACCAGGCGCGGTCGGTGGGCTCGAGCGAGATCAGCGGCGGCGTCTGGACGGCGGCCTTGGGCTGATGGAATGACGACAAGGGCAGGCCGCTCACCCGATGCACTTCCAGCGCGCGCTGGATGCGTTGTCGGTCCCCCGGCGGCAGGCGCGCTGCGGTCACCGGGTCCACGCGCTGAAGCTCGCGGTACAAGGCATGCAGCCCTTGGCGCTCGCATTGCTCGTCGAGGGCGGCGCGCACCGCACGGTCGGCCGCGGGCATCGCGTCCAGGCCTTCGAACAGGGCCTTGAAATACAGCATCGTGCCGCCCACCAGCAACGGCAGATGGCCGCGGGCGCGTATCTCTCCGATCAGGCGCTGCGCATCACCCACGAAGCGGGCCGCCGAATACGCCTCGCTGGGATCGATGATGTCGATCAGGTGGTGCGGCACGGCGGTGCGCTCGGCGGCGGTGGGCTTGGCGGTGCCGATGTCCATGCCGCGGTAGACCAGCGCCGAGTCGACGCTGATGATCTCGACGGGCTGCGGTGGCTGTTGGTCGGCGAGTGCCTGCGCCATCGCCAGCGCCGCCGCGGTCTTGCCGCTGGCCGTGGCGCCCGCCAGGCACAGCACGCTGATCGGTGCGCTGTACGCCGATGGGGTTGTCGTGTCTTTCACCCGTCGATTGTCGACCAGGGGTGGGGTGGTCACGTCCCCTCGTTGGCCAGCCAACGCAGACAGGTTCATCATGTCATCTGGAACACTGCGGAGAGAGCGATGGCCGTGCGCGAAATTCTGAAAATGGGCGACCCGCGTCTGTGGCGCGTGGCGCAGCCGGTGACGGCCTTCAACACACGCGAACTCGACGCACTGGTCACTGACCTGTTCGACACCATGCACGCAGCCAACGGGGCCGGGCTGGCAGCGCCGCAGATCGGCGTCGATCTGGCGGTGGTGATCTTCGGCTTCGAGCAAAACACCCGCTACCCCGACGCGGAAGCGGTGCCTCAGACCGTTCTGATCAACCCCAAGATCGTGCACCTGGGCGATGCGGAAGAAGAGGGCTGGGAAGGTTGCCTGTCGGTGCCCGGTCTGCGGGGCGTGGTGTCGCGGCCGGCGCACATCCGCTACAGCGGGTTCGACCCGCGCGGCGAGCCCATCGAGCGCGAAGCCACCGGCTTTCACGCGCGCGTGGTCCAGCACGAATGCGACCACCTGCTGGGCGTGCTGTACCCGATGCGCATGCGCGACCACAGGCGCTTCGGCTACACCGACGTGCTGTTTCCCGATCTGGCCGACCAGGGTGACGATTGAGAGCCCGGTGATGAGCGCCCCGTATGCCACGTGTAAAGCTGTGTTGCAGGCGCCAGCCCGTGTCGGCGCGGCCTGCCGATCCTGCGTTGAGGGGTCATGACGATCCCATCCTCACCCCGTAAGCCAACGACGTTGTTGACCGTTCCTGCTTCGGTCGCCGCGTTGTGCGCCGCGTTGCTCGCAGCGTGCGCCCCCATCTCCGCGCAACCGGTCGGCAGCAGCCCCGGCTACGCCGTCTCCACGGCCGATGGCGCCCAGGGCACGGCACCCAGCCGCGCGGGGCGCCTGTCCGAAGTGGTGGGGCAGGTCTGGCTGTACAGCCCCGAGCAGCGCGAATGGGTGAGTGCCGAGCGCAACCGGCCCCTGACCACCGGCGACCGCCTGTCCACCGACCGGTCGGCGCGTGCCGAGGTGCGTGTCGGCTCGACCGTGGTGCGGCTGGATGGCGACACCGAACTCGAGGTGTTGAACCTCGATGACGACAGCTTGCAGCTGCAACTGCATCGCGGTGCGGCGCAGATTCAGCTGCGCGACAGCGAGTGGGCGCAGCAGTTCGTGCTGACCACCGAAGAAGGTCGTTTCCGCACCGATCGGCCGGGTGTCTACCGTTTCGACCGCATCGGCAGCCGAACCCAGGCCACCGCGCTGAGCGGCCAGCTTTTCTACGAAGGTCAGCAGCAGGCGCTGACCGTCGAGACCGGCCAGCGCGCCGAGTTCCTGTTCGATGGCAATGGCCGGGCGCAGTACGCCATCGTCGAGCCCAAGCGCGATGCCTTCGCGGCGTGGAACAACGAGCGCGACCGCATCGATCGCCAGGCCTCGATCTCGCAGCGCTACGTGTCGCCCGAGATGACCGGTGCCGAAGAGCTCGACCGCTATGGCCGCTGGGAAGAAGACCCCGAGTACGGGCCGCTGTGGATGCCGAGCGGCGTGGCCCCCGGCTGGGCACCCTACACGACCGGCCGCTGGGCCTGGGTGCAGCCCTGGGGCTGGACCTGGGTCGATGTCGCCCCCTGGGGTTTCGCACCGTTCCACTATGGCCGCTGGGTACAGCGCGGGCCGTACTGGGCCTGGTCGCCCGGCCGCTACGTGGCGCGGCCCGTCTATTCCCCGGCGCTGGTCGGGTGGGTCGGTGGGCCGCCGGTGTATCGCCCGGGCGTCACCATCGACATCTCGATCGGTGTGGGCGGCCGGCGCAACTGGTATCCACTCACCCCGCGCGACCGTTACGTGCCGACCTACCGAAGCAACCCGCGCTACGAGCGCGAGTGGAGTCGGCCGCAGCCTCGGGATCGTGACCGTGATCATGGCCGCGACCGCGACGAGCGACCCCCGGTCTACGCACCGCCGCAGCCGCGCACCGATCGGGGCGGGTTCGATCGAGGGGGCAATCCACCGCCAAGGTTCGAGGGTCGACCCGGCGATGCGAGACCTGACCGCCGCGATCTCGGGCGTCCGGACGACCGCAATGACCGCAACGATCGCAATGACCGGAACGAGCGAGGCGATCGAGGTGACAGAGGTGATCGAGGCGGTCGGGACGACCCTCGTCGCGATGGTGCCACCGCACCGGCCCAGGCCGCGCCCGTCACAGCGCCGCCGCGCGAACAGCCTGGCCGCCCGGAGCCCATCGTCAGGCCTTCGACTCCGTTCCCTGCAGCACCTGCGATCGTGAACAACGGTGACGGTGGACAGGAGCGAGGCCGCCCGTCGCGCGACGATCCACGCCGCCCGGACCGCGACCGCGATGTCCGGCCGACGGCACCTGCGGCCCCGGTGGCACCGGCCGCTCCGGTGGCACCTGCCGCCCCACCGGTGCTCGCCCCACCCGCGCCTCGCCCCGCGCCGCGGGATGACGACAGGCGCAGCCGCGTGAACGAGGAGGTCCGTCAGCCGATGGACCGCTCAGGCGACGGGCGGTACGGCGGTGCTGCGCGCAATGACCGCGGCGACCGGCCGGATCGCCCCGATCGGGGCAATCGGGACAACAACCGAGACAACGGCCGCGACAACAACCGCGGCGATCGCCCCGATCCGCGCAACGGAAATTAGAGTGGTGCGCTGATCTGTTCTGTCCTTTGAGAGGCTCTTTCGGAAGGGAGCTCAGTGGGCTGTGGCCGCCACAGAGAAACGCTGCACCACCGCGGTCAGGTCCGCTGCCTGTCGACGCAGGCTTTCCGCTGCTGCCGCGCTCTCTTCGACCAGGGCCGCGTTCTGCTGCGTCACCGTGTCCAGATGCGTCACCGCTTCGCCCACTTGCGTAATCCCCAGAGTCTGCTGCCCGGCGGCGCTCGCGATTTCACCGATCAGCTGATTGACGCGCTGCGCCCCGCTCACGATGTTGGCCATGCTGTCACCAGCGGAGCTCGCCTGCTGCGTGCCCAGACTCACCTTGGCCACGCTATCGCTGATCAACGACTTGATTTCCTTGGCTGCCTGCGCAGAACGCTGAGCCAGCGAGCGCACTTCGGTGGCGACCACGGCAAAGCCGCGTCCTTGTTCGCCCGCGCGTGCCGCTTCCACGGCGGCATTGAGCGCCAGGATGTTGGTCTGGAACGCAATTCCGTCGATGACAGCGTTGATTTCGGCGATGCGCCGCGACGACTCGGAAATGCCGACCATCGTGGCGACTACCGTGTCGACGATCGCGCCACCCTGCACGGCCGCTTCGGCCGCCTCGGCTGACAGTCGCGTAGCTTGCATGGCTGTATCGGCGCTCTGGCGCACAGTGCCGGTAAGTTCTTCCATCGAGGCCGCCGTCTGTTGCAGGTTGCTGGCCTGCGTTTCGGTGCGCTGGCTGAGATCGATGTTGCCGGATGCAATCTCCGAACTGGCAACCTGAATGGAGACCGCGGCAGCGTTGACATCCGCCATCGCGACGGCCATCTTGCCGATCGCGCTCTTGAGCATCACGGCCGTAGGGGCCTGCACCATCACGCCGGAAAGGTCCAGGCACAGCGTGTCCCCGCGGTCCACGCTGCGCACGATGGCCGAGAGTTGAGACGACTCGACAGCCGATTGACGCAAACGAAGGGCCAGAAAGAGCTCGATTCCCGACTGCACCACCACGTACAGCGCGTGCATCACCATCTTCAAGAAGTTGGCCTCTGGCGTGCAGTAGACGCCCAGGCCAAAGGCCTGCATGCGATCGAAGGCGACGTGATGCACCGCGAACAGTGCGGCTCCCATCGCGATCGGGCGCCAGTCGCGGTAAACCAGCAGCAGCCCCAGCAACACGAACACCCCAAAGTGGAATTCCACCGTGCCACGTCCCAGCTGAATGTGCAGGGCCACGAAGGCCACGTTGCAGGCGGTCAGCGCCACCCAACCCAGCGTGCGGCCACGGCCCACGAAGTACGCGGCACCACCAGCGGCCAGCAGCAGGGCACTGGCGCCCAGCGCCAGCCCGAATTGGCCATAGGCGTCGCCGATCGCCAGCGCGGCGGCCGCAGAGGCGAACATGGTGACCAGCATCACCAAGTCCCCGAAGCGAGCGATCTCCTGCAAGTCGGTATGGCCTTGGTTTGGCACACCAGAGTAAGAAGTCATGTCGGTGCCTTCATGAGTGAGCGTCGCGAGTTGGTTATCGGCAGAAACTCTCTCGACCGTAGAGCCAGGCCGGTGACCCCGCTGCATCAAGGTTCTTCTCGATCACGGGCGCATCGCCGATCGCTGCAATGACGTTCAGAGTGCAGGGACGCATTCGGTCGCGAGAGGCAACTCTTGGCCGAATCCGGGCGACACCAACGAATGGAGCCGAGCCGTTGCAAGTGCTCGATTGAGGCTGTCGACGCGCCAGGGTGCAGCCGCTCATGCAGAGAGATGGCACTTCGCGTCGGATCGCATCCAATCGCCGGGTTGCGAAGTGCAGATATCGATCAAGGGCGCTGGCCCTCTCTCTCGGTGGCCTGGGCATGAACAGTTTCATCATGCCTGTGCCCAGCACTCAGGCGCTGAGCGTTCGAAGCTCTCCTCGACACAGCCCTGCCACCGTTCGGATCAAGAGCCCCGCGATGACAACCGTTGCGAGCGCCAGTAACGCGATCGCGATGGTTGCCATCAATCCACCTGGTCGCGCCGATGCGATTCGTAGCGCGGCGACGGCTGTCGCAGCCAGCGGGAAGCTGACGGCCCACCACGACACCCGGAACGGGCAACACGCGGCCAGATAGCGCAGTCGGCCCATCGTGACCGCGAGCATGAACAGCGTCAGCGCGAAGAGCGCCTCCGCAAACACATCGACCTGCCCCATGGTCACGACGTAGGTGGAGGTACCGACCGCAAAAGGTGCCAGCAGGATCATCAGGCTGGGCTGCAGCGCATCGGGCAACGGCTCCTCGAACAGCAGTCGAGAAAAGACCAGCGTGAACAGCGGCGCGGTGAAGAAGAGGCCCACCGCCAGACCGAACACCATCACCGCGTGCAACGACTCCAACCCCAGCGCAGGCATCGCCAGCGGCACGTCCAGCATACCGACGACTGGAATGATCCAGACAGGCGTTGCGTGCGCAGCTTTCTGGCGCTGACTCATCCAGCGATCGACGATGAACCAGGCGAAGGTCGTCATGCCGATGGCACCGATCGCCCACATCGCCCGAGCCACGATGAGGCTCAGCGGCGCCAGAACGATGGGGAGCAGCAATAAGCTGATCAGAAAGGTTCCAAAGAGATTGCCAGCGATCGGGTGCGCAAGCTCGTTCTTCGCAGCCTCAGGCGACATGACGATCTTGGCCGCATAGGCGCAGGTCAAGAGCACGAACGCCACGACTGCGACAGCACTGATGACCTGAGCAACGACGTCAGGAACACCGAATCGCGCATGAGCCAGGTGCCATGCCACGCTCAACCCCGTCAGGCCCATCACCGAGCCGAAGAGGCCGATGGGTAGGTAGTCGAGACTGCCGGCACGCGGAGCGGCGACAGCAGCGCCCTCTGCGAACTTGGCCCGCATGGTGGCCAGGTTCTGCTTGAGCCTGGAGGCGCCGTACAGGCGCTTGACATTGACGAAAGGCATGGTGATCCCCCTGAGCCCGATAAAAACAGAATGACGACTCAACCCTGACGGCCACAAGCGTCAACGTCCACAACGACCTTTCCCGTTGAGCTTCCGGAGCTGACTGCAAGGTGCGCAGACGCGGCCTCATCGAGTGTGAAGTGGCGCGGATCGACCCGGGGCCGCACCTTTCCAGCTTCGATCAACGCACGCGCGTTTCGGAGGATCTCCCCGTGGTGCGCTTTGCCTTCTCCGGTCAGCATGGGCAAGAGGGTGAAGACGCCGGAATACGTCGCGGCCCGGAACGAGAGTGGCGCGAGGGCATGGGTGCTCCACCCAAGGCAGCTCACGACATGGCCGAACCGGCGCACGGCCTTGAATGAGGCGTCAATCGTCGCGCCGCCCACCGTGTCGTAGACGACATCGAAGCCGCGACCTGCGGTGTGCTCGTTGACGTAATCCTCGACGCTCGACTTACGGTAGTCGATGGCGGTTGCGCCCAGCTGCTCGATGAATGCCTTGTCGTCGGCCGACCCGGTCGCAAAGACCTCTGCCCCGAGGGCCCGGGCAATTTGCACGGCCATGTGTCCCACACCGCCCGCGCCGCCGTGGATCAGCACTTTCTGGCCCGCGCCTACCTTGGCGCGGTCGACCAGGCCCTCCCAAGCCGTGATGAAGACCAGCGGGACGGCTGCGGCCTCGCGCATGCTGAGCTTGGTTGGCTTCAGCGCGATGAGATCCGCATCGACAGCCGCGTACTCCGCCAGCGAGCCCTGCAAGCCGCCGATGCCGGTCGCCAGGCCGTAGACCTCATCGCCGATGCGAAATGCGGTGACGCCATCACCGAGCGCTTCGATAACCCCGGCGAGATCGAGCCCCAGGACGGCCGGCAGAGGCTGCTGCGCATGTGGCGCGCGGCCCGCTCGGATCTTGGTGTCGAGCGGGTTGACGCCGCTGGCCTTGATTCGAATCAGAACCTGTCCCGCAGCTGGCTGCGGCCTTGCAATTTGTGTCACGCGGAACGGCGCATCGGGCTCATTCACAACTGCTGCTTTCATCGACGGCTCCATCATGAATCTCCGGTGGTTGGTATGCGAAGATTCTTTGGCGAACACGAATGTTTTGAAATAGACAAAAGTGACATCTGTCTATTCACAAATGAATGGGGTGAACATGGAGTGGAGTGACCTCCGGATCTTTCTGGCGATCGCGCGCGAGGGCACACTCGGTGCCGCCGCGCGCAAGCTCGGCCAGAGCCAGCCGACGATGGGCCGACGCCTGATCGCCCTGGAGCGAGCGATCGGCCAGACGCTGTTTCAGCGGACCAAGGATGGGTTCGTGCTGACGGATGAGGGCGCGGCTGTCATGCCGCACGCCGAAGCGATGGAAGACGAGGCGCTTGCGGTTCAGAGGCGGCTGGCGGGTCGCGATCGAGCCATGGAAGGACAGCTGCGGCTTTCCTCGTCGGACTGGTTCGGCACGCATGTGCTGGCGCCTGTCCTGGCTGAGTTTGCGACGCTGCAACCCCGCGTCACGATCGAGCTCGTCACCAGCCAGGTTCTCATGAGCCTGCCGAGACGGGACGCTGATCTGGTGTTTCGCATCCGGCCCTTCGATGAGCCGGAGGTCGTGTCACGCCGCCTGATGCATGTCGCCTATGGCCTCTATCTCAAGCAAGGCCTGGAGGTTCCTCGATTGGGCGATGGCACCGGAATGCCGCTCGTCACCATGGATACCGCCTTTGCAGATATGCCCGATGCCGTCTGGCTGAAGAAGGTGCTGCCCAACGCTCACGTCGTGGCACGAAGCAACAACCGCGATGTGCAGGCCAGCCTCTGCATGAGAGGTGTCGGTATTGCTGTGCTGCCCAGACTGATCGGTGATGCCTTGAGCGGTGTGACCCGTGTCGAACTGGGTGAAGATCCGCCGGGGCGCGATACGTGGATTGGCTACCACCGCGATTTGAGGCGTCTTGCCAGATTACGAGCGCTGCTGGATCTCGTGTTCGCTCGATTGGCGAATTGACGGTGCGCAAGGTCGTGCGTGCACGGACGGGTGCAGGGACTTCGAGTCCACCACACCCGTGTGGCCGTCGCTCCTCAGACCGGCGCGCTGTCGATCTGCTGGTAGGCGTCGCGCAGCCACATCTTCAGGCGCTGGCGGTCCATCATGCCCAGGCCGGTGCGTGATTTGTCGGCATCGTGCTGCGCCGCCCAGAAGCTGCTGCTCGACGCGTCGATCTTCTGGATGATGCTGTCGCTCAGGTGCTTGATCGACACCACATGGGCACCGAAGCCGAGGGCCCGGTCCTGCTCGCCCGACTGCTCCAGCATGCCGAAGTCGTCGCCGCGCATCTGGTTGCGCACCAGCACGTAGTTCAGCCGCGCTCCGAAGCGGTCGAGCAGCTTCTTCAGCAGGTCGACCGAGTCGCGGCCCGAATCCATCACATGCCAGTAGGTGATCGTGAAGCCCGATTCGGCCGCCATGTCGAGCACGCCCGATTCGTCCATCCATTTCACCAGCGGGTCGTGCGTCTGCGCGGCCAGGTCGACCAGGATGCGGCGCTCGGGTTGCTCGATGGCCGCCTCGATGATCGAGTCGAGCGCCTCGTAGCGGTCGATCAGCACCGGCGACGCGAAGCCTGCGTAGAAGCGCAACAGCGCGCCGTGCGAGCGGTCGGTGTCGAAGCCGAGGAAGGGCAGTTCCTTGTCGATCAGGTACTGCGCCACCAGGCGCGATACCAGCGACTTGCCGACGCCGCCTTTTTCGCCGCCGATGAAATGAATGTGGGCCATGCCAGGTCCTTGAAGAGGGAAAGACAAAAAAATGGGCTGCGACACCGTCGCAGCCCCGTCGAACGATCCGGCAGTGGTCAGACCGCCAGGCGTTCTTCGATGCGAGCCATCGTTGCCGGCAGTTCCTTCGGCAGATGGTATTCGAGCTGCTTGAACAGCTCTGCATGCAAGACCAGTTCCTGCTTCCAGGCGGCCTTGTCGATGTGGGTGACGCTTGCGAACTGTTCGCGGGTGAAATCCAGGCCGTCCCAGCGCAGATCGTCGTAGCGCGGGCTGACGCCGAACACGTTGTCCTCGCCGCCCGCTTTGCCATCGACGCGGCCCAGCATCCATTCGAGTGCGCGCATGTTGTCGCCGTAGCCCGGCCAGACGAACTTGCCGTCGGCGCCCTTGCGGAACCAGTTGACGCAGAAGATCTGCGGCAGCGTCGCGCCGCTGGCCGCGAGCTTGCTACCGATGTCGAGCCAATGCTGGAAGTGGTCGGCCATGTTGTAGCCGGCGAACGGCAGCATCGCGAACGGGTCGCGCCGCACAACACCTTGCTGGCCTGCCGCCGCGGCAGTGGTTTCGCTGCCCATGGTCGCCGCCATGTAGACGCCCTCGACCCAGGTGCGGGCCTGGGTCACCAGCGGCACGGTCGTCGAGCGGCGGCCACCGAAGATGAAAGCGTCGATCGGCACGCCAGCCGCGTTGTCCCATTCGGGGTCGAGCACCGGGTTGTTGCCTGCGGCCACGGTGAAGCGCGCGTTCGGGTGCGCGGCGGGTCGGGGTTTGCCATCCACGCCGTTTGCCTGGGCGATGGCAGGCGTCCAGTCGCGGCCTTGCCAGTCGATCAGGTGCGCGGGTGGGGTGTCGGTCATGCCTTCCCACCAGACATCGCCGTCATCGGTCAGCGCGACGTTGGTGAACACCACATCGGACTTCAATGAGGCCATGCAGTTGGGGTTGGTCTTGTGGTTGGTGCCCGGGGCCACGCCGAAGTAGCCGGCCTCGGGGTTGATCGCGTACAGGCGACCATCGGTTCCCGGCTTGATCCAGGCGATGTCATCACCGATGGTGGTGACCTTCCAGCCCGGGTAGCCCGCCGGCGGCACCATCATCGAGAAGTTGGTTTTGCCACAGGCACTCGGGAAGGCCGCCGCCACGTGGTACTTCTTGCCGGCCGGGTTGGTCACCCCCAGGATCAGCATGTGCTCGGCCAGCCAGCCCTGGTCGCGGCCCATCGTGGAGGCGATGCGCAGCGCGAAGCACTTCTTGCCCAGCAGCGCGTTGCCGCCGTAGCCGGAGCCGTAGCTCCAGATCTCGCGGGTCTCGGGGTAGTGCACGATGTACTTCGTCTTGTTGCACGGCCAGGGCACGTCTTTCTGGCCGACTTGCAATGGCGCACCGACGGTGTGCACGCAGGGCACGAAGTCGCCATCGGTGCCCAGCAGGTCGATCACGGCACGTCCCATGCGTGTCATCGTGCGCATGCTCACGGCCACATAAGCGCTGTCGGTCAGCTCGACGCCGATGTGGCTGATGTGCGATCCCAGCGGGCCCATCGAGAATGGCACCACATACAGCGAGCGGCCCTTCATGGCCCCGCGGAACAGCGCGTTGTCACCGGTCTGCAGCAGCGCGCGCATCTCGGCAGGCGCCATCCAGTTGTTGGTCGGGCCGGCGTCTTCCTTGCGTGGGCTGCAGATGTAGGTGCGGTCCTCGACGCGGGCCACATCGCTCGGATCGCTGGTGGCCAGGAAGCTGCGCGGGCGCAGTTCAGGGTTGAGCTTTTTCATCGTGCCGGCGGTCACCAGCTGGTTGCAGAGCCGGTCGTATTCGGCCTGCGAGCCATCACACCAATAGACGCTCGCGGCGTCGGTCAGTGCAGCAATCTGGTCGACCCAGGCCTTCAGGCGCTGGTGCTTCAAGTCGGCAGGCACGTTGTGGTGCGGCCGGTTCGTGGTGGTGCTGTTGATAAGACCTCCTGAGGGCGAAAAATGCGCGTTTGATCTGGCCCCATCGGGCCTGGCCATCCGCGCAGGGCTGCCATTGTGAATCTGAACGCATCCGGCCTGTCACCCACCTGTCCAGAGGGGTCTCTGCCCGCACGGATGTCCAGGGCCTCGAAGCGCCGAGTGTGCCCAGGCAGGTCGAGGCGGGGCTTGCGCCAGGTCAACGCCCGCGCCGGAATGCCCACTTTGCCCGGCGACGCAGGCGGATGGCGGCTTGCCACACCGCCGACGAGCGCACGCGGGCCATCCAGTGCGTTTTCCATGCGACCCAGCGGTCGTGGCCGCGGGCGAACCAGCCGATCGTCATCAGCGCGGGTTGCAGCAGCGCATACAGCCGGGCGACGACGGCGGTGCCGACGAGCTTGGCCGCCACGATCAGCAACAGCCCCGCCACTGCGTGGCCGTGGGTGATCAACGCCAGCGCGGCCAGCTTGAGCGGCAGCAGCATCAGCGCAGGCACCGCGAACACCGCCAGTGCTGCGTGCGGCGGTAACGTCTGCAACTGCTGTTCGACCCACGCCAACGGGGGCCAGCGGGTGAGGCGCACCAGTGCGGCCTGCAACGGCTCCCAACCCCATTCCTCGAACAACAGGACCAGGGCGACGAGCACCCCGAACACCTGGCGCAGCCAACGCATCCTCAAGCAGCGATGGCGCCAGGGCGGTCGGCTTCGACCACAAAGCTCGCGCTGGTGCGCACATTGCTGGCGGGATCGTTCACGTCATCGACGGCCCGCAGTGCCACCTGCAGGTGCTCCGCGTCGAGGGTGAACAGCATGCAGCCGCGCCGATCGCTGCGGCTCAGCTGGATGTGCGGGTTGAAGGTGCGCGCCATGTCGAGCAATTCCTGCGGCCGGCCGTGGCTCGCAATCGAGGTGCCACAGAACTCGGTGGCCACGGTGGGCGACTCCGGGCGGTCGAAGTCGGCTTTCAGGTCGGCCACGACATGGGCATGCACGTCGCCTCCGAGCACGACCACGCCCGGCACGCGCCGCTTGGCCACTGCGCCCAGCAGCCGTTGGCGCGCCAGCGGGTAGCCATCCCAGCCGTCGCTCCAGTAGGTGCCGCCACCGTCGGCGGTGTCGGTCCAGGAATGCCGTGCCATCAGCGTCTGCTGGGCCAGGAGGTTCCATGGTCGGTGCAGGTCCCACCCCTCGGCCAGCCAGCGTTCCTGTTCTGCGCCGAGCAAGGTGCGGCGGGGGTCGAGCAGCGCCGCGCATTCAGCGGACTTCACGGTGTTCGAGCCGCCCCGGCCCGGTCGGGGGCAAGCCTGCGGGTCGCGGTGCTGTCGACCGTCCAGCAAATGAATGCGTGCCAGCGAGCCCCAGTCGAGCCGCCCGGTGATGCGCATCGCGCCACCCGGTGTGTCGAACCGGGGCCGAGCCGCCTTGGGAAACGGCATGTGCTCCCAATAGGCCTGGTAGGCGGCCGCGCGGCGTGCCGGAAAGAGGGGGTCCAGACGCGGGTCCTGCAACCCGGCGTAGTCGTTCTCGACCTCGTGGTCGTCCCACACCATCAACCACGGGGCGCTGGCGTGCGCGGCCTGCAGCAGCGGATCGCGCTTGTAGGTGGCGTAGCGCGCGCGGTAGCTCTCCAGGTCATGGGCCTCGCCGCCTTCGTGACGGCGCGGGAAGTCTGATCGGGACGCGCCTTCGTAGATGTAGTCGCCGAGGAACATGACCAGATCGAGGTTCTGCTCGGCCACGTCGCGCCACGCGGCGTAGTGGCCTGCGTCGTAGCGCTGGCAGCTGGCGATGGCAAAGCGCAGGGGTGTGGTCGCACGGGCGTTGGGTCGCGGCGCCGTGCGGGTGCGCCCTGTGGCGCTGCGCTCGCCCAGCGCCTGAAAACGGTACCAGTACCAGCGACCTGGCTCCAGACCGCGAGGCTGGGCGTGCACGCTGTGCGCCCACGAGGCTGCGGCCATGTCGGTGCCGCGTGCGGCGATGCGGGTGAAGGCCTCGTCGTGCGCCAGTTCCCATTGCACTTCGACACGCGTTGGCAGGTCGCTGCCGGTCAACCGGGTCCACAGCACCACGCTGTCGGCTGTCGGGCTGCCGGAGGCAATGCCAAGGTCGAAACGGGAAAACGCGATCGAGACCGACGCAGCCGGTGCGGCGGCGGCCAGGTCGTCGTCGGCGCTGCGACACCAGCCTGTAGAGCCGCCCAGCGCGGTGGCGGTCGATGCATGCAGGAACTGTCGCCGGGTCGTGCTCATGGAATCGCCGCCAGGGCAGGCGGCGCCGAAGTCTAGTGATCGGGCGCCATCATGCCCGCGACCCGATGACCCCGGTTCAGGCGAGGCTGGCGATCGCTGCGATCCGTAGCCATGACCAGTAGGCCGCCGCGATGCCGATGGCATACAGCAGCGGCCTGCGCACCGAAGACGCCCAGGGCCTGCGCGACAACCACCGTGTGAGCACGTAAGCCACACCCACGGTGAACAACTGTCCTAGTTCGACGCCTACGTTGAACGTCAGCAACGCGATGGGCAGGTGGTTTTCTGGCAGGCCGATGTCCTTCAGGGCGCCGGCGAAACCCAGCCCATGCACCAGCCCGAACAGGAAGGCCACCAGCGCAGGCCATTGACGGGCCAGTGTCTGACGCTCGCGCAAGGCCTCGCCTGCCACCAGCATGATCGACAGCGCGATCGTCGCCTCCACCGGGGGAGATCGCAATGTCAGCCACCCGAGCGCACTGCTCGCCAGCGTCAGGCTGTGTGCCACGGTGAACGCAGTGATGGTCCATACCAGCCGGCGCTCGAAGCCGACCAGGCACAAAAGGCCGATCACGAACATCAGGTGGTCATAGCCGCTGAGGATGTGCTCGATGCCGAGCACCGTGTAAGCGGAGGCAATTTCAGAGATGCCGCGCCGATCATCCGCCGAGCCGTACAAATGAACCGTCGGCTGTCCGCCGGTGATCGTGTACGCACGGACTTGCCCGTCCAGCCAGTTGATCTTGACGATCGCTGCTGAATAGCGTTTGCCCACACCCTCCACCGACAGGGTCCCCGAGAGGCCGGCGTCCCCGCAGTGCAGGATGTTTTCCTCGGCACGGCAGCCCGCAGGCCATACCGGTGTCAGGTCCTGGCTGGCCGGGCGCTCGCTGCTGCCCCACTGCCAGACGAACTCGCCGCGGCTGACTTCGCGCAGACCCAGCTCGGCCATGGTCATCTCATGGGCCACGGCCGGCATGCTCAGCAGCGTCAGCGCGGCCAACAGCCATTGACCGAGCCAGCGCATCACAGCGGAGCTCCCTCGGTCTTGACGATGTACTTCTTGCCCAGTTCGCGCACCGCATCGGTTCGCATCTGGGCCATCGTCGCATCGGTCCAGTCCTGCAGCACCACGCCACGCAACGTGTCGAACACGGCGGGCTTGGGCGGGACGATCGCATCGAGCCGCATCACGCGCAGCCCATCACGACTGGCCAGTGCACGCCACTCGCCTGGCGGTGCTTCCTCGAGTGCCTGCGCGAATTCGGCGCCATAGCCTTGAACCAGGTTGTCGTGCGGCCGGCCCTTGAACACGCGCAGTCCGGCTTTGGCGTCGCCCGGCGCGCCCGCGTTCAAGGCGTCGACAAACGCCCGCACCGCCGATTCCGAGTTGTCACCGCTGAGTACGGCCTCCTGAAAGTCGTAGCGTGTCGGCTCGTCGTATTTGGACCGCTGTGTCTCGAACCACTGGCGCAAGGTCGTGTCGTCGATCGGTGGCAGCGTCAACCCTGCCTCAATGGACATCAAGGCCTTGAAGATCACCCGATCGCGGATCGTGGGATCGCCCCGATCCACCCGCATGGCCAACCCTTCGCGATACAGCACCTCGTTGTCGAGCCAACGGCGGCGCAGCGTGTTGAGCTCTTCGGGGTTGGGTGCGCGGCCGCGCGATTCCTTGAACAGTCGGATGGCTTCGCTGTCGACGTCGGCGGCCACCACGATGGTGTGTGGGTCATCCGATCGCTCGATCAGGGCATGGTCAAGCGCAAACAGCAACCCGCCTGCCAAGATGAAGTGCAGCAGTGGTTCACGCAGCCAGTCTCGCCACAGCTTGCTGCGCCGAGTGGTGGACGCTGAGCCTGGGCTACTCGGAATCGGAAACGGTGTGGACATCGTGATTTCGGCGTCGGTCAGAAATAGCTGCGATGACACGAAAACGGGCCATGTCGATGCATCGCCAGCAGGGATGACAACGATCGTAGATCGCCCTCAAGTCACTATTAAGACGATCGCCGTACTGAAAGAAAAACGCCGCGCGGAAGTCCGCGCGGCGTTGGCACTGGGTTGCCCGTACGAAGTGCTTACTTGACGCCCGCCACGATCGTCGAGCCTTGAACTTCGACGTAGATCGGGTTGCTGTAGAACCAAAGATCTGCCCAGGCTGCGACGTCGTAAGCGACGAACTTGCCGGTGTACGCGCCCACCGTCTTGGTCGGCAGGTGCGATGGGCAACCATTGAAGTTCGTGGTGCCAACGGTGGTGCAAGGAATCTTCAGGTTCGCATTGATCGCGACGCCGTCCGTACCGCCAGGCACGCTCGGGTTGACCGCTCCGGCATTGGTGGCCAGATCGGACAGCGGGTTGCCGCTGGCGTCCGTCTCGAAGGGAACGGCAGCAGGCAGGTTGGTGCCCCTCAAGCGGACGTACTGCGATGCCGACACCGCGGGAATGCGGAACGTCATCTTGCGGAGATCACCCGCCGCGGCGGTCCAGGTGGCACTGTTGAAGGTCTTGACCACCGCGGCGGAGGTGTTCTTTGCCGCTGCAGGCACCGTGCTCAGGTCTGGGTTGGTGAGCCAGGTGTTGGGCCACTGTCCGGCGTATTCCGCAGGCACTGCCGGATTCTTGTAGCCGGTCACCAGACCGCGGATCACGTCGATGTGGTCGAGCACCGGCATGTTCATCGGCTGGGCGATGTTCACCTGGGCCAGCGATGGGTTGGGGAAGGTGTACGGCGAGTTGTTCGGGCCTGACGGGTCGCGCACAACGATCGACACCACGATTTCCGCGCCAGGGCGCACGACGAGCTTCTCGCCCATCGTGGCGCAGCCCGGGACATCAACGCTCGTGTTGCCGTGGGCAGCAGCCAGGGCCAAGGCTTCGACTGCTGCGCTGCTGCGGCCGCCAACGCCGGGGTACGACGCACAGGCGACGAACGACAGACGGTCGATCAACTGGCCACTGGCCGCGAAGTTGTTGCCGCTGCGCAAGCCGTCGACGATGGCCTGGGGCCGCAGCTTGTCCGAGCCGTTGCGCACCATCGTGAAGTTGCGCTGGTACTCACCAGGCAGGAAGTCCTGCGTGCTGCGGCGGTCGTCGGTGCCGAAGGCGCCACGGTTGTGCCAGTCGGAGCTGGCGAAGAACCAGAAGTTGCGGCCTTCGCCGAGCAGTGCGTCCCAGACACCACCGACCTGCGCGCCGTAGACGCCGGTGCCGCCATACGTGGTGCCGCCGACGCTGTCGATGTTGACCCCGCCGATGTTGTTGCGGCGGGTGGCGTACTCACCGCGGTCTGACGAGGCACCATGGCCCGGTTGGGTTTCCATGCCGAACGCGACCTTGGGGGCGGCGTTGTTGAAGTTGCGCAGGTGCTCGATGTTGAAGCCGTTGTTGCCGTTGGGGTTGAACGGGCCTGCACGCTCCAGGTGAGCCGGTACGTAGTAGCTGCCGTTCGGGTGGTATTCCGCCATCCACTTCACCGCCTCCACGGTCTTGGCGTGGCCCCGGTTGCCGGTGCCTGCGCCAGTCGATGGGATGAGCTTCTGTGCGGTGGGATCCCACGGCGTGACGGTGTCGGCGGCATTCAGGCTGCCGGTGACAGCGCAGTTCCAGTTGTTGCCGACCGTGCTGCCAACGGTGAGGTTGCCGCGGCTGGTGTCGGTGTCGTTGCGGTCAAAGCAGTATTCCCACTGCGCCATCGCGTTGGCGTTGCCGAGCGGCGTGTAACCAGGGCCGGTGGGCAACACGGCAGTGTCGACAGACACCGGCATCTGCCCGGTGATCACCGAGGCCGATGCGTGCTCATGGCCTGCGACCACCGACTCGACGCCGATGAACAGGGGCTTGTTCTTCAAGGCTGACAGGTATTCCAGCACCGGGTACTGGAACTCCTGGATCGACTGCCAGCGCCACATCACCTGATTGGGCGCCGAGCCAGACACGCGGCCCTTCGGGTTCACGGGCGGGGTGGAGTTCTGCCAGGTGGTGGTCGGGCCTTGCGATGTGATCGGGTAGGCCGGCGTGTTTAGCGTCGGGTCGTAGACGGAAGAGTTGTAGTTGATCGCAGCCGGTCCGGTCCCGTCGCCGGTGGCCGGGTCGAACAAGCCGCCCACGGTGGCACCGGCGTCCTCGGCCAGCGTGCAGTTGCGGTTGCCGCTGCCGCCGTGGCCTGCCTGAACGAACCAGTCCAGACCAAAGGTGGCGTCGGTGGACTTCTTCACCAGTTTCTGCATCGAGATGGAGCCATCGGAGCAGGTGGTGTGGTTGTGGAAGTCACCCGTCACGTACTTGCCGGCTGGCTTCGCGGCACTGGCCGTCAAGGGTGCTGCCACCATGACGCTGGCACCGATGGCCGCCAGTGATGCGAGTGCGATCTGGTTCCTCTTGAATCCTGGTTTCATGAATATGCTCCGTGTGGGTTCGCCGTGCTGGCTGAAATAACCAGGCTCACGAATTAATACCCGCGATTTGCCCGATTGCCCGGATAGATTAATCATTCGCAGTGACTGGCGTATGACGGGTGGAGGGCATCAGTTAATCCAAGTGCCTAGTCCGATGTAGCTATTGGCTGCCCATGCGGCGGCACTCAACGGCGCAGAAATTGATCCGAAATGGCTATCAAAGCTGTCATGAAAGCGACTTGAAACAAGATTTTCTCAAAATCTGTCATGGGATCTTCACGTAAATTGATCCGTTTGGGGTCTGACTGCTCCTGAATATGCCAAATTAAACTGGATCAGGTTTATTCGTCCGGGATATTCCGGAAATAGGTTAATCAGGAGCAGGCCAATGAAACTCATTCCCATCATCGCCGCTGCCGTCAGCTTGTGCGCTGCGGCTCCCGCGTTTTCTGCCGTCACACTGGATTTCGAAGGCACCACGAGCTTTTCTTCGATCGACAACTTTTACAACGGTGGCACCGACGGGGCGGGCGTCTCGGGTGTGAACTACGGCGTTGCCTTCAGCGGCTCGGCCTTGGCGCTGGATGGCAGCGACAGCACCCTGGCAACGCCGTTCACCGCCCCCTCGGGCACCCACGTCTTCTTCGCCCCGGATGCGCCGGCGGTGTTGAACGTCGCCAGCGGGTTCACCACGGGCTTGGTGTTCGCCTATTCCTCCATCGTGGGCACGACCGAAGTCAAGGTGTTCGACGGCCTGAATGCCACGGGCGCCACGCTCGCGACGTTCATGCTGGGCGCAAACTCGTCAGCATTCGAGCTGTTCTCGAGTGTGTCCAAGGGCTTTGCCGGAACGGCGTACTCGGTTTCGTTCGGCGACAACTTGGGAAACATCGCCTACGACAACGTCACGATCGGTGCGGTGCCCGAGCCGGGCTCTGTGCTGTTGATGGCTCTCGGCCTGGCGCTGGTGGGCGTCGTGGCTCGCCGCCAACGTCAGGATTGATTCGCGACACGCCCGTTCAGCGGAAACGGGCGTAGTCGACGGTCAGCAGGGCCTCGACGGGGCCCGCCTTCTCGAACAGAAGGCGAAGGGCAAAGGTGCTGCCCAGCCCCAGCGGAATGGTCACACCCTGCAACTGCAAGTGGATCCCCTGTTCCGTCAGCGCGGACTCCTCGCCGGCGGGGATCGGGAAATCGATGCTGCCATCGTCTCCCTTGCCCGCCATGACGACGCGCCGGGCGAGGGGTGTGCGCGCATCGAGCAGCCGGTCGCGTTCAACCACGTCCTTGAAGCCCATGCTGACCATTGCCAGGTCGGTGGCCACGAGTGTGGGCCGTACCCAGGGGTGGACGACCGTCAGGTTGTCGGTGCGGAACTCGCACGCCCGGGCCGCAGGCAACGCCATGGAAATGCCCCAGCTCAGGCCCAGTTGCAGGGCGCCGCGACGATGTATCCATTGCTTCATGGTGGGACTCCTGGAATTCGCTCAAGACGGTGACTGGTGGTCTTCGACGGGCGGGGGCGCGTAGGGGTCGAAAGCCGGTGAGGGCGGCGCGCTGAGCGCAGGGCCCGTTGCGGCCGGCATGCCGCCCACGGACACGAATGCGCGCGTGGCCATGAGCTGGCTGGCCACGTCCGTCCTTGAGGGGCGCCCGCCCTGAAGTGCCAGATCGAGTGTCACTTCACTGTTGCCGGGCTGCATCGACACGATCCGCGCACCCATCGCCGACAGCGTGGCGTTCACCTGCCCGATCGTCGCCGTGCGGGCGATCACCGCGTTCAGGCGCAATCGCTCGGGCGCTACTGGCGAGGCTGAGGCGGCCCCTTCATCGACATAGCTGCGCAGCGCCGAATACGCGTAAGCGCCTGGAATGCCATCCAGCAATGTGCCCACGGGGGCTATCGGCTGGCTGGCCGGGCCACCCGTCAAGGGCGTGCGGGTCTGCTTGGCTGCCTCCCGCCGAGCGTCGGGCGTGGCTGCGGGCCTTGCCATCTGTGGCGCAGACAGCGATGCAGTCACGGCCGCACGGTCCATGTCGCCACCACATCCGGTGAGCAGCCCCAGCACCGCCAGCATGCCGACATCCACGGCGTGTGAGCTCCACTTCATGGTCGGCGAGCATAAAGACCGAGGATGAACTCTTCGCGACAACGGATCGGGGAAAAAGGGGCTCATTCGGGGGGCATGTTCACTGCGCAGCCAGGGCCTGCGCCGCTTCGGGCCGAGCAGGCTGTGCTTGCTGCAGGGCTTCAAGCAATGCGCGCGCGGCCTCTGCGTCGGTGCGTCCCAGGTCGAGCGCCATGCGCAGCAAGGGGTCGTAGGCCGGGCGGAAGTCCGGACTGAGTCGCAGGACAGCCAGCAGGGGGCCTTGCACCTGAGCGAGCATCTGACGCACATCTGAGGTGGGCTGCACGTGCTGGCCCACGTCGATGAAGCGATCGCGCGCCGAGCGGTAAGCCGCCAGGCGCTGCAACCAGGCCACGTCCCCATGGGCGTCCACGACTTCTCCAGGCTCGAGTGTCAGCTGTTGCAGCAGGGACAGCAGCCGCTCACGGGGCTGAGAGTCGGGCGCATAGGTGAGGCGAGGGGCGCGGTAGGCGACGATCGGACGGTCGTCGGTGTTCAGCGGCGCCTCAGCCGCGAAGCGCGCCAGTGCACGCGGTCCGGCGATGAAGCTGCCGAGCAAGGACAGATCGTCGGTCAGTCCGTAGTCGACCAGCCGTTGGGGCAGTTGGTGATCGCGCAACCGATCGCGAGCCTGCTGCAGATCGAAGCGTCCCCCGTCACGCCGTGCCACCAGACCCAGCACCGGAGTGTCCAGGCTGTTGGTTGCCAGCATGGCCGCGCCGTTCGGGTAGACGACCTGGAACGACCGAACGATGCTGCGCAGCGTCCCCAAGTCGAGTTGGTGCAGAGGCAACCACTGGCAGAACACGCCGGAGTCGGTCAGGCGATCCCGCACGGCCTGGAAGTGCTCCACGGTATACAGCGCGCCCGAGCCACTGCGTGCCGGATGGAAATTGTCGGAAACGATCAGGTCGTACCGACCCGTGGCACTGCGCACATAGCGACGCGCGTCGGTGGCCATCAGGTGCAGGCGCGGATTGATGCTGCCGTCGCCCACCACGTTGGCGAAATGGGCCGATGCGGCGATCACCTCCGGCAGCAACTCGGCGGCATCGACCTGCAGCGTCACCTCTTGCGCCGCCGATGAGGCGGTCACCCCGGTACCCAGGCCGAGAAACAGAGCCCGCTTCGGAGCGGGGTGCAGCAGCAGCGGCAGCAGCGCCTGCCGCGCATCGGCCAGCAAACTGCTGCTGCTGCCCTCCTGCTGTCGGTTGTCGATGCGCAGCCGCGACACGCCTTGGGCATCCTCGACCACGCTGACCGAGGCCATCGCACCGTCGCGGTAGCTGACCACATGGCCACCTTCGGGCACGTCGACGAAGGCGAGCGGTGGGGCCCAGAGCGCCATGGCGAAAAGCGCGCCCGCCGGCAGCCACACCACGGGCCTCAACCAGCTGCGGGGGGCCACCAGCGCGAGATAGCCCGCCGCGACGATCAGCAAGGCGAATTTCGGCCCGAGTGCGGGCACCAGCAGCACGCCGAAGATCAGCGGCGCCGCCGCAGCGCCGAGCGTGTTGACCCCCAGGCACCGACCGAAATCGATCCCACCGATGCGCGCTTGTGTGCTCAGGTGACTGAACAAGGCCCCCATCACCACGGTCGGCAAGCCAAAGGCCAGGGTCGCCAACAGGGCCTCTGCGGCCAGTGCCGAGGCCATGCTGGCGCCCAAGCTGCCCATCAGCAGCGTCTTCAGGTCGTCTGCCGCCCAGAGGCTTGCCGTTCCGAGCAGGCACGCCGCGGCGAGCGCGCAAAGCAGCCTCTCGCGCAGCGCCGCGTTGGGGTGCCGCCCAGCAGCCACACGGTGCTGGTAGGCCGCGGCGCCCAACGCACTGCCCGTCAGATACACCGCCAGCAGCAGCGCGTAGGTGTAGACCGTGTCTTCGGCAACCTGACTCAACACCCGCACCACCAGCACTTCATAGCCGATGCCGAGCAGGCCGGTGGCCCCGAGTGTGAGCAGCAGGCCCGTGTCGTCGCCGCCGGGAGCTGCTTGCGCAGTGACCCCGTTCTCAGCGGTCAATCGAACCGTGATGGCGGCGCACAGCAGATTCAGCCCGGCGCACAGGACTGCCGTGCGCAGCAGTCCGAATTCAGGAATCAGCCAGAAGGCCGTTGCCAACACGCCCACGACGGCGCCGAAGGTGTTCGCAGCGTAGAGCGCCCCCACGGCCTGCGCATGACGGCTCAGCTGCGCCATCACACGCTCCATCGCAGGCAGGGTCGCGCCCATGGCAGCGGTCGCAGGCAACAACATCAGGAAGGTGCCGCAGAAGGCCACCGTCCATTGCCACATCGGAGAAGGCTGCGCGCCGATCGCGTCGAGCATCGCCTGATTGATCGGCGCCATCCACAGCGCCAGCACCAGGCTCCAGAGCGCAATGACGAGCTCGCAGGCGGCATACCAGCGTGCCGGACGTCCACTTCGTTCGATCCGCCGGCCCAGGGCCAGAGCGCCGACAGCGAGGCCCCCGAAGAACGCTGTCACGACCGCCAGAACCGATGCGGCTTCGTGCCCCAGCCACAGCGCGCACTGTTGCGTCCAGACGATCTGATAACCCAGACCGGCAAAACCCGACGCCAGCATGACCAGCAGCGCAGCGCGTTGCGCAGCCGTGCCCGCCGGGACGGCGGGCAGATGCGTCAGGGAGGGCAGATTGGCAGCCAAGTGGTCGAGTCTGCCGACTCAATTTGTCAACATGACGACACCGAGGTCGCACCGTCGCCCGGGTCGCTGGGTCAGCCGCTGAAACCGATCGTGTAGCCCCAGGAGTCCAGCCGCGTTGGAATGGCATTGAACGCCAGCGTGATGCGCCGCTCACCCGGGTTCGGCGGCACGGCATGCATCAGGTAGCTGGGGAACAGCACCATGTCACCGGGGTCGGGTGCGGGACTGATCCATTTGTCTGCGCTGTAGGGGCCGGGCGTGACGCCGGCATGGTCGTTCTTGAAGGTGAAGTCGGTGCCGCCGGGAGACTTCATGAACACGGTGCGCGCGTCGGGGTGGGTGGCCGTCAGGTACAGCACGCCCGAAATGAAGCTGTTCGCGTGGTTGTGCATGGCCTGTCGGCCACCGGTATCGAGCAGGTTGACCCACATCTCCTTGATCGACCAGCCAAGGCGCTCGCCCAGCATGAGTGCACCGAAGTCGATCAGTTTCGGCGTGACCCGCGCTGCGACCTCGACCAGCAACGGGCTGTCACCAGGCTGCAGCATCTTGGTGTGCGACAAGTTGGCCGAGGCATTGTTCGCCGTGGACGCCCGTGCGCTGAAGTGCGCGACTAGGCCGGCGACCAGCGGGCTGTCCAGGGCACCCTGCACGCGCAGCAAAGGCGTGGGGAAGAGTCCGATCACTTCGTCCATCGGACGATGATCACCGCACTTTGTGACAGTTCGGCCTCGCTTCAGCCCCGCCCGATGTAGGGCATCGCAGTCGCCATGATCGTCATGAACTGCACATTCGCCGACAGCGGCAGGCTCGCCATGTGCACCACCGCGGCAGCGACATGGGCCACGTCCATCCGCGGCTCGGCCAGCAGGCTGCCGTTGGCCTGCAGGATGCCGGCGGCCATCGCGTCGGTCATCTCGGTGGAGGCATTGCCGATGTCGATCTGGCCGCAGGCGATGTCGTGCGCCCGGCCATCCAGCGAGGTGGCCTTCGTCAAGCCCGTGATGGCGTGCTTCGTCGCGGTGTAGGGCGCGGTGAGCGGCCGCGGCACCTGCGCCGAGATCGAGCCGTTGTTGATGATGCGCCCGCCGCGCGGCGTCTGGGCTTTCATCATCCGGATGGCCTGCTGCGTGCACAGGAAGGCACCGGTGAGATTGACATCGACCACCGCTTTCCATTGATCGATCGTCAGTTCTTCCATCGGCACCGCGGGTGCTCCGACGCCCGCGTTGTTGAACAGCAGATCGAGCCGCCCGTACGTGCTGCGGACACGGTCGAAGAGGGCCGCAACCGAGGCCGGGTCGGTGACATCGGTCGGGACCGCGAGCGCGTGCGGAGCGTGGGTGCCCGCGGCCACCACCACGTCGTGCAGTGCGGCTGCGCGCCGACCGGCCAGCACCACGGTGTAGCTGGCCTCGAGCAGCGCCAGCGCACAGGCGCGTCCGATGCCGCTGCCCGCGCCGGTGACCACCGCGACGCGCCGGGACCGGTTGATCGGATCGGCCACCTCAGGACGCGGGGGGCACGTCGGTACCGACCCCAGGCGCCGCCTGTCCCTCGAAGCAGTCGGCGTAGGTGAAATACAACGAGGCGTAGAACACGGAGGTGAACATCAGGCCCCCGGCTGTCGCCGCGATCGGCACCAGCTTGGCTGCGCCCAGCAGAATGAACACGCTGTTGATCAGCACACCGAACAGCACGATCAACACCGACCATGTGAGCGCGTAGACGGTGAACGCGCCCTTGTTGCGCCAGCAGGCGACCGTGCTGGAGAACAGCGCCTGCGCGGGGCCCTGTCTTTCCCAGTGCACCAGTGCCGGCGCATGCCAGAACGGCAGGGCGAGCGCGCTCGCCAGGAACAGGCGCAGCAGCATGCCGGTGGACAGGCGGGGATCGGCCAGCAGCGCTTCGAGTTGTTCGGTGTCGGCGGTCTTGCTGGTCATCGCCTCCTGCAAGGCGTTGAAGGTGCCGCCATCCACCCAATCGCTGAACCACATGATGAACAGGCTGCCGGCGGCATAGATCAGGCCGAGCTTGAGCATCACCATGGCCTGGGGGTTCCCGCCCCGGATCGGTACTGAGAACAGGCCCACCGATGGCGTCTGGCCCGCGAGCACTCCCTTGGTGGCCATCATGAAACCCTGCGACACCAGCGGCAGGGTCGCCAGCATCAACAGCGGCCCGACGAGCGGCACCAGCAACAGCAACAATGCGCCGAACAGGAACGCGGCGAACATCGCCGAGTACGCCAGAGGCTTGCTGAAAAACACGCGAAACCCGCTGCGCACCCACAACACGCCGCGGCCGGCGGGAACGGTCAGTAACTTCATCAGAGGTTTGGCGTCGCGGCTTGTGACGGGGCCGTCGAGAGTGTCGGGCGCCACGGGTTGGCCGAGCGCTGCTGCAATACGCGCTCGAAATGGGTGGGGTCGTGCGCGGTCAGCATCGTGGCATCGCGCGGCAGGTGCAGGTCCCACAGGCGCGAGATCCAGAAGCGCAGCGCGGCACCGCGCAGAAAGGCAGGGAACAGGCGTTGTTCGTCGCCGCTGAGCGGCCGCACTGCGTGGTATGCCGAAACCAGCGACGTTGCGCGGTCCTCGTCGAGGCGGCCGCTGTCCAGGTCGATGCACCAGTCGTTCACACACACCGCGATGTCGAACAGGAAGGTGTCGATGCCCGCGAAGTAGAAGTCGAACAGCCCGCTGAGCCGGTCGCCGGCTTGTGCGTCGCTGTCGTCGAACATCACGTTGTCGCGGAACAGATCGGCGTGGATCGGGCCGCGCGGCAGGTGGGCGTAGGCCAGCGAGACAGCCAGGCGTTCCTGGAAGCCCAGTTCGGCTTCGATGAACCCGCGCTGCGTCATTGTCAGGAACGGCATGACCTCGGGCACCGTGTCGATCCACCAGTACAGCCCACGCAGGTTCGGTTGCTGCAGCTCGAAACCGGCGCCGGCCAGGTGCATGCGCGCGAGCATGTCGCCCACCTGCCGGCAGTGCGCGACATCGGGCGCCAGTCGGCTGCTGCCCTGGAGGCGATCGACCACCGCGGCGGGCTTGCCACAAAGCGAGTGCAGGATGTCGCCGTTCGCGGCGGCACACGGGTCGGGCACCGGGATGCCGCCGCGGGCCAGGTGCTTCATCAGGCGCAGATAGAAGGGCAGTTGTTCGGCCGTCAGGCGCTCGAACAGCGTCAGCACGTAGCGGCCGCGCGTGGTGTCGGCAAAGTAGTTGGTGTTCTCGATGCCACCTGCGCAGCCCTCGAGCGCCATCAGCTGGCCGATGTCCAGGCGCGAGAAGAGTTCAGCGGCCGTGTCGAACGGCACTTCGGTGTAGACAGCCATCGCAGCAGGAGCGGGAGAAAGAGGCAGGGAATCCGGAAACAGCGCTCAGAACGACAGCACGGGCCAGACCCGCTTGCCGACTGCACCATTGGTGCCACGCGCACCCTGGCTGATGTCGGAGCCGCTGCCGGGAGGAATGATCTCGTAGGCCGGGCCCGTCTTGGGCTTCACGACGATGCGCTTGGAGCGACCGCGCACCTTCAGCTCGTCGATGCGTGCGCCGTCGTCTTCCACCACGGTTTCGTGGACGCCGGGCTCGGAGCTGGTCACGTTATGGGGCGCGGGCGGCGTGATTGACGGTGTGGCGTCTGGCGCCGCGGGCGTTGCCACCGGGGGCAGGGCAGGCAGCTTGCTCAGATCCGGCGGAGGCGGCGCTGCGCCAGCCGCCTGCACTTGCCCGCCTGCCCACATGGCCACAACGCAGCAGAGATTGCCAAGAACGGTGGACGCGCGCAAACGAGAACTCATCGCTTCATTTTAGGCATCCCGATGGGCCGTGCCAGCACAATGGTCGGATGAGTTCAGCGCCTGCCCCTGTTTCCCGTGTGATGTTGCTGGTCGATGGTTCCAGCTACCTGTACCGCGCCTACCACGCGCTGCCCGATCTGCGCGGGCCGGAGGGCGTGCCCACCGGCGCGATCCATGGCATGGTGGCGATGTTGCAGCGTGCGCTGAAGGACGTGAACCCCGAGCACGCCGCCTGCGTGTTCGATGCCAAGGGCCCGACCTTCCGCGACGAGTTGTACCCGGCCTACAAGGCCCACCGCAGCCCGATGCCCGAGCCGCTGGTGCAGCAGATCGAGCCGATCCACGAGGTGGTGCGTCTGCTCGGCTGGCCGGTGCTGGTGGTGCCCGGCATCGAAGCCGATGACGCAATCGGCACGCTGGCGCGGGTCGCGGCCGAATCCGGTCACCAGGTGGTGATCTCGACCGGTGACAAGGACCTGGCGCAACTCGTCAACGAGCAGGTCACGCTGATCAACACGATGAGCAACGAGCGGCTTGATGTAGCCGGCGTCAGCGCCAAGTTCGGCGTGCCGCCCGAGCGCATCGTGGACTACCTGACGCTGATGGGAGACACGGTGGACAACGTGCCCGGCGTCGAGAAGGTCGGCCCGAAGACCGCCGCCAAATGGATCGCCGAGTACGGGTCGCTGCAGGGCGTGATCGAGGCCGCCGACCAGATCAAGGGCACGGCCGGTGAGAACCTGCGGCGCGCGCTGGACTGGCTGCCGATGGCGCAGCGGCTGGTGACGGTGCGGCTTGATTGCGATCTGGCCGGGCACGTGGCGGGCTGGCCGGGCCTGGATGCCCTGGCGTTGCAGCCCGTCGACCGCGAAGCCTTGCGCGCTTTCTATGCGCGCTATGGATTCAAGACCTGGTTGCGCGAGATCGAGGCATCGTCGGGCGCTGCTGATGCGGTGGCGGCCCCCGCACCGCGCAAGCGCGCTGCGCAGCCTTCGTCCAACGAGCGCGATCTCTTTGCGACCGAGCCGCATGCTCAGTCCGGCTACGCCGCTCCCGTCTCCAGCGATCCGGTCGCGCACCACTACGACACCGTACTGACCCGCGAGGCGCTCGAGGCCTGGGCCGCGAAGATCGAAGCGGCTGCGCGCGCGGGCCGGGTGACTGCGCTCGACACCGAGACCGATTCGCTCGACGCGATGAAGGCGCAGCTGGTCGGCCTCTCACTGAGCGTGACACCCGGCGAAGCGGCCTACATCCCGCTGCGGCACGACCATGCCGATGCGCCCGAGCAATTGCCGGTGGCCGAGGTGCTCGCGCGCCTGAAACCCTGGCTGGAGTACGAGTCGGCACCCAAGCTCGGCCAGAACATCAAGTACGACACCCATGTGCTGCAGAACGCCGGGATCCAGGTGCGCGGCTATGTGCACGACACCATGCTGCAAAGCTATGTGCTCGAGGCGCACAAGCCGCACAGCCTCGAAAGCCTGGCGCAGCGCCACCTCGGCCGGCAGGGACTGAGCTACGAAGACCTGTGCGGCAAGGGCGCGCACCAGATCGCGTTCAGCCAGGTCGATGTGGCCAAGGCGGCCGAGTACGCCTGCGAAGACAGCGACATGACGCTGGACGTGCACCACACGTTGTGGCCGCAGATCGATGCCGAGGCGGGCCTGCGCGATGTGTATGCGCGCATCGAGCTGCCCACCGCACTGCTGCTGCAACGCATCGAACGCACGGGCGTGCTGATCGATCCGGCGCGGCTGGCCGCGCAAAGCCAGCAGCTCGGCGAGCGCATGGTGGCACTGGAAGCCCAAGCGTATGAACTGGCCGGCCAGCCCTTCAACATGGGCAGCCCGAAGCAGATTGGCGAGATCCTGTTCACGAAGCTTGGCCTCCCCATCAAGAAGAAGACCGCCACCGGCGCCCCCAGCACCGACGAAGAAGTGCTGGCCGAACTGGCGGCCGACTACCCGCTGCCGGCGCGGCTGCTTGAACACCGCAGTCTGGCCAAGCTGAAGGGCACCTACACCGACAAGCTGCCGCTGATGATCAACCCGGCCACCGGCCGCGTGCACACCAACTATGCGCAAGCGGTGGCCGTGACGGGCCGGCTGGCCAGCAATGAGCCCAACCTGCAGAACATCCCGATCCGCACCGCCGAAGGCCGCAAGGTGCGCGAGGCCTTCATCGCGCCGCCGGGTCATGTGATCCTGAGCGCCGACTACTCGCAGATCGAGCTGCGCATCATGGCCCACATCAGCGAAGACCCGGGCCTGTTGAAAGCCTTCGCCGAAGGCATGGACGTGCACCGCGCGACTGCGAGCGAGGTGTTCGCGATCGACCCGGCCGCGGTCACCTCCGAGCAGCGCCGCTATGCGAAGACGATCAACTTCGGCCTGATCTACGGCATGGGCGCGTTCGGGCTGGCGCAAAGTCTCGGCATCGAACGCAACGCCGCGGCGCTGTACATCGAGCGCTACTTTCAGCGCTTTGCCGGCGTCAAGCGCTACATGGACGACACGCGGGCCTCGGCGAAGGAAAAAGGCTACGTCGAGACGCTGTTCGGCCGCCGCATCTACCTGCCCGAGATCAACGGCGGCAACGGCCCGCGCAAGGCCGGCGCCGAGCGTCAGGCGATCAATGCGCCGATGCAGGGCACCGCGGCCGACCTGATCAAGCTGGCGATGCTGGCGGTGCAGAAGCTGCTCGATGCCGAAGCCCGCGCCACCCGCATCGTGATGCAGGTGCACGACGAACTGGTGTTCGAGGTCCCCGAGGCCGAGCTGGACTGGGCGCGCACGGCAATCCCGGCGGCCATGGCGTCGGTTGCCACGCTGAAGGTGCCGCTGCTGGCCGAGGTGGGCGTGGGGTCGAACTGGGACGAGGCGCACTGACGACGCGCGGTTGGTGATCGGGCGGGGTCCACCGCAAAAGCCGGGCCGCATTCATTTATATGATGATCATCATATGAGCGAGTACACTGCGCTGATGAACACCGCGCCCAGCCGCAAGCAACTGACGCACGACCGCATCGTTACCACGGCGGCGAAAGCGATCCGCCGCGGGGGCTTCCACGGCGTCGGGGTGGCCGACATCATGAAAGAAGCCGGGCTCACGCATGGCGGCTTCTATGCCCATTTCGCTTCGCGCAACGCGTTGTTGACCGAAGCCCTTGAACGGGCTGGCCAGGAGGGCGCGTCGCGCGTCGCGAAAGAGGTTGAAACCCGTCGCAGGCAGGGCGCCAGCGCCTTTCGTGCATTGGTGGACGCCTACCTCTCAGAACGCCATCTTGGCGCGCCGGAGCGCATGTGCGCGGTCGCTGCGCTGGCGTCCGAGATTCCCCGGCAGTCGCCCGAGGTCCGCAAGGCGGCAGCCCAGCGAGTGCGCGACCTGATCGCGATGGTGGCGCACAGCCTGCCCGCCGATGTCCCGAGCGCGCCGGTGATCGCCTGCCAGCTCGTCGGTGCGCTGCAACTGTCCCGTGCGCTCGGCGACAACGCGGAGGGCCGGGCTCTGCTGACCACCACCCGCAACGCCCTGCTGGCGCAGTTCGATCGCCCGGCGCCATGAGCCGTCGCCGTTCCTGACAGCCGTTTCCTTTGCCCAGAAATATGATGACCATCATGTGACTGGGTTGCTCGCTCCCGCTGCGTTGCAGCACTCACCTGAGGACCATCACCATGAAGCTCCAAGACGCGACCGTACTGATCACTGGCGCCAACCGTGGCATCGGCCTGGCTTTCGCCCGCGCGGCCCTGGCCCGCGGAGCGCGCAAGGTCTACGCCGCTGCGCGCAAGCCCTCCAGCATCACGCTGCCCGGTGTCGAAGCCATCCAGCTCGATGTCACCAAGCCCGAGGAGGTGGCTGCCGCCGCGCAGCGCTGCGGTGACGTGACGCTGCTGATCAACAACGCCGGCATTGCGGCCATCGGTGACTTTCTGGCGCCAGATGCGGTCGAACTGAACCGTGCGCACCTGGAGACCAACTTTTTCGGCCCGATGCGCATGGCGCAGGCCTTCGCGCCCGTGCTCGCCCGCCAGGGTGGCGGCGGGATCATCAATGTGCTGTCGGTGGCGAGCTGGCTCAGCGTGTCACCGATCGGGGCCTACAGCGCCAGCAAGTCCGCCGCCTGGTCACTGACCAACGGCCTGCGCCGCGAGTTGCGCGCCCAGAACACGCAGGTGCTGGGCATGCACATGGGCTATGTCGACACCGACATGACGAATGGTTTCGACGTCGAAAAAGCGACGCCTGACGATGTGGTGCGCCACACGCTGGACGCACTCGAGGCCGGGGCCGAGGAGGCGCTGCTCGATGAGCTGACGCGTCAGGTCAAGCAGGGGTTGTCGGCAGCGCCTGGTGTGTATCTGCTGTAGTCGCGGCGCGGGTTCAGTTTTGCGAGATCGGTGAACGCCGCGCCTGCGCAGACCTCAACCCACGGCCTTCAGCACGATCAGCAGGTCCTTCGCCTGCACCCGGTCGCCCGGTGCGACCAGCACGGCCTCGATCTCGGCGTCGCGCTCGGCGGCCACGTGGGTTTCCATCTTCATGGCCTCCAGCGCAAGCAGGGTGCTGCCGGCGCTGACGCGCTGACCGACCTTGACCGCGACGCTGACGATGCCTCCGGGCATCGGTGCGGCGACATGCATCGGGTTGGCTGGATCGGCGACCGGGCGGCCCTTGGCGGCGTCGCCGGCGTCGGGGCGCAGCACACGCACCGTGCGCGACTGGCCATTGAGTTCGAACTGGACCTTCTGCGCCACGTCGCCGTCCGGTGAGATGGATTGCAGCGAGACCAGCAGCGTCTTGCCCGGATCGATCTCCACGGCCAGTTCCTGCTGCGGCTGCGCGCCGTAGAAGAACACCGGCGTGGGCAGCATCGAGGTGTCACCGTTCAGCTTGGTGTACTCGCAGTAGTCGCGCATCAGCTTCGGGTACATCAGGTACGAGGCCAATTGGCGGTCGTCGATCGGCTGCTCGCACTCGGCGGAGGCCTTGGCGCGGGCGGCTTCCAGGTCGACCGGCGGCAGGCGGTCACCCGGCCGGTACGGCACCGGCGGCGCATCGGCGTCGGACAGCTTCAGCACCTTGCGGCTCAGCGCGGACGGAAAGCCATCGGGCGGGAAGCCGAGCTCACCCTTGAACAGCGACACCACCGATTCGGGGAAAGCCACTTCGCGCGCCGGGTCGGTCACCTCGGCGGGTGTCAGGTCACTTGCGACCATCATCAGCGCCATGTCGCCGACGACCTTGGAAGTGGGCGTGACCTTCACGATGTCGCCGAACAGCCGGTTCACATCGGCATAGGTCTGCGACACCTCGGTCCAGCGGTGCGCGATGCCGAGCGAGCGCGCCTGCTCGCGCAGGTTGGTGTACTGGCCTCCGGGCATCTCGTGGCGGTAGACGTCGGCGGTGCCGGAGCGGATCTCGGACTCGAACGGCGAATAGAAGCGACGCACGCCCTCCCAGTACATCGATGCCGCATGCAGCGCGCCTTGCGACAGGCCTGGGTCGCGGTCGGTGCCGGCCAGCGCGGCCGCGATCGACGACAGGTTGGGCTGCGATGTCAGGCCGCTCATGGCATCCAGTGCACCATCGACCGCATCGCAGCCGGCCTCGATCGCCGCCAATACCGATGCCGCCGCGGCACCGCTGGTGTCGTGGGTGTGGAAGTGCACCGGCAGGCCGGTCTCGGCTTTCAGCGCCTTCACCAGCGCCGCCGCTGCGCGGGGGCGGCAGATGCCGGCCATGTCCTTGATCGCCAGCAGGTGCACACCGGCTTTCTGCAGCTCACGGGCGATGCCGAGGTAGTACTTCAGGTCGTATTTAGGGCGGGCGCCATCGAACAGGTCGCCGGTGTAGCAGATGGCGCCCTCGCACAGCCCGCCGTTTTCGACGACCGCATCGATCGCCACCCGCATGTTCTCGACCCAGTTCAGTGAGTCGAACACCCGGAACAGATCGACGCCGTTCGTCGCCGCCTGCTGCACGAAGTGGCGCACCACGTTGTCGGCGTAGTTGGTGTAGCCCACCGCGTTGGAGCCACGCAGCAGCATCTGGAACAGCACATTCGGGATCTGCGCGCGCAGCTGTGCCAGGCGCTGCCACGGGTCTTCCTTCAGGAAGCGCAAGGCCACGTCGAACGTTGCGCCGCCCCAGCACTCGAGCGAGAACAGCCCCGACAGCTCGCGTGCGTAGTAGGGCGCGATCGGCAGCATGTCGGCCGTGCGCATGCGGGTGGCCAGCAGCGACTGGTGCGCGTCGCGCATCGTGGTGTCGGTGATCAGCACCTGCTTCTGCGCGAGCATCCACTGCGCGAAACCGGCGGCGCCAAGCGCTTGCAGGCGCTGGCGGGTGCCATCGGGAATCGGTGCTGCCGCATCGATCTTCGGCAGCACCGGCTTGGGCAGCGGCAGCGCCGGCAACGTGCGCCCCTTGACCTCCGGGTTGCCGTTGACCGCCACCTCACCCAGGAAGCGCAGCAGCTTGGTGGCGCGGTCGCGCCGCGCGGCGAAGGCCAGCAGCTCGGGCGTGTTCTCGATGAAGCGGGTCGTCAGCTCGCCCTTGACGTCGTTGCCGAAGGCCGGGTGGTTGATCAGGTTCTCGAGGAACTGCAGGTTGGTCGACACACCGCGGATGCGGAACTCGCGCAGCGCTCGGTCCATGCGCTGGATGGTTTCGCGGGGCGTGGGCGCCCAGGCGGTGACCTTGACCAGCAGCGAGTCGTAGTAGGGCGTGATGACCGCGCCGCCATAGGCCGTGCCGGCGTCGAGCCGGATGCCGAAACCTGCCGCGCTGCGGTAGGCGGCCAGCCGGCCGTAGTCGGGCAGGAAGCCGTTTTCCGGGTCCTCGGTGGTCACGCGGCATTGCAGCGCGTGGCCGTTCAGCGGGATCTGCTCCTGGGGTGGCACACCGCTCGGGTGCAGGCCACCGGCCGCTTCGGGCGAACCCTCTGTGACGCCGATGTGGCCGCCTTCGGTGATCCGGATCTGTGCCTTGACGATGTCCACGCCGGTGATCATCTCGGTCACGGTGTGCTCGACCTGGATGCGCGGATTGACCTCGATGAAGTAGCACTTGCCGTCGTCGGCATCCATCAGGAATTCGACCGTGCCGGCGTGGGTGTAGCCGACCGAGCGCATCAGGCGCAGCGCGCTGCCGCACAGGGCGGCGCGCCCTGCCGCGTCGAGGTAGGGCGCTGGTGCGCGCTCGACCACCTTCTGATTGCGCCGCTGTACGGTGCAGTCGCGCTCGTGCAGGTGCACCAGGTTGCCGTGCGTGTCGCCGAGGATCTGCACTTCGACATGGCGCGCGCGGCGGATCAGCTTCTCGAAGTACACCTCGTCGTTGCCGAAGGCGGCCAGCGCCTCGCGCCGCGAGGCCTGTAGCGATGCTGCGAGCTCGCTTTCGTTCTCGATGACCCGCATGCCGCGCCCGCCGCCGCCCCAGCTCGCCTTCAGCATCACCGGGTAGCCGATGCCGGCAGCGAGCTTCGCGCATTCGGCCACGTCCAGCGGCAGCGGCGGTGTGGCCGGCATCACCTGCACACCGGCGGCCACGGCCGCGTGGCGTGCGGCGACCTTGTTGCCGAGCGTGCGCATCACGTCGGGCGATGGGCCGATCCAGCGGATGCCGGCAGCAATCACCGCGTCGGCGAATTCGGGGTTTTCGGACAGGAAACCGTAGCCGGGGTGGATCGCGTCAGCACCGGCGTGCTTGGCGATGCGCAGGATGTCCTCGCCATCGAGGTACGCGGCCAGCGGCTTCTGGCCTTCGCCGACCATGTAGCTTTCGTCGGCCTTGAAGCGGTGCAGCGCCTGGCGATCCTGCTGCGAATAGATCGCCACCGTGCGGATGCGCATCTCGGAGGCGGCGCGCATCACGCGGATCGCGATCTCCGAGCGGTTGGCGATCAGGATCGAGCGGATCGGGCTGTGAGTCATCGGGCGGCCTTGACAGCAGTGGGCGTGAGCGGGTGGTGGATGCGACAGAGATCACTCAGTCAGCGGGTGACCCTGTATGCAAGCGGAATGCCGGCAGATCGCCAAATTCGACGGATTCAGGTGATCCGTGGCGAGTTGACGCCGACAAAAACGTGCAAGGATACTCAATCAATTCTCCCCGATGCCATGAGCCGTCCCCATCACTACACGCTGACTTTCTCCTGCCCCGACCGAGTCGGCATCGTCGCCCGCGTCACCGGCTTCTTCGCGGGCCTGGGCGGCTGGATCCTCAGCTCCAACCAGCACGCCGACGCCGATTCGGCACGCTACTTCATGCGCCTCGAGGTCAAGGCCGACTCGCTGCCCTTCGACCACGCCGAACTGCGGCGCCAGTTCGCTCCGTTGGCAGCCGAGTTCGACATGGACTGGCGCACCAGCGACAGCGCGGTGCGGCGGCGTGTGCTGCTGATGGTGTCGACGCAGGAGCATTGCCTGTACGACCTGCTGGCGCGCTGGCAGAGCAAGGAACTCGATATGGACATCGCCGGTGTCGCGTCGAACCACGAGGTGTTCCGCGGACTGGTTGAATGGCACGGCATCCCGTTCCACCACATCCCGGTCACGAAAGACAACAAGCCCGAAGCCTTCGCGCAGCTGGAAGCGCTGTTTGAATCGAGCGGTGCCGACACCATGGTTTTGGCGCGTTACATGCAGATCCTGCCGCCGTCGCTGTGCCGCAAGTACCCCGGGCAGATCATCAACATCCACCACAGCTTCCTGCCCAGCTTCGCCGGGGCCAAGCCTTATCACCAGGCCTGGGACCGTGGCGTGAAGCTGATCGGTGCAACCTGCCACTACGTGACCGAAGACCTCGACGAGGGCCCGATCATCGAGCAGGACGTGATGCGCATCGACCACAGCGATTCGATCGAAGACCTGGTGCGCTGCGGCAAGGACGTGGAAAAAGCGGTGCTGGCGCGAGGCTTGCGCAATCACCTGGAAGACCGCATCCTGCTCAACGGCCACCGCACGATCGTGTTCGGCTGAGCGCGACCGGCAGCGGAATTCGTGACTTTGCCGACGTTTGCAGCGTGCTGACCGTCAACTCTGTGGCGCACGTACCGATGGCAAGGTTGTTGGAGCAAGCACATCCCGATGGACCCGCAAGACACCCGTGACCCCCAGGCCTCGCCAGCGCCTGCTTCGGCAGACTATCTGGCCGCGCCATGGCCCGCGAACGAGGCCGAGCGGATCGCGGCGTTGCAGGAGTTCAAACTGCTCGGCAGCTCAGCCGAGCAGAGCTACGACGACATGACGATGCTGGCGGCCATGATCTGCAACACGCCGATCGCTCTGATGTCGCTGGTCGACACCAATCGCCAGTGGTTCAAGTCGCGAGTCGGCCTGGACGCCGCCGAAACGCCGCGTGAACTGGCGTTTTGCGCTCATGCCATCTTGTCCCCCGACCAGCTGCTGATCGTGCCCGACGCCACGCAGGACAGCCGCTTTGCCGGCAACCCGCTGGTGACCGGCGCACCGAATGTCCGCTTCTATGCCGGCGCGCCACTGGTCACACCCGAAGGACTTGCCATCGGCACGCTGTGCGTGATCGATCGCAAGCCGCACACACTGTCCGAAGGTCAGCAGGCGGCCTTGCAGGCGCTGGCGCGGCAGACGATGGTGCAACTGGAGCTGCGCCGCAACCTGCTGGACTCCGAGCAGCGCAACCTGACCGACGCGCTGACCGGTGCCGCCAACCGCCGCGCGTTCACCCGGCGCTTGCACGAGGAATGGAAGCGTCGGGGCCGCAACCAGCAGCCCTTGAGCCTGCTGATGATCGATGTCGATCATTTCAAGCGTTTCAACGACCGCTTCGGCCATCCGGCCGGCGACCTGGTGCTGATGCGCCTCGTCAAGCTCGTGGGTGGGGCCTTACGCGAACACGACCTGCTGTCCCGTTATGGGGGTGAAGAGTTCGCGGTGATCCTGCCCGAGTCGGATGCCGTGGCGGCCGAGGCCGTGGCGCAGCGCGTGCGCAGCGCGGTGTCTGGCGCCACCTGGCCGCTGCGCGCGGTGACGGTCAGCATCGGCGTGGCCACGGTGCTGCCGGCGACGACCCTCGAGATGAACTCGCTCGTCATCGCCGCCGACGAGGCCTTGTACGCTGCCAAGGCCGCTGGACGAGATCAGGTCCAGGTCGCGCTCGCCAGGTGAGCCGCGCTCGCCCGTCCCGAGGCGAATGACCGCCCTGGCTCGCGGGTTAACGGTGAGCACTGAGGGAGGCATCTCGTGGCAGGATGTCGCGCCTTCAACCACTCCCACCTGTCACCGAAGCGGTGGCAGCGCAGCCCATGGAAAACACCGGACCCAATCCCCAGCCACTCCAGGGCATCGTCATGGCCTGGCCCGCGATCGATGGCAAGGCTTTTGCCATTCGCTTGCAGCTGCCCAACGGTGACCTCGACCTCGAACTCGACGACATCATGCTGCGGCAGTTGCTGCAGGCCTTGATGGAGTCGTCCGAGGCCTGCGTCCCGAAGCGCAACGATCTGCGCCCGATCGCCGAAGTCGATCTGGCCGATGGCGTGCAACTGCCCGCGAGCAGCCTCGATGTGCTGCCGCTGGGCTCGGACGGTGAAGCACGGCGCCTGGTGATGCGCGTCGGCGCCATCGACCTGAACCTGATGATCGATTCCCGCGCCACCGCCCAGGCGCTGGCGAGCGCGCTGGTCGTCTGAAGTGACGGCGCCGCTGCCCAGCACATGACTGGGCGCGGCGCGGGCTGCAGCCTCAGTACTGCAGTTGCACGGCAACGACGAATCGGCTCAGGTCTTCGCCGCCCTGATTCACGTTGTTGCGTGAGTAGGTGGCGCTGATCATGGCGTTTTGCTCGGCGATGACGTAGTTCAGGCCGAAGTCGATCTGCCGGGTCGTGACATGGGTGTCGGCATTGAACCGCTGCCAGTGCACGAAGGGCTGGAAGCGGCCCCAGCCCACCTCCCGCTCGAACACATAGGACACGCCCGCCGAGTACGCCTTGCCCTGCTCGCTGCGCACCAGGCCATCGGTGTCGTAGTCGTAGTAGGCCGCTTCAAGCCCGAAGGCGCCGTAGCCCTTGAAGTTCTTCTCCAGCTGGAAGTCGAGGTTGTAGCTGTCGTAGTCGCCCTTGCCGAGCAGCGTGATCACGCCGTTCTTCTGGTGCCTGAACGCCACGCCAATGGCCAGGATGTCCGCCTTGCCCAGGTGGTCGGCCGTGCTGAAGTAGCCGGTCTCCAGGTCCCAGAAGTCGTATTGCAGTCGGCCCGAATACATCAGGTCGTTGGATGTCTTCAACCCGGCCTGATGGGCCTCATACCGGTTGAGCGCGCCGATGCCGTAGTTGCGGCCCTCGAACACGCCGATGGAGTAGCCCAGACGGCTCTCGGCCACGTTGCCCCAGACCGCCACACCGTCGTCACGTGCCACATAGGTGCCGCCGTTGCAGCCGTAGCGCGACGATATGCAGGGCCAGTAACCGCCGCCGACCGAGTAGTACGGCCCGGCCATGTTGGCGCGCTCGCTCGGCCCCACGAACCGGCCTGCCCAGACGTTGAATTCAGGCGTGAATTCGAACTGGGCGTACATGTCCAGCTTTCGGATGCGTTCCGTCGTGCCATCCCATTCGGTGTTGAAGGTGGCCTTGACGTACTTGTTGAGCGAGGCGCCGAAGAACAACCGCGCGCTGTCCAGATTCGGGTTGTTGACATGCCCTCCACCGTCGGCCGACGGACGTTCGGCATGGGTATAGGTGTAGCGCGTGCCGAAACCGAAGGTGACGTACTGGTCATCGCCGAAGTCGTACCGGGCGCCTGCACTGGCGTTTGTCGCCGTGGCGGCCAGTGCGGCCGCGATCAGCACCGTTCGGTGGGTGTGGTTCAAACGCATGCGTGTCCCTCGTTGTTGTCGTTGTGGAAGCACGATCACCAGACTGCCGTGGTCGCTCAGCTAAGCACGTAAACGGTGCATCAGTGCATGATTATGGTGCGCTGGCCGGTGTTGTACGCTCGGCGCGCTGCATCGGGCAGGGCATGCGGATTTCGACGCACTCGACACCATGAAAGGTCGCCATCTCACCGGCGGTTTGGTCTACTCGACCGACAGCGGGCGCATGTGCCCGGCGTGCCGGTGCCCGATCGATCAGTGCGCCTGCGCGAAGAAGGCGCCGGTCGCCATCGGCGATGGCATCGTGAGGGTGTCGCGCGAGACCCAGGGCCGCAAGGGCAAGGGCGTGACGGTGGTACGCGGGCTCGGGCTCGAGGCGGAGGCGCTGGCCGAACTGGGGCGTGAGCTGAAGGCCGCGTGCGGATCGGGCGGCACGGTCAAGGACGGCGTCATCGAGATCCAGGGGGAGCACCGCGACCGGATCGTGCAGCGACTGCAGGCTGCGGGCATGACGGTCAAGCGGGTGGGTGGCTGAGCCGATGGTGAGCCCAGCGTCCTTGCCATCCCATCTCACCGTGGCCTGCCTGTGTGCGGACTGGTGCGGCAGCTGCCGCGGTTACCGCGCCGACTTTGAAAGCACGGTCAGCGCTGAGGCCGGCGCCAACATCGAAGCGCTCTGGATCGACATCGAGGACGAGGCCGAACTGGTCGGTGCGGTGGATGTGGAGAACTTCCCCACGCTGTTGATCGCTCGCGGCGACGAGGTGCTTTTTTTCGGCCCGGTCACGCCCCATGTCTCGACCCTCAAGCGACTGGTGCAGGCGGCGCTCGCGGGGCAGTCGCACCTCGGTGGCACGGCGCCCGATGACGAGGTGCGGGCACTCGCATCGCGACTTCGGCGCGCGCCCGGCCGAGCCTGACACCGCCCCGAGATCACATGCTGCCAGGGCGGGTGTCGTCCTACAGGCAGCCACGCAACGGCCTGACAGATCGCGGCGCGTCGCTTCGGCACAGTGGATGCATCGGTCGGCGCCCCATGCCGCCAGGCGGGAGCTGCCGATGCTTTCATCCACTTGAACAGGAGTTTCAAATGAACAAGGATCAGATCCAGGGTCGCGTTGAGCAGGTCAAGGGCGCCGTCAAGGAAGTGGCTGGCAAGGCCACGGGCAACAAGGGCCTGGAGGTCGAAGGCAAGCTGGACCAGCTGTCCGGGAAGATCCAGTCCGGCCAGGGTGACGCCAAGGAAAAACTCAAGGACCTCATCGACAAGGTCTGACGATTCAGATCGTCCCACCGAAACCGCCGGCTGATTCCGGCGGTTTTTTTGTGCCCATGTGACGCTGCGCCTGTGGCGCCGATGCCAACGACTGCGCGGGCCCGGGCCGAGCGTGCGCACTGCTGCCACTACACTGCGACGCGAGTCGACCCTGGTGGTCGACGCAAGGCGAGCAGGCATGGTGCGGTTGGCGGCGCGATACAACCATTGCAGTGGCGTTTCAAAGGCAGCAAGGCGTCATGCCTGAGACGAACTTTGACGCTGCGGCTCTACCGCTCTCGGATCGGCGGCGCAAGCTGCAGCTGCTGTCCGCGCAGCCCGACTCGGTGTTCGGGCTCTTCGTGCGCAGCGCGGCGCAACTGACCGACAGCGAGTTCGCCGCCATCAGCCTGGTGGGCGAGCAGCAGCAGTGGTTCAAGGCGCCGCTGGGCATGGCCTCGTTGAACATCCCGCTCGAGCTGTCGTTCTGCGCGCATGGTTTGCGCGGCGGGACGACATTCGAGGTGCCCGACGCGTTGGCCGACCCGCGCTTCGAGCGCCACCCGCTGGTCACGGGTGCCGAAGCGGTTCGCAGCTATGCCGGCCACCCGATCGAGTTCGAGGGCGAGCTGCTGGGCATGCTGCTCGTGATGAGCCATCGGCCGCGCACGCTGGCGCCGGCACAGCAACAGTGGCTGAAGGACCTGGCGCTGGGCGCCACCGAGGCGGCGGCCAGCCATGAACTCGTGTTCAAGCTGCAGATCAGCGAGCGCCGGCTGCTCGACTTCGCTTCGGCGTCCAGCGACTGGCTCTGGGAGACCGATTCCGCCCATCGCTACACCTGGCTGTCCGACCGTTTCGAGGACCTGACCGGCCTGACGGTGGCCGGGCACCTGGGCCGCCAGCCACCCGACTCCCCGATGCGCGATGGTGCCGGCCGCGTGGTCGAACCTCGCCTCAGCTTTCTGCAGGTGCTCGACCGCATGCAGTCGTTTGCGCGGGTCGTGGTGTTGAAACCCACGCCGCTGGGTGATCGACTGATTTCCTACAGCGCGATCGCCAAGTTTCGCAGCGACGGGCAGTTCAAGGGCTACCGCGGTTCGGCCCAGGACGTGACCCACCGCATCGGCGTCGAGCGCCACGAGCGTGAGGTGTCCGACACGCTGCAACTGCTGGCGCAGCACGTGCCCGGCATGCTGTACCAGCGGCTGGTTCGTGCAGACGGCACCGGCAATTTCCCTTACGTCAGTGAAAGCGTGCGCCAGCTGTTCGAGCTGACCCCCGAGCAACTCGCGCAAGACAGCAGCCCGCTGTTCGACCGCATCCACCCCGACGACCGCAAGGGCGTGGCCGCGCAGATCGAGGCCGCAGCCGCCAGCGGGCAACCTTGGTCACAGACCTACCGCGTCGTGCTGCCGCAGGCCGGTGTGCGGGTGTTGAGCGGGTTTGCGAGCCCGCGTCGCATGCCCGATGGCAGCGTGCTGTGGCACGGGTTCGCGGCAGACGTCACCGAGTCCGAGCGCGCCGCGGCCGAGATCGCGCGCGCCGGCCAGCAGTGGGAGCTGGCCTCGCAGGCAGCGGGCATCGGCATCTTCGAATTGAACCTGTCGACGGCCACCATCACGCTGGACCGCAATGCCTGTGCCGTGCACCGCCTGGCCGCCGATTCACCGACGTCGTTCGTGCTCGGGCAGTGGCTGGACATGCTGGTGCCCACCGAGCGCGAGCGCGCGCAGGCATTCATCAGCTTGGCGGCGGTGTCCGGTGGCATCCAGCGCGATGTGCTGGGCGTCGTCACCCCCGACGGCGACTCGCGGCAGATCGAATTCGTCACCCGCGCGCAGGCCACGCGGGAGCGCATCCGCACGCCGGTGCTGATCGGGGTGTGCCGCGACATCACCGAAGAGCGGGCGCTGGAGATGCTGCGCCAGGAAATGGCCGAAACCCGCGAGGCCAATCGCGGCAAGAGCGAGCTGCTGTCGCGCATCAGCCATGAGCTGCGCACGCCGCTCAACGGCATCCTCGGCTTTGCCCAATTGCTCGAAGGCGATCGCAAGGAACCGCTGACTGGCATCCAGAAGCAGCGCGTGCAGACCATCCGCACCTCGGGCACCCGGCTGCTCAGCCTGGTCAACGACGTGCTCGAACTCTCGCGTATCGAGCAGCACATGTTCTCGTTGCAGCGCGAGGCGGTGTCCATCAACCACGTCGTGTCCAACGGCATCTCGCTGCTGCAGCCGCTGGCCCTGGAGCGCTCGGTGCGGGTTGAATTCGTCGGGCACGAGCTTGGGCTGTACGCCAAGGCCGACCGCCGCGGCATGGACCAGCTGTTCATCAACCTGCTGTCCAACGCCATCAAGTACAACCGCCACGGCGGCTACGTGGGCATCGCCGTCGAGCCATTGGGCAGCACCAAGGTCCAGTTGCGCATCGAGGACTCGGGCGTGGGCATGAACCCGTCGCAACTCGATCAGCTGTTCCAGCCCTTCAACCGTGTCGGTGCCGAGAAGACGCAGATCGAGGGCACCGGTCTGGGCCTGGTCATCGCCCGCGAGTTGACCCAGGGCATGGGCGGCACCATCGAGGTCACCTCCACACCGAACACCGGCTCGTGCTTCACCGTCACGCTGCCGCAGGCCAAGGGGTCGCGGCGCGGGCCGGATTCGACCGATGCGATGCCGGCACAGACCGACTGGATCGAGGCGGTGGGTGGCACCGCGCTGTACATCGAGGACGATCCGGTGAACGCGATGCTGATGCGCGAGGTGTTCGCGCGGCTGGGCAACTGGCGCCTGCTGGAAGCCTCCACCGGTGCCGAGGGCTTGCAGATCGCCCGCGCCGAGCAGCCCGAGCTGCTGCTCACCGACATGAACCTGCCCGACATGTCGGGCCTGGACATCGTGAGGCAGATACGGCAGCACCCCGGTACGCGGCTGATGCACGTGATTGCCGTCACCGCCGATGCGCTGCCGCAGCAGCAGGAATTGGCCAAGCAAAGCGGCGTTGATGGTTACTGGACCAAGCCGCTGGATCTGAACCTGATCCTCAAGCACCTGCGCGCCTTTTTCTCGGGGCACCACGAGCCGCCGGTCTCGACGAAGTAATGCTCTTGGCCGCGTGCCACTGCCCGGCACATTCACAGATCTTTACCCGCCAGCCACCGCCAATTCACCCGACCTGCCCAGCATGAGGGCGTGGTATCGATGCCGATCGGCGTTCGAACCCGGGTTGAACAGGAGCAGGTCATGGCACAGGCACAAAACGGCAGATTCAAATCAGTGGCTCTTCAGCAGACGGCAGGGCGTTGGGCGATGGTCGGCCTGATCGCCATGGCGGCCACGGCGTTCGGCGCGGCCGCCTGGGCCGATGGACCGGCCGGCGGACGCGCGGCACACCACGCCGGCATGGGCGGTGCGGTGCCGTTCGGTGCGGGTCTCTTTGGCGGGCCACCCGAGCGCATCGAGCGCCGCGTCGATCGCACGCTCGATGGCCTGCAGGCCACCGACGCGCAGCGGGCGCAGGTCAAGCAGATTGCCGTCGCGGCTGCGAAAGACCTGCAGGCGCAACGCGCGGCGGGCCGCGAATTGTTCGAGCGCAACCAGCAGCTGTTCACGGCACCGGTGGTCGATGCGAACGCCGCCGAACAGCTGCGCCAGCAGATGCTTGCACAGCACGATCAGACCAGCCGCCGCATGCTGCAGGCCATGCTCGAGATCAGCCGCGTGTTGACGCCGGAGCAGCGTGCGACACTGGCGCAGCGTATGAAAAGCCACCGCTGGCATGGGGGACCTTCCCACGACGCGCCGCGACCTGCCCCTTGATTCCGTTGCACTGCGATGCCCGCACGCCTGTTGCTGATCGATGACGACACCCGCTTGTCGGCGATGGTGGGCGATTACCTGCGGGCGGCCGGCTTCGACGTCGACGTTGCCGGCACGCTGGCAGCCGGCCGTGAGCGCTTGCTGGTGGGGCCGGCGCTCGCTTTGTCGACGCCCTTCGACGCCTTGGTGCTCGATCTGATGCTGCCCGACGGTGATGGCCTCGATCTGTGCCGCCAACTGCGTGCCGAGCCGCGCACCCGTCAGTTGCCGTTGCTGATGCTCACCGCGCGCGGCGAGCCGATGGACCGCATCGTCGGCCTCGAACTTGGCGCCGACGACTACCTGCCCAAGCCGTTCGAGCCGCGCGAACTGCTGGCCCGCATCAAGGCGTTGCTGCGCCGCGCAGCCCCATCGTCTGGCGGCGCCGACGAGGTCTTGCGCTTCGGCCGGCTCGAAGTGGATCTTGGCGCCCGCGTGGCCCGGGTCGACGGCAAACCCTGCGACCTCACCAGCCACCAGTTCGAACTGCTGGTGGTGCTGGCGCAAAGCCCCGGACGGGTGTTGTCGCGCGACCAGATCATGGACGCGCTGAAGGGCCACCCGATGGAGGCCTTCGACCGCTCGATCGACGTGCACATCTCGCGCATCCGTGCCTTGATCGAAGACGACCCCAAGGAGCCACGCCGCGTGCTGACGGTGCGGGGTGCCGGCTACGTATTCGCCAAGAAACAGGATGCCGACTGACATGCCCGCAGGGCCGACGGCTGCGGCATGAAGACGCTCACGCTGCGCATCTACCTGACGGTGGTCGTGGTGCTGCTGCTGTTCGCGGCGGTCTCGGGCTGGTTGTTCCAGCGGCAGATCGAAAACGAGCGCATCCGCGCCGACTCGGTGCTGTCCGAACGCATGGCCGCCTGGGGCGACCTGATCCAGCGCTCGCTGCCCGGCAAGGACGCCCCCGCTGAAGAACAGACCACGGCCTTGCTCGAGTGGTCGCAGCGCCTGCGGCTGCCGCTGGCGCTCGACGATGCGCAAGGCACGCGCATCGTGACCTCTGAATCGTTTGCCGAACGCAGCGCCGAGCCACCGCCACCCGACGGACCGATGGCGGGCGACAGGCCGGTCCGCGACAACCGCCACCGTGCCTACGCGGTGCCACTGGAAGATGGGCGCACGCTGTGGGTGATGCGGCCCGGGCGCCGTCCGCCGGCGGGGTTTGCGCCCGGTGGCCCGGGCGAGCGGCGCGGCGAGCCACCCTCGTGGGTCGCCTTGCCTTTCCTGCCGCCAGCCTGGCATGGCGGCGCCAGCCTGCTCTTGCTTTTGGCGCTGCTGTTCGTGGCGGTGTCGGTGGCTGCGTGGCCGGTGGTGAACCGGCTCACGCGGCGACTGGGACGCCTGCGCCAGGGGGTTGAGCAGTTCGGTGCCGGAGAGTTGAGCCACCGTGTCGACGTGGGTGGCAGCGACGAAGTGGCCGCCGTGGCCAGCAGCTTCAACCAGGCTGCAGCGCGCATCGAGGCGTTGGTGTGCGCGCACCAGTCGCTGCTGGCCAATGCCAGCCATGAATTGAGATCACCGCTCGCCCGCATGCGCATGGCGGTGTCGATGCTCGACACCGCCTCGCCGGTGCAGCGCGAAGAGCTGAAACGCGAGATCGACCGCAACGTGGCCGAACTCGATGCGCTGGTCGAAGAGGTGCTGCTCGCCAGCCGCCTCGATGCGGCACGCGACACCTTGCGCCAGGACCCCATCGACCTGTTGGGCCTGGTGGCCGAGGAAGCAGCGCGCGTGTCTGCGCGCGTCGAGGGCAGTGTGGCAGGCGTAAAGGGCGACGAGCGCCTGCTGCGCCGCGCGGTACGCAACCTGATCGACAACGCGCAGCGCTACGGCGGTGGCGGTCTGATCGAGATCGGCCTGAGCAGCACGGCACATCAGGTCGACGTGCGCGTGTGCGACCGCGGCCCCGGTGTGCCCGAAGCCTTGCGCGAGCGCATCTTCGAAGCGTTCTATCGCCTGCCCGGCCACGCCGAGACGGCTGGCGGCGTGGGCCTGGGCCTGAGCTTGGTCAAGCAGATCGCCGAACGCCACGGCGGCCGGGTACGCTGCGAGCCGCGCGAGGGCGGGGGCAGCTGTTTCGTGTTGAGCTTGCCGGCGGCGGGTTTCCCTGTCCTGGCGAGTTGATCTGCCGATGTCCTCGCTCAACGCCAATGCGGCTGGCGAAGTCCTCGAAGCGGCCGCGCAAGAGTCGCGCGCCGAAGCCCAGGCCTAGCCATCGTCGCCGACCCCCGCATCGCGGGGGAATCGGTGATCCGACGCGAACGGTGTCCAGCCAACGCCTGTTTCAGCCGGTCGGACTGCACAGCAGGTATGCTGGTTCGCTTTGTATCCTGTCGCCTCTCGGAGAAAGCACCTCATGCGACGTTTCATTCGGATTTTCTGTGCATGGGTCGCTTTTGTCGCTGCTGCATCCGCCGGTCATGCCGCGCCGATGAACAAGTGTGTCGTCAATGGCAGCGTCTCGTATCAGCAGGCGCCATGTCCGTCGACCCAAGCTCCCAGGGATCCGACGATCGAAGAGCTGAACGCTGCTGCAAAGAAGCGACGCGCCGCGACTGCCACCACCGCTGTGTCGATGTCCCCAGACGCTTTACCCTCGCCAGCGGCTGTTCCAAGTGGTTCCGCTTGCGATGGACGGAAGCACTGCTCCCAAATGAGGTCGTGTCCGGAAGCCAAGTATTTCCTGGCCAACTGTCCCGGCGTGAAGATGGACGGGGACAACGATGGAATTCCCTGCGAAGAGCAGTGGTGCCAACACTAGCGAGCCGATGGTGATGGGATCGCACAGTGCTCGCTGTCTATCATCTGGGGCGCGTGGCGAGGGCTGATCCGGTTCAAGCCTGTTAGCTCGCTCGCCGTGCAACACAAAACCCACCTGTCTAGGCCTCCCATGCAAATCACCGGTCAATGCCATTGCGGTGCCATCACGTTCAAGGCCACCGTCGATCCGAAGAAGGTGGTGGTTTGCCACTGCTCCGATTGCCAGCAGATCTCGGGTGCGCCATTCAGGGCCGTGCTGCCGACGCCGGTGGAAGACGTGATGCTCTCCGGCGTCGCGAAGCACTACGTCAAGGTGGCTGACAGCGGCAACCGCCGGGCGCAGGCCTTCTGCGCCGAGTGTGGAACGCAGCTGTACGCCACCGAGGCCGAAGCGCCCAAGGTGCTCAACATCCGGCTGGGCTGTGTGAACGAGCGGGCTCAGCTGGCACCGAACAAGCAGATGTGGGGTGAATCCGCGATGCCCTGGCTCGGCCAGCTTCAGGCCTTGCCGGTTCACGCCAAGGGGGTGACCAGCCCCCTCATGTCCTCTGGCGTCACGCCGTCGGCGGACTGACAGCCGGCGCAAACTCCGCGGCCCAGGCCTGCACCGCGCTGGCCAGCCAGTCGGCCACCGTGGTGCCCTGCGCCACGATGCCCAGCACCGCGCCTGCTGCGCGCAGTGTGGCCAGCGGGTCGGTGGCATCGAACGCGCTGGCGCCGTTCTGCTTCGACAGCTTCTGACCATCGGCCGCCAGCACCAGCGGTGTGTGCAGGTACTGCGGCGTGGGCAGTCCGAGCTGGCGCTGCAGGTGGATCTGGCGCGCGGTGTTGTCGGCGATGTCTTCACCGCGCACCACGTGGGTGATGCCCTGCGCCGCGTCGTCGACGACCACCGCGAGCTGATAGGCCCACAGCCCGTCGGCACGCTGCAGCACAAAGTCGCCGATGGCCTGGGTGACGTTCTGTGTTTGCGGGCCCAGCCGGCGGTCGGTCCAGGCCATGACCACATCGCTGCCGTCGTCGGCCGTGCAGCGCAGGCGCTGCGCCCGCGCTGGCTTGCCTTGCAAGCCGCGGCGGCAGGTGCCGGGGTACACCCGTTCGCCATGGCGGGTGCGCACCTGCCCTCGGGCCTGCCACGCCGATTCGACGTCGCGCCGCGAGCAGGCACAGGGAAAGGCCCTTCCACGTTGCAGCAGCTGTTGCAGGGCACCTTGGTATGCGGCACCGCGCTGTGATTGCCACACCACCGGCTCGTCGGGGTGCAGGCCGCAGGCCACGAGCTGCGCCAGGATCACGGTGTCCGCGCCTGCCACGCAGCGAGGCGTGTCGACGTCTTCGATGCGCACCAGCCAGCGGCCGTTCATCGCACGTGCGTCGAGCCAGCTGGCCAGTGCGGCCACCAGCGAGCCAGCATGCAGTGGGCCGGTGGGCGATGGGGCGAAGCGCCCGGTGGGGCGAGGCATGGCGGGCTCGCTGTGGGAGCTAGAACCCCAGCATCCGCGGACCGGCGTGTCGCTCCAGCAGTGCCAGGCGTGTTTCCGGGGTCGCCAGCCGATCCAGCCACCAGCGCAACGCCAGCCCCACGGGCGCACTGCGGTTGCCGCCCTTCTTGCCACTGCCGCCAGCTACCGCCGAGCCGCCGATCATGCCGGCGTCCATGGCGCGCGGGTCTCCGATCGGCTGCCTTGCCGAAGGCACGCGCCAGGCATAGCTGAAGGTCGCCGGTGGCCGGCTGCGCTCGACCGTCTTCACGACGAGGCGGCCCGCAGCGATGTGCTCACGGGCGATCGGCTCGGGCAGAAAGCCGCAGCCCAGGCAGCGCAGCTGGGCTTCGAGCTTGGCCTGCATCGTCGGCACGGTGAAGACGTCCTGGCCAGGCAGCAGGTTCACCGTGACCGGCGCCAAGCGGTGCGCCGAGTCGGCCACGGCCACGGCGCGATGGTGCACCAGCACGGTGTCGGTGATGGCCTCTTCGAAGTGGGCCAGCGGATGGTGCGGCGCGACCACGAACACGAATTCCATCGTGCCCAGGGGTTCGACCTTCACGCCAGCCGGCGGGGCATGGTCGAGGGTGACGCCAATCGCCAGATCAGCCTGACCACCGACCAGCGCCTCCCAGGTGCCGGCCAGCACCTCGGTGCGCAGCCGCAGCCGTGTGCCCGGGCCGGTCGCTGCGGACAGCGCACCCATCGACGCGGCGGGGCGCAGTGCATAGAAGTCCTCGCACAACTCGAACACGGTCAGGCGCGACAGGGCGTCGTCGACGGCCACCGTGAGCTGTGTTTCCCATCCCGTGGCCACCCGCTTGACCCGATTGGCCACCGCGTCCAGTTGCTCGAGCAGGCGTCGGCCTTCGTGCAACAGCTCGATGCCAGCGGCGGTCAGCTTGGCCTGGCCGGAGCGCCGGTCGAACAGCAAGACGTCGAGCGCGTCTTCGAGCTGCCTCACGCTGTAGGTGAGCGCAGAAGGCACCTTGCCCATCTCACGAGCGGCAGCTGCAAAGCTGCCAGTGCGGGCAATGACGTCCATCATGGTCAGCGCATCGGGTGTCAACAGATTGCGGGGCATGGCGCGGCGGCGAATCGAAAGGGCTTCATGTTATTTGAACGTTTGCTTCAAGCCTACCTGCACGGTGCGCGAGGGCTGCGCTTCTACATTGAAGCCTCACACAGGAGGTTCTCATGCTCACACTGCGCAAAGCCCAAGACCGCGGACATGCCGACCATGGTTGGCTCCAGAGTCACCACAGTTTCTCGTTCGCCGACTACCGCGACCCGGCCCACATGGGATTCGGCAATCTGCGTGTCATCAATGATGACTACATTGCCCCGGGCACCGGCTTCGGCACGCACAGCCACCGCGACATGGAGATCGTCACCTACGTGCTCAGCGGCGCGTTGGCCCACAAGGACAGCCTCGGCAACGGCGCGGCGATCCTTCCGGGCGACGTGCAGCGCATGAGTGCGGGGCGCGGCGTGCAGCACAGCGAGTTCAACCATGCGCCTGACGCCACCACGCACCTGCTGCAGATCTGGATCCTGCCTCGCACCCTGGGCATCGAGCCCGGCTACGAGCAGAAGCAGTTTGATGCGGCTGACAAGCGCGGACGCCTGCGCCTCGTCGCGAGCCCCGATGGCCGTGACGGCTCGGTGACGATTCATGCCGACGCCTCGATCCGTGCCGGCCTGTTCGATGCCGGCGAGCGGGTCGAGCTGCCGCTCGACCCACGGCGCTTGGCCTATGTGCATCTGGTGCGCGGCCGGCTCAGCGTCAACGGCCAGGTGCTGTCCGGCGGCGACGCCGCCAAGCTCAGCGGCGAAGGTCAGCTGGTGCTCTCCGACGGGCAGGACGCCGAGGTGCTGGTCTTCGACCTCGCGGCCTGAGCGCGGCAGCCACGTTGTTTTCCACTTTGTTGAACCATTCTTGAAGGAGATGAACATGTCCAAGATCGCCATCGTTTTTCACAGCGGCTACGGCCACACCCGGAAGATGGCCGAGTCGGTGGCCGCCGGTGCGAGCGGCGAGTTGATCGCCATCGATGCGGAGGGCAACCTCACGCCCGAGCAATGGGCCACGCTGAACGCGGCCGACGCCATCGTGTTCGGCTCGCCGACCTACATGGGCGGCGTGTCGTGGCAGTTCAAGAAGTTCGCCGATGCCTCGAGCAAGCCCTGGTTCACCCAGGCCTGGAAAGACAAGATCGCTGCCGGGTTCACCAACTCGGCGTCGATGAACGGCGACAAGCTGTCCACGCTGCACTACTTCTTCACGCTGAGCCAGCAGCACGGCATGGTGTGGGTAGGCACGGGCCTGATGCCCAGCAACTCGAAGGCGGCCACGCGCAACGACATCAACTATGTCGCGTCGTTCTCAGGCGCCATGGCGACCACACCGTCGGATGCCGGCGTCGACGAGATGCTGCCGGGCGATCTGGAAACCGCCCGCCGCTTCGGAGAGCGAATCGCAGCCGTCACCGCGCGCTTCAACAAGTGATGCTGCCGGGCAGCGGCGCCGGCTGCGCGCTGGCGTCGCTTGCTACATTGCGGCATGGACATCACGCTGACGGTTTTGCGGCTGCTTCCCTGGCATGACTGGGCGGCCCTGGGCATCTTTTTCGGGGGCTGGGTCGGCTACGCATGGTTTGCCAGCCGCTTGTCCCACACCCGGCCTTCGATCCTGGCTTCGACCAACCGTGTCCGGCGTCAGTGGATGCTGCAGATCACCTACCGCGAGGTTCGCGTGGTCGATGGCGCGGTGATCCAGAACCTGTCGACCAGCCCCTCGTTCTTCGCCTCGACGACCATCCTGATCATCGGCGGCCTGCTCGCAGTGCTGGGATCGAACAACGCCGACGCGCTGGTGCGCGAGATCCCGTTCGCGGTGCGCACCTCGGTGCTGGTGCTCGACATGAAGATCGTGCTGATGCTCGCGATCTTCGTCTACGCTTTCTTCCGCTTCACCTGGTCGATGCGTCAGTACACCTTCGGTGCGCTGCTGATGGCCTCGGCCCCCGAGTCCAGTCAGTTCGAGGAGCAGTCGATCTCGCGAGACGCGTTCGCCGACCGGGCGGGCCGCATCGTCAGCATGGCAGCCGAGACCTTCAACGATGGCTTGCGCGCGTACTACTTCGCGTTCGCGGCGCTCAGCTGGTTCTTGTCGCCGCTGGCATTCGTGCTGGCCACACTGGGCGTGATCTACATCCTGTACCAGCGGGAGTTCCACTCCGAGGTGCTGGCAGTGCTCAACTCGTGATGGGCAGGCTCAGGTGCCGATGTCGCGTGCCAGCCGCAGCCCGCTGAACTGCCACTGCGCCTCAGGCGGGAAGAAATTGCGGTAGCTGGCACGCGCGTGGCCTGCTGGCGTGGCGCACGAACCACCGCGCAGCACGAACTGGTTGCACATGAACTTGCCGTTGTATTCACCGACCGCGCCCGGCAGTGGTCGGTATCCGGGGTACGCGCCGTAGCTCGACTGAGTCCATTCCCACACGTCGCCGTACAGCTGCACGGGCTCGTCGCCGCCAGCGGCCACAGGCGGCAGCGGATGAAAGACGCCGCGGTCGGCGAAATGGGCGTGATGCAGGGCATGCGTACCGAGTGCGCGTGCGGCGAACTCCCACTCGGCCTCGGTGGGCAGGCGGGCGCCCGCCCAGCGCGCGTAGGCGTCTGCCTCGAAGTAACTGAGGTGGCACATCGGCGTGCGCGGATCGATGGCCGTGGTGCCTTGCAGCGTGTGCACGAGCCAGTCACCGCCGTGCCCCGGCTCGCGGCGTTGCCAATACAGCGGCGCCCGACGAGGTGACACGCCCACGCTGCCGCTGGCCGCGTGCAACCACGCCCATCCCATCGACAGCCAGAGCTCGGGGCGCTGGTAGCCAGCGTCGTCGATGAACGCCAGCCACTCGCCGTGGTTGATGGGGCGCGAGGCCAGCTGGAAGGGCGCGGTGTAGCTCGTGTGCCGTGGCGTCTCGTTGTCGAAACAGAACTCACCGTCGAGCGTCGGGTCGTGGCCCAGTTCGAACAGCCCACCGTCGTAGGAATGCCAGCGCAGCGGCTGCGAGGGGACCTCGCTGCGCGGCGACGGCCCGGCGTAGGCGCCGTACGTCGGCGACGAATCAGCGATGTCGCAAGTGCCATCGGCACCGAACGACAACGCGTGCTTGATGTCGGTGAGCAGCAGCTCCTGGTGCTGTTGCTCGTGGTGCAGACCCAGCGTGACCAGTGGCTGCAGCGCCGCAGCCGTGTCGTGATCGGACTCGGCACGCTGCAGCAGTGCCAGCATCCGCTCATCGACGTTCGCCCGGTAGCGCTTGATGGTGGCCAGGCTCGGCCGGCTGAGCAGCCCCCGCTGCGCACGCGGGAACTGCGCGCCGATGCCCTGGTAGTAGCTGTTGAACAGCACCCGGAAGTTTGGATCGAAGGGCTTGAATTGCGGCTCGTGAGGTTCGAGCACGAAGGTCTCGAAGAACCAGGTCAGGTGAGCCAGGTGCCATTTGGTCGGGCTGGCGTCCGGCATGGACTGCACCTGGCAGTCTTCGTCGCTGAGTGGCGCTGACAGGTGCAAGGTGGTGTCGCGCACCTCGGCGTAACGCCGGGCCAGATCGCCCAGCCGGTCAGTGGAGGAGGGAGGTTGCTGGTTCATCAGGGCGCTGGTTCGAACCGCGGTGTCGCCACGGCATCGGATCACCTTACACCGGATCGGCGGCACCGCTGGCAGCCGCGTGGCTGGCCGCAGGTTGCAGATCGTTGCCCACTTCGCGCCGCGCGTCGAACACGAAGCAGTGGCCGTCGAAATGCGCGCCGCCAGTCTCCTCGAAGTACTTGAGGATGCCGCCCTCGAGCTGCATCACCCGATCGACGCCGACATCGGCCATGAACAGTGCCGCCTTCTCGCAGCGGATGCCGCCGGTGCAGTAACTCACCACCGTCTTGCCACGCAACTCGTCGCGGTGGGCCAGCACAGCGGCAGGGAAATCGCTGAACTTGTCAATGCGCCAGTCGATCGCCCCACGAAAGCGCCCGGCGTCGACCTCGAACGCGTTGCGCGTGTCGAGCGTGACGACTTCGCGCCCCTCGTCGTCGTGCCCTTGCTCGAGCCAGCGCGCGAGCGTTTGCGCACTGACTGCCGGTGCCCGCTCGGCCTGCGGGCGGATGGCTGGGTGGTTCATCCGGATGATCTCGCGCTTGACCTTGACCAGCAGCTTGCCGAACGGCACGCTGGGCGACAGGCTTTCCTTGGCTTCTATCGGCGCAAATCGCGCATCGCGGCGCAGCCACGCGATGAAATCGCGCACTGCTTCCGCAGGCCCGGCCAGGAACAGATTGATGCCTTCCTCGGCGAGCAGCACGGTGCCCTTCAGCTGCCGCGTTGCTGCCTGCGCCTGTATTTGTTCGCGCAGCGACTCGAGGTCGTCGAGCACGACGAAGCGGTAGGCAGAGATGTTCAGAACTTGATTCACGGCGCGCAGTGTACGGAGGCTGACTGTTGCCGCGTCCAGTGGGGCTGGACCGTGCCGCGCGCGATGGCCAGGGCCGCCGGGTTGCGCTCATGTCCCCCGGGCCGGGTCACGGCCGAAACGCCCTGGACAGAGCTATCCGGCCCTCCTCCTTTACTTCGCTCCACCCGGCGACCCTCGCCGTCGCTCGAATAGCCGCATTCAACGCACGCAGGCCGAAAGCTCCACTTGGTTCGTGCTGTTCCGCCTGGTATCAGATGGTTGTGTCTGCGTACGATCGATGCTGTTGGCACTCAAAAGCGCGAGCCGGCAGAGTGGAGATAACCCAGCGAATGCGCATCATGCGCAGTGTGTCGTGCAGCGCCGCTGCGCGGCAGAGTTGGGTCGTCATTAGCGCTGGAGCCGCACAAACTCACTCCCTTGGAGAAGCCGGTGCAGAAAATTAGAAAGATTGACATGGGCGTTCAGCAATTAGAGGACGCACTGCAGGCGTACTTTGACGGTCGGTATCACTCTGCATTGGTCTTAGCCGCTGCTGCGGAGCAACTCTTCGCTGGCTACATGCACTTGCACGCGATTGAACCTGCGTTTTCAAATAGGAAAAAGGCAATCGTCAGCGTTGCCAATAGCTTGAAGAGCCGCTCGGATGCCCCCTTCAAACAAACCACTGATAAGGACATCGGCGAACTTTTGAATCGTGCATACAACCAGTCGCACCACGCAGGAAAAACCGAACTGGAACTGCACATGAACCCCAAATTTGAGGCACAAGAGACGATTGATCGAGCTGTGTCTAACTTTGACAGCCTGCAGTCCGGGTACGAGCTCCCTGAGCTTGTTCTGGCGCAAAGGTTCGTCAAGGAATTGCTCGATGAATCCCGGTTCAAGAACGACGCAGAGTAAGGTTCCCCCCGTCAGCGCGTTAAGTCTGGCGTCTGACTAATCACCTCGTAGGTAGTGGACTTGCCGTGGTGTTTTCGCGCGACTTGAGCAACCAGGATGACTTGTATGCCGAGCTTCTTGGCATAGCCAATGAGATTGCGCAGCAGTCTCTGCCAATAACGGTTGCATCCGCTGCCGAGGGCGTTGGGCGTGGGGTGGAGCGAAGTTAAGGAAGGAGAAGACGCCGAAGGCGGCTTCGGGGGGACATGAGCGCAACCCCACGCCCAACGCACTTGCCAGCTCGCGCAGAAATAAGAAAAGGGCCGTCTCTAGAATCGGTCGCATGGCCTTCGTTCACCTGCGTACCCACACCGAATACTCCGTCGTCGACGGCACCTTGCGCATCGACGAGGTCGTCGCGGCAGCGGCCGCCGACCAGCAGCCGGCGCTGGCCATCACCGACCTCGGCAACCTTTTCGGGGCCATCAAGTTCTACAACGCGGCCCGCGCCAAAGGCATCAAGCCGCTGATCGGTGCCGACGTGTGGCTGGAGCCTGAGGGCAGCGACCGCGCGCCGACGCGGCTGCTGCTGCTGGTGCAAAACCGCACCGGCTACCTGAACCTGTGCGAGTTGCTCACGCGCTGCTGGCTGGGCCCGGCTTCCCAGGCGCAGCCCTGGACCACCTGGGCGGCACTCACCGAGCTGAACGGTGGCCTGATAGCACTTTCGGGCGCCGAGCTGGGCGCGGTCGGCCAGGCCCTGGTGGCGGGGGACACTGCACGGGCACGCAGCCTGGCGCTGCGCTTTGCCGAGCTGTTTCCGAACCGCTACTACCTCGAGCTGCAACGCGCCGGCCTGCCGGGGCAAGAAGCCCAGGTGCAGGCTGCAGTGCGCCTGGCGGCCGCGCTGCAGCTGCCGGTGGTGGCCACGCACCCGGTGCAGTTTCTGACCAACGACGACTACGAGGCGCACGAGGCGCGCGTGTGCGTGGCCGAAGGCGATACCCTGACCAACCCGCGCCGCATCAAGCGTTTCAACGCGCAGCAGTACTTCAAGCCGCAGGCCGAGATGGAGGCGCTGTTCACCGACGTGCCCAGTGCGCTGGCCAACAGCGTCGAGATCGCTAAGCGCTGCAGCCTGAGCCTGGTGCTCGGCAAGCCGCAATTGCCAGCGTTTCCGACACCGGAGGTCAACGGCGAGCGGATGGCGCCGGACGAGTTTTTCCGCCACTCATCGCACGAAGGGCTGAAGGCGCGGCTGGTGCAGCTGTACCCCGACGAAGCGAGGCGCGAGGCTGAGCGACCGCGCTACGTCGAGCGGCTCGAGTTCGAGATCGCGACCATCCTGAAGATGGGCTTCCCGGGCTACTTCCTGATCGTGGCCGACTTCATCAACTGGGCCAAGGCCAACGGCTGCCCGGTCGGTCCGGGTCGCGGATCGGGTGCCGGATCGCTGGTGGCCTATGCGCTGAAGATCACCGACCTCGACCCGCTTCAGTACAACCTGCTGTTCGAGCGCTTCCTGAACCCCGATCGCGTGTCGATGCCCGACTTCGACATCGACTTCTGCCAGGCCAACCGCGACCGCGTCATCGACTACGTCAAGGACAAGTACGGCCGCGACGCAGTGAGCCAGATCGTCACCTTCGGCACGATGGCGGCGAAGGCTGCGCTGCGCGACATCGGCCGCGTGCTCGGCATGGGCTACGGCCATGTGGACAGCATCGCCAAGCTGGTGCCGGCGCCGCCGGGCAAGACGGTGACACTGCGTCGCCCTCCGAACGACACCGACACCAGCGTCATTTACGCGCGCCGTGAAGCGCCCGAGATCGAGGAGCGCGAGCAGAAGGAAGAAGAGGTGGCCGAGCTGCTGGCGCTGGCCGAACGCGTCGAAGGCATCGTGCGCAACGTCGGCATGCACGCCGGTGGCGTGCTGATCGCGCCGGGCAAGATCACCGACTTCTGTCCGCTGTACATGCAGCCCGGCAGCGACAGCGCGGTGAGCCAGTACGACAAGGACGATGTCGAATCGATCGGCCTGGTGAAGTTCGACTTTCTGGGGCTGGCCACGCTCACGATCCTGGAGATGGCCACCGAGTTCATCCGCGCCCGCCATCCCGAGCAGCGCGACTTCGCGCTCGAGAACATCGCGCTCGACGACCCTGGCGCCTACCGCCTGATGAGCGAGGGCAAGACGGTCGCGGTGTTCCAGCTGGAAAGCTCAGGCATGCAACGCATGCTGCGCGACGCCAAGCCCAGCGTGTTCGAGGACGTGATCGCACTGGTGGCGCTGTACCGCCCCGGCCCGATGGACCTGATCCCGACCTTCTGCGCGCGCAAGCACGGCCGCGAAGAGGTCGAGTACCCGCACCCGCTGATGCAGGGCGTGCTCGAAGAGACCTACGGGATCATGGTCTACCAGGAGCAGGTGATGCAGGTGGCCCAGATCGTCGGCGGCTACACGCTGGGCGGCGCCGACCTGCTGCGCCGCGCGATGGGCAAGAAGAAGCTCGAGGAGATGATGAAGCACCGCGCCATCTTTGCCGAAGGCGCGGCGAAGAACGGCATTCCCGAGCCCAAGGCCAACGAGATCTTCGACCTGATGGAGAAGTTCGCGGGCTATGGCTTCAACAAGTCGCATGCCGCGGCCTATGCGCTGCTGGCGTACCACACCGCCTGGCTGAAGGTGCATTACCTGGCCGAGTTCACCGCCGCCAACATGAGCGTGGCGCTCGACGACACCGACAAGCTGAAGATCTTCCACGACGATGCGAAGGCGCTCGGCGTGGTGTTCGAGCCGCCGGACGTCAACGCTGGCGGCTACCGCTTCGAACCGATCACGCCCGATGCGGCTACCAAGCAGAAAGGCGAGCGTGGCCGCGTGCGCTATGGCCTGGGTGCCATCAAGGGCACGGGGCAGGGCGCGATCGAGGCGATCGTCGCGGCCCGCAACGAAGGCGGGCCATTCACCAGCCTGTTCGATTTCTGCGCGCGCGTCGACCGCGCCCGCATCAACAAGCGCACCGTCGAAGCGCTGATCAAGGCCGGCGCTTTCGATCGCTGGGGCCACGAGCGGTCGGCCTTGCTCGCCAGCGTCGGCCTGGCGTTCGACTACGCCGACTCGCAAGCGGCGCACGCCAATCAGGGCGGCCTGTTCGACTTCGATGACACGCACGGCGCCTCGACGCAGGAGCCGCCGCTGGTCGAGGCCTTGCCGTGGAGCATCAAGGAGCGGCTGATGGCCGAGAAGGCCGCGCTGGGCTTTTATTTGTCAGGCCACCTGTTCGACCAGAGCGTGGACGAGGTGCGTCAGTTCGCCAAGCGCGCCAATGTCGACGTGCTGGACACGCGCGAGCCACAGCTGCTCGCCGGCATCGTGGGTGATCTGCGCATGGTCAACGGCCAGCGTGGCAGGGTTGCGATCTTCAAGCTCGACGACAAGACCGAAGCGATCGAAGCGGTGGCGAGCGAGGAGCTGGTGAATGCCCATCGCGAGTTGTTGAAGGACGATGAACTCGTCATCGTGCAGGGCAAGGTGCAGCCGGATCGCTTCTCGGGTGGCCTGCGGCTCACGGTGCAGCAGGTGTGGGGCCTGGCCGAGGCGCGCTGCCGTTTCGGCAAATACCTGAGCGTGCACGTCAACGGCGCAGTGCCGCCGGTGGCCGAACTGCTGCGCGAGTTTCCAATGCGCCAGGTGGCTACCGAGCACGGCGATCTGCCGCAGGGCCTGTCGGTGCGACTGCATCTGCATCGCAGCGCGGCGCACGGCGTGGTCACCGGCGACCTCGATCTGGGTGAGCAGGCACGCTTCTACCCGAGCGACGAGGCCATCGAGCGCTGGCGAGCGGCGGCGGCAGGACGCAAGGCGAGGGTGGTGTACGAGTCGTCGGCGACGTGACGAGCGCGATCGGCAGCGTAGCCTGATCCGCTCAGGTTGCGGGCGACTCTTCAGCCCTTGATCAAGCGCAGCACCAGCGGGTGCTGTACCTTGCGATGCGCTGCAATCGCGAAGAAGCGCTCCTCGACGCCTGCGCACCGCCCCACGAATTTGACCCCGTAAGACCTGATCAGGTCTTCTCCAACGCGGCTCACTGCCGGGAATGCGCCCATGCCGCCCGAACCGAAGGTTTTCAGCAGCGCGCTGTCCTCGAACTCTCCGACGATGTTGGGCCGGATGCCCTGGCGCTCGAACCAGTGATCCAGCAGGCCGCGTGCGGCCGCGTGCGTGGTGGGCAAGAGCACCGGCACCTTGGACAGCGATTGCGGAAATCCCCGGCGTGCCGCCGTGGCGAGGGCCGGCGGTGCGTACCAGGCGAGCTCCGAGGAGCCAAGCAGATGGCTGTGCAGCTTGAGCGTGGTGCTCGGTGCAGCCACCCGGTCCGACAGCACCACATCGAGCCGATGGAGTGCGAGATCGGCCAGCAGATCGTCGAACTCGCCTTCGTGGCACAGCAACCGAAGTTGAGGCTCGGCAAGCATCGGCTCCAGCAGCGACCGCACCACCAGCTTGGGCATGCCGTCGGAGATGCCGACCGCCAGTCGGAGGCTGGGCGTGCTGGCGGCCTCCCGGACGAGCGCTGGCAGTTGTTCACCGAGCGCAAAGATCTGGTCCGCCTGCCGCAGGGTGGCCTGACCCGCTTCGGTGAGCGCGACGCCGCGTCCTTCGGGTTTGAGCAGGGCATGGCCCAAAGAACGTTCGAGCTCGCGCACCTGGGTGCTGACAGTCTGCACGGCCATGCCCAGCCGATCCGCGGCGCGCGTGATGCCGCCTTCCTTTCCAACCACCCAGAAGTAGTACAGGTGGCGGTAGTTGAAGTCGAGGCTCATTCTGTTTTTACGGAAGTCAATGTTCTTGATTGTCTGCTTTTACGGCAATGTCAGGTCGCCTATCGTCACGCCCTGTTCGTTGGACACGCTGCGGCTTGCCATCGAACCCCGGCATCGATTCCGCACGACAAGGAGTAATTCGTCATGGACTCTCACGCTACCCCTGGCTACACACAAAACCACACCCATACCGCGACAGCGATGCAGCCGCTGTCCGGTGCCATGCCCGCTGGGCGCACGGCCAGCGCCTCGCGCGTACTGCGCAACACCTACGCACTGCTGTCGCTGACGCTGCTGTTCAGCGCTGGCATCGCCGCCGTGAGCGCAGCGGCGCAATGGCCGGCCCCCGGCATCTTGCTGAGCCTCGCCGGAAACCTGGGTCTGCTGTTTCTCATCTACCGGTTGAAGAATTCCGTCTGGGCGTTGCCTGCGGTGTTTGGCCTGACCGGCTTCATGGGCTACACGCTCGGCCCGCTGCTTTCCAAGGTGATGACCCTGCCTGGCGGTGGCCAGGTGATCGCGATGGCGCTGGCGGCCACCGGCGCGGTGTTTCTGGCGCTGTCGGCCTGGGCGCTGACCACACGGCGCGACTTCAGTGTCATGGGCGGGTTCCTGTTCGCCGGCATGGTCGTGGCGCTGCTGGCTGGACTCGCTGCGGTGTTCTTGCAGATCCCGGCGCTCGGTCTCGCGGTGAGTGCCATGGTGGCGCTGCTGTCGGCGGGGTTGATCCTGGTCGAGACCAGCCGCATCGTGCATGGCGGCGAGTCCAACTACGTGCTCGCGACCGTGGGTCTGTATGTCTCGATCTTCAACTTGTTCACCAGCCTGCTCAGCCTCTTCGGCCTGGGCGGCTCTGACGAGTGATCTCAAGGGAGTTCAGCATGAAATGCCCACACTGCCCGGATGCCGTGCTGTCGATGGTGGACAGGCAAGGCGTCGAAGTCGATTACTGCCCGCAATGCCGCGGCGTCTGGCTGGACCGCGGCGAGCTGGACAAGCTGCTCGAGCGGGCTGCATCGGCGTCCACGCCATCCCGGCCATCCCGTCCCGATTTCGTTGACTCGGATTTCAGAGGCTCATCGCCTTACGCCACCCGCCGGCGCAAGTCCTGGCTCGACGAGATCTTCGACTGACCGTGACGATGTCGATCGCCCAGCGCCTGCACGCCGCGGCTGACGAGTTGCGGTGCGAGCACACCAACCTGCAGTTCCTGGTGGATGCGCACCGCCCGCAGGTGCGCGAGGCGCTGCTGGTGCTGCTCGGCACCTTGTGCCTGTGTCCGGTGCCCGGCGTCGGCACGGTGGTGGGAGCTGCCATCTTTGCCATGGCGGTGATGAGCTGGCGCGGTGCTGGCGACGTGAGCCTGCCGTCTCGTTTCGGTGATTTCGGCCTGTCGCGGGTGCGCGCGACGCGGGTGTTGCGGACGCTGGCACGGATACACGAAGTGGCTGAGCGCACCCACCAGCCGCGCTGGCGGGCACTCGTCGATCGGCTGCCCGACCGCGTGATGGCAGGTGCTGCCGCTCTGATGGGTTTGCTGATTGCGTTGCCCATCCCGCTGGGGAACTTGCTTCCTGGGCTTGCGCTGATACTGGCAGGCCTGGGCCTGCTGCGCCGAGACGGCCTGTCATTGCTGCTGGGGGCCGGTTGTGGCGTGTTGGGCACCGCCTGGCCGCTGGCGCTGGTGGTTGCGGCGTGGGCCTCATTGGGCGATACAGTGACTCGGGCCATCGGTTTTTGAGTTCAGAATGCACACATCCATGGTCAAACGCGCGATAGACACCACCGAAAAAGTCTTCCTGATGCTGATCGCGGGGTTCACCGTGGTGGCGATGGCGCAAGAGATCTGGCTGCTCGTCGAGAACCGCAGGGTGGAGCTGAAAGACCTGCTGATGATGTTCATCTACGCCGAGGTGCTGGGTATGCTGGCGGCCTTCTACAGCCGGCAGCGCAACGTGATCTTGCTGCCGCTGTTCATCGCGATGACCGCACTCAGCCGATTGATCATCCTGCAGGGCAAGGAAGCCGATGCCATGGCGCTCATGTACGAGAGTGGCGCGATCCTCTTGATCGCGCTGGCATGCTGGCTGATCAGCCGCATGCGCAGCGCCGACTGACCCAGCCGTAGCGGGCCTGAGCCACGCGCAGGGATCAGGCCGGGCACTGATGCGCGGTGCGCTATCGTGGCGTCCCGCCGCAGCGACACTGTCCCATCCCGAGGAGCCCGCATGAAAACCCGCGCAGCCGTGGCCTGGAAGGCCGGCGCCCCGTTGACCATCGAAACCGTCGACCTCGAAGGCCCGCGTGCCGGTGAGGTGCTGGTCGAAATCAAGGCCACCGGCATCTGTCACACCGACCACTACACGCTCTCGGGTGCCGACCCCGAAGGCCTGTTCCCAGCCATCCTGGGCCATGAGGGCGCAGGCGTGGTGCTGGAAGTGGGTGCAGGCGTGACCAGCCTGAAGCCTGGCGACCACGTCATTCCCCTGTACACGCCTGAATGCCGGCAGTGCAAGTTCTGCCTGAGCCGCAAAACCAACCTGTGCCAGCTGATCCGCGGCACGCAGGGCAAGGGCCTGATGCCCGACGGCAGCAGCCGCTTCAGCCTGAACGGCCAGCCGATCCTGCACTACATGGGCACCAGCACCTTCGCCAACCACATCGTCGTGCCCGAGATCGCATTGGCCAAGATCCGGCCCGACGCGCCGTTCGACAAGGTCTGCTACATCGGCTGTGGCGTCACCACCGGCGTGGGCGCGGTGATCTTCTCGGCCGGGGTGGAAGCCGGTGCCAACGTGGTGGTGTTCGGGCTGGGCGGGATCGGCCTGAACGTGATCCAGGGCGCGAAGATGGTGGGCGCCGACAAGATCATTGGCATCGATCTGAACCCGGCGCGCGAAGCGATGGCCCGTCAGTTCGGCATGACGCACTTCATCAACCCGAAGGACGTACCCAACGTGGTCGATGCCATCGTGCAACTCACCGATGGTGGCGCCGACTACAGCTTTGAGTGCATCGGCAACACCACCACCATGCGGCAGGCGCTCGAGTGCTGCCACAAGGGCTGGGGGCGCAGCATCATCATCGGCGTGGCGGCGGCGGGGCAGGAGATCGCCACCCGGCCGTTCCAGCTCGTGACTGGCCGCAAATGGGAAGGCAGCGCCTTCGGCGGCGCGCGTGGCCGCACCGACGTGCCCAAGATCGTCGACTGGTACATGGACGGCAAGATCAGCATCGATCCGCTGATCACGCACACGCTGAAGCTCGAAGAGATCAACCACGGCTTCGAGTTGATGGAGCGCGGCGAGAGCATCCGCGCCGTCGTCGTCTACTGACCAAGGGCTGGCCCCGACCGGCCCCTGGTTGACGTCGATCAATCCGCGGCGCACGCTCGGCTCCGATCATCGGACACTGATCGTTCCAGGAGCTGTGCCGTGCTGTACGCCTTTGTCACCCATGCCGACTGCTTGCGCCACGAGATGGGCGCAGGCCACCCGGAGTGCCCCGAGCGGCTGGCGGCCATCCACGACCAATTGCTGATCAAGGGCTTGCTCGACTACATGGTGGCGTACGACGCGCCGCTGGCCACCGAAGCGCAGCTGGCACGCGCGCACTCGCCGGGCTACGTGCGCGACCTGATCGGCATGGCACCCAGCGCGGGCCATCGCCAGATCGATCCCGACACAGCGATGAACCCGTACACCGTGCCCGCGGCGCTGCGTGCGGCCGGCGCCGCGGTGCTGGCCACCGACCTGGTGCTGAACGGTGAAGCGGCCACCGCGTTCTGCAGCGTGCGCCCGCCAGGCCACCATGCGACGCGCGAGGCCGCGATGGGCTTTTGCTTCTTCAACAACGTGGCGGTCGGCATCCGACATGCGCTCGCCGCGCACGGCCTCCAGCGCGTGGCGCTGATCGACTTCGACGTGCACCACGGCAACGGGAGCGAAGACATCTTCCGTGGCGACGAGCGCGTGCTGATGTGCTCGATCTTCGAGCAGGGCCTGTACCCCTTCACCGGCGACGATGCCACCGGGCCGAACATGGTCAACATTGGCTTGCCGCCACGCTCGGGTGGCGACAAGCTGCGTGCGGCCGTGACGGACCACTGGTTGCCGGCACTCGATGCGTTTGCGCCTGAACTCATCTTCATCTCGGCCGGCTTCGACGGCCACCGGGAAGACGACATGGGCAACCTCGCGCTGGTCGAGGCCGACTACGCCTGGGTCACCCAGCAGCTCATGGCCGTGGCCCAGCGGCACTGCCAAGGCCGCGTGGTGTCCTGCCTCGAAGGCGGCTATGCACTGAGCGCGCTTGGGCGCAGTGCGACGGCCCATGTGCAAGTGCTCATCGGCGCTGACTGAACCCGATGGACAAGCACTACCTGACGCCGTTGTTCGCGCCGGCCTCGATCGTGGTCTTCGAGGGTCAGCCTGACGGCGAGCGGGGTCGCACCCCACTCGACCGCACCGTTGGTGATGCGCTGCGCGCACAGCCCTACGCCGGCACGCTGCAGTTCATCGACATCCACGCCAGCGGCACGCTGGCCGATCTGGCCCACGCGCAGGCCGATCTGGCCATCATCGCGCTGCCGCCGCCCGATGTGGCGGCGGCGCTCGAGGTCGCGGGCCGCATGGCGTGCCGCTCGGCGCTGGTGATCAGCGCGGGCATCGACGCCGATCGCGCGGCTGAACTCAAGCGCGTTGCCCGGCGCGAGGGCATGCACCTGCTCGGGCCCAACAGCCTGGGCTTCCAGCGGCCGCAGTCGCAGCTGAATGCCAGCGCGGCAGGCCCGCTGGCCAAGGCAGGTTCGCTCGCGCTGGTGTCGCAGTCGGGGGCGCTGACCGCCTCGATGCTGGACTGGGCGAGCCAGAACGGGGTGGGCTTCTCGGCCGTGGTGTCGCTGGGGGCGAACACCGCGGTCGACATCGCGCAGGTGCTCGACTTCCTGGCGAGCGATGCGCAGACGCAAAGCATCATCGTCTACCTCGAAGGCATTGGCAGCGCGCGCCACTTCATGAGCGCCTTGCGCGCGGCGGCCAGCGCCAAGCCGGTGGTAGTGCTGAAGGCAGGCCGCCGGCCGGCGGGCAACGAGGCGGCGCACACCCACAGCGGTGCCACGGTGGGCAGCGACGAGGTGTTCGATGCGGCACTGCGCCGCGCCGGCGCGGTGCGTGTGCGCTCGTTCGTGGAGCTCTTCTCTGCGGCCAAGTGCCTGGCCTCGCGCTACCGGCCGGTCGGCAAGCGGCTGGCCATCGTCACCAACGGGGGCGGGCCGGGTGTGCTGGCCGCTGACTGGGTCAATGAACTCACGCTCGAACTGGGCAAGCTTTCGGCTGAATCGGTGGCGACGCTGAAGCCGGCGCTGCCACCGGCCGCGTCGCTCACCGACCTGATCGACCTCTCGGAAGACGCGACCCCCGAGCACTACCGCGCCGCCGTTGCCGCGGCGGGCAACGACCCGCAGATCGATGGGTTGCTGGCGCTCTATTCGCCGAAGCCCGGCGCTGATGCCACCGCCGTGGCCAGCGCGCTGGCTGCGCTGAGGCCGGTGCTCGGCAAACCCTTGCTCGCGTGCTGGATGGGCGACAGCTCGGTCGGCGAGGCGCGTGCGGTGCTGGGTGCGGCGGGGATCCCAGCCTTCCGCACGCCCGAGGCGGCGGTCGGCGCCTTCGGCAACATCGCGACCTTCTATCAAAACCAGCGCCTGCTGCAGCAGACACCACCACCGCTGTCGGCGCTGTCGAAGCCCGACATCGAAGGTGCGCGCCTGGTCATCGACAGCGTGCTCGCCGAGCGTCGCCGGGTGCTGACCGAGATGGAGTCGAAGACGCTGCTGTCGGCGTTTCACATCCCCGTCACCCAGACCCTGCTCGCGCGCAGCGCCCACGAGGCGATGATGATCGCGACGCAGCTCGGTTTTCCGGTCGCACTGAAGATCGACTCGGCCGACATCGGTCACAAGTCCGATGTGCAGGGCGTGGCCCTCAACATCATGAGCGCAGCCAGCGCACGCGACACCTACAACGACATGGTCGAGCGCGTCGCGAAGCTGATGCCCGAGGCGCGCATCAACGGTGTGACCGTGCAGAAGATGGCCCGCGCGCAGCGAGGCCGGGAGGTGTCGATTGGCGTGGTCACCGACGACCCGTTCGGACCGGTGATCGTGTTCGGTGCGGGCGGCGTGATGATCGAGCTGATCAACGACCGCGCAATGGAGCTGCCGCCGCTGAATCAGTTCCTGGCGCGGCACCTGATCGAGCGCTCGCGCGTGGCCGAGACACTGGCCGACTGGCGAGGCGCCAGCGCGGTCGACATGGCGGCGCTGGAGCAGGTGCTGCTGCGGGTCTCGGAGATGGTATGCGCGCTGCCGCAGCTGCGCGAGATGGACATCAACCCGATCATCGTGGATGCAGAAGGCGCGGTGGCGGTCGATGCGCGCATCGTCGTCGACCCCCTGGTGCAGGCCTCGAACAGTGCCGCCCATCCCCACGGCCACCTGGCGATCCTGCCTTATCCGGCGCGCTACGAGCAGCTCTGGCCGCTCCGCGGTGGTGTGTCATGCGTGGTGCGTGCCATCCATCCCGACGACGCGCAGATGCTGCAGCATCTGGTGCGCACGCTGTCGCCGGAAAGCCGCTTCTTGCGCTTTGCCTCGAACGCCCCTGAGTTGTCGCCCTCGATGCTGGCGCGTTTCACGCTGATCGACTACGACCGCGAGATGGCGCTGGTGGCGGTGGTGAAGGAGCGCAGCGTGACGACAAACGGAGAGGTCGTCGAGACCGAGCGCATCGTCGGCGTGTCACGCTACATCACCAACCCGGACCAGTCGAGCTGCGAATTCGCGTTGCTGGTGGCCGATGACTTCAAGGGCAAGGGCCTGGGCTCGCGTCTGATGGAAAGCATCATGGACGTGGCGCGTGACAGAGGGCTTGCGGAGATCGAAGGCCTGGTGCTCGCGAAGAACACCGACATGCTCGATCTGATGAAGAGCCTCGGGTTCACCAGCAAGCGCTACACCGACGACCCGGATTTCAACCTCGTGAGCCACGCGCTGTGATCGTTGCGGCCTACTTCGGTTCGGCAGAACGCTCGCGGACCACCACAAAGCCCCGCCGCTTGCCCGCGTTGCCTGCGTCGACGCTGTTCATCGCCTCGAACAGATCGGCCGTGCTTGCCCACACCGGTGGGTACTTGTAGCGGGACACATCCATCACCAGGAAGCGATCGGTATCGGATTCGTACGCAGCCAGCGGCGAGATGTGCCCGCCCGACTGCTGTCCGATGGCTGCCCGCAGGTAGTTGACGACCACGTGCACACCCGGCGTGGCGACGGCGGCCGCAGCCCTCGCCCTGAACTGCTCGGCGCTGCTGTCGTTCGCGTGATGCACCTCGGCGTGGACGCCGAATGACTCGAACAGCCGGCCGAGCTGGTCGAGCGTCATGCCCTGCCTGGCAAGCACCTCGCGCGCAAGGATGGCCTCGGTGGCTGCATTGAAAAGGTTGTCCTGGGTGTAGGCCGTGTAGCCTTCGGCGCCTGCCAGGGGCGGTGCGTGACGCCCGAGTGCGTTCAGCACCATCACGATGCTGGCGACACCGCAGTACGACGGATCCTTCTGCGTCACGAACTGCAGGCTCAAGGGCCAGTAGGCCTCGCGGGCCGAGCTCTCGATCAGCATGGCACGGCCCTGCGGGCTGTTCAGGCCGATCAGGTTGTCCGGCAGCGCCAAGGTCTGCGCCTGCGCAGCGGTGACCCACAGCCACACGGTGATGGCCCCAATGTGGCGAACGTGCCTGATCAGGCGCCTGTGCATCGTCATGTGAATCAGCCTCGGCGCTTGTCTGCTACCGCGGTGGATCGCTGTACAGGTTCGGCAGCTCTGTGGCGCTTGGACGGGATGCAGCGCTTGCTGCCAACGCGGTCAGCGTGCGGCCCAGCGTGTCGCCGTTCCAGGGCGCGTTGTCGATGCAGGCGCGATCGAGCTCGCGCAGTGAATCGGTGAGCGCGGGCTGGTCGAGCCGGCGGGCCAGCGCGTTCAGACCCGTGGGCGCGTCGTTCGGCCAGGTGGCGTGGGCCCAGGCGATCAGCGCATCGCGGGCCGGGCGGGCGGTGTGTGCACGACATGCCTGCTGAAAGGCCAGCCGGGCCTCGCTGGCCGATGCTGCCGCAGGAACTGGCAGTGCCTGCGCCGCGGGGTTGCTGCCGTTGCCGTCTGCGGGGCGCCGACGGTGCGTCCACGCCCACGCACCGAGCGTGACGAGCCACAGCAGGGCGAGGGCCAGACTGACCCATGCCCAGTCCACTCGGCCGTTTGCGCTCGCCCCCGAGGGCTCGGAGGCTGCTGCCTGCGCGTTGGGCTCAGGCGCGGCCGATGACGCTGAAGGCGAGGCGCCGGGCAGCGCCTGTCCTTCGGTGACAGCACCGGCGCTGGCGGCGGTCGAGGCTGAGTGGGCGGCCGCCACCACGTCCAGGGTCACGGCGGGCAGCACCGCCTCGCGGCGCTGGTTGCTGACCACGTCCCACCAGTCCAGGCGCAGCTCGGGCAGCACATAGCGGCCGGGCTGGTCGGCCAGCAGCACGATGTCCTGCTCGCGCTGACCGACGACGTGGCCGTCCTGCAGTTGGTCGCTCAACCGGGCTTCTTCAGCGTGGGCTTTCAGCCCCGGAGGCATCGGTGTGGCGGCGCTCAGATCGGGCAGCTGGCTGGCGCTCTGGCCCACGGCGGCAAGGCGCAACTGCCGTGTCAGCGGCTGGCCCACCTCGATCGTCCTGTCGGCCGGGTGCCAGGCCTCTTCAAGGGTCAGCTGCTGCGCAGGCAACCAGTCGCCGCTGCGCAGGGACGGCGGTCGGGGCTGTGCGACCAGCTTCAAGGCGTCGCCGCGCAGCCGCAGTGGGCGGGTGCCGCCGAGACCGCCCTCGATCTGCAACTGGCCGAACAGCTTCTCCAGGAAAGGATCGACCCGGCCATTGACATCGGCCACCTGCGCATTGAGCACGGGACCGTCGAGCACGATCTCGCCGCTGCGCTGCGGCACCAGCAGGTAGTGGCGCGTGATCACCTGGTAGGCGCGTCCGTTGCGGGTTTCCTGCGTGGTCGTGTCCTCGCCGAGGCGCCGCACCAGCAGGTCAGCGGTGCCGGGCAGATCGAGCGAGGCCTGGAACAGCTTCTTGTCGCTGTACAGCTGCACCTTCAGGCTCACGGCGGACTGCACATAGGGTTGCAGCGCATCCAGGCTGGTGGTCAGGAACACATGCGCAGCCGCATTGGCCGAGGCCCCTGCGGCTGCGCCCGACGAACCGGTGCCGCCCGGGCCGGCGCCATTGGCCGCGATGTTCAGGTCGATGGCGGCCGACGACTCGCCATCCCAGGTCAGCCGCGGTACCTCGACGAGGCCGCTGCGACGCGGTGCCAGCACCAGCGTCACCTGGCGCTGCGACGACATGCTGCCGTTGACGATCTGCAGGCTGTTGCTGGTGCTGCGACTGAGGATCTCGAAGTTCTTGGCCAGCGGGGCGAGGTCGGGGTCGCTGCTGCCGCTGCGGTCGCTTTGCAACGTCAGCTGCACCGATTCGCCAGCAGCCAGCTGCGTGCGGTCGACCGAGGCGGTGAAGGCAGCCCAGGTGGTGCCGCACCACAGCGCAGCGGTGATGACGAACCCGCAGGCGCGCAGGCTGCGGGCAAGCCGCTGTCCGAGTTTCATGGGGCATTCCCCTGGCGAAGCAGATGCTGGATGAGGAATTTGCGCCGCAGCAGGCCGCTGGAATCGTCGGGCAGGCGGCGCAGCCACTGGTCTTCGGCCAGCTGCTGTTCGGTGCGTGGCGGGGGGGTGTCACGCCCGGTGCGCAGCCCCGAACGTGAGCGGGTCGCGCCCAGCAGATCGCGCTCGGCCTGCGCGGCGCTGTCCGGGCTGTTGGGATCCACACGGCCGTTGGTGCCCGTGTCCTTGCCGTCGGTGCCGCCGAGAGCGCCTGCGCCGGATGTCACACCGCCCTCTGGTGCGGCTTGCCCAGGGCCGCTGGTCGGGCCCGGCTGGGACGGCGTCGCAGGTTGGCGGCCGGCGCTGTCGGGCGTGGCCGACCCCTGCGGTGCCTGGCCGGGCGGGCCTGACGCGGGTTGTTGCGTGGGTTGGGCACCTGTGCCGCCGGCGGTGTTCGATGCGGTGTGGCCCTGCTGCGACGAAGGCCGCTGCTGCGGTTGCAAGGCCTTGGCGACCAGGTCGCGGTTGTGCTGCGCGTCGCGGTCACCGGGATCTCGGGCCAGCGCTTCGTCGTAGGCCTGCAGGGCTTGCTGCAAGGACCCCGCGCGCGCCAGGGCATTGCCCCGGTTGTAGGGTGCCTCGGGCGCGTCGAGGCCGGCATAGCTGTCGGCCGCAGCGCGGTCATCGCCGGCTTTGAGCTGCGCCCACGCCTTGCGGCGCGGATCGGCATACGTCTGCGCCGCCGCCGCAGCGCGGCCGGCGCGCAGCTCGGCCTCGCCGCGCTGGTCGGGTGTGCGCCACAGCGACGACCAGCCGCTCTCGGCCTGCGCTGCAGTGGCGCACAGCCAGAGCGCGGCAGCGCATCCGAGCAGCTTCATCACCTGCATCGCATTCACCACCAGCCTCGCCGAGCCATCACGGCCACCAGCAACAGCAGCGGTGGCAACAGCCACACACCGGCGTCGCGCCAGCGCTCGGCTTCCACGTCGCTCAGTGCAGTGGCGCTGCGGGTCACCTTGGTCTGCAGCTGGGACAGCAGCGCGGGCATCTCGCCCAGCTCGAAGACACGGCCCCCGCCGGCGCGGGCCAGTTGCTGCAGCAGCTCACGGTTCACCGGCTCGACCGCGGCGCTGTCTTCGGCCGGCGATGTACCCGTGGTGTCGTTGGCCCTTGCGGGATTCGCCAGTGCGCCAGATGCGGCGCTGGGCGACTCGCCGCCACCGCCGATTGCCAGCACATCGACCGTGGTGCTGCGGTCGCGCAAGGACCGGGCCGCAGCGTTGGCTTCGTCCGGATCGGCGTAGCCATCGGTCAGCACCACCACGTGGCCGCCCTGTGTCGTCGAACGCTCCAGCAGTTGCTGAGCCATCGCCAGTGCCGCGCCCAGCCTGTCGCCGCTGCTGGGCATCAGGCCGGGCGAGAGCGGGCCGGTCAGAGCGCGCACCGTGGCGACGTCGTCCGTCAAGGGCGTCACGGTGTACGGCTCGGCACCGAACACCACCAGGCCAATGCGTGCGCCCTGGGCTGAGCGCAGCACATCTTCGATGGCGTAGCGGGCTCGACTGACGCGGTTCGGTGCGGCATCAGGCGCCAGCATCGAGGGAGACAGGTCGAGCACCAGCACCCAGCCATCGGGCGTGGCGCTCGCAGCCGCAGGCTCGCGTTGCCAGGTGGGGCCGGCCAGCGCGAGTGCCGCCAGCGTCCAGGCCAGCGCCAGCCAGGGCCAGGGTGAGGCCCGGGTCGTCACCGCGGGCTCGGGCAGCCGCAGCGCGTCCAGCAGCGGGGCATCCACCAGTGCAGCCCAGCCACCGCCTGACGCACTGCGCCGCGCCAGCCAGGCAGCCAGCGCCAGCAGCAGCGGCACCGCGATCAGCCACCACGGGCGCTCGAAATGAAAGCGGGCCAGCGCGGCCTGCCACTCGGCGATCAGCGCCATCGCGGCTCCCGCAGCGACACCGTGGGTACGCTCAGCAGCAACGCCAGCGCCAGCGGCCAGGCAAACCACTCGTCGCTGGGGCGCACCCAACGGTCCTGCGCTGCCGCAGGCTCAAGCTGGTCCATCAGTGCATACGCCTGCTGCAGTGCGGCTGCATCGGTCGCACGGAAGTAGGCGCCACCGGTTTCGTTGGCGATGGCTTTCAAGGTGTCTTCATCGAGATCGCTGTCCTCATCGCCGCCGACCCCGATGGTGTAGATGCGCAGCCGCTGCGCAGCGGCCAGGCGTGCGGCGGGCAGCGGGGGCATCTCGCCAGCGTTGCTGCTGCCGTCGGTCAGCAGTACCAGCACCGTCTCACGGCGGCTGTCCCGCACGGCGGCTTCGCTGTCGCGTTCGGCCTGCAGCCGCTTCAGCGCCAATCCGATGGCGTCGCCCAGTGCGGTGGCCGGGCCGGCCATGCCGATCGACGCTTCTTCGAGAAACTGGTTGATGGTGTCGAGGTCGGTGCTCAGCGGTGCCTGCAGGTAGGGGCGCGTGCCGAACATGATCAAGCCGACCTGGTCGCCATGGCGGCGTCGGATGAAGTCGCCCGCCACCGCCTTCACGACCTGAAGCCGGCTCATGCGTCCGGCCATGTCCTGCGCGGCCATCGAGCCCGAGGTGTCGACGGCCAGCAGCAGGCGACGACTGGTGGCTGCGACCGGCTGCGGCTCGCCCAGCCATTGCGGCCGGGCGGCGGCCACCAGCATCAGCGCCCAGATCACCGCGAACAGCATCAGCCGCCAGCGTGGTGCCCGCGGTGCTGCTGGCGCCGTGCGCGGCCCGATCTGCGCTGCGAAAGGCATGAACAGCGCGGCGCCGAGCGGCCGGGCCGGTGGCAGCCAGCGCGCGAACAGCCACGGCAGTGGCGCAGCCAGCAGCATCCAAGGCCATTCGAAGTGGATCACCGGCCGGGCCCCTTGCTCTGGATGAAGGCGCGCGCACCGTTGAGCCAGCGCTCGCGATCGAGGTGCGATACCGCGCCATCCCGCGTTGCGGCGGGCCCGCCGTACGCGCATCGCAGCAGCGCCTGTCCGCTGTCACCGGCCCAGTCGCGACCGCCGTGGCGGACCACGAAGGCCAGCCAGGCGTCGCCGCTGAGTGATGCCACGGTCTCGCGGCCATGGCGGGCGATGGCGTAGCGGCGCAGCAGGTGCTGCAACTCGCGCGCGAGCTGGGCGTCGTCGCTGCCCGTTGGGCGCGGTGTCCTTTGCAGTTGCGCCAATTCGCGCAGGGCCACGCGCTGCCAGCGTTTGATCGAGGGCTGCCGAGCCCGCTTGCGCAACCACCCCGCCAGCGCAAGGGCCAGCAGCAACACGGCCACCAGTCCCCACCAACCGGGTGCGAGTGGCCACCAACCCAGCGGCGGCGGCGCGCGGTCGGGGGCCAGTTGCGCCAGCAGGGCGGGGTTCATCGCGACTCGCCGAGAAAGCGCGGCAGCGTCTGGGACAGATCGCCGCTGGTGTCCAGCCGCAGCAGCGGCAGGCGATGGCTGCGACTCATCTCGGCCAGGCGCTGTTCGCGCCGTGACCAGGCGGCCACCCACGCGGATCGGCTGGCGGCTCCGTCGATCGACCAGCGCTGGCCGGGCAGTCCGACGCGAAAGGAGCCATTCGGCAGGCCGTCGTGCTCGAGCGGATCGGTGAGCCACAGCAGCCGGCACTCGGCGCGCAAGCCGATGGTGACCAGCGCGGTTTCCGCGGCCGCATCGAGTCCGCTGAAGTCGCTCAGCACGAACACCGTGCTGCCCGAGCGCAACAGGGGACGCAAGGTGCTCAGCGCCACCTCCAGCCCATGACCTGTCGGCTCTCCCGGCCCCTGGGGCTGGCTTTGCACCAGTGCCTGCAGGGCGGCCAGGGCCCCGATGTCGCGCGAGCGCGGCGGCAGCATCTGCGGCAGCGACGAGCCCTGCGTCAGGACGACGCCGAGCCGATCGCCGGCACTGATGGCGACCCAGGCCAGCCAGGCGGCCGCGCGCAGCAGCAGGGCCGATTTGAGCTGCTGCCGGCTGCCGAAGTACAGGCCGGGATGCAGGTCTGCGAGCAGCCAGACCACCCGCTCGCGTTCCTCGCGGAACAGCTTGGTGTGCGGCCGGCCACGTCGCGCGGTGACGCGCCAATCGATGGTGCGGGCGTCGTCGCCCTGGGCGTAGGCGCGCACCTCGTCGAACTCGAGGCCGCGCCCTCGATGGTTGCTGCGGTGTCCGCCCTGCAACTGCGCCGCCGCGGGATGGCGCAGGTGCATCTCCAGCCCGTGCGCGGCGCCGCGCAGCGCGACCAGTTCGTCGAGATCAGGCAGCAGCCCCATCGCGTGCCTGGAATCAGGGTGCCGGGACGGTGCGCAGCAGCTCGACGATGCAGTCCTGCGCAGTCACCCGTGCGGCCTGTGCGCTGTAGTCGAGCAGCAGGCGGTGGCGCAGCGCATCGGGGGCGATTGCCTGCACGTCTTCGGGGCTCACGTAATCGCGGCCGTCCAGCCAGGCGAGTGCCCGCGCGCCACGCTCGATCGCGATCGCCGCGCGTGGGCTGGCGCCCCAGCGCAGCCAGCTGGCGAGCAGTGCGCTGTAGGGCGCGGGGTGTCGTGTCGCATCGACGAGCGCGGCGATGTAGTCCGCCACCGAATCGGCCAAGGTCAGCGCCAGGACCTGGTGCCGCGCCGCGAACACATCGGCCTGCGGCAGCTTGTGCGGCGGCGGCGGCATCTCGACTTCAGACACGGCTTCCTGGCGCGCCAGCGCCATGATCAGCCGGGTGGTCGCACGGTCGGGGTAGTCGACGCGGGTGTGCAGCATGAAGCGGTCGAGCTGGGCTTCGGGCAGCGGGTAGGTGCCCTCCTGCTCGATCGGGTTCTGCGTCGCCATCACCATGAACAGGTGCGGCAGCGGGTAGGTGGCCACGCCCACCGTGATCTGCCGCTCGGCCATCGCTTCGAGCAGCGCGGACTGCACCTTGGCGGGCGCGCGGTTGATCTCGTCGGCCAGGATCAGGTTGTGGAACAGCGGGCCACGCTGGAAACGGAAGCTGCCTTCTTCAGGCCGGTAGATGTCGGAGCCGGTGAGGTCGGCAGGCAGCATGTCGGGGGTGAACTGCACACGCTGGAAATCGCATTCGACCGCGTGGGCCATCGCCTTCACCGCCCGGGTCTTGGCCAGGCCCGGTGGGCCTTCGACCAGCAGATGGCCATCGGCAAGCAATGCGACCAGCAGCCGCTCGACGAGCGCGGGCTGACCCAGGATCTGCCCTTCAAGGTAGCCGCGCAGTCGGTCAAAGGCGAGGTGCGTGCTGGCGGCAGGGGGCAAGGTCATGGGAAGTGTCCGGCTGGGAAGTGCGCGCATGCGCCAGCCAAGACTGGTGCATCCGCAGCGTAGACGGCTCGATTCTCAAGCCATGCAGAAGGTTCCTAGGGGGATTTGCGGTACAGCGCCAAGACTGACCGGTCTCACACCGCCGCACGTCGAAACGAGGGCGGGCGGCTGACGAACGCTCAGGCCGCGAGCGCCGGGCGGGCTCGCCGCGCATGGGCCGCGAGCGCGGCAATGATCTGCGTGACGTCGTCGTCACTCTGGGCAGCGCTCAGGCTGATGCGCACCAGGCTCAGGCCCGACGGCGTGGCCGGCGGGATCATCAGGTTGGTGTAGATGCCCGCGTCGAGCAGGCCTTGCCACAAGGCCAATGCCGCATCGCGCGTGTCGAACACGATGGCTGCCACCGGGCCGGGCGCGGCTGTACCGAGTCGATAGCCCATCTTGTTCAACTCGCCGTAAACACGCTCTGCATGGCGCCACAGTCGTGCGCGCAATTCGTGGCCCTGCAGCACCTTGCGCAGGGCCTGGTGGGTCGCTGCGATCACCGGTGGAGGCGGTGACGCCGTGAAGATGTAGGGCCGGCTGACCATGCGCATGAATTCGACCTCCGCATGGCGGCCGAGACAGAAGCCGCCGACGCCGCCGAGACTCTTGGAGAAGGTGCCGACGATGAAGTCGACCTCGCCCAGCAGATCCTGCGCCTCGCACAGACCCAATCCACGCGGCCCGAACACGCCGAACGAATGGGCTTCATCGACCAGCAGCCAGGCACCATGACGCTTCTTGATCTCGACGATCTCGCGCAAAGGCGCGCGGTCGCCGAGCGTGCTGTACAGGCTTTCGACGACGATCAGCGTGCGGCTGGCTGCCTCGCCCAGGCGTTCCAGACGTCGATCGAGGTTTTCGGGGTCGTTGTGACGGAAGCGGATCGTCGTCGCGTGGCTGAGTCGGCAACCATCGTGGATGCTGGCGTGGCTATCGGCGTCTACCAGCAGGGTGTCGCCCTCACCGGCCAAGGCCGACAGCGTGCCGAGGTTGGCCTGGTAGCCCGTCGAGAAAACGATCGCGGTCGGCCATCCGAATGCACTGGCCAGCGAGTGTTCCAGTGCCCGGTGGCCGGCATAGTTGCCGCTGGCCATGCGCGAGCCCGTGGTGCCGGTGCCCAGTGACTCGATGGCGGCGATTGCCGCGGCGCGGCAGTCTGCGTCGTAGGTCAGGCCGAGGTAGTTGTTGGTGCCGGCCAGGATCACGCGACGACCGTTGATCGTGGCGGAGGTGGCCGAATGCACCTCGTCCATCGGGGTGGCGATCGGGGCCACCTGGCTGTTTTCCGCCAGGCTGGACGCCAGACCGCGCTGGACAGCGAATTTATCGAGCAGGCTCACGGGGCCCCATGCTTGAGTTGCACGATGCCAGCACAGAGCTCGTCGATGGTGCGAGCCTGAGCCATGGTTTCCACTGGAATCGACAGATCGAGGCGATCTTCGATCTCCATCACCAGGTCCATGACTTCAGCCGAATCGAGATCGGCTTCCTGGGCCAGATCCGCGTCGCCTCGGATGCTGACGGCATCAGGGCGAATCACGCTCAGGGCTTCGCGAATGGTCGATTCGACCGACGCTGCCGTTTCGTTCAAGGAGGAGGGTTCCACTGCTGGTCCGGACAACACGCTCACGATGCTGCGCTTTCAACTTCAATGGGCGCGCGCTTCGGATGACCAACGAACCGTCCGCGGGACTCCGTCGTTTCTTCTGCGCTGCGCCGTTCGATGAACTCCTTGCGCGCCGTGCTACGAGACAGCTTGCCCGACGATGTCCGCGGCAAGGTGTGTGGCGGCACCAGTTCGATCACACAGTGGATGCCGAACTCGGCATGAATCGCCTGCTGAACACGTTCGGCCAGGCTGGCGAGCTTGCGCGGATCGGCTTCGCGGCACTGAACGACCAGCACGGCGGTTTCATTGCCTTCGTCATCGGTGATCGAAAATGCAGACGCGTCGGTCGGGCGCACTTCAGGCTCTTGCTCTGCAAGATGCTCCAGATCTTGTGGCCAGATGTTGCGGCCCTTGATGATCATCAGGTCCTTGGCTCGGCCCGTGATGTGCAGCGCGCCGTTGGCCTGATAGCCGATGTCACCGGTGTCCAGCCAACCGTCGGCTGAGAGCACTTCGCGCGACGCTTCGAGGTTGCCGAAATAGCCCGACATCAAGCTGGCGCCTCGCAGGTGGATACGGCCGCAACGGCGTTCCGGCAGCGATCGGCCGCGCTCGTCGCGGATCTCCATCTCGTAGCCTGGCAGCGGCTTGCCGCAATCGATGAAGGCCTTGCCTTTGGCGCCTGTACCGTCGGCGCTCACCGGGATGGCTTCGCCGTGATGCGCGAGCCGGTCGATGTCGACCACGTCGCTGTGGGCACCGACTTCGAGGGGCGCAAAGCTGACGGCCAACGAGCATTCAGCCATTCCGTAGCAGGGCAGGAAGGACTTTTCATCGAAGCCCGCCGAAGCCAGCACCTTGGCGAACTCGTGCAAGGTTTCCGGATGAATCATCTCGGCGCCCACACCTGCCACGCGCCATGCGGACAGATCCAGCGCTTCGGTGTCAGAAGGCCGCAGGCGCCGCGCGCAAAGTGTGTAGCCGAATGGCGGGCTGAACGAGATGGTGCATCGGTTCAGCGACATCAGCTTCAGCCACAACCGGGGGCGCATCGCGAAATCGCGGGTGGGCAGGTAATCGACCGAACGTTGTGTGGCAACGCAGCCCAGCACGATGCCGACCAGACCCATGTCGTGGTAGTAGGGCAGCCAGGAGCAGAAACGGTCTTCCGGGGTCAACTGGAAGCCGTGGTTGAAGATGGCGCTCAGGTTGGCCATGACCGCCGACTGGGTGATCATGGTGCCGCGAGGGAAACGGGTACTGCCCGAGGTGTACTGCAGATAAGCCAGTTCGCTGGGTTCTGGCGGCCGCGGTGTCGTGTCGAGAGCGGGCAGGGCGGAGAAGTCCTGGGCTGTCCCGACCAGCGTCAACGACAAGCCTTCACTGGCCTCGCGCAGGAAGCCGACGAACTCTTGTGGAGCGAACGCCGCCACCGCCTGGCAGTCCTTCATCAGTTGGCGCAGGTGTCGAACGTAGGCCTCGCGCCCGCCCAGATGCACCGCGGCTGGCAGCGGCACGGGCACCAGTCCCGCGTACTGGCATGCGTAGAACATCACTGCGAAGTCGGGGTGCGTGTGCGCGACCAGCGCAAGTCGTTCGCCGCGGCCGAGTGGCGCCAGACGCCGAGCCATCTCGAGCGCTTGCGCCCGGAGTTCCTTGTACGGAAGCGTAGCGACCAATGCGCCACGACCATCGTAGTAATTGAAGCCGGAGTCGCCGCCCGCCGCGTAATCAAGTGCCGCAGCCAAGGTCGGAAAGTCCGCGCTGCGCAGTTCGAGGCCGCTCGCGGTTGGGGTCACACAGGCGTGGGAAGGTGCCGCAGCATTCACTGGAAACACCTCTGACGGCCATGCTGGCCTCGCAAGTAATCTTTCAACCCTCACCCTTTCGCACTGCAAGCCTTCAGCCGCTGGGAAATGTAATTTGACCTCGTCCGCGTTGCAATCAAACTGTCATGGTCGGTACAACATGTTGCGTAAAACGCCAATTCAGGCGTTGCGACAGTTGACTGCAACACGCTATTTTGACCGATCGCCGCTGTTTCAGGCGGTGGTGGTATCCAGAAACTCGGCCAGCTGTTCGAGTGTGGGGTAATCGAACAGGTCTGTTACCTGAACGCGCTGCGGAAACTCTCGCTCGATGGCCTCGTGGATGCGAGCCAATGTCAGCGAGTTAAGGTCAATCTCGAGCAAGTTGGTCTGTGGAGTCAACACCCGATCGGCAACGAAACCGGCACAGATTGCCTGCAGACGTTGTGCGGTTGGTGTCCCCGTTCGTTCTTCGGCAGCCCGTCGCTGCGCCAGAAGCCGTTCAATCTCGGACAGCGCTTCGTCGAATTCGCCCCGTTCGAATGCCGCGGCCAATGCATAACGCTGCAGTTTTCCGCTGCTGGTTTTTGGGATCTGCTTGACGGGCACCACATGCGCCACCTCCACGCCCGTTTGCTGCAATATCTTGCGTCGCAACTCCAGCACCTTGGGCAGGAGCTCGGCAATGCCCGCGCGATGGATCACGAAGAATGCCAGCTCCTCGGTGTCGGCCACCGGGTCGCGAACACCTGCGGCAGCAACACGGTTGGCCTCGATGTCGACCACTTCCGCCGCAATACGCTCCAGATCATGCGGGTAGTGGTTTTGCCCGTTGATGATGACCAGGTCCTTCTCGCGGCCGGCGATGACGAGTTGTCCATCCCAGATGAAACCCAGATCGCCGGTGTCCAGCCAACCATCGGCCGAGATGATTTCTGCAGAACGTGCGGGATCCTGGTAGTAGCCCGCAGTGACGTTGTCACCACGGATCAGCAAGCGACCCAGGGTGCGCTCGCCGAGTGTCTCGCCCGCATCGTCGACGATGCGCAACGCGACCCCGCTCAGTGGCAGCCCGAGCTTGACCAGCTCCGACACACGGCCTCCATTTAGCGCCTCGTGGCGCACTGGTTCGCCAACCCGCAGCCGGGTAGGATCGACGACCACCGTTTCAAGTGGGGTGCCGCGCTGAGCGAAGCTGACGGCGAGGCTCGCCTCAGCCAATCCGTACACGGCGAACATGGCACCGGGCTTCAGCCCGTGTGGCGCCATCGTGCGCATGAAACGGCGGCAGACTTCGGCGGAGATCGGCTCGGCCCCGTTGAAGATCAGCCGCACGGCAGACAGATCGAGGCCCTGCGGTGGCCGATGTTCGTATTGCCGCAGGTAGTGCTGGAAGCCGAAGTTCGGTGAACACAGCACGGTGCAGCGCCGTTGGCTCGCCAGGTCCAACCACAGCAAGGGTCGGCGCGCAAACAGCTCGGTACGCATGATCGCGTGATTGATGCCGCTGGCCAGTTGGGTCAGGTGAAAGCCGATCAGACCCATGTCGTGCGACAGCGGCATCCAGCTCATCACCGAATCCTGGTCGGTGAACGCAGCGCCTTCGATGATCGAGGCGATGTTGGCCGCGAGATTGCGGTGCGTGAGCATCACGCCCTTGGGGTCGCCGGTCGACCCCGACGAGTACTGGATGAAGGCGAGGTCGCTCGGGTCGGGCTGCACGGTCAGGCCAGGCTCGCCGGCAAGGTCTAGTCCGCCGGCGACCACCGTGCGTGCGCGCAGTTTCTGCCCTTCGCTTTCGAGGTGGTGGGTCGCGATGAATGCATCGAAGCGTTCGAGGCTGGTGGCGTCGATGCAGACCAGCGACTGATCGAGCTGAGCGAACACCCGCAGCAGCTTGCGCCAGTGTTCATCGGCGACGCCTGGTGCCAACGGCACCGCCACGATGCCGCCGAGCACGCAGGCCCAGAACATCTCCACGAAGCGTTCGTTGTCGGCGACGAACAGGATCAGCGTGTCGCCACGCCGGAGGCCACGGCGCTGCAGCGCGCCCAAGGCGCCGGTGGCGCGCTGGCGCAATCGCCGAAAGCTCATCGTGCGCTGTTCGTTCTCGCCTTCAATGAAGGTGATGTGGCGATCCTCGCGCACGTCGGCAGGCAGGATCGCGTTGAGGGTTTTGATGGGCGGCATGTGAGTTTTTTTCAGCGCGCCACAAGACGCATTTGAAGGTCGTGACGGGAGCGCAGGTTGACCTGAAATTCTGCCGCGGGTGGAACGGTGCCGGTGTACTCCAAATGGAAGCGATCGGCCACCATCGCGAGGTGCATCGTCATCTCGGCCATCGCAAAGGTGGCGCCGATGCAATAGCGCGGTCCGGCAGAAAACGGCAGGTAGGCGAAGCGATGGCGAGCCTCGACCGCGGCTGGCTCGAAGCGCAGCGGATCGAAGGCTTCTGGCTGATCCCAATGCACCGTCTGCCGATGCAACAGGTAGGGGCAGATGAAGACATCGGTGCCCGCTGGCACATGAAAACCACCCAGCACGTCATCGGCGAGGGCACGCCGTGTGAACAGCCACCCCGGTGGATACAGACGCAAGGCTTCCTGCAGCACCTGTTCGATGTACGGGTGGGTGGCGGCAGCCTCTTCCCCCGACCCTGGCACCTGCGGCCGGTTGGCGATGGCCGCGTGCAGCCGGGTTTCGACCTCCGGGTTCTGCGACAACAGGTACCAGGTCCAGTTGAGCGCGCTGGCGGTGGTTTCGTGGCCGGCAACGATCAGCGTCATCAGTTCGTCCAGCAGCGCGCGGTCGGGCATCGCCTCGCCGCTGTCGCGATCGCGGACTTCCATCAGCGTCGACAGCAGGTCCATCTCGATGCGTTGCTCCTGGCGCCGGGCCGCGATCATGGCCAGCACATGATGGGTCAGGGCGCGGAATTTCGCGGCAAATGGCAGATCTCGGCGAGTCTCGCTGGTCAGCAAATCGAAAGGATTGGAGCCCTTGGCGTCGATCAGGCGATCGAGGTCGGTGCCGAACAAGGCGCGCAGCACGATGTTGAGCGCCAGCTCGCTCAGGTCGTGCGTCAGATTCACGGTTTCACCGCGTGATGCGCAGCCACTCCAGCGCTCGATCAGCTCGACATTGGCGCTGTGCATCAGCGCCGTGAAACTGCGGATCACCTGACTGTGGAAGGCGGGTTGCACCAGGCGCCGCTGTCGTGACCACAGCTCGCCTTCGCTGGCCATGAGCCCGTTGCCGAGCAGCACGCGCACGCGCTCGATACCGATGCCCTTGATGTAGTTGCCGCGATTGGTCTGCAACACGCGACGGATGTCGTCGGCGTTCAGGATCACCAGGTTGTCGTTGCTGCGGCTTTGCGAGGTGAGACGAAAGGTGTCGCCATAACGCTGAGACAGGTCCAGCAGCAGGCTCGCGCTCTCGTCGTTGGCGTCAAGGTCGTGGCGCTGTGATGGGCCGGGGGCCAGCACTTCCTGAACCATAATCATTTTCTGTTTCGACCCTCAAATTGTGTCATGCAGACGACAGGCACCCATGCGATGACTGTGTCGGTGCTGATCACCCCCGAGTTCTCGTTGTCGACCCGACTGGAAGCACAGTGGCTGCAGGATCTGCCGCCGCCTCGGCGCGCTCAGATCAGTGCCTGGCCTGATGCGCAGGCGCGCCATCGTTCCCTGATTGGCAGCCGGCTTTTGAAGCATGGGCTGCGCAAGCTCGGCTGTGCGGGTGACGTGCTTGCCACGTTGCGCTATCCCCCGACATCGCGGCCCACGCTGGCGTTGCCGGTTGATTTCAGCCTCTCGCATGGCGAAGGGCGCGTGGTCTGCGCGATATCGACGCAAGGCGCGGTCGGTATCGACGTCGAGCGCGTGGGCCAGCTGGTTGCAGAAGAGTTCCACCTGTACCTGAGTGCGGCCGAGAGGGCCTGGGCAGGGCGCAGTTCAAGGCGCTTCTATTCGGTGTGGACCCGCAAGGAAGCAGTGGTCAAGGCCGCCAGCGAACAGGGTCTGCGAGAGGTCGCACGGGTCGACACGACGCCCGGTGAGCGCATGGCCAGCTATGGCGGGCGCCCGTGGCACACCTTCGCGGTGCCGGTGGGCCGGCGGCATGTGGCCCATCTGGCGTTGGCGGAATTGCCCACAGAACTGATTTTTCGCCGCGTGGCCAGGTCGGTGTTGGAACACGGCACATCGACAACCGCCACCGCCTTGGTACGGTAAGCTTGTCGGTTGATTACCGTACTGTGAAAGTCCGCAACGTGACCAGACCTCATCGCGCCATCATCCTCAGTGCCGGACAAGGCAGTCGCCTGTTGCCGTTGACGGCCCAAATGCCCAAGTGCCTGATCGATCTCGGAGGGCGCAGCATGCTGGAATGGCAGCTGCGCGCACTCGATCAGATGGGCGTCGCCGAGGCGGTGGTGGTGACGGGTTTCTATCCGGATCTGGTCGAGGCCGAACTGAAGCGTCTAGCGCTGAGCCAGCTGCGCGTGCGCACGCTCTACAACCCGTTCTACAAGCTGGCCGATAACCTCGCCAGCTGCTGGATGGCACGTGCCGAGCTGAGCGGGCCGTGCATGATCCTCAATGGCGACACGCTGTTTGAGCCTGAGATTGCAGGCCGCTTGCTGGCGGCCCCCAGCGCGCCGATCACCGTCACCATCGACCGCAAGGCCGCGTACGACGCTGACGACATGAAGGTCGAGACCGACGGCGATCGCCTCCGCGCGATCGGCAAGACGCTGAGTTCCGATCGCGTCAACGGTGAGTCGATCGGTTTCCTCCGTTTTGATGCCGACGGTGCGGCGCTGTTCGTCGCCGAGCTCGAGCGCACGATGCGCACCCCCGAAGGCCCGGGCCTGTGGTACCTCTCGGCCATCAACCGCCTTGCCAATGCAGGTGCCGATGTGCGTGTCGTCTCGATCGAAGGCCTGTCGTGGGGCGAGCTCGATTTCCCAGCGGATCTGGTGCAAGTCCGAGAGTTGGCTTCGAGTTGGCAGCCGCAGAAGCAGGCGGCTTCGACGCCTGCCTGACGGGGCTGCAGCGCCCTGACACGCGCTGGCCAACCTCGGCCACGGTTCCGTATCAGCGACTGACCAGTTCGCGCACCAGATCCAGGTCGGCGGGCTTGTCCACGTCGATTGCAGACTGGCCGTCGCGCAGGGCCACGATTGCGAGCTTGGCGCCCCCGGCCAATGTGCCGAGCCGGGCCGTGGCGGCCGAGAGCGAGAGTCTCCCAAGGCGGTAGCGCAACGCGAACAGCCAGCCCAGGCGCTGCATCATCCGCAGCGGCTCCTTGCGATGCTGCTCGAGCTCGCGCCAGAGTTCAATCACACCGACCGCGGCCGGCCGCGACATCAGGAACAGGTTGCAACCCGAGTAATCGCCGTCGGCAAAGCGCAGCCAAGTGCGTCGTGTGTTCGGAGCGGCCGCCTCGACTGCGGCACGCCCCGCCAGCGCGGCGGTGACGTCGGCGTTTGCGGGGCAGGCGGCCATGAATTCGGTCAGCCAGCCCGTTTGCAGCAAGGCGTGGTCGGCGGTTGTGACCAGCAGTGGCACGCCGAGGCTGGCGAGTGCCGCAGCGACCGTGGCGCTGGGGCCCGAGGCGGTGTCCATGGTCGACAGCGGCTTGCCGAGCACCGCTGGCTGCAGTTCGGGCAGGTCACGCAACAACTCCGGTCGCTCGATCGCGACGACGATGCGTGTGACTTGCGGCAGTGCAGCGAGGGCGCTCACCACCCGTTCGATCATCGTGCGGCCGCCCACCTCGATCAGGGCCTTGTGGCTCACGCCGGCATAGGCCGCCAGCGGGTCGCCGCCAGAACGGGTGCCGGCCAGCACCAGCGCGGTCAATGCCGTCACGGTGTGAGCAACTTGTCGTACACGCGGTAGGTCTTGTAGGGCTGGGCGCCCAGCGCTTCGATCACGTGTCGCATCGGTCGGTTGTCCTCGAGGATCCACGACAGCTCGACCTGGCGCACCCCCTTGGCCCGCAGGCCCTTGCGCAGCGAATCGATGACGAGGAACGGCGCCAGCCCGCCGGCCATGCTGCCGCTGAAACTGCGCCGTATGCCCATCAGCGGCACCCGCGCGGTGCGCGCGCCACCTTTCAGTCGCCACAGCAGTTTCAGCCAGTTGAAGGGCAGCAGCCGGCCGTTGAAATCGGCGATCAATTCGTTCAGGTTGGGCAACGCGATGCCGAAGCCGACCGCCTCGCCGTTCATCTCGACGATGGCCACACAGGTCGGGTCGATCAGCATCTTCAGGCTCTTGGCCATGTGGGCGATCTCGGCTTGGGTGAACGCGATGAAGCCCCAGTTCTGCGACCAGGCGTCGTTGAAGATCGCGGTGACGGTGTCGAACTCTTCGAGATAGCGAGACTTGTCGAGGTGACGCACCGTCAGCGCCTGCGCCGTGCGGCTGTCGATCTTGCGACGTGCAGCGCGCGGCAACTCGTGCTCCATGTCGTACATGTACGCGATCAGGTCCTTGGCCTTCACATAGCCGAGGGCTTCGATGCGCGCTGCGGCGTAGCTGGGGTCATGGCCCATCAGCATCACTGGCGGCGTGTCGAAGCCATCGACGAGCAGACCGGTCTCTTCGTTGATCGACAGATTGAATGGCCCCAGGATGTGCCGCTTGCCGCGTGCGCGCAGCCAGCCCTCGGCGGCGGCGAACAGCGCGGTGAACACCTCGCCATCGTCCTCGGCAGCGATCATGCCGAAGTGACCCACGTCGGGGTCGGTCACCAACCGGTCGATCTGCGCACTGATGCGCCCGACGTCGCGCCCATCCCGCCGTGCCAGCCAGAACTGTGTTTCGGCATGCTGGAAATACGGGTTCTTGGCGGGCGACAACGCCTCCCGGCGTTCCAGTACCAAGGGGGGCACGTAAGCGGGGTCACTGGCATACAAACGGCCGGGCAGCGTGATGAATCGATCCAGCTCCGACGACGTGCTGACAGGGATGATCTCGATGCGGCGGGTCATGCGGCTGGCCTTGCTCTATGGGGTGCGAGGAAGCCCAGCCACAGCGTGCGGGCACTGTGCCAGAAAAAGGTCAGGCCCTGCCATGCAGTGATGAGGTAGAGGCCTATCGCACCTTCGCCCACCAGGACGCTGAGCGCCATGATGGACATGGTGATGTTGCGTCGCGCGATGAAACTTCGAACCCACGCATCGAGTCGCGTTGCTGCGTGGAGCGCGAAGCCCAGGCGATATTTGGCGATCCCAAGAACGATCCGATCAGCGATGTAGAACACGGTCAACCAGATTGCAGCCTGATACAGCGGGTGGCTTGTCGTCTGTGCGCCCAGGCCCCATGCAAACGCGAAGTACCAGAAAGGTGGATGCACGATGTCCGTTCCGTGGTCCAACGCATTGCCGATCTTCGAGTCGGTCAAGGTCAGTCGGGCCAGTTTGCCATCGACGCTGTCGAGCACGCTCATCGTGTACGCGCACAGAAAGCCGTACGCGAAATGACCAGCCATGAAGAGCGGAACGACCGCGATCGCCAGCAGGATGGAGAGCACCGTCACCGTGTTGGGATGGATGCGCAACCACACGCACAGGCGCACCAGTGGCCACACCAGTGGCGGGTAGACGTAGCGGGTGAGCAGGTCCGTCGAGCCCTTGTAGTTGTCCCAGAACATCTGCCGCTGAAGTTGTTGACGTGTGTTGACGTCCGGGACGGCATACAGCCAATAGGGCAGCGTACGCCGCAGCTTGTTGATGTAGGCCGGAAACTTCGTCTCATCAAGTGGCGCGATGCGTGCTGCGGCAACCAGTGCATCGGCGACGTCGCGGAGCGTCTTGGCGTCTTCCGGAATGGCATCCAGCACGTCCGGATGCAGCAACAGGGCGACTGCCCGATGTTGGCCCTGGCCGCGCGAGGCGAGACAGGAGGGCGCGTCTTCAGCGGCCAGCAGAAAGTCGATCAGCCGCGGATCGATGACGTTGCTGCTGTCAAGGGCCACGAGGGGCCCGTCGGACAACGCTCGGCGCAGGCGTCTGCCCAGGGCTGTCGTGTCGACGTCGATCGTGGCATCGGGCCATGCCGATGGCGCCAGCGGACAGCCAGATAACCAGACAGTTCGCGGCGCGATGCGCTTGTCGACACTGCGTCTCAAGCGTTCCAGCGAGGGCAGGCCGAACAGCGCTTCGGCCTGTGCGGTGCTGGCAGTGTCGATCCAGAGTCTCATGGGCGCTCGCACGCCCGCAGGCGCCACAGTCCGATGGTGATGAATAACAAAGGTGCCGCCAGCGCGGTGATCGGTGGAGGGAGCTGTCCGCTCGAACCCAGCGAGGCCACGATGCCGTCAAACAGCAGGAAGCCCAGACCCAGTGCCAACGCGATCAACATCGCACCGCCACCTCCACCGCCCCGGCTGAGTGTCGATGCTGTCGGCAGAGCCAGCAGCAGCATGATGAACACCACAAGCGGCGCTGCGAACGATCGGTACAAAGCGGTTTGGTAGTAGCTCAGAGGCTGTGACCCCACACGCGAACCGACGATCACATCGGCCAGCATGATAGTGGACAGGTAGGGTCGGGCCACACCCAGACGCAGCACCTCCTCGGGATGGAGGTTGGTCTGCCAAACCAGGGTGTCGTCATGGATGCGCCGAACGCCGTTCGGCTCGACGCGCAGTTCGGTCACGTCCTCCAGCTGCCATGCCCGGCCATCCCACTGCGCTCGGGCCGCTCGCAGGCGCGAGGTCAGCAGCCCCGCCTCGCTGGCATAGACGCGTATGCCCTTCAGCTGCAATCCGTCGGGGCTGATGTTGTCGATCGACACCAGCCCACCCCGCGTGTGCGCCCACAGCGGTTTCTTCACTTCTTCAGCGGGCGCGCTCGCGTTCCACCATTGCTTCAAGGCGATCTCAGCGCGGGGCAGCACCACCTGCACCAGAGCCACCTGCAGCAAGGTGAAAACCAACAGCACGGGCAGCAGATAGCTCAGCATGCGTGTGAAGCTGACCCCGCAGGCGCGCATGGCCGAAATCTCGAGCGTGCGTGCCATCGCATTCAGCGAGGTCATCGTTCCCAGCAGCACGGCCAGTGGCAACGCCAGCCCCAACTCGGCCGGCAAGCGCAGCATCGCGTAGTACAGCACGCCGCCCACGCCTTGCCCGCGCTCGAAGATGTCGGTGGTCACGTCGAGCAGTTCGAGCAACTGCATCATGGCCGTCAGCACCGCCAGCAGGGCCAGGATCTGCGTGCCGACACGGCGGCACAGGTACGCCTGCATCGTGCCGATCATCGAAACTCCCTGGGCCAGGTGCTGCCCGGCGACGGCCGCAAGCTCATGGCGCGCTCGGGACGCTGCGGTGCGCCCGTGCTCGGGTGCGGTCGATCAAGGCTTCGATCGCCATCACCGCGCGCAGCACCGGGTTGTCGCCCGGCCACGCCAGGCTGCGGCGGAAGATCCAGACGCTCAGCACGGCGAACACCGCGAATGGCGTCCACACGGCCAACGCCGGCGGCAGACGACCCGACTGGCCCAGGCTGGCGCCCAGCTGGATGGCGTGATCCAGGCCCAGCAGGGCCACGGTGGCGAAGACCACCCCTGGCGTGCGACGTCCCCGTTTGGAGGCCATGCCCAGAGGCAATGCCAGCAAGGGCAGAAACGGGAAGATGAACGCCCGGGCCAGGCGGTTGTGAAACTCCGCGGCAGGCTTGGTCTGGTAGCCGTCCTGGTGCATCCGGCTCCACAGTTCAGCCAGGGTCAACTCGCGCACCGATCCACCGCGCTCGGCCAGCGGCTCGGCCTTGGGTGAGAAATCCCGGTCGGTGGCGCCCTGCACGAAACGGGACAGCGAAATGGAGGTGCCATCGTCCTTCGGGGCCTCACTGACCCGCAGCACCAGCCCGTCCTCGAAGCGCATGCGCAGCCCCTCGGGCGTGGGTACCAGTCGCCCGCGAGCGGCCGTCAGGATGTCTTCGCCCTTGGCGTCGCGCTTCTCCATGAACACACCGCGCAGACTCCGGCCGTCGATCTCGATCACGTCGGCGGTGAACGTGACCCCGTTGCCAATGTCGACGAAGCGGTTTTCCTCGACCCGCGAATCCCAGCCCGTCTGCAGCACCCGGTTCACCACCACGTTGTAGCCATAGCGCGCCAGTGGTTGCAGCTGGCCATACAGGTACAGGCTGAACAGTGCCAGCAGCACGGCCAGCACGAAGTACGGTGCGGTGACGCGGGCGATCGAGCGGCCGGTCACCAGCATCACATCCAGCTCGTTGTCGTCGCACATGCGGGCAGCGGCCATGAAGATGGCGGCCGTGAACGCCATCGGCAGCGCCAGGCCCAGGTAGTGCGGTACCAGCGTGGCCGCCATCACCACCACGATCGATGGCTGCGCGCCGGCGGACGCGGCCAGATCGAACAACCGCAGCAGTCGCTCGAGGAGCTGCGCGAGCAGCAGCGCCAGCAGCGACAGCGCCAGCGGACCGGCGATCAGGCGCAGCGCGTAGCGGTCGAGTCGATCGAAAGCGAACCAGGGACGCAAAGTCTCAGCCTGTTTGCCGCAACCAGGCAGCGCGCAACTGCGTCAGCAACGCGTTGCTCGAGATGGCATCGAGCGACACCGCCGCATCGAGCATCGGCGGGCCGGGCCAGCCAGCGTCGGGGAAATCGATGTCTCCGAACCGGCGCGAGCCCTCGTAGCGCGGGATCACGTGGAAGTGCACATCCGGGTCGACCATCATCAGCATCAGGTAGTTGATCCGTTCGTAGCGAACCACCTCACGCAGCGTGGCCTCGATGCGGCGCACGACGTCACGCATGTCGGCGTAGGCCTGCGGGCTCACATCGGCAAACGCACGCACTGGCTCGCGGCAGATCAGCACCAGCGATCCCAGCGCAGGCTGCTTCGGACGCAGCAGCACGGTCCAGTGATCCGTCTGAGCGATTCGCGAGGCCGGGTCACCGAACTTGATCTCGGTGGCCGTCTTGGGTGCAGTGTCAGCCATGGTCGATTCAGGTCTCTTCTTGAGGCTGATGATTATCGCTTGGGGCCCCATCGCGCTGTCGTGGCAAGCGCAGCGGGTAGACGTTGTCGGTCACGAAGGCATCCGCCGAGACCGACCATCGCCGCACCGTGACCTCGATGCTCCGCACGCCGGCTTCGTTGACCAACCGCAGGCGGTGCCAACGCGCACCCTCGTCCTGCGGGTTGGGCAACGCGGTGGACGAGGGCACACACAGGCTGGGGATCGGCCCGTACGGGCCTGCGATCATGTCCAGCCGTGCGCTGCGCGCGTGTCCGTGCAGCACCAGCTCGGCCCCGGCGCGCCTGAGCACGGCGCGCAGCTCGTTGCCATCGGCGAGCGCCTTGCGCCAACCGATGGCCCCTGCGGCCGCCGGGTGATGGAGCATCACGATGCGCAGCTGGGCGGCCTCGCCCTCTGCCCTGAGCGCCCCTTCGAGGCGAGCCAGTTGCTTGTCGCCCAGGCGGCCTCTCGCCAGCAGCGGGGCGGTCGGCAGTGCCGAGTTGAGGCCGATGAGCGACACCTCGCCCACGCGATGCACGAAGGGCCAGTCCGTGCGCAGCCGCGTCCAGCGGTCCCACAGACCGAGGCCTACGGCGGCCGGCACGGGCACCAGCGCGTCGTGGTTGCCGGGGACCAGGCTGAGGCAATCGGCCGGTGCCAGCGCGGCCAGCCATTCGGCGGCCTGCTGAAACTCGCCCGGCAGCGAGAAATTGGTGATGTCGCCCGTGACCAGCACATGGTTCACGGCGTGCGCGCGCAGGTCTTGCGCCAGCGCGGCGAGAACATCACGGCTTTGCACCGCGTGGCGCTTTTGCCAGGACCACACGCTGAGTTGCCGCTTCGAGAACCGCTGGCGCCAGCTCAGGTGCGGCTCGAAAGGAAGGTGCAGGTCCGAGATGTGGGCGAGCGTCAAGTCGCTCATCGATAATGCGCGGCTGTTGAGTGGGCTCGTTGTCCCCATGTCCACGCCCAGTAAATTCACCCTCCGATGATGCCAAAAGATTTCTCGCCAACCGGCAGTGGGCTCGGCTCTTGAGCGCCGCGCCAACGTCAGAGCGCCGCACCGCCGGCATCGTCGTCGCCGACTCACCGTTGCGTCTGTGGGGTCTCACCTCGGCACAGCGGCTGCAGCGTCAGCTCGCGCGCGCGCAGGCCACGGCGGACGTGTCCGATGCGCAGCGGCTGGTGCTGCTGCGCGCCGACTGGGTCTACGACGATGCCTTCGTGCGCAGCCTCGCATCGGCCAATGAAGACCTGGGACTGACCGCGCCCGATGGCGGTGTCATCGCACTGGCGCTGTCGGCTGCGTCGCTGTCGGCAGCCGACGCGTCGGCGATGCTGGCCGACCGGCGTTCGCCACCCAGCGCTCGTCTGGTGACGCCGGCACAGCTCGCCGATGGCTACAACGACGTGCTGCGCAAGCGCGAGCCACCCTATCTGATGCCGCTGACGGCCGCCGAGCTGCCGGCCATCGAAAAGCGCATCTTCGCGGGCTCGTACAAGGGCGTGACCGATGTCGTCACGCTGCACGTCTGGCCCGCGCCTGCACGGGCGGTGACGCGGTGGTGCGCCAACAACGGCGTCTCGCCGAACCAGGTCACTTCGGCCAGCCTGCTGCTGGTGTTCGTGGCCATGTGGCTGTTCTGGACCGGTCACTACGGCTGGGGCCTGCTGGCGGCCTGGGTCATGACCTTCCTCGACACCGTGGACGGCAAGCTCGCCCGGGTGACGCTGACCTCGACCCCCTGGGGCAATGTGTTCGATCACTCGATCGATCTGATCCACCCGCCGTTCTGGTGGTGGGCCTGGATCGTGGGTCTGCCGGCCGCGGGTTTCAGCCTGCCGCAGGCCAGCCTGGTGTTGACGGTGATCGTCGGTGGCTACGTGCTGCAGCGCATCGAGGAAGGCATCTTCATGGCCTGCTTCAAGATGGACATGCATGTCTGGCAGCGCTTCGACAGCTGGCTGCGTCTGTACACCGCCCGGCGCAATCCGAACCTGCTCATCCTGAGCGTCTCGTTGCTGGTCGGGCGTCCCGACATGGGCATTCTCGTGGTGGCGTGGTGGACGGCCATCTGTCTGGTGATCCATGCGCTGCGCATCGTGCAGGCGGCCTTTGCGCGGCGGCGCGGGCCGCTGCGGTCGTGGTTGGCGGCGTGAACGACGAGCCGCTGCGCAGCTTGCTTGCCGAGGAGCTGCAGCGCGAGTTGCCTACTGCAGTCAGCGAGCTGGCGGCTCAGCTCGCCGGGCGCGCCGATGGAGCTGCAGCAGCGGTGCTGTTCTATGGATCCAACCTGCGAGACGCCCGTCTCGACGGTGTGCTCGACTTCTATGTGCTGCTCGATCGTGTCGGTGCATGGCCGGGTTCGCGGCTGGCCGCGCTCGCCAATTGGCTGTTGCCACCCAATGTCGGCTACATCGAGGCCACGGTGGAGGGGCATGCCTTGCGCGCGAAATACGCGCTGATCAGCGTGGCGCAATTCCGCCGGGGCGTGTCGCCGGATGCACTCGACACCACGCTGTGGGCGCGCTTCTCTCAGCCCAGCTGTTGTGCCTGGGCGCGCAGCGATGCCGATCGCGAGGTGGCGACCGATGCGGTGCGGCAGGCGGTGATCACCGCTGCAAGCTGGGCCGCCGACCTGGGGCCGGTGCATGGCGATGCGCTGTCGTTCTGGCGTGCCCTGTTTGCCCACACCTATGCCGCCGAGCTGCGCGTGGAAAAGGGGTCGCGTGGCGACGATCTGGTGGCCCGTGATGCCGAACGTTACGCGCGCTTGCTGCCGCAGGCCTGGCGTGCCGCAGGGATGGCCTTCGAGGCCAGTGCGGCGGGGCAGCTCGCGCCGCGGCTTTCCCCGTCTTCGCGTGCCGCGGCCGTGCGCCGCTGGGCTGTGCGTAGACGGCTCGGCAAGCCACTGAACATCGCGCGGTTGCTGAAGGCCGCATTCACCTTCGATGGTGCGATGGATTACGCGATGTGGAAAGTCGAGCGCCATTCAGGCGTGCGGCCTGAAGTCACGGAATGGCAGCGACGCCATCCTCTGCTGGCCGCGCCAGGCCTTTATCGGCGCTTGCGCAAGCTCAATGTCTTGCGCTGAGGATGCGGGAGCGGCAATTGATCGGCGGTGAACTGCGTGGGACCGTGTCTGACGCTGCGCTGGTTCAACCACAACTCGCTTGGTGGAGCAAGTCTGAGGACCTCCGACTTGCCAGCGTGCGCATGCGGGCCGGGCTGTTGATGCCAATGCTTGCACAGCGAGGCATTGCTTCTGCGTGGTTCAAAGCGCAAGACGCCTCGCGGTACCGCTGCGTGGTGGTCAGCAAGCGATACGACGATGACACCGTGAGCCAGTTGCGCCGGTTCAAGCGCCACGGCGGGCGACTTGTGCTGGATCTCTGCGACAACGATTTCCTGCCGAGATCGCAGCAAGAGCAACACCTGCATCACGTCGAAAATCTACGCTTGCTGGCGACGCTCGCTGACGCCATCGTCACGTCGTCAGAGCCACTGGCGCGTGTCGTCGCCCGCGAGTGTCCGACTGCCAGCACTGCTGTCGTGATCAGCGAGATGCCGGACGATCCTTCAATCGTCGGAACCTCCTTGTGGGACAGCGCCTGGAGTCGCTGGGCGATAGCCCGCGAGCAGGCTCATCTGAACCGAGTGGCGCCTGCCGGAGTCGCCCGACTCTTGTGGTTTGGAAACGCCAACAAGCGTGATCAACAGAATTGGGGCATGGGCGAGTTGGCGCGGATCGTTCCAATGCTGGTCGACTTGAACCGAGTCTTCCCGCTGCATCTGACAGTGATCAGCAACAACGCCCGGCGCTTCAGAGAAGATGTTGCGGTGCTGATGCCGTCGAGTCGGTACATCAGATGGCGTCCGTCGACCGTCGAGGCGATATTGCGGATGCAACACATCGCGCTCATCCCGGCGCAGCCCAATGAATTCACGGCGTGCAAGAGTGACAACCGCGTTGTCACCGCACTGCGCGCTGGCCTCGCCGTGGTGGCCGATCCGGTACCCAGCTATGCACCCTATGCCGAAGTGATCCAGCTTGGCGAGATGGAAGCCGGGCTGCGGCGGTATCTGAGCGACCCACATCGGCGCAGCGTCGATGCCTCGCGCGGTCAGGCATTGGTGGCGCAGTCGGGTTACGCCGATCGCGTGCTCACAAAATGGCTGGATGTTTTGGCTCTGTGAACAGAGGGTCGTGCCCAGCGCTGCGGGGACGTTTCACAGCCAGTGTCGGGCCCGGTACCACGCCACGGCGTCGGCAAAGCCGGTGTCCAGATCGAACTGTGGAGCCCAATCTGCGGCTGTGGCCAAGTCGCTGGCGGGTACAGACCAGTCGTCGTGCCGCAGCTCACGCAGCTTTTGCGAATTGAGCATGTTCGCCGCGCCGAGCCACTTGCCTGCATCGCCTGCCAGCGCCAGCGCACGCAGCAGCGCATGCGGCGCACGCACCAGGCGTGCTCGTTCGTTGCCCACCGCGCGGGCGGCTGCGCCCAATACCTCGTCCCAGCGGTAGCCTTCTGGCCGCGCATCCGCTGCAGTGAGCACCTGCCCACTCGGCGGCGAGGCTGCAAGCCGCACGATCAGCTGCACCAGATCGTCCACATGGATCATCGCGGCACGCGCACTTGCCGAACCGAGCAAGGGCACGAAGCGCTGCCTGGCGAGTTGGAAAAACACCAGCGTCTCGCGGTCGCCAGGGCCGTACACCGCCGGCGGACGCAGCACCGTCAACCGCTCGCCGAGTGTGGCGCGCACTGCATCCTCGCCCGCGCGTTTGCTGGCTGCATAGTCGGACAGCCGTGGCTCGCGGGCGGCGAGGCTGGAAATCAGCAGGAAATGCGCTTGGGGTGCGATTCTTCGAGCTGTTTCGGCGAGCCCTGTCGCAGCGTCCCGATTGACCCTGAAGAAGTCGGACCGCCGCGTGGCCTTGATCAGCCCGGCCACGTGGATCACGGCGTCGGCGCCGTCGACCAGGCGCTCAAGCGCGGCTGGGTCGCCGAGCGAGCCGGCGACGACCTGCGGCTGCAGGTTGCGCCAGCGCGGCTCGTCCAGCTCACGCCGCATCAGCAGCCGTGTATGCCAACCGGCCGCGGCAAGCGCCACGACGAGATGCCGCCCGATGAATCCGGTCGCCCCAGTGACAGCCGCCAGCCGTGCACGGGGGGGCTCTGCAGATGTGGGTTGCGGCTGGTTCATCGATGGCGGTTGTGTGTCTGCTGCGTGATGCCAGAGCAGTCGAACTGGGGCCCGGGTCGCCGCTGATTATCGGGACTCCATCAGGCTGCGACAGACTGATGCGTGAGGCCACTGCTTCTCGCAGTCCTTCGGCGGTGGTGCGCGGAAGGGGCACCCGTAAAATGGGGTCGCACCGCGTGCTACCTTCAGAGATGAAGTCCCTGTTCCTTACGACGACACCATTGCACGCCTTCTTTGCGTTGGGCCTGATGCAAGGGCCTTTTCGTGGCTATCAGCACACGCTGGCGCTGATCAGTCGGCTCGACGACTCGCCCGATCACATTGCCGATGCGTTGCAGGCCAGTGCCACGCCCGGCGTGACGGTGGTGCGTTTTCCGAAGCTCAAGGGAGTGGGTCCTGCGCGGCGCCTGCTGGGCGAGATCAGCGACTGCGCTCGCGACATCGCGCCTTCGGTGATTGCCGTCGGCAATGATCGCCGGACCGAGTTCTACGCTGCAGTTCGTGGTTGCCCGTCGGCGCGCCGCATCTATCTCGACGACGGTTTGCACAGCTACCTGCCGCACCATGAGGTGCTATCAGGTTGGCGTCGGGTGCTGGATGTGACCCAGCGCAGGCTGCGCTATGGCTTGCCAGTGGAGCGGCCACCGATGATCGGCGGCTCGAGGGCGGTGCAGGAGGCCTACGTGCTGCTACCGCAGCAGGTGCACGATGGGTTGCGTGGCAAGCCGGTCCAACCACTTCAACCACCATGGTTTGCCGATCCGTGGGTGCGCCGCATCTGCGCGGCGGCGGCCTCGGTGGCGGGGCTGGATGTCTCGCTCTGCCGCTCGATCGGCTTGCTGCTGCTGCTGCCTCATCCGCGCTTTCTCGAGTCCTACCCGGTGCTGCGGCAACAGATCGAAGCCGTCGCGGCTCGGCATGCCGAGCGTGGCGAACTGGTTGCGCTGAAGGCGCATCCGCGGGCCGGCCTGCCGCTGGATCGACAATTGAAGATGCCGCTGCATTCGGTGCTGGAACTCCCCGCGCGGTTGCCGATCGAGGTGCTGGTGCCGCTGTTGTCGGGCACGCTCGTCGTCGGCAGCCTGACGACAGCGCTGTTGTCATTGGCAATGCTGGGCGAGCACTTGACGGTGCACAGCCTGCTGCCTCCAGCGGCGCCAGGTGCCGAGGGGGACAACAACGACCGTACCCTGAACATCTACCGATCGGTAGGGATCCACCCCTTCGATCTCCGAGCGATCTCTACCGCCTGACCCACGCATGTCGTCCGAACCCATCCGCATCTTTGTCGGTGCCGTGCATTCGCACCGCCTGTTGTTCGAAGTCCTGCGCTGGTCCATCCGGCGCAGCACACGCCGCGCTGTCGAGGTGCTGTCGCTTGGCGAACTGCTGGGCGACACGCTGGTGCTGCCCAAGCGTCCTGAAAACCGCCCCGGAACCCCGTTCTCGTTCCAGCGCTTCGCCATCCCGATGCTGGCTGGCGGACGCGGCCGCGCCATCTACGTTGACTCCGATCAAATTTTGTTGCGCGACATCGCCGAGATGTACGAGCTGCCGATGCGCTTCGGTGCGAAGGTCTTGCGGCGCACTGCCAACGGCCCGGATGGCAAGTTGGGGCTGCGTGGCTCCAGCGTGATGCTGATGCACTGTGAGCGCCTGCGCGACTGGTCGCCACAGCGCATTGCCGACGACCTGGACGCCGGACGCTACCGCTACGTCGATCTGATGAAGCTGCGGCCCCTGTGGCTCAAGGGATCGTTGCCACGCGAATGGAACGCCTTCGACCTGCACGAGCCGGGGCGCACCTGCCTGCTGCACTACACCAGCAAGGAGCAGCAGCCCTGGCTCAGCCGCGGGCATCCGTTCGAGGCACTTTGGTTCGAGGCGCTCTACAGCGGTCTCGATGCCGGGTCCGTGAGCCAGGACGCCGTTGATTTTTCTCTGGCGCAGGGTTACGTGCGACCTTCCCTGGCGTGGCAGATCACCCATCGCGCGCTGGACTCGCGCCTCGTCCCATCGTCGTTGCACGCGGCGGACGACGCGTTTCTCGATCACTGCCGCCAGCACAATTTCAACAACCTCGATGGCGACTACCGTCTCAAGTAAGCGCCGCCAGCGTCAGCTGATCGCGCACTTGTATCCGGCGTGTCGCGTCAACCGAGCCTTTGTCCCGGCTTCAGAGAATCTCAGTGGAACGCATGGGGTTCGATCTACGGTTCATGCATGAAAGTCTGTTTTCTCTATAACGCGCAGCTCCATCAGATTCCCCATTCGCTGCCGATCGCGTTGGAACTGAGCGCCCGCCATCCTGAATTCGAGGTGGACATTGCGGGTGCCAGCGTGCGTCATCTGGACTTCGCGCGCCGCCTGTGCGAGCAATACGGCATCAACGCCCGCCTGCGCTATCACCTGCTCGAGCGCCCCTGGTACGTCCGCCTGCGGGCCCACTTCAGCGGTGAACTGGCCCCGCACAAGAAACAGACCCTGGTGGCCAACGTGAACTACCTGTCGGGGTTCGATGCGGTGGTCACGCCGGAGCGAACCTCGCTGTCGTTGCGCCGAAGCGGGCGGCTGCCCGCCCGCACCCGGATGGTCTACACCGGCCACGGTGCTGGTGATCGCGCGATGGCGGTGACACCGGAGATCCGTGAATTCGACTTTGTCTTCACGTTCGGTGAAAAGCTGGAGCGGCGACGGCTCGATCTGGGGTTGATCCGCCCGGGGGCTTACGCGACCGGGGTGTATGCCAAGTTCGACTGGGTGCTGGCGCCGGGTGGGCGGCCTGCACCGCTCTTCGCCAACGGCCGACCCACGGTGCTGTACAGCCCACACTTCGATCCTGAGCTCTCATCGTGGCCAGAGGTCGGCTGGCAGGTGCTCGACCATTTCGCGCAGAGTCCGGACTACAACCTCGTGTTCGCGCCGCACGTGCGATTGTTCGAGCCGCCCACGCCGGGCAAGTACCGCGCCTTTCGTCGCTACGCCGAGCTGCCGCACATGCTGATCGACCTCGGCAGCGAGCGCAGCATCGACATGAGCTACACGCTGGGTGCCGATGCGTATATCGGCGACGTCAGCAGCCAGGTGGCGGAGTTCATGCTGCGCCCGCGGCCTTGCCTGTTCCTCAACCCGCGAGGTACCGCTTGGCAGGGCGACCCGAACTACCGGTTCTGGACCTTGGGTCCGGTGCTCGACGACGTGTCCGCCCTCGGTGAAGCGCTGCGGCGGTCTTTCGAGACCCACGCCGACTACAGCCAACTGCAGCAAGCCTATTTCGCGGAAACGTTCGGTGGCGCGGGCCACGGAGAGCCGAGTGCGCGACGCGGAGCCGACCTGCTGGCGGAATTTCTGCGGCGCCCAGCCACAGCCTGACCGAAGCTCAAAGCGGCTTCGATACCGTGGATCGGCACTTGCTCCAGCGCCGGTGATGCCAGCTCCACAGCTCCGGGTGCTGCAGCACCTGCGATTCGGTCAGGCGGGTGAGAAAGTCCACATCGGCCTCCAGCGTGCCCTGCCCGAGCGTCAGGGGGGGCTGAATTTCAAATCGCCACACCGGCGAGGCCGCCAAGGCCACCATGGGCAGCACCGGTGACCGTGACACACGTGCCAGTTGCGCCGGGCCGGCGGGCATGGGCACGTCCTTGCCAAGGAATCGTTGCATCGTGCCGTCCTCCGCCTTTTTCAGGCCCTGGTCCATCATCAGGAACAGCACCCGGCCCTGCTTCAGTGCGGCCAGCATCTGGCCGTAGGCGCGGATGCCGCTGTTGGCGAGGATGGCCTGGATGCCGTACTGCTCCAGGCCGTTCTGGAAAAAGCCGTCCGACATCATCCTCGCCTTGCGGTACAGCAAGGAGACAGGCCAGCCGGACTGCGCCACGCGAATCATCGCGAGGCTGGCATTGCCCATGTGGGTGGCCAGCACGATCGCGCCACGCCCTTGACTCATCGCTGTGCGCAGGTGCTCCATTCCATCCAGCTGGCAGTGGGCTGCCAGCGTGTCTTCGTCCTGGCGCTGGTCGAACATCGCCATGATCTCCATCAGCGCGCCGTTGTTCACCCGGTAGGCTTCGCGCAGCAGCGGGCGCACCGACGGGTCGTTTGGCAGTCGACCCAGCACCTGGGCGACCTCGCGTTGCAGCCGCCGGCGCGGCGACCCGCCGAACCAGAACTGCATCTCGCCCAGCCAACTGCCCAGGGTGCGCGCATGACGGAATCCGATGACACGCAGCAGCGAGCGCAGGCCGAGAAACATCGCACGGCGACGTCGGCGTCGCAGGTTCCGAGCCCAGTCCATTCAGCCGTGCACCGCCAGTGGGGTGGGATCGACCTGCTTGCGCAAGGTGCTGAGCTGCCCGTCGGCCAGTCGGTACACCCGGTCGGCGGCCTGGATCAGCAGGTCCTGGTGCGCAACGGCCAGGATCGTCAATCGGCCCCGCAGGTGCTTGACGGCCTCGATCACCGCGGCCTGCGCCTCCGCGTCGAGGTGGCTGGTGGCCTCATCGAGGATCAGCAGCCGCGGCTCATGCACCAGCGCGCGGGCAATGGCCAGGCGCTGTCGCTGCCCGCCGGACAAGCGCGCGCCCCCTTCGCCGACCCGGGTCTGCAGCCCCTCGGGCATGGCCTCGACGAAGGTGAGGGCGTCGGCGGCGCGCAGTGCCGTGCGGATCTGCTCGTCGCTGATGCCCACTTCACCCAGCGTCACGTTGTAGGCCACCGATTCATCGACCATCACCGATTCCTGCGGCACGTAGCCGATCTGACGCCGCCACTGGCGCAGATCCAGCGCACCGAGCTCCACGCCGTCGACGAGGATGCGACCGCCGGTCGGCCTCAGCAGGCCGACGACCAGATCCAGCAGCGTGGTCTTGCCAGCACCCGACGGGCCGATGATCACTGTCAACTGTTGTGCCGGTATGGTGAAGGTGCCGTGCTCGACGATGGCGCGGCGTTCACCGTGGCTGAAGCTCACGTCGTCGAATTGGATGCCCTCGACCAGGGCCACCCGCTGATCGCCCCCTGGGGCTTCGACCTCGGCGCGGGCCACGTTGATGTGATCCATCACCGACCAGTAGGCGCTCTCACGCACGACGATCTGCTGGTAGGCACGCTGGGCCTTAGAGAAGTAGCTGACGGTACGCGCGAGCAGGAACACCATCACCAGCACCTCGGCCAGCGGCATGTCCAGCACGACCAGGCTGAAGAAAAAGCCGATACCCACCAGGATGGCAAGCAATGGTTCCTGCAGCGCGCTCATCGCCTCGCGGCTGATCACCTGGCGGCGCAGTGCCTTTCGCAGGGCCCGTGTCTGGTCGGACAGCAGCGCATCAACGTGGTCCTCGCGGGCCATCGCCTTCAGTGCCTTTGCCGCGGCCATTTGCCCACCCATGACCGACAGCAACGACCTCAGCAGCACGGTCTGGTGCCGTCCTGCTTTCAGCGAGCTGCGCACCAGGGTGTGCAGCGACAGCAGCAGCAGTGCGCCCGCGATGATCGCGGCGACGCCGGCCTGCCACGAAATCGACAACGCGACCCCGAGAAAGATCACGCCATTGAGGACCATGGCAGCCATCTCGGCGCTGTGCTGGAACGCCTCGGAGGCGCGCTGGGCCTCGCTCGCGACGGCGTTGGTCAGGCGACCCACGGACTGGTCCAGGTAGTGGGTCCAGCGTGCAGACATCACCGAGCGGATCAGCGCGAGCCGCAGGTCGGTGGCGATGTTGGCCACCGTGTAGCCGACCTGCCGGTTGGCGACCAGCGACAACACGGCCTTCAGCGCGATCAGAACCGTTGACAGCGTCAGCAGCACGACCGTGGTGGGCTGCAGCCCCAGGAACTGCGTGACCTGCACCGCGATCTTCTCGGGCATCGACGGCGTGTGCGCGCCGGTGTTTGTGGCGAACGACAGCATGGACAGCAGCATCGACATGCCCAGGCTGTCTGTCAGGCCGGCAGCAAAAACCGCTACCAGCGCTGCGGCGCTGCGGCCCGGGTAGGCGCGGATGAACGCACCGATCATCTGCGGCGCGCGACTGGGCTGTTGCTGAGCCCGCTTTTTCTTCTTGCTCATGGCCGGATGAAACGCAGCCGGGGGCCTGCGCTGAGGGTCACGGGCTGGGTGGGATCGGCATCGAAGGGCTCTCCGTCGAGCATGTAGGTTGCCAAGCCGCTGATCTGCACGCGTTCGCAGCGCCCGCTGAGGTAGCCGTTGTCGGCATTCATCGCTGGCGTGTAGCGCCCGGTCAACAGGCGCGGCAGTGTGCGCCAGAAGTGCGGTGCGGACCGGCTGACCGAGGTCAGGCGAACCTCGCCCTGGCCTCGTGGTGCATACGGATCGAACAGGCCGGTGCGGTGCAGCAACGTTGTCGCCAGCAGCAGCCGCACAGGACCGTTCTGTGCGCCGCACACCCCAGCATCGACTTGCAGGCTCGGGCAGCTCAGGCCCGAACGCCCGAGCATCGCACGCCCTGCCAGTCGCAGCAGATAGCCGAACGTGCTCAGGTCGCCGTGCTGATCGAGATCGGCACGGTGCTGGTGGCATTCACGGATCACGCTGTCGATCAGCGCCGCGGAAAAGAAAAAGCCGTGCCTCAGCGGGGCGCCAGCATGTTCGATGCGCAGCGCGCACCGCTCTTCCACGGCCGCGTCCCAGCGCTGCTCATGGGCACGCAGCAGTGCCCGTTTCAGGGTTGGCAGGGCCCGTCCACCAGGCACCAGGTCGGCCGCCGTCAGGTTGGTGCGCCCACCGGGCAGCACCAGCAGATCCGGCGTCCAGGCGCCTGCTGGAAGGTTCGACAGCTGATCCACGATGGCACACACCGTGCCGTCGCCAGCGAGCAGCATCACCTGGCGTTGATGCCGCTTGAGGATGCCCGCGATGGCCGCGCGCGTGGCGTCCGGGCTGTCGACGGTGACCACCTCGGCGCCATGCGAACGCGCCAATGCCGTGGCCCGCGCCGCCAGGCCGCGCGAGGCGCTGAAGCTGCGTGGGTTGACGATCAGGCACGGAGGCGTGCTGGACGCGGCAACGATCGAGGAGTCCGGCGTTGCCAGCGCGGAGGCGCTCGCGTTCAAGAGTGCCCGGTGCCCGGCGACCACGCGCGCATCGCCGATTGCCCCGGTGGTGTCTGCCGAGCCGACTGCCATAACTCGCGGACGGCACCGAAGTAGCTGTCGCGGTTGCAACCCCGGTACAGCGCATCGGCCGGCAGGCCGGCCATCAGTCGCCGATGTGCCTCGCCCAGGTGGTGGTAGGGCAGGGCCGGGAACATGTGGTGCAGTGCGTGGTAGCGCAGGCCGACGGGAAACATGAACACCGTCAGCCAAGTCTGCCCGGTGATGTTGATCGACTCGGCCACCTGCTCGGCCATCGTCATGCGCTCGCCGCCATTGACATAGCGATGAGCCGCCAGATTGCGCACCCAGTTCAGCCCGAGCGTGAACGCGAGCAGCGCATAGCCCATGAAGAACTGCGTGACGCTGATCGATCCCTGCCAGATCAAGAAGGCAATGGTGGCGAGGTAAGCAAAGCACAGGGCCTCGACGATCAACAGATGCCGCTCGTCGCGCTTCGGGAAGCGCTTGGCGTAGTACGGGTTCGACACTGCGGCGGAAACCCGGGTCAGCACCCATTCACGCATGCCACTGTGGAACCACGACAGCGGGCCCAGCACGCCGAAACGCACGATCATGAACAGCGGCAGCAACGGTGCCTGGCCGACGTACTTCAGTGTCTCGGCTTGCGGCGAGGAGCCCAGCGGCAGGTACTCGCCGTCGGCCGGGGTGCCGAACTGCAGGTGGTTGTGATGTTCGATGTGGTTGCGGTACAGCACCCAAGGCATCAGCAGCGGGATGCCCAGCAGCAGGTTCCAGGTGCGCTTGAACCCGGTCATCTGGCCGCCGGGCATGTGGACGATCTCGTGTATGAACGTCCCGACGCGGAAGAAGAGCACGCTGGCGCCGAGAAAGGCCAGGATCTGCAGTGCACTCCAGGCCGGCGCGGTGAAGTAGATCGCGGTCAAGGCCCAGGCGGCAGCCGAACTCAGCAGCAGGTCGGTCCAGTAGATCGCAGCGGAGCGGCGAAACAGGTCGCCGATCAGGCTGCGAGCCCGTTCTTGCCAGGCGGGGTCGAGTGCGACGCCCGGCGATGCGCTGACGACGGGCTCGTCGAGGGTGGCGGTAGCGGTCACGGCAAAGCAAAAAAAGGGGGATCCCCCAAGGATACCCGTTCGACCTCAGGTTCCGCGGTTCCGAGCCAGTGGCGGGTTCTTTGCGAAGTAGCGTTTGATGCCTGTGCACAACGCTTCGACCAGCCGCGCGCGGTAGCGCTCGTCGCGCAGCTTGGCCTCTTCGTCAGGATTGGAGATGAAGGCCGTCTCCACGAGGATCGACGGGATGTCGGGCGCCTTCAGCACCGCGAAGCCGGCCTGTTCGACACGGGCCTTGTGCAGCCGCCCGACGCGGCCGATCTGGCCCAGCACCTCGCTGCCCAGGCGCAGGCTGTCCTTGATCTGCGCGGTGGTGCTCATGTCGAGCAGGGCGTGCATCACCGAGGTGTCCTTCACCTTGACGTTGATCCCGCCGACCGCGTCGGCCAGGTTTTCGCGGTTCGCCATCCAGCGCGCGGCCGCACTGCTGGCGCCCCCCTGACTCAGCGCAAACACCGAGGCCCCACGCGCTGCCGGCGTGAAGAAGGCATCGGCATGGATCGACACGAACAGGTCGGCCTGCACCCGCCGTGCCTTGCGCACCCGGTCTTGCAGCGGCACGAAGAAATCGGCGTCGCGCGTCAGCATGGCGCGCATGCCGGGCACGGCGTTCAGTTGTTCGCGCAATTGCAACGCGACCGCCAGCGCCACGTCTTTTTCGCGCAGTCCGCTCGGGCCGATGGCGCCCGGGTCTTCGCCGCCATGGCCGGGGTCGAGCGCGACGATCACCAGCCGGTTGATGCGCTTGGATGACTTGGTGGACGTGTCGCCGGCCTCTGCGGCCGCCCGGGTCGGGCCGGGGTGCGAGGCGGAGGCCTCGGCCGTGGCCGGACGGCTCGACACCGGGGCGCTGGCACCGGGACCCGGTGCCGAGGCTGCCGCTGGCCGATCGACCTGGCCGATGAACTCTCCCAGCGCATCGCGCACGGCTTGTGCGGCCTGCTGCTCGGCCTGTTCCCGCTCCTGCACCAGCGCGAGCAGCAGATCGGGCTCGTGAGTCGGGTAGAGATCGAACACCAGCCGGTGCCGGTACGCCGCCACAGGGGCCAGCGCAAACAACTGCGGTTGGATGGATTGCTTGAGGTCGATCACCAGCCGCACCACGCGGGGCTGGTACTGCCCGACGCGCACACCGGCGATGAAAGGGTCATCGGCGCGCACCTGCCCGACCAGATCACGCAGCTGCGGGCTCAGGTCGAGCCCGTCGACATCGATCACCAGCCGCGGCGGGTTTTCCGCCAGGAAGTGCTTCGCGGCCAGCGCGTTGTCGGACTCGATCGTGACGCGGGTGTAGTCCGCCGCCGGCCAGACCCGCACCGCGACGATGGTGGCTCCGTTCGCGAGATGCCGCCCGCCCAGCGCCAGCACCAGTGTGCCCATGCGCGCCAGCGCCCGGCGACGAGCCGGACATCGCGGGCGCAGCGCTGCTGTCATGGCAACAGCGAGAGGCCGAGGGGTGTCCCGGCCTGGAAAGTGACCTGCCGGCGGGTGTCGTCCTGATCGGTGGCTGCGCCCGATGCCGCGTCGGTCATCGCGATCTCGATGCGCAGGTCGCTCGTGGGCAACAGGCCGGCGGCACGCTCCGGCCATTCGATCAGCTTCAGCCCGGGGCTTGCGAAGATCTCGCGGAAACCGGCATCCTCGAATTCCTGCGGGTCTTCGAAACGGTAGAAGTCGAAGTGCCAGATGCTCAGGCCGGGCAGGGCGTAGGGCTCCATCACGGCATAGGTCGGACTCTTGATCGGCCCGCTGACACCGAGCGCGCGCAGCAGGTGGCGCACGAAAGAGGTCTTGCCTGCGCCCAGGTTGCCGTGCAGCTCGATACAGGCGTGTCGCAGCGAAGGGCGGCCCGCCAGTTCGCAGGCGGTGGCTGCGCAGTCGGCCTCGTCGGCCCAAAGCACAGTGCGCGTGGTGCGGGCTTCTAAGATCGGCATGCCGGCGTTTGGCGGTGCTGTCGTTGGCAAGGAGAAGACAAAGGCATGTGGACTGCGGACCGTGTGGACCCGACGCTGTGGTGGCCGCGCATGCAGGCGTGGGCGAACGAGATGGGATTTTCCCAGATCGGTGTGTCCGACGTCGATCTCAGCGCGGCAGAACCCGGCCTGCAGGCGTGGTTGTCCGAAGGCTGCCATGGTGCGATGGACTACATGGCGCGTCATGGCCTCAAGCGCGCCCGGCCAGCCGAATTGGTGCCCGGCACCTTGCGGGTGCTGACCGCGCGCATGAACTACCTGCCGGCTGTGCTGCCTGACGCGACCGATGATTGGCAGGCCATCGAATGGCAACGGCTGAGGACACCGGGGCAAGCGACCGTGTCCGTCTATGCCCGGGGCCGCGACTACCACAAGGTGCTGCGCCAACGCCTGCAAGCGCTGGCCGATCGCATCGCCGCTGCCATTGGCCCGTTCGGCTACCGCGTCTTCACCGATTCAGCGCCTGTGCTCGAGGTGGAGCTCGCCACCCGCAGCGGCCCGGGTTGGCGCGGCAAGCACACGCTGGCGCTGCACCGCGACGCGGGATCGATGTTCTTTCTCGGCGAGATCTACCTCGATCTGCCGCTGCCGGTGACGCTGCCTGCGGATGCGCACTGCGGCAGCTGCAGCGCCTGCATCGATGTGTGCCCGACCCAGGCCATCGTGGCGCCGTACCGGCTCGATGCGCGCCGCTGCATCAGCTACCTGACCATCGAACACCCCGGCCCGATTCCGCTCGAGTTCCGCGAGCCGATGGGCAACCGCATCTACGGCTGCGACGACTGCCAGCTGGTGTGCCCCTGGAACAAGTACGCGCAGCGCAGTGCACTGCCCGATTTCGATGTGCGTCCGGCACTCGCCAACCCGACCCTGCTCGAACTGTGGGCCTGGACCGAAGCCGATTTCCTGCGCCACACCGAAGGCAGTGCCATCCGCCGCATCGGCCACGAGCGCTGGCAGCGCAACCTCGCGGTGGCCATGGGCAATGCGCTGCGAACCTCGACCGATGCCGTCTGGGGTGCCGCACTGCGAGCGGCCCTGGTGGCAGCACGTGAAGGCGCGAGCGATCTCGTGCGCGAGCACATCGACTGGGCGCTTGCCGGTGCGCCTGCCGATGGCGTCAGGGCCCCGCACCCACCGCCAGCCACAGCGGCACGCTGACCATTCCGAGCAGCGTCGACAACGTCACCAGGCCCGCGACGAACGGGCCGTTACCGCCCATGCGCACCGCCAGCACATAGGCGCTCGACGCGGTGGGCAGCGCGGCGAACACCAGCACCACCGCATGCTGCGTGGGCGTCAGCGTGAGCCACGACGCCAGCCCCCACGCGATCAGCGGCAGCACTCCGTGGCGTATGGTCATCAGCGCAGCGGCCAGGCGGGGCGCGGCTTTCAGGCCCCCGAGCTTCAGCCCCGCCCCGACCGCCATCAGGCCCAGCGGGATGGCTGCCAGGCCCATCCGGTGCAGCGTGGTGCCGACGACATCCGGCAGATACAACTGCGCGACGTTGAACGACAGCCCGGCGAGCGTGCCCAGGATCAGCGGGTTGCTCAGCAGCTCACGGCCGTAGTGGTGGCCACCGTGGCGTGCCAGCGGCCAGACGGCGCCCACGTTGCAGATCGGCACGCCGAGCGCGATCAGCAACGCCATCGAGGTCAGTGCCTCGGCACCGCCCAGACGCTCGGCCACGGCCAGCGCGATGAACGAGTTGAAGCGAAACGCCGTCTGCGCTCCCGAGGCATGCAACTGCGCATCGACGCCCGGCCACCACTTCAGCGCATACGCCAGCGCGACGCCGCACAACAGCGTGCCCACGCCTACTACTGCCAGGTTGGCGGTCTGCGCCGGGTGCAGCGGGCTTCTCGTGATCGACACGAACAACAGCACCGGGAACAGCAGGTGGTAGGTGAGCCGCTCGACCGCATCCCACACCGTTCGGTTCAGCAGCGTGTAGCGGCACAGCAGAAAACCGAGCCCGATCAGCAGCAGATCGGGCACCAGCAGCAAGGCATTCGACATACCGAGCGAGTGTGCCAGCGAGAATCGCCGCATGAGCCCGCTCCACGACAGCGCTGCCGCGATCGACCGCTTCATCGACGCACTGTGGATCGAGGACGGCTTGTCGGCCAACACCCTGGCCGCCTACCGGCGCGACCTGACGCTGTATGCGCATTGGCTCGCAGGCACTCCGGCTGCCGCGCTCAATGCCACCACCGAAACCCATCTGCGCGACTACGCGGTGACGCGCCACGCCGGCAGCAAGGCCAGCAGCACGAATCGTCGGCTGGCGGTTTTCAAGCGCTACTTCCGCTGGGCGCTGCGCGAAAACCTGATCACTGCCGACCCCACACTGAAGCTGCTGGCCGCCAAGCAGCCGCTGCGCGTGCCCAAGGTGCTGAGCGAAGCGCAGGTCGAGGCGCTGCTGGCCGCACCTGATGTGGACACGCCGCTGGGCCTGCGCGACCGCACGATGCTGGAGCTGATGTATGCCAGCGGCCTGCGCGTGAGCGAGCTGGTCACGCTGAAGACGGTGCATCTGGGCCTGGTCGAAGGCGCCTTGCGCGTCACCGGCAAGGGTGCCAAGGAGCGGCTGGTGCCCTTCGGCGAGGAAGCACGGGCGTGGCTCACCCGCTATCTGGCGTCCGCGCGGGCCGACATACTGAAAAAGCAGGTGAGCGATGCATTGTTCGTCACCGCGCGTGGTGGGCCGATGACGCGGCAGATGTTCTGGCGGCTGATCAAGCAGCATGCGCTGCACGGCGGGGTGCACGTGCCGCTGTCGCCCCACACCTTGCGGCACGCCTTTGCCACTCACCTGCTGAACCACGGTGCTGACCTGCGGGCGGTGCAGATGTTGCTAGGGCATACCGACATCTCGACGACGACGATCTACACCCACGTCGCGCGCGAACGGTTGAAAACGTTGCATGCAGCCCATCACCCTCGCGGGTGATTCCAGATCAGACTCAGGGGTTATGCGGGTGCGCAATGGTGTCGCCGAGCTGAAAACCCGCACTTCTACAATCCGCCGCAACCCACAAAGGCCCATCCTCCATGAAAGTCACCGCGTCCAATTTCAAGGCTTACGACATCCGTGGCATCGTTGGCAAGACGGTCGATGAGACCTTTGCCGAACACCTGGGCCGCGCCTTCGGCAGCGAGGCCATCAAGGCCGGCGAGAAGGCGGTGGCGGTGGGGCGCGATGGGCGTTTGTCGGGGCCGGCACTGGCTGCGGCATTGATCCGTGGGCTGGCTTCCACCGGGCTCGATGTGGTGGACCTGGGCGCGATCACCACCCCCATGCTGTATTACGTGGCCGCCACGCGCGGGCGCAAGGGCTGCCACAGCGGGATCATGGTCACCGGCAGCCACAACCCCAAGGACTACAACGGCTTCAAGATGGTGCTGGCCGGCCGCGCCATCTACGGCGACGACATCCAGGCCCTGCGCGTACGTATGGAAGCCGAGGACTATGTGGTGAAGCCCGGCCGCTCGGCGACGATGGACATCGTGCCCGAGTACAGCGCGCGCATCACCGGCGACGCCAAGCTGAAGCGCCCGATGAAGATCGTGGTCGACTCGGGCAACGGCATCCCCGGTGCTTCTGCCCCCGGCATCCTGCGCGCGCTGGGCTGCGAGGTGACCGAGCTGTACTCGAAGGTCGATGGCGACTTCCCCAATCACCACCCCGACCCCAGCAAGCCCGAGAACCTGGCCGATTTGATCCGCACCGTGCAGACCACCGATGCAGAGATCGGCCTGGCCTTCGACGGCGACGGCGACCGCCTGGGCGTGGTGACCAAAGACGGCAACATCATCTACCCCGACCGCCAGCTGATGCTGTTCGCGAAAGACGTGCTCAGCCGCAACGCCGGCGCCACCATCATCTTCGACGTGAAGTGCACCCAGCGCCTGGCGCCGGTGATCCGCAAGGCCGGCGGCAAGCCACTGATGTGGAAGACCGGCCACTCGCTGGTCAAGGCCAAGATGAAGCAGGTGAAGGCCCCGCTGGCCGGCGAAATGAGCGGCCACATCTTCTTTGGCGAGCGCTGGTACGGCTTCGACGACGCCACCTACACCGCGGCGCGGCTGCTGGAGATATTGAGCCGCAGCAAGGACCCGAGCAAGGTGTTGAACGCCTTGCCCACCAGCTTCAACACCCCCGAGCTGAACGTGCCCTGCGCCGAAGGTGAGCCCAAGGTGCTGGTGCAGAAGCTGCTGGAAACCGCCAAGTTCCCGGGCGCGCTGGAAGTCATCACCATCGACGGGCTGCGTGCTGAATACAAGGACGGCTTCGGCCTCATCCGATCATCGAACACCACACCGGTGCTGGTGATGCGCTTCGAGGGCCACACCGAGAAGGCGCTGCACCGTATCGAGGCCGATTTCATGGCCGCGCTGCTGGCCGTGAAGCCCGACGCCCAGATCGCCAAGGCGGCGCACTGACCAAAGCCTTCCGGCCCCGGGCTGCCCGCTGACCGCTGTGCAGCACCTGGCGCGCATCGCCTACGCCACGCTGCTGTGGCTGGGCACCCCGGCGTACCTGCTGAAACTGTGGCGGCGCGGGCGCGCCGAGCCGCTGTATCGCCACGCGATCGGCGAGCGCCTGGGCAGGTATGGCGCCGATGCCGCCTCATCGGGCTGGGTGTGGGTGCATGCGGTGTCACTCGGTGAAACGCGCGCCGCCGCTGCGCTGGTGGCCACCTTGCGCGCACAGCGGCCCGCCATGCGCCTGCTGCTGACCCACGGCACCGCCACCGGCCGCACCGCCGGCGCTGCCTTGCTGCGAACGGGTGACCGCCAAGTCTGGCTGCCGTTCGACACGCCAGGTGCGGTCTCACGTTTCTTCAAGCACTTTCAGCCCGCCATCGGCGTGCTGATGGAAACCGAGATCTGGCCCAACCTGCTGCATGCCGCGCAGCGCCGTGGGGTGCCGATGGTGCTGGCGAATGCGCGGCTGAGCGAACGCAGCGCGCGCAAGGCCGATCGCTTGCAGGCGCTGTTCAGGCCCGCCGCGCGCAGCGTGGCGCTGGTGCTGGCGCAAACGCCCGAAGACGCCCAGCGCCTGCGCGCTGTGGGCGCGCCGCGTGTGGAGGTGTGCGGCAACCTCAAGTTCGACATGACGCCCGATGCCGCGCAGATCGCACTCGGCCACGCCTGGCGGCAAGCCATGGTCCGCCCGGTGGTGCTGGCTGCCAGCACGCGCGAAGGCGAAGAGGCCGCCTTGCTGCGCGCCTGGGGGCTGATGCGCCAACAGCAACCCGCACCGCACCCACTGCTGCTGATCGTGCCGCGCCACCCGCAGCGCTTCGACGAAGTGGCCGCGCTGATTTCAGGCAGCGGCCTCACCACCGCACGCCGCAGCACCTGGGCCGACACGCCACCGCTCGAGGCCACGCAAGCCGATGTGTGGCTGGGCGACTCCATCGGCGAAATGGCCGCCTATTTCAGCTGCGCGCAGGTGGCGCTGCTGGGCGGCAGCTTCGAGCCGCTGGGCGGCCAGAACCTCATCGAAGCCGCCGCCTGCGGCTGCCCGGTGCTGATGGGCCCGCACACCTACAACTTCGCCGACGCGGCCGCACTGGCGCAGCGCGAAGGCGCGGCGATGCGGGTGGATGACATCGAGGCGGCGGTGCGCGTGGCGATGGCGATGTTGGCCCAGGGCGGTTGCGAAGAGCCCGGCGCTGCGCCATCTAGCAAAGCGACCTGCCCCCGCGCTGATCGCGCCCTGGCATTCGCCAGCCGGCACCGCGGTGCGGCACAGCGCATGGCGCACCAGATCGACGGGCTGATTCGTTTGCCTTGACCTGGAAAACGCACAGTCCCGTCCGCAAGCTTGCGGACTTCTCTAGAAAACTATCTGGTCGGAAGCATGCTTCTCAATGTTTCGGAAATCGCCGAATTGGGAAGATTCGAAAGATCGGTTTGAACGCGCTGCTTCTGTTCGGGGGACCATTGCTGTATGGGAATCATTGATTCTTCGAAATTGATGGTGAGCAATGGTGAGGATCGGATGATGTCGCCATACATGCCATTCTGTTTCGCCGCAAGAGGGCGTATGGCCAGGGGCTTTGCAGTTGCGCAGTCCATCAAGGCCACTTTCGAGATCAAATGCAAATTGGCGACCTTCGCAATAGGGCCTCGGGTGTATGTTCCCGCTCCGCCGAAATATTGATTGCTCCCGGCCAGAAAATCCTCTGATTTTGCTTTTGCAACCACGACGACTGCATCCAGAGAGTGGTTCTCGCAATAGTTCTTTGTCGCTGTGGCGATGGCTTCAAAGTTCGGGCCCCAGAACGCAGGTGCGTCCCATGGTCCATTCAGGTCATTGACCCTTGAAAACTCTTGTTCAGAGTACGGGGCAATGACCGGAGTCATCCCGAAGTCGTTTTTGAGTTGATTTCGAAACAGCTCTTCGTACCTGGCGTCTATTTTCCAATCGGATATATCAAATTCTTCTTTTTCGTTGTTGAATACTGTCAAGCCAGTGTATTGTCGAGAAAATGACTTTGCAGTCATTGATACAACGGCGACGCGATTGATTTTGGCTGCAACATCGCCCTTGACGGGTATCTGTTGGGTTGCGCAGCCGACCAGAGAAATGGCTATAGATGTCGATGCCAAGACCTTGATTGGCTTCAGGCAAGGGCGAATCTGCATGATATTTACAGTTTTCTGAGTTGTTGGTTGTCTTGTGTGCCGGCAAACACCAGTCAGGCAGATACCTTTTCAAGAGCATTGAATTCGTGCGGTAGATGGCGGCCTCGACACGACTCTGCCAGCGCCCCCGCTCAGCGCAATGGCGGGTATTCACCGCCCTGCGATACACCCTCCGGGGTCGCTGCCGGCCCAAGCAATGTAGATCCTCTGGCGCTTGAGCCCAGCCGCCCATGGAAAGGCGCATTGGCCCCGCTTGCGCGGCGCCACTGCCTTTCGCCAGTACGCTGCGCGACGCTGACTTCCAGGGGCTGCCGCTCCTGTTTCTGCCCTTGCCTGGATGACCGACAAGTGCACATCGAGTCCTTGCGGCTGGGCACGCACACCTGGCACTTCGCCGAGTCGGCCGCACTGGTGCAGCACAAGTACGCACGTGCCTCGATCTCAAGCCCAGCTGGGCGCAATCATCGGGTTCAATGCCGCCGCGTAATTCGGTGGCAAGGTCGTCTGCCCTGCTGCCGGCGGCGCGAACGATGCCATCGCATTGACCAACTGCTGTACCTGCGAGGCCAGCAATGCCTGCCCGTCGGCAAGCCTGACGCTTTCGATGCGATTGCTCGTGCTGGCGTACCAGCCGTTGATCGTCAGCCTGTCGGTCGTGCCGATCACAGACAGCTCCAGGTTGTTGCCGACCTGGCGTAGCCAGATCTGGTCTTCGGTGGCGCCCGCCAGGATGTCGAGCCGGTCAGTGCCACCGGCATCGGTCACGATGTCGGCACCCTGCGTGCGGCCCCATGTGTAGATGTCGTTCGACGTCGTCGAGGTGTCATTCAGCGTGTCGGACCCGAGGCCGCCTGTGTAGGTATCGTTGCCCTCGCCACCCGACAGCGAGTCACTGCCCGCGCCGCCGCGCAACCTGTTCTTGGCACTGTTACCCAGCAGGACGTTGTTGAGCGAATTGCCCATGGCATCGATCGCCGATGATCCTGTCAGCATCAGGTACTCGAGGTTGGCGCCGAGCGTCCAGCTCACGCTCGACTCGACCCAATCCAATCCTTCGTTCGCTGCTTCGCTGATCACGTCGTCGATGTTGTCGGCGACATAGCTGTCGTTGCCGAGGCCGCCCAACATGGTGTCGGCGCCACCACCACCACTGAGTGTGTCGTTGCCTGCGCCGCCTGTCAGCAGGTTGTTGGCGTTGTTGCCCGTCAGCGCGTTGTGGCGCGAATTACCTGTGGCACTGATCGCTGACGATCCTGTGAGGATCAAGTGTTCAAGGTTTGCGCTCAGCGCCCAACTCACCGCCGACTGGACCGTGTCAATGCCTTGGTTGGCCGCCTCGATCAAGACGTCGGTCGCTGCATCGACCACATACGTGTCGTCGCCTGTACCGCCGATCAAGCTGTCGCCTCCAGCGCCACCGTTCAGCGTGTCGTTGCCAGCGCCACCGGTCAGCGTGTTTTTCGCACCGTTGCCAGTCAGCACGTTGCTGAGCGAGTTACCGGTGGCACTGATCGCACCTGTGCCCGTCAGCGTCAGGTTCTCCAGGTTGGCGCCCAGCGTCAGCGTGACGGAGGATCGAACCGTATCGGTCCCTTCGCGAGTCGCCTCGGTGACCACATCGGCGCTGGAGTCCACGATGTAGACATCGTCGCCAGTGCCGCCTGAAAGCGTGTCATGGCCGCCGCCACCGTCGAGGGTGTCGTCACCAGCGCCACCTGTCAGTGTGTTGTTCGCGCTGTTGCCGGTGAGCACGTTGTTCAGCTGATTGCCCGCGCCGATCAGCGCTGCCATGCCGGTGAGGGTGAGGTTTTCAATCTCTTCACCAAGCACCCAGTGAACCGATGACTCGACGGTGTCGAGCCCGCCATCCTCGTACTCGGAGACGTGGTCGAAGGCATCATCTACAGCGTACGTGTCATTGCCTGCACCGCCCACGAGCGAATCGAATCCGCCGCCGCCGTCCAGGCGGTTTGCGCCGGCGTTACCCACCAGGAGGTTCGTCGAGGCATTGCCAGTGGCATTGATGTCGCTGCTGCCTTGCAAGCGCAGCACGTCGACATGCTCTGGCAGCACGAATGTGATCGACGACTCGACGGTGTCCCAGCCTGCGTTGGTAGTTTCGATCAGTACGTCGGATGCACTGTCGACCCGGTAGACATCGTCGCCATTGCCTCCCACCAATGTATCGGCATCCGCGCCACCATCCAGCGTGTCATTGCCAGCGTTACCGGTCAGCAGGTCGCTACCGCCCAGCCCGTACAACTCATCGCCGCCACCGCCCCCGGTCAGCGTATCGGACGCATCGGTTCCAAAAATCCTTTGCGCAAGGTCTTCGGTCACCTTTTGCTGAATCAGCGCTGCATCCCAGACCGTTCCATCGGAGAAACGGATCTGCTGAATCATAAGCTCGCTTTTCGCGACGATTTTGTCCGTGGTTCCAACGATGCTCAGTTCCAGTCCGGCAATACCTGGGTACTGCTCGTCGAGCACCCGCCGGGCAACGACATCTGACGGCAAGACCCCAGCCTTGAACTCGATGGTGCCGTAGACGCCGAAGGGGCTGAAGTCGATGACATTCGTGATGACATCCTGTCCGTCGCCTCTGCCGAAATAGACGATGTCGTCATAGTCCACATCCTCTATCGTGTCGTTGCCAGCGCCGCCGTCAAAGACATCTGCCCCTGCATCGCCTCCGCGCAGCGTGTCGTTACCGTCGCCACCGCTCAGGGTGTCATTGCCACCGGCACCATCCAGAAGATCATTGCCCAATCCACCGGAGATGGCGTTGATCCTCACTGTGTCAAGAAGGTTGTCATCGCCAGGCGTGCCCGAAAACAGCTTGCTCAGAATGGTGTAGAAGTCCCACGTGAGGCCGTCAGAAAACCTGATTTGCTGAACGGGGTTGTAGCCCCCAGAGTTGGGGTCATCGCTTGCAAGAAAGTTGTCGATCGTGATGTGGTCATTCGTGCCGGTGATCGATAGTCGAAGCGCGTTACTGATTCCTCCATACTTGCCATCAACTTGGCTGAGCCCGACCTCGGAAGGCAGAACACCATCTTTGAACTGCAGCGTGCTGACACTCCCAGCGGTGCTGTCGCGGACATTGCTTTCGATGTAGTCCTGACCATCGCCTTTGCCGAACATGTAGGTGTTATTGCCAGAGCCGCCGTCCAGCGTGTCCTTCCCTGCGCCGCCGTCAAGCGTGTCGGAATCGTCAAAGGTGCCGCCCGGCAATGAAGTGAACTGACCCAAGCCATACAAGAGATCATCACCCTCGCCACCTTCAAGCCGATCGTTGCCAAGAGACCCAGTGAGGGTGTCATTTCCCAACCCACCCAAGATGGTGTTGTCTCCCACAGTGCCACGAAGCGCGTCGTTGTTGGCGGTGCCTGCGTAGAGCTTTGTAAGGATGGCGGGTAGATCCCACCTGGTGCCATCAGCGAACTCGATTTGCTGAATGGGATTCCAGTCCGGGTACAGCTGATCTTGGTTGAAAAACCCTTCGACAGTGATTCTGTCGCTGGTCCCTTTGACCGATATCTCCAAATCGCTAGGCAGATAGAAAAACATGAACCTCTGGGTCAAAACGACATCTGTGGGCAACACCCCAGCGATGAACTGCAATGTGTTGAGCTTGTCGGCCGTTGAGTCGTACGCGGATATCGAGTCTTGCCCGTCACCCCTGCTGAACAAGTAGGTGTTGTTGCCGGTGCCACCGAGGAGTTGATCGTTGCCTAAGCCACCCGCAAGAGTGTCGTCTCCCTCATCTCCGAACAGGAAGTCGTTGCCCTCGCCACCCAACATGCTGTCGCTACCGAGCCCACCTCCGAGCTGATCGTCGCCAGTCCCGCCGTTCAAAAAGTCGTTCCCGCCGGCTCCGCTCAACCTGTCGTTGCCCGCGCCACCATGAATGATGTCGTTGCCCGATGTTCCATCCAGTTCATCGCTGCTGGTCGTTCCTGCGAACAGATGTGTCAGGATGGTGGCGGTGTCCCAGGTGGTTCCGTCAGCGAACCTGAATTGCTGTACCGGGTTGTACCCATTGGTGGGATCGTTGTTGTAGAAAAACCGGCGGATGGTGATCTTGTCTGGCGTTCCCGCCAAAGACACCTCCAGCGCGTCATTGCCGCCCCCACCGTTGGATTCGACCTGCCTGAGCCTGATCTCCGAAGGCAGCGTCCCGTCCTTGAACTGCAACGTGCTGAGCCTGTTTGCGGTGTTGTCGTGATCACCGCTGAGCAGGGTTTCTTGCCCATCGCCCTTGCCAAATAGAAAGGTGTTGTTGCCCAGCCCACCGTTGAGGGTGTCGTTGCCGGTACCGCCGTCCAGCGTGTCATCGCCTTGGTTGCCATACAGCTGGTCGGCTTCACTGCCGCCGCGAAGCTCATCGTCCCCTTGTCCACCGACCAGCGTGTCCTTGCCAGCGCCTCCATCCAATGAATCATTGCCAGTCAGTGTGGAGCTGGCACTTGTGGTGAGCTCATCTTCTCCGGCAAGCCAGTCATCGCCTTCGCCGCCCAACAAAACATCATCGCCGCCACCGCCATAGAGGTCGTCGTTGCCGCGCCCGCCGTCAAGCCGATCGGCGCCGTGCCACACGGCCGCCACGTCCGCCACGAGGTCATCGCCCTCCAGGCGATCGGCGCCGTCACCCCCTATGAGTTCGTCGGCGCCACCGCCGCCGACCAGCCGATCGTCTCCAGCGCCACCGTCGAGGTGATCGTCGCCGGCGTACTGACTGGAGAGCTTGTAGTCGTCGCCGTAGATCACGTCGTCGTCGGCGCCGCCGTACAACAGGTCTGAGCCGCCGCCGCCAAAAATCACGTCATTGCCAGCGCCACCATCGATGAAGTCCTGTCCGTGGCGGCTGGCGTCCAGCGTGTAGCGGATGACGCCGCTGACGCCGTAGTAGGTGAGGTTCTCGGAGGCTTTGCCTGTGGTCACGGCCGCCTGGTAATCGCCTTGCAGCCCGTCGTCACCGGCGCCGCCGTAGATCACATCGTTGCCGTCGTAGCCGGCGACTAGGTCATTGCCTGTTCCGGCGTCGACTACATCATCGCCGCCTCCGGCGTTCACCACGTCGTCTCCAGCGCCGGCATGAATGAGGTCGTTGCCGTTGCCCACATTGGTGCCGAACCAGGCGCCACGCGTGAGGTCGGCGTAGGTGCGTTGCGAGCCTGCGATGTAGTCGCTGGTATCGGCGGCGTCGGGGACCACGTTCTGCCGCTGCATGGTCAAGAGCCCGGAGAGATCGGTCTCGGCCAGTGGGTTGATGTACTGCGTCAGTACCTTGAAGATTTGCTGTCCCAGCGTAGTCGTACCGATGGCTGCCACCGTTGTGGCCAGCTTCAGCTGGCGTTGCTGGTCCGCGGCAGCGTCATTGACGCCAGTAATCCACGAAGCATCTGGCGCAGTCATCGCAAAGCTGTTGTTGCCATCGGCAAAGATCACGTCGCCGCCGCTGCCACCGATCAACGTGTCGTTGCCCACGCCACCGAACAGTGCGTCATCGTCGCCTGCACCGACGATCAGGTCATCGCCCGAGTCGCCCGCAAGCATGTAGACACTGCGGCCTGTGGTGGCCTGTGCTTCACCCGCAGCGATCGCATCAGGCAGGCTGAGTTCAGCGCCGCTGTACACACGGTCGTTGCCAGCACCGCTGCTCAGAAAGGTCTGCCGGGTGACGCTGGCCGTGCCACCCACGATCACGTCATTGCCTTGCGCAGTGAGCACCGAACCGGTGGTCAGGCTGTTGGCGCTGAACACCCGCCAGTTGTCGGTTTGCGGCAGCGTGCCGCTCAGGCCCCACTGGTATCGGCCCTCTGCCGTTGAAAGATCAAAGCTCGCGGTCGCAGCAGGTGCCGGGGTGGGTGCGGGCGCCAGCGGCACCGAGATGCCCAACTCGCCACTGTCGAAGTCACGCACCCGCACCGAAGAGCCCGCGCCGACCACCGTCAACTCGCGATTCACCGCGTCGTGGATGTAAGTGACAGATGTGCCAACCTGAGACGAATCAGCCCACACCGTCACGCCGCTGGCGTTGCTCTTGAAGGTGCCTGCGCCGGTCAGCGTGCGGCCGGCAAGCTGCAGCTCATCCGTGTCGTCGGGATTGAGGATCGCGTCCTGCCCGGCGTTCAGTCCCACGATGAACACATCGGCGCCTGAGCCACCGATCAGCGTGTCGTCGCCCGCGCCACCGTCGAGCCTGTCAGCGCCTGTGTTGCCTTCGAGGTAGTCGCGGCCGCCCAGGCCGTTGAGCACGTCGTTGCCTGCGCCGCCGTACAGACGGTCGGCCAACGATTTGCCGTTCAACGGATCGCCGGCATCCCCGCCGAACAAGAGCTGCGTCTTATCGCCCAAAGGGTTGTTCAGACCAATTTGGAGGTAGGTGGCAGTTTGAATGTCCAGGTACTGCAGTGGACGTTGACCGGTGCCTAGGCCCAGTTCGCCTGTGGCGTCGATCTGGTTGCGGACCACCAACCAGCCCAGCATCGCGGCACGGTCGGCCAGCCACTGATCGCTGTGGGTCGCCTTGCCAGCCTCGCGGTCGACGCCACTTAGGTTCCTGTCTGTGTCCCACGACGTGAATGTGCTCCCCCACACTGAGCGAAGGCGATCCTGCAGCGCGATGTCAGCTCCGGTGAGCACGATCGGGCTCAGGTTCAACAGGCTCAGGAAGGCGCTGAAGTCGGTGCGCGCCTGTGTCCCAAGCTCCCCGTCACTCGCTTTCACTGCAGTTTTCCCAGCGAGTGCTGCAAAGGCAGCATTGGTGTACTGGCCGTTGGCTCCCTTGCCATTGAGCGACAGGATGGCGCTGTAAAGCTGCTGTGCATCATCTATCGCGATGGCGGTGGACGAGCCATTGAGCAAATTCAGCAGCGAGCCGACCATTGCTTCGTGTGTCTGGCTTGTAAGGGCCGACGCGATCGCTAGAAGTCGATTGCCCTGGTCGAGCGTGAGTGACGGATCCAGCTCGCTGAACAGCTTGAGCACTGCGAGTGACTGCGTGAGCCGAGCGATGGAGTGGTTGTCAAAATTCAGAGCGCCAGCCGACTCGATCTCCAACGGGCTGAGGCTACCCAGGTGATTACCCCGCTCAGCGATGACCGAGAGTCCAGCACTGCCACGCACATCGACCACTCCCGACTGCGGCACGGGAATGCCAAAAATCGATTGCAGAACGCCTGGCAGCCCGCCGGGCCACTCCACGAAGCCCGGTGCGTTGAATGTGAAAGTGCTGGAGAACGTGTCTGGGAAGCTGGCCTGGATGGCCGCAGCAAGATAGCCGCCCAGGGAGTGGCCTGCGACATCAGAGCCCGGTGGCAGCAGCCCCGACTGGATCCAGTCGCCGATGATGGGTCGAAGGGCAATGAACTGTGGGTTCAGCGATGGGGGAATGCCGATGGCGAGGTACGCGTTGGACAGCCAGTCCGTGTTCAGGCTGATGTCTGTGCCGCGGATGGCCAGGGTGAGTTCTTGGGTCTGCTTGTTCTTGAAGATGGCGGCGTAAGAACCAGTGGTAGGGTCGTTGAAGATGCGCTCGACGGTGTATCGCCGAGCAAAATCATCGGACTGTGCTACGGACATATTTGCGTCGCCGTTTTGCTTGATCCGAAGCCGCTCAGCGTCGATCGTTCCTAGCGTCAAAAGAGGGGAGTAGGCCGCTTGGGCCAGTTCCGAAGCGGTCGCCAGCTCGCCGATGGTCGCCATGTTTGTCACCCCTTGCTGAAGACTTTTGCACGAATATCCATTGACTCTGGATCAGGGCAGTTTTTGCCACGACCGATGCCTGGAATGCCTTCTAACCAATACCCGCCGCTGCGTACATAGATCACTCGTTCAGCAATAACTTTGTCGTCTTTAGACCGTACAACTTGGGTCATGTCACGAATCAGTCTTGCTCCCGGTGCCTGTCTTGGTCCAGATAAGATCTTGGCCTCGCCCCGCACGAAATATCCGAATCTGGTGTCGTCCTTTCCACTTGGAACTAAGGGGCGCCCATACTCGTCGAACATAGTGGCGTGCAGCTTCACAGTCTCAAAGATACGCATGCCGCCATCAATCGCGCATAGCCGGTCCACTTCTTTATCGAGCCGCCGCATTTCGGTCTCGCTGAAATGTTTCACCAGCCAAAGGGTGCCGATTGCGACGCCCATTGCGATCGCCCCGTAACGCAGGGCCTTAGACATGTGGCGCCCTGGCGTTGGTGGCGTACTCGCAAAACAGGCGGCCACGGTCAGGCAACGGTCGCCTCCTCGTGGACTGTTTTGCAAAGCGCGTGTTCTGGTAGGCCAGCTGCAACAACATCGATACCAGCAACAGGAGTGAGATCAATGCTTTCATGCAGCGGCCTTCCAACGGGAGTCATTGCCAGCCCCGCCGATAGGGAATGGAGGCTGAATGGCCGAGAGATTCGTTAAGGTCACCTGTACCTCCGACTCACAGGGCAGGCTGACGCCGGCAGCGGCCTTGATCTTGGCAACTTTGGAGGGACCGAAGGACAAGATGGCCCCGAGGCCGACGCGTTCGATGCTGTGATTGTTGAACTGTCGACCATCGAGCATGAGCTGTCCTTCGGCCGGGCTGCTTGTCATGGTGTCGAAGCCTGCAGGGCCAGTTACAGAGTGGGTTCGTTTGACCTCGAGATGCAATGCCATCGGCTCCCACGCCGGCAATGAACGCCCGCGATTGCCAATACGATCTGGAATATGTTCAGGCAGGAAATCTGAAAGCAGCAGCTTGGCGGCTCCGTTACGCGCGTCATTTGACCGTTGCGTGTACTTCTGAAGTGTTTGCACGATATATTCCTTATTAATTGGTTTGTATCAAAAAGCAAATATCTTATTGATCAACAACTTTTACTTCGACTGTCGACGACCTTCTTGTGTTGTAGGGAAATTTCTGGCCGATCACGAATTAGTTTGTTCTTTTCTGAAATCGTGAAAATTGGATTTCTGCCGCTGATATGTATTCCATTCGAGGGGCTGATGGAAATCACATTGGCATCTCGTCCGATCCATTTGGAGTCCAGTGTGTGTTCCATCCATTTCCCCTCGCGATATCGGTATGTCACGTAGGGTGACGGGGGGCTTCCGCGGTCGATCCAGCTTTCACATTGATAAGACGCCGCGACAATGACCCACTCATGGGTATCTGGGTCTCGATCCAGAATCATCGGCACATGTAATCCACGCCACCTCGCCGGGTTGTCGGGCTGACCAGGAGATTTGAATTCGATCGTCATTTCCTTGTTTGAGGATTCACCCCCACCTCCGGGCATCGGGTTCCCGCTGAATTTCGCGGTGCGCTGGATAACGATCACCTCGCCTGTCTGGAGTTGGACCTCTTCATGCCATGTCAGGTCGGGTGTATGGAAGATGAGCCACAACCCCAGCCCCACCGCGGGCAGACCCAGCAACCAATCCATCAGCTTCATCAAAAACTCCCGACCAGATCGAAAGCAGGCGGCGCTGTTGTCTCGTGTCGCGGCGCCAGACCGAGCAGTGCGTCATAGCCACCCAATCCGTTGCTCAATCCGTAATCCTGGGCATCCGCCATCGCCTGCATGCGCCAGACCACGTTGGCGCTCTCGCTGTGCATCGTCTCGATGGCGGCGTCGGCGATGGCGTCGGCATTGAAGAAATCGACCAGCCGGGCGTTCTCGCCGTCGCGCAGCACTTCTCTCACCGGGGCGGTGTCGCTCGCCACGATGGGCGTGCCGCAGGCCATGGCCTCTAGCAGTGACCAGCTCAGCACGAACGGGTAGGTCAGGTACACATGCGCGTTCGACACCTGCAGCACCCGCAGGTATTGCTCACGCGGCAAGCGGCCCATGAAGTGCGTGCGGGTGGGGTCGAGATTGACTTGCGAAAGCATGTGTTCGCGCCAGCTGCCAGACCTGCCTGACTTGGCGCTGCCGGTTGCTGGCGGCCGCTGCCCGTAGCTCACCTCGTCGCCGCCAACAATCAGCGCGTGGCACCGCGGGTCGATCCGTTGGATGCGTTCCAGCACCCGCATGAAGACATGAAATCCACGGTAGGGCTCGAGGTTGCGAGCGACGTAAGTGAGCACCGGCCGATCGATGTCGCCCCCGCCCAGCACCACACCGCTGGGCGTAGTGACCGTGGCGTCCGGGTCGGGCCCCAGTTCGTGGGTGGCGATGCCTTCGTGATGTACGCGGACCTTGGGATGAAAGATGTCGGGGTGCCGGCTCTTCTGCCACTGCGTGGGCGCTACGGCCACGTCGCAGTGGGTCAGGTTCAGCGCGTGCAATGCGTTCCAGGTGCGGATGCGTGCGCGTGTGTCGAAGCTGACCGGAAACTCCGGATCGAAGCCGACGTCGGCGCCCTCGGCGCTGTAGTACCACTCGCACAGGTGCACCAGGCGTGAATCCGGAAACACATCCTTGGCGTACAGCGTCTCGCCCCAGCCAGGGTGCGCCACGATCACATCGGGCACAAAGCCTGTTTGGCGCATCGCCAGCATGGCACGTGCCGTGGCTTGCCCGTGCAGCGTGGCGTCTTCGATCTGGCGCAGGTAGGCGTGTTGATTCGAGCGCACCGCGCGGGTTGGCTTGTAGCGTGTCAGGGCGTTGAAGCCGGGCAGGCCCGGTGCGGTGTCGCGGCCCAGCCCGCGCACGTCCCAGCCGGGGCGCTGGCTCCAGGTGCGCACCAGGTGTGCAAACTGCCCCGGGAAGTTCTGGTGTATGACGAGCACGCGCATCAACGCTCCCGCAGGCTTTCGTTCACTGTCTTCTGAATCGGGCTGAGCAGGTAGTCAATCACCCGGCGATGGCCGGTCTTGACCTCGGCGGTGATGTTCATGCCCGGGCTCAGCGCGATGCGCTTGCCGTCGACATCGATGTGGGTTTGCCTCAGCGTCAGCGTGGCCGGGAAGATGGCGCCTTTGTTCTCGTCGGCAACGGCATCGGCGGTCACGCTCTTCACTTGCGCGTCCACGGTGCCGTAGCGGGTGTACGGGAAGGTTTCCAGCTTGATGGTCGCTGTCTGCCCTGCGTTGATGAAGCCGATGTCCTTGTTGTCCACCACGACTTCGGCGGTCACCTCGGCGTCCTTCGGCACGATCACCATCAGCACCTGAGCTTCCGTCACCACACCGCCTTCGGTGTGCACCGCCACCTGCTGCACGGTGCCGTCCACCGGTGCAGTGAGTTGCGTAAGCCTGGAGCGCTGCTGCGCTTTGTTCAGCTCCTGGGTGAACTGCTGGCGCTTCAGGATCGCCTGAGCTTGCCGTTCACTGAGTGAGCGTTGAGTCTCGGCCAGGTACGCAGCTCTCGCTTGGGTGGTTTCTCGTGAGGCGGCCCGGGCTTCGGCGAGCCGAGCGTGCTGCGTGGCCAGATCGCGCTCATGTTCGATGCGATCGCGGGTCCGGTCCTGGCCGGCGTGTCCAGACATGAAACCCTTGTCGGCCAGCACCTTGAAATCGATCTCCCGCTGTCTGGCCATCGGCAGGGTGGCCTCCAGTTTGGCAATCGTCTCGCGCACCGTGGCGAGCTCGGCTTGTCGGTGCGCCTGCTCGGCATCGAGCTTCGCTAGCCGGGCGGAGATGTCCTGCCACTCGGCATCCAGTTGAGCTCGGGCCTGGCCATTTGCTTCTGCGGGCAGCGACGGTGCGCGCTGCGCTTGCAGTGCGTGCATCAGTGCGGTGGTGCGCGATTCCTCCGACTGTGCCCACGCCAGTTGCTCCTGCGCGTTGGCGCCGTCGGCACTGGCATTGGTGGCATCCAGTTCCACCAGCACCTGTCCTGCCAGCACCGCATCACCATCTTTCACCAGCACCTGGCGCACGACGCTGGTTTCCAGTGGTTGGAGTGTTTTGGTGCGCTCGCTCACCACGATGCGGCCGGGTGCTACTGCAACGATGTCGATGCGCCCAACCATGCTCCAGACCAGCGCCACGACGAACAGCGCGCAAATCACCAAGGCAAATCGCCGTGGTGTTGGATGCACTGGCGTTTCCTGCAGGCTGAGCGCGGCGGGCAGGAAGGCTGCTTCGTCGGCCAGTCGCTTCGGACCCGACAACTCGCGCCTCAGGCCCCACACGGCACAAAAGATGGCGCGGTAGCGGGCCAGCAGATCGAGGGCAGGGTGGCGCGGGACGGCGGCCGATTCAAAAGCGGTGGTCATGGCGTCACCGGTTGAGCGCGTTGGTCTGCTGTGCCGTCCTGCATCGCCCACAAATGCGCATACAGCCCTTGCGGCAAGGCACGCAGTTCGTCGTGGGTGCCCATCTCGATCACGCGTCCCTGGTCCATGACCACGATGCGGTTCGCATTGCGCACTGCGCTCAGGCGGTGGGCGATCACCAGCACCGTGCGGCCTTGGCAGATTTGCGCCATGTTGCGTTGAACGATGGCTTCGCTTTCGTAATCGAGCGCGCTGGTGGCTTCGTCGAAGATCAGGATGCGCGGCTGGTTGAACAACGCGCGGGCAATCGCGATGCGCTGGCGTTGCCCGCCCGAAAGGCTCGCGCCTTGTTCACCGACCAGCGTGTCGTAGCCCTCGGGCAGCTCGCTGATGAAGTCGTGCGCGCCGGCCAGTCGAGCTGCGCGCAGCACAGCCTCGATCGGCGCGGCCGGGTCGGTGATGGCGATGTTCTCGCGCACGCTGCGGTGGAACAGCAGGTTGTCCTGCAGCACCACGCCGACCTGGCGACGCAGCTGTGCTGCATCGATCAGGGCGGTATCGATGCCGTCGATCAGGATGCGGCCCTGTTCCGGTGTGTACAGCCGCTGCACCAGCTTGGTCAGCGTGCTCTTGCCCGAACCCGATCGTCCGACGATGCCGATCACCTCGCCGGGGCGGATGTCGAGGCTGAAACCCTGCAAGGCCGGTGCAGCCTCGGGTCGGTAGCGAAACGTGACCTGATCGAGCGTGATCTGGCCGCGTATCGGTGGCAGCTGCGCGGCATGACTCGGCGGTACTTCGGTGCGAGCGTTCAGCACGTCGCCGAGGCGCGCCATCGAGATGCCCGTCTGCTGGAAATCGCTCCACATCTGCGCCATGCGCACGATGGGCTGGCTGACACGGCCGGCGAACATGTTGAAGGCGACGAACATGCCTACAGTCAATTGCCCTTCGATCACCAGGTGCGCGCCGTACCAAAGCGTGGCCGCATTCACCAGCTTGCCGATCAGATGGGTGCCTTCATGGCCGAAGCTGGCCAGCGTCTGTGTGCGAAAGCTCGCCGACACGTAGGCCGCGAGCTGGTTGTCCCAGCGGCGCGCCATCGCAGGCTCGAGCGCGGCGGCCTTCACTGTTTGGATACCGGTGATGGTCTCGACCAGCAGTGCCTGGTTCTCCGCGCCGTGAGCGAACTTCTCGCTCAGGCGGAGGCGCAGAACCGGGACCACCATCCAGCTCAGAGCCAGATAGAGCGGAATGGAAGCCAGCACGATCAAAGTCAGTGGCGCGCTGTAGGCGAACATCACCGCGATGAAGACAACCGAGAACAGCGCGTCCAGCACCAGCGTCAGTGCATTGCCGGTCAGGAAGCTGCGGATGTTTTCCAGCTCGCGTATGCGGGCCACTGAATCGCCGACACGACGGGCCTGGAAATAGGCGAGCGGCAGGTTCAGCAGGTGTCGGAACAGCCACGCGCCCAGCTCGACATCGATGCGGCTGGTGGTGTGGCTGAAAACATAGGCGCGTAACGCGGTCAGTACGCTCTCGAACACCACCACGAAAACCAGTCCGATGACCAGCACGTCAAGGGTCTTCAGACCATGGTGTACCAGCACCTTGTCCATCACCACCTGGAAGAACAGTGGGCTGACCAGTGCGAACAATTGCAGGAACAGGCTGATCGCCATCACCTCGCTGAACAGGCGGCGGTACTTGACGAGGCTGGGGATGAACCAGCTGAAGTCGAACCGGGCCAACTCGCCGGCCAGCGAAGCACGGCTGGTGATCAGGATCAATTCGCCGGTCCACTGGGTGGCGAAGACATCGACAGGTTCGATCGTCGGCCTTGCCACGTTTGAGGCTGCGCTACCCGTCGGGTTTTGAAACAGCACCCGCTGACCATCGCATTGGGCGAGCACGACGATGTGGGAAGCGCCGCTCGCGTCGGGCTTCAACACTGCCAATGCCGGCAATGCGGTGAGATTCAGTCGATCGATGCGGCTGCGACTGCGCTTGGCCTTCAGGCCGATGTGTCGGGCAGCGATCAGCAGGTCGTCGATGTCGATTTGATGGCTGCTCGGCCAGCCGAGCTGATGAGCCAGCGTGGCCGGGTCGGCGGCAATGTGGTGCAAGCGGGCGATCAGGCACAGCGCCTGCAAACCCCCTTGTCGTGCGGGACTGGAAGCAGGCGTTGCGCCAGCGCCGGACAGACCGGAGCCGAAGGCAAACGGAAATTGTTGGTCTGATCGAACAGACTCCAGCGGCCCCATGCGACTCCCCATCAACGACGTGTCAAAACGTTGCGAAGTCAGTTTGCGCAGAGAGCTGCGATTCGAATACCCCCCCAAATCCAGGAGGCTGTAAGGTCTTACAGGTACCCCCCATCGGAGGGGTGACAAGCCAAATAAAGCTGTTCAGCGGCCCTTTTCGGGCAACAGGCACAGTCCGCCGAAAAGGGCGTCGATCCAGTCACTATCGAGGTCCCGCCCAATGAACACCAGGCGCGTGCTGCGGTCGTCGTCGGGCCAGTCGGGCATCCATTGCAGCGGGTAGAACTTTTCGCGCACGGCATGCACCACCAGCGGCCCCTGGGTGGTCACGTGCCGGGGCCGTGAGGCCACGTTCACGATGCCCTTGATGCGCAGGATGCGGTCGCTCATCGTGTTGGTCACGCGGTTCAAAAACACGCCCAGGCCCACCAGATCGACCGGCGTGTCGGTGTGGATCACATGCGTGGTGGGGCGCGGCCCGCGGTGCACGCTGGGGTCTGTGCCGGTGTCGTCGCGGGGGGTGCCGTGTCTCATCGGCTGGCCGGCCATCAGCCAGCCGCTGGCGCCACCTGCAGGTTGCAGCGTGCGGCCGGCCTCGAACAGCCCGCGCAAGAAGATGGTCGAGGCGTCTGCATCGCCTTGCGTCACTTGCATCTGCCGGGCGTGTGGGTTGGCCTCGTGCACCAGCGCCCGGCTGCGCTCGCGTTGTTCGGGGGTGGCCAGATCGCCCTTGGTCAGGATGACCACATCGGCCATCTGCAGCTGGCTCAGTGCCACCGCGTCGTCTTGCAGCGTGCGCTCGAGGTTGATCTGGTCCACGCAGGTGACGACGGCATCCGGTGCGTAATGCTTTTGCATCATCGGGTTGGCCATCATCGTGTGCAGGATGGGCACCGGGTCGGCCAGTCCTGAGGTTTCGATGATCACGTGGTCGAAGGCCGGTATCTCGCCCAGCTGCCGCTTGTGGTGCAGGTCGCGCAGCGTCATGGCCAGGTCCACGCGTACCGCGCAGCAAATGCAGCCGCCGCGCAGTTGCACGATGTTCTCGGCCAGCTGGGCCACCATCAGGTGGTCGATGCTGACCTCGCCGAACTCGTTGATGATCAGTGCGGTGCGCTGCAGCAGCGGGTGCTCCAGCGCACGCTGCAGCAAGGTGGTCTTGCCGCTGCCCAGGTGCCCGGTGAGCACGGTCACCGGGATCGGCTTGCGTGCACTGCGTGGGGCGTCGGTCACTGTGCAGCGCCGTGCAGCAGGGCCAGGCGCTCGGCCACGCGCTCTGGAATGGCGTCGGCCGGTATCTCGCCGTAGCGCATGCCCGGCCACGGCGGCGCAGCGGCTTCGTCGCGCCAGAAGGCCGCACCCAGCCCACCAGCGGCGTTTGCGATGCCGCTGGCCTCGAGCGCCGTTGGCGGCCAGTGGCCCAGCAGCACCGCGTCGAACCCGCTCGTGCCTTGCAGTGCGCTGCCGGGCGGCGCCGCATCGAGCTGCAGCGCCGTGCCCCAGCCGTAGTACCTGGCCGACTTCAGCAGCGGCTCTGCGGCTTCACGCTCGTCGTCCGACAGGCCCTCGGCTTCGTCGCATCGCAACACCAGTGCCGCGAACTTGCGTTCGCTGTGGCTGCGCAGCACGGCCGTGAGCGCCGAGCCCACGTCGTCGAGGTCGTCGAAATCGAACGGCGGCTGGCGCCCCGCGCGCCGCAGCACCTGCGAAGGCGAGGGCAGGGCCATCACCAGCATGGCTTGTGCGCCCACGCGGTGAAACAGTGCATCGAGTGCTTCCGCCACGAAGCGCTGCGGTGCCCCTTCGTCGCTCCACAGCGCCAGCGCATCGGCCAGCGAGGTGCTGGCAGCTGCCTGCCATGCGGGCGCTTGCAGCCAGGCATCCAGCACCGGGATGGCCACCACATCGCTGCGCACCAGCCGCTGGGCCTGGCCCAGTGTGTCGGCATAACGGTGCGCGTTGGTGTGCCAGTCGGCCGGTTGACTGGCGAACACCTGGGCGGCGTAGCGCTCGAAGTCGAGCCACAACAGCGGGCGGTTCAAGCGCTGCCCGAACTCGGCAAACACCGAGCTCACCGCCCGCGCTCGGCCAGCAGCGCCTCCAGCTTGGCGATGCGCACGTCCTTCGGGTCCGGCATCATCACCCCGACGATGGCGTCTGACGGGCAGGTGTCGGTGGGTGAGCCGCGGTGGATCACGCGCGGGTCTTTCCACGAACCGTAGAACGGCAGGTGGGCGGGTGGCAGTGCGGTCTCCCATTGCTTGACGAATTCGGCGTAGGGCTTGCCCAGCCGCTTGCGCTTGGCCCGCTCGGCTGCGCGGGCCGCCTTCGTGGCCTCGAGGTCGGCCGCGTGGGTGGCCTCGTCGATCACCACGTGGTACACCTGCTCGACGGTCCGCTTGCTGACCAGACCGTCGCGGTAGTCGTCGGCGACCATCGCCGGGGCGCGGTCCAGCACGTCGCCGTAGCCACCGCCGGTGCCCTGCGTCAGCATGTACAGCTCGCCGGTCTTGGCCCATTCGAGTTGCATGCCCATGTGGTGCGTGGTGTAGGTGGCGTTCTTGAACGGCTGCTCGTTCATGATCTCCTCGATCGAGAAGCGCAACAGCTCGCGGCGGTCCTTCATCTCGTCGAAGATGTTCACGCCCTTGACCTTGCACAGCGGGAAGGTGCCGGCGCCATAGCCACCGAAGATGCCGTGCGTGCTCGGGAATTTCGAGCCGATCGAGCAGGTCATGAAACCCCAGGCGGCCGTGTCCTTGACGGTGGCGATCTGCTGGTAGCCGTGGCCCCCGCGGAACTTGCCGAAACCCTGGTTGTCGCGCATCACCCGGTTGGGCACGATCTTCATGATCGGCACTTCTTCCTCGATCAGCTCCTGTTCGCCGATGTCGGCCATCGGCGCGAAGATCGGCGCGATCGAGTGCTCGCCGTCGCGGGTGGCGCGTGCACCGCCGCCCATGCCGTTCAGGTCGGCACACAGGTTGCCGACCAGCTCCTGGTGCTGCGTGATGCCGCCATAGATGAAGGTGACGATCATGTTGTACCAACCCGAGACCACGTCGGTGGCCTTGAAGGTGGACGAGTACAGCAGCTTCGGCACGGCCAGCTGGGTGATGGTGAAGCTCGGAAAGAAAGTCATCATGCTCTGCGCGTTGGGCGCATTGACCGAGCAGTTCAGTGACGAGTTCTCGTCGGTCAGCACCGTCATCGCCTCGAACACCGCCTGGTTGCGTGGCAGGTCGGGCCACACGAAGGTCAGGAACTCCTGCGCCAGCATGCCCTTGCACGAGGCCAGGATGGTGTTGTTGGCGCGGTTGGTGAACTCGGGTGCGGAGCCGCGGAAGTCGAGGATCAGCTCGCCGTCGCGCTTGGTCATCTCCAGCCGCAGCCGCAGCAGCACGTTCTCGCGCAGCGTGCCGTCGGGGAACACGTTCTGCCGGATGGTGCCGTCAGGCCAGTCGCGCAGGCGGCGGCGCACTTCGTCGGCGGTGCTGGTGAGCGTGCGGCGCAGCGTGGCGCGCACAGCATCGATGCCGTACTCGGCTATTGCCTCCTTGATGCGCGACTCCATGCGCATGGCGGCATACAGCTTGGACTTCATGCCTTCGAGCTGCAGCTTGGGCTCGCGCACCGAGTTCTGCAGGAAGGTCATGATGTCCTTGCGGAAGGTGTAGTTCTCGCCGACCTTGATCGGCGGCATCTTCAGCCCTTCGTCGAAGGGCGATTCGGCCTTCGAGGGCATGCCGCCCGGCTCGGTGGCGCCGTTCTCGCCCTCGTGCACCATCGCGCCGGTGAAGCACACCAGCTTGCCTTCGTGGAACACCGGCAGGATCAGGCTCTGGTCGGTGTTGTGGATGTTGCCGTAGCGCGCATCGTTGTGCAGGAAGATGTCACCCGGGCGCACGCCCACGGTGGGCTCCTTCACCCAGTACTTCAGGATGAATTTCACCGGGTGCTGGGTCAGCACCGAAAACAGCAGCACGCCGCCGGCACTCGACAGCGCCAGGTCGCCCGCCGCAGTCCACACGCCCGAGATCAGGTCGCCCCATTTGGCGCCGGGCGCAGCACCCATCTGCTCGACCATGTCGAACGATTCGTTGCAGGCCGTCTGCAATTTGTGGCGCACCAGGTTCATCTGGTCCGCGTCGTTGAACACGCTCAGCGCGTGGGCTTCTTCGGGGGTCTCGGCGGCCAGCTTGTGGTTGCCCATGATCTCGGGATCGGGCCCGAGGAAGAGCACGTTCTCGTCGAGGAATTTCTGCAGGACGGATTTTTCTTGGTCGTTCATCGTGGGGGTCATTTGCGGCTCCTCATGCCACCAGGGCATCGGTGACGGGGTGGGCGGCTTTGCCGGCAGGGGCTGCGGTGTGCTCGAGCCACGCGGCACCCGAGGTGCCCATCGTGAGCTGCCAGCCGGGTTCGACCAGGAAGCTGGTGCGCGGCGACTCGACCAGTGCCGGCCCCTGCAGCGTGGTGCCTTCGGCCAGCGTGTGCGCGTCGTAGATGCGGGTCATGACCGCACCGTCCACGCCCTGGAAGTGGCACTCGCGTTCGCCCCGTGGCGGCGGTGGCGCAACCCCTTTGCGGTCGCTGGGCTTGAGCTCCAGCCGGTCGTGCTGGACGAACGAGACGACGCGGATCACGTTGATGCGCACGCCGGCCTCCGGGGCCTGGCTGCCTTCGCCGAAGCGCTGCGCATAGTTGTGGCTGAACAGGTCGAGCAGTTCGATCACCTGCGTGGGCTTCTCCAGTCGGCGGAACGGGCTCACCACGGCCGTCTGGGCCAGCTGGTTGCCGTAGCGCAGGTCCAGCTCGACGCGCACCTTGATGTCAGCGTCCTGGGCCCCCTGGCGCCTGAGGTCCTCGCGGCCGCGCGCCTCCAGCGTGGCCACCGTGCTGTTGAACGACTCGAAGTCGTCCAGGATCTTGCGCTTGCCGGCGTCGAAGAGCATCTGGTAGACCGAGCTTTCGTGGATGTGCAGCTGGTCCATGTTGCCCGCGCCCAGTGCCGAGAACACGCAGCTGAACGGCGGGATCAGCACGCGGCTGATGCCGATCGCGCTGGAGAAGCCGCAGGCGTGCATCGGGCCGCCACCGCCGTAGGCGAGCAGCACGAAGTTCTTCGGGTTGTAGCCCTTGACTGCCACCTCCTTGAAGATGGCGGCTGCCATGTTGGCGTCGACCTTGCGCTTGATGGCCTTCGCGGCCTCGATCAGGCTCAGGCCCGAGGGCTTGCAGATGTGCTCCTCGATCGCGCGCTCGGCGCGTCGGCGGCTGAGCTCGATCGAGCCACCGGCGTAGTTCTTCTCGTCGAGGTAGCCGAGCACCAGGTTGGCGTCGGTGGTCGTGGGCAGCTTGCCGCCACGGCCGTAACAGGCGGGGCCCGGGTCGGAGCCTGCGCTCTGCGGGCCGACCTCGATGGCATTCCACATCCGGTCGAAACGCGCGATGGAGCCACCGCCTGCGCCCAGGGTGTGCAGGTAGGTCATCGGCGTGCTGACCAGCCAGCGCTCGATGATGGGGTTGAAGTCATAGAACTTCACACCGTCGGCGGTGACCAGCCCGATGTCGAAGCTGGTGCCACCCATGTCTGTTGCGATCAGGTTGGGCTGCTTGAACTCGCTCGACAGGTAGTTGGTGGCTTCCAGGCCAGCCACCGGACCCGAGTGGATGGTCTGCAGCGACGAGGTGGAATTCATCTGCGCCATGCCCGAGGTGTTGTGCACCAGCAGCATCGGCTTCTTGTAGCCGGCGCGTCGCAGCGCGATCTCCAGCGTCGACATGCCGTGGTACATCTGGTCGTGCAGGAAGGCGTCGATGATCGAGGACATCGTTCGGGCGTACTCGCCCTTGCGGCCCGCCACGCGGTGCGACAGCACGATGGGCATGGCGCCGAGCTGGTGCGTCGGGTACTCCGACAGGATGATGCGTTCGACGGCCTTCTCGTTCGCCGGGTTGAGCACCGAATTCACCAGGCACACCACGAAGGCCTGCGCACCGGCGTCGACCAGCTTGCGGATCTGGGTGCGCACGTTGTCTTCGTCGATCGTGAGCAGGATGTCGCCCTTGTAGTCCACCCGTTCGTCGATGCCGACGATGCGTGACACCGGCACCAGCATCGGCGGCCGCGAGGCGCCGGGCAGGTCGGCCTGCTGCGCCTCGGACAAGCCGTCTCCGTAGCCCCGCGCCCGCATCAGCACCGCGGTCGACTCGAAGCCGGTGGTGGTCAGCAGCGCCACCTTCGGGCCCTTGCGCTGGATCAGCGCATTCGTGCCGAGCGTGGTGGCGTAGCGCACCGCATCGACGTTGGCCAGCACCTCGCCGATGTCCTTGCCGATGTCACGGCAGGCGCCTTCCAGCGCTTCCATGAACCCGGTGGCCAGGTTGTTGTGGGTCGTCAGAGCCTTCGACTCGACGTAGCGGCCGTCATAGGCCAGGAAGCAGTCGGTGAACGTGCCCCCGATGTCTACACTCACGCGCCTCATGTCACTGGCCCTCCTTGGCAAGGTGTCGTCTCTTCAGGCTGTCGATGTCGAGCTCGATGTCGTGCGTCAGCGGGTGGCCCGGCGGCAGGTACTCGTTTTCGATCTGCGTGCAGCAGCTGGGGCAGTAGAACTCGACGATGCGGCACCACGTCGGGTCGGGCGCATAGGTGAATTCGTACTTCTTCTCGTCGAGGATGGGCGCGTGGATCTCGCGCGGATCGCGGTCATAGACCAGCAGGCCGGTCTTGTAGTTGTCGCGGGCCGCGGCGATGTCGTGCCCGCAGGCGCGGCAGTGCCAGCGTTCGGAGTGGAGGTCGATTTCCAGGTATTCGGTGATGGCGACTCGTGCAGTCATGTCAGGCCTCTTCGATGATCAGGTCGTGGTTGTCGGACACGCGCAGCGACCAGCCGCGGTCCAGCAGGCAGGTGAGGTAGCTGCTGCGCAGCAGGGCGGGGCCGCTCGTGTGGTGTCCGGGCGCGAGGGCATCGAGTTCGATCACCGGTGTGCGGTCGCCATCGCTGCTGCCGTACAGCACCTGCGCCGAACCGGAGACCGCCGCGGGCGTGTGGCGCGCTGCCCGGTCTTCGGCCAGCGTGAACGACGGCAGCTCGTACGACGCGGTCAGCACCAGCCGGGCATCGGCGCTGGGCTTCAAGGCCTGCAGCGCCGATTCATCGAGGGCGGTCTGCTCGACCCCTGCAGCGGTGTCCCGCCACAGCGCGAAGTCGTAGCGACACTTCGCGGTGTCGACCCCCTCGCCGGACATGTCGTGCTGCGCTCTGGCGCGCATCTGCTCGCGCGCCGTGGCGATGTCGGCCACCGAGGCACCAGCCAGCGAGGTCTGGTACTGGTGCGCTAGTGACGAGAAGCCGATGCCGTAGGCGCTGAACACCGCGGCCATCTGCGGGACGATGATGCGGCGCACGCCGGCTTCGCGGGCGATGCCCGGGGCGATCATGGGTCCGCCGCCGCCGAAGGCCAGCAAGATGGCCTGGTCGGCGCTTTGTCCGGCCGCGGCCAGGGTCTTGACCAGCACGGCAGCCACTTCGGCCTCGAACGCGCGGATGGCCCGCTCGGTGGCGTCGGCCAGCGCGATATTCAGCGGGCCGGCGATGTTGGCCTGGATGGCAATCGCCGCGCGCTCCTTGTCGAGCTTCAGTTCGCCGCCGAGGTACTTGTCGCCATCGATGACGCCGGCCAGCAGCAGCGCGTCGGTCAGCGTGGCATGGGTGCCGCCGCGCCCGAAGCACGCCGGGCCCGGCACCGAGCCCACGCTTTGCGGCCCGATCTTGATCTGGCCGCCGTGCACGCTCATGACCGAGCTGCCCCCCAGGCCGAAGCTCTGCAGTTCGGGCATGGCAAACGAGGTGTTGCCGGCCTCGACATGCCCGTAGGCGTTGAGCTTCACCTGGCCGTTGACCACCACCGCCACGTCGGTGGTGGTGCCACCGATGTCCATCGCGATCAGGGTCGACGCGCCATACAGGCGCGCATACGCCAGCGCGCCTTCCAGTCCGCCCCGTGGGCCCGAGCCCCAGGTCTTGATGGCGGTGGTCTTGGCCACGCGCGCAGAGTTGCCGTCGTTGCGGTAGATCAGCAGCGGACTGGCCAGGTGATGCTGCTTGCACACGTTCTCGGCGCCGTAGAGAAAGTGCTCCATGCCCGGGTGCAGGTAGGAATTGAGCAGTGCGGAGAACACCCGCCGCGCGTGGTCGTCGTCGCTGACCAGTTCGTGCGACAGCAGGAAGGGCACCGCGCCCAGCAGGTGGCGCGGATAGCGGTCGAGCAGTTCTTCCTTCACGCGCGCCTCGGCCTCGGCCGTGCGCAGCGCCACCACCAGGCGCTGCGCGCCCTTGGCCAGCAGGTCGTTGACCGCGGCGGTGAGCTCGGTGGAGTCGATGGGCACGCCCGGCTTCACCGTGATGCCGACCGGCGCGATCGGCACCATCGAGGCCCAGAGGCTGTCGCCCCGCATGGCCTCGATCAGGCCGTAGACCGAGGCCTCTTCACCCTTCTCGACCAGCAGCGAGACGGGGGTGCCCTTGCGCTCGACGACCGCGTTGGTGCCCGACGTGGTGGAGTAGCGGATGTAGTCGATGTCGCGCACCAGGCGCGACAGATCGTCGCCGCCGTACAGCTCGCGCGATACGCGGGTGAGCGCCCCGACGAAACACTGTGTCAGGTCGTGCGGTGTGGTGGGCGACTTGGCGTGCAGCACCTGCGCGCCGGAATGGACGCACACGTCGGTGAACGTGCCGCCGTTGTCGATGTTCACGAGTAAACCCATGGCTGGCTTCCTTGATGAGGGAGCGGCAAGCGTAGGGAGGTAGGAACACGAAAGCACCTCCCTGATGGGTAGCGTGCAGTGCAGCAAAACGGGTGCCGCGACGGGTAGATGGGAAAACCCGCGCTGGTAAACCCGAGCAGAAATGGGCCGGCGGCCGATTGCTGACGGACGTCGGTCAGTCCGGCAGCCCGGTGATGCGGCCCACCAGCGAGGTCACGTTGTGCACACCGTAGCGCTGGCGCAATTGCGCCCGCAGCTTCTCGACGGTGCGCGGGCTCACGCCGAGTTCTTCGGCACTTTGCTTGGCACTCAGGCCGCGCTTGATGTCGGCCAGCACATCGCGCTGGCGTGGCGTCAGCTTGGCCACGTCGGCGCCTGCGGGCAGGGCCTCGAACACCCAGCTGGCGAGGCGAAACGGATCGGCCAGATCGAGCGCGCGGCCGTGTACCCGAAACCAGCGCAGGCCGCCGTCGCGCAGGCGCATCAGACGCTCGTCGTCGTAGCTGCCGCGCGAGGTCAGGTCCTGCAGTCCGCGCCCCCCGATGCGCTCGAAGTCTGCCGCGCTCGGGTACAGCGGTTCGAGGCTGCGACCGGTCAGATCCGCCACCGAATAGCCGAACAAGGCCGCGAACGCGGGGTTGCACCACACGACGTGGCGGTGGGCGGACAGCAGCAGGCCCAGCGGGCACAGCTGGGCCGCGACATCGCTGGGGTGCTCGGCATCGTGCGCCGAGCCGCGGGAAACCCCGGATGTAGTTTTGCGACTGTCGGAAGCGCTCATCGGCAACTACTCTAAGTCGAACACTCGGACGCTGACAACGGCCGGGTCACCCTGACCGAGGAGCCGCCATGATCGATCTGATCGGATTTGCACACACGCCGTTCACCCGCGCACCGGGTGCCGACATCGAAGCCCTGATGGCCCGGGTGGCCACCGAATCGATCGCTGATGCCGGGCTCGACGCGAGCGACATCGACGCGGTGGTGATCGGGCATTTCGGCCACGGCCTGATCGAGCAGGGCTTTGTCGCGGGGCTGAGTTCGGGCCTGGTGGCCGGGCTGCGTGGCAAGCCGTCGTTGCGCGTGGAAAGCGCCTGCGCCTCGGGCAGCGCCGCCGTGCACCAGGCCGCCATGCGCATCGCCGCCGGCCGGGCCAAGCGGGTGCTGGTGATCGGCGCCGAGGTGATGTCCTCGCTGCCCACGCGCGAGGTGGGCCAGGCCTTGCTGAAGGCCTCGTACGTCCAGGACGAGGCGCAGATCGAGGGCGGCTTTGCCGGCATGTTCGCGCGCATCGCCGGGCAGTACGCGCAACGCTTCGGCAACCCGCACGATGCGATGGCACGCATTGCCGTGAAGGCGCATGCCAACGGCGTCCACAACCCGTATGCGCAATACCGCAAGCCGCTGGAGCTGGCCGATTGCAGCGTGGCCAGCGACAAGAACCCTAGCGTGGTCGGCATGCTGCTGCGCAGCGACTGCTCGCCGATCTCCGACGGCGCGGCCGCCTTGGTGATGAGTGCGGCATCGGCCGTACCCGCCGGTGCGCCTCGCGTGCGGCTGCGGGCGATGGCCCAGGTCAACGACCTGATGCCGACTGTCGGGCGCGACATGAGCGAGCTCTCCGGCGCGCGGCAGGTGTGGCAGCAGGTGCTGGCCGAGGGTGGTGTCACGCTCGATCAACTGGCCGGTGCCGAAGTGCACGACTGCTTCACCGTCGCCGAGCTGATGCTCTACGAAGCGATGGGCCTCACGCCTCCCGGCCGCGGACACATCGCGCTGGACGAAGGCTGGGTCGAGGCGGGCGGGCGGCTCGCGGTCAACCTGTCGGGCGGCCTCAAGTCGAAAGGCCACCCGGTGGGCGCCACCGGGGTGTCCATGCACGTGCTGGCGGCGTGGCTGCTGCTGGGGCGCTATCGCCCGGGCGCGCTGCGCGCCAACGCCGACATGGTGGGCGTGCTGAACATGGGCGGCGCGGCCGTCACCAATTTCGCGTCGCTGCTGGAACGCGTGCACTGAGCCCCGGGGAGCCGACGTGAACATCGCCCATGACTTGAAACGCACCGCGCAGCACGGCGGCTCGCTGGTGGCCATCGGCCACGGCACCGAGGTCTGGTGCAACTACCGTGAATTCGCCGCGATGGCCGCACGCGGCGCCACCTGGCTGGCGCAACAAGGGGTGCAGCCGGGCGCGCGCGTTGCGCTCTTCCTGCACAACCGGCCGGAGTACCTGCCCTTGCTGTGGTCGGTGTGGTGGGCGGGTGCCGTGGCCGTGCCCATCAATGCGAAGCTGCACCCCAAGGAGGCCGCCTGGATCGCGGCGCACAGCGGCAGCCGGTGCATCTTTGCCGATGACGACGACCGGCCAGCGCTGCAAGGCGCGCTGCTCGACGAGCGCCACGAGGCGCTGGTTGAAACCGGGTTCACCCACCTGGTCGATCACGCGCTGCCGGAGGCTCCGGTGGCCGAGCGGGCCGAGCACGACGCGGCGTGGCTGTTCTACACCAGCGGGACCACCGGTCGCCCGAAGGGTGTCGAGCTCGGCGCGCGGCAACTGCGCTGGCAGAGCATGGGCCTGTACGCGGCGGTGCAAGCGGTCGAGCCGGGCGAAGTGGCGCTGCATCCGGCGCCGCTGTCGCACGGGGGCGGCATGCTCCATCTGCCGTACGTGACCTACGGCGGCATCAACGTGGTGCCGAAGTCGCACGGCTTCGATGCCGACGAATGCCTGGCGCTGGCGGCCCACTGGCAGCGCGCCTCCTTCTTTGCGGCGCCCACCATGGTCAAGCGGTTGGTCCAGGCGGCGAAGTCCAGCGGCCGGCGGCCGCTGGGGCTCGCCACCATCTGCTACGGCGGCGGGCCGATGTACCTGGCCGATCTCGAGGAGGCACTGCAGGTCATCGGGCCGCATTTCTCGCAGATCTACGGCCAGGGCGAATGCCCGATGACGATCACGGCGATGCCGCGCCACCTGATCAACCGCCTCTGCCAGCAGCGGCCGCAGGGCTGGCGCGAGCACCTCGCGTCGGTGGGCGTGGCCCAGGTGATGGTGGAGCTCAGCGTGCGCGACCCGCAGGGCCAGCCGGTGCCGGCGGGCGACACCGGTGAGGTCTGCGTGCGGGGTGATGTCGTCATGAACGGCTACTGGCAGCAGCCCGAGGCCACCGCGGCGGCGATCGTCGACGGCTGGCTGAAGACCGGCGACGTCGGTCGCCTGGACGAGCAAGGGTTTCTCACGCTGCTCGATCGCAGCAAGGACCTGATCATCAGTGGTGGCACCAACATCTACCCGCGTGAAGTCGAAGAGGCCCTGCTCATGCACGACGATGTGAGTGAAGCGGCGGTCATCGGCCGCCCGGACGCCGAGTGGGGCGAGCAGGTGGTGGCCTACGTCGTCGCACGATCCGGACTCACCGAGGCCACGCTCGATGCGCACTGTCTGGACCACATCGCCCGCTTCAAGCGGCCCAAGCACTACCGCTTTGTCGCCGAGCTGCCCAAGAACCACTACGGCAAGGTGCTGAAGACGACCCTGCGCGAGTGGGACGCGCAGCACGCCGCCTGAGCGCCGGCTGCAGCCTGTCGATCGCATGCGCAGCTCGTCCCGATTCGACCGGCCGCGGCTGATCGCCACCAAGTTCCGCGCGCCAGCAGGCACCAGCGGCCTGGTGGCCCGCGAAAGGCTGCTCGCGCGGCTGGAGTCCGAGCGCCATCGGCGGCTGACGCTGATCCACGGGCCGGCCGGCTTTGGCAAGACCACACTGTCGGTGCAGTGGCGCGAACGCCTGCAGCGCTCGGACGCCACCGTGGCGTGGCTGAGCATGTCGCGCGAGGACAACTCGATCGACCGCTTCCTGACCTACCTGGTCGAGGCCGTTCGTGTCGCCGATCCAGGCCTGAGCGTGGACGTCGCCGATCAGCTCGAAGCCCAGCCCGAACAGGCGGCCGCCATCGTCGTGACCGAGCTGATCAACACCTTCGAGCGCGCCGAGCGCGACTTCTACATCGTCGTCGACGACTGGCACCTGATCGTCGACCGCGAGGTGCGCGACACGATGGTGTCGCTGCTGGAGCACGCGCCGCGGCGCTTCCATCTGGTGATCACGAGCCGCGAGCGGCCCGCGCTGCCGCTGGCGACGCTGCGGGTGGCCGGAGAGCTGTGCGAGGTGACCGCGGCCGATCTGCGCTTCACCGTCGCCGAGTCACAGGCCTTTCTGTGTGAAGTGAACGCGCTGCGCCTCGACCCGGCGGCGGTGCAGTCGCTGTGGACCAGCACCGAGGGCTGGGTGGCGGCGCTGCAACTGGCCTCGCTGTCGCTGCGCCATGCGGTCGATGCCCAGGGATCGGCTGCCCGGCTGTCGAGCGGCCTGCTCGGCAGCGTGGACACCTCGTTCGGCGCCAACCACCGCGCCTTGGGGGAGTACCTGGCCGAGAACGTGCTGGACAGCCTGCTGCCCGACGTGCTCGATTTCCTGTTGGCAACGTCGATCCTCGATCGCTTGTGCGCCGGCCTTTGTGCCGCAGTGAGCGGCCTCGGCAGCAGCCAGTCGATGCTGGAACGGCTGGACGAGCAGGACCTGTTCATCCAGCCGCTCGACGAGCACCGCGAGTGGTATCGCTACCACCACCTCTTCGCTGCCCATCTGCAGCGCCGACTCGAGCGCCAGTCGCCCGAGCGCAAGGCCGAGCTGCACCGGGCGGCCAGCGCCTGGTTCAGTGCCAACGCGCACGTCGACGAGGCCGTGACCCATGCGCTGGCCGCCGGTGATACCGAGCGGGCCGTCGACGTGGTGGCGAATGCCGCCATGTGGCTGGTGCAGCACAGCGCCATGAGCACCTTGCGGGTGCTGGTGCTGCGCCTGCCGCCCGACCGGCTGGGCAGCCGGCCCGCCCTGCAACTGGCCATTGCCTGGGCGCACTGCCTGACGCACCGGCCGCAACAGGCGCGCGACGCCGTGGCCTCGCTGGTGGCCGAGCTGACATCCGCCGCCGCGGCCGACACGGCCGGGTCGCCTGCGGAGGGGGTTGCCGCCGATGAGACGACCGAGGCACTGGCCGAGGCGCGAGTCGTCGAGGCGTGCGTGCGGATCTACCAGGACGACATCGACGGGGTCGAAGCGCTCGTCAAGCCCTGCGTGGCGCCGTGCAGCCGTTTCCATCCGTGGGTGGTGGCCGTGGCCTCCAACGTGTACACCTACGTGCTGCTGCAGCGCAACAGCTACGACGACGCCATCACGCTGCAGGCGCAGGCGCTGCCGTACCACGAGCGGACGCAGGGGCCGTTCAGCGCGGTATACGGGCGCTGCTTCGCGGGCATGGCCGCGCGCGAACTGGGGCGCCTGGACGACGCCGCGTCGTACTTCCGCAGTGCGCATGAACTCGCCGCGACCGGTGTCGGCCTGCATTCGCACGCCGCGCGGCTGGCCGAAGCGCTGCTGGGCGAGTTGCTGGTCGAGATGAATCAGCTCGACGAGGCGGCGCACCTGCTGGACGACAGCCGTGCCCTGGGCATGGAAGGCGGGGTGGCCGATTTCTTCATCGCCCGCTATGTCGGCTCGAGCCGGCTGCTGGCGCACCGGCGCGATCCGGACGCCGCCACAGACGTCCTCGACGAGGGCGAGCAGACCTTCAAGCAGCTGGGTTTCTGGCGTCTGGGTGGGGCCATCTTCGGCGAACGCATCCGGCACGCGCTGCTGAATGGCGATGTGGCGGCGGCCCGCCGGTGGCTCGAGCAATCCAATGGTCTCGTCACGCCGGCCGGCAGCACGCCTTCGAATCCCACACCGCACCTGCCGCGCGGCCACGAGCACCTGGCCATGGCACAGTGCCGCGTCCTGCTGGCCAGCGGGCGACCGGCGCAGGCCGCGGCGGTGCTGCGGCCGGTACTGAACGCCGCCATCGAGGGGCGGCGCCTGCTGCTCGAGGTGCGGGCTCGCATCCTGATGTGCCTGGCCACCGACGGCGTCGGCCGGCTCGATCAGGCTGTGGAAATGGCCGCCAACACCTTGCGTGTCGGGCTCGATGTCGGGATGAGGCGCAGCTTTCTGGACGAAGGCGCCCGGTTCATCGAGATCACCGCGCTGGTTCAGGAGCGGGTCCTGAGCAACCAGATTCCGCGCGCGCAGTGGAGCGCTGCGGCATTGGCCGGGCTGAGCGAGTTGAGCCTGCTGGGTCGGCGCGCCGATGCGACCGGCATCGCCACGGCGACCGAGCCCGGGTCTGCGGCCGCGCCGCCGTTTGCCAGCGCAGGCGCCTGTGCCTCGCTCAAGCAACGCGAAGCGGAGATCCTTCAATTGCTGGAGCGAGGGCTCTCCAACAAGGAAATCGCCAGGTGCCTGGACATCGGCGTCGACACCGTCAAGTGGTACCTGAAATCGATCTACGGGAAGCTGGGCGTTGCCAACCGCGCGCAGGCGGTGTTCGCCGCCCGAGGGGACGGGTCGCCGCACTGACCGAAGTCGTTGGCGCCGTCTCCTCGGATCAGCGCCGCATCGGGCTCAAACAGGCGCGCGGCGTTTGATGACCTTGTGCTGATTCAGGCCCTCGGTTCGCCTTGGGCATTGACGGTCACGGTGTTGCCTGGCGGCTGGGTCATCTGCACCCGGTGCTCCTGGCCCCGGAAGTCGTAGGTCACGTCCCAGTAGGCGGGGCGTGGTGGCGCGCCCGTCTGGCGGCAGCGTTGCACGTTCTGCTCGGTCACCACCTGTTGCGCGTCGCCGTTGCGCCCCACCTGGCTGCCGACGGCAGCGCCGGCGACAACGCCCACGCCGGTGGCGATGTCCTTGCCTGTGCCTCCACCCACCTGGTGGCCGAGGATGCCGCCGATCACCGCACCGAGCAAGGCACCAGGTACGTTGACGCTGTTGCCGCGTTCCTGCACGGCCTGCTGGCGTTCGACCCAGCACCGCTGGCCCGTCTCTTCGACCACGGCGCGCACCGAGGTCACCTGGGCTTCGTACAGACGCTCGTTCTTGCGTCGGCTGTAGTCACGCGCAATCACCGGCAACGGCGCATAGCGCTCGTCGTCGACTTGTGCGGTGCGTGCCACGGTGCGTGCCGACGACACCCGGTCGTTCAAGCCCATGGCCGACAGCGACGGGTACTGGCCCGGACGCAGGACGACGCATCGGCCGCTGAAGCGCCGGTCTTCGCAGACCTCCCACCGATCGGACCGCTCGCCACGCACCACCACCGACGAGGCACGGTCGTTGAAGCCGCTGCGGCGCATGTTGGCGATGTCCGCATCCGCGGTGAACGTACGGCCACGAAAGCCCTCGTCTTCGTAGAACACCAGCTGGCTGACTTGCACCGGCGGTGGTGCCGGTGCGTAGCGGTCGTCGTCTACCCGCGCATTGCGATCGACGACGCGAGCCGATGAGACGCGGTCGTTGAGGCCCATTGCGGACAGCGACGGGTACTTGCCCGGCCGCAGCACGACGCAACGGCCACTGAAGCGCCGGTCTTCGCAGACCTCCCATCGGGTCGACCGGTTTCCCTGCACCACGACCGATGAGGCGCGGTCGTTGAAGCCGATCTGCTCGAAGTTGTTGACCGCGCGCTCGCTGGTGAAGGAGCGGCCCTGGAAGCCGTCGTTCTCGTAGAAGGTGACTTGCGCGACGGCCTGGGCCGCCATCGCCAGGCCACCGAGGGCCATTGCCATTGTCAAGATTTTGTTCATCAGATGCACCATGTGTAGGCAATCAAAAAGGGGTCGCCGTGATTGCCAGCGACGTTGATACAGCCACGCCACTGTGGGCGCCGCGATGCCGAACGGCCATCGGACGGCGACGGGACCCAGGGGGTGGCTTGTCCTACGTGCGGTTTGGTGTGCTCGCAGCGCGCGGCCAGGTGCAGCTACTGTGGTGACACCGCCTCGATCAGTTCGGCGATGCGATCCGCCGCAGCGCTGTCATCGGCCATCAGCGCGGCGTGTCGCCTGCAGGCTGCTGACATCGATGCATCGTTGCGCAAGCGCTCCAGCGTCTGTGCCCAGTGCCGCACCGAACTGCGCGTCGTCAGCCGCAGCCCCACGCCGCACTTCACCAGTCGCGCGGCGTTGTCGAACTGGTCGTGCGCGAACGGCAACACGGCTTGCGGCAGGCCGGCGGCCAGCGCCTGTGCGGTGGTGCCGATGCCGCCGTGGTGCACCAAGGTCGCCAGCCGCGGCAGCAGCGCGTCGAACGGCGCATAGCTGACCGCGTGGGCGTGCGGCGGCAGCGGGTGGGGCAACTGGTCGGCATAGGGCGTGATCAGCAATGCGCGCTGGTTCAACGCGGCCGATGCCGCCAGTGCCCGTGCAAAGAAGGTGCGGCCTTGTGCCATGGCCGATCCGGGTGTGAAACCGATCGGTGCGGGGCCTGCGTTCAGGAAGTCGATCAGCGCAGGGGCCAGCGACTGGCCTGCCGTGCCCGACCACCTTGCAAAACCGGTGGTCACGGCTTGCGCGGGCCAGTCGGGCTGCTTCGGTGAAAACCAGTCGGGCCAGGCGCACACCACGCGGTCCGGGCTGTTGATCCATTGGCTGAGCACGCGGCGCACGGGCGGCAGGCCCAGGTCACGCCGGATGTGATCGAAGCCGGGGGCCACCACGCGGTCGATGAAACCACGCTCGACCGCCGCCTGGATCAGCCGCACCAGCATGGGCGGCCAGCCGCTCAGATCGCCCAGCCCCGGAAGCACGGCCGGCGCTTGCGCCGACCAGATGCACACCGGCGACAGGTGCACCATCACCGTCGGCAGCCCGTGGGTTTCCTGCGCCAGCCGCACCGGCATGGCCAGGGTGCTACCGACCAACACGGTGCGGCCCGGCTGTGTGCGAGAGATCAACAGACGGTGGGCCTCGACCATCCGTTGCGCAATCGCCTGCCACAGCACCGGAAAGCAGGTGCGCGGATTCCAAAGGTCCGGGTGGTGCACCACCTGCTCGAAATCGGCCTCGGTGCCGATCGACGTGCAGGTGAGGCCCGCGGCTTCGATGCGCGCGGCGAAATGCGGTGAGGTGAGCAGCTCCACCTCGTGCCCGCGCCGTGCGAGTGCCTGCCCGATCGCGATGAACGGGTGCACGTCGCCAGCGCTGCCGACACACGAAATCAGGATGTGCATGGCGCATTGTGTGCAGCCCGACAATCACCAGCTGGACATGGCACGACCTCACCCCGCCCGTTCATCGCCACCGATGCAGATCGATCACCTTCGACACCGCCTGCGCGCCCATGGCGCCATGCCCTGCCATGAGCACCGGGTGCTGCGGCTGTGGTCGAACGCCTTGCCGCAAGGCAGTGGCAAGCGCAAGCCGCAGGACTTTCTGCCGCTGGGCGTGCGTGCCGAGCTGCCAGCGATCGAGGCCGATCTGCAGCGGCTCGCGCGCTTGCTGTCGGAGCACCCTGGTGACGATGGCTCGGCGCGGCTGTTGGTCGGCCTGCACGACGGGCAGACGGTCGAGGCGGTGCTGCTGCCGCGCGATGGCGTCTGCGTGTCCACCCAGGTGGGCTGCGCGGTCGGCTGCGTGTTCTGCATGACGGGGCAGGGCGGCTTGCTTCGCCAGCTGGGCAGCGCCGAGATCGTGGCGCAGGTGGCGCTGGCGCGCAGCCGCCGGCCAGTGAAGAAGGTCGTCTTCATGGGCATGGGCGAGCCGGCGCACAACCTCGACAACGTGATGGACGCGATCGAGCTGTTGGGCCATGAAGGCGGCATTGGGCACAAGAACCTGGTGTTCTCCACTGTCGGTGATCGGCGTGTGTTCGAGCGCCTGCCGCAAGGTGCGGTGAAGCCGGCATTGGCCTTGTCGCTGCACTCGACGAATGCAGAACGCCGCGCGCAGCTGCTGCCGCGTGCGCCCGCCATCGATCCCGACGAACTGGTCGAGCTCGGCGAGCGTTATGCCCAGGCCAGCGGCTACCCGGTGCAGGTGCAGTGGACGCTGCTGGCGGGCATCAACGATGGCGACGACGAACTCGATGGCCTCGTCCGCCTGCTGGCAGGCAAACGCGCCCTCCTGAACATGATCCCGTACAACACCGTCGAGGGGCTCGACTTCCAGCGACCCAGCGCCGAACGCGCTCGCGAGATCGCACAGACGCTGCACCGCCGCGGCGTGCTGACCAAGCTGCGTCAGTCGGCCGGGCAGGACGTCGATGGCGGCTGCGGCCAGCTGAGGGCGCGCGCGTTACCTGCCACCGTGCCGGCCGACGTGCCACGCCCGATGGTGTGGCACGGTCGGACCCCTTCCCACCCTTCATCGCCATGAGCAGAGCCGACCGATGTACTGCGCCACCTTCATCTTCGACAAGAAGCAGTTCGACGACGAGTTCCACGCACTCGATGCGCTGATCGCCACCGCGGCGCGCGAGACCCCCGGCTTTCTCGGCGACGAGTCCTGGGCGGACCCCAACACCGGCCGCCTGTGCAATGTCTACTACTGGGCCGACGAAGCGGGTTTGCGGCAGTTGATGGAGCATCCGTCGCATCTGCAGGCCAAGGCTGGGCAGGCGAAGTGGCTCGACGGCTACCAGGTGATCGTCTCGAAGGTGCTGCGCAGCTACGGTGACGAGCGCATCAACCACCCCACGCGGCAGGCGGAATCGGCCGCATGACCACCGACCCTGGCATCCCCGGTTCCGGTGCATCGTTCACCGATGCCGACCGCGCTGCGTTCTACCGCGTGCTGGCGGCACGTCGCGACATGCGGCATTTCACGCCGGGGGCATCGGTCGACCCGGTGGTGCTGCACCGCATCCTGCAGGCTGCGCACCAGGCGCCTTCGGTCGGCCTGATGCAGCCCTGGCGCTTCGTGCGTGTGCTGGACGCTGACTTGCGGGGGCGCATCGCGGAACTGGTGGAGAGCGAGCGCCTGGCCACGGCGGCCGCCCTGGGAGAGCGGGGCGGCGAGTTCCTGCAGTTGAAGGTCGAGGGCGTGCGCGAGTGCGCCGAGCTGATCGTGGCGGTGCTGGCACCCGACGACGGCACGGTCTTCGGCCGCCGCACCATGCCGCGTGACATGGCCTTGTGCTCGTTGGCCTGCGCGGTGCAGAACCTCTGGCTCGCCGCGCGCGCCGAGAACCTGGGCCTGGGCTGGGTGTCGATGTTCGACCCCACCGCGCTCGCCCGCGTGCTCGCGCTGCCACCCGATGCGCAACCGATGGCGCTGCTGTGCCTGGGCCCGGTGCCTGCCTTCTACGAAGCGCCGATGCTCGAGCAGACCGGCTGGCGCCAGGCGCGGCCGCTGACGGATTTCGTTCAGGTTGATACCGGCACGCACAGCGACACCGTGCCGCCCGCGGACCCCGCCTGACCGGACCTGCTGGCCGACTTACTTGGCGGCCGCAGCGACCGTGGTGGCGGGCGGCGTGAACACCCCGGGTGTGGCCGCGACGGCGGCGTTGGTTGTCGATGCCGGCGTGGGTGCTGCGGCCACCGGGCCCTGACCCGTCACCGTGATCACCCGCCGTGGCGTGCCCGGTGTTTCGTCGAAGGTGCTGGCCGCCTGGTGGTTGGCCTGTTGCCAGTCATCGACGTTGCGGATGATGGTCGGCTTGATCAGCACCACCAGTTCCTTCTTGCGGCTGCTGCTGTTGTTGTTGCCGAACAGTGTCTGCGTCACCCGGTTGCTTGAACTGCCTGGCAGGCCCGAGTTGTGGCCCACCGCCTCCACCTGCATCAGCCCGCCGATGGCCACGATGTTGCCGTCGGTCACGCGCACCACGGTGTCGGTCTCGTTGACGCTGCTCGAGGCCAGCGGCAGCTTGTAGCTGCCGATCGTGCCCAGGTCGATCTGCTTGGTGATCGCGGTGACGGCCGTCACCGAGGGGTGCACATGCAAGGTGATGGTGTTGGCCTCGTCGATCTGCGGGGTCACGTCGAGCGCGATGCCGGAGAAGAACGGTGTCAACGTCAGTGTGGGCAGCGTGGTGGTGCCGTTGGTGTTGGAGTTGCCGGCGGTGATCGTGCCACCCGACACGTTGGTGACGAAGTACTCGTCGGTGCCCACCTTCAGCACCGCCTTCTGGTTGTTCAGCGTGGCCACGCGCGGGCTCGACAGGATCTGCACGTCGCCGTGCGTTTCCAGGAAGCCCAGCACCGCCTGGAAGCCGTTGCTCGCGATCGCCAGGCCCAGCGTGCCCGAGCCCGCGGTGGGCACCGACACGCTGTCCAGCAGCAGCGAGGCGGCCGCCTGAGGCAGCGTGGGCAGCCCGTTGCTGTTGGACACCAGCGCGTTGCTGCTGCCGCCACTGGTCTGGCCGATGGTGCGGGTGCGGCGCAGCAGCGACCAGTCGATGCCGCTCTGGTAGCCCTCGCGCAATTCGACCTCGACGATCTTCGCCTCCAGCATCACCTGGCGCTCGAGGGCCAGCCGTGAGGCGCGCAGGTAGTTCTCGACCTGCCGCAGTTCTTCGGGCATCGCCCGCACGGCGATGGTGCCCGATTGCGGGCTGGTGATCACGCTGCGCCCATTGCCCGCGCCGACGATGCTGCGCAGCGCGTCGGTGGTCTCGGCCCAGATGTCGGAGGCCGACGTGGTCGAGACCTGGCTGCTGTCCAGCGTCTCGCCGCCCGGGGCGGGGGTCACGGTGCCGTTGGACGAGCCGGTCGGCCCGTTGGTCGGTGCGGCACCCGAGCTCACCCGTGTGTCGCTGCGACCCTGGCGCTTGGCCTGCAGGTAGTTGGCCATGAAGATGCGCGTCTGCATCGTGGCCGGGAAGACCGTGATGCGGCGTCCTTCGATCTTGAACTCGTAGCCGTACACATCGCGGATCGATTCCAGCGCTTCACGCACCGTCACGCCGCGCAGCGTCACCGACAGCGTGCCGCTGACCTCGGGGTGCATCAGCATGCTGTAGCGGGTGTCGGTCACCATCGACAGGAACACATCGCGCGCCGATGCACCGCTCACGCTCAGGTCGAATCGAGGTTCGGGCGTGGCGTCGGCACGCGGTGCGGCGGGCGGCGGGGCGGTGTCGGGCGGCGCTTGCGGGGCGGCCGCAGCGGCTGCTGGGGCGGGCGCCGGGTTGCGGCTCGCCTGCAGTTCCGCCTGCACGCTCTCGCGAGCGTTCGGCGCCCTGACCACCGGCTGCAGGCCGCAACCTGGCACGGCGGCGATCACGCCCAGGGTCAGCAACAGCTTGGCAACACGGTGCGTGGATGCAGCGTGTGGAGCAGGTGTGGAGTTCATGGCGACTCGCCTCGTGTCGAAGTGTGAAAGGGTGGAACGGGTGTCTTGTTGCCGCTGCGTGCGATGGGTGCCGGTGGCTGCAGCGGGTTCAGGGTGTGCTTGACCACACCGCCATAGAAGGACAGTCGGGTGACGGTGTTGCCCTCGCGCACCCAGACCGCGGAGTCCGTGATCCGCTCGATGCGTGTGCCACCCAGGGCATCGCCGACACCAAGACGGCGGCGCCCATCGACCACGTAGCGCTTGCCGTCGACCGTCAGCAACTGCTGTGGCGCCGGTGGCGGCTCGGGTGTGGCGTCGATGACACCTTGGTTCATGGCGGGCCGGGCGATCGACAGCGGCGGCACCATCGGATCGCGCAGCGCGGGGGCGTTCTGGGCGACCGCGGGCAGCGCTGCGGCGGCGAGCCCCAGGGCGGCTGCCCAGGCCAACCCGTGCGGGCGCCTGCAAGGTGTGTTCATCGTGCATCTCCGGCGAGGAACAGGCGCACGGTCAGTTCCGGCGGCATCTGTTTGCTGTTGATTTCCATCGGACCCCAGCGCAGTTCGGGCAACGCGCGCTCCAGATCGGCCAGGTACTGCACCAGATCGAGGTAGCCGCCGCTGACGCCCAGGTCCACCGCTTGCCAGCGCAGCGCGGTCTCGCCGGCCTTGTCGGCCAACTTGTCGGTGGGGTGGTCGTTGCTGGTCACCAGGTGCGTCAGCGTCAGCCGCTCGTGTCGGCGCAGCACCTGGTCCATCAGGTCGGGCAGGCTGGCCAGGCGCTTGCCATCGCCGAGATGGCCGTGGATCTGGCTGTCCACCGCCTGCAACTCGGCGCGCGACTGCGCGATCCGGGCCAGCAGTTGACCGCGGGGGGAGTCCGGCTGCGAGGTCGAGCCGGCGTCGGCCAGCGTTTGCCGCAGCGTGGCGAGTTCCTTGGCCGCTGCCGCTTGCTCGGCCATCAGCGTCTTGCGCTTGGCCACCGCGGGCGACCACACCAGTGTGTCGGCCAGGGCGACCATCACGAAGGCGACCGAGACGAACAGCATCACGCGCTCGCGCAAGCTCAGCGCATTGATGCGCGCCAGCTGCTTTTTCCAATCCATCGTCATCGCACGGCTCCTGAGGCGTCGGCCACGGTGCGCGTGGCGAGATCGGGCTTGCTGACCATCGTGAAGAGCCACGGATCCCGCGCGCCTGGCGTGGGCGTGCCAGTGGCGGTGTCGCGCTCGATCTTCAGCGCGGCCAATGGCTGGCCGGGCAGGATCGGGTCGGCGGCCAGCTGAGCCAGCCAGGGGCGCAGGCTTTCCGGCTCCAGGGTGCGGCCGTGCAGCTCGAGGCGGCTGTCGTCGATGTCGATCTGCGTGAGCCACACCGAGGTCGGCACCGTCTGCGCGACACGGCGCAGCAGCACCGAGCGGCGATGGTGGTCGTCGAGTCGGCCGCGGGTGAGTTCATCGAGCACGGCGCGCCGCTGCAGCAGCGCGGCCTCGGCCTGTGCCAACTGCTGTTCGAGCGCGCCGGCCTGACTGGCGCTGGAGGGCAGGCTGGCCAGGCTGGCCGACAGGCGCTGCTTTTCTTCGGTCTGGCTGGCCCGCAGCGCCGCCATGTCCTGCTGCAACTGGTGGGTGCGGAACTGTGTCCAGATGCTGGTGGCAACCACGACCAAGGCCGTTGCCGCCAGGCCGGCAGCCACCACCTCGGCCCCGAATCGCTGCGGCGGCGCCTTGAGGGCGGTGCTGTAGAGGTTGATCTGTTGTGACATGGCGGCCTCAGTGGGATCGGGTGTCGTCGCGCAGCAGGCCACCCAGCAGCACCAGCGACAGGCGCTCGGGGGCTGAAGGAGCGGAAAACAGCGCGCTGCTGTCGAATGCCTCGACGGTGATCGACAGCGTGCGCATCAACAGGCCTTGCAGCGCTTCGGTGCGGTCGTCCGCCTGCACCCACAGTCGTTGTAGCGGCAGGTCGGGCCAGGAGCGCTCCCACGCGTCCAGCGAGCGCTGGACCTCGATGGCGAGCCGCGGCGTGTGGTCGGACTCCGGCACGCTGGCATCGTCGGGCTCGGCGCCGTAGTCGACGATGTCCACACCCTCGAGCTCCATCGACATCAGGCCGTGCGTCTTGGCCTGCGCTGCGGCGGCTGCGGGTGCTGGGGCTGGCATGTCGCCGAGCGATTGCGCATTCCAGTCGAGACGGCGCGCATAGAACAGTTCGCCGTTGGCGCAGATGGTCAGCAGGCATTGATCGCCATGCACCATCAGCGCGGCACTGGCATCGGCACCGCGGCCATGTTGCTCGGCGAGTGCGCACTGCAGGTTGCGTTGCGCGAGTTCGGTGATGTCGAACACCGAGGGCTGCAAGCCGGCGGCTTCCATCCATCGGCCGAGCTCGACCACCTGCGCGTTGCGGGCGGCAGCCACGAACAGCTGTCGCTTGTGCTGCGCGCGTTGATCGCCAACAGCCAGCACGTCCAGCGTCAGCTCCTCGACCGGGATGTCGATCTTGTCCTTGATCTGCCAGCGCGCGGCGGCCTTCATCTCATCGGCAGGCACCGCGGGTGCGTCGATCTGCAACAGCTGGCAGTCGCCCAGGCCCAGCACCGTGATCACCTCGGCCCCCGGCAGGCCGAGCGTACGCACCCGCTTGGCCCATTGCTGGGGCGTGTCGGTGCCGCAGGGCTCGCTGCCGCTGCGAACGATCTGGCGCCCGGCCACTTCGACATAGCGGAATGCCCCGCTGTCGAGCGCAATGGCCAGTCGACCGCTGGCGTGGACGGGTTTCTTGTTCCAGGGTAGTTTCATGGTCAGTAGTTCTCCCGCCGATAGACCAGGTTTTGTTGGGTGCTTTGCTGCCCGAAGGTGGCGCGTGCGGAGGGGTCGTTGCCATAGGTGCTGCCGCACCAGGCCCCGCGCAGGTAAGCGAGGTTGGCTCCCGCAGAGGCGGCATCGCCCGTGGCAGGTGTCCACGGCTGCAGGCAAGACGCATCGGCCGCAGCGCTGCCGAGGCTGAGTGCCACGTCGTAGGTGCCGACGCGGCCAGCCGCGGGTGCCGCCAGCTTCAGCAGGCCGGTGCCGCCCGCCAGCGTGATCGCGCCCACGGCGGCGGTGTCTGCCGCGGTGATCGTGCGCATCAGGTTGCCGAAGTTGACGGCCGTGGTGGGCACCGTGGTGCAGCTGTCCAGCGTGTTGGTGTCCCAGGTGCTGCCGCTCCAGTACTGCGCGGTGACGGGCAGTGGCAGCGCGCGATCGGCGGGCCCCACCGCACTCGACAGGCGCAGGCGGCCGAAGCGCAGCGGCACGCTGGCCACCGTGGCGCGGTCGTTGACGCCGCCCGACGCGCTGGCCATGTCGAAGGCCGACATCGCCACGCCGTCGCTGTCGGTCGGCGCGATGCCGAAAGCCGCGTTGAACGGGCCATCGGGCGTCGTGGCCCGTGTCGCACTGGCGGTCACTGCAACGGCCTTGGCGATGCCGTTGCTCCAGCTGCCGGTGGCCGTGCCGAGCGACAGCCGATCGCTGGCCGCGCTGAAGGCAGTGGTGCCGCCGAGCCCGGCGATGTTCCAGTTGCTTGCCGTCGTCGGATCGAGCTTCGCGAACGCGCCAACGTAGTTGGCAGTCGTGGCGCCGGCCACGTTCTGCGCGGTCAGCGTGAAGACCAGGTTGAAGTTTTCGCCCAGGTGCGTGAAGGTCGATGCCGGTGCGCAGGTGAGCCCGCTGCGGTGTGTCACCGAGGGCGCGCTGAGGGAAAACTTCGCGGGGAAGAAACGGCCGACGTTGGCGCTGGCGGTGCCCGTGACGTTGCCCGCGCCGAGGTAGTTGCCGTCGGCGATCGATGCGCTCAAGGTGACGATGCCCACCTCGCTGTAGGCGAGTGTGTTGACTGTGGCCGAGCCGCTGGCAAAGGTGCCGCCGGCGATGCTGGCGTTCGACAGCGTCCCCGTGCTGCCCCCGGCAGGCAGCACCAGCGTGGGTGTCAGCAGCACACCTTCTGCCGGTGACTCGCGGCCGAAGTTCGGTGTGGCCACACCCCCCGAGGTTTGCGCGGTGACGGTGGCCGTGAACGACTCGCCCGCCTTGATGAATTTCGCGCCGGCTGCACCCGCCGCGGCTGGATTGGCCAGATTGGGTGCTGCCGTCTGCTTGAGGTTGCCGATCACCAGGTTGGCCGGCTTCACCACGAAGGCGTTCGAGCTGCCACTCAGGTTGCTCAGCAGCGAGCCGCTGGCACTCTTGCTGGCGTACAGCGTGACCTGCCCGACGTCGGCGTAGGTGAAGGTGAACGGCGCGTTCCCATTGCCATCGAAGGTCATCGCCACCGAGCTGTAGCCGGACACCGCGGTGTTCGGGTTGCCGGTGATGGCGGTGGAGGCGCCGCCGTTGACCGACATCAGGTTGCCTGCGGAACACGTCGTGGGGTTGTTGCACTGGTAGGCCCAGTTCACCGTGTTCGAGCCGCTCAGCGCACCGGTGCACGCGCCGGTGCTGGTGTTGGTCTGGACGGCGCGCAGGTAGTAGGTGCCCGAGGCCGTTCCCGCCGTCTGTGCGGGCAAGGTGGCCGCGCTGCCGGTGGTGCTGGCCGAGACGATGAAGCCGGCCGTGCTGAAGGTGGTCGAGCAGCTGTTGGCCACCGCGCACTTGACGCCATCCGGGCAGCACTGGCGCGGACTGGTGGCCGCCGTCGATTCGCCCGACAGCGTCACGCTGGCGACCGCACCCTGACCGGCCGCGGGATAGCTGAGCGTGGTGGTGGCCACGCCCTTGCTGTTGAAGGTGATCGTGGTGGCGCCCAGCGATGCGCCGGTGGTCGCGAGCGTGGCGGTGGCGCCGCTCAGCGAGGTCGATGGGTTGGTGCAGGGGCTGGTGGCGTTGCTGCAGGCCGTCACGGTCACCGTGCTCGGCAGGCACGAGATGCTGCTGGTGGGCAGCGACAGCTCGTAGTGGTCCGGCGTGGCGACCGCGCCGCTGCAGGCGGGAGGCATTTTGGAGTTCGAGTTGTTCACCACGCAGCTGTTGCTGCAGCTGGTGCCGCAGCACACGCTGTTGACCGACGACTGGTAGTCCAGCGTGATCGACGATGACGAGGTCGATGTCACGCAGCTCGACGCCACCGCGTTCTGCGCCACGGTGATCGTGCCGGCGCTGCTGATGGCGCCCGTCACCTTGGCGGCATAGCCCACGGCGACGCTGCCCGTGCTGCCGGTGATGCTGCCGGTGACCACCGAGTTCTGGTCCAGCTTGACGTTGCCGCCACCGGTGACAGCGCCCTTGACGGTGGCTGCGTAGCCGATGGCGATGCTGCCGGTCTTGCTGACCACGTCGCCCGCAACACTGCCGCTCTGGCCGACGGTGATCGCGCCGCTGCCGGTGGTGATCGAGCCGACCACGGTGGTTTGATAGTCCAGCGTGATGTCGCCGGTGGTGGTGGTGATCGATCCCCCGATCGTCACCTGGCCCTTCTTGTCGATCACCGAGCCTGCCGTGATGTTGGCGTTGACGACGGCCTTGTAGCCCAGCGTCACGGCACCGGTGACGACCAGCGTCAGGTCGCTGGCCGTGCCGCCTTCGTTGATCGTGCTGGTGTCGGTGGTCAGCGTGCCTTTGATGGTGATCGTGGCCGGCTTCTGTCCGTTGATCGTGAGGGTGTCGCCATAGGCCAGGGTCACATCGCCGCAAACATAGTCGCCCTGCTTGCCGCTGCAGCCCGGGGGCATGTTGGCGCCAGGAAACTTGTAATCCACGGCCTGCGCTGCCATGGCGCACAGCACCAGCGCAGCGGAGCTGGCCAGGCGCAGCAGGGTGCGAAGGAGGGGTGGCGTGTTCATCGCATCACCGTCCACGCGAGCTGCCGCTCGACATAGGTGGTGCCCGGGCTGGCCGCGGTGTTCGGGCAGCTGCCGCTCGTCGGCGTGTTGCAGGCGTTGGCGGTCAGTTGGTAGAAGGCCAGCGTCGTGCTGCCGTCGGTGCCTGCAGTCCGGCTGCAGCTGACGGTGATGGTGTAGCTGCCGAGGCCTGCCGCGGTGAAGCTGGTGGTGCTGAAGCATCCAGGCGCTGCGGCTGGCGGGGCGGGGTTGCGCAGCACCTGGAACGCAGCCCATTCGAGCCCTGCGCGCGCCGCCTGCATCGCACGGGCCGACTCGACCTCGGCGGCCGAGCCCAGGTGCTGGCGCGTGCTGACGCTGGCGATCGCCGCGCCCAGCGCCGCCAGCACGACGACGATGAAGAGCACCGACACCATGGTGAAGCCGGCGGTGCGGCGCTCAGGGCTGGTTGTTGACGTAGACCGCATGCTGCAGGCTCACGCTTTCGGTGTGGGTGGAGGTGTTGCCCGACAGCGTGAGCTGCAGGTTGACGAGGGCCGCGCGCGCAGCCACCAACGTGCCTTCGACGCTGAAGCGGCAGGCGCTGACGCCGGTGGCCAGCACCGCACGGCTGCCGCTGGTGGGTGGATCGGGTTGCGCCGCGATGAAGCCGTAGCCCTGGTAACGCGTCAGGGTGCCGGCACCCAGGTCGCAGCGGTAGGTGACGGGTGAGCCGACGGCGGTCACGCGGTAAGGAGGTGCGTAGTCTCCGACCGGCAGGCCGGCCAGCGAGCTCAGCTGGATGGTCGACGCCGATCCGGCCGCGTTGGCCGCGGTGCGTCGATTCGACTGCGCTTGCGCCGCGGCGCTGCTGTTGTCGGCATAGGCGTTCGAGCCGGTGACGTTCGGGCCCAGGTTGTAGAAGACCAGTTGCTGCGACGCGCCCAGATTCAGTGGCGGGCCGACGATGTCGAAGCTGTTGTCCACCGTGCCGAAGTCCAGCCGGTCGCCGCTCTCGGTCGCATAACGCGCCGCGCCGGTGGTCGGGATCAATTCCATCCCCAGACCCGAGGCCGTCACCCGCACGCTGTTGGGCAGGGCGATGGCCAGGTCGCGGCCCATGCGGCGCAACGACAGATCGGCGGTGTCGACCAGACCTGCGCGTGCCGCGGCGGCCATGTAGCCCTGCACGGGTTGCACGATGAAGCGGCCCACCACCGCGAACAGCACGCCGGTGACGGCGATCACCATCACCACCTCGATGAGCGTGAAGCCGCGCCAGGCATGGCGGGAGAGGTGAGGCTCAGAGCGAGGCATTGGGCGCGTACCGGGTTCGGTAGCCATCCAGCGTCAGCGTGCCGCCTCGGGGGTCGGTGACGGTCACGCTGATGCGCAGCACATCGCCGCTGGCGGAGGTCATCGTGTTCAAGGCTGCGGCCGTCACGGCCACGCTGGCCTGGTAGCCCGACAGGCCCGCCACCGCGGTGTTCGTGATGTCGACGATGCCTTTCATCGCGTAACCGCCGTAGTCGTTCACATGATCGAACTGCGGGGTGGTGTAGCGGCTTTCGCCGGCTTCCGGGCCGATCGACTCGGTGAGCTTGCAGTCGGCGGTGCTGGTGGCGGTGGCGACGTTCGGATCGTCGCCATCGCAGAAGGTGAACGGCATCAGGCTGGCTTCTTCCAGCAACGCCTCGGCAATGGCCAGCGACTGACGACGCAACATCGGATCGGCGCTGGTGCCGGTCGATTGGATGAACACCGCCAGCACGCCGGCCAGCGCAGCGCTGACCACGGCGATGAAGATCACCAGCTCGATGAGCGACAGACCGCGCAGGCGGTCAAGGGGCGCTGGGTTCTGGCAGTGCGTGAACGACGGGCGCATCGGGGTCTCGGAGAAGTCCGAGTTCGATGCTAGGGATCTCCCTCAGCCGCTAAACGTCAAGGAACGGCGCGAAACAGGCCTGTTTCTGTCTCGATCTGAAAGGACATCGAGGTTTTGCCGTAGCTCACGGTGACTGGCATTGCGCCGCCGGTCGAGGTGATGGCGCTGCCCGTGTTGCCTGCGTTGAAGGTGACCGTGCGGGGGCCGGCTTCAGCCAGACAGGGCGAGGCGCTGACCGGGCAGGCGACCGCTGCAAGCGTGCCGCCCTTGGCATACGCATAGCTTGCGCCGGTGCCCGTGAAGGTGGCGACGATGGGGCGGCGTTGGGTCAGTGCCAGTCGCTGCATCGCTGCGGTCTGTGCCTTCAGCTCGTCGGCGAAGGCCCGCAGTCGAAAAGTGGTCAGGTCGAGTGCCGGCAGCGCGAACACCGCCAGCACGCCAATGACGATGATGACCATCACCAACTCGACCAGCGTGAAGCCGCCAGCGTCTCGCGCAGAGGGATGGCGAGGGCGCATGGCGGCGGTGGCAGAAGGAGAGGTGAGGCGGGGCACGGCTCCCCGTCAGGGGGCTCAGTTGATGCCGAGTGCGGTGAAGGTCGCGACGACCTTGTCGCCGGAGTTCGGCACGAAGACCAGCGTGCAGTTGGTGGCGACACCTGCCTGCAGCTTGTTCTCCTCGATCACGTACTCGCCACCACTCCCTTTGGGAAGCGCCGTCGTGTACTCGCCTTCGGTGTAGGTCTGCAGACCCTTCGCCACGTCAGTGCAGGTGGCCATCTGCACGCCCTTGGCGGGGTTCGCCGTGCGGGTGGCGAAGTTCACCGAGGCTGCCGAGCTCAGTGAGCCGGCCACGCCGTTGACGGCGGCCTGGTTGGCGTCGGACTTCAGGTCCAGGTACTTGGGAATGGCCACGGCAGACAACACGCCGAGGATGACGATGACCATGATCAATTCGATCAGGGTGAAGCCGGTTTGGCGCGAGCGCATGGCAGATCTCCAGGTTGAATCAAGGTGGAACCGTTCAGACCGAGCCGACTGCCCGGGCACTTGGGTGGCGTATCGGACGGCCCGGACCATTTCTTGAGGGCTGGATCAGGGTTTGCCTGGAAATATCCGGGCGCATGCTCAGCCGCCGCCACGGCCTTGCGCCGCCCCCCCCAGGTTCCACAGCGGCAGGAAGATGCCCAGTGCCAGCACCAGCACCATCGCCCCGATGACCGTCAGCAGCAGCGGCTCGATGCTGGCCGCCAGCCCCTTGATGGCGTAATCGGTTTCGCGCTCGTACATGTCGGCGACCTCGATCATCAGGCTGTCGAGGTCGCCGGTTTCCTCGCCGACGGCGATCATCTGCAGCACCACGGGCGTGAAGATGCCGGCGGCTGCGGCGCAGCGCGACACGCTCTCGCCGCGCTCGACGCCTTCGCGCATCTGCTCGATGCGCTGGGCGATGTAGGCGTTGTCGACCGTTTGCGCCACCACCGACATCGCGCGGCTGATCGGCACGCCGCTGCGGCTGGCGATGGCGAAGCTGCGCGCAAAGCGCGACAGCGTGCCCTTCAGCACGATCGGGCCGGCGATCGGCAGCTTCAGCTTGAACCCGTCCCACATCAGCCGGCCGGGCGCGGTGGCGAGCCACGCGCGCAGGCCCCACCACGTTCCGACGCCACCGGCCAGCAGCAGCGGCCAGGCGTCGACGGTGAATTTCGAGATCGCCATCAGCAGCCGGGTGACCGGCGGCAACTCGGCCTTGAACTGGGCGAAGACGGTGGCAAAGGTCGGGATCACGAACAGGTTGATCACCAGCATCGCGATGGCAATCGCCACCAGCACCATCGTCGGGTAGCGCAACGCCTGCTTGATGCGCGAGCGCACGTCGAGTTCGAATTCGATGTGCTTGGCCAACCGGTCGAAGACCTCGGTCAGCCGGCCGCTCATTTCACCGACGCGCACCATCGCGATGTAGAAGCCGTTGAAGGCGTCGGTGTGTCGCTTCATGGCGGTGCCGAGCTCGTGGCCCTGTTCCAGGTTCGCCCGCAGATCGGCCAGCATCGCGCCCAGCGACGGCTTGGCAGCCGACGCCTGCAGGCTGGACAGCGCCCGCAGGATGGGCACCCCGGCGCGTTGCAGGGTGTGCATCTGGCGCGAGAAGATCAGCACGTCCTCGTCCTTGATCGGCGCATTGCCCAGGCTGGGCCACAGGCTGACATGCGCGCTGGCAGTGGCCGCCGGCTTCTCGGTCAGCGACACCACGATCGTTCCGTTGGCCTGCAGCACTGCGGCCGCGGCGCCTGCGTTCTCGGCTTCGATCTCGCCGCGCGACGCTTCGCCGCCCGGCTTGCGCCCTTGCCAGGTGAACGTGGTCATCTCAATCGCATTCGGTGGCCAGGCGCATCGCCTCGGCGACCGAGGTGGTGCCGGCGCGCACCAGGCTCAGCGCGCGGTGGGCCATCGTGCGGCCTTGCATCTGCTCGCGGGCGAGCTTGGCAAATTCGACCGGGTCGGCACGGGTGGCGGCCTGTGCGAGCTGGATGTTCATTTCCAGCATCTCGTAGACGCCAATGCGGCCGGCGTAGCCGGAGCCATTGCAGGCGGCGCAACCGCGGCCACGCAGCGTGCGCTCGGCCGCCGCGCCTTCGCCGCCCATCGCCGTCAGCCAGCCGGCCTCCTGCGGGGTGGGAAAGTGCGGCTCCGAGCAGTTGGTGCAATTGGCGCGCACCAGACGCTGGGCGATCACGGCTTGCAGGGCGCTGGCCACCATGAAGGCGGGCGCGCCCATGTCGAGCAGCCGGAACGGGGCACTCAGCGCATCGCGGGTGTGCAGCGAGGACAGCACCAGGTGACCGGTGATGGCCGCGCGCAGGCCGATGTCGGCGGTTTCGGGGTCGCGGATTTCGCCGACCAGGATCACGTCCGGGTCCTGTCGCAGCGTCGCGCGCAGCACGCGGGCAAAGCTGAGTTCGATCTTGTCGTTGACCTGCACCTGCGTCAGGCCGGGCAGCCGGTATTCGATCGGGTCTTCGACGGTGATGACCTTCAGCCGCTCGGCGTCAATCTCGGCCAGCGCCGCGTACAGCGTGGTGGTCTTGCCGGCACCGGTCGGTCCCGTGACCAGCACCATGCCCGAGGTGCGGCCGAGGATCTCCTGGAAGCGGATCAGCAGGTCTTGTGGCATGCCGATCTCGTCGAGCCGGCGCATGCCCTTGCCGTGGCCCAGCAAGCGCATCACCACCGACTCGCCGTGGTGTGACGGCATCGTCGAGATCCGCACATCGACACCGTTGTCGCGCACGCGCACGGTGAATCGGCCGTCCTGTGGCAGTCGTTTTTCGGAAATGTCGAGGCCGGCCATCAACTTCAGGCGCTGGGCCAGCGCGCCGGCGATGCGCTTGTCGGCCTGGGTCTGCGTCTGCAGCACGCCGTCGACGCGGCTGCGGATCACGAGCCCGCCATCTTGCGGCTCGATGTGGATGTCCGAGGCACCCATCTGCACCGCATCTTCGAACACGCTTTGCAGCAGCCGCACCACCGGGGCGCTTTCGGCGGCGGCACTGGCGTCCAGCGTGCTGGTGTCGGCGGCGGCACCGACGTCGATTTCGAGCGCCTTGGCCAGGCCGGTGATTTCATCGGTGCGACGGTAGTGGCGGTCGAGTGCGGGCACCAACTGGCTCTCGGGCACCACCGCAATGCGCACCTGGCGCTTGAGCAGCCGGCTCACCTCGTCGTAGGCCACCAGGTCGAGCGGGTCGACGAAGCCGACCAGCAGGTGCTCGCCCTGGTCTTCGAGCACGATCACGCGCAGGCGGCGCGCGGGCGACTCGGACAGCAGCCGAACCGTCTCGCTTTTGAGCGTGTAGTTCTTGAGGTTGACCGCCGGCACGCGCAACTGGCGCGCCAGGCCGTGGGCCACCGATTCTTCGGTGACGAAGCCGGCCTCGATCAGCAACCGGCCCAGCCGCTTGCCGGTGCCGCGCTGCATTTCGAGGGCCTTTTGCAGTTGCTCCTCGGTGATCAGCATCTGCTTGACCAGCACGTCGCCCAGGCGCAGCTTTTCGCGTCGCGCGGGAGCGGGCGCCGGCATCGGCGCCGGGGTGGCAGCGGGCGTGGCGGCTGCAGCGATGGCCGAGGCGGTGAGGTCCTCGGTCGCGGCCCATTGCAGCGGGGTCAGCATGTCGGCCATGGTCGTGCTCGGTGATGGATGCGGTTCAGCGGCCTGCGGTGCGGCGCCATGGCACAGGCGCGAGCGGCGCAGACCCTCGTGCATCCAATGATGGGCTGGGCTGTTTCGCGGCAAAGCCCGATATCCGCCGGGCAGAGCCGCCAGTTCCTTCGATCGGCTGCCCTGGGGCGCCGGCGACTCAGTGGTTGCTGGTCGCGTGCACGTCCTCGATGGACGTGATGCCCGCCAGCACCTTGGCGATGCCGTCCTGACGCAGCGTGCGCATGCCTTCGCGCAGTGCCACCTGCTGCAGCGCCTCGGCACGTGCGCCGGTCTGCACCATGCGGCGCAGCTCGCGCGAGATGACCATCAGCTCATGCAAACCGGCACGGCCCTTGTAGCCACTGTGATCGCAGCGGTCGCATCCGGGGCTGTGGTACTTCAGCAGCTGGCCGTCGCTGCCATGCTGCTCGATCCATTCGGTGCGCAGCGTCTGCCGGTCGGGCGCACCCTCGGGGTCGCCGATGAAGGCGTGCAGGTAGTCGTCGAGCCACTCGTCGACCTCGGCCTCGGTGGCAGGCCGGCTCTGGCGGCAGGCGCCGCACAGGCGACGCACCAGCCGCTGCGCCAAAACGGCCAGCAGCGAATCAGCGAAGTTGAACGGGTCCATGCCCATGTCGAGCAGGCGGGTCACGGTTTCGGGCGCGCTGTTGGTGTGCAGCGTGCTCAGCACCAGGTGGCCGGTCAGCGAGGCCTCGACCGCCATGTGCGCGGTCTCCTCGTCGCGGATTTCGCCCACCATGATCACATCGGGGTCGGCGCGCAGGAAGGCACGCAGCGCCTTTGCAAACGTCCAGTCGATGCGCGGGTTCACCTGCACCTGGCGCAGGCCGGCCTGGGTGATCTCGACCGGGTCTTCGGCTGTCCAGATCTTGCGTTCGGGCACGTTGATCGAGGCCAGCGCCGAGTGCAGGGTGGTGGTCTTGCCCGAGCCGGTCGGGCCCACGCACAGCACCATGCCGTAGGGCCGGTTGATCGCCGTCTTCAGCTGCGCAAGGTTGCGCGGCGACATGCCGATCTGATCCAGCGGAATCGGCTTGGCCGAGGCCAGGATCCGCATCACCACGTCTTCGAGGCCGTTGTTGGTCGGGATGGTGGCCACGCGCAGTTCGAGCTTGTGCTGGGCCGAGAAGCGGGCGAAATTGATCTTGCCGTCCTGCGGCTTGCGGCGCTCTGAGATGTCGAGGTCGCACATGATCTTGATACGCGCGATCAGCGACGAGCGGTAGTTCGGCGGCAGCTCGAGGTAGGTGTGCAGCACCCCGTCCTTGCGGAAGCGGATGCGGATCTTCTCGCGCCCGGGGTAGCTCTCGATGTGGATGTCGGAGACGCCGTCCTTGTGCGCCTCGATGATCATGTTGTTGATCAGCCGCACCAGCGAGTTGTCGGATTGCTCGATGGGCCGGTCGTCGGCGGTGCTGGCCTCGTTCTCGCGCTCCAGCGTCTCCACCAGCTGGTCGGTGCCGATCAGCTCCGGGGGGAGCACGTTGTCGGGTTCGTCGCTGCGTGCCCGGGGCGCGTCCACCGCGCCGATCTGCTCGTAGACGGCGTGCGTGCGGGCCTCCATGGCGCGGCTTTGCGCCAGCACCGGCAACACCTTCATCTGGGCCGAGAACTCGACCTCTTCCGTGACCGCGCGGCGCCGCTCCGGGTCTTCGAGTGCGATGACGAGACGGCCGTCACGCACCAGCAGCGGCAACACCCGCAGCCGCGCCGCGATGGAGTACGGCAGTTTGCGCAGCGCCTGGGTGTCGACGGGGAACGCGTCAACATCGACCAGCGGGTAGCCCATCTTGCGGGCCATCGCCACCTGCAGCTCAGGCCGGGTGATGACGCCGCTGCGCACCAGGATTTCGCCCAACGGCACGCTGCGATCGACCTGTTGCTGCTGCAAGGCGGCCTGCAGCTCGGCCTCGGTGATCAGGGCCAGCGACAGCAGCGCCTCGCCGATGCGCACCAGCGGCATGCGCGACTGCTGATCCAGCGCGGTGAGCAGCTGCTCCGGTGTCACGATGTTGCGGCTGACCAGGATGTCGCCCAGCTTCTGCTGGCGCAGTTGCGTCTGTTCTGCAGCGGCCTGTTCAATCTGTTGCGGTGTGGCGAGCTGCTGCTCGATCAGCACCTCGCCGATGCGCGGGCCGATCTCGAACCCGCTGCAGGCTGCGGCCGGAACGAAGACGCGGGTGACCGACCCCGGCGGGCCGTCGGCTGCCGGGGGAAACAGGAAGATGCCGAATGGAGTGGCCACGTGCCCTTGCGACAGGCCGCGCCACTCGCCGCCGGTGGTCCAGGTCAGGCAGAACGGCGTCGGTGCGGTGATCGGCGCCGGCGATGCGGCATCACTGTCATCCAGCGGCTGCGCCTGGATGGGCGTGGGCAGGGCCAGCGAGCGGAACTGGTCGAAACGCAGCTGAACGCCGCGACGCGACGGCGGCAGTTGCACCAGCGCGATGGCCTGATCCGGCTTCAGCAGCAGCAGCTGCCCGGGCATCAGCTTGTCGTTCAGACCGGTGATCTCGCAGGCGAGCGGGGCGGTCTGCGGGAGCGCCGGCGGGTAGACCGCGAACGGGGGTGTGGGCCAACAGAAACCGGACGGTGTGCTGCCATCGGGGCGCTCGTCGGTGCGCCATTGCAGCGGGGTCAGCATGTCGGCCATGAGGTTCTCGAAAAGCGCGATCGGTTGCGGGGCATGCACACACGCAGGACTCGCGATCCGATGCTGCGCCACAGGGTGTGCGCAGCGATCGAACAGATGGCCTGCGCGGCAATGCTGCCCGTTCCGGGCGCTGGCGAAGACCCGATAAGGCCGGGCCATCCCCCGCAGTTCCGAGCGTCGAAGCCCGGCGGAGATCACTCGCGCAACTGGTACTCGATGATCAACGCGGGCGGCACCTTGCCGTACTCGTCGCGTGGCAGCACCTCGGTGCGCTCGATGGCGCGCAGCACCGCGTCGTCCCATTCGCGCACGCCGCTGGCCTTGACGATGCGGCTGGACATGATGCGCCCATCGGGCGCCAGCCGGACATCGACCTCGACCTTCGGGTTGCCGGGAAGGGTGTCGGGGAACGACACGTTGGGGCGGATGCGGCCCTTGATGCGGCCGATGTAGCTGGCGCTGGGGCCGGCGTTCTGCAGGGCGCTGCCGGTGGCGTTGGCGTCGCCGGTGGCACCGGCCAGGCTGGCGATGCGCTGCATCTGCGCCTCGCGCGCCTTGGCCAGCGCCGCTTCCTGCTTCTTGGCCGCCAACGCGGCCTGGGCCTTGGCGGCTTCGTCCTTGCGCTTTTGCTCGGCAAGCTTGTCGGCCTTGGCCTGGTCTGCTTCTTCCTTGCGCTGCTTGGCGAGCTTGTCGGCGGCGGCTTGCTCGGCCAGTGCTTTCTTTCGCTTGTCTTCCAGGCGCTTGGCCTTCTCGATGGCGATCTGGGCGTCTGGCAGTGGCTCTTCCTTGACCACCGGCTTCACCGGCTCGGGTGTCGGCGCGGGTTTCACCGGTGGGGGCGGCGGCGGAGGTTCCGGCTCAGCAGCGCGTGGTGCGGCGATCTGCGGCACCGCGGCCCACAGCTCGGCTTCGACGCCCTCCGGTGGGCTGGCGCGCCAGCTCACGCCCAGCGACAGCGCCGCGATCAACAGCCCATGGGCCAGCAGGGCGAGCAGCAGGCCGCGACCCAGCCCGGCCGGCCTGCGTGGCAGGAAGAGGTCGCGTTCCAGCGCCGCAGCGGCCATCAGCATCGCCCCCGCGGTGCCTTCATGCGCCGCTCTTCACCGACAGGCCGACGCGCTGCACCCCCGACTTCTGCAGCCGGTTCATCACATCGACCACGGCCTGGTACTTGACCGACTGATCGGCCGAGATCACCACCGGTGTGTTCGCATCGCCTGCCTGCAGCTCGCGCACCCGCGCGGCCACCCGGTCGAGCGCGACGGGCTGGCCTTCGTCCTTGTTGTCGACGCGGATGCGCACCCGCTCGTCCTTGCCGACGATCAGCTCGACCACATGCTCGGGCCGCTGCTTGCTCTTGCCCACCGTGGGCAGATCGACCACCCCGGTGGTGATCAGCGGCGCGCTCACCATGAAGATGATCAGCAGCACCAGCATCACATCGATGAACGGGACCATGTTGATCTCGTTGATCGTGCGGCGCCGGCCTCCGCCGCGCTGGCTGACGGCCGGCATGTCAGCGGCCTCCGGCCATCGCCGCGTTCGAGCTGGATGGCTGCGCCATGGGCTGGCCCAGGTTGCGCTGCAGGATGTTCGAGAACTCCTCGATGAAGGTCTCCAGCTGGATCGCGATGCGATCGATGTCGCGGGCGAAGCGGTTGTAGGCAATCACGGCCGGGATGGCGGCGAACAGGCCGATGGCGGTGGCAACCAGCGCCTCGGCGATGCCCGGCGCCACGGTGGCCAATGTCACCTGCGTGAGGTTGGCCAAGCCGATGAAGGCATGCATGATCCCCCACACCGTGCCGAACAGGCCCACGTACGGCGACACCGATCCGACCGAGGCCAGAAACGACAGGTTCGATTCGATCGTGTCGAGCTCGCGCTGGAAGCTCGCGCGCATCGCGCGGCGCGAGCCGTCGAGCAATGCGCCCGAGTCGGTGACGCGGCGCTCGCGCAGCTTCATGAATTCGCGCATGCCCGAGGCAAAGATGCGCTCCATCGGGGCCGACGACGTGCTGCGTTGCGTGGCCTCGTCGTAGAGGTCGTTCAGGTTCTTGCCGGCCCAGAAGTCGCGCTCGAAGACCTCGTTCTCGGCGCGCACCTTGCGCAGGCCGAACAGCTTGCCGAAGATGACCGTCCAGCTCGCCAGCGAAGTGATCAGCAGGCCGGCCATCACCAGCTGAACCACCAGGCTGGCGTGCAGGACGAGGCTGAAGATCGAGAGGTCTTGGTTCATGGAAAGGCGTTGGTTATGTCTGCGGAAGTGCCGCGGTGATGGCAGTCGGAATGCTGCGCGGCTGGAAGGTTCCGGCATCGACACACACGATGCGGATCGTGCCTTCGGTCAGCAGCTCGTCTCCGCGCCAGGCCTGCTGCGCGAGCGTCATCGACGCGCGCCGAACCTCGGCAAGCTTCACCGTGATTCTGAGCAGGTCGTCGAGCCGGGCGGGGCGGCGGTAGCGCATGGAGGTGTCGCTGACGACGAACATCGCGCTGGCGTTCAGACGCAGCTGTTCCTGGCCATGGCCCAGTGCGCGCAGCCATTCGGTGCGGGCGCGCTCGAAGAACTTCAGGTAGTTGGCATAGAACACCACGCCGCCGGCGTCGGTGTCCTCCCAGTAGATGCGCAGCGTGAGCTCGAAGTCGGGCGAGTCGGTCATGAGAGCAGTTGTTCGAATCGATGCACGGCCTGCTGCAGCTGCTCCATCGAGCTGGCATAGGACAGGCGCAGGTAGCGCTGAGGCTCATGGCGGCCGAAGTCGCGCCCGGGCGTCACACCCACCTGCGCGCGCTGCATCAGCTCGAAGGCGAAATCCCAGCTGCCACCGGGCAGGTGCGCGCTGTGCGCCGAGCAGTCTGCCCAGACGTAGAACGCGCCATCGGGCTCGACCGGCACCGTGAGGTCCAGCGCGTTCAGCGCCGGCACGAGGTAATCGCGGCGGGCACGAAACGCCAGCCGGCGCCGTTCGTACTCGGCCAGCGAATCGGGTTCGAAACAGGCCAGCGCCGCATGCTGAGCGATCGACGAGGGGCAGATGAACAGGTTCTGCGAGAGCTTCTCGATGGCCGGTACCAGGGCCTCGGGCACGACCAGCCAGCCGAGCCGCCAGCCGGTCATGCTGAAGTACTTCGAGAAGCTGTTGATCGAGATCACGTCGTCGCCATGGCGCAGCGCCGAATCGCTGAAGCGCTCGTCGTAGCTCAGGCCCAGGTAGATCTCGTCGACGATGGTGAAACCCTTGCGTTCGCGGACCACGTCGAGGATGCGGGCCATCTCGGCGGCGGGAATCGAGGTGCCGGTCGGGTTCGATGGCGAGGCGAGGAGCACCCCGCGGGTCTGCGGTCTCCAGGCCTGCTCGACGGCCTTGGCATTCAGCTGGAAGCGATCGGCGGCCGTTGTGGGAAGCAGCACGGCCACCCCATCGGCCGCGGCGACGAAATGCCGGTTGCAGGGATAGCCGGGGTCGGGCAGCAGCACTTCGTCACCGGGGTCGATCAAGGCCAGGCAGGCCAGCTGCAACGCGGCCGAGGCGCCGGCGGTGATGACGATGCGCTCAGGCGCAATGTCGAGCGCGAACCGCTGTGCATACCAGCCGCTGATGCGCTCGCGCAGCGGCATCAGCCCGCAGGCATCGGTGTACTGCGTGCTGCCCTCGCCGATGGCGCGCTGCGCTGCCTGCCGGACCAGCGGGGGCGCGGTGAAGTCCGGCTCGCCGAGGTTCAGAAAGATCATCGGCCGCCCCCCTTGGTTCGGGTCGCACAGCGGGCCACGCGCCAGGGCAGCCGCGGCCTTGGCGCATTCCATCACGTAGAACGGCTCGATGAAATTCAGACGGCGCGACAGGCGTGGCGACGACCTCATGTCGGGTGTTGTCGCTTCAGCGCCGGGCCGCGCGTGCCGCCTCGACTTCAGCGGGACGCAGGTCGGCCGCTGCCTTGTCGATCACGCCGTTGACGTATTTGTGGCCGTCGGTGCCGCCGAAGATCTTGGCCAGTTCGACCGCCTCGTTGATGACGACGCGGTACGGGATCTCGAGGCAGTGGATCAGCTCGTAGGCGCCGATCATCAGCACACCGTGCTCGATCGGCGACAGCTGGCTGGTCTTCCGATCGACATGGCGCGCCAAGGCTTGATCGATGGTGGCGGCTTCGTCGATGCAGCCGTGCAGCAGCATCTCGAAATGTGCCGGATCACAGCGATCGAACCCCTCGCGCTCACGAACATGCGCATCGATCACGCTGGCGCTCTCACCCGACAGCAGCCACTCGTACAGGCCCTGCAAGGCCAGTTCGCGCGAGCGGCGCCGGGTGGATTTCTGCGTGGCCTTCTTTGGTGCCGCGCGTCCGGCCGCTCGAGGTGCTGCGAGGTCAGGCTTCGGTTCGGCTTCGGTCACGAGAGGTCTTCCATCAGGCGTGCCATCTCGATGGCCACGCGGGCGGCGTCGCGCGCCTTGTCTTCGGCGCGCTCCCGGGCCTGGGCCTCGTTTTCGACCGTGAGGATCGCGTTGGCCACCGGCAACTGATGATCGAGCGAGACGCGGGTGACGCCCGCGCCGCTCTCGTTGGCCACCAACTCGAAGTGATAGGTTTCGCCGCGGATGATGCAGCCGATGGCGATCAGCGCATCGAATTCGTCGCTGTCGGCCATGGCCATCAGCGCGACGGGAACTTCGAGCGCGCCGGGCACGGTGACGTGGTCGATCAGTTCGGCATCGACGCCGAGGCGGCGCAGTTCGGCGATGCACACGGTGGCCATGCGCCGTGTGATGTCTGCGTTGAAGCGTGCCTGCACGATACCGATGCGCAGATCGCTGCCGTCGAGGTCGTCATCGGCAGGTTGGCCCTGGTCAGCGAGTTGCATGGGTCACCTGCGTGGAGTGGATCGGGTTCATCAGTGGTTGGCCGTTTCAGCGGCGACGAAGCCGGTGACTTCGAGTCCGTAGCCGACCATGCTGGGCATGCGGCGTGGGCTGCCCAGCAATTTCATTTTCGAGACGCCCAGCTCGCGCAGGATCTGTGCGCCGATGCCATAGGTGCGCAGATCCATCTGGGCGGGGGGGCGCACGCCGGCGTCGTCGTGGGGCGTCAGCTTGCCCAGCAGGGAGTTCGTTCCCTCGCCACAGTTCAGCAGCACCGCGACACCGCGTTCGCTGGCTTGCAGCATCGCCAGCGCGCGGGGCAGCGGCCACGAATGGGTACTGGGGCCGACGTCGAGCAGGTCCATCACCGACAGCGGCTCGTGCACCCGCACCAGCACTTCGTCGCGCGGCGTCCAGTGACCGTGCGACAGCGCCATGTGCAGGCCGCCGGTGCGGTCGAGGAACGAGGTGCATTGGAAACTGCCCTGCTCGGTGACCAGCACCCGCTGCCCGACGCGTTCGATCAGGGTCTCGTTGCGGCTGCGGTACTCGATCAGGTCGGCGATGGTGCCGATCTTCAGACCGTGCTGCTGGGCAAAGACTTCCAGATCGGGAAGGCGCGCCATCGTGCCGTCGTCGTTCATGATCTCGCAGATCACCGCGGCGGGCGTCAGCCCGGCCATTGCCGACAGGTCGCAGCCGGCTTCGGTGTGACCCGCGCGCATCAGCACGCCACCATCCTGCGCCTGCAGCGGGAAGATGTGACCGGGTTGCACGAGGTCGCTGGGTTTGGCGTCGCGCGCCACCGCAGCCTGCACGGTACGCGCACGGTCGGCGGCAGAAATGCCGGTGGTGACGCCCTCGGCGGCCTCGATCGACACGGTGAAGGCGGTGCCGTGCTTGGTACCGTTGCGGCTGGCCATCGGTGGCAGCTGCAAGCGCTCGCAGCGTTCGCGGGTCAGGGTGAGGCAGATCAGGCCACGCCCGAAGCGCGCCATGAAATTGACCGACTCGGCGGTCACGTGTTCGGCGGCCATGACCAGATCGCCTTCGTTTTCTCGGTCTTCCTCATCAACGAGGATGACCATGCGGCCAGCGGCCAGCTCTGTCAGGAGCTCTGGAATCGGTGATATCGACATCAAGCAATTGTAGGTCGGGGGGCTCTGGCTCCCGAGCCCGAGCCAGCGCGCAACCCTGCGCTCAGGCGGGCCGGACGGCAGGCGCCACCGATTGCATGCGCTCGACGTAGCGTGCGATCAGATCGACCTCCAGATTGACCGCGGCGCCGACGCTCAGGTGACCCAGTGCCGTGTTCTCGATCGTGTGCGGGATCAGGTTGATGCTGATCTCGCAGCCTGGTCCGTCTTTGGCGATGTGATCGACCACGCGGTTGACCGTCAGGCTCACGCCATTGACGGTGATCGAGCCCTTGTAGGCGAGGAATTTCGCGAGCGCAGGCGGCACCTCGATGCGCAGGGTCCACGATTCGCCGATGGCTGCGAAATGGGTCACCTGGCCGACGCCATCGACGTGACCGCTGACCAGATGGCCACCCAGCCGGTCATTGGCGCGCAGCGCTTTTTCGAGGTTGACCGGGCCGGTCGTGGCGAGACCTGCGGTCTTGTCCAGGCTCTCGGCGGAGACATCGACGGTAAAGATGTCGCGGGTGGCATCGAACGAGGTGACGGTCATGCAGGCGCCATTGATCGCGATGCTGTCACCCAGGCCCACATCGGCCAGGTACTGTGGCGGCGTGGCAACCGTCAGCTGCTTGCCGTGGGATGCGTCGGTGCCGAGCGCGCGCACGTCGGAGATCCGGCCGACGCCGGTGATGATGCCGGTGAACATCCGCCGATTGTCTCAGCCGCGGCGTTCGCCGGCTTGTGGCCGTGCCAGCACGCGCAGGTCGTCGCCGATGCGGTCCACTTGGACGAAGCGCAGCGCCACCGCGTCCGCCAGGCCCTCCAGCGGACCGAATGACGCGATGTCGAGACCAGTGCCCAGCAGCTTCGGAGCGATGTAGAGCAGGACCTCGTCGACCAGCCGCTCGCGCACGAACGATCCGTTGAGCTTGCGACCGGCTTCGACATGCAATTCGTTGACGCCGCGCACGGACAGATCGGCCAGCATCGCGGCCAGATCGACCTTGTCGTTGGCGCCGGGAACCTGTGCCACCTCGATGCCGCGCGCGGCAAAAGCGGCGCGGCGCTCGTCCGTCGGGCGGGCGGTGTACACCAGCACCGGTCCGGGTGCATCGAAGATGCGTCCGTCGAGCGGCGCATCGAGCCGTGAATCGACCACCACCCGTAGGGGCTGCCGTGGCGTGGGCACCAACCGCACATCGAGCCGTGGGTTGTCGTCGAGCACGGTGCCCACGCCGGTCAGCACCGCGCTGGCGCGGCGCCGCCAGGCGTGGCCATCGGTGCGGGCCGCCTCGCCGGTGATCCACTGGCTGACGCCGTTGGGCAGCGCGGTGCGTCCGTCGAGCGAAGCCGCAACCTTCAGCCGCACCCAGGGGCGACCACGCTCCATCCGGGAAAGGAAACCGATGTTGAGTTCTCGGGCGGCCTCTGCCCCCACGCCGCTGATCACCTCGATGCCGGCGGCTCGCAAGCGTGCCGCGCCTTGCCCCGCGACCAGTGGGTTCGGATCTTCGATCGCCATCACCACGCGGCCCACCCCCGCGTGCACCAGCGCATCGCAGCAAGGCGGTGTGCGACCGTGGTGGGCGCAGGGCTCGAGCGTGACGACGACGGTGGCGTCTCGCACCGAATGGCCGTGGTCTGCCGCATCGCGCAAGGCCATCACCTCGGCATGTGGGCCACCCGCCTGTTGGGTGTGGCCGCGGCCGATCAGCTGACCATCGGCCGACACGATGACGCAGCCGACACGCGGGTTCGGTTCGCAGAGCGCGATGGCTTGCTCTGCCAGTGCCAGCGCCTCGGCCATCCAACGCTCCCAGAGGTCGGCGGGATTTGCAGGAGTCGGGCTCATTGGCGGCGGGGCGGTGTCAGGGTTGGTGTCGGGCGGTCGAGTACGCCGAGGCATCGGGTACGTCGGCAGGGTCGATTCTCGTGGCAGTGCTGCCTGGGCAGCTCTGATCGCCACGAATCACCAGGAAATTCTGCTGCTGCAAGGTCCGATCGACGTCGCTGTAGGCTGCCGGATGCTCCTCGTTGCGCTCGATCGCGCCGCTGCGGTCGAGGTCGGTCGTGTAGCGGCAGACCTGGTGGTCTGCCGCCGTCGTGCCGATCGACCAGCCCAGTGGTACCAGCTGGCTGCGTCCAGACCAGCGCCCCGCCGAACCGCGCAACGGCACCACACACTGATAAGCGACGTAGCGTTCACCGAGCTCGGTCCATTCGGCGATACCCAGGCTGGCTGGCATCGCCGAATGGGGCACCGCCTCGCGGCGAATGCCGTCGGCAGTGCGGTACTGAACCGTCTTCAGCGCCTCGGTGCTGCACACCGGGGAGGCCGCATCGGCGGCACCGGTCAACGTCACTGACACGGCCACGTCGAGCGGAATGTCATCGGCCGCCTGCGGATTCGGTGGGCTGGCGTTCGAGTAGCGCACGGTGCCGCTGAGCCACAGGCCACGCAGCTCGCTGCAGCGGGTCAGATCGCGGGTGTCGAGCTGTGCCGTGGTCCGGTCGCTTGCCACCTCGGTGCAGCGATGCGTGACCTGGGCGCTCAGGGGGTCGAACACATAGGCGATGGTGCCTGCGGTGCCAGGCTTCAGCACGCTGCGCCCGTCGCCGAGCTGCTTGGCGTTCACAGGGATGCCGGGCGGTCGCGCGTAGCCGCTGCCGGACGCGAGCAGGCTGGGCGCCACCGTCAGCGCGCCGGACAGCGTGGGGCTCTCGCCGGCAATCGCCGAGTTCAGCACCGTCTGTTGCATCCGGCCGTCGCGTGCGGACCAGGCCACGCTGACGGTGGCTGATTTCAGGCGTGATGTGCTGCTGTCGTCGATCTGGCGTGTGAGATGGAACACCGTGTTCAGCGAGGCACCGTTCAATCGATCGACCGCGGCGGTGACGGTCTCGATGCGCTCGTAGGTGGTTACGCTCGGCGCAGTCGCATCGGTCTGCAATGACGCGAAGGATCGCAGCGACTCGATGTCTTCCTGGGCGATGCGCATCGCTTCGGAGCGCTGGCGCGACAGATCGGCATGGGCTTGCAGGTGCAACTGCAGTTTCCCCATCGACAGCACCCCGGCTGCAAGCACCAGAAAGGCCAGCAGGGCGTCGATCACAGTAACACCGCGCTGGAGACGAGCCCTGCAGCCTGGGCGCGCCCGCGACTCAGCGGTTGGCGTTGACATCAGAAGTCCCTCCAGCTGCCGGGCACGCGGGCGAAGCTGCCGGTGTGGCGTTGCAGCGCGCGCAATACCGCAGCGTCGTAATGCAGATCGGGTGCGCCGTTGCCGCGATAGCTGGTTGCCGATATCAGCGCACCACGCACCTGCGCCTGCGGGCTGCTGGCGTCTTCCCAGTGGATGTCGCTGGCGTACACCAACCCATGCACGGCCACATCGCCGCTCAGCGTCAGCGTGCCGCCGACCACCAGCACCACCGGTTGCGAGGCCGAGCCCAGCGTCAGCGGGCCTGCCAGCCGGGCATCGCCCGCGATCGAGACCATGCGGTTGGCTGCCATGCCGTCGATCGCTGCAGCCACCCGGGCGCCACACTCGGTGCGGCAATCCATCGCCTGCACCGCGGAGTGGGTGTTCCAGCCAGCAGGATCGACCCCGAAATGGGTGGCGAAGAGGTGGTTGCCATCGATCGCGGCCAGCGCCGCGTCCTGGGCCGACACCGAGGCGCTCGCCACCCCGCCAGGCGCAGTGGACAAGCGCAGCGCCGAGCCGATCAGGTTGCCGCCGGTGCGCACGGTGAGGCCTCCTGATGTGACATCGGGGTTGTGCACACCCAGCGCAGCGGTGCCCACATCGACCGAGCCCTTGGCCGTCAAGGCGGCGCTCGGCACGACCCGCAGTCCGGGCAGCAGGCCGACCAACACCTGCAGCCGCGACGAGGCATCCGGACGCCCTGCGGCGTCAGGCCGGCACGGGCCCTCGGCGCTGGAACAGCCCGTCGAGGTGATGCGGATCACGCCGGGCTGCGCCTCGGCGCTGAACTGCACGGTGAACGCGGGGTGCGGCAAGCCGTCATCCGGGGCTATTCCAGCAATCGACGCCAAGCCGCTCGACGGGCACTGACACGACCAGCCTGCGGCAGCGCGTACGCAGGCGGGCTGCAGGGCGATCGCCGTGGTGCCTGAGGTCCAGCTCACCGGAGTCAACCGTCCGGTGTCGGGTTGGGATTGCAGGTATCGCTCACGAAACGATGTGTGCGTGCTGTCTGCGCTCGGCAGGCACTGCCCGTCGATGCGTCGGGGCTGGTTCAGCTGGGCGATTGCCCAATCGATGCCGGCCTCTGCCGCTTCGAAGGCCTGCGCTGCGCGGTATTGGTTGGCCGACGCGCGCTGCTCGAACACCAATCCCCGGTTGGCGTAGGCGGCCACCAGGCACATCGCAAAAAAGAGCAGCAAGGTCACGGCCAGCGCTGCGGCGCCGCGCTGCCGATTCGCCGTGGGTCTGCCGAGAAGAGAGGGCTGCATGTCGTGCCTCATGCCGGGCAATGGCCCGTGATCGTGTCGTTGCGCAATCGCACCGTGGAACGCACGCTGCGCTCGATCGTGGTTTCGCCCACACCCTGTGCGGTCAGCATCAGCATCAGGCTGCGCACATGCAGCTGCGGCGGGCAGTTCAGGTCTGCCGTGGGGCAGGGTGTGGTGCAAGAACCTGCCAGGCTGCGCAGCTGCTCGGTCGGTGTGATCTCGAAGCGGGTGACCCTCATCGTGGTGCTGTCCGTCATCGCCTGCCATGGGGAGGTGCCCAGCTGAAGCTCAAGGACGCCGTTGCGCAGGCGGTAACTGAACTGCTCGTTGCCATCGACCACGTCGTTTTCCACGGCATCGCGGGAATAGCGAAAGGCAACAGCGGAGCCTGATGTGGTCATGGTGGTGTACGGGTTGATCGCCGCGCTCGCGACGCCCGTCGGTGGCCACACCGCGTGATCGGCTGCACCCCAATAACTCACACGGCGCAGATCGCGGGCCATCAGATCGGTGGCTGCGCGCAAGTCCTGCATCAACCGGTTCTGCGCGATCAGTGTGCGGCTCTCGCGCAGTTGCATCTGCAGTGCCATCAGACTGGCACCGACGATGAACAGGCCGATCGTGATGCCGATCAGCAGCTCGACCAGCGACACGCCAGCTTGCTGCCTGGCTGGTTCAGGCGCGCGCAGCATCTCACAGCCTCCAGCAGCGATCGTTCAGCGCCGCGCTGTTGTCGGTGGCCTCGGTGGCGCCAGAGGCGTAGCGGACGTTGAGCCCCTCGACGGTGAGCCGCAGGTGTCGGCAGCGCGTGTCTCGTTGCTGGCTGCCGGTGGCCGCGGCGTGCAGCACATAGCCGTCAGACGATGGATTCAATATTGCGATGTCGTAGTGCCGGGACGGCGGTGCACTGCCCATGCCGAGTTGCGACAGCTCGGCGTAGCTGGGGTGTTCAGACCGGAATCGCTCTTGCAGCAGTTGCACCTTCATCAGTGCGAGCAAGGCATCGGAGCGCCGTGTACTCGCCATCGTGCTGCTGAAGGCGGGATAGGCCACCGACGACAGCACACCGATGACGGCGACGCAGATCATCAATTCGATCAAGGTGAAGCCGCGCGACGGGTGTCGTGACGGTGATGACGATGGCGGTGCGATCCGTGCAGGCTGTGACATGGTGGCTTCCTCGGTGGGTGAAGGATCAGCAGGCCCGGTAGCCCGGCAAGGTCGGGTTGCCGTTGGGTGTGCAGGTGCGCACGCGCCCCAGCACGTTGACGATGTGGTGGATCGAGCCGGCCGTCGTCGATACCACCCGCAGCGTGCCGGCGGGGGTGCTGGTGCCGTGAAGTGGATCAAACAGGATCGACGCGACGTTGGTTTGCACGCTGAGGCCGGTCGATGCGGGCACGCTCACCGTTCTCAGCTGCACCGCGTCGGCGGTGCAGACAGCGACAAGGGTGTGGGCGGTGCAGGCGCACTGGTTGCGCGCACCGCTGTGCAGCACGTAGCAGGTGCCTCCGGCGGGGCTGTAGATGCTCAGGCGCAGCGGCTCGTTGCGCCACACCGATGCACTGCGCGCGAATTGCACATCGGTGGCCAGTTGGGCCGCCAGGCCGCCCAGCCGCTGGCGCTCGATCAGACCGCTGAAACTGGGAGCGGCACTGCAGACCAGCACTGCCAGGATCGCCAGTGTGATGGCTGATTCCACCAGCGTGATACCGCGCTGCCGCTTCGTGGGTTGGGTGGTGCGGTGCAGTGAGTCCATGGGCTCACTGTAGAAATCACGCCCGGGCTCTGCGACCCCTGGATGTGGGTTCGAGCCGTCCTCACTGGAGGGCCCACACTCGGGGGTGAATGTTCTGGCGTTGGAGGTGCTGCGGACCTGCGATCAGATGTCGCGGATCAGTTGCCGGAACTCGTCGACATCCTCGAAGCTGCGATAGACCGACGCGAAGCGCACATAGGCCACCTTGTCGATGCGCTTGAGCTCGCGCATCACCAGTTCACCCAAGCGCGTCGACGGCACTTCCTTGGCGCCGCTGTTGAGGATCTTTTCCTGCATGCGCTCGAGTGCGGCGTCGATCTGCTCGACGCTGACCGGCCGCTTGCGCAGTGCCAGCGTCATCGAGGCGCGCAGCTTCGACAGATCGAATTCGGCGCGCGTGCCGTCTTTCTTGACGACGGCGGGCAGGGCGATTTCGGCACGCTCGTAGGTGGTGAAGCGTTTGTCGCAGCTGTGGCAGCGACGACGACGGCGTACCACGTCGCCTTCGTCGGACTCACGCGTCTCGACGACCTGCGTGTCTTCGTGGCTGCAGTAGGGACAACGCATGTGAACAGGCCCGTCGCTGCGAGTTCAACAGGACGGGCCGAGAGCGATCAACACACCGAAGCGGCGCGCTTCAGCGGTACACCGGGAAATCGCGTGTCAACGCGGCCACCTTGCTGCGCACCGCGGCCAGGTTCGCCTCGTCGTGCGGGTTGTCCAGCACGTCGGCGATCAGGTGCGCGGTGATGCGCGTCTGCTCTTCCTTAAAGCCACGCGTGGTCAGCGCCGGCGTGCCCAGCCGGATGCCGCTGGTGACCATCGGCTTTTGCGGGTCGTTCGGGATGCCGTTCTTGTTGCAGGTCATGTGCGCGAGACCCAGCACCGCTTCGGCTTCCTTGCCAGTCAGATTCTTCGGCCGCAGATCGACCAGCATCACATGGCTTTCGGTGCGACCGCTGACGATGCGCAGGCCGCGCGCGATCAGCGTCTCGGCCAGCACCTTGGCGTTCGTCACGACCTGCTGCTGATAGGCCTTGAACTCCGGCGACAGCGCCTCCTTGAAGGCCACCGCCTTGCCGGCGATCACGTGCATCAGCGGGCCGCCCTGCAGGCCCGGGAACACTGCGCTGTTGATCTTCTTGGCAATGTCCTCGTGGTTGGTCAGCACGATGCCGCCACGCGGGCCACGCAGACTCTTGTGGGTGGTCGACGTCACCACATCGGCGTGCGGCAGCGGGTTCGGATACACGCCAGCGGCGATCAAGCCGGCGTAGTGCGCCATGTCCACCATGAAGTGCGCGCCGATGGCCTTGGCGACCTTGGCAAAGCGCTCGAAGTCGATGCGCAGGGCGTAGGCCGATGCGCCGGCGATGATCAGCTTGGGCTTGTGTTCGTGCGCCAGGCGCTCCATCGCGTCGTAGTCGATCTCTTCCTGGGCGTTCAGGCCGTAGCTCACCACCTTGAACCACTTGCCGCTCATGTTCAGTGGCATGCCGTGCGTCAGGTGGCCACCTTCGGCTAGGCTCATGCCCATGATGGTGTCGCCGGGCTGCAGCAGCGCGAAGAACACCGCCTGGTTGGCCTGCGAGCCGGAATTGGGCTGCACGTTGGCGTAACCGGCACCGAACAGTTCTTTCAACCGGTCGATGGCGAGCTGCTCGGCGATGTCCACGAACTCGCAGCCGCCGTAATAGCGCTTGCCGGGATAGCCTTCGGCGTACTTGTTGGTCAGCTGGCTGCCTTGCGCCTGCATCACGGCAGGCGAGGTGTAGTTCTCGGAAGCGATCAGCTCGATGTGGTCTTCCTGGCGCTGGTTTTCGCGCTGCACGACCGACCACAGTTCAGGATCGATGTGGGCGAGGGTGGACTGGCTGCGGTCGAACATGAAACGGTCCTCTGCGACGGGAATTCAGGGATCAGGGTGCGACGGAATATCGCACGAGCAACGAGCTTCAGTGGGTCGGCGGGCCATGGCGCGCCGGCACCGCACAGCCGTATTTTCTCGGGTTCAGTGCAACGAGGCCAGTTGCTCGTCGACTTTTCGCTCGGGAGTGTCGCTGACGGGCGAGGCAGGTGCTTCAGTTTCCACGGCGGCATGCGGCACGGAACTGACCACGTTGGGGGCATTGACCGCCACCAGCTTGCCACTGGCGACGGCCAGCAGATGGGCTTGCTCGTTCAGCACCTTGGCGGCGTAGCCCCCATCATCGTCCAGGTTCGCAGCGCCCACGTACGAGCGAAGACCCGCCTCGACGCCACCCGCGCGGGTGATGCATTCCTTGAGCACCTGCACGCCGACGCGCAGGTTGGTGACCGGATCGAAAGCCGCAAAGTTGCCGCCGAAAGCCTCGTACTTGTCATCGTGCACGCGGGTCATCACCTGCATCAATCCCTGCGCACCGACGGAACTCTGGGCGAATGGGTTGAAGCTGGACTCGATCGCCATGATCGCCAGGATCAGTGTGGGGTCCAGCCCGACGCGGGCACCCACCTGCCAGGCCTCGGTGACCAGTCGGCTGACCGGCTCGGGCGCCACTTTGTAGCGTCGTGCCAGCCATTGCGCGACGGCCGCCTGCTGACGCGTCAGCTCTTTCGGATCGCTGGCGGTGGCGCGCGCGATCGCATCAGGCTCTTTCAGGTCACTGGCCAGTTGCTCGGCCGGATCGGTGCGGGCCACCTGGCGGGCTTGCAGCCAACCCAATGCCTGCATTTCGACGGTGTGACGCAATTCGGAGTGGCCGGCCACGAAGATCACCAGTGCCACGGCAATCAGGCCCAGCAAGGCCAGCGTGTTGTGGCTGACTTCCAGCAGGCCGTGCCCCACGTCTTGCAGGAACACGACGGTCGAGCGCACCGAGGCACGACCCCAGTGCTGAACTGTCGACGAAAGCTTCTCAACGATGGACATGTCTCACTTGCCTCTCGGCCCCACTCAGGCGCTGGCCTGCGGAGCTTCTTCGAGCGGCGCGCCGAACATAATCGGTCGCGCTGGCGGTTCGGGCCGGTTTTCATGACCGACTGAGCCCGCAACGAATTCGCTCGATGCCTTTCAGATGAATGAGTGCCGACTAGGGTTACTACCCATTAAGCACCGTTGGGCGGAATTCTAGAAAGCAAAAATATAACCAGTCAACCATTAGATAACGATCTCTAACTACGAATAGATATGAAATATCGCGACCTCCGAGAGTTTTGCGCGGGCCTGGAGGCGGCTGGCGAACTCCGACGCGTCGCTGAGCCCCTGTCGGCGCGGCTTGAGATGACAGCGCTCAGCGATCGGGTGCTGCGTGCCGGTGGTCCGGCGCTGTGGTTCGAGCGCCCCCTCGATTCGGGGGGGCGTTACAAAATTCCGGCCTTGACAAACCTGTTCGGAACGACCAAGCGGGTCGCGATGGGCATGGGCGCAGCCGATGTCGGCGAGCTGCGCGACATTGGTCGTGTGCTCGCCAGCCTGAAGGAGCCCGAACCACCAAAGGGCCTGAAAGACACCGGCCGGCTGCTCCACCTGGTCAAGTCGCTGTGGGACATGAAGCCGACAACCGTGCGCCAAGCGGCCTGCCAGCAGGTGATCCTGGAAAGCGCAGATGTCGATCTGCTGGGTCTGCTGCCGGTGCAGACCTGTTGGCCGGGCGATGTGGGGCCGCTGATCACCTGGGGCTTGGTGGTCACGCGCGGACCGCAGGGAGGGGCAAATCCGCGTCGCCGCCAGAACCTGGGCATCTACCGCCAGCAGGTGATCGGTAAGCGCCAAGTGATCATGCGCTGGCTGGCGCATCGGGGCGGGGCGCTCGATTTCCGTGACTTCGCCCGTGCCAACCCTGGCCAGCCGTTTCCGATCGCCGTGGCCTTGGGTGCTGACCCGGCGACCATCCTGGGTGCCGTCACGCCAGTGCCTGACACGCTGGGCGAATACCAGTTCGCCGGCCTGCTGCGCGGCAGCCGCACCGAGGTGGTCGATTCGGGCGTTGGCGATGCGGGCGTGATGCTGCAGGTGCCGGCCAGTGCCGAGATCGTGCTCGAAGGCCACATCCCGGTCGCTGCGCCCGGCTACACCGGTCACAGCGAACATGGCATTCCGCTCAAAGAGGTTGGTGGCTATCTCTATGCGCTGGAAGGCCCGTTCGGCGACCACACCGGTTATTACAACGAGCAGGACTGGTTTCCGGTGTTCGAGGTCAGCCGCCTGACGCACCGGCGCGACCCGGTCTACCACTCCACCTACACCGGCAAGCCGCCTGACGAGCCGGCGATCCTGGGTGTGGCGCTGAACGAGGTGTTCGTGCCTATCCTGCAAAAGCAGTTTCCGGAGATCGTCGACTTCTACCTGCCGCCCGAAGGCTGCAGTTACCGGATGGCGATCATCAGCATCAAGAAGGCTTACCCCGGTCACGCCAAGCGGCTGATGTTCGGCCTGTGGAGCTTCCTGCGGCAGTTCATGTACACCAAGTTCATCGTGGTGACCGACGACGACGTGGACATTCGCAACTGGCAGGACGTGATCTGGGCCATCACCACCCGCATGGATCCGGTGCGCGATGTGACGCTGGTCGAGAACACGCCGATCGACTACCTCGACTTCGCTTCGCCGGTCAGCGGCCTGGGTGGCAAGATGGGCTTGGACGCCACGAACAAGTGGCCTGGCGAAACATCGCGCGAATGGGGCCGCACGATCGCGATGGATGCCGAGGTGGAAGACAAGGTGGCTGCGGTGTTCGACCAGATCATGCGTGCGCAACGCTGACCGAGGTGGGAATCTGAAACAGCGCTTGCACTTCATGCGCAGCAGGCGTACTGTGATCATGCCTGCCAAGCAGGCCAACCCGTGGCGCAGTCACTGCGCCCAGGAGCAAAGGACTTTCACCCTCCGGCGCTCCGAATGGGTGGCGTCAGCCACCTGACCCCTCCCACCGTCAAGGTCGGGAGGGGTTCTTGTTTCTGGGGCAAGGGTCGAGTCTCATGGCTCATGTGTACTGTACAAATAAACAGTATATTGAGGTGCCATGTCCTCCCCTCCTGCGCCACTTCCACTTGTCGCTGTCGGCAGATCTTCTGCATTCGACGCGATCCCTGAACGTCTGCGCCCGGTGCTGTGGCGTGGCGATCAGATGGAAAGCGCGGTCGACCGGGCCTGGCCCACGGGCTTTGGCGCGCTCGATGCGCAGCTGCCTGGCGGTGGCTGGCCGCACCGCGTCCTGACCGAACTGCTGCTGCCGCATCCTGGGGTCGGCGAGATCCGCCTGCTCGGTCCTGGCCTGACCGCCATGCAGCAGCAAGGTCGCTTGGTGATGCTGTTCGATCCGCCGACCAAGCTGTCCGCACAGGCGTTGGCGCAGCTCGGTTTCGATGTGGCGCAATTGCTGGTCGTGCACACCCGTGCGCGGGTCATCCCTGGCTCCGACAGCCTGTGGGCTTTCGAGCAGGCCTTGAAGAGCGGCCATGTCGGTGCGGTGCTGGCCTGGTTGCCACCGCGCTTGCGCGCCGACCGGCTGCGCCGCTTGCAACTGGCGGCACAGGCGCACGACGGACCGGCCTTCGTGCTGCGGGAGTGGGGGGCCCAGCAGCGGCCTACCACTGCACCGCTGCGACTGGCGCTGCGCGCCAGCGGCGCCGACCGGCTGGAACTGAAGATACTGAAGCGGCGGGGGCCACCGCTGGCATCGCCGATCCTGCTGAACTTGCCACCGGTGTTGTCAGGGGCTTTGCGCGAGCAGGCCTGGGGACGTCAGCGCGACGCGGTGCAACCCGACCCGGGGTGCGTCGGGACGCATGGCCGCGAATCTGGCACCGTGGGCAGCCCGGCCCGATCGAGCCGTGTCGATGCGGTGCCTCTGCCGGCCGCCACCTTCATCAGCCTGGTCTGATCTGGTCGCGCGGGGTGGGCCATGTTGTGGATCGCGCTGCACCTGCCGCGCCTGTCGTTCGAATCATGGCTGGCCGTGCTGCCACCTGATCAACGCGCGCAGCCTGCTGCACTGATGGACTCCTGTGGGGTGCTGATGTGCAACCCCGCAGCACAGCGGCTGGGCGTGCGGCCAGGACAGCAGCGTGTGACTGCACTGGCGCTGGTGCCGCAACTGCTGCTGGGACGGATCGATGCGGCACGCGACCGGCAGATGATCACCCGCGCGGCACATGTGGCGCTGGCATTCACGCCTGCGGTCTGCTGGGCCGATCTTGCCAAGCCAGCCCCGGTTTTGGCCGCCGTGCTGTTGCAGGTGCAGGCCAGCCTGCGCTACTTTGGCGGCTTGGCTGCGTTGCTGCAGCGTCTGCGCACAGCGCTGGAGCCGCTGACCTGCACGGTTCAATTTGCCAGCGCACCCACGGCCAAAGGCGCGGCCGTACTGGCATGCTGTGCCTGCGACGGCAGCGACGAGCTGCATGCGGCCGATCGGGTGCAGCTTGAAGGCCTGCTCGATGCAGCCCCGTTGTGGCTGATCGATGCGGGTCGCGCGCAGTGGGATGCGCTCGATCGCATGGGCCTGAGCACGTTCGGTGCATTGCGCCGCCTGCCGCGCCCGGCCTTGCGACACCGTTTCGGACCCGCCTTGCTCGACGAGATCGACACGGTGCTGGGCGTCCGCTGCGAGCCCCCACCGGCCTGGATCACCTTGCCCGAGACCTTCGAGGCCCGCCTCGAGTTGCTGACCCGGGCTGACACCACTGCCATGTTGTTGCATGGTGCCCAGTGGCTGATCGAATCCTTGCTGGCCTGGGCGCGCGCGCAGCAGGCACGGGTGCGGCGCTGCACGCTGTACCTGCACCACGAGCGGCATCGTCGGCAGGAGAGCGATGTACCGGTGGCCACCGAGCTGTCCATCGCGTTGGCCGAAGCGTCGTGCGATGCGACCCATCTGTCGTTGCTGCTGCGCGAGCGGCTGGCGCATCTCTCACTGCCCGCCCCCACGCTTGAACTGCGCCTGCATTGCGCCGACGTGGTCCGAGGCTCACCGTCCAGCGCAGAGCTGTTTGCTTCGGCGCGCGGCGAACGCGAAGGCCTGGTCCGCCTGATCGAACGTCTGCAGGCCCGCCTGGGGGAGGGGCAGGTGCAGCAATTGCGCCCGGTGGCCGATCACCGGCCCGAGCGCGATGCGGCGCTCCATGCGGTGTCGGTCGATGCTGTGGGGGCAACCGCAGGTCACACCAGACGACGATCGTCGCTTGCCCGGCCTGCGGCGCCTGAGCACGAGTGCAGTGTGGTTCGGGCAGTCACCGCGCCACGCCCGATCTGGCTGCTCGATGAGCCACTGCGTTTGCCCGAACGACAATCACGGCCTTGGCTCGACGGGCAGCCGCTGCAGCTGTTGTGCGGCCCGGAGCGCATCGAGGTGGGCTGGTGGGATGCGCCACTGGCCGGGCGCGATTACTTCATCGCGCAGACGCCGGATGGTGCGCTCGTGTGGCTGTACCGGGCGCGTCTGCCGTTGTCGGTGGCCGAGAGCGCGCAGGGCTGGTTTTTGCACGGCCGCTTCGGCTGAGCCGCATCACTGAACTTCACGCCTTTGGACATCGCCCATGAACAAAGCCTTCACCAAGGAATCCGACGACGCCGATGACGACGACACCGACTCGTCCGCGCCAGCGATGCCGGCCGGTGTCAAGAACTACATCACCCCAGCCGGCTACGCCCGGCTGCGTGCCGAGTTGCTGAGCCTGCTCGATGAGGAGCGTCCCAAGGTGGTCGAGGTCGTGTCATGGGCCGCGAAGAATGGCGACCGCTCCGAGAACGGCGACTACCTCTACGGCAAGAAGCGGCTGCGCGAAATCGACCGCCGCATCCGCTTCCTGACCAAGCGCCTGGACATTGCCGAGGTGGTCGATCCGTCAGTGCACCATGGTGCCGATCAGGTGTTCTTCGGTGCCACGGTGCGCTACGGTCTTGCCCGGGACGAAGAGCGCACGATCACGATCAAGGGCGTCGACGAGTCCGACAGCGCTGCCGGTGAGATCAGCTGGATCGCTCCGATGGCGCGCGCGCTGCTGGGTGCCCGCGTCGGCGATGAAGTCCGTGTGCAGACGCCGGCTGGTGTGGATCTGGTCGAGGTGCTGGCGGTGAGTTACCCGAGCCCTGGCGGCACTTGAATATCGAACGCGGGCAGACTCAGGGCTTGATGCGGCTGATGCGCAGCACCGCGGCCGATCGTTTCAGCGTGCGCATCACATCGGCCAGATGCAGCCGATCGCGCACCGCCAGCAGCAGCTTCAGCTCGGCCGTCTCTGCGGCGGCCTGATCGCCCATGTCGATGTGGGTGATGTCGGCTTCAGCCGCCGCCACGGCCGTGGCCACTTCAGCCAGCACGCCCTTGCCGTTCTTCAGCAGCAGGGCGATGCCGGTTTCGAAGGCGCGCGTGGGTTGCTCGGCCCAGTCCACGTTCAGCCCGTCCTCGCTGTCGCGCCCCAGCAAACGTTTGCCGACGGCGCAGTCAGCGGTGTGGATCTGCAGCCCCTCGCCGCGGCCCAGGTAGCCCAGGATCGAATCGCCCGGGATCGGTCGGCAGCAGGTGGCCAACTGGATCGATGCACCTTCACTGCCATCGATCAGCACCATGCCTTGCGACGGGGTGGCCTCGTCGGCGCTGTAGCGGCCCAGCGTCAATGTCACCGCATCGGGCCGCACCCCGTGCTCGGTCAGCAGGCGCGCCATGCGCTTGGCGACGATCGATGCGATCTTGCGACCGACGCCGATGTCGGTCAGCAATTCTTCACGGCCGCGGTTGCCGCTCCAGCGCAGCAGCGCGGCCCAGACAGATGGCAGCGCGCTGGGGCCATCGTCCTGCGGCATCGCCATGCCCTCGGCACGCAGTGCCTGTGCCAGCATCTTCGCACCGAGGTCCTGTGACTCCTCCTGCTCCATGGTCTTCAGGTGGTGCCGGATCTTCGAGCGGGCACGACCGGTGCGCACGAAGTTCAGCCATCCCGGGTTCGGCCGTGCGCCGGGCGCGATGACGATGTCGACGACGTCGCCGCTGCGCAGCTCGGTGCGCAATGCGACCGGCTCGCCGTTGACCTTGGCGGCCACGCAATGGTCACCGACATCGGAGTGGATCGCGTAGGCGAAATCGACTGGCGTGGCACCACGCGGCAAGGCCAGGATCTTCGACTTTGGCGTGAACACGTACACCGCGTCGGGGAACAGATCGATCTTGACATGCTCGAGGAACTCGCTCGCGTCGCGTGTTTCGTCCTGGATGTCGATCAGCGACTGCAGCCACATTGCACCCAAGCGCTGCGCTTCCTGCGCGTGTTGCGGTCCGTTGCCCTTGGCCTTGTACATCCAGTGCGCGGCAATGCCTTTTTCGGCCACGGCGTGCATGGGTTCTGTGCGGATCTGGAACTCGACTGCGGTGCCCAGCGGGCTGACCAGGGTGGTGTGCAGCGACTGGTAGCCGTTGGCTTTCGGGATGGCGATGTAGTCCTTGAAGCGCCCCGGCAGCGGCTTGTACAACTGGTGCAGCACACCGAGTGCGAGGTAGCACTCGGGCAGGGTGCTGACGACGATGCGAAAGCCGAAGATGTCGCTGACCTGGGCGAAGCTCAGGTGCTTGGAGCGCATCTTTCCGTAAATCGAAAACAGCGTCTTTTCCCTGCCGTAGACCTGCACCTTCAGCTTGGCCTGGGAGAACGATTTTTCGACATCGCGCTGGATGCGTTCGACCAGGTCTCGCCGGTTGCCCCGCGCCTTGAACACCGCCTTCGACAAGGCGGTGTAGCGCCACGGCCGCAGGTACTGAAAGGACAACTCCTGCAGCTGACGATAGGTCTGGTTCAACCCCAGCCGGTGCGCGATGGGCGCATAGATGTCCAATGTTTCGCGGGCGATGCGCACTCGCTTGTCTGCTGCGACCGACTCCATCGTGCGCATGTTGTGCAGGCGGTCGGCGAGCTTGATCAGGATCACGCGCACATCGCGCGCCATCGCCAGCAGCATCTTGCGGAAGGACTCGGCCTGCGATTCCTCACGGGTCGAGAACTGCAGCTTGTCGAGCTTGGTCAGTCCGTCGACGAGTTCGGCCGTCGGCGCACCGAAGCGCTCGATCAACTCGGCCTTGGTGATGCCGCAGTCTTCCATCGCGTCGTGCATCAACGCGGCCATGATGGCCTGGGCGTCGAGTTTCCATTCGGCACACAGTCCGGCGACTGCGATCGGGTGCGTGATGTAAGGCTCACCGCTCGCGCGGTACTGGCCCAGGTGCGCTTCATCGGCGAAGCGGTAGGCATCACGAACCCGGCGGATATCGGCCGCCTCCAGATAATCGAGTTTGCTGGTCAGCGCGTCGAACGATGCTGCGGCTGCATCGGTGGGCGCCGTTGCCGTGCTCGGACGACGCCGTACAGCGTTGATCGCCTCCTTGACGGTGTCGCCGATCAGATTGCCCATCCGCCTAATTTATCCCGTAATGAATGAGCGCGGCATCCGGCCGTCATCCAGAAGGGTGCCGGGCAACAAAAAACGGCCCCTCAGGGCCGTTCGATGTGGTGCATGGTGGTGCCGCCGTTCAGACCGGCACCTTGCGCAGCATCTCGATGCCGATCTCGCCTGCTGCGATCTCGCGCAATGCGGTCACGCCGGGTTTGTTCTTGGTTTCGATCTTCGGGGCGTGACCTTGGCTCAGCATGCGGGCACGGTAGGTGGCCGCCAGCACCAGCTGGAATCGGTTGGGAATCTGAACGAGACAATCTTCCACGGTGATGCGGGCCATGCGGTGCTCCAGAAATGTGACGGTGGCAACCCCGACGCAAGGGTCAATCGAGGTTCAGTGCCTGAAATACGGCGGGCTTGTTCTTGGACAACACCGCGTAGCGCAGTCGTTGCGAATGAACGATGGTTTTCAGATCGAAAACCGCCGTTTCGAACAGGGCGTTGATGATAACAAAGTCGAAATACCGGGCCTGGGCCACTTCATGCCGCGCGTTGATCAGGCGTTGCGCGATCACATCCGGATGATCTTCTCCGCGCCGATTCAGACGCTGAGCCAACTCCTCCCAGCTGGGAGGCAGGATGAACACCAGCACCGTGTCAGGAAACAACTGCTTGATCTGCAGCGCACCTTGCCAGTCGATCTCGAGCACCACGTCATGGCCTTGCGAAATACGGTTGTCGACCGCGGCGTGAGAGGTGCCGTAGAGGTTGCCATGCACTTCGGCCCACTCGATGAATTCGCCGGCAGCGATCATCGTGCGGAACTCGGGCTCGCTGACAAAGTGATATTCGCGTCCTTCTTGTTCCTGACCGCGAGGCGGCCGCGTGGTGTGCGACACCGAGACGCCCAGGCGGGAATCCATCTCCAGCAGCGCCTTGACGAGGCTGGATTTGCCCGCGCCGCTGGGCGCTGCGACCACGAAAAGGCTGCCGGCTTGCTGCATGGGAGTCACTCCAGAGGGCGCTTGCGCGCATCGGACACCGGTGAGGGCCCCGACATTGGCGCGCATTGCCACATATTCATCAATAAAAGGCGTCGGTGTCGGCGAAGGTGAGTGTGAGAATTCAAGCGGAGACACGGGGTTCTCGACGCTATATTTTCGGATGACCATGACTTCGGACGCGCGGCCACCATTGCTGATTGTGGAGGATGACCTCTCACTTCAGAAACAGATCAAATGGTCGCTGGATCGGTTTGAGTCCGTCACCGCCGACGATCGCGTCAGCGCGATTGCGCAGTTCCGCCGCCATGCACCTGCGGTGGTGACGATGGACCTCGGCCTGCCGCCCAACCCCGATTCCGTCCAGGAGGGCTTCAAGCTGCTGGAGCAGATGATGGAGCTCAACCCCGACGTCAAGGTGATCGTGCTGACGGGGCAGAACGATCAGGCCAACGCCCTGCGGGCCATAGACCTGGGTGCTTACGATTTCCTGCCCAAGCCCTTTGATCCTGACATGCTGGGGCTGATCATCGGCCGCGCGTTTCGGTTGTTCGATCTGCAAAGCGAGAACCGGCGCCTGCGCGACATGCAGCTTCCCGATCCGACGGGCGGGCTCATCACGCGCGATCAGCAGATGCTGCGCATTGGTCGCACGGTCGAGAAGGTGGCGCCGAGCAACGCGACCGTGCTGCTGTTGGGCGAAAGCGGTACTGGCAAGGAGGTGCTGGCCAACGCGCTGCACCGGGCCTCGAAGCGCAGTGGCAAGTTCGTGGCCATCAATTGCGCGGCCATTCCCGAGAACTTGCTGGAAAGCGAACTGTTCGGTTACGAGAAGGGCGCTTTCACCGGTGCGGCGAAAACGACCGTCGGCCGCATCGAAACGGCGCATGGGGGCACCCTGATGCTCGATGAGATCGGAGACCTCCCGATGGCGCTGCAAGCCAAGCTACTGCGCTTTCTGCAGGAGCGCACTGTCGAGCGCATCGGTGGTCGGCAGGGCATTCCGGTCGATGTCCGCGTCGTGTGTGCGACGCACCAGGATCTGGGCGAGTTCATCAAGACGAATCGTTTCCGCCAGGACCTTTACTACAGGCTGGCCGAAATCGTTGTCGAGATCCCGCCACTGCGCGCCCGGCAGGGCGATGCGGTGTTGCTGGCGCAGGCCTTTCTGCGGCGTTTCGCTCGCGAGCAAGGTCGCAGCGCGCTGAGCTTCACCGACGATGCGCTGTCTGCGATCGATGCCTACGGCTGGCCCGGGAACGTGCGAGAACTGCTCAATGCCATCAAGCGGGTGTCGATCATGGCCGAGGGCAACCGCGTGACCAGCGACGATCTCAACCTGCCTCGCTCCGTCGAGGCCGAGGCGGTAGCAGCGCCGGTGCTGGACCTGCGCACGGTGCGCGATCAGGCCGAGCGCGGAGCGATCGTGATGGCGCTGGCGCGCGCCAATGGCAATATCGTCAAGGCTTCGGAACTTCTGGGCGTGACCCGCCCGACGCTGTACGACCTGATGCGCCGGCTGGGCATTCAGTGGAAAGACGCTGACGCGCCATTGGTTGCCTCGACCGACTGAAGCGGTAGATCCGCAGCTAGCTATTTGCGCTCGTTGCGTGCTAGCAATCGCAGCACGTGTTCCACCGGAATGGCGTAGCTGATGCCCGACGGATGTGTCAGCGCAGACTCCCGTGTACCTTTCAGGGCCACCATGTTGATCACTCCGACGACAGCGCCTGTCTCTGCATCGAACACCGGACCGCCGCTGTTGCCGGGATAGGCCGTCGCGTCAAGTTGAAGCAAGTCGAATGCGCCGTCCTTCAGGGCCTTGATGGCGCGACTGTCGAGCTGCCGCGCGCTCGGGCTGGGCAGGGCCACCGTTGTGATCGCCGACACGATGCCACGGTGGGTGACGGGCGACAGACCCAGGTTGCTGCCCAGCGGGAATCCGATGAAAGCGACCATCTGCCCTTCGCGCGCAGCCTGCGCCGCGCCCAAGGTGAGCACCGGCAAGGCGCTTCCCTCGAAGCGAAGCAGGGCCAGGTCATGTGCTTTGTCGATCTCGATCACCTCTAGGCTTCGCATGCTGTCTTGTCCTGATGCGCCAGGCGTGTAGACGACCAGGCTGCCGGCATCTGCGTCATCTTTTGTGGCGCGCGCGATCACATGCGCATTGGTCACCAGCAGGTTGCCGTCGCCAACAATGAAACCTGTGCCGCTGAAGCCGAAGCGGGGGCTCTGCGTTTCCTTGTAGAAGCCGACGGCCAACACCGATGGCTTGAACTTGGCGATCAGGCTCGGAAGCGTATCTGCTGCGCTCGACATGGACGGCGCCATCACGATGGCTAGGCCAACCAAGTATCTTGAAGCTGCCCCCTTCAATGCTGCAAGTGCTCTCATACCGTCCGCTCCACTGGTCGTGTCCCAGCGCATGGTGTAAGTCCACAGCCCGGAAAGAGCTGAGATGCTCAGTACTAGCGTGCCACTGTGGGCAGCCGAGTGGGCACAGTATCGCTGAGAGTTTTGCAACCGCTCAAGCTGCATCTAGCGCCGGGTCACGTCGGCCGAAGCGGCCGAATCGATCCTGTTGTTCGTACACTTTGGCATCGGCAGTCCTCGGTTGTCACGGGCGTCAGATACCTATGACAGCCGGCTCAGCCATGAGGCTGCCGACCTACTGCTGATGAAATTTCCGGGCTAGCCTGAATCGCGCGGGGCGCGGACGCTCAGTCCGCGACGAAGAGCTTGTGCGACACGTGCCGGACAAGCAACGGCAATGGCATGCGCAACCAATGGCTGCGGACGAAGATCGCGCCGTGCGCCAAGCGCGTCGAGCGCCCGAATGCCGAGGCGTGCGCAGGCCGCAGCGCATGGTCGAACAGCCAGGCACGCCAGCTGCGAGGCCAGGGGCTGGCGGCGCAGCGCGAGAGTTCGTCGCCCACGGGCTCTGGCACGGTGGTGTTGTAGACGCGCTGACACTGCTGCAACGCGTCCAGCACCGGCAGTCCGAGCTGCAGCTGCCGCGCCCGCTCGACCAACGCCCGCCAGAACCCAGGTTGGCGTGAAAAATCGCTGAGCAGGGCGTCGAGATCGAACAGGTCTCGCAAGCCTTTGTGGAACTCGCCAAAGAAGAGGTGACAGGCTGAATGGATGACCATGTCGGTCGGCGCCAGCACGCGGAAGAACGACCATTCGCCCACCAGCGCCGTCGACTGGGCAAACAAGTCCGCCGGGTCCGGGCGAATGCCCGAGGTGGGGGGCAGGATGGTGTGGTGCACGTCGAGCACGGTGCCCCGGTTCTTGTGCTCGAGCGGCGGTATCTCGTGCATCCACTCGCGGTAGTAGCGCTCGTCGTAGGCCGTGGTCAGGGCAGGAAACCATCCCGCCCAGTGCAGGCGCTCTTCGACCTGCGGCAGCGCTGCCTTGGGCACCATCAGGTCGATGTCGTTGAAGATGCGCCCCATGGCCGCTGGATGGGACATGGCCGCATACGCGGCTCCCTTGAGCAGCAGCACTGGCACGCCCAGCGGCTGCAGTGCCTCTTGCAAGCCGCGCAACTCATGGCGCACGGCTGATGCATGCCGCGTCGCGATGGTGCTGGCCAGCCCGAGGTGGCGCCGCGCCGCTTCGGGTGCCAGATCCAGGACCCCGCTGTCGCTGAGCCTGCTGTGCAACTGGGCCATCAACTCTGCAGCACGGCTTTGCCACACCAGGCGTTCCCAATCGGTCTTGACGAAACCCCGGACACTCTCCGGGTGGCCAAGCGTGGCACTCAGCAGCGTCGGCTTGTCAGGCGCGCGCGTCATTCGATCTCGCGCCACAGGCGATCGATCTCGGGTATGACCTGGTCGAAGGACGCATAGCTGATGCGGTGCGCGTGCACGCCTTCGACAAAACGGCATAGTGCATCGAAGCCCTCACCGGCCAACACCGATGCGTTGAAGGCGTGCCGGGTGAGTTCGAGCAGGGCGTGGGCGCGGCCCTCAGCGCGGCTGTCCAGTGCGGCGCCGGCCTCGTAACGCGGGAAGACCAGCATCGCCGGCCGGGCGCGCTGATCCATTGCCAGAACACTTGCACGCGGAGGCCGCATGTGGGCGACCGAGCCCTTGGCCGTGTCGCGGCAGACCTCGCTGAGCACGATGTCGGGTCCGAGGCCGCGCACCACGTCGATCGATGCGTTCTTCAAGCTGATGGGCCGCGCGATCGGGTGCACGGTCCCGTCGGCGAGCGACACCAGGGTCAGCTCATCCGACAGCAGGCGCCAGCCCCGATGCACAAGGGCCGCACACAGTGTGCTCTTGCCCGATCCTGGGTCGGCGGCCAGGACCAGGGCGCGCCCTCCGCGCTCGACCACGGCCGCGTGCAGCACCAGGCAGTCGTGGGCGTGCGACGAAATGACCCAGTTGAGGCCCCATTCGAGCATCGGCACGGCCTGGGCCAGCGGCAGGGGCTTGAAAGGGATGCGCCCGTCGCACAGCAACAGCGCCTGCGGTCGCAGATGGCGGCGCATGGCGTTGGGTGCACGCACTGTGACCTCGAAGTCGACATAGGTGTCGGCTGGGTCTAGCACGGCGAAGTCGCGGTAGAGCTGGGTGATGCCAGCGGCGATCTGGGGCAGCCCAGACCGCAGACGGACATTGAAACTGCCGCAGCGCATCAAAAGCCCGGGGTCGTCGAGACGGGCATGCAGGGCGGCCGGGGCGAGATCTGCGACCCTCAAGTGATGGGATCTAGGATCTTGAGATCCACCAGGCTCTGCCACTCGGACGCTGTGATGGCCGGGGTTTGATGCAACGAGCCTTGGGACGCGGCTGTCGGTGCCGCAGCGTCGAACCCGACCAGTGCCTGAAACCAAGCCGTGTCCAGCAAATGCGTCTCGCAGGTTTCAGGCACGTAGACCACGAGTCCGTCGTCGAAAGCCCGCCATTGCACGCCGGCTTTGATACGCAGACCGTGTAATGGCAGAACCATGCAGGCCGTCCGTCAGTGCTCGGGGCTGCCGTTGCACCAGAGGTCGGTGGTCCTCGAGTAGATGTCGACCTTTTGCACGAACTCTGTGAAAGCGGCCTTCTTGCCATTGGCGGAAGTCGCCATCGTGGCTTTGTCGCAAGCCGCCTGGAATGCAGCGATGACTGCCGCTGCAGACTGTAGGCCAAGCACCGGATAGCGCGCGCCGTAGTACTGCGCGTTCAGCAAGGCTGCCACAGCATGCATGCCCGTGTTGTTGTTCGCCCCGAACTGGTTCGGGTTACTTGTATTCGGCCCGACGTCTGCCAGTTTGACGTTGTTGCCGGTGTAAAACGCTCGTCCGAAGACGGTATTGAACTTCTTCGTCCGCGAGAAGTTCACATTCAGCGTTGGCGACGAGGTCCACAGCGCCGTACCGTTGTTGTTCCACCAGAACCCAGGGCTGCAGCCGCAGGGATTGGCTGTGCCGGCGCGGGACAGATTGCCCGAAGCAAGTTCGGATCCGGTGCACGAGCCCCAGCCCGCCACCGCAGAGCGGCTGGCCACGGACAGGACCGCGGCGGTGCCGCCTGCCCCGAGTTTGCCCAGGCGCCGCCGCCCTTCGTTCACGCCCTTGGACCTCGACGGCACAGGGACGTTTTCGGGCGTGGATTCGATGTCTTCGCTCATGGTCAAACCTCAATCAACTTAGTTGGATCGTCGCCGCAGATTCAAGCCGCGAAGATTATCACTGGCCTTCTCGGAATATCACCACACTCACCGTCTCGATTAAAACCAGCACATCCAGCAGCAGGGAGTTATTTTTGACGTAGTAAAGGTCAAATTGATGCTTTTTCTTGGCATCGTCGAGCGAGTCACCATAGTGGTAGCGAACTTGCGCCCATCCCGTGATGCCAGGCTTAACCGAATGGCGCAATTCATAGAACGGGATCTCTGCCTTCAAGCGGTCCACGAACGCAGGGCGTTCAGGGCGTGGTCCAACCAAGCTCATCTCGCCAAACAACACGCTGAACAGTTGCGGCAGTTCGTCAATGCGCGTCTTGCGCATGAATGAGCCGATCCGGGTCACGCGAGGGTCGTTCTTTGTGGCCCAGCGTGCGACACCGTCTCTCTCGGCGTCAGCGCGCATACTACGAAACTTCATGCACATGAAAACGCGCCCGCCCAGACCGACGCGTGCCTGGCGGTAAATGATGGGCCCGGAACTGTCCAGCCAGATCGCAAGGGCAGCCAGTGCCATGATGGGTGCTGTGAGCACCAGCAACAGGCTGGAACTGACGATGTCGAAGGCTCGCTTCATCACCCGTCGCATCTGGCCTTGCACGAAACCGTCGCCGTAGACCAGCCAACTGCCTTTCAAGCTGTCGATACGAACTTCACGTTTCGTTTTTTCGCTGAAGCCAGCGAGGTTGAGCACTGATACACCGCGAATCCGACACTCCAACAGTTGATCCATCGGAATGGTGCCGCCTCGTTGCTCTCGCACCGCAATCACGATCTCTTTGACGGAGTATCGAGATACTAGGTCAATGAGAGACGACTTGTTGGAAAATACAGGGATGCCGTTCTTTTTTTCCTCAGGATTTTCTGAAGTAGCGAAAAATCCGATCACATTGCGGGCTGTACGCCCTGGCAGCTGCAGTTCATTGGCAATGGATTCGGCCTCGTCCCCTGTGCCGACGATCAATACCGACGGCAAAGTGGTCACTCGCTGCATAACGTAAAAACATGCCCGAGAAAGGACCAATCCCAGTGCCAGATAAGAAATGGCGGCTGGAATCAATTGCTCGATGTACCCGCGATCTGCGACAAACCGCAATACCAGGCTGGTAACGTAGCCGCCAACACAAATGGCGCCTGCTGTGCGCAATGCCTTGGCACCAAGCGAAATGGTTTTTGGACGGTACAGTCCGACCAAGGCGTACATCAGTGCCATCACAAGCGCAAAGAAAATTGCGCCAAACAGAACAAGTGGCCGCTCCGGGACGGCATCAGGAATGGTCATGTACCGGCTGGTCAGGGTCGATGCCGCCAGCAACATCGCTACAAAACACAATGACAGGTCAACCACCATGCCGGCTGGGGCACTGGGCAATACGTCGTGTCTGTACACCCTCATGGTGGGCTGCCTCTCATTGATCAGACTGGGGTGGGACATGGTGAGTCCTCTTTGTGCGCGACCCATCGCCTGTGCAGCGAAGATCAACCGTCCGAGCAATTATTGTTGGGCGTTCCTCCTGCGGCATCCCCTGACTAGGGGGGCTGCTGCGACCTTTCGCACGCGGGTTCAGGTTTTGCTGCTCCGACACGCTTGCCTGCGGTAGTCGATGCCGCAAATATCGTGGAACGCAGCTTCCGCGTTACGTGAAAAGTCGCACGGCTACGTCTTGGATGCCCCGATGACACTCACGTATGACGTCCCTGCGGTGCCCATTGGATGATTTCGTTGCTGATAGCCTTGACTGCCCTCAGGCCTGCGTTTGCGGCCATGAACGCTAGCTGAATGAGCCCTCACGACAACACCTTCATGGCCTGGGGCTTCGGCCTCGTCGGCATGGCCTATCTGGCGTTCGCACTGACTCTGCTTCGAATCGGAGCAGGCCGTGTTGCCGCCAGCCGTGCGGGCAAGGCGCTCTTTGGTGCCGTCTGTTTGAGTTCTCTGTGGGGATGGTTGACCCTGGCGAGTGTGTTGCGGGACTCCGAATTGATCGGGTTCCTCGCATCCATGGTCGACGCTGGCCGCTACGGCTTGTGGTTGATATTTCTGCTGCTGCTTCGACCGCAGAAAGCACCGAGCGCAGAGCAAGGCATGACATCGCTGAGCAAGGCGGCGCTGTGCCTGGTGACCGTGGTTCTCGCTGGGCAGGTGCTGCGCTACGTCGCCCCTGAGGATTCGTTCCTGCAACTTCGCGGGCTGCCGATGATGTCGATGTCGCTGTCGATTCTTGGCCTCGTGCTGATCGAGCAGGTGTTCAGGAATGTGGATCCTGACTCGCGCTGGAGCGTCAAGCCTGTCAGCGCGGCGCTGGCGGGCTCGTTCGCGTTCGATCTGTACATGTATTCGCAGGCGGTCATCTTCGGAACTGTCGACGCGGACGCGCAAAGCATCAGAGGTGCCGTTCATGCGCTGATGGCGCCGCTGCTGTTTGTTTCTACCTCACGGCTGGGCATCGACTGGACGTCGAGGCTGCGCGTGTCTCGCACCGCTGCGTTTCATTCCGCCACCTTGTTGATCTGTGGGCTTTATCTGCTATTCATTTCTGCGATTGGTTATTACGTCAAATATTTTGGTGGTGATTGGGGGCGGGCGCTGCAAATATGCATTGTTTTTGCGTCGCTGATACTTTTGCTGCTTATTGCAGTATCTGGTTCTGCCCGAGCAAAACTAAAAATATTGGTCAGCAAGAATTTCTTTAGATATCGTTACGATTATCGAGATGAATGGTTGAAATTCACTGAGGCACTTTGCGCGCAGGCAACGCCTCAGGAAATGGGGCAGCAGGTCATCCGAGGGTTGGCAGAATTGGTTGAAAGCCCTGGCGGCGGCTTGTGGATGAAACGCCCGGAGGCCAGCGGCTTTCGGCAGACGGTGCGCTTGAACATGGACGCTGCGCCGGTCACCGAAGAGGAAGACTCCGCGCTGTGCAGCCTGCTCGAGCGGGAAAAGGCGGTCGTCAACCTGGAGGAGTACCGCTCGTTCCCGGGTCGCTACGGGTCCATCGCACTGCCGTCATGGTTGCAGGCGATGCCGCAGTCGTGGCTGATCGTTCCGCTGATCGTTAGTGACAAGCTGATTGGATTCGTCATTCTGTTGCGGTCGCGGACGCCCCTGGATGCAAACTGGGAGGTTCACGACCTGCTCAAGACAGCAAGCCGCCAGGCGGCTAGCTTTCTCGCGCAGATGGTGGCCACCGAGTCGTTGTTGGAAGTGCGCAAGTTCGATGCGTTCAATCGCATGTCAGCGTTTGTGGTGCACGACCTCAAGAACATCGTGACGCAGCTGTCGCTGATGATGAAGAACGCCAAGCGGCTGCATGCCAACCCCGAGTTTCAGCAAGACATGCTGGATACGGTGGAAAACTCCTTGGAGAAGATGCGGCAATTGATGGCGCAGCTGCGTGAGGGCACCACGCCCGCCGGCACCCCCTTCGGTGTCGATCTGGCTGCGGTGGTGCGCCGGATAGAAGCCCACACCATCAGTCGCGGCAGACGCCTTGAGCTCAGATTGCTACAGCCTGCCATGGCGCGGGGACATGAGGAACGCATCGAGCGTGTCATCGGACACCTGGTGCTCAACGCGGTCGAGGCGACGGACCCGCAGGGCCAGGTGTGGGTCGAGCTCGACACCCAGGGCGACCGCGCTCGCATCGTCGTGGGTGATACCGGGCACGGCATGTCCGCCGAATTCGTCCGTGATCGCTTGTTCAAGCCTTTCCAGTCGACGAAGTCGACAGGAATGGGTATCGGTGCCTATGAAAGCTCGCAATACATTCACGAGTTAGGCGGCAAGATCTCGGTGACAAGCGAGCTGCAGCGAGGCACGCAAGTAACGGTTTTGATCCCGCTTTTCCACGCCTCAGTGGAGTCTGACCTCGACATGCTCAAGTCCCAGTGAGGAGGGGCCCAGCTGCGTGCAGCGATCTGCACTGCACTGCCCAAAATTCACGTTAGCCGCGGTGTTTTGGCCACGTTCTTCAGTGCGAACGTCGTTGCACCCGCTTTCACCATGCCATCATCGTCACTTGAAGGTAGAGAGCAGTTTTTCGTTACCGAAAAATAACAATCGTGTGCGAATTCCGGGGTAGCACCCCATCGCCCAACCGAGTCAATCTGAAAGAAGGGGAAGGAACCATGAGTATGTTCACGACGCTCAAGGGGCGCGTAATCCAACGCGCGCTGATCTTGGTGGGCGCGCTGGTCCTGTCCGCATGCGGCCTTCTCCCCGGCGGCAACCTTCCTCTGGCTCCCGCAAACGCGTCGACTCAGGACTACAGCTACATCATCGGGCCCGGCGATAACCTCAACATCATCGTCTGGCGCAACCCGGAGTTGTCGATGTCGGTTCCCGTGCGTCCTGACGGCAAGTTTTCCACACCTCTGATCGATGAACTGGTTGCTCAGGGTAAGAACCCGGTGGAGATCGCGCGGGACATTGAAAAGCTGCTTGGCAAGTACGTCAGAGATCCGGTGGTGACGGTGATCGTCACGGGGTTTGTCGGCCCGTATGACCAGCAGATCCGGGTCGTCGGCGAAGCCGCGAAGCCTCAGGTGCTGGCCTACAAGCAAAAAATGACCGCGCTTGACGTGATGATCGCCGTCGGGGGGCTCACTGATTTCGCTGCTGGCAATGACGCCACGATCTTGCGCGATGGCAACAAGCAGTACACGGTCCGACTGAAAGACTTGGTCAAGCGCGGCGACATCTCCGCTAATGTCGAGATGAAACCTGGCGATATCTTGATCATCCCGCAGAGCTTCTTCTAAGGCGCTGATTCGCCAACCCTGACGGGCGCCGGACTTCGTCCAGTCTGGTGCTTACGTTTCAGACGCTGCTCCGATTAGCCGACCCTACATCCAGCCACGACCCACGCCCATGGAAGAGTTGTTATCTCAGCTGCACACCATCGCTCGCAGCATGTGGCGCTTTCGCTGGCCCTCGGTGCTGGTGGCCTGGGTGGTCGCAATTGCCGGCACCGTTGCGGTGTTTTCGGTGCCCAACCAGTACGAAGCATCGTCTCGGATTTTTGTCGATACCGCATCCATCCTGAAGCCGCTGATGTCCGGCCTGACGGTCCAGCCCAACGTCGACCAGCAGGTGGCGATGCTCAGCCGCACGTTGATCAGCCGGCCCAATGTAGAGAAGCTGGTACGCATGGCTGATCTTGATCTGAAGACCCCGACCAAGAGGGAACAAGAGGAGTTGGTGACAGGCTTGATGGATACGCTGCAGATCAAGTCTGTGGGCCGTGACAACCTTTACACACTTACCTTCCGTGACTCCGATCCAGCAAAAGCTCAGCGGGTCATGCAGTCATTCGTGTCCATCTTCATCGAATCCAGTCTCGGTGCATCGCGAAAAGATTCGGACACGGCAAAAGCATTCATCAACGACCAGATCAAGGTGTACGAAGCGAAGCTCTTGGAGGCCGAAACACGGCTGAAGGACTTCAGGATAAGAAATATTGAAATGCAGAATGCGGAAGGTAAGGATTCGGTATCCCGATTGAGCGAAGTTGCGGCCCAGCTGGATCAAGCCAAACTTGAATTGCGCGAGGCGGAGCAAGCCCTTGAAGCCAGCCGTCAGCAGATTGAGTTGGAAAAATCTCAAGCCCAGAGCGCAGCATCGACAGAATCGACCAAGCAAGACTTGGCGTTTGCCGTCGAAACGCCTGAAATAGACGCCCGCATCAATGCTCAGAAGCGCGATCTTGACGGGTTATTGCAGCGATTCACAGACCAACACCCCGACGTCGTGAGCATTCGCAAACTGATTCGCGACTTGGAAGCGCAGAAGAAAACGGAGATCGAAGAGCTTCGCAAACAGGCGGCCGCGAACCCAGCGGGCGCGCTGGGTGGCAGCAGCAATCTCCTTTACCAAGAGCTGAACAAACTGAAGGCCAATTCCGAGCAGCAGGTGGCGGCCCTGAGGGCCAGGGTCGGGGAGTACTCATCGCGCTACAGGCAAGCCATAGAGCAACTGAAAGTCGCGCCGCAGCTCGAGGCTGAAGCTGCGCAACTCAACCGCGATTACCAAATCAACAAACAGAATTACGAAAGCCTCGTCTCGCGTCGAGAGTCAGCCGAGATATCAGGTGAACTCGATTCCACAACAGGAGTGGCCGATTTCCGTTTGATCGATCCACCTGTTGTTTCAAGCAAGCCGGTGTCTCCGAACCGTCCGATCCTGTTGTCGTTGGCGATGCTGGCTGCCATCGCGGCAGGGCTCGCCACGGCTTTTGCCTCCAGCCAGTTGCGACCGGTGTTTCACAGTGCGATTGAATTGCGTACCAAACTCGACCAGCCGCTGCTGGGCATGGTGTCATTGGTCACAAACCCGTTTGATCAGCGGCGCGCGAGGATCGACAAGTTGAAGTTTCTGTTGTCTTCGGGGGGGTTGTTCGGCGTATTTCTGATTGCGATGATCGGCATCTCCTTGTTCTCGGCAACGCGGGGGTAATGCGCATGACCAGTTTGATTGAACAAGCGGCGCAACGGTTGGAGCAATTGCGGCGTGCAGGAGCCGAGATCCCGATTGGGCCCACATCTGCCACGGCAGAACACACGACAACGTCCGCCCGGCTCACCGTCAAGTCAACCCCTGCAGTGTCGACCCCCGGTCCCCACGCAGCGCCGGCTCCGATGTCGACATCGAAAAGCGTCACGCTTGACCTTGACGCACTGAGTGCGGCGGGAATCGTGACACCGAATGCGCCGAGGTCCTACCTTGCAGATCAATTCCGGCTGATCAAGCGGCCGCTGCTTGCCAACGTCAGGGGCAAGGATGCCCAGGCGCTCAAGCACGGCAATCTCATCATGGTGACCAGTTCTCTTGCGGGAGAAGGCAAGAGCTTCAATTCGGTCAACCTTGCGATGAGCATCGCTATGGAGCTCGATAACACTGTGATGCTTGTCGATGCCGATGTGGCCCGACCGTCCGTCCTGCGCATGCTGGGGTTGCCAGCGAGCCCGGGGCTGCTGGACCTGCTCGATGGCGACACCGACATGCAGAGCGTTCTGTTGAAAACGAACATCGACAAGTTGACGCTCCTTCCGAGCGGCACCCCGCACCCGAAAGCCACTGAGCTGTTGGCCAGCGATGCGATGAGCGCACTGCTCGATGACATGGCTGCGCGCTACCCGGATCGGATCATCATTTTCGATTCGCCCCCACTCCTGCTGACCACCGAGTCGCGCGTGCTCGCCAGCCAAATGGGCCAAATCGTCATGGTCGTCCAGGCCGAGAGAACGCTTCAATCCGATGTGCAAAACGCACTGTCGACCATCAAGAACTGCGCGAACATCAATCTGGTGCTCAACAAGGTCCGTAGCAGCCGTTCGGATGGTTACGGGTATGGCTACGGCTATGGCTATGGGTACGGCGAGGCGCCCGGTGGCAATTCGAAGGCCTGAGTACTTGCCTACAGGGTCGGCGTCACGTCTTTGCCTGACCCTGCATCGCTGGCTCGGGCGGCAAGTGCTGCCACAGATGGTGGGTGTGATGGGTGTCGCTACCTTTGCCGCCCATGCTCAAGAGCAAACACCAGTCGCGCGGGCAGGGTTCTTTTTGCAGCCGAGGCTGAGCATCAGCGAGACTGTCACCAGCAATGTGGGGCTTGATCGCGGCGGCGATGCCCGCGCGGATGCGATCACCGACATCAGTCCCGGGCTGCGTGTGAGCAGCCGATCCGGGCGAATCGTGGGGGACCTCGACTACGCCCTGCACGGACTGATTTACGCGCGACGATCGTCGGCTAGCGAGGTGCAGCAGTCGCTCAGCGCGCGGGGCACCGCAGAAGCGATTGAAAAATGGGCCTATGTCGATGCCAGCGCCAGCATTGCGCAGCAGAGCATCTCGGCGCTTGGCACCCGGTCGGTGGACCGCAATCTGGCAGACAGCAATCGCGCCGAAGTGTCGACGTACCAGATCGCGCCTTACGTTCGCGGCCCGCTGGGCAGTTTCGCGAATTACCAGGTGCGATGGGACTGGACATCCAGCAATAGCAGCGGTTCAAGTGCCCAATCGACCTCCAACACTGCGTCTTTTGTCCTCAGTTCCAGTCAGGCACTGTTCTCACGCCTCGGTTGGTCGTTGAATGCGTCGCGGCAAAGCTCGGAATTTCAAAATCGGGGCCGCCAGTCTTCCACAAGCTTGAATGGGCGACTGACCTTCGCTGTCACCCCGGAGTTCCAGCTGTCGGCGGGCGCTGGCCGGGAACGCAATGACTACCAGCGCTTGAGCCAGAAGAGTTCCACGTACTGGAGTGGCGGCTTCACTTGGAAGCCGACTGAACGGACAGTGCTTGAAGTGACGCGCGAACACCGGTTCTTTGGCAACGCCTACAACATCCGTTTTGAGCACCGCACTCCACGAACGGTCTGGACCTTTGTCGATAACCAGGATGTCAACACGACTGCCAGTGCGAACGGCACCAATTCACCGCGCACCGTGTTCGACCTGTTGTATGCGCAGTTCGCATCCATCGCACCCGATCCGGCGCAGCGCGCCGCGTTGGTCGATGCCTTCCTGCAGAACAACGGGCTGACACGCAGCACCCTCGTCAATGGCGGGTTTCTCACCAATGCCGCATCCATTCAGCGGAGACAGAACCTGTCTCTGGCATTGATTGGCTTGCGCTCTACCTTGCTGCTGTCCACTTCGCGTAACGACGCGCGCGCAGTTGACCCGACGGCAACCAACGCCGGTGACTTGTCGAATGGTCGCAACCTCCATTCCACTGGTTTTGGAATCAACGTGTCGCATCGCCTGACGCCTTTGTCGGCCCTCAGCGCTGACCTTTCGCTGAACAGGAACAGCTCCACAGGGGACAACCGAACCACCCGCCTGCGCTCACTCAGCACCACCTACAGCACACGACTGAGCAACCAGGTCGACCTGTCGCTATCGGCACGTCGAACCTTGTTTCACAGCGATGTCGATCCCTACAACGAAAGCGCCATCGTGGCCAGTCTCAGGATGCGGTTCTAACCATGTACGAGGCGTTCTACGGTCTGACGAGCAAGCCGTTCCAGCTCAACCCGGACCCCAGCTTCTATTTCGGCAGCAAGCAACACAGCCGTGCCAAGGCCTATCTCGAGTACGGTGTTTCCCGGCACGAAGGGTTCGTGGTCATCACCGGCGAGATCGGTGCTGGCAAGACGACGATCCTGCGCACGCTGATCGACAGCCTGCACGGCAGCGAGGTGGTGATCGGCCATTTGGTCACTACCCAACTCGGGGCCGAGGACACCTTGCGCATGGTCGGCGCGGCATTTGGCTTTCACGTCAAGGACGTGTCCAAGGCGCAGCTGCTGATCACCCTGGAAGCGTTCCTGGTCAACCAGACGAGCCAGGGAAAGCGCTGTCTGCTGATCGTCGACGAGGCGCAGAACCTCACTGCGCAGGCGGTGGAAGAGTTGCGCATGCTGTCGAATTTCCAGTTCGGCAACCAGGCGTTGCTGCAAAGCTTCATGGTCGGCCAGCCCGAGTTTCGCGAGATCCTGCAGCGCCCGGAGATGGAGCAGTTTCGGCAGCGCGTGGCGGCCACCTGTCACATCGGGCCTTTGGATGCCGAGGAGACGCAGCGCTATATCGAGCATCGACTGGCGTGCGCAGGATCCGATGGCAAGCCCAGTTTCGAGCCTGCGGCATTCAACGCGATCTTCAAGGCAACGCGCGGGATTCCACGACGCATCAACTCCCTCTGCGATCGCCTGCTGCTGCTCGGCTTCCTGGCCGAGAAGACCCACCTGACTCGTGCCGATGTCGACGAAGTGGTCCAGGAGACCACCGAAGAGGCGGCCGTTCCGGCCAAGCCCTTCGAGCCTGTCGGCTCCGCATTGCACGCCGGGCACTCGGAGTTGATCCCCGACATCGATCTGTCGAAGATCAATCTGGCGCCCGAGGCATCCATCCAGATGTCGGGACAACTGGCGAGCCTGATGGCCGAGCAGAAACTCGATCAACTGCAGCGCGTGGAACGCAGCCTGCTGAGACTCGAGCGGCAGAACGTGCAACTCATCGGCCTCTTGCAAAAGCTGATCGGCGCGGTCAAGACGACATCGGATGAAAGCAGCTCATGAGCACAGAGGCTGCTGAGGTCACGATCGCGCCGGTGATGTGCGTGGTTGGCGCGCGGCCCAATTTCATGAAGATGGCGCCGATCCTGCGTGCTCTGGCGAATCACGTCCCACCATTGCCTGCGCTTCTGGTGCACACCGGGCAGCACTACGACCAGGGCATGAGCGGCCAGCTCTTCACCGACCTGGGCTTGCCCCTGCCTGATCTGAATCTCGATGTCGGGTCGGGCAGCCACGCAGTTCAGACGGCCGAGGTCATGCGTCGATTCGAACCTGCGCTGGATGCACATCGACCGTCCTGCGTGTTGGTGGTGGGCGATGTGAACTCCACCCTCGCGTGCACGCTGGTCGCCGTCAAGAAGGGGATCCCGGTGGCGCATGTCGAGGCAGGCCTGCGCAGCTACGACCGGAAGATGCCCGAAGAGATCAACCGCGTGGTCACTGACCAGTTGGCCGATCGGCTGTACACCACCGAGCGCAGTGCGCTCGACAACCTGCTGGCCGAAGGCATCCCTGCGGAGCGGGTCAGCTTTTGCGGCAACGTGATGATCGATTCGCTGCTGGCACATCGCCAGCATGCGCATGCTGCCGCTGCGACCTTGCGCGCGCACGACATCGACCCCGCAGTGCTCGCGCACCCCAATGGCTACGGCGTGGTGACGCTGCATCGTCCTTCCAACGTGGACGATCCACAAACGCTGCGCGCCTTGCTGGCCGTGCTGGGAGAGGTGGCCACGCAACTGCCGCTGATCTTCGCGATGCATCCACGCACGCGCAGCCAGATCGACAAGCTGGATGCCCGCGAACTGATCGACCCGACCCGTCTGCTGGTGCTCCCGCCACAGGGCTATCTGGAAATGCTCGGCCTGATGGCCGGTGCCACCGTGGTGCTGACCGACTCAGGGGGGCTGCAGGAAGAAACCACCGCACTCGGTGTCCCTTGCCTGACGCTGCGCCCGAACACCGAGCGCCCGATCACGATCGAGCAGGGCACCAACACGCTGGTGGGCACCGATCGATCGGCGATCCTGCAAGGCGTCTCTGAAATCCTCGCCGGTCAGGGCAAGCGAGGCCGCGTGCCCGAGCTGTGGGATGGCCACGCCGCCGACCGCATTGCCAGTGATCTGTGGCAGTGGCTGCCGCGCACCGGGAGGGCGTGATGAGTGCGCCAGCCGCGACCCAGGGCGCACCCTTGCGCAACGCCCTGACGATCGACGTCGAAGACTATTTCCAGGTGTCCGCTTTTGCGCCCTACATCGCGCGCAGTGACTGGGATCAGCGCGAATGCCGTGTCGAGCGCAACATCGATCGCATCCTGACGATGCTGGCGCGGCACGATACCAAGGCCACCTTCTTCACCCTCGGCTGGATCGCGCAGCGCTATCCGCAACTGGTGCGCCGCATCGCAGAGGCAGGGCATGAGGTTGCTAGCCACGGCTACGGCCATCAACGCGCCAGCGACCTCACCGAAGCCGAGTTCACCGCCGACATCGTAAGCGCCAAGCACATTCTTGAAGACCTGAGCGGATCACCCGTCACTGGCTATCGGGCGCCAAGCTTTTCGATCGGCACCGGCAATCTGTGGGCCTTCGACTGCTTGGCGCGTGCCGGCTACCGCTACAGCTCGAGCATCTACCCCATCGCGCACGACCATTACGGCATGCCCGATGCGCCGCGCTTCGCGTACCGCGTCAACGACAGCCTCATCGAAGTCCCGATCACCACGCTGCGGCTGTTGGGCCGCAACCTGCCCTCTAGCGGCGGCGGCTACTTCCGGCTGCTGCCTTACGCGGTGTCGCGTTGGATGCTGCGCCAGGTGCGCTCGCGCGACCAGCAATCGGCGATCTTCTATTTCCATCCGTGGGAGATCGATGCCGAGCAGCCGCGCGTTGCCGGCATCGACGGCAAGACGCGATTTCGCCATTACGTGAACATTGAACGAATGGAGCATCGGCTGGAGTGCCTGCTGCGAGATTTTCAATGGGGTCGGATGGATCATCTCTTTCTTGACCGACAGCCCCCATTGACCCCGCATCACGCCCCGTCTTCCTCGCCGTGCCCCGCGTAAACAACCTCGCACTGACCGACACTGCCACCGCGCAACGCTGGGATGCGTTCGTGCTGGCCTGCCCGACCGCCACGTTCTTTCATCGCGCCGGGTGGCAATCCATCATGAATGGCGTGTTTCGCCATGACACCTACTTTCTGTACGCCGAAACCGACGGCCGAATCGAAGGTGTGCTGCCGCTGGCGCATGTGAAGTCGATGCTGTTCGGCAACTCGCTGGTGAGTCTTCCTTTCGCGGTTTACGGTGGGGTGGCGGCAACCACGACCGAAGCCGCCAGCGCACTGGAAGCCGAGGCTCAGCGCATCGCACAGCGTTTGGGTGTCGATCACCTGGAACTTCGCCACGTCGACGCGCGCCACGAAGACTGGCCACGTCAGGACCTGTACGTCACCTTCCGCAAGTCCATCCTGCCCGAAGAAGAGGCCAACATGCTGGCCATTCCGCGCAAGCAGCGCGCGATGGTGCGCAAGGGCATCAAGAACGGTCTGCGCAGCGAGATCGACCCATGTGTCGATCGCTTTTTTGCACTGTATGCCGACAACGTCCATCGCCACGGCACGCCAGCGCTTCCCAAGCGCTACTTCGAGGCGTTGCAGGCGCAGTTTGGCGACGACTGCGAGGTGCTGATCGTCAGCGGGCCCGATGGCCAGACGTTGAGCGGCGTGATGAGCTTCTATTTCCGCGACGAGGTGCTCCCGTACTACGCCGGTGACGACAAGTCGGCGCGCGACCTGGCCGCCAATGATTTCAAGTACTGGGAGCTGATGCGCCTGTCCTGCGCGCGCGGACTGAAGGTGTTCGACTACGGCCGCAGCAAGCAGGGCACCGGCTCTTTCGCGTTCAAGAAGAACTGGGGCTTCGAGCCCGCGCCGCTGCATTACGAATACTGCCTGTACAAGCGGGATGCCGTGCCGCAGAACAACCCGGCCAACGCGAAGTTCCGCCTGATGATCGAAGCGTGGCGACGCATGCCCATCGGCATCGCCAACTGGCTTGGCCCCTACGTCGTTCGCAACCTCGGCTGACCCGTGGCCAACCTGCTTTATCTGGTGCATCGGCTGCCTTACCCGCCCAACAAGGGCGACAAGGTGCGCTCGTACCACCTGCTGAAGCACCTGCTGGCCAGGCACCGGGTGTTTGTCGGAACATTTGTCGATGACCCCGAGGACGAGGGGCATGTCGACACATTGCGTGCCTTGTGCGCCGACTTGCAGGTCACTCGTCTGCTTCCGGTGCGCGCGCGCATCAACAGCCTGGTGGGCTTGATCGGTGGTGACGCACTGACGCTGCATTACTACCGCGACGCTGCGTTGCAACGGTGGGTTCGCGAAACGGTGCGCCGCGAGCACATCGATGCCGCCGTGGTCTTTTCCTCCTCGATGGCGCAGTATGTCGACGGCCTTGGCGTGCCGATGCTGGTGGATTTCGTCGATGTGGACTCTGCCAAGTGGACCGGATATGCCGAACATCACCGCTGGCCGATGTCCTGGTTGTATCGCCGTGAGGGCTCGCAGTTGCTGCGCTACGAACGCGCAGTGGCCGCACGGTCGAGGCGCTCGTTTTTTGTGACCGAGAACGAAACGGCCTTGTTTCGCCAGCTGGCGCCCGAGAGCGTCCACACCTGCGAGGCCGTCTGCAACGGGGTCGATGCCGATTACTTCGCCCCCGACCCATCCTGCGCTTCGCCCTATGCCCAGCAGGAACTGCCCGTGGTGTTCACCGGGGCCATGGACTACTGGCCCAACATCGATGCAGTGACCTGGTTTGCGACCGAGATCCTGCCGCGATTGCGCACACACTGGCCGTCGTTGCGCTTCCATGTGGCCGGCCGCAATCCGACACCGTCCGTGCGTGCCTTGGCCGGCGATGCGGTCAGCGTCACCGGTACGGTCCCCGACATGCGCCCTTACCTTCAATATGCGGCGGTGGTGGTAGCGCCGTTGCGGCTGGCGCGCGGCATCCAGAACAAGATCCTGGAAGCCATGGCCATGGGTAGGCCCGTCGTGGCGGCGAGCGAATGTGCCGCCGCGATCGTTGCCGAGCGAGGGCTCGAACTGATGTGCGCCGAGGATGCAGACGCCTTTGTTCGGGAGGTGGATGCACTGTTGCGCGATCCGGTTCGTGCCGTTGCCGTCGGCGCAGCCGGCCGCCGCTGCGTGCAGCGAAACTACAGCTGGGACGCGCACCTGTCCGCCTTCGATCGTCATCTCGCTCCGATGTGCAGCGACCAGTCGCTGGCGGCCTGAACCGATTGGAATCCCGACAATGAGTGCCGTGCCAGCCAACTTTCGTGAGGCATCCCCTTGGCGCACGTCGCTGCCCATGTTCCTGCTGCTCGTGGTCGCGATCCTGCTGATGTACCGAGACACCGCAGGGATCATGGTGGGGATCTGGTGGCGCTCGGAGACCTTCGCGCATTGCCTGCTGGTTCTGCCCATCAGCTTGTGGCTGGTCTGGCGTCAGCGTGACCGGCTGGCTGCGCTGACGCCGCGGCCGCAGCCCTGGATGCTGCTGCCGATGCTTGTTACCGCCGTGGTCTGGCTGTTGTCCGACCTGGTTGTCGTCGGCGCTGCCGCGCAGTTCGCGCTGGTGACGATGCTGGTGCTGGCGGTTCCGCTCGTGCTCGGTCTCGAAGTCAGCGCCGTGATCCTGTTCCCCCTGCTGTTTCTGTACTTTGGGGTACCGTTTGGCGAGTTCGTCGTGCCCACCATGATGGAGTTGACAGCCGACTTCACCGTGTCTGCGCTGCAGATCTCCGGAGTGCCGGTGTTTCGGGAAGGACAGAGCTTCGTCATTCCGAGCGGCAACTGGTCGGTCATCGACGAATGCAGCGGCGTGCGTTATCTGATGGCGTCCTTCATGGTAGGTACGCTGTTCGCGTACCTGAACTACCGGTCATACCGACGGCGCGCGGCATTCATGCTGTTCGCGCTGCTGATGCCGGTGCTGGCCAACTGGCTGCGTGCCTACCTCATCGTGATGCTGGCCCACTTGTCGGGGAACAAGATCGCGACTGGCATCGACCATGTGCTGTACGGCTGGGTCTTCTTCGGTGTGATCATCTTTCTGATGTTCCTGATCGGCTCGAGCTGGTCGCAGCCCCAAGACACGCCATCACATCGGGCTGCGTCCGTGGTCGCGTCCGCTCTGGGGCATTCACAGAAGGTGTTGCCGGGCCGGGTGATCGCGCTGGCGCTGGCGGGGCTGCTCGTGGCGCTGATGCCGCACATGGCCGTGTGGACGCTGGAGAGGGCTGAAAGTGCTGCCGCTCCGGTGAAGATCCAGTTGCCGCCGCGGCTGGCTGACGGCTGGTCTTCCGAAGGTGCGAAGATCGTCGCCTGGGCACCGATATTCACCAACCCATCGGCTGAAACCACCCAGGCCTACACCAGCCCGGCAGGCACCGTGGGCCTGCACATTGCCTATTACCGCGGTCAGGCCGACGGACGCAAGCTCGTCAGTTCGACCAATGTCCTCGTGCCGATGAGAAGCGACGGCTGGAACCTGATGGTCGGTGGACGGCGGGATGTCGTTACCAGCATGGGGACGATCAGTGTCAACACTGCAGAAATCCTCGGTGAATCGCAGCTTGGCACGGTACGCCGGAATCACCTCGTTGTGTGGCGCGTGTACTGGATTGACGGTCGCTTTGTGGCAGGTGATGTGGCCGCCAAGATTCATGGTGGGCTGGCGAGGTTGAAAGGCCGTGGTGACGAAGGCGCAGCGGTCGTGCTGTATGCCGACGCGGACACCGTGGCGGCATCCAACGCTGCGCTCGAAGCGTTCGTGCAGGCCAACCATGACGAACTGGGTGCGATGCTGCAGCGCACGCGTGACGATCGATGATGTTCCCGGTGACAGAAGTCATGCCGGTGAACCGTTGACGAACAGCGGCGATGCGTAGCAGTCCTGCCGTCGACCCACGCCCGCTGGTGCTGCATCTGGTCTATCGATTTGACACCGGGGGACTGGAGAACGGGGTGGTCAACCTGATCAACCACATGCCCGCCTCTGCATACCGTCATGCCGTGGTCGCGTTGACCGAAGTCGTGCCCGCGTTCGCGCAGCGCATCCATCGCCAGGACGTCACGATGATTTCCTTGCACAAGACGCCCGGTCACAGCCTGAAGCTCTACCCGCGTCTACAGCGCCTGTTTGCACATCTTCGGCCCGCCGTGGTGCACACGAGAAACCTGGCGGCGCTCGAATGCCAGGTACCGGCAGCGTTCGCGGGTGTGCCGGTGCGTGTCCACGGCGAGCACGGACGCGACGTCGACGATCTGGATGGCACCCGTCGACGCTACCAATGGATGCGCCGAGCCTACCGCCCCTTCGTGCATCGCTATGTGGCGTTGTCACGCGATCTGGCTGGATACCTGAACGAGAAAGTCGGCGTGCCGGAGTCGCGCATTGTCCAGATCTACAACGGCGTCGACATTGAGCGCTTCTCCGCGCGTTCAGTGGTGCGCGGCACGGTGCAGGGCGGACCCTTCACAGAGCCGCATCTGTTCGTTTTCGGTACCGTGGGCCGCATGCAGGCTGTGAAGGCTCAGACGGTTCTGGCGCAGGCGTTCATTCGCGCCTTGCAACTGCGCCCAGGTTTACGCGATCGACTGCGTCTGGTGATGGTGGGCGAGGGTCCGCTGCGCGCCGAAGCGCAGGCGCTGCTCGACTCAGCCGGTGTCGGCAATCTGGCATGGCTGCCCGGCGAGCGTTCAGACGTGCCAAATGTCATGCGCAGCTTCGATTGCTTCGTGCTGCCATCGTTGGCGGAAGGGGTATCGAATACCATTCTCGAGTGCATGGCTTCCGGGTTACCCGTGCTGGCAACCGATGTCGGCGGCAACGCCGAACTGGTGATGGGCGGCACCACCGGCGAACTGGTGGCTGCGGGCAATGTGGAGGCGCTGGCCGAGGGATTGCTTCTTCTTTCGGCGGACCCGGCCCGGGCCCATGCAATGGGCCAAGCCGGCCGGGCTCGTGTCGAGCAGCATTTCAGTTTGCCGGCGATGGTGGGCGCATACCAAGCCTTGTATGACCGGTTGCTCGTCGATCGGAATTCATGAGATGAGCAGGAGCTAAAGATCATGTGTGGCATCACCGGTCTCTTCGACACTCGCGGCGCTGCTGCGGTCGACCGCGCCGTGCTCCAACGCATGAACGATTCGCAGTTGCACCGCGGTCCCGATGAAGGCAGCCTTCACATTGAACCGGGTCTCGGATTTGGCCACCGCCGCCTGTCCATCATCGACGTGGCCACGGGCCAGCAGCCGCTGTTCAACGAAGATGGCTCGGTGGTGGTGATCTTCAACGGCGAGATCTACAACTACCAGGAACTGATCACGGAGCTGCAGGCCGCCGGCCACCGCTTCGCCACCAAGAGCGACACTGAAGTGATCGTGCACGCGTGGGAGCAGTGGGGCGAGGCCTGCGTCGAGCGCTTTCGCGGCATGTTCGCCTTCGTGCTGTGGGATCGCAATCGGCAGACGCTGTTCATGTCGCGCGACCGAATGGGCGTCAAGCCGCTCTACTACGCGCTGCTCGATGACGGCACGCTGCTTTTCGGCAGCGAACTGAAGTCGCTGTTGGCCTACCGGGGGCCACACGGTGCTGCGCTGAAACGTGACATCGACCCGCTGGCCGTCGAGGAGTATTTCGCGCTCGGCTACGTCGCCGAGCCGCGCACCATCTTCCGCCAGGCGAGGAAGCTGTCGCCCGGACATGCCCTGGCCATCCGGCGCGGCGAGCCGGTGGGCGAGCCCCGCGAGTACTGGGACGTGCACTTCTCGCTGGACAACACGATCAGCGCCGAAGACGCCTGCGCCGAACTGCGGCATCGCCTGCAGGAATCGGTGCGCCTGCGGATGATCTCCGAAGTGCCGCTGGGCGCGTTCCTGTCCGGTGGCGTCGATTCCAGCGCCGTGGTGGCCACGATGGCCGGTCTGTCCGACGGCCCGGTCAACACCTGCTCGATCGCCTTCGACGACCCGAAGTTCAACGAGAGCGAATTCGCGCAGATGGTGGCCACCAGGTACGCCACCAATCACCGCGTCGAGACTGTGCTGTCCGACGACTTCGACCTCATCGACACGCTGGCCCAGCTGTACGACGAGCCTTACGCCGACAGTTCGGCCATCCCGACCTACCGCGTCTGCCAGCTGGCGCGCAAGCATGTCACGGTGGCACTGTCGGGCGATGGCGGTGACGAGACCTTTGGTGGCTATCGCCGCTACCGCCTGCACCTGATGGAAGAGCGCATGCGCTCGGCCCTTCCCGCCGGCATCCGCCAGCCGCTGTTCGGCCTGCTCGGCCGCGTCTACCCCAAGGCCGACTGGGCGCCGCGCATGCTGCGCGCCAAGACCACCTTCGAAGGCATGTCGCGCACCGCGGTCGAGGCCTATTTCCATTCGGTCTCGATCCTTCGCGGGCCGATGCGCGACCGCCTCTTCAGCCCGGCGTTGAAGCGTGAACTGGCCGGCTACGGCGCACAGGAAGTGTTCGACTTCCACGCCGGCCGTGCCCGCACCGACGATCCGCTCGCGCTGATCCAGTACCTCGACCTGAAGACCTACCTCGTGGGCGACATCAACACCAAGGTCGATCGCGCCAGCATGGCGCACAGCCTGGAAGTGCGCGAGCCGCTGATGGATCACCAGCTGATCGAGTGGCTGGCCACACTGCCGTCGTCGCTCAAGGTGCGCGGCCAGGAAGGCAAGGTCCTGCTGAAGAAAGCGATGGAGCCGCAGTTGCCGGACGAAGTGCTCTACCGCCCGAAGATGGGTTTCAGTGTGCCCCTGGCACAGTGGTTCCGCGGCCCCTTGAAGAAGCGCGTTCGCGACGCCGTGCTCGGCGAACGCCTGGCCAGCACCGGCTGGTTCAACCGCGACTACCTTGAACACCTGGTCAACAGCCACCAGGCCGGCACCAGCGACTACAGCGCGCCGCTGTGGTCGCTGCTGATGTTCGAGGCCTTCCTGCGTAACGTGGTCGACGAAGGCGCGGACGCCGAATGCGCACCTGCCGGAGCCGAGGCTTCGTATGCCTGATCTGTTGCGCGTCGCGCGAGCCGTTGCGACCAACCAGGTGGCCCGTCTGTCGCCACGCGCCTATCTCTCCTTGACAGGACAGACGGGTCGCGGTGACGCCCTTGGAGAGTCGCCCGAGTACATCGCCTCCTATTTCAAGCGATGCGTGGACGATTACCTGGCGTTTGCTGGAGTTCCGGCAGAGCAGGCCGAGAGTTGGCTTGCCGGCAAGACTATTGTTGAATACGGCCCAGGAGACTTCCCTGGCGTTGCTTTGCTGTTGCTGGCCTTGGGCGCGCGAAAGGTCTACTGCGTGGATCGCTTTCCTATGGTTCGGCTCTCGCAGAAAAATGCTGAAGTTTGGAGCGCTCTGATTGCCTCACTGACGCCGATCCAGCTCGAACGTGCCCGCGCTCTGCTGCGCAACCCTCAAGCGCCAAGCGAGGGTTTCCACACCGAAAGCGTTCAGTATGTAGTCCGCGCCCACGGGTTCAGTGGTTTGCAGGAGGTATGCGACTTGGCGTTGTCCCGCGCGGTGCTCGAGCATGTTGACGACCTGCCCGGCACCTTCGGCGACATGCGCGCCGCACTCAAGCCGGGCGGAGTCGCCATCCACCTCGTCGACCTCAAGAGCCACGGCCTGCACCAGGAGAACCCACTCGATTTCCTGGCTTGGCCGAACTGGCTTTGGAGTCTGATGTATTCGCACAAGGGCGTGCCCAATCGCTGGCGGCTGGACCGGTACCGCGAAATCGTAGACGCGCTGGGCGTCGAATCGGTGCGACTGGAGCCGACGCAGTGTGCGTCGGCGTCCGACGTTTTGGCTGTTCGGCCATTGTTGTCGCCGCCGTTCCGCGATCTTGACGACGAAGACTTGGCCTGCCTAGGACTGTGGATTGGTTTTCGCAAGCCAGCTGCCTGACCATGCGCGTTTTGCACATCCTGGACCACTCGATCCCGCTGCACAGCGGCTATACCTTTCGCACCCTGTCCATCCTGCGAGAGCAGCGGCGGCTGGGTTGGGACACGCACCACCTGACCAGTCCCAAGCACACTGCGCCCTCTGCCTCGGAGGAAACGGTCGATGGCTGGCACTTCCACCGCACACCGGCCCCCACTGGGGCCGCCGGCCTGCCCGGCCTCGCCGAAGTGGCGCTGATGAAACAGACGCAGAGTCGGCTGCTCGAAGTGGCTCAACAGGTGCGGCCCCACATCCTCCACGCGCATTCGCCGGTGCTGAACGCGATCCCTGCGTTGCGCGTCGGTCGCCAGCTGGGCATCCCCGTGGTCTACGAAGTGCGCGCGTTCTGGGAGGACGCCGCTGTCGATCATGGCACCACCACCGAAGGAAGCATGCGCTACCGCCTGACGCGGCGCCTGGAAACGCATGCACTGCGCCAGGCGGCGCATGTGTTCACCATCTGCGAAGGGCTGCGCGGCGACATCGCACGGCGCGGCATCGCGGCCGACAAGGTCACGGTGATTCCCAACGCGGTGGACATCGAATCCTTCGAGCCCGGTGGCCAGCCCGACGAAGCGCTGAAGGCCTCCCTCGGGCTGACTGGCGCAACCGTGGTGGGCTTCATCGGCAGCTTCTACGCCTACGAAGGGCTCGACCTGCTGCTGCAGGCCCTTCCAGCCCTCCTGCAAAGCCGGCCAGAAGTGCGCGTACTGCTGGTTGGCGGTGGCCCACAGGAAGACGCACTCAAGGCTCAGGCGCAGTCCTTGGGCCTGGCCGACCAGGTGGTGTTCACCGGCCGCGTGCCCCACGCCGAAGTGCAGCGCTACTACGACCTGGTCGATGTCCTGGCCTACCCGCGCCATTCGATGCGCCTGACCGAGCTCGTCACGCCGCTCAAGCCGCTGGAAGCCATGGCCCAGGGGCGGCTGCTGGTGGCCAGCGACGTGGGTGGGCACAAGGAATTGATCCGCCACGGCGAGACGGGCTGGCTGTTCAAGGCGGGCAGTGCGCAGGACCTGGCCGCGGCCGTCGACGCCCTGCTGCAACGCCGCGCCGACTGGCCGCGCCTGCGCCAGGCCGGCCGCTCCTTCGTCGAGGCCGACCGCAACTGGACGGCCAGCGTAGCGCGCTACGCCCCGGTCTACGACCGCCTGGCTCCGACAGCCCGCGCCGATGCCCACGCCACCGCCACCGTCTGAACGCGGCCCGCACATCGTGGTGCTGAGCAGCCTGTTCCCGAGCCGTCTGCAGCCGGGCGCCGGTCTCTTCATCCGCGAGCGCATGTTCCGCGTGGGGCAGCGCATGCCCCTGGCCGTGGTCTCGCCCGTGCCCTGGTTCCCGCTGCAAGGCCTGCTGCGCCTGTGGCGGCCGGGCTTCCGGCCTGGTGCGCCGCGCTTCGAACGCCAGGGCGCTTTCGACGTCTGGTTCCCGCGCTTCTTCAGCCTGCCCGGCCTGCTGCGTCGTTTCGACGGCCTGTTCATGGCCCTGGGCGCCTGGCCACGGCTGCGCGCCTTGAAAGCCGCGGGCCGGCTCGACCTGATCGACGCCCATTTCGCCTTCCCTGACGGCCACGCCGCCGGCCTGCTGGGCCGCTGGCTGGGTGTGCCCGTCACCGTCACGCTGCGCGGCACCGAGGTGCGCCACGCCGCCGACGCTGCGCTGCGGCCACGCCTGGTCTCGGCTCTGCAGCGCGCCAGCCGTGTGTTCGCAGTGTCCGATTCGCTGCGCCGCGTGGCACTGGGCCTGGGCCTGGCGCCTGAACGTGCGCGCGTGGTCGGCAACGGCGTCGACCTCGAACGCTTCCGCCCGCTGGCCAGCCCGGCTGCACGCGCTGCGGCGCGCGCCGGCCTGGGCTTGCCCGAGTCGGCCCGCGTGCTGGTCAGTGTGGGCGGCCTGTGCGAACGCAAGGGCTTCCACCGCGTGATGGCCTGCTTGCCCTCCATGGGTCAAGGGACCCATGCCGTGCACCTGCTGGTGGTCGGCGGCCCCAGCCCCGAAGGCGACTGGACGGCCCGGCTGCACAGCCTGGCGCGCGAACTCGGCCTGCTGGCTCAGGTGCATTTCACCGGCCCGCTGCCGGCGGCCGAACTTGGCACCGTGCTGGCCGCAGCCGATGTGTTCGTGCTCGCCACGCGCAACGAAGGCTGGGCCAATGTGTTCCTCGAAGCCATGGCCTGTGGCCTGCCCGTGGTCACCACCGACGTGGGCGGAAACCGCGAAGTGGTGGCGACGCCCGCAGTCGGCACCATCGTGCCCTTCGACGACGCAACAGCGCTGACCGTGGCCCTATGCGCTGCGCTCGACCACCCCTGGGACCGCGCCGCCATCCGCGCCTATGCCGAAGCCCATACCTGGGACCTGCGCGTCGACGAACTCGAAGCCGAGTTCCGCGCCCTGGTCCCTTTGGCAGCGGTACCCGTACCGGCCTCGGCCCCGGCCAGGCAGGCCGGCGCTGCGGTGGGCGCCAGTGCCCATGTCAGTGCCAGCGCGGCTCCCGAGCGTTGACGCCATGTGGACGCGCTTTGTCTCTGCTGCGCTCTTCCCCTTGCACGAAAAGCTCAAGGGGCACACCACCGTGGCCGTGCGCAAGCAGCTCGAAGCTGCCCAATGGTGGCCGGCGGAGCGGCTGCAGGCGCTGCAGCTGGAACGCCTGCGCACCCTGCTCACCGAAGCGGGTGCCCGGGTGCCCTATTACCGCGAACTCTTCGCCCGCCTGCGCTTCGACCCCGCGGCAGTGCGCCACCTCGCCGATCTCCAGGTCCTGCCCCTGCTCGACAAGGCCATCATCCGTGCCCACACCGAAGCGCTGAAGCATCCGCAAGCCCGCGGCCTGTCGCGCTTCAACACCGGCGGCAGCTCGGGCGAACCGCTGATCTTCTTCATCGGCAAGGAACGCGTCAGCCACGACGTCGCCGCCAAGTGGCGCGCCACGCGCTGGTGGGGCGTGGACATCGGTGACCCCGAGATCGTGGTCTGGGGCTCACCCATCGAACTCGGCAGCCAGGACCGCGTGCGCGCGTTGCGCGACACCTTGCTGCGCACCGAACTGCTGCCCGCCTTCGAGATGAGCGAGTCCAAGCTCGACGGCTTCGTCGCGGCCATCCGCCGCCGCCGTCCAAAGATGCTGTTCGGCTACCCCAGCGCGCTGAGCCACATCGCGCGCCACGCCGAAGCGCGTGGCGCGCGCCTGGACGACCTGGGCATCCGCGTGGCCTTCGTCACCAGCGAACGCCTGTACGACGAACAGCGCGCCACCATCGGTCGCGTGTTCGGCTGCCCGGTGGCCAACGGCTACGGCGGGCGCGACGCTGGCTTCATCGCCCACGAGTGCCCCGAGGGCGGCATGCATCTGACGGCCGAGGACCTCGTGGTCGAAATCGTCGATCGCGACGGCCATGTCTTGCCGGCGGGGCAGGCCGGCGAGGTCGTCGTCACCCACCTGGCCACGCGCGACTTCCCCTTCATCCGCTACCGCACCGGCGACGTGGCGGTGCTCAGCAAAGAGCGATGTGCCTGCGGCCGTGGTTTGCCCATGCTCGAGGAAATCCAGGGCCGTACCACCGACTTCGTGGTCGCCGCTGACGGCACCGTGCTGCACGGCCTGGCGCTGGTCTACATCCTGCGCGACCTGCCGGGTGTGCGCCAGTTCAAGATCATCCAGGAAAGTCGACTGGAAACCCGCGTTCTGCTTGTCACCGACCCTACCTTCGACACTTCGATGCTTGACGTCATTCCGATCAAGTTCCGCGCACGCCTGGGAGATGCCGTTCAGGTGGCCGTGGAGCAGGTGGAAGACATCCCTCCAGAACGCTCCGGCAAGTTCCGTTACGTGGTCAGCCGGGTAGCAACCACGTCACAAGGCGCGCTGAATCATGCGTGACCTGCTCGTTGCGTTCGTTGTTTTTGGCTCGTTGCCTTTCATCCTGAAGCGCCCCTTCTGGGGCATCGTGTTGCTTGCCGGGCTGGGTTACATGAATCCGCACCGCCTGTGTTATGGCTTCATGCTGAACATGCCTGTGGTCATGATCGTGGCGTTCGTGACGCTGATCGGCATGCTGATGTCGAAAGAGGCCAAGCGCATGGTCTGGAGCCGCGAAATCATCGTGCTGGTGATGTTTGTCGCCTGGATGGGGATCACCACGACCCAGGCGTTTAATCCCGGCGAGGCATGGATCCAGTACGAAAAGGTCATCAAGATCCAGATCCTGACCTTGATGACGTTGCTGCTGCTGACCTCGCGCGAGAAGGTGAACCTGCTGGTGTGGGCAATAGTTGGCTCATTGGCTTTCTATGGCGTCAAGGGTGGGCTCTTCACGATAGCGAAGGGTGGAGTGCATCGTGTGCAGGGGCCAATGGGTACGTTCATCGGCGGAAACAACGAATTGGCCTTGGCCATGGTGATGACCATTCCGTTGATGTATTACCTGTACATGCACGAAAAGCACAGGTGGCTCAAGCCCGCGCTGATGGCTGCCATGGTGTTGACTGCAATCTCCGCGTTCGGCACCCAGTCGCGTGGCGCCTTGGTCGCTCTCATTCTCACTGGGACCATGTTCTGGCTGAAGAGCCGCAACAAGTTCAGGACCGCCGCGCTGGTTTCCATCTCGGGTCTCGCGGGGCTCAGTCTCATGCCTGAAGCGTGGTTTGCGCGCATGCAAACCATCGAAACCTACGATCAAGACCAATCGGCGCTGGGCCGGATCAATTCATGGTGGACTTCTTGGCATATTGCCAACGACCGCATATTTGGTGGTGGTTTCGAGACATGGATTCCGAGCGTTTTTGCTCGGTATGCCCCCGATCCCGAAAACGTTCGTGACGTTCACAGCATCTATTTCGAGGTGTTAGGTGAGCACGGGTGGATCGGCCTGATGCTGTTTGTCACTTTGCTGGGATTCACCTGGATGAAGTGCAATTCACTGATCCGCCATGGGAAAGCTCATCCGGAGGCGGCGTGGGCCAAAGACTTGGGCGCGATGATTCAGGTCTCAGTCGTGGCGTACATGTCCGCCGGAGCGTTCCTTGGGTTGGCCTATTTCGACTACATCTACCACCTCGTTGCAATTGTTGTGACCGTGCATTACTCGGTCATCGTCGAACCGAACCGCGGGCTCGGCTCAGCACGAGTTGCGCCGGCCGTCCTGGCAAAAACCTCGGGCGTGAGCCCTGTTCGCAAAGTCTCGTGAGCGGGCGATGGCGGTCGCTTTTCTCGCGGCGCTGTTTTGGTCGATGACCTCGGCAGCGATCCTGTCGTACTACCGGCGCGACCTGCAACGATTCTGGAGCGAGCCCGTCTTTCGCTGTCCGGTCCTCGTTCTGGAGAGTGATGATTGGGGAGCCGGGCCAACGCGGCAGGCGCATGCTCTGAATCGATTGGCGGAAATCCTTGGGCAACATCGTGACGCCGCGGGTCGCCAGCCCATCTTCAATCTTGCGATAGTCCTTGCGGTGCCAGACTGTGTGGGCTGGGCCGCCACGGGAACATACAGCCGCTTGCGCCTCGATCATCCGCAGTTTGCTTCAATCGTTGCTGCGCTTGAAGTCGGCCGTGCTCGGGGGGTTTTTGCGTATCAGTTGCACGGGCTGGAGCACTTCTGGCCCTTGGCAATCGCGCAGAGCCAGGATCCGGTGGTCCGATCATGGTGTCAAGGCTCCGATGTTCCGTTGACGGAACTTTTGCCTTCGCACCTGCAAAGCCGATGGGTCGACGCGACCACTCTTCCTTCGCGCGCTCACTCAGACAGTGACATCGCAAGCGCAGTCGCGGAGGAGGTCAGCGCATACAAGATCCTGTTTCCGGGGTCCGCTCCCGTGGTGGTGCCACCCACGTTCGTCTGGTCGACGCAGGTAGAGGCTGCTTGGTCGGCGAACGGGATTACCACCATCGTCACGCCGGGTGTTCGTTACACGTGCAGGCTTGCTGATGGAGGCGCCGGTGGTATTGAAGGGCCCATCTTCAACGGTCAGCGGTCCGGTCAGGTCATCTACGTTGTACGTACTGACTACTTCGAGCCTCGAAAGGGTCGCGGTGCTCAACATGCGCTTAGCGCGCTGGACCGCGACGTAGCTCTGGGGCGTCCATGCATACTCGAAAACCATCGGGACAACTTCTGCGGCGACGACGCACTGCGAGAACACAGTGAGGCGGAACTCGACGGATTGCTCCGCCGAGCCTTGGCGAACTACCCGACCCTGCGTTTCTTGACGACCTGGGAGCTCAGCCAGATTCTGCGCGTGCGCGATTCCCAGTGGCTGGTGCGTGATTGGCGCAGTTGCCTGCCTGTCTTCTGGCAGCGTGTCCGCAACTCCGGACGCCTCTGGAAACTCCTGCGCTTGTCCGGACTGTCGTTCGTCGGCTTGTTGATCGTGAAGGCATTTGGACGCCCAGCATCGGCAACTTCCACTGCGATTGCGGCCTGACACCTGATGACAACGCTCCATAGCGAAGGCAAGGCGGCTCGGGAGGGGCTGGTTACCTGTCGCCTCAGCGAGCGCGATATTCCCGCCTGCGTGGCGATGGCGCAGGAGAGCTTCTCCGACTTTCAGGGCAACCCTGAAACCGTGACGCAGTGGTTCGAGGCTCGGATCATTCGCAACCCTTGGCAGCCTCTCCTGGACGGCATTGGCGTTGGCATCAGGAAGGCCGGCGAACTTGTGGCCTTCCGAGCCATGTTCGCTCAACCCTGGTGGATCAATGGTCAAGAGACCGTCGTGGCCTTTGCGGCTCACACCGCCGTAGATCAAGCCTATCGTGGACAAGGGCTCGGGTTCGCGCTTGTCGAAGCAAGCTCTTCCTTCGCGGGCTTGACCGGTAGCACTTCGGCGGGCACAGCCACACAGAAGATCTACGCCAAGCAGGGCTTCGTTCCCGTCGGTGGCGACGGCAACGGCTTCCACCAATGCCGCGTGGGCTATGCAGGCTCACTCCATCGGCGGGTAGGCGGCACTGCTGCGCGCGTGCTCGGCCGTCTGCTGGATCTCACTCTGGATGCACGATGGGCTCGAATTCGAACCTCCGCCCGGGGTGAGTTCCGGCCGATTGAGCGTTGCGACCACGAGGTCGATCGCCTGTGGGCGAACGTCCAGGCGGAGGAATCCTCCTGCCTGTTGCGTAGCGCGCGGTACCTCAACTGGCGTGTATTCGACGAGCCCACGTGTGACCTCCGCCTGGGGTCATTTCGTGATCGAACGGGCAAGTTGCGTGCATTGGCAGCGTGGGCCACCCTGGATTTCCCAGAAGGGGTGCGGTGTGCCGTGCTGCGCGATGTCCTGGTTTGCAGAAGCGACGAAGAAGCGGTGCGCGGACTTTTCGCCGAGCTCCTTCTGTATTGGCGGCGCGATGGATTTACCTGGGCACGCTTCGAGGTTTCATCGACAGCACTCGAGGGCCTCTACCGCGAAATGGGCCTTGATGCGGTGCATTCGCACGGTAATCGCTACTGGATCCACGCCCATCCATCCTTGGACTCGGAGATTGCTGACGATTGGTTTCGCAGTGGACTTGATGGCGACTACTTCGACTGTGGATCGCGATGAGTCGCCCATTTGACCTGCTCCCATCCAGATCTCAGGGGCCCGGTTCGCGGGCATTCTTCAACTCGCGATATCCACGAATCTGACCGAGTGTCGTGTTGAGACGAAGGCCCAGCATGAGCCGGTGCATCGGCCTCGGCTCGAACAGCCAAGCCAGGCCGCGCTCGATCGCCTGACGCCACAGATAGTTCGGTACGCCGGCGCTGCGCGCAACGCCATCGGCGCGCAACGTGGCTGTCAGAACCTGGCACCTCGCAGCCTGGAAGGCCCAGCGCATGACATAGGGTTTCGTCATGCGCTCGGGTATGTTGCAGTGGTGCAGCAGCGCCTGCGGGACGTACCAGAATCCACCGCCCCTTTGGGTATAGCGGCCCATGAAGTCGGTGTCCTCGGCATAGGGAATGGATGTACCGGGTCCCACATCCTCTCGGAACGCCCCGTTGCGTCGTGCAGCGGCTGCTCTCAAAGCTGTATTCACGCCCCCTGGAATGACCTCCCGGGGCAGCCGATGTTCATCGAGCCCGAAGTCCCGCGTGTTGGTGATCCCGCGGGGCATGGCAAAGGGCCCCTCGGTGTGCAGCCAGCCGGGCAGGTCGCCCAGCCATTTGGGGAGCACGCGGCCTGCGAACCCGTCGATGTTCGGGTGCCGACCCGCCGCGCTGATGTAGGCGCCCAGCCACCCCCGATCAGGAAGTACATCGTCGTCCGTGAAGACCCACAAGTCACCTCGCGCACGCGCCATTGCCAGGTTCAGCGCCCTGGATTTGCCGGGTGTTGGCTCGTGCAGCGCCAGCAAAGGCAAACGTCCGCGGTCGAGTTCCTGAGCCAGGACATGAGCCGTGTCGTCGGTGCTTCCGTTGTCTACGACAAGCAACTCCCAGCTTGTGCCGGCATGCAGCACCTGCGCTGCAAGTGCGTCGAGAAGTGCGCTCACGAATCGAGAGCGGTTGCGGGTGGCGACGATGACCGAAGCGTCCATTTTCTGTTGGTGAGGTCTACTGTGGCTGAACGAGCCGCCGGGCTTGATGCCGGTTGACAAACACTGCGTCGTACTCGAGGACTTGAAGCAGCCCGTGGTCGATGCTGAGCGGCGAGAGGTAAAGCAAGTCGAACCCGCGGTCGTTCAGGTAGCGCACGGTCTCGGGCAGGTCGGCCGCACCCTCGTAGAGCGGTGCTGCTGCAACTTCCGTCTGGATCAGGGTGACCGAAGACATCGCGGCGCCCAGGCCCTTCATGACCTCAATGTCCCAGCCTTGGGTGTCCATCTTCAATAGGATTCGGTCGCCGACACCAGCTTCGGTTGGCAGCCCCAGCTCCTGCCAGAGCCCTCCAAGCGTCCGTACCGACACTCGATGGCGCTGCGCCATCTGCACCCGGTCGCCGAAGATGCGTGTCGCTTCCGAGTTCGTCTCGCGAAACGAACTGAAATCAGACCCGACCGATTCGTTCAGTTCCAGCTCACCGTCCTCTGAGCCGAGGGCGCATTGGTGTGCCTCCCAGTGCGAGTCCTCGCTCGCCTTGGAAGCCAGCTCCTGATGCGCGCCCGGAAGCGGTTCGAACGACACGATTCGGCCTCGGAAGCCGATCTCGCTTCGCAGAAGCTCTCCGTACTGGCCTAAGTTGGCGCCTGCATCGAGCACGACTCCGATACCGTAAGCCGCCAGTGCTTCACGCAGGTACTCCTTCCAGGCGTAGCTGTGCAGCCCGGCGTAACGTGCTCTAGCGGTAGAGGTTTCGCATCGGAAGATCCAGTAACCACCGCCAAGGTCACGCGGCTCGCATTGCGGAGCGCGCACCAGCAAGCCCCACGGCAGCCAGGTCAATCGATGTTCGGCTGAAACCAGCGCCATCGAGCCGCTCCAGCGTGCCAACTTGCGCCGTATCAGCCGCTCGGCCAGCGTCCTGCACATTTGTATGAGCAGCCCCGCTGGCGCGCGAGCCTTCCCACTGGGATCCCCGCGTGAGACCTCCTTCGAGTTCAAGTTGCTTGACATGACGGGCGGCACTGATGGGGGCTGACCCTAGCGGGCGAGGCTTTGGCGCAAGCTTCGCACAGTACGCCGCACGATGTCCGGCGTGTGGCTCCACGCCAGCTTTGCTGCGGTGTTCATGTCGAACGGGTCCTGGCGCATTGCAAGCAAGTAGTAGCGAGATGCTGCGGCGTAGTCGTGCTCCAGCCAGAACGGGACATCGCCGGCCGATACATACAGTTCGTGGAGCTTCCTGCGCACACTGTCGCGTGGAATGCGACGGACGGCGTCTGGGTACCCCGTGACGAAAGTTCTGTAAGCCTCGGCGCGAGCCACGCGCATGCGCTCGGCGTTCTTCGTCTTCTGATTTGAGTGGAGCCTGTATGACGCCAGCACTGCGGGCGTCTCGAAGATGTCGAAATCCGCGGCACCAAGACGCAACCAGAAGTTGATGTCTTCCCAGTAGCCTTCCTGGAAGCCGCCGACCTTTTCGAGAACCTGCCGCTCCGCTATGAACGTGCTTGGGATGAGATTCCGGGACGATTCCCACAAGGATGCCAAAGTGTGGCGTTGCAGCGGATGCGAGGTGTCGTAGGCGAAGCGCGCGCTGCTCGCGAAAGTGATGGCATCGTTCTCGTCGATCAGGTCGAAGTCGCTGCAGACGCAGTGAATCCCGGGACTCGAGGTCAGTACCTTGAGTTGCGTGCTCAGAAAATTCGGGTACCAGCGATCATCGGCATCGAGAAATGCGATGTAGTCACCGCGTGCGGCATTGATGCCGCGGTTGCGCGTGCCGGCGCTGCCAAGATTCTTCGGGTTTCGCAACAGCTGCAGACGAGGATCGGGCTCCAGGGCATTGCACGCATCCCAGGTGTCGTCCTTCGATGCATCTTCAATCACGATGACCTCCCAGTCTTGGAAGTCCTGTTGCTGAACTGACGTCAGCGTCCGACCAATCAGCGGAGCGCAGTTGTAAGCCGGAACGATGACGCTGACCCTGGGCTTGGATGGCATGGCACAAGTTCCTTCAAGATGTTTTAGTGGCTGTTGCGTATCCTGAAGGGGGCGCGTTACGAGGTTCGTCGGTGTCTGTTGGCGGCGTCAGCAAGGCGGCTTCTATCGTGTCCGCATAACTCTGCGGACCCATGCCGATATTCGACTGCACCACGAGGGTCAGCGGAGCCTTGCCTGCGGGATAACTGTCGAGGATCTGCCGAGGCGAGCGCATGAAGCGATCGAAGCCTTCTCGATCCCACACACCCACATGCAGCGGTGTCTTGCGTTGCTCCAGGCTGGGCGGTCTCAGCACCTCGTCGAGATAGACACCGTACAGCAGGTACTCGGAAAAGAAGCCGCTGTCGTAAAGCACCTGCTGCCAGGGCTTGCCATGCCGGCGTTCCAACTCATCGCGAAGTTGCCGCACCCAGTTCATGTACCAAATCGCCGGGTATGCCATGAAGTGATGATCTTCGCCATTTGGCGCGAGCTTGAGCAACTCGCGCGACTTGCGCATGTAGTTTTGATGCTTGGCTGATTCCTTCTGTGGTTCAAGTCGCATCAGCACGCGCGTTCCGGAAGCGGGTAACAGGTCGGAGACATCGAACTCCCGGATGAAGAGAAGGTCCGAGTCGACAATGCATACCGGCCCTTCGGCGAAGAGTTCGGGTGCGGAGAGCTTGACGATCTGCTGCACGATCCATCCCGGCCGTCCGCCGAATCGCGTTTGTGTCAGCCGCCAGGCTCGGCGTCCCAGCTTTTTCTGCAGGAACCTGCTCCACGCCGGCGCGTAGAACATCGGCGCGACGAGGTCCTGTTGAGCAACCACCCGTACGCCTGTGTCTTGCCGCAGGGCATCGCGAAACAGGGACACGTCCTGCCGAGGCACCGCAACGACGTGTTCTACACGGCAGCGAGCGAATCGTTCCACAGTGCGTCGAAGCAGGATGAACCTGTCCAGGTCGCCCCCGTACGAAGGGGTGAAAAACTGAAGATGGGCCGGCTGTTGCATCGGAACTCCTATGGCAGATGTCTCGTCTGAAGCCCTGACGCACGCGCCGCGCGCAGCTTCGAGATCACTGCTGCAGGCAGCAACGATAGGAGGGTGTACTTCAGTGCCCGTGACGTTACCGCCTCGCGCAGACTGCGACGCAGCGCCTGCCGCGCCTCGGGCAGGCGCCCATTCGAGAAGTACCAATAGCCCAGATCGCACCAGCTGTCGGCAACCATGCGATCGGGGTCCAGTCCCCACTGCGGCATCAGCTCGCTGGCCCATCCCCGAATGACTGCAGTCAGCTCGACGTAGCCCAGCAGCATCGGCTCGATGGCTGCGGTTGTGTTCCCGCCATGGGTCACTCGGATCGCCTCGACTGAACGGACGCTGGCAATCGGGTGTGCGGCGGCTACCCGGAGCCACAACTCGAGGTCTTCTCCGTAGCGAAGGCGGGTGTCGAACCCTCCGAGAGAAACCAGCAGATCGCGCCGCGCCAGCACGGTGCTGGTGCTGATGAAGTTGGTTTTCAAGAGGCGACGGGGTGCATCAGGTATCACCCCATCGGCGGTGATCGGCAACAGTCGGTCGATCCCGTGGTGTGCGAAGTTCGACGCGTGCAGCAGTCGCCCATCGCCCAGTTCCATCGCCTCGTCCGTGACGACGATCGCGACGTCGGGTCGCGCCGCCAGCAACGCCAGTTGTCGCTCGATCTTGGTCGGCAGCCAGCGATCGTCGGTGTCGAGAAACGCGACCAGATCGCCCTGGGCCTCGCGCATGCCGCGATTGCGCGCAGCGGATGGTCCCGCATTCGGTTGGTGTACATACCGAACCCCCGCTCCGAGAGCCGCGACTGCAGATGGGGTGTCGTCGGTCGACCCGTCGTCGACGATCACGATTTCATCGCAAGGGTGCGATTGATTGCGAACGCTGGCTACCGCCTTTTCCAGGAAGCCTGCGCGGTTGTATGTCGGTATGACGACCGAGATGCGAGGAGCATTCATTCGGCCTGCTGGAGGGGCTTCAGTCCTGGTTGCAGCACACGCTCGTACACACCCTCGACCTGGCGCGCATGAGCTTCAACACCGAAGGTGGCCAATGCCTTGGCACGCGCGTTCTGGCCAAGGCGGCGAGCCAGGTCAGGTTCGTCATGCAACCTTCGTATCTTGGCGGCCAGATCATCCGCATCGCCTGCCTTGAAAAGCAGTCCGGTCTGATCGTCCTCGATCATCTCGAGAGCGCCACCGTGGTCCGGCGCGACGATCGCTCGCGCCATCGTCATCGCCTCGATGATCATCGTGCCCAGCGGCTCGGGTGATGTGGATGCCGAGAGGACAACGTCCAACCCGTTGTACACGCTGTCCATATCACCAACATGGCCGGTAAAGACAACCCTGCCGTTGAGTTTCGATCGCTCGATGCGCTGCTTCAGTTCCGCTTCAAAATACAGGCACTCGTCAGGAGTCCCGCCGACGATGGCGAAGCGTGCAAGCGGCAGTTCATCGACGAGCCTCTCCGCGGCATCGAGGAACAACCGCTGGCCTTTCCACGGAATCAGCAAGCCCACCAATCCGATGAGAAAGGTGTTCTGGTTCGCGCCACATCGCAGTCTGAACGCGGCACTGTCGGCTCCCGTATTCAGATTCTCGAGCTCGATACCGTCGTAGATGTAGGTTCGCCTTGAGTCGGCCACACCTAGCGAACCGATGCTCTCCGATACCCACCGCGAGACCGCGACGAAATAGTCTGGTAGGCGAAAGAGTGAATGCATCAGCATCGAACCTTGCTGATCTCCTCGCACGTGTGCAACCACGGGCACACGCATAAGCTTCCCAGCCAATACCGCAGCTCGATTGCACAGCGGTTCGTTGTTGACATGGATGACGTGAGGACGGAAGCGCAGCACTGTCCAGAGGGTCTGAAGGAATGAAGGCAGGAAGTTGAAAACGTCGTCCGTCCTCGCCAGCACCTGATTTGCGACCCAGCGCAGGCCTGGAATCCGGTCGGGCCAGTGGCTCGCAAGCAGGCTCCGCTTCATCGAGACCACATCTACCCGGCGATCGGGAATCTGCTTCCATCGGGCTTCATGAGCGATTTCCTGGTACGTCGCGCCTCCCTGCCCGGTGACGACCATCGGTTCGAATCGCGTTCGGTCCAGGTTTCTCACCAGATGGCGCAGGCAGATGATGGCGCCACCGTAGCCGATGCCGTTCTCGACGTAGAGGACTCGCTTGCGTTCGGTTGTTACTTCCGCATAGAGACTGGCGTAGGCGTCCGCCACCGTCTTGATGTCGTATTGCTCCAATGCGATTTTTCGCCCCAGCTCACCCATGACTCGACCTGCGGGCGAGATGCAGTGCTGTACAGCACGGCCGAGACCGGCAACATCGCCTTGCGCATAGCTGAGACCTGTGCGCCCCTCGACGATCAGCTCCCTCGTGCCACTGGCCTGCGCCGCCACACAAGGCAGGCCGCAGGCCATCGCCTCAAGCACGACGTTGGGCAATCCTTCCTTCACCGAGGGCAGGACAAGCACGTTTGCACACTGATAGTAGTTCTCTGCGTTGGCATTGAACTCGTGCAGCGCGAAGTGGGCCGGATGCTGGCGTGCCAGTTCGCGCAGATGGTGCAGAAGTTCTCCGTCTTGATCCTCCCGAGCCTGCGGTCCCGTGGCCAGCAACAAGGCGTCAGTGCCAAATCCCGCATTGGCGATCCATTGCTCTGCCAACCAGCGGATGTTCTTGCGTTGGTCAAGCACACCCAGGTACAGGGCAATCGGCCTGCCAAGAGGTAATTTCAGTCTGCACCTCAAGGCCTCGACTTGAGATTCGGACACTGGACAGAAGCGTTTTGTATCGACGCCATTGGGCAGCCGATGGATTCGCTGGCGCTCGATGTTGCCCTGTTCGAACTCTGCTGCCAGGTCGGCGCTGATTGCCACGCACGCATCAGCCTGGCGCAGCATGGCCTTGTGCAATGTGCCGACCCAGGGTTGGTCGAAGTCCTGCATGTCGTCAACTGCCAGACTGGCCTTGACTACTGATTTCAATCCCAGGGCACGCGCCAAGGGGCCGACGAAAGCGTTGGTGAAATAGGCGCCGTGACTGTGCAGGATGTCGAAGTCGCGGCGTCGCTTCCAGACGAAGCAGGACAGGTTGAACCACAACCGGAATTCTCGGTGCTTGCGCATTCGGCCGGGTTGCAAGCGCCGCACCGTAAAGCCGTCGATGATTGCCATGTCAGGGAGTCCTGGCCAGCGGTTCGTCACGAACTCCACATGGTGCCCACGACTGCGCAACTGGCGCGCCAAAGTGAGCGCCTGCAGAGCCGCCCCGCTGAACTCCGGCGAGAAATATGCCGTGTACATCAGGATACGGCGCGGAGCGATGCTGCGATCAATCATGGACGGATTCATGAGCCTCGAGCCAGGCGGCCAGCGCAACCAACAACCACACGCGGAAGGTCACCGATCGGTCACCGGCGACGAGCCGGTGCAGGTAGGCCAGCGAAGCATCGGCCTTGACATAAGGATTGTGCTGCCATCGGTTCGACTCCAGGTGCTGGCGCGCCACTCGGAAATCGCTGTCTGCGAGGAATTTGCCCAGTGGAAAGTCGAAGCCATGCTTCGGCAGATCCCATAAATCGCGCGGAACGTACTTCCCCAGCAGCGAACGCAGCACTCGCTTCGGCCGTGTCGGCGTGTGACGGTGGCTGACCGGCAGTGCGCTCACAAACGGAGCCACCTCGGCGCTCCAGAACGGGAACCTCAAGTCCGCGCCGGACGCGATCATCGCCTGGGGCAGGCGATCACACGGCATGGCGTTGAGCAGGGCACGCCCGATATCGGCATGAGATCGCCAACGGTGGCTCTCGAACGTGCGGAAGAAGAGCGTATCGGCGAAAGAGACGGGATCATCAGTGAGCGCCTCGATTTCCGTGCGTCCGAAGCCATTCCATCGAATCAAGAGTTCCGCCGGGTGTTCGAACTCGGCCATGACCGCAAAGCGTGCCAGCCGGGGGTGCCGCCTCAGCGCCCCGGCGATGACCGCGCGCACTGCGCGCGGTGCCAGTGCCACGTAGCGCGTGGCGAGCCTGGCATGCCGAGGTGGCATCAGGCCCACGATCTCGTCGGCGCCCGTGCCGTCCAGCACAGCATCGTAGTGAGACCCGCAGTGATCGAGCGCGAGCAGCGTGGGCACAGTGGCCGGGTCGGCCATCGGCTGGGTCATGTCACGCGCGAGACGTTCGAATGCCGAGGCGTATTGGCCCTGGCTGAAGCGCAGCACCTCATGGCGGATTCCCAGATGCCGGGCAACCGCCTGTGCAACGGGGGTCTCGTCGTGCTCTGTGCCATCGAATCCAATGGTCACGGCCGTCACGTCAGGACGGAACTTCGCGGCCAACGCGCACAGCAGCGACGAGTCGATACCTCCGCTGAGGAACACGGCAGGGCGCTGAGCGCCCTGCAGCCGGGCGGTCACGCTTTGCTGGAGGCGTGCGTCGAGTGCGTCCACTGCGTCGTCGAGGCTGAGGCGAGAGATGTCGGGCCAAGGCCGGTCGGTGACCTGTGCTGCTCTGGCGCAGTCGCCGGACCACCGCAAGCAGTGGCCCGCTGGCAGGGCCACTGCCTGTTGCCAGATGGTGTGCGGGCCCGCGATGTCACCAAACCGGAGGTACTCGTGCAGAGCGCGTGGTGCGAGACGGCGAGGGGTGCCGGTCATCTGCATCAGCGCTTCCAACTCGGTGGAGAAGCTCAGGCGACCTGTTGCCGGACCCTGAAAGTAGAGATCGACGAGGCCCGACACATCACGGTAAAGGACCAATTCGGAGTCATCGAAGATCGCGACGGCGCACACACCATCGATTCGCGGGAAGACGCCTGCGCCCCACTTGCGCCAGGCTGCGAGCAGCACGTCCTGCGTCGATGAGTCGGTCTGCAGGCCCAGAGCGGCAGCAATGGAAGCATGATTCTGGAACTCGCCGACATGATGAGCGAAGGCGGGCGGGGCGTCCGTCGCGTCCGGAGCCATGCCATGCACATCGCGGCCCGCGGTCGAATGACCGCGCCAGCCGGTCGTCGATGCACTACGCGCCCCCTGTGCCGATGCGGCGTCCGCGCGGGTCAACCAGCCAGAAAACCCGCTGCCTGCCTTGCGTCTCATCCGGGCCTGTGGGTGGCGAATGAGTGCCGCATCAGCGCATTGTCAGCAGGCGCGCGCGTTGCTGTGCCTCTAGCGCCTGCTTGCGATAGGGGGAACTGGCAGGCCAGCGATCGATGACGTACTGAAATTCCTTCACGGAATGGTCCAGATTCTCGTTGCGCTTGCGCTTCTCAAATGTCGCCATGCCGCGGTTCAGAAAGAACAGACCAAAGCAGTAGTGGTGGAGGTGGAGAAACTGCTCATCACCGATCCGCTGTCGCCACATGCCTTTGGTCGCGTCGCTGCCGCGCAGGCGTGCCGAACACTCGGGCGGCAACTTGAGGAAATCGAGCTCATTCATCAGGTGAGTCTGTGCACCGGCAATTCCCGTGGCGAGCAGGGCCAGCACGAAGATCGCACCCCGAATGGATCCCATGTTCATGTCTTGTGCTCCCGATTGGCTGTCAAAGCGGTCTTCGCGCTAACGAAAAGTCACGGCTTGGTACGCGTCCGGTAGCCGACGAGCGTGCCCCACGCGAACGCTGCATTCATTGCCTGACGCACCAAACCCGGCTGTCGGCGGACGGCCATCACCAAGGTTCTTGCGCAGTGCACAGCAAACTGTCGAAGCATAAAGGGCGGCACTCCGAGCAAGCTGCCCGGGTAGTCTGGCAACTCGTGAATTGCTCGCCGCAAACCTGCCTGGAAGTGAAGTTTCAGAAAGTAGCTGCGTCGCAGCCGCCAGGCATCAACCGAATGCAGCACCGCCATGTCCGGTCGGTAGCGCACGCGCGAGCTTCGGCCGAGCAGGGTGCGAAGCATGGCCAAGTCCTCGCCGCCCCCCAGTTGCTGGCCCTGCCGGTCGTAGCGGTGGTCGAAGCGAAGGGCTGCGTCGACACGAAACAGGCGCATGTCGTAGGCGATATTTGCGGTCCAGATCGGCGTTGAGTCGTCGACAATCCACATTGGCTGGTTGCCGTGATTCACCTCGGCGAGGAAGCCGAGGAGGTTGTCTTCCAGCCATGGCGGGCGTACCAGTCCCGAGAAGTCCACCTCGACCCGTCCGCCCGCGCATTGCGCTCCTTCGTTCAGGATGGCGTCTGCGGCTGTAGCCAGGAGGCCCGGTTGCGGCAGTTCGTCGTCGTCAATGAAGACGAGCACGTCGCTGCCCAGGGCCTCGGTGATCGCGCGGTTGCGCGCAGCAACGATGCCTTGCACGGGTTCGGTCACCCAGCGCAGCGGCACCCCAGGCAGTGCCGCGAGGTCGGCGAGCACTTCAGCCGTGTCGTCGCTGCTGTTGTTGTTGACCGCCAGTATCTCGAACGGTACCGGGCAGGTCTGGGTGCGCATCGCCGCCACCAGGCGGGGCAGGCGTGCGGCTCGGTTGAAGGTGCAGAACGCGAAGGTCAGGCTGGCCATCGAATGCCGTGGCAAAGCCGTTCAGCGGTCTTCATGTCCGATCCGCGCGATCGCGGCGCTCAATCAGCCGCCTGTGCCACGCTTGCGGCAGCCAGGAAGGAAGCATGTAGAGCCAGTCCTTGGCACTGCCGTAACCATGAGCCATGACCCGACGAAAAACAAGTCGCGCGACGAACAGGTCACGCTGCCAGTAGGCGCTGTAGCCGCGCTGCAGCAGTTCGCCAAAGGTCAACTCGCGAACCCGTGTGGTGCCCAGCTTGCGGGCGACACTGGGGTGCGCGGCAAGGAATTTTTGCTGCGCCCGCAAGTGATTCAGCGCGATGCGGGCTTTGTTGCCAGTGATTTGCACGCCACCGTGATGATGGTAGTAGGCCAGTACCCGCGGCACGCGCACGACACGATGGGCCGTGGCGAGCCGCAGCCACAAGTCGTAGTCCATGCACGAACTCAGAGACTCGTCGAAACCTTTTGCTTCGTGGACGAGATCAGCGCGCACAAGCGCCGCGTGGATGGGCCACGGGCAAGCTCGCAGCATCGAACCGGTCTTGTCGCCCGTCTCGTAGTCGGGAGGCACGTAAGGGTCGTCCCGGCCTCCTCCGAGACCGATGTTCTGCCAGCCGCAGTAGGCGATGCCGGCCTCGGGAGCCTGCTGCAGGCTTTCCAGCAGTGCGGCAAGGAACTCCGGGTGCCAGGTGTCGTCGCTGTCGAGGAAGGCGATGTAATCGCCTCGGGCGCTGCCGAGCCCTCGATTGCGTGCCGCTGCCGCTCCGGCGTTGGGCTGCTGTATCGGCCGCACGCGCACGTCTTGTTGCGCCAACTGTTGCAGTCGATTCCAGGTGTCATCGGTCGATCCATCGTCGACGGCGATCAGCTCCCAGTCGAGTTGGGTCTGAGCCAGGACGCTGCCCACGCTGCGATCCAGATGCTCCGACGCATTGAAGCAGGGCATGATGATCGTTACACAGGGGTTCATGGTGCCCTTGCGGCGTTCATTGGCGGGTCATCAGGCAGACCCCGTCGACCGTATCAACGTCATGGGTCTGCCAGCCAGGCAGCTGGCGCGTCCACAGTTTGACCATCTCCCTTTCCGTCTGGCGCTTTGCGTCATCGACGAAGATCCAGGCTTGGCTTGACAGGCATGAAGCAAGCATTGGCAGGGCTGGATAGCGGGCGGGACGCGACTGCTGCGGGGACTGAGGCGGACCGTCCACGACGAGCAGGTCGACCGCACCGCCGAGGGCGGCAAGGGCGGCGGGCGGTATGACATACCACTCGTACATCTGCCCTTCCAAGCTGCACTGGCCCAGAGGTGCGTCTATCACGGTCACGAATTCGTCTAGGCCAAGGAAACTGACTTGCCGCCGTGTGCGCTCAGCCCACTGCAGATCATGATCGAACGACACGATCTTGCCGCTGCCGAGTTTCTGCAGGACCTGGCCAAGCAGCAGCGTCGATACGCCGGAGCCCAACTCGACGATGGTACGAGGCCGACGCAACAATGCCTCGTGCACGAGCAGGGCCGCAGAGTCGCCAGTCAATGCCCAGCCGCCGCCCATCGGCAGCGGAATTTGCTGACAAAAGGGCTGCAGGCGAACCAACCCGTGAATGTCCGCCACGTCGCGCTGCAGGCGCTCGGTCTTGTCGCGCAGCGTTTGACTGCGGTTGTCGATCATGTCAGTGACCGATCGCTTGGTGTTGTGGAGAAGCGCGCCAAGAACCGCGCAGATCGAGGCAACTGGCCACAAGAAAGAGGTGTTCGTGAAACCAGCCGCGATGCCGAGGGCGATCGCGCCGGCGCCCGCAGTGCCAGCAGCCATTGCCACCGTCAACGTATTGAGAAGAAGCTGTGGCATGCGCATGTTCATCGGGGTGTTCGGGCCTTCATACAGAGGGCTTGGCCACAGGGATGCGCAAGAGGCTGCGCCAGCGCACCTGTTCTGCGTGAAGCGCCGGCACGGGAGCGAACAGGAACAGCAAAGCATAGACGAGTGCGCCGAGTACGCCGAGCACGGCGACGTGCAGTAAGTCATGGGTTAGAACGCTCTGCGGCATCACATGCGAGCCAGCAGCCAGTGCGACGGCCAGCGCGGCATTCAGGCCGATGGCTGGCATGAGCGCGCTCAGACTGTCGCGCCAGCTGGTGCGCAGCGTTTGCAACGCGAGGCGAAACATCAGACCTGAACTGACGGCACTGACCGCCACGATGGCCCATGCGACGCCTGTGATCCCGTGCGGCAGCGCCAGCCACACGGCACCAGCCGTCAGCACCAGCGCAGCGGCCTGGATGCGAATCTCGGTGCCGAGACGGTTGTGCGAAGCTGCCACAGCGCCAGACATGTTTCCCAGCAGCCAGAGCGGCCATGCGAAGCTGAGCACGAACAGCGGGCCGGCCGCGGCAGTCCATTGCGGACCGTAAACGCCGCGCACCAGGGGCTCGGCCAGCCAGAACAGCCCGACATAGAAAGGCGTTGCATACAGTGCGACGAGCGCCAGACTGCGGTTGAAGAGATAACGGCACTTGTCGAGGTTGTCCTGCTCCGTTGACAGCGCACGGAAGAGCACCTGGTAGACCGAACCCGAAACGAAGAGGAAGGGCATGCGAGCCAGACTGTCACCTTTGTTGTACAGCCCCACGCTCTGGGGGCCCAGCGTCTGTGACAGGATGAAGGTGCTCACACGTGTGCGCAGGTAATCGACAAGGTCGTTGCCGGCAACAAGTGCGCCATAGCGGGCAAGCTCTCTGGCGCGCGAAAACTGGAAAGAAAGCCCTGGGCGCCAGCCGGTCAGATAAATCAGGATGGCGCTCTGCGCGACCGAGCCCACGATGCCGCCCCAAACCAGGCTCCAGACGCCATACCCCAGCCAGGCCATCGAGATGCTGGTGGCGCTGGAAACAAGCAAGCTGGCAATGCTGACCCCCGTTTGTGCCTTGAAGCGCATTGCGCGGTACAGCGAGCTGGCCGGCATGTTGATGAGCGGGCGGAAGATGAAGCTCAGCGCAGAAAGGCGCAGGAGGTCGGCGTAGAGGGGTTCGTCATACCAGCGCGCGAACCACGGCGCAGCGATGAAGAAGCCCGCGTAGATGGCGCAGCCGATCAGCAACTGCAACGTGAAAACGACGTCGAAGTCCGCACGCGATGCCTCTTTGGCACGCACGAGCGCCTGTCCCATGCCGCCGCCCGCGACAAAACCCACCAGGCCGGTGAAGACCTGGATCGTGAGAAGCATCCCGAAGACTTCCGGGGCAAGCAGACGCGCGAGGACGATCCCGAACGCGAAATTGAGCACCTGGTCGCTCATGCGGCCGGCAAAGGCCCATGCCACGCCGCGCCTGAACGAGATGGCCATCATCCCGGGCCCTGCGCGGTAAGGATTGACGAAGTCATGCTGTTGGAAGCCCCAGACGGCGCGTAGCCTGTCGCCAGTAATAGGCAGCTGCGTGTCGCAGTCCGCCCTGATTGCTGCCGAGACGCACCTTGCGCAGCAGCACACGTGGGGTATCGAACCCAAAGACATCGATGCGGCGGATACGGAACGGGTTCACGTCGCGCCGATTGAACCCCGGCTGCACGGAAAACGCGGCCCGGTACCCGGCCTTGCGTGCTGCCGCTTCGACGCGATCGTCGACGTGCCCGTAGGGATATGCCAAGCAGTAGGGCTGATCGCCGAGCAAATCGGTCAGTGCAGCGCGCGACCGGACCAGTTCTGTACGCAGCGATTCGTCATCGAGCTGTGTCAGGCTGGCGTGTGTGCACGTGTGGGAGTGGAAGCTCCACCCGCACGCTTGAAGTGTCCTGATGTCATCCGCACTGAGAAGGCGATGGCGGACTCCCGTTGGGTCGGTTGCCGAGTGCCACTCATCGGTGCCGCCTATCTCGTCGGCGACAAGGAACACGGTCGCCGGCCACCCCAGCGCATTGAGTACGGGAAACGCATGTTCCAAGACGCCTCGAAATCCGTCGTCGAAAGTGATGACAATCTCATTCGCGCCGAGTGGACGACCACCTTCCATCCATTCAAGTAGACGCTCGATGGAAACGCCACGGTAACCGTGTCGAGCGAAGACATTCATCTGTGCGGCGAACGTGTCGGGTGAAATGCAGTATTTGATGTCGTTATCCGTGGTGGGAAAGCCCACACGGTGATACATCAGGACAATTGATCGGGAATCATTCATGTATCAAATACCTGCGCTGCCCTGAATGGTGTGGCAAACCTCGCAAGCTCGATTCCGGACGAGCCGCTTCGGTTGGCAAGCTAAATCCACCTTAGTCCCACAGGCGCCCAAAAAATCTCTCGGGCAGATGCGGGTGCGCGAATTGATCGATTATTCGTTTTCGCAATGAAGTTTAGTACATTATCGGGAAAGCCATTCTTAAAAGGTCGGCCAAACATAATTCATCGTCCATTTGGCTGCATTGGAATGAGTCGAAGTACTGTTTGATAAATTATTTTTGCGAGCGGCAATAATCCCGCCGTAGGTTTTGAATGCAGCCATTTCGCCATCTGCCAACCGGTCGAACCATGAACTGGCTGTGGCCAGCTTGACGCGCGGCATCAGCATGTCGACGTGCCAGAACGCGAGTCTGTCGGCCCAGAGAAACGCGAATTCCAGTGGTGTGTGCTGGTAAAGAACCTGGAGATTCAGGCGCGCGTTGAAGTCGATGGCGACGGCGCCGGGCGCCGGGCGCCAGCCTCGATGTAGCGGCGCCACAGTTCGGATCCCATCCGACGACGGGCGTCCAACCTTGTTCAAGGATGAGCTTCTGCTGGAGCAGGCACCAGCGGTCGTTCATGTTCCAGCACAGCCATGGTTTGGCTACCCCGCGGATGTCCGATGCCCAACTCTCGGCCGCTCTGCGGATGTCGTCTTCGGGTCGGTCCCAATACCGCCAGTGTCCAGTCCCGTTTCGACCGGTGGTCTTGCCGACCTCCCAGGCCGTGGGCGTGTCTTGGGGTGGATCTGTCGTCATGGTGGTCGGCCGGGCATCATGCTGCGTTGAGCGCTCTTGCATCGATGTGCTGCATCCACTGCTCCAGCATCATCAATATCCACACCATCTCGCCGTAGTAGCCCGGATGCGCCGGTAGGTGATCTTTGAGCAACTTGTCGATGAAGTCCTGCTGCACGATCCCGCGGCCGGCCAGGCTGTGCAATGAATCACTCGCCAGCTTGCGCAGACCATCGTGTCGATTGGCCCAGACGCCAAACGGCAGCCCGAAGCCCTGCTTCTTCTTCGTGATGATCTCGTCCGGCAGGAAGCCTCGCAGTGCCTCCTTGAAGAACCATCGAAGCTTCAAGCCGTGCAGCTTGTAGTCGGTGGGCAGCCGCATCGAGAACTCGAGCAAGGCGCGGTCGAGGAACGGGAAGCCCACCGCCACGCCAGCCAGCGCTGCGGTACCGCATACCTTGGGAAGGTCGGCTTCAGCCAGCGTGTAGCGCCAGTCGTAGGCCAGCATCTTGTTCAGCACGCTGGCGCCTTGCCCCTGCTGCCACACGGCGCGTTGTTGCCGCAGTGGATCGGCCTCGTCCACCTGAGCCAAGAAATCTTCTGTGAAAACCTGCTTTGGGTCCATGCGCAGCAGCAGGTTGTACATCTGCATGCGGTCGGGCAGCGGCACCTTGGCCTGCTCGACGTAACTGCGGCCCTTGCTTGCCAGGGGCAACGCACCGAGCGGTGTGCGCTCCAGCAAGGGTTCGAGCACGCCGCCACGCAGCGCGGCCGGGACGTTGTCGTACCAACCGAAGACACGCTGTTTGGCATAGCGTGAATTGCCGCCGAACAGCTCGTCTCCGCCATCACCTGCCAGCAACTTGGTGACGCCATCCGTTCGAGCCATCTGCGCGCAGTAGAAGGCTGGAAGCGCAGAAGAGTTGCCGAATGGTTGGTCGTAGTGCGCGGCCACGGCCGGAATGCCGCGCACCAGATCGTCGGGTGTGACGTAGTACTCGTGGTGCTCGGTGCCGAATCGCTTGGCCGCGATGCGGGCAAATTCCATCTCGTCGTAGCCCTCGGCCTGGAATCCGATCGAGTAGGTGGCCGCCGGTCGTCCCGCTGCTTCGCCGATCATTCCTGCAATGGTGGAACTGTCGGTTCCGCCACTGAGAAAGCACGCCGCCTTGCCGCCGTCGAGTTGTGTGGAGACCGCGCCCTTCAGCAATTGGCGGAACTCGCTGGCCAGTTCTTTGAAGTTGGGCCGCTCGACTTCGTCGAACCGCGGCACCCAGTACGGGGCCACAGTGAGTTTTCCCTGCTCGAACCACGCGTAATGCGCGGCAGGCAGTCGGAACACGTCGCGAAAAATCGTTCTCGGCGACGGGATGACGTGAAAATACAGGTAGTCAAAAATGGCCTGAGGATCGATCGTGGCCTGTGGTGGCAATGCCGCCAGATCGTCCGCTCGGGACGAGAAATGCAGCCGCCCGTCGATCAGTCGGTAGCAGAGAGAGCGCACGGCAAAGCGGTCGACCGCCAGGAAAGTCCGGCCTTGATCGTCATGAAGACCCACCGCAAAGTCGCCGTCGGCGCTGGCCGCTGCGGCGCAAGCCCCCCGCGCAAGGGCAGCCCGCCAAGCCGCGGACGGTCCCTGTGACCGCGCCAGATGGTCCAGGTGCGCATCGCTGAATCGGGGCGCACCCGAGGTCAGAGTGGATGCGGCGAAGCGGTTCGGGGAATCAGTCGTGGCTTCGCTCATGGAATGCATCGTGTGTGCTGTGAGCGATCAGCGCCATCGCTACCGCGGATCACAGCAATCGCTATGGTACTGAGCGACACGCGCACTGCCCGCGTGGCTTCGGCTGCGGGGCGTGAGTGATGTCACTGTTTTCGGGGCGGGGCTGACCGATCGGTCAGTCTGGCGGCGAGTGTGGGCCATCGAGCGTCAGCCGCGCGTTGCCGCGGCCATCCCAGGGCGGTGGCAGATGCAGTTGTCCCGGACCCACGAACCGGTTGTTGACCATGCGGACCGGCACCTCGCCCGCCAATCGTTCAGTCCAGACCTGAACGAAGCGCGAATTGGGACCGGCGGCGTTGATGAACGTGTTGTTCTCCAGCACCAGGCTGCCGGTCATGCCGTCTCGTGCTTCGGCGCCCATGCTGAGGAGATCCGGGTTCTGCGTGCGGGCACTCTGGGCAATGACGTTGCCCACGACGATGTTGTGACCGCCGTTCGGGAATTCGAGTTCGTAGGATGCTTCGCCGGAAGGGCGGTCGTCGAGCCGGTTGTTGAGCACGCGGTTGTGCAGCGCTCGGGACTTCAGCAGATGACCTCTCCAGCCGCCGCTGAATCGGCTGCCTCGGACGCTGAAGGCGCCGATCGTGCCGACGTACAGCAGGTGGTGCAGCATGCCTTCGTGGCGAGGGGCGGCGCCGAACTCGCAATCAGACACGTCGAACACCATGTTTGGATCGTTGGCCGTCAGGATGCCCATTTCGTTGTCGAAAAAGCGGCAGCGCCGAACCGCGAGCCGACCGCGTTCGAAACGGATTCCGGCGCCGTTGCCGACTGGCACACGGGCGCCGCGGAACTCGACGTTCTCCACCATCACATCACCGCGAACGACCAGCATCGCCTTGCCTTCGGCATGCTGGCCGTCGGCATGAATAACCGCACCCGCGCCGAGGCCGCGTATCGTGAGCTGAGGGACGTCGACCACCGCCACGTGACCACGATACTCGCCGGGATGAATCTCGACGGTATCGCCGCTGCGGGCCGCGTGGATGGCATCCTGCAGACAGCAAAATCGCTCGCCGGGCCCCACCCGATGGGTGCGCGTCTCACCCAGCGCCCACGACGGCAGCACGAGTCCCAGCGCGAGTCCTAGGCGCCAATGTCGCCGGCGCTCCCCGACAGACAGGAGTGCCGCGTTCATGACTTGACCGCATGACATCGTTGTTTGCCGAGAGCTCAGAGTCAGCGCCTGCGTGCGGGCGAATGCGGGATCGCGGGTGCGGATGCAGTTGTCGCAGCGGACGCTGTCCACAGCCGCCTGGCGAGAGCCATGCCCAAGGCGCAAACTCCCAGCATCGCGATGTAAACCCCACTCCAACGCATGAACAGTTGGGCTTCGGACAATCGATCAATGCGGTTATGACCCAGCAGGAACTGCTGCGCAGACCACACCGAGTCGTACTTCAGAATGGTCTGCTCCAGGCCCTGTTTCGAGAGCCACCAACTCAGCGGCAAGGCGACCAGCGTGACCACGCCCAGCGTCATGCCACGGCGCGTGCTCATCCGCCCCGAGGCCCAAGACACATGCAGTGAGAAAAGCGCTGCCAAGGCTGCGAGCCAGATCGATCCATCACGCGCGATCAGCTCTGTCAGGTTGTCGGTGATTGCACCATCGATCACCAGCCACGCGGCCAGCCACCAGAACAGCAAGAGCAAGGCGAGCGCGGGCAGCCTGCGCCGCATCAACCAGCTGCGGTCGGTGCAGATCGACGCCATGGTGAGCGGAGCCAGAAGAAGGCTATACAGCGCCGTGAAGCGAACGCCACGCTCTACCGCGTCGACCATCGTGGCGGGAAGTCTTGCCATCGCATCGCGCCACGCCTCTCCCCAGTAGTTGTCCATCGTCACGCGGCGATAGAGGTCCGTGCTGCCGGTGATGTCATCCAGACTTTCCTGCGTTACCGACATGCGCAGCAGCAGCAGGCTGAATAGCGCCGCCAGTGGCAGCAGTGTTGGCAGCCACAGACAAGCCATCTGTCGGTGACCAGCCCACTTGGCGAGGCACCACGGTCCGGCGCCCAGCCAGAGCAGCGCGACAGAGAATAGCCCGACACTGAGCAAACGCTGCCCGTCAAAAAGCTCTACGACGTTGTAGGGAATGCCTGGCAACTCCAGGAGCAGCCTGAGGCCCAGCGTCATCGCCAGAAGGACCGCAAAGACCTGCCAGCCCACTGAACGAAGGCTGAACATCGTCTTCTCGGTCGTGCGGTAGCTGCCGATGTCCTGAGTTGAGCTCGCGTTCGGGTGGGCTGCTGTTCTCAATGCTTCTTGCTGCCGCAACGTGTCTTGTGGGTTCAACCGCTCAGCCACGAAAAGACTGCATGCATAGCCCAGTGCGCCGCCGAGGAACTCCAGCACGCCATCGGTGAAGTCTGCGTTCTTGCTGGGCAGCGCGATCTGCACGGTCTCGATGGAGGCGGCGACTGCGGCGATCAGAAACAGCAGGCCACCATGCACAAGTTTTCTGGGCCAGGACGGTGGCAGCAGCCGTCCCATTCTGTAGCAGAAGAATCCCAGCGGAGCCATGAACAGGGCTTTGCGAAGTACTTCCGTGATCGCGCGGAACTCGGTGCCGAAGTAATAGGCTTCGAACGGCACCCGCTGCAAGCCGGCCAGTCGTTCACGCAGGAAAGTGCTGTCCAGATTCAGATCGAACGGGTACCAGAACACTGCGGCAAGCACCACCAGCCAGCCAGCAGAGGCCAGTGCCCAGTACAGGATCCCCATGGGTGCCTTGACTGACCCCTGTGGATTGGTGGACCAGAGCGATCGTTCCAGAGCCAGACCGATGGCCGCTCCCAGTGCCGCTGTGATCACGTCAGAGCTGTCGCTGACCCTGCTGTAGACGAACAGTTGCAGAAACTCTATGGCCGCAGCCGCTGCCACGACCAGTTGCCAGGTCCTCAATCGCGCCTTCTGATAGGCCAGCTGCCAGAGCACCGCCACGGGCGCCCAGATGGCAATGTCGGTGACGAGGTCGTAAGCGCGCTGTGCGCTGTCGGCATACGTCGTCGAGAACGGGAGCAGGATCACCTTGCCTTCGCGCCATTTGTGAAACAGCTCGACCGGACTGATCGTCAGGTCCAGCGGCATCAGGTTGTAGCCAAACAGCACCACGAGGTAGAAGACCAGCAGCCGCTGGGCCGTGCTGGCCGTGCCGCGCACCAGCGGCAGCGCTTGCAGCCAGTTCAGCATCGGACGTCCTAGCGCCCACCAGGCAGCGATGCCGATGGTGGCGCCAGCCGTCTCTGCAATGATGTCGTTGAGCGATACGGTGCGCTGCGGAAAGTATTGCTGGATGAATTCGATAGACAGGCTGAGGCCGCAGGCCGCCAGCAGCACCATGACTGAGACGACCGTACGCCAGAACAGATGACGCTGAGGCCACACCACGCCTGTCCACAGAAAGCCGAGCGGTATGAACAGCAGGATGTTGGCCACCCAGTCGGCCCGCGAGGCGATGCCGAGTTGCAGGTAGCGGATCGATCGAAAGTTCTCCAGCGCCTGATCGAAAGGCACGGCCTGAAACCTCAGCGGCACCAGGCTGCCGTAGACAACGAACACTGAATACACCAGCGACCCGAGCAGCAGCCACCAGCGGCCAGCTGAACGGCCTTCGTATTGCGTGCTCTGGTACGCGCCTTTCTCTCGACCAGACCGACTGACGTCGGGCGACCGTTCGGCGCGAGCAGCATCGGCCTGCGGATGGCTGCTGGAAAGGTCAGCGGGTGGGATCTTCACCTTGGAATTGTGGCTTCAACGGCAGGCCCAACCGCACAGGCCTGATTGCTGCGGCCGCAAGGGGTCATGAGATCAAGCGTCTAAGATGCAGTGTGTCAGCGTTGATTTCCATGCCTGCAGCAGCGGCATTTGCCGTCGGAGCAGCGCTTGCCAGCCAACACCCGTCGGCGCCTGTCACCGTCACCGCGGCATTCGTTCTGTGGTGCGCTCTGGTTGCGTGGCGTTCCGGCTTCTGGCTGTTCGTGGTGCCGGCGGTGCTGCCACTCATGAGCTTCGCGCCGTGGACTGGCTGGGTCGTGTTCGAGGAGTTCGACCTGCTGCTGTGGGGTGTGGTGGCCGGGTGCTACCTGCGCAAGGCGATGACTCCGACGCCGCGCAACCTGCACATCGGATCACGCTCTGCGCGCAGCGATCGGGTGGTTGTCGGCTTGGCGATCGTGTTCGGCATCTTCACTGTCAAGGCCTTCGTTCACGGTCTGTCGGTGGCTGGTGACGGGTCTTTTGACTGGTTCCAGAGCTACACCGATCCGCTGAACAGTTGGCGCGTCTTCAAGCCTGTGCTGCAGGCGGCGCTGATCTGGCCGCTGCTGCGCATGCAGATCGAGCAAGACGCAGACGCCGCTGTGAGACGTCTCGGAGCGGGCATGCTGGCGGGCCTGACCGTGGTCACGCTGGCGGTGGTGTGGGAGCGGCTGGCCTACATCGGCCTATGGGACTTCTCGACCCGCTACCGCACGACCGCGCTGTTCTGGGAGATGCACGTCGGCGGTGCGGCGATCGATGTCTACATGGCGCTGGCCACGCCGTTCGTCGCGTGGGGGTTGTGGAGCGCCCGCACGCCGCTGCGCTGGGCCGCAGTGGCCCCCTTGGCGCTACTCACCGGGTATGCCTGCATGACCACGTTTTCACGCGGTGTTTATGGGGCGGTGGGAGGTTCGCTGGTGCTGCTGGCGCTGTTGCTTCGCCGCAAACGTCTGCCGCGCATCCGCTGGCGTGTTGTGGCGGGCTGGGCGCTCGCTCTCGCGCTGGCGCTCGAGGTGGTCGCGGTGCTCGGACTGGGCTCCTTCATGCGTGAACGCATGGCCGCCAGTGACCGCGACCTGGGGGGGCGGGTGGAACACTGGCAGGCTGGCTTGGGCCTGCTGCGACACCCGACCGATTGGGCGTTCGGCATCGGCCTCGGGCGCTTGCCTGCTGCCTATGCGCAGGCGACCCCGAAACGTGCGTTTCCAGGCGATGCTCGGTTCGTGCCCCCCAGTCCCGGGCAGTCGTCCGGATCAGTCGTGCTGTCGGGCTCGAGGACACCGCTGGACCAGTACGGCTTGATGACCTTGACCCAGCGGGTCTCTCTGCACCCCGTGCGTCCGCACGAGGTCGCGTTCGATGTCCGCGCCACGGTGGATGCTGAAGTCTCCGTTCAACTGTGCGAGATGCATCTGCTGTATCCGAAGCGTTGCCAGGGGGGGTGGGTGCCGGTGGCCGCGGAAGTAGGGACATGGCGCCATGTCGTCATGCGTTTGCGCGGGCCGCTGCTTGACCCTGGTCTGGCCTGGGCGCCGCGCATGGGCGTGTTCTCAATCGCGGTTGTCAATGTCGGCGGCGTCGCCGAACTGGACAACCTGAGCCTGGTCGGCCCGGATCGGGTCGAGTTGCTGACCCACCGCGACTTCGCGGAGGGGCTGGCCGGCTGGTTCCCCGCAGCCCAGAGTTACTACGTGCCGTGGCACATCGACAACCTCTACCTTGAACTGCTGATCGAACGCGGGGTCTTCGCGTTGCTCGCTTTCGTGCTGTGCATGGGATGGACGTTGCGGCGGTTGTTCGATGCCGCGGGCAGCGGGTCCCCGGTTGCTCCGTTCCTGATGGCTTCGCTGTGCGGCTGCTGGTGCGTGGGCCTGGTGAGCAGTGTGATGGATGTCCCGCGCGTCGCGTTCCTGATGTTTCTTCTCATGCTGTGTGCGCTGGAGGTCACCGGGCTGCGCCGTTCCGTTGGCAGCCACCGTCGGGGGGACGCGGCACTCGCGTGATCAGGCAGTGGACGCTGGTGCGGCGTTTACTCGCTCGGCGTGCGCCCTGTACCACGGCATGGCCTGAGCCAGTCCTTCATCGATACGGTGCGTGGGCCGGTAGCCCAGACGATCGGCAGCCTTGCCGATGTCGGCTTGCGAATGCACCACGTCACCGGGCCGGAAGTCGCCGTACAACGGCTGCACGTCGCGCAACTGCGGAAAGGTCGTCAGAAGGTGCTCACGCAGCAGCCCAAACAGTTCGTTCAAGCTGGTGCGGTCGCCGACTGCCACGTTGTAGATCTGGTTGATGGCGTCGTCACGTTGCGTGCAGGCGGCCAGCAGGTTGGCCTGCACCGCATTGGCGACGAAGCAGAAATCTCGGCTGGTGTGACCATCGCCGTTGATCTGCACCGGGCGGCCGTCGATCAGCGCGGAAATCCATTTCGGGATCACGGCGGCGTAGGCCCCATTCGGGTCTTGCCGGGGGCCGAACACATTGAAGTAGCGCAACCCGATGCTCTGCATCCCGTAGGCGCGGGCGAACACATCGGCATAGAGCTCGTTGACCAGCTTGGTCACCGCGTACGGTGACAGCGGTGCACCGATGCGGTCTTCCACCTTGGGCAACGCCGGGTGATCGCCATAGGTCGAGCTGCTGGCCGCATAGACGAAGCGCTGCACCTGTGCGTCACGTGCGGCGACGAGCATGTTGAGGAAGCCGTCGATGTTGACCGCATTGGTGGTCACGGGATCGGCCAGTGAACGGGGCACGCTGCCCAGCGCCGCCTGGTGCAGCACGACATCGACGCCGGCGCAGGCGGCCTGGCAGTCCGTCGACAGGCGGATGTCGCCCTGGATGAATGTGAAACGCGTCCACCGCTCTTCGCCGACGAGCCCCCGGACCTCGTCAAGGTTGTGGTGGTGACCCGTGGCAAAGTTGTCCAGCCCTATCACTCGCTGATCGAGCATCAGCAGGGCTTCCAGAAGGTTCGACCCGATGAAGCCGGCGACTCCGGTCACCAACCAGGTCTTGGGCGCTGCCCGCAGCGCGGATTGCAACGCCGGGTAGGTCGTCACAGCCTCCACAGTTCGTGGCCGGCCTGCGCCACCGCCGCTGGGTCGTAGACCGATTTCACGTCGGCGAACACGCCGCCCGGATTCAGTTTCGCAAGCAGCTTGGACACGCCCATCTGCTTGTACGGCTGGTGGGCCACTGCAGCGATGACCGCCGAGGCCTGCGGTAGCTGATCCCATTCGGTCAGACCGATGCCATATTCGTGCAGGCACTCCTCGTTGTCGGCCAGCGGATCGTGCACGTGCACCTTGACGCCATACGACTGCAGCTCGCGGATCACGTCGATGACCTTGCTGTTGCGCAGATCAGGGCAGTCTTCCTTGAAGGTCATGCCGAGCACGATGATGTCGGCGTCCCTGACGGGCTGGCCGGCGGCGATCATGCGTTTGACCGTCTGCTCGGCGACGTACTTGCCCATGCTGTCATTGATGCGCCGGCCCGCCAGGATCACCTGCGGCTGGTAGCCCAGCATTTCGGCCTTGTGGGTCAGGTAGTACGGATCGACACCGATGCAATGACCGCCGACCAGACCTGGCCGGAAGGGCAGGAAGTTCCATTTGGTGCCGGCGGCTTCAAGAACCTCCAGCGTGTCGATGCCCATGCGGTTGAAGATCAGCGACAGCTCGTTCATCAGCGCGATGTTCAGGTCGCGCTGGGTGTTCTCGATCACCTTGGCCGCTTCGGCAACGCGGATGCTGCTGGCTGGGTAGACACCGGCGTCGATGATGGCTCCGTACAGGCGTTGCACCACGGCCAGCGTCTCGGGCGTGTCACCCGACACCAGCTTGACGATCTTGGTCAGTGTGCGCAGCTTGTCGCCGGGGTTGATGCGCTCGGGGGAGTAGCCGATGTTGAAATCTTTTTTCCACTTCAGGCCGGAGAACTTCTCCAGCACGGGCACGCAGATCTCTTCGGTGGCTCCGGGATACACCGTGGATTCGTAGACGACGATCGCCCCGCGTTTCATGTGGCGGCCCACGGTCTCCGAGCTGCTGACGAGGGGGAAGAAATCGGGCCGGCGGGCGTCATCGATCGGTGTCGGCACGGCGACGACGATGAAATCGGCGTCCTTCAGGGCCGCACCGTCTGTGGTGCATTTCAGCAGCGTGGCCGCGCGAAGCTGCTCTGACGAGACCTCGCCGGTCGGGTCTTCGAAGCGGTGGTAGGCGTCGACCTTGCGCTTGGAAAGATCAAATCCGATGGTCGGAAAGCGCTTGCCAAACTCGACCGCCAGCGGCAGGCCGACGTAACCCAGACCGACGACCGCAATGATGGGGGACTCAGGATTCATGTTCCACACCGATTCAACAATAGGTCAATGAGTTTCGCATGGCCCGTTTCGGGTGGGGCCGCGTGATTCGTGAGTTGTGTGGCGAACCGGACGCATTTGCTTGCATCTGGCCGCAGCGCTCTGCGAGCGGACGGCGCGTCAGTCCGACTTGCGTGGCGACCGCCACCATCTTGAAAGCAGCGCGGTGCAGCGCCCGATCAGCGTGGGTTTCGGCTGACGGCGCCGGCGCGGCGCCTCAGGTGGCACCTCGTGTGGCGGAGCGGCGGGTTCCGCCTTGAACTCTTCGGGCCAGGCCGATGCCTTCGACTTCTTGGGCTTGCGCACCCGCGGCGCCGGTGGGGGCGCCACTCTCTCCGGCGCCAGGGCGCCGGGCTGACTGCCTTGGAACGGCTCGCAATCGTTGTCGCTGGCCGTGTGGCTCAGGGTGTTTTCGATGAGTGCGTAAACATCCTGCGTCTTGATCGGCGCGCGCACGGGCGTTGGCTGCTTGATCGCCGGCGGTGTCGGTCTGGCGCGCGTGTGCGGTGCCGCGCGAGGAGCGGGCGCTGCCTCAACGGGAGCCGGCGTTGCCGGCACTTCGGCTATCGGTGCGGAGATCGGCGTTGATTTCGCGGCCGCCGCGACCGCCGGCAGCTTTAGCGAGAAATCGTCGAAGCCAGGAACCAGTCGGCGCAAGCCGGCCAAGGCCGGACGCGCTGCCTCGTCCATCGACAACAAGAAGCTCGCTGGTAGCGGCGCGGCGTTCAGGGCCTCGACCAACGCGTCGGTGAATTCGGTGATGCCCTCGCGCTGCGCAGACAGCCGCAGAAATTCCTCGAAGCGGTCGAGGATGACGATGAACTGCAGGTCCAAACGCTCGCTCAGCGCGCGGATGCTCTCGGTCAGCGGTGGCGCAGCGGTGTGCGTCTCCGGTTCGTTCGATGCAGCGGCGCGCCACAGGCTGGCGTGCAGGGCTGGCAACGGCGGTCCCGACCAGTCGTCGAACACCACAACCACCTCGCGCTTGCGGCGCGCCGACCCGCTGCGCGCGCGTCGGTCGGGAAATGGCACCACCACGCTGTTCTCGCGGATGGGCACCGGCGGTGGCTGATCTTCGGCGCGCCGTTGCAGCAACGGCAGCAAGGACGATTGCAGAAATGCCGATTTCTCGGATCCGGGCTCGCCGAACAGCAGCGACAAGCGGGCACTGCGCAGCAACGCCACCAACAGGCGGGCTTCCTGGGCCAGCCGTGGGCTGATGGCCTCACCGTCCATCGGGGCGGGCATCACGGCAGCGTGTCGCTCGGGCAGGGCCGTTGGCGCTGTTCCATCTCTCGCGGATCACGCCTCACAGATAGAACCGCACGGCGAGTTCGATGGTGCGGCTTTGCGGGACGCTGCCGAAGATGGACTGGCGCGATCCGGAGAACTGCTGCCATTGCGCCACCAGATCGACCTGGTCCCAGTGATAGCGGGCCTCGAGCCACTGCACGCGGCTGCGGGTTTCGTTCTCGCGGCGCACAAAAGCCGACAGATCCAGACGGCGCACCAGCGCGTCCTTCCACAAGGCGTAGAGGAAGCCGGCGCTGCGGGCGGGCAAGTCCTGCAAAGTCTGGCTGGTCTCGAGCAGACGCAATTGGCCGAGCGGGTCGCCGCTTGGCAGTGCGCGCCATTGGCGGCGCGTGGGGCCGGCCTCGTTGTACTCGGCCTCGGCGGTCAGGCTGAGGTTGAACGTGGTGGTGTAGGTCAAGCCCACGGCGGCGCGGCTGCGGTAGCGCGAGTCGGCATGGAGGTTCAGCGACTGCGTGATCAACGAGGGCCCTTTGCCTATGCTGAATTCGCCGAACACCACGGTGGCATCGCCGACCAGGCCTGACAGGTTCAGACCCAGTTGCTCGCGGGTGCTCTGGCCACCGAACAGCAGCAGCTCTGCATTGAGCTTGTCGCTGAATTTGGTGCTGCCCGCCAGCAGCCAGCGATGGTGCGGGTTGGTCGCCCCGACGTTCAGCGAGAACGTGCCCGGGTTGGGTTGGTCGCCGAGGTTCGGTGAGTAGGCTGCGGTTAGCGATCCCCCGGTCCACAACTGCTGGCCCTGCAGCACGACGGTGCCCTGGCGGTTCTCACGCAGCACGGCCGGGTCGAGCGAGACGATGGACCGCACCGCGCCTTCCTTGAACCAGTCGGTCGGGTTGTAGCCGTAGGCCGCGCCGTGTCGCACGTTGACGCGCCCGAGGTCGATGACCTGGTGGTCGGTTGGCGCCCAGCTCAGGTAGGCCTCGCGCACCGTGTTGACGTCCCCTTCGATGCCTGGGCGGTTGCTGTGCCGCAAGTCCAGCCGGTCGGAGAACACCGCGCGCACCCCAGGTGCCAGTGTGGCGTCGATGCGCCCGTCGATGGAGGCGCGATTGGACTCGTAGCGGGAATCCGGGTCATCGATCGAGGTGCGCCGCAGGTTGCCCTCGATGAACAGTCGCCAGGGCCGCGCCACGGCCTTCGGCTCGGTGGGGGCCTGGTCCGCGAGCGACAGGGCGTCCAGGTCGCTGGGCAGCGCATCTGGGGCGTCGGCGGCGCGCACGGCAGGTGACGACAGTGCGCCGCACATCAGCAGGGTGGACAAGACAGTGTGGCGGCGCATGGTCACTCCGGTTTGAAGCGCGGTAGGTAGTCGCGTTGCAGCCAGGCTTCTGGCACGTCGCGCCAAGCGTAATCGCTGTAACGCATGACCGTCACCCAGGCAGGATCGAGCCCGTCGATGATGACGACTTCAGTGGGCCGCTCGCGGCCCAGCTGCGATTGAAACTTGCGGTAGTAAGCGGTTTTCAGAAGGTGGCCGCTCTCGGCAAAGAAGCGCGCCTTGACCGGCCGTGCCGTTCCGACTTCGACCCACATCTCGACATGGTGGTAAGTGACATCGGGCGATGCGGCGGCCAGCAGCAGCTTCTGACAACGGCGCGGCACGCGTTCTCCGTCGACGATGTCTTCTTCGCCACCCGACTCGGCGGTGTAGTCCTTGGCCATGTTGACGGTGACCACGTCGCCGTTGGAGGCCTGGCCCAGCAGCCGCTGCTGCGGAGACAGCCGGATGCTGGCCTGACTGGCCGGGTCGAAGAACCACAAATCGTTGCCGTTCTTCAGCATCAGCTTGTTCACATCGCGCACAGGCGCAGCAAAGCGGATCAGGCTGCGGTATTGCCCGCTGTTGGGGTCGGCCTTCGAATACACCGACAGCGTGTTGTTGTCGGTCTGCTTGGCGCTGCGGTACTCGATCAGGTTCACCGTGACGGCGAAGGACCGCGACGGGTTGCGCACCGCGTCGCTGGCAGCGAGCAGCGCCTGCGCCTCAGCTCCGGCGTAAGCCAACGGCAACGGAAACAGCATGGCTATCGGCACGGCCAGGGCTGCAAAAAACTGAAACAGCGCCATCGCTGTCATACCGTTGAACTTATTAGACATGACGCAGAGCATCGACGATGTTCATATGTGCGGCGCGCTTGGCCGGCAGGACGGCGGACAAGGCCGCGACGATGATCAGCGCTACTGCTGCGCCAATCATCATGGTGTATTCGCCGGCCACGCGCACCGCCAGAGCGACTGGCTCGATTCGACCAGGCGGCGTCCAGCTCAAGCCGAGCAAATTGATCAACGATGCGAGCACCAGCGCAGCGACGATGCCAAGCAATGATCCAAGGCAACCCAGCATGATTCCTTCAGAAACGAACATGGTGCGAATACCGGTACGCCTCAACCCGATCGCTCTCAGGGTGCCAATCTCAGAGGTGCGCTCAACGACCGCCATGCTCATGGTGTTGGCTACCGTAAAGAGAACGATTGCTCCGATCAGCACTGCAATGAAGCCGAAGATGGCCGCGAACATCGACAACGTCTGACCATAGAACGGATTGAGCGTTTCGTAGTCGATGATGCCGAGGGGTTCCTCTTTGAGGGTGGTTTGCAGCAGCTCCTCGAGTCGCGCGCGCGCAGCTGGAATTTGAGTCGTATGACGCAGTTGAAGTTGAATGGCTGTCGCCTGTGGTGGTGCTGAGCCGAACACCAGCTTTTGCGCTTGAGCCAAGTGAAGTCCGACGTAGACGTCATCGAGTTCCTTCACGCCCTGGTACTCGGCATGAAGCACCTTGACCGCAGCGACATTAGGTGCCCCGTTGGCACTGGCCGTCAGGATTTCGATGCGAGGGTGCCCAGTGCCCGACCCGTTCGGTGTCGGTGGTGCGGTGGCGTCTGCCAACTCTGCGATGTCTAAAGGCAGCGCCTCCCCCGACTTGGCCGGTTGAGGTGTTTCACGAGCGCAGTCTGGCACGCTCAATGCGGCACAGAGTTGCAGTACGCGCGCCACGCCCGTGCCAATGACTGCACTGTCGCTGTCAGTACCCGCCAGTGAAAGATGGCGTGACAAATTGCGCTGCTGGTAATCATTCCATTCGCGCATGCGTTTCTGCTCTTCGACTACGACGCCACTGATGAATACAGTTCGCGAGACACCGGCAGCGAAATTGCCGGCAATGCCGCTGAACTGAAGTGTCGGCGTTACAACCGTAAGCATCGGCGCCAGCACCTCATCGCGTTTCACCAGTTCGACGATCTCGCGATACCGCACGATGCCGTACGCCGCCGGATTTCCGCTGCCTAATCTGAAGTAGTCCCTGTGCTGGATCTGCAAGTGACCCGTACGTTTGACGAAGTCACTTTGCATTCCATACGTGATGTCACGAATGAACCCACCGAAAAGCAACACCGTAGCCAGTCCCAACACCATGGCAACCAGTGTCATCAGCGAGCGCCTACGGTTGCGCAGCAGGTTGCGCCAGGCCAGCGAAAGCGTGTTCATGTGCGCGACTCTGCCATCGCCAGCCGCCGCTCGATCGAGGTGATGCGCCCGTCGTGGATGTGCACCGCGTCGTCGGCCGCATCCAGCACTTTCGGGTCGTGCGACGAGAAGATGAACGACACCTTGTGGCGCTGCTGCATCTCGCGCATCAGCGCGATGATCTCGCTGCCGGTCTTGCTGTCGAGGTTGGCGGTGGGTTCATCGGCCAGCACCAGCTGAGGCCGCAGGGCCAGTGCCCGGGCGATCGCCACCCGCTGCCGTTGTCCGCCGGACAACTGGCCCGGGCGGTTGTTCGCGCGGTCGGCGAGTCCCACCGATTCCAGCAGCGAGGTGACGCGGCTGCGACGCAAGCCCGGTGGCACGCCGTTCAGCAGCAGCGGATATTCGACGTTTTCGTAGGCGGTGAGCACCTGCAGCAGGTTGAAGTTCTGGAACACGAAGCCGAGCTGGCGTGCGCGGAAGTCCGACAGCGTGTCGTCATCCATGGTTTGCACCGCCTTGCCGCCGACCATGATCGAGCCCGCGTCCGCGCGATCGATGCAGCCGATCAGGTTCAGCAACGTAGTCTTGCCGCTGCCCGACGGACCGGAGATCACGGTGAAACGGTTGGGCAGGATGACCAGGTTGATGTCGTTCAGCGCCGGCACATCCACCGCATCGAGCTGATAGGTGCGGCTGACGCCTTTCAGCACCACCGGGTGGGCGATGAATTTCGCGCGCTCATCGTGAAAGGGGGCTCCAAACGTCGACATGTCGTGGGGTCCTCAGGGCCGACGTTGCCTCGTGATGGCGGACGTGGGACGAGCTGTGCTCAGGTTCATTCAACAGACCCGCATGCTCGTTGTTTCCACCGATTGGCGGTTTACCAAATAACGAGGTGATTTCGGCGCTTCATCGCGGGGTGGACAACCTGTCGCCGCTCCGGTGCCGGTGAATTCTGATACAGGTCGCTGGCCGGCAGTCACGGCCCGCCCGCCCCGCTCAGTGCCGCGCGACCCGCACTGTCAGACGGTTCATGCCGTCCAGCCGCTGGTAGGTCACGTCCCGGGCGCACCTGCGTACCAGCAGCAAGCCCAGCCCGCCGGGCACGGCGTCGTCGATCGACCTGGGGGCGACCGGTGCCGGCGCCTGTAGCGGATCGAAAGGCACCCCGTCGTCCTCGAAGCGCATCACGACGTCTGCCGCATCCACGTCCATCTCGAGCCGGATGAGGTGCTCGGCGTGATCCGGGTGGGCATGCCAGATGACATTCATCAAGGTTTCTTCGAGGATCAGCTCGACGCTGAACACCAGCTTGGCCGTCGGCACGTGCCGTTCCAGCCAGCGCAGCACCTGGGTGCGCGCCTGGTCCAGCGCATCGCGGTGGTTCACCAGGACCAGCCGGAGGTGGTTGCCGTCATCGACGGTCAACGTCGTCATCGGATCAGGCATGACGGTTTGCGAGCTCGCCGTGCCAGGCCATTGGGACCCCGATCAGCTGCGCAGCTTGGCGAGCGCCTCGGCCTCGGTGGCGGCGAGCGGGATGATCTGATCGAGTGCCACGTGTTCGAGCACGCTCTGCACCATCTCGGATGCACCGAACAGGGCCACTTGCGCCCCTTTCAGGTGCAGTGCTCTTGCACTGGAAATGAACATCCGTATCCCCATCGAGGCCAGGAAGCTCACCTTCGACAAATCGACGACGGCGGGCCGCCCCAGCGATGCCAGTGCCGCCGTGAAGCGGGTTTCGATGCGATCGACCCCAGGGGAGTCCAGCCGGCCGGTCAGCCGGATGCAGGTGACGTTGCCGTCCAACTCGCTGATGTCCATGTCCATGTCGCAATGTCCTTGAGTCTGGTGGGGTGGGTCGTACGTGACGAGACTATGGCGGCGCCGTTACACGAACGTGACGACCAGCATCGAAAAATCATCGTCCAGCGCACCAGGGCGGGCCACATCCTGGACCGCCCGGTACAGCCGTTCGGGTTCGCCCACACCCGGCACCGCAGGGCGGCGCAGCAGCGGCAGGAAGTCCTGCAAGCCCCATTGCGTGCCCTCCTTGGTGACGACCTCGAAGACGCCGTCGCTGAAGACATACAGCACGCTGCCCGGCTGCACCTCGATGCTGTCGGCGACGAACTTGGCCTGGGGCGTGGCGCCGATCATCAGGTTTCGGGTCTGAAGCGGGACCATTTCCTGGCGCGAGGGCTGGGCCAGGTACGACGGGTGGTGGCCCGCCGACGAATAGCGCAGCTGCCGCGTCTGCGGCTCGTAGACGCCGTACCAGATGGAGAAGTACATCCCGCCGTGACTCTCCATCTGGAACATCGCGTTCAGGCGGGCCAGCACCTGCGCCGGGTCGCGGAAGTCGGTGTTCGGCAAGGCGCGCTGCCGCAGCACGTTCATCACCGACACGCTGTGCATCGCTGCGCCGGCGCCATGGCCGGACACATCGACCACGTAGCCAGCGAAGGTGTGCTCGTCGAGCTGCTGGTAGCCGAAGGCGTCGCCACCGAGCTTGGTCGATGGCATGAAGAACCAGTCGGTGCGCACCGGGCCATCACGGATCGGTGCGGGCAGCAGCGCCTTCACGTAGCTGCTGGCCTTTTCGAGATCGCGGTCGAGTTCGAGCGACTGCTCGAGCTCGCTCTCCAGCCGGTATTCGTGCCGGAGCACATGGGAGCCGAGCTGCAGCAAACCGCCGCTCGGCAGGCGGCTCTCCTCGCGCACCCGCTTGCCATCGACGAAGCAGCCGTTGGTCGACTGGAGGTCGATGACCACCGCGTCGACCTCACCCGACAGCGCGCTGACCTGGCAATGTCGCCCCGACACCTCGGCGTCGGGCAACACGAACTCGCACACCATCTTGCGCCCGATCGTGATCGGCTCCACTCCGAAGCGCACCCTGCGACCCTTCTGGCTGCCCTCGACCGCAACCAGGAAGTGCTCGCGCTTTTCCGGCGGCAACTGTGGCGCGATGCTGGAGAGCGTGATGGTCAGGAGTGTCTGGTCCGACGTCGGGTCGATGCCGGAATGAGAACTGCTAGTCACGGGGAGCCTTCGGCTGTCTGGACATGGTGGGAAACGCTAGGGCGGATGGGCTCCGGTCGCCAAAACGGCTGCAAAACCGATGCCAGAATCGAAAATGTAAGTGGTTGTGTGTCGGCTGTCGCGCGGTCTTTGGCCCGGTGGTCCACGTAGTACTCAAGGAGTTCGTACCGATGTCTGCGCATCCTGCCGAAGGATCGTCCTCTGCCCCGCCGCCGAACTTCGATGCCGATGCCCCCACGGTCCTCGCCCCGCGCGAGTCGACTCCACCGGGCCCTGGTGACGCGCCGTCCGAGGTGGTTGCGGCCACCTTGCCCGGGCGTTCAGCCCCCGACGGCGAAACGCTGCAACAGGTGGGCCGCTACCGCATCCACGAGCGCCTGGGCCGCGGCGGCATGGCCACCGTGTTCAAGGCGCACGACCCGGGCATCGGGCGCGATGTCGCAATCAAGTTCCTGCACGCGTCGCTGTGCGAAGAGCCCGAGTACCGCGCGCGCTTCCTCAGCGAGGCGCGCGCCGCAGGCGGCCTCTCGCACCCGAACATCGTCACCGTGCACGACGTGGGCGAGATCGACGGCCGTCCGTACATGGCGATGGAGCTGCTCGATGGCCAGACGCTCAGCGAAGTGATCGCCGGCGGCGTGGAGCTGCCGATCCGCGATGTGGTGGTGATGGGTGTTCAACTCGCCCGCGCACTCGACTACGCCCACTCGCGCGGCATCGTGCACCGCGACATCAAGCCCGGCAACATCATGCAGGTGCGGGGCACGAAGACGGTGAAGGTCACCGATTTCGGCATCGCCCACATCGAGTCTGCCGGCGCCGAGCAGCGCACCCGGGCCGGTGACATCCTGGGCACGCCTCAGTACATGTCGCCCGAGCAGGCCAAGGGCGAGCGCCTCGACGGCCGCTCCGACCTGTTTTCGGCGGGCATCGTGCTGTACCAGATGCTCACCGGCCAACGGCCGTTCCGGGGTGACAGCCTGGTCTCGCTGGCCATGCAGATCACCAACGCCGAGCCCAAGCCGATCGAGCAACTGCGCCCCGAGGTGCCGGCGGCCGTGCGGCGCATCGTGGCGCGCTGTCTGGCGAAGTCGCCCGACCGCCGCTACCGCAGTGGCAAGGAACTGGCCGACGCGTTGAGCAAGGTGCTGGCCGAGATCGACGCGGCCGAGCTGGAAAAGAGCCGCCAACGCATCGTCCCGTTGCGCGTGAAGTGGGCGGCGACCATGGCCTTGATCGTGGCCGTCGTGATGGCGCTGACTGCGACCGTGATCACGCAGCGCCAGTACGCCGCGATGATCAGCCAGGCCACCGATTCCGGGGCCTCGCTCGCGCGTTTCATTGCGGCGCAGAACGCGGTGTCGGCGCTGTCCGAGGACTGGGTGGCGGTCGAGGTCGCGATCCAGGAAATCATGAAGGCCAAGGACTTCCAGGGTGTGACGGTGGTCGATCGCGAAGGCGTGGTGCGCGCCACCAGCGGCGACAGCGTGGGGCAGACCTACCGCGCGCCGGTGAGCGAATCGCTCGGTGAGCGCAAGGGCGGCGTGGTGGTCACGCGCTTCACAGCCGACGGCGAACCGGTGCTCGGCTTCGAAGCACCGATCACGTTCCAGGGCAAGCGGGTCGGCACGGTCGCACTCGGCGTGCCCGAGCGGCCCTTGCTGGGCGTGGCACGGCTGTCGATCGCACTGATGGTGGCCCTGGTGGTGGTGACGGTGCTGGCGGTGGCGGTGGCGATGTTCTTCGTCGTCAACTGGTTTGCGCAGCCGATCAAGTTGCTGGGCGAGTCGATGCAGGAGATCGCCAAGGGCCGCTTCGATCACCGCATCGCCGAGCAGCGCAAGGACGAATTCGGCTTGCTGTACGTGGGGTTCGATCAGATGGCGCAGGCGCTCGCCGATCGCCAGGCAAGCGGCCTCGACGGGGCATCCATTTCGCCCCCCACGCCCACCGCCGTCACCTCACCGCTCACCGGGGACACGGGCGCAACACCTGGAAGCGGTTCGACCCATGTGTCCTAGTGTTCTGCGGCGCGTCGCCGTGCTGGTGCTGACCGGCGCACTGGCGGCCTGTTCCAGTGCGCCGCCCCGATCTGTCACTGCGGCAGCAGGTTCAGACCGATCGGCCGGCGCGGTGATCGGCCAAAGCGACCGGCTGCTGATCTACCGCCCGGGTCGCGATGACACGCTGCGCTCGATCGCCGCACAGTTCCTGGGCGACGAAGACCGAGACTGGGTGATCGCAGACTTCAACCGCGTGAGCGGCGTGGCCCCGGATCAGCCACTGGTGGTGCCACTGAAGCCGGTGAATCCCGTGGGAGTGTTCGAGGACCGTTACCAGACGGTGCCCATCCTCTGCTACCACCGCTTCGGGGGCGCCAGCAACAAGATGTCGGTGTCGCCCGCCAGCTTCGCGGCGCAGCTCGACTGGCTGGCGCGCAACGACTACCGCGTGATCCGCCTGTCGCAGCTGATCGGCTTTCTGCAGGGTCGTGAGGCGCTGCCCAAGCGCTCGGTCGTGATCACGATGGACGATGGCTACGAGTCGGTGCATCGCTACGCGCTGCCGCTGCTGCGCAAGCACGGCTTTCCGGCCACGTTGTTCGTCTATTCGGATTTCATCGGTGCGGGCGATGGTCTCAGCTGGGCCCAGCTCGGCGAGCTGAAAGCCTCGGGGCTGGTCGACGTTCAGGCCCACTCCAAGAGCCACCGCAACCTCATCGAGCGCCTGCCCGGCGAGACCGACGAGCAGTACCGGCAGAGCCTCGATGCCGAAGCGCGCGTGCCACGCGACTTGCTCGAACGCCGTCAATTGGGGCCGGTACGGCAGTACGCCTACCCGTTCGGCGACGCCAACGAGGCGGTGCTGGACGCGCTGACGCGTCAGCAGTACCAGCTGGCCGTGACGGTCACCCCGGGCGGCAACGCCTTTTTCTCGATGCCGCTGATGCTGCGGCGCACGATGATCTTTGGCGACATCGATCTCGATGCGTTCAAGGCCAAGCTGCGGATCAGTCGGCCGGTGGGCACGCCATGAGGGGCTGGGCGGCGCTCTTGTGGGCCGGGATGCTGGTGGGGTGCGCCTCGCCGTCATCCGATTCGAACCGCGCTTCGACCTCATCGGTTGGCGCGTCTGCCGCATCGACCGCAGGCTTCGAGCAGCAGTACCGGGAGCGCGCCAGCAGCGCCACACGCCAGGGCCGTCTGGCCGATGCAGCCATCGCCTGGGAGGTGCTCACCGTGTTGCGGCCTGACTCGCGTGACTACCGCGACGCACTCGCCGACACCCGCCGGCAGATCAGTGCCGCGGCGGCCGAGCGCCTGGCGCGCGCAGCGCAGGCACAGCGCCGCGGCGACCTCGACGCCGCGACCCAGGGCTATCTGGCCGTGCTGGCGCTGCAGCCTGACTCCAATCCGGCCGCCGATGCGTTGCGCGGCATCGAGCGCGAGCGCGTGCGGCGCCAACAGCTCGGGCGGCCCTCACGCCTGACGCTGACCCGCCGTGGCACCGAAACGATGGCTCCGAGCGACAAGCCGGTGCCAGCCGGTACCGACCGAAACGAGCTGGAGCACGCGGCGATCCTGGCGCGCCAGGGCGAAATCGACAGTGCGATCAGTCTGCTGGAGCGGCGCACGGCGCTCGACCGCACCGACCGCGCTGCACGCAACCTGTTGGCCGATCTGTACGAGCGCAAGGCGGACGACGCGCTCGCCGCCCGAGACACCGCCAGCGCCATCGGCCTGCTCGAGAAAAGCCTCCGGCTCGACGCCAGCGATGCGCGTGTGGCCGAACGACTCAAGCAATTGCGCAGCTCGGCTGCCGCGAAGCCGCTGGAGCCCAGACCCCGCTAGCGCTGGCCCCGCAGCGCGGGGCCGACCCGCTACTTCAGCGACTTGATCTTTTCCTTCAGCGCGAGCGCCTTCTGCTGTTCCAGCCGGGCGGTGTCGTTGCTGGGATCGAGCTGCATCACGCGGTCCCAGTGGCGGATCGCGCCATCGAGGTCCTGCTTGGCAAAGGCACTGCGCGCGCTCACGGTGTAACGCTGCACCAGCCGGCGGCGCAGGTTGTCGGCCCTGGCCTGCGACTCGGCGCTCAGATCGCCGCCCGATGCCGTGCGGTAGTCGTTGTAGGCGCGCTCCAGGTCGCCGCGCTTTTCTGCCGCGTCGGCGGTGGCCAGTGCCTTGTCGGCGGCACTCGGCTCTGCAGCTGCCGGCGCCGCAGGCGAGGGCGGTGCGGCGGGTGCCGGCTTGTCGGTGCGACGCGGCTCGGCATCCAGCGTGCCGGGCGGAGGTGCCTTGCCCGGGATGCGGATCACCTGACCGCCCGAGACCTGGCGTGGGATCTTGATGTCGTTGTAGCGGGCCAGGATGTAGAACGCGTAGATGTCGCCCAGGAAGCGGCCCGCGATGCGCGACAAGGTCTCGCTGGGCCGCACGGTGTACGCAAAGGACTCACGGCCGAGCACCGCGACGGGGTCTGCGGTGATCTGGCGCAACAGGTTCTGCGCCAGCTTGTTGTTCGGGTCGCCAGCCAGAACCCGCTGCAACTCTGCCTTCGCCTGCTCCTCGTTGCCGGTTTCAAGCAGGTCGGCTGCCGCGATCGCCAGCTTCTGCGCTTGCTGAGGTGTTGCAGGCGGCGGCGGGGCCGCGGGCGTGAGGGGTGGTTCGACCTTGACCGGCTCCGGTGCGTTGGCGGGCGGGGGCCTGACGGGAGTGGGCGCGCAGGCGGCCAGCAACGCGGCGGTGGCGCACAGCAGAATCAGTCGTGTGGAAAACATGGAATGGGATGGCGGTGCTTGTCCGCTGGAGTACCGTCACCGAATGCAACCTCACGATTATCGGCTGGCTCTCAAATCGCCGGCAAGCCGCGGGCTCCGCTGGTTCTGCGGCCTGGTTCTCGCTTGGGTGGTCGTCTTCGATGCGCGGGCAGAGGCGGCCCCTGACCTTCCCAGCTGCTTGCAGACGCTGCGCCACGAACTGCCGACCCAGCCCCCGGTGCGCGCCGAGAGCTTCGATCGCTACACGCGGTCGGTCGAAGACCTGCGTCCGCTGATCGAGCAGTCCAGCGCGGCGCAACCCGAATTCAAGTTGCCGGTCTGGGACTACCTGGCCCGGCTGGTCGATCCTCAACGCGAGGCCGATGGTCGAGCGATGCTGCAGCGGCATGCCACGGCCCTGGACGGCATCGCGCAGCGGCATGGTGTCGATGCGGCCACGGTGGTCGCGGTGTTCGGCGTCGAGACCGATTACGGCCGCGTCGCCGGCCGCTACCCGGTGATCGATGCCACGCTGAGCCGTGCCTGCCTGAACCTCGGCAGCCGCGAGCGCAAGGCGCACTTCTTTGCGGCGCTCTATCTGCTCCAGGAGGGGCTGGTGCGGCCCGACACCTTCCGCGGCTCCTGGGCCGGCGCGTTCGGCCTGACGCAGTTCATGCCCGGCACGTACCTGAAGAACATGGACGACGGCGATGGCTCGAACGACGTCGACATCATTGCCAGCGTGCCCGATGCGCTGGCCACGACCGCGCGCTACCTGAGCGGCCTGGGCTGGATCGCCGGATTGCCGTGGGGCATCGAGGTCAGCGTGCCACGCGGCAGCGCCGCGCCGTGGAATGCGCTGGAAGCCGACCACGGCTGCCTGGAGCCGTCCGCCGCGCCGGGCCGCTGCCGCAGCGTGGCGCAGTGGGCGGCGAGCGGCGTGCGGCGCATCGATGGCAGCGCGTTGCTACCGGCCGATGCGCGCCCCGGTTCGCCCTGGCAGGCCGACACCCGCGCTGCGTTGCTGATGCCGGCCGGGCCCGACGGGCCGGCGTGGCTCGTCACGCGCAACTTCCAGGCGGCCTGGCGCTACAACCGCGCCGATGCCTACGCACTGGCCATCGGTTTGCTGGGCGATCGGCTGCGCGGCGACCCGGCACCCCTCACGGCCTGGCCCACCAACGACCCGGCGCTGTCGCGGGCCGAATTCGTCGAACTGCAGGCCTTGCTGTTGCGCCGGGGCCACTGCGACGTCACGGCCGACGGCCGCGACGGCCCCCGCACCCGCGCTGCGGTCATGGCCGAAGAGACGGCACAGGGCTGGACACCGAGCGGCCGCGGCGGCGTGAAGCTGCTGGGCGCACTGCGCGTCGCGGCGGCGGCAACCAGCCGCTTGCCGACACCCTTGCCGGCAGACTGCGCCGCCAGCGGTCCCGACCCACAGCAGCGCTAGCCGTGCACCCGGCCGGCGTACAGGCCTGGGGTGGAGTCGGGGATCTCCACCGCACCCGCCACCCGCCTGAAAAACGCCGGGGCTCCCACAGCGCCTGCGATCGCGTAGCCGTAGCCCATGGCGCGCATCTCGACCAGCGCAGCGCGCAGCAGGGCTGCACCGACACCTGAGTGGCGTGCCGACGCCTGCACCCCGATCGGGCCGACGACGCCGCGCGCGGTGGCGTCATAGCAGACGAAGCCGATCGGTTGATCGTCCTGCACGGCCACCAGCAGGCTGATCGGTCGGTTCTGCAGTGCGACCCGGGCTTCGCTGGCCCAGCCGGCGCTGAACTCGGTCTGCACCCAGGCCACGATCAGATCGTGCTCGCAGCCGATGGGCTTGCGCACCAGGCGCTCCGCGGCGAGCGTTGCCGCCGAGAGGGGCTCAGGCGTCGCAGGCAGCGCATAGAGCCGGATCAGCATGTCGCTCATGACGCCATTCTTGCAGCCATTGCGGTCGGCGGACACCGCACTGCCGCACCACAGCGGCCATCGCGTGGCATATGTTTTGCGTGCCACGCCGGCCATGTACATCGCCCGCGCGCCGTTCGCCTGAATCCCATGCCTCCATCCCGGCCCGATGGCTCCGTGATCCAGGAACTGCTCGAGGTGGTCCACGACCGCCACCGCCACATCGATGACGGAGAAGTCGCGTCCTACATTCCGGCGCTCCAGCGGGCAAACCCTGATCATTTCGGCATCTGCATCGTCTCGACCCGTGGCGATGTCTTCGAGGTCGGCGACAGTCAGGTCGAGTTCACGATCCAGTCGTGCTCCAAGGCGCTGGTCTACGCCCATGCGCTGTCGGTACACGGGCGCGCCAAGGTGCTCGAGCGGGTGGGCATCGAGCCCAGCGGCGACGCCTTCAATTCCATTGCCCTGGACTCCAGTAACCGCGCGTTCAACCCGATGGTCAACGCCGGGGCGATCACCACCGCAGGCTTCATCGAAGGCGCCGACTTCGCCGAGCGGCGGGCCAAGCTGCTGCGCTGCTTCAGCGCGGCTGCCGGGCGTGAACTGACGGTCGATGAAACGGTGTATGCCTCCGAGGCCGAGACCGGACACCGCAACCGCGCACTCGCCTGGCTGGTGACCAACTTCGACCGCATGGACCCGGCGACCAACATGCAGACGCTGGATTTGTACTTCCTGCAGTGCTCGGTGCGCGTCACCGCGCGCGACCTGGCGGTGATGGGCGCGACGCTGGCCAACCTGGGCATCAACCCGCTCACGAAAGAAAACGTCTTCGAGATGGCGAGCGTGCAGGATGTGCTGTCGGTGATGTCCACCTGCGGCATGTACGACTATGCCGGTGAATGGATGTTCCGGGTCGGCATCCCGGCCAAGAGCGGTGTCGGCGGCGGCATCCTCGGTGTGGTCAACCGGCAGCTCGGCATCGGCACCTATTCACCGCGGCTCGACGCACGCGGCAACAGCGTGCGCGGCATCAAGGCCTACTGTGACCTCGCCGACGACCTCGGGCTGCACGCGTTCAATTTCATGAACAGCGGCTCGCACTTCCTGAAGCACGTGATCTGACCGCGGCGGGCTGCATCAGCCGGCGGTGGACATGCGCAATCGGCGCGCCGCTTCCTCGTCTCGCGCGTCATCGATCTCGCGCATCACGCTGCTCAGGTCGACCGCCCCCAGCTGCGGCTCGTAGTGGCCGGTCAGCACCGTCTCCGGCGTCAGCACGCCGCGTTCGTACAGCGCCCAGATCTCGGGGCCGAACTGGGTGGTCAGCAACTCCGGCGCGAAGCGGCCGAAGAAGTGGCGCAGGTTGGCGACATCGCGCAGCAGCATGCGCGGCGCGTGGTTGTTGCCCGCAGCATCGATGGCCTGTGGCAGGTCGATGATCACAGGGCCGTCAGCCGCCAGCAGGATGTTGAATTCCGACAGGTCGCCGTGCACGACGCCTGCAAATAGCATCCGCACCACCTCGGCCAGCAGGCTCGCATGGTGGGTTCGCGCATCTTCAGGCGTGAAGACGACGTCGTTCAGCCGCGGTGCGGCATCGCCATCGGCATCGGTCACCAGTTCCATCAGCAGCACACCGTCGTGGAAGTTGTGCGGCTTCGGTACCCGCACGCCGGCCGTGGCCAGCCGGTACAGCGCATCGACCTCGGCGCTTTGCCAGGCCGCTTCTTGCGACTCGCGGCCGTAGCGTGTGCCCTTGGCCATCGCGCGGGCCTGGCGCGAGTTCTTGACCTTGCGGTTCTCGGTGTAATCGACCGCCTGCCGGAAGCTGCGCTGCGTCGCTTCCTTGTAGACCTTGGCACAGCGCGTGTCGTCGCCGCAGCGCACCACGAACACCATCGCCTCCTTGCCGCTCATCAGCTGCCGCACGACGCTGTCGATCAGGCCTTCATCGATCAGCGGCTGCAGGCGGGCGGGTGCTTTCATCGGGGGGCTCTGTGCGGCGATCGATGACGCACCTGCGCCAGCGGTCGCTTGCCCTTGAGCTGGCGCTCGATGCCGTCGTTGAGCTGGCGCCGCAATTCGAGCACCGCGTCGAGGTGGCCGTAGACGCCAGGAAAGCGCAGATCCAGCCACAGCCACAAGGTGACGGCGCGCAGCGCCTGCTCCATCCGGTCGAGGCGGCTGTGACCATCGACGTCTTTCAGGAACCACGGCGTGCCGGCCTTGCCGGTCAGCGCGTGGCTGCTGGTCCAGTCCAGGAACTCCTGCACCTGCGTGTCGGTGCGGGTGTCGACCGGCGCCTGCGCGTAAGTGAAGCGCTCTTTCAGCGTCAGGCCGGGTGCGCAGCGGTCGAGCTGTTCGGCCAGATCGAGCATCTGGTCGAGTTCGGCCACCGCGAAGTGGGCGTCGTCGAGCTTCAGCTGTTCGACGAAGACGCCCAGCACCTCGCGCAATTTCGTCTTGTGCAGGCGCGACGAGATGGTGTCGACATGCCAGCCGTTCGGTGCCACCGGTGCCTTGAAGTCGCGCGGCGCGCGCGGGGTCTTCGGCAGCAGCTCCTTCAGCATCCGTGCGGCCTGCGGCTCGGCGTCCTTCAGCACGCCGACGAAGCCTTCCTCGTGGATGCCGAAGCGCCCGGCGCGGCCGGCGATCTGGTGCACCTCCGATTCATTGAGTGGCCGGTCAGCGACACCATCGAATTTCGTCATCGTGCTGAACAGCACGCGGCGGATGGGCAGGTTCAGGCCCATGCCGATCGCGTCGGTGGCCACCAGGATGTGTGACTCACCGGTCGCGAAACGCTCGGCCTCGCGGCGCCGCACTTCGGGCGGCAGCGCACCGTAGATCACCGACACCGGGTGGCCGTCGGCGGCGATCTGGTCGCGCAGCGTGAGCACGTCGCGGCGGCTGAACGCGACCACCGCATCGCCCAGCTTCAACGCTGAGGTGGGAATCGGGTGCGGCAGCAGATCGACATGCTGCTTGCGGTCGAAATGCCGCACGGTACAGCGCTCGCCGCACAGGCCGAGCAGGTTCTCGATCGCCGGCACCGCGTAGGCCGAACAGATGATGATCACTTCGTTGGCCGGCACCGCGACGATGGCCTGCGTCCACGCCCAGCCGCGCGACGGGTCGAAGATCATTTGCGCTTCGTCGATCACCGCCACGTCGATCGGCTTGTTGGTGCCCACCATCTCGATCGTGCTGGACACGACCCGCGCGTCATCGGCGGGCACGTTCTCTTCGCCGGTCAGCAGCGAGCACGGCACGCCACGGCCGACCAGCCGGTCTCGGCCCTCGAGGGCCAGCAGACGCAGCGGTGCCAGATAGGCGCCGTCGTGCGCCTGCGCCAGCCGTTCGAACGCCGCATGCGTCTTGCCGCTGTTGGGTGGGCCGACGTAGAGCGTGACACTGCGTTGCAGGCGACGCGCCTTCTCGAAGGTGTCGGGGTAGCCCTGGAAGGCCAGCTCGCTGTTCAGCCCTTCGATCGTGTCGAGCTCGGCCGCGCGGTGTTCCCAGCGGTCCTGCGCGCGTGTCAGTGCAGCCTTCAATTCACCCAGCGCCTGCGGTGTGGCGCATTCGGACTGCAGCCGCGGCAGCAGCGATTCAAGGTGTTTGGGCTTGAACGCACGGCTGCGGGCCGCCAGCGCATCGAGGTGCGCGACCAGCTCATCGGCATGCGCATAGGGCGGGGGCGAGCCCAGTGCCGCCAGCAACGCGGCCTTGTCGCCGTCGCGGTAGTAGGCCCACACGGCCGTGGCATCGACTGGCACCCGAAACAGCACCGGCACTTTCCAGCCGGGTTCGGCCAGCGTGAGTGCATGGCTGATCAGCCGCGTCCACACCCCCGCATCGCGTGACACGCCCATGGCTTCGAGCGCGGCGGTGCGTTCGAGCATCAGCGCCCGCACGTCGGGCCCGTTGCCCACGGCGTCGAGGTGTGCCAGTGCGCTGTCCATCAGCTCGGGCGCGATCCAGCGGCTGGGCCGGGCACCCGCCACCGCCTTTTGCAGCAGCACCAGCCCGAGCTTGTCGAGATGCTCTTCGAAGCCCGCGCTGCGTTCAGCGATGTAGTCGCCCGGCTTCACGACCTGAGGCAGCCGGAAGGCTGCCTGGCGGATGCGTTCGAACTGGGCTTTGCCGATGTGCGCAGGAAGACGCGCCGCGTGGCGCGGGTTGGGCAGGTTCAGGGTGTCGGGCACGGAAAAAAGGCCTTGAAGATCAAGGCCTTGGGTTGGTCCAGCGGTTGCCCGAGGATAGTCGATGCGCGCTGCGTTCCGGGTTCTCAGTGGTCGCGGCCTTTGCCGTGGCCGTTTCCGCGGTCATCGTCACCACCACGTCCGCGATCGTTGCCGCCGCGGTGATCGTCCCGATCGTGTTTGTCCCAGCCGCGCTTGCGGCCTTTGTCCCAGCCCGGGTGCTCCTGCTGGTAGCGCTCGCGCACCCACTGGTCCTGCACGAAATACACCGGCTGTCCGCAGGCGTTGTAGCGGCCGCAGTAGCGGCGCCAGTCCTGCTGATGCACTGGTGGCACATACAAGTAGATGGGCCGGCGCTCGTAGGCGATCGTCGGCGGCGCAATGATCACCGGCTGCGCGTAGACCAGGGCAGGTCGCGGCACGTCGCCGATGTTGATGCGTCCATAGACGCCGGGCTGGTTGATGCCGATCGATACGCCGACGCTGGTTTCAGCATGGGCAGCGGTGATCGCGGTGGCGGCGAGGAGCAACGCAAGGGTCTTTTTCATGGCGAGACAAGGAGAGTTGATCTGGAACTACAACGAACCGGAGTGTCGATGCGGCGACAGGCAGCCGCTGTAGGACAGCGGCTTTACTTGCGTTTACCGTTGTCCTGCAGGCGGTGATCCCGCGGGTCACCGGTGGTGACCGCCGGGATGGCGGGGGATGCATCCGGATCAGCGGGCCTGACACCAGGGCGTCACGCTGCTTGGGCATCATGCGACACAGGGGGGATTCTCTGCTGGATATTCCGATCAGGCGCTGTTCACCAGCACGTCACATTCGCTGCACACACTGCGGGACTGTTCAACGCCCGAGACAGTCCCCCCATGATTCCCGTCCGCCGCCACCGCGGATTCACGCTGCTCGAGTTGCTGGTGGTGATGGTCATCATCGGCTTGCTGGCCGCGTATGTCGGCCCGAAGTACTTTTCACAGATCGGCAAGTCAGAGGTCAAGACCACCCGCGCGCAGCTCGTCGGGCTGGAGAAGGCGCTGCAGCAGTACCGGCTGGATGTCGGTCGTTTCCCCTCCACCGAACAGGGCCTGCAGGCGCTCGTGGTCAAGCCGGCCAACGTGGGCAAATGGGACGGCCCTTACCTGGAGAAAGCGGTGCCACCGGACCCTTGGGGGCATCCGTATCTTTATGTGTCACCCGGGGAGCACGGCGACTTCGACCTCAGTTCGACCGGTCGCGACGGACGCCCCGGGGGCGATGGGCTCGATGCCGACATCACCAACTGGTGAGCGCCGGCGCACGCTCTGCTCGTTCCACCCATGCAGTACGCCGTCAGCGCCATCCGCCGCACGCAGGCGGTGTCGATCACGCTCGATGCCCGTGACCCGGCCGACGCACGGCAACAGGCCGAGGCGCAGGGTTACGCCGTCGTCGCCGTCAAGGTGGCAGCCGGTGCACGGCGCGGTGTCTGGCACAGGGCGCCCGACTTCCCGCTGCTTCAATTCAACCAAAGCCTGCTGATCCTGCTCCGGGCCGGGCTGTCGGTCGTCGAGGCGATCGAGACGCTGGCCGATCGCGAAGGCCGCGGCGACACCAAGCAGGTGCTCACACGGTTGCATGAGCAGCTCAAGGTGGGCCTGTCATTGTCCGCGGCGCTCGAAGCGCAGCCCGCGGTGTTTCCGCCCCTCTACGTCGCCAGCGTGCGCGCCAACGAGCAGACCGGTGCGCTGACCGAGGCGATCGAACGTTTCATCGTGTACCGATCGCAGGCCGATCTGCTGCGCAAGCGGGTGATCGGCGCGGCGATCTACCCGGCCATGATCCTTGGGGTCGGCACGCTGGTGATCGCCTTCTTGCTGCTGTACGTGGTGCCGCGCTTCAGCCTGGTGTTCCAGGACCTGGGCGACCGCATTCCGCTGATGTCGCGGCTGCTGCTGCAGTGGGGGCAGTTCGCCAACGCAAACTGGCTCGCGCTGGTGATTGCCGGCCTGCTGGTTGTCGCTGCAGCCGCGTACGCGCTGAGCCTGCCGCCGGTTCGCATCGGATTGGCCCGGCAGATCCAGCGCCTCCCGCGCATCGGCGAAATCGTGCGTGTGTATCAGCTCGCGCGCTTCTACCGGGCACTCGGCATGCTGCAGCAGGCCGGCATCCCGATCCTGACGGCGCTGGACATGGTGGCGGGGCTGCTGCCTGCCTCGCTGCATGCTGCGCTGGCGTCGGCACGCCGCGACATCGGCGAGGGCCGGTCGATCTCGTCGTCCTTCGAGACCCACGGCCTCACCACCGCCGTCTCGCTGCGCCTGCTGCGCGTGGCCGAGCGCACCGGACAGATGGGCGAGATGCTCGAGCGAACAGCGAGCTTCCACGAGGAAGACATCGCGCAGGCGATCGACTGGTTCATCCGGCTGTTCGAGCCACTGCTGATGATTGCGATCGGCCTGGTCATCGGCGTCGTGGTGCTGTTGATGTACGCACCCATCTTCGAACTGGCGGGCAGCATCCAATGAACGCACTGAGCGAACCGCTGCTGGAGGTGGAAGCCGCCGCGGCGCTGCTCACCCCGCAAGTCATCCGGGCCGCGCGGGCCCGTGCGGCTCGCGAGCAGGGCAGTGTGTGTGCCGCGCTGCAGGACGAACTCTCGCTGTCGCCCGAACTGCTGCTGCAGGCGCTGGGCCGCCGGATGCACCTGGAGGTGCTGGACAGCGTAGCGCTGTCGGCGATGGCGCCTGCCTTCGATGCGATCGGCTATGCCGACGCCGCCCGACGCGGATGCCTCGCCTTGCGCGAACACGGGGCGCTGGTGGTGGTCGTGTCCGACCCGTTCGACGAGGCCTTGCAGGTGTGGTGCGCGGAACGGCTGGCGGCCCCGCACATGCTGCGGCTGGCCGCCGCGGACGACATCGCGGCTTTCCTGTCGCGCCACGAAGAGTCGATGCGGGCCATCGACACCGCGCTGCCCGCACGAGACAACGTGCAGGCCCGCAGCGGCGAGCTCGAAGACCTGTCGATCCGCTCGATCGGCGAGGGCACCAGCGTGGTCGTCAAACTGGTGCATTCGACGCTGTATGACGCGCTGAAAAGCGGCGTCAGCGACATCCATGTCGAGTCGAACCTGCACGGCCTTGTCATCAAGTACCGGCTCGACGGCACGCTGACGCAGGTCGGTTCGATCGAAGGGCGGGAGCTGGCCGAGCAGGTGCTGTCGCGCCTGAAGGTGATGTCCGAGCTCGACATCGCCGAGCGCCGCGTGCCACAGGACGGGCGCTTTCGCGTCAAGGCCCTGGGCCGCGAGATCGATTTCCGGGTATCGATCATGCCCAGCATCCACGGCGAGGACGCGGTCGTGCGCGTGCTCGACAAGCAGTCGCTGGCCGACCAGGTCTCCGGCCTGCGGCTCGACGTGCTGGGCTTCGACGAGGCAACGCTCGCGGCATTCCGGCGCCGCTCGCGCGATCCGTACGGGCTGCTGCTGGTGACCGGCCCCACGGGCAGCGGGAAGACGACCACGCTGTATGCGGCGCTCTCCGAGATCAACCACGGCCACGACAAGATCATCACCATCGAAGACCCGGTCGAGTACCAGCTGCACGGCGTGCTGCAGATCCCGGTCAACGAGAAGAAGGGCCTGACCTTCGCGCGCGGCCTGCGCTCGATCCTGCGCCACGACCCCGACCGCATCATGGTCGGCGAGATCCGCGACCCCGAGACCGCGCAGATCGCCATCCAGGCCGCGCTGACCGGTCACCTGGTGCTGTCCACCGTGCACGCGAACAACGTGTTCGACGTGATCGGTCGCTTCACCCACATGGACGTCGATCCGTACAGCTTCGTGTCGGCATTGACCGCGGTGCTGGCGCAGCGGCTGGTGCGCATCAACTGCGCGCACTGCAGCGAGGCGGTGAGCGTGAGCAGCGCGTCGTTGCGCGAGGCGCTGATCGACCCGGCGCGCACCGAGGGCCGGGTGCTCAAGGCAGGGCGGGGCTGTGGCAAGTGCCGGGGCACCGGCTTCAAGGGTCGCAGGGCAGTCGGTGAACTGCTGGTGCTCGATGACGCGCTGCGCGAGCTGATCGTCGCCCGCGCGCCGGTCCGCCAGATCAAGGAGGCGGCGCAGCGCAACGGCACGCGCTTTCTGAGGGATGCCGCCCTCGAGCTGTTCCTGGACGGGCTCACCACGCTGGACGAGGTCAACCGTGTCACGCTGGTTTCCTGAGCAACTTGCCAAACGCATTCCTGCGCCGCTGCGCGCGCTGTGGCCCGGTGCTCGCGCGACGGCGGTCGAGCTGCGGCTCACCGACACACGGCCCGAGGCCCTCGAGCAGCAGCTCGATGCGCTGGCGCTGGCACCGAACACCCGGTTGACCTGCATCGTCGCCGGGGAGGGCGTGCGATACCGCATCGTGCCGTGGCGCGACGAACTCAGCCAGCCGGCGCAGCGGCAGTTGCTGGCCGAGCAGTGTTTCTCTGACGGTGGGACCGACATCGACACCGGTGCCCATGCGCCGCGCCACTGGACGGTCCGGCAGCACACCGCACGCCATGGCGCCGCGACACTGGCCGCGGCGATCGACACCTCGGTGCTCGACCATCTCACCGCTCAGGCACGGGCGCGCCACTGCACCCTGAGCAGTGTGCAGCCGGCGCTGATGCACGCCTACAACCTCGCCCGTCACCACATCGCGCCCGGGCTGCATGGTGTCGTGGTGATCGACGCGGCGTCGACCACGCTGCTGCTGCAGTCGCCGCATGAGCCCCTGCTCGTGAAGCGAACCCCAGCGCCGCCGGGCGATCTGGCAGCGATGCTCGAGCGGGAATGGTTCGCACTGGGACTGGAAGTCGAGCGCTGCCCGGTGTACGTGGTGCGCTCGGACGTTGCGCTGACGCCGTCTCTGCAAGGCAGCGCGTCGGGCTGGTCGATCGTGGACCTGACCCCCTCCGTCCCCGGAGAGTCGATCTCCGCAGCGACCGGGTCGGCGATGGCGGTGGCCGCATGACGACCACCGCCCTGCAGCTCGATTTCCTGCGACCGCCGGCCACGCGGGCGCGCTGGGTGGGCTGGCTGCTGCTCGCCGCGGCGGTGCCCGCGGTCGTGCTCACCTCCGAGGCGTACAGCCTCGCGGACCAGCGCTGGGCGCTTGCGCAAAGCCGCCACGAGCATCTGCAAGTGCGCTCGCAGGCCGATCGCCCGCAGCGCGCGGCGACAGCGCCCGATGCCGCGACGCTGGCTTCGATCCGGCGTGCCAACGCGGTCATCGAGCAGCTCTCGGTGCCCTGGGGCGAGTTGTTCGAGGCGATCGAGGCGGCCGATGCCCGCGGCTTGGGGGTGCTGTCTCTGACACCGAGTTCGCGCGACCGGTCGCTGCGACTGGCCGGTGAGGCACGCTCGATGGAGGAGCTGCTGGCGTACGTGCAGCGCATGGCGGCACAGCCTGCGCTGCAGCAGGTTCACCTGCTGGGTTACGGCACGGCGATGCGTGAGGGTGTGCCGGTGGTCTCGTTCACCTTGGCGGCGACATGGCGGGCACGTTGACGCGGGCACGCTGGCAGCTGGCGCAGGGCCTGCGCGGCATCGGCCTGCCCGGTTGGGTCGCTCTCGCCGGTGGGCTGGGCTGTGCCTTGGCGCTGGTCGGGCTGATCGAGCCGCTGCGCGCCGAGGCTCTTCGGCTCGACGCAGTCAGCCAGCAATTGGCGCAGCGGGCGACCACACGCCCGACCTCTGCTGCCGAGCCGACGCCCGAGCAGCAGCTGATCGCGTTCGAGCAGCGCTTTGCCGACGAGCGCAGCATCGCGCCGACCCTGGCCCGCCTGCAGACGATCGCTCAACAGCGCGGCTTCAGGCTCGATCAGGCCGAGTTCAAGCTCACCAGCGAGCCCGCCGAGCCGCTGGCGCGCTACTCGATCTTGCTGCCGATCAAGGCCGACTACCGCGCCGTGCGCCGCTTCAGCCGCGACGCGCTGCGCGAGCTGCCCGCGCTGGCGCTCGACGAGGTGAACCTGCGACGCAGCGACCCGGCATCGCCGCTGCTCGACGCCCAACTGCGCTTCGTGCTGTTCCTGGCAAAGGCCCCGGCGATGCCTGCGCAAGATGTTGTGGCGAACTGAGCGGACCGCGACCATGGACATGCCTCCGGCTCGCAAGCGCATGGCGCTGCTGATCGTCGTGGTCGGCAGTGCACTGATCGGCGAACGCGTGGTCGCGCTGATGGGCGACGACACATCGGTCGTCGAGCCCGCCCAGCGCGCATCGACCCGCGCGCGCACTGTGCTGAAGTCGTCTCCATCGAGCGCCACCGAACCGTCGACCACGCGTGTGCAGCTCGATCGTCTGGACCGCAACCGGCAGGCCTCGTCCGACGAACCCGATGCCCGCGACGAATCCCTGGCGGCGGTGTTCGATGCGGTGTCCTGGCGTCCGCCGGCGCCGCAGGCGGAGGCTGCAGCGCCCCCGCCCGCACCGGTGGCGCCCCCGTTCCCCTACACCTACCTCGGTGGCCTGTCGGAGGACGGCGTGCGCACCACGTTTTTCAACCAGGGAGACCGTGTCCTGCCCGTCAAGGCCGGCGACACCATCGATGCGGTCTACCGCGTCGAGCAGATGAACGAGAAGAACATGACGCTGACCTACCTGCCGCTCAACCAGAGCCTGACCGTCAATTTCCGGAGCGGGGGATGAGCGCTCCAACGGTCCACCCCACACGCCGGCGAGCCGATCGGCTGGCCCGAGGGTTGGCCTGGCTGTTCGTGGCCGGGCTCGCCGGCTGCGCGCCGGGCAGCAGCCTCGTGCGCCAGGGCCAGCAGCTGATCGACCAGGGGAAGGTCGAGGAAGGCCTGTCGCAGATCGAGAAGGGCATCGGGCTCGAGCCCGACAACCGGCAGTACCGCATGCTCGTGGTCCGCCAGCGCGAAACACAGATCGGCCGCTGGCTGACCCAGGCCGATGCGCTGCGCGACAGCGGCCAGCTCGACGATGCCGCTGCGCTGTACCGGCGTGTGCTGGGCATCGACGCCGGCAACACGCGAGGGCGCTCGGGCCTGGACGACGTGGACTCGTTGCGCCGCCAGCAGCAGCGCCTCGACGAGGCACAGTCGCTGATGGCGCAGGATCGCCGCGACGAAGCCCTGCAGCGGCTGCGCCAGGTGCTGTCGGAGAACCCGAACCAGCCGCGCGCGCTGGCCTTGCGCCAGCAGATCGAGGCCCAGGCCGGCCCGCCCACCGACGGGCTGCCACCGACGCTCAAGTCCCGGCTGCGCAAGCCGGTGTCGCTGGACTTCCGCGACGCCAACCTGAAGACGGTGTTCGAGGCGCTGTCGCGAAGCACCGGCATCAACTTCGTGTTCGATCGCGAAGTGCGGCCCGACATCAAGGTCACCTTGTCGGTGGCCAACCTCGGCATCGACGACGTGGTGGGCGTGCTCACGGTGACCAACCAGCTCGAGCGCAAGGTGCTCAACGACAACACGGTGCTGATCTATCCCAACACCGCGGCCAAGCAGAAGGACTATCTGGAACTGAGCGTCAAGACCTTCTACCTGTCCAACGCCGAGGCGAAGACGGTGTTCACCTTGCTGAAGGCCGTGCTGAAAACCAAGGACCTCTACGCCGACGAGAAGCTCAACAGCCTGACGATGCGCGACACCGCTGCAGCGATCGCGCTCGCCGGCAAGCTGATCGCGGCGCAGGACCTGCCCGAGCCCGAGGTGCTGCTCGATGTGGAGGTGCTCGAGGTCAAGCGCTCGCGACTGTCGGAGATCGGCATCGATCCCCCCGGCAAGTTCACGCTGCTCAACATCGTGCAGAACCCGTCCACGGTGGTGTCCACCGCCACCGGCAACACCACGGTGCAGAACAACACGCTCACGACCACGCAGCTGACGGCCGACCGGCTGCGCAAGATCCGTGGCTCGAGCCTCGGCATCGACAACCCGTCGGTGAACCTGCGCGCGGAGAACGGCGACACCAACATCCTGGCCAACCCGCGCATCCGCGTGCGCAACCGCGACAAGGCGCGCATCCTGATCGGCGACCGCGTGCCGGTCATCACGACCACGGCCACGGCCAACGTCGGCGTCTCCGAGTCGGTGAACTACCTCGACGTGGGCTTGAAGCTCGATGTCGAGCCCAACGTGTTCCTCGACAACGAGGTTGGCGTCAAGGTCAGCCTGGAGGTCAGCAACATCGTGCGCGAAGTGCGCAGCCGCTCCGGCAGCCTGACCTACCAGATCGGCACCCGGCTCGCGACTACCTCGCTGCGCCTGAAGGACGGCGAAACCCAGGCGCTGGCCGGGCTGATCAGCGACGAAGACCGGCAGGCGACGTCCGGCGTGCCCTGGGTGAGCGAACTGCCGGTGCTGGGCCGGCTGTTCTCCAACGAGCGCAGCGACCGCAGCAAGACCGAGATCGTGCTGCTCATCACCCCCCGCGTCGTGCGCAACCTGGCCACCGGCACGCCCGATCGCCATGAACACCTGGGCGGCACCGAAGCCGCGGTCGGCTCGCCGCCGTTGCGCGTGCAGGGGCCCGGCAAGCTGGCGATGCCCGCTGGCCCTGGCGCACGCCGCGGTAGCGATGCTTCGGGCGTGGAGGCACCCCAGGCGAGCGAGCCCGAACCGGTCCCCGACGCCGCGGCTCCGCCATCCCCGAGCCCGGCCACGCCATGACATCCGGGCCCCTGGGACGCGCGGGCGCGCGCGGCTTCACGCTGATCGAGCTGCTGATCACGGTGGCGATCCTCGCGCTGCTGGCCGGTGGCGCCATGAGCTTCGCCAGCCTGGCGGTGCAGCGCACGCAGGAGCAGGAATTGCGCAGCGCACTGCGCCAGATCCGCGAGGCGATCGATGCCTACAAGGTGGCCGCCGATGCCGGTCGCATTGCCAAGCCCTCCGACGCCTCGGGCTACCCACCGGCTTTGAGCGCGTTGACAGAAGGCGTCCCCGACATCACCAGCGCGCAGGCGAAGAAGCTGTACTTTCTGAGGCGCCTGCCGCGCGATCCGATGGCCTACTCCACGCTCCCCGCCGAGGCCACCTGGGGGCTGCGCAGCTACGACAGCAGCGCCGACGAGCCCCAACCCGGCCGCGATGTGTTCGACGTGTACTCGCTGTCGCCGAAGACCGGTCTCGGCGGTCGGCCGTATCGGGAATGGTGAGGCGGACATGACGAGGCCATGTCAAGCCACCGGCTTCACGTTGATCGAGATGATGGTGGTCATGGCCATCGTCGCGACGCTGCTCACACTGGCGTTGCCGCGCTACTTTCACAGCGTCGAGCGCAGCCGCGAAGCGGTTCTGAAGCACGATTTGCGCACCCTGCGCGACGCGATCGACAGGCACCTCGCCGACCGCGGTCGCTACCCGCAGACACTGGACGAACTGGTCGAGCGGCGCTACCTGCGCCGTGTGCCCCCCGATCCGATCACCGACAGCGTGTCCACCTGGATCACGCTCCCGCCGCCCGAAGGCGAGTTGCGCGATGGGGTGTACGACGTGCGCAGCGGCGCGCCCGGCAACAGCCTCGATGGCGAACCCTATGACAGCTGGTGATCACGTGGCTGTGATCCACGATGAATTGTCACCGTCGGTCGCTAAGGTGCTGCTGCAGTTGCAACCCACCGCTCAGGACCTCCGAACGTGAACTCACCACCGCGGTTGAACGACGCCGACCGCAGTCGCTTTGCCGATGCGGTGGAGGAATCATTCCTGATCGGCAGCCGGCAGCAGTTCTTTGTCTGGAGCCAGAGCTCGGTGCAGGCGCTGATCCCGCATGAGATCCTGATCTGCGGCATCGAGGATGGTTCCCGCCAGGGAATGGCGCTGCACCGGTTCAGCGCCAGCCGCTACTTTCGCCAGGCGCATTTCGATGCGGTGGCCGATCCGACGGCAGGCCTGATGTCGCGCTTGCTGGCCGTCGCCGAAGGCAGCCGATCCCGTGTCGTGCTGTGCCCGTCCAGCTCGTCCGCCAAGCCGGCGGATCAGGACCTGCTGCGGTTGGTCGGGGACAACGAGCTGAAGAACCTGGCCGCGCACCTGGTGGTGGGTGTGCGCGGTCGCGCCGAGGCGTTCTACGGCTTTTCGCGGCTGTCCGTCGAACTGGATGCGCGGCTGGGCCATCTGCTCGAGCTGCTGGTTCCTCATGTGCACAACGCGTTCCTGCGTGTGCTGTCCGCCGAGCGCGACGTGGCCGGCGTGGCCCACCAGCGCGTCGGTCGGCTGGTCACGCCGAGGCAGGAGGAGATCCTGAACCTCATCAAGAGCGGCAAGACCAATTCCGAGATCGCCGAGCTGCTGAGCTGCAGCCCGTGGACGATCAAGAACCACATCCAGGCCATCCTGCGCAAGCTCGATTCCAACAGCCGCACCCATGCCATTGCCCGCGCCATGAGCCTGGGCATCCTGCAGCCGGATTGATGCCGTGGCCACGTGCATGCGCCTGCGTGGCCCGACGAGCCTGCGGGGGTTCACTTACCTCGGGGTGCTCTTCATCGTCAGCCTGCTGGCGCTCAGCGCCGCCGCTGCCAGCGCGGTCTGGTCGGTGGTGCAACAGCGCGACAAGGAGGTCGAGCTGGTGTTTGCGGGGCGGCAGTTCGCGGCCGCCATCGAGCGCTATCGGGCGCGCTCCGACCGCCTGGCCGAGGTTCCGGCGCGGGTGTATCCGGACAGCCTCGACGCGTTGCTGAACGACGACCGTGCCTTGCTGCCCATGCACCATTTGCGCCGCTTGTACATCGACCCGATGACGGGTGAGGCGCAGTGGGGCCTGATCCGCCTGCCCGGCGGCGGCATCGTCGGCGTGCACAGCCTGTCGACGCGCCGCCCGTATCCGCGCACGTTCGTGACGCCGGATTTCTCGACGCCTGCGACCACCGCATACCGCGACTGGCACTTCATGGCGCCGAGCGCACAGACGCTGTTGCCTTAGCGTCCGTCCTCAGCCCTAGGTGGCGTGTCACCGAAGTCGAACGCATCGTGACGCGACCACGATGAACTGTCACGAAGCGTCGGAACAATGCAGCGGATGGGTGTCTTCCACCGTTATGGCGCTGCTTTGTCAGTCTGTCTCCGATGCGCGGTGTGGCTGCCGGTGGCAGACGCCGTTCATGCGCAAACGACGCCAGCGGCCGACGCCGCGACGCCTCGATTCGACGTGCTCGAGTACCGTGTTGAAGGTAATTCGGTCTTGCCCGCCGAAAGCATCGAGCGCGCGGTCTACCCGTTCCTGGGCGAGCGGCGCACGGTGGCCGATGTCGAATCGGCGCGCGTCGCGCTGGAAGCGGCCTACCGCAATGCGGGCTACGGGACGGTGGTGGTCGACACGCCCGAGCAGCGCATCACCGATGGGGTGGTCACCTTGCAGGTGCTGCAGGCGCCGGTGTCGCGGCTGCGCGTGGTCGGCGCGCAGTACTACTCGCAAGGGCGCATCCTCGACAAGGTGCCCGCGCTGGCGGAGGGCGAGGTGCCCAACTTCAAGGTGGTCACTGCGCAGCTTGCCACCGTCAACACCTCGGCCGATCGCCGTGTGACGCCACTGCTTCGTCCCGGCAAGACGCCTGGCACCACCGAGGTCGACCTGACCGTGGAGGACAGGCTGCCGTTGCACGGCAGCCTTGAGCTGAACAACAGTCACAGCCCCAACACCACCGCGTCGCGACTGCAAGCCTCACTGCGCTACGACAACCTGTGGCAGCGCGAGCACAGCATCAGCGCGCAGGTGCAGGTGTCGCCGGAGAACACCAGCGAAGTGAAGGTGTTCTCGGGCTCGTACACCGTGCCCACCGGCAGCGGCCTGGTCGTGTTGTCGTACACCCGTTCGAACAGCAACACGTCCGTCGGCGTCGGGGGAACCACCATCTTCGGCAAGGGCAGCATCTACAGCTTGCGCAGCGTCTTCCTGCTTGACGGGAACGACAAGCTGAGCCATTCGATCACGCTCGGGGCCGACTACAAGGACTTCGATGAACTCACCAGCACCGGCCCATCAGCGGGCTTCAGCACGCCCATCCACTACCTGCCCCTGAGTGCCAGCTACGCCGCCACCTTGTTCGACCAGGGCGGCTACTGGCAGACCGGTGGTGGCTTGACGTTCGCGGTGCGCGGCCTGGCGAGCCGGCAGGCGCAATTCAACGACAAGCGCTTCCAATCGAAAACCAATTTCGCGGTGCTGAAGGCCAACCTGGCGCGCACGCAGAACCTGCCGCATGACTTCACGCTGTATGCCACCGTCGAAGGCCAGCTCAGTGATCAGGCGCTGATCAGCAACGAGCAGTTCGTCGCCGGCGGCGTCGACAGCGTGCGCGGCTACCTCGATGCCACGGCGGTCGGCGACAAGGCGCTGCGTGCCTCGATCGAATTGCGCACCGGCAACCTCGCGCCCGAGCAATCCGCGTGGTGGAGCAGTTTGACAGCGCACACCTTCTTCGACGGCGCCGTGCTGCGGATCAAAGACGCCTTGCCCGGCCAGGATGCCGGCGACACGCTGGCCAGCGTCGGCTTCGGTCTGCGCCTGCAGACACAGCAGTACGCGCGCTTCTCGTTCGACCTCGCCTGGCCGCTGCGCGACGCCCGGCAGACCAGCAAAGGCTCGCCCCGGCTGCATGCCAGCGGTGTCATCGAGTTCTAGCGCGCGCTGGCGATCGGCCCGATCGGCCTAGTCCGAATGCATCGGTTTGCCCGCTGGGACCGTCGATGCCGCGTCACACGGTCTCAATAGATTCTGCTGGCTCGTGTGGGCGTCACAGGCGCCGTTGCGGACTGGCCCGAAAGGGCCAGGGATTCGCGGTGGCGTGAACACCATGGCGACACAGAGGATTTCTAAAGTCCTGTGTATCGGAAGGTTCCCGTCTCAGGGAGGCATGCCGCGAACCCAGGCTTTGCAACGCGTTACCCCGTCTACCAACCCAGGAGAGAACTCAACATGAAACTCACGCTCAAGATGATCGCGATTGCCGCCGCCATCGCGTCGATGGCAGGTGCCGCCCACGCTGACCTGACCCCGGCCAACACCGGCAATGGCAGCCTGGCCGTTGTCGCCTTCAACACCGCCACGCGCGACTTCTACATCCGCGACACCGGCTTCTTCATCAACAGCTTCCTGCCGACCGGCATCACGACGCTGCCGGGCGACGGCAACGCCATCGGTGACAAGACGCCAGAAACCGGCTTGATGCTGAACAAGACCAACACGACCAGCTTTGCCGATCCGACATTCGGCACCTGGCTGGGGGCTCAAGACGCCACCAGCGTGCGTTGGTTCGTCACGGCATCGGACAGCATCAGCACGACGCAGTCCGGGGGCGTTGCGCGCGCCATCACCTCCTCAGCGACTGCGCTCACCGCGAGCAACGGTCAGGTCGGCAATTACGCCGCGTCTGGCAATGCCGGGAACCTCAACACCCTGGCAGGTGGTACGCCCTTCAGCTTGTCCTTCTCAGCCCATACCGGCGCGCCAGGAACGTTCGACTCCAACTTCGGCTTGGGTTCGCTGAGTCTGGCCTCGCTGAATCAGAGTGTTGGTCTGTATTACCTGGTTCGTGCGCAACCGACTGGTGGGTTGGCGAACCCCGCCTCCGTGATCCAGTACGGAAACACCACTGGCTTCGCCGCCGTCACGCTGGCCAGCAATGGTGACTTCAGCTACAGCCTGGCCGGGGCACCTGCCGCGCCAGTGCCGGAACCCTCCACTGTTTGGCTGATGGGGGCAGGCCTGATCGGTGCTGTCGGCGCCCTCCGTCGTCGCAAATCGGCCGACCAAGCCTGATCTCCTCTCCCTGAGTGACCCGGCCATTGCCTCACCTCTTGCTGCTACGGCAGCAAGAGGCTGGCCGCTGCTTGGCCTGATTCCTGACCTGCTTGCCTTCCTTCAAGGACCCATCATGAAATTCAAGACCCTCTCTGTTGCCATCGCTGCCGCCTGTGGCGTCGTCGCTGCACCCGCTTTTGCGCTGACCGCTGACCAGTACACCAACACCAGCGAATTCGGTACGGGAACCGGCAACAACACGATGAACATCCGCATCTCGGGCGCCACCGCGCAGGACCCGGGCCTGTTGGCCACGGCCGTCCGCGTCTGCGCACCCGGCACGATGCACCGCTATGCGATCAGCAACAACTTCGTCTACTTCTGCACCGGCGGCCCGGTGGTCACGCAGCGCCCCGGAACCACCAAGCTGGCAATCTACAAGTACTCGGTCGGCGGCTCTGGCTCGGGTGTGGCTCCGGTCAACAACGCGACACCGCTGCCTTACCTTGATCTGACGAAGGTGGCAGCCAACTGCACCGGCGCGAACGCCACCACCACCACGGTGGATCCTGACGGTGCCGGCCCATTGCCCAGCTACACCAACGTCGAATGCGCTGGCGCAGCCAGCCTGTACACCACCAACGCGCTGTCGTACATCGGCATCTCCGATGTCGAGCCCTCGTTCTTCGGCCCGGCTGCTGGCAACTACGACAGCCTGCAATCCGAAGCGCTTTCATCAGTGATCTTCGGCGCGCCGGTCACCCGCAACATCTATGAGGCGCTGCAACGCCAGCAGGGACTGGCCACGCTGGCGCAACAAGCCACCGCGAACGGCGGCGGCACGCTCGATCCGGCAGCCAAATGCGGCGCCACCAACCTGGCGGGTCTGCTGGGCGAAGCCTGCATGCCGACGCTGTCGCAGGCGCAACTCACCTCCATGTACACCCAATCCGGGCAGTCATGGGGTGCCCTGGGCATCAACAGCGGCCTCGCCGATGACACGATCTACGTGGCACGCCGTGTGGACACATCAGGCACACAGAAGAGCTACGAAGCCGTGGTGGCAAAGACAATCAACGGCACGTCTGGCGCCAAGAGCTGTGCCGAGGACACTGAACCGTTTGTTTCGGGCACGTTCATCCTGGACAACGCCGCAGCAGACGCAGCTTGCAATGCGGCTTCGCCAGCAGACGTCGCATTCAACGCCAGTGGTTCGGGACAGGTGGTGCGCTGCCTGGAGGGCCTGAACGCCAGCGGTCACGGCGGTGTTGGTGTGCTCTCGACGGAGTACAAGCAGACGGCCGCTGGCCAGCTGCGGTTCACGAAGATCGGTGGTGTCGCGCCGACGCATGCGCAGGTTGCCAGCGGTGCGTACCAGTACTACACCGACACGTCGTTGAACACGCGTCTGGGCATCTCGCCGACGGCGTCGGCCCTGGGTTATCCGGCATTCCTGACCTTGCTGAAAAACAACTTTGCCAACCCGGCCACGGTCGCGATCATCAATGCAGGCAACCAGACCTTCGGCCCGTCGGGCGTGATGGCGTTGGACGCGCTGGCCAGCCCAGTGCCTGCGGCCGACTTCAGCGGTGCGACACCGCGCAACCCGTGGTCGCGTCTGGTGGGCGGCACCACGCTCAACAACTGCCAGTCCGGCAAGGCCAATTTCTAAGTTGACTTATCCGAGATCGCCTGTGTATCGGTGACCTCGGCTTGGGCTCTGCCTGGCCAGCGACCCTTCGGGGCGCTGGCTTTTTTTCCGCCTGGGTGGCTCTCTGATCCGTTCGGGTCATGGCGCGCCTCCTTCAACTGTCACGTTGCGTTCCGAGAATGAAATCAGTCGTTGTTCTGGCCTCGGCCCACGTCCTGTCATGACCTCCCGACCCGTTCGTGTGCGTGCTGCGTTGCCGGTTCGAGAGAGTCATGTCCCCCGCCGATCCCCGACCAGCAGCAGTCTGACGGTGTTGGCGGCACTGGGTGTGCTGCTGCATTCGACCGTGTCGCGATCGGCACCACCACTGCCGCCCGCCACCTTGCCGCAGCTGCGCGGTGTGGTCAGTGGGCAAGCGCTGATCAGCTCGACGGTACCCGGTGCAGCGCGTCCGCGCCTGACGGTGAACCAGGCCACGCAGCGGGCCATCATCGACTGGAAGTCGTTCAACATTGGCAGCGCGAGCGAGGTGCAGTTCATTCAGCCCAACGCCTCGGCATCGGCGCTGAACCGCATCTACGACGCCAGCCCGAGCGTCATTCAGGGCAAGCTGACGGCCAATGGCCAGGTGCTGCTGATCAACCAGAACGGCATCCTGTTCGACCGCGGGTCTCAGGTGAATGTGCAGTCGCTGGTGGCCTCGTCGCTGAACATCACCAACCAGCGTTTCCTGTCCGGCGTGCTGACGGGGGGTGGCCTGAGCGCGGCAGCCTTTGCCGGCGGTTACGACGCCGATGGAAATTCGTTGCCAGCACGGCCCGATGGCTCGATTTCGGGGGCCATCGTGCTGGGCAGTGGCGGCGCCGCCGAGGCTGCAGTGCCCAGCCTGACGGCCAACGCCGGTGGCTCCATCCTGTTGTTCGGGCCCGCCATCGACAACCAGGGCGGCATCATCAAGGCCCCCGATGGACAGGTGATCCTGGCAGCTGGCCAGCGGGTCTATCTGGCGCTGAACGCCGATGTCAACGACATCACGCTGCGCGGCTTCCTGGTCGAAGTCGAGGCAGCGCCTGCGGGCAGCGGTGTCAACCTGACGAACCTGATCCGCAATGCCGGCACGATCGGCGCCGATCGCGGCAACGTGTCGCTGGCGGCGCTGGCGGTGAACCAGCAGGGGCGCATCTCGGCGAAGACGGCGGTGCAGAGCAACGGCTCGATCTACCTGACGGCTCGGGCGCGTGCGGTTGACGCAGACGGTTCACCGACCGGTGCGCTGCAGTCGGGCGCATTGAATTTCGCCGCTGGCAGCGTGACCGAGGTGGTCCCCGACGCGGCGGATGCGACCACGGTGCCGGACAGCCAGAACTACCTCGCGTACCGGGGCGTGATTCAGGCCAGCGGCAAGACGATTGCCAACGCCGGCACGCTGCAGGTGCCGGGCGGGCTCATCGTGCTCAATGCCAGCGACGCCAGCGACCCCACCGGCGCGCGCATCGACCTGAGCCAGGGCAGTGTCACCAGCGTGGCCGGCGCCTGGGCCGATGTGGATTACCGCAAGAACCTGCAGACCTTCCGGGTGACGTCGAACGAGCTGAAGAACGCGCCCGATCAGAAGAACGGCATCCTGCGCGGTGCCACCGTCACCGTCGACTTGACGCTGGACAACCCGATCCTGTCGCTCGATGGCTACCGCGGTGCTGTGGCGCGAACGGTGACCGAGAAGGCGGCATCGGGTGGCGAGTTGCAGATCGGCTCGACCGGCGCGGTGATCCAGCGCTTCGGCGCCGAGATCGATGCGTCCGGGGGCGGCTACCGCTACCAGAGCGGCATCTCGCGGACCACCAGCCTGTTGGGCGACGACGGCAAGATCTACGACATTGCCACCGCGCCTGAACAGCGGCGCTACACGCAGTCGCTCGACGAGTACCTCCGGGTCGATACCCGCTGGGGGCAGACGACCCGCATCGCCAACCCGCTGGGAAACATCGGCGTGTTCCGCGAAGGCTATAGCCAGGGCCTGAACGGCGGCCTGGTGTCGATCAGCTCGAACCTCGGGCTGGTGCTCGATGGCACCTTCAACGGCGGCGTCACCGTCGGTGCGCGCCAGCTGGCGAATGCGCCCCGCGGCGCGACCTTGCGCATCGGTGACTACACCCCGTCCGAGGGCAGCTTTCCCGACACCCAGCGCATTGGCAACCTCACCTTCCGCCAGAACGCGCGCGACAGCCTCGGCGCCGACTTCGATGCAGCGAGCGTGCTGACCAGCGCACAGCACGATGCGTTCACGCTGGCGGCGTCACAGGTGTTCGGCGCAGCGCGGCAAACGGCACAAGGCCTTGTTGAATCAGCCTTCGGGACGGTCGAGCTGAACGTCAACGGCCGCATCGTGCTGCCCGCCGATGTGACCCTCGCCTCTGGCGTGGGCGGTGAACTGATCCTGCGTGCGCCGCAGATCGATCTGGCGGGCGACATCCGCCTGCCAGGTGGGGCGCTGACGGTGCAGCCGGTCATCCCGCTGACCGCGCCGATCTCGCCTGAACTGGCGACGGTGACCGACCGCGCCATCGTGCGCAGCGGTGCCACACTGTCGACCGCAGGGGCCTGGGTCAACAGCGCCGGCGTCGATGGTTCGTTTGTCGGCACGCCGATGCCCACCGGCCGGCTCCGGGCAGATGGCAGCACCGCCCGTGCGGTCGATGGCGGCGACATCACCCTCCAGATCGACGACCGTGAGTTCCAGACGCGACTGGAGCGCGGCGCGGTGCTCGATGTCGGCGGCGGTGCCGCGATCGACGCTCGGCGCCGCATCAGCGGTGGCATCGGCGGCGTCTTGTCGATCGCCACGGGCACGCAGAACGTCACGAATCCCGACTGGTTGCAGGCCGATCTGCGTGGTCATGCACTGGTCAGTGGCGGCGAACTGAACCTGAGCTTTGCCCGTGCGGTGATCGGCGGCGCCGGACCTGCGCCAGATGCCAGCACCACGCGCCTCGCGCCGACCCTGTTCTCTGACTACGGTTTTTCCAAGATCAGCATCGACACCACCGACGGCATCGACGTCGCCGCTGGCACCGCCGTGAACGTGCAGCAGGCCAACCTCGTCATCGCTCCCGACGCGGCTGCCGTGCTGCTCCCCACGGGTGCTGACCTGGCATCGATCGCGCAGGTGCAGACGCTGCCAGCGTCCCAGCGCACGGCTGCTTCGGTGGTGCTGACTGCGCGTGCGGGCGGCGCGCAGGGGGCGGCAACCTTCACGTTGAACTCTGGCGCGTCGATCACCACCGACCCGCGCGGCGCGGTGACCGTGTCCGCAGTGGATGGCCTGGACATCGACGGTCGCATCAGCGCGCCGGGTGGCAGCATCACCGCCACGCTCCGAGGCCCGACCGATTTGTCGGCATCGGCGCTGCACCTCGGCTCGCAGGCAGAGTTGTCGACCGCAGGCGTCTTCATCGCCACCCCGAACGACGAGGGCCGGGTACAGGGCACGTTGGTCAACGGCGGCGCGGTCACGCTCGACGCTCGCAGCGCCGGCCTGCGCGTCGATGCCGGTGCGCGCATCGACATCAGCGGGGTCAATCAGCAGGTCGATGTGGCCACCAGCGACGGCGCGCCCGGCTACGTCCAGCGCACGCTTGACGGCCACGCCGGCACATTGACATTGCGTGCGCAGGATCGGGTCGTCTTGAACGGCACGCTGCTCGCCGAAGGCGGCTCGGCGACAGCGGCAGGCGGCAGCGTGGCGCTGGAGCTCCGGGCTGCCGAGGGACAAACGGTGCGACCTGCCGAACGCCGCATCGTTGTCACCGCCGGCCCGGACACGACGGCGGCCGCATCGGACACCGTGGATGCTGCTGTCGATGTGCGCGCGCTCGCTGCGGCAGGCGTCGACAAGCTGCGCTTGCAATCGGAAAACCGCATCGAGTTTCGCGGCAGTGCCGACCTGGACTTCGAGCGCGGCATCCGCCTCGATGCACCGTTGATCGAGTTGACGGACGGTGCACTGGTCAACCTGCGCGGCTCGACGGTGGCCATCGGTCAGTCGCTGGGGGCGCGTCAGCTGGTCTCCGACGGGGCGTTCAGCACCTACCAGATCGTCGAGGGCAGTGCCTCGCCGAACCTGCCAACCCGTGCGGGCACCGGACTGCTCGACGTGGCCGCCGGTGCGGTCGATCTGTACGGAAACTTCACCATCAACGGCAGCCGCCGCACCCGCATTGCCAGCGACAGCGACATCCGTCTGATCGGCCGTGCACTGACCGTGGAGTCGGCCAATGGCGGTCAGCAGTCGTCGCGACAGGTCGGACGGCTGAGCACCGCAGGCAACGTCGAACTCGACGCGGCACAGGTCTATCCGGCCACGCGCAGCGATTTCACGATCGCGGTGCAAGACCAGCCCAACAGCACGTCGGTGGCGGGTGGCTCGATTCGCGTCACTGCCAACGGTGCGCAGCCGGGCAGCGTGTATTCGGCCGGTGGCAAGTTGACGCTGCAGGCTGACACGGTCCATCAGGCGGGCCGCCTGCTCGCCCCGCTGGGCGAGATCGATCTGCGCGCAGACAGCGTGCTTGACCTGGCCGCTGGCAGCCTGACCTCGGTGTCCGGCAACGACCTGACCATTCCCTATGGCACCACGGTGTCGGGCATCCTGTGGCGCTACGTGGATGGCGGTGTGACGCCACCGACCACGTTGAATGCCGTGACCGATGCGGGCAAGCGCATCACGCTCACCGCCCCCACCATCGACGTGCAGCCCGGCTCAACCGTCGATCTGAGCGGCGGCGGCGATGTGCAGGCGGCGGAATTCGTGCCGGGCAGCGGCGGTGACAGTGACATCACGCGGGCGGCCAACACCTATGCGGTGATCCCGGCCGCCCGGCTCCAGACCAGCCCCTACGACCGGGACACGCAGGCGCCGAGCGATCCCGGCCTCGGCTTTTCCTTGTCCAGCGGGCGCGATACAGGGCTGTACGACAGCCTCCAGATCGGTGCGGGCGGACTGCTGCCTGCCGGTGAATACACGCTGCTGCCAGCTCGCTATGCACTGCTGCCCGGCGCCTTCCTGGTCGAACTGCAGACCGGCACTGCCTATCGAAATCTGCAACCCGGTCAGGCCACGCGCCTGCCGAACGGACAGACCGTGCTGGCAGGCTTTCGCAGTGCGCGTGGGACCTCGGTGGTCGATTCGCAAAGCGTAGGTGTCGTGGTCCGTCCCGGTGCGGCCGCCTTGTTGTCGTCAGACTACAACCTGAACGGTGCCGACTTCTTCGCCAGCGCCGCGGCGCTCGGCCGGCTCGCCGCGCCGCGTGCGCCCTGGGATGCCGGCCGGCTGTCGATCGCCGACGCCACCGCACTGACACTGAACGGCGACTTTGACACCGCCGCGGCTCGCAGGCCGTCGCAGGTCAGCGGTCGCATCGCCGAGGTGGACATCGGTGGCCAGCGCATCGCGGTGGTTGATCACGTCGGTGACGCTGCGGTGCCGGCCGGCTTCCTGCAGATCGAAGGCGCGTCGCTGTCCCGCTTGAACGCGAGCGTGCTGCTGGGCGGCAAGCGCAGCGATGCCGACAGCGGTATCGCCGTCGAGACCCGCGCCAGCGAGGTGCTGATCGCCAACAGCAGCGCTGGCGCCGTGACGCTGCCCGATCTGATGCTGGCAGCCACCGACCGCATCGATGTGCTCGCAGGCAGTGTGTTGACTGCCAGCGGCGCGACCACCGGCGGCGCGCCCTCGGTCATCGCGAGCGAGGCGTCGGGCGCGCTGATCCGTCTCGGCAGTGGTGCGGCGTCGAGGGTGGACCGTGGCACCGCGTCCAGCGCGGCCGGTGACGTACGCATTGCCGCGGGTGCTGTGTTGAGCGCCGACGGTGCTTTGCTGATCGACGCCACCCGCTCGACCGAATCGCAAGGCCAGCTGCGCGCCGGAGGCAGTGGCGGCGTGGGTGGCTCGCTCAGCTTGTCGTCGTCGCAGGTCAACCTGGGCGACACCGCCCAAGCGACTGGCGCCTTGACCGGGCTGGTGCTCTCGAACAGCGACCTCGCCGCCTTTGGGGCACTGAATGCGCTGGTGCTGCGCGGCTATGACGCGATCGATCTGATCGGCACCACCCTGCTGGGTTCGCCCCAACTCGCCAGCCTGACGCTGGACACGCCATTGCTGCGTGGTCGCGCCACCGCCGACGGACAGTCTGCGCGCGCCACGATCGCTGCCCAACGCGTCGAACTCGACAACAGCACCTCGACCCGTGCGTCGGCCAGCCTTGGCAGCGGCAGCCTGACCGTGCAGGCCGAGCAACTGCTGCTCGGCGACGGCGAGAAGGCGGTGGGCGGGTTCGTGTCGTCGAGCCTGATGGCCCGCGACAGCGTGCGCAGCGTCGGGCAGGGCCGCCTGCAGGTGGCCGGCACACTGGCGATGGCGACGCCTCGCGTGGTGGCTGCTGGCGGGTCGAACCAGACGGTGAGCGCGGGTGATACTTCGCAAGCCGACGCGCCGGTCTATGCCGCGTTGACGCTGACCGGCGGCCCCGCGCCGACCGCGACAGCGATGTCCGACGAGCCAGAACTTGGTGGGCGCCTGACGCTCGAGGGTCAGCGCGTCGATGTCGCCACTGCGGTGCAGGCGCGTTCGGGCCAGATCACGCTGAGCGCCCGCGGCAGCGACAGCGCCGACGGCATCACGCTGGCCGATGGGGCGCGGCTCGATGCGCGTAGTCAGGCGCGCAACTTCAATGGCCGATCAGTGACCGCCGACGGTGGTGATGTCACGCTCACTGCGACGACCGGTTCGGTGACGGTGCAGGCGGGTGCGCAGATCGATGTGTCGGCTGCGGCCGAAGGCGGTGGCGCCGGGCGATTGGCAGTGCAGGCCACGTCCTTGGTCCTCGACGGGCAACTCGCAGGCCGGGCTGCGGCGCCCGCGCGATCGGGATCGGCCGACATCGATCTGGGCACGCTCGACGACTTCTCGGCCTTGAACAGCGCGTTGAATGCGGGCGGCTTTGCCGAAGCGCGTCAGCTGCGCCTGCGCAGTGGTGATCTCGCGGTGGCGTCGGCCGATGTGGTGAACGCACGCCGCGTCACGCTGGCCGTCGATGCAGGGCGACTCGATGTGGCCGGGCGCATCGGCAGCGGCGCCGCGTCGGGCGGTGCCCGTGTCGAACTCTATGCCCGCGATGACATCGCACTGGTCGCTGGCAGCCGCGTCGTCGCCAACGCCAGTGAGAGCGGTGCGCGCGGTGGCGAGGTGCGCATCGCCAGCGGCAGTGGTGGGCTGAGCTTCGATGCGGCATCCACCATCGACGTGCGCGCCGGCAACGCCGGGCCCGCGGGCTCGGTGACCTTCGGCGTCAGCCGCAGCGCAACGAACGCGCTCGCACCGACGGCCCTCCAGGGTACCGTGCTGCGCTACAGCAGCGCGGGTCTGGCCGCGCAAGCGGCCGGCTCCTCCGGCGACGCGCCGGCCTCGGTCGATGTCGAGGCGACCCGCGTCTACAACGTCAGCGGCAGCGTCACTGCACCGAGCATCAGCGGGTATGCCACCGACCACGCCGCGTTCATCAATGCCAGCAACCCGAGCGCAATCCTCGGCGGCTTGCGCGACGAAACCGGTGTTGCGGCGGGGGCCCGGTTGCTCGGCGCGACCGAATTGCGCAGCAGCGGCAGTCTGGTGCTGGGAACGGCCTGGGACTTGACCAACGCCCAGTGGCTGGCCGGCGGTCGACCCGGAACGCTCACCGTGCGTGCCCAGGGCGACCTGACCATCAGCCAGTCGCTCGGCTCCCCGACCGATGACATCCTGGCCGGCGACACCTGGAACCTGCGGTTGGTGGCCGGTGCCGATCTGACTGCTGCCAATCCGCTCGCAACGCGCGCGCGCATTGCGGTACCCAGCGGCTCGCTGATGCTTTCGGGCGCCAGCGCGCGCTTGCGCACCGGCACCGGCCGCATCGACCTCGCGGCGGCCGACAACGTGTCGATCGGTCATGTCGCCAGCAGCATCTACACCGGCGGTCGCATCGGTGCCACCGACACCGAGGCACAGGGCAACAACCGGTGGGCGGTCGATGGCGGTGGCATCTCGATTCGTGCGGGAGGCGATCTGATCGGTGCCGTTGGCGGCGCCGGTGACCTGTGGATCAACGAATGGCTGCGCCGGCCGCGCAATCCGAACGTCGCGTTCGCTGCGCTACAGCCCACCGACTGGTGGACCTACCGGCCGCGCTTCCAGCAAGGCGTGGGCACGCTGGCCGGCGGGGACATCGACATCGCGGCCGGCGGCAGCATCAGCAATCTGGCCGCCGCGCTGCCGACCACCGGCCGGACGTACCGAGATGCCGACAACGTCCGCCAGGTCGATGTGCAGGGCGGCGGCAACCTCGAGGTGCGTGCTGGTGAGGACGTGGTCGGCAGCTCGTTCTTCGTCGCACGAGGGCAGGGGCGCATCGACGCCGCAGGCGACATCGGCGGCACCCGGCACACCCAGCTGTATCTGGCCGGTGTCAGCAGCGGCGACGTGCCGGAAGGTGCCAGCATCGACCTGGTCGCTGGCGGCAACGTGGCGCTGCAGACCATCAGCAACCCGACCGCGCTGTACCAGACCAGCCGCGACAACAGCGACGCCACCCGCGGCCCCAGCTTTGGCACCCAGGGCAGCGTCTCGACCTTCTTCACCTACTCGGCGAACAGCCGTGCCGGTGTGGTCGCGAAAAGCGGCGATCTGACTTATGACGCGGTGCTGGCGTCGGGCTGGCGCAGCTTCAATGCCGTCTCGCAGCTCACCTCCAACCAGACGGCCATCCCGGGGGCGTACCCAGCCAGTCTGGACTTCGTGGCCTTCACCGGTGACATCACCGGCCCGCTGCTGTCCGATGCCATCACCACCTTCCCGTCGGCAACCGCCAGCGTGGCGTTTCTGGCTGGCGATTCCTTGATCAATGTCGGCTTCCACGGTGCCGACCGCAGTCCCACGGCGGTGATCACGCCGACCACCCGCTTCCAGGATGCCAACAACAACACCCGGCAGCTCAGCGGTGTGACGGGTTTGCAGGCCCGCGCTGGTGATGTACGCATCGTTGAACGCGACAGCGATCAGGCATTTGTCTTCGATGTGCAGGCGCTCGACGGCAGCTTCACCTCCAGCGGGGCAGCGACGACGCTGACCTACACCGCGCCGGGTCGTCTGCGCGCAGGCACCGACATCGTGGGCGCGAACCTGAGCCTGCAAAACCTGAAGCCCGATGACCTGAGCGAGGTGCGCGCCGACCGCGGCGACTTCCGCGAGCCCGGCAGCTTCGAGATCCGTGGCCCGGGGCAGTTGCTGTTGCAGGCGGGGCGCAACATCGACCTCGGTGGTGCGGCGACGAATGGTGTGCAAGGGCAGGGCAGCCTGGGCGGCTTGGTGGCCACCGGCAACGATTCCAACCCGCAATTGCCGTACGAAGACAGCGCGCGCATCTCGGTCTTTGCCGGCGTGCGCGGTGATGTGAATCTGGCAGCGATCGACGCGGCCTATGCCGAAGTCATCGCGCTGAACGGCGCGGCGAGCGACATCATCGACCTGTACCGGCAACTCGGCACCGAGCCCGATGCAGCGCGGGTGCTGGCCGCGGGCAACATCGCGGCGCTTGCCGCAGCAGACCCGCTGTATGCCCGCTTCGTGAAGCTCGACACCGCCGCGCCGCGCGCACTGGTGGCTTATCAGGACGCGCTGCGGGCGAACAGCCTGCCGCTGGGCCCGACGGCCGACGGCGTGGCGGCAGCGCGTTTGTATGCGCTGCTGAATACCGAGACCAACGTGGCCGCATTGAGCGCTGCCGGGTCGATCGCGGCACTGGCCGCCACGCCCGGGGGTGCCCCTTACGCGGCGTACGTCGAGTTCGACCAGCGTTACCCACGTGTCTTCAGCGACTACCTGCTGCGCCGCCGCGAAGGCGCGGTGCCGACCGGCGTGACACCGATCGTGTTTTCCAATGCGCTGGCCGCCGCGACGGCGCCCGTGGTCGCGCCGGCTGCCGTGTCCGGCGGCAGTCTCTACAGCTACCAGACCTCGATCCAGACCTACGGCGGCAGCGGTATCGACCTGTGGGCACCCGGTGGCGACATCGTCGTCGGCCTGACCACACCAGGCGCTGCCACGGTGGGCCTGCTGACCAATGCCGGTGGCGCGATCCGCAGCGTGCTGTCGGGCGACTTCAGCATCAACCAGGGCCGGGTCATCACCGCACAGGGCGGCGACATCCTGCTCTATTCGTCGCAGGGCAGCATCGATGCGGGCCGAGGCGCGCAGACCTCATTGACCACGCCGGCGCCGGTGCGTCTGCCCATCCTGGATGCCGACGGCAACCAGATTGGCGTGCAGGTCATCACCCCGGCCAGTGCGGTTGGCAGTGGCATCCGCACCCTGACCTCGGACCCCGATGGCCTGGGCCCGCTGCTCACGCCGAAGGCCGGCGACATCTACCTGTACGCCCCGGCGGGTGCGATCGATGCCGGTGAGGCAGGTATTCGATCCAGCGGCAACATCGTCATCAATGCACAGACGGTGTTGAACGGCAGCAGCATCAGCGCCTCCGGTTCGTCGTCTGGCGTGCCGGTGACGCCGGCTGGCAGCCTGGCTGCCGCCTTGTCCAGCGCAGGGGCCACCAACAACTCGAAATCAGCCGAGGAAGCGGCAGCTGCTGCCACCAACGCGGCGCGTGCAGCAGCCGCCGCAGAAGGCCTGCAGAAGCCATCCATCCTGACGGTCGAGGTGTTGGGCTTCGGCGACAAGAACTGCAAGGAGCAGCAAAAGGACTGCTTCGCCAAATGACAGGCGGGGTGTGTCAATTCACAGCGCTGCCACAAAGCCTGTTCAAGATCATGGGCTGTGCCTCAACGACGGTCAGCTCCCGCCGGTCATGAAAAAAATCGCAGTGTTTGCCTTGGTGTTGTGGAGCCTGCTGACGGCTGGCGCGGTGCACGCTGCCTGGAACGCTGACTGGCCGCAGCGAGTGAGGATCGGCTTGAACACATCGGCAGAAGGTCTGCCGATCACGGCGGCGGTGGACAGTGCGCCGGTGCTGGTCCGGCTGCACACCGGCAACTTCCAGTTCATCGAGGCCAAGCCCGACGGCAGTGACTTGCGCTTCATTGCCAGCGACGACAAGACGCCGCTGAAGTTCCACATCGAGAAGTTCGATGGCCTGAATGAGCTCGCTTTCGTCTGGGTTCAGGTGCCCAAGCTCACGCCTGGCACCAAGGATGCGTTCATCTGGCTCTATTACGGCAACCCGGCAGCCGCTGCGGGTGACGACGCGAAGGGCAGCTACGACGCGGCGCAGGCGCTGGTCTACCACTTCGACGATCGCGAGCCGCTGCCGCAGGATGCGACCGCGAACGCCAACCATGCCTTGCGCTCCACCGCCCAGGCCATCGGCACCGGCCTCATTGGCGGTGCGCTCGCCTTCGACCGCAATGCCGAGTTGGTGCTGCCCTCGACGCCATCGCTGAAGTCAGGCACCAACGGGTTGACCGTGTCCTTCTGGATCAAGCCGGCCGACCTGGCCGACGCGCCGCTGTACACGCAGACCGAGGGGGCCGCGCCGCTCGTCGTCGCACTGCGCGGCGGCAAGCTCCAAGCACAGTCGGGCACCCTGACGGCCACTGCATCGGCGCCGGTCACTGCCGCGATCTGGCAGCACGTGGCCATCGTCGTGAAGGACGGGCTGACGATCTACCTCAACGGCCAGCAGGTGGCCCAAGCCGCAGGCAACGTGCCCGACCTGAGCGGTGCAGCGGTTGTCGGCAAGGGCTTCCAGGGCGAGCTCGACGAGCTGCAGGTGTCGACCACCGCGCGCTCGGCCGACTGGATCCGGACCGCGGCGCTGTCGCAGGGACAGGACCAGAAGCTCGTGACCCATGGCGCCGCCGAAGGTGAGGGCGAGGGTGACAGCGGGCCTTCCTATTTGAAGATCCTGCTCGGTGCGGTGACGATCGACGGCTGGGTGGTCATCGCGATCCTGGGCGTGATGTTCGTCGTGAGCTTCTGGGTGATGATCACCAAGGCCATGTTCGTGAACAAGGCCGCCAGGGACAACGAGCGCTTCAAGGCGCAGTTCGAGAAGCTGGTGAATTCCATCCGCCCCGGTGCGCAGGACGCCGCCGTGGAAAAGGCCGAGAAGGAAACCGCCCGGGCCTACCGGTACTCCTCGCTGTATCGCCTGTATGCGGCCGGCGCCCACGAGTTGCGGGAGCGCTTTTCTGCCTATGCGAAGGAGGGTCGCGCCCCGACCCTCACCGATCCCTCGCTCAATGCGATCCGCGCGACCATCGATGCGCGGCTGGTGCGTGAGCTGCAGCGCCTCAATGCCCAGATGGTGGTGCTCACCATCTCCATCGCTGGCGGGCCGTTCCTGGGTCTGCTGGGCACGGTGGTGGGCGTGATGATCACCTTTGCAGCCATTGCCGCGGCGGGCGACGTGAACGTGAACGCCATCGCGCCGGGCATCGCCGCGGCGCTGGTGGCCACGGTGGCGGGTCTGGCTGTCGCCATTCCCTGTCTCTTTGGCTACAACTACCTGCAGAGCAAGATCTCCGAGCTGACCTCGGACATGCAGGTGTTCGTCGACGAGTTCATCACCCGCATCGCCGAGAACCACTCGGTCTGAGGCCCACCCCATGAAGATGCAGGCCGCCGGCAAGCCCTACGACGAGATCAATGTCGTGCCGATGCTCGACCTCAGCTACGTGCTGCTCGTGATCTTCATCATCATGACGACGGCGTCGGTGCAGGGCATCAAGGTCAACCTGCCCAAGGCGAGCGCCGCGCCCAGCCTTGCCAAGCCGCAGACCAAGGCCATCACCATCCGCGACGACGGGCAGATCTTTCTGGACACCTACCCGGTGAGCATGCAGGAGCTCGAAGACCGCCTGCGCCAGCTGAAAGCGGTGAACCCGAGCTTTCCGGTGGTCATCAAGGGCGATGCCAAGGTCCACTACGAAAAGGTCGTCGACGTGCTCGACCTGATGGGCCGGCTCGACATCACCCAACTCGGCCTGGTCACCCAGCGCCTGGTGAAGTAGCGCGCCGCGGCGTGCGGGCAGTCGACGATGGACGAGTACCACGACGACGCGGAGCGCGGCCGCTCCTGGCTCAAGACGGTGGCGATCGCCTTGGGGGCGTTGGCTCTGCTGGTCGGCGCTGCGCTGCTGCTGATGAAGTTTCTGTCGGGGCCCACGGCCAAGCCGACCGGCGTGCGTCAGGTGGCACTGATCAAGCAGCCGCCTCCACCGCCGCCACCCAAGCCCCCGGAGAAGCCGCCGGAGCCGCCCAAGGTGAAGGAAGAGGTCAAGATCGACCAGCCCAAGGACGAGCCCAAGCCCGATGAGCCGAAGGCGGCCGATGACAAGCCGGCGTCGGACAAGCCGCTGGGCGTCGATGCCGAAGGCGGTGCCGGCTCTGACGGCTTCGGGCTCGCAGGCAACAAGGGTGGGCGCGACTACCTGACGACCGGCGGCGGGGGCGGGGCCTATTACTCGGGCCTGCTGCAACGCCAGTTCCACGAAGCCTTGTCGCGCCACCGCAAGGTGCTGAAGGAGGAGTTCAGGGTCGTCGTCAGGGTCTGGCTGGGCGATGACGGCCGGGTGCAGAAGGCCGACATCGTCAGCGGTTCCGGCGATCCGAAGGTCGACGACCTGATCCAGCTGACGCTGCTCGACCTCGCTCCGCTGAAGGACGTCCCGCCCAGCTCGATGCGACCGATGCAACTGCGGCTGAGCAACCGCTCCTGATCGCTCGGTCGCACCGCCGCCCTCATCGCTGCCATCCCCATCGCCGATTCATCTTGTCTTCACACCCCCCACACCGCATGAAGTTTCCCTTGCAACGCCTGGTTGCCGCACTGGCCGTGACCACCTGGGTGGCGATGCCCGCCCTCGCACAGGAGTCCGAGATCGACAAGGTGCGCGCGACGATGTCCAAGCTGATCTCGCAGCTCGTCTCGCAAGGTGTTCTTGCGCGCGAGGCCGGCAATGCCCTGCTCAGCGAAGCAGGCGTCGCGCCGGTGCCAGCGGGCACGGTTGCCACGGCGCCCGTAGCGCCCGGCTGGGCTGCCGCGCCATCGCCTGCAGGTAACGGCTCGGCCGCTGGCGCGCCGCCCGCACCCGCCACGGTGCGCGTGCCCTACATCCCCGAGTTCGTGCGCAAGGAGTTGAAGGAGGAGATCCGCCTTGAACTGGCCGCCCAGGCATTTCGAGAAGGCTGGTCGGGGCCGGGCGCGATCCCCGGCTGGGTCCGCAGCCTCGAATGGGACGGTGATCTGCGCCTGCGCGCGCAGCTGGATCGCTATGCCAGCGGCAATGCGGCCACGCTCAGCATCGCCGACACCAACCGTGCCCGCTCGCTGTCGCTGCTGAACACCAGCGAAGACCGCGAACGCCTGCGGGTGCGCGCCCGCATCGGGCTCACCGCCACCATCGACGACCACTGGTCGGCTGGTGTGCGCCTCACGACCGGCAGCGCAACCGATCCGGTGTCCTCGAATCAGACGCTGGGCACCTACGGCAACCGCTACACGGTGCTGATGGATCGCGCCTATGTGCGCTATCGCCATCGCGATCAGTTCAGCGTGACGGCAGGTCGATTCGGCAACCCCTGGTTCGGGACCAACCTGCTCTGGGCGAACGACCTGAGCTTCGATGGTGTCGCCGTGCAGTGGACGCCGAGGATCACCTCGGACATCCGCGCCTTTGCCACGCTGGCCGCGCTGCCGGTGCAGGAGGTCGAGCTGTCGTCGGCAGACAAGTGGCTGTTCGGCGGGCAGGTGGGTGCAACGCTCTCACCATCGCCGCGCAGCCTCGGGGCCCGCGTCGGTCTCGGTTACTACCACTATGCCAACCTGCTGGGCAAGGTCAGCGCACCAGGCTCCTCGGCCCGGGAAAGCTCTGCACCGGCCTTTGCGCAGAAGGGCAACACGTACTACAACATCTCGTCCGATGTGCTGCGGCCCTTGCTCGGGTTGGCCGCCGAGTACCACTTGCTCAACCTGACCGCGCAGGTCGATCTGCCATCGATCGCCGGCAAGCGGCTCATCGTCACGGGCGACTTCGTGCGCAACCTCGGGTTCAGTCGCCGCGAGGTCAGCCAGCGCGTGGGCGTTGATGTCGATGGCCAGGTCAACGCCTATCACCTGCAGCTCGCCTTCGGCGATGTCGACGTGAAGGCGCTGCACGACTGGCAGGTCAGTGCCGCCTACAAGCGCATCGAACGCGACGCCGTGCTCGATGCCTACACGGACAGCGATTTCCGACTCGGCGGCACCGATGCGCGCGGCTACATCCTCGGCGCCAGCTATGGCGTGGCGAAGAACACCGCGGTTTCGTTCCGTTACTTCAGCGGCGATTCGATCTCGGGCCCACCGCTGTCGATCGACGTGTTCCAGTTCGACCTGAACCTGCGGTTCTGAGCGCCATGAAATCCGTACGCACCTGGGCGCTGACCTTGATGGCGGTGGTGGTCTTTCTGACCTCGGGCTATGCGAGTGCGCAGTCCGAGGACAAGAACGCGCAGAAGGCCGCACGCCGGGCGCAGTTGCAGATGCAGAGCCTGCGCCAGCAGGTGCAGGAGGCGCAGGCTGCAAAAGCCAAGGTCGAGGCCGACAAGGCCGAGCTCGACGCGCAGCTGGCTGCGCAGACCCAGCAGGCCGGGCGACTCGACGATGCGCTGCGCAAGGCCAGCGGAAACCTGAGGGCCTCCGAAGTGGCGCGCAACCAGATGGCGAGCAGCATCGCTGCGCTTGAGCGGCAGCTTGCCGAGCAGAAGCAGCGCAGCGACGACGCGCTGGCGCAGAAGGCGCGCGAGCTGGAGCAGTACACCCGGCTGCGCAACGAGCAGCAACTGCAATTGCAACGGCAACACGACGACCAGGTGGCGCAGGTGGCCGCCTGCACCGCGAAGAACGGCCGGTTGATCCAGCTCAGCGCCGAGTTGCTGGACCGCTACCGGAACAAAGGACTGGGCGAGGTGCTCCGGCAGCGCGATCCCGTGCTGGGATTGGCCGATGTCGAGCTGTTCAATCTGGTCCAGGACCACCGCGACCGCACCGATGCCGAGCGATTCGTGCCGTCCAGCCCATCGGCCGGCGCACCCACGTCGGTGCAGGCCGTACCGGGCCGTCCGTAGCATGGCCATCCATCGCCATGGGCTGTTCCGGGCTACCCTGGGGCAGACCCTAAACTCACGGGTTGGTCAATGGAACCGTGTGGCGGAGTGCGTGGATGGAACAAGGCGTGGCGGGCCGGCCCCCTGCGGTGGTGCTTTTGAGCGGTGGGCTCGATTCGTCGACCGTGCTGGCGATCGCGCGCGAGCGCGGTTTCGAGCCTTGCGCACTGAGTTTTCGCTACGGGCAGCGCCATGTTCATGAGCTGAACGCCGCCGACGCGATCGTGCGTGCGCAAGGGGTGTCCCGGCACGTGACCGCGCAGATCGACCTGCGCGCCTTCGGTGCCTCGGCACTCACCGCCGACATCGCCGTGCCCAAGGACCGCAGTGCCGACGAGATGTCGCATGGCATCCCGATCACCTACGTGCCGGCGCGCAACACGGTGTTCCTGAGCTTCGCGCTGGCCTGGGCCGAAACCCTGGGCTCGACCAATATCTTCATCGGCGTCAATGCGCTTGACTATTCCGGCTACCCGGACTGCCGGCCCGACTACATCGCCGCCTTCGAGGCGATGGCCAACCTGGCCACGCGGGCGGGTGTCGAAGGCACGCAGCGCCTGAAGATCCATGCGCCGCTGATCGCGATGAGCAAGGCGCAGATCATCCACGAGGGCCTGCGCCTGGGCGTCGATTACGCACAGACCAGCAGCTGCTACGACCCTGACACCGACGGCCGACCCTGCGGTGGCTGCGACTCGTGCGTGCTGCGCGCCAAGGGCTTCGCCGAGGCAGGCGTTCGCGATCCACTGCTCGTGCGCTTCGGGATGGTCTGAACGTGACCCCATCCTTGATCCCACGCACGGTGTTCTGTGCGCAGGCCGGTTTCGAGGCTGCACGGCAGATCGGGGCCTTGCCGGCCGGGCATCCCTCGGGCCGCCTGCATGGGCACGGATTCGTTACGAAGCTGCGCTGCGCGCTGCCTGCGGGCTGGGCGGCGTTTTCGGGTGGCGAAGTCGAGCGACTGCATGACCAACTTCAGGCCAGCGCGGCGCTGCTCGACCATCGCCTGCTCAACGAGCAGGTGCCCAACCCGACCGACGCGAACCTCGCGCACTGGCTGCGTGACCGGCTCGATCTGCCCGCCCCCGCCGAGCTCGGCGTGCAGAGCACCGCCCAACGAGGCGCCCAGCTCGACGAATCGGGCCGCATCACGCTGTGGCGCCGATACGCGTTCCAGTCGGCGCACTGGTTGCCGAATGTGCCGCTCGGCCACAAGTGCGGAACGATGCACGGGCACGGCTTCGAGGCGGTGCTGCATGTGCGCACGAGCGACGCGGGCGGCGACACCGCCATCAACCACGACGCCATCGATGCCATCTGGGCGCCGCTGCACTGCCAGCTGAACCACGGTTGCCTGAACGACCTGCCGGGCCTGGCCAACCCGACCAGTGAATTGCTCAGCAGCTGGCTGTGGGAGCGCCTGGCGCCCGAGTTGCCGGGCTTGGCGGCCGTCACGGTGTACGAAACCGGCAGCTGCGGTGCGGTGTTCGACGGCAAGCTGCACCGCATCTGGAAGCAGATGACGCTGGACGCCGCGGTGCAGCTGCGCAAGGCGCCCGACGGCAGCGGCCTGCGCCGGCTGCACGGCCACACCTACACGCTGCGCCTGCACCTCGCGGCACCGCTCGATGAACTGCTGGGCTGGGCGGTCGATTTCGGCGATGTGAAATCGGCCTTCAACCCGATCTTCAAGCAGCTCGATCACCAGCCCATCCACGAGATCGCTGACCTCGCCGATGGTGACACCGCCGGCATCGCCGCCTGGATCGCCGAACAGGCGCGCCGTGAATTGCCGCAGCTCGACCGCGTCGACCTGTTCGAAACACCGGGCTGCGGCGTCACCGTGTCGGTGGGCGATATCGCACTGACCGGGCCGATGTGACCATGAGCCTCACGCCATGACCTACGCCGTCAAAGAGGTCTATTACACGCTGCAAGGCGAGGGCGGCCAGGCTGGGCGCGCGGCGGTGTTCTGCCGCTTCGCCGGCTGCAACCTGTGGTCGGGCCGCGAGGCCGATCGCGCCACGGCGGTGTGCAGCTTCTGCGACACCGACTTCATCGGTACCGACGGCGCAGGCGGCGGCAAGTTCGACACGCCTGCTGCGCTGGCTGAACATATCGCGCGGCACTGGCCCGCGGGGGTGCCGGGCAGGCCACTGGTGGTGTGCACCGGCGGCGAGCCGCTGCTGCAGCTCGACGAGCCGCTGATCGATGCGCTGCATGACCTGGGCTTCCAGGTGGCCGTTGAAACCAACGGCACGCAGCCCGCACCGGCGGGGCTGGACTGGATCTGCGTGAGCCCCAAGGCCGATGCGCCGCTGGTGCTCACGTGCGGCCATGAGCTGAAGCTGGTGTACCCGCAGCCCGCCGCGCTGCCCGAGCGCTTCGCTGCGCTCGACTTCGAACTGTTTTTCCTGCAGCCGATGGACGGCCTCGAACAGCGCCGCAACACCCGGCTGGCCATCGATTACTGTCTCGCGCACCCGCAATGGCGGCTCAGCGTGCAGACGCACAAGACCGTGGGCATCCCCTGAGTTTTCTTCAACGAGTTCCCGCCATGCCACGACACACCAAGACGATCAAACCCGAGCCCGCGAAGCAGCGCGCTGCGCCGATCAACCCGCCGACCGCGCCGTCGAAAGACCTGCATGTGTTCCCGAACCCGGCGCCGGAGCGCGACTACGCGATCCAGTTCCAGATCCCAGAGTTCACCTGCCTGTGTCCGCTGACCGGCCAGCCCGACTACGCGCATTTCGTCATCGACATGGTGGCCGACCAGCTTTGCGTGGAGCTCAAGAGCCTGAAGATGTACATGTGGAGCTTTCGCAACGAGGGCGCCTTCCACGAGAAAGTCACCAACGACATCCTGACGAAGATCGTCGCCGTCACCCAGCCGCGCTATGCCCGCATCACCGCCCGCTGGTACGTGCGCGGCGGCATCTACACCAACGTGGTGGCCGAGCACCGCAAGAAGGGCTGGAAGCCGGCCACGCCGGTGGTGCTGCCTGAACATCCCGGCGAGAGCGGCCTGCGTGGCTGAACCGGCCATGCGCATCGTTCGTCCCCTGATCACTGCACTGCTGTGTCTGTGTGCCTGCGGTGCCAGTCGCGCCCTCGTGCTGCCCGATGGTCTGGCGCTCGATCCGCCGGCCTCGATCGACCTGACGCAGCAGATCGTGCCGTCGGTCAACCAGCAGAAACAGGTGCTGGCGGTGTGGGACGGCGACACGCTGCGCTACCTGATCGCGGTGGAAAAGCTGCCGCACGACGCGGCGCCGCCCCAGGCCTACTTCTATCAGCTGGTGGGCGACCTGCGCGCTGCGGGCACCGTGGTCGAGACTGGCCGACGCGGCGAGTACCAATCGGCATCGGGCTGGCGCGGAAACTACCTGCTGCTGAAGTCGCAGCCGTCGTCGCAACAGCAGGCCGATGTGACGGTGGCCCACTACGTCACCGACGGTAAGGTGTCGTTCGTGGCCTACGCCCGGCTGGTGGCCGGCACCCCGGTCGACCAGCTCATCGACGAGACCGTCAGCCTGTTCAGGACAGCTCACCTCGGCATTCCCGAGCTGCCTGTGACGCCCTCATCGTCCGTCGGCCAGCCGTAGCGCGTTACGCCGTCCAGGCCTGATTCACGGCAGCCTGCCGCCGCCCGCTCTCTGCAGCGTCGAGAGGTCGAAGCCCTGCGCACGCAGGCGCGCCATCAGTGCGTCCCAGGTCGCCGCATCCACCTGCGGTTGGCGCGCCAGCACCCACAGATACTCGCGCTTCGGCTCGCTCACCACGGCCAGCGTGTAGGCCGGATCGAGGTCGATCACCCAGTAATTGCCCCAGACCATGGGCAGCCACGACAGCCAGGCGGGCGCGAAACGCACTTCCAGCTTCGGCGAACCCGGACCGCCGATGCGCCGTGCCTCGCCAACGGCCTCGTCGGTCTTGCCGTCGGCCAGCGGGCAGCGGTTGGTCACCTGCACGCGGCCATTCGGCTGCAGCGCGTAGTCGGCGGTGGCCGGGCCGCTGCAGTCTTTCTGGAAGCGGTTGGGGAACCGCGCGATCTCGTACCAGCGGCCCATGTAGCGATCCAGGTCCACGCTGGACACCGTGGCCAGCGGCGCCAATGCGGTGGTCTGCGCCTGTGCAGTGCCGGTGATCAGGGCGACAGACAGGCCCAGGCTCAAGCCCAGCCCGAGGGCCATGTGACGCCAGGCTGTGAGCGAAAGGCGATGCGGTGGCAGCGGTGATGTCATGCCACGATTGTCAGTGCGCAGCGGTCATTGCCCAGCGCAGCTCCTGAGACAGCCCCCAAGTCAGGAACCGTGACCCCCTCAGTCACGGGGGCAGCAGGGCTATTGAAGTAACGCACCTGTCGACATAGAGTTACCGGGCAGTGCACTCGCCGTTTGTTGCTGCGCGTTTGCCAAGCTGGGCAGGTCCCAAGCCTGGCCATCATCCCCGGAGGTGTATCGATATGGATATCCGTGCCGTAGCGTTTGTGGTCGCCACGCTGGTCTCTTCGGGTGCGTTTGCGCAGCAAGGCCAGGCGACGCTCGATCTGTTTGTCAACGCATATCACGACCAGAAATCCTTCAGCGAGACGATTCCAGGTGCGCTGCTCCAGAAGAGTCTGCAGGCTGAAGATCACACGGTGTCTCCGCCGGGCAGTTCGAGTGTCTACTCGTCAGATCACTATGCGACTGCCTTCGGATCAGTGGCAGCCAAACAGATTTCGCTTTACTCATCGGCACGCCACGTCGCCTCGATCGACCAGGGCACGTACGGCGTGGGGGGATTGGCCAGCGCCTACGCCTCGGTGACGGTTCCATTTTTGATCCCGTCTCCAAATTCCTCGCTGATCGGAACCATGGGTTCGATGGTCGTGCCGCTCATCGTCACGGGTGACGTGACACTGGACACCGGTTTTTATAACCCGGTGACCTTTGCCAACACCGATGGCCGGGCGTGGGTCGGCTTCAATGCGACGGGCCTCAGCACGAACCCGGACTGCACCATTGCTCAACAATGCCGTGATGTCTCAAGCAATTTCCAAGGCACAGTGGTCAAGGGCAACGGCGTTGCCGGCACCTGGAATGTGAGCATCCCCTTCCAGTTCGGATCCTGGAGTTCGTATACCCTGAGTGCAACGACGTATGCCAAGGTCGGCGGCAATGCAGGCTGGGGTCAATCCGTCGATCACGAAGGTACTGCCGATTTTTCAAACACCTTGCGATGGGGCGGCATCAGCGCAGTGCTTGATGCACAAGGCAATCCGGTGACCGGCTGGACGGTCCAATCTCTGCCTGGGGTCGATTTGACAACGCCTGTTCCAGAACCCGGTACCTGGGCGCTGATGCTTGCCGGCCTGAGTCTGTTCGGCTGGCAACTTCGCCGTCGCATCCCTGCCCAGCGTGGATAGCCAACCTGATGTCCTCAGCCCTTCGCCCAGGTGTCCTTCAGCGTCGTGGTCCGGTTGAACACCGGGCGTGCAGCGGTGTGGTCGTGGCGATCGGCGACGAAGTAGCCGTGGCGCTCGAACTGGAACCGATCGTCGGCCTGCGCTGAAGCCAACGACGATTCGAGGTACGCGGTCACGGTGGTCTTGCTGTTCGGGTTCAGCACGCTCAGGAAATCGCGGCCGCCAGCATCGGGCTGGGCTTCGGTGAACAGCCGGTCGTACAGCCGCACCTCGGCCGCGATGCCGGTGGCCACGCTGACCCAGGTGATCACGCCCTTGACCTTGACCGCATCGGCGCCCGGCGTGCCGCTCTTGGTGTCGGGCACCAGCGCGGCCAGCACCGCGGTGACGCGGCCCTGCTCATCCTTCTCGCAGCCCGTGCACTCGATCACGTAGCCGTACTTCAACCGTGCCTTGCTGCCAGGCTGGCCGACCCCTGCTGCATCGGTGCGCGGCGGGCTCAGGCGGAAGAAGCCTTTGCTAGGCTCCTCCATGAAGTCCTCGCGCTCGATCCACACCTCGTTCGTCAGCACGAAATCGCGCTGGCCACGCTCGGGGTGCGCCGGGTGCACCGGTGCGTGGCAGGGCTCGTGGTGCGAGGCACTGCCGAACACCTCGGCGAAATTGGTCAGCTTGAGCTTCAACGGGTCGAGCACGGCGCTGGCACGTGCGGCCTTCGGGTCGAGGTCGTCGCGCAGCGCGATGTCGATGGCCGAATAGTCGAGCCAGCCGCCGGCCTTGCTGACACCGCTGCGCTCGGCCAGCAGTTGCAGGCTCTCCGGCGTGTAGCCGCGCCGGCGCAGGCCGACGATGGTGGGCATGCGCGGGTCGTCCCAGCCCTGCACGTGGCCCTCGTCGACCAGCTGCTTGAGCTTGCGCTTGCTGGTGACGATGTAGGTGATGTTGAGCCGCGCGAATTCGTACTGGTGTGGGCGCGGCTGCTTGGTCAGGCCCAGCGTGCACAACATGTCGAGCAGCCAGTCGTAGAACGGGCGCTGGTCCTCGAACTCGAGCGTGCAGATGCTGTGGGTGATGTTTTCCAGCGCGTCCTCGATCGGGTGCGCGTAGGTGTACATCGGGTAGATGCACCAGGTGTCGCCGGTGTTGTGGTGCGTGGCGCGCTTGATGCGGTAGATGGCCGGGTCGCGCAGGTTGATGTTGGGCGAGGCCATGTCGATCTTCGCGCGCAGCACCGCCGCGCCGTCGGCCAGTTGGCCGTCGCGCATCTCGCGGAAGCGGGCCAGGTTCTCTGCCGGCGTGCGGGTGCGAAACGGGCTGTCGGTGCCGGGCGTGTTGAAGTCGCCGCGGTTGGCGCGCATCTGCTCGGGGGTCTGCTCGTCGACGTAGGCGTGGCCGGCGTTGATCAGCGCCTCGGCGGCGCGGTACATGAAGTCGAAGTAGTTGCTGGCGTAGTAGAGGTGACTCCGCTTCGCGCCCGGATTCAGCGGGTCCTCGGTCTCCCATCCAAAACCAAGCCACGTCACCGCATCGAGGATCGAATCGACGTATTCCTGCTCTTCCTTCTCGGGGTTGGTGTCGTCGAAGCGCATGTGGCACACGCCGCCGTAGTCGCGCGCCAGGCCGAAGTTCAGGCAGATGCTCTTGGCGTGGCCGATGTGCAGGTAGCCGTTGGGTTCGGGCGGGAAGCGGGTGCGGATGCGCGCCACATCGAGCGGGCCGGTGGCATGGTGGGCGGCATCACCCGGCGTGCCGGCGAAGGTGCGGCCGGCATAGGTGCCCTGGGCCAGATCGCGCTCGATCACCTGTCGCAGGAAATTGCTCGGCTTGTGGTCGTCGGGCGGTGTCGGGCGGGCGGGTGCGGTCATGGGGGAGGGCGCGCAGGGCGCGATACAACGCAATTCAACGAGGAATGAACGGAGAAGACGATGGAATCGGCGGCACCTGGGCGCGGCCGAACGAATTATGTCTCTCGCTCCCCGGGCGCCTCCGGCGTGGCCCCTGACCGCCGCGCTTCACACGTCTTTACCCATCGTCACAAACGCGGGGTCAACCAGCCGCCCCTCGTGCCGCGTTGAGGACGGGCACACCACAGCGGTGTGCCAGGAGACACACCATGAAGAAACGTCTGATCCTTGCCGCTGCCGCGGTGGTTGCGTTGTCCGGCATGAGCGCCGCCCAGGCGAGGGACAACATCAACTGGTCCATCTCGGTCGGTGACCCCTTCATTGGCGCGGTGATATCGAACGCGCCGGTCTACCGCCATGCCGCGCCCGTTTATGTGGCACCGCCGCCGGTGGTCTATGTGCCGGCACCGCGGGTTGTGTATCCGCGGCCGTATGTCGTGGCGCCCTATGGCTACGTGCCGTACGCCTATGGGCAGCCCGGCCGTGACCGCTGGGAGCATCGTCGCTACGAAGAGCGCACGCGTTACGACCGCTACGACCGCCGTGACTGGCGCGACGGTGACCGCCACGACCGCGATGGTCGCTGGGACGACCGAGATCGCCACGACGAGCGCTGGCAGCGCCGCTGATCCTGGGGCCAGGCCCGCAGCGCCGCACGCGCTGCGGGTGCCTGCGACCAGCGCCGCGGCAGATCAGCGCCGCCGCGTGCTGCCGCCGAGGATGCTGCCCAGCACGCCGCGGATGATCTCCCGGCCGACCGTCGAGCCCATGGTGCGCACGGCCGACTTCGCCATCGATTCGGCCAACCCCTCGTGTTTGCCACCGCGTGGGCCGGTGCTGCCGAACAAAATGCTGCCCAGCCCGCCGAACATGCCGCCCGAGCTGGCTTCCTCTGCCGGTGCTTCGGCAGGCGCCCCGGCCGATGAACGCGGGTTGGTCGGTGTTGCCGCAGCGGAGGGCGACGCGGCAACCCGCCCCTTCAGTTTCTCGTAGGCCGACTCCCGGTCGACCGTTTTCTCGTACACCCCCGCCACCAGCGAGTTGGCGATCAGCGCCTGCCGCTGCGCCGGCGTGATCGGCCCGATCTGGCTGCCCGGCGGCAGGATGAACACCCGCTCGGTGACGCTCGGCCGGCCCTTCGCGTCGAGGAAGCTCACCAGCGCCTCGCCCACGGCCAGCTCGGTGATGGCGGTCTCGATGTCCAGGCCGGGCTTGGCGCGCATCGTGCTGGCGGCCGCTTTCACGGCCTTCTGATCGCGTGGCGTGAAGGCGCGCAGCGCGTGCTGCACCCGGTTGCCGAGCTGGGCGAGCACGGTGTCAGGAATGTCCAGCGGGTTCTGCGTCACGAAGTAGACGCCCACGCCCTTGCTGCGTACCAGCCGCACCACCAGCTCGATGCGCTCGACCAGCGCCGTGGGCGCTTCCTTGAACAGCAGGTGCGCCTCGTCGAAGAAGAACACCAGCTTGGGCTGGTCCAGGTCGCCCACTTCAGGCAGCTGCTCGAACAGCTCGCTGAGCATCCACAGCAGGAAGGTCGAGTACAGCCGCGGGCTGTTCATCAGCTGGTCGGCGGCCAGGATGTTGATCACACCCTTGCCGCCCTCGGTCTGCATGAAGTCGGCGATGTTGAGCATCGGCTCGCCGAAGAAGCGATCGCCGCCCTGTTGCTCGATCTGCAGCAGCCCGCGCTGGATCGCGCCAATGCTGGCCGCGCTGACGTTGCCGTACTCGGTGGTGAACTGGCTGGCGTTGTCGCCCACGTGCTGGAGCATCGCGCGCAGGTCTTTCAGGTCGAGCAGCAACAGGCCGTTGTCGTCGGCGATCTTGAACACCAGGCTCAGCACGCCCTGCTGCGTTTCGTTCAGCGCCAGCATCCGCGCCAGCATCAGCGGGCCCATGTCGCTCACCGTGGCGCGCACCGGGTGACCGTCGGCTTTCTTGTCGCTGGCGTACACGTCCCACAGCGTCGCCGGGCAGGCGGCCGAGGCCGGTGTGGCCAGGCCGCGCTCCTTGAGCACCGCCGCCAGCTTGTCGCTGACCTTGCCGGGCTGGGTGATGCCGGTCAGGTCGCCCTTCACATCGGCCATGAACACCGGCACACCGATCAGGCTGAAGTTCTCGGCCAGCGTCTGCAGCGTGATCGTCTTGCCGGTGCCGGTGGCGCCGGTGATCAGGCCGTGGCGGTTGGCGAGGGCGGGCAACAGGAAGCACTCGGTGTCGCCGTTCTTGGCAACCAGGATCGGCTCGGCCATGGGGCTGCTCCAGTGGGGTCAGGGGAGGAACATGCGCCAGCGCAAGGAAGCACCAGGGCGGGCACGTAAAATCGCAGTCTATCCAACAAAACACGGCAGGCCGCACCCCGGCGAAGCCTGTGCAGGAGGCGCCATTTCATGGCCGGACATTCCAAGTGGGCCAACATCCAGCACCGCAAGGGTCGCCAGGACGAAAAGCGCGGCCGAATCTGGACGCGCATCATCCGTGAGATCACTGTCGCGGCGCGACTGGGAGGCGCTGATCTGGCACTGAACCCGCGGCTGCGGCTGGCGGTCGACAAGGCCAAGGCGGCCAACATGCCGGCCGACACCGTCAAGAAGAACATCGACAAGGCCACCGGCAACCTCGAAGGCGTGCACTACGAGGAGATCCGCTACGAGGGTTACGGCATCGGCGGGGCGGCCGTCATCATCGACACGATGACGGACAACAAGGTGCGCACCGTGGCCGAGGTGCGGCATGTGTTCAGCAAGTACGGCGGCAACCTCGGCACCGAAGGCTCGGTGGCCTTCCAGTTCAAGCACTGCGGGCAGCTGGTGTTCGCGCCCGGCACCAGCGAAGACAAGGTGATGGAGGTGGCGCTGGAGGCCGGTGCCGACGACGTCGTGACGGGCGACGACGGCGCCATCGAGGTGCTCACCGCGCCGCAGGAATTTGAATCCATCAAGTCGGCGCTCGAAGCCGCCGGCCTGAAACCCGAGGTGGCTGAAGTGACGATGCGTGCCGAGAACACGGTGGGAATCACCGGCGAAGATGCGATCCGCATGCAGAAGCTGCTCGATGCGATCGAAGACCTGGACGACGTGCAGGCGGTGTTCCACAACGCTGAAATTTCTCCATGAAGGTCCTCGTGATCGGCTCCGGTGGCCGCGAACACGCGATCGCCTGGAAGCTCTTGCAGTCGCCCAAGATCCAGACGGTTTACGTGGCCCCGGGCAATGGCGGCACCGCCAGTGACCACCGGCTGCACAACCTGCCCCTCACCGACTTCAACGACCTCGCCGAGTTCGCCGAACGCGAAAAGATCGCGCTCACGGTGGTCGGCCCCGAAGGGCCACTGGCCGGCGGCATCGTCGATTTCTTCCGCGCGCGCGGGCTGCGCATCTTCGGCCCCACGAAGGCGGCAGCCCAACTCGAAAGCTCGAAGGCCTTTGCCAAGGCCTTCATGAAGCGGCACCAGATCCCGACCGCCGCCTACGAAACCTTCACCGACATCGCGCAGGCCCACGCCTACGTCGACCAGCAGGGCGCGCCCATCGTCATCAAGGCCGATGGTCTCGCCGCGGGCAAGGGCGTGGTCGTGGCCACCACGCTGGCGCAGGCCCACGAAGCGATCGACTGGATGCTGGCCACCGATGCCAGTGGTGCCAGCCTCGACGTGAAGCACAACGATGTGCCGCGCGTCGTGATCGAGCAGTTCCTCGAGGGCGAGGAAGCCAGTTTCATCGTGATGTGCGACGGCAAGAACGTGGTGTCGCTCGCCACCAGCCAGGACCACAAGCGCCTGCTCGACGGCGACGAGGGCCCGAACACCGGCGGCATGGGTGCGTATTCGCCCGCGCCGGTGGTCACGCCCAATGTGCATGCCAAGGCGATGCAGGAAATCATCCTGCCCACCATCGAAGGCATGGCCAAAGACGGCGTGCCATTCACCGGCTTCCTGTATGCCGGCCTGATGATCGACGCACACGGCCAGCCGCGCACGGTCGAATTCAACTGCCGCCTCGGCGACCCTGAAACGCAGCCCATCCTGATGCGCCTCAAGAGCGATCTGTTCGAGGTGTTCATGCACGCCACCGACGGCACGCTCGACACGGTCGATCTGCAATGGGACCGCCGAGTCGCGCTCGGCGTGGTGGTTGCCGCTGCGGGCTACCCCGGCACGCCGCGCAAGGGCGATCTCATCCGGGGCATCCCCGCCGAAGCGGCTGACGGCATCGTGTTCCATGCCGGCACCGAGTTGCGCGACGGCCAGCTGCTCACCTCGGGTGGCCGCGTGCTGTGCGTGACGGTGCTGGCCGATTCGGTCAAGCAGGCCCAGCCCCGCGCCTACGAATTGCTGCACGCCATCTGCTTCGACGGCATGCAGTACCGCAAAGACATCGGCCACCGCGCCGTCAAGCGCTGAACTTCACCATGAGCACACAAGCCGTTCGAGACTACCTGCTGGGCCTGCAGGAACGCATCATCAGCGCGATGGAGCGCGAGGGCGGGCAGCCGTTCCGCACCGACGGTTGGGTGAGGGCGCCGGGCGAGCGCCTGCAGGGCGACGGCTTGTCGCGCCTGATCGAAGACGGCGACCTGCTCGAACGCGGTGGCTGCAACTTCTCGCATGTGCGCGGCCCCAAGCTGCCGCCCTCGGCCACGCAGCACCGGCCCGAGCTGGCCGGCGCGCCGTTCGAGGCCATGGGCGTGTCGCTGGTATTCCACCCGCGTAACCCGTACGTGCCCACGGTGCACATGAATGTGCGCTCTTTCGCCGCGCTGCCCGAAGGCAAGGAGCCGGTGGTCTGGTTCGGCGGCGGCATGGACCTCACGCCCTACTACGGCTTCGAGGAGGACGCCGCCCACTTCCACCGCGTCAACCGCGATGCGCTCGCACCCTTCGGCGACGACAAGTACCCGCGCTTCAAGCAGTGGTGTGACGAGTACTTCTTTCTGAAGCACCGCGACGAGCCGCGCGGCGTGGGCGGCGTGTTCTTCGACGACTTTGCCGAGCTGGGCTTCGACCGCAGCTTCCAGATGATGCAGGCCGTGGGCGACGCCATGGTCGATGCCTACCTGCCCATCGTGCAGCGCCGCAAGGCCACGCCGTACACCGAGCGCGAGCGCGACTTCCAGGCCTATCGCCGTGGACGCTATGTCGAGTTCAACCTGGTGTTCGACCGCGGCACGCTGTTCGGCCTGCAGTCCGGCGGGCGCACCGAAAGCATCCTGATGTCGATGCCGCCCATCGTGAAGTGGCGCTACGACTGGAAGCCCGAGGCCGGCACGCCCGAAGCGCGGCTGTACAGCGACTTCCTGCGGCCGCGCGACTGGGCGGACTGGGCCGCTTGAAGCGCATCGGCCTGTTCGGCGGCAGCTTCGACCCGGTGCACAACGCGCACCTGGCGCTGGCACGGGCGGCATTGCAAACGCTGGCACTCGATCAGTTGCGCTGGATCCCCGCTGGCCAGCCTTGGCAGAAATCCCGCCAGCTTGCGGCTGCGACACACCGCGGGGCCATGGTGGCACTTGCCATCGACGGCGAGCCACGCTTCGTGCTCGACCGCATCGAGCTCGAGCGCCCGGGCCCGAGCTACACGCTCGACACCGTGCGCGCGCTGCAAGCAGCCCAACCCGGTGCGCAATGGTTTCTGATCATCGGGCAAGACCAGCAGGCCGGCCTGCCCACCTGGCATGGCGTGAGCGAACTGCTGGGTCGTGTGACGCTGGCCGTGGCGAGGCGCCCTGGGGCACCGCAGGTGGCTGCTTCCGAAGGGGCAGTGAGCGCCATTGAATTGCCGCCGATGGCGTTGTCTTCCACCGAGGTGCGCGCCCGCTGTGCCGCGGGCCTGCCCATCAACCAGATGGTGCCCGCGCAGGTGGCGCGCTATATTGATCAACACGGGCTGTACCGGTGAAGTCACCGCGCCCCACGCATTTCGAGGCACGCGCCGGCTGGCGCATCAGGAGTTGAATGGACATCAAGAAACTGCAGCGCGCCATCGTCGATGGTCTGGAAGACGTCAAGGGCCAGAACATCCTCGTGTTCGACACCGAACACCTGTCGTCGCTGTTCGAGCGCGTGATCATCGCCTCGGGCACCAGCAACCGGCAGACGAAATCGCTGGCCAGCAGCGTGCGAGACGCGGTCAAGCAGGCAGGTTTTCCGGTGCCGCGCACCGAAGGCGAAGACAACGGTGAATGGATCATCGTCGACTGCGGCGCCGCGGTGGTGCACCTGATGCAACCCAACATCCGCGAGTACTACCACCTCGAAGAAATCTGGGGCGAGAAGCCCGTCAAGCTCAAGCTCGACACCGCACCCAAGCGCCTGGTGAAGGCCGAAGAGCCCCCGGCCGAACCCAAGAAGAAAGCACCGGCACGCAAGGCGGCCGCTGCAGCGCCTGCCGATGCACCCGCGAAAAAGACACCGGCCCGCAAGGCCCCTGCGCGTGCTGCAGAGCCCGAGGCAGCGGCCCCCGCGGCAAAGCGCCGCCCGGCTGCGGCCAAGACCGCGGCGCCTGCCAAGCGCGCCGCAGCGCCCACCAAGACCGGCGTCACGCGTACCGTCGGCGTGAGGTCCGCCGCGGGCACCGCCGCCAAGACGCCAGCCCGCAAGGCGACAGCGCCATCCGCGCGCGTGGCCAAGAAGGCACCGGTGCAGGTGATTGCCGTCAACAAGCCCACCACCAAGAAAGCTGCCAACGCACGCGCTGCCGTGAAGGCCGCACCGGCCAAGCGGCCTGCCGCCAAAAGTGCGGCCAAGCCTGCAGCGAAGGCCGCACCCAAGAGAGCCCCGCGCAGCGCGTGAAGCTGCTGCTGGTCGCCGTCGGTCAGCGGCAGCCCGCCTGGGCCGACGAGGCCTACCAGGACTACGCCAAGCGCTTTCCGCCCGACCTGCGGCTGGAGCTGAAAGCCGTGAAGGCCGAGCCACGCAGCGGCAAGACGGCCGAGCAGCTGATGGCTGCCGAAGCCACCCGCATCGAGGCGGCGTTGCCCAAGGGCGTGCGCCGCGTGGTGCTCGATGAACACGGCAGCCGGCTCACCACGGTGCAACTCGCCCAGCGCCTCACCGCCTGGACGAACGATGGCCGCGACGTGGCCCTGATCGTTGGCGGCCCCGACGGCCTGGCCCCGCCGCTCAAGGCCAGTGCCGACGAAACCCTGCGCCTGTCTGACCTGACCTTGCCTCATGCCTTCGTGCGGGTGCTGCTGGCCGAGGCGCTGTACCGCGCGTGGACGGTGACCATCAACCATCCCTATCACCGTGAATGACACACCGCGACTGAAGCGCATGGCCGCCGCACACGACTTCATCTACCTCGCGTCGCAAAGCCCGCGTCGGCGGCAGCTGCTGGAGCAGATCGGCGTGCGCGGTGAACTGCTGTTGCCTGACGCCTCTGAAGACGCCGAAGCGCTGGAAGCCGAACGCGCGGGCGAACTGCCCTTGGCCTACGTGCAGCGCGTCACCCGCGCCAAGCTGCACGCCGCCCGGCAGCGCCTGCAGCAGCGCCAGCTGGCGCCTGCGCCCATCTTGTGTTCAGACACCACCGTGGCATTGGGCCGGCGCATTTTTGGCAAGCCGCAAGACGCGGCCGATGCCGCGGCCATCTTGCAGCAGCTGAGCGGCTGCACCCACCGCGTGATCACGGCGGTGGCCGTGGCTTCTGGCGCGGCCGAGCACCTGGCCGTGAGCACCTCGCGCGTGAGCTTTGCCGAGCTGACTGCCGACACCATAGCGCGCTACATCGCGAGCGGTGAGCCTTTCGGCAAGGCCGGCGCCTACGGCATACAGGGCGCGGCGGGCGCCTGGGTGAAACGCATCGACGGCAGCTACACCGGCATCATGGGCCTGCCGCTCTACGAGACGGCCGAGCTGCTGCGCGCGGTGGGCGTGCGGTGGTGAATCGGCCGCTGGTGAATCGCCCTGTTGTGAAGCGCGTGCGGCGCTGCCCTCGAATACCATCGACCGCATGCAAGACATCCTGATCAACTGGACCCCGCAGGAAACACGCGTCGCGGTGATTGAAGGCGGTGCGGTGCAGGACCTGCACATCGAGCGCACGCTGGAGCGCGGGCTGGTGGGCAACATCTACGCGGGCAAGGTGGTGCGCGTGCTGCCGGGCATGCAATCGGCCTTCATCGACATCGGGCTCGAGCGCGCTGCCTTCTTGCACGCCGCCGACGTGCAGCTGATCGGCGAGCCCCCGCGCCACGCCGTGGCCGCCGGCACCGTGGTGACGCCGCCCCCGCCGATCGAGCGCCTGGTGTTCGAAGGCCAGACGCTGACCGTGCAGGTCATCAAGGACCCGATCGGCACCAAGGGCGCGCGGCTGTCCACGCAGATCAGCATTGCCGGGCGCCTGTTGGTGTTCTTGCCGCAAGACGACCACATCGGCATCAGCCAGAAGATCGGCTCGCCCGAGCTGCGCGAGCAACTGCGCACCCGCATGAAGGTGCTGGCCGAGCTGCCCGAAGGCAGTGGCCCCACCGGCGGCTTCATCCTGCGCACCAATGCCGAAGAAGCCACCGACGCCGAGCTGGCCGACGACATCGCCTACCTGCGCAAGACCTGGAAGGCCATCCGCGAGCGCAGCTTCAAGTCGCCGCCCGGCACCTTGCTGCACCAGGACCTGAGCCTGGTCCAGCGCGTGCTGCGCGACCTGGCGAACGAGGCCACGCAATCCATCCGCATCGACTCGCAGCAGCAGTACGACGCGTTGAAGGCTTTTGGCGAGGCCTTCACGCCCACCTCGGTCGACAAGCTGGCCTTGTACAAGGGCGAGCGGCCCATCTTCGACCTGTTCAACATCGACGAAGAGATCGCACGCGCGCTGGCGCGGCGGGTCGATTTGAAATCAGGCGGTTACCTGGTGATCGACCAGACCGAGGCGCTGACCACGGTCGACGTGAACACCGGCGGCTATGTGGGTGCGCGCAACTTCGACGACACCATCTTCAAGACCAACCTCGAAGCCACGCAGACCATTGCCCGCCAGCTGCGGCTGCGCAACCTGGGCGGCATCATCATCGTCGACTTCATCGACATGACGCGAGAAGAGCACCAGGCCGCGGTGCTGGCCGAATTCAAGAAGCAGCTGGCGCGCGACCGCACCAAGGTGACGGTGAGCGGCTTCACCCAGCTGGGGCTGGTGGAGCTGACCCGCAAGCGCACCCGCGAATCGCTGGCCCACATGCTGTGCGAGCCATGCCCCACCTGCGAAGGCAAGGGCCAGGTGAAGACCGCGCGCAGCGTCTGCTACGACATCCTGCGCGAGATCCTGCGCGAGGCGAAGCAGTTCAACCCGAAGGAATTCCGCATCATCGCCACGCCCGCCGTCATCGAAATGCTGCTCGACGAAGAAAGCCAGCACCTGGCCGGCCTGAGCGATTTCATCGGCAAGCCGATCTCGCTGCGCGCCGAGAACGCCGGGTCGCCGGAGCGGTATGACATCGTGCTGATGTAGGGTGGCGGCGAGGCTTCGAGTCAGGCGTTGCTCACGACGCCGCCCCGACCTTGAACTGCCGGCCCTGCGTCACCCCACCGTTATCGCTTGCCGCGGCCACCCACCTTGGTCGGCATGTCACGCAACTTGGGCAGGCCATCGCGCATGGGAAGTACCGTCTCGGCCTAGTGAGCATGGAACACTGGCCTGAAAGCGAGCCCTGGCAGCGTTGCCGCATAGACGTCGGTCATGCCCATGCCTGGGTGCTTCGAGATCGGGGAAGGTCGGGTTGGCTCCGTCGATACCGAAGACAAACTGGGGATGACACTGCCGGATTCAGCGACCGCAGTTCGTCCGGCAACGTGAGGCTGCCGCAGGGTTCAACGGCACGCTCGTCGCGATGGTCCGGAATGGTAAGTGCTGACGCCTCACGCATTGGCTTCAGATCGTGCCCATCTCGTGACCTTTGGCACCATGGCTTGTCACGGGATTGTCATTGCCGATCCACAGACTGAGGCCGTCGTTTTGACTACCTCAAGAGCACATGAAATCCTCATCAACACTGCAGACATTCATTGCGCTGGCCACACTTGCCACCGCCCAGACCTCGTTTGGCCAGAACATCACCGGTGCGGGCGCGTCCTTCCCGGCCCCGGTCTATAGCAAATGGGCGGATGAGTACCACAAGGCGACCCAGCAGCAGGTGAACTATCAGTCCGTCGGTTCGGGCGCGGGCATCAAGCAGATCAAGGCAAAGACTGTCGATTTCGGTGCGTCTGACATGCCGTTGACCGACGAGGAGCTGTCCAAGGATGGCCTGCTGCAGTTCCCGACCGTGATTGGTGGTGTGGTGCCGGTCGTCAACATCCAGGGTGTCAAGCCGGGCCAGATTCGACTGACGGGCTCCATGCTTGCCGACATCTATCTCGGCAAGATCACCCGGTGGAATGACGCTGCGCTCAAGGCACTCAATCGCGATGTGGCGCTGCCCGATGCGCCAATTGCCATCGTGCGGCGCGCGGATGGATCAGGGACGACCTTCATTTTCACAAACTATCTGTCGAAGGTCAGTACCGAATGGAAGTCGAAGGTCGGAGAGGGCACGGCCGTCAACTGGCCGGCAGGCACGGGGGGCAAAGGCAATGAGGGCGTCGCCGCATTCGTGCAGCGGCTTGATAACTCCATAGGCTACGTCGAGTACGCCTATGCCAAGCAGAACAAGATGGCGCACGTCATCATGGGAAATCGAGAGGGCAATTTCGTTGCCCCTCAGGACGCCAGCTTCAAGGCGGCGGCACTGGGCGCAGACTGGGCGAAAACGTTTTACCAGGTACTCACCGACGAACCGGGCAAGGATGCCTGGCCGATCAGTGGTGCGACGTTCATCCTGATGCACGCGGTGCAGGACAAGCCGCAACAGGCCAAGGCAGCGCTGAAGTTTTTTGATTGGGCCTATGCGCACGGCGACAAGGCGGCTGCCGACCTCGACTATGTCCCGATGCCAAATCCGGTGAAGGACGCCATCCACAAGCAGTGGCAAACCATCAAGAGCGCAGACGGGAAACCGGTTGCAGGCTTGTAGGTTTCCAGGATCCCGGTGCCACCCGCGCGGGACGGACTGCTGAATTCTTCTCGAACGGCGGTTCTCCGCGGTTGCAGCAGCAGCCTCGGGGCATCGATCACGTCAGCGTGCCCATCCGGCTCGACCCAGCCGTGCCTGGCGCGGGTAAACACGCTTCGAAATTTCACCGCCAGCATCGAATATTCAGACGCGAGGTTCGTTGCTGTGAGCCACTCGCTGAAGGTTGAAGGGTGCGAGCGACAAAGCACACAGCGGCAGTTTCCGCTGTTGTCCTGCGGCAGTCGTTGGCACCCGGTACAGCCAGGAGCCAGTGATTGCGCACGGCAGCGGTACTGATTCGGCGGGGATCGCCTTTCAGAGTGCGTCCCGACAACCAAGGAGACAGGCATGAGCTATCACCCCAACAATCTTGGTCGCCGCAGATTGATCGCGGGCAGCGCCGGCGTACTGGCCACCGCGGGGCTCGGCATGCTCGGCCGCAGTGCCTGGGCCGGGCCAACGGCCGAACTGCCCTTCGTCAATGGCCACCGCAACCTCGTGGCCTACCCCGAGAAGCGCCCGCTGATCGTGCTGACATCCCGGCCGCCACAGCTCGAAACGCCGTTCGATGTTTTCAACGATGGTTTGATCACGCCGAACGACGCGTTCTTTGTCCGATATCACAATGCGGGCCTGCCCACCTCGATTGACGGGGACGCCCATGTCATCAAGATCGGGGGCAATGCAGCGGGCAAGCCCTTCGAGCTCACCGTGGCCGAGTTGCGTACGCAGTTCAAGCCAGTCGAACTGATCGCGGTCAACCAGTGCTCCGGCAACAGCCGCGGCTTGTTCAACCCGCGCGTGACGGGCGGCCAACTGGCCAATGGCGCGATGGGCAACGCCCGCTGGGTCGGGGTGCCACTGAAGGACGTGCTGGCGCGCGCCGAGCTGAAGGACACTGCGCGCCAGGTCACGTTCAACGGGCTGGACCTCGCCCTGTTTGGAGGCGGTGACTTCGTCAAGTCGCTCAACGTGAATCACGCGATGGACGGCGAGGTGATGCTCGCCTACCAGATGAACGGCGCCGACATTCCATTGTTGAACGGCTTCCCGGTGAAGCTGATCGTGCCTGGCTATTACGGTACCTACTGGGTCAAGCACCTGTCGGAGATCGAAGTCGTTGACCAGACTTTCGAGGGTTTCTGGATGAAGCCCGCTTACCGTGTGCCGGACAACGACTGTGCCTGTATCGACCCCGGCACCACACCGGCTGCGACCCGGCCGATCGGCCGCTTCAATGTGCGCTCCTTCATCACATCGGTGACTGATGGCGCACGGCTGCGCGCCGGTCGACCGATGATGGTGCGAGGAATCGCATTCGACGGCGGCCAGGGCATCCGCGAAGTCGCTTATTCGACCGACGGTGGTCAGAGCTGGCAAGGCGCCCGACTCGGAGCTGACATCGGTCGCTATTCCTTCCGCGAATTCACCTTCGGTTTCACGCCCAAGAAGGGCGGCCACGACCTGCGTGTTCGCGCCTGGAACCGCTCAGGACAGAGCCAGCCGATGGAAGCACTTTGGCAGCCTGCAGGCTACATGCGCAATGTGGTCGAGTCGGTCAAGGTCACCGCTGTCTGAAAGGACCTGTCATGAAACCCCAAACGCTTCTCGCTCCTGCACTGGCCCTCGTGGCCATGGCCTGCATGGACACGTCGTTCGCCATCACCAAGACCGTTGAGCTGCCGCCCGATGGCATTGCGCTCACGGCGAGTCCGCTGCCGGGCTATCAGAAGGCCCAGGAAAACTGCACCAGATGCCATTCGGCGGAGTACATGCAGTACCAGCCACCGACCGCTCCACGGGCTTATTGGGACGCGATGGTCAAGCGGATGAAAGTCGTGTTCAAAGGGCCGATTCCCGAGGAGGACATGCCCGCCATCGTCGACTACCTGGTGAAGACCTACGGCAACGAGCAGTCGAAGTGACCACGGTCATTTGGTGACGCCACCTCTGCGGGCCACCGCTCGAACAGCCAGTTCGAGCCGACTGCTCGCGTGCAGCTTGTCCATGATGCGGCTGACGTAGTTCTTCACGGTCCCCTCGGCCAGGAACACGGTCGCGGCGATTTGCTTGTTGCTCTTGCCTTGCGCGATCAGGTCCAGAATGCGCGACTCCTTGTCAGTCAACAACTCATCGATTGCCGGCGGGCGAGTCGAAGTCATCGATGTCTCGCTGGCTGGCTCTGTGTTGACCGGAGTGATGGTTGACCCAGGCACTGGCGTGAGGGCACGGCCGCTGTTCCAGCCCTTGGGCGAATGAGCTGCGAACGTGCGGAATTGCTCCATCACCTTGCGTGCGATGGACGGTGAGAGCCGCGACTCGCCGCGGTGGACCAATCGAATGGTTTCCAACACATCGGCTTCCGACGCGTCTTTCAAGAGGTAAGCCCGCGCGCCAGCGCGAATGGCTTCGTAGACGAGCTCGTCATCGTCATAGGTACTGAGTACGACGATGCGCGCGTCGGGCAGCTGGGTGGTGATCTCTCGGGTCGCCACCACACCGCTGGCACGTGGCATTTGCAGGTCCATGACGATGACATCGGGGATGGTTGCCAGGGCCTGGTCAACGGCTTCGAGGCCATCGGCTGCGACGCCAACCACTTCGAGGTCAGCTTCTGCGGCCAGCGTCATCGCCAGTCCACGCCGGATCAGGGGCTGGTCATCGACAATCAACAGCCGGATGGCGCGTTGAGCTGGCTCGCTGCACGTGATGTTCATGCCCCTGGCTTCGGCGGTGGTCTGCTATCAGCGCTGTTGGATACGCCCAAGCGAGCTTGCAGTTCCCCGAAGATCGGAGACGGCAGGCGCGCCGCGAGAAAACGCAGCATGCCATCGACGGCCACCGATGCCTGCTCCGGCGGCAACTTGGCCGCTCGACCGACAGCCTGGATCAGTTCGTCCATCATGACCATGGGGTTGACCGGGAGGGCCGGCAATGAAGGCAGCACAAGCACATCAAGCAAGGCTACGGCGAGGCGGAGTGCTGCACAAGAGTGACATCGGACACTTCAACGTCATGACCTTCGAGACTCCCCTTGTTTCACGCAACAGCCTCACGATGAGGCCATGAGGTTGTTGCAGACCTTGAATCCTCGGTCGCACATCGCCGCTGCGATTGGCTGGGCGGTGTTCCTGATCGTCACCTTGGCCGCTCTGATGGCGGCCAATCTGGCCGCCACCGAGGCTGAACAGCGAGCGCGTGCCGACGCCGAAGGACTTCTGGCAGAGTTTGCGACCCAGGTCCGCGATGCATTGTCGATGAGTCTGGAGACGCGCCGCTCCGTCCTTGAGGCCACGGCCGTACAGATCGTTGCCGCAGGTGATCGCAGGCCGCTGGGCGTGGCGGGCACCCTCGACATGGTGCGAACCCGCTTCCCGGAATTCACCTGGCTGGGCGTGGCGAGTGCCTCAGGGTGCGTGACGACGGGGACCGACGGTCTTGGGCTGGGTGACGATGTGACGAGAACGCTGTGGTTCCAGCAAGGACGCCTTCACCCTTATGTGGGCGAAGGTCGAACGATCTCAGCGTTGGACACGACAGCGCCAGCGAACGCTGAGGCTCACCGGCTGTTGGACATGGCGGTGCCGTTGAATCCATGGATGCCCGAGGACGGGGGTGTGATAGCGGCACGCCTGTCGTGGTCCTGGATGGAGGCCGTCCTGAGCAGCATCCAGGCGGCCTTCAATACACGACGCCAGATCGATCTGCTGCTGGTTGGGCGCGACGGTACCGTGCTCGCTGGTCCCGGCGCGTGGCGCGGGCGCCACCTCGACGCCGCCAGCGACATCACCGAAGGTGGCCATTACGTCGTGGGGAAGCGAACTCAGTTGCGACTGGCCGATAACTTGGGCTTGGGGTGGACCGCGATCATTCGACAAAGTGCGGAATCCGCCCTCGAGCCAGTCAGAACGCTCCGCCGCACGGTATTTTTGATCGTCTTTCTTGCAGGACTGATCTCTGCCGCGGCTGCCATGCTGGCGACGCGCGTTCTGACTCGTCGCCTGTCCACGTTGGCTGTTGCGGCTGAAACCGTCCAAAGAGGCGAGCAGCGCATGCTGGTACCACCGGCTGGAAGTGACGAGGTGAGTCGCATTGGCGCGACGTTGTCACACCTGGTTGAGCACCTGCAAGCCGAGAAGCAAGCGCTGCTGGCTCTCAATGCTGAACTCGACGCTCGAGTCACCGAGCGGACTCTGCGCATCGAGCGAATGGCCGACGAAGCTCGTCACGCTGCTGTGACACGTGAACGTCTGCGCATCGCACGTGACCTGCACGACACACTGGCGCATTCGCTGATGGCGCTGTTGACGCAGGTTCGCCTGGTTCGCAAGCTGCATCAGCGAATGGATGACGGCGAACTGGATGCAGAGTTGACGCATGCAGAGCAGGTTGCCGCGACGGGTCTGGCAGGTGCACGAGCGGCCATCGCGCAGATGCGCGACAACAGCGTGATCGACCTGGGGCTGGGCCAGGCCCTGACGGATCTGGTGCGTCGGTTCGGCCAGCGCACCGGTGTTTCCGCGAGTCTGGACTGCGACACCTCGTGCGCGACTTGGGCCGACGATCGAGCGGCCACGCTGTTTCGGATCGTCGAGGAAGCTTTGCGAAATGTGGAGCGTCATGCCCAATCGACCACAGTGTGCGTGACCCTGCACCACGACTCGAACGGCAACACCCACGCTGCGAGTTCGGCTTGCGATTCGCCGATACGTGTTGTCGTCGCGGTGGTTGACGACGGCATCGGATTCGATCCTGCGCTGCCGCGCCCCGGCCACTACGGACTCAGAGGCATGCGTGAACAGGCGGCGCTGATCGACGCTTATTTGGATATTCACAGCGGGCCGGGAGAGGGCACCAGGGTCCGCGTTGTCCTCGACTGCTGACCGTCATCGCCAGCGAGGGCCTACCGAGGAGGCGTCAGCGCCGATAGTGACAAACGTCCCGACAGCGACGTGACCTCCCGCACTGCCGTGCAAGCGCGCAAGTACCTACAGTGGATGAGGCGGTGGCGATCGGTAAAGGTCTCCGCTTTCAACTTGCATCTGCCGTATGCCTCACCTGTGAATGGAGACAAGAGAGTGACGATCGCGAAATCCTGTGTGTTGCTGGGCGCCTTGACTGCCCTGCTGGGTGCCTGCAGCAGCACGCCCGTGACGCCGACCTACACGCCACCACCCCTAACGGCGGCGGCCACCCCAGCACCCACCGCGCCATCGGCAGCAATGGCGCCTGTTCCAGCCCAAACCTTGCCTGCGTACCTCGATCCGAAGAGCGATATTTCTACCGCACGCAGTGTCTACTTCGATTTCGACCAGGCGTTGCTCAAGAAGGACTTCACGGGCCTGATCGAGCGCCATGCCAAGTACCTGTCGTCGAACCCGCAACTGGCCATCCGGATCGAGGGCAACACCGACGAGCGCGGCAGCGCCGAATACAACCTGGCGCTGGGGCAAAGGCGCGCTGAAGCGGTGCGTCAGGCGCTGAAAATCTATGGCGTCAAGGACGCCCAGATGGAGGCGATCAGCTGGGGTAAGGAGAAGCCCAAGGCGCTGGGCCACGATGAATCCGATTGGGGGCAGAACCGCCGCGCCGACCTTCAGTACCCCACGAAGTGATCTCCGATTGCGGTCAGTCTGCCAGATGGGTTTCAGCGAAAGTCTCGGCCGAGTCAAGCACTCGCTCGGCTTTCGCCTTTTTGTCGTCGGGTTGTTGCTGGCCTTTGAGGGCGGGGTTGCTTCGTGGATCGTGAATCCGCGAAGCAACCCCACCGCCTATGCTGATGGACAGCGAGTCAATGCCTCGACAGTGAGTTCGGTGCAACCGGCAGACGGCGGCTGGCAGCAGCTCTCTGCCCCTGAGCAACAAGCGCTGCTTCCCCTGAGGGAGATGTGGCCCACACTGCGTGACGCCCAACAGCAAAAATGGCGCTTGCTTGCGGCCGGTTTCCAGGGCAAGTCGGCATCGGAACAGCGGAGAGTCCACGCACGGATGGCAGCATGGGCCCGACTGTCACCGCACCAGCGGGCTCAGACCAGACTGGCTTTTCTTGAGGGCGCGACGATCTACGACCGCAAGCGGCGCATTGAGCGGTGGAATGCCTACCGGCAGATGCCATCGACCCAGCGGCCGCGAGTTGCTGCAGCCAACAACCCACGCATCGTGTCGAGAGCCTCCTTGCATGCGGCAAGCGGTGCAACCACGATGCTGATGCCGCAGTTTTTCCCGCTGCCGATCTACGGACAGGTGGCTCTGGCTCTGGCTCGTGCGACAGGTCAGTGATCTGCGCCCCAGATCGACATGGGGCACCGATCTGACGATGCCGCCTCTGCAGCGATCACGCCTCCGACGTCGATGCACCTGCAGAAACCGTGAGCCAGCACCTGTCGAGGATCCGACAGATGTCTGGGTGGAGCTTGTGAAGCATCCCGGGAGTGGATGGCGATGAGATCACGCATTTTTGTGACGGTGGTGGTGTCGATTCTTCTCGTCGAGATCGGTCTCGGCGTATTTGAGTTCGGGCCAGATGCGGATCGAAGCGCCGCAAAGCGTCTCGTGGCCGCAGCGCCTGCGCCGCCGGTTGCGACGCCCCCGGCAGTCGCCGTGCCACCAGCGGAGGCTTCTTCGCCAGCAGCGCGACAGGAAGCCGCTGTTCCGGTACCCAAGGGACCGTCGATCGCTGCCGACGGGGTCGCTGTCGCGCTGACGGAGTTGGTAGGCACCAAGGCCGCTGAGGCATGGCTACGCTTGGATGACTTTCCGCACCGACTGGTCGCGACTGTCGACAACCTCAGCCGCGAACAGGCGGCAGCATCCCTGTGGCCAGTGGGTCCGACGGCGGGGCACTTCTCGGTGGTTCAACACGAGGGCCGGCTGGTCATCGATCCTGACAATCAGCTGCGCTACGCGCCATTTGTTCAATGGGTAGAGGGGCTGGACAGCGCCAAGGTGGTCGCTGTCTATGTGCGGCTTCTGCCGCTGCTGCAACGTACATATGAGGAGCTGGGCTATCCCCTTGGCCTCCACTTCCAGGCGCAGCTCTTGAAGGTGATCGACAGCCTGCTGGCTGCGCCGGAGGCCGCTGAACTCATCGAGGTGAAGCTGACTGACGTCAAAGGGCCCGTTCCCTCCTTGAGGCCGTGGGTGCGTTACGAATTTGCGGACGCTGAACTCGAGTCGGCCAGCGCTGGGCAGAAGCTGATGGTGCGCATCGGTGCACCGAATGAAACCCGCCTGAAAGCCAAGTTGAGGGCGCTGCGCAGCGAGATCGTCAGGCAGTCCAGCGACCAGTGAAGCAGGCAGCCTGTTTGCTCTGCAAGACGTTCATTTCCATCGCATGTCCACTCGTTCCTTCCTGATCGACACTTTGTGTGCTTGTTGTCTTTCCTCGTTCGCTGCTGAACCGGTCCAGGCGGACATGGATCCGCTCACCCTGTACGCAGTGCGATCGACCCCCGTGGGTCATGTCAGGGGGGCGAAGGCCGACCGGAATGCTCTGCGTGTGCCACTTCGATCAGACGTTGTGCTGGTTGTCGACTTGAACACCGGAGACGAACTTCTCGCCAAGAATCCTCAGCGCGTGGTTCCGATCGCATCGATCACGAAATTGATGACGGCCTTGGTCGTTTTGCAGACCCGTGCGCCGCTGGACGAGGTCTTGACCATCGCAAGCGATGATGTCGACCGGCTGAAAAACAGCAGCTCCAGGCTCCAGATCGGTGTCAGGCTCACGCGGCGAGAGATGCTTCAACTCGCCCTGATGTCCTCCGAAAATCGCGCCGCACACGCGCTCGCTCGCAGTCAGCCAGGCGGTGAGAGCGAGTTCATCGCGGACATGAACGCGACCGCCCGCCAGCTCGGTATGTACAGCACAAGCTTCACGGACCCGACGGGCCTGTCCCCGTCCAACCAATCGACGGCGCGGGACCTGGCCAGATTGGTCAGGGCGGCGAGCAAGGTACCGCTGCTCAGCCAGTTGTCGACGATGTCGCAGCACAGCGTGAGCTTCGGCCGTCGGCGCTTGCTCTATCGAAACACCAATCGGCTCATTCATCGCGATGACTGGGACATCAAACTGCAAAAGACCGGGTTCATCAATGAGGCGGGAAAGTGCCTGGCGATGCAGACCAGGATCGGTGTTCGAAGCCTGGTGATGATCCTGCTCGACGGCAGAGGTCCTTCGGTGCGCGTGCGCGATGCGGAAAACATCAGGCGGTGGTTGCGGATGAACCCGGCCGGACGGGGGCACCAGGTGCCTCGCGCCAATGGGTCGCTCCCCAGCGCCCGGACTGATCATCAGATCAGGGGTCGATTCGATCGACGTTAGCCATGACAGGTGGATCAGCAACACCACTGGTCCATCCGACCGATGCAAGCGCCGCAGCGTTGGGCAAACGCTCCGCGCGCGGTGCCGAGCCATCTCGTCATGGTTTGACGCAGGTCAGAAGCCCGCACGCAGTGGGACACTAGAGTGGCATCGAGGGCGGGCCGTGGGTCTGCCGTGCACATTGCCAGGGCGGCCCCGACATGAACCTGTTTTCCCTGCTCGACCAGACGGCGCTGCGCTATCCCGACCAGGGGGCGGTGTTTCGGGGCCTTGAGCAGGTGCACACCTGGCGCGCGTTGCGCGCCCGCGCGCTGAGCCTGGCGGCGGGCATCCGCCAGCGCTGCACGGCAGGTGATCGCATCGCACTCGTCAGCGAAAACCGGGTCGAGTTCCCCGAGTTGCTGTTCGCCGCCTGGGCGGCCGAGGCGACCATCGTGCCCATCAACTTCAAGCTGCACGACAAGGAAGTGCTGCAGATCCTGGAAGACGCCGACGTGTCGCTGGTGTTCGCCTCGCCCAAGCTGCTGCCTGATTTGCCGCACACCGCAGCAGCGCACGCCGAGCGCCTGATGGTGATCGGTGAGGCCGATTACCTCGGCATGCTGCAGGCCAATGCGCTGGCGCCGCCCACCATCGATCCGCAGGCGCTGGCCTGGCTGTTCTATACCAGCGGCACCACCGGCCGCTCCAAGGGCGCGATGCTGTCGCACCGCAACCTGCTGGCGATGACGGTGGCGCACCTGGCCGACATCGAGTCGATGAACGCGCACTGCAGCCAGATCCATGTGGCGCCCATGTCGCACGGCTCGGGCATGTACATGCTGAGCTCGGTGGCGCGCGGCGCGCGGCAGGTGGTGCCGGCCTCGGGTGCGTTCGATCCGGCCGAATTTCTCGACCTGTGCGAGGTGCACCCCGGCTGCGGCGCGTTCCTGGCGCCCACCATGGTGCAGCGCCTGCGGCTGGAGGCCGAAGCCCAGCGCCGCGCACCGCCTGCCAACCTGCGCTGCATCGTCTACGGCGGCGGGCCGATGTATGTGGAAGAGCTGCGCAAATCCACCGCCGTGCTGGGCCCGGTGTTCGCGCAGATCTACGGCCAGGGCGAGGCGCCTATGACGATCACCGGGCTCGACCTGGCTGCTCACGCCCACGCGCACGCCACCGACGACGACGCCATCCTCGGTTCGGTCGGCTGGCCGCGCAGCGGGGTCGAGGTGCGGGTGATCGATGCGCTGGGGGTGCCGGTGGCGCCGGGCGAGGTGGGCGAAATCGTCTGCCGTGGCGATGTGGTGATGTCGGGCTATTGGCGCAACCCCGACGCGACCGGCCAGGCCCTCAAAGACGGCTGGCTGCACACCGGCGACATGGGCGCATTCGACGCGCACGGCTGCCTCACGCTGCGCGATCGCTCGAAGGATGTGGTGATCAGCGGCGGCAGCAACATCTACCCGCGCGAGGTCGAAGAGGTGCTGCAAACCCACCCGGGGGTCACCAAGGTCAGCATCGTCGGCCGGCCCGACCCCGAGTGGGGCGAGGTGCTGGTGGCCTTCGTGGTGTGCACGCCCGGTGTGGTGGTCACGCACAAAGAGCTCGATGCCCACTGCCTCGACCACATCGCCCGCTTCAAGCGGCCCAAGGAATACCGCTTTGTCGATGAGCTGCCCACCAGCAACTACGGCAAGGTGCTCAAGAGCGAGCTGCGCAAGCTGCTGGCAAGCAACACAGGAGTGCAACCATGAGCGTGAACGTCTCCATCGTCGGCTGGGCTCAAACGCCCTTCGGCAAGTTCGACAACGAAAGCGTCGAGAGCCTGATCGTCAAGGCCGTACACGGCGCGCTCGAATCGGCGGGCATCTCGGCGGCCGATGTCGACGAGATCTACCTCGGCCACTTCAACGCCGGCTTCTCCAAACAAGACTTCACCGCCTCGCTGGTGCTGCAGGCCGACGATGCTTTCCGCTTCACGCCCGCCACGCGGGTCGAGAACGCCTGCGCCACCGGCTCGGCCGCCATCCACCAGGGCATCAAGACCATCCAGGCCGGCCGCGCGAAGATCGTGCTGGCGGTGGGCGTCGAGCAGATGACGCAGACGCCCGGCCCCGAGGTCGGCACCAACCTGCTGCGCGCTTCGTACCTGCGCGAGGAAAGCGACATCCAGGGCGGCTTTGCAGGCCTATTTGGCCAGATCGCCACCGCCTACTTCGAGAAGTACGGCGACCAGTCGGATGCGCTGGCGATGATCGCCGCGAAGAACCACCACAACGGCGTGTCGAACCCGCTGGCGCACCTGCGCAAGGACCTCGGCTATGACTTCTGCCGGCAGGTCAGCGACAAGAACCCGTTCGTCGCCGGCCCGCTCAAGCGCACCGATTGCTCGCCGGTGTCGGACGGCGCGGCGGCCGTGGTGCTGGCCGACGCCGCCACGGCCCGCGGCATGCAGCGCGAGATCGCCATCCGCAGCGTGGCGCATGTGCAGGACTATCTGCCGATGTCGCGGCGCGAGGTGATGAAGCTCGAAGGCTGCTCGCTGGCCTGGCGCAAGGCGCTCGATTCAGCCCAGCTGCAGTTGAGCGACTTGTCGTTCGTCGAGACGCACGACTGCTTCACCGTGGCCGAGCTGCTCGAATACGAAGCCATGGGTCTGACGCCCGCAGGGCAGGGCGCCACCGCCATCCGCGAAGGCTGGACGCAGGTGGGCGGCAAGCTGCCGGTCAATGCCTCGGGCGGCCTGAAGGCCAAGGGCCACCCGGTGGGCGCCACGGGTGTGTCGATGCATGTGATGGCGGCAATGCAGCTCGCCGACCAGATGCCCGAGGCCATCACGGTGAAGAACGCGCGGCTCGGCGGCGTGTTCAACATGGGCGGTGCGGGTGTTGCCAATTACGTCAGCATCCTGGAGCGGGTACGCTGACGACATCCACTCTGCCCATCAGGGGCCACCGACATGAACAAAGTCATCATCACCTGCGCGATCACCGGGTCGATCCACACCCCGTCGATGTCACCCCACTTGCCGGTGACGGCCGACGAGATCACCGAGTCGGCCATCGGTGCGGCCGAGGCGGGCGCGGCCATCGTGCACCTCCACGCGCGCGATCCGAAAGACGGCCGGCCATCGCAAGACCCGGCGCTGTTCCGTCAGTTCGTGCCGCGCATCAAGGCGGCGTCAGACGTGGTGATCAACATCACCACCGGCGGCGCGCCGACGATGACGGTGGAAGAACGCCTGCAGCCGGCGCTGCAGCTGCGCCCTGAGGTGGCCTCGCTGAACATGGGCTCGATGAACTTCGGGCTTTACGAGATGCTCGGCCGCTTCAAGGAGTTCAAGCACGACTGGGAGCGGCCTTATCTGGCCGGCAGCGACGACCGGGTGTTCAAGAACACCTTCAAGGACATCGCGCACATCCTGCAGTCGTGCAGCGAGAACCAGACCCGCTTCGAGATCGAGTGCTACGACATCAGCCACCTGTACACCGCGGCGCACTTTCTCGACCGCGCGCTGCTGACGCCGCCGCTGTTGATCCAGTCGGTGTTCGGCCTGCGCGGCGGCATCGGCGGCCATGTGGAAGACCTGATGCACATGCGGCGCACGGCCGATCGGCTGTTCGGAAAAGACTATGTGTGGTCGGTGCTGGGTGCGGGCCGCCACCAGATTCCGCTGGCCACGGTGTCGGCCTCGATCGGCGGGCATGTGCGCGTGGGGCTTGAAGACTCGCTGTGGGACGGCCCGGGCCAGCTGGCCAAGACCAACGCGGCGCAGGTGCAGCGCATGCGCACCATCATCGAGGCGCTGTCGCTGCAGGTGGCCACACCGGCCGAGGCGCGGCAGATGCTGGGCCTGAAGGGCCGCAACGAAGTGGCGTTCTGATCCTGCCGCTGACGGCTTATCAGCTGTCGGCGAGCAGCCGATAGCCGACGCCGGTTTCGGTGATGAAGTGCTTTGGCTGCGCCGGGTCGTCTTCGAGCTTCTGGCGCAGGTTGCCCATGAACACGCGCAGATAGTGCGTGCTCTGTGCATGGCTCGGTCCCCACACCTCGCGCAGCAGATAGGGATGGGTGAGCACGCGGTCGGCGTTGGCGATCAGCACGCCGAGCAGGCGGTACTCGATCGGCGTCAGGTGCACCTCGGCACCGTGGCGGCGCACGATGCGGGCGGCCAGGTCGACCTCGTTGTCGCCGAACCGGAACGTTGAGCTCTGCGTGCTGCGCCCTGCACGCATGCGGCGCATGTTGGCGCGGGTGCGGGCCAGCAGTTCGGCGGTGCCGAAGGGCTTGGTGATGTAGTCGTCGGCGCCCGCGTCGAGTGCCTTCACCTTGTCGTGTTCGTGCGTGCGGGCCGACAGCACGATGATCGGCACACCCGACCAGTTGCGCACTTCGCGGATGAAGTCCACGCCATCGCCATCGGGCAGCCCGAGGTCGGCGATGACGAGGTCGGGGCGGCGGGTGCCGGCTTCGATCAGGCCTTGCTTCACGGTCTCGGCTTCGACCACCTGCCAGCCTTCGGCCTCCAGCGAGCTGCGGACGAAGTGGCGGATCTCGCGTTCGTCTTCGAGCACGAGGGCGACGGGTGCGCTGGCGGGGGCAGGCAGGTTCGGCATCAGGTCTTCGGGCTCTGCAGGCTGTCAGGGAGTTCGGTCAGATCGATCGCAGGTGGTGTGCCGAGCGGCAAGGTGAAGCTGAAGGTGGCTCCATGGTCCTGACCCTCGGTGCGTGTCGGCTCGACCCCGATGTGCCCGCGGTGCGCCTCGATGATGGCGCGGCAGATCGCGAGACCCAAGCCCATGCCCGGCGTGGCCGACTCGGTGTGGCCGCGGGTGAACTTGTCGAAGATGGCGTCCTCCTGGCCGGTGGGAACGCCGGGGCCGTGGTCTTGCACGCAGACACGCACGACGGGGCCATCGGGGAGCACGATGATCTCCAGTGGCGAACCCACCGGCGTGTACTTGCCGGCGTTCTCGAGCAGATTGGCCAGCACCCGCTCGATCAGCACCGCATCGCATTCGACCAGCGGCACCGCCGGGGCTATGTGCACGCTGATGCGGCGCGACCCCAGCGAGCCCTGGGCGGCCTTGAGGGCGCTGCCGATGATCTCTTCGAGCGAATGCCATTCGACCCGCAGCCGGATCTCGCCGCTCTGGATGCGCGCCATGTCGAGCAGGTTGGTCACCATGGCCGTCATGCGCTGGGTCTTGTCGGCCATCGAACGCGCGAGCGCCTGCTGGTCTGCGCTCAGCGCCGGCTGGCTGCCAGCCAGTGTTTCTGCCAGGCCCACCAGCGCTGCCAACGGGGTGCGCAGGTCGTGCGACAGCGCCGACAGCAGCGAGTTGCGCAGGCGCTCCGATTCCATCTGCACCGTGGCAGCCTGCGCCACCTCGATGTAGTGCACGCGCTCGAGTGCCATGGCCGTCAAGGCCGTGAAGGTTTCGAGCTGCTGGCGCTGCTCGGGGATCAGCAGAAATCGCGTGACCTCCGGGCGCACCGCCAGCACCCCACGTGCACGCATCGTGGCCTTCAGCGGCAGATACAGCCAGGCGCTGCCGGCGAGGGTGTCGGTGCCGAGCCCGGCGGGCAGCAGATGGTCAATCGACCATTGCGCGGTGCCGGTGTCCAGGCCTTGCTGAGCGGGCTCGCCGGGTGCGGCAGTCGGCGCCTGCAAGCGGTCGTTCGCATCGAGCACGTAGATCGCCACCTGCGCCCTGAACTCGCGGCCGATGACCGCGCGCGCGACCTCGATGACCTGCTCGCGGGTGAGCATGTTCGACAGGTCGCGAGCGGCCTCGAACAAGGCCCGCGACCGGGCCTCGCGGTGCGTCGCCACGCTGGCCTGAAAGCGCAGCCCGGCGGTGAGCTGGCCGGTGACCAGGCCGACGATCAGCATGATCGCGAAGGTCAGCAGGTACTGCGCGTCGGACACCGCGAAGGTGCCCCGCGGTGGCACGAAGAAGAAGTCGAACGAGGCCACATTCATGAAGGCCGCCAGCACCGCCGGCCCGCGCCCCAGCCACACGCCGATGCCCACCACGGCCAGCAGGAACACCATCACGATGTTGGCGAGGTCGAAGTAGGGCACCAGCAGGTGCGTCAGCAGCGTGGTGGCCGCACAGGTGCCGGCTGCCAGCAGGTAGCGCCGGATCTGCGCACTGCCCTCGGGGGTAGCAAGCTCTGTGGTGGCCTGCGGGCTTGTCCGCTGGCGCGTGGCTTCGGGCTGCCCGACCTCGATGCGGTCGATGTCCGGAGCGCGCCGCGCAATCGCCTCGGCCAGTGTGCGCATCGGCCACCCGCGGTGGCGCTGGGCGGTGCCAAGCACCAGCTTCGACAGGTTGTTGGCCCGGGCATGGGCGACCAGTGCCTGCGCCACGCTCTGCGCGGACAGCACCACGCTGCGCGCCCCCAGTGCCTCGGCCAGCTTGACGGTTTGCAGAATGCGCTCGCGATGTGCCGGCGCCAGCCGCTGCAGCGCGGGTGTCTCGACATACACCGCATGCCAGCTGACCGCCAGCTGCTGCGCCAGCCGTGCGGTGCTGCGCACCACGTGTTCAGCCCCCTCGTGCGGCCCGATGCCGCACAGCAGCGCACCTTCGGTCTGCCACACCTGCGTGATGCGGCGGTCGCTGCGCCAGGCCTGCACATCGTCTTCCACCCGGTCGGCGGTGCGGCGCAGCGCCAGCTCGCGCAGCGCCATCAGGTTGCCCTTGCGGAAGAAGTTCTTCGCCGCCCGCTCGGCCTGTGCCGGCAGGTACACCTTGCCGGCGGCCAGCCGCTCGATCAGCTCGTCGGCCGGCGTGTCGACCAGCACCACCTCGGCGGCCGAGTCGAAGAAGGTGTCGGGCAGCGTTTCGTGCACGGCGATGCCGGTGATGCCGCCGACCACGTCGTTCAGGCTTTCGAGGTGCTGCACGTTCAGCGTGCTGTAGACATCGATGCCCGCGGCCAGCAGCTCTTCGACGTCCTGCCAGCGCTTGGGATGGCGCGAACCCGGCACGTTGGAGTGCGCGAGTTCGTCGACCAGCAACAGGGCGGGCCGGCGTGCCAAGGCGCCGTCGAGGTCGAATTCGGCGAGGCGCTTGCCTCGGTACTCGATCTGCGCGGCGGGCAACACCGGCAGGCCTTCGAGCAGCGCAGCGGTGTGGCTGCGGCCGTGGGTTTCGACCACGCCGGCGACCACGTCGACGCCATCGGCCTTCAGCTGCTGCGCGGCTTCGAGCATGGCGCAGGTCTTGCCCACGCCGGCAGAGGCGCCGAAGTAGATGCGCAACTTGCCGCGCCCCTCGCGCTGCTGGGCGTCGCGCAGCTGCGCCAGCAGGGCGTCAGGGTCGGGGCGCTGCGGTTCGGTCGTCACGCGGGGATGGTGTCACAGCCGCGCGGGCGGGGTGCGCTGCAGCGCATGTTCAAGAGCCGAGGGCGTCCAGCGCCAGATTGAACTGCAGCACGTTCACGCGCGGCTCACCGAGCAGGCCGAACAGCCGACCTTCGGTGTGCTCGCCGATCAGTTGCTGCACCGTCTCCAGCGGCAAATGACGCACCTGGGCCAGCCGCGCTGCCTGGTACCGGGCACCGGCTGCGCTGACGTGCGGGTCGAGGCCGCTGCCCGAGGCGGTGACCAGGTCCACCGGCACGGCAGCCGTGTTGCCGGGGTCGGCCGACCGCAGCGCGGCGATGCGTGCCTTGACCGCATCTGCAAGCGCCGGGTTCAGCGGGCCCAGGTTCGAGCCGCCCGAACTGCTGGCGTTGTAGGGCGCCGGGCTGGTGGCCGACGGACGACCCCACAGGTACTTCGGGTCGCTGAAGTGCTGTCCGATCAGCGATGAGCCCACGGGCTGGCCATTTCTGGCGATGAGGCTGCCTGCGGCCTGCGCCGGGAAAACGGCCTGGCCGATGCCGGTGACGGCCAGAGGGTAGGCAATGCCGGTGAGCACGGTCAGCGCGACGAACAAGACCAGCGCGGGGCGAACGATGGCGCTCATGGCCACTCCTTCAGACGAGGTGCAAAGTGGACAGCAGCAGGTCGATGACCTTGATGCCGATGAAGGGCACGATCAGACCGCCCAGGCCGTAGATCAGCACGTTGCGGCGCAGCAGCGCGGCCGCACCGATGGCGCGATAGGCCACGCCCTTGAGCGCCAGCGGGATCAGGAACACGATGACGATCGCGTTGAAGATCACCGCCGACAGGATGGCCGACTGCGGGCTCGCCAGCCCCATCACGTTCAGCACCGACAGCTGCGGGTAGGTGGTGACGAACATCGCCGGGATGATGGCGAAGTACTTCGACACGTCGTTGGCGATCGAGAAGGTGGTGAGCGAGCCGCGGGTCATCAGCAACTGCTTGCCGGTCTCGACGATCTCGAGCAGCTTGGTGGGGTTGCTGTCGAGGTCGACCATGTTGCCGGCCTCTTTCGCGGCCTGGGTGCCGGTGTTCATCGCCACCGCGACGTCGGCCTGCGCGAGGGCGGGCGCATCGTTGGTGCCGTCACCGGTCATCGCCACCAGCCGGCCCTCGGCCTGGTAGTCGCGGATCATCTTCAGCTTGGCCTCGGGCGTGGCTTCGGCGAGGAAATCATCGACACCGGCCTCGGCGGCGATGGCTGCGGCCGTGAGGCGGTTGTCGCCAGTGATCATCACCGTCTTGATGCCCATGCGGCGCAGCTCGGCAAAGCGCTCCTTGATGCCGCCCTTGACGATGTCCTTCAGCTCGACAACACCGAGGACACGCGGTGGCGCGACCGCGACGCCGCTTGCGGTGACCACACCGTCGGCCACCACCAGCGGCGTGCCACCCCGGCGCGCCACGTCGTCGGCTGCGGCCTGCACCTCGACGGGGAAGGTACCGCCCAGCGCTTCGATGTGCTTGCGGATCGCCTGGCCTGCGCCCTTGCGCAGCTGACGCACGGTGCCATCGGCTGCTTCGATGTCAACGCCGCTCATCCGCGTCTGGGCGGTGAAGGGCACGAAGCTGGTTTTCTGCGCGGTCAGGTCGCGCTCGCGGACGTTGAACTTCTGCTTGGCCAGCACCGTGATGCTGCGGCCTTCGGGCGTCTCATCGGCCATCGAGGCGAACTGCGCCGCGTCGGCCAGCGCCTGCTCGGTGACGCCTGCCGCTGGCACGAAGGACGACGCCTGCCGGTTCCCGAGCGTGATGGTGCCGGTCTTGTCGAGCAGCAGCACGTCGACGTCGCCAGCGGCCTCGACCGCGCGGCCCGAGGTGGCGATGACGTTGGCCGCCATCATCCGGCTCATGCCGGCCACGCCGATGGCCGACAGCAACGCGCCGATGGTGGTGGGGATCAGGCATACCAGCAGCGCGATCAGCGCGGTGACGGTGACAGGCGTGGCGGCCTGGCCGGCGGCGCTGGCCATGTCGGCGCTGAAGATCGAGAACGGCAGCAGCGTCACCGTGACCACCAGGAACACGATCGTGAGGGCGACCAGCAGGATCGTCAGCGCGATCTCGTTGGGTGTCTTCTGCCGCTTGGCACCTTCGACCATCGCGATCATGCGGTCGAGGAAGCTCTCGCCCGGGTTCACGTCGATGCGCACCACCAGCCAATCCGACAGCACGCGCGTGCCGCCGGTCACGGAGGCAAAGTCGCCGCCCGACTCGCGGATGACCGGCGCCGATTCGCCGGTGATGGCGCTCTCGTCCACCGAGGCCACGCCTTCGATGACCTCGCCGTCGAGCGGGATCACGTCGCCCGCCTCGACCAGCACGACCGCGCCCTTGCGCAACTCGTCGGCCTCTTGCGGGTGCCATGGCGAGCCGTGCCGGGGCTGCTCCAGCTTCTTGGCGATCGTCTTCTTCTTCATGCCCCGCAGCGACGAGGCTTGCGCCTTGCTGCGGCCCTCGGCCATTGCCTCGGCGAAGTTGGCGAACAGCACGGTGAACCACAGCCACACCGTGATCGCGAGGATGAACGACTGCGGCGCCTCGCCGTGTCCGCCCAGGGCCTGCAACCACAGCAGGGTGGTGAGGATGCTGCCGACGTAGACGACGAACATCACCGGGTTGCGCCACTGCACGCGCGGGTCGAGCTTGCCGAATGCCGAGGCGATGGCCGGCTTGACGAGGGCAGGGTCCATCAAGGAAGACGAGGCGGTGTGGTTCATGGCTGGCTCCACAGCATCAGGTGCTCGACGACGGGCCCGAGGGCCAGCGCCGGCACGTAGTTCAGCAGTCCGACCAGCACCACGGTGCCGATCAGCAGTGCGACGAAGAGCGGCCCGTGCGTGGGCAGCGTGCCGGCGGTGACCGCCATGCGCTGCTTGCCGGCCAGAGAGCCCGCGATCGCCAGCACCGGCACGATCACCCCGAAGCGCCCGAACCACATCGCCACGGCGAGCAGCGTGTTGTAGAAGGGCGTGTTGGCCGACAGGCCCGCGAAGGCGCTGCCGTTGTTGTTGGCCGCCGAGGTGAGGGCGTAGAGGATCTCGGAGTAGCCGTGCGCACCGGGGTTGGCGATGCCGGCCTGGCCGGCGTCGGCCAACACCGCGAAGGCCACGCCACCCAACACCAGGATTGGCGTGACGAGGATGGCAATCGAGGTCATCTTCATCTCGAAGACCTCGATCTTCTTGCCCAGGTATTCGGGTGTGCGGCCGATCATCAACCCGGCGATGAACACTGCCAGGATCGCAAAGATCAGCATGCCGTACAGCCCCGAGCCGACGCCGCCGAACACCACTTCGCCCAGCTGCATCAGCACCAGCGGCACCGCACCGCCCAGCGGCGTGAACGAGTCGTGCATGCCGTTGACCGCCCCGCAGGACGCTGCGGTGGTGATCGCTGCGAACAGCCCCGTGGCGGCGATGCCGAAGCGCGCTTCCTTGCCTTCCATGTTGCCGCCGGATTGCGTGGTGCTCGCGACCTGATCGGCCCCCAGCGCGGAGAGCAGCGGGTTGCCCTGCAGCTCCTGCGCGGTGACAACGAGTACCGACACAACGAACAGCGCCGTCATCGCCGCCAGCACCGACCAGCCTTGCCGCATGTCGCCGACCATGCGGCCGAACATGAACACCAGCGCGGTCGGAATCAGGAAGATGGCCAGCATCTGCACGAAGTTGGTCAGTGCCGTCGGGTTCTCGAACGGGTGCGCCGAGTTGGCGTTGAAGAACCCACCGCCGTTGGTGCCGAGCATCTTGATCGCCTCTTGAGAGGCGACCGGTCCCATCGCGATCGACTGCGTGTCGCCTTGCAGCGTGGCCACCTGTTGGGGGGCGCCGAAGTTCTGGATCACGCCCTGGCTGACCAGGAACACCGCGAACACCAGCGACAGCGGGATCAGCACGTATGCAGTGACGCGGGTGATGTCGACCCAGAAATTGCCGATCGATGTCGAAGAGCGCGCCACGAAGCCGCGGATCAGCGCGATCACGACCACGATGCCGGTGGCGGCAGAGAGAAAGTTCTGCACCGCGAGCGCGAGCATCTGCGTCAGGTGGCTCATCGTCGCTTCACCCGCGTAGCCCTGCCAGTTGGTGTTGGTGACGAAGGCGATCGCGGTGTTGAACGCGGAATCGGCGCTGACCGCCGCCATGCCGGCAGGATTGAGTGGCAGCGGCCCCTGGAGTCGCTGCAGCGCATAGACCACCAGCACGCCGAGCACATTGAAGGCCACCAGCGCGAGGGCATAGGCGCGCCAGCCCATACCGGCCGACGGGTCGATGCCTGCCAGCCGGTACAGACCACGCTCAGCGGCTTCAACAGGCGCGAGCCAGCGCGGGAAGTGGCCATTGGCGACCCGCACCAACCACTGGCCCAGTGGCCAGGCCAGCAGCATCAGCGCGACCAGGTAGGTCGCCAGCAGCATCCAGACGTTGGCGTTCATCAGAACACCTCTGCGCGCAGCAGTGCATAGACCAGGTAGACCAACAGGCCCAGCGACACCAGGCCTGCGAGCACATACAGCGCGTTCATCGCTGCGTCCCCAGGGCGTCGCAACCCATCACCAGCCCGACGATCGCCGCGCAAAGCACGGCCACCAGAAGCAAAAACAGGACGTCCATGGCACCTCGGGAATCGGATTTCGATACCCGAGGAGCCTAGGCAGCCGCGCGTCAAATCGGTGTAGAGATGCGCCGGGCACGCATCAAGATCGCATCAAGATGGGCTCTGGCTCTGGCGCGGGCTGTTGCTGTCCGCGAGCGCCGGGACAAAGCAAAAGGCCCGGTCGTTGGACCGGGCCTTTTGCTTTGAAGCTGCCAGGCACAGGGCCTGGCAGCGTTCAGTGCTTTCCCAGGACTCAGGAAGCGCGCTTCGCCTTGGTGGCAGAAGCGGCCTTCACGGCGGTGCTGGTCATCGCCTGGAAGTTGGCTTCGGCCACTTCGACAGCTTGCTTCGACGCCTTGTGCACGCTTTCGTAGGCGTTGTTGGCAGCCGCAACCGCAGACTTCACCAGGGCCACGGCGTTTTCGCTGCCAGCCGGTGCGTTCTTGACGGCGGTGTCGACCACCGACATGAACTTCTTCTGTGCATCGGCAGCGGTGGCTTCAGCGGCCTTGGTGATTTCAGACGTGGTCGCGGTGGCGATGTCGTACAGGTGGCGGCTGTAAGCGGCAGCCTTCTCGGCTGCTGGCTGCAGCAGCGAGGTTTGCAGGGCCAGCAGTTCCTGAGCGTCCTTGGCCGACAGCGCGGCTTGGGTGGACTCAGCGGCTTCGCCCATGGCGGCCTTGGCCACTTGCAGGTTCAGCTCGACGAGCTTTTCAACGCCTTCGAACGCCTTGGCGGTCAGGCCGAACAGCGTGTCGAGGTTGGACTTCTGGGCGGCAACGATTTGTTCTGCGGTCAACATGGAGATCTCCTGGAGGTAAATAAGATGGCTTGAGAGCTGACCTACAAATCTTGTTGCAGTGCAGCATGGGTGAAGTATAGGAGGCTGTTCTGCCTTGGCAAGCGTTTTTTGGTGCAATGCAGCAAATCTAGGGTGACCGTTCTAAAACCCGGGGTTCGCGGGTGTGCAGGTGGGTCTGCACAATCTGGCGGGTGCAGGCCTATTACTCCGACCATTTCGTGTTGCCGCTGCCCGAGGGGCACCGTTTCCCGATGACGAAGTACCGTCTGCTGCGAGACCGCGTGGCCGCCGAGCTGCCTGGCATCACGCTGATGGAGGCGCCTGCAGCCACCGACGGTGAGCTGGCGTTGGCGCACACGCCGCAGTACGTCGGCGAGGTGGCCGAAGGGCGGTTGTCGGCCGCGCAGCAGCGCGAGATCGGCTTCCCGTGGTCGGCGGCGATGGTGGCCCGATCCCGCCGATCGGTGGGGGCCTCGATCGCTGCAGCACGCGCCGCGCTGAATGGGGGTGGTGTGGCGTTCAACCTGGCTGGCGGCACCCACCATGCGTATGCCGATCGGGGCAGCGGATTCTGTGTGTTCAACGACGTGGTGGTCGCGGCGCGGCGAATGCAGGCCGAGTCGACCCGGCGTGGCGAGGCGCCGCTGCGGGTGGCGGTGATCGACCTCGACGTGCACCAGGGCAATGGCACCGCGGCCATCTGCCGCGACGACCCGTCGATCACCACGCTGTCGATGCATGGCGCGAAGAACTTCCCGTTTCGCAAGGAGGCGAGCGACATCGATGTCGACCTGCCCGATGGCTGTGCCGACGACGAGTACCTGGCCGCACTGGACAGCGCGCTGGAGCGGCTGTGGCGGCACGCCGAGTCCGATGACGCGCCACGGCTGATCTTTTTCCTGGCAGGCGCCGACCCGCACGAAGGCGATCGCCTCGGTCGGCTGAAACTCACCGCAGCCGGTCTGGCCGAGCGCGACCGGCGGGTGTTCGCCGCAGCCCTCGAGCGCCGGATTCCGGTGGCGGTGTCGATGGCTGGCGGCTACGGCACCGTGATCGAGGACACGGTGGCGCTGCAGCTCACCACCTTGCGCCTGGCGTTCACGCATTGGCAGACCTGGCAGTCGCTGTACCCGCGAACGCCCGACCGGCGGGCCGCAGCGGCCTGAGGCTCGCTGAGACAATCGGGCGATGGAAAACCTGCCCTGGATCACGCTGGCGCTCAGTGTCGTCACACTGCTGATGGTGCTGTGGCTCACGCTGCGCAGTTCGGAGAACGCCCGAGCGCGTGCCGACCACGAGGCCTTGATCGACGCCGTTCGCAGTGGCTCCGAGCGGCTTGAACGAGAGCTGCGCGACGAACTCGGACGCAGCGCCCAGGGCACGCGGGTCGAGCTGGGCACGGCGCTCGGCACGTTTCAGCAGACGCTGCTGAACCAGCAGGGCGACGTGGCCCGCACCCAGACCACTCAGGCGCAGGCCTCGCGCGAATCGCTCGATGCGGCGCTGAAGCGCTTTTCCGACACGCTGGCCACTCAGCTGCGCGACATGGCCGAGGCCAACGAGCGGCGGCTTGGGGAGGTCAAGACCAGTGTCGAACAGCGGCTCACCACGCTGCAGCAGGGCAACGAGGCCAAGCTCGAACAGATGCGCGCCACCGTCGACGAGAAGCTGCACGCCACGCTCGAAGCGCGCCTGGGCGAAAGTTTCAAGCAGGTCGCCGACCGGCTCGACCAGGTGCACCGCGGGCTGGGCGAAATGCAGGGGCTGGCCAAGGACGTGGGCTCGTTGAACCGCGTGCTCAACAACGTGAAGTCGCGCGGCGTCTTCGGCGAGGTGCAACTGGCCGGTCTGCTGGAACAGGTGTTCACACCCGACCAGTACGCGACCAATGTCGAAACGATTCCCGGCAGCGGCGCGCGGGTCGAGTTCGCGATCAAGCTGCCGGGCCGCCGCGACGACAACCTGCCGCTGTGGCTGCCGATCGATGCGAAGTTTCCGCGCGAAGACTACGAGCGATTGCTCGATGCCCAGGAGCGCGCCGACCGGCCCGAGGCCGAAGCGGCCGGCAAGGCGATCGAGCTGCGCCTGCGTGCCGAGGCGAAGACGATCCGCGAGAAGTACGTGGCCGCGCCCCATACCACCGAGTTCGCGATTCTGTTCGTGCCCACGGAAGGGTTGTACGCCGAGGCCTTGCGCCGCCCTGGCCTGATGGAAGCACTGCAGCGCGAACATCGTGTCACGCTGGCTGGGCCCACCACGCTACTGGCCACGCTGAACAGCCTGCAGATGGGCTTTCGCACGCTGGCCCTGGAGAAGCGCTCAACCGAAGTGTGGGAGGTGCTGGGCGCGGTGAAGACCGAGTTCGGCAAGTTCGGCGAGGTGCTCGCGAAGACCAAGAAGAAGCTCGACGAGGCCAGCAACACGATCGACGCCGCGCAGACGCGCACCAACGCGATGACGCGCAAGCTGAAGTCGGTCGAGGCGCTGTCCGAGCCGCGGACGCGTGCGCTGCTGCCCGGCACCGACGCCGACCTGCTGGTCGATCCTGACACCGACTTGCTGTCCGCCGAGGCTCACCCGGCACGCGACTGATGGTGTTTTCGCGGGCGCTGCTGGCGCTGATCCTGGGGCAGGTTTTTCTGCATGCCTGCATGACGGGTGTGCGAGTCGCCGCTCCGTTGCTGATGCTGCGGCAAGGGCATGCCGAATGGGCGGTGGGCTTGCTGCTGGGCTTGTTCGCGGCTGCCCCGGTGGCCACCGCGTTGCGCTCGGGCCGGATGGCAGACCGCCATGGCTACCACCGGCCGATGCGGCTGGCCGTCGCCCTGGCGGTGTTAGGGGCGTTGTTGGCAGCAGCGGCGGTGTGGTTGACGCCTTCAGCGCCGAGCTCTGGGTGGCCTGCGCTGGATGCGTTGAGACACGCGCCGCGGGGCGCCTCGTTTGCCATGCTGGCCATGGCCGCGATGTTGTGCGGCGTGGGCGCCAACATGGGCCTGATCACGATCCAGCGCAGCGCCGGGCGACTGGCCTCCGGCGGCACCGAGGTCACGCGGGTGTTCAGCTGGCTGGGCCTGGCCCCGGCAGTGTCGAACATGATCGGCCCGGTCGTGGCGGGTGCCGTCATCGACGCGGCTGGATTCGGCAGCGCTTTTCTGGTGCTCGCCGGGTTGCCGTTGATCAGCCTGGCGTGGATGCGGCAGGTGCCAGTCGACGTGCCGGCGGCACGGGCGGTGGGCGCACCGGCCACCAGCGTCTGGACACTGCTGCGCCTGCCCGGTCTGCGCCGCCTGCTGCTGGTGAACTGGCTGCTGTCGTCGAGCTGGGACCTGCACGCGTTCCTCGTGCCGGTGCTGGGCCACGAGCGCGGCCTGAGCGCTTCGGCGATCGGATTGATTCTGGGCACCTTCGCCGCTGCAGTGGCCTCGGTGCGGCTGGTGATCCCGTGGATCGCGCACCACCTGCGCGAGGCGCAGGTGCTGACCGGCGCGATGCTCACCACGGCGGCGGTGTTTGCGATCTACCCGTTCGCCCAGTCGGCGTTGGCGATGGCGGTGTGTGGCGCATCGCTGGGCATGGCACTGGGTTGCGTGCAGCCGATGATCATGACCGCCTTGCACCGATTGACGCCCCAGCCGCGCCACGGCGAGGCGCTGGCGCTGCGGTCGATGACGATCAACGGGGCCAGCACGTTGATGCCGTTGCTCTTCGGGTTGCTGGGCTCAGCGCTCGGTGCTGCGCCGCTGTTCTGGCTGATGGGCGCTGCCATGGCCACAGGCAGCCTGGCGGCTTGGCAGGTCGGGCGCCGCTCGGACGACGCTCACCTCGAAGCGGTCAGAACTTGAATCCGCCGGTGCTGGGCGGTGGATCGCGGCGCACTTCCTGTGCGTCGGTGAGCAATGAGGGCAGACGGGCCGACTTGTCTTTTTGCGACGCATCGCGCTGCTCGGTCAGAGGGCTGGCGGTGGCGAACTGGTAACTGGCAGGCAGCTTGGACTCTCGAGGGTAGCCGGCCGCATCGAGGTACGAGGCCCAGCCGTCGGACGACCAGCCGCGCACCACCTGCGCGCCGATGGTGATCGCCGGCAGGTCGTTGCCGCCAGTCAGGCGCAACAGCATCGCCCCGTCGTCTTCGGTGGTCACGCTCTTTTCGGTGTACGGGATGCCGCGCTGCTGCAGGAACTGCCGACCCGCATCGCAAGGACCGCAATTGGCAGACCCGTACAGCGTGACCGGATATCGCTGCACGGCCTCGCGCACATCAACGGGCAAGGCCGCGGCGCTTGCGCCGGTCGTGGCGCCCGTGGTCTTCAAAGTGGACAGCTTGTCGCCGCTGGCCAGTGGCGGTCGGTCGGTGTAGGTGACGCTGCCATCACTGGCGACGACCTTGTATTGCTGCGCGACGCTGTGCGGTGTGATGCCAACGAGGCTCGCCGCGCAAACGAGTGCGACTGCCCAGCCCACGGAGGGGCCGCGCGAAGCGGGGCGTTGGGGGTGTGGGGTCGAAGTCATGACCGTGTCTCCTTGAACGTCGCGCGGTGTCGCCTGGTCTGGGCGATCACGCCATGCCTTGATGACGCAGCAGCGCGTCGATGCTCGGCTCCCGGCCGCGGAATGCCTTGAAGCTTTCCATCGCGGGCCGGCTGCCGCCGGCCTCGAGCACCGCCTGCCGATAGCGCCTGCCGGTGGCGACATTCAGGACGCCGCCGTCGTGCGCCGTTTCCTCGAACGCCGACCATGCATCGGCCGACAGCACCTCGGCCCATTTGTAGCTGTAGTAACCCGCCGAGTAGCCCCCGGCAAAGATGTGCGAGAAGCTGTGCTGGAAGCGGTTCAGTGCCGGAGGCTTGAACACCGACACCTCGTTGCGCACCTCTTCGAGCACCTCGGCAATGCGGTCTTCGCTGCCGGGCTCGGCATGCAGCCGCATGTCGAACAAGGCAAATTCAACCTGGCGCAGCGTCTGCAGGCCGCTCTGGAAATTCTTGGCGGCCAGCATGCGGTCGAACAACTCGCGCGGCAGGGGGGCGCCGGTGTCGACGTGCGACGTCAGGCGCTTGACCACGTCCCATTCCCAGCAGAAGTTCTCCATGAACTGGCTGGGCAGTTCGACCGCGTCCCATTCGACACCGGAGATGCCGGCCACGCCGATGTCGTCGACCTGCGTCAGCATGTGGTGCAGCCCATGGCCGAATTCGTGGAACAGCGTGGTGACGTCGTCGTGGCTGAGCAGCGCTGCGCGCCCTGGCAGAGGTGGCGTGAAGTTGCACACCAGCTGTGCCACTGGCGTCTGCAGCCGGCCTTCGGGACGAGCCCAGCGGCCGCGCACGTCGTCCATCCAGGCGCCAGGTCGCTTGCCCGGGCGGGCGTAGGGGTCGAGGTAGAACTGGCCGACCAGCTCCGCGCCGCCGTCGGCCGATCCGGTGATCGGCCGCTCGATGCGGAAGAAGCGCACGCTGGGGTGCCACACCGGCGCGCTGTCGGGGCGGATCGTCACCTCGAACAGGGTCTCGATGATGCGGAACAGCCCCTCGAGCACCTTCGGCTCGGTGAAGTACTGCTTCACTTCATGGTCGCTGAAGGCGTAACGGGCTTCCTTGAGCTTTTCGCTCGCGAATGGCAGATCCCAGGCCTGCAGGTCGTCGATGCCGAGCTCGGTGCGCGCGAACTCACGCAGTTCTTGGAGGTCCTGCAGGGCATGAGGGCGCGCGCGGCGTGCCAGGTCGCGCAAGAAATCAGTGACCTGCTTCGGCGAGGTGGCCATCTTGGGAACCAGCGAAACGTCGGCATAGCTCGGGTAGCCCAGCAGGCGCGCCTCTTCCTGGCGCAGGCTCAGCAATTCCCGCATCACGCTGCTGTTGTCTTTCTCGGGCGGGCCCAGGTCGCTGGCCCGGGTGGCGTTGGCAACGTACAGCCTCTCACGCAGCGCGCGGTTGTGGGCGTACTGCATCACCGGAAAATAGCTCGGGAAATGCAGCGTCACCTTGTGCCCGGTCTGGCCTTCGGCGGCGGCTGCGGAGGCAGCCGCCTCGCGCGCATCGGCCGGGACACCGACGAGTTCATCGGCCGAGGCGTAGTACGCGTAGCCATCGGTGGCGTCGAGCACGTGCTCGGAGAACTTCTGCGCCAGCTCGGCCTGCAATTCCTGCACGCGCTGGAAGCGTTGCTTGGCCTCGCCTTGCAATTCGGCACCGGCCAGCACGAAGTCACGCATCGCATTGCCCAGCGCCCGTCGGCGCGCCGGACTCAACGAGGAATCGGCGGCTTCGGCGATGGCCTTGTACTTGGCGTAGAGCCGCTCGTCGGCCGCATGGCGGCTGGACTGCTCGGTGACCTTGGGCAAAGCCTCGGTGAAAGCTGCGCGCAGAGCGGGCGTGTCGGCGACGGCGTTCAAGTGGCCAATGGCACCCCAGACGAAGCGCAGTCGCTCGCCGGCCGTGTCCAGCACCGCCGACACGGCGTCGTAGTGCGCGGGGACATCCGGGCCGACGGCGAGTTCGAGGGCCTCGTCGGCCGCCTGCAGCAGCACCTCGATGGCGGGCGCCACATGCTCGGGCCGGATCTGGTCGAAGGCGGGCAGGCCGTCAGCACTGAGCAGTGGGTTGGTCATGGCGTGCACGTGAGTCGGTGATGGGGCAATCGAACGAGCGAAGGCGCATGAGTGAATGTCAGGCCATGAGCCATCTCATTCGGCGATAGGTGGTGCTGACCTGTGCGGTCTCAAGGGCACAGATTAACCTTTGTCGCCCGCATGGCGCTATACCCTTGCAGGCGATGCGAGAAGAACCACACGTCGGACAAGGTCTGAAAACAGCGAAGGCCGCTGCGGGCGGCCTTGCTCGGGGCAGAAGTCGGGAGTGCGGGACTCCCGCGGGTCACGACTTTCCCTGTGCCCCCAGGGCGATCTTCAGCAGATCGGCCACGGTGTTGGCATTGAGCTTTTCCATGATGTTGGCGCGGTGCGCCTCGACCGTCTTGATGCTGATGCCCAGGTCGTCGGCGATCTGTTTGTTCAGGCGGCCTGCGACGATGCGCTCGAGCACCTGGCTTTCTCGGGTGGTCAGCCGCGAAAGCAGGGCATCTCGGCTGGCGGCTTCCTGGTGATGCGAAAACGCCGCGCGAGCCTGATCCAGCATCCGTTCGACGAGGCTGACGAGCTCTTCCTCCTTGAAGGGCTTCTCGATGAAATCCATCGCGCCCTTTTTCATCGTGGTCACGGCCATCGGCACGTCGCCGTGGCCGGTGATGAAGACGATGGGCAACGGGCTCTTGCGTTCGAGCAGGCGGTCTTGCAGTTCCAGGCCGCTCATGCCATCCATGCGGATGTCGGCGATCAGGCAAGCGACTTCGCGTGAATCGAAGCGCGACAGAAAGGACTCCGACGAGTCAAAGCACTTGACCCGGTAATCCTTGCCTTCGAGCAGCCATTGCAGCGAATCGCGTACCGCTTCGTCGTCGTCGACGACATACACAGTGCCTTTTTTGGGAATCAAGCTCATGAGATCACAGCCGCGTTGGGTGAGGGGAGCGCTTCGATTCGACCGGTCTCCACGGGCAGCGTAAACACGAAACAGCAACCCGAAACCGACCCTCCATTGTAAAGGTTCTCGGCCCGCATCCGGCCCCGGTGCGACTCGATGATCGAGCGGCACAGGCTCAGACCGATGCCCAATCCTTCCGGTTTCGTGGAGAAAAACGCCTCGTACAGCCGCGCCAGCACTTCCGGCTTGATCCCCGGGCCCATGTCGGTCACGCGGAATTCGATGACATCGCCTTCTTCGGCCGTGCGCCTCGGAACCACCCGCAATTCGATGTTGCGTCGCGCTGGCGGCAGCTTCGCCAGGTCGATCGCCTCGGCCGCGTTCTTCAGCAGATTGAGCACCACCTGCTCGATCAGGATCGGGTCGACCATCAAGGTTGGCAAGCGCTGAGCCACGTAGGTGTGGATGGACACCCGCCGCCGCCGCAGCTCGATGCTGGCCAGATCAACCGCATCGTCGACGATGGTTTGCGCGCTCGCCGCCTGGCGTTGCGGCTCGCTGCGCTTCACGAAGGCACGGATGCGGTGGATGATCTGTCCGGCGCGTTGCGCTTGCCGGGATGTCTTTTCCAGGGCGGCGATCAGGTCGTCTTTTTCGATCGCATTGTTCTTGACCCGGTACACCATGCCGTTGCAGTAGTTCGCAATCGCCGTCAGTGGCTGGTTCAGTTCATGCGCCACCGACGACGCCATCTCGCCCATCGTCACCAGGCGGCTCGTCATCTGCGCCTTCTCGGATTGGCTGGCCGCCTGGCTTTCAGCGCGGCGCCGCGCCGTCACGTCGGTGGCAATCAACATCTGAGCCAGGCGGCCGTCGGTCCATTGCAGGTAGCGCACCCGCACATCGAACCATTTGTTCAGCGGCTCGATCAGCACCTCGCGCGGATCGGCGTTGATTTCCGTCAGCTCCTGCGTGGGCAAGCCTCCCATGCTTTCCACCGATTCATCGGATTCACTGCCGGGGATGACATCGACATCGTCGCCTGCTAGCAGCGCATGGCCCAGCGCATCGCTGCCGAACCACAGCCGGTAGGAGCGATTGGCAAACAGCAGCTCGCCCTGCTGCACCGAGAGCACCGACACGGCCGCGTCGAGCCCCTCGAGCACGGTGGTGAATCGCTCGTGCGAGGCAGCCAGCTGGTCGCGTACCCGCTTGGCGTCGGTGATGTTGGTCATCGAGGTCATCCAGCCGGTCTGCTGGCCCTTCGGATCGACCAGCGGCGAGACGTACATCCGGGCGTCGAAGAGCTCCCCGTTCTTGTGCATGGCCTTGATCTCGATGCCGCCGGCCGGGCTGCGGCCTTCGAGCTCCTGCTGCAGCAGCCGTTGGCTCTCGTCCTGACGGTCCGGTGGCCAATAGGGGAACGGCGGGGTTCGACCGATCAGTTCCTGCTCGCTGAATCCGGTCATCTCGCAGAAGGCAGGATTCACGTAGGTGATACGACCTTCCATGTCCATCGCTCGCATGCCGGTGAGCATCGAGTTTTCCATCGCGCGGCGAAAGTTGGCCTCGGACACCAGCGCCGCCTGCATCTGCGAGCGCCGACGCATGTGGCGCCAGGTGATCAGCAGCGTCCAGACCGTCAGCACGCTCAGGGCCACCACCATCCAGAACAGTGTGTTGCTGACCAGACCGCCGGAGGTGCGGTAACCCTGTCCGCGCAGCATCAGCGAATTGCCCGAAGGCAGTACAGGCACGTCATGAGAGATGCTGGCCGCGCGCAGGTCCTGACCCGGCATCAGCATCACCGTGCTGGCAAGCAGGCGCCCTGCCGGATCGATCAGGCTGATCACGTGCCGGGCGCTGACATCAGCGGGGACCAGCATACGGATCAGGTTGTCGACCGGGTACTCGGCCACCAGCATGCCGAGGAAGACATTGCGCACCATCAGAGGCAGGTGCACCTGCACGGCCTTGGTCTGCGCGTTGTCGGTGAATGCAGCGGAATACACGGTGTCGCGTGATTTGCGAGCGGCGCGGAAAGCGTTTTCCGGTGCGCTGTCGGTGCCTTCGCGGGGCAAGGAGTTGCCCAGCTGCTCGGCGACCACGGCCGGGTCGTTGTCGATCCTGTAGCCGCGTGCGGCTTGCATCGCCACGACCCCCCGCTCAGGGTCCAGCCAGTAGATGCGGCTGATCTCGGAGTGCTCCCGGATCAGGTCGGCCGCGTTGCGCAGGAACAGGTTGCGGTCGGGGCGGTGCACCACCAGCTCCTGAGCGATGCGGCCGAGCAGCTCCTCGTTCTCGATCAGTCGCAAGCGTATGTGCTGTTGCGCCACCTCGGTGTCGCGTCGCACCGAATCACCCGCGCGCTGCGACGCCTCGTTGCGCAGGTACCAGAAAGCCGAAATGATGGCTGCCAGGAACAGCAGCACCGAGGCCAATGGTGCCAGCGTGGCGTAGCGATCCTGGCGCGCCGGGGACTGCTTGCGCCACCAGCGACTGAATCCACGGCGCTCAAATTGCGGCGCACTTCGCAATCGTTTGCGGAGGTTCAGGGTAAGTCGCATGGGGGCAATTATCGATCCCGCCTGCGTCGTCGCGCATGCATGCTTGGTCCAAAATACGGGCCCGTCAGAACTCGTGGCTCCTGAGAATCTCAAGCTGGATGCTGCCCGATTCCGAATCATGCAGATGCGAGAATGCATCTCGATAACAACAGCTCGTTCGTCCGGAGACACCATGTCCGCAATGCCCGATCACCCTGCTGGCGATGCCAGCGCCCCTGCCAACGACGTCGATTCACAGGAAACCCGCGAGTGGTTGGATGCGTTGTCGGCCGTCATCGAGGGCGAAGGCCCGGAGCGTGCGCACTTCCTGCTGGAGCAGTTGCTGGAACACGCGCGGCAAAACAGCATCGACATGCCGTTTTCGGCCACCACTGGCTATGTCAACTCGATCGAGCCTGAGGAGGAAGCGCGAAATCCAGGCAATCTCGAGCTGGAAGGCCGCCTTCGTGCCTACATGCGCTGGAACGCGATGGCCATGGTGGTCAAGGCCAACCGCCTGCACCCCGCTGACGGCGGTGACCTCGGTGGCCACATCAGCAGCTTTGCCTCACTGGCGCACATGTTTGCCGCGGGCTTCAACCACTTCTGGCATGCCGACAGCGAAGGCCATGGCGGCGATTGCCTGTACATCCAGGGTCACAGCTCGCCCGGCATCTATGCCCGTGCGTTCATGGAAGGGCGGCTGACCGAAGAGCAGTTGTTGAACTTCCGCCAGGAAGGCGCTGGCAAGGGCTTAAGCAGCTACCCGCACCCGAAGCTGATGCCCGAGTTCTGGCAGTTCCCCACGGTCTCGATGGGCCTGGGGCCGCTCATGGCGATCTACCAGGCGCGTTTCCTCAAATACCTGCACGCCCGCGGCATTGCCGACACCGCCAATCGCAAGGTCTGGGTGTTCTGCGGCGACGGCGAGATGGACGAGCCCGAGAGCCTGGGTGCCATCAGCCTGGCCGCGCGCGAGAAGCTCGACAACCTGATCTTCGTCGTCAACTGCAACCTGCAGCGCCTGGACGGCCCGGTGCGTGGCAACGGCAAGATCATCCAGGAGCTGGAAGGCGAGTTCCGCGGTTCGGGCTGGAACGTCATCAAGCTGATCTGGGGCAAGGAGTGGGACGGCCTGCTGGCCAAGGACAAGGACGGCGCCCTTCGCAAGATCATGATGGACACGCTGGACGGCGACTACCAGGCCTTCAAGGCCAATGACGGTGCCTTCGTGCGCAAGCACTTCTTCGGACGTGACCCGCGCACGTTGGAGATGGTGGCGAAGATGTCCGACACCGAAATCTGGAACCTGCGCCGCGGCGGCCATGACGCGGGCAAGGTCTACGCGGCCTTCCATGCGGCGAACTCGCACAAGGGGCAACCCACCGTCCTGTTGGTCAAGACGGTCAAGGGCTGGGGCATGGGTGAGTCGGGTGAAGGCAAGAACACCGCGCACCAGACCAAGAAGCTCACCGACGACGACATCCGGCGCTTCCGTGATCGCTTCAACATCCCCATCTCCGACGCCGATCTGCCCAACATCCCGTTCTACAAGCCGGCCGATGACACGCCGGAGATGAAGTACCTGCACGAGCGCCGCCAGGCTCTGGGGGGTTACCTGCCCAAGCGCCGTGCGAAAGCCGACGAGCAGTTCACCGTGCCGCCGCTGGAGACCTTCAAGGCCGTGCTCGAGCCCACCGCCGAGGGCCGCGAGATCAGCACGACGCAGGCCTACGTGCGCTTCCTGAACACGCTGCTGCGTGACGCGGCGCTCGGCCCGCGCGTGGTGCCGATCCTGGTCGACGAGGCACGCACCTTCGGCATGGAAGGCCTGTTCCGCCAGATCGGTATCTACAACCCTGCAGGGCAGAACTACACCCCGGTCGACAAGGACCAGGTGATGTACTACCGCGAGGCCCAGAACGGCCAGATCCTGCAAGAGGGCATCAACGAGGCCGGCGGCATGGGCAGCTGGATCGCCGCAGCCACGAGCTACTCGACGAACAACCGGATCATGATCCCGTTCTACGTCTACTACTCGATGTTCGGCTTCCAGCGCATCGGTGACATGGCCTGGGCGGCGGGCGACATGCAGGCGCGTGGATTCCTGCTCGGCGGCACCAGCGGCCGCACCACGCTGAACGGCGAAGGCCTGCAGCACGAAGACGGCCACAGCCACATCCTGGCGGGCACCATCCCCAACTGCATCAGCTACGACCCCACCTTCGCCCACGAGGTCGGCGTGATCCTGCACCACGGTCTGAAGCGCATGGTGGAGCGGCAGGAAAACGTCTACTACTACATCACCTTGCTCAACGAAAACTACCCGATGCCGGGGCTGAAGCCGGGCACCGAGGAGCAGATCATCAAGGGCATGTATTTGCTGCAGGAGGGCGCCGCCAAGAAGAAACTGCGCGTCAACCTGCTGGGCAGCGGCACGATCCTGCGCGAGAGCATCGAAGCGAAGAAGCTGCTCGAGGCCGACTGGGGTGTGGCGGCCAACGTCTGGAGCTGCCCGAGCTTCAACGAGCTGACCCGCGAAGGCCAGGACGTCGAGCGCTGGAACCTGCTGCACCCGACGGCCGAAGCCAAGGTGCCGTATGTCACGCAGCAGCTGGGCGCATACGCCGGCCCGGTGGTGGCCAGCACCGACTACATGAAGAACTACGCCGAACAGATCCGCGCCTTCATGCCCAAGGGCCGGACCTACAAGGTGCTGGGTACCGACGGTTTCGGGCGCAGCGATTTCCGCAGCAAGTTGCGCGAGCACTTCGAGGTGAACCGCCACTACATCGTGGTGGCCGCGCTCAAGACGCTGAGCGATGAAGGCTCTGTGCCCGCCGCCAAGGTGGCCGAGGCCATCGCGAAGTACGGCATCGATGCCGACAAGATCAATCCCCTGTACGCATAAGAAAAACGGAGACAAGACATGGCCACGGTAGAAGTCAAGGTGCCGGACATCGGCGACTTCAAGGATGTCGAGATCATTGAATTGCTGGTCAAGCCAGGCGACACGGTCGCTGTCGACCAGTCCCTGCTGACGGTGGAATCCGACAAGGCGTCGATGGAGATCCCGTCGTCTCATGCCGGCGTGGTGAAGGAAATGAAGGTCAAGCTCGGCGACAAGGTCAGCCAGGGCGTGCTGGTTTTGCTGCTGGAGTCCACGGGCGCTGCCGCGCCTGCTGCGGCGGCTGCCCCCGCAGCGGCCGCGCCCGCCCCCGCCCCGGTGGCTGCGCCCGCTGCAGCGCCTGCTGTGGCAGCTGCGGCCGCAGGCCCGGTCGAAGTTCGTGTGCCCGACATCGGCGACTTCAAGGAAGTGGCTGTCATCGAAGTGTTCGTCAAGCCGGGCGACAGCGTGAAGGTCGAGCAGAGCCTGATCACGGTGGAAAGCGACAAGGCCTCGATGGAGATCCCGTCCTCGCATGCCGGTGTGGTCAGCGAGTTGAAGGTCAAGGTCGGCGACAAGGTGAAGGAGGGCACGTTGATCGCCCTCCTGCAGGGTGCCGCGGGCGCGCCTGCCGCTTCGGCGCCAGCGTCTGCATCTGCACCGGCACCGGCACCGGCTCCTGCAGCCGCTGCCGTATCGCCCGCGGCGGCGCCCGCCGCCGTCGCAGCAGTGGCTGCCTCGGCACCCGCGGCTGCCATGCCGGCGCACGACCCGACAGCGCCCAAGGGTGCGTTGCCGCACGCCTCGCCGTCGGTGCGCCGATTCGCGCGCGAACTCGGTGTGCCGTTGCACGAGGTGGTCGGCACGGGGCCCAAAGGCCGCATCACGCAGGACGACGTGCAGGGCTTCGTCAAGGCCGTGATGGCCGGCAGCGTCGCCACGGCAGCACAGAAGAGCGCTGCTCCTGCGGGGGATGGCGGCGCCTTCCCGGGCCTGCTGGCCTGGCCGAAGGTCGACTTCGCCAAGTTCGGCCCGATCGAGCGCAAGGACCTGAGCCGCATCCAGAAGATCAGTGGTGCGAACCTGCACCGCAACTGGGTGCTGATTCCTCACGTCACGAACCACGAAGAAGCCGACATCACCGACTTGGAGGCCTTCCGTGTGGCCACCAACAAGGAAAACGAGAAGTCGGGCGTCAAGGTGACGATGCTCGCTTTCATGATCAAGGCGGCTGTGGCCGCGCTGAAGAAGTTCCCGCAGTTCAATGCCTCGCTGGACGGCGATCAGCTGGTGCTGAAGAACTACTTCCACATCGGTTTCGCTGCCGATACGCCAAACGGTCTGGTGGTGCCCGTGATCAAGGATGCCGACAAGAAGGGCATCTTCGAGATCAGCACCGAGATGAGCGAACTGGCCAAGAAGGCGCGCGACGGAAAGCTCGGCCCCGCCGACATGAGCGGTGGCTGTTTCAGCATCAGCAGCCTGGGGGGCATTGGTGGGCGTTACTTCACGCCGATCATCAACGCTCCGGAAGTTTCGATCATGGGCGTCTGCAAGAGCAGCATCGAGCCGCGCTGGGACGGCAAGCAATTCGTGCCGCGCCTGATCCTGCCGCTCAGCCTGAGCTGGGATCACCGCGTGATCGACGGCGCTGCTGCCGCACGATTCAACCTGTATTTCGCATCGCTGCTGGCGGACTTCCGCCGCATCGTGCTCTGACCCCAAGGAGCACGACATGGCAATCATCGAAGTGAAGGTCCCGGACATCGGCGACTTCAAGAGCGTGGCGATCATCGAGGTGCTGGTGAAGCCAGGCGATGTGATCAAGGCCGAGCAGAGCCTGATCACGGTCGAGAGTGACAAGGCCTCGATGGAGATTCCCTCCTCGGCGGCAGGCGTCGTCAAGGAACTGAAGGTCAAGATCGGCGACAAGGTCGGCGAGGGTTCTGTGATCCTGTCGCTCGACGCGGCTGCTTCGTCAGCGCCTGCGCCGGCCCCCGCAGCGGCGGCTCCAGCGCCCGCTGCGCCAGCGCCTGCCGCCTCGGCGCCGGCACCCCAGGCATCAAGCTACGCCGGCGGTGCCGATGTCGAGTGCGATCTGCTCGTGCTGGGCGCCGGCCCCGGCGGTTATTCGGCAGCGTTTCGTGGTGCCGACCTCGGCCTCAAGACCGTGCTGGTGGAGCGTTTCCCCACGCTGGGTGGTGTCTGTCTGAACGTGGGCTGCATCCCGAGCAAGGCGCTGCTGCATGTGGCCTCGGTGATGGACGAGGTGACGCACTTTGCCGACCTGGGCATCACCTTCCAGAAGCCCGAAGTCGACCTGGGCAAGCTGCTGGCGCACAAGAACAAGGTCGTCGGCAAGCTGACCGGCGGTCTGGCGGCCATGGCCAAGATGCGCAAGGTGACGGTGGTCAATGGGGTGGGCGAGTTCGCCGATCCGCATCACCTGAAGGTCACGGGTACCGACGGCAAGGCCCAGACGATCAAGTTCAAGAACGCCATCATCGCCGCCGGATCCGAGGCGGTGAAGTTGCCTTTCCTGCCCAAGGACGACCCACGCATCGTCACCAGCACCGGCGCACTCGAGTTGCGCCAGAAGCCCGAGCGCATGCTCGTGATCGGCGGCGGCATCATCGGGCTTGAAATGGGCACGGTGTACAGCACGCTCGGCGCACGGCTGGATGTCGTGGAGATGCTCGACGGCCTGATGCAGGGTGCCGACCGCGACCTGGTGAAGGTCTGGCAGAAGATGAACGCGCATCGCTTCGACAAGCTGATGCTCAAGACCAAGACCGTGGGTGCTGAGGCCACCGCCGATGGCATCAAGGTGCAGTTCGAGGGCCTGGACGGCACCAAGAGCGAGGGTGTCTACGACCTGGTGCTGCAGGCCGTGGGCCGCACGCCGAACGGCAGGAAGATCGGTGCCGACAAGGCGGGTGTGGTCGTCAGCGACCGCGGATTCATCCCGGTCGACGTGCAGATGCGCACCAACGTGCCCCACATCTTTGCCATCGGTGACATCGTCGGTCAGCCCATGCTCGCCCACAAGGCCGTGCATGAGGCGCATGTGGCCGCTGAAGTGGCTGCCGGCGACAGCAAGGCGCAGTTCGACGCCCGAGTGATCCCGAGCGTCGCTTACACCGACCCGGAAGTGGCCTGGGTCGGCTTGACGGAGGACGAGGCCAAGGCCAAGGGCATCCCGGTCAAGAAGGGTCTGTTCCCGTGGACGGCTTCAGGCCGCGCGATTGCCAATGGCCGCGACGAGGGCTACACCAAGCTGCTGTTCGATGACAGCCCCGAGGCCCACGGTCACGGCCGCATCCTGGGCGGTGGCATCGTCGGCACCCATGCGGGCGACATGATCGGCGAGGTGGCCCTGGCTATCGAGATGGGAGCCGACGCGGTGGACATCGGCAAGACCATCCACCCGCACCCCACGCTGGGTGAAAGCATCGGCATGGCGGCCGAGGTGGCACACGGCAGTTGCACCGACCTGCCGCCGGCGCGGCGCTGACAATCTCTCGCATGAATCGCATGACTGCGCTCAAGATGAAGGGGTAGAAAAGCGCTCGTCTCGGCGCTTTTGCGTGCTACAAAGACCGTCACACTGAATAAAGTCGAGCGCCAGCATCGTGGCGTCGGCGTACTTTTTTCGCGAGCGGCTTTGAATGAGCGTCGTTTTTTCATACGAAGAAGCTTTTTCGCGCAACATTGGTTGGGTGACAGCCCGCGAGCAACTTGCACTCAAATCCAAGCGGGTGGCCATCGCAGGTCTGGGAGGGGTTGGCGGCAGCCATTTGCTGACTTTGGCCCGGCTTGGCGTAGGTGCCTTCAACATCGCCGATTTCGACGCCTTCGATGTGCCTAACATTAACCGCCAAGCGGGTGCGGTGATGTCCACCTTGGGTGCCCCTAAGGTTGAGGTGCTGGCCGCAATGGCGCGCGACATCAACCCTGATGTCGATATCCAAGTGTTTCCTCAAGGGGTCGACCGCTCGAACTTGGTTCAGTTTTTGTCCGGTGTCGATGTGTATGTCGACGGGCTGGACTTCTTCGCCTTCGCGGCAAGGCGACTCACCTTCGCCTCCTGCTCGGATATGGGGGTACCCGCCATCACCGCCGCCCCGTTGGGCATGGGAACGGCGGTGCTGAATTTTTTGCCCGGGCAGATGAGCTTCGAGGAATACTTCCTCTGGGGTGATCTGCCCGACGACGAAAAAGCGTTGCGCTTTCTGGTCGGCCTGGCTCCCGCGGGATTGCACCGGGCCTATCTTGTCGATCCGTCCACCGTGGATTTGGTCGAGCGCCGCGGACCATCCACCATCATGGGTTGTCAGCTCTGCTCGGGTGTCGCGGCAACCGAAGCCTTAAAGATCATGCTTGCGCGCGGCAAGGTACGAGGTGCACCGCATGGCTATCAATTCGATGCCTATCGCAATAGGTTCGTGCGCACCTGGCGTCCTGGTGGAAACAAGCACCCGTTGCAACAACTTGCGCTGAAGATAGGGATGCGCCAGCTCCAAAAAATGAGGTCTGCTCGATGACTTCGCCGATGCCCACGGTCCCCGTTGGCGTAATGGCGCAGATCCTCGAACTCGCTCGGTGGGCGCCGAGTGGTGACAACAGTCAGCCCTGGCGCTTTGAGGTGGTAGATAAGAATCACGTGATCATTCATGGATTCGACACGCGTGAGCATTGCGTCTACGACTTGAAGGGTGAGCCCAGCCAAATGTCCCTGGGCGCCTTGCTCGAGACCCTGTCTATTGCAGCCAGTGGCCACGGCCTTGAGACGACGGTGCAGCGCCGCCCGGAGATGCCGGACACTGCGCCGACCTTCGACGTGCGATTCACGCCAAATGCCGAGATCTCCGCCGACCCGCTGATTCCATGTATCACCGCCCGAAGCGTGCATCGCAAACCGATGAGCATTCGTCGGCTGACCAGGGACGAGAAGAAGTCGCTCGAGGACTCCGTGGGCTTGGCATATCGCCTCGAATGGATCGAAGGCTTCCGTTCCAAATGGACGGTCGCGCGCCTGATGTTCGGCAACGCCAAGCTGCGATTGACGCTGCCGGAGGCCTATCGCACTCACCGGGATGTCATCCAGTGGAATGCGCGTTACAGCGAAAACCGCGTTCCCGATAAAGCCCTCGGTGTGGACCCGCTCACTGTCCGGCTGATGCAGTTCGTGATGCAGAGCTGGAGCCGCGTCGAGTTATTCAACCGCTATCTGGCTGGCACGGTGGCACCGCGAATCCAGATGGATTTCGTGCCCAGCCTGGCCTGTGGCGCACATTTCGTGATCAAGGCACAGCGGCGCCCGACGACCATGGACGATTTCGTTGCTGCAGGTCGCGCGATGCAGCGTTGCTGGCTGACCGCGACGCGACTGGGGTTGTTTCAACAGCCCGAACTGACGCCACTGATTTTTTCCAGGTACATCCGAGAAGGCACGACGTTCACGGCCCATTCCGCGTTGACGGCACAGGCGCGCAGGCTCGAAGAGCGAGCACGTGCGGTGATCGGCGCGGATATCGAGCGAGCTGTTTGGATGGGCCGCATCGGCGCTGGCACTGTGCCCTGGTCACGCTCGCTTCGGCGTCCGCTGCAGCAGTTGATGCGGTCGAACTGACGCCTATGCGGCGTGTTCTGTTCTTCTGCGAAGCCGTCACGCTGGCACATGTTGCTCGCCCTGTCACATTGGCAGCCGCGCTCGATTCTTCATGCTACGAGGTTGTGATCGCTTGTCCTGATCGCTCGCGTGCGTTTGCGGGCATGGGACCGTGGCCAATCAAGTCGCTAGACAGCATCAGCAGCGAGCGCTTCCTCGCCGCGCTCGCATCGGGCCGGCCGGTCTATGACCTGGAAACCTTGCGGCGCTATGTCGCCCGCGATATCGAGCTCATCGATGAGGTTGGCCCCGACGTCGTGATTGGTGACTTTCGCTTGTCGCTTTCGGTCAGCGCACGTGTCGCGGGGGTCCCGTACATCACGATGACCAATGCCTATTGGAGTCCCTACTACCCTCGCATTGACTATCCCTTGCCTGTGTTGCCTATGACGAAGCTGCTGCCCCTTCCAGCGGCGCAACGACTGTTCAGGTGGGCCGCGCCGTATGCGATGCAAGGACATTGCAGGCCAATGAACCGATTGCGTCGTGAGCATGGCTTGCCATCGCTCGGCTCTGACCTGCGGCGTGTCTACACTGACGCAGACCACACGCTGTATCTCGACTTTCCCAGCCTCTTTGCGGCGGTCGACCCTCCGAAGAACCATCATTTTCTCGGGCCGGTGCTGTGGTCGCCGCCGACGCCTGAGCCCCCTTGGTGGACGAACCTGCCGCAAGACCTGCCGTTGGTGTATGTGACCATGGGCAGTTCGGGCCAGGCCGGCATCCTCAAGAGCGTGCTTTCAGCTCTGGCTGAATTGCCGGTAGTCGTCATGCTCTCTACTGCGGGTGCTGCCATACCGTCTGCGCTACCTACCAATGCCTATGCCGCCGAGTATCTGCCTGGCATTGACGCCGCGGCGCGGTCGAACTTGGTCGTGTGCAACGGCGGAAGCCCGACCAGCCAGCAGGCCCTGGCCGCTGGTGTTCCCGTACTCGGTATTGCGAGCAACATGGATCAGTTCATGAACATGGAAGCCGTCACAGGCGCTGGCGCCGGGCTGCTGCTGCGCGCCGATCGGCTCGACATTCACGCGATCCGAACTGCCTGTCGGCGCTTGCTCACCGAACCAAGCTTTCGAGACACGGCTCAGAGCTTGTCAGCCTCCACCGATCCGGCCGCAATCCAGGCACGCTTCAACCGAATTGTGGCCAACGCCTCAAGCGGCCGATAAGGCCGTTGCGACCGAGCCTTTCACTGCCCCTGTCATCCCCCGCATGCAACCTGACCCACCTGCAACAAGAGATTCCCCCATGCCTATCCAACACCGTCCCAGTTTTCCCGGCCGCCTGTCAGCGGTAGGCGCGTTGTTTCTCATGGCCCTGTTGGCTGCTTGCAGCAAACCGAGCCCTGAACAGATGCTGGCGTCCGCGAAAACTTACGCCGCCGCGAGGGACTTCAACTCGGCCGTCATCCAGCTGAAAGGCGTTCTGCAGGCCAAGCCCGACGTGGCCGAAGCTCGATTCCTGCTTGGCAAGACACTCCTGGACATGGGAGACCCTGTGTCTGCCACGGTCGAATTTGACAAGGCGCTGACCCTGAAGTACCCCGAGGACACTGTCGTTCCGCTACTGGCAAAAAGCTTGCTGCAAAGTGGTGAGGTCAAGAAACTGACGGAGGAATTCGCCAGCCGCAATCTGGCCGACCCAGCCGCCGCAGCCGCGTTGAAAACTGTCCTCGCGACCGCCTACGCGTCGCTCGGAAATGCCCAGGCCGCTGAGGCGGCATATTCGGCGGCAGTCGCCGCAGTGCCGGATTTTCCTGGTGCGCTGGTGTTCAAGGCGAAGCAAAAGGCCGGTGCAAAGCAGTTCGACGAGGCCATCGCTCTGGTCGACCGTGCGATCGCCATCAAGCCCGACGAAGGCGAGGCCTGGCACTACAAGGGTGAGTTTTTGCTGTACGGCAAAGCCGACTTTCCGGGCGCGACCACGGCGTTCAAAAAAGCCATTGAGTTGAATGATCGTTACCTGCCCTCGCGCTGGACGCTGATCAACCTGGCACTGGCTCAACACGACCTCAAGTCAGCCTCTGATCAAACCGATGCACTCCGCAAAATCGTCCCCTCACACCCGTGGGTGACTTACTTCGATGCGCAGCTTGCCTTCCGCAACAAGGATCTGACCAAGGCCCGTGATCTGGTCCAGAAGCTGCTGAAGAACTCGTCAGGCAGTGCCGAAGTGCTGGAATTGGCCGGTGCGGTGGAACTCAGTGGCGGCTCCCCCGTGAAGGCTGAAAAATACTTGATCCAGGCGCTGCAGCAGGGGCCGAATCGTATCTTCAGCCGACAGATGCTGGCCCAGCTCTATCTGCGCTCGGGCCAGACGGACAAGGCGGTGTCGGCGATGGAGCCGGCGCTACGGCAGTCCGATCCCAGCGCTGACACCCTTGCGCTGGCGGCTCAGGCCTATTTGAGAGCAGGCGACCTTGAGAAGGCAAAAACACTGTACGCCCGGGCTGCGGCCAAGAACCCTAACGATGTGAAAACCAAGGTTGCCCTCGCGGTGACGCAGGGCAAACCGGATACGCAAGCGCAAACGATGGCCGAACTCCAAGCCATTGCCTCGGCCGATACGAGCGGTACCTACGCGGACCTCGCCGTCTACAGTGCCATGTTCTCGAAAGGAGACTTCGAAGGAGCGCTCAAGGCGACCGATGCGATCGAGAAAAAGCAGCCCAAGCTGCCCTTGGCTTTCGACTTGCGCGGCCGTGTCCAGGCGCTACGCAACGATCTCACTGCAGCACGCCAAAGCTTCGAGACGGCAGTGAAACTCGATCCCTTGTACGCGCCATCGATCCATGGCCTGATCGCTATCGATCTGATTGAAAAGAAGCCGGAGGCCGCGGCCAAGCGTTTCGATGCCGTGCTGGCGGCCGACCCGAAAAACCTCGCTGCGCAGTTGAGCAATGCGGGCTTGCTGCAGCGGGCGGGTGCGCCGAAGGAAGAGGTTGCGGCGCGGTTGACCAAGGCGATTGAAACCAACCCGGATGCCTTGGCGCCTCGTTTGGTGCTGATCGAGCACCACTTGAAGAACAACGATCCCAAGCAGGCGCTGACGGTGGCACAGGCGGGTGAGGGAGCCTTTGGGAACAACCCCGAATTTCTGGATGCGCTGGGTCGGGCGCAGCTGGCGACCGGTGAACCGAATCAGGCGATTGCCAGCTTCAATCAAATGGCGGTGCTGTTGCCTGATTCGCCGCTGCCGCAGTTGAGACTGGCCGAGTTGTACGTGTCGACCAACAACCTGGATTCAGCCACCAAGAGTTACCAGCAGGCGCTGAAGATCAAGCCCGATCTACTGGCCGCGCAAAGCGGTCTGGTGTCGATCGCCACCCTTTCCAAGCGGCCGCAAGAAGCCATTGCCATCGCTCGCACGGTGCAAAAGCAACGGCCCGACAGCCCCGAAGGCTTCATGCTCGAGGCCATGGTCGAAACAACAAACCGCAATTTCGATGCGGCAACTGGCCTTTATCAGAAGGTGTTGAAACGCTTCCCCTCCTCGATCCCCGCCGTTCGTCTGCATTCGGTGCTGGTCGCTGCAAGCAAGCAGCGTGAGGCCGATCAACTCGCCGACTCCTGGCTCAAGTCGCAACCCAAAGATGTGCTTTTCCGCAATTACCTGGCGACCATTTTCATGGCTCAGAAAGACTATTCGGCAGCGCTTGAACAGTATCAGGCGGTTGTTGCGCTGCAGCCCCAAGATCCCGCCGCTTTGAACAACATGGCATGGAACATGGTCCAACTCAACAAGCCGGGCGCGGTTGAATTGGCCCAGAAAGCCAATGCCTTGCTGCCGAACAAGCCGGCGCTGATGGACACGTTGGCGTCGGCACTGGCTGCCGACAAAAAGTTCAAGGAAGCCATCGATATTCAGAAGCGGGCTGTGACATTGGCACCGGAGGACCAAGCGCTGCGGCTGAATCTGGCGCGGCTCTATGTGAGCAACGGCGATCGTTCAACGGCCCGATCCGAGCTTGATCGCTTGGAAACGACAAAGCCCAGCCCGCAAATTCAGAAAGATATCAGTGCGCTGCGCAAAGCCTTGTAGCAGTTTGCATACGAAAAAGAGGCGCCGAAGCGCCTCTTTTTGACTTGCTTGAAGACCTGCTCAGGCAGACTTCTTCTTGCGTTGACTTGCTACACCAGCTGCAGCCAGTGCCAGACCAACCAGTGCGAGAGACGCAGGTTCAGGAACTTGGTTTACGAATGAACCCGCAGCATCACTTTGGAACTGGAAGTCGCAGCTTCTGGTCCTCGTGCCTGATTCCGTCACACCACCCTGGGTGCAATCAGCGCCGTTGACCTTAGCCCCGTTAACGTAGCTGTAGTTCGGCGTGAAGCCCACCACCGAGTCGGAGGGCTGGGCAGCATTGAACGGCACAGCCAGATTCGTGGTGTCGTTGTAATTCAAGGTCAGAATCAGTTCAGCAACATTGCCGAGGAAGTAGCTTGGATCGAGAAAGTCAATTTTCACATTGACCGTGTTGCTGCCATTACCCACATGGCTGACCACGCCGCCGTCCACGTCACCGTTGCCGCCGGGGCCGTTCGCAAACTGATCCAGACCGGTAACTGGGTACAAACTAGGAAGAAGCCGGGTGAAATCGTTGAAAGTGCCGGTAAGGCTATTGATGGTGCCGCTGAGGATCAAGGTGCCGTCGCCGTAACCCGTACCGGTAACTTGGTTGCTGTTGTTGGCGGTGTCTGCATAGACCTTGAAATAATTGGCGCCTGACGCCAACTGGAACGCTGCAGCAGACGTCCCGATACCGGTTGCTGTTTCAAAAAATGACGCTTGGAAGGTGTACTCACGACCCGTCTGTGCAAACAGCGCAGACTGGGGCCCCGATGCCGTGGTGAAGGTGGCCAGCTTGCCCTGGGCCACCGTCTGCAAGGTCTGGCTGCCATTGACCGGAGGTGTTGAGAGGGCGCCAATCGACAAGGCGTTGTCAGGGCTCCAATCCAGACCGATGAGGTTGACTTGGCTGCCGGCAGAACCTGAGCCGTCATAACTGAATACCACAGCATTGGCAGAGGTAACCCCCATGCCAAGCGCTGCAGCCGCTGCTATCGATAACAAAGACTTGTTGAACATGTTGATCCTCTGAAGTTACGCCGTAAGGGACGGCGACGCAGGCTATCAAGCATGGGTTGTGCCAGATGACGAAAATCCTTGTAAATCAGATACTTACGCGGAAAACGAGAGGTTTTAGCCGGTCAATCCGGCTGGTTTGTAAAGTTTTTCGACGGTTTGGCTCAGTCTGCTGCGGGCGACTGGGCCGCATGTGCAATCGCCGCATCGCGCGCCTGAAAAGCGCTGTTCACCGACGCTTCGATCACTTCGTAGAGCGGTTTGATCATCGGCCGAAGCCCGGCCACGACTTTGCTCGAACTCAGCAGCGACGGTACCCGCACGCCACGGTGCTCGATCTGGCCGCCGACGGCATGTATGTCGAAACCGATGCGCACAAAGTGGTTTGCCAGCCGGGGCTCGGTAAGCACAAATACATTCTCGATGCCGAGGCGTATCGCCATGGCCGCCGCTCCGAGGTACAGGCTGACCGGGATAAACGGAAACCGCGTGTTTGGCCCACGCGCGCTGAAGTCGTCGTCTGTGACCGATGTCGCCGCAGTCGCCTCACCTTTACGCTGCCGGTAGCTATGCGCCACCGCCAGCCGGGACACTTCGCCCAGCGTGTGCCGCGGCATGCGGGCCGGGTCAACGATGCTGCGGTCAAGCACGGCTGCGCAGCTGACCTCGAACGGTAGCGGGTACTGCGGCGCTTCAGGCCGCGCAGCGATCAAGCGAGTGCAGCCCACCGCTTCGCCAGTTTTACGGCTTCGCAACAGGCAGTGAACAGAATGGCGGTCGAATTCGTCGGACTCGCGCCCATCCTCTCGCACCGGTTCCCAGCCTAGATCTCGACAGTACACCTCGTGCCGTAAGCGGAACACTTGGTCGAGCGTGGCCTCATCGAAAGCCGGTATCAGCTCGAACCATTGCTGGAACTTTTCGCCCAGATTGGAGGTGGGGGTTTCCAAGGTCACGAGTTGACTTCAGTAAGGTGGTGGGCTGTCAATCGGTCATGTGACGATTGCGCATGGAGGTGGGTGAATTCGTGTCGTGTGTAGATGTCTGGGCAAATGCACTTTGCGTTCGATCAGTGTTTGTCGCGTCTACCAGACGCCATCCTTCCAGTGATTCCATGCTTGAGTTGTGCCGGAACTCGACCACTGAAAACAAAAGTTGCCGAAGCAGAAGGCTTTTTCACAACCATTCTCGGAATGACACAACACGTTTCGACTGTAGCCTGCCCGACCGCGCTGTGCACGTCTTCTGGCGGACAGGCAAAAGCCTGGTGAGCGCGTTGTCCCGCGTGCGATTCAAGGCTACCCAGTGGTGCATTCAGCAGCCAACACACTCTGGCATGCGCGCACCGGTCAGCTGTGTCAGCCCTTCATCGCGATTTGCGCCCCCATGGCCAGCGCGGCCACACCCAGGTGAAACGCGCTCCACCACAGATAGCGCCGCCTGGTCTTGTGCGGGGGCAGGGTAGAGATCAGGAACATGCGGCCGTCACGGGGTGCGCGCAGGAGGTTGAGTTCGCCCAACTGCCGCACCGCTCGGTGCTGCCGCTCGACCGTTTTGGTCGCCAGACGCCGTGCCAGCTCCCATTCCCGCAGGTCGATCTCACCGTCGCCGTTCAGGTCGAAGCGCTTCTTCAGTTGCACGGGGTGGGCTTTCCAGTCGGCCAGCAGCGCGCTGACATCGGCGCTGACGCTCAAGGCCTCACCCTCGCCGCGCACGGTGGTGTACTCGCCCAGCACATAGAGCTGGCTGCCGGCGAACAGCATCTCTTCGACCAACTTGTCGCCGTCGCGGTACGTCACCCGTTGCTCGGGGGCCATCACTTCGGCGTGCTCGGGGTCGACCCGGCAGGCGCCGCTGCCATCGGACATCTCGAAGGTGGTGTGACTCGACCCGCTGTCGATCTGCCGCCATTCGCCCCGGGGCTCCTCTCGCGAATACACGCGGTAGCGGTACCAGATGCAGGGGATCTGGCTGTACGGCGTGAGTATCAGCTCGCCAGGGTCGGCCTTGGCTAGGCCTGTCACCTCGACATAGCCCTGGGCCGCAGAGCCGATGCGCGAGGTGGCGATGTCGGCGATCGCGCGGGCGCGTCGGTAGCTCGCCACACCGGCCAGGGCGCCCACCGCGAAGATCAGCCAGAGGCAGATCCGCCAGCCAGCCGTTTCGCCGAGATGCAGCCCGAAGCCGCCCACTGCTGCATAGCCGATCAAGGCCAGTTGGTGACTGTGCTGCTCACGCAGCCCGGTCAGACGAGGCAGGTTGATCACGACCGGCGCGACATCGGCCTCAAGGCTTGAAGCGTTGGCCGACGTCCACGTCCTTCAGTTCGTCGCCTGCGAACTGCAGCATCTCGAAGCGATTGAACTTGAACCACTTGGCGATCAGCAGTTCGGGGAACTGCTCGATGCGAACGTTGTTGATGTTCACGCTCTCGTTGTAGAACTCGCGCCGGTCGGCGATGGCGTTTTCGAGCCCGCTGATGCGCGATTGCAGGTGCAGGAACTGTTCATTGGCCTTGAGCTCAGGATAGGCCTCGACCAGCGCGAAAAGGCTGCCCAGGCCGCTGCGCAAGGCGCCTTCGGCGGAGCCCAGCGCACCGATGTTCTGCGATGCGCGAGCTTCGGACACGCGCGATCGCGCCTGGATCACCTTCTCCAGCGTGGCCTGCTCGTGCTGCATGTATTGCTTGCAGGTATCGACCAGCTTGGGCAGTTCATCGTGGCGCTGCTTGAGCAGCACATCGATGTTGGCCCAGGCCTTGGCCACCGCGTTCTTCACGCTCACCAGGCTGTTGAAGACGATCACGCCATACACCGCCAGGATCGCCAGCGCGATCCAGAAAATCATGCCCAAGCTTGTTCTCCTTGTGCTGTCATGAACTGCCGGCAGCCGATGCCTGCGCCGTGCCTTTAGTCTGCCTGTGACGTGAGGTGCCGGCGTGTCGGAGCGTTGAACTGGCGCTGTCGTTCCGTGTAGCCTGCACGCGAATGTTGTTCGAGGTTTCGCTCGGTGATCAGCGAGCGCCTCAGGACTTGGTGACGGCGACGGTCCCTGTGGCGCCTCCTGATCGGCGCCGGTAATGGGCCTTGACCTGGCTGGCGGCCAGGGCCAGGATGAAGCCCACCGTCTGCACCATGACGATGGTGGGGCCGGTAGCCGCATCGAGGTGAAAGCTCGCGATCGTGCCGATCACGCAGGACGACACCGCAGCTGCCACGGCGATCATGCTCAGCCGGCCGAACTGCTTGGCGAGCAGGAAGCCGATGGCGCCTGGCGTGATCAGCATCGCGATCACCAGGATCACACCGACGGCCTTGAGCGAGGCCACGATGGCCAGCGCGACCAAGGCCAGCAAGCCATAGTGCAGCATTCCCACCGACAGCCCCATCGCCCGGGCATGTGCGGCATCGAAACAAAACAGCAGCAGGTCGCGTCGCTTGGCGATCACGATCGCGCTGACGGGCACGGCGATCAGCGCCGTGTCGATCACATCAGACCAGCGCACACCCAGCATGTTGCCGAACAGGATGTGATTCAGATGTTGATCGGAATCCACCTTGACGAACAGCACCAGGCCCAGGGCGAACATGCCCGAGAACACGATCGCCATCACCGAGTCTTCCTTCACGCGGCAATGTTCACGCAGGTAGGCCGATCCGGTGGTGCAGACCAGACCAGCGACGAATGCCCCGATCACGAGCGGGATGGACCACAGGTAAGCCAGCACGATGCCGGGCAGCACGGCGTGCGAGATCGCGTCGCCCATCAGCGACCAGCCCTTGAGCACCAGATAGCAAGACAGCAGCGCGCAGACCGTGCCCACCAGCACGGCGACCACGAGCCCGCGTTGCATGAATTCATGCGTCAAGGGTTCGGCAAACCAACGCAGCAGATTCATGTCGTGCTGCCCGCGGCACGTTGCGCAGCGTTTCTGCGCCAGGTTGCCAGCCGCCCGTGCTTGGGTGCGAAGACAAACGCCGCGAGGAACACCAGCGTCTGAAACACGACGATCAAACCGCCAGTCGCGCCGTCGAGAAAGTAGCTGGCATAGGCTCCCAGCCCACCGCACAGCACACCGACCGTCATGGCCAGCAGGATCATGCGGTCGAAGCGGTCGGTCAGCAGGTAGGCGGTGGCCCCCGGGGTCACGACCATGGCGATCACGAGGATGGCGCCCACCGTCTGCAGCGCTGCCACCGTGCAGGCGGAGAGCAGAACGAAGAACAGGATGCTCAGCCGCAGTGGATTGATCCCGACCACCCGCGCCTGCGCCTCGTCGAAGAACGCCAGCATCAGATCCTTCCACTTCGCGCCAAGCACCACGAGCGACACGGCCGCGATCACGATCACCTGGTTCGCGTCCTCGTCGGCGATCGCGAGGATGTTGCCGTAGATCACGGACTGCAGGTTGACCGAGGTCGGGTTCATCGACACCAGGAACAGCCCGAACGCGAACAGGCTGGTGAAGATGATGCCGATGACGGCGTCCTCGCGCAGCAGCGTGATGCGCTTGACCGCGAGGATCGACACCGCGGCCAGCAGTCCGGACACGAAAGCGCCCACGGCATAGGGCAGCCCCACGAGGAACGCGATGGCCACGCCGGGCACCACGGCGTGCGACAGCGCGTCGCCCATCAGCGCCCATCGCTTCATGACGAGATAGCACGACAGAAAGGCGCAGACGCCCGCCACCAGGGCGCTGACCCAGATCGCCTTGAACATGTAGCTGTAATGAAACGGCTCGAGAAGCAGGTCGATCACTGCTGGCCCTCGCGTTCGCGGTCGAAGATGGCCGGATCGGCTTTCTCGCCATAGAAAACCAGCGGCCGCTCGTCGTCGGTCAGCACGGTGACGGAGCGCGTGTCGGCGTCGTCGTGCAAGTCGCTGCCGCCCAGCCGGATGTGACGCAGCACACCGCCAAATGCCGTGGCGAGGTTGTCCTCGGTGAATACCACCGCAGTGGGCCCGTAAGCCAGCACCGTGCGGTTGAAGAGGATCACCTGATCGCAGAAGTTGGGAACCGAGCCCAGGTTGTGGGTGGACACCAGCATCAGGCAACCCCGATCCCGCATGCCTCGCATCAGCGCGATGATCGCGTCCTCGGTCTTGACATCGACGCCGGTGAACGGTTCGTCCAGCAGGATGACCGTGGCCTCCTGTGCCAGCGCCCGCGCCAGGAAGACCCGCTTTCGCTGCCCCCCCGACAGCTCACCGATCTGCCGGCCTGCGTAGGCGCTCATGCCGACGCGATCGAGCGCGTCGGCCACGGCGACATGGTCCGCGCGGGATGCCATCCGCAGGATGTTCATGTGCCCGTAGCGACCCATCATCACCACATCGCGCACCAGCACCGGGAAGGTCCAGTCCACGTCCTCGCTCTGCGGGACGTAGGCCACCAGGCCCCGGGAGAGTGCCTCATGAACCGGCAGCCCCGAGATGGAGACACTCCCGCTGGCGGGGGTCAGGAAGCCCATCAGGGTCTTGAACAGCGTCGATTTGCCCGAGCCGTTGATCCCGACCAGCGCGCAGATCGACGAGGCGCCAAGCTCGAAACTGGCGTTCTCGATGGCGCGCACGCCGTTCGAGTACGAGACGGAAATGTCCGAGACGCGCAGCCCCGCTGCGGGAGGGGCGGCCGAGGCCAGCACCGAGCGGCCGAACGCCAGCATCCGGCTGATCATTGGCCGAAGCCGTTGGCAATGGTGTCCACGGTCACCTCGAGTAGCTTCAAATAGGTCGGTACAGCGCCCGTCTTGGCCGAAAGCGAGTCCACATAGAGGACCCCGCCATAGCGGGCCCCCGTCTCCCTCGCCACTTGCCGCGCCGGCTTGTCCGACACCGTGCTCTCGCTGAAGACAACAGGAATCGCATTTTTGCGCACCAGGTCGATCAGGCGGCGAACCTGTTGCGGCGAACCCTGCTCGTCCGCGTTGATGGGCCAGAGATAGGCCTCGCGCCAGCCGAAGTCCCGGGTGAGGTAGCCGAACGCGCCCTCGCTGCTCACCAGCCACCGCTGCGCTTCAGGCACCTTGGACAACCGCGCTTTCAGCGGTGCGGCGAGGGCCCGGATCTGGTCCGAGTAGGCGGCAGCGTTCCTGGCGTACACCTCGGCATTGGCAGGATCGGCCTGGGCAAGCGCCTTGCGGATGTTGCCCACGTAGATCAGCGCGCTCGAGGTCGACATCCAGGCATGCGGGTTCGGCCTGCCGAGGTAAGGGCCTTCGCGAATGCCGATCGGGACGATGCCGTCGCTGACCACGGCGCTGCGCACGTTCTTCACGTTGTCGTAGAACTTCTCGAACCAGCGCTCCAGATTCAGCCCGTTCCACAGAACCAGATCGGCAGACTGCGCTTTCACCACGTCCAGCGGCGTGGGTTGGTAGTCGTGGATCTCGGCGCCGGGCTTGGTGATGGATTCGACGATCGCGGCTGTTCCAGCCACGTTCTGTGCGATGTCCTGGATCACCGTGAAGGTGGTCACCACCCGCAGCGGCTTTCGGGCCTGCGCAAGCGCTGGCGGCCCCACGGACAGGAGCGCCACAGCGGCCGCACAAGCGCCAACCACCGAGCGGCGGGATACAGGAGGGCAATGAGGCAGCGAGATCGGATTCATGGGGCGGGCCGGGAGCGCAAGCGCCGTATTGTCGGGTGGAGTGCGCCGCACAGATCACAGCAGGGGCACGGGGAGCATCAACCCGACCGTCGCCGGCGGTCGAATCTGCCGTGGCGGGGGCTGCAGGTGTGGTCAGGCTGCTGCCGTTGCCGCGGGAAGTCGCGCCTCGCGGATCGGCAGGTTGACGAACGCGGCGGCCAGGGCGAGCGCAGCGTCGGCCCACCACATCCAGGCGTAGCTGCCGGTCTGCACCACCGTGAGCCCACCCAGCCACGCGCCGAAGAAGCCGCCGATCTGGTGGCTGAGCAGCGTCAGGCCGAACAGCGTGGCGAGGTAGCGCGTGCCGAACAGCTTGGCCGTCAGCCCGGCCGTGGGAGGCACGGTGGCCAGCCAGGTGGTGCCGAGCACCGCGGCGAAGACATAGAACGTCCAGGGTTCCTTGGGTGCAGCCATGTAGGCCAGGATGGCCAGCGCACGCGTCGCGTACATCCAGAACAGCAGCATCTTCATCCGCACCCGGTTGCCTAACGCGCCAGCGGCGAGGCTGCCGCCGATGTTGGCCAACCCGATGATGGCCAGCGAGGTGGCGGCGACGTTGGTACCCAGACCGCACAGATTCACCTCGCCCGGCAGGTGCGTGACCAGGAAGGCGATGTGGAAGCCGCAGGTGAAAAAACCGGCATGCAGGCACCAGTAGCTGCGGTCGCGCAGCGCAACCCGCAGCTGCTGGCGCAGTGGCATCTCGGCAGCTGCAGCGGGCCGGTCCGAAGCCTGTTGCACCGGCTTCTTCCCCTCGCCGCGGAGCCACCACGCCATCGGTGCAGTGGTGAGCGCCGCCGCAGCCATCATCCACATGGCGTGCATCCAGCCGAAAGACGACATCACCGCCTGGTTCAGCGGGGCGAACACGAACTGCCCGAAGCTGCCACCGGCGTTGATGAAGCCACTGGCGAACGAGCGCCGCTCCGGCGGCAGCCGGCGAGCCGTCGCGCCGATCAGGATTGAGAAGCTGCCACCACCGGCGCCGGCCGCGCTCAACACGCCCAGCGCGACGATCAGCCCCCACTCGCTCGTCACCTGGGTCGTCAGCACCGAACCCGCGGCCAACAGCACTGCGCCCATCACGATCACGCGCCCCGGACCCCATCGGTCGGCCACTGCACCGAAGACGGGTTGCGCTGCGCCCCAGACAAACTGACCGATCGCCATCGCGAAGCTGATGGTGGCGATGCCCAGCCCGGTGTGGGTGTTCAGTGGCGAGACAAACAGCCCCATCGACTGCCGGGTGCCCATCGTGATCATCAGGATGGCAGCAGCCACCAGCATGAAAAGCCAGGGGTTGCGGGGGATGACAGAACCTGGCTGTTGAGACGGCATGGGGTTCGATTCAATCACATAGAGGCGGTCAGAACAGCCCCGAGATTCGCCCGTCATCATCGATGTCGATGCGTTCGGCAGCGGGTGCTGCCGGCAGGCCGGGCATCGTCATCATGTCGCCGCAGATCGCGACAACGAAGCCGGCGCCGTTGGCGAGCCGCACCTCGCGCACATTCAGGGTGTGGCCCGTGGGGGCGCCACGCAGCGACGGGTCGGCCGAGAACGACATCTGCGTCTTGGCCATGCACACCGGGAAATGGCCATGGTCGGCGTTCCATTCCTCCAGCTGCCTGCGTGCGGCCTCGGCGAACGTGACCTGTCCTGCACCATAGATCTTGGTGGCCACCGCGGTGATCTTGTCCATCAGCGTGTCGCTGTCCTGGTAGACGACGCGGTGGTGTCCGTGGAAGTTCTGGGCCAGATCGACCACCGTGTGTGCCAGCGTCTCGGCACCGCGTCCACCTTCGGCCCAGTGACGTGCGACCACGAAGCGGGCCCCCAGCGCCTCGACGCGGCCCTTCAGCAGCGCGATCTCCGCCTCGGTGTCTGCGGTGAAGTGGTTGACGGACACCACGCACGGCAGGCCGTAGTGTTCGGTGATGTTGCGCAGGTGACGCTCGAGGTTGACGATCCCTTGCTCAAGGGCTGCCAGGTTCTCCTGGTTCAGCTCCTCCTTCTTCACGCCACCGTGGAATTTCAGCGCACGGATGGTGGCCACCAGCACCACTGCCGCGGGGTGCAACCCGGCCATGCGGCACTTGATGTCGATGAACTTCTCGGCGCCCAGATCGGCGCCGAAACCGGCCTCCGTGACCACGTAGTCGGCCAGCTTGAGTCCGGCCTTGGTGGCGGTGACGGAATTGCAGCCGTGTGCGATGTTGGCGAACGGCCCGCCGTGGATGATGGCCGGGTTGTTCTCGAGTGTCTGCACCAGGTTCGGCTTGATCGCGTCCTTCAGCAGCGCTGCCATCGCGCCGTGCGCCTTCAACTCGCGCGCGAAGACCGGCCGCCTGTCCCCCTGGGTGTAGCCAATGATGATGCGGCCCAGGCGTTCCTTCAGGTCGTGGCGTGACAGTGCCAGGCACAGGATGGCCATCACCTCCGAGGCGACCACGATGTCGTAGCCGTCTTCGCGCAGGAAGCCGTTGGCCGTGCCACCCAGGCCGACGACGATCTTGCGCAGCGCCCGATCGTTCATGTCGGCGACGCGCTTCCAGGCGATCAGCCGCGGATCGATGCGCAGCGCATTGCCGTGGTGGATGTGGTTGTCGATCAGCGCCGACAGCAGGTTGTGCGCCGCGGCAATCGCGTGGAAATCGCCGGTGAAATGCAGGTTGATGTCTTCCATCGGCACGATCTGCGCGTGCCCGCCGCCGGCCGCGCCGCCCTTGAGGCCGAACACCGGGCCCAGTGAGGGCTCTCGCAGGCAGATCATGGCTTTCTTGCCGATGCGGTTCAGCGCATCGCCGAGGCCCACGGTGGTGGTGGTCTTGCCTTCACCGGCGGGCGTCGGGCTGATGGCGGTCACCAGGATCAACTTGCCGTCGTGGCGGCCCTTCAGGCTGTCCAGGTACTCCAGCGAAATCTTGGCCTTGTAGTGGCCGTAGGGTTCGAGGGCGTCTTCGGGCACACCGATGCGCTCTGCCACCTGGGTGATGCGCTGCATCGTGGCGCGTTGCGCGATGTCGAGATCGGAAGGCATGAGGTGTCCGTGGTGCGTGGTTTGGCAACGTGATGCCATCACAGGATTTTGATCGAGCCTGCCGCCCGATTCGCGCGATCATTCGGAGAGTTCACGCTTGAGCACCCCTGACGCTTTTTCGATCATGACCGAACACCTGGTTTTCCTCGACCGTTCCACGCTGCAGGCGACGCTGCGGAGCCCGTCTTTCGACCACACCTGGGCGGAACACGCCACCACCACGCTCGACCAGACCGTGGCCCGGCTGCGAGACGCCACCATCGCGCTGACCAACAAGGCGCCGCTGCGTGCCGAGGCGCTTGCCCAGTTGCCCCGCCTCAAGCTGATCGCGGTGGCCGCCACCGGCTACGACATCGTCGATGTGGCCGCCTGCCGCGAGCGCGGCATCGCGGTATGCAACATCCGCAACTACGCGGTGCACACCGTGCCGGAGCATGTGCTCGCGCTGATCCTGGCGCTGCGTCGCAACCTGTTTGCCTACCGGGCCGACGTCGAGCGCGGTCGCTGGCAGCAGTGCGAGCAGTTCTGCTTTTTCGACCACCCGATCGGTGATCTGCACGGCAGCACGATGGGCATCATCGGTGGCGGCGCGCTGGGGCAGGGCACAGCGGCGCTGGCGCGCGCCTTCGGCATGCGGGTGCGCTTTGCCGAGATCACCCCGGGCGCGCCCGCGCGCGCGGACCGCGTGCCGCTGAGCCAGGTGCTGGCCGAGGCCGACGTGATCTCGCTGCATTGCCCGCTGACGCCTGCGACCCGACACCTGATCGGGCCCGAGCAACTGCGTCAAATGAAGCGCAGCGCGATCCTGATCAACACCTCGCGCGGGGGTCTGGTCGATGAGTCGGCGCTGGCCACCGCGCTCACCGAAGGCTGGATTGCCGGCGCCGGGTTCGATGTCCTGACCAGCGAGCCGCCAACGCAGGGCAATCCGTTGCTGGAGCTGCGGTTGCCGAACTTCATCCTGACCCCGCACGTGGCCTGGGCCTCCAAGGACGCCATGCAGGCACTGGCCGATCAGCTCATCGACAATATCGAGTCGTTCGTCCGAGGCACTCCCCAGAACCTGGTGACCTGAGCGGTCGCCGAGAGCACCCCCATGAAGAAACTTCTGTTCCAGCTCGATACCGACGCGATGCCTTCGGTGTTCGACACCGTGGTCGGGTACGACGGCGGCGCTGACCATGTGATGACCTACGGTGGTGTCCATCCCGACAACGTCGGCGCATTGGTCGAGGGCGCCATCTTCACCCGCGCCCCGAAAGACAAGAAGCACACCGCTTTGTTCGTCGGCGGCAGCAACCTGCCGGCTGGCGAGGCCTTGCTGAAGGCGGTGCGCAAGAAGTTTTTCTCGAACTTCCGCGTGTCGGTGATGCTCGACAGCAATGGCGCGAACACCACCGCTGCAGCAGCGGTCGCTTGCGTGCTCAAGAGTGCCGGCGGCAGCCTGGCGGGCAAGCGTGCGGTGGTCCTGGCGGGCACCGGCCCGGTCGGGCAGCGCGCGGCGGTGATGCTGGCCAAGGAGGGCGCCACCGTTGCCATCACTTCGCGCACGGTCGATAACGCCCAAAAGGTGGCCGATCACCTGAAGGCAGCCTTCGGCATCGAGGTGGGCGCCATCGCGGCCCCCGACCTGGATGCCCGCGCCAAAGCCTGCGAGGGCGTGCAGATCGTGTTTGCCACGGGCGCCGCCAGCTCGGTGCTGCTGCGCGAGGCCGACTGGAAGGGCAACCCGACGATCGAACTGATGGCCGATGCGAACGCCACGCCGCCGCTGGGCCTGGAAGGCATCGACATGATGGACCGGGGAGTGGTCCGCGACGGCAAGATCTGCTGGGGCGCGATCGGTTTCGGCGCGCTCAAGCTGGCGGTGCACCGTGCCTGCATCGCCCAGTTGTTCGAAGCACCCGACCAGGTGCTGGATGCCGAGGCGATCTACGCCAAGGCCAAATCGATGGCCTGAACTGGAGACCCCATGATCGTTGAACAACCCGTCACCACGTTTCTGGACCAACTCGCCAGCGGTGCGGCCACACCCGGCGGCGGGAGCGCCGCCGCCATCATGGGCGCGATGGGCGCCGCCCTGGTCAGCATGATGTGCAACCTGACCATCGGCAAGAAAAACTACGCCGAAGTCGAAGGCGAGATGCGCGCCGTGCTGAGCGACGCCGAATCGCTGCGCCGCCGGCTGGCCGACATGGTCGCCGAAGACATCGCCGCCTTCGATGGCTTGATGGCCGCGTACGGCCTCCCGAAGGACAGCGACGAGCAAAAGGCGCAGCGCAGTGCAGCGATCCAGGTCGGCCTGAAAGCGGCCACCGAAGCGCCGCTGGCCTGTGCTCGCGCGAGTGCCGAAGTGATCTCTCTGGCGCTGCGCGCTGCGAAGGTGGGCAACACCAACGTCATCAGCGACGCCGGCGTCGGTGCGCTGTCCGCGCAGGCCGCCTTGCGCAGTGCTGCGCTGAATGTGTACATCAACGTGCCCAGCCTCAAGGACGCGGCCTATGCCGCAGCCTGCCGCCAGGAGATCGATGCACTGCTGGCCAGCGCAGTGCCGCTGGCCGAGCAGACCTACGACCTGGTGAAGTCCAAGCTCTGAGTTCTGGTGCCTCGCTGGGCCGAGGCCGGCTCAGCCCAGATTGCCGCCACCCATCGCGTGGCTGAAGCCGCCGTCCACGTAGGTGATCTCAGAAGTCACGCCGGCGGCGAGGTCGGACAGCAGGAAGGCGGCCACGTTGCCCACGTCGTCGATCGTCACATTGCGCCGCAGCGGTGCCGTGGATTCGACCACCTCGAGGATCTTGCCGAAACCCTTGATGCCCGATGCCGCCAATGTCTTGATCGGCCCGGCCGAGATGCCGTTGACGCGGATGCCACGCGGGCCGACGCTTTCGGCCAGGTAGCGCACGCTGGCTTCCAGCGACGCCTTGGCCAGGCCCATCGTGTTGTAGTTCGGCACTGCCCGCAAGGCGCCCAGGTAGGACAGCGTCAACAGCGCCGAGCCGGCGCGCAACCGCGGCAATGCCGCCTTGGCCATCGCCGGGAAGCTGTAGGCAGAAATGTCGTGCGCGATGCGAAATGATTCGCGCGACAGGCCGTCGAGGAAATCGCCGGCGATCGATTCGCGTGTGGCAAAGCCGATCGAATGAACGAAGCCGTCGAATTCCGGCCAGACCTCGCCCAACTGGCTGAAGAGGCGTTCGATCTGTGCGTCGTCGGCGACATCGCAGTCGTACAGCAGCGTCGAGCCGAAATCAGCTGCCAGCGCGGCGGTGCGTTCCTTGAAGCGCTCACCGACGTAGCTGAACGCCAGTTCGGCGCCTTCGCGGTGGCAGGCCCGCGCGATGCCGTAGGCGATCGAGCGGTTCGACAGTACGCCGGTGATCAGCAGGCGTTTACCGGTCAGAAATCCCATGGTGTGTTCCAGGCGGTCAAAGGCGGCGGATTATTGCGCGCGGGCGGTCACGCACCGCTTCCTGCCACTGGTTCGGCGCTGCCCAGGCCGATTCCTGTGGACAGAACCGCATCAGGTGTTGCCGGTACAAACCCCACGAGCTACAATGCTGGTTTTCCGAGACGTTAGACCAAGAACATGGGCGGACTCATCCAGCCCATTTTTTTTGGCCGATCGGAATGCGTCGTACGGAATTGAGCGGGCAGGGATCGATCGTTAATGAGCTGGCAGAACGCCGTTGAAAAAACCGTGACCGGACTGGGTTACGACTTGGTGGACACCGAGCGCAGTCCGAAGGGCTTGCTGCGCGTGTACATCGACAAGCTCCCGTCCGCAGCGCCTGTAACGCCGGGTGATGAGTTCATCACCGTCGAAGACTGCGAGCGCGTGACCCGGCAACTGCAGCACGTGCTCGAGGTCGAGAACTGTGCCTATGAGCGCCTGGAGGTGTCGTCGCCAGGGCTCGATCGACCCTTGAAGAAGCCGGCCGATTACCTGCGGTTCAGCGGAGAGCGCATCGATCTGACGCTCAAGCAGGCGTTCAAGGGGCGCAAGCATTTCCAGGGTGTTCTCGAGCTGTTGGGCGACAGCTGGCGGCTGGTGTTCACTGCCGATGGCTTCGATCAGGCGCTGGAGTTTTCGCTCGACGAAGTGCGAGAAGCCCGGCTGGTGCCCGTGGTGGATTTCAAGGGGCGTCGGTTTGCGGCGCCCACGCAAGAGCCGACCGAGCAGGTCGAGTCGGCCGCAACTGAAACGGATGGAGACCGCAAACGATGAACCGCGAACTGTTGATGCTGGTGGATGCGATTTCTCGCGAGAAGAGCGTGGACCGCGAAGTCGTGTTCAGCGCCGTCGAGGCAGCGTTGGCATCGGCGTCCAAGAAGCTGCATGGCGGCGAAGTCGACATGCGGGTGACCGTTGATCGCGACACCGGCGCCTACGAAACCTTCCGCCGCTGGCACGTGGTCGCAGACGAAGCCGGGCTGCAATTGCCCGACTCTGAAATCCTGCACTTCGAAGCGCTGGAGCAGATCCCGGACATCGAGGTCGACGATTACATCGAGGAGCCGGTGGAGTCGGTGTCGATCGGCCGCATCGGTGCGCAGGCCGCCAAGCAGGTGATCCTGCAGAAGATCCGCGACGCCGAGCGCGAGCAGCTGCTCAACGACTTCCTGTCGCGCGGCGAGAAGATCTTCGTCGGCACCGTGAAGCGCCTGGACAAGGGTGACGTGATCGTCGAGTCCGGCCGCGTCGAAGGCCGGCTGCGCCGCAGCGAGATGATCCCGAAGGAAAACCTGCGCATCGGCGACCGTGTCCGCGCCTACATCCTCGAAGTCGACGCCACGCTGCGCGGCCCGCAGATCATCCTGTCGCGCAGCGCGCCGGGCTTCATGATCGAGCTGTTCGCCCAGGAAGTGCCCGAGATCGAACAGCGACTGCTCGAGATCAAGTCCTGTGCCCGTGACCCGGGCTCACGCGCCAAGATCGCCGTTCAATCGCATGACAAGCGCGTCGATCCGATCGGCACCTGCGTCGGCGTGCGCGGCTCGCGCGTCAATGGCGTCACCAATGAGCTGGCTGGTGAGCGCGTCGACATCGTGCTGTGGTCGGAAGACCCTGCGCAGTTCGTCATCGGTGCGCTGGCACCGGCGAACGTGCAGTCGATCGTCGTCGACGAAGACCGCCATGCGATGGACGTGGTGGTCGACGAGGAGAACCTCGCGATCGCGATCGGCCGCGGTGGTCAGAACGTGCGCCTGGCCTCCGAGATGACAGGCTGGCGCATCAACATCATGACGGCCGAAGAGTCGTCGATGAAGCAGGCCGGTGAAAGCGACGCGGTGCGCAAGCTGTTCGTCGACAAGCTCGATGTCGATGCCGAGGTGGCTGACATCCTGATCGCCGAGGGCTTCTCCAGCCTGGAAGAAGTGGCCTACGTTCCGATGCAGGAAATGCTCGAAATCGAAGGCTTCGACGAAGACACGGTCAATGAACTGCGCACCCGCGCCAAGGACGCCCTGCTGACGATGGAAATCGCCCGCGAAGAAAGCGTCAGTGACGTGTCGCAGGATCTGCGCGACCTCGAAGGCCTGGACCCCGAGCTCATTCCGAAGCTGGCCGATGGCGGTGTGCACACCCGTGACGACCTCGCCGACCTTGCCGTGGATGAGTTGATCGAAATCGCCGGCCTCGATGAAGAAAAAGCCAAGACGCTGATCATGAAAGCCCGTGAACACTGGTTCACCACCTGAGCGCCTGACACGCACTCGAATACCGCACACACGCACGCTACGCCGCTAGACCCGAAGCAAGGATTCCACAATGGCTGTGACCACCGTCGCCCAACTCGCCGCCGAGCTGAACCGCCCCGCTGCTGCACTGCTCGATCAATTGCAGTCTGCGGGGGTCAGCAAGGCGTCGACGGACGATGCCCTGACCGACTCCGACAAGGAGCGGTTGCTCGACTATCTGCGTGCCACCCATGGCACGGCCGGTGCCGAGCGCAAGAAGATCACGCTGACGCGGAAATCGACCAGCGAAATCAAGCAGGCTGATTCCAGCGGCAAGGCACGCACCATCCAGGTCGAGGTGCGCAAGAAGCGCACATTCGTCAAGCGCGATGAGACCCCATCGGCGCCGGCGGTGCCCGAGGCTCCCGAGGCACCGGAGATCGATACCGCCGAGCTGATGCGGCTCGAGCACGAAGCCCAGGCCCAGGCCGCGCTGCTGCGTCAGCAGGAGGCCGAGCTGGCCGAACGCCAGCGGTTGCGTGACGAGAAGGAACGCGCCGATCGCGAGGCAGCCGAAGCCGCTGCCCGCGCTCAGGCGGAGGCAGAAGCCAGGCAGGCTGCCCTTGACGCGGCTGCCAATGCCGCGAGTACCCAGGCCGCCGAGGCGAGCGCGCCGGCGAAGCCGGTGGCCGCCGCACCCGCCGAGCCTGCGAAGCCCCAGCTGCGCGTGATCAAGGCCGCCGATGTGGTCGATGAGGACAAGCAGCGCGCGCTCGACCTGGCCAAGCGTCGCAAGGCGGCCGAAGACGAAGCATCCGCGATCCGCGCGATGATGTCGGCACCGAAGAAGGTGCTGAACGCGAAGAAGCCGGAAGAGCCACCGAAGCCAGCTGAAGCCGGCAAGGAAGGCATCAAGGGGACGATCCACAAGCCGGCGGCTGTGGCCGGTGCGCCAGGTGCGGCGGTTGCCAAGCCGGGTGACAAGAAATCGGTCAAGTCTGAAAAGCTGTCCTCCAGCTGGGCTGACGATGCCGCCAAGAAGCGTGGTCTGAAAGCCCGCAACGACGCGCCTGGTGGCGGCGCCCGTCCTGGCTGGCGCGCACCGCGCGGTGGTCGTCGTGGCGAGCGCAGCGATGGTTCGGTCTCGACCTTTGTCGCGCCGATCGAACAGCAGGTGCAGGAAGTGCACGTGCCGGAAACCATCAGCGTGGCCGATCTGGCGCACAAGATGAGCGTGAAGGCCTCCGAGGTCATCAAGCAGTTGATGAAGCTGGGTCAGATGGTCACCATCAACCAGCAGCTGGACCAGGAAACCGCGATGATCCTCGTCGAGGAAATGGGCCACAAGGCGTTCGCTGCGAAGCTCGACGACCCGGATGCCTTCCTCGAGGAAGATGCCGATGGCGATTCGGAACACGAGTTGTTGCCGCGTGCGCCGGTCGTGACCGTGATGGGCCACGTCGACCATGGCAAGACCTCGCTGCTCGACTACATCCGCACCGCCCGCGTCGCAGCAGGTGAGGCCGGCGGCATCACGCAGCACATCGGTGCCTACCACGTCGACACGCCGCGCGGCATGATCACCTTCCTCGACACGCCAGGTCACGCCGCTTTCACGGCGATGCGCGCCCGCGGCGCCAAGGCCACCGATCTGGTGATCCTGGTGGTGGCGGCCGACGATGGTGTGATGCCACAGACCAAGGAAGCGATCTCGCACGCCAAGGCGGCAGGCGTTCCGCTGGTGGTCGCGATGAACAAGATCGACAAGCCCGGTGCGAACCTGGAGCGCCTGAAGAGCGAGCTGGTCGCCGAAGAGGTCGTGCCCGAAGAGTTCGGGGGGCCATCGCCATTCGTTCCGGTGTCGGCCAAGACCGGCGCTGGCATCGACGATCTGCTGGAGCAGGTGTTGCTGCAGGCCGAGGTGCTCGAGTTGAAGGCGCCCAAGGACAGCATGGCCAAGGGCCTGGTCATCGAAGCCAAGCTCGACAAGGGCCGCGGTCCGGTGGCCACCGTGCTGGTGCAATCCGGCACGTTGCGGCGCGGCGACGTGGTGCTGGCCGGCTCGACCTATGGCCGCGTGCGCGCCATGCTCGACGAGAACGGCAAGCCGGCCACCGAAGCCGGCCCGTCAATCCCTGTCGAAATCCAGGGTCTGACCGAGGTGCCGCAAGCCGGTGACGAGTTCATGGTGCTGGCCGACGAGCGCCGCGCCCGCGAGATTTCGACCTTCCGCTCCGGCAAGTACCGCGACGTCAAGTTGGCCAAGCAGCAGGCCGCGAAGCTGGAGAACATGTTCGATAACGTGGGCGAGGGCGCGGCACAGACGCTGGCCCTGATCATCAAGGCCGACGTTCAGGGCTCGCAGGAGGCGCTCGCGCAGTCGCTGCTCAAGCTCAGCACGGCCGAGGTCAAGGTGCAGGTGGTGCACGGAGCGGTGGGTGGCATCAGCGAAAGCGATGTGAACCTGGCCATCGCGTCGAAGGCCGTGATCATCGGCTTCAATGTGCGGGCCGACGCCGGTGCGCGCAAGTTGGCCGAGCACAATGGTGTCGATCTGCGTTACTACAACATCATTTACGACGCGGTCGACGAGATCAAGGCCGCCATGACCGGCATGCTGGCGCCGGAACAGCGCGAGGAAACCATCGGCACGGCCGAGATCCGCACGGTGTTCGTGGCGTCGAAGATCGGTACCGTGGCCGGTTCGATGGTCACTGCCGGTCTGGTGCGCCGTGGCGCGAAGTTCCGCCTGCTGCGCGACAACGTGGTCGTCTACACCGGCGAGATCGAATCGGTGCGCCGCCTGAAGGACGACGTGAAGGAAGTGGCCGCCGGCTTCGAGTGCGGTATCAAGCTGAAGAACTACAACGACATCGCCGAGGGCGATCAGCTGGAGTTCTTCGAGGTCAAGGAAGTGGCTCGAACGTTGTAAATCTCCTCGATCGGCAAGACAACCCCGCCTTGCGGTTCAGGCGGGGTTTGTTTTTCCCGGGGGCTGACCCATGAAACACAAGCGCTCCATTCCCAACCGCGGTTTCCGCGTGGCCGACCAGATCCAGCGGGATGTGGCGGTGCTCATCCGCGATCTGAAAGATCCGCGCATCGGCATGGTCACGCTGCACGCGGTGGAGGTCACGCCCGACTATGCGCATGCGAAGGTGTTCTTCTCGGTGCTGGTCGGTGACCCGCAGGAGTGCGAGACCGCGCTGAACGAAGCCGCCGGCTTCATCCGCAATGGCCTGTTCAAGCGCCTGCAGATCCACACCGTGCCGACGCTGCACTTTCATTTCGACCGCACCACCGAGCGCGCAGCCGAACTGAGCCTGCTGATTGCGCAGGCGAACGCCACGCGGGCGAAGGACGACTGATGTCGGTCGGAAACTCGATTGTCCGATCAGCACCTGCAGGGCAGGCCCCGCGGGTCAAAGTCCCGCGCCGTGCCGTCCATGGCGTGCTGCTGCTCGACAAGCCCCTGGGGCTGTCGAGCAATGACGCGCTGATGAAGGTCAAGCGCCTGTACCGCGCTGAAAAGGCCGGCCACACCGGCACGCTCGACCCGCTGGCCACCGGCCTGTTGCCTCTGTGCTTTGGCGCGGCCACGAAGTTCTCGCAGACAGGGCTCGACGCCGACAAGACCTACCGCGCGACGCTGAAGCTGGGCATCACCACCGCCACCGGCGATGCCGAAGGTGAGGTGCTGCAACGCGCCGAAGTGAACGTCACCCGCGCGCAATTCGAAGCCGCTTGCGCGGCATTCACCGGCGACATCGCCCAAGTGCCGCCGATGCATTCAGCGCTGAAGCACGATGGCAAGCCGCTGTATGCCTACGCCCGTGCCGGCATCGAGATCGAGCGTGATGCGCGCCCAGTGACGATTCATCGCATCGACATCACGGCGCTGCAGCATCAGGGCCTGACCAACGGTACCGAGGACGCCTGGACGATCGACGTGCGTTGCAGCAAAGGCACCTACATCCGCACGCTGGCCGAGGACATCGGTCGCACGCTCGGCTGCGGCGCCCATCTGGTGGCATTGCGGCGCATCGCGAGCGGAACGCTGACGCTGGAGGGCGCGCAGACATTGGAGGCGCTGGCGGCGATGACCGAGGCCGAGCGCGATGCGCAACTGCACGATGCCGACAGCCTGATCGCCGACTGGCCGGTGGTGCGCCTCGACGATGAAGGTGCCGGTCGATTCTTGAGCGGCGTGCGCCGCCGCCTGCCGCTGCCGGATGCGCCCCACGTGCGCGTCTACGGCCCGCAGGAGAAAGCATTCCTGGGCAGCGGCCACATCACCGCTGGCGAACTGATTTCAAACAGGCTGCTGAGCCCGGTGGAGGTGCAAGGCCTTCTTGCCCCGATCCGAGAGACAAACGAAGTGATTACGACATGACCCAACAGATCCGCAACATCGCCATCATTGCCCACGTCGACCATGGCAAGACCACGATGGTCGACCAGTTGCTGCGCCAGAGCGGCACCTTCGCCGACCACGAGAAGGTGGTCGATACCGTGATGGACAGCAACGCCATCGAGCGCGAGCGCGGCATCACCATCCTGGCCAAGAACTGCGCGGTCAGCTGGAAGGACACGCACATCAACATCGTCGACACCCCGGGCCACGCCGACTTCGGTGGCGAGGTGGAGCGGGCCTTGTCGATGGTCGATGGGGTGCTGCTGCTGATCGACGCGCAGGAAGGCCCGATGCCTCAGACGCGCTTCGTCACCAAGAAGGCGCTGGCGCTGGGCCTGAAGCCGATCGTGGTGGTGAACAAGGTGGACAAGCCGGGCGCCAAGCCCGACGCGGTGATCAACGCCGCCTTCGACCTGTTCGACAAGCTTGGCGCCAACGACGAGCAGCTCGATTTCCCGGTGGTCTATGCCTCGGGCATCAACGGTTGGTCGTCGCTGACCGAGGGTGCGCCCGGTGAACAATGGGGGCCCGACATGTCGGCGCTGTTCGACACCATCCTGAAGCACGTGCCGGCGCAGAGCGGCGATGCAAGCGCTCCGCTGCAACTGCAGATCTCGGCGCTGGATTTCTCGACCTTTGTCGGGCGCATCGGCGTGGGACGCATCAGCCAGGGCACCATCAAGCCAGGCATGCAGGTCGCCGTGATGGAAGGCCCGGGCGGCAAGTCGATCAATGGCCGCATCAACCAGGTGCTCACCTTCCAGGGACTGGACCGTGTACAGGTCACCGAGGCAACGCCCGGCAACATCGTGCTGATCAACGGCATCGACGAGATCGGCATCGGCGTCACCGTGACCGATCCGTCGAATCCGGCGCCGCTGCCGATGCTCAAGGTCGACGAGCCGACGCTGACAATGAATTTCTGCGTCAACACCAGCCCGCTGGCCGGCCGCGAAGGCAAGTACGTCACCAGCCGCCAGATCTGGGACCGGCTGCAGAAGGAGCTCCAGTCGAACGTGGCGCTGCGCGTTGCCGAGACCGACGAGGACGGCATCTTCGAAGTGTGTGGCCGCGGCGAACTGCACCTGACCATCCTGCTGGAAAACATGCGCCGCGAAGGTTATGAGCTCGCCGTTTCCAAGCCGCGCGTGATGTTCAAGGACATCGACGGCGTGAAGAGCGAGCCGATGGAGCTCGTGACCGCCGACGTCGAAGAAATCCACCAGGGCGGCGTCATGCAGGCCCTGGGTCTGCGCAAGGGTGAAATGCTCAACATGGAACCCGATGGGCGCGGCCGCGTGCGGTTGGAATACCGTATTCCGGCGCGTGGCCTGATCGGCTTCGCCAATGAGTTCATGAACCTCACGCGCGGCTCGGGTCTGATCTCGTCGATCTTCGACGGCTACGAAGCCTACAAGGGCGAGATCGGTGGCCGCAAGAACGGTGTGCTGATCTCGATGGACGACGGCGAGATCTTCACTTACGCCCTGGGCAAGCTCGACGACCGTGGCCGCATGTTCGTCAAGCCGAACGATCCGGTCTACGAGGGCATGATCGTCGGCATCCACAGCCGGGACAACGATCTGGTGGTGAACGCCACCCGCACCAAGCAGCTGACCAACTTCCGCGTGAGCGGCAAGGAAGACGCGATCAAGATCACGCCACCGATCGAGCTGACGCTGGAGTACGGGGTCGACTTCATCGACGACGACGAACTGGTCGAGATCACGCCGAAGTCGATCCGGGTGCGCAAGCGCTTCTTGAAGGAACACGAGCGCAAGAAGGCCTCGCGCGACATCGCCTGACGTACGAAGGCGGCCGCGAACCGGCCGCCTGTTTGCACCGCATCGTCCGATGCGGTGTGCTCAGTAGCTGATGCAGCCCGTGCCGGTGATGCCGGCGGCCACGGACTTCATGGCATTCGCCTCGGTCTTGCTGACCTCTTCAGGCACGGTCATGGCCGCAGGCATGCCGATGTCCGCGTCGTCCGTTGTCCTGCGGGCCACGGCGTGCTGTGCGCGAGAGCGCAGGCCCCAGTTCCACAAGGCCTCGAACGGCAATGGCAGGACCAGGAACCAGTGCTCGAGCACGGCCAGGGTCAGCAAGGTGGCGGCAAAGGTCAGCGCGGTGATGTCGAACGCATCCTTGTCTGCCGCGTTCGCCTCTTGCCAGATCATCGCCGAGACCACGGTCGAAGCAATCACCGAGATCGGGAACAGGCGGTTCATCGGACGCCGGGTGAAATAGGTCTGCAGGTACTTCAGGTGATCTGGCAGGAACCCTTCGTTCAGATTGCGCACGCCGAGGAACACGTTGAGTTTGGCGCTCTGGCGCATCACCCACAGGATCAGGAAGGTCCACATGCCGGTCTGGTTCGCGCCCCCCCAGGTGGCCGCCAGCACCGCAGCGCCCAGGATCACCAGCGCCAGTTCATGGTGCATCACAGCCATAAAGGCATACCTTGCTCGCCGCCAGCCGGTGGACTCGGGCGGGCACTCGACGCGACGTGGTCCGGTGACGTAACCGAGCAGGAACGCCACTTCCTGCCAGGCCCATACCAGCAGCCCGAAAGTGAAGGCGAGGTACGCGCCGGTGATTCGGGTGTCGTCCCGCGTGGCGCCGAGGCCCACCAGAGCCATCAGCAGCACGAATGTTGCGCCGCACATCGTCCACTTGAACGTCCAGCGGGGCAGGCCGTTGAGGTACAGGATGACACCGGTGCTGAACCACCAGATGAACAAGGTGTACGCGATGGGCCAGAGGTACTGGGACATGAGGCGCTAGGGCAGGGGCCGAATGCTGTTCAGCGTTTCACCAGGCCGGCGCCACGCGGGCGTCGACAGGCAACTCGTTGGGCTGAGCGGGCAGGCAATACAGCCGCACAAAGGTTGCGCCGGCCGCGATGGCGTAACCAGCGCGCTTCACCGCGCCGACGATGCCGCCTTGTGCACGCGCAGCCTCGGTGGCCACCGACAGCTTGCGCAGACGCTCCAGCCCATGGCGGAAACGCGGATCGTCGATGTTGAGGGTCAGCGGGAACACCTGCTTGGTGATTTCCGAGGTGATGCGGAACACGTGGTAGTCGTACTCGGTGGGGTTCAGGCCCATGGCTGCGTGCATTTCCGGCCGCTGGTGATCCCGCACATACATGGTGGCGTAGACCGCCAGCACGAAGAAGCGAATCCAGAGTTTGTTGACGCCCGACAGCAACTTGGGGTTTGCGCGCATCAGCAGCGCGAACGCTTCGCCATGCCGAAATTCATCGTTGCACCAGAGCTCGAACCATTTGAAGATCGGATGGAAGCACAGCTCGGGGTGACGTTCGACCTGGCGGTAGATGGCGATGTAGCGCGCGTAGCCGATCTTTTCGGAGAGGTAGGTCGCATAGAAGATGAACTTCGGGCGGAAGTAGGTGTACTTCTTCGCCTTCACCAGGAAGCCGAGATCGACCCCGATGCCGAAGTCCTTCAGCCATTGATTGATGAAGCCGGCATGGCGGCTTTCGTCGCGCGCCATCAATGCCATCAACTCCTTGATGTCAGGGTTGGTGACGCGCTTCTTCATCTCGGTGTACAGCACGCAGCCGGAAAACTCGGAGGTGACCGAGCTGATCAGGAACTCACTGAACTCCTTGTAGAGCGCGGTAGGCAGCGTGGATGAATAGTCCTGCCCGACCATCTCGGCAGGCCGCTGGAAGTGGTCGGTATTCGAGTCGGCACGGAACTCTTCCATCAGCACGTCCCACTCCGCCCGCACTGAACTGACATCCATCCGGTCCATGGCGTCGAAATCGGTCGTGTAGAAACGTGGCGTCAGCACCGTGTTCTGCAGTGCGGTGGTGGTGGCGTCGTTGGGGGCGCGTACGGTGGTCGTGTTCATTTACTGCTCCGAGCTGAGTGGAGGATACGGGCTCAATGGGACGATGGCGAGTCGTTCATGAAACGGGCAAACACAGCTGCGTTGGTCGGGCCGAACGATTCGAGATCGATGCGCTGGCCGGTGGCGGGGTCTACCAGCGTCAGCCGGCCATCGGCGCGGCCTATCAACTGAAACGGCTGCTCAGATCCCAGGCCGCTGCGGCGACGTTCACGTGCCAGGCCGCGCAGTGCACCCCGGAAGAAACCATTCTCGCCGGTCATGGTGTGGATCACCGCACGGGTGCTGGCGTCAATCACGACCACGCTGCCGTCCGGGCGATCTTCAAAGCGCAATTCGCGCACGGCGACAGCCGCCTCGTCGGGGACCGTGATGCTGGTGCCTGAGAGCCGAACCGCAGCCACTGCGATCAGGGTGCCGAGCAGTACCACGCCGATCGACAGCAAGACGCGACGCGGCATCATGTTGTTGGCAGTCAGCGCCACCATCTCAAGCCCCTTGTGTCAGGTGAGGTTCACCGCCCGCGGTGTAGCGGCGTCGACGGGGAGCTTCGGGTTCGCTTTGCGCGATCGCGGCAACTTCCAGCCCGCGTGATTGCGACCACGCTTGCCCGAGGATCCGCGCCACTTCTTGACCGTGCGGGACGCAACGCAGCATCGGTTCGGCCTTCGCGATGCGCCAGGGTCTTGCATGCGGCCACAGGTGCAGGAATGCGATCTGGTCTGTTCCCGCCAGGGTCAGTGGAATGTCGCCTGCGTCTTTGCCGATCTTGCGGAACCCTGCGGCAGCAATGCGTGCGAACGGCAGGTTGAAGGTCAGGTTGAGCACGATGCCCACGCGCATCGTGACGCGCTTGTCGGTGATGGTGTAGACCGTTGTGCGGGCGCACAGCACGGCCAGGCCGAGGGCAATGCCCAACGCCATCAACACCAGTGGCAGCGTCATGGCCACTGCCTTGATGGCCGCTGCCGTGGTACCGCCATCGCTCAGCACGAAAGCGCCTCTGATGATCAGGATGGCAGCAAAGTACAGCGCCAACGTTCGCACATGGAACACATGACGGGCCAGCACGCGCCAGTCCGGCGAGCCTTGCCACAGGACGCGCTCCCCGGCGGGCAGCGGCTCCGGCAGACCGTACTCGGGCTCGAACTCGTGTTCGTGCGTGTGGCCGTCATAGTTCACTTTCATACCAGCGGCTCCTGGCGGTCGGGGGTGGCGTACAGCGTTCCGCCGCCGTAGTAGGCCATGATCTTTTCTTCTTCGAGCAGCGTGATCTGCTCGGCGCTCTTGGTGCCGGGGACCTGCGCGAACTGGTGGCTGAGGATCGATGCGACCTTCACATGATCGGCCTTGATGCGGGCGAAGTTGATCGGCAGCAGGACATTGCGCGTGGCGCCTCCGGCCGGCACCGTGACTTCGATGTAGCGGAACATCATCTCTGACTTGTCGACCCACAGGTCATGCACCGTGCCTGCGACTTCGCCATCGGCACCGATCACTTCCAGGCCACGCGGATCGCGGTCGTTGGAGGCCACGCCGAAGTCAGCCGCCAAGCGCAGCGGCACGATCTTCGCGTCGCCTTCCCAGGTGTAGTCGGGCACATCGGCGCGGTCGGCGTAAGCGCCAGGGCCTACGCCATCGAGCATCGGGTTGCCGGTCGGCACCAGCGGTGCGCCGATCATGCGGTGCAGCTGCTCCGCATGCAGCGTCTGGGGCGAGACCTTGTCGTTGGGCACGGTGACGGATTCACCATGCGGCAGCAGGTAGGTCTTGGGCCGCGGCATGCCGACGAATCCGGGTGTCTGTCGCATTTCGCCGGACGGATACACCGTCTCCAGCGGGAAGCCCTCGCGCTTGCTTTCCTGCTGGAGGTAATAGACCAGACCAAAAAAGAAGATCCAGAAAGCGTAGAGCACGAGTTGTGCGACGTCGATGTACCCGGTGATGGCTCCAGTGCCCATGATGTGATCTCCTTCTTGCCCGCAAAAATAATCAGCCTGGAAATTCGGTCAATCCGAATTTCTGGCCATGACGTGAACGTGGTTCGGGCGACATGCGCACCAGCGGACCGATGGCGATCAGCGTGGCGAACAGCAGCCCGATTTCAAGGTGGTAAACAACGCTGTAACCCACCGAAGGGTCGGACAGGCCGGCGCCCAGCATTCCATGCGATGCCAGGCTGGTGAAGATGTCGCGCAGCGCGCCCCCGGTGGCGATCGCCACACCGCCGGCGGTGGCCTGAACTGCGCCCCAGGCGCCGAGTGCCAGTCCGATCTGGCCTGGCTTCTCGAGACTCATCGCCACCGTGAGGGTGCTGACTGCAAACAACCCGCCTCCGAAGCCGATCAGCGCTGCGCCGACACGGAAGAGGGCGGCGGAGCTCAACGGCGCCGCGAAGATCACGGCCGAGAAAGCAACGATCCCGACCAAGATGCCGAAGGACGCAAGCCGCAAGGCGTCGATGCCTTGGCTCAGCCAGCGTGCGGCCAGCCCGAACGCCAGCAGGGCACCGCCGGCCAGCAAGGCTGTCAGTACCGTGGTGGCGCCAACGGTGAGCTTGAGAATCTCACCGCCGTAGGGCTCCAGGATGATGTCTTGCATGTTGAAGGCTGCGGTACCCAGGCCCACCGCCACCAGGAACCGCAGCGTGCGCCCCTGGCGCACGAAGGATTGCCAGCTGGCGTTGAAATCGGGCCGGGGCAGGTGCTTCGCGGTGGCCGCCGGGTTGCGGGCCTCTTGCTTCCAAAGCGCGATCAGGTTCAGTGCGAGTGTCACTGCCGCGGCGCCTTGAACCACCTTGATCAGGCGCAGTTGGCTGAAGTCTGCCAGCAGCAGCCCGAACACCAGCCCGCTGAACACCATGCCCACCAGCAGCATCACGTACATCAATGCCACCACACGGGGTCGGGCGCTTTCTGGTGCGATGTCGGTGGCCAGTGCCAGGCCCGCGGTCTGTGTGATCTGCGATCCGGCGCCCACCATCAAAAACGCCAGGGCCGAACTGGCGTGGCCGAGCCATGGGCCGGCGCGCGAATCGCCCGACAGCAGGATCAGGGCGAACGGCATGATGGCGAAGCCACCGAACTGCAGCCAGGTGCCCATCCAGATGTAGGGGACACGCTTCCAGCCCAGTACCGATCGGTGCGTATCCGACTTGAAACCAATCAGCGCCCGGAAGGGCGCGAACACCAGAGGCAGCGCCACCATCAGCGAGACCAGCCAGGCGGCCATGCCCATCTCGACGATCATCACCCGGTTCAGCGTGCCGATCAGCAGCACGGTGGCCATGCCGACGGTCACCTGGAACAACGACAGCCGCATCAGGCGGGCGAGCGGCAACTCGGTGGTGGCGGCGTCGGCAAACGGAAGAAAGCGCGGCGCGATATCGAGCCATTGCCTGGCCCGCAACACGAGCAGCGAGGGCCTTTTCATCGCCGTACCAACTCCAGGGCCTGGGAGGTGTAGAAACCGCTGGAAATGCGCTGCGTGCGGCCGCGCTGCCAGTCTTGAAGCGCAGCGTCTGCTGCCAGCAAACGGTGCAACGTGGATTCGGCCACCGGCTCGATCCAGGGCGCACGATCGCTGCGCGGCAACATCCGTCCGACGGCTCTGAAGACGATCAGCGCCGGGTTGCTGGGGGCGTAGGTGAACAGCAATCCACAGCGGGTGCGCTGGGCCAGTCCGGCCACGACGCGCACGGCATCGGCGGTGCGGTAATGGATCAGCGAGTCCATGCCAACCACGTAGTCGAACTCGCCGAGTGCCGGGTCGAGCATGTCGCCGGAGCGGAAATCGATCCTGCCGAGGCTGTGCTCGCTGGTCAGCTCGGCGGGCTGTCTGTCGCGCGCCAGATCGACCAGCGTCGGTGAGAGGTCGATCGCCAGCACATGCGCGCCACGGCGAGCGGCCTCCACGGCGAGCGCGCCGGTGCCGCAGCCGGCATCCAGCACGCGCATGCCGCTGAGGTCACTCGGCAGCCAGTCGAGCAGCGTCGCGCGCATGCGGTCGCGCCCCGCGCGCACGGTGGCGCGTATGCGCCCGACCGGCGCATCGGACGTGAGGCGTGCCCATGCCTGCACGGCGGTGCGATCGAAATAATCTTCGATCTTGGTGCGGCGTTCGAGGTAGCTGATCGGGTTCATGCGAGCGTCATCGGGTGGGGTGTCGAGGCAGGAAGATGGCGGCCGGTGTCAATCAAAGCCCAGCAGGTCGAAGATGTCGCGGTCCTTCATCGGAACGGCATTCATCGGCTCGGTGCCCAGCCACAACGAAGCGGCCAGCCGCATGTATTCGTTTTGCACCGCTTCGAGCTCGGGTGAGTACTCCATCTCGAACAGCGTCGATTTTTTCAGGCGGCTGCGGCGGATCACGTCGAGGTCAGGGAAGTGCGCTGCCAGCTTCAGGCCGATCTTTGCGTTGTACTTGTCGATCTGGTCCGTTTCGCGGCTGCGGTTGGCGATCACGCCGCCCAGTCGCACGTTGTAGTTCTTGGCTTTCGCACCGATGGCCTGCACGATGCGGTTCATCGCGAAGATCGAATCGAAGTCGTTGGCGGTGACGATCAGCGCGCGGTCGGCGTGCTGCAGCGGGGCGGCGAAGCCACCGCAGACCACGTCGCCCAGCACGTCGAAGATCACCACGTCGGTGTCTTCGAGCAGGTGGTGCTCCTTCAGCAGCTTGACGGTCTGGCCGACCACGTAGCCGCCGCAGCCGGTGCCGGCCGGGGGGCCGCCTGCCTCGACGCACATCACGCCGTTGTAGCCAGGGAACACGAAGTCCTCGACCCGCAACTCTTCCGCGTGAAAGTCGACGGTTTCGAGCACGTCGATCACGGTCGGCAGCATCTTCTTGGTCAGCGTGAAGGTCGAATCGTGCTTCGGGTCGCAGCCAATCTGCAGCACGCGCTTGCCGAGCTTGGAAAACGCGGCCGACAGGTTGCTCGATGTGGTGCTCTTGCCGATGCCCCCTTTGCCGTAGATCGCGAACACCTTGGCGGTGCCGATCTTCAGGTTCGGATCGAGCTCGACCTGAACGCTGCCCTCACCGTCGAGGCGCAGGTTCTTGCGTACGCCAGGGTTCTTGATGTCGGGAATCGGTATCGTTGTCGTGCTCATGCATGAGCTCCTTCGCGGGTATCAGAAAAAACGCCTTCGAGCCGGTCTTCGAGCTCCTCACCTGCCCGGCGCAATGCTTCGAGCATCTTTGCGTCCGGAGTCCAGAACTTGCGTTCTGATGCTTCGAGCAGCCGGTTGGCCACCCGTGCCGATGCGGTGGGGTTCAGCTTGGCGAGACGCTCACGCATCTCGGGGTCGAGCATGAAGGTCTCGCTCAACTGCTGATACACCCACGGCTGCACCTGGCCTGTCGTTGCCGACCAGCCCATGGTGTTGGTCAGGTGCACCTCGATCTGTCGCACACCTTCGTAGCCGTGTTTCAGCATGCCTTCGTACCACTTCGGGTTCAGCATGCGGGTGCGTGTCTCGAGCGCCACTTGCTCGGTCAGGGTGCGCACCGTACCGCCGCCGTTGGCGTCGCGGGTCTGGTCGCCGATGTAGACCGGTGCCATTTCCGCGTCAACACCTTCCTTGCTGGTCTTGGCTCGCTTGATGGCGCGGCTGATGCCCCCGAGCGTGTCGAAGTAGGTGTCGACCGTGGTGACACCCAATTCGACCGAGTCCAGGTTCTGGTAGGCCAGGTTGACGCCAGACAGCACGCTTTGCAGCAATTGCGCCTGCTGCACTGGTCGACCGGCGCGGCCATAGGCGAATCCCTTGCGGCGGCTGTAGGTCTCGGCGAGTTCGTCGCCGTCTTCCCAGCGGCTGTTGTCGACCAGGCTGTTGACGTTGGAGCCGTAGGCGCCCTCGGCATTGCCGAAGACGCGCAGCGATGCTGTTTCCAGGTCGCCGCCGTGCTCGGCCATGTAGGCCAGTGCGTGCTTGCGGATGAAGTTCTGCTCCAGCGGCTCGACCGCGCTGGCAGCCTGGAACGCTGCCTCGGCCAGCAGCTTGATCTGCAGTGGCAGCAGGTCGCGGAAGATGCCCGACAGCGTGATGATCACGTCGACACGCGGTCGGCCGAGTTGTTCGACAGGGATCAGTTCGGCGCCGGCCAGGCGGCCATAGCTGTCGAAGCGCGGGCGGGCGCCCATCAAGGCCAGTGCCTGTGCGATCGGGCCGCCTTCGCTCTTGAGGTTGTCGGTGCCCCACAGCACCATCGCGATCGATTCCGGGAAGGCGTTCCCGGCGCAGATGTGCTTGCTCAACAGGCGATCCGCCTGACGCGCACCGTCCTTCACCGCGTAAGCGCTGGGGATGCGGAATGGGTCGAAGCCGTGCAGGTTGCGTCCCGTCGGCAGGATGGAGGGCGTGCGCAGCAGGTCGCCACCCGGTGCAGGACGCAGGAAGCGGCCGTCGAGGGCGTGCAAGATGCCGTTGATCTCATGGTCTTCGGCCATCAGCGTGTCGGTCGCCGACAACTCCTTCAGCAGGGCCAGCGTCTCTGTGTCCGGTGTGGTCAGCGTGCTGGCCACGGCTTGTTCAGGCGTTTGCCCAGCGACCAGCGCTTCGATCAGCGCACGGTCGGGCCGCGCGCCATGTGAGGCCTCGGCGCACGACAGCAGCAAGTCGACCCGCTCGGCCGCGCTCGGGGCCTGTCCGACCACGTGCAAGCCGTAAGGGATCAGCGTGTACTCGACTTCGAGCACGCTGTCGTTCAAACGAGCGATGCGTGCTTCTGCTTCGGCGCCCCAGGCCGGCTCGGCGGTCGCCAGCTCCAGCTCGGCGGCTTGCATCTGGATCATCACGCTCAGTTCGTCGCGCTCGACACGCTCATGCGGTTCGAGACCGCGGAAGCGCTCGAGCAGACCCTTCAGATCAGACAGGCCCTTGTACAGCCCGGCCTGCGCGACCGGCGGGGTCAGGTAGCTGATCAAGGTGGCCGCCGCACGGCGCTTGGCGATCGTGCCCTCGGACGGGTTGTTCGAGGCGTACAGGTACATGTTCGGCAGGTCGCCGATCAGCCGATCGGGCCAGCAGGTGGCTGACATGCCGCTCTGCTTGCCCGGCATGAATTCGAGCGCGCCATGGGTGCCGAAGTGCAGCACGGCGTTGGCGCCAAAGTCCTCGCGCAGCCAGCGGTAGAAGGCCGAGAAGGCGTGCGTCGGCGCGAAGCCGTGCTCGAACAGCAGACGCATCGGATCGCCTTCGTAGCCGAACGCCGGCTGGATGCCGACGAAGACGTTGCCGAAGCGCTCCCCCAGCACGAAGATGTGGCTGCCGTCGCTTTGCTGCTTGCCGGGCGCCGGGCCCCATTGGGCTTCGATGTCCTTCAGATACTTCTCGCGGCGCACGTGATCGTCGGCTGGAATGCGGGCGTGCACATTGGCCATCGCGCCAAATCGGTCGGCGTTGCCGGTGATGATCCGCTCGCGCAGCGCGTCGACGCTGGCCGGCACCTCGATGGTGTAGCCCTCGCGCTGCATCGACTTCATCACGTTGAACAGCGACTCGAACACCGACAGGAACGCTGCGGTTCCGGTGGCGCCCGCGTTCGGTGGGAAGTTGAAGACGACGGCGGCCACCTTGCGTTCAGCACGCTCGGAGCGGCGCAGATCGACCAGCTTGCCGACGCGGGCGGCCAGCGCATCGGCGCGCTCGATGCAGCTGTGCATGTCGTGCGAGTCCACGATGTTCTCGAACTTGCACGCGTGTGCACAACCGGTGCAGGCGATGTGCGTGGCGCTGCCTCGGCCACCGAAGACCATCGAACCGGTCGCACCGTCGAGTTCTGGAATGGCGACCATGATGGTCGACTCCACCGGCAGCAGGCCTCGCGAGGAGCCGCCCCACTGGTCCAGCGTCTGGAACTCGACCGGGTGCACTGCGAGGTAGGGCACATCGAGCTTGGCGAGGATGTCTTCGGCGGCCTTCGCGTCGTTGTAGGCCGGTCCACCCACCAACGAGAAGCCGGTGAGCGACACCAGCGCATCGATCGTCGGTCGGCCGTCGGCATAGAAATAAGCGTCGATGGCCGGGCGCTGGTCCAGGCCGGTGGCAAATGCCGGCACCACCCGCAGACCGCGCGCTTCGAGTGCGGTGATCACGCCGTTGTAGTGGTCGGCATTGCCCGCCAGCAGGTACGAGCGCATCAGCAGCAGACCCACCGTGCCCCGCTTGCCGGAAGTGGCGAAGGTGGGCAGGGCATCGAGCTGCGCTGACATGTGGCCGACCGAACTGGCATGGCTCATCTTCGGGTGGTAGACGCCCACTTCCGGGTACTCCACCGGATCATGGGTCTTGGCGATCCCACGCAGCTTCTTGCGCGGGCCGTCAGCGTAGCGGTCCACGAGGAAGTGGACCATGTTCGAGATGTTCTGCTCGGACCCTGCCAACCAGTACTGCAAGGTCAGGAAATAGGCCCGCACGTCTTGCGCAGTCCCCGGGATGAAACGCAGGATCTTCGGCAGCATGCGCAGCGTCTTCATCTGCTGCGCGCCGGCGGTGCCCTTGTTGCCATCGTCCTTGCCGGGTGGCTTGCCGCGCAGGCGCTTCAGGAAAGCCATCGCGCCGGTGGCTGGGGCCGCCATGTCGAACTTGCCCATCCGCGTGAGCTTGGTCACCTCGCCGGCAGACATCGCGCACACCATCGCGTCGCAATGATCACGGCGCGCCTGCAGCGTCGGCAGGATCGGCATGAAATGGTCTTCGAGGAACAGCATCGCGGCGATCACGATGTCACCCTGTTCGATGTCGGCCTTGCAGCGTTCCAGTGCCTTGGGATCGTCGCCCCACTCAGCGGCTGCGTGCACGCTCAGGTGCAGGCCCGGAATCGATTTCCCCAGCGTCCGGTTGGCGCGCTCGGTCGCGCTGGCCAGGTGGCTGTCCATCGTGACCACGACCACGCGCATCGAGGGCACGGCCTTGGCCTTCTCAACGACTGAAATGGGCTTTGGCGTCATAGAGGGTCTCGACGGTGATCACCGGCACGCGATGTTCCAGCGCGTACTGCTCTGTGTTGCGGCGTGCCTTGCCTCGCACGAAAAAGGGAATCTTCTTCAGTTCTTTTTCTGCATCGGGGGCCCACGACGCCGGGCCGGTCACGGGTTCGGCTTCAAGGGCTTGAGGGGCGGATGAGTCCGCAGTCACATCGGCATCCGGGACGACAGCCGCAACGGCCGTCGCGGTGGTTTCAGGCTTGCTTTTCGCTGCACTGCCGTGTCCACCCAGATGCGAAGGCGCAGCGTCTTCGTGGAACTCGGCGTCACCGCGGAACATGCCGATGAGGTGCTCTTCCAGGCCCATCATCAGCGGATGCACCCAGGTGTCGAACAGCACGTTGGCGCCTTCGAAGCCCATCTGCGGTGAGTAGCGTGCCGGGAAATCCTGCACGTGCACCGGTGCGGAAATCACCGCGCATGGAATGCCCAGGCGCTTGGCGATGTGACGCTCCATCTGTGTGCCCAGCACCAGCTCGGGCTGGAGTTCAGCAACCTTGGCTTCGATTTCCAGGTAGTCGTCGCAGATCAGCGCCTCGACGCCATACAGCTTCGCTGCCTCGCGCACTTCGCGGGCAAATTCCCGGCTGTAGGTGCCGATGCCCACGACCTGGAAGCCCAGCTCCTGGCTCGCTACGCGGGCGGCGGCCACGGCATGGGTCGCATCGCCGAACACGAACACCCGCTTGTTGGTCAGGTAGGTGGAGTCGACCGATTTGGCATACCAGGGCGAGCGTGAGTCGGCATCGGCCAGCACGCCGCTCGGATCGATGTCGGCGAGCTGCGCGACCTCTTTGATGAACTCGCGGGTCGCGCCGGCCCCGATCGGGATGGTCTTGGTGGCGGGCTGACCGAAGGTGCGGGTCAGCCAAGAGGCGGTCAGCGACGCGATCTCGGGGTAAAGAACCACGTTGAACTCGGCATCGCCCAGACGCGACAGATCGTCGGCGGTGGCGCCGAGCGGGGCCACGACATTGATGTCGATGCCCAGCTTCGTCAGCAGATCGGAGATCTCGCGCAGATCGTCGCGGTGCCGGAAACCCAAAGCGGCCGGGCCCAGGATGTTGCAGCGAGGGCGAGCGCCTGCGGCTCGGCCGGGCTTGGTCGCGCCGGGCGCTGGGGCATTCGGGCCGGCCAGTGCACGCACCATCTGATAGAACGTTTCGGAGGCGCCCCAGTTTTCCTTGCGCTGGTACGACGGAAGCTCCAGCGCCACCACCGGCACCGGCAGATTCAATGCCTTGCAGAGGCCGCCCGGGTCGTCCTGGATCAATTCGGCAGTGCATGAAGCACCGACCATCATGGCCTTGGGCTGAAAGCGCTCGTAGGCCTCGCGCGCGGCGGTCTTGAACAGCTCGGCCGTGTCACCGCCCAGGTCGCGGGCCTGGAACGTGGTGTAGGTGACCGGCGGGCGCTTGGGCAGCCGCTCGATCATCGTGAACAGCAAGTCGGCGTAGGTGTCGCCCTGAGGCGCGTGCAGCACGTAATGCACGTCCTTCAGCGCGGTGGCGATCCGCATCGCGCCCACGTGGGGTGGGCCTTCGTAGGTCCAGAGCGTCAACTGCATGGTCTGGTGTCTTTGGAAGAGGGTTGGGTCGTCAAGCGACCAGCTTCATGCGGCGCACCAGCGGCCGCGCGAATAGTTCGGCCAGATCGGCGGCTTGCTCGTAGCCGTGGATCGGCGTGAAGACGAGCTCGATCGCCCACTTGGTGGTCATGCCTTCGGCTTCGAGCGGGTTGGCCAGCCCCAGACCGCACACCACGATGTCGGGTTGTGCAGAGCGGCAACGGTCCAGTTGGTTGTCGACGTGCTGGCCTTCGGACAGCGAGGTCCCGGCAGGCAAGAGCGCAAGTTCTTCGGCCAGGTGCTGGCGGTGCATGTACGGGGTGCCGACTTCGACGAGTTGCATGTCCAGCTCGCGCGCCAGAAAGCGGGCGATCGGGATTTCGAGCTGTGAATCCGGGAAGAAGAAAATGCGTTTGCCGGCAAGCTGTGCCTTGTGGCGTCGCAGCGCGGCTGTCGCCCGATCGCGGCCGGGTGCGATGACGCGGTCGAAGGTGGCGGCATCGATGCCGAATGCTGTGGCGGCGGCTTGCAGCCACTGGGTCGTGCCTTCGACACCGAGCGGGAAGGGCGCAGGCAGGCGCTGCGCGCCCAGCGACTCGAGTGCGCGGGCGGTGTCGGCAAGAAAGGGCTGTGCGAGCAGGAATTTCGTGTTCGGGCCGACCGCAGGCAGGTCGGTCGCATGCCGCGGTGGAAAGAAGCGCACCGGCGCATTGGCACCACCAAAGCCGAGGGCGGAGAACAGGCGCGAAAACTGATCCTCCACCACATCGGCCAGCGCGCCGACGATCAGCAATGAGGCGGGCGCATCGGCCGAGGTCACGGGAAGGCTGGGCACCAGCGAGGCCAGGCAGGCGTCCTCGCCCTGGGTGAAGGTGGTTTCGATGCCGCTGCCCGAGTAGTTCAGCACCCGCACGCCCGGGGCGACGCGGCCTGACAGGCGCGATGCAGCGCGAGACAGGTCGAGCTTGATGACCTCGGAGGGGCACGATCCGACCAGGAACAGCAGCTTGATCTCGGGGCGGCGCTCCAGCAAACGGGTGACCACGCGGTCGAGTTCGTCGTTGCAGTCGGCCAGGCCCGCCAGATCGCGCTCGTCGATGATGGCCGTCGCGAAGCGCGGCTCGGCGAAGATCATCACGCCAGCAGCCGACTGGATCAGGTGGGCGCAGGTGCGTGAGCCCACGACCAGAAAGAAGGCATCCTGGATCTTTCGGTGCAGCCAGATGATGCCCGTCAGGCCGCAGAAGACCTCGCGCTGGCCTCGCTCCTTCAGCACCGGCGCATCGCCGCAGCCAGATGCGGACTCGGCACGGATCGGAATGACCGCGCTCATGCCGCCAACCCAGGTTGGCGTGCCACCGCATCGCGATGCGCCATGTCCAGCCGTGCCATGCGGAGCTTCCAGATGAACTGGCCGGCATTGATGGCGTAGGTCGCGTAGGCCGCCAGCGCCAGATACATCAGCTGGCTCGCCGTCAGCGCTCCGGTGAACAGCGCGAGAAGATAGGCCGTGTGCAGTGTCAGCACCAGCATGCTGAACACGTCTTCCCAGTAGAAGGCCGGGGCGAACAGATAGCGTCCGAAGACGACTTTCTCCCAGATGCACCCGGTGATCATGATCGTGTAGAGGGTCAGGGTCTTCAACACCACCGACCCGGTGGCCAACGCCCAGCCTTCGCCGGTGGCGAGATAGCGCAGGACGAAGAACAGACTGACGAGAAAGACCAGAAATTGAACCGGCGCCAAGATGCCCTGTACCAGCGTCCACGGCGTCGAATCGCGGCGTACCCGCTCTTCGGCGGTGTACAGCGGCTGCCTCGCTTTCATCGGGGACCCACTTTCGAACATCGATTTCCTCTGACGACTGCGACTTGGTTCGATCGAATTTAGACGGCGACTTTGTAAATGTCAATCCAGATTGACGTAAATCCACCTTGACAGTTTTCCGGGTGCCATCGATCATTCATCAAAGCTGATGATCCGCGGACGCCTCGATGCGCCTGCCTTCGACGCTTCCGCCAGCGCGACCGCCTTGGGGCTGTTGGCGCTCCTTGCAGGTCTTCAACCGGGGTGTCAGCGATGCGGATGCGTGGCGAAACCTCAACTCTGGTGCCGACTTCTGGTGACTCGCACGTTCGCCCGGTTTTGGCCGGCCATGCAGCGCCCGGTGTCGGATGGCCTCAGGCGCTCTTCGAAGCGGCGATTCGGTCGCTGGTCGCCGCGAGGGGGCTCGACGGCCCAGCCGCTGGTGACGACCGAGCCAAGAGTGCGGCGGAGGTATTGCAGGCTGCAAGCGTCAGACACACCAAGGAATCCTTGTTCTCAACAGCCTTTCTGGCGGGTTCTCCCCCAGGCCGTGACGTGCCGCTTGGTGGGGGGACAATACAGCGGTCTCCGCCATCGACGAATGGGCGACACGGCCAGGGAGCTCGTGTTGCCAGGAGACATGCCATGACCCGAACGACGCCTCAAGCGTTGTCCGCTGACGCCCAAAATGCTGCTGTACCCAATGAAGCTGACACCGATGCCTGGCCCGAGGTCCACCGGCTTCCCTTCAACACCGACTCGCCCACGTGGCTGCAGCAGCGGCTGGGGCGGCCGGAAGCCGAAGAACGAATGAGTCGCCTTGTCAAAACACTCGAAGTCGAGGTGATTCCTCGGCTGGTCGAGGCCCATCGCGCCGCGCCCATGGGCGAAGTGCTCGTCGCAGTGGTGAGTCCCCTGCCCACGCCTTCGGAGGTGGAGGCGTTTGTTCAGTTGCTGCTGCACCGCGACGATGCGTCCATCACGGCATTCATCGCGGCCTTGCGCAGCAAAGGGATGTCCGTCGAAGTGGTGTTTCTTGAATTGCTGGCCACGGCAGCCAACCGGTTGGGCGTTCTCTGGGAAGACGATCGCTGTGATTTCACCGACGTCACCATCGCGCTCGGCCGGTTGCAACAGTTGTTGCAACAGCTGAGCCCGCTGCTGGCTGCCGAATCGGAGATTTCCGCCAATGCGCGTCGTGTGCTGCTGATCCCGTCCCCGGGCGAGCAGCACACCTTCGGGCTCTCGATGGTCGCCGAATTTTTCGTGCACGCAGGCTGGGAAGTCGCGAGCGGGCAGGGGGCCTATCGGGACGAAGCGGTCGACATGGTGAGCCGCGACTGGTTCGACGTGATCGGGTTCTCTGTCGGCAGTGATGCCCGGCTCGACTGGTTGACGGCATGCATCGCATCGGTTCGCAAGATGTCGCGCAACCCGGCAATCGTGATCCTTGTCGGGGGCCCAGTCTTCACCATCAATCCCGAGTACGTCGCGATCATTGGCGCGGACGCGACCAGCAAGGACGGCAAGCAGGCCCTCATCGTGGCCGAAGCATTGGTTTCAAACCGTGTCCCTAGTCGCTGACAATACCAGGGTACTTCGGACCTGCCTCATGAGCTTTGCCCGCTTCTCCTTCCCAGGTGACCCCCGATGATCGGGTTTGCGCAGCCGTCGCAGTCCATAGGGCACCTGACGACCGAGTCGGTCGGTAAGCTGATTGCCGCGGCTGCAGACGTTTCATTGGTCGTTGATGCCAACGGCGTGATTTGCGACATGGCCTTCGGCAGTGACAGCCTGAAGAACCTGGGCTACGACCGATGGATCGGGCAACCCTGGATTCAAACCGTCACCAAGGAGAGCCGGCCCAAGATCGAAGCCCTGCTGCGCGATGCCGACTCTCAGGTGACACCACGCTGGAGGCAGGTCAATCACCCCTCCGACTCCGGAGCCGACTTGCCGCTGTCCTATTGCGCGGTCAGGGTGGAGAGCGACTCAGCGGACGTGTCGCCCGGGCGCTCGGTGGTCTACGGGCGGGATTTGCGGGCCGTGGCGGCCATGCAGCAGAGCCTGATTGACGCGCAACAGGCCTCTTTGCACGAGCATTGGCGGCTGCGTGATGCGCAATCGCGTTATCGGCACCTGTTCGACGGATCCAGCGAAGGCATGCTGATCATTGACGGCATGAGCCAGAAAATCACCGAGGCGAATCCTGCCGCCCACTCGCTGCTGGCCGACGTCACGCGCAAGCTGGTTGGTGCGTCCTTTCCGCTCGGCCTGGATGACCCGGGCACTGAGGCGGTCCAGGGCATGCTGGGCAGCCTGCGTGCCACGGGCAAAGCCGATGACGTTCGCGTGCATCTGGCAGACAGTGGTGCCGAACTGTGGGTGTGTGGCTCGATGCTTCGGCAGGAGAGCGGCATGGTGACGGTGCTGCGCCTGTCACGCGTGGTACCCGACGGCGCCGTGTTGTCCCGGCCCGGCGCGCATTCGCTGCTGGTCAAGCTGATGCAGAGTGCACCCGATGCCATGGTGATCACCGACCTAGATGGTGCTGTTGTCTCTGCCAATGAGTCGTTTGTTCAACTGGTGCAGTTGGCCTCGGAAGAGCAGGTGCGCGGTGAATCACTCGGGCGCTGGCTGGGGCGCACCGGTGTCGAGCTCAATGTGCTCATTTCCACGTTGCGGCAGCGCGGCTCCGTGCGGCTGTTTCCAACCACGCTCCGAAGTGACCAAGGCACGCCCAACGATGTCGAGATCTCGGCTGCGATGGTCGCCGATGGCGAGCAGTCCTGTCTTGGGTTCACCATCCGGGACGTCAGTCGACGCCTGAGCGACGATGTCCGTGCCGCCAAGGAACTGCCGCGCTCGGTCGGGCAGCTTTCGGAGCTGGTCGGGCGTGTCCCGATGAAGGACATCGTCGGCGAAACCACCGACCTGATCGAACAGCTGTGCATCGAGGCCGCCCTCGAATTGACGCGTGACAACCGCGCCGCAGCTGCAGAGATGCTGGGCTTGTCCCGCCAGAGTCTTTACGTCAAGCTGCGCCGCTATGGCTTGAGCGACACGACCTCCGAAGGTGACAAATAGGGTGGATCGTGGCGCGGTTGCCGTGCTGGTGCTGGTGGACATCGCACCCGGTTCCAGGGCATGGGGCTTCGGCCGATTCGTCGTCGGGCGTTTTGACCTCTATCGCGTCCCCGGTTTGCGCTTCTTCAAGGTCCTGGGCAGCGGCTACGAATCCGGCTTCGGGTTGCGCCCGAGCGTGTCTCGTCAGGGCCTGTTCTGCCTGTTCGACGATGAACCTGCGGCCGACGCCTTCCTGGCCGAGTCGACGCTGGCGGCCCGCTACCGTTCGCACGCGCGGGAGTTCTTTGCCGTCAAGCTGAAGGCATTCAGCTGCCGTGGCAGCTGGGCGGGCATGAGTTTCCCGGTCAATGCGCAAGCGCCCGCGAGTGGCCCCATCGCGGCGTTGACCCGTGCATCGATCCGGTTGCCGAAGGCCGCAGCGTTCTGGCGCCAGGCCCCGCTGACCCAGCGTTCACTCGACGGTGCGCAAGGCTGTCTGTTCTCGGCGGGGGTGGGCGAGGCGCCGCTGCTGCGGCAGGCCACCTTCACCATGTGGGACAGCGTGGCGCACATGGATGCCTATGCCCGCAGCGGCGCGCACCTGGAGGCCATCAAGGCAGCTCAACGCCACGGTTATTTCTCCGAGTCGATGTTCGTGCGCTTCGTGCCCAGTGGGGCGCAAGGAACCTGGCTCGGGCGCCGCTATGGCTGAGGCTTTGCGCGAGCACCGGGTGGTGGTGATCGGTGCGGGCGTCGCTGGCCTGGTCAGCGCGCTGATGCTGGCCTGCCGCGGGTTGAAGGTCACGCTGGTCGAACGCGCAGACACTCCCGGCGGCAAGATGAGGCAGGTGGTGGTGGATGGTGCCGGCATTGATTCCGGCCCCACGGTGTTCACCATGCGCTGGGTGTTCGAGCAGATCTTCGCGGCGGCCGGTTCGTCGCTGGCAGAGCGCCTGCGTCTGCAGCCACTGGGGGTGTTGGCGCGGCACGCCTGGCGTGCCGACGAGCGGCTCGATCTGTATGCCGATGCCGGGCGCTCCGCCGAGGCGATCGGGCAGTTTGCCGGGCCGAACGAGGCGCGGCGCTTCATGCAGTTCTGTGCTCAGGCGCGGACCGTGTACGACACCCTCGAAGGGCCCTACATCCGCTCGCAGCGGCCGACGCTGCTGGGCATGGCGCGCGACCTGGGCCCCAGTGGCCTGGGCGTGCTGGCGGGTCTCGGGCCATTTGCATCGCTGTGGCGCTCGCTCGCCAGGCACTTTCACGATCCGCGGCTGCAGCAGCTGTTCGGCCGCTACGCGACCTACTGCGGCTCGTCGCCGTTTGCCGCACCCGCCACGCTGATGCTGGTCGCGCAAGTCGAGATGGATGGCGTGTGGGCCGTCGAGGGCGGCATGCTGGCCGTGGCCACCGCGCTGGCCGGCCTGGCCCAGGAGCAAGGCGCCACGATCCGCTACGGACAGGCCTGCTCGCAGGTGCTGGTGCGTGGCGGGCGCGCCTGTGGCGTGCAACTGGCCAGCGGCGAATGCATCGATGCGGATTCGGTGGTGTTCAACGGGGACGCCGCGGCACTGCCGCTGGGCTTGCTCGGTGCAGATTGTTCCGGCGCCGTGCCGCCGGTGCCTGCGTCAGCGCGGTCGCTGTCGGCGATGACCTGGTCGATGAACGCACGCACGTCCGGCTTTCCGCTGGTGCGGCACAACGTGTTCTTCAACACCGACTATGCGTCGGAGTTCAGAGACATCTTTCAGCACGGCCGTTTGCCGCGCGAAGGCACGGTCTATGTCTGCGCGCAGGACCGTGACGACAGTGGTTGCTTGCCAGCCCGCGACGGCGATCCGGATGGCAGCAGGCCGGAGCGGCTGCTGTGCCTGGTCAATGCGCCAGCGAATGGCGATGCAGCCCCCCTTGAACCTTCGGAGATCGACGCATGCGAGCAGACCCACTTCGCGCTGATGCAGCGCAGCGGACTGACCATCCATCGGACGCCGCACAACACCGTGCTGACGACACCTGCCGATTTCCATCGGCTGTTCCCGGCGACGGGCGGGGCGCTGTACGGCCAGGCGGCGAACGGCTGGATGGGGGTGTTCAAGCGGCCCGCGTCGCAGAGCCGTCTGCCGGGGCTGTACCTGGCGGGGGGCAGCGTGCACCCAGGGCCGGGCGTGCCGATGGCAGCGATGTCCGGGCGACTGGCGGCCGAGACGCTGCTGGGGCACCTCGATTCGACCAGCCGGTCCCGCCCAACGGTTATCTCTGGTGGTATGTCGACGCGATCAGCAACGACGGGCAACACGCACTGAGCATCATTGCCTTCGTCGGCAGCGTCTTCTCGCCTTACTACGCCTGGGCGCGCCGCAGTGGTGCCGCCGACCCCGAGAACCACTGCGCCATCAACGTGGCGCTGTACGGCAAGGCCGGCAAGCGCTGGACGATGACCGAGCGCAGCCGCGCCAGCATGACGCGCGATGCCAGCCGCCTGGTGGTCGGGCCGAGCCAGGTGCACTGGAACGGCGAGTGCCTGACCATCGACATCGACGAGGTCACCGTGCCGATCCCCCAGCGCGTGCGTGGCCAGGTGCGTGTCTACCCGCAGGGTTTGTGCCGTTTTGTGGCGTCCCTTGACGATGGGGGCCGGCACCGCTGGGGGCCGATTGCACCGTGCTCGCGGGTCGAGGTCGAGTTCGCGGCGCCTGCCATGAGCTGGTCCGGCCACGCCTACCTGGATTCGAACGAGGGCGACGAGCCGATCGACCGGCCATTCACTGAATGGGACTGGTCACGCGGGTCGCTGTCTGACGGCAGCACTGGCGTGATCTACGACGTGCGCCAGAAGCAGGGCGGCGATCGAGTGATCGCGGTGCGCTTTCAGCCTTCGGGCGATTTCGAGCATTTCACGCCACCCGAGCGTCAGCCCTTGCCACGCACCGCCTGGCGCATCGGTCGCACGATGCGCACCGAGGCGCACCAGCCGGCGGTCGTCACGCAGACACTGGAAGACACGCCGTTCTACGTGCGCTCGATGTTGTCGTCAGGGCTGCTCGGCGAGGCCGTGGCCTCGGTACACGAGACGCTGAACGTGCCGCGCCTGGTCTCCGCGGCGGTGCAACTGATGCTGCCATGGCGGATGCCGCGGGTGCGCTGACGCCAGGGGCCGGCGCCCCGAGCGCACGCCGTCAACCGCTGAAGACCGAAGGCGCTTGCCGACCCGCGCCGGCAAAGGAGTTGCTCGCCAGCTGACGCTCTTCGAGGCGCTCGAACAGCCCGATCGCCCACAGCAGGCGCTGATCGAACCGCTGCTTGCCAGGTCGGGTCTCTGACGTCGGACTGATGCTGGTCTCTGGCGCAACCGGCACGACGGCTGACGGGGTTGCCGCCACATCGACCAGGTACTGGATGGCCGGCACCGGAGCCGGAGCGTTGGCGTCGCCGCGCTGGCGCCGTGCCGGGGACATGGCTGCGGCACCGAAGGCCACCGCCATCAAGCCGAGCTTGCGCTGCGACGACACGCAGGCACGGCGCGACACCGAGTCGAAGCCTGCGCGCTCCACCTCGCGCCCGATGTCGGCGTACACCAGGCGCGCGGCCTGAATCGCCGGCCTGCAGTCGCGTGGCAACGCCGGGATGCCCAATGCGGCGCGTTCGTACAGCGTGTCGGCTTCGGCCAGCAGGCGTGACACCACCGAACCCAGTGCCGGGCTGAAGGTGGGCGAGCGCAGCCATTCGTCAGGGTCGAGCCCGGCCTCGCGCATCCACTCGCGTGGCAGGTAAAGGCGCCCGTTGCGAGCGTCTTCGCCCACATCGCGTGCGATGTTGGTCAACTGCATCGCCAGGCCCAGCTCGCAAGCCCGTGCCTGCGCCTGTGGGCTGCGCGCCCCCATGATGATGGCCATCATCGAGCCGACGGTCCCTGCAACCCGCGCGCCGTAATCGTGCAGCTGCGCGATGGTCTCGTAGCGGCGAGATTGCAAATCCCACTCGAAGCCTTCCAGCAAAGCGTCGAGCAGCGCCTTCGGGATGTCGAACTGCGCCACCACGGCCGACAAGGCCCGATCCGCTGGCACCGGCGAGGGGCAGCCGTCGTAGATGCGCTGCAGGCGGTGTTGCAGGTGATGCAGCGCCCCCATCGGCCCGCCATGCAGATGGCTTTCCAGGTCGATGGTGTCGTCGGCCAGGCGGCAGAAGGCATACAGCGCAGTGGCCGGTGCCCGCACCCGGCTGGGCAGCACCAGTGACGCGGCGAAGAACGTCTTGGAGCCGCTGCGCATCAGCGATTCGCAGTCGTGCAGGTCCATGTCGTGCCGGGCTTCGGTGTTTCCGCGGTGGCCGGAGACCAAGGTCAGCGCAGGTGGGAGCGCGTGATCAATAGGGCGATCGGCCAAGGCTTGTTGGGACTGCATGACGCTCCTTGTGTTTGTCTGGGATGGGATCAGGCCTGCGCCAGGATCGTTGAGACGGGTGAGACGAACGCGGCGGCATCCGGCACCACCGTTTCGAGCGCCTTGGCCGAAGCCAACACGCCAGGCACCCCGGCGCCGGGGTGGGTGCTGGCACCGACCATGAACAGGCCGGTGATGTCTTCGCTGCGGTTGTGCGGCCGAAACCAGGCGCTTTGCAGCAGCACCGGCTCCAGCCCGAATGCCGCGCCCTTGAAGGACAGCAGCCGGTCGTGGAAGTCTTGTGGCGTGGTGATGCGCGAAGTGGCGATGTGCTTCTGGAATCCCGGCATCACCTTGCGGTCGAGCACGTCGGCAATGGCCTGCCGGTAGGGCTCGGCCTGGGCTTGCCAATCGGTGCCGCTGTCGAGGTGCGGCACGGGTGCCAGCACATAGAACGCATCGCAGCCAGCGGGCGCCATCGACGGGTCGGAGGCCGTTGGGCGATGCAGGTAAAGGCTGAAGTCTTCGGCCAGCACATGTGCCTTGAAGATGTCGTCGAGCAGCTCGCGGTAGCGCGGGCCCATCACCATCATGTGGTGTGGCACGTCCGGGTACTGGCGATCGGTGCCGAAGTACCAGACGAACAGGCTCATCGAGTAGCGGCCCTTGTCGATCTTGCGGTCGGTCCAATGGCGCCGGAACTCGGGCCGGATCAGGTGTCGGTAGGTCCAAGCAGTGTCGGCGTTCGACACCACGATGTCGGCCGCCAGGTGTTCGCCGCTTGTCAGCGTGACGCCGGTGGCCCGTGGCTGGCCGCCAGGCGTGGCTGCGCAGGTGATTTCGCGCACCTCGGCATTCAACCGCAAGCGTGCACCGCTGCCCTCCAGCAGGCTGACCAGCCCCTGAACCAGGGCACCCGTGCCCCCCATGGCCCAGTGCACGCCGAACTTGCGTTCGAGCGCTGTGATCAGGCTGTAGACGCAGGTGCAGGCAAACGGGTTGCCGCCGATCAGCAGCGGGTGGAAGCTGAACACGATGCGCAGCTTCGGGTCGCGCAGATGCCGCGCGGTCATGGCGTACAGCGTCTGCCAAGCCTTCATCTTCATCATCGACGGCACGGCAGCCAGCAGGTCGCCCACGGTGTCGAATGCCACCGTGGCCAGCTCCTCGAAGCCCAGCTTGTAGCAACGCTCGGACTCCGCCATGAAGCCATCGAAACCGGGCAGGTCCGAGGGTGCAAAGCGGGCGACTTCGGCGCGCATCGCGGCCAGATCACCGCTGTAGTCGAAGTAGGTGCCGTCGTCGAACTGGATGCGATAGAACGGGTCCAGCGGGCGCAAATCGATGTCGTCCGACATCTTCCGCCCGCACAGCGCCCACAACTCTTCGAGCATGAAGGGCACAGTGATGATGGTCGGCCCGGCATCGAAGGTGTAGCCGTCTTGCCGGTGGACGTAGGCGCGGCCACCCGGGGCATCGAGCTTCTCCAGCACGGTCACCTGGTAGCCACGGGCGCGCAGCCGGATGGCCGCAGCCAGACCGCCGAATCCGCTGCCGATCACCAGGGCGGTGGGCCCTGAATCGGCGCGGCCTGCCGAGTCAGCGTCGGCAGGGGCGGGAAAACCGTGTTCAAAGAATGTGCCGGGCTTCATCGGTCGGGTGACCCTCGAAATACTGCATGGCCAGTGTCTTCACGATAGAAGGGAGCCGCAATAAGTGTAAGTTTAGATTGACACTCACAAGTGTCAATCCCAGAATCGTTGCCATGTCATCCCGTACCCTGCCTGCTCCCTCATCGGTTCCCGCGTGGCCCGTCGTGGCAGAACTGCTGAAGCCGATCACCTGGTTTCCGCCGATGTGGGCGTTCTGCTGCGGCGTCATTGCGTCAGGCGTGTCGCCCGACGGCCGCTGGTTCCTGATCGTCACTGGGGTGCTGCTGGCCGGTCCGCTGGTGTGCGCCAGCAGTCAGGCGGTGAACGACTGGTTCGATCGGCATGTCGATGCCATCAACGAACCCCACCGCCCGATTCCTTCGGGGCGGATGCCCGGTCGTTGGGGTCTGTACATCGCCATCGCCTGGACCGCACTGTCGCTGGGTGTCGCGACGACGCTCGGCACCTGGGGTTTCGCGGCGGGTGCTGCAGGCCTGCTGCTGGCTTGGGCCTACAGCGCGCCACCGCTGCGCCTGAAGCAGAACGGTTGGTGGGGCAATGCAGCCTGTGGCCTTTGCTACGAGGGTCTGGCCTGGGTCACCGGTGCGGCCGTGATGGCGGGTGGTGCGATGCCCGACGGTCGCACGCTGGTGCTGGCTGCGCTCTACAGCGCAGGCGCGCACGGGATCATGACGCTGAATGATTTCAAGGCGGTCGAAGGCGACAAGCGCATGGGAATTGCCTCGCTGCCCGTGCAACTGGGGGTGCAAGGGGCTGCCCGCACTGCCTGCCTGATGATGCTGGCGCCGCAGTTTGTGGTCGTGCTGCTGCTGATCTTCTGGGGTGCCCCGATGCACGCCATCACCGTGGGCGCGCTGATGCTGCTGCAAGCGCTGCTGATGGACTATTTCCTGGACAAGCCGGTCGATCGCGCCTTGCTCTACAGCGGCTTCGGCGTCCCATTGTTCGTCGCTGGGATGATGGTCAGCGCATTTGCGCTGCGCACCCTCGGTCAGGGGGGGGCATGACCCGGTCGTTCGGCTGGAGCGGCATCGCCCGGCTCGGTTTGGTGCAGGCCTGCATGGGCGCGGTCGTGGTGCTCACCACCTCCACGCTGAACCGCATCATGGTGGTTGAACTGGCGTTGCCGGCGCTGCTGCCCGGCATATTGGTGGCGTTCCATTACCTGATACAGGTGGTCCGGCCGCGCATGGGCCACGGCTCCGACGTGGGCGGACGCCGCACCCCCTGGCTGATCGGCGGCATGGGTGTGCTGTCGGTTGGCGGCGTCACCTCGGCCGTGGCCGTGGTGTGGATGGCGACACAGCCAGCGGCGGGCATTGCGCTCGCCGTGGTGGGCTTCGGGATGATCGGCCTGGGCGTCAGCGCCTGTGGCACCTCTTTGCTGGTGCTGCTTGCCAAGCGGGTGCCGGCCGAGCGTCGGGCCGCCGCGGCCACCATCGTCTGGATGATGATGATCGTCGGCTTTGCCGTCACGGCCGGTACGGCCGGCAAGTTGCTCGATCCTTACTCACCGCAGCGTTTGCTGGCGATCACCAGTGCCGTGTCGCTGATGGCCATCGTGATCACCACGTTGGCCTTGCGCGGGCTCGAAGGGGCCGCCGACGCGGCACCGGCCGAAGCTGCCAGCGCGGCCGCGGCATCGCCCGGCTTTCGGATCGCGCTGTCGCAAGTCTGGGCGGAGCCCACGGCTCGGCGTTTCACGATCTTCGTTTTCGTCTCGATGCTGGCCTACAGCTCGCAAGACCTGATCCTCGAGCCCTTTGCCGGATCGGTGTTCGGTTACACGCCCGGCGAGTCGACGCAGTTGTCGGGTGTGCAGCACAGCGGCGTCTTGCTGGGCATGGTGCTGGTGGCGGTGGCCGGCAGCGGCGTGCTGGGGCGCTGGCTAGCTCGGTTGACCGGGCGTCATGTGGAAGCGGCTGCTCCGGCCGTCAGTCGCAGTGCCTCGCTGCGCGCCTGGACGGTCGGTGGCTGCCTCGCCTCGGCCCTCGCGCTGCTCGGTCTGGTGGTCGCAGGCCTGAGCAACGGTGCCTGGCCATTCAAGGCGACGGTGTTCGTCATGGGGGTCGCCAACGGCGCGTTCTCGATCGCTGCGATCGGCTCGATGATGAGTCTGGCCAGCCAGGGTCGCGAGTCTCGAGAAGGCGTGCGCATGGGCCTCTGGGGCGCCGCGCAGGCCGTCGCGTTCGGCATCGGTGGGCTGGTCGGCACCGGTGCCAGTGATCTGGCTCGCTGGTGGTTCGGTACCCCCGGCGTGGCGTACTCCGCTGTCTTCGCGTTTGAAGCCACGCTGTTCGTACTGGCGGCGTGGCTGGCATTGCGTGCGGTCGGCAGTGCCGGCGCAGCGCCGATGCGCTCCGACATCCCTTTCGAGGCGCCGCACCGCGGCGCCACCCTGGTCTCGACGCCTCGCCTGGCTGCACGAGATCCTCAAGCCGGTGACGTCCCTGTCGCCATCATCAAGTCGAGTTGAACGCGAGGTGAATGACATGAGCACGCCCGAAATTTTCGATGTCGTTGTCGTCGGTGGCGGCCCTGCCGGTGCAACGGCCGCGCACGACCTCGCGCGGCAGGGCCGGTCGGTACTGTTGCTGGACCGCGTCGGTCGCATCAAGCCCTGTGGCGGGGCCATTCCGCCCAGGCTGATCAAGGACTTTGCGATCCCCGACGAGCTGCTGGTCGCCAAGGCGCGTTCAGCGCGGATGATTTCGCCCAAGGACAAGCGGGTCGACATTCCGATCGAAGACGGGTTCGTCGGCATGGTCGATCGTGATGTGTTCGATGAGTGGCTGCGCGAGCGCGCAGCGTCCAGCGGTGCGGTGCGGCGCAGCGGCACTTTCGACAAGCTGACGCGCGACGACGATGGCGTCAGCGTCGTCCACTACACCGCGCGCGACGGCCGCGAGCGGCGCAGCGCCAGACCGGGTGAATTGACCGAAGGCGTACCCACCCGTGTGCGCGCGCGGACGGTGATCGGTGCCGACGGTGCGCGCTCCAAGGTCGCCAGCCAGGCGGTGCCCGGCGCCGAAGACACCCAGTATGTGTTCGCGTACCACGAGATCGTCCGTGCGCCTGAGGTCAAGCCGGCGGGCTACGACGGCTCGCGCTGCGACGTGATCTATCGGGGCTCGATATCGCCCGATTTCTACGGCTGGGTGTTCCCGCACGGAGACACGCTGAGCATCGGCACCGGCAGTGCCGACAAGGGCTTTTCGCTTCGGGGCGCGGTCGGTACCTTGCGCGAAGAAGCCGGGCTGGGCGGCACCGAAACGCTGCGGCGTGAGGGCGCGCCGCTGCCCATGAAGCCGCTGAAGCGCTGGGACAACGGCCGCGATGTCGTGGTCGCAGGCGACGCGGCAGGTGTGGTCGCCCCGGCGTCTGGCGAGGGCATCTACTACGCCATGGTCGGGGGCCGGCTGGCTGCCGAATCGGTCGATGCGTTGCTGCGAACCGGTGATGTCAAGTCACTGAAGCTGGCTCGCAAGCGCTTCATGAAAGCCCACGGCACGGTGTTCCGAGTGCTCGGCATCATGCAGTGGTTCTGGTACGCCACCGACAAGCGGCGCGAGAGCTTCGTCAAGATCTGCGAAGACAAGGACGTGCAGCAACTCACCTTCGAGTCCTACATGAACAAGGAACTGGCGCGCAAGAAGCCCATGGCGCATGTGCGCATCTTCCTCAAGGACATGGCGCACCTGATGGGCTTTGCCCGCGCCTGAGGCGCATATCTCGGTGGTGACTGAATGGCTGTCGCCCCAGGGGCTCATCACCGTGGTCATCGGCGTCACCCTGCTCGAGGGGATGGCCTTGTGGGTTTACCGGTGGCGCACTGGCAAGGGCGTGGCAGCGAAGGATTTCGTCGCCAACTGGGTGTCGGGCTTGTGCCTGATGTTCGCACTGCGCAGCGCACTCACCGGCACGTGGTGGGCGTGGGTGGCGATGTGGTTGCTGGCTTCAGGGCTGGTTCATGCCAGCGATGTGTGGTCGCGCTGGCAACGTTGAAATGATTCAACCCGATGCCCTCGGAGGCAGGGCATGGCCTGGAAAGCGGAGCGGCGCGAATGGCGCCGCTCCGGCTCCTGAAAGACCGAGATCAGGCAGCCTTGGGTTGGTAGGCGGAACACCAGCCCTTGGAAGACACCTGCTTGCCGGGGAACAGCGGGCAGGGGCCTGCAGCGTCAGTCGCCTTGCCCTGGAACAGGGCGCAGTTGCCGCAATGCTGAGTGGCCTTGTGGGCAGGGTACTTCTTGGCGTCCACTTTGCTCGCGTCCGATTTGTACCCAAGCGACACGGCGTTGGCATCGGTGTCAGCGACCTGCGGAGCGGCCTGTGCCATGGCCTTGGTGGCAGCGATGGCGCTGCCACCGACCACGACTTGCAACATGAAGGTGCGGCGATTGGTAATGCTCATGGGGGAATCTCCGTTGTTGGGAAACCATGTAACGGCCGGCAGCGCCGTTGGATGACAGAATTTTGCACGATGAAAACTCCTGGGTCATTCGGTGAACTACGGCGTTCGAATGTCGACAGGCTTAAGCTGCCCTTCATCTTTCTACGCGGGTAAATCCGTTTGAGCGCTCGCATCTCCGCCGCCTAAAATTTTTGCTGCAACTGCACAATCCACGGTCACCGCCCCGATGCCATCCACTCGACGACCTGCCCAGCCCTCTGCCGCCGACAGCAAAGCACCGGAATCGGGTGCGCCCGCGAGCCATGTCAGGGTGCTGAAAAAATACCCGAATCGGCGGCTCTACGACACGACGGCCAGCAGTTACATCACGCTGGCAGATGTCAAGAAGATGGTGATGGCGGGCGACGACTTCGTCGTGCGCGATGCCAAGACGTCGGAAGACCTGACCCGCAGCATCCTGCTGCAGATCATCCTGGAAGAAGAAAGCGGCGGGGTGCCGATGTTTTCCAGCCAGATGCTGGCCCAGATCATCCGCTTCTACGGCCATGCGATGCAGGGCATGATGGGTTCGTACCTGGAAAAGAACCTGCAGACCTTCACCGAGATTCAAGGCAGGCTGGCCGATCCGGCGCTCGGCTTGTACGACACCGCGGCCCACTCTCCGGAGTTGTGGACCCAGTTCCTCAACGGGCAGGCGCCTGCGGTGCAAGGTCTGATGAGCACCTACCTCGAGCAATCGAAATCGATGTTCACCCAGATGCAGGAACAGATGGCCAAGCAAGCCGGCACGCTGTTCCCTGGCGTACCCGGGTTCCCGCCGAAGCGCTGATGCCGGGCTTGCCCGGTCGTCTCGTGCTTTGAGGCGAAAATGGCGAGATGACCTCTGACGCCAGCACTGCCGAACGCACCCACCCCGTGGGCCCCGGCGCCCCCAAGATTGGTTTCGTGTCGCTCGGTTGTCCGAAGGCGCTGACCGACTCCGAGCTGATCCTCACGCAGCTGCGAGCCGAGGGCTACGACACCTCGAAAACCTTTGCCGGTGCCGATCTGGTGATCGTCAACACCTGCGGCTTCATCGATGACGCGGTGAAGGAGAGCCTGGACACCATAGGCGAAGCGCTCGCCGAGAACGGCAAGGTCATCGTCACCGGCTGCCTCGGGGCCAAGGCTGATGACGCAGGTGGAAACCTGGTGCGCCAGATGCACCCGAGCGTGCTGGCCGTGACTGGCCCGCATGCCACCCACGAGGTGATGGACGCGGTGCATCGCCATGCCCCGAAGCAGCACGACCCCTTCACCGATCTGGTCCCCGTTGCTGCGGCACCCAACGACATCGGCGTCAAACTGACGCCGCGCCACTACGCGTACCTCAAGATCAGCGAAGGCTGCAACCACCGTTGCACCTTCTGCATCATCCCGAGCATGCGCGGCGATCTGGTGTCGCGCCCGATTGGCGACGTGCTTGGTGAGGCGCAGCGCTTGTTCGAGTCTGGCGTCAAGGAGTTGCTGGTGATCAGCCAGGACACCAGCGCCTACGGTGTCGATATCAAGTACCGCACCGGTTTCTGGGACGGCAAGCCGGTGAAGACGCGCATGCTCGATCTGTGCGAGAAGCTCGGCGAGCTCGCCGCCCCGCACGGCGCCTGGGTGCGGCTGCACTACGTCTATCCGTACCCGCATGTTGACGAGGTGTTGCCGCTGATGGCGCAGGGCCTGGTGCTGCCGTACCTCGATGTGCCGCTGCAGCATTCGCACCCCGATGTGCTCAAGCGCATGAAGCGCCCGGCCAGCGGCGAGCGCAACCTCGAACGCATCCAGCGCTGGCGTGAGGTGTGTCCCGAGATCGTGATCCGCAGCACCTTCATCGCGGGCTTTCCGGGCGAGACCGAGGCCGAGTTCGAACACTTGCTCGATTTCATGCGTGCGGCCGAGATCGATCGCGCCGGCTGCTTTGCGTATTCCCCAGTGGCTGGCGCGACGGCCAACGAGTTGCCAGGCGCGCTGGCTGCTGCGGTGCGCGAGGAGCGCCGCGCGCGCTTCATGGAAGTGGCCGAAGCGGTCTCTGCCGCGAAGCTGGCACGCCGCGTGGGAGCGACGATGCAGGTGCTGGTCGATGCCGCACCGGCACTCGGCCGCCGCGGCGGTACGGGTCGCAGCTATGCCGATGCGCCGGAGATCGATGGCGTGGTGAGGCTGCTGCCGCCCGAGAAAGCATCGAAGACCCTGAAGGTCGGTGAATTCACCCGAGCGCGCATCGTCGGCACGCAAGGGCACGACCTCGTCGCGCTGCCGGTTTGACGATGACCGATCGTCCGTCAGACGGGGATGCCGTCGGCCCGACCGCGCTGATTCACCACGGCTACACGCCGCCGGATGGGTTCGCAGCGGTGCAGCCTCCCGTGCACAAGGCATCGACAGTGATCTTCGCCAACACCCAGGCGCTGCACGCCCGTCAGTGGAAGGACAAGACCGGCTACACCTACGGACTGCACGGTACGCCGACCACCTTCACGCTGGAAGAGCGCATCGCCACACTGGAAGGCGGCCTGCAGACACTGCTGCTGCCCAGCGGCTTGGCGGCCATCGCGCTGGTCGACATGGCGCTGCTGCGCGCAGGCGACGAGGTGCTGATTCCCGACAACGCCTATGGCCCGAACAAGGAGCTGGCGCGCGGTGAACTCGCGCGCTGGGGCATCACGCACCGCGTCTACGACGCGATGGATCCTTCGTCCCTGGCGGCGGCCCTGAGCCCGGCGACCAAGCTCGTGTGGCTCGAAGCCGCCGGGTCGGTCACGATGGAGTTCCCTGATCTGGCCGCATTGATCCGGCTGGTGCGCGCGCACGGCGCGCTGATTGCCCTCGACAACACCTGGGGCGCCGGTATCGCGTTCAACGCATTCGGGATCGAATCGGGGCAGGGCGTTGATGTATCAGTGCACGCGCTGACCAAGTACCCGTCCGGCGGTGCCGATGTGATGATGGGCTCGGTCACCACGCGCGACGAATCACTGCACCTGCGGCTGAAGGCCACGCACATGCGCATGGGCTGGGGCATCGGCGCCAACGATGCCGAACTGATGCTGCGCTCGCTGCCGACGCTGTCACTGCGCTATCACGCACAAGACACCATCGGCCGCGATTTGGCGCAGTGGTGGAGCGCGCGTTCCGAGGTGGTACAGGTGCTGCATCCTGCGCTGGCTGGATCGCCCGGACACGCAGCCTGGCAAAGGCTGTGCAGTGCGTCCGCCGGGTTGTTCTCGGTGGTGTTCGATGCGCGTTACAGCGCTGCGCAGGTGCATGCCTTCGTCGATGCGCTGCGGCTGTTCAAGATCGGATATTCCTGGGCCGGGCCTGTCAGCCTGGTGGTTCCTTACCAGCTGAGTGCGATGCGCAGCCAGCCTGCCTGGCCCGGCACACTCGTGCGCTTTTCCGTCGGTCTGGAATCCGTGATCGACCTGATCGCAGACTGCGAACAGGCGCTGGCGGTGCTGCGGTGAGCGCAGCCGGTCATTCCCAGCGTCTGCCGCTGATCGATCTGCTGAAGGTCTTGGCCTCGCAGCTCATCGTGCTGCACCACCTGGCTTTCTATGGGCCCATGGCCGACCGCGCGGCGCCGTTGATGCCTCGGGTGATCGACTGGCTGGCCGATCCGGCGCGCATGGCGGTGCAGGTTTTCCTGGTGGTGGGTGGGTATCTGGCGGCACTCAGCCTGGCACCCGATGGCCGTGTGCGAACCCCCACCCAGGTGCGTTCACGATTGTTCGAGCGCTACCTGCGCCTGGCTCTGCCGCTGGCGCTGGCCCTGTTGCTGGCGATCGTTGCCGCGGCGCTGGCGCGCAGTTGGATGGAACACCCATCGGTGCCCTTGGCGCCGAGTCCGATGCAGTTCGCCGTGCATCTGTTGCTGCTGCAGGACGTGGTGGGTGTCGAGGCACTGTCGGCTGGCGTCTGGTATGTCGCCATCGACTTGCAGCTCTACGCGGCCCTGGTGCTGTGGCTGGCGCTGGTCTCCACGTTGCTGAAGGGTTCGGAGAAGATCCGCCGTGTCCTGCCCTGGGGCGTGGTGATGGCCGTGGCATGGTCTGCTTGGTGCGTGAACCGGGATTCGACCTGGGATGTGTTTGCGCCGTATTTTTTCGCAGCACACGGTCTCGGCGCGTTGGCTGCCTGGGCGCGTGGAAGCCGCACGGCGCGCGCAGCGTTCGCGTTGGCGTTGCTCGGTGTGCTGATGGGCCTGTGGCTGGAATGGCGTGGGCGGCTGGCCCTGGCGGCGGCGTTGGCCGTGCTGTTGTGGGCTGCGCATGAATTTCGGATTCGGCTTGCAGCCAGGCCACCCTTGTCACGCCCAGCAGGGCTGAATGCGCTGCACGCCCTGGGTCAGATCAGCTACGCGACCTTTCTGGTGCACTTCCCGGTCTGCCTGGTGGTCAATGCGGCGTTCACCGCGTTTGTGCCGCCGCATGCGTGGCTGCAGGCGATCGGTGTGCTGACGGCCTGGGCAGGCAGCATCGCTGCGGGAGCGCTGTTCCACCACGTTGCGGAGGCGCCGTTGATGAGGCTGGTCTCGCGCTGCAAAGCTGCCGGTTGGTCCGTGGGTCCGCGAGGGCGGCGTGCGGTGTCTGGCTGAGCAATTCCCCTCGGGCCACAGGACTCACGTCTTGGACGAGACCTTGTGTCTCATCAGGCGACCCTTCTCCCGATCCCAGTCACGCTTCTTTTCGGTGTCGCGCTTGTCGTGCTCGGCCTTGCCCTTGGCCAGTGCGATCTCGGCCTTCACCAGCCCGCCCTTGTAGTGCAGGTTCAGCGGCACCAGCGTGAAGCCCTTCTGCTCGACCTTGCCCACCAGCCGCTTGATCTCTTCCTTGTGCAGCAACAGCTTTTTCGTGCGGTCGGCTTCGGGGTGGATGTGGGTCGAGGCGCTGCGCAGCGCATTGATGCGGCACCCGATGAGGAACAGCTCACCGTCGCGGATGACCACATAGCCATCGGTCAACTGGACCTGTCCAGCGCGGATCGCCTTGATCTCCCAGCCCTGCAGCATCATGCCGGCTTCGTAGCGTTCTTCGATGTGATAGTCGAACCGCGCGCGTCGGTTCTCGGCAATAGACATGAGCGGGCAATCGCGCGGGCAACGCGTCCATAGAATCGTGGCATTGTATGAAGCACGTCAAAAAGTCAGTGCTGCTGTGGTACTCGCCGCACGAGATGTACGAGTTGGTCACGGCAGTGAACGACTACCCGAAGTTCCTGCCGTGGTGTGCGAGCGCCGAGGTGCTCGAACACACCGACAGCACGATGACAGCGCGGCTGCATCTGGCGATCGCCGGTCTGCGTCACGCCTTCACCACCCGCAACGAACACGACACCGACCGCGCGGTGCGACTGGCGCTGGTCGATGGGCCGTTCTCCGTGCTCGAAGGCCAGTGGCTGTTTCTGCCGGTCGGCTCGGAAACGCAGGCCTGCAAGGTCGAGTTCGAGTTGCGCTATGCCTTTGCCAGTGCGGCACTGGAGGCGGTCGTCAGCCCGGTGTTCGACCGCATTGCCAGCACCTTCGTCGATTCCTTCGTCAAGCGCGCGGCCCAGGTCTATGGCGACCGCTGAACACACTGACTTCATCTCGGTGGTGGTGGTGAGCAGCCCGGCTCCGGGGCAGGTTCAACAGCGGGACTTGCAACTGCCGCGGGGCGCCTGTGTCCGCGATGCCCTGCAAGACGGCGGCATGCTTGCCGCGAGCGGCGACGCGCCATGGAAGGTCGGCGTGTGGGGGCAGCTGCGTGCGCTCGATCACGTGCTGCGTGATCGGGATCGGGTCGAGGTCTATCGCCCGCTGATGATCGATCCGAAAGATGCCCGGCGCCTGCGACACCGACAACAACGCCGCGATCGACGCTGACGGCCTGGCTCAGAGCACCGCGCGCTACTTGCAGTCGGCGCTGATCGTTTCCCGTGTGCGGGCCACCTCTTCGGCACGCCCCTTGTCGTCGAGCAGCTCGCGCTCGCCCTTCTGATTCACACGGGCGACTCGCAGCCCGTCTTCCAGCCCGCGCAACTGGAGGCGGGCGCGGTTGCAGTTGTCGGCTTTCTGGGCCGCGAGCTTCTCGGCCTCTGCCTTCGCCTTGGCGGCCTTGTCCTGCTCGTCCTTGCGCAGCTTGGCTTCGAGTTCGGGCTCCACGGCCTTCGCGGGCGCCAGTCCGGATGCCGCCGAGGCCGCAGCCTGCGCCGACGATGCCGCCACGGCCGGCAGTGCACGCCGGCTCGCTGCTGGAGGGCGCTGCAGGATGCTGGAATCAGGAACCCCCTGCGGGGGCGGCAGATCGCTGTACTGGACCTGGTTGTTCTTGTCGCGCCATTTCCATTGCGCCAGCGCCGGCGTGGACAGGCTGGCGATGAGCACCGCTCCGCAGATCGCGACGAACCCTGTACGCATGGTGGTGACCCTTCAAGCCGGACTGCCGAAAAGTGTACCCGTGGTGCCGATCCCGGGGACGGTCAGGCAACGGTCAAAAGCGTGCGTCTGTTGCGGCATCCCTATAATTTCGTTTTGCGTCAGGAGCCCTTTCCATGCGCCTTCTTGGTAAAGCGCTCACCTTCGACGATGTGTTGTTGGTGCCAGCGTTCTCCCAGGTGTTGCCTCGCGACACCAGCCTCGCCACCCGGCTCTCCCGCAACATCGAGTTGAACCTGCCACTGGTGTCCGCCGCGATGGACACCGTGACCGAAGCCCGGCTCGCCATTGCCATCGCGCAAGAAGGCGGCATGGGCATCGTGCACAAGAACCTCAGCGTCAAGCAGCAGGCAGCCGAAGTTGCACGGGTGAAGCGGTATGAGTCCGGTGTCCTGCGTGACCCGATCACCATCACCCCCGACACCCCGGTACGCCAGGTGGTCGAGCTGTCGCGACAGCATGGGGTATCAGGCTTCCCTGTACTTGAAGGCAATCGCGTGGTCGGCATCGTGACCAACCGCGACCTGCGGTTCGAGACCCGCCTTGAAGCGCCGGTACGCGACATCATGACGCCGCGCGAGCGTCTGGTCACTGTCGACGAGCGTGCCACGCTCGAGGATGGCAAGGCGCTGATGCACCTGCACAAGCTCGAACGCGTGCTGGTGGTCAATGCTGCTGGCGAACTGCGCGGCCTGATGACCGTCAAGGACATCACCAAGCAGACGAGTTTCCCGAACGCTGCCCGCGATGCGCAGGGCAAGCTGCGCGTCGGCGCAGCGGTGGGCGTGGGCGAAGGCACCGAGGAGCGCGTCGAGGCGCTGGTGCGCGCTGGCGTGGACGCCATCGTGGTCGACACCGCACACGGCCACAGCGCGGGCGTGATCGAGCGGGTGCGCTGGGTCAAGCAGCACTACCCGAACGTCGACGTGATCGGCGGCAACATCGCGACCGGCGCGGCGGCGCTGGCATTGGTCGAGGCCGGTGCCGATGGCGTCAAGGTAGGCATCGGCCCGGGCTCGATCTGCACGACACGCATCGTTGCCGGTGTCGGCGTGCCGCAGATCACCGCGATCGACAACGTGGCCAAGGCATTGGCCGGCAGTGGCGTGCCGCTGATTGCCGATGGCGGCATCCGTTATTCGGGCGACATCGCGAAGGCGCTGGCGGCAGGTGCCCACACCGTGATGATGGGCGGCGTGTTTGCGGGCACCGAAGAGGCACCCGGCGAGATCGTGCTGTTCCAGGGGCGCAGCTACAAGAGCTACAGAGGCATGGGCAGCATCGGCGCGATGCAGCAGGGCAGTGCCGACCGCTACTTCCAGGACAACACCGGCGCCAACCCGAACGCCGACAAGCTGGTGCCCGAAGGCATCGAGGGCCGTGTGCCCTACAAGGGCTCGATGATCAGCATCGTGTTCCAGATGGCCGGAGGCATCCGCGCGGCGATGGGGTATTGCGGCTGCGCCAGCATCGAGGCGATGCGCAGCAAGGCCGAGTTCGTCGAGATCACCAGCGCTGGCATCCGCGAGAGTCACGTCCACGACGTGCAGATCACGAAGGAAGCGCCGAACTACCGCATGGAATGACGACGCCCGTGACAGACGACGCCGGGGCAGCGCCACCGGCCGGCAACCCTCGGTCTGCTGTGCCCAAGGCGCCGCGCGACAAGCGCGAGGCGGCCATGCCGTTCATCCTGATCGCGGTGCTGATCGACATGGTGTCGATCGGCATCATCGTGCCGGTGATTCCTGCGCTGGTCGGCAGTCTCACCGGCTCGCAGGCCGACCACGCCTTCTGGCTCGGCGTGGTCAGCTTCGCTTTCGGCATTGCCAACTTCTTCGGCGCGCCGATCCTGGGCGGGCTGTCCGATCGCTATGGTCGGCGCCCGGTGCTGCTGCTGGGTTTCTGTGGCCTGGCGTTCACCTTCTTCGCCACTGCGTTGTCGACCACGCTGTGGATGCTGATCGTGGTGCGCCTGTTGGGTGGTGGGCTGCAGGCCAATGCGGCGGTGGCCAATGCCTATGTGGCCGACATTTCGGCGCCAGAGCAGCGGGCCAAGCGCTTCGGCATGCTGGGTGCGATGTTCGGTATCGGCTTCATCCTCGGCCCGGCGATGGGCGGGGTGCTCGGCGCCATCGATCTGCACCTGCCGTTCTTTGTGGCCGGTGGGTTCGCGCTGGTGAATCTCGCGTATGGCTGCTTCGTGCTGCCCGAGTCGTTGCCGCTGGATCGGCGGCGTGCCTTTTCATGGCGCTCGGCCAACCCCATCACCTCGCTGAAGGCGCTCGCCAACCTGAAGGGCGTGGGCCGCCTGGTCGGCGTGATCGCCTGTACCGGCCTGGCCCAGGGAGTGCTCTACAACAGCTGGGTGCTCTACGCCACCTTCAAGTTCGGCTGGGATTCGAGCGCCAATGGCTGGTCGCTGGCGGCAATCGGCGTGGTCTCGGTGTTCGTGCAGGGCTGGCTGCTGGGCAAGCTGCTGAAAAGGTATCCGCCGCCCCGGCTGGCGGTCATGGGCCTCGTCTCGTCGATGCTCGCCTACGCGCTGTGGGGCGCTGCAGTGGCCGGCTGGATGATGTACGCGGTGATCTTCGCCAACGTGCTCGGCTTCACCGTCAGCTCCTCGATCCAGAGCATCGTCTCCAGCGCCGCGGACGATCGCAGCCAGGGGCAAACGCTGGGTGCGGTGAGCTCCCTCAACAGCCTCACCGCGGTGATGGGGCCGTTGATCACCACCCCGTTGCTCGTGGCGGTTTCGCACCTGCCGCAAGGGCACTGGGCCATCGGCGCGCCGCTGTACTGCGGGTCGCTGCTCCAGGCGATGGCCCTGTTCCTCGCCTGGTCGCATTTCCGCCGGATGCGCGCTGCGCCAGTGCAGGCGGCCGTCGCGACACCCGGCACGCCGTGACGCTGTTCCCGGGACGCCCCTCTCTTCATTGCCCACTGCCATGCACGACAAGATCCTCATCCTCGACTTCGGTTCGCAGGTCACGCAGCTGATCGCCCGCCGCGTGCGTGAAGCGCAGGTCTACTGCGAGATCCATCCCAACGATGTGTCCGACGACTTCATCCGCGGCTTCGGGGCCAAGGGCATCATCCTGTCGGGCAGCCATGCCAGCACCTACGAAGACCACCAGCTGCGCGCACCGGCCGCCGTGTGGGATGCGAAGGTGCCGGTGCTGGGCATCTGCTACGGCATGCAGACGATGGCGGTGCAGCAGGGCGGCACGGTCTCGTGGAGCGATCAGCGTGAGTTCGGCTATGCCGAGGTGCGCGCGCACGGCCACACCCGGCTGCTGAACGACATCGCCGACTTCACCACCGCCGACGGCCACGGCATGCTCAAGGTGTGGATGAGCCACGGTGACAAGGTCACCGCGCTGCCACCGGGCTTCAAGCTGATGGCCAGCACGCCCAGCTGCCCGATCGCCGGCATGGCCGACGAGGCCCGCGGCTACTACGCAGTGCAATTCCATCCCGAGGTCACGCACACGGTGCAGGGCATGGCGATGCTGACGCGTTTCGTGCGCGACATCGCCAGGTGTCGCGGTGACTGGGTGATGGGCAACTACGTCGACGAAGCGGTGGCACGCATCCGCGAGCAGGTGGGCGACGAGGAAGTGATCCTCGGCCTGTCCGGCGGTGTCGACAGCAGCGTGGCCGCGGCCCTGATCCACCGTGCCATCGGTGATCAGCTGACCTGCGTGTTCGTCGATCACGGCCTGCTTCGCCTGAACGAGGGCGCGATGGTGATGGACATGTTCGCCGGCCGGCTGCACGCCAAGGTGATCCATGTGCAGGCGCAGGAACAGTTCCTGGGCCATTTGAAGGGAGTGACCGACCCTGAGGCCAAGCGCAAGATCATCGGCCGCGAGTTCGTCGAGGTGTTCCAGGCCGAGGCGGCAAAGTTGAAGGCCGCAGGGCAGGGTGCCAAAGGGGCGAAGTGGTTAGCCCAGGGCACGATCTACCCCGACGTGGTCGAGAGCGGCGGCACCGCCAGCAAGAAGGCCACCATCAAGAGCCACCACAACGTGGGCGGCCTGCCCGAGACGCTGGGTCTGAAGCTGCTGGAGCCACTGCGCGAGCTGTTCAAGGACGAAGTGCGTGCCTTGGGCGTGGCGCTGGGCCTGCCGCACGACATGGTCTACCGCCACCCGTTCCCCGGACCTGGTCTGGGTGTGCGCATCCTGGGCGAGGTGAAGCCGGAGTACGCCGCGCTGCTGCAGCGAGCCGATGCGATCTTCATCGACGAGTTGCGTGCCGCCATCGACCCTTCCACCGGCAAGAGCTGGTACGACCTCACCAGCCAGGCCTTTGCCGTGTTCCTGCCGGTCAAGAGCGTGGGGGTGATGGGCGATGGCCGCACCTACGACTACGTGGTGGCGTTGCGTGCCGTGCAGACCAGTGACTTCATGACCGCCGACTGGGCCGAGCTGCCGTATTCCTTGCTGAAGAAGGTCAGCAGCCGCATCATCAACGAGGTGCGCGGCATCAACCGCGTGACCTACGACGTCAGCAGCAAACCACCCGCGACGATCGAGTGGGAGTGACGTCGCCGCTTGACAGCCGGGCAGTCTGCGCCGGTTGCCGTGCAGCAGACTGTCGCGGATGTCCTGAGCCGACGGGCGCGCCCTGCATCAAGTACCCACGAAAGGCCGATGCTCGCATCGGCTTGTTATGAGGGTAATCCCGTACTGAAACTTGTTCGTGGACGGTGGTGAGGATCATTCGTTTGCCGTCGCGCAGCCAATTCACGACCATCGCGGGCGGCTTCTCACTCGAACAACCGGAGACCGGTGATGGCGTGGCAACAGGTATACGACCCGATGGGCAGCATGGCGCTGTCGACGCTGCTGGCTGCCGTGCCGGTGGTGGTGATGCTGGTGGCGCTCGGCTTCCTGCACATCAAGGCGCACATTGCGGCCGGTATGGGTCTCATCGCGGCCATCGCCGTGGCGGTGTTGGCCTACGGCATGCCAGCCGACATGGCTGGCCGCGCGGCGGTCTTCGGTGGTCTGACCGGTCTGTTGCCGATCGGCTGGATCGTGCTCAACATCATCTTCCTGCAGCAACTCGCCGAGCAGAACGGCAGCTTCAAGATCCTGCAGGACTCGCTGTCGGGCATCACCGAAGACCGTCGCCTGCAACTGCTGCTGATTGCCTTCTGCTTCGGCGCGTTCTTCGAGGGCGCGGCCGGCTTCGGCACCCCGGTGGCGGTGACGGCCGGCATCCTGATCGGCCTGGGCTTTTCGCCGCTGGCGGCCTCGGGTCTGTCGCTGATTGCCAATACGGCACCGGTGGCGTTCGGGGCACTCGGCACGCCCGTGATCACGCTGGCCAAGGTGCATGGCTACGACGTGATGGAGGTCACCGCGATGATCGGGCGGCAGTTGCCGTTCTTCAGTCTGCTGGTGCCGTTCTGGCTGATCTGGGCCTTCGCCGGGCGCAAGGCGATGGTGGAGATCTGGCCTGCGATCCTGGTCACGGGCCTGAGCTTCGCGATCCCGCAGTTCCTGGTCAGCAATTTCATCGGACCGGAGCTGGTGGACATCATCGCCGCGCTCGTGTCGATGGTCTCGCTGTTGGCCTTCCTGCGTTTCTGGCAGCCGAAGAAGGTCTGGACCTCACCGACACTCAAGGGCCACGAGCACGATGGTGGCGAGGCCAGGGTCCCGACGCCGGCTGTGCGCCACTCGCGTGCCGACCTGATCGCTGCCTGGATGCCCTGGCTGATCCTGACGATCTTCGTGTTCGTCTGGGGGCTGCCGTCGGTCAAGACCTTCCTGAACGGCTTGTGGGCGCCGAAATTCGAGATGGCCGGGCTGCACAACCTGATCGAGAAGGTGCCACCGGTGGTGACCACGCCGCACAAGGAGGCGGCCGTCTACGTGTTCAACTTCTTGTCGACCACCGGCACCGGCATCCTGCTGTCGGCCATCCTCGGTGCGGTGGCGATGAAGTACAACCCGGTCGAGATCGTGCGGACCTGGTTGCGCACGCTGTGGCTGGTGCGCTATTCGCTGCTGACCATCGTGCTGATGCTGGCGCTGGGCACGCTGACGCGGTTCTCGGGCACCGACACCACGCTGGGACTGGCCTTCGCCAACACGGGCGTTTTCTATCCGTTCTTCGGCACGCTGATGGGCTGGATCGGCGTGGCCATGACCGGGTCGGACACCGCGAGCAACGTGCTGTTCGGCGGCATGCAGAAGGTGGCGGCGGAACAACTCGGACTGAGCCCCAACCTGATGGGGGCGGCCAACAGCTCGGGCGGCGTGATGGGCAAGATGATCGACGCGCAGAGCATCGTGGTGGCCTCCACCGCTACGCGCTGGTTCAACCACGAAGGTGACATCCTGCGCTATGTGTTCTTCCACTCGATCGCGCTGGCGTGCCTGGTGGGCCTGTTCGTGACCATGCAGGCCTATGTGTGGCCCTTCACCCTGATGGTGGTCCATTGAAGCCTACGCACACGGAGTTGTCATGAGACTGAGCGACTGCCACAACCACCACGACTTCCGCCGGCTCGCCCAGAGACGCCTGCCAGGGCCCATCTTCAACTACATCGACGGTGCGGCCGACGACGAGACCACGCATCGGCGCAACACCTCGAGCTTCGAGCAGTGCGACCTGGTGCCCAACATCCTGCGCGGTGCGCAGGAGGTGGACACGTCCGTCACCGTGATGGGGCAGAAGCTCAGCGTGCCGTTCTATTGCTCGCCCACTGCCTTGCAGCGACTTTTTCATCATCGCGGCGAACACGCGGTGGCAGCCGCTGCGGCCGGGCTGGGCACGATGTTCGGGGTGTCGTCGTTGGGCACCGTGAGCCTGGAGGAGCTGCGCCGCAAGCACGCGACGCCGCAGGTTTACCAGTTCTACTTCCACAAGGACCGCGGCCTCAACCGCGCGATGATGCAGCGCGCCAAGGCGGCAGGCGTCGAGGTGATGATGCTGACGGTCGACAGCATCACCGGCGGCAACCGCGAGCGTGACAAGCGCACCGGTTTCTCGATCCCGTTCCGCCTGACGCTGGGCGGCATGATGCAGTTCGCGATGAAGCCGATGTGGGGCATCAACTACGTCACGCACGAGCGCTTCCGCCTGCCGCAACTCGAAGAACACGTCGACATGGGCAACAGCACGATGTCGATCGGCCGCTACTTCACCGACATGCTCGACCCGTCGATGAACTGGGACGACGTGTCCCGGATGGTGCAGGAATGGGGTGGACCGTTCTGCCTGAAGGGGGTGATGTCGGCCGAAGACGCGCGCCAAGCGGCAGACATCGGTTGCGCCGGCGTGATCCTGTCCAACCACGGAGGCCGTCAGCTCGATGGCAGCCGCTCGGCCTTCGACCAGCTGGCCGAGGTGGTCGACGCGGCGGGCGATCGGCTCGACGTGATGATGGACGGTGGCGTGCAGCGCGGCACGCATGTGCTGAAGGCGCTGTCGCTCGGCGCCAAGGCGGTGGGCCTTGGTCGCTACTACCTGTACCCGCTGGCGGCCGCTGGTCAGCCAGGCGTGGAGCGAGCGTTGGGGTTGATGCGCGACGAGGTGGTGCGTGGCATGAAGCTGATGGGCTGCACGTCGATCGACCAGTTGTCGCGCAGCAATCTGCGGCAGCGATAGCGGGAGTTCAGGCGAAGGTTGCGCCCAGCCACTCGACGAACGCGGCCACCTCCGTGCGCTGCATCTGGTCGGGTTGCACCAGCGTGTAGTAGGTGCTGGAGGCCGGCACCGCGAGGCCGAACAGCGGTACCAGGCTTCCGCTCGCGATCCAGCGTTCGGCAATGCGCCGCGGACACACGGCCACGCCCAGGCCGCTCGCCGCAGCTTCGAGCAGGATGCCGAGGTCGGTGAAGCTCTGTCCGCGCGCAGGCTCGGGCCAGTCCAGCCCCGCGGCGGCGAACCACGGCCGCCACGCCACGAGCGGGGTGCGCAGCAATTCGATACCTTTCAGATCGGCGGGTTGTTGCAAGGCACGCGCCTTGACGACCGCAGGCGCTGCGAGCACCACCTCCAAGTCGTCGAACAGCTTGACCGGCGTGCGATCGTCGAACCGCCCGCGGCCGAAGCGGATGTCGATCTCGTGGCGCTCGGGCTTTTCCTGCATCGGCGCCTCCACCGCGACCTCGATCTCGATGTCGGGCCACTGACGATAGAAGTCAGGCAGGCTCGGAATGAGCAGGTTGCGCGCGAAGGTGGGCGGTGCACCCACGCGCAGCCGCAGCGGCGGTGGCTCGTCGTCGCGCGCGAGTTGGGAGAGCTTGTCGAAAGCCTCGCGCACATGGCCGAGGTATCGCTGGCCGGCATCGCTCAGGCGAACACCTGTGGGTGATCGATCGAACAAGCTCTCGCCCAGCTGCGACTCCAACTGGCGGATGCGGTGGCTGACCGCACTGGGTGTGACGCACAACTCGGCAGCCGCCTGCGCAAAGCCTCCCAGGCGCGCCGCACTCTCGAAGGCGGCCAGCGCGTGGATCGAAGGCAGCCGGTTCGGTCGAGCCATGGGTGATGGCGACGGCACGGATGTGAGGGGGTGACTGCCGCCAGCCGATGGCTGGCAGCGGGCTCGCGCTAGGCCACACGGCGGCGTCGGTGCGCCGCCGTCATCAGCCCCAACCCTGCGATCAGCAACGCTGCTGTGTGCGGTTCAGGCACAGGCGTCGCGGGTATCACATCGCCAGTGCGGACGGCCAAGGCGTACACCAGATTGGCCTTTGCAATGTTCGCCTGCAGACCGTAGTTGCTGTAGAACGACCAGGCGTTCTGGTTACCGCTCACGGTAGCTGTCGGCGCGTATTCCGTGCCGGACCAGTACACACCGGCGGTGACGTTGCTGAACAGCTTCAGGTTCGCAATTTGCTGGGGTGTGTCGCCGGTGGGGTCTGTCACGGACGAGGCGAAATTGTTGGTGTTGTGCGAGGAGTTGCCGAGTTCCGCCACGAACAGGTGGCTCAACTCGCCGCCCATGCAGTTGTAGCCAAAGTACTGCGTTGGAAATCCGGCTGGAGTGGTGCTGGAATTGCAACTGGTGTCGGACGCGTTCAGCGTCGGCAGACGCCAGTCGCTGAATCCACCAAACACCAGGTTGTCTGCCCAGGTCTGCGCCTGGCTCCAGGTCATGAGCCCGTCAGCGTCATACCCGGTGGTCTTTGCGTAGTTCATGTCCGACAGCCAGGTGACGTTCAGGTCGCTGTCGTAGATCAGCCCGCCACCGCGGTCGATCAGTGCCGCTTGGGCCGAACCCGCCATTGCCATGCCTGCAACCAGGCCCGCTAACCACTGCCTTGACTTCAATTGCTGTCCTCTCTTGTGGGTCAAAGTTGAAAAACACGCCGCGTCATGCGGCCTCGCGCGGCGAGGCGTAAGCGAGATTTGCGCCAACTCGGTTCGACGCCGCAAGGCCTTGTTGCAGCACAACTTGTGGACTCGGCAGCCATGGCGGACCTCAGTACCTGTAAAGCCAATCGACATTCTCATGACGCGATCAGCCGGGTGCGCTGATCGCGCCGGTTGAACGTGGCATTTCGGCATTCACTCCCGTCCGCGAGCACGCTGGACACTGGCGTATGCAGCGCAGATTCTGTGGGATGCTCGCTGCCTGAACGCCGCAACCTCTGGAAAGGCCAGCTGTGAGCACTGACGCGCAATTGAGTTGGGTTGAAGGGCAGCCAGGGAGCGCTCTGCGATGAGTTGGCGCAATACCGAAGTTCGCTATGGATGGCTGTCCGTCGGGCTCCACTGGGTGATGCTGCTGCTGCTGGTGGCGGTGTATGCCTGCATGGAGTTGCGCAGCAGTTTTCCGAAGGGCAGCGGCCTGCGTGAAGGCTTGAAGACGTGGCATTTCATGCTGGGGCTGTCCGTGCTCGTGCTGGTCTCGGTCAGGTTGGTGGCCCGTTTCATGGGCACCACGCCGATCGAGCAGGCAGGCACGCCCCAGTGGCAGAAGCTGCTTGCCCGTTTGACCTACTTTGCCCTGTACGCGCTGATGATCGGCATGCCGATCCTGGGGTGGGTGATCCTCAGTGCGGACGGCCGACCGATCCCGTTCTTTGGCCTGCACTTGCCGCCGCTGGTCGGTGAAAGCGAGACGGTTGCCGAGTGGGCCGAAGAGATCCATGAGACTGCGGGCACGGCTGGCTACTTCCTCGTTGGGCTGCACGCCGCGGCGGCGTTGTTTCACCACTACGTGATGCGCGACAACACGCTGCGACGCATGCTTCCTGAGCGCCGGTGACGTTGCGCCTCTGACGACTCCGGCCGTTGGTGTCTGCGGCTCTGCGCGCTGTTGGTTACAAATTAACGCAATTGGCGGTTTAAATGTGCAAACTGCACACTTACACTTTGCGCCATGCGTTCTCCCGCCGACATCGTCGATTCCGTTCCGCCCACGGTTGATACGACGCAGGCCGAGGCCTTGTTGCAGGCTGTCGACCGGATCGCGTTGCCGCTGGCCCGTCTGGCGGTTTCCAAGGGCCTGCCGTTCGCGGTGGTCGAAGCGCAGCTGAAGCAGGCGTTCGTGCAGGCCGCTCGCGAAGCGCACCCGCAGCTGCCTCCGCATCGCGCGGTCAGCCGCATTGCCACCACGACGGGCCTCAATCGCCGCGAGGTCACGCGACTGACGCAGGTGAGCGCGCCACCGCCGCAGCGCCGTCCGGTGGCCGCCGAACTCTTTGCGCACTGGGCGAACGATCCAGCCTACAAGGATGCCGATGGTCGGCCCTGCGTGCTCCCTCGACAGGGCGCCACGCTGAGCTTCGAATCACTGGCCCAGTCCGTGACGCGCGATGTCCATCCGCGCAGTCTCCTCGACGAGCTGCTGCGCCTGGGGCTGGCGGTACACAACACTGAGCTCGATTCGGTGTCGCTGGTGCAGGACGCCTTCGTGCCACGCGGCGACGTCGAACGGATGCTGGGCTTCCTCAGCGACAACGTGGGCGACCACCTCAGTGCCGCCGTCGCCAACGTGTTGAGCGATGGTCGCGAGCATTTCGAGCAGGCGGTCTTCGCCGACGAGCTTTCCGCGGAGTCCATCGCGCAACTGCGCAGCCTGGTCAGCGCGAAGTGGCGCAATGTCACCGCCGCCCTGGTCCCCGCGATCGAGGCGTTGATCGAACAAGACCGTGAGGCAGGACGGTTGCAGGACCGTCGACTGCGCGTTGGCCTGTACAGCTACACCGACAGCATGGATGGCACGGCGCCACCCGCGCCAGTAGGCCCCTTGACGCCGGCGCCTGCTGGCAATGATTCAAAAACCTGAGGAGAACCTCCATGCCGACAAAACCTGATTCCATGCCCCCGCAACATGAGGGCACCCCACGTTCCTGGTGGACACCGGTCGCGGGCCTGCTTGCCGCAGGCCTGGTGACCGCGCTCGTCGCTTGTGGCGGCGGCGGTGGCAGCAGCGCGGGGGTTGGTACCGGCGGTACCGGCGCGTTTGCCGTCGGCACCATCAGCGGCTTCGGCTCTGTCATCGTCAATGGCGTGCGCTATGATGACAGTGGCGCGACCATCGACGACGACGACGACGGCGGCAAGAGCTCGAGCTCGCTGGCCATCGGGCAGGTGGTCGAGATTCGTGGCTCGGTGAACAGCGATGGCCTCACCGGCACAGCGAGCAGCATCTCCTACTACTCCGCCTTGAAGGGACCGGTCACGGCCGTCAACGCGGGTGCAGGCACCTTGACGGTCTTTGGTCAGGTGGTGAATGTCACGCCAACCACGCTGTTCGCGAACGTTGCTGACCTGAGCGCAATCGCCATCGGCAACGTGGTCGAGGTCTATGGTCTGCCGGACGCCAGCGGTGGTGTCACCGCCACGCGCATCGAGCGGGAGGCACTCACCATCGGTGCCTTCAGCGGCGACTTCCGCATCCGCGGTGTCGTCTCCGGGCTGGTGGCCACGTCGCCGGGGCAGCGTTTCACCGTCGGCACGGTCACCGTGCAGACCGACAACGCCACGCAGACTGAAGGCACCGTCATCGACGGCGCGTTCGTCAAGGTGCGTCTGAACAAGACGGTCGCCGGTGACGGCAGCTACCTGGCCACGCGCGTCAAGGTCAAGAACCGCGAGTACGAGAGCGGCGTCAACAAGGCTGAAGTGCAGGGTCTGATCAGCGAGTTCACCTCGTCGTCGGCCCCGTTCAAGGTCAATGGCTATCCGGTCCAGCTCGACACCACGGTGACGTATGAGCACGGTGCGGTCGGCGATCTGGCCAACAACGTGCGCATCGAGGCCAAGGGTGTCGTGACCAACGGTGTGCTGGTGGTCACCAAGGTGGAGTTCGACAACGAAGACAACGACGGTGGTGCCGACGGCAGCGACGCACCGTACGAGTTCCATGGTGTGGCCACCTGTACCGCTTGCGGCAGCACGACGGGCTCGTTCGAGGTGCGCGGCGTGACGGTGCAATACGACACAACGACCCGCTTCGAGAACAGCCTGACCCCGGGCACCCTGAATGGCGCGCGGGTCGAGGTCAAGGCCATCGCCCAGACGGGCTCCAGCGGCACCACCCTGTTGGCGACCCGCATCGAGCTCGACAACTGATGACGTGCAGTCACCGGCCTGTGCCGGTGACCTCGACCCCAGGTCGCCTGCTCCCGCAGGCCCCTGGGGGTTTTTCTTTGCGGCAAATCTCGAGACGTACCGTACCGCTTCGCGGCGACAATTTTGGGTGGAGGCTGGTCGAGGAGCTCAGTGCAGCCGCCGGGTTCCATCCGAATTCACATCACAGGGAGACACCGCCATGACACAAAACAGCAATCGGCAATGGATCTTGAAGAAGCGGCCGGTCGGTGACATTGCCGACGACGACCTGGTGATCGAGATCTCGCCGATCCCGAAAGCCAGCGACGGCGAGGTCGTGCTGCGCACGCACTACCTCTCTCTCGATCCGACCAACCGCATCTGGATGAGTGACATGGTCCAGTACATGCCGCCCGTGGCGTTGAACACGGCGATGCGCGGCGCGGTGATGGGCGAGGTGGTCGAAAGCCGCAGCCCGGCCTACCAGGTCGGCGATCAGGTGATGGGCCTGGCCACGTGGAGCGACTACTGCTGTGTGCCGGCTGCGAACCTGCAGCTGTGCCCACAGCTGCCCGGCATTCCGGTGAAGGAGGTGTTCGGCATCTACACCATCGTGGGGCCCACCGCGTACTTCGGCGTGGTCGACATCGGCCAGCCGAAGGTCGGCGAGACCCTGGTCGTGTCCGGCGCAGCGGGTGCCGTCGGTGCCTTGGTCGGGCAGATCGCGAAGACCATGGGCTGCAGGGTGGTCGGCATCGCCGGCGGCAAGGACAAGTGCAAGATGATCGTCGACGAGTTGGGCTTCGACGCGGCCATCGACTACAAGGCGCAAGACGTCGATGCCCAGCTGCGCACGCTGTGCCCTGGTGGTGTCGATATCTATTTCGACAATGTCGGCGGCGACATCCTCGACGCCGTGCTGGGGCAGATGAACCTGTTCGGCCGCGTGATCGTCTGCGGCTTGATCTCCGGCTACAACGCCGACGGTCGCGTGCCGGGCCCCAAGAACTACGGCAACATTTTGATGAAGCGCTTGAAGGTGCAGGGCTTCATCGTGCTGGACTACATCCCGCGTTTTGCCGAGGCCTATCGAGCGCTGACCCAGTTGCACGGTCAGGGAAAGCTGAAGTGGCACCTGCATGAAGTCGGGGGCCTGGAGAACGCGGTCAAGGCCGTGCGCATGCTCTACACCGGCGGCAACCACGGCAAGCTGATGGTCAAGGTCGCGTGACACCAGCCAGCCTGGATCAAACCCGGCGTTCGCCCCAGCCTCGGCGCGTTTTCATGCTCGGTGCCACCGGCACCATCGGCCGGGCCACGGTGCATGCGCTGGTCGCGCGTGGCCATGAGGTGGTGTGCTTCGTTCGCCCGCGCGCCGGCGTCGGCGGCACTCTGGCAGCCGACGACAGCGTTCGGCTGCTGGCCGGTGCGTCGGTTCGGTTCGGCGATGTCAGCGACCCGGCCTCGCTCGCGCGCGACGGCTTTCGAGGCGAGCACTTCGACGTGCTGGTGTCCTGCCTCGCGTCACGCACGGGCGCACCCAGGGACGCCTGGGCCATCGATCACCAGGCGCATCTGCAGGCTCTGGCCGCAGCGCGGCAGGCGGGTGTCACGCAGGTCGTGTTGCTCTCGGCCATCTGTGTGCAAAAGCCGCTGCTCGCCTTCCAGCATGCCAAGCTGGCGTTCGAGAAGGTGCTGATCGAGTCGGGCCTGAACTACTCGATCGTGCGGCCCACCGCATTCTTCAAGTCGTTGTCCGGTCAGATCGATCGCCTCAGGAAGGGCAAGCCCTTCCTGGTGTTTGGCGACGGCACGCTGACGGCGTGCAAGCCCATCAGCGACGCGGATCTCGGCGCGTACCTGGCCGAGTGCCTCGATGACCCCCGCCGACATCGCCAGGTGCTGCCGATCGGCGGGCCAGGAGAGGCGATCACACCGCGCCAGCAAGGCGAGCACCTGTTCGCCTTGCTGGGCCAGCCGCCCCGTTTCAAGCAGGTGCCGGTCGCATGGCTCGATGCCATCATCGCGGTGCTGAGCACGCTGGGGCGGGTGGTCCCTGCGCTCGCAGCCAAGGCCGAACTGGCACGCATCGGCCGCTACTACGCCACGGAATCGATGCTGGTGCTGGATGCGGCCACCGGACGCTACGACGCGGCCGCCACGCCATCCACCGGCAGGGACACGCTGTTCGACCATTACGCACGACTCCTGCGGGGCGAAACCCGCGACGAGCGCGGCGACCACGCGGTGTTCTGAGCCTGCGACCTCGGCAACGGCCGCGTCAGGTCAGACCGTCGGTGGCGAGGCGAATCGGAACCCTCCGCTGCCCTCGGCCTTGACGGCGTACATCGCGTGATCGGCGGTGGCCAGCAACTCGCTGACGCTCTGCCCGTCCTGCGGGTAGCGGCTGATGCCGATGCTGGCGCCGACCTTCATCTCGACACCGAACACGTCGATCGGCAGGTTGATGCCGGTGAGCATTTTTTCAGCCACGGCGATCAACTGCGGATGCGTGGTCGATGCGCCCAGCATCACCACGAACTCATCGCCGCCGATGCGCGCCACCGTGTCGCCTTCGCGCATCATGGCCAGCAGGCGCTGAGCCACTGCCTTCAGCACCAGATCTCCGGTGTCGTGACCGTAGCGGTCGTTGATGTCCTTGAAATCATCGAGGTCGATGAACAGCACGCTGATCTCGCCGCCGTAGCGGCGCGCGTGGATCATCGCCTTTTCGAGCTGCGACACGAACAGGCGGCGGTTCGGCAGGCCGGTCAGCACGTCGTGCAGCGCCATGTGCTCCAGCGCCTGCTGGTTGTTCTGCAGCTGCGACAGGTTGTGGTTGATCTGCTGCTGCATCTGCTGGAGGCTGCGTGCCAGTGCGCCGATCTCGTCATGTCGCTCGACGGGCAGATCGCCTGAAGGCTGGCCGTTGGCGAAATTGGCGGCCGCGGCGCTCATCGCGTTGATGGGCTGTGTGAAGGCGCGGGCCAGCATCGCCGCCAGGACCAGGCACCCCAGACACAGCCCGAGCACCAGCTGCAAGATGGTCACGCCGAGCCGATGCGCCTGCGCGACGACCACCGCCAGCGGCTGCGCCAGGCCCAGCACCAGGCGCTGTTCGTGCGACGGCACGTCGATCGGCTGCCCGATGAATGCAGCCACCACCGGCTCGCTGCCCAAGGCGTTGTCGTTGGCGTCGAAAACCACATGCTCGCGCTTGCCTTGAACGATGTCGCGCGTCAACGGGAACTCTTCGTCGATCAGCATGCGCCGCCCCCGGTCGAAGCCGAAGGTGCGGGTCGGGTCCGGGTGGATCAGGATGTCGCCATCGTCGTTGGCAAGAAACAGCTTGAAGTTCGCGGGCAGGTCGGCGGCCAGCAGCGCGAACATGCCGTTCAGGTCGACGTTGATCACCACCACGCCCACCGCAGTGCCCAGGCCATCGATGACGGGTGTGGCCAGTTGCAAGGCAGGCTGGTCCAGCCCGGCGTAGGTGCCGCGTTCGTGATTGACCGTGATTTCCGACAGGTAGAACTCGCCTGCCTTCAGCATCAAGGTCTCGGCGACGTACGGGTAGTGGCCTTTCTCCTGCAGATCGTCACCGAGTACCTCGACAGGCAGGTCGCCTTGTCGATCGACACGCACCCGTTCCAGGCCATGGTCGCTGGCCGAAATCAGTCGAATCTGGAAGTACGACGGGTTGGCCGACATCATCCGCTCGAACAGCGTGGCGAGCTGCCTGGCCTGCGCGACGTCGGCACGCTGCAGCACGGCCAGCGCACCAGGCAAACGGGCGAGCACTTCGAGGTTGCGGGTGATTTCCTGGCGCGACAACGTGATGCGCCTCGCCAGCACCTGGGTCGAGGTCAGCAGCCGCTCCTGCGCCGACTCCACCAGCAGCTGCCGGCTGGTCTGGTACGCATACAGCCCGGTCAGGCCGGAGGCGAGCACGCCAACGGCCGCCAGCAGCAGAGCGAGCTTGCGGGCGATGCCCAGCTTCACGATGCCAATACCTTGCTCGCGCGATCGCCCGACACGATGCGGCTCCACAGCTGGTTGCGGTGTTCTTCGCTTTCCACCGGTTGAAGCCACCTCAGCATGTCATTGGTCGCGTCGTCCGGCTCGGGGGAGGTGGTGTTGCTCAGGCCCTGGCGGCTCGTCAGCACCTGACCGGGCTCGTTTTCCAGCAAATAGTTGATCCAGGCCGTGGCGAGGTTCAGGTTGCGCGCACTGCGCGTGATGACCCAGCAGTCCAGCCAGGCCAGCGCGCCTTCCTTGGGCAGCGCGTAGCCCACATTCAGCCCGGCGGCCTTGCACAGTTGCAGCTGCTGCTTGCCGAAATTGGCAAACATCAGCGCGGCCTGTCGGTGCTTGAACAATTCGACGGATTCATCGGGTCGGGTGTAGAAGCCGGTGACGTTGCGGCGCAGGGCAATCAGGCGATCGACCATGCGCGGCCAATCCCGGTCGTCCAGCCTGAATGGCGACTTCAGCCCGAGTGACAGGGCGGCCAGCGAGAAATTGTGCGTGCCGCCGTTGTAGGCGACCACCTTGCCGCGGTAACGCTCGTCCCACAAGGCAGACAGCGAATCCGGCGCCTTGGGCACCTGCCTTCGGTCGTAGATCAGCCCCATCTCGGAGTAGGTGTACGGAATGGCATAGGCGACCCCATCGTGAACGATGCCCGGGATCGATTTCAAATTGCGGAACCGCGCTCGCTGACGCGCGAGGTTCGGCAAGGTCTCGGTGGCGATGCCGACCACCAGGCCCTTGCGGATGTATCGCTGCAGCTCGGCGGTGTTGACTGCAAAGACGTCGAAGTCCTGCGCGCCGTTGGCGATGATCTTGTTCCACAGGTCCAGATCGGAATCGATGACCGTGACCTCCACCCGGCTGCCATGACGCCGCTCAAAGGTTTGAACGATGTCGGGATCGGCGTAACCGGGCCAAGCCAGCACGCGCAGGGTGTCGCCAGCCGCTCGCGCGTAACTTGCGGCGCTCGCCGCCAGGGCGCCGATGCAGAACTGCCGGCGATCAGGGTGCAGGAACATATTCAGGGAAGACTGTAAGGCGTCGCGGGCTGCCGCATCGGTGTTATCGGCCGCGCTCGTACATTCTTGCGCTGCCCGGCGCGCTTCTCACTGACGATTCTCAAGTGGCGTAGCCACGCGGTGCGGTTCACCGATCATGGTGCCGCTGCGTTCGAGCAGCTGTTCGAAGCCGTCGAGCAGGCGGACACACCTACCGCGCGCCGTTGTGGCAGCGCAGGCCTCGGGCTGGCGCTTGCCAGCTTGCCGTGCCCCGGGTTGCCGACGTCGGCGCCGCACCGCACGCATTCGACTGCGAGCGCGCGTTGCGGGCCTAGGAGCTCCGCTGACTCCTCGGCCCGTGGGTCGGTGTGTCAGTACGACATCGCGAGGCTGTAGTTGCCGGCATTGCCGGTACTGCGCATCACCCGCAGCGCGAGCGTGACGGGGACCGTTCCACCGTTGGTCAGCGCCACCCGTTGCTGCCGACCATTGACCCCAGGCACCATCAGCAGCTGCTGACCATTGCTGCGGTAGATGACCAGACCGAAGCCCGAGGTGGACCCTGCCGTCAGCGTGACCGTCACCGTCTTGCCGGCGGCAACGGCGAACTGGTAGAAATCGGTGTCGATGGTGCTGCTGAGCGAGCCGGAAACGAGGCTCGGCAGGGCGCTGATCTTCTGAGCGGCGGCCAGCGTGTTGTTGGGTTCAGCCTCTTTCACCTGTGTCACGCTGGGTGTCGGGGCAGGCGCAGGTGTGGGAGCGGGTGTTGGCGTCGGTGTGGGTGTGGGTGTGGGTGTGGGTGTCGGCGCGGGGGCGGTTGTCGTCGTTCCCTTGGCAGCCAGTGCGGCCACCACGGCGGCGTTCGCGTCGACGATGCCCGTGCCGCATCCCGTGCATGCCACCGGGAAAGCCCGTGCGGTGGACTTCAGCAGCGACGCGATCTGGTCGGGCGTCAAGGCGGGGTTCGCCGACAGCATCAGCGCCGCCACGCCGCTCACCACGGGTGTGGCCATCGAGGTGCCCATGTACGACGCGTAGCTGTCGGCCCCTGGCGTGGTCGTGCCGGCGTTCAGCGTGGACAACATGCCCGCGCCCGAATCGCCGCCGGGCGCTGCCAGCGCGACGTTGGTTCCGAAGTTGGAATACGACGCCTTGCCACCCGCCTTGCTGGTCGCGGCCACCGCGATGACGCCGCTGCAGTTGGCAGGTGAACTGCCGGTCGCGTTCGTGTTCGAGTTGCCGGCCGCGACGATGACCGAAGCTCCCCGTGCACGTGCTGCGTTGACGGCGTTCTGCGAGGTGATGTCGCAGGCGCCGCTGCCACCCAGTGACAGGTTGATCACCTTGGCCGGAGTCGGGTTCTGTGGCAAGCCGGTCACCGTACCGCCAGCCGCCCACACGATCGCATCCGCAATGTCCGAGGTGTAGCCGCCGCAACGGCCCAGTGCACGCAACGGCAGGATGCGTGCACCAAAAGCCACGCCGGTCACGCCGATGCCGTTGCCGCCCGCCGCGGCAGCCAGCCCCGCCACATGGGTGCCGTGCCAGGAGCTGTTGCGCGCGGCAGAGCCCGTGCCGCATGCGCCAGCCGGGGCATAGTCGCCAGGGTCGGTGGCGTCGGCATCGCGGCCTCCGCCGTCGACCGAGATCGCCGGGTTGACGATGAAGTCATAGCCCGGCAGCAGGTTGGCGGTCAGATCGGCATGCGGGCGCACGCCGGTGTCGATGACGGCAATCGTCACGCCGGCGCCCGTGGCGCGGTTCCACGCGTCTGGCGCGCCGATGCCACCGGTGGCATCCGAGAGCGCCCATTGCTGCGGGAACAGGGTGTCGTTGGGCACGTACATCGGCTGCAGGATGCGGTCGGGCTCGACGTACTCGATGGATGAGTCCCCGCTGCGCAGGCTCTGCATCAGGTTGCTGAGTTCGTCGCGGTTCATGCGCCGGCTGATCTGCATCACCTGGCTGCCGTTGTGCATCCGCCGCAGCGTCGAGACGCGCACGCCCTGCCGATTACCCGCCACCGTGATCGCGTTGCGCGAGCGCGCCGACAGCACATTGGTGCTGCCGTCGCGGTACTTCACGATCAGGCGATCGGTGGTCGTCAGCGATTCAGCAGACACCAGCCCAGCCGAGGGCGGCGTGGCGAACCGGGGCGCCTCGGGTCGGCTCGACCATGCTTGCGCGGGGGGGGTGAAGATGGCCACCGAGGTCGCCAGGACCAAGGGTGTCACGAAAACTCGGTGCAATTTCATCGGCTGCCTCGTTGAGTCCGAGGCCAACCCGTGGAGCGGGTTGGCAGCCCCGCTACCGTGGCGCTGTGCGCTGTAGGCCGGAGGCTTTGCGTCCCATGCTTTCGCATGGTTTGCGGGAAATACCGTCGACAGGTTAATCGCACCGAGTGTGCCCAGCCAGGGTGCGGACCTGCCGATCACGGCCCGAGCGAGACATCCTGCTCGAATCGTCCACGCCGGCGTGCACCTCCGATGCCGCATTGCGTTGTTTTCGCACCCTGCACAATCTCGCCCATGAGTCCTGCGCCGATGTTCCTGGATCCGACGCATCGGCTCGAACCCGCCGAATGTGCGCCCGCGGCGGTGGGCTACGCCCAGGCGCTGCGTTTCTGGCTGAAGCTCGGTTTCATCAGCTTCGGCGGGCCGGCCGGGCAGATCGCCATCATGCACACCGAGCTGGTCGAGCGCCGCCGCTGGATCAGCGAGAAGCGCTTTCTGCACGCACTGAACTACTGCATGGTGTTGCCGGGCCCCGAAGCCCAGCAGCTCGCCACCTACATCGGCTGGCTGATGCACCGCACCGCAGGCGGCATCGCGGCAGGCCTGCTGTTCGTGCTGCCGTCGCTGTTCATCCTGATCGGCCTGTCGTGGGTGTATCTGCGCTTTGGAGACGTGCCGCTGGTCGCTGGCGTCTTCTACGGCATCAAGCCGGCGGTCACCGCGCTGGTCGTGCATGCGGCCTACCGCATCGGCGGCCGGGCGTTGAAGAACGGGTGGATGTGGGGCATCGCCGCGGCCGCGTTCGTGGCTATCTTCGCGCTCCACGTTCCCTTCCCGGCCATCGTTCTGGTGGCGGCTTTGATCGGCCACGTCGGTGCGAAAGTCGCACCCCAGGTGTTCGCGCCGGTCGGTGGGCATGGCAGCTCGCAGAAGAACTACGGCCGCGCATTGATCGACGACGACACGCCGCCGCCGGACCATGCGCTGTTCAAGCGCCGTCGCTTGCTGACGGTGCTGTCCATCGGCTTGAGCCTCTGGGCTGGTGCGATGGCCGTGCTGCTGGTGACCCAAGGCATGCAGGGCACGTTGACGCAGATGGGTTGGTTCTTCACCAAGGCCGCGCTGCTGACCTTTGGTGGCGCCTATGCGGTGTTGCCCTATGTGGTCCAGGGCGCGGTCGAGCAGCACCAGTGGCTGAGCGGCGCCCAGATGATCGACGGTCTGGCGCTTGGAGAGACCACGCCCGGCCCGCTCATCATGGTGGTGGCCTTCGTTGGCTTCGTCGGCGGCTGGCTGAAACCGATGTTCGGGCCCGAGGCGCTGTTCACCGCCGGCGCGGTCGCTGCGTCGGTGGTGACCTTCTTCATCTTTCTGCCGTCGTTCATCTTCATCCTGGCCGGTGGCCCGTTGATCGAGGCCACGCACGGCCGGCTTGGCTACACCGCGCCGCTGTCGGCCATCACCGCCGCGGTGGTGGGTGTGATCCTGAACCTGGCGCTGTTCTTCGCGCACCACGTGCTGTGGCCGCAGGGCTTTGGCGGGCACTTCGATGCGGTGTCGGCACTGATCGCGGTGGCGGCCGTGCTGGCGCTGTTTCGCCTCAAGGTGGGTGTGATGCCGCTGCTGGCGGTGTGCGCGGCGGTGGGTCTGGCCGTCACGCTGCTTGCCCCCGGCTGGCGCTCAGGCTGAGGTCGCGATGGACCGCGTGGATTGCATCGTGATCGGGGCGGGTGTCGTCGGGCTGGCGTGCGCGCGAGCGATCGCGCAGAGCGGCCTGGAGGTGGTCATCGTCGAGCGGGAAGCCGCCTATGGCACCGGGGTCTCGGCGCGCAACAGCGAGGTGATCCATGCCGGGCTCTATTACCCGACCGGCAGCCGCAAGGCGCTGCTGTGCGTGCGTGGCGCGCAGCTGCTGTACGCGTACTGCGCCGAACGCGGCATCTCGCATCGCCGGTGCGGCAAGCTGGTGGTGGCCACACGCGATGCCGATCTGCCAGCGCTCGAAGCGTTGCACGCCAAGGGGGTGGCCAACGGCGTCACGGCGCTTCAGTGGTTGACGCGTGCCGAGGCGTTGGCGCTCGAGCCCGAACTGCGCTGCGAGGGCGCGCTGTGGTCACCGGCCAGCGGCATCGTGGACAGCCACGGCCTGATGACGTCGTTGCTCGGTGACGCGGAATCTGCAGGCGCGGTGTTGGCGGTGGGCAGCGCCCTGGTCGGCGCGGTGCGCGACGGCGAGGGCTGGCGGGTCACGGTGCGGGAGGCCAGTGCCAGCGGCCCTGCGGATGCGGGCGACTTCGTGCTGCAAGCGCGTTGGATCATCAACGCGGGTGGGCTCGATGCGCAGGCTGTCGCAGCCTCGATGGAGGGCTTTCCAGCGGCCGCCATTCCACCGCGGCATCTGGCCCGAGGGCATTACTTCTCGCTGTCAGGGCGCGCACCGTTCTCGCGTTTGATCTACCCGTTGCCCACCGATGGCGGGCTCGGCGTGCACCTGACGCTCGACCTGGGCGGCCAGGCCAAGTTCGGGCCGGATGTGGAGTGGATCGACGACACGACCACGGCCACCGACCTGGGTCGCGACCTCGACTACAGCGTCGACGCGCGCCGCGCCGATGCCTTTGCCGCCGAAGTTCGCCGCTATTGGCCTCGGCTGCCGGAGGGGGCGCTGTCGCCCGCCTACAGTGGCATCCGGCCCAAACTCAGTGGTCCCGGCGAGCATGCGGCCGACTTCCGCATCGATGGGCCGGCCGAACACGGCTGTGCCGGCGTGGTCCAGTTGTTCGGCATCGAATCGCCCGGCCTCACCGCGTCGCTGGCCATTGGTGAGGTGGTGGCCGGCATCGTCAGCGCCTAGCCGCTCGATCGCTGCCACCCCCACTCTGCGCCCCGGAAAGCACCCGGTTTTGCCCGCATTCGGATCGACTGCAGCGGGGGCTCGCCGCTAACATCGGAGCCGAGTTCCACGAGCGTCGCATGACACCTCATCCACCCGCTGCCGCTTGTTCCGGCTTACGACGGAGCACCTGCCGATGACGGCACTGCTCCCCGGACTGTCTGGCAGTGAGGCGACGCTCTCTGCTGACACCGCCGCGCCATTTGCCCGTCGCCGCAGCGACGCCGCACAGTTGCTCAACCCGGGCGCAACGCCGACGATTCCTGCCGCAGCGCCCGTCGTGGTGCCTACCTTGTCGCTGCTGCTCATCGATGACGACCCAGGCATCGTGCAGGTGCTGGGCCGCATGCTTTGCGGACTGGGTCATCTGCGCTTCGCGCTGTCGGGCCAGGATGCGCTGCGCCTGGCCCGTGAGTCGGCGCCCGATGTGGTGCTGGTCGATGCCGACATGCCCGGCATGAGCGGCTTCGAGTTCTGCGCGCTGATGAAGGCCGATCCGCAACTGGCCGAAGTGCCGGTGATCTTCGTGTCCAGCCATGGCGAGGTCGAGACCGAGGTCGCTGCCTTTGCCGCCGGCGCGGCCGACTTCATCCGCAAGCCGCCGGCCGCCGAGGTGGTGATGGTGCGGGTGCGCACACAGTTGCGCCTGAAGGCCTTGGCCGATGCATTGCGCCGCGCGGCCTTGGTGGACGGGCTCACGGGCGTCGCGAACCGGCGCCGCTTCGACGAGCAGCTGCAGAGCGAATGCGAACGCGCGTTGCGCAACGGCGAACCGTTGTCGCTGCTGATGATCGACGTCGACCACTTCAAGCGTTACAACGACCGATACGGCCATCCCGCTGGCGATCTCTGTCTGCAGGAAGTGGCCACCGCCGTCCAAGGCCTGGTGCGCCGCCCGGCTGACCAGGTTGCTCGCTACGGCGGCGAGGAGTTCGCGATGCTGTTGCCGCAGACCGATCTGACCGGTGCGAGCCATCTGGCGGAGCGCGTTGTCGCAGCGGTGGAAGCACTGTGCATCCCGCACGAAGGTTCGCCACCGCGCCGCGTGGTCACCGTCTCGGTCGGTGTGGCATCTGCGAGCCGCATGCCCGCTGCGAATCACACCGCGCTGTCTGCCGAGGCGCTGATCCGCGCTGCCGATCAGGCGCTTTATGCCGCCAAGGCCGCCGGCCGATGCCAAAGTCAGACCTACCGGCCTCCGATCGCCACCGGTGAATTCGGCGGCGCCATCGACTGAAAAATGGTGCGGCCGATCTGTGATGACAGGGCCGGCCAATTCATCCCGCGGTTGGCCGCCTCCGAGCTGCTGGCCGGCGTTGTGCGCCGACCTTCAGGCGCTGGAACTGATCCAACACGCCACTGAGGTGACACCATGACCGAGATCCACGCTGCCCACGAGCCCACCATCCTGATCGTCGATGACGATGCGGGAGCGATCCAGGTGCTTGGCCGGATGCTGGCTGGCTTCGGTCGTCTGCGCTTTGCGACGCGCGGGGAGGACGCGCTGGTCCTGTCTCGTCAGGCAGTGCCCGATCTGGTGCTGCTCGACGAGGGAATGCCGGGCCTCAGCGGCTTCGACGTGTGCCGAGCGATGAAGGCCGACCCCGCGCTGGCTCATGTGCCGGTGATCTTCATCACCAGCTTCGACCAGCCTGACTTCGAGGTGCAGGCGCTGCGCCTGGGCGCGGTCGACTTCATCACCAAGCCCTGTGTCGCCACCGTGCTGCAGGACCGTGTGCGCGCAGTGCTGCGCGTACAGCGTCAGGCCGATGCCGCCTTGCGTGCTCAGCGCGAACAGTGGCAGCCGCTGGGCAACAGCCGCATCGCAGATATCGTCGCCGCGGCCGCCGATGCGGTCGTCAGCGTCGACGCCGCTGGCCACATCGTGCTGATCAATGCAGCTGCCTGCCGCCTGCTGAGCGTCTCGCCCGAGCAGGCCCTCGGCGCCCCGGCGCGACAACGGGTGCCTTTTCTCGACACGCTGCTGGCGCGGGCCGCGACAGACCCCGCCGCGTTCGATCGCGACACATGGGCGCTGGAGCAGGCCGGCGGTCGTGCGTGTGCGGTGGAGGCGTCGCTGTCGTGTCTGGGTGAGGGCGCAGAGCAGATCACCACGCTGATCTTGCGCGAGGTCACGCGGCGATTTCGTCTGGCACCCGCACGCGCCAACGCGCCAGGCCAGCACCCGCCGGAGCACCAGGCATGAACACGCTGATCTGCCACGCCGCCATGGCGTTGTCCACGCGCTGTCGTTCCTTGCACGGGGTGGGAAGTCGGCTGCGTGCGGCGTTGGCGGTGCTGGCGCTGGGGTCAGCCGCTGCTTCGCCGGCGGCACCGCTGACGCTGGCCATTGCTGATTTGCCTCTGTTTGCGCCCGTCCTGATCGCCGAGGCCCAGGGCTACTACCGCGGCGAAGGGCTGGACATCAAGATCCTGCATTGCGTCAACGGCAAGCGCTGCCTGCAACACCTGACCGATGGCGAGGCTCAGGTGGCGACCGTGGCCGACACGCCGATCGTGATGGCCGCTCACGCTGGCGCGCGCTTCGACATCGTTGCGACCATCGGCACCTCACGCGAGAACCGGCTGATCGCCCGGGCCGACCGAGGTATCCGCACGGCCGCCGATCTGAAGGGCAAGCGCGTCGGCTTCGTCAAGGGCACCACCGGGCACTACTTCACCAACACATTCCTCGTCTTCAACAACATTGATCCGCGTGCCGTGACCTTGGTGCCGTTGGAGGCCGGCGAGATGGTCGCGCAGTTGGTGGAGGGGCGCATCGATGCGGCCGGGCTGTACCAGCCGCATGCCCACTACGCAGCCATGAAGCTCGGAAAAAACGCTGTGGTATTGCCCAGCCCGCGCGTCTACACCGTCACCGCCAACCTGGTCAGCGTGCCAGCGGCCGCCGGTCTGGGTGACGACGAGTTGGTGAAGATCCTGCGCGCACTGAAGCGCGCCTGCGAGTTCATCGACGAGCAGCCGACGCAGGCCAAAGCCATGCTCGCGGCCCGGCTGCATCTCGATGCGGCCCTGATTGATGCGAGCTGGAGCGATTACGACTACCGATTGCGGCTGGATCAGTCGCTGATCACGGGGCTGGAAGCCGAGTCACGCTGGGCGCTGCGCGAGTCGCTGGTGCCCAAGGGCCCGGTGCCCGACTATCTGGAGCGTGTGCGCCTCGCCCCGCTGCGGTCGGTCGATCAGCGCGCGGTGTCGATCGTGAATTGATTCGAGCCTGAGCGACCATGCGCCTGAAAATCGTCCTGACAGCCTGCGTTGGCATCGCGCTGCTGGCGGTGACCACCCGCATCGTCTCGATCGCGCTGGACGTGCGCGTGGCCGCAACGCTGGATCGCCAGCGCATCGAGACCGACATCATCACCCGCGACGCTGCCGGGCTGCTGGTGCTGACCCAGGATTACGCCCTGCATGCCAGCCCGCGCGCGGTGCGGCAGTGGAAGGCAACACACCGGGAGCTGACGACCGCGCTGCAGAACTACATCGCTATCGGCCCGATCCAGGCCAAGGAAGCCAGTGACCTGCTGGACACTGCGCGCAGCTTGCGGCCGCTGTTTGATGGGCTGCAACTGGTTCAAGCCGAGTCGGCCAGCGATGCAAGCAGCGAGCGTCGCGAGACCATCAGCGACCAATTGATCAACGAGACCCGTCGTATCAGCGATGGTGCGTTCGACATTTCCCACAACGTGCTGGAGCGCCGACGAGCAGCCAATGCAGCACAGCGCTGGCAGTCGCTCACGACCCAGGGCGTGCTGCTGACGGTGACGCTGCTGCTGGCCTGGCTGCTGTGGCAGCGTGTGCTGCAACCGATCGCCTCATTGCAGGCGGTGGCTCAATCGGTAGAGGCGGGTGACCTGACCGCACGCACGCGCTACCGCGGCCATGACGAACTGGGTCGCTTGTCCCAGGCCTTCGACACGATGGTCACGGTGTTGCAGGAGCGCGCTACGGCGCTGCTGTCGACCAACGCCGCACTGCGTCAAGCCAAGCGGCAGGCCGATTCCGCCAATGTGGCCAAGAGTGCTTTCCTGGCCAACATGAGCCACGAAATCCGCACCCCGATGAATGCGGTGGTCGGCCTGTCGTACCTGCTGCAGAAGACCGCGCTCGACACCGATCAACGGGACCTGCTGAGCAAGATCGGTGTGGCCAGTCGCTCGCTGCTCGATGTGATCAACGATGTGCTCGACCTGTCGAAGATCGAGGCCGGAGAAATGGCGCTGGAGCCCGCGGATTTCGATCCGCTCGCGCTGCTCGAAGAGATCGTGGGCCTGATGCGCGTGAAGGCGTCGGAGCGTGGGCTGCTGCTGGTCGTCGATGTGGCGCCCGTGCTGCCGAGGGGCCTGAAGGGTGACGGGATGCGGTTGCGCCAGATCCTGATCAATCTGCTCGACAACGCCATCAAATTCACCGAGCGCGGGCAGGTGCGCCTGAGGGTCGAGATGCTCGATGCGCCGCCCCCCACCGACGCCGCGCTGATGATGGTGCGTTTCGCCGTCGAAGACACGGGCATCGGCATCGCACCCGACGCGCTGGACCGCCTGTATGCGCCGTTCGCGCAGGCCGATGTGTCGACCACTCGGCGCTTCGGTGGCACTGGCCTGGGCCTGTCCATTGTCAAGCGACTGGCCGAGATGATGGGCGGCCGTATCCACGCCAGCAGCACTCGTGGCGTGGGCAGCTGCTTCGAGCTGACGCTGCCCTTCGCCGCCGCCGGCACCGGATTCGCTGAGCAAGCAAAGCGGGCCATGGTTGATCGAGCCGGTGTGGAAATGCTGCAGGGTGCTCGGGTGCTGGTGGTCGACGACAGCACCATCAACCTCGAAGTCGCGAAGCGTGTTCTCGAAGGCGAGGGAGCCGAGGTGACGGTGGCGCACCACGGCGAGGAGGCTGTCGAGTTGCTGCGGGCGGACCCTCAGGGCTTCGATGTGGTGCTGATGGACGTGCAGATGCCGGTGCTTGACGGCCTCGGCGCCAGCCGGCGCATCCGCAACGAGCTGGGCCTGTGCATGCTGCCGATCATCGCTTTGACTGCCGGTGCCCTGCTCAGCGAGCGGCAACGTGCACTCGACGCTGGGATGGACGATTTCATCTCCAAGCCCTTTGACCCACCGGCCATGGTCGGCCTGCTGCGTCGGCACATCGAGGCGGCACGCGGTTCGAGTCTGCCGATCGGCACGCGCGTGCTGCCGATCGCGCCAGCAGAGACTGCGCCATCACCCTGGCCCGCGATCGACGGCATCGATACAGCCTCTGTGCGCACCCGGCTCGATGGCGACCTGCTGCTGTTCGTCCGGTTGCTGCGCTGCCTGTGCGACGAGTTCGCTGACCTCGCTGTGATCGATGTGCGCACACCGCGTCCGCCCGACCGGGTCGCCCTGGTCGCCCGGCTGCACAAGCTGGTGGGCAGTGCCGGTGTGCTCGGTGCCACCGCCGTGCAGGCCGCGGCAGCAGCAGCCGAGCGAGCCTGGCGCGCCGAGGGGGGCGCTGCACCGGATGGGCTCAAGGCCCCTGATGCGCCTGATGCCGCCGCGGGATCGCCGTCAGCGACCTTGGCAGCATTGGCCAGAGCCTTGCGGCAGTTGATTCAGGCGAGCGAGCCCGTGTTGTCGCAGGTGAGCGAGGATCAACGGCATGCGCTGATTGGGGGTGAGCCAGAGCCACTCGATCTGCAAGCCTGTGCCGAACTGCAGACGCTGTTGCGGCGTCAGGACCTGGCCGCACTGGTGCACTTCGCCACACTGGCGCCTGCCTTACGCCAAGCTTGGGATCCGCAGCGTTTCGCCACGCTGCAATCGGCGATGGACCGGCTGGATTTTCCCGCTGCGCTGAAACTGCTGGAGCCGACCTTCAACCCAGTCAATCCACCCGCATCTTGACGGCGTTGTGGGCCGTCAGTGGGTGATCTTTACTCTTGTTGTCGGCGGGCAGTTGTTCGCTGGCCGATGAGCCGGCTGCACGCTTGATATCGCGCAACATGAACAGGTACAGCCCTTCCACTTTCTCTCGAGCCCAGGGCGTCTTGCGCAGAAACTTCAGGCTGGACGCCACGCTCGGCTCGCTGGTGAAGCAGCGCACCGGGATGCGCTCGCCCAGCCCCGTCCAGCCGTAATGTGCGACCAATGCCGTCACCATGTCTTCGAGCGTGATGCCGTGCAGCGGGTTGCGGGGCTGCTCCATCCTCAGCGAGCCGGTGTCATCGGCATGTGCTGCTCGACCTGGTCCAGCACCTCTTCGGGCTCGGTCGCCTCGTCGTCGGTCTCGTTGTTGAGCCGCCGGCTCATTCGATCCTTGTCCAGGTCGCCGGTCCAGCTGGCCACCACGAGGGTCGCGACGCCGTTGCCCACCAGGTTGGTCAGTGCACGGGCCTCGGACATGAAACGGTCGATGCCGAGGATCAACGCGAGCCCGGCCACCGGCACATGACCGACCGCCGACAGCGTGGCGGCCAGCACGATGAAGCCGCTGCCGGTCACGCCAGCGGCCCCTTTCGAGGTGAGCAGCAGCACCAGCAACAGCGTCAGTTGCTGCGTCACCGTCATCTCGGTATTGGTCGCCTGCGCGATGAACACGGCGGCCATCGTCAGGTAGATCGAGGTGCCGTCGAGGTTGAACGAGTAGCCGGTCGGGATCACCAGTCCGACCACCGATTTCCGGGCGCCCAGGTTTTCCATCTTTGCCATCATTCGGGGCAGCACCGATTCGCTGGATGACGTGCCCAGCACGATCAGCAGCTCTTCCTTGATGTAGCGGATGAACTTGAAGATCGAGAAGCCGTGGAACCTGGCGATCAGCCCCAGCACGACAATGATGAAGAACAGGCAGGTTGCGTAGAAGGTGGCCATCAGCGCCCCCAGCGACACCAGCGAGCCGACGCCGTACTTGCCGATGGTGAAGGCCATCGCGCCGAAGGCACCGATCGGTGCCACCTTCATGATGATGCCGACGATGGAAAACAGCACGTGCGAGGTCTTCTCGATCAGGTCGAACACCAGCGTGCCGCGGCCACCGAACTTGTGCAGCGCGAAGCCGAACATCACCGCGAACAGCAGCACCTGCAGGATCTCGCCCTTGGCGAAGGCGTCGACCACCGTGCTCGGGATGACGTTCAGCAGGAAGTCGGTGGTCGTCGCCATCTTGCCGGGCTCGGTGTAGGCGGCGATGCCCTTGGTGTCCAGTGTGCTCACGTCGATGTTCATGCCGACGCCTGGCTTCACCAGGTTGATGATGACCAGCCCGACCACCAGCGCGATCGAGCTGACGATCTCGAAGTACAGCAGCGCTAGGCCGCCGGTCTTGCCGACCTTCTTCATGTCTTCCATGCCGGCGATACCGACCACCACGGTGCAGAAGATGATCGGCGCGATGATCATCTTGATCAGCTTGATGAAACCGTCACCCAGTGGTTTCATCGCCGCGCCGGTGGCCGGATAGAAATGCCCGACCAGCACGCCGATCACGATCGCGGTGATCACCTGGAAGTAGAGCGATTGATATAGCGGCTTCTTGGGCATTCGGGCCTCCGGCTGTCGACGACGCGCCTAGTGTCACTGCGGCAACGCGGTTTGGCAGGCGAAGTTTCCCGCGGACGCCGGGATCCGGATCACGCCCGCAAGGGGCTGCGCCGGGCCAGGCGCCTTCCTGATAATGGCCACCGAGCGGCAACGCGGTTGCCCAGGGAGTTCTGACATGCGCTTGCTCATCGTCGAAGACGACGCGTCGCTCGGAGATGCGTTGACCACCGGATTGCGGCAACTCGGCCATGTGGTCGACTGGTTCCGGGACGGCCAACAGGCGAACGCTGCCTTGACCAGCGCACCGTACGACGCCGTGGTGCTCGATCTGGGCCTGCCGGGCACCGATGGCATGGTGTGGCTCGAGCGCTGGCGCCGCCGTGAACAGACGGTGCCGGTGCTGATCCTGACGGCGCGCGATGGCGTCGAGCAACGCATTGCCGGACTGGATGCAGGTGCCGACGATTACCTCGTCAAGCCGATCACCATCGACGAACTCGCGGCGCGGCTGCGCGCCATGGTGCGCCGCTCTGCCGGGCGGGCGCAATCGGTGTGGCAGCACGGCGCGCTCGAGTACGACCCGGCCACCAAGCTGGTGCGCTGGAAGGGCGAGACGGTCGAGCTGACTGCGCTGGAGATGACCTTGCTCGAGGCGCTGCTGAAGCATCCGCAGCGCGTGCTGTCCAAGACCCACCTGCAGCAGGTGATCTACGACTGGGGCGGCGGCGATCCGTCGAGTAATTCACTCGAGGTGCACGTGCACCACCTGCGCCGCAAGATCGACCCCACCATCGTGCGCACCGTGCGCGGCGTCGGCTATGCGCTGGGTTCGGGTGAAGCCAGCGCATGAGCCTTCAGCGCCGTCTGTTGCTGTACCTGCTGATCTGCGCGCCGCTGGTGTGGGGCGTGGCCTTGTATGAATCGATCAAGCAGGCGCGCTATGAAGTCAATGAGCTGTACGACGCCGAGCTGATCCGGCTGGCCCGACAGGTGCAGGCCACGCTGCGCAGCGACGCCCAACTGTCCAGGCTGTCGCAGCCACCGCCGGCCAAGGGCAGCGCCGAGCCGAGCACTGCCGATGTCCGCGATCTGGCGCTGGCCGTCTGGGATGCCCAGGGCACGCTGGTGCTGTCCGACAGCGAAGGGGTGCAGCTCAACCGCTACCCGGATGCGGTGGGCTTTCGCAACGAGAAGCTGCGTGGCAAGCCTTGGCGTATCTACTACCTGCAGTCGACCACCGGTGCCTGGCTGGTGGCGGCCGGGCAGCGGATCAAGGAGCGCGACGAAATCGTCTACAGCGTGACGGCCAGCCAGATCACGCCCTGGATCCTGGTGCTGCCGGCCTTGCTGATCGCGATGGCCTGGGCGGTGCGCCGTGCATTGGCGCCGGTGCGCGAACTGACCACCGAGCTGCAGGCGCGCGATGCGACGGATCTGCGCCGGATCCCCAACACCCAGACGCCCACGGAATTGAAGCCCCTGGTCCAGGCCATGAACGGCCTGTTTCAGCGCATCGAGGAAGCGTTGGCGCGCGAGCGGCGCTTCACCGCCGATGCGGCCCATGAGCTGCGCACGCCGTTGGCTGTGCTGCGCGCGCAGTGGGATGTGGTGCGCCGGTCGGCCGGGGGAGCCGAGCGTGAGCAGGCCGAGGCCAAGCTCAGCCGAGGACTCGACCGGCTGGACCGCCTGGTCACGCAGATGCTGGCCCTTTCTCGGCTGGACTCGACGCTGGAAGCCGATGGCCAGTGGTCGCAGACGACGCCAGTGCACTGGCAGACCGTGGTCGAGCAGGCGATCAGCGATTGCCTGCCTGTCGCAGAACGCCGGCACATCGAGCTGGCCTGCGAGTGGCCTCAAGGAGACGAGCCACCGCTGCCGTTGAAAGGTGACGACAACTTGCTGACGGTGCTGCTGCGCAATCTGATCGACAACGCCGTGCGCTATGCGCCCGAGGGGTCACTGGTGACCTTGCGCGTGCTGCCGGATCGACTGGAAGTTGCCAACGATGGCGAACCGTTGCCGGCGCCGCAGATCGCGCGGATGGGTGAACGCTTCTATCGCCCTGACGGACAGCAGGAGTTCGGCAGCGGCCTCGGTGTGTCCATCGTGCAGCGCATTGCTGCACTCCACGGCCTGACGGTGCTCATCGGGGCGCGCGCCGATGGCACGGGTGTGCAGGTGACGCTGCAGCCACTGCCCCGTCAGCCAGCGCCGAACTTGCCCCAGGTGGTGCACGACAGCGCCACGCTGGCGGTGGTCAGTGGGCCTTGATCTTGGCCATCAGTGCACGGACTTCATCGCGTCGTCCCGCGTCGGAGATCTGCCGACCGGGGCGGGGCGGGGCCTGCAGGGCGCGCTCCAGATAGGTGAGTGCTTCGTCGCGGTGATCCGTCTCCGCCAGCAGTTCCCCGTAGAAGAAGTTCGGGTCGATGCCCTTCGGATTCAGGGTCAGCCCCTTCTGCAGCAGTTCGCGGGCCTTGTCCTTGTCACCGAAGCTCACGGGCCAGCCGGGCACCTTGTAGTACAGCACCGCCAGGCTGGTGTAAGCCGAGCCATCGAGGGCGTTGGGGTCGATCTTCAGGGCTGATTCGTACAGGGCCTTGGCCTTCTTGGCCAGGCCGAGCGCACCGAGCCCGCCCTTGTCGCCAGCCCACGAGGCGGTGATGATGCCTTCCCAGATCAGCGCCTCGCTGCGGCCGGCATAGGTTTCACTGACCTGATGCGCTTTCGCGGCGAGGGCCTCGAAGCGTTTCTCGCGCTCGGCGTTGGGCGTCTGGTACTTGATGACCTCCCAATCGTGCTGCAGATCCGCGACGGCATCCTCGACACCGCCGGCCTGGGCGATCAGCGGGCTCGCCATGCCGATGCCTGAGAACAGCGCGATGGCGATGGCGCCCAGCAGTCGCCGTCGCGAGGCGCCATTTGCTGTGGTCGAACGGTGCCGGGGGGTGCTGTGAGAGGTCATGTTTCGGTCCTGGAAGACGGAGTGAAGGTTGGGGTGGGCGCCCCCCGTGCGCTCGACAACGACGTCGAGGCGGGGGCAGGCAGGCTGTTGCGGTGTCGGTCGAAGGCGCCATCCAGCAGGGCCGGTGCCAGCCCGTTGAGCCGCACGGCCAGCTTCTCCGGAAAACCCAGAAAGCGCTCTGCCGCCTGGCTTTCCAGCAGATCGAGCAGGGCCAGCGCCACCGACTCAGGGGTGTCCACCGCGGTGCCGGTGGCCTGGTTGTAGGCCTCGACGTCGGCCGAGTTGAAGCCGGTGCGGGTGCTGCGCGGGCCGAGGTACTGGACCCGGACCGGGCCGCCACCGAGCTCGCGCCGCAGCGCCTCGGCGAAGCCGCGCAGGCCGAACTTGCTGGCGCTGTAGACACTGAAACCCGGCAGACCGATGCGCCCGAGTGCCGAGCCCACGCAGATCACCTGGGCCTGGGGCAGGCGCCGCAGATGCGGCAGCAGCGCTTGCGTCAGCAGCATGGGCGCCAGCAGGTTGGTGTCGAGCACCCGCTGGATGTCGGCAATGCTGAGCGATTCGAGGCGTCCGAAGCTCGGCACGCCCGCGTTGTGCACCACCACGTTCGCGCCCCACGCCGTGGCCACGGCACGCAGATCGTCGATGGCGGCGGGGTCGCACAGGTCGGCGGCATGGCAGCCGACGCGGTCGGATGTCGCCTCCGCTGCACCGGCAAATTCATGCGCCAGTGCGGTCAGTGCCGGCAGTGACCGGCCCACCAGCAGCACCGCGGCGCCGGAACGCACCAGCGCGTGGGCCATGGCGCGACCGATGCCACCACTGGCACCCGTCAGCACGACGCGGGCGTCATGGGTCTTCATGCGGTGACCTCCATTGCGGCGCAGGGCGGGCGATGGGTTTCGGGCAGCGGCAGGCTGCGAAAGACATCGCCGTACAAGCGGAAGAACGCGCGTGCGGCGTGCACGATGTCGGACTGGTCGCGCGGGTCCTCGATCCGGTTCATCAGCGCCTCGAAGTGCGCGGTGTGTTCGCGATCGAGCAGGCCATGCGAGCGCAGATAGCTGAAGGCGGTGTCCGGCAGCGCCAGCGGCTTCTGGATCTGCTCGGCGGCCGCCAGTGCCAGCGACACGCTGGTCCCTTCGAGCACATGCACCATGCCGAGGAAGCCCAGCGGGTTGCGTCGCGCGATGGTGTCGTAGGCATAGGCCACCATCACTTCGGTGGCATGCCCGGGCGCGCCCCGGCGCACCGCATCGGCGTCGCCGCCGCAGGCCCGGATGTCGTTGAGGATCCACTCGTCGTGGCCTTCTTCCTCGACGACGTACTCTGCCAGCGGCTCGCGCAGCCATTGGTTGCGTGCCGGCAGCGCAGCGCGGCAAGCCAGCAGCAGCGGCACCGTGTGTCGCACGTGGTGGTAGGCCTCGCGCAGGAAGGCCAGGTAGCTGGGCAGCGACACCTCGCCGCGCAGCGTGCCTTGGATGATGGGTGCGCGGAGGAGGTCCTGGCGGGCCTCGGCGGTCTGTTCGAGCAATCGGGCGTGGAATGTCATGGGGGATTCGTGGTGTGTGTGGGTCGCGACCGCTCAGCGCAGCGCGAGGTGGTAGACGGCGGCGCTGCGGCAGCGGGCACCGAGCGCGTGGGCGTGGTGCTGCCAGATCGCGGTGCGTTGCGGCCGGCCGTTGGCGGTCGCCATGCCCGAACTCGCATCGAAGGAGGCACCGGCTCGCACCCAGCGCTGCACGCGGGCGTAGTCGGGCAGCGTGGCGTTGGCGTTGTCCACGGCCGCCTGCAGCGTGGCATCCGACGCCTCGGGCCGCACCGGCCACAGCACGGCACTGAGGGCCGGTTGTGCCTCGCCGAACACCACCGCCTGGGCGATCACCGGCTCGGCGCACAGGGCGGCCTCGACCCATTCGGGCGAGACGTTGCGGCCATACGCCGTGATCAGCACGTGCTTCTTGCGGCCCTGCAGGTGCACAAAGCCCTCGCTGTCGATCCTGCCCAGATCGCCGCTGGGCCACCATTCGGCAGCGGGCGCTGCATCGCCCAGATAGCCGTTGAACAGGCTGCCGGCCACCTCGATCTCGCCGTCGGCTGCGACGCGCAACCGGGTGTGCGGCAGGGCACGGCCGGCCGTGCCGGGTCGATCGGCCCCCGGCAGGTTCAGCGTCTGCACCGACGCACCTTCCGACAGGCCGTAACCCTCGTAGGCCGGAATGCCGACGGCGCGCGCTGCAGCGATCAGCCTCGCCCCGACCGCTGCGCCGCCCACCGCGACGAACTTCAGCGCATCCGGCGCGCGCTGGCCGGTCATCATCAGATGGGCGGTCCAGGCGCGCAGCATCTGCGGCAGCAGGATCACGCTGTGCGGCCGGTGCTGGGCAACCACGGCCTGGAAGCGCACGGCATCGAAGCCCGACGCGCCAGACAGTCCGAGCTCACGCATCGGCAGCGTGATGCAGACCGCGCCCTGGGCCAGTGGGGCCAGCAGGCCGGCAATGTTTTCCAGCAGCACGGAAAAAGGCAGCGCACACAGATGCCGCTCGATGGCCAGCGGTGCCATCGCCTGCCTCAGCCCCTCGCTCACGCGTTGCATGGCCACCGAGCCCAGGCAGACCCCTTTGGGCTGCCCCGTGGTGCCCGATGTGTAGGTGATCTTGGCCGTGCCGGACGGCATTGCGACCTGTGCGGCCGGCAAGGGCAGCCACACCAGCGCATGCCCGGCCAGCGCGATCGGTTGGGCGGTGGTCTGCGGCCAGGATGCCGCCGCGATCGGGCTGGTCAGCAGGTGGTCGACCCCAGCCGAACGCAGCGCATGAGCGATCTGTGCCGGGGTGAAGAACGCAGGCAGCGGCACATGCACGACACCTGCCTGCGCGGCTGCCAGGTCGGCCACCACCCACGCCGCCGAGTTGTCGAGCAGGGTGGCCAGCACGCGAGTGCCCTGGGTGGTCAGGTGCGTCGCGAATGCCTGCACCTGCGCGCGCAGGGCGGCGCGGCCCCAGGTTCGCCCACCCTCGTCGAGGCAGATGGCGTCGTCGACAGCGGCACCCTGGGGCGCGACGCCGGTCGGCGAAAGCCACCAGTACTCGGTGGAGGTGCCAAGAGCATTCATGGCCGGTCGGCGTCCGAGTGGCGTCGGGCCAGTTGCCCCAGCGCCTGGTGCAAGCGGCCTGCCAGCACGACCGGATGGTGTTCGTAGTAGCTGCCCCACTGGGAGGCTTCGGCACCAAGCACCTCAGGATCGGCCAGCCCCAGCGCCAATGGTGTGACGCCCAGCCGCAGGAACATGTGGCGCAGCCCGCTGGTCATCGTGCTGACCACCCAGTCGACCGGCTGCGACTGCAGGTGACACGCCAGCAGCCGGATCAGGCGGCGGCCTTCGCCGGCCCGCGCCGCCGACAAGTGCCCGATCTCGACGATGCGGTCTCGCTCGGGCGCTACGTCTGCAGGGTTCGCAAGCAGCGACTCGATCGGGACGTCGAAGTACCGCTCCAGGAACAGCGGGCCATCGCCTGCGCTGCGGTAGCCAGCCGCTGCGATGACACCGGCCTCGTCGTGCAGGCTGACCAATGTCGGCGCGAACTGCTGCACGTCGGCACCGTAGCGCTGGGCGTAGGTGCGGTGAATGAAGGCTTCGACGTCGGCACGATGCGGGTCGCCCACCGGATGGACACGCCACTGCGGCGAGCGGCTGAACCGAGACCCACAAGGGTCATCGTGCACGGGGCTGTGCGCGACCATGGCAGTGAACATGAAGACTCTCCGAGACGGATCTGGATGCAGATCGATGACCGATCGTGCGCCGCCGCGATGAAGTCGGAATTAAGCGAAGTGCGAAAACTTCGCGGGCGTTGTGCTCGGCCGCATGGTGCCGGCACGGCCGCGTGCGGGCTCACCGAGCCTTGATCTTGTCGAGCAGGGCTCGCGCCTCGTCGCGGCGGCCCGCATCGCCGATCTCGCGACCCGGTCGGGCAGGCGCCTGCAGCACGCGCTCGAGATAGGCCACTGCCTCCTGCGGGCGCCGTGTTTCGACCAGCAGCTCACCGTAGTAGTAGTTGGGGTCGACGCCCTGAGGGTTGATGGCCAGTGCCCGCTGCAGCAACTCGCGCGCCTTGCCTTCGTCGCCGAAACTGAGCGGCCAGCCAGGCAGCTTGTAGTGGAGTGCTGCCAGTCCGGTGTAGGCGCCCCCACCCAGGGCGCTCGCATCGATCTTCAGCGCGGCTTCGTACAGGGCCTTGGCCCGCTTGGCCAGGTCCAGCGAGCCGAGGTCGTCCTTGGCCTCGGCCCACGAACTGACGATCACCGCCTCCCAGATCAGCACCGGGCTGCTGTCGGGGAACTGCTCGCTGAGCCGATGGGCTTTCGCCGACAGCGCTTCGTAGCGTCGGATCTGCTCGGCAGGCGGGGTGCGGTACTTGACGAGCTCCCAGTCGTGCTGCAGCTCCAGCGCTGCGTCGTCGGCCGTGCCCGCCTGGGCGGCGCAGACGATGCTGCAGCCCATGGCCAGCAGCGCAGCGCCCCCGGCCATCGAGAGCCATTGCCGCCGCGTCGCCGTGAGCGTGCGCCGCATTGGTATCGTCCTGGGTTCGCCGCTCGTCATCTGACCGCTGTCTGTTCGTCTACCCGATGTTTCTAACGAAGCCTGCTTTGGTCTACCGGCAAGCGCCGCATGGGCAGCGGCGCGTGCGCGTGGTTCAGCGGGCCGTGCCCGGCGCCGGTGCGCACGGCGGCACCCGCATCGATGGCTGCCAGCACGTACTGCCGCGATTGGGCGACCGCCTGCGGGAGGCTCGAGCCGAGCGCCAGATGCGCGGCGATCGCCGACGACAGCGTGCAGCCGGTGCCGTGGATGTTGCGACTGGCAATCCGCGGCGACGCCCACCGCTGCAGCGGGCCGTCGCCCGTGGCCAGCACATCGACCACGTCATCGGCCGCCAGATGCCCGCCTTTCAGCAGCACCGCTCGTGCGCCGAGCGCCATCAGGTCGCGTGCGGCGGCGTCGAATTCAGCGGCCTGGGTGATCGGCCGGCCCAGCAACAGGGCGGCTTCGTCCAGGTTCGGCGTCACCAGCGTGGCGCGGGGGAACAGTTCCTGCACCAGCACCTGCACCGTGTCGTGTGCCATCAGCCGGTCGCCGCTGGTGGCCACCATCACCGGGTCGAGCACGACATGGGTGATGCGGTACTCGTCAAGGGCTTGCGCCACCACGCCGACCACCTCCGGCGAGTGCAGCATCCCGATCTTGATCGCATCGGCACCGATGTCGTCCAGCACCGCACGCAGCTGTGCCCGCAACACCTCGGGTGGCACGCCATGGATCGCGCTGACGCCCAGCGTGTTCTGCGCGGTGACGGCGGTGATGGCGGTCATGCCATAGCAGCCGAGCGCGCTGAAAGTCTTCAGATCGGCCTGGATACCGGCGCCGCCGCCGCTGTCGGAGCCCGCAATCGACAGCACCCGCGCGTAGCGAAAGCGGTGGGGCGGGGCAGGGCTGTCGGCGGCTGGGTTGTCCGCTGGGTTGTCAGGCGTCATGCCGAAAATTATGCGGCGAGGGGGCCCGCATGAGCCGCGGCGAGGATCGCACGGTGGTGCTGGGGGCCGGCTTGATGGGGCGGCTGCTCGCCTGCGAGCTGGCGCGGGCGGGTCACGCGGTCGATCTTTACGATGCCAGCACGCCAGATGCGCCGACGTCGGCCGCCCATGTTGCAGCGGCCATGCTCGCGCCGCTGGCCGAGTCGGCAGTCACCGAGCTCGGTGTGGTCCGCATGGGTTGCCACGCGCTGGAGCGCTGGCCCGAGCTGATCGCGACGCTGAACGCGCCGGTGTACTTTCAGCGGCAGGGCACCTTGGTGCTGTGGCACCGGCAGGATGCGCCCGAGGCCACGCGCTTCCAGCAGCAATTGGCCCACACCGCGCTTGCCATGCCGCAGCTGAGTGCCATCGAGCACCTCGATGCCCGCGCCGTGGCCCGGCTGGAGCCCGCGATCGGCGAGCGTTTCGCTCAGGGCCTGTACCTGCCCGGCGAAGGTCAGCTCGACAACCGAGAGCTGCTGGCGGCGCTGCTGCATCGATTGCAGGCACTCGGCGTCGCGCTGCACTGGAGCCAGCCGCGCTCGCCCGCTGACTTTGCCGACCACACCGGCTGGCTGTTCGACTGCCGTGGCCTGGGCGCGCGCGGTGAGTGGCAGGCGCTGCGCGGTGTGCGCGGTGAAGTGATCCGGGTGCATGCGCCCGAGGTCGACTTGGCCCGCCCCACGCGGCTGCTGCACCCGCGTTACCCGCTTTACATCGCGCCCAAGCCGGGCGGCGTGTTCGTCATCGGCGCGACCGAGATCGAATCCGACGATGCGTCGCCTGCCAGCGTGCGCTCGACGCTCGAACTGCTGAGCGCGGCCTACACCGTGCACCCCGGCTTTGCCGAGGCGCGGGTGATCGAGATGGCTGCGCAATGTCGGCCGACGCTGCGCGACAACCTTCCGGCGCTGCGCTGGATGGGCCCCCGCCGCTTGCAGATCAATGGCCTGTACCGTCACGGCTACCTGATCGCCCCGGCGATGCTCGATGTGGTGATGCAATGCATCGAGACGGGCCACAGCGCACTGGCCGAGCAGTTTGCGTTGCGCATTGAATCGGGCACGGGTGTCGCCACATGAAGATCTACATGAACAATCAGGCGCATGAGCTGCCGGCCGGTGCGACACTGGCCGATGCCATTGCTGTCCTGCAACCTGCCGCGCCGTTCGCTGCCGCCATCAACATGACTTTCGTGCCGAACACACGCTACCGAGACACGCCGCTGAGCGAGGGTGACCGCATCGATGTGATCGCGCCGGTCACTGGCGGCTGAGGCGGCTCCCTTCCAATGAACACGTTGTCTGACATCCCGACCTCCGCGGCCCATGCCACGTCCGACCCGCTGGTCCTCTACGGCCAAACGTTTGCCAGTCGGCTGATGCTCGGCACCTCGCGCTACCCGTCGCCTCAAGTGCTGGAAGACGCGGTGCGGCGCGCGCGGCCGGCCATGCTGACCGCTTCGCTGCGGCGTCAAGGCGCGCTGAACACCGGCGCCGGCAACGCCTTCTGGCAGCTGCTGCAGACCCTGGGCGTGCCGGTGCTGCCCAACACCGCCGGCTGCCATGGCGTGCAAGAGGTCATCACCACCGCGCAGATGGCGCGCGAGGTGTTCGGCACGCCGTGGCTCAAGCTCGAACTGATCGGCGATGACTACACGCTGCAGCCCGACACGCTGAAGCTGGTCGAGGCCGCCGACTGGCTGATCAAGGACGGCTTCCAGGTGCTCCCGTATTGCACCGAAGACCTGGTGCTGTGCCAGCGGCTGGTCGATGTCGGTTGCCAGGCCGTGATGCCCTGGGCCGCGCCGATCGGCACCGGCCGCGGCCCGGTCAACCCGTACGCGATGCAGGTCCTGCGCGAGCGGCTGGGTGTGCCAATGATCGTTGACGCCGGCCTGGGTCGGCCCTCGCACGCCTGCCAGGTGATGGAGTGGGGCTACGACGGCGTGCTGCTGAACACCGCGGTCGCGTTGGCACAGGACCCGGTGGGCATGGCGGGCGCATTCGCCGATGCGGTGCAGGCCGGCCGCAGCGCGTTCCATGCCGGCGCGATGGGTGAGCAGCAGGCTGCGCAGCCCAGCACGCCGGTGCTCGGCACTCCGTTCTGGCACCACGAATGAGCGCCGCGGTCGATGCGATGGCCCAGGCCATCGTCCTGGCGCACCGCGCCACCATCGGGCTGCCGATCTCTGACGAATCTCCAGCGCAGTACCACCACGCCGAACACGCCTACCGCGCCGCCAAGCAGGCAGCGCGAGCGCTCGGCTTCATCGAGGCCGATGCCGAATGCGTGGCGCTGGCCTGGCGCCGCCGCACCGAACGCACTGGCAACTTCGATGCCCACAGTTGGCCCGATGAGCCAGGCGACTTCGGCCTCGCACCGCACCCGCGACGCGATGCATTTGCCACCTGTCCAAAGTCGCTCGGCCTGTACGCCGTGCTGGCCGATGCCGCCTGGGTCGGCCGCATGGCACAGGCCGGCGTGCCCACGGTGCAGCTGCGATTCAAATCCGACGACGCCGCGGCCGTGCAGCGCGAGGTTGACATCGCGGTGGAAGCCGTGCGCGGCACCGGCGCGCGGCTGTTCATCAACGACCACTGGCAAGCTGCCATCCGCGCGGGCGCCTACGGCGTGCACCTGGGCCAGGAAGACATCGATGACGCCGATCTGAACGCCATCCGCAGCGAAGGCCTGCGCCTGGGGCTCAGCACCCACGGCTATGCCGAGATGCTGCGCGTCGATCGGCTGAGCCCGAGCTATGTCGCCATGGGTGCGGTCTACCCGACCAATTTGAAGGTGATGCCCACCGTGCCGCAGGGGCCGGGCCGGCTGGCCACTTACGCGCGCCTGATGCGCGACCACGCGCTGGTGGCGATTGGCGGCATCGACGAGGCCCGGCTGCCCGAGGTGCTGGCCAGCGGCGTGGGCTCGGTGGCCGTGGTGCGGGCACTCGTGGCGGCTGCACAGCCTGAGTCGGTCGCGGCAAAATGGCGGGCTTTGATCGAGGTGGGCACGGCCGCTCGGTCGGGCTGAGTTTTCCCAGGAACCTGAATGAACACAGACACCCAGGCTGACACCGCAGCCGAACCCCTGAAAGTCATTGCCTTCGACGTCTTTGGCACCGTGGTCGACTGGTACAGCGGCATTGCGCGCGCCGTCAATGCCTTGGCACTCAAGGTCGATGGCGACACCGTCGCGCGCGAATGGCGCGCCGGCTACAAGCCGGCTCTCGCCCGCGTCAATGCCGGCGGCCAAGGCTGGACGCGTTTCGACGACCTGCACCTGCAGATGCTCGACGAACTGCTGGCCCGCCACGGCATCACCCACCTCACCGACGAGCAAAAACGCGAGCTCAACAGCACCTGGGAGCAGCTCGACCCGTGGCCCGACGCGATCGAAGGCCTGACGCGGCTGAAAGAGGCCTACACCATCTGCTCGCTGTCGAACGGCAACCTGGGCTTGCTGTTCAAGATGGCGCAGCGTGCCGGGCTGCCGTGGGACACCATCCTGTCGGCTGAAACCTTTGGCGTGTACAAGCCCGACCCCAAGCTCTACCGCGGCGTGGCCCACGTCTGTGATGTGCAACCGCACCAGGTGCTGATGGTGGCCGCGCACCAGGATGATCTCGACGCTGCCCGTAGCTGCGGCTTGCAGACGGCCTACATCGAACGCCCGCTCGAGTTCGGGCCCCACACCCCCAACCCCGATCGGCCCGATCCGGCCAACACCTACCGCGCCAGCAGCCTGATCGATCTGGCCACGCAGCTCGGCTGCTGATCGCAGATACCAAAGCGCCGTGAGCCCCACAGCAACACCGGTCACCGTAGACACCACGCGTGTCGACGACCTGCGCATCGGCGCAGTGCGGCCGCTGATCTCGCCCGCACTGCTGCTGGACGAACTGCCGATGCCTGCCGAGGCGCAGGCCCTGGTGTGCGCTGCGCGCGATGCGGTGGCGGCCGTGCTCGCTGGCACCGATGACCGGCTGATCGTGGTTGTCGGGCCGTGTTCGATCCACGACCACGACGAAGCCATCGATTACGCGCATCGTCTGAAAGCGCTGGCCGACGAACTGCGCACCGACCTGCTGGTGGTGATGCGGGTGTACTTCGAGAAGCCACGCACCACGGTCGGCTGGAAGGGCTACATCAACGACCCGCGGCTGGACGGCAGCTTTCGCATCAACGAAGGACTGCGCCGCGCGCGCGCCTTGCTGCTCGACATCGCCGCGATCGGCCTGCCCGCCGGCACCGAATACCTCGACCTGCTGAGCCCGCAGTACCTCTCCGATCTGGTGTCGTGGGGCGCGATCGGCGCGCGCACCACCGGGAGCCAGAGCCACCGGCAGCTGGCCTCGGGCCTGTCGTGCCCGGTGGGCTTCAAGAACGGCACCGATGGTGGCGTGCGTGTGGCTGCCGACGCGGTGGTCGCAGCCCGGGCACCACACGCCTTCATGGGCATGACGAAGATGGGTCAGGCCGCCATCTTCGAGACGCGCGGCAACGCCGACTGTCATGTGATCCTGCGTGGCGGCAAGCAGCCCAACTACCGCGCCGCCGACGTGGCCGCTGCCTGCGAGGTGCTGCGCACAGCAGGCCTGCGCCAACAGGTGATGATCGACTGCTCGCACGCCAATTCCGAGAAGCGCCACCAACGGCAGGCCGACGTGGCACAAGACATCGCTGCGCAGATGGCCGCAGGCGAACAGCGCATCACCGGCGTGATGATCGAGAGCCACCTCGCAAGCGGCCGGCAGGACCTGGTGGCCGGCCAGCCGCTGGCCCGCGGCGTGTCGATCACCGATGCCTGCCTGGGCTGGGCCGACACCGAGCCGCTGTTGCGCCTGCTGGCGCAAGCGGTGCAACGCCGCCGGAGCAAGGTGGCCGCCGGCCCGACCTCCTGAACATCGAAGCGCAGCGAGGCAGACGATTTCGCAACGAGTCCCGAATCAAGGCACTGAGACATCCCGGAGCCAGCTATACTCTGAGGCTGTTCCTCGATAGCTCAGTCGGTAGAGCGCCGGACTGTTAATCCGTAGGTCCCTGGTTCGAGCCCAGGTCGGGGAGCCAAGATAAGCCAGAAGAATCAAGGACTTGGAAGCGTAAGCCTCCAGGTCCTTTTTCTTTGTCTCGTTGCTTTGCTGGCTCATGGAGCCACCGTGTAGCGGCCAGTGCTCAAGAAGATCCTGGGACAGGTGGAAGGTGCGGTCCGTCCGTAGGCGGGCTCAGCGCCCGAGCATGGGGAACAGCTTGACCAGCCCGTCAGACATCACTTCCACCGCCAGCGCCGCCAGAATCAGGCCCATCAATCGGGTCATCACATTGATGCCGGTCTTGCCCAGCACACGGGCAATGGGTTGCGCCAGGGCAAAACAGGCGGCCGTGGCCAGCGCGATGACCACGCCGTAACCCACCAGCGTGCCCAGTTGCAGAAAGGTTTTGGCCTTCTCTGAATAGATCACCACGGTCGACATGGTGGCTGGGCCGGTCAGCAGCGGTATGGTCAGTGGCACCACGGCAATGCTGGCACCGCGTGCCGCTTTTTCGGCACCGTCTTCCAGTTCATTGGTATTGGTCTTGGCCTCGGCCGGTTGTGCGTTGAGCATGTTCATGGCCGATGTGAGCAACAGCATGCCGCCGCCCACCTGGAAACTGGCCAGCGAAATGCCGAAGAAATTCAAGATCTCCAGACCCAGCAGCGCACTGATGGCAATGACCACGAAGCAGCTGAAGGACGAAATCGCAATCGTGCGCCTGCGATGCTCCCGCGAGAACCCTTCTGTGTAGTGGATAAAAAACGGCACGATGGCCAGCGGGTTCACGATCGCCAGCAGGGTGATGAGGGGCTTGAAGTCCATGGTGCTTTTCTGATTGATGCTTGTGCGTCTGGCGGCCGCTCGCCACATCGACCAAGGTGCTCGTGGTGTAGCTGGCGTCATCGCCCATGAGCCAGACGATAGCCCGGGCACGGTCGGACTGGCCGCTGCTGCGTCGGCATGACTGGCGCAGCAGCGTGACAGTTTGGGCCTGGCAATTGAAGCGCGATGGCGTCCAAGGGAAGCAAGCCAACCAGCCAGGCCAACGTTGTGCTCATCTTGCTACCTTGGCTGTTGGTGAGTCGGGTCGCGTGGAGTGGCTGGAACTCCTCGCAGAACCAATAACTTCAACGTTACCGAGCAACGGTCGGTGCCCATGCACCAGGGAACGTGGGCACGACGACAGACACCATCTGCAAGGCTGTCTTCATGGCTTAGGCCTGTGGTCGTTCTCTCAGCTCCCCCGCATCAGCGCCACCCCCTTGATCTGCGCATGCAACGTGTCGCCGGGTTGCAGCTTCAGTGCGTCCAGACTGCGGCTGGTGATGCGCGCCAGCAGGGTCCAGGGGTCACGCGGCGTGCCGTGGCCCACCCGCAGGCTGAGCAGCGCGGTGCTGGGCTCACGCTGCACAGACTCCAGCGACACCGGCAGCACGTTGAGGATGCTGGTCTCGGCGGGTGGCTGCCGCGTCACGCTGACGTCGCGGGCCAGGATGCGCGCCCGCACGGGCTGGCCCGTCTGTGCCGATGAGTGGCCCACCCACAGCGAGCTGCCACGGTGTATCAGGCGCGTCATGTGGTGCACGGCATCGTGCTCGGCCACCTCGGCGGTGATCACCACGCCGGCGTCTTCGAGCTGGACCAGTGGCAGGTCGGTGCGGGTCAGCAGATCGCCCAGCGGGCCGGCCGCCTCCACGCGTCCATCACGCATCAGCACCAGGTGATCGGCCAGGCGAGCCACTTCGTCCATGGCGTGGGTCACGTAGACGATGGGCACCACCAGTTCGCGGTGCAGACGTTCGAGGTAGGGCAGGATCTCGGCCTTGCGCGCCGCGTCCAGCGCGGCCAGCGGTTCGTCCATCAGCAGCAGCCGTGCGCCAGTTGCCAAGGCCCGGGCGATCGCCACGCGCTGCCGCTCACCGCCCGACAGCATGCCTGGGCGCCGCGTCTGCAGGTGGCCGATGCCCAGCAGGTCGATCACCGCGTCGAGCGCGATGGGATCGGACGCGTCCGCGGCACGCCGGCGTCCATAGTCCAGGTTGCTGCGCACGTCGAGGTGCGGGAACAGCGCGGCGTCCTGGATCACGTAGCCGATCGGCCGGCGGTGCGTGGGCACGAAGCGACCACTGGCGTCGTCTTGCCAGACCGCGTCGTCCACCACCACACGGCCTGCGGCATGTTCCAGCCCGGCCAGTGCCCGCAGCACGGTGGTCTTGCCGCAGCCCGAGTGGCCGAACAGCGCAGTGATGCCGTGCGACGGCAGCGTGAGCGCCACATCGAGGAGGAAGTCCTGCCGCGGCAGGCGCAGGCGCGCTTCGATCATCGGGCGGGCTGCGCGTCGTCGCGCGCCGGTCGATTGACCATGTACAGCGTCACCAGCACCACCAGCGCAAACACCACCATGCCGGCGGCCAGTCGATGCGCTTCGGCAAACTCAGCGGCTTCCACGTGGTCGTACAGCGCCACCGACAGCACACGCGTCTCGCCCGGGATGTTGCCGCCGACCATCAGGACCACGCCGAACTCGCCCACCGTGTGCGCGAACCCCAGCACGCCGGCGGTGACGAAGCCGGGCCGCGCCAGCGGCAGTGCCACGCTGGCGAAGCGGTCCCAGGGCGAGGCGCGCAGCGTGGCCGCGGCTTCCAGCAGGCGCTCGGGGATGGCCTCGAAGGCCTGCTGCAGCGGCTGCACCACGAAGGGCATTGAATACAGCACCGACGCCACGACCAGGCCGCCGAAGGTGAAAGGGAGTCGCCCGATGCCCAGCCATTGCGTGAATTGCCCCACCGGCCCCTGCGGCCCCATCAGCATCAACAGGTAGAAGCCCAGCACCGTGGGCGGCAGCACGATGGGCATCGCAACGAGCGCCAACCAAAGCGGCTTCCACGCTGACCGCGTGCGTGCCAGCCACCAGGCCAGCGGCGTGCCGAGCAGCAGCAGCAGCAACGTGGTCAGGCCCGCCAGTTCGGCGGTGAGCCGGATCGCGGCCCAGGTCTCGGCGCTCACCACCGTGCTGCCCGAAAGGGGGAAAGGCGGGTCATGGTCCGTAGCCGTACGACCGGATCACGGCCTGGGCCGCCGGGCTCTTCAGGTAAGCCAGCAAGGCGGTGGCGGCCGGGTTGTTTTCGCCGGTCTTGAGCAGCACCGCGTCCTGGCGGATCTCGCCGTACAGCGCAGGCGGCACCAGCCAGTACGAGCCCGTCACCGGCTTGTCGGGCACCGCCACCTGCGACAGCGCGACGAAGCCCAGCTCGGCGTTGCCGGTGGCGACGAACTGGTAAGCCTGCGCGATGCTTTCGGCTGTCACGAGCCTGGGCGCCACCGCGTTGCCGAGGCTGCGTGCCTTCAGCACCTCGACAGCCGCCCGGCCGTACGGCGCAACCTTCGGGTTGGCGATGGCCAGGTGCGCATAGGTGCCGGCAGCGAGCACCGCGCCCTGGTCATCCACGTAGCCGGGCTGTGCGCTCCACAGCACCAGCTTGCCGATCGCGTAGGTGTGGCTGCTGCCGGCGACGGCGTGGCCCTCGGCGATCAGCTTGCGCGGGGTCTCGTCGTCGGCGGCGAGCAGCACCTCGAAGGGCGCGCCGGAGAGGATCTGCGAATAGAACTTGCCGGTGGCGCCCGATGACACCTTCAGGGTGTGACCGGTCGTGGCTGAAAACCCCTCGCCGATCTTCGCCAACGGCCCGGCGAAATTGGCGGCGACGGCGACCGAGACTTCGCCCGCGTTGGCGTTCAGGCCAACCGCAGCACAGGCCGCCGCGATGCACGTCGGCAGGAGTCGGGATTTCAGTGTTGGCATCTCAGGGCTCCTTGGGGTTTCAATCCAGTACTGCGAGGATCACGCTCGACGCCTTGAACGCTGCACAGGCGCGCGTGCCCACGGCGAGTCCGAGGGCATCGATCGAGTCGCGCGTGATGACGGCCACCGCGCTGCGACCGTGGCCCAGGTCGAGCGTGACCTCGGCGTTCACCGGCCCGTCGACGATGCGCAGCACCTGGCCCCACAACTGGTTGCGCGCGCTGATGCGCATCGACTCGTCCGTGAACAGCAGCAGCGACGAGGCCTTGATCAGCGCGATCGCTTCGGTGCCGATCGCAAGACCCAGCCTTTCGGCGGAATCGCGCGTCACCGTGGCCATGACGTCCAGGTGTTCGTCAATCTGCAGGTGCACCTCGACGTCGATCGGTCCCTCGCGCAGGCCGCTGACAGTGCCCACGAACTGGTTGCGCGCGCTGGAGCGCACTGCCATGCGGCGCAGCAGCCGCTGGAAAGAGCGCACATCGCCGACCGGCTCGGACGCGAAGGTGGCAGCCAGCCGGTCGAGCGCGGTCTGGTGCTCGGATTGCACGGCGCGATACAGCGCGATCACCCGACGGCCGTGGTCGGTGAGCCGTGTGCCGCCGCCAGCGTGCCCTCCGGTGCTGCGCTCCACCAGCGGCCGGTCGGCGAGGTTGTTCATCGCGTCGACCGCGTCCCAGGCGGCCTTGTACGACAGCGGAACGTGCTTGGCGGCCTGCGAGATCGAGCCGTGCGCTTCGATGGCTTCGAGCAAGCGCACCCGCTTGTCGCCGAGAAACGCGCCCAGGTCGGTGCTGACCTCGAGGTGTCCGGTCAGGCGGGGCGGGGCACGGCGAACCTTCGTCGGGGACATGGACGGGTTCCGGGTGGCAGTCGTTATGTCCATGACGATACAACGAGTGCGTGGGCTGAGCGATCCATGGCCACCCCCAGTTCAGGGTGTCCTGCAGGCTCGAAGATTCATCGTCGATCGGTTGAACACCCGGTACATTTCTTCAGCGCAAGCAACAAGATGTAACTCGACTGTTGAACCGATGGGGTGTGTCCATGAACCGTGATCTTTCCTCCACCCGCCGCCCCATCACGACACCCCAAGCATCCCGCCGCGGCGAGCCGCGACCGCCACAGCGCCTCCACCACCTCAGCCTGACGGCGGTGGCGATGATGGTCCAGGCGGCTTTCACGCCGCAGGTGCGCGCACAGGGCATCGTGATCGATGGCCGCACCCAGACGGTGGTGGGCAAGGTGGGCAATGTGTCCACGGTGACCACGTCCACCGTGTCGGGCTCCAGCGGGTTCAACTCGTTCTCGTCGTTCCAGGTGGGGCAGGGCACCACCGCCAACCTGGTGTTGCCCAACGGCACCACCACCCTCGTCAACATCGTCAGCTCGCAGGTGTCGATCGACGGCGTGGTCAACTCGATCAAGAACGGCGGCATCGGCGGCCGCGTGTACTTCGCGAGCTCGCAGGGTTTCATCGTCGGCGCCCAAGGCGTGATCAACACCGGCAGCCTGTTCGTCTCGACGCCCACGCCCAACTTCATCAGCAGCTTCTTCAGCGGCGGCTCCCCGAACAGCGGCGCGGCCGCGCAACTGGCCGCCGGTACCGAGCCGATCAACCCCGATGGCGTGATCTCGATCTATGGCCAGATCAACCTGATCGACGGCACCGAGTTGCGCGCCGGTTCAGTCAATGTCGGTGCCAGTGGCCTGATTTCCGCGGGTGCGAACTTCAACGGCACCGCCCCCGATTTCACCGACGTGGTGAATGCTCACGGGCTGGTGCGCGGCGACGGCATCGTCGAGCGCGACGGCAAGATCCTGATCGCTGCCGGCAGCACGGTCGGCGTGGCCGGCGCACTGGGTGCCAACACCGTGGACATCAGCGCCACATCGACCGCCGGCGGTGCGGTGCAGGTCAACCTGAGCAACGCCGACATCGCTGGGCGTGACATCACGGTGGCAGCCAGTTCCGCCCTCAGCGACGCGACGCTGCTCACCACGCTGGGCACGCGCCAGGCACTCGCGTCGGCGAAGGTCGATGTGAGTGGCGGGCGCGTGGCGTCCGAGAACGGCAGCATCGCGATCAACGCGGTGTCGGAGGTGCACACCTCGACCTACAGCACCGTGCCGACCTCGGTGGCGGTGCTGCGCTCGAGCTCGAGCGCGAACGTCGATGTGCACAACGGTGCCGCGATCTCGACCACCGTCACGGCCGGTCCGGCCAGTGGCGATGTGCAGATTGGCGCGCAGTCGATCACCAGCGCGGTGGCCACGCCGGGCTCGGCACTGGCCAACCTGAACGGCGACGCGATGGTGGCCGTCACCGATGTGGCCAGCACGTCTGGCGTGCGCCTGGGCGCGGCTACGGGCGACACCCCAGCCACCGTGTCCAGCATCCACAGCGCCGGCTCGCTGTCGATCACGGCGCTCAACCAGGTCGACACCACCGCCACCGCGAATGCGTCGGCGGCGGGCAGCAGTGCGGCTGGTGCGACGGTGGCGGTGTCCAAGCTGCGCACCACCACCGAGGCCATCGTCGACCGCGGGGCCGAGATCGCCAGCGGCAGCGCGTTGAACCTGTCGGCCCACTCGGTCAACAACGCGGCGGTGAGCGCGAAATCGACCGCCAAGGGGGCGCAGGAAGACGCCGGTGGTGCAGGCCGCGCTGCGCAGGCGCTGGCCGAATACGGCGACCAGGCCAAGACATCCGAAGGTGGCGTCAAGGTGGCAGGTGCGGTCGCGGTGAGCGACTGGGTCGGCTCGACATGCGCACAGCTGGGTGCCAACAGCGGCACGGTCGCGGCTGGCTCGCTCAACGCAGCCGGCGATGTGACGGTGCAGTCGCTGTCGACCAACGTCGCCACGGTCGACGCCAACGCCAGTGCCACCGGTGGCACGGTGGGTGTGGGCGTGGCAGTGGGCATCAACCTCGGCAAGGGCTCGAACCAGGCGCTTGTCGGTCAGAGCGTGGGCCAGACCCAGGGTGTGCGCAGCCTGCAGGTGCAGGCCGACATGGCACCGAACGGCGCGCCGCCGCCGACAAACCAGTTCATCACCACCGTGGCCTCGGGCGCAGGCGCCAAGAGTGTCGGCGTGGCCGGTGCGCTGGGTGTCAATGCGGTCGATCTGCAGGCGCAGGCATTGCTGCAGCCGGGTGTTGCGGTGGCCTTCAATGCGGATGGCGCGGCGCCGTTGTCGCTGCAGGCCAACGAAGCCTCGGTCAGCGACGTGGCGGTGCTGCCGACCAGCCCGACGTCTGGCGGCAAGGTGGGCATCGGTGCGTCGGTGGCGGTCAACGTGGTGGCCAACCGCAGCCTGGCCGAAGTTGCCAACGGCGCCAGCGTGAGCGGTGCGGGCAGCGTGGCGTTGGAGGCCACCGGTGACCATGTGGTCAACACCGCCGCCACTGCCGGCTCGGCGGGTGGCGTCGCGATCACCCCGAGCGCCGCGGTGGCGGTGGTCAACAACAGCGCCACCGCCGATTTCGGCACCGGCGCCGCCATCACCACGCAGGTGGTCAACGGTTCGAGCGGCGACATCTCCCTCGTGGCACGCCAGACCGCGGCCGAGACCACCACCGCCAGCGGCAGCGCGACCGGCGGCACTGCGGCCGTGGGCGCTGCGGTGGCGGTGGCGGTTGTCAACGACACCGTGCTCGCCACCAGCCGTCGCGACATCGACGGCGCCGGCAACGTCACGCTGTCGGCCTCCGGCGCCTCGTTGGGGACGGTCGAAGCCACGGCCAGTGCCGCGGGTGGCAAGACCAGCGACGACGCAGGCGCCACCGACGGCACCGGCAAGAAAAAGGAAGACGACAGCGTCGACGACAAGCTGACTGGTCTGCTGAAGCTAGGCACCGACAACCAGGAAGCCGCCGACGTCGGCGACAGCGACCAGAAGGCCGCCACCAGCGGCGATGTGTCCGACGACAGCAAGCCCTCGGCCTCGACCAGCGAGGGCAAGGTCGCCGTCGCAGCTGCGGTGGGTGTGAACATCGCGACCCACAAGACGCGGGCCGTGCTGCCGGATGAACTCAGCATCAGCGCCGGCAAGGGACTGGTGCTCAGCAGCGCCAACAACACCGATGGCCAGGTGACCACCAACGGGGCCACCGTGGGCAGCGCGGCGGTGGGCATCGGCGCGGCGGTGTCGATCAACCTGGTGAAGGCCAGCAACCAGGCGCTGCTGGGCGACGGCACCGGTCCCGACGGCATCGCGGTGCAGGCCGGCTCGGTGACGTTGTCGGCACTGAAGTCCGATCTGGCCAGCGCCACCGTTCCGACGCCGGGGCGCACCGACCAGTACGCCGCCAGCGCGACCGCCGGTGCCGGTTCCGGCAAGGTGGGCATTGCCGGCTCGCTGGCGCTGAACCTGATCGACACCGAAAGCCTGGCGCAGATCCGCCCGGGTGCCCACGTCACCATCGTGCCAGGCGACACCGGAGCCATTCAGCTCAGCGCCGACAACCGCACCAGCGTCACGGGCCAGGCACTTCCCGCTGAGGGCGGTGCGAGCGGCAGCAAGGTCGGCATCGGCGCGTCGGTGGCGGTCAACATCATTGCCAACCGCTCGGTTGCCGAGGTGCAGAACAACGCGACGCTCACCGACCTGGGCGCGCTCCAGATCGAGGCCAGCGGCGACCACGCAGTCGACACCGAAGTCGAGGCGGGGGCCAGCGGCGGCATCGCGATCACGCCGGCGGTGGCGCTGGCCATCGTCAACAACACCACCACCGCACGGCTGGGCACGGGCGCGACGCTCACCAACCCCGGCGCGGTGACGCTGTCGGTGGACCACACCAGCACCACCACCACCAGCGCCAAGGGCAGCGCCCAGGGTGACAAGGCGGCGGTGGGCGCCGCGGTCGGCATCGTGCTGCTCAACGATGTGGCCAACGCCAGCATCGAGCGCGACATCGACACCGCCACCGGGGCGGTCAGCGTGTCGGCGCACGCCAGCAGCGCTTCGACCAACACCGCCACGGCCAGCGCGGTCGGCGGCAAGTCCGACGAGGAGGCCGGCCAGACCGACGCGACCACGGGCAACAAGAAGGAAGACGCGTCGGTCGACGACAAGGTCAGCAACCAGACCGACTTCGGCAAGAAGAACCAGACCCGCAGCGGGGTGGGCAGCAGCGATCAGCAAAGTGCCACCGACAGCGCCGACAGCAACAAGACCTCGGCCAGCTCTGACGAAGGCAAGGTCGCCGTGGCCGCCGCTGTGGCGGTGAACATCGTCAGCGCCACGGCCACCGCCCGCGTGGCCGATGGCGTCACGGTGAAGACCGATGGCGCACTGACGCTCAGCGCCAGCGGCAACACCGACAGCAGCGCCAGCTCGGACGGCAGCACCGTGGGCAGCACCGCCAAGGTCGGCATCGGCGCGGCGGTGTCGGTGAACAAGGTCGACTCGCACAACCAGGCTTCGATCGGCAGCGGCGCCCACGTGACCGCGCACGGGGTGACTGTCGAGTCGACGATGACCGATGTCGGTGGCGACACCACCAACACCATCGCGGCCGAGGCCAAGTCAGGTGCTGGCGCAAGCAACGTCGGCATCGCGGCCTCGCTGGCGCTGAACCTGGCCGACACCTCGGGCAAGGCCCTGATCGACAGCGGTGCCGGCGTCGATGCGGGCGGCGCGGTCGTGCTGACAGCTGAGGACGATTCGAAGATCACCGCCACCGCCGCACCGACGACGGACGGCGGCGCCACCGGCGGCAAGGTCGGCATCGGCGCGTCCGTGGCGTTGAACCTGATCACCGCGGCCTCCCAGGCGCAGATCGCCACCAACGCCGGCATCAGCCATGCCAGCAGCCTGACGTTGACGGCGCGCAGCACCACCGACTCCGACGCCGAGGCCACCGCCGGTGCGACCGGCGGCAAGCTCGCCTTCGATGCGGCCGTGGCCGTGACCACGCTGGACCAGTCCACCGATGCGTCGATCGCCGCCGGCTCCGACATCGGCGCGAGCGGCAACGTCAGCGTCAGCGCGACCAGCGGCGGCGAGCACACCGCCACCACGGTCGGCACGGCCAAGTCGGGCAGCGTGTCGATCGGTGCGTCGGTCGGCGTGATCACCAGTTCCAGCACCACCAGCGCCACCATCGACCGCAACGTGGCGGCAGCGGGTACCGTCGACGTCACGGCCGGCTCGACGCGCTACTACGACGCGTCGGCCACCGCCAGCGCCGGCGGCTCGCAATCCGACGACACCTACAGCCAGAACCAGTCGCAGGCCGACAAGTCCGCCAGCTCGAGCACGCTGAAGAACAACCAGGACTCGCAGACCAACCAGGGCACGAAGGGTGGCGGCAAGGTGAATGTCGCCGCGGCGGTGGGCGTGGTGGCGATCACCGACAACGTCAACGCGGCCGTGACTGGCGGGCGGACGATCCAGTCGGGCGCCGGCAAGGCGATGACCATCGCGGCCACCAGCGAGTCCAACTTCAGCGCACGCGGCGCCGGCGATGCGGTCGACCCGAATTCGAAGGTGGGCGTCGGCATCGGTGTCGGCCTCGTCATCAGCAAGGGCAACACCACCGCCAGCCTCGCCGATGGCACCCACGTCGTGCAGTCGGGCGACCTGACGGTGCAGGCGATTTCCGAGCAGAACACCGATGCCGCCTACGCCCGCAAGCTCACCGCCGAAGGCATCGCCGGTGCGGGTGGCAGCAAGGTCGGCGTGGCCGGCGCCTTCGCGGTGGCGTACTCGAAGGGCAGCACCAGCGCCACCATCGGTGACAACAGCCTGATCGATGCATCCGATGCGATCCACATCGACGCCGAGAACACCGCCACGCTGTCGGCCAAGGCCTGGGCCGGCGCGTTCGGCAGCGTCGGCGTCGGCGCGTCGGTGGCCACGGTGATCTCCGACAACGCCTACACGGCCCGACTCGGTGGCGGCAGCCAGGTCACCGCAGGCAGCCTGACGATCGAGGCGCTGAACCACAAGTTCAACCCGACGCCGTTCTCGCTCGATCTGAGCAACCTCGGCAACATGACCGACAAGGACAGCGCCAAGAACGAGCTGAAGGCGCTGGGCAACCAGTTCACCTCGGGCCAGCTGCTGGGCGGTGGCAACTACTACACCGAAGCGGCCGCCGGCGCGGCCGGTGACAAGGTGGCGGTGGCGGGATCGTTCGCAGTGAACGTGTTCAAGGACGCGACCGACGCTTCGATCGGCACCGGTGCTCAGGTGTCCACCGGCAGCGGCACCATTGCGCTGACCGCCGACAACGACACCGTGGCGCGCTCGCTGGCCGGCAGCCTGTCGGTCGGGGGGCGCGTGGGGGTGGGTGTGTCCAGCGCCGACGTCGCCAGCACCAACGTGACGCGCAGCCACATCGACGATGGTGTGCAGGTCACGGCCTCGGGCGGGATCCAGCTCACCTCCAGCAACAAGCAGGACATCGAGGTCATCGGCGTGGCCGGTGGCGTGGCCGGCAATGTGGCGGTCAGCGGTGTGGCCAACGTCATCACGCTGAACAACACCTCTGAAGCCTATGTCGCGCCATCGAGCACGACCGTGTTGAATTCCAGCGGCGCCTTCGGCGTCAGCGCCACCAACACCGTCAAGGGCCTGAACGTGGCCAGCGGTCTGGCGGTCAGCGGCAGCGTGGCGGTCGGTGTGGTGGGTGCGGTCAACACCGTGGGCACCGATGCCAGCCACCAGTTCGTCACCCGCGGCTACATCGGCGACAACGCCAAGGTCAACGCCGCGGGGGCGACCACGCTCGGCGCGACCGCAAGCCAGGACCTGACCACCTTCGCGATTGCCGGTGCAGCCAGCGGCTCGGTCAGCGTGGGCGGCGCTGCCGTGGTCAACGTGATCAACACCGACACCCGTGCCTACCTCGGCGACGGTGCCGAGTTGAACAAGGGCTCCTCGCTGGTCAACCAGAGCGCCAGCCTGTCGGCGCAGGACACGACCTCGTTGTTCGACGTGGTGGCCGGCGCGGCGGCGGGTGGCAGCGTGGGCGTCGGTGCGTCTGTCGACGTGGCCGTGATCACCAAGTCGACCCAGGCCTATGTGGGCAACGGTGCCTGGGCCGAGACGGCGGGCAACCTGCTGGTGCAATCGGCTGCGGCCGAAGACTTCCGCTCGATTGCGATCGGCCTGGGCATCGGCGGTTCGGCTGGCGCGGCGGGCTCGGTGTCGGTGTACTCGCTGACCGGCACCACCCTGGGTTACATCGACGACAACGCCACGCTGCGCGTGCGCGGCAACGCGCTGATCTCGGCCGACGACCAGAGCGTGATGGACCTGATCTCGGGCAGCGCATCGGCCGGGGGCTCGGGCGCGATCGGGGCGGCCGCAGGCGTCACGGTGTTTGACAAGACCACCCGTGCCTCGATCGGCGACAGCGCCGATGTCGAGGTGCTGGGCAACGGCGCCACGGGCATACAGGCTGCCACTGGCGACATCGCGATCGATTTCGGGGGCGCGATCAGCGGCAATGGGCGGGTCAAGAGCACGCTGGCGCCCGAAGATGCGCAGGGTGGCTCGATCTCCAGCGGTCAGAGCGACGCCATCGGCAATCGCAATGCCTTCCAGGGTGTCACGAACACCCGCACCGCCACGCCCACGACCACGCTGATGCGCGGTCTGGCCGTGACCGCGACGAACCGCGACAAGCTCAACTCGTTCTCGGTGACCGGGGCGGCCGGCGGGGCGGCGGCCGTCACGATCGGCGGCAATGTGGCCACACTGACCACCGACACCGAAGCTGGTATCGGCGAGTCGGCCCGCATCAACCAGAACGGCACGGTGGCGAATGCTGGCCAGTCGGTGCGCGTGGCCGCCGGCAGCGACCAGTTCCACCTCGGGCTGGCGGGCGCAGCGGCCGGCGCCGGGGCTGCTGCGGTGGGCGCTGCTGCCGATGTCATCGTGGCCGACAACACCGTGAAGGCCACCATCGGCAAGAACGCGCAGGTCAAGGCCGCGAGCGATGTCGAGGTGCTGGCCCACGGGCAGGCGCAATACCTGGAACTCGGTGCCGGCCTGGCGGCGGCCGGCACGGTGGCGGTGGCTGGCTCGGTGGGCGTCATCTCGCTCAAGGACACCACCTACGCCACCATCGTTGGCGGCACCGGTGCGACCACCCGGGTCGATGCCGGCGGGAACACCCGCGTCGTGGCAGGCGACGACACCGAGACCAACATGATCGCCGGCGCTGCGGCCGCTGGCTTTGGTGCAGCTGGTTTCGGAGTGGCGGTGGGCGTCAACTCGATCACCAAGGACACGCAGGCGACCATCGGCAACGGGGTCACCGTCAACGCACTCGGCGGGGCAGGCACCTTCACCGGTTATTTGCCGGATTCCAGCTCCGACACCAGCACCGCCCTCATGAAGGGCCTGCAGGTCCAGGCCACCTCGAAGGAAGACCTGTTCATGGTGTCGGCCAGCGGTGCTGGCGGCCTGTATGCGGGCGTGTCGGGCGCGGTCACCGTCACCCTGGTCAACTCCAACACCCAGGCGCTGATCGGCGACGACGCCAAGATCAACCTGACGAACACCGGTGCATCGACCGATCAGGATGTGAACGTCACGGCGCGCAACCAGCTCAAGTCATTGGCCTTCACCGGCTCGGTGGGCGTCGGTGCCGTCGGGCTGTCGGGCGGTGTCGACGTGTTCACCGCCAAGAACAACACCCATGCGGGCATCGGCGAGCGCGCGCAGGTGCATGCGCTCAACGACGTGACGGTGAATGCGCTGTCCGGTACCGACCTCGACACCGTCGTGGTCAGTGCGTCGGGCGGCATCGCGGCGGTGGCGGCCGGGGTGTCGGTGTATTCGGTCGGCGACAAGCTGGGTTCCGATGCGCAGAGCCAGCTCAGCACCGACGACGGCAACGTCAAGGACCAGGCCGACAACGAAGCCAAGGGCGGTGCGCTCGACAACCTGCTGAAGTCGTCGGACGACAGCCACGTGAAGTCGATCAGCGCCCAGGCGCAGGCGAAGCGGGCATCTGTCTCGACCGGTGCGGCCACCTCCGGCACGCCGGCAGTCGGCAATTCGGCATCGATTGGCACCGGGGCCATCGTGGTCAGTGGCGGCGACGTGGCTGTCAACGCCCGCGGCACCCTGACCTACGACTCCACCACCGGGGCGGCAGCGGTCGGCGCGCTGGGCTTGGGCGCGGGCATCGGCATAGCCAACTTCACGCTCAACAACCAGGCGTCGATCGGCTCCAACGCCGAGATCACAGCCACCGGCGACGTGCTGGTGCATGCCTCGCTCACTGAAACGGCCAACGGGCTGGCCTTTGCCGGCACCGGTGGCATCGTGGCCGTCAACGCCGCGTGGGCCGGCCTCACCGACAGCGCCAGCACCACCACCGCCACCATCGGCAGCGGTGCCCAGGTGCATCGCGCGGGCCGCCTGACGGTTGAGGCCCAGGACGTGCGCACGCTGGACGCGCAGGCCATCGGTGCCAGCATCGGCGCGGTCGCAGGGGGCGCCTCGATCGCCACCACCGAGATCGGCGGCAGCACCGACGCCCACATCGACAGCGGCGCCTTCATCGGCTCGGGCAGCGGCGACGTGGTCGGCGACCTCGAGGTGTCGGCCGACTCGCGGGTCAAGGCGACCAGCAGCACACTGGCTGCGGCCGGCGGCATCGCACTGGCGGCCACCGGCTCGAAAGCCACCGCCACCGCCGCTCCGACGGTCCGGGCCTATGTGGATGGCGGCACCGTCAATCTGACGGGTGACGCCATCGTGCAGGCGATCGGTGCGGCGGGTGCCAGCGCCGATGCATTGGGTTTCACCGTCAGCGGTGGGCTCAGCATCGGGGCGTCGATCGCCCAGGCCCGCTCGGCGCCGTTGATCAGTGCCTACCTGGGCACCGGCACCGTGTTGACGGCCGACAACCTCACCGTGTCGGCCACGCATGAACTGCCAGATTTCGTCTACGCCTTCGACAACTCGCTCGACGCCCATGTGCTGGCCCGCAGCCAGGCACTGGACACCACCGTGCGTGCCAGTGCGTCGGGCACCTCGGGCGGTGCACTGCTGGGTGCGGTCGGCACCAGCGCCGAGGCCGATTACGGCAGCCTCGGAGTGGCCGCGCCGGTCACGGCGAGCGTGGGCAGTGGCAGCTTGCTGACGGTGCCCGGCACGCTCGACGTGACCGCCACCAACAACAGCCGGCAGGACGCCAGCTCGAGCGGCCTGGCCTTCGGCATCGCGGCGATCGGCTCGAACGACGCCTATGCGCGCTCGAACTCTCGCACCACAGCCAGCCTCGGCGACAACGTCGCGGTGGTGGGTGGCATCACGGGCCAGACCAGCATCACCGCGCAAGGCACCGACACCAACATCGCCCAGTCGGTCTCGGGCAGCGGAGGGGTCATCGCCGGTGCCGCGGCGACCGCCAACACCGTCGAGACCAGCGACACGCGCGCTGCCATCGGCGCGTCGACCTGTGGCGCGCCCTCGGCCACCTGCGGCATCGCCACAGGCAGCCTGACGCTCGAGGCCAACCACGACACCGTCTACAACGGCAAGGTCGACAGCACCCAGGCCTCGCTGGCTGGCGCCAGCGGTGCGAGCAACAACCACGCGGTGTCCAGCCGGGTCAATGTCGACGTGGGCGATGGCGCGAGCGTGACCGCCGGCCGGATCGCGCTGGCCGCGACCAATGCGACCCACAAGTACTGGTGGGGCCGACACTCCGACATCAACACCATCGACGTGGCCGATGCCGCGGCCTGGAACGTGAACTCAGGCTCCGGCGGACTGCTGAACCTGCCCGCGGGCCGGACGGTGACGACGATCGACCAGCGCACCAACGTCACCACCGGCGACAACTCGCTGTTCCATGTGCTGATGCTCAGCGGCACCAACGCGTTCACTCTCGACGCGAACAACATCATCGTGTCGTACGACAAGACCAAGCTGGACTCGGGCGGCGCGATCGCACTGGCCGAATCCAACTCGATCATCAACGCCGGCTCGGCCGGCAACCCGGCGGACAACGTCCTCCCGAAGGTCAACGCCATCGTCACGCTGGGCGAGGACTCGACCATCACCAGCGACGCCGGCAACATCGACATCGGCAGCCGCACCGACGCCAAGTTCGATGCGCGTGCGGTGGCCAATGCCTATGGCCTGGCCGGTGCGCCTTCGGGCAAGGCCTATGTCAACTTTGTCGGCACGAACACCACCACCGTCGGCGACGGGGCGCTGCTGTTGGCTGCGGATGCGGCGCAGGGCAAGGTGAACGTGGCGGCCGGCGAAAACTCCGCCCACCAGGCGAGCTCGATCCTCGCCCACACCGCGGTGAACCTGTGGAACAAGACGGCAATACCGATCAATTCGACGCCCGACGCCCAGACCCGCGTGACGCAGAACTCGACGGTGAACCTGAGCGCCAACAGCAACGTGCTGGCAGCCGGCGACATCGGCGTGGCAGCCAACCGCGGCAACATCCAGGTGAGCGCGGTGGGCGTGGGCAAGGACCTCTACCGCGAAGTGGCCGGCAAGATCGCCAGTGCGGTCGGCATCGATGCGTCCCTGGACATCACTGGCGGCATCGCGCCGACGCCGGGCGGCGTGGCGCAGGTGAATGCCAACGGCCGGGTGCTGTCGGGCCTGATGCGGCAATCGGCCACGCAGATCGATCCGGTGATCGTCTCGACCAACCCCGATGGTTCGGTCGTGTGGGACCTGGCGTACTCGCAGGTCGACAGCACGCAGTACCCCGGGTTGGCCGCCAACCCGCTGAACAGCAGCCTGAGCAATCCGTACATCGGGCACCTGACGCCCGGGCAGTTGTCGGCAGGCCAGATCCAGGTCTCGAACGCCGCGCCCAATTCGAAACTGCTCGACCGGCTGGCGCTGCTGCAGGGACTGCTGGCCAAGTACGCGGCAGATCCGGTATCGCGGGATGCCTACCAGGCTGAAATCAACTTCCTGACCAAGAAGCTGGGCTCGCAGGGCATCGGGCAGAAGACGGAGGCATTGACGAACCAGGGCAGCGCTGCCGTGGCGGCAACCAGCGCAGTCGATACCGCACTGGCCGACCACCAGACGCTGATCACCGGTGACATCACCGGCGCCACCAGCGCCGAGCAGATCGGCGCGGTCGGCAGTCTGATCAATGCGTACACCACGATCGATGCCAACAACACGGCCATCAACACCAATCTGGTGGGGCTGAAGAATGCGCCGGCCACGGACGCTCTTCGGGCGGCCAACACCACCTACAAGGGTCTGACCGACAACCGCAGCAGCGCCGACGCCAGCTACACCACGCTGCGCACCCAGACCGCCAACATCGGCAACTACGCCTACGCCTGCGACGCCACCGCGGGCGCCTGCCTGAACCCGCTGGTCGGGCCGCTGGGTTCGCTGACGCAATCGGTCTCGTCCGACGGCAAGCTGCGCATCGTCAGCGGCAGCGGCTACCTGGGCGCCGTGCAGCAGACGATGGACAACATCAGTCTGCTGGCGCTGCGCCGCACCGGGGCCACCGGCGACCTGCCGACCAGCATCGCCGCGCTGTCGGGTCAGATGGACAGCATCAAGACGGCCAATGCCGGCATCGTGTCGTCGGCGGCGAACATCTTCACGCAGCTGTCGCAGGCGTCGAGCGCGCAGCAAACCCTGTCCACCAACTGGCGCGACGCCGCGGGCACCGGCAATGTCGACACCGGCCGGGTGACCGCGATCTCGAACGCATTGCTGGCCAACAGCCCGATCACGGGCCTCGTGGCGCAGTTCAACGCCAGCACCACGGGCACCGCAGCGAACGTGGTGTCGACCCAGGCCGGACTGGTCGCCGACGCGGCCACCGCCATCGCCAACAGCGTGGCCACCGTGACCGCCGCCGACAACACGCCGGCCGCAGCCGGCTCGCAGAAGGTGCTGACCTTCCCGGACATCAGCGTCAAGCTGGGCAACGTCAACGTGCGCGGCGACGTGCTCGCTGGTACCGGCTCCCTGGAAGCCCCTGGCGACGCGAAGATCTGGATCCTGAACAACTCGCCGGCCTCGATGAAGATCGGCAACCTGACGGTCGATTCGACCGGCGGCAACGTGCGGTTGAACGGCTTCCTCGTCAACAACACCACCGATGTGCGGCGCTTCAACCCGAACTACCTGGGTTCGGTGCCGACGATCATGTCGCGCGAGAACGGTGTGGTGGGTGCCAACGGGCTGCAGGGGCAGCCCGAGGTCCGCATCGTCAGCACCTACGACCCGGGTGCCTACGATCCCGCCTCGCCAGACGTGAATCGCCGCATCCCGGCGGCCGCGCCCGACATCACCATCGCCTACCGCGACACCTCGAACGAGCCCAGCAAGCTCATCTCGAACCCGAACGGCCTGGTGAGTGTCAGCAGCGATGCCGGTGACATCTACGTCGACGGCAGCATCACCGCGGGCAGCGTGGCGATCCTGGCGAAGAACGGCGACTTCGTGCAGAGCTACGTCAACGGCTTCAACTCGGTGGCCGGCGAGCCCAACGCCAACATCCAGGGCGGCAGCGGGGTGCTGGCGCCCAACAACGGCAAGGCGCCGGGCCCGGGCATCGTGGCCAACGGCAACGTGTTCATCAGCGCGCGCTACCTGAACATCAACGGCACGGTGCAAAGCGGCATCGTCAACTACACCCTCAACGTCCCGGTCGACGCGGACCTGAGGTTCCTGAAGGCGGACAAGACGACCGTCATCGACAAGGCCCAGGCCGACCTGGAAGGCCTGAAGGTCGACCTGTACAACCCGAGCGGCGATGCCTCGGTGATCGGCGCGACCTACGACCCGCTGACCAACACCATCACGATGACCTCGACCGCCAAGGTGCACGGCGGCAACATCACGCTGTTTGGCCAGATCATCAACACCGCCGATGGCACGACCGGCGGCGCCGGCAAGCTGGCGGTGCTCGATGGCTTCGGCCAGGTGGCGATCAACAACCTGAGCAGCGCCAAGCTGGTGTTGAAGACCATCGACACCGGCGCCGACCCCGACCCGACGAATCCGGGCCGCGGCACCGTCGGCACGATCGACATCACCGACGTGCAGTACGTGGGCACCGTCGACTACATCGACCCGGTGACGGGACAGCGCGTGCTCGAGCCCGGCTCGACCACGCAATACAAGCAGGTTGCGATCGCGCCTGTGATCCACACCGTGATCACCCGCGATCAGGATGCGATCTCCGTCAAGCAGACCGGTTACTGGAACGCCGATGGCAGCTTCAACCCGGGCGAATACACCGGCGCGCTGGCCAGCACGGCCAACCTGAGCCTGACCGACATCCAGAACTCCCAGGCGATCCAGAACTCGCCGTCGCGCGTCACGACGCAGACGGTGCGCCTGGGCACCTACGACCCGCAGGCGGGCCTGCGCTACATCTACACCAACGGCTCGGACACCTCCACCAAGTACCAGTGGCGCTTCAGCGGCGCCAGCTTCTTCGGCACCTCGTCGCTGTCGCTGCCACCGGACAACGTCAGCCGCACGCTGACCAGCGGCCCGAACGTGCTGTCGAACTACCCGCTGCCCAACGGCACCTTCCTGTCCTACGTCAAGCCCGCCGGCCTGACCACCGCGCACGCGAACAACCTGGTGGCCGATCCGACCGGGGCCACCAGCACGCAAGCCACCAAGCAGACATCGCAGTCCCACACCACCAGCTCGGTCTACACCAAGGTCGACGAGTGGAACGATTGCAACTGGTGGACGCTGTGCATCGCGTCCCGCTACACCTCGATCTGGGATCAGGTCACGGGCACCACCACCGTCACCTCGAATTCGGTCAAGGCCGATTACCCGATCCGCGTCGAGTTCCTTGGCGCCAACACCGCCTCGCTGACGGTGAACTCCGGCCAGGAGGTGAGCCTGGCGGCGCAGAACCAGTTGAACAACCGCTACGGCGACACGACCATCTCGGCCAAGTCGTTCACCACCGGCAGTGGCTCGCTGATCGACACCCGCAATTTGTCGATCACGGCCACCAACGGCTCCATCGGCGGCAACACGACGCCGGTGAACGTGCTGCTCGGTGGCGCCCTGACCGCCAGCGCCAGCGCCGGCAACGTGAACATCAACCAGATCGCCGGTGCACTGAAGGTGGCGACCGTCAGCGCCAGCGGTGACGCGACCGCTGGCCAGGGCAAGGTCGTGTTGAGCGCACAGGGCGATCTGTACGGCGATGCCGGCAACCTGATCAGCGCCCAACGCATCGAGCTGAGCTCGTCGAACGGCGCCATCGGTGGCATCACCGGCAACGCGAATGCCCGGCTGCCACTGAACATCCAGAGCGGCTACACCGCCGACCGGGGCAACCAGCATTTCTACGGACTCAAGGCCTCGGCCGCGGGCGACATCGGCATCGACGAGCAGGTCTCGGCCGGCAACGTCGCAGGCCACCTGCTGGTCGACACCGTGACCTCGCTCGGCGGCGATGTGCGGCTGACGGCGCCGGGCCGGATCCTGGACAACAACCCCGAGTACACCCTCGATACCCGCACCTGGGATCAGCTGCGCAGCTTCTGGGACAGCGTCACGCTGCAGGCCGGTGCGGCCAACGACCAGAAGGTGGCGCAGGCGCTGCATGTCTACGAGACCGGGCGCACGCAGGACTATGCGCAGTACTGGCAGATCCGCGCCGACCAGCAGGCGCCGGCCACGTTCGACGCTGCCTGGCGCTACACCGCGACCGCCGCGGAGCGTGCCACGCTGGCCGACGCCACCGCCATCACCGCCTTCGAGAACGCACGCACCGAGCGTTACTGGGCGTTGTCGGCGCAGCTCGCTGCCTACGACGCCAGAGCCCTGGCGCGAGGCGCTGCAGCGGCCCAGCTGAAGCAGGCGCACCCGAGCTGGACGCAGGACCAGATCGCAGCCCAGGTCCGTGCCGACGACGACGCTGGAACGCTGCCCAGCGTGACCGCGGGCAACCGCATCGCCGGCTTCATCTACGTGGCTTCAACGGCCGAGCGCGACGCTCAGACCACCGGCTCCACCTGGACCACCTCGCAGCTGGCCCTGGGCCTGAACCCGGGTCTGCTGAAGGACGTGACCGACACCAACCCGGTGATCAAGGCGCCGAACGCATCGGGCCGCCACGTCACACTGGTCGCCGGCAACAGCATCGGATCGACGCTGGAAGCCACCGACCCCGAAGCGGTGGTCATTCCGCTGGACACCGACGGCAACCTGACCGATCGCGAGAAGGTGGCGCTGGCCACGGCCGAGTTCAGCGACTTCGTGTTCTCCGACCCGGCCCGCCGAACCGGCACGCTGACCATCAGCCAGCGCCTGCCGGTGAACTTCAGCGCGGCCACCGGCGTGTCGGCCAGCGTCAACCAGGGCGGCAACAGCGCCAATCCGTTGACGCAGCACGTGGTGAACACCGACACCGGCAACATCTACCTGGCGTCGCTGGGGGCGGCCCCGATCGACCAGATCAGCGCTGATGGCGAAGTGCGACTCAAGGTCAAGGGCGCCATTTCGGCCATCGACGCATCGCGCGCGGCCATCGCAGCCGGCGACCTGATCCTGGAGGCTGCCAACGCGACCATTGGCGGCAACGCCGACGCCAGCACGCCGCTGTGGGTGGACGTGAAGCGCAGTGCCGGCGCGACTGCCGACAGCCATGGCAGCGTCACAGCGCGTGGCGTGGGCCGCATCAACCTGATCGAAACCGGCGACTTCGCCATCGGCGGCATCTTCTCGCGCGGCGCGATCACCGTGGAGAGCGGTACGGGATCGGTGGTCAATGCGCGGCCCGACGACAACGAGGGCCTGGTGCTGCTGGGTGGCACGGTGCAGATCACGGCGTCGCAAGGCTCGATCGGCAACCTGGCGCTCGACCAGGCGCTGGCGGTGGGTAGCAACATCGGCACGCCGCTCAGCGGGCTGATCCAGGCCCAGGCCGGTGGATCGATCTTCCTGGAAGGCCCGACCAACCCGCTGGTGGCATCGAACTTCACACTCGGTGCCGTGGTCGATGGTGCCGATGCGGTCAACGCGGGCGACCGCATCCGCATCGTGGCGCACGAGAACGGCAGCATCAACGGCCGCGTGGTGGCGCCGGGCGCAATCGATCTGGTCGGCGACAAGCGGCTCACCCTGAGCGGTGCGCGCGACATGCTGATCGGCGACCCGAACTCGCCAGCGGGCACCAGCACCGAGGTGGCTTCGGCCGCGGCCGTGCACTCGCTCGGCGGCAACATCACGATGACCGCCGACGAGCTGCGCATCCTGGACGACGCCACCGTGCACGCGGACACCGGCACGGTGCGCTTCGACACCACCGGCGACGCCATCGTGACCGGCATCTCGACCGGCAACGCCACCAGCAACGCCGTGAGGGGGCAGTCGACCAACGGCCGGATCCTCGATGGCGGCGATGTCCATCTCGATATCACGGCCAACCAGACCGGCGCGGTGATGACGCTGTCGGCGCAAAACGGTGTCGGCACGGGCACGTTGCGGGCCGACGGCAGCATCGATACCGCCACCGCCAACCCGCTGGAGATCGACGTGGCGTCTGCCGCGGCGGTGGCCGTCACAGGCAACCTGAACCTCAGCACCCAGGGTCTGCTGAACCTCAGCAGCGCCAGCGCTCCGGGCGAGATCAACCTGTTCGGCGGCACCGGCGTGATCGCCGGCAGCATCATCTCCACCGGTGGCGGCATCACGGTGAACGCACCCAACGGCAGCATCGTGACGCAGGAGGTTCAAGCGGCCACCCGTGTCGTGATGAATGCCGGCCAGGACATCACCGCGGGCCACACGACGGCACCGGTGGTGGAGCTCAACGCGCAGGATCAGCTGTCGGCCGGAACGCTCGACGTCTCGAGCTTCTTCGGCCTGTCGGGACGAACCATCACCGGCACCGTCAACGACACCGCGACCAACGGCCTGCGCGCCACCGTGTCCGGACCGGATGGCGAGATGGCGGACTCGGTGGCACTGGACATCGTCAACCCCAACAGTGTCGTGTTCGACTTCTTCTCGGCCGATGTCGGCGATTTGAACGTGTCGGGACCAGGGGCTGTGGCAGTGCAGCGCGGCGTGCTCGGCACCCGGCTGAACGTGCTCACACCCCTCACGCAGTTGGTGGTCGACTCGCGCAACAACGGGCTGGAGGATGTGGACATCAAGCTGTACGCACCGGGCCACGACCTGAACTTCTCGCTGCTCGGTCGTTCGCTGGTCACCACAGGCTACGTGTTGCAGCGTCGGCCGGAGTTCATGACCGACAGCCCGGCAGGGCGCAACGTGACGCTGGCCGATGCGCTGCTCGACGAAATCGCGAAGGCGCAGTTCGGATCGGTGAGCGAGGTGCCACAGCCCAAGCGCCGCAATGTCAGCGGGCCGGTCGAGTTCAGCTCGTTGCCGCTGCAGCTCAATGTGGGCGGCGCACCTGCATCCGAAGCGCCCACCTCCACATCAACTGAACCGACCGAGCCCCGCCGTCCATGAAGCATTCCCAGGAAATCATCCCGGGTCGTCTGCGCGCCCTCTGGCGCGGCTGGGCGATCGCCGGCCTCGCGAGCGCGGGGCTGGCCCAGGCGCAGACGCCACCAGTGCAGTTGCCGCCATCGCTCGATCCCGGCGCGATACAGCGCCAGTCGATCGAGCAGCAGAAGAAGCTGCTCGAAGAAGAGCGACAGCGCTCGCGCAGCAACCCAAGCACTTCGCCGCTGGATCGCAGCGCGGTCGAGCGCAAGGATGGCGCCGCTTCGACTTCTGCAGCGCGCGTCACCGTCAAGCGCATCGAGTTCTCGCCGTCGGCCCTCTTGCCCGAGACCGAGCTGAAGAAGATCGCCGCCGACTACGAAGGCAAGGAGGTCGGCTTCGCCGACCTGCAGGCGCTGGTCGCACGCGTCAATGCGCTGTACAAGGCACGCGGCGCGATCGCGGCCGAGGCAGTGATCCCCGCGCAGGACGTGTCTGGCGGCGTGATCATGATTCGCCTGATCGAGGGCAGGATCGGTGCCTATCAGCTGCGCGGCAACGACTCGACGGCGGCCTCCTATGTGCTCGATCGCATGCACGATGCCCCGGGTTCGCTGGTCGACATTGCCCGGCTGGAGCGCGACCTGATCTGGTTCAACCGCACCAACGATGTCCAGCTGCGGGCCGTGCTGAAGCCCGGGCAGGCGTTTGCGACCACCGATGTCGAACTGGCGGCACAGGAGCCGTCGCGCCATTCGGTGAGCCTGTTCACCGACACCGCAGGCAGCCGCAGCACCGGTGAGTACCGGGTGGGCGCCGTGTACGCCAACCACAGCCTGTTCGGCTACCGCGATGAACTGACGATCTCAACCACGCAGGCCCGTGGCTACGACGGCCGGGCCTTGTCGTACTCGGTGCCGGTCAACACCTGGGGTGGCCGTTTTTCTTTTGGCTACAACGACGACCGCACCCGCATCAAGTACGGGCCTTTCGCGCCGCTGAATGTGTCGGGGCAGGCCGAGTCCTGGACCGCGTCGTTGCGCCAGCCGGTCTGGGTCGATCAGCGCACACTGATCGCCGCCAACTTCAGCGTGGTGGATCGCCGCTCGCTGACCTTCATCCAGTCGGTGCGCTTGCAGAAGGTCGAGACAGTCGATTTCAGCCTGGGCATTGACGCGCTGCGCAGCGATGACAGTGGTGCCTGGACGGGCAGCGTCAGTGCCACCATGGGCGATGCGCATTCACCCGAACACCTTGGCTACACCGTGCTGCGCGGCAGCGTCGAGCGCGATCAGGACCTGGGCCACGGGTTCGAGGGGCGCGCTAGTCTGGGCTGGCAGGCAACCAGCCAGAAGCGGTTGCCCAGCAGTGCGCAGTATTTCCTTGGCGGTGCCGGTACGGTGCGGGCGTATTCGAACGCGTACTACAGCGGGCTGGAAGGCTATGTCGTGAACCTCGAGTTGCGCCGTCCGCTGGACCTGCGCGGGCCGGGATCCGAGTCGGCCAGGCCCGACGTGACGGTGCTGGGCTACCTCGACCGCGGCCAGACGCGGCCGAACGGGCCGGGTCAGCGCGACATCAGCCTGCAGAGCATCGGCGCCGGCTTCGAGCTGCGGATCAGCCCGCGCTTCTTTGGTCGGCTGACGGTGGGGCACCAGATGCTCCACCGCGCCGAAGAACCACGCTCCGTGCGTGTCGATGCCAGCCTGGTGCTGGCGCTGTTCTGACCGGACGCCAAGGAACGCACGCCCGGCCCCGGCGCTTCACTCGCTGCGGGTGCGGCGGCGCAGCGTGAACTTGCCCAGCAACTCGGCCGTCTGCATTTCGGCCGACACGGCACTTTCGAGCGAGGAGCGCGACAGGCCGGACAGCTCGTAGTGCATGTTCTCGTACAACTCGGCGGTGGACGGGTAGGTGTTCAGCACGGCGGCCAGGGCGGTGTCGGGCAGGTTGGCCGCCAAGGCGCTCTTGAGCCGGGATACCACGATCTGGTATTGAGCCCCATCGATCGGGTCGCCACTGCGGTCGATGCGCTCGAGCAGGTGCGCGAGGGCCACGGCGGTGTTGACGACGCTGCGCGGCGTTTGAACCTTCGGTGCGGGCATGCTGGACTCCTGTGCGGTCGATGTCGTCGGAATGCCATGTACATGCGGACAGGGTACCCAAAGTCAAGTCACCGGGGTGGCCGCGGCGTGGCGTGAGCCGCCGGTCGCCGCATGCCACCCGGGCGCCGCCTCGATCAGGCGGCGGCTTGTGACGCCTGGCCGTTCGTCGGCTTCGTGTCGCTGCCCGCCGGGGTGCGTTGCTTGGCCTGACGCTTGAGGTCCTTCGCCCGTTTTTGTTTTTGTCGGCGGATGCCGCGGTCTTTGTCAGCGCTCATGTGGTTCTCTTGGGAGTGGTTGAAGGGAAGGGGTACGGGCGGTCCACGGATGACAGGCAACCGCCTCGTGCCATCATTTGAGCATGTTCCAGTCCCTCAAAGAATTTTTCGACGCGGTGCTGTCTCCTGCGGCCACCCGCGATGCTGCCTCTGATGAGCATGCGCTTCAGTTGGCCACGGCGGTCATGCTGGTCGAAGTGATGCGTGCCGATGCGAGCTTCGAGGCCAGCGAGCGGCTTGCCGTGCTGACCGCGTTGCGCGACCGCTTTGCGCTGTCGCCCGACGAGGCCGCCCAACTGACCGAACTGGCCGTCACCACGGCGCGTGGTGCCACCGATCTGTTCGCCTTCACCTCGCGCATCAACGAGCATGTCGACATGCCGCAGAAACTGCGCATGGTCGAGCACATGTGGCGTGTGGCCTATGCCGATGGCCACCTCAGCGACCATGAGCGCCATGTGCTGTGGCGCATTGCCGATCTGCTGCACGTGCCGCAGGGCGCTTATGTCCACGCCCGGCTCCGGGTGCAGGAAGAAATCAAGGCGGCGGCGGGCTCTGGCGCCTGACCCGTGGCTGCACACAGGTTTTCAGGCTGATTTCCCCTGCTCGTGCCCAGCCTGTGCACAGCTTTGTACACAGGCACCGGGCGTGGCGACTCTTATGATCTTCGGATGTCGGCACTGATCTCCTCCCCCCCGTTTTCCAACCCACCCCCGCGCGGAGACGACGAGGTCGCGAGACTGCGGATGCCACCGCATTCGATCGAAGCCGAACAGAGCGTGCTGGGCGGCTTGCTGCTCGACAACAGCGCCTGGGACCGCGCGGGCGATCTGCTTACCGACAGCGATTTCTATCGCTTCGAGCACCGTGCGATCTATGCCGCCATCGGCGCCCTGATCAACGCCAGCAAGCCCGCCGACGTCATCACGGTGTTCGAGCAGCTGCAAAGCCTGGGCAAGGCCGAGGAGTGCGGCGGGCTGGTGTACCTGAACGCGCTGGCGCAAAGCGTGCCGAGCGCGGCCAACCTGCGCCGCTATGCCGAGATCGTCCGCGAGCGGGCGGTGCTGCGCAAGCTGGTGTCGGCCAGCGACGAGATCGCCACGAGCGCCTTCAATCCGCAGGGCAGGGCGGTGTCGGAAATCCTCGACGAGGCCGAGGCCAAGATCTTCAAGATCGGCGAGGAAGGCTCGCGCTCTCGGCAGGGCTTCCAGTCGATGGATGCACTGGTCGTCCAACTGCTGGACCGGGTGACCGAGCTGCACGAGAACGGCGCCGAAGAGGTGACCGGTGTGCGCACCGGCTACTTCGACCTCGATCGCATGACGGCAGGCTTCCAGCCCGGCGACCTGATCGTGCTGGCGGCGCGTCCCTCGATGGGCAAGACCGCGCTCGCGCTGAACATCGCCGAGCATGTGGCGGTGCAGGAGGGCCTGCCGGTCGTCATCTTCTCGATGGAAATGGGCGCGGCGCAACTGGCCTTGCGGCTGGTCGGCTCGCTCGGGCGCATCGACCAGCAGCACCTGCGCACCGGGGCACTCAAGGACGACGAATGGGGCCGCTTGACCGAGGCGATCGAGAAGCTCGGCACCATCAGCATGTTCATCGACGAGAGCCCGGCGCTGACGCCCAGCGAACTGCGCGCCCGCGCCCGACGCCAGGCCCGACAGTGCGGCAAGCTCGGCCTGATCGTGGTCGACTACCTGCAGCTGATGAGTGGCAGTGGTGGCAATGAAGAGAACCGCGCCACGGTGATCGGTGAGATCTCGCGGGGGCTGAAGTCGCTGGCTAAGGAGTTGCAGTGCCCGGTGATCGCGCTGTCGCAGCTCAACCGCAGCGTCGAGTCGCGCACCGACAAGCGGCCGATGATGAGTGACCTGCGCGAGTCCGGCGCCATCGAGCAGGACGCCGACGTCATCATGTTTATCTACCGCGACGAGTACTACACCAAGGAAGCCTGCAAGGAGCCGGGCGTGGCCGAAGTCATCATCGGCAAGCAGCGCAACGGGCCGACCGGCACCGTGAAGCTCACCTTCCTGAAGCCGCTGACCAAGTTCGACAACCTGGCGCCGGGCAGCGCCGGCGGTGATTACTGAGCGTTGCGGCTCGGTGGTTCAGGCCCGCAGCGTCAGACCGCCCGCCGACCGGGATGAGGACTGGCCCAGGCTGAGCTGCGTGCCCTGGCTGCAGTAGCGGCTCTTCAGCTCATTGATCCGCTGGGCCAGTGCGGCGTGGTCGGTGATCTTGGCGGCGTGGCGGTGCAGCACCGCAGTGGCCAGCTCGATCAGCTTGGCGTTCAGCGTTTCGAGGCCCTTGGCCATCAGCGATTCCACGGCGGCCGTGGGTGATCCGCTGAGGCTGTGCGCCATCGCCTTCTCGGCCATGCTGCTGATGCCGTGCTGTCCCTCGTGGATCAGCGCTGCGTAGACCTGATCGTTCGCAGCCGCTCCGCACAGCACCTCGCACGAGGCCTTCGACACGCAGTAGCGCTGGGCGATCTCGGTGACCCACGATTCGGCCCCGTCGAGTGCGACCTCGTTCTGGCGCAGCCGGGCCAGCACCGCGAGCAAGTTGGTGGCGGCTTGCTGGTCGAAATCTTCACAGCGGATGTCGGCAGCCAGTTCGCGAGCGAGCTTCACGCAGTCGGTGAGCTGACGGGCCTGCAGGGCCTGCAGCACGCTGGCCACGCGAAAGTAGCGCTGAAGTCGCGGGCTGTCGTTTTGCCGTTCCAGCGCGAGTGCGAGGTTGGCGACGACCCGCCCCAAGGCCTTCGTGTCGCGCTTGTCGAAGTGCATCATCGCGAGCAGCACGAGGCTTTGGCAATCGAACATCTTGGAGGTCACGCCCAGACGCGCCGATCGCTCCAGCGCTGCGGTGGCGTCGTCGGTCTGCCCGAGAAAGAACGCGAGCGTGCCCTGCTTCTGCAGCCGGGTGATGCTGTGTGGCGTGAGTGTTGCCGCCGTGCGGTAGGTTTCCAGTGCGTCACCGAGCTGTCCCTGCTCGATCTGCACCTGCCCCATCACGTCGTAGGCGTCGGCGTAGCCGGGTTGTTCTTCGATCAGGCTGTCGAGGGTCTGGGCGGCTTTTGCCATCTGGCCGACCGCGAGGTCGACGCGGGCCAGGCCCAGTTGGGCCCAGGGCATGCCGCGTGTATCGAGTACCGATTGGTACAGCGCGCGCGCCGAGGCGTGGTCACCGATCCGCAGGAACAGCTCGGCACCGATGCGCGCGGCATACAGCCAGAACTCGCCACGGGTTTGGTAACGCTCCTGGCACAGCCGCGCGGCGGTGGCGAAGTCGCTGACCTCGATCGCCTTGAAGATCGAGCGCAGCACCTTCTTGCGGTGGCGCGCCTGCAGCACGCGCTCTTCCAGCGCAGAAGCGGCGTGCGGCTTGATCAGGTAACTGTCGAGCGCCGACTCGGCAGCCTCGGCCACCTTGGTGTACGAGCACTCGCCGGTGACCATCACGAAGACAGTGGCGTAGGGCAGCAGCTGCGAGCGACGCAGGTCGTCGAGCAGGTCCTGACCCGACATGGGTGAATTGTCGAAGTGGTAGTCGCACAGCACGATGTCGAACTCGCGCGTTTCGAGTTCGCGCCGGGCGTCGGTCACGCGGCTGGTCTGCGACACCTGGCCAATGCCGATGTCGCGCAGCATGTTCATCAGGATGCTGCGCGAGGTCGGGTTGCTGTCGATCACCAGCGCCTTGCAGTCTTCGGCTTCTTGGCGGGTCAAACGCATGAAGGGTCGATATCCGGTGGGGGTGACCGGATATCGGCCCGCTTTCAGCTCACTTGAAGATGTCTTTGACCCGATCCGACCACGACTTCGAGTTCGGCGAGTGCTTGTCCCCGCCTTTCTGGAACGACTCGTCCAGCTCCTTGAGCAGCTTGCGCTGGTGCTCGGTCAGCTTGACGGGCGTCTCCACCGTGACATGGCAGTACAGATCGCCGGGGTAGCTCGAGCGCAGGCCCTTGATGCCCTTGCCTCGCAGCCGGAAGGTCTTGCCGTGCTGGGTGCCCTCGGGCAGGTCGATCTCGGCCTTGCCATTCAGCGTGGGCACCTGGATCTGTCCGCCGAGTGCCGCGGTGATCATGCTGACCGGTGCGGTGCAGTGCAGGTCGTCGCCGTCGCGTTCGAAGATCTCGTGCTGCTTGACGCGGATCTCGATGTAAAGGTCGCCAGGTGGCCCACCGTTGGTGCCCGGCTCGCCGTTGCCGGCCGAACGGATGCGCATGCCTTCGTTGATGCCGGCCGGGATCTTGACCTCGAGCGTCTTCGACTTCTTGATGCGCCCCTGGCCGCTGCAGGCGGTGCAGGGCTCGGGGATCACCTTGCCAGCGCCGCGGCAGGTCGGGCAGGTCTGCTGGATGCTGAAGAAGCCCTGGCGCATCGTGACCGCACCCGAGCCGTTGCAGCTGCCGCACATCTTGGCGCTGGTGCCTGGCTTGGCGCCGCTGCCCTTGCAGGTTTCGCAGCTTTCGTAGGACGGGATGCGGATCTGCGTCTCCTTGCCGGCAGCCGCTTCCTCCAGTGTGATCTCCATCTGATACGACAGATCGCTGCCGCGGAACACCTGCTGGCCACCACCGCGACGCTGGCCACCGCCGCCGCCGAAGATGTCGCCGAAGATGTCGCCGAAGGCCTCGGCGAAGCCGCCCATGTTGTCGCCACCGGGGCGGAATCCACCGCCCATGTTCGGGTCGACGCCGGCGTGGCCGTATTGATCGTAGGCGGCGCGCTTTTGCGCGTCAGACAGCATCTCGTAGGCCTCTTTGGCCTCCTTGAACTTCTCTTCTGCCTTCTTGGCATCGTCACCCTGGTTGCGGTCAGGGTGGTGCTTCATCGCCAGCTTGCGATAGGCCTTCTTGATGTCGTCCTCGGACGCGTTCTTCGCCACGCCCAGGATCTCGTAGTAATCGCGCTTTGCCATCGATTCATCCGTCACGCCGCAGCGTCTGATTCAAACAAGAACGCCGCGTCGGGACCGCGCTTGCGCACGAGCACCCTGACGCGGCGAGGTCACCGGGTCGCCCCGGTGCCGTGTGTCATCGAGTTCGTGTCACTTCTTCTCTTTGACTTCGGTGAACTCGGCGTCCACCACATTGTCATCGGCGGGCTTGTCGGCCGAAGCGGTCGACTGGGGGCCCGCGCCGGCACCGGTTGCATCACCCGCCGCGGCAGCCGCCGCCTGCGCATCGGCGTAGACCTTTTCACCGAGCTTCTGGCTGGCGGTCATCAGGGCTTCGGTCGAGGCTTCGATGGTGGCCTGGTCCTCGCTCGACAGCGCGGCTTCGGCATCCTTCAAGGCGGCCTCGATCTTTTCCTTCTCGCCGGCGTCGAGCTTGTCACCGTGTTCGGCGAGGCTCTTCTTGACGCTGTGGATCATCGCGTCGGCCGAATTGCGGGCCTGGATCAGGCCGAGCTTCTTCTTGTCCTCGGCGGCATTCAGCTCAGCGTCCTTCACCATCTGCTGGATCTCGGCTTCGGTCAGACCCGAATTGGCCTTGATGGTGATCTTGTTTTCCTTGCCGGTGCCCTTGTCCTTGGCGCCCACGTGCAGGATGCCGTTGGCGTCGATGTCGAAGCTGACCTCGATCTGCGGCGTGCCACGTGGTGCCGGCGGGATGCCCTCTAGGTTGAACTCGCCCAGGCTCTTGTTGCCCGAGGCCATCTCGCGCTCGCCCTGGTAGACCTTGATGGTCACGGCCGGCTGGTTGTCGTCGGCGGTGGAGAAGGTCTGCGAGAACTTCGTCGGGATGGTCGTGTTCTTGGCGATCATCTTCGTCATCACGCCACCCAGCGTCTCGATGCCGAGCGACAGCGGTGTCACGTCGAGCAGCAGCACGTCGGTGCGGTCACCGGCCAGCACTTGGCCCTGGATCGCAGCGCCCACGGCGACGGCTTCGTCCGGGTTCACGTCCTTGCGCGGATCGCGGCCGAAGAATTCCTTCACTTTCTCCTGCACCTTCGGCATGCGGGTCATGCCGCCGACCAGAATCACGTCGTTGATGGCGCTGACGGAGATACCGGCGTCCTTGATCGCGGTACGGCAAGGCGCGATGGTGCGCTCGATCAGGTCTTCGACCAGCGCTTCCAGCTTGGCGCGGGTCAGCTTGACATTCAAGTGCTTCGGGCCCGAGGCATCGGCTGTGACGTAGGGCAGGTTGATGTCGGTCTGGCTGCTGTTGGACAGCTCGATCTTGGCCTTCTCGGCCGCTTCCTTCAGACGTTGCAGTGCCAGCACGTCCTTGCCCAGGTCGACGCCTTGCTCTTTCTTGAACTCGGCAATGATGTAGTCGATGATGCGCTGGTCGAAGTCCTCGCCACCCAGGAACGTGTCGCCGTTGGTCGACAGCACTTCGAACTGCTTCTCGCCATCGACATCGGCGATCTCGATGATCGACACGTCGAAGGTGCCGCCGCCAAGGTCGTAGACGGCGATCTTGCGGTCGCCCTTCTCGTTCTTGTCGAGGCCGAAGGCGAGCGCCGCGGCGGTCGGCTCGTTGATGATGCGCTTGACGTCCAGACCCGCGATGCGGCCGGCGTCTTTCGTCGCCTGGCGCTGCGCGTCGTTGAAGTAGGCAGGCACCGTGATCACCGCTTCGGTGACCGTTTCGCCCAGGTAGTCCTCGGCGGTCTTCTTCATCTTGCGCAGGATTTCTGCGCTGACCTGCTGCGGAGCGATCTTGTTGCCACGCACCTCGACCCAGGCGTCGCCGTTGTCGGCGGCCGCGATCTTGTAGGGCATGAGGTCGATGTCCTTCTGCACTTCCTTCTCGGTGAACTTGCGGCCGATCAGGCGCTTCACCGCGTACAGCGTGTTCTTGGGGTTGGTGACGGCCTGGCGCTTGGCTGAAGCACCGACGAGGATCTCGCCGCTCTCCTGGTAGGCGACGATCGATGGCGTGGTGCGTGCACCTTCGCTGTTCTCGATCACCTTGGTCGTGTTGCCCTCCATGATCGACACGCACGAGTTGGTGGTGCCGAGGTCGATACCGATGATTTTTGCCATGTCGAAATCTCCTGAATGTTGAAACTGGCTTGATGACAAGTTGTGGATAACTTGCTTGCTTTCAAGGGGCGCCGAGCGCAGCCGCCCGATCAAGTGGCCATTACTTGGGGGCGGTGACCGTGACCAGCGCGGGGCGCAGCACGCGATCCGAAATCAGATAACCTTTTTGCAGCACGGCGACGACGGTGTTGGCCTCTTGCTCGGCCGGCACCACGCTGATGGCCTGGTGCTGATGTGGGTCGAAGTTCGCGCCGGCGGCCGGATTGATCTCGATGACCCGGTTGCGCTCCAGCGCGCTGGCGAGTTGTCGCAAGGTGGCGTGTACGCCTTCGAGCAGTTGCTCCGGCGTGGCGCTGGGCAGGGCGATCGCCGCTTCCAGGCTGTCCTTCACCGGCAGCAGACTCTCGGCGAAACCTTCGACGGCGAACTTGCGTGCTTTCGAGATTTCGTCTTCAGCACGGCGGCGAGTGTTCTCGGCCTCGGCCTTGGCACGCAGGTAGGCGTCGGCCACTTCGGCGTGCTTGGCCTCGAGTTCGGCCAGCTTCGAGGCTGCTGCGGTGGCTGGGCCATCGGCTGCCGGGGTGCCATTGGCGCTGTTATGGATCGACGGATCGGCGTCTGCGGCTTGTGGTTCGTGTTGGCTCATGTCGGCTCTGTTCCCTTCACTCCGGGACATGAGGCCGATTCCCTCTGATTCAAGAGGGACTTTGCGGTGTCAGGGCGTCGCTTGTGGGCGCGCGGTCATTCGCCGTCGACCGAGGCGCTCCAGCGATTCCAGTCGGCCAGCTTGCGGCGATCGCGCTTCGTGGGCCGACCTTGTTCGATCGCCAGCGAAGGCTCGACCGATTCTCGGCGCTCTCGAGCCGCCTTTTCACGCAGCGCGATGCTCTCCGCCGTTTCGGCATACAGGGCCTGGGCGACGGGCGCGGGGCCCCGCATCTCGCTGAGCGCCACGACGGTGATGGTGCGCAGCACCGGTCCCTGCCGCAGCTCGATGCAGTCGCCCGGCCGCACCTCGCGCGAGGGTTTGGCCGATTGCGCATTCACGCTGATCCGACCCTTGCCGATCTCGTCGGTGGCCAGGCTGCGGGTCTTGTAGAAGCGGGCGGCCCACAGCCACTTGTCGAGTCTCAAGTGCCCATCCCGTGCGTGGTGTCGTCAGTCAGCGGCCATCGGTTCAGCGCTGGGCTCCGAGCGCGAGCGCGCGCTCGCGCTGGGCCGCCAGCAAGGCAGCATTCGGCGGCGCGCTGCAGTCCCAGCCTTGCAGGTGCGTGATCGCGATGTCCGTCAGGGCCAGCAGCCACTCGTGCTGGTCGTTCAGGCAGGGCAGGTAGTTGAATTCGGCGCCCCCGGCATTCAAGAAGGCATCGCGGCCTTCCTGAGCGATTTCTTCCAGGGTTTCGAGACAGTCGGTGGCGAAACCGGGGCACATGATGTCCACCCGCTTCACGCCCTGTGACGCCAAGGCCACCAACGTCGGCTCGGTGTACGGCTGCAGCCATTCGGCCTTGCCGAACCGGCTTTGAAACGTGACCACCAGTTCCTCTGCGGGCAAGCCCAGGCGCTCCCCCAACAAACGCGCTGTCTTCAGGCACTGACAGTGATAGGGATCACCCAGCAGCAAGGTGCGGCGCGGCACGCCATGAAAACTGAGCACCAGCCGTTCAGGCCGGCCGTTGAGTTTCCAGTGCTCGGTGGCGCGCAAGGCCAGCGCGGCGATGTAGCCTGGGTGGTCGTGGTACTGGTTGACGAAGCGGAACTCCGGCAGCCAGCGCGCGAGCCGGCCCCAGTGGCACACCGCATCGCTCACGCTGGCCGTGGTGGGGCCGGAATACTGCGGGTACAGCGGCAGCACCAGGACGCGGGTGATGCCGGCGGTGCGCAGCTCATCGAGCACCGCAGGAATGGCCGGCGAGCCGTAGCGCATCGCTGGACGCACCAGCACGCGGTGTCCACGCTCGCCAAGATAGCCTTGCAGCATCGCGGCCTGTTTCTGCGTCCAGACCTTCAGCGGCGAGCCTTCGTCCGTCCAGATGGTGGCGTACTTGGCCGCCGACTGCTTCGGTCGTACCTGCAGGATGATGCCGTTCAGAATGAACCACCAGACCAGCCGTGGAATCTCGACCACCCGCGGATCGCTGAGGAATTCCTTGAGGTAGCGCCGCAATGCGGGGGGTGTCGGGGCGTCCGGGGTACCCAGATTGCACAACAGCACCGCCGTGGTGGGTGTCACAGGCTGACCATGTTCATGGGCGGGTTCAGGTGCGAAGGGCATGCAGGGTCCGCGGAGGGGCAACCGGCGATTATCGACGCAGGTCGAAGACCCGAGTACGTTCAGCTCGACGACATGCTGCGCGGCGGGCCGCGGTTGCCATCAGAGCTGTGCGGGAGGCTGTCTGGAGGTCTCGGCGAAACGCAGCACTTCGAATCGGACACAAGGTGCCGTCGGATCGGACGGCGAGGTGCCCAGACCCACCACACCGCTGCCGTGCAGCGTGCAGGTGCCTCGCCGCAGCGTGACCACTTCGGCGTCGCCGCCGAAGCGAACGTACGTTCCGTTGTAGCTGAGGTCCGACAGCTGGAACGCCCCCCCGTGCCAGTCGATGCGGGCATGTGATCGCGAGACGCGGTTGTCGTCGATGCAGTAGGTGGCCTGGGTGCTGCGCCCCAGGATCACGGGCATGCTGCTGCTGGCGAAAACCTGGTTCACATCGAGCCAGATCAGGCGCACGCCTTCGGGCTCCGGGTTCGCCATGATGTCGCCGAAGGTGGTTGCAGCCATGTCGGTGAGCTGCTGCGTCTCGAGGATGTGCACCTCGACGGGCTCGACCCGACCGCGCAGCTGGAGGTGATCGAGGCGACGAAACTGGCCTTGCTCGTAGGCTGGCAGCGCCGCGAGAACGGTGGCGGTGGCCAGTGTCTCGTTGTCACCGGAGTGTTCGAGCAGGCGTGCGGCCACGTTGACGGCATCGCCGAAACAATCGCCTGCCATTTCGACCACCTCGCCGTAGGCCAGACCGACCTGCAGTTTCAGCGTGCGGCCGACAGGGGATGCCATGGACGCCGTGTGCGTGCTGCCTGAGGACAACGCCTCGTGCATCTCGATGGAGGCCCTGACAGCGGCAGAAGCGTCACTGAAGGTGGCCATCAGGCCGTCGCCGAGCGTCTTGACCAGCGTGCCGCCACGGGCGACCACGACACGCCCCAGCATCGCGATGCTTTGCGTCACCCACTGGGTGGCAATGGCGTTGCCCAGGGACTCGTACAGACCTGTGCTGCCGCGCAGGTCGGCGAAGAGAACGCAACACGTGAGGGTTCGGGTCATCCGCAGCAAGCCGTGATCGAAGTCACAGTCTAGCGTCAACAGGCGAAAAAAAGCCCCACCGGGCGGTGAGGCTGGATGCTTCGGTGGAAGCGATCAGAGGTTGTCCAGGTACGTGCGCAGCTTGTCAGACCGGCTCGGGTGCTTGAGCTTGCGGATGGCCTTGGCCTCGATCTGGCGAATGCGCTCGCGGGTCACGTCGAACTGCTTGCCAACTTCTTCGAGCGTGTGGTCGGTCGACATCTCGATGCCGAAGCGCATGCGCAGCACCTTGGCCTCGCGCGGTGTCAGAGAGTCGAGGATGTCCTTGACCACATCACGCAGGCCGGCCTGCATCGCGGCCTCGATGGGGGCCGTGTTGTTGGTGTCCTCGATGAAGTCGCCCAAATGGGAGTCGTCGTCGTCGCCGATCGGCGTCTCCATGGAGATCGGCTCCTTGGCGATCTTCATGATCTTGCGGATCTTGTCCTCGGGGATCTCCATCTTCTCGGCCAGCGTCGGAGCGTCCGGCTCGAAGCCGAACTCCTGCAGGTGCTGCCGACTCAGTCGGTTCATCTTGTTGATTGTCTCGATCATGTGCACCGGGATGCGGATGGTGCGCGCCTGGTCGGCGATCGAGCGCGTGATGGCCTGGCGGATCCACCACGTCGCGTAGGTCGAAAACTTGTAGCCGCGGCGGTATTCGAACTTGTCGACCGCCTTCATCAGGCCGATGTTGCCCTCCTGGATCAGGTCGAGGAACTGCAGGCCTCGGTTGGTGTATTTCTTGGCGATGGAGATCACGAGGCGCAGGTTGGCCTCGATCATTTCCTTCTTTGCGTCGCGCGAGGATTTCTCACCCTCGTTCATGCGCTTGTTGATCTTCTTCAGATCGTCCAGCGGCACGACGGCGCGGGCCTGTTGGTCGGTCAGCTTCTTCTGCAGCTCCTGCACCGGTGGCAGGTTGCGCGCCAGCACGGCGCTGTAGGGCTTGTTGGCGGCGATCTCCTTTTCAGCCCACTTCAGGTTCAGCAGGTTCGGCGGGAAATGCTTGATGAAGTGGTCCTGCGGCATGCCGCACTTGTCGACCAGGATCTTGCGCAGTTCGCGCTCGTAGCGGCGAACGTCGTCGACCTGCGAACGCAGGATGCCGCACAGCTTCTCGATCGTCTTGACGGTGAAGCGGATAGTCATCAACTCGGCGCTGATCGCCTGCTGGGCCTTGTTGTAGGCCGGCGACTGGTAGCCCTCCTTCTCGAAGGCCTTGCGCATCTTGTCGAAGTTGACGCGCAGGTTGGCGAATTTCGCCAACGCCTGGGTCTTCAATTCCTCGAGCTTTTTCGTCAGGGCCTTGCTGCCGCCGTTGCCGTCGTCGTCGTCTTCCTCGTCGAAGAAGTCGACGTCTTCCTCGGCCACGTAGTCATCGGCCTCGCCTTCGGAGACGAAGCCATCGACCACCTCGGAGATGGTCATGTCGCCAGCGGTGATGCGGTCGGCGTAGGCCAGGATCTCGGCGATGGTGGTTGGCGATGCGCTGATGGCCAGCATCATGGCCTGCAGGCCGCCTTCGATGCGTTTGGCGATCTCGATCTCGCCCTCGCGCGTCAGCAACTCGACCGTGCCCATCTCGCGCATGTACATGCGCACCGGGTCGGTCGTGCGGCCGAATTCGGAGTCGACGGTGGACAGCGCCGCCTCGGCAGCTTCTTCGGCCTCTTCCTCGGTGGCGGTGGTGGTACCGCCGCCGGCGATCAGCAGCGTGGCGGCGTCGGGCGCCTGCTCGTAGACCGCGATGCCCATGTCGTTGAGCATCGACACGATGGCTTCGAGGATTTCGTTGTCGACCAGCTTCTCAGGCAGGTGGTCGTTGATTTCCTGGTGCGTCAGGAAACCACGCGTCTTGCCCATCTTGATGAGCGTCTTCAGCTCCTGGCGACGCTTGGCGACTTCTTCTTCGGTGAGCGCGGTCTCGTCGAGCCCGAACTCGCGCATCAGTGCGCGCTCCTTGGCGCGCGACACCTTCATGCGCAGCGGCTTGGCCTTCGCCTTTTCGGCATCGTCGGTGACTTCGACTTCAGGCTCGCCCTCGAGATCGCCTTCGATGTCGGAGAAATCTTCCTCGACCAGCTCAGCCTTCTTGGCCTTCTCGTCGCTCTTCGCAGGCTTGCGGGCCTTTTTGGTCTTGTCGTCCACGGCGCTGGCCTTGGGTGCCGCCTTTGCAGCGGTCTTGCCGGCTGCTGGCGGCTTCACTGTGGTGGTCTTCTTGTCGCTGGACTTCGCGGTGGCAGCTTTCGCGGGGGAGGCCGGCTTGACGGCCGCTGTCGGCGCGCTTTTCTTCGCAGTCATGCAATTCCTAAATGGGACGGGGGTTCAACCCCCAGGGCTCTACAGGTGGAGTCGAACGGATCGTTCGACAAGCTCCGCATTCGGTGAATTGGCGGCAGAACCCACCGACCATGTCGCCGGATTCCATCGGCAATCACGCCCGTGACCTGGCTGTCAGGGTGGATGCTGTCGCAATCACTGGAAATGCAGCAGTTTTGGCGCAGCAGAGGATTATACCGTTCCACGCCTGAGGAAGGCCGTGTTTCGAGCCTTTCCGTCAGTCGGCAAACCTCATGTCGGCTGCGGTGTGGATCGCGCCAGCGCGGCCTTCAGGCGCGATCGGCTTTGCATCAGCAGTGCGCTGCGCGCCTGGATGTCTGGCGACATCAGCCCGGATTCGAACAGCAGCTTCAGTTCGTGATCAACCTCTTGAAGGCGCAGCTGATCGAGCAGCAGATCGAGCTGGCATTTCAGGTCGGTCTGGTCCTCCGGATCGTGGAAGCGGGCGATGCGGTCGAGTGTGGCGCGGGCGAGGGTGTCATCGCTTGCGGCTCGCATCAACTCGTCGAGCAGCGCGGCGGGACCGATCGGCCCATGTTCGTGAAGGCAGCGCTCCACCTGGGCAAGCAGCGTTGCGTATGGCGCCGCCTGATCGGCCAGCAGGTCGTGTGCATCGCCGTCGATCTCCCACCACAACTCCGCGCGGTGCAGCAGCAGCCACAGCACCCGATCCAGCTGGTTCGCCGTGCCCTGGCGCGCCGCCCTGACAAGGCGGCGAGGGGCGACGGTGGCGTCTGCTGCGGGTTGGCGGGCTTTCGCAGCGCTGGTCTGCCACAGTTCACTCAGCTCGCTGACCGCCAGCGTCGCGGTGTTCGCAATCTCGCCGAGCAGCTGACGCTTCAAGGCGCCATCGGGCAGCATCGACCAAAGCGGGCGGGCGACTGCGAGAAAACGCGCGCGACCCTCTGCGCTGGCCATGTCGCAACCCTCCTGGGCCACCGCGATCAGCTGGCGCGACAGTGGCACGGCCTGCTCGATGCAGCGGGCAAAGCCGTCGGTGCCGTGCTCGCGCACATAGGAATCGGGATCGTGCTCCTTGGGCAGAAACAAGAAGCGGATGCTGCGCACATCGGTGGCATGGGGGAGGGCTGCCTCCAGTGCGCGACCCGCCGCACGTCGGCCCGCCGCGTCGCCGTCGAAGCTGAATACCACCGCGTCGGTGAAGCGGAACAGCTTTTGCACGTGCTCTGCGGTGCAGGCGGTGCCGAGCGTCGCCACCGCGTTCGGAAAGCCCAGCTGTGCCAGCGCCACCACGTCCATGTAGCCCTCGACCACCAGCACAAAACCGTGCTGCCGGATGGCCGCTCGCGCCTCGAACAGGCCGTACAACTCGCGGCCCTTGCTGAAGACTGGCGTCTCGGGTGAATTCAGGTACTTCGGCTCGCCACGGTCGAGCACCCGTCCGCCGAAGCCGATCACATCGCCTTGCACCGAGCGGATCGGAAACATGATGCGGTCGCGAAAGCGGTCGTAGCGTTTTGCGTCAGCCGACGGATCGTCGGCGTCGTGGACGATGACCAGGCCGCTTTCTTCGAGCAGCGGATCGTCGTAGCGGGGGAATGCGCTGGCCAGGGGGCGCCAGCCTTCGGGGGCATAGCCCATGGCGAAACGGGCTGCGATTTCGCCGCTGAGGCCTCGTTGCTTGAGGTAGTCGATCGCTCGCGGGCTGGCCTTGAGCTGCTGCCGATAGTGAGTTGCCGCCTTCGCCAGCACGTCGGTCAGTGTGCCCTGCCGCTCCTTGATCTGAGCGGCGCGTGCGCGCTCCTCGGGAGAGCGGTCGTCTTGCGGCACGGTCATGCCAACCTGCTGAGCCAGATCGTTGACCGCATCGAGGAAGCCCATACCAGCGTGCTCCATCAGGAACCCGATGGCGTTGCCATGCACTCCGCAACCGAAGCAGTGGTAGGTCTGGCGGGTGGGGCTGACGGCGAAACTGGGGGACTTTTCGCTGTGGAACGGGCACAAACCCATGTGGTTTGCGCCCGACTTCTTCAGCGTGACGTGCCGGCCAACGATGTCGGCGATGTCGACGCGGGAGAGCAGATCCTGGATGAACGAAGGCGCGATCACGCCTTCAGTTTAGCGGCGGGCCCCGCGGCGTTGGTGCGGGAGCCGGGTCTCCCGCCACGTCCACTGGGTGAGCCCTGCTGTCGAATCAGACCGCGAAGTCGCTCAGTTGACGGCCAGAGGCGAGCGCGGCTTTCAGCCATTTGGGCTGCAGGCCGCGGCCGCTCCAGGATTCACCGGTGGCGGAATTGCGGTACTTCGCGGCGACCTTGCCGCCCTTGGCGGCGCTCGGTGCACGCGACGACGACTTCACGGAGATGTCGGCGACGGTCAGGCCGTACTCCTGCATCAGGCTCCGGACTTGTGCAATTGCATTGGCAAGTTCTTGCTTGCGCGTCGATTCAATCGCCTTGTCGAGTTCTGCCTTTTGATTCAGCAATTCTTTCAGTGTCGACATGAGCTTTCCTTTGAGCGTAGATAAATGGGGCGCCGTATAACTGCGCGCTCGACGAGTATACAAAACTCAGCGCACAGTCAAACCCGGATGCCATTAATCATTGTGAATCAAACCGCAAAAACAACATCACGAGTGTGATTTTCTGGTTCGAGTCGATTTCACAAAAAAATACTCATATCGATGGGGGAACGTAACCGGCCACCTGTTCTGCACCGTCGCCGAAAAAGAAATTCTCCATCTGCCGGGCCAGATACTGACGCGCCCGCAGGTCTGCCAGATTCAGTCGATTTTCGTTGACGAGCATCGTCTGGTGCTTCATCCACAGAGCCCAGGCTTCCTTGCTGACCTCGTTGTAGATGCGCTTGCCAAGCTCGCCCGGGTAGGGTGCGTAGTCGAGGCCTTCACCGACCTTTTTCAGATGGATGCAATTGACGGTGCGTGCCATGGGCAAGTCTCCAGTAAGGGTGGTGCAATCATTTAGCCAGTGAGCCGCAGCAGGCGGCAGATCGACGCTCAGGCCAGTGTCTTCACCAGCACTTGGGAGCGACGATCCCAGTTGTATTTGCGTTGCCGCGCCTCGGGCAGCCAGTCGGGCGAGACCTGTTCGAACCCGCGCTTGATGAACCAGTGCATCGTTCGCGTGGTCAGCACGAAGATGCTCTTCAAGCCCATCGCACGCGCACGCTGCTCGATGCGTTTGAGAATCCGCTCGCCATCGCCTTGCCCTTGAACCTCGGGTGACACCGTCAGAGCGGCCATCTCGCCAGTCTGTTTTTCCGGATAAGGGTATAGCGCAGCACAACCGAATATCACACCGTCGTGTTCGATGACGGTGTAGAAATCGATATCGCGTTCGATTTCAGTGCGATCCCTTTTCACCAGCGTCCCATCGTTTTCAAATGGAACGATCAACTGCAGAACGCCACCGATGTCATCGGCCGTGGCCTCGCGCAGACTTTCGAGTTTTTCGTCGACGATCATCGTGCCCACACCATCGTGGGTGAATGATTCCATCAGCACCGAGCCATCGACAGAAAACGGAATGATGTGCACGCGCACGACACCACTGCGGCTGGCCTTCACGGCGTGCTGCAAATAAAACGCGGTATCGGTGGGCTGCTGTGGATTCGGCAGCGCCGCCAGCAGTTTTTCGGCATCGGCCAGGGTCAGTTCCTGATCGATCTCGCTTTGCGGATCGGTGATGTCGAGCGGGATGCCTTTCACTTCGGTCACATAGATCAGCTTGTCGGCCTGCAACGAAATCGCTGCGCTGGCTGCAACGTCTTCCATGCTGAGATTGAAGGCTTCACCGGTGGGCGAAAAACCAAAGGGCGAGAGCATCACCAGCGCGCCGAAGTCGACGGCGCGGCGGATGCCGACCGCGTCGATCTTGCGTACGAGACCGGTGTGAAGGAAATCGACGCCGTCGATCACGCCCACCGGTTTGGCGGTGATGAAGTTGCCAGACACCACACGGATCTGGCTGCCCGCCATCGGCGTATTCGGCAGCCCTTGCGAGAACGCGGCTTCGATCTCGTAACGCAGCTGGCCCGCGGCCTCCTGTGCGCAGTCGAGTGCGATCGCGTCGGTCACGCGCATGCCGTGGCTGAAATGCGAGACGTGTCCCTTGGCCTTGAGCTGCTCTTCGACCTGCGGCCGAAAGCCGTGCACCAGCACGACCTTGATGCCCATGGCGTGGATCAGCGCGAGGTCCTGCGCGAAGGTGTTCAGCTTGCCGGCTGCGATCAGCTCACCGGCGATGGCGACGACGAAGGTCTTGCTGCGGTGCGCGTGGATGTACGGCGCGACCGAGCGGAACCACGGTACGAACGTGTGCGGGAAAACCAGGCTCATCGTGGCGCTTTGAAATAATGTTCGATTTTGCATGAAGGCCCGATGACGTCTGCCCCGCGAGCCCGCCCGACGCCCCGCTCCGTGCCCCGCGCGAATGCGACGCTCGCGAACCCGATTCCGCCGATCACCTTCGCTGACACGCTGCCGGTCTCGGCACGGCGTGACGAGATCGCGAAGGCCATCGTGGCGCATCAGGTCGTCATCGTCTGCGGTGAGACCGGATCAGGCAAGACGACGCAACTGCCCAAGATTGCCTTGGCCCTCGGCCGGGGGCGCGGCGCCGGCGGTCGTGGCCTGATCGGTCACACGCAACCGCGCCGCATCGCGGCATCCAGCGTGGCCAAGCGCATCGCACAGGAGCTGAATTCGCCGCTGGGCGAGATCGTCGGATTCAAGGTCCGGTTTCAGGATCGGCTATCGCCCGGCGCCAGCGTCAAGCTGATGACCGACGGCATCCTGCTGGCCGAAACCCAGACCGATCCGCTGCTGCGCGCCTACGACACGCTGATCATCGACGAGGCCCACGAGCGCAGCCTGAACATCGACTTCCTGCTCGGCTACCTGAGGCAGTTGCTACCGAAGCGTCCCGACCTGAAGGTGATCGTCACCTCGGCCACCATCGATGCAGAGCGCTTTGCCGATCACTTTGCGGGCGCTGATGGGCCCGCACCGGTGATCCAGGTGTCGGGTCGGTTGTTTCCGGTCGAGCAACGCTGGCGTCCCTTCGAAGAAAGCCGCGAGTACGGTCTGAACCAGGCCATTGCCGATGCCGTCGATGAGCTGTGGATGAGCGGTGCCGCAGGAAGCGGGGGCGACGTGCTCGTGTTTCTGCCCGGCGAGCGCGAAATCCGCGATGCGGCCGATCACCTGCGCCGCCATCACCCGCCAGGGGTGGAGGTCGTGCCGCTGTACGCGCGGTTGAGCCAGCAGGAGCAGGATCAGGTCTTCGAGCCCCACAGCGCGCGCCGCATCGTGCTGGCCACCAACGTGGCCGAGACCTCGCTGACGGTGCCCGGCATCCAGTACGTGATCGATGCCGGCACGGCGCGCGTCAAGCGCTACAGCTACCGCAACAAGGTCGAGCAGTTGCAGATCGAGCCGATCAGTCAGGCGGCGGCCCACCAGCGCGCGGGTCGTTGCGGACGCGTCAGCAATGGCATCTGCATCCGCCTCTACGACGAGAAGGATTTTGCCGGCCGGCCGAGATTCACCGATCCGGAAATCATGCGCTCGTCGCTCGCCGGCGTGATTCTGCGGATGAAGTCGCTGAACCTCGGCCTGGTCGAGGATTTCCCGTTCATCGAGCCGCCGCCGCGCCGCGCCATCGCCGATGGCTACCAGCTGCTGGCAGAGCTCGGTGCGGTCGACGACCACAACGAGCTGACCGCGATGGGCACGGAGCTGGCGCGTCTGCCGCTCGACCCCCGCGTAGGCCGGATGATCCTGGAAGCGCGCAGCCGTCAGGCGCTCACCGAGGTGTTGATCGTGGCCGGTGCGATGAGCGTGCAGGATGTGCGCGACCGCCCGCTGGAAGCGCAGCAGGCTGCCGACACGGCACACAAGCAATTCGACGACGAGCGATCGGAATTCCTCGGCACGCTGAAGTTATGGAAGTGGCTCGAAGCGTCCCGCGGCGCGGGCCCCGGCGCCCAAGCGGGCGAGCCTCAGCGCGAACACAGACTCAGCCTGCGCAAGCAGGAGCAGTTGCTGCGCGAGCATTTCATCTCGCCGCGCCGGGTGCGCGAGTGGCGCGATATCCATACCCAGCTGCTGACCGTGGTAGCCGAGCACGGCTGGCGGCTCAATGCGTCGCCGGCCACCTACGAGCAACTGCATCTGTCGCTGTTGGCCGGGCTGCTGGGCAACATCGGCGTCAAAAGCGACGAGGACGAGTGGTACCTCGGCGCGCGAGGTATCCGTTTCTACCGCCACCCCGGTATCAATCTGTCGAAGAAGCCCGGTCGCTGGATCGTCGCGGCGGAACTGGTCGACACGACCCGCTTGTATGGCCGCGGCATTGCGGCGATCGAGCCGCAGTGGCTGCCTCAGATCGCAGCGCACGTGATCAAGACCCAGCTGCTCGAACCGCATTGGGAAAAGAAGGCCGCCGAGGTCATCGCGCTGGAGCGCGCCACGCTGTACGGCATCGTCGTCTACAACAACCGGCGGGTGAACTTCGGCTTGGTGAGCCCGGCCGAGGCGCGCGAGATCTTCATCCGCGAAGCGCTGGTCGCCGGCGAATGGGAGACCCGGCTGCCGTTCCTGGCCGCCAACCGCAAGCTGATCGCGCAGGTCGAAGACCTCGAACACAAGTCGCGTCGCCAGGACGTGCTGGTCGATGACGAATTGATCCACGCCTTCTACGACCAGCAGTTGCCTGCCGAGGTGTGCAGCGGCGCGACGCTGGAGCGCTGGTACCGGGACGAGATCAAGCGCCAGCCGAAGCTGCTGATGCTGACGCGCGAAGAGCTGATGCGCCACGAAGCCGCGGGCATCACCACCGCCTCCTTCCCCAAAACCGTGCGGTTGGGCGGTGTCGATTGCGCGGCCGCCTACCTGCACGAGCCCGGCGATGCGAAGGACGGTGTGACGGTGACGGTGCCGATCTACGCGCTGAACCAGGTCAGCGACGAGCGGTGCGAATGGCTGGTGCCGGGCATGCTGAAGGACAAGGTGATGGCTCTGGTGAAAAGCCTGCACCAGCGGCCTCGCTCTCGGCTGGTGCCGTTGCCCGATTACGTGGCGGCGTTCATCGCTGACATCGACGCTGCGCACGGTTTTGGCAGCGGCAGCCTGGTCGATGCATTGCTGAAGCATGTGCGAGCCAGGACGCAGCTGGACGTGAAGCGAGCCGACTTCAAGAGTGAGCAGGTGCCAGCACACCTGTTCATGAACTTTCGCGTGGTCGACGAACATGGCCGCCAGCTCGGCACGGGCCGAAACCTGGCGACGCTGAAGGCCGATCTCGGCAGCCAGGCGCGATCGGCCTTCCAGGCGCTAGCGCAACTGAAGATTCCCTCGCCGGCGACACCAGCCGCCAAGGCGTCCGTGCCGGCCACCGCAAAGCCTGTCGAGCTGCCGCGAGCCCGCACCCCTGCGGGGTCCGCCGATGCGCAGCCACCGGCCTCCAGCGCAGAGGCGCTCTACACCGACTGGACCTTCGGCGAGTTGCCCGAACTGCTGGAGGTGCGTCGCGGAGCGCAGACCATGGTCGGCTTTCCGGCGTTGATCGATCGCGGCTCGGCGGTCTCCATCGAGGTGTTCGACGAGCCGTCCGTGGCGTCATTGCGACATCAGGCCGGCTTGCGGCGCTTGGTCGCGCTGCAGATCCGCGAGGCACTGAAGTACCTGGAAAGAAACATCCCCGACCTGCAGAAAATGTCGGTGCTGTACCTCTCACTGGGCTCCGCCGACGAGCTGCGCGAGCAGATCATCGGCCTGGCCATCGACCGGGCCTTTTTGATGGACCCGCTGCCCACCGACGCCATCACGTTCCGCCGTCGCGTCGACGATGGGCGCGGGCGCCTGACCCTGATCGCCAACGAGATCGCGCGCGCAGCGCACGCCGTGCTGATCGACCATGCCGCAGCGGTGCGCAAGCTGAAGGACGCGCGTGCCCCGAAGGAGGTGTCCGACGACATCGAGGCTCAGCTCGCCCGGTTGGTGTCCAAGCGATTCCTGCAGACCACGCCCTGGGCGCAATTGGCCCATCTGCCGCGTTACCTCAAAGGTGTGGTGATGCGCTTGGACAAGTGGCGTGCCGACCCAGCGCGAGACGCCGCGCGGCTGGCTGAGCTGCGGCCGATCGAGCAGCGCTATCTGCGCACCGTGGCTGAACGCAAGGGCGTGCGCGATGCGCGCCTGGAGGAGTTCCGCTGGCTGCTCGAAGAACTGCGCATCAGTCTCTTTGCGCAGGAGTTGCGCACACCGCAGCCGGTCAGTGCCAAGCGACTGGACAAGGTGTGGACTCAACTGACTCAGTAAGTGATGTCCGCAGCGGCCCGTGTTCGGCATACAATGGAAGGCTCGGGGCGTAGCGCAGCCTGGTAGCGCACCTGGTTTGGGACCAGGTGGTCGTGAGTTCGAATCCCACCGCCCCGACCAAATTTCCCATGCTCAGTGCAGCGCACTGAGACCTCTCTGGTGACGCATTCCCGCCTTGGCGAATTCGGCTCCAACGGATTCGACGCAGCGGTCACGGTCAACAGTGGCGGTAGCTCAACCGGATAGAGCACCAGCCTTCTAAGCTGGGGGTTACAGGTTCGATTCCTGTCCGCCGCGCCCCACGAATACACTGGTCCTGCCATGATCGCCGCACCTGTGTTGAACCCCTTCAGTTTCTGCGCACGGAGCCTGTGCGATCGATCGGCATGCTGCCGGCCCTGAAGCGATGGTGGACCCGGAGCCTGGGCCGCTCCGATACCGGTCTCGACGCCATCGAGGTCTGGGCCACCCAGGCCGGCATGCGCTACCGCCGCGACGAGGGCGGGCTGCGTTTTGTCATCGAAGCCCCGTCTGCAGGGCAGACCCTGCGCATGGAATGGGGGCCCTCGCAGCGCAGCTACATCGCAGGCGATGAACTGCGCATTCGGCTCGACCTGAATCTGCCCGGCGCGTTGCAAGTGCTGGCGATGACCCGCTCGCTGATGGAGCGGCTGGAACACGAGACCTTCGAGCGCTACACACAGGAGGCCCAGACCGTCATCGACATGTCGCATCCGGAAGAGATGCGCTGGCTGGCGATGTTCCCGAAGATCGATCTGTCGTTCGACAAGGTCCTTCAGGCGCAGTTCGGCGTGCTGGGCGTCAACACGGTGTTGGGCATGGCATGGGTCAATGGCCCGCTGGGCGAGCAGCTTGCGAAGTCCACCCAGAACCTGCTGGCCAGCGACGTGCCATTCGTGTTGATGGCGCTGCGCGGCAAGCTGTACCTGCGGCTGCAACTGGCCCAGCCGGATCCGGAGTCGCTCTCGCAATGCCTGTCGGTCTTCGATGCCGCGGTGCAGTCGGCGCTTCAACTGAGTGGTCAGATGCCGTCCGGCGGCGAGTGGTCGCCCACGGCGGGCAGTTCCTGGCTGATGCCCAGCGCGCTCGATGACCCGACCGATGGTCCGCGTTAGAGCACTGCCTTTCAGGCCCTTGATCGGTCGATCCCGGAGCAGGGTGCATGCTAGAGTGACTTTTTGTTACGTTTTCTGGATCTGAGCCCCTGAGCATGCGCATCACGTACCCGGCGCTTGTCGCCAGTGCACTGCTGTCCTTGGCCGTGCAGCCCTCGATGGCCGTCGGGTTTGGCAAGGTGGTCAACGCCACCACACTCGGGCAGCCGCTCGACATCACGGTGCCGGTGAGTGCTGACCCCAATGAGCAGATCACTGCCAGCTGCGTGGCCGCAGAGGTGATGGCCGGTGACAACCCCTTGCCGTCGGCGGTGCTGCAGTGGCGACTCGACCCCTCGCCTGACAGTGGCGTGCAGTGGCTGCGCATCCGCAGCAGCGTGCGCATGGTCGAACCGGTCCTGCACGTGACCGTGTCTGCAGGATGTTCATCGCGCGTCAGCCGCCAGTTCGTGGTGTTCGTCGATCCGCCGTTGTCTGCTTATCAAGCCAGCGTGCCAACGGCCGTTGAACCTGCTGCGATGGCGGCTTCTGCAGCGGCATCAAGCGCCGGCACCTTGGGTGCTGGCGGCCCCGTGGCCGCCGGTCCCGGCTCGACTGCCCGGGCGGACAGCGCACCGGCGCCGTCGCGGCCAGCGACCTCACGCGCCCAACGCCGCCAAGCCAAGTCGGCCGCGGCCAGACGCGCTACGAATGACGCGCAGGTCGCGCGCGCCTCGGTACGCAAATCCCGGCGCGTCACGTCGGCGGCTCAGCGCGCGCGCACTTCAGCGTCGAGGCTGCAACTCGAACGGAGTACGCCTCAAGCGGCAGGCCTGGCAATCGCTGCTGTGGCGTCGGCACCGTCGGCCGCCGATGTGGCTGCATCGGCCGCAGCGATGGTGGCTGCAGCCGCATCGGCCGCGTCGGAGGCCGAACGCGTCAGCGAGTCGCAGCGCGAGCAGATCGCCGAGTTGCAGCGGCGGCTGGATCAGTCCCACCTCGACACCCAGGTGTCGAACGCCGCCGCGGCGAAGCTGCAGGCGCGTCTCGAAGCGGCCGAGGCGAGACGCTATTCGCTGCCGTGGCTCGTGGCACTGACGGTATCGATCGCTGTGCTGCTGTTCGGCGTGGGTGTGCTGCTTGACCGGCGTCGTCTGACGCGCCGTCCCCGCCAGCCCACCTGGAGCGTCGACCGTGCGCAGATACGCCCGGCACCCAGCACCTTGATGCCAGCACCATCCAGCACGATGGCCGCGCCCCGCGCGACGGCGCAGTGGGCCGACGACGCACGCGATGGGCTGGCGAGCACCGGGCCACTGCCGTTCAACCGTGCAGCGACACCCGCCGCCGCGCCGGTTGCTCCCGTGCCTTCACGCCCGCCGGTCGCTGTACCCCCGCTCAGCGAAACCGCCGTCTTGGCAGGTGCCCGCACCCGGGCCGAGTCGGTGAGGTCGGCCCTGCCGGTCACGGCCGACGCACTGATCGACCTGGAGCAGCAGGCCGAGTTCTTCGTGGCGCTGGGCCAGGAAGACACGGCGGTCGATCTGCTCGATGGTTTTTCTCGTGGTGCGGGCGGCGCGTGCCCGATGCCGTACCTGTTGCTGCTGCAGCTTCATCGCCGTCGTGGCGATCGCGACGCCCACGCCGCTGTGCGCGATCGCTACGAAAAGCGCTTCAACCGAGTCTCGCCTGCCTGGGACGACCCGTCGGCCACCGCCACGTCGATCGCCGATCATGCCGAAGAGATGCGCCGCATCGAGTCGGTCTGGAACGATCCGCCAGCGGCGATGCGTCTGGTCGAGTCGCTGCTGGTTCACGGTGGCACGCCCGCAGAGGCCTTTGACCTTGGGTGCCTGAGTGAACTGCAGTTCCTGTATCTGCTGGCCCGGGATCACAGCGAAATCGAGCCGCCGCCCGTCGAGCCCGTCGATCTGTTGCTGCCGCTGTCACCGCAGACCAGCGCCAAGCCGGTCGGCACGGCCGTCGATCTGGAGCTGGACTTCCTGTCGCCCGCGGTCACGCCGTCAAAGCCGGCGTAGTCGCTCCAGCGCCAGCGTCAGGGTGGCCTCTTCTTTCGCGAAGCAGAAACGGATCAGCCCCTGCTGCACCGGCTGCGGGTAGAAGGCCGACATTGGAATGGCAGCGACGCCGATCTCACGCGTCAGGCGCTCGCAGAACGCGGTGTCGTCTTCATGGCTGACGTCCGAGAAGTCGGCACACTGGAAATAGGTGCCCGCGCTGTGCAGTGGCCGCAATCGGGTGCCACGCAATCCCTCGGCGAACAAGTCACGCTTGCGTTGGTAGAACGCGGCCAACTCGAGATGCGGTTTCGGGTCGCGCAGATAAGCGGCCAGGCCATGCTGGACCGGTGTGTTGACGGCGAACACGTTGAATTGGTGCACCTTGCGGAATTCCGCCGTCAGTGCAGCGGGCGCCGCCACGTAGCCCACCTTCCAGCCCGTCACGTGGTAGGTTTTGCCGAAGCTTGATACGACAAAGCCGCGCGCGGCCAACTCTGGCCAGCGGGCGATGCTTTGGTGCTGCACGCCGTCGTAGACCATGTGCTCGTAGACCTCGTCGCCGATCACCAGCACCTGGGTCGATCGCAGCAATTCGGTCAGGCGCTGCATGTCGGAAGCGTTCCACACGGTACCGCTCGGGTTGTGCGGCGTGTTGACGATGATCAGCCGCGTGCGCGGTGAGAGGGCCTGCGCGATGCGGTCGAAGTCGGGTGCGAAGCTGCCTGGTGTCAGTGGCACGTGCACCGCGATGCCACCAGCCAGCGCCACATTGGGCGCATAGCTGTCGAAGCAGGGATCGAGCAGGATCACCTCGTCGCCGGGCTGCACCACCGCCATCACCACGGTCAGGATCGCTTGCGTGGCGCCAGCGGTGATGGTGATTTCATGCGCCGGGTCGTAGTGGTGGCCATACAGCGCGCTGATCTTCTCGGAGATGCCCTCGCGCAGGGGCTGCACGCCGGCCATCGGGGCGTACTGGTTGTGGCCACTGCGCATGGCCTGGTTCACGGCGTCCAGCAGTCGCGCATCGCATCCGAAATCCGGAAACCCTTGCCCGAGGTTCACTGCGCCATGCTGCTGCGCCAGGGCCGACATCACGCTGAAGATCGTCGTGCCGACCTGCGGCAGGCGGCTGGTGAGCGCCGGGGTGTGGCCCACCGCGTTCATTCGCCGGAGGCCGCCGATCCGCCCAGGCTGCGGGTGATCAGCGAGCGACTTAGGCGTTCGGAAATCATCTCGGAGAAAACATAGACGAAGTTGCGCAAGTAGGCACCCCGCTTGAACGCGATGCGGGCCACGTTCTGGCCAAACAACTGGCCGGCGGGTCGCCACACCAGATCGCCGCCCGGCGGGTCGTCGCGCACAGCCATTTCCGCCACGATGCCGATGCCCAGGCCCAGCCGTACGTAGGTCTTGATCACGTCGGAGTCGATCGCCTCGAGCACGACATTGGGTTTCAGGCGTCGCGCTTCGAAGGCCTGGTCGATCCGGGTGCGGCCGGTGAAGGTCGGGTGGTACGAGATCAAGGGCTCGGCCGCAAGCTGCTCGATGGTCAGCCGCTCGACCTGCGCCAGCGGGTGCCCGGCCGGCATCACGACGACATGCTGCCACTCGTAGCAGGGCAGGGTGACCAGTTCGTCGTAACGGTCGAGCGATTCGGTGGCCAGCCCGACTTCGGCAACTTCCTCGATGACCATTCGGGCGACCTGCTGAGGGTTGCCCTGGTGCAGGCTGACGTTCACTTTCGGGAAACGCTTGCGCAGCCGGGCCACCGGTTCGGGCAGCACATAGCGGGCCTGGGTGTGGGTGGTCGCGATCGACAGTGTGCCGGCGTCCTGGTTCGAGAACTCGTCGCCGATGCGCTTGAGGTTGTTGACCTCGCGCATGATGATCTCGATCGCCTTCAACACCTCCATGCCAGGCTCGGTGACGCGGCGCAGCCGCTTGCCGTGGCGCGCGAAGATGTCGACGCCGAGCTCGCCCTCGAGCTCGAGGATCGCCTTGGACACGCCCGGCTGGGAGGTGAACAACGCCTTGGCGGTCTCGGTCAGGTTGAGGTTCTGGCGGACCGCCTCCTGGACGAATCGGAATTGATGCAGGTTCATGGGCGGTTCACGGTGTCGGTGGGTCGCAGGGCGGCGGTGGCCATGGCTTCGATGACGCCCGGTGCTTCGCCGATCGACGACCTGAGCGTCCAGGTGACTTGAGGATGCGCGCTGCGCAGCGCCTCGATGAGCAGCGGCAGATCCTTGCGGACATGGCCACCGGTGCCCAGGAACAGCGGCACGATGGCCACCTGGGTGCAACCGGCCGCCGCCAGCGTGTCGCCGGCTTCCAGCAAGGTGGGTGCCATGAACTCCAGAAAACTCAGGGACACGGCGATCTCGGGGGCCTGCTCGCGCACGCGGCTCAGCACCGCCTCGAACGGCAGGGCCCAGTTCGGGTCGCGCGCGCCATGGGCGAACAGCAGCAGGCCGGTGGGGGCAGTGCTCATCGGTAGCGCACCAGCCAGGCGAACGCGGCCATCGACATCAGCAGGAACAGCACGCTCGGCGCGGCAGCGGCGATCCACGGAGTCCAGTTGCGCAGCAGTCCCAGATGCCCGGCGAGGCTGTTCAGCAGCACGAAGGTGATGCCCAGCATGATGCCGCCGAACACTTTCAGGCTGATGCCACCGGCACGCGCGTGCAGGTAGGCGAACGGCAACGCGAGGCACACCATCACCAGGCAGGCGAAGGGATACAGCGCTCGTTTCCAGAACTGGATTTCGTAGGCCTGGATCGCCTGTTCGTTGACATCCAGATGGCCGATGTAGCGCCAGAGTTCCAGCGTCGACATGGTCGAGACCGGCAGCAGCGCGGAGGCCACCACTTCGGCCGATGGCCCCGCGGTCCATTGCCAGGACTCCAGCGATTCGCTGCTCACGTGTGGGGCTTGCCCGACCTCGCCGGTGTGCCAATGCGCGATGTTGACCTTCGACAACGCCCAATGGCCCTGATCGTCGATGCGCCCCGAGGCCGCGGTGATCTGCCGCACCAGCTTGCCGTCGTCGTCGAACTCGAAGATGTTCACGTCGAGCATGCCGCCCTGCGAGCTGCTGCGCCCGATGTTGATGGAGTAGGAGCGTTCACCATCGGGCGTGCTCTGCCGGTCCTTGATCCACACGCCAGCGCGTCCATGGCTGAGGCTGCCGCGCATGGCGGCGCGCACATCGACGCCCTTGTTCTCGGAGTACGGTGCCAGGTAGTCGCCGACCAGGAAGGTCACCGCAGCGAACGCCAGGCCCAGGGTGGCCAGCAGCCGCAATGCGCGCCAGGGGCCGAGCCCGCTGGTGCGCAGGATGGTGAATTCAGAAGATTGCGCCATCCGTGACAGCGTGTAGATCGTACCGATCAGCACCATGATCGGCGCCAGCTCGTAGAAGTGACCGGGGACATCCAGCATGCTGGCCAGCGCAGCCAGCCCGATCGATCCCCCCAGCTTCGCCATTTCCGACAAGGCGTCGACGAGATCGATGAACAGGAACAAGGACAGGAAGGCCAGCGACACGAACATCACCGAGACCGTGATGTCGACATAGAACAGGCGGCGTACCGTCTTCATCGGATCCAGAGGCCTCAGGTGACAGCGGCGGCCGCGCGGCGTGGCAGACGCCTTGCCGCGTCCTGTCGCCACATCAGGTACATCGCGAGCAGCAGCGCGGCGCCGTGCGTGATCAGCAGGGCCGAGCCCATGCCCAGCTTGCCGTTGGACACCCAGGCCCGCGAGAGGCTGATCAGGTTGTAGTAGACGATGAAGGTCAGCAGCGCGAAGATCAGGTTCCAGTTGCTGGCGCGGCGCGGGTTGGTCGAAGCCAGCCCGATTGCCAGCAGCACCATGTTGGTCGCTGCCAGGATCAGACCCAAGCGCCAGGCCAGCTCGCCCAGGTGCTCGGGGGTAGGCTTGCTCAGCAGTGCCATCGTGGAGCGCGCTTTCGGCGGCAGATCGTCGGTGGGCGATGCGAGCCGGTCGCCGACGATCACGTCGTAGCGATCGAAGCGAGACAGCGTGCGTTCGGCCGACTTGCGATCGATCTCGTTGCGCTGGCCGTCCCCTAGGCGCAGGTAGCGGTTCTCGTCCTCCACCTCGACACGGCCGGTGCGTGATGTGGTGACCGATTCGCTGTCCTTCAATCTGCCGTAGATGAACACATTGCGACCATCGGTGCCGTCCGGCGAGTTGCGTTCGATGAAGAACACGCGGTTGCCATCGGCAGACGCCTCGAACTGACCCGGCGTCACCCGCGACAGATTGGACCGGCGCTCGAACTGGTCCTTCAGCAAAGCAGAACGCTCGTTCACCCAGGGCCACACCAGCAGCGACAGCAGCATCACCACCAGCAACACCGGCCAGGTGGTTCGCAGCACCGGGCGCACGAAGCGCGACAGGCTCACGCCGCTGGCGAACCAGATGGCCATCTCGCTGTCGCGGTACATCCGGCCGAGCGTGCCCATGATGGCAACGAACATCGACAACGCCAGCATCGTTGGCAGGTGTGCCAACGCGGTGTAACCCAGCAGCAGCACCACGTCCTGCGGGGCCGCCTTGCCGCCCGCAGCCATGCCCAGGGTGCGGATCAACATCATGGTCAGCACGATGGTCAGAATGACGACCACCGTGGCGCCGAAGGTGCGCGCCAAGTCACGACGCAAGGTCGAATCGAATAACATCGTCAGCCCAATTGATCAGCAGGCATTATGGACTTCAGACACCTCGTAGCGACCCCTGCGTCCTTGTCCGAAATCAGCGCCGATGCGCTGTTGCTCGTGATCAGCGGAAGTGACCTTGATGGCGGTTTGGCACCGGCACTTTCCAAGCTGATCAAGGAGGCCATCACGGCGGGTGATCTGCAGCTCAAGGCAGGCCACAGCCTGTACGTGCACCGACCGGCCGGGGTGAAGGCGGCCAGGCTGCTGGTGGTGGCCACCGCGGCGTCCAGTGTCAAGGCCTTCAAGAAGGCCGTGGCGGCAGGACTCGGTCAGCTGAAGGGGTGCGGTGCGAAGCACATTGCCGTGGCGCTGGCCGATGCCAGCCCCTTGTCGGCGTTGCACGGAGAAGCCCTGGCCACCGCCGCAGCCGATGCCATCTATGTGTACCGCCACACCAAGCCCAGCGCGCCCAAGGCCCCGGCGATGTCGCGCTTCACGTTGGTGTGCGGGAAGGCCCAGGCCGGTGATGTGGCCGTCGGCCTGCAGCGAGGCGTGGCCATTGCTGCCGGGGTCACGCTGGCGCGCGAATGCGCCAATCGCCCCGGAAACCACTGCACGCCCACGTACCTGGGTGAACAGGCCAAGCGCCTGGGCAAGGAACACGGCTTGAAGGTCGAGGTGCTCGACCGCAAGGCGGTCGAAAAGCTCGGCATGGGGGCTTTCCTGGCGGTGGCGCAGGGCTCGGCAGAGCCTCTGCGCTTCATCGTGGCGCGCTACGAAGGTGCCGCGAAGTCGCAGCCTCCGGTGGTGCTGGTGGGCAAGGGCATCACCTTCGACACCGGTGGCATCTCGATCAAGCCATCCGCCGAGATGGACGAGATGAAGTACGACATGGGCGGCGCGGCCAGCGTGCTGGGCACCCTGCGTGCGATCGCCGAGATCAAGCCCAAGCTCAACGTGATCGGCATCATCCCCAGCTGCGACAACATGCCCAGCGGCCATGCCGTGAAGCCTGGCGACGTGGTCACGAGCCTGTCTGGCCAGACCATCGAGATATTGAACACCGACGCCGAGGGGCGCTTGATCCTGTGCGATGCGCTCACCTACGCCGAGCGCTTCAAGCCCTCGGTGGTGGTCGACGTCGCCACGCTGACCGGGGCCTGCGTGATCGCGCTCGGGCACCATCGCTCGGGTCTGTTCACCGCCGACGATGCGCTGGCCACCGAGTTGCTGAACGCGGGCGACGCGGCGCTGGACCCGTGCTGGCGCATGCCGCTCGACGACGAGTACGACGAGGGCTTGAAAAGCAACTTCGCCGACATGGGCAACGTGGGTGGGCGTGCTGGGGGCGCGATCACCGCAGCGATGTTCCTGAAGCGCTACACCGCCAAGTACCGCTGGGCGCATCTCGACATCGCCGGGACGGCCTGGAAGTCCGGCGCCGCGAAGGGCAGCACCGGGCGACCGGTGGGCTTGCTGACCCACTTCGTGCTGGCCCAGACCAAGTGATCGCTCGTCAACTGCACGTGACGTGATGACCGAAGTGCAGTTTCATGTGAATGTGCCTGACCCGGTGTACTACGCGTGTCGGCTGCTGCGCAAGGCCCTGCGCCAGGGCGCTCGGCTGGCCGTGACCGGATCGACATCCACGCTCGCCGAACTCGACCGTGCGTTGTGGGTGTTCGAGGCCGATGAGTTTCTGCCGCATGTGCAGCTTCGCGATGACCGGCCCAGCGGCGCCCAGGCGCGCGCGCCGGTCTGGCTGGTCGAGGACGCCCGGCATGGCGTCTCGATGCCCGTGTTGGTCAATCTCGGCGCGCCGGTTGCAGCCAGCTTCGAGTCTTACCCACGGGTGATCGAGATCGTCTCGGATGACGAGGGCGACCGCAGCGCTGGTCGCCAGCGCTGGCGCGACTACGTGGCGCGCGGTTGTGTGCCGGTGAAGCACGAGGTGGCCGCGTGAGCCTGTCTGCGCTGCCACCGATGCGGGTCCCGACGCTGACCGAGGTGGTTGACTGGCCGCCTGTGGAATGGGTCGCAGTTGAAGAGCCCGCGCCCGTTCAGATCGATGCGCCTGCTGACGACGCGGTGGAGGCCCGTATCGACGACGCAGTGGAACTGACCACGGCAGAGCCGGTCGCCGCCGATCCACTGCACGAGGCCGTCCCGGTGCTGGCGGAAGTGTCGGCCAGCGACGAACCTGCACAGCAGCCGGTGCCGATGCCCGTCATCGATGAAACAGCGCTGACCCAGCGCCTGCTCACCGATCTGCAGCACCAGGTCGATTCGCTGCTGGAACAACAGCTGCGCGCGGCGATGCAGCCAGTGCTCAGCCGCATGGCCGACACGCTGGCGCAGCAGGCGCACGAGGAATTGGCATCGGCCTTGCGTGACATGGTGGCACTTGCCGTGTCGCGGGAGATGATCCGGCTGCGTGCCGCAGCGCCGAGCAGTGAATCGGCTGAATCCTGAAACCAACAGTGCAGACCTCTTACTTTTCTCGGGGATGAATGACATGCGGACCCAACAAACCATTCGGATGCTCGCCATCGCGGCAGCGCTGACCGCCGCGTTCGCCGGACCTGCCTGTGCCCAGGAACTGGTCGTCAGGATCGGACATGTCGGACCGATCAGCGGCCCCGACGCCCACCTGGGCAAGGACAACGAGCTGGGTGCCAGGATGGCCATCGATGAGTTGAACGCCAAAGGCGTACTCATTGGCGGCAAGAAGGCGAAATTTGTACTACTGACGGAAGACGATGCCTCCGACCCGAAGCAGGGCACGGCGGTGGCGCAGAAACTGGTGGATTCCAACGTCAACGGCGTCATCGGCCACCTGAACTCGGGCACCTCGATTCCCGCGTCGAAGATCTACAGCGATGCCGGCATTCCGCAGATTTCGCCGTCGTCGACCAACCCGAAGTTCACCCGCCAGGGCTACAAGACCACCTTCCGTGTCGTTGCCGACGATGTGCACCTGGGCAGCACGCTGGGCCGCTACGCGTCGCAGACGCTCAAGGGCAAATCGATTGCGGTCATCGACGACCGCACCGCCTATGGCCAGGGCGTCGCCGAGGAGTTCGAGAAGGGGGTGGCCGCCAGCGGTGGCAAGGTCACCGGCCGCCAGTTCACCACCAGCAAGGAAACCAACTTCACCTCCATCCTGACTGCCATCAAGGCGGGCAAGCCCGATGTGGTGTTCTACGGCGGCATGGACTCGGTGGCCGGTCCGATGCTGCGACAGATGAAGCAGCTGGGCATCGCGGCCACCTTCATGGGCGGCGATGGCCTTTGTACTGCCGCCTTGCCTGGGTTGTCGGCCGGCGCCATGGGCGATGGCCAGGTGGTGTGTGCCGAGGCGGGCGGTGTGGTCGGCGAGCAGAAGAAGGCGATGGACGACTTCCGTGCTGCCTTCAAGAAGAAGTTCAACGTCGAGGTGCAGCTTTATGCGCCTTACGTCTACGACTCCGTCAACGTGATGGCTGCTGCCATGGTCAAGGCCGGCTCTGCCGATCCGGCCAAATACCTGACGACGTTGGCGAAAACCGACGGCTACAAGGGCGTGACCGGCACGATCTCGTTCGACGACAAGGGCGATATCAAGAATGGTGCGCTGACGCTGTACACCTTCAAGGGTGGCGTGCGCGAGCAGATTGCGGTGGTGCGCTGAAGCCGCATGCTCACCGGCCCGTGTTCTGCATCAAGCCCGCAGCTTCCTGCCGGAGTTGCAGGGCCTTCTGATCGATGGCATCCAGTTCGGCGCTGGGTTCCTTGACGCTGTCCTTGGCCTTCAGGTAGGCCGCCTGCCACTCCATCGAGTTGCACTCTGGAATGCCGGTATCACCTTGTTGGGCCTTCATGTGATCGACGCATTTCTGCAGTGCGGCGTTCATCTTGTGGCCGGCAGAGACCGCGTCGCCAACGCGGTCGCAGGCTGACAGCATCAAAGCCATCAGCACCAGGAAGATGATTTTCATCGTTGGGCTCCGGATGCAAAAACGGGCCCGAAGGCCCGTGTTCATTGGTTGTCTGGCGGAGAGAGCGGGATTCGAACCCGCGGGGGGTTATTAGCCCCCACACGCTTTCCAGGCGTGCGACTTAAACCACTCATCCATCTCTCCGGAGCCTCAGAGTTTAGCCGACGGTCCCGGCCTGTGACCGTGCTGCAGATGGGCTGTGGTGGGATCAGCGCGGCGGGAACGACGCCTGAACGTCAGCCGGCAATGAATCGAAATCGCCTTCCTGCACCTGAAGCCCGCCTTTCAGATCGCTCGACGAGTCGAACCAGCCACGCAGGTCCGAGAGCTTGGGCTCGGCCAGCGTGTCCTGGAAGTCGGCATCAGACTTGGCGCCAGGCCGATTCACTGCACCCGGTGGGGTGGGGCGTAAGAAGGAGAACGACCGCATGGCTGTCCGTTGGTGGTGTGTCTGACTCCGCCCAGCGAACGAAGACGCACTGTGCTGGGCTCACCGCCAATTTAGCGAGATCGGCCGATCTGCGACACCCCGCGACTCGGTGGTAGGTGATCCTGCGACGGGGCTCCGACCGTGCAGTGGATCACGCTGACACCGCATTCATCCTGCGCCCAGCGCGTGAGCTTGCAACGTGGCCAGTGGCACGTGGTCGAGCGCCTTGAGATGGGTGCTCTCGAGCACCACCGGCGGTGCGACACCGGCCTTCAGTGCTTCTGCCCAACGCGACGCACACAGGCACCATCGATCGCCAGGTTTCAGGCCGGCGAAGCGGTGCTCCGGTCGCGGCGTGACCAGGTCGTTGCCGTGCTTCAGTGAAAAAGCCAGGAACTCTGCCGTGACCTTGGCACACAGCACATGCATGCCCAGATCGTCTGCCCGGGTCTTGCAGCAGCCATCGCGGAAGAAGCCGGTCAGCGGGTCGTACGAGCAAGGCACGAGTTCAGTGCCCAGAACGTTCAATGGCATGGTTCAGTTCACTCCCGGTGGCTTGGGCTTGAGCAGGGTCATCGCGGTGCCGATCAGCGCCGAGACTTCGCTCATGTTGCCGGGCACGATCATCGTGTTGTTCTTCTGCGCCAGCTGCGCGTAGGCCTCGACGGCCTTCTCGGCCACTTTCAATTGCACCGCTTGTTCACCGCCAGGGGCACGTATGGCCTCGGCGATCTTGCGGATGGCTTCGGCGCTGGCTTCGGCCACCGCCAGAATGGCCGACGCCTCGCCCTGCGCCTGGTTGATCTCCGCCTGACGCTGCCCTTCAGATCGCGCGATGAACGCTTCGCGCTCTCCCGTCGCGATGTTGATCTGCTCCTGCTTGCGGCCTTCTGAGGCGGCAATCAGCGCACGCTTCTCGCGCTCGGCGGTGATTTGCGCCTGCATGCTGCGCAGGATCTCGGCCGGTGGCGTCAGGTCCTTGATCTCGTAGCGCAGCACCTTCACGCCCCAGTTGGCAGCGGCCTCGTCCAGTGCGTTGACGACCGAGGCATTGATGGTGTCGCGCTCCTCGAAGGTCTTGTCGAGTTCCATCTTGCCGATCACCGAGCGCAGGAGCGTCTGCGCCAGCTGCGTGATCGCGAAGATGTAGTTGCTCGACCCGTAGCTCGCGCGCATCGGGTCGGTGATCTGGAAGTAGATGATCCCGTCGACCTGCAACTGGGTGTTGTCGCGGGTGATGCAGACCTGGCTGGGCACGTCGAGTGGCACTTCCTTCAGCGAATGCTTGTAGGCCACCCGCTCGATGAAGGGCACGACGAACTTCAGACCGGGTGTCAGCGTGCGGTCGTACTTGCCCAGCCGTTCAACGACCCAGGCGTGCTGCTGCGGGACGATCTTGAAGGTCTGCGAAATGAAGATGACCGCAATGACGGCGAGGACGATGGCAATATCCATGGGGTGCTTCTCGGAGTAGGCAAGGGGGCGATCAATCAGGGCGGCGAGCTGCTGGCTGCGGGCGATGGTGGGGTATCTGGCAGCGCCTGCGGCGCCACCACCAGCCAGTTGCCCTCGACGGCGATCACTTCGTGCAGGCCGGGTGCCGCCGCGCAGCCGGGTTGCAGGCGTGCCGTCCAGCCTGCGCCACGGTAAGTGACGCGAGCCGTGCGGTCTGCGGCCCAGTTGGTCACCTGCACGGACACGCCGATGTCCAGGTTCACATCGCGGTTCTCGCGTGCGGGTGCGCTGTGCGGATGCCGCTTGCGCGACCAGTGCCACAAGGCCGTCGCGCCGCTGCCGACGACGGCGGCGAGTGCGATCTGTGCCGTCCCATTGAGGCCGAGATGGGCGGCCACCGCGGCACTGGCCAGGCCGGCAGCGATCATCAGCAGATAGAAGGTTCCGGTGGCCAATTCGATCGCCACTGCAGCGCCCGCGGCGATCCACCACAGCGTGGCCGATGTCATGTCGATGTTGCTTTCAGGTTGCGGGAGGGATTGGTTTCGGCTCAGTGTAGATCGCGGTCATGGCGACGCCCTAAACTTCGCGCTCCCTCCACGCCGCCCACCGGGACTGCCATGCTGCGTTTTCGCTTTCCGATCGTGATCATCGACGAAGACTACCGTTCGGAAAACACCTCCGGCCTGGGTATCCGTGCGCTTGCGCAGGCCATCGAGAAGGAAGGCTTCGAGGTGCTGGGCGCCACCAGCTACGGCGACCTGAGCCAGTTCGCGCAGCAGCAAAGCCGTGCCAGCGCCTTCATCCTGTCGATCGACGACGAGGAGTTCACGCCCGGCCCCGAGCTCGATCCAGCGGTGCTGAACTTGCGCAAGTTCATCGAGGAAATCCGCTTCAAGAACGCCGACATCCCGATCTACATCTACGGCGAGACGCGCACCAGCCAGCACATCCCGAACGACATCCTGCGCGAGCTGCACGGCTTCATCCACATGTTCGAGGACACGCCGGAGTTCGTGGCGCGCCACATCATCCGCGAAGCCAAGAGTTACCTGGGCGGCCTGCCTCCGCCCTTCTTCAAGGCGCTGATGGACTACGCGCAGGACGGCTCGTATTCGTGGCATTGCCCCGGCCACAGCGGTGGTGTTGCCTTCTTGAAAAGCCCTGTCGGGCAGATGTTCCACCAGTTCTTCGGCGAGAACATGCTGCGTGCCGATGTGTGCAACGCGGTCGAGGAACTGGGGCAACTGCTCGACCACGATGGCGCCATCGGCGCATCAGAGCGCAATGCGGCGCGCATCTTCAACGCCGACCACTGCTTCTTCGTCACTAACGGCACCAGCACCAGCAACAAGATGGTCTGGCACCACACGGTGGCGCCCGGCGATGTGGTGGTGGTCGACCGCAACTGCCACAAGTCGATCCTGCACGCGATCATCATGACCGGCGCGGTGCCGGTGTTCTTGCGGCCCACGCGCAACCACTACGGGATCATCGGACCGATCCCTCAGGCCGAGTTCTCGCCCGAGGCGATCCGCCAGAAGATCGCTGCCAACCCCTTGCTCAAGGGTGTCAATGCGAAGACCGTCAAACCGCGCATCCTGACGCTGACGCAGAGCACCTACGACGGCGTGCTCTACAACACCGAGACCATCAAGCACGCGCTCGACGGCTACATCGACACGCTGCACTTCGACGAAGCCTGGCTGCCGCACGCGGCATTCCACCGCTTCTACGGCAGCTACCACGCGATGGGCAAGAAGCGCGCGCGCCCACACGACCAGATCGTGTTCGCGACCCAGTCCACCCACAAGTTGCTGGCGGGCATCAGCCAGGCGAGCCAAGTGCTGGTGCAGGACGCAGTCGACAGAAAGCTGGACACGCATCTGTTCAACGAGGCGTACCTGATGCACACCAGCACCAGCCCGCAGTACGCCATCATCGCCAGCTGCGACGTGGCCGCCGCGATGATGGAAGCGCCGGGTGGCCCGGCCCTGGTGGAAGAGAGCATCAGCGAGGCGCTCGACTTTCGCCGCGCAATGCGCAAGGTCGACAAGGAGTTCGGCAAGGATTGGTGGTTCAAGGTCTGGGGGCCCGACAAGCTGTGCAGCGAGGGCATCGGCAAGAGCGACGACTGGGTGCTGAAGGCCGGCGAGAAATGGCACGGCTTTGGCGATCTGGCCGACGGCTTCAACCTGCTCGATCCGATCAAGAGCACCGTGATCACGCCCGGGCTGGACATGTCGGGCAAGTTCGCCAAGACGGGCATCCCGGCGTCGATCGTCACCAAGTACCTGGCCGAGCACGGCATCGTGGTCGAGAAGACCGGGCTGTACTCGTTCTTCATCATGTTCACCATCGGCATCACCAAGGGCCGCTGGAACACGATGGTGACGGCACTGCAGCAGTTCAAGGACGACTACGACCGCAACCTGCCGATGTGGAAGATGCTGCCGGAGTTCGTCGCCAAGCACCCCCGCTACGAGCGCATGGGCCTGCGCGACCTGTGCCAGAGCATCCATGCGATGTATGCCAAGGGTGACATCGCGCGGCTCACCACCGAGATGTACTTGTCCGACCTGCAGCCAGCCATGAAGCCGAGCGACGCCTATGCCTGCATCGCGCACCGCAAGACCGAGCGGGTCGAGATCGATGCGCTGGAAGGGCGCGTCACCACGACGCTGCTGACACCGTACCCGCCGGGCATCCCGCTGCTGATCCCTGGCGAGGTGTTCAACAAGAAGATCGTCGATTACCTGCGCTTCACGCGCGACTTCAACGCGGCGTTCCCTGGCTTTGACACCGATGTGCACGGCCTGGTCGAGGAAGAGGCCGAAGACGGCAGCAAGCGCTACGGGATCGACTGCGTGCGGGAAGACTGACGACTGCGGGGCCGACGCCGAAGACGTTCTGAATGAGGGTGTCCATGTTCACCTACGTCTGCCTTGGCACCAACAACCTGCAACGCGCGGTCGCGTTCTACGACCCGGTGATGGCGGCCCTCGGCCACCAGCGTTGCGACACCACCAGCGAACCCGACTGGGACGGATGGGTCGGCTGGGGCACCTACATCGACGAAGGCCGCATCGAGGTGGCACTGTGGCTGTGCGCGCCGTTCAACAACCAGCCTGCTGGCGTCGGCAATGGAACGATGGTCGCATTCGCTGCCAGGTCATGGGCTCAGGTGCAAGCGTTCCACCAAGCGGCCCTGGCTCACGGCGGAACCTCCGAAGGCGAACCAGGCTTGCGGGTTCACTACGGGCCCGACTTCTATGCAGCCTATGTACGCGATCCGGATGGCCACAAGCTGGCTGCGGTGTGTCGGGGCATCTTGTCGCCTACGATCTGACGCTGCGTTCGGCGCAATGCCAACAATTCGCGCGAAGTGAGTGCAACAGCGCTGCGGTGGGCCGCTGTGTTGCGTTCATGTCCCCCGGGCCGGTTTACCAGCCAGTCGCTTCTGCTCAAGCCGCTCCGGCCCTCCTCCTTTACTTCACTCCACACAGCGGCCCGCCACAGCGCTCCTGCTACTACCGAAGCGGGCGGGGTTTGAAGCCTTTGCATGCCACTACGGTGCTTGCTGCCGAGGGTGCGGGGTGACCGGCGCAGCGAAGTCAAGGAGGAAGGCCGGATCGGTCTTCCCCGAAGTGTTTAGCTGGCGACCCGGTCTGGGGGACATGAGCGGAGCCGGTCACCCCGCGCCCTCGGCAGCCTCGCAAGAACCAAATCAAGAAGTTCAGGCGCTCACTGATGCACCGCCGGTCGCACCAGCGCCGGGCGACCGCCGAAGCGTTTCAGGATCGATTGCTCGATGCCTGCCGCATCGAGGCCGCAACGTGACATCAGCACCACCGGGTCGCCGTGTTCGATGAACTCGTCCGGCAGGCCCAGCACCAGCACCGGTATCGCGATGCCGGCCTGTTGAAGTGCTTCGAGCACGGCCGAACCCGCGCCGCCCATCGTGCAGCCATCTTCGACCGTGACCAGCGCATCGTGGGTGCGTGCCAGTTCGGCAACCAGACCGGCATCGAGCGGCTTCGCAAAGCGCATGTTGGCCACTGTCGCGTCGAGGCGCTCTGCCACGTCAAGGGCCGGGTAGAGCAGGGTGCCAAAGGCCAGGATGGCGATGCGCTTGCCGTGTGTGCCGGCGTTCTGCCCCGCCTCGCGGCGCACCTCGCCCTTGCCGAGCGGGATTGCTGTCATCGCACCCTGCAACTCCACGCCCACACCCTTGCCGCGCGGGTAGCGCACGGCAGTCGGGTGGTCCTGCAGGAAGGCGGTGTACAGCAGCTGTCGACACTCGTTCTCGTCGGCTGGCGTCATCACGCTCATGTTCGGGATGCAGCGCAGGTAGGCGATGTCGTAGTTGCCCGCATGCGTGGCGCCATCAGCACCGACCAGGCCCGCGCGGTCGAGGGCGAACACCACCGGCAGGTTCTGGATGGCCACGTCGTGGATCAGCTGGTCGTAGGCGCGTTGCAAGAAGGTGGAATAGATCGCCACCACCGGCTTCAGGCCTTCGCAGGCGAGGCCCGCGGCGAAGGTCACTGCGTGCTGCTCGGCGATGCCGACGTCGTGGTATCGGTTCGGAAAGCGGCGCTCGAACTCGACCATGCCCGAGCCTTCACGCATCGCCGGGGTGATGCCCACCAGCCGTTCATCCTGTGCTGCCATGTCGCAGAGCCAGTTGCCGAAGACCTGGGTGAACGTCGGCTTGCCGGGCGCAGCGGCCTTGATGCCCACCGCCGGGTCGAACTTGCCGGGCCCGTGGTAGTTGATGGGGTCGTTCTCGGCCAGCTTGTAGCCCTGACCCTTCTTGGTGACGACGTGCAGGAACTGCGGCCCTTTCAGGTTGCGCAGGTTCTCCAGCGTCGGGATCAATGCATCGAGGTCGTGGCCGTCGATTGGGCCGACGTAGTTGAAGCCGAACTCCTCGAAGATCGTGCCCGGCACGACCATGCCCTTGGCATGCGACTCGAAGCGGCGCGCCAGTTCCAGCAGCGGCGGGGCGTTCTTCAGCACCGACTTCGCGGTGTCGCGTGCATTGGCATAGAAACGTCCGCTCATCAGCCGCGCCAGGTAGCGGTTCAACGCGCCGACCGGTGGCGAGATCGACATGTCGTTGTCGTTCAGGATCACCAGCACGTCGGCTCCGGCCACACCGGCGTTGTTCAGTGCCTCGAAGGCCATGCCCGCGCTCATGGCGCCGTCACCGATCACCGCGATCGACTTGCGGTGTTCGCCCTTCAGGGCTGCACCGACCGCCATGCCAAGCGCCGCCGAGATCGAGGTGCTGCTGTGGGCGGTGCCGAAGGTGTCGTACTCGCTCTCGTCGCGGCGCGGAAAGCCACTGATGCCGCCGAGCTGGCGCAGCGAGCCCATGCGGTCACGGCGACCGGTGAGGATCTTGTGCGGGTAGGTCTGGTGCCCGACATCCCACACGATGCGGTCGTGCGGCGTGTTGAACACATGGTGCAGTGCGACCGTCAGTTCGACCGTGCCCAGGTTGGACGACAGGTGGCCGCCGGTCTGCGACACGCTGTGCAGCAGGTAGTCGCGCAACTCGCCAGCTAGGGTGTGCAGTTCGCTGCGCGACAGACGCCGGACATCGGCGGGCGATTCGATCGATTGGAGCAATGCTTTTTTCATCGTCAACGGTCCCGTTCCACCACCTTGTCGGCCAGCAGGCTCAGCCACACGGTGTCGCGCAGCGCCGAACGCACCAGTGCCGATTGCGCCTGATCGCGCAGTTCCATCGCATGCCGCCGCGCCGCGTCCAGCCCCATGAGGCTGACATACGTCGGCTTGTTGGCATCCACATCCTTGCCCGCCGTCTTGCCGAGCGTGTCCGATGCCTGGGTCACGTCGAGCACGTCGTCGATCACCTGGAAAGCCAGTCCGATCGAGTCGCCGTAAACCTCGAGCGCCGACCACGCAGCGGGGTCGATGTCGCCGCAGGCCGCGCCCATCATCACGCTGGCCCGCAGCAAGGCGCCGGTCTTGCGATGGTGCATGTCGCGCAGGCTGTGTTCGTCGAGCGGACGGCCGACGCTGGCCAGGTCGATCGCCTGGCCACCGGCCATGCCGGCATGACCTGCCGCGCGCGCGAGCAGGCCGCAAAGCCGGGCCTGCAACGCGGGCGCCAGCAGGTCATCGGGATCGGTCGGCGCGTCGGGGGTGAGCACCTCGAAGGCCAGCGCCTGCATGGCATCACCGGCGAGCATCGCGGGCGCCTCGCCAAACTTCACATGAACGGTCGGCTTGCCGCGGCGCAACACGTCGTTGTCCATGCAGGGCATGTCGTCATGCACCAGCGAATAGGCGTGGATCAGTTCAACAGCGCATGCAGCTCGCAGAGATGCCATGCGTCGGCCGCCCACTGCGTGTGCTGCGGCCAGCGCCAACAGCGGGCGCAAGCGCTTGCCGCCGTCCAGCACGGCGTATCGCATGGCCGTGCCAAGACACGCTGGTGCATCCGCCGGTACCCACCGACTCAGGCACGCCTCAACGGCCGCCAGTTCGGCACGCGCCCAGGTGTCGAAATCGGCAACCGTCATGTGGGATTCCAAGGCTTGAGCTGGCCGTCTTCGAGCACCTTGACCTGGTTCTCGACCGCTTCGAGGCGGGCGCGGCAGAAATTCAGAAGCGAGGCACCTCGCCGGTAGCTGTCGAGCAGGCGATCCAGGGGCAGCTGCCCGGCTTCCATCGCGCCGACCAGCCGCTCGAGCTCGGACAACGCCGCTTCGTAGGTCTCCGGCAGCGGTTCGGGCGGATTCGTGGGCTGCGGCGCAGAAGGGACGGAAGCGGGCGCGGGGCTCGTCGGGGCGGGGGATGACTTGACCATGAACGATTGAAGTGCCGCTTCATTGTAGTCAGCGGTCCTTCGATGCGATGCCGCCTTAAAATGAGGGTAGACCAGCGTTTCATGTGAATCCGCTGGGGCGGCGGCGCCAGGACCCGAGTTGCCGAATTGCCCACTGCTTATCTGGAGACACTCCCGGCCATGTCCGAACTGTTAGTCGCGCGCGGCGCCGTGACGCCGTCTGCGGGACACCCTGTGCGACCCCGCGATACGCACAACGCGCTGCCCCTGGCTGCCTCGACCTATTTCGACGAGGCGCTGTTCCAGCGGGAAGTGGCTACCTTGTTCCACCACGGCCCACGTTACCTCGGGCACGAACTGTCAGTGCCTCAGCCTGGCGACTACTACACGTTGCCGCAGGAAGGCGACGGTCGGGTGCTGGTGCGCACGCCGAACAGTGTCGAGTTGATCTCCAATGTGTGCCGCCATCGCCAGGCACTGATCCTGCACGGCCGCGGCAACACCCACAGCAACATCGTCTGTCCGCTGCACCGCTGGACCTACGACCTGAAAGGGCAGTTGATCGGGGCGCCGCATTTTGCGGAGTCGCCGTGCCTGCATCTGAACAACTACAAGACCCGCAGCTGGAATGGCCTGGTGTTCGAGGACAACGGCCGTGACATCGCGGCCGACCTGGCGGAGCTTGGCCCACGGGCCGACCTCGATTTCACCGGCCATGTGCTCGACCGGGTGCATGTGCACGAGTGCCACTACAACTGGAAGACCTTCATTGAGGTCTACCTCGAGGACTACCACGTCGGCCCGTTCCATCCTGGCCTGGGCAACTTCGTCACCACCGACGACCTGCGCTGGGAAATGGGCTCGAACTATTCGGTGCAGACTGTGGGCGTCGCCACCGCGGCCGGTGAGGCCCTGGGCAAGCCGGGTTCCAGCGTCTACAGCCGCTGGCACGACGAGGTGCTGCGGTACCAGCAGGAACACCACGATGGTCGCCCGCCGAAGCACGGTGCGATCTGGCTGACGTATTACCCCGGCGTGATGATCGAGTGGTACCCGAACGTGCTGGTGGTGTCGACCCTGTATCCGCGAGGCCCACGCCACACCACCAATGTGGTCGAGTTCTATTACCCGGAGGAGATCGCCGCGTTCGAGCGCGAATACATGGACACGCAGCAGGCTGCCTACCTGGAAACCTGTGTTGAGGACGACGAGATCGCGATGCGCATGGACCAGGGCCGTGCAGCGCTGTGGCAGCGGGGTGACCACGAGTCGGGCCCGTACCAGAGCCCGATGGAAGACGGCATGGAGCAGTTCCACGCCTGGTACCGCGATGCCATGGGCGCGGCGCTGACATCGCCCGGTGATGCCACCGCCACCATGCCGCCGCGCGCGTTGAACCCGGTTGCTGCCAAGGTCAACCGATGAGTGACGCGGCGGCACCGGCTGGCGTGTTCGACACGTTGATCAGTGCGCAGGACTTGCGTCGCCTGATCGACTGCCATCGCCCGCTGGTGATCCTCGATGCCAGCTTCGACCTGTCGGACGCCGCTGCCGGTGAACTGGCCCATCGCGCTGCGCACCTGCCCGGCGCCTTGCATGTCCACCTGGACCGCGACCTGAGCGGCCCGAAGACCGGCCGCAACGGCCGCCATCCGCTGCCCGACCGTGCCGTGTTCGCTGCCACGGCCGGGCACTGGGGCATCACGCCGAACACGCAGGTCGTGGTTTACGACTGCCAGGGTGCGATGTTCGCCGCCCGGGTGTGGTGGATGCTGCGCTGGCTCGGTCACGCGCCGGTGGCGGTGCTGGATGGCGGCCTCACTGCATGGCAGGCGGCTGGCTTCGCGGTCGACAGCGCAGGGGTCAGCCCGCGGCCTCAGGTGGCATATCCGATCCGCACCGAGACATTCCCGCTGGTGCGCACCATCGATGCCGATACGCTGCAAGGGCAGTTGGACCACCTCGCACTGATCGACGCGCGCTCGCCCGAGCGGTTTCGCGGTGAGGTCGAGCCGTTGGATGCACAGGCGGGGCACATCCCCGGGGCACGCAACCGCTACTTCAAGGACAACCTCGCCGCCGACGGCCGCTTCAAGCCCGCCGAGATGTTGCGCGCTGAGTTGCTGCCCCTGATCGGCGCGCGGCCCGCGAGCGGAGTGGTGAATCAATGCGGATCGGGGGTCACCGCTTGCCACAACCTGCTGGCCATGGCCATCGCCGGGATCGATGGTGCGGCGCTGTATGCCGGTTCATGGAGTGAATGGTCGTCCGATCCCCAGCGCCCGGTGGCCCGCGGCTGAGCGCATCGGGTTCTTGCGGGACTGTGTTTCAAGGAGCTCCTCATGTACAAGCGCATCCTCGTTCCGACCGACGGTTCGGATCTCACCACAGCCGCAGTGAACACGGCCATCACGCTCGCCAAGACCTTGGGCGCGCAGATCGTGACGGTCTGCGTCAGGGAGCCGTTTCCCTACGGCGCGATTTCCGAGATGCAGCCGGTCCCACCGCAGGAATACTTCGATGCCCAGGAACGCATCGTCGCCAGCCGGGTGCAGCAGGTACAGCAGGCCTGTGCGGCTGCCGGTGTCGCTTGCGAGGCGCACACGGTCGATGCGGAGCAGCCCTGGCAAGGAATCATCGACACCGTCAAATCGTCTGGCTGCGATCTGGTGGTCATGGCATCCCACGGCCGACGTGGCCTGTCTGCCTTGTTGCTGGGCAGCGAGACGCAGAAGGTGCTGACGCACAGCAGCGTGCCCGTGCTGGTCGTGCGCTGAGGTGTTGTCTGCCGATCGGACGCTGAGGGCGGTTGCCCTCATGAGCTTGCGTCCGTCACGAGGCTCGCAGCGTCACAGTTTTCCCCGACAATGATTTGATGGATTCGACTCTGGCTGCACGGCCTGCTTCGTTCGACACGGCCGGCACCCGATGGCGCGGCCTGCTGGCAGCCATCGACATGGGGTCCAACAGTTTCCGCCTCGAGCTGGGCCAGCTCGATGGCGTGCGCTACCGCCGCATCGATTACCTCAAGGAAACCGTTCGGCTGGGCGCTGGCCTCGACGAGCACGGCCTGCTGACCGAGGAGGCCATGCTGCGGGGCCTGGCGTGCCTGGCCCGATTCGCGAACCGGCTGGAAGGTGTGGCGTCATGGCAGGTGCGGGCGGTGGCCACCCAGACCTTGCGCGAAGCGCGCAACCGCAACGCGTTCCTGGCCCGCGCCGAGGGTGTGCTGGGGCACCCGATCGAGGTGATTTCCGGCCGTGAAGAAGCTCGACTGATCTACGCCGGCGTGGCGCGGCTGCAGCCGTCGACCCAGCCGCGGCTGGTCATCGACATCGGTGGGCGCTCCACCGAGATGATCCTGGGCCATGGCCGCAAGCCCGTGCGCGCCGAATCTTTCCAGGTGGGCAGCGTCAGTCTGTCGATGAAGTACTTCGGCACCGGGCGCTACACCGAGGCCGCGTTCCGGGCCGCGCAGGTGGCCGCAGGTGCCGAGCTCGAAGAAGCGCTGCAGCCCTTTGCGCCAGAGCACTGGGTCGAGGCCCTGGGCTCCTCTGGCACGGTCGGTGCGGTGTCGCAACTGCTGCAGGCCAATCGCATCACCGACGGGCGCATCACCCCGGGGGGATTGCGCTGGCTGATGGAGCAGTGCATCGCGGCCGGCCGGGTCGAGCGTCTCGCGCTGGCCGGGCTGAAGGAGGACCGCCGCGCGATCATCGCGGGCGGGCTGTCCATCCTGTACACGCTCGCCACGCATTTCGGTATCGATGCGCTGCTGCCTGCCCGCGGCGCACTGCGCCAGGGTGTGATCTTCGATCTCGACGAGCGGCTCAATGCCAGCCAGCAGCCAAACGACGGCGAAGACATGCGCGACAGCTCGGTGCGTGAGCTGCAGCGCCGCTTCCTGGTCGATGAGCCGCAGGCCCTGCGCGTGGCCCAGGTGGCCGAACAGCTCTATCAAAACGTCCAGCCCGATGCCAGCCGCGATTTGCGCCGCGAGCTGCAGTGGGCCTGCGCCTTGCACGAGATCGGCATGATGGTGTCGCACCACGACCACCACCGCCACAGTGCCTACATGCTGGGCCATGTCGATGCGCCAGGGTTCTCGCAGTCGCAGCAGCGGCGTCTGGCCGAGCTGGTGCTGGCGCAGCGCGGTGGCCTGCGCAAGGTCGAGGGCAGCCTGGCGCAGGTCGAGTTCGCATGGCAGGCCTTGTGCCTGCGGCTGGCGATCATCAAATGCCATGCCCGTGGTACGGTGGACAGGCACGCCCTCGCCCTGCGGCGCAGTGGTTCGGTGGCCGAGCTGAGCTGGCAACCCGGCTGGCTCGAGAGCCACCCACGCACCCATTACCTGCTGACCGAAGAGGCCGCGACCTGGCAGCGCAGCGGACCCCTGCTGCTCGAACTGCCGCGCACGACGGGTTACTAGCCCGGTGGACCGCAGCCCGGTGAACCGGTCAGCGCCGCCGCCCCATCCGCCCCGGAGGCGACCGTCGCTGGCGTTCGCGCTGCTCCTGTCGCTGCTGATCCACGCGCTGCTGCTCAGTCTGAGCTTCAGCGGCCAGGGCTGGGGTCTCCCTGGGTTCTCGTTCCCTTGGCAGCAGCGGCGTGCCGAGGCACCCGATCTGCGCGTCTTGTTGATCCCTGCCCGAGACCCGTCGGCGCCAGCGGCGGTCGTCTCAGCCGTCGAACCAGTGCAAGCCGCGCCGATCGAGCAACCGGTTGCCACGCGCCCGACCGCCACCCCTGCCGCAGCGGTGGATGCCGCCCCGACTCCGACTCCAACCCCGGTGCCCGAGGTGACCGCTGCACCGACTGAGCCGGTGGAGGCCCTCGTATCGACGCCCGAGCAGCCGCCCGAACCCGTGCGGCCACCGGCCGCCAGTGTGGAAGCACCCGTTGCGCCTGCCCTCGCCGAGCCACCTGCAGAGGCCCTTGCCGAGGTCGCGCCAGCCGCTGTGGCGCCACCGACCGTGATGGCGGTCGAGCAGACCGACGAGCCCACCTGGGTGGTGGCGCCTGCGGCTGCGTCCGCGCCCACACCCGTGCCAGCCGTGGCACCTGTGGTGGCACCGGCCGCATCGGCGCCCGAAGTCGCTGCGTCGGCGCCCACCGATGTGCTCGCAGAAAGGCGAGACCCGGCTGCGGAACAAGCCGTGGCCGATCGTCTGGCGCAGGAAGCGCGGCGTCAGGCGCTGCTGCTGGAGGCGACCAAACTCGAAGCCGAGCGCAAAGAGATGGAGCGCAACGAGACGGAGCGCAAGGAGGCAGCTCGCCGAGAGGCAGAGCGCCTCGAGGCCGCGCGGCTCGAAACCGAGCGCCAGGAGCAGGCACGCCAGGAAGCCGAGCGCCGCGAAGCGCAACGCATGGAGAGCGCAAAGCGCGACATCGAGCGCCAGGAAGCCGAACGCGTCGAGGCCGCCCGTCAGGAAGCGGCGCGAATGGAAGCGCAGCGCGCCGAGCGTGCCAGACAGGAAGCCGAGCGTCAGCAGGCGCAGCGCCTGGAACTGGCGCGTGAAGAGGCTGCTCGGCAAGAGGCCCAGCGCATCGAGACCGCCAGACAGGAAGCCATGCGCCAAGAGGCCATGCGGCAGGAAGCCCAGCGCCAGGAGGCCGCCCGACAGGCCGCTGCACGCCAGGAAGCGCAGCGGATCGAGCGCGCGCGGTTGGAGGACGAGCGTCAGCAGGCCGCGCGGCAGCAAGCGATCCGGGACGAAACCGCTCGGCAAGAGAGTGCTCGTCAGGAGGCCTCGCGCCAGGAAGTCGCACGGCAGGAGGCAGCCCGCCAGGAGGCGGCGCGGGTCGAGGCTGGGCGTCAGGAGGCTGCACGGGCTGAAGCCGCGAAGGACGAGGCCAGGCGCGAAGCCTCTCGGCGCGCGATGGGGCGCCAGCTGGATGAAGAAGCGGCCCGCCGGGCAGCAGCTTCAGAAGCCGCGAACCTTGCCCCTCGTTTCGAGCCCTCGTCGCGCGGGGCGCGCCGGGGCCGCTTGTTCGGGCGCACCGACCCCAATGCCGAACTCGTTCTCTATGCCGAAGCCTGGGCCCGCAAGATCGAGCTGAACATGACGGTCGATCGCATTCGGGACCTCGCGAAGCGCCCCCACAGCAATCCGCTGGTCACGGTGGCAATCCGCAGCGACGGATCGGTCGAATCCGTGACCTTCCTGCTCTCCAGCGGTGTGCCTGACATCGATGACGCGATCCGGCGCATTGTCGAAAGCCTGTTGCCTTACCCGGCATTCCCACCGGCGTTGGCGCATGAATACGACGTGATCGAAATCCGCCGAACCTGGATCATCGACAGCGCCATCCGGTTGTATTGATGGCGCAGTGGGGTGACCCTGGCTCAGTCCACGGTGCGGATCGCTGCGGCAGGAATTGCCGTGCGCATCACGGTCGCGGCGAGATGTATGCCGCCATCTCTTGAGCCGCTTCCAGTTGTTGCGGTGAGCACTGCGAGAGCAGCGAGATCAGCAGATTTTCCAGTGCGATGACTCGCACATGGAGTTGCTGCCAATCAGCCGAGGAGGGCGCGTCGGGGGCGTTGTTCAACATGACCCGTCACCGCTGCGCCGCGCCATGCCCCAGCTGACGCAGCTGCGATCTGAGCGTGTCGACTTCGTCGAGCAGATCAAGCACCAGGGCCACGCCAGCCGCATTCAGATGCAGGTCGCGCGCCAGCCGCACGGCGGCGCTGGCACGTCGCAGTGCACTGCCGTCGAAGCGCCAGCTTGACGCATCGCTGCCCGAAGGGATCAACGCCCCTTCTTCCACCAGTTCGATCAGTCGCGCGCTGTCGGTCTGGCAAGCCTGGCTCAGCTCGATCAGCGTGAACTGGAGGCTCTCTTCAACGATCACGCCGTGCGTGACTGTCAGGGTGTGCTCGTTCATGGTCAGCCCTCCAGCGTCTGTCGGGGGTTGAAGTCGGAAAACGTCTGGGCCAACTGCGTCCAGGCCTCGCGAGCGGCTGCGGTCTGGCTGGGCGGCAGCACGATCACCACCACCGCGTACAGGTCGCCTGGCGGCTGACTCGGGATGCCCTTGCCCTTCAGCCTCAGCCGCCGTCCGCTGGCCGAGTCCGCGGGCACCGACAGTTGCACGGTGCCGTCAGGCGTCGGCAGCGTGACGTTGGCGCCGAGCGCGGCCTCCCAGGGCGCCACTGGCAGGTCGATGTAGACATCGCGGTCGTCAACACGAAAGTGCGGGTGGGGTGCGATCTGGATTTCCAGGTACAGATCACCCGCGGGTCCCTCGCCAAAGCCGGCGCCACCTTGCCCGGCCAGGCGCAGGTGCTGTCCATTGCGCACCCCCTTGGCGATGTTGACCTGCAGCTGTCGTGACTGCAGTGTCAGCCGTCCTTCGGCGTCGACCTGCGGCGTGCGCAGCGTCACCGTGCGGCGTCCGCCGCGGTAGGCGTCCTGCAAGTCGATCTCCACCTTGGCGTGGTGATCGCTGCCGGCCTGGCTGCCGCTGCGGCGTGGTCCGCGCTCGCCCGCAGCTTGGCGCCCGAACAGCGTCTCGAAGAAGTCGCTGTGTGCGCGCTCGTCCGCATCACCGCGGCCGCTGAACTCGAAGCCGCTGTCCCAGCCCGGGGGCGGCGTGAATGAGCCGCCTTCGCGGTGCTTCTGCCCCAGCGCGTCATAGGCGGCGCGCTTCTCGGGGTCGTGCAGCGCTTCATAGGCCTCGGCCACGTCCTTGAAGCGGGCCTCGGCGTCGGCCGCCTTGTTCAGGTCCGGGTGGTACTTGCGGGCCAGCTTGCGATAGGCCCGCTTGATCTCGTCCACGGTGGCGGTCTTCTCGACACCGAGCGCGGCGTAGTAGTCCTTGTATTCCATGGCATCAACTGGCGCGGCGGCGTGTGTTCATGCGGGACTCCTTGGGCACTGAACCAGGGACCATCGTACGCCTCGCTGCATCCCGGCGTCTTGTCGCCGCAGCACCGTCCGTCGTGACGGCCGCGCCAGCGTTCAGGGCACCACGGTCAGGAACAAGAAGGCGGCGAACAGCACCAGGTGCACCGCGCCTTGCATCACCGTGGCACGACCGCTGCCCAGCGTCAAGGTGCCCACCACCAGCGTGAGCATCAGCAGCACGATGTCGATCGGGCGCAGGCCCAGCACCAGCGGAAACGGGAACCAGGGTGACATGGCGGCCACCACCGGAATCGTGAGCCCGATGCTCGCCAGGCCCGATCCCAAGGCGAGGTTCAGGCTGCTTTGCATCCGGTTGCCGCGCGCGGCCCGCAGCGCAGCCCCGGTCTCGGGCAGCAGCACGATCAGGGCGATGACCACCCCGGCCACTGCCTTCGGCGCCCCGACCGCTGCCACGCCGGCTTCGAGTGCCGGGGCCAGCGCCTTCGCGAGGCCGACCACGCCCACCAGCGACACCATCAGCAGTCCCAGGCTGGTCCAGGCGATCCAGTTGGCTGGCGGTGGCGCGTGGCTGTCCTCGTCATTGCTGCTGACCGGCAGGAAATAGTCGCGGTGTCGCACCGTCTGCACGAAGATGAACACGCCGTACAGCGCCAGCGAGGTGACACCGGCAAAAGCCAGCTGCGAGCCGCTGTAGGTGGGGCCGGCGGTGGTGGTGGTGAAGCTGGGCAGCACCAGCGCCAGACCAGCCAGTGCGGCGAGCGACGCCAGCGCCGGGCTGGTGCCTTCGATGCGAAAGGCCAGCACACCATGGCGCAAGCCGCCGACCACCAGGCACAGGCCGACCACCCCGTTGCACACGATCATCACCGCCGAGAACACGGTGTCACGCGCCAGCGTATTCGCGCTCTCTCCGCCGGCCAGCATCAGTGCCACGATCAGGGCCACCTCGATGATCGTCACCGCAACAGCCAGCACCAACGTACCGTAAGGCTCGCCCACGCGGTGCGCGACCACCTCGGCATGGTGGATCGCGCAAACCACGGCCAGGAAGAGCGCCGAGGTCAGCAGCGTACCCAGACCCAGGCCCAGGGGCGAGTCCCAGCTCAGCGCCAGTATCAGCAGCGCCAGCAAGGGCACGGCGATGCTCCACAGGGGCAGGCTGTGCAGGCGCCATGAGACGACGGGAGAGGTTGGATTGGAGGCAACGGTCATCGAACGATCCTAACGAAGGCCGCAGCAACGCCTGAATCCGGCAAGCCGGGCCAGGATTTCGGCTACAACCTGATCCGGACGCGGCGTACCGCGCAGACACCGCGACGTGGTCACAGCACGTGATCGAGCATTCACATGGCAGGGGAGTTCCGGATGAACACCGAATCGATCAAAACCTTCCTCAGCACCACCGCGATCGACATCGCGCTGAAGGTGCTCGCGGCACTGGCGTTCTGGATCATCGGTCGCTGGCTGATCGGCCGTGTGATCGCGCTGATGCAGGCGGCGATGAACCGCAACCACGTCGACCCGACCTTGACCAAGTACCTCGGGTCGATCATCGCCATCGCGCTGAACATCGCGCTGGTGCTCGGCATCCTGGGCTACTTCGGCATCGAGACGACCTCGTTCGCTGCGCTGTTGGCTGGTGCGGGTGTGGCAATCGGCGCGGCGTGGAGCGGGCTGCTGGGCAACTTCGCGGCCGGCGCCTTCATGCTGATCCTGCGGCCGTTCAAGGTCGGCGACTTCGTCAGCATCGGCGGCGTGGTCGGCACGGTGCATGAGCTGGGCCTCTTCGGCACCACCATCGTCACGCCGGACAACGTGATGACGCTGATCGGCAACGGCAAGATCTTCGGCGACACGATCCAGAATTTCTCGGTGCTGCCGGTGCGTCGCGTCGAGCGGGTCGTGCAGCTGGCCAACGGGGTCGATCCGCTGGATGCGATCGCTCGCCTGAAGGCCGCGGTGGCGCTGATCCCGAATGTGTCCAGGGACATGCCGCCCGAGGTGAACCTGCTCGACATGAAGCTCGAAGGCCCGCAGATTGCCGTGCGGCCGTACACCCACACCGATCATTACTGGCAGGTGTACTTCGACACCAACGAAGCCATCGTCAAGGTCTGCCAGGATGCTGGCTGGCCGGTGCCTTCTGCGCTGCATCAGATCCGCCAGCTCTGACACCGAAGGCGGCCACGGTGCGTGTCGTCAGTCGCTGGGCACTGTGGCTGTGGCTGTGGTCGATGACCACGGCGGTGTGGGCGCAGGCGGCCTCGGCGCCGGCCGAGGCTGCCAACCCCGTGACGGCGGAGGCGCCGGTGGTGGTGGCCAACCGCACCATCACGACCTTTCGCACGCCTTATCTGGGCGTGCCGCCAGAGCGCCGGGCGCAGCGCACCGAGGCCATCCTGCGTGAACTGCTCGATCGGGCAGTGCAGGGCGAGGTGACCATCCAGGTCGAGCCGCAGGGCCATGTGCTGCTGGTCGATGGCGAACTGGCCCTCGTTCTGGTGGCAGCCGATGCCGATCCGCTGCGTGCGCAGACGCTCGCGCAGGCCAGTGCCGCAGCGCGCGGTGCCCTGCGCCTGGCGCTGGCCGAAACGCGCGAAGGACGCGACAGCCAACGCCTGTTGTGGGGTCTGGGGCGCAGCCTGCTCGCGACGCTGATCGCGCTGGCGATCGCGATCCCGGCCTGGCGCGCGCGCCGCTGGGCCACGGTGCGTCTGACGCGCAAAGTGGCGCAAAGCACGTCGAGTGTGCGGCTGGCCGGTGCCGAGCTGTTGCACACCGAGCGATTGGTCGCGGCCGTGCGGCTGGCCGTGCGCGCACTCTGGTGGACATTGGCGCTGGTGCTGGTCTACGAGTGGCTGGGCTACGTGCTGCGCCAGTTCCCGTACTCCCGGCCCTGGGGCGAGCAACTGACCCGCTACCTGCTCGGTGTGGCCGACCACATCGGCCGTGGTGTGTTCGGCGCGCTGCCGGATCTGCTGATCGCGGTTGTCATCTTCCTGATCGCGCGGGGTGTGATCGCGCTCTTTCGACCGTTCTTCACCCGACTCGCTGCCACCGATGAGCGGCAGGGCGGCTGGCTGGACGCCGACACCGCAGGCCCCACCCGGCGCCTGTTCAGCATCGCGGTGTGGCTGTTCGCTGCGGTGATGGCCTACCCGTATCTGCCCGGGGCCCAGAGCGAGGCTTTCAAGGGGCTGTCGCTGCTGATCGGCCTGATGGTCACCCTGGGCGGATCCAGCCTGTTCGGGCAGGCCGCCAGCGGGCTGGTGCTGATGTACTCGCGCACGCTGCGTGTCGGCGAGTACGTGCGCATCAACGAGCATGAGGGCACGGTCACGGAGATGGGGGCCTTCATCACCCGCGTGCGCACCGGGTTGGGCGAAGAACTCACCTTCCCGAACTCGCTGGTGCTCGGCAGCGTCAGCAAGAACTATTCGCGCGCAGTCCATGGCCGGGGATTCGTGGTCGACACCACGGTGACCATCGGCTACGACACGGCATGGCGACGGGTGGAGGCCATGCTTATTGAGGCGGCGCGCCGCACACCCGGCGTGCTGACATCGCCAGCGCCGCGGGTGTTCCACACGGCCCTGTCCGACTTCTATCCCGAGTACCGGCTGGTCTGCCAGGCCATTCCCAGCGAGCCGCGACCGCGCGCTGAGGTGCTGAGCGCATTGCACGCCAATATCCAGGATGTGTTCAATGAATGCGGTGTGCAGATCATGTCTCCGCACTATCTGGCAGACCCCGCTGAGCCTAAGCTGGTTCCGCCTGATCAGCGCGATGCAGCCGCGCACATGTTCAGCACGCAGGTGAATCGAAGCTGACGCCGGGCCGACGGCCTAGGCCGTCGACGACCGGTTCGAAGGAAGATCCTGGACGGTGGTCATGCCAGGAACCGACCGCGCTGGCGCAGTGCCTGCAGCGCAGGCGATTCGAGGTCCAGCCAGGTCAGGAAATCGATGGTGCGGAACTCGCGGTCGATCGCTGGCGGGCCGCAGATCGCCGCCCCCAGCGCCAGGTAGGCCGACAGCAATCGCGGGATCTGCGGAGTCTGTGGCGCGACCACATCCATCGTGCATGCAAAAGCCGGCAAGGGCCGTGTGCGCCACGCTGGCGGTGCGAGGCTCGGCGTCAGGCGCAGGTAGGCGGCGGCGCCCACCGACTCATCCTGCGAGGTCAGCGAACTGCAGCCCAGCAGGTAACGTGCCCCGCGCTCCTGTGCATAGCCGGCAATGCCCTTCCACAGAAGGTTCAGCACGGTGAAATTGCGGTGATCGGCATGGATGCAGGCACGGCCCAGCTCGATCGTCTGCCCACGCATCACCTCGAACGGGGTGAAGTCGAATTCCTGCGCGCTGTAGTAGCCCAGCGCGTCGCGCGCCCGCAGCCCGGGTTGCAGCCGGTAGGTGCCGACCACGCTGCCATTCGCGAGGTCGTCGACGATCAGGTGGTCGCACACCGCATCGAAAGGGTCGGCGTCGAGCCCGGTGTCGTAGGACTGCGCCAGGCCCTCGTCGAGTTCGAGGTTGAAGACCTCGAAGCGCAGCGCCTGCGCGGCCTGCACGTCGGCGGCGTGCGTTGCCATGCGCAGCGCATACACCGGCGTGACGCGGGTCGGTGCGGATCGCGACGGTGCGACAGTGGACAGCAGGTTCATGGTCGGGTTGATCGTGATGGACAGCCTGCATGAGACCGTGCGAACACCAAAGCGAGCGAAATGCATGCCTCTGGCGGGTGACACCGGCATGCCCAGTGCAGCGCCAGTGTGATCTTGTCGTTCAAGTGTGCCGCTTGCTTACACCTGTCTCGGTAAGAATTGCAGCGTCACGGCGACTGAGATCGGTGCCTGTTGCGCCAACGCCAGCCACTCGCCCTCATGGAGACCCGGGGATGCCTCGCAGTACAGCGCCCGTCGCAGGACAACACCAAGACGTCAGCGCAGGCCGGGATGCGCCAGTCGATGGCCATGTGATGGTGCGGCAGGCCCGTCCGCCTGGTCGCAGTCGCCTGTGGAGCGCACTCAGTGTCATCGTCGCCACCATCGGCCTGGGGCCAACCGGCCTTCGTGCTGCCGACGCCAGCATCGACGCCCTGCGTCACCAGCTTGCGGTCGGCGCGCCACTGAACACCACGCTCAGCTACCTGCAGGCCGGCAACCCGACGGCACCGCGCCTGATCCTGGTGCATGGCACACCGGGTTCGGCCTCGGGCTGGTCTGATTACCTGACGAACCCGCCGCCGGGCACCGATGTGGTGGCGCTGGACCGGCCGGGCTTTGGCGACAGCGGCCCGGAAGGTGCGGTGACCAGCCTGGAAGCGCAGGCGGCAGCGGTCTATGCGCTGTTCCCGACCGACGGGCGACGCGTGGTGCTGCTCGGCCATTCCCTGGGCGGGCCCATCGTTGCGCGGGTGGCGGCCGATCACCCGGACCGGGTGGCTGCGGTGGTGCTGCTGGCCGCATCGCTCGACCCGGGGTTGGAAGAGATCAACCCGATGCAGTGGGTCGGCACCTGGGCGGCGGTGCGCTGGGCGTTGCCGCGCGCGATCCGCAACGCCAACGCCGAACTGATCGCGCTGAAGCCGGAACTGGAGTCATTGGCCCGTCTGTTGCCGAAGATCACCGCACCGGTGCTGATCGTGCACGGCACGAAGGACGACCTGGTGCCGGTGGCCAATGTGCCGTTCATGCAGGCCGGGCTCACCGGCGCGCGCTGCGTGAAGACGGAACTGCTCGAAGGACAGAACCATTTCCTGCCGTGGAATTCGACGGGTGTTGTTCGTCAGGCGATTGCCTGGGCGCTGGGGACGCCATGTTGAGCGATGCCGCCCCCGTGGCATCGGCCGACTGGCACGCCGTCATCGCCTGGTTTCATGGAGCGCTCTCGGGCACGGCCGATCCGTGGGTCATCGCGCTGGCGCTGGTGCTGACGACGCTGCTGCTAGAAGACGTGGCGATCGCCGCTGGCGTTGCGCTGGCCACCCAGGGCACGATCTCCTGGGGTCTGTCACTGGCCGCGGTGGGGGGTGGCATCGCCGTGGGTGACCTTGGCTTGTATGCGCTGGGCATGGTCGCGACCCGCGTGCCCTGGCTGCGGCGGCGCTACATCGGTGAGCGCAGCGCCTGGGCGCGCGAGCAGGTGACGCGCAGGCTGCCCAGCGCCGTGCTGCTGGCGCGGGTGATCCCGGGTCTGCGGCTGGTCACTTACACCGCCTGCGGTTTTCTGCGGGTGCCGTTCGCAGCGTTCTGTGCCTGGGTGCTGCTGGCGGTGGCGCTGTGGACTGGCGCGCTGTATGGCCTGAGTCTGGCCATCGGTGCGGCCCTGGCCCGGCAGCTCGGCCTGCCGCTGCCGGTGGCGGTGGCGCTGCCCATCCTGGTGCTGGCGGCGGCGGTGCCGCTGTGGCGGATGATTCATCAACGCTTCCGATCGACATCCTCTTCCTTGCCATGACCTCTGCGCTGCCCCTGTCCACGCCTGCTGTTCGTCCGCACCAGGGCATGCCACCGTTCGACGAGAGCGGACCGCCAACGAGCTTTTTCGAGTTCTGGCCGATGTGGGCGTTCTACCCACCGATCGTTCTTTACGCGGCCTGGCAGATGCTGCGCTATCGCGGCATCCTGCTGCCCACGGTCGCGAACCCGTCGTTCCCGGGTGGCGGATTCTTCGGTGAATCGAAGGCCGACATCCTGGCGCTGGCGATGCAGCATGTGCCCGACTGGGTCGCGCCGTTCGTGCGGATCGAGCGGCCCGTGGTACCGCAGGATGTTGCTCAGGAACGCGATGCCGCGCTGGCAGCACTCGCCGCCGCAGGCCTCGCGCTGCCGGTGGTTGCCAAGCCCGACCTCGGCTGCCGTGGCGCCGGGGTGAAGCTGGTGCGCACGACCGGTGATTTGCAGGCGTACCTGGCTGCCTTTCCACCCGGCGCGACATTGCTGCTGCAGCGGCTGGTGCCCTTCGAGGGCGAAGCGGGGGTGTTCTATTGCCGCCGGCCCGGCCAGCCGCGCGGGCGCATCGTGTCGATCACGCTGAAGTACTTTCCGTATGTGATCGGCGATGGCCAGCGCACGCTGCGCGAGCTGATCCTGGCCGATCCGCGTGCCGGTCGGCTGACCCACCTGTACTTCAAGCGCCACACCGCGCGGCTCGACACCGTGCCGGCAGCAGGCGCGGCGATCCGCCTCGCGTTTGCCGGCAGTCACAGCCGCGGGGCGATCTTCCGCAACGGTACGCACCTGATGACGCCCGCGATGGAAGCGCGCTTCGACGACATCGCGCAGCGCCTGCCCGAATTCCACTTCGGCCGCTTCGACGTGCGATTCGAGGACTTCGCCGAGGTGCAGGCAGGGCGTGGCTTCACCATCGTGGAGGTCAACGGGGCTGGTGCCGAAAGCACCCACATCTGGGATCGCCGCACAGGGCTGCTCGAGGCCTGGCGCGACCTGATGCGCCAGTACCACTGGCTGTTCGAGATCGGGGCCGCCAACCGCGCACGCGGCTTTGCACCGATGAGCCTGGCCGAATTCCTGCATGGCTACCGGCGCGAAAAGTTTCTGACGCCACGTTACCCGGCAACCGACTGACCGGTCGGAACCGGGCACGGCGCGCAGTTTCTCGCTCGGCGCCTGTAATGTGTGACGCTCTGGCCCGACTCTGCGTCATGTCAGCCACGTTGTCATGACCGCTGAACCTGTCTCCGGTAGCGTTGGGACAGACCTCTCCTTCGAAAGTCATCGCCATGTCGTCCCCCCGCATCCCGGCCGAAGTTGTTCGCAGTGACGCAGACAGGCTGCTGCACTTCAATCGCCTGTTGATCGACCAGGCGTTGTCATTGGTCGATGCACACGAAGAAGTCCCCGCGGCCCCCGCCTATGGCGAGTACGTCGGCCCGCACCTGCGCCATGTGATCGAGCACTACGAAGCCCTGTTGCTTCGAGACGCCGATGGCGAGCTCGACTACGACCAGCGTCCGCGCGATGGCGCGCTGGATCAAAGCCCCGGCCTCGCTCAAGTGCGACTGCGTGCGTTGAAACAGCATCTCGACGGCGCAGCCGCGTACGCCATGGACCGGCCGATCCTCGTGCGCGGGCAGGGGGGTGTCACAGGTGAATTTGACTTCGCGATGCGCTCCAGCATCGGCCGCGAGCTGGTGTTTGTTGCCAGCCATGCGATCCATCACTTTGCCTTGCTGCGCCTTCACTGCCAGCAGCATGGCATCCCGACCGATCCCGACTTCGGCCGGGCGCCGTCCACCGTCGCTCACGCCATGGCGGTGACTTCCTGCACCCCGTCCATCGAGCCCCGAAAGGAACTGGCATGTCTCACCGTCCCCTCCGCAGCCTGAATCGACGCGCCCTGTTTGCCGTGGCACTCTCGGGCTGGATGGTCAGCACCCGAGTGCACGCTGCTCAGCCCGCGATCAACACGTTGACCGGTGGATTCTTCGGCGGGGCCGGCGACACCGCGATTCTTGGCTACGACACGGTGGCGTACTTCACCGATGGCAGGCCGGTCAAAGGCTCCGACAGTTTCGTGACCACCTGGATGGGCGCCAAATGGAAGTTCGCGTCGCAGGCCCATCTCGACCTGTTCAAGGCCACACCTGAAAAGTACGCGCCGCAGTACGGCGGGTACTGCGCTTACGGCGTGTCGGTCGACAATCTGGTCAGCATCGAGCCCGACAGATTCAAGATCATCGACGGCAAGCTTTACTTGAACTACGACGCCGACGTGCAGCAGAAGTGGTTGAAGAATCCGATCGGGTTCATCAAGACGGCCGATTCGAAGTTCCAGTCCCTGTTGAAGCAGTGACGAGGCGACACTGCGACGTTGTATCTCTGGAAGGATGCTCATGGCCTGGCTCAAGCGCAACGGACACTGGCTGCTGACGATCTACATCGCGTTCGTGTTCATCCAGTCGCTGTTCTTCAAATTCACCGGCTCCCCAGAGACCGTTTACATCTTCGAGGGCAAGCTGGACCCGTGGGCCGCGACGCTGGGGTTCCCAGGCCTCTTTGCGCCCGGCGGTGTTTTCTCGGCCAAGGTGGTGGGCACGATGGAACTGATCGCGTCCATCCTCCTGCTGGCAGGAGCATCCTCGGCCCAGCGGCGGGGAGTGCAGGTGCTGGGCTCGGCGCTGGGGCTGGGCGTGATCAGCGGCGCGATCTTCTTCCATTTGTTCACGCCGCTGGGAGTCGCGGTCATCAACACCGATGGCAGCAGCGACGGGGGTCAACTGTTCGCGCTGGCGTGTGGTGTCTGGCTTTCGTGTGCTGCGCTGCTGTGGATCCGCAAGCCCATCTGGCTGGAGTGGCTGGGCTTCAGGTAGCGAGACGTTCCGGCGCAAGGGCCGGTGGCGGCGCATTCGCGCGGAAAGACACTCGTTTCCAGCCCTCATTTCGCGCGATCAGCGCCGATAGGGCGCTGCAGAATTTCGGTGCAGGTTCGGTCGTGGTGATCGCCTGCCCGAACCTGTCGCTGCGCTGCCAGCGCCGACTTTCGTGCCCCTGTCACCTGGCTCTGTGAAGCAGAAGAAGGCAAGTCTGGCATGGCCTCACTTCGATTCTCGCCAGACAAGTCCGTTGCAGGCGGGCCCGCGCCGTCGTCATCGGTGACATCGGCTGAGTGGTTGCCCAAGTCGCTGGTCGCGACCGCTGCGTGGGCCGCTGTGCTGTTTTTCGCCTTCGCCGTCACGGCGATATTCCTGTCCCGCCGCACCGGCAGCATCGCCATGCTCTGGTACGCCAACGCCGCGATCGTGGTGCTGCTGCAAGGCAAGCCGGAGCGGCAGTGGCCGGTGCTGCTGGGCGCCGCGGCGCTGGGCAATGTCGCTGCCAACTGGGTGTTCGGCGACCCCTGGCTGCTGATCCTGAGTTTCACCGTCGGCAACGCCTTCGAGATATTGATCGGCGCGATGCTGCTGCGCCGTTACTGCGTGCCCGCCGACTGCGTCAGCCGCCCGGGTCGGTTGTCCCTGGCCTTGCTGCTCGCCGGTGTCGTTCCTGCATTCCTCGCTGCGACGCTCGGGGCCAGCTTGCTGTCCACCCGTGGGGTCGGTCCGATCGACAAGCTGTGGCTGTCGTGGTTCGAGGGCAGCTCGATCGGCAGCGTGGCGCTGCTGCCACTGGGGCTGCTGCTGGCAGCCCGGGGCTGGCGCCCGCTGTGGCAGGAGTTGCGTAGACCTTCGGTGCTTCTGGCGCTGCTGCTGACGGTGGGCATCTCGCTGACCGCACCGACCTCGCTGCCGCATCCCTACGTCTACATCTCGATTGCGCTGGTGCTGCTGGCCTCTGTCGGGCGCTTCACCGGGGCGGCACTTGGGGTCTTGCTGTGCTCGCTGTCGGTGGCAGTGCTGATCGCCCAGGGGGCATTCCAGCCGCTGATGACCATCCACTCGCTGAACGAGGGCCTGTTCTATCTGCCGCTGATCCTGGTGTTGCTGCCGCCGCTGTTGTTGGCCGCCACCCTCGAGCGCATCCAGGACGGCGTGAGCGAGCTGGCTCAGCGCGAGGACGATTTCCGCAATCTCTACGAGAAGGCTCCGGTGCTGATGCACTCGGTGGGCATCGACCGACGGCTGTTGAGCGTCAATGACGAGTGGCTGGCTCGCCTCGGCTACGAGCGCTCCGAGGTGCTGGGGCGTCCTTCAACCGATTTCCTGACGCCGGAGTCATGTCGGTACGCCGAAGAAGTCGTGATCCCCATGTTCCTCAAGCAGGGATTTCTGCGTGACGTGGACTACCAGATGGTCACGAAAAGCGGCGAGGTTCTGGATGTGCAGCTGTCTGCCATCTGGCAGCGCGATGCCCATGGCCGTCCGGTGCGAACGCTCTCGGTGATCAAGGAAACCACTGAGCAAAGGCGCCTGGCGGCCGAACTGGTTGCCGAGAAGGAGCGCATCGAGGTGACGCTGCAATCCATCGGCGATGGCGTCGTGACCACCGATGAGCAGGGGCGCATCACCTACATGAATCCCGTGGCCGAGCAGCTGGTGGGACGTCGCCTGGACGAAGCCCGCGGGCTCGCGTTCAGTGCGGTGGTGCACATGTTCGACGACATCGCCGGTGCGCCGCTGTTGAGCCCGATCGAGAACTGCCTGTACGGAAAGCGCGTGGCTGGGGTGCCGCAGAGCGCGGTGCTGCGCGATCGCCACGGCAAGGAGTACGGCGTGCAGAACTCCGTGGCACCGATCCTCGGCAAGAACGGCATGCTGATCGGCGCGGTGATGGTGTTCCAGGATGTGTCGGAAGCGCGCGCGCTGTCGCAGCGCCTGGCCTACCTTGCACACCACGACAGCTTGACCGATCTGCCCAACCGGGTGCTGTTCCAGGACCGCGTACACCAGGCGTGTCAGTTCGCCCTGCGCCATCGGACCCGCTTCGCAGTCATCTTCATGGACCTCGATCATTTCAAGCACGTCAACGACTCGCTGGGCCATGCCGTCGGTGACGAGCTGCTGAAGAAGGTGTCGCAGCGGCTGACCAGCACGCTGCGCGGCAGCGACACGGTGTGCCGCCTCGGTGGCGATGAGTTCGTGATGCTGCTGTCGGACATCGGTGGCCCCGAGGATGTCGGTGAAGTCGCGAAGAAGATCCTGCGCGAAGTGGGCGTGCCCTGCGTGCTCGAAGGCACGGAGGTGAACGTGGGCATCAGCCTGGGCATCGCGGTCTTCCCCAGTGACGGCGACGACCCTGAAACGCTGATGAAGCACGCCGACGCGGCGATGTACCGCTCCAAGCGCGAGGGGCGCAACCGCTATCAGTTCTTCTCGAGGGCGGTCGACCAGGCCGCCTCGGCCCGGTTGCGGCTGGAGGCCGACATGCGTCGGGGTCTTGCCGAAGGCCAGTTCGTTGCGCATTACCAGCCGATCATCGATGCGGCCACTGGCAAGCCCGTGGCTTTGGAGGCCCTGGCCCGATGGGATCGACCAGAGCACGGCCTGCAAAGCCCGCTCGTGTTCATCACTGTCGCCGAAGAAAGTGGCTTGATCGTGCCGCTCGGTGCAGCCATGCTGCGCTGCGCCTGCGAGCAACTGCGTGCCTGGCAGGGCACCCCGCTGGGCCACATCACCATCGCGGTCAACGTGTCGCCGGTGCAGCTGGCCCACGCGGGCTTCATCGAGATGGTGGCCGACACGCTGCAGTCCACGGGCGTGGCCGGTGCCCAGCTCGCCTTCGAGATCACCGAGTCCACGCTGATGACCGACCCTGACGCGACGCTGGGCCTGCTGCAGCGGATCAAGACCCTGGGCATCCGCATTGCCGTCGACGACTTCGGCACCGGCTACTCCAGCCTGAGCCACCTCAAGCGCTTCCCTGTCGACAGCGTCAAGATCGATCGTTCGTTCGTGCGCGATCTGGAGACCGACCCCGACGACCGGGAGCTGGTGAAGGCCATCGTCGCGATGTCGAGGAGCCTGCGCCTGCGTGTGGTGGCCGAAGGTGTGGAAACCGATGTGCAGTCCGAGATGCTGACGGCCATGGGGTGCACCTCGCTCCAGGGCTTTCTGTATGCCAGGCCGGCCGATGCGGCGACCGTGGGCAGATGGCTGCAGGCCGCCATGGCCGGACAGCCGGCGGCTGTCGAGTAGCCAGCCGGTTCGGCTGCGCGTTCCCGCTGAAGACGGTCAAGTCGGCGCCGACCTTGCCGATACCCGTCCATTGACCATCCTGGATCGGGGTCGCCATGAAGCTTCGCACGCAAATTCTTGTTCTGGGCCTGTTCGGCGCCTTGCTGGCGTCGGTCAGTGGCGGCATGGGCCTGTTGGGTGTGTCTCGGCTGGGCGTGTCGATCGACGAGTCGCTACAGGCCAGCGAGACGCTGCAGACCAGCCAGGAGGCCGACATGATGCACGACGCAGTCCGTGCCGACGCCCAGATGGCCTACCTCGGCGCCCTGGACAGAAGCCCGGCGCGCATCGCCGAAGCCCGGGCCGGTTTGAACGAACACGCGAAGCGGTTCAACGAATCCCTGGCCCGACTGGGCCAGTTGCCGCTCAGCGCAGAAAGCCGCAGCGCCTTGACCACGGCCGAGCCGTTGGTGAAGCAGTACCTGGCCTCCGCCTCTCGCGTCATCGAAGCCGCCGGTGTCGATGTCAGCAAGGCCAAGGCGGAACTACCGGCGCTGCAGATTGTCTTCAGCGAGCTCGAAGGCCGCATGGCGGTACTTTCGGATTCGATCGAAAAGAATGGCAGCGGCGTCATCGCCAACGCGCAGGCCAGCGTCACGCGCACCCACACGCTGGTGGTGGCCTCGCTGGTGATCGGCGCGGCCTTGATCGTCATGGCCGCGCTCGCGCTGGCGCGCAACATGACCCGGCCGATGGCACACGCGGTCGAGGTGGCCGGCGAGATGGCACACGGCGACCTGACCACCACCATCCGCCCGCATGGAAACGACGAGACGCAGCAGTTGCTGCAATCGATGCAGCGCATGCAAGCCGACTTTGCGCGCATCGTGGCCGAGGTGAAGGCGAACGCCCAATCCATGGCCACGGCGAGTCGCGAGATCGCGGTGGGCAACCTTGATTTTTCCAATCGCACCGAGCAGCAAGCGAGTTCGCTGCAACAGACGGCTGCGACCATGGAGCAGATGAGTTCGACCGTTCGAACGAACGCCGACAACGCGCGACAGGCCGACCAACTCGCCTCGGGTGCCTCCAGTGTGGCGTTGAAGGGCGGCGAGGTGATGGGACAGGTCGTCGCGACCATCTCCGGCATCAACGACAGCTCCAAGAAGATCGCCGACATCATCGGCGTGATCGACGGCATCGCCTTCCAGACCAACATCCTCGCGCTGAATGCGGCGGTGGAGGCCGCGCGCGCCGGCGAGCAGGGTCGTGGTTTCGCGGTGGTGGCCGGTGAGGTGCGCGCCTTGGCGCACCGCAGCGCCGAGGCGGCACGCGAGGTGCGCACGCTGGTGCAAGAAAGCGTCGAGCGCGTGGCCGAAGGCACGGTGCTGGTCGACGAGGCCGGCAAGACGATGCAGGAGATCGTCGGCGCCATCCGCCGCGTCACCGAGATCGTGGCCGAGATCAGCACGGCCACCTCCGAGCAGAGTACCGGCATCAGCCAGGTCGGCGAGGCGGTGTCTCACATGGACCAGGCCACGCAGCAGAACGCAGCGCTGATCGAACAAAGCGCCGCAGCCACCGAGAGCCTCAGCAAGCAGGCGAACGCACTGGTCGAGTCGGTGGCCCCCTTCAAGGTCGCTGCCTGAGGCGCACTTGCCTGCGTCGCACTGACGGCCGGGTGTCGTCGGAGTTTCAGGTTGCGACGGTGATCGCAACCGACAGTTGTGTCGCATCGCGGCCCCGGGTCGATTCCCAGTACCGGTCCAGGGCCGCACATCCACATGGCATTGGCCCTGCCGTCGATGACGAGCCGCCCAGCGACGCGTGACCCAGCAAGCTTTCCGCGAGAGCTTCTGCGCCGCACCGAGCGCGTTCCTGTCCTTTCGCCCGGAGATGCGAATAGATGGATTTCGCATATGCAAGCGCGGATCGCTTCGTTTTGAGATCAGGGTGGCCTGCCTAGGATGCATCGTCCGTTGCCCATCAGGCCGCTTTCCTCCCCTCCGATTCGTTCCCGCTGCTTTCCAACCAGGACCTGCCTTCATGTCTGTCTCCCGACTCACCCGCTCCGCACTGCTGGCCGTGGCCATCGGTACTGCCGCCTTTGCCACCTGGTCCAAGGACGTCACGCTGCTCAACGTGTCCTACGACCCGACCCGTGAGCTCTACGTGGAATACAACGCCGCGTTCGCCAAGTTCTGGAAGGCCAAGACCGGCGATGTGGTCACGGTCAAGCAATCGCACGGCGGTTCAGGCAAGCAGGCGCGCTCGGTCATCGATGGCATCGACGCCGACGTGGTGACGCTGGCCCTGGCCTACGACATCGACGAGATCGCCGAGCGGGCCAAGGTGTTGCCCACCGACTGGCAGAAGCGCCTCAAGAACAACAGTTCGCCGTACACCTCGACCTACATCTTTCTGGTCCGCAAAGGCAACCCGAAAGGCATCAAGAACTGGGACGACCTGGTCAAGCCGGGCGTGGGCGTGGTCACTGCCAACCCCAAGACTTCGGGCGGCGCCCGTTGGGGCTACTTGGCAGCTTACGGCTTCGCGCTGAAGCAGCCCGGCGGCAACGATGCCAAGGCGCAAGAGTTCGTCGCCCGCCTGTTCAAGAACGTGCCGGTGCTCGACTCGGGCGCTCGCGGCTCGACGGTGACCTTCGCCGAGCGCGGCATCGGTGACGTGCTGCTGGCCTGGGAAAACGAGGCGCACCTCGCGCTGAAGGAGTTCGGTGCCGACAAGTTCGACATCGTCTACCCGCCGGTCAGCATCCTGGCCGAGCCGCCGGTCAGCGTGCTCGACAAGGTGGTCGACAAGAAGGGCACCCGCGACGTGGCCCAGGCCTACCTGCAGTATCTGTACTCGCCCGAAGGCCAGGAGATCGCCGCACGCAACTACTACCGCCCCATCGACCCCGCCATCGCGGCCAAGTACGAAAAGAACTTCCCGAAGATCAGCCTGTTCACCATCGACGATGTCTTTGGCGGCTGGACCAAGGCCCAGAAGACGCACTTCGCCGATGGGGGCCTGTTCGACAAGATTTACACACTGAAGTGACCTGCCGGTCTGCCAGGGGCCGGCTCAGCCAGCCCCTGGGACGACCGACAGGCTGACGGATGCCCGCAGTGGCTCCGCCGGCTTTAGTCGTTTTTCAAATATGGATTGGAGGAATATGTCGTTGATCATGGGGTGAGGGCTGCCTAGCATCGTCGATCCGACACTTCATGGCAGCCCCGGCTGCGTTGCCCATGTCCTCAATTTCCCGCCGCGCGGCGCTCGTCGCGCTGACCAGCGTCGTTGCGCTGTCTCCCTCGCTGTCCACCGCGCAAGCCCCTGGCAAGACGCTGCTGAACGTCAGCTACGACGTGTCGCGCGAGTTCTACAAGGAATACAACGCCGCGTTCGCCGCGCACTGGAAGAAGACCACCGGCGAGGTCCTGACGCTGAATCAGTCGCACGGTGGCAGCAGCAAGCAAGCGCGCAGCGTGGTCGACGGCCTGGAGGCCGACGTCATCACGATGAACCAGGCCAACGACATCGACGTTCTGGCCGACCGCGGGGGGCTGGTGCCGGCCGACTGGGCCAAGCGCCTGCCAGACAACAGCGCGCCGACGACCTCGCTGTCGGTGATCCTGGTGCGCAAGGGCAACCCGAAATCGATCCAGGACTGGAGCGATCTGGGTCGCGCCGGCATCTCGGTCATCATCCCCAACCCCAAGACCTCGGGCAATGGCCGCTACACCTACCTGGCGGCCTGGGGCGCTGCCGTGAAGAACGGCGTGTCGCCTGCCGCAGCCAAGGCATTGGTCGAGCGCATCTTCACCAACGTGCCGGTGCTCGATGGCGGAGGGCGCGGTGCCACCACCACCTTTGCGCAGCGCAATCTCGGCGATGCGTTGGTCACCTTCGAGAGCGAGGTGCCGCTGATCAAGCGCGAGTTCGGTGGCGACTACGAAGTGATCTATCCGAAGTGGACCGTGCTGGCAGAAAACCCGGTCTCGGTGGTCGACAAGGTGGTCGACAAGCGCGGCACACGCGTGCAGGCGGAGGCTTATCTGAAGTACCTGTGGTCCGACGAAGGCCAGGAGATCGCCGCCCGGCAGCACATCCGTCCGCGCAGCGCCAAGATGCTGGCCAAGTACGCCAAGGACTTCCCCAAGGTGGGCACCTTCACCGTCGACGAGGTGTTCGGCAGCTGGAAGAAGGCGCAAAAGGAGCACTTCGACGACGGCGGCTTCTACGACCAGATCGTCCTGCGTTCGAAGAAGTAAGCGGGGTCCCTCGTGTTCCTTTCCCGCACCCTGCTGCGGCGTCACAGCGTGTTGCCTGGCTTCGACTTGGCGCTCGGCTTCACGCTGCTGTATCTCAGCTTCATCGTGCTGATTCCGCTCAGCGCGGCCTTCCTCAAGACCGCCACGATGACCTGGCCGGCCTTCTGGGAGGCCGTCACGTCGCCGCGCGTGATGGCCTCGTACCGGTTGACCTTCGGTGCCTCGCTGGGCGGGGCGCTGCTCAACGCATTCTTCGGGCTGATCATTGCCTGGGTGCTGGTGCGCTACGAGTTCCCTTTCAAGCGCTTGGTTGACGCACTCGTCGATCTGCCCTTTGCGCTGCCGACCGCAGTGGCCGGCATCGCGCTGACGGCGTTGTACGCCCAGAACGGATGGATCGGCCAGTGGTTGCCGTTCAAGGTCAGCTACACGCCACTGGGTGTGTTCGTGGCGCTCACCTTCATCGGCCTGCCGTTCGTGGTTCGCACGCTGCAGCCGGTGCTCGAAGACCTGCACAAGGAGGTCGAGGAGGCCGCGGCCACCCTGGGTGCCAACCGCTGGCAGACCTTCTCGAAGGTGATCTTCCCGATCCTCACGCCGGCACTGATCACGGGCTTCGCGCTGGCTTTCGCGCGGGCGCTGGGCGAATACGGCTCGGTGATCTTCATTGCGGGCAACATGCCCCTGGTCAGCGAGATCACGCCGCTGTTGATCATCACCAAGCTGGAGCAGTACGACTATCAGGGCGCGACGGCGATCGCGGTGGTGATGCTGGTGGCAGCGTTCAGCCTGTTGCTGGCCATCAATGCGCTGCAGGCCTGGGCGCGATCACGGCAGGGGCGTTGACACCATGAGCACCCCCACCTCAACCTTGTCCCTGAAGGGCCGCGCCGATGCCAGTGGTGATCGGCTGAACGCGCCGCGCGACCTGGTGGCAGCCACCACCGAGCCGCGCTGGGTACGGTGGACGCTGATCGGCATCGCGCTGGCGTTCCTCACCGTCTTTCTTTTCGTGCCGCTCACCATCGTCTTTGTCGAGGCCTTCAAGAAGGGTGTCGATGTCTACCTGGCGTCGATCACCGAGCCCGATGCGCTGTCGGCGATCAAGCTGACGCTGATTGCCGCGGCCATCAGCGTGCCGATGAACCTGGTGTTCGGTGTGGCGGCGGCCTGGTGCATCGCGAAGTTCGAGTTCCGCGGCAAGAACGTGCTGCTCACACTGATCGATCTGCCGTTCTCGGTCAGCCCGGTCATCTCGGGCCTGATCTACGTGCTGATCTTCGGCCTGCAAGGCTGGTTCGGTGAGTGGCTGCGCGATCACGACCTGAAGGTGATCTTCGCGGTGCCGGGGATCGTGTTGGCCACGGTGTTCGTCACGTTCCCCTTCGTGGCGCGCGAACTGATCCCGCTGATGCAGGCCCAGGGTACCGAGCAGGAGGAGGCCGCCTGCGTGCTGGGTGCCAGCGGCTGGCAACTGTTCTGGCGCGTGACCCTGCCCAACGTCAAGTGGGCGCTGCTGTACGGCGTGATCCTGTGCAACGCCCGGGCGATGGGCGAATTCGGCGCGGTGAGCGTCGTCTCCGGGCACATCCGTGGCCAGACCAACACGATGCCGCTGCACATCGAGATCCTCTACAACGAATACCAGTTCGCGGCGTCGTTTGCCGTGGCTTCGCTGCTGGCCTTGCTGGCCCTGGTGACCCTGGTGCTGAAGTACGTGGTCGAGCAGCGGGTCAAGGCCGAGAAGCGTTCTGTCGGCGAAGTTGAGTGAAGAAGGCATCCCATGAGCATTGAAGTCCGCAACCTGAACAAGCGCTTTGGCAAGACCGTGGTCTGCGACAACCTGAACCTGGACATCCCGTCGGGTGAGCTGGTTGCGTTGCTCGGGCCTTCGGGTTCCGGCAAGACCTCGCTGCTGCGCATCATCGCGGGACTGGAGGTGCCGGATTCGGGCACGGTGCTGTTCCATGGCGAAGACACCACCTACACCGACGTGCGCGAGCGGCAGGTCGGCTTCGTGTTCCAGCATTACGCGCTGTTCGCGCACATGACCATCTTCGAGAATGTGGCGTTCGGCCTGCGCGTGCGGCCGAAGGCCACGCGGCCGCCCGAGGCCCAGATCCGCGCCAAGGTCACCGACCTGCTCAAGCTGGTGCAACTCGACTGGATCGCCGATCGCTACCCGCACCAGCTCTCGGGTGGCCAGCGTCAGCGCATCGCACTGGCGAGGGCGCTCGCGGTCGAGCCCAAGGTGCTGCTGCTCGACGAGCCGTTCGGCGCGCTCGACGCCAAGGTGCGCAAGGAGTTGCGGCGCTGGCTGCGCCGGTTGCACGACGAGGTGCATGTCACCAGCGTGTTCGTGACGCACGACCAGGAAGAAGCGATGGAGGTGGCCGATCGCATCGTGGTGATGAATGAGGGCCGCATCGAGCAGATCGGCTCGCCCGACGAGGTCTACGACCATCCGGCCACGCCGTTCGTGCTGAAGTTCCTGGGCGACGTGAACCTCTTCCATGGCCGACTCGATCATGTGCAGGGCGTCGCCGTGAACGGCGCTCCTGGCGGTGATGTCAGCTACGTGCGGCCGCACGAACTGCAGATCGTCGAGGCGCCCCAGGTCGGCTCGGTGGCGGTCAGGTTGACGCAGGTGCTGACGGTGGGCCCCAACACCCGGCTGGAATTCAAACGCCTGGACGACGGAAGCGACATCGACGTCGAATTGCCACGCTCGGAGTACCGGGCGCTGCGCGAGCGGCTGCCACTCGATGCCGGAGCGACCACGCACCTGCTTCCCAGGCGCATCCGGCGCTTTGCCGAAGACCTGACCGATCCCGCCGCCATGATCTGAGCGAACCGCGCCTGCGCTCGGCTTGATCCAGCGCAAGCGGTTTGGCCTGCGCTCGAACATCATCGGATCGGAAGGAGCCTGCCATGCCGGTCCATCGCATCCTGATCGTCCAAGGGCACCCCGACCCTGCGGGTGGCCACCTCTGCCATGCGCTGGCCGAGGCCTACCGCGAGGGCGCGCTGGCAGCCGGCCACGAGGTGCGGGTGATCGATGTTGCCCAGCTCGACTTTCCGTTGCTGCGCACCCAGGCCGACTGGAATGACGGCGGGTTGCCCACCGCGCTGCGCCCATCCCAGGCATCGATCGCCTGGGCCCAGCACCTGGTGTTCGTGTTCCCTTTGTGGATGGGCGACATGCCCGCGCTGCTGAAGGCCTATTTCGAGCAGGTCGCTCGACCCGGTTTCGCCTTCGACAAGGCGAAGGGTGGACCGCTGGGCCAGAAGGCGCTGGGCGGGCGTTCGGCCCGCATCGTGGTGACGATGAGCATGCCGGCGCTGGTCTATCGCTATGTGTTCCGTGCGCACAGCGTCAAGGCGCTCGAGCGCAACATCCTCGGTTTTGTCGGCATCGCGCCGATACGCGAAACGCTGGTGGGGCAGGTCGACACCCTCGGCGCCGCCGGGGTGGCCCGCTGGCTGCGCACCCTGCGCCGGCTGGGGGCTGACGCAACCTGAACCCCGTTGGCGCGCTACTCGACCAATCCGTACAGCCGCTCGGGCGGCACGCGCAGCGACAGTGCCGAGGGGGCTTCAATGCCCTTGATCGCGTAGGCGGGCTGAGCGGTGTCGCGTTGTTTGGTGTGGATGGTGGGCGCACCAGTCTTGTCGGTGATGGCCGCGGCCACCGGCGTCAGTGCGGTCGCACCCCGGCGGATCACGATGGCCAGCTCGCCCGACGCGAGACGCACGAAGTTTCCCGGGGGGTAGACGCCGTATTCCTTGATGATCGCCGCCGCCGCAGGGCTGCCACCGGATTCGCTGTACATCTGTCGTGCGGCGTCCTGGATCGGGATGGCCGGCCGGCTGGCGCGCGGGCTGATCTTGGCCATGAACACATCGGCCAGCCTGAGCACATTGCCGGCTTCCGACACTTCTTTCAGGTCGTTCGGGTAGCCCCCGCCGCCGGGGCGTTCGTGGTGCTCCAGCACCGTCTGCAGCCAGTCCGCATCATCGACTCCGGCGGCCTGCAGGCGCTCGACCGCCTGCGCGGGATGCCTGCGGATCTCGGCCATCTGCTCTTCGCTGAGCCGGCCGTGCACCGCATAGCGTCCCTGCAATTCGACGATGGCGAGGTTCATCGTCAGCGCTGCCTTGACCAGCGTGCGGATGCGATCGACAGGCCATCCGCTGCGGGTGCCCATCAGCTGGCAGACCAGTGCGCAATGCAACGAGTGCGTGAGCCCGTAGTGGGCCAGGCGCCGCTCGTCCTTGCGCACCGAGAGGTAGATGGCGATGTCCGGATCCCGCTCGACCAGCCCCATCATCTGGCTGGCGAACTCGTCGCAGCGCTGCGCAAAGCCGGGTTCCTGGTCGATGCTCTTGAGGACACGCTCGAGGCGCCAGATCGCCTGGTCCCACAGGTCGAACATGGTCAGCCGCTTGGTGTCGACCTTGTCGCTGCGTCCAGCCTTGCTGGCTTCGACTTCGATCGCATCGGCGTAGATCCCGCGCGACAGCAGCGCGGCGAGCTGAGCTTCGGTGGCGATCAGGTGCCCGCGGGCCAGCAGCAACTGGCCATGCTCGTCACGCACACCAAAGGGCAGCGGCATGCCGAGCACGATCTGACCTGGGATCAGCTTGAGCAGGGTCGTCAACGAAGGCTCCCCGGGTGGCGTCCAGCCGGTGTGGCGTAGAGAGACTGTAGGCCGTTGCCGCTCTGGGCGTCAGCGGAAAAGCCCCCACCTTTCGCCGTTGTTCGTTGCCAGCCCGGCGCTCACGATCCTGGTGCGGCAGCCCGTCATGCCGCTGATGACAGGGCGCGCTACGGGGTTCGTCAGCGGGCGGGCTGACGCGCTGCGAGGCGTCAATCCTCGTCGATGTCGCCGGCCAGCGCGCGCTCCACCACGTCGCGCGACAGCGTCGGTGCGAAGGCCTCGATGAACGAGTAGACGTAGCCGCGCAGCCAGGTGCCGCGACGGATGGCCAGACGGGTCAGATTGACCTCGAACAGGTGCCGCGCGTCGAGTGCGCGCAGCGTGCGGTCGCGCTCGGTGTCGAAGGCGATCGAGGCCACGATGCCCACGCCCAATCCCAGCTCGACATAGGTCTTGATCACGTCGGCGTCCATCGCGCTCAGCACGATGTGCGGCTGCAGGCCGGCCTTGGTGAAGGCGTCGTCGATGTGGGCCCGGCCGGTGTAGCCTGCCTCGTAGGTGATGATGGGGTGCCTGGCCAGTTGGTCGAGCGTGATGCGGCCGGGGACGTCCAGCAGTTCGTGCCCGGGCGGCACCACGATGCTGTGGGTCCATCGGTAGCAAGGCAGGGCCACCAGCGCCTCGTAATGCGCCAACGCCTCGGTGGCCACACCGATGTCGGCCTCGCCAGACAGCAGCATTTCAGCCACCTGCTTGGGTGAACCCTGGTGCAGCAGCAGGGTCACGTCCGGGTAAATCTCGCGGAAATCGCGCACGACGGTGGGCAGCGCATAGCGGGCCTGCGAATGGGTTGCCGCGATCGACAACCGGCCGGTGCTTTGCGCGTTGAAATCGTCGCCCACGCGCTTGAGGTTGTCGGCCTCCAGGAGCAGGCGCTCGACAATCGGAAGCACCGCCTCGCCCGGCGGGGTCAGCCTCGTCAGGCGTTTGCCCGCGCGCACGAAGATGTCGATGCCGAGCTCGTCCTCGAGTTCGCGGATCTGTCGGCTGATGCCCGGCTGGGAGGTGTGCAGTACACCAGCCACATCGGTCAGGTTGAATCCGCAGCGTATGGCTTCGCGGACAGCTCTCAGTTGCTGGAAATTCATGAATCGTCGCCGTTGTGGCGCAAGGGGTGGCCGGCAGCTGCCGGGCAGCGGAATTGTTCATCCGCAAGGCAGGGGGCACAACGACGCAGAGTTACTAAGCTAGTGTGTCCTGGGCATAAGGCGTTACCGGACGGCTCAGCGCTAACCCTGGCCGAGCGAGGCTCAACGAGGAGCGGCAAATGCCGATACCGCAGACAGGAGGGCCGCGCGTCTGCGGTGCCCATACCCACCCTGCCAGGGAGCATTGCACATGGACATGCGTGACATGAAGATCACCACCCGGTTGAAACTCGGCTTTGGTCTGCTGGCGCTGCTCATCGCGCTGGTCAGTGGCATGGCCATCTTCAAGTTGAATGAGGTCCAGGACAACTTCGCCCTGGTGCTGAAAGACCGTTATCCCAAGGTCGAGAAGCTCCACCATGTGAACGACAACATCAACCAGATCGCGCGCTCGATGCGCAACATGCTGCTGATGACGGACCCTGCCGACATCCAGCGGGAACGCTCGACCGTCGAGCAGGCGCGCAAGGAGATCACGGCAGACCTGGACGAACTCGCGAACCTCATCACCAGCGAAAAGGGCAAGGCCGGCATGAAGGACATCGCCGATGCCCGTTCAGCCTATGTTCCAGGCCAGACACGTTTCCTGGAGCTGGCCGCCAGTGGCAAGACCGACGATGCACGCGACTTGCTGCTCAAGGAGGTCCGACCGCTTCAACTGGCTTACATGAAAACGGTCAATCACGCCATCGAGTTCCAGTCGGAACTGATGACGCAATCGGGCCAGGTCGCCGAAGTGGCGGTGGCCGAGGGCAAGTCGATCATGTGGGGCGCCGCCGCGTTCGCGATCGTGGCCGCTGGCCTGCTGGCCCTGTGGATCACCCGATCGATCACGGCACCGCTGAACCGCGCGGTCGAGGTGTCGCGTGCGGTGGCCGAAGGTGATCTGTCGATCGACCTGCAGGCCCATGGCAACAACGAGACAGCCCAGTTGCTGCAGTCGCTGTCGACGATGGCGGGACGCCTCAATCGCATCGTGGGTGACGTGCGCCAGAACGCCGAGGGTGTCGCCACCGCCAGTGCCCAGATTTCGCAGGGCAACAACGATCTGTCGGGCCGCACCGAGGAGCAGGCCAGTGCGCTGGAAGAAACCGCAGCCTCGATGGAGCAGCTGACCAGCACCGTGTCCCAGAACGCCGACAACGCCCGCCAGGCCAACCAGCTGGCCATCAGTGCGTCGTCGGTCGCGATCGAGGGCGGTCAGGTCGTGGGGCAGGTGGTCGACACGATGAAAGGCATCAACGACAGCTCTCGCCGCATCGCCGACATCATCAGCGTGATCGACGGCATCGCGTTCCAGACCAACATCCTGGCGCTCAACGCCGCCGTGGAAGCAGCCCGTGCCGGCGAGCAGGGCCGCGGTTTCGCCGTGGTGGCCAGCGAAGTGCGCAACCTGGCCCAACGCAGCGCAGAGGCCGCGAAGGAAATCAAGGAGCTGATCACCACCAGCGTCGAGCGTGTCGATGCAGGTACCCAGCTGGTGGACCAGGCGGGCGCGAAGATGAACGAGATCGTGGCGTCGATCCGCCGGGTCACAGACATCATGGGCGAGATCAGTGCGGCCAGCACCGAGCAGTCGAGCGGCATGGCGCAGATCGGCGAGGCGGTCTCGCAGATGGATCAGGCCACCCAGCAGAACGCGGCGCTGGTGGAGGAGAGTGCTGCCGCGGCGGAGAGCCTGAAAACGCAGGCGCAGCAACTCGTGTCCTCGGTGGCGTTCTTCAAGCTGCGTGCCGACGATGGCGCCCGCGCCCCGGCCATGCCCTCGGTGACGAAGCCCACACCGGTGGCGGCTGTTGAGCGGCGCGGTCCGGATCGTGCAACCAACGTGGTGCGTCCTCCGTTCCGTGCCAGCGCCATCGCGGCGCCCGCAGCGGCACCCACCGGTACCGACGACTGGACGTCGTTCTAGACGTGCACTGAGAAGAGCGAGCCGATCAGGCTGGTGGCGCCCATCGCCAGCATGCCCCACAGCGCGACTCGGCTGGCGCTGCGCCAGAGGCCCGCACCGCCAGCATGCGCGGACAGGCTGCCCAGGAACGCCAGGCTGACGGTGGCCGAGATCCAGATCACGGCCGCGAGATGCGCGGGCGGCGTCAGCAGGCACACCACCAGCGGCAGGGCGGCGCCCACCGCAAAGCTTGCCGCCGAGGATGTGGCCGCCTGCAGCGGTCGGGCCACCAGCATTTCGGAGATGCCGAGCTCCTCGCGGGCATGGGCGGCCAGCGCATCGTGTGCGGTCAATTGCAGGGCGACCTGGCGGGCGAGGTCCGGCTCGACGCCGCGGCCGACGTAGATGGCGGTGAGCTCGTTCAACTCGGCGTCGGCATCGGCGCTGAGCTCTGCCTGCTCGCGCGCGAGATCGGCCGTTTCGGTGTCCGCCTGCGCATGCACCGAGACGTACTCGCCCGCGGCCATCGACATGGCGCCCGCCACCAGACCGGCCACACCCGCAACCAGCATGCCGTTGCGGTCCGTTCCCGCGGCGGCGACACCGAGCAACAGGCTGGCGGTGGAGACGATGCCGTCATTCGCGCCCATCACCGACGCACGCAGCCAGCCGATGCGATCGGTCCGGTGGCGCTCGCCATGAGGACGACGCAGCGGCATCAGGCGGCCACCTTGCGGCGGTAGTCGACGTAGCGGTACGTCAGGCCCTCGGGCGTGGTGTGCGATTCACTCGAGACGATGTCGAAGTGCTCGCGTGGCCAGGCGGGGAAGAACGCATCGGCCTCGAACTCGGCGTCGATCTCGGTCAGCAGCAGCTCGTCAGCCAGGGGCAGTGCCAGTGCATAGATCTCGGCGCCGCCGATCACGCACACCTGCTCGACCTGTCCGGCCAGGGTCAGCGCCGCCGCCAGGCTCGGTGCGGGTTCGGCGCCAGCGGCGGACCAACCCGGGTTGCGGGTGATGACGATGTTGCGGCGACCGGGCAGGGGCCGGCCGATCGAGTCCCAGGTCTTGCGGCCCATCACGATCGGGTGGCCCATCGTGAGGCGCTTGAACCGCGGAAGATCGCCGGGCAAATGCACCAGCAACTGGTTGTTCTTGCCAATGGCGCCATGCCGGGCAACGGCGGCGATCAGGATCAGGGCGGTTTGGGTCACACCGAATTGTCGTCTGGAAGGCGGCGAGGTGACATCCGTCATTGAAGCTAGACAAGAACGTGTATCATTTGCGTTCAATATCCGAGCGCTGCCGTGAACCCAACCCTGCCGATGTCGACCCTGGACTGCTCACCGCTGCGCGCGCGCTGCACCGTGACCGGCGTCATTGCGCCAGAGCGCGCGCCGGAATGGGCGCAGTGGCTTGAAGAGATCGGCTTCATGCCGGGCGAGCAGGTGGAACTGATGGCACGCGGTGCCTTCGGAGGCGACGCGCTTGTGGTGCGTGTCGGGTTGTCCACCTTTGCGTTGCGGCGGGCCGAAGCGGCCTGCGTGCTGGTCGCAGCATCGGCGTGAGCGAAGCGGTCATCCACGTCCACCGCGGGGGCCCGCTGGTGGCGCTGGTGGGCAACCCGAACTGCGGCAAGACAGCGCTGTTCAACCTGCTGACCGGCAGCCGCCAGAAGGTCGCCAACTACGCCGGTGTCACTGTCGAACGCAAGGAAGGCAAGCTGATCACCCCGGCGGGCAAGACCCTGCGCGTGCTCGATCTGCCCGGTGCCTACAGCCTGCACGCCCGCTCTCCCGACGAACGCGTCACCTGCGACGTGCTGTATGGCCGGGCGCGTGGCGAGAAGCGCCCCGATCTGGTGGTGTGCGTTGTCGACGCAACCAACCTGCGGCGCAACCTGCGCATGGTGCTGGCGGTCAAGCGCCTGGGCCTGCCCTGCGTGGTCGCACTCAACATGACCGATCTGGCGGCGCGCCAGGGTCTCCATGTCGACCCCGATGCACTGGCGGCCGAACTGGGCGTGCCCGTGGTGGCGACGGTGGGCGTCAAAAGCGATGGCGCCGCTCGCCTGTGCACCTTGCTCGACGACCCGGACGTCTGGCGCAGTCGCGCGAATCATCCGGTGGCCGACCCGGTAGCCGAGCCCAGCGCCGGCACGCAGGCAGACCACGACACGGTGCAGGCGATCCTCACGCGGCTCGGGCTGGCCACGGTGGTGCCCCATACGGCCAGTGACCGCATCGACCGGGTGGTGCTGCATCCGGTCATCGGGCCGATCCTGCTGGCGGTGCTGCTGTTCTTCGTGTTCCAGGCGGTGTTCGCGTGGGCCCAGGCGCCGATGGATGCGATCAAGTCTGCAACCGACGCCATCGGCACCGCGGTCACCTCCTGGTTGCCCGAGGGCTGGGTGCGCAGTCTGCTGGTCGATGGCGTGATCGCCGGTGCCGGGGGCGTGGTGGTGTTCCTGCCCCAGATCGTGATCCTGTTCTTCTTCATCCTGGTGCTCGAGGAGTCGGGGTACCTGCCACGGGCGGCGTTCCTGCTCGACCGCCTGATGGGCGCGGTGGGCCTGAGTGGCCGTTCCTTCATTCCCTTGCTGTCGAGCTTTGCCTGTGCCATCCCCGGCATCATGGCCGCGCGCACCATCGCCAACCCGCGCGATCGCCTGGTGACGATCATGATCGCGCCACTGATGACCTGCTCGGCCCGCTTGCCGGTGTATGCGCTGCTGATCGGGGCGTTCGTTCCGGCGCGGTCGGTGTGGGGCGGATTCGAACTGCAGGGCCTGGTGCTGTTCGGCCTCTACCTGGCCGGCATCGTCGGTGCGCTGGTGGTGGCCTGGGTGCTCAAGCGCTTCACGGCGCGCGGGCAGGTGCGCTCGCTGATGATGGAGTTGCCGGCCTACCACTGGCCCACGGTGCGCAATGTGGCCATCGGCCTGTGGCAACGGGTCGAGATCTTCATGCGGCGCGTCGGCGGGATCATCCTCGGGCTGACGATCGCGCTGTGGTTCCTGGCCAGCTTCCCGGCGCCACCTGCCGGCGCCACGGGCGCCCCGATCGAGTACAGCATCGCCGGCACGCTGGGCCGTGCGCTGGCCGTGGTGTTCGAGCCCATCGGCTTCAACTGGCAGATCAGCATCGCGCTGGTGCCGGGCCTCGCAGCACGCGAGGTCGCGGTGAGCGCACTGGGCACGGTGTATGCGCTGTCGGCCACGGGGGATGACACCGCGCAGGCGCTGACGCCACTGATCGCCCACACCTGGAGCCTCGCCACCGCGTTCTCGCTGCTGGCCTGGTATGTGTTTGCGCCGCAGTGCTTGTCGACCTTGGCCACGGTCAAGCGCGAGACGGGCGGCTGGTCGATGCCGCTGCTGATGGCGGGGTACCTGTTCGCGCTGGCCTATGCGGCCTCGTTCATCACTTACCGGGTCGCGCTGGCCTGGGGCGCGGGCTGAGTCAGCGCGCGAGCTTCACGCGCTTGTCCGGGCGTTGCAGCGTGTGCTTGGATTGCCCCTGGGTGCCTGCCACCTGCACCTCGATCTTCTGCAGCCGCTTGAACGCATCGAACAGACCGATGTCGATCGCAGTCAGCTGTTCAGGGTGCGCGCAGTTGAATTCGTAGCTGGCATCAAGGTCGGCGTGCTCGCCTTCCTGGCCGCTTTCCTTGGCTGTTGCCTTGGATTGCAACGCCGCTGACTCGATGCTAACCTTCGCCAGCACGCATTGCGCGGCGGCATCCGGCTTGAACAGCGCCATGGCATCGCCCATCTGCTTGAGCAAGGCGTCGGCCGCCTGGCGCTCGGCCGGCGTGCGGGGCCGGCGTTCGAAGCCGAGCAGGCTGTCGAGCGGGGACTCCAGCTGCAAGGTCAGCAACTGCCGTTCGACAGCGATGTCCAGGTGCATCAGGCCGTGCACATGGGCCGCTTCGGTGGCCTGCGCGGTTGTGGACAGGTGCAGTGCCGTCAGGCACACGGCCAGGCCACGGAACCCTTGCCAAGCTTTGTTCATGCCAGCCTTCTTGGGAGTTGTCGTGAGCGAGTGACCCGGGTGGCCGCAGAAGGTTCAGGTGCCAATCAGGGAAACGTCGCGGCTTCCTGCCCTTGGGCCATGTGCAACTGCATCAGGTGCTTCGCACGCGCCGCATCACGCGCCTTCAGGGCCTCCATGATGTCGCGATGCTCCTGCAGCGACGCGGCCAGCCGGCCCTCTTTGAGCAGGGAGTGGTGGCGGTTCAGCTTCATCACCTGCCGCATGTCGGCCACCATCTGATTGCGCCAGCGGTTGTCGGCAATCTCCAGCACGCGCATGTGGAAGCGCTCGTTGGCGCCGAAGAAGGCATCGGCATCGTTCACCGCCCGCTCCAGCTGCTCGTGCAGCGCAGCCAGATCTGCCAGCTGGACCGCAGTGACCCGCTCGGCCACCACGCCCACCGCATCGCATTCGAGCAGCGAAAGCAGGTGGAACACTTCCGACAGATCCCGCTGCGAGACCTCGGTGACATAGGCGCCCCGGCGCAGCTTCATCGTCACCAGACCTTCAGCGGCCAGCACCTTCAAGGCCTCGCGCAGCGGGGTGCGGCTGGTGCCGTATTCGGCCGCCAGCGACTGCTCGTCGATCCAGCTTCCGGGTGCCAGCGTGTGCGACATGATCTTCGAGCGCAACCGCTCGGCCACCTGCTGGTACAGAGCAGTGGACGGGAGCTGCACCCGATTGGCGTCCGCCCTGGCGTCTGCCATGCTGCGCGCAACCGCTGCCTGGGAAGTCGTGTTCGAAGCGTCGATCGGATTCATGGCGAAGGCTGTGCGATCAGGGATGGATTTGTCTATAATTCAATTTTGAATTATGCATGATGTGTGGCAAGACCGGTCAAATCCATGCGCCGGTGTCCGCCTCATGCCATGCCGAACGGAGCCTCCATGTCTGAACCGCTGCCCTTGAACTCCGATGCACTGGCCACGTGGCAGAAGGCTGCGGCCAAGTCGGCGCCGGGCGGGCAGGTGGATGCCCTCAACTGGCACACCCCCGAAGGCCTGGTGGTCAAGCCGCTGTACACCGCCGCCGACCTGAAGGGCCTGCCGTACGCCGATACCTTGCCCGGCTTCGCCCCGTATGTGCGCGGTCCACAGGCGACGATGTACACGGTGCGTCCCTGGACGATCCGTCAGTACGCCGGCTTTTCCACCGCCGAGGCGTCCAACGCCTTCTACAAGAAGGCGCTGGCCGCGGGCGGGCAGGGCGTGAGCGTCGCGTTCGACCTGGCCACGCACCGCGGCTACGACAGCGACCACCCGCGGGTGACCGGCGACGTGGGCAAGGCCGGCGTCGCGATCGACAGCGTCGAGGACATGAAGATCCTCTTCAACGAGATCCCGCTCGACAAGGTCAGCGTGTCGATGACGATGAACGGGGCGGTGCTGCCGGTGCTGGCGGCCTACGTGGTCGCGGCCGAAGAGCAGGGCGTGTCGCAGGAGTTGCTGGCGGGGACCATCCAGAACGACATCTTGAAGGAGTTCATGGTCCGCAACACCTACATCTACCCGCCCGAGCCGAGCATGCGCATCGTTGGCGACATCATCGAGTACACAGCCAAGAAGATGCCGAAGTTCAATTCGATCAGCATCTCCGGCTATCACATGCAGGAAGCGGGCGCCAACCAGGCGCTGGAGCTGGCCTTCACGCTGGCCGACGGCAAGGAGTACGTGAAGACGGCCCTTGCCAAGGGACTCGATGTCGACGAGTTTGCCGGCCGCCTGAGCTTCTTCTGGGCGATCGGGATGAATTTCTACCTCGAGATCGCTAAGATGCGCGCCGCGCGCCTGCTGTGGTGGAAGATCATGTCGGCGTTCAACCCGAAGAACCCGAAGAGCCTGATGCTGCGCACCCACTGCCAGACCTCGGGCTGGAGTCTGGCCGAGCAGGACCCCTACAACAACGTGGTGCGCACCACCATCGAGGCGATGGCCGCGGTGTTCGGTGGCACGCAGAGCCTGCACACGAACGGATTGGACGAGGCGATCGCGCTGCCCACCGAGTTCAGCGCGCGGATTGCTCGCAACACGCAGTTGATCATCCAGGAAGAGACGCACATCACCAGCGTGGTCGACCCCTGGGCCGGCAGCTACATGATGGAGAAGCTGACGCAGGACATGGCCGATGCCGCCTGGAAGATCATCGAGGAGGTCGATGCGATGGGTGGCATGGTGAAGGCGGTGGACAGTGGTTGGGCCAAGCTGAAGATCGAAGCCAGCGCCACGGAGAAGCAGGCCCGCATCGACTCCTGCCAGGACGTGATCGTCGGCGTCAACAAGTACAAGCTCGACACCGAAGACGCGATCGATACCTTGAGCATCGACAACGTCGCGGTCCGCGAGAACCAGGTGGCGCGACTGAAGACCATCCGCGCGACGCGCGACAGCGCAGCGGTGAAGGCGGCGCTCGACGCACTGACCGCCTGCGCCGAGGCTGGCGACCATGGCGAGGCCGGTAACCCCGGAGAGGCTGCGCCGGGCAACCTGCTCGACCTGGCGATCCGCGCGATGCGCGTGCGCGCGACCGTGGGCGAGGTCAGTGATGCACTCGAGAAGGCCTGGGGCCGCCATCGAGCCGACACGCAGAAGGTCACGGGCGTCTACGCCGCGGCCTACGACAGTGCCGAAGGCTGGGCGCAGTTGCAAAAAGAGATTGCCGAATTCGCCCGCGACGAAGGGCGCCGCCCGCGCGTGATGATCGCCAAGCTGGGTCAGGACGGGCACGACCGCGGTGCCAAGGTGGTGGCCACCGCCTACGCCGATCTGGGCTTCGACGTCGACATCGGCCCGCTGTTCCAGACCGCCGAGGAATGCGCGCGGCAGGCGATTGAAAACGACGTGCATGCGGTGGGCGTCAGCACACTGGCCGCTGGCCACAAGACACTGGTGCCCGAGATCATTGCCGAGCTGAAGAAGCAGGGCGCCGAGGACATCATCGTGTTCGTCGGTGGCGTGATCCCGCGTGCCGATTACGACTTCCTCTACGAGGCCGGGGTCAAGGGCATCTACGGGCCCGGCACGCCGATCCCGGCGAGTGCGAAGGACGTGCTCGAGCAGATTCGGGTCAGCCTGGCCGGTGGTTCCAAGGCCAGCCCGACGCTGCGCGGCTGACCACGCCGTTTCCCATTCACACCAGTCATGTCGCACACGACACCGTGAGCCTGCCCCCCGACGACGCGGTCTTGCTGTGCGGCGTGTGCCGCGGCGAACGTCGCAGCATCGCCAAGGCGATCACGCTGCTCGAGTCGACGCGCGCCGACCACCGCGCCCGCGCCGACGCCTTGCTCAATGCGCTGTTGCCCCGCACCGGGCAGGCCATGCGCCTGGGCATCTCCGGTGTGCCGGGCGTGGGCAAGTCGACCTTCATCGAGGCGCTGGGGCTGGCCTTGATCGACCGTGGCCACCGAGTGGCGGTGCTGGCGGTGGATCCGTCGTCCAGTGTCCATGGTGGCTCGATCCTGGGCGACAAGACCCGCATGGAGCGACTGTCCGTGCACCCGCAGGCCTACATCCGCCCGAGCCCGGCCTCGGGCACGCTGGGCGGTGTGGCCGAGAAGACGCGCGAGGCGATGCTGGTGTGCGAGGCCGCCGGCTACGACGTGGTGCTGGTCGAGACGGTCGGTGTCGGTCAGAGCGAGGTCGCCGTGGCCGGCATGACCGACATGTTCATCCTGCTTCAATTGCCGAACGCCGGTGATGACCTGCAGGCGATCAAGAAGGGCGTGATGGAACTGGCCGATCTGGTGGTCATCAACAAGGCCGACATCGACCCGCTGGCCGCCGCCCGCGCCGAGTCGCAGATCGCCAGCGTGCTGCGTGTCTACAGCCCGCCAGGCTCGACCCTCGATCCGCACCATGCCCACGCAGCCGCGCACTGGTCGCCCGCCGTCATGCAGCTCAGCGCCCTGCGTGGGCAGGGCATCGACACCCTCATCGCGCAGGTCGACCGCTTTCACCTGCTGCGCCGCGCGGACGGCGATTTCGCCGCCCGGCGTCAACAGCAGGCGATGGCCTGGATGTGGGAGCTGATCCAGGCCCGACTGCAAGCCGACTTTCGGCAGCATCCTGCGGTGCAGGCGAGGCTGCCCGACCTGCTGCACGCGGTGCGCGAATCAAGGGTGGCCCCCTCGGCCGCTGCGCGCGCACTGCTCGCTGAGTTTGCGAAACCTGTTGCGATTGCCCCAGACCACTGATCCCAAGACGCAGGCCCAACCTGCAACGCCCACGGAGCCTTTCCCATGCAAGACATCATCGAACAGCTCGAAGCCAAGCGCGCGCTCGCGCGGCTTGGCGGCGGCGAGAAACGTATCGCTGCCCAACACAAGAAGGGCAAGTTGACCGCCCGCGAACGCATCGAACTGTTGCTCGACGCCGGCACCTTCGAAGAATGGGACATGTTCGTCGAGCACCGCTGTGCCGACTTCGGCATGCCCGACAACAAGATCCCGGGTGACGGTGTGATCACCGGCTACGGGATGATCAATGGCCGCCTGGTCTTCGTCTTCAGCCAGGACTTCACCGTCTTCGGCGGCGCCTTGAGCGAAGCGCATGCCGAGAAGATCTGCAAGGTGATGGACCAGGCGATGAAGGTTGGCGCCCCGGTGATCGGCCTGAACGATTCGGGTGGCGCGCGCATCCAGGAAGGCGTGGCCTCACTGGGCGGCTATGCCGAGGTGTTCCAGCGCAATGTGATGGCTTCGGGCGTGGTGCCGCAGATCAGCATGATCATGGGACCGTGCGCCGGCGGCGCGGTGTACTCGCCCGCGATGACCGACTTCATCTTCATGGTGAAGGACAGCAGCTACATGTTCGTCACCGGCCCCGAGGTCGTGAAAACGGTGACACACGAGGAAGTGACCGCCGAAGACCTGGGCGGCGCCACCACCCACACCACCAAGAGCGGTGTCGCTGACCTGTCGTTCGACAACGACGTGGACGCGCTGCTGATGCTGCGCCGCTTCTTCAACTACATCCCGACCAACAACCGCGAGAAGGCGCCTGCACGGCCGAGCAACGACCCGGCGGATCGCGCCGACTGGTCGCTCGACACCTTGGTGCCGGAGAACCCGAACAAGCCCTACGACATGAAGGAGCTGATCACCAAGACCGCCGACGACGGCGAGTTCTTCGAGCTGCAGCCCGACTACGCGAAGAACATCATCATCGGCTTCGTGCGCATGGAGGGCCAGACGGTGGGTGTGGTGGCCAACCAGCCGTTGGTGCTGGCCGGTTGCCTGGACATCAAGAGCAGCATCAAGGCCGCGCGCTTCGTGCGCTTCTGCGATGCGTTCAACATCCCGGTGCTGACGTTCGTCGACGTGCCAGGCTTCATGCCCGGCACCAGCCAGGAGTACGGCGGCATCATCAAGCACGGCGCGAAGCTGCTCTACGCCTACGCCGAATGCACCGTGCCCAAGATCACCGTGATCACCCGCAAGGCCTATGGCGGCGCTTACGACGTGATGAGCTCCAAACACCTGCGCGGTGACGTCAATTTCGCCTGGCCGAACGCCGAGATCGCCGTGATGGGCGCGAAGGGCGCGGTCGAGATCATCTTCCGCGAGGACAAGGGCGATCCCGAGAAGCTGGCCGCCAAGGAAGCCGAATACAAGGCGCGCTTTGCCAACCCGTTCGTGGCCGGTGCGCGCGGCTTCATCGACGACGTGATCCAGCCGCACGAAACCCGCAAGCGCATCTGCCGTTCGCTGGTGATGTTGCGCGACAAGAAGCTCGAGAACCCGTGGCGCAAGCACGGGAACATTCCGCTGTGATGTTCGCCCCCCAGTCGCTGCGCTCCTGCCCCCGAGGGGCGCCCGCCAGCGGACCGGCACAGCCGGCTCCGCGGCGGTTGCTTGATGGTGGCCTGGCTGCGCCGGCCTGAATGCAAAACAACGAGACGCTGATCATGTTCACAAAAATTCTGATTGCGAACCGTGGTGAGATCGCCTGCCGGGTGATCAAGACTGCGAAGAAGATGGGCATCCGGACGGTTGCCGTTTATTCCGATGCCGACAAGGACGCGCGCCATGTGGCGCTGGCCGACGAGGCGGTGCACATCGGGCCGGCGCCGTCGCGCGAGTCGTACCTGGTGATGGACAAGATCATCGCCGCCTGCAAGCAGACCGGTGCGCAGGCGGTGCACCCGGGCTACGGCTTCCTGAGCGAGAACACCGAGTTCGCGCGCCGTGTCGAGGAAGAGGGCATCGTCTTCATCGGCCCGAAGCACGCGTCGATCGCGGCGATGGGCGACAAGATCGCGTCCAAGCAACTGGCTCTCGCGGCCCGCGTCAACACCATCCCAGGCTACAACGCGGCGATCGACACCGCCGAGCAGGCCGTTGAGATCGCCAAGGGCATTGGCTACCCGGTGATGATCAAGGCTTCGGCCGGTGGCGGCGGCAAGGGGCTGCGGGTGGCCTATGACGACAAGCAGGCCTTCGAAGGCTTCACCTCGTGCCGCAACGAGGCACGCAACAGCTTCGGCGACGACCGGGTGTTCATCGAGAAGTTCGTCGAGGAGCCGCGTCACATCGAGATCCAGGTGCTCGGTGATTCGTTCGGCAACATCGTCTACCTGTGGGAGCGCGAGTGCTCGATCCAGCGCCGCCACCAGAAGGTGATCGAAGAGGCGCCATCGCCCTTCATCAGCGAGGCCACCCGCCGTGCGATGGGCGAGCAGGCCGTGGCACTGGCGCGGGCGGTGAAATACCAGAGCGCGGGCACCGTGGAGTTCGTGGTCGGCAAGGACCAGAGCTTCTATTTCCTGGAAATGAACACCCGGTTGCAGGTCGAGCACCCGGTGACCGAGGGCATCACCGGGCTCGATCTGGTCGAGATGATGATCCGTGTGGCCGCTGGCGAGAGGCTCTTCCTCACCCAGGAAGACATCAAGCGCGACGGCTGGGCGATGGAATGCCGCATCAATGCCGAGGACCCGTTCCGTGGCTTCCTGCCCTCGACGGGCCGGCTGGTGAAATTCGCCCCACCCGTCGAAACCTGGACCGCGAGTGGCGAGGTGCCGGAAGACGGCGGTGTGCGCGTGGACACCGGCGTGATCGACGGTGGTGAGATCCCGATGTATTACGACTCGATGATCGCCAAGCTGGTGGTCAAGGGCCGGGACCGCGCCGACGCGATCGCGAAGATGCGCGAGGCACTGAACGCGTTCGCGATCCGTGGCGTCAGCTCGAACATCCCGTTCCAGGCGGCGCTGCTGGCGCATCCGAAGTTCGTGGCCGGCGACTTCAACACCGGCTTCATCGCCGAACAGTATCCGAAGGGATTTTCGGTCGCAGCCATGCCGCAGACCGACCCGCTGTTGTTGCGTGCGCTGGTTGCGGTGGCCCACCGCCTCAACCTCAGCCGCTCGGCGCGCATCACCGGGCAGCTGCCGGGGCATGAGCTCGTCATCAAGCCGCACTCGGTCGTGATCACCACCGATGACCAGGGCCAGTCCGAGTACGTGCCAGTGACCGTCGTGCCTGACAACGGCGGGTTCAACGTCGAGTTGGGCGGCGCTCGCTACCACATCGAGTTCGACACGCCGTTGCGCGAAGTGGTGATCCATGGCCGCATCGATGGCACGCCTTTCTGCGCCCAGATCGAACGCATCGGCCTGGACTATCGCGTGATCTACAACGGCACGCAGGTCGACGCCAAGGCGGTGTCGCCGCTGGCCGCACAGATGTATGCCTTGATGCCCTTCAAGGCGCCGCCCGACCTGTCGCGTTTCCTGTTGTCGCCGATGCCCGGTCTTTTGGTCGATGTGACCGTCAAACCAGGCCAGAAGGTGCTGGCCGGCGAGAAGCTGGCGGTGATCGAGGCCATGAAGATGGAAAACATCCTGCTGGCGACACAGGATGCGGTGGTGGCCGAAGTCAAGGCTTCAAAGGGTGAAAGCCTGGCCGTCGATCAGGTCATCATCCGGTTTGAATAGGGCCCCCCAGTCGCTGCGCTCCTGCCCCATGGACCCGAAGGGGCCACCTCGTGGTGGCCCTTGCGCGCCGCCTGGCGGCCCGGCCAAGCCGGTTCCGCGGGCGTGGCTTGATGTAGCGCATCGCTTCGCTTGCGCTTGAAGGAAACACATTCATGACTCGTCCATTCAAAGTGCTTGGCATTCAACAGGTGGCCATCGGCGGGCCGAGCAAGGACCGGCTGCGTGCGCTGTGGGTCGACAAGCTGGGGCTCGAGGTCACCGGCAATTTCGTCAGCGAGCGGGAGAACGTCGACGAGGACATCTGTGCGATGGGCTCGGGCGCGAACCGGGTCGAGGTCGACCTGATGCAGCCGATCGACCCCGACAAGAAGCCTGCGGTGCACACCACGCCGCTGAACCACATCGGGCTGTGGATCGATGATCTGCCCGCCGCCGTGAACTGGCTCAGCGCGAACGGCGTCCGCTTTGCGCCGGGTGGCATCCGAAAGGGTGCAGCGGGGCACGACATCACCTTCATCCACCCGAAGCACAACGATGAATTCCCGGTGGCGGGCGAGGGCGTGCTGATCGAGCTGGTGCAGGCACCGCCCGAGATCGTGGCGGCGCTGGGAGCCGCGGCGCCGCAGGGACGCTGACGCCGGCGGCGGCCCGCTATCCTTGCCGCCATGTACGCGGATCACTTCGGCCTGAAGCAGGCCCCGTTCTCGATCGCCCCTGATCCGCGCTATCTGTTCATGAGCGAGCGCCATCGCGAGGCGCTGGCGCACCTGCTGTACGGGCTGGGTGGCGGCGGTGGTTTCGTGCTGCTGACTGGCGAGATCGGTGCCGGCAAGACCACGGTGTGCCGCTGCTTCCTCGAGCAGATCCCGAAGCGCTGCAACGTCGCGTACATCTTCAACCCCAAGCTCACCGTCATCGAGCTGATGCGCTCGGTGTGCGACGAGTTCCACATCCCGTATCCGCAGCGCGAGCCAGGTACTGCGACCGTCACCGACTACCTCGATCCGCTGAACGCGTTCTTGCTCAGCACGCATGCCGTCGGGCAGAACAACGTGCTGATCATCGACGAGGCGCAGAACCTCTCGGCCGACGTGCTGGAGCAGCTGCGGCTGATGACCAACCTCGAAACCAGCGAGCGCAAGTTGCTGCAGATCGTGCTGATCGGCCAGCCGGAGCTGCGCGAGATGCTGGCGCGCCCCGGCTTGCAGCAGCTCGCGCAGCGGGTCATCGCGCGCTTTCACCTGGAGGCGCTGAGCGAGGCGGAAACTGTCCAGTACATCCGGCATCGGCTGGCGGTGGCGGGCTTGACCGGGCCGATCCCCTTCGCAACAGACACCTTGCGGCGCATCCACCGCATCTGCGGCGGCGTGCCCCGTCGCATCAATCTGCTGTGCGATCGGGCGCTGCTGGGCGCCTATGCCAGCCACAAGTCGGTCGTCGATCGCCGGGTGGTCGACAAGGCCGCCAGCGAGGTGTTCGATGCCGAGGGGAACGCGAGCGCATCCACCGCGTCAACACGGCGAGGCGCGCTGGGGCTGGCACTTGCGGCCGGCCTTGCCCTGGGCGCAGCCGGATGGTGGGCAGGGCGATCGTTCGACCCACCACCGGCCAGGGTTCGCCCTGCCATCGTTGCTGACGCGGCGACGCGTTCCGCGCTTCCAGCCAGCGCGGCGGCGGCTGCCGTGTCGGCGTCCGTCACATCGGTGCCCGCCGTGGCGGCATCTGCGGTGGTGACATCGTCTGCGGTGACGTCTGCCGCGATGCCGGCCGCGGCGTCTGCCGCCGAAACGTCGGCCAGCGCGGTGGTTGCTGTCGATTCCGTCGTGCCCTTCGATGCGAAGCGGGCCTTCGAACGATGGCCGCGGCAGGAGAACGAGGCGTGGCTGGCGCTTGCGGCATCCTGGAAGGCATCGCTCGACGCCAACGACCGCGATCCCTGCCGGAGTCTGCAGGCCCGGCAACTGGGCTGTGCGCGGATGACGACGACGCTCGCGTTGATACGCCAGTTGGACCGCCCGGGCATCGTGACGCTGCGGGAAGGCAACGGCCCGCCAGCCTATGCGCTGCTCACGGCGCTGGACGCCGACAGCGCCACGCTTCAGATCGGGACACAGGCGACGCGCCTGTCGCTCGGCGCGCTGGCAGTGATGTGGGGTGGCGAGTTTGCAACCCTCTGGCGTGCACCCACCGCCTATCGTGCGCCTCTGGTCGACGGCAGCACCGGCCCGGCGGTCGATGCCTTGGCGAAGCAACTGGCCGTCTGGTCAGGCGAGCCCGCACCCGCCAGCGGGCGTGCCATCGACACGGCCTTGAAGGTTCGCGTGGCCGCCTTTCAGCGTGCGCAAGGGCTGAAGCCCGACGGCATTGCCGGCCCCACCACCTTCATGCAGCTGAACCGCGCCGCCGGCGTGGACGAGCCGCGCTTGTCGTCGGCCATCACCACGCGCTGAGACTGCTCATGTCGTACATCCTCGATGCACTCAAGCGCGCTGAAGCCGAACGCGGCCGAGGTGAGGTGCCCAACATCCACGCGCAATCGATGCCGGTCGGTGACGTGCAGGACCAGGGGTCAGGATCCCGTCTGCTGATGTGGCTGGGGGGCGGCGTTGGCCTGATCGTGATCGCCGCGCTGTGGTGGTGGTTGGCCGATCAGCCCGTGGCGCGGGGAGACGTGGCAGCGAATGCGCCGGCGCCGGTGGCTGCCCCGCCAGTGGCTACCGCGCCGCGGGTGGCGCCGGCGCGCCCGGAGGAGACGCCCCGATCGCTTCAACCGCAACAACCGACCGTGGTGGTCAGCTCGACGCCTTCGTCACCGCTGGTTTTCAAGCCCCTGCCATCGGACCCGGTGGCCAGTCCGCCAGCCCGGTCGGCCGCTGCCCGGTCCGCGACGGAAGAACGGGTCTATCAGGTGAAGGATCTGCCCAACGACATTCGCGCCGCGCTGCCTGCGGTGGCGGTCGGTGGTGCCAGCTACTCGGAAAACCCGGCCAGCCGCATGCTGATCATCAACGGCCAGATCTTTCACGAGGGCGACAGGCTGACCCCCGAGCTGACGCTGCAGCAGATCCAGCTGCGCACCGCCGTGCTGAGTTTCCGCGGATACCGCTACGCCATCAGCTACTGAGGTCGGTATCGATGGCTGAGGCCGGTTTCATCGAAACACGCTGAGCGCATCGACCAATCGCTCGGTCTGCTGCTTCAGGCTGTCCGATGCGGCAGCGCTTTGCTCCACCAGCGCAGCGTTCTGCTGCGTGATGGCATCGAGGTTGCCGATGGCCTGCCCGATCTGCGAGATGCCGCCTTGCTGTTCGTGAGTGACCGAGCTGATCTCGGCGATCAGGTCGGACACCCGCTTCACCTGAGAAACGATGTCGTCCATCGTGCGTCCGGCATCATCGACCAGCTTGGTGCCGGCTTCGACCTTGTCGACGCTGGCACCGATCAGTGCCTTAATTTCCCTGGCCGCATCGGCGCTGCGTTTCGCCAGGTTGCGCACCTCGCCAGCCACCACCGCAAAGCCACGACCCTGCTCGCCCGCGCGGGCGGCTTCGACAGCGGCATTGAGCGCCAGGATGTTCGTCTGGAACGCGATGCCGTCGATCACGCTGATGATGTCGGCAATGCGCTTGGAGCTTTCGTTGATCTCGGTCATCGTCTCGACCACCTGCGACACCGCGTGACCGCCCTTGGCCGCTGCTGCACTGGCGGAACCCGACAGCGCGTTGGCCTGGCTGGCGGTGCTGGCGTTCTCCTTGACCGTGGAGGTCATCTGCACCATCGATGAGGCGGTTTGCTGCACGCTGGCCGCTGCTTGCTCGGTGCGCGAGCTGAGGTCGTTGTTGCCCTGGGCGATCTCGGTGGTGGCGGTCTTCAGGTTCAGCACCTGCTCGTTCACGTCGTCGATGAGCCAGCGGAACATCAGGCCGAGCTGGCCGACGCAGCGCAGCGTGACACCGATTTCATCGACGCGATTGGAGAGCGCCGCGCCCTGGGTGTCACCCGATGCGATCGCCAGCGCCTGTTCGCGCAAACGCTCGAGGGGTCGAGCGATCTGGACCTCGAGCAGCCACGACGCCATCGCCAGCGTGATCAGCGAGCCGGCTGTGAACCCGCCCAGCGCGGCACCGCCCAGCCCCAGCGCTGCCACGCCCGTCACCAGCAACGGCCACGTGGCGAGCAGTGCGCCGCGTATGCGCCAGCGCACCGGCAGCGTCGCCCGCAGCTTGCTCCAGCCGAGCAGGCCGTCGCGAACGACCAGCCCCTTGTGCAATCTGCGGCCTGCGGCCCGACCTTCGCGGACGTCACGGTAGAGCGCCTCTGCGGCCGCGACTTCCTCGCGCGATGGCTTGGTGCGCACGGACAGGTAGCCGACATGCCTGCCGTTTCGGATCACCGGCATGGCATTCGCGCGCACCCAGTAGTGGTCACCATCCTTGCGCCGGTTCTTGACCACGGCCGTCCATGGCTCGCCTTGCTTCAGCGTCGCCCACATGTCGGCGAAAGCCTCCTTGGGCATGTCCGGATGCCGCACCATGTTGTGCGGCTGATCCTGCAGTTCCTCGCGGCTGTAGCCGCTGGCATGGATGAACGCCGCATTGGCGTAATTGATGTGACTTTGCGGATCGGTCGTGGACATCAAGGTCACGCCGTCGGGAAGTTCGAACTCCCGTTGTGTCACGGGTTGGTTGTTGCGCATGCGCCGCTCCTGACTCTTTCATCCAGCGAGAGTCCGACCCCAACGATCGGAAATGCCCCTGCTCCGTTGCTGGATATTCGGCGCAATGCGAACGGTGCTTGAGCGGTTTTCGCGGGCGGGTCCGCCGCCAGTCGGCCCTGTCAGACCGCCACGGGCGCCTTGATCGCCGGGTGGGGCTCGTAGCCTCGCACCTCAAAGTCGTCGAACTCGTAGTCGAAGATCGACGCCGGCCGGCGCTTGATGTGCAAGGTGGGTGCAGATCGCGGCTCGCGCGACAGCTGCAGCTCCACCTGCTCGGCGTGGTTGCTGTACAGGTGGCAATCGCCACCGGTCCAGACGAAATCACCCACTTGCAGATCGCACTGTTGCGCGACCATGTGGGTCAGCAATGCATAGCTCGCGATGTTGAACGGCACGCCGAGGAAGATGTCGGCACTGCGCTGGTAGAGCTGGCAGCTCAACTTGCCTGGCTCGCCAGCCACTGCCGACGGCGCCACGTAGAACTGGAACAGCGCGTGGCAGGGCATCAGTGCCATCTTGCCCAGCTCGGCCACGTTCCAGGCGCTGACGATGATGCGGCGCGAGTCGGGGTTGGTCTTCAGCGTCTTGATCACCTCGGCGATCTGGTCGATGTGCCCGCCATCGGGCGTGGGCCAGCTGCGCCACTGCACCCCGTAGACCGGGCCGAGGTCACCGTCGGGCCGGGCCCATTCGTCCCAGATCGTGACGCCGCGTTCCTGCAGCCAGCGCGCGTTGCCGTCGCCGCGCAGAAACCACAGCAACTCGAGGATCACCGACTTCAGATGGACTTTCTTGGTCGTGATCAGCGGGAAGCCGGCCGCGAGGTCGAAACGCATCTGGTGACCGAAGACGCTCTTCGTGCCGGTGCCGGTGCGGTCGGCCTTGAACACGCCGTGGTCGCGCACGTGGCGCATCAGGTCTTCGTAGGGGCTGGGCACCGTCGTCATGGGGGAAGGTGGTTGGTTTCTGAAATGAACTCAGGCATCGAACTGCAGCTTGGCCAGCCGTGCGTACAGCCCGCCGGCCGCGCTCAGGGTGGTGTGGGTGCCGCTCTCGACGATGCGACCGCCATCCATGACCACGATGCGGTCGGCACGCTGCACGGTGGACAGGCGGTGCGCGATGACCAGCGTGGTGCGGTCCTTCATCGCCGACTCCAGCGCGGCCTGCACCATGCGCTCGCTTTCGGCGTCGAGCGCGCTGGTGGCTTCGTCGAGCAGCAGCAGCGGCGGGTTCTTCAGCATCGCCCGGGCGATGCTGATGCGCTGGCGCTGGCCACCCGACACCCGCACACCGCGCTCGCCCAGGAAGGTCTGGTAGCCCTCGGGCAGCGCGCTGATGAAGTCGTGCGCGAACGCCGCCTGGGCCGCGGCCATCACCTCGGCATCACTGGCCTCAGGGCGGCCATAGCGGATGTTTTCCATCGCATTGGCCGAGAAGATCACGCTGTCCTGCGGCACGATGCCGATGCGGCCGCGCAGATCGGCCAGCGCCAGCTCCCGCACCGGCACGCCGTCGAGCCGCACCGTGCCGTCGGCGACATCGTAGAAGCGCAGCAGCAGCTGGAACACCGTGCTCTTGCCGGCGCCGCTCGGGCCGACCAGCGCCACCGTTTCGCCCGGTGCCACCTGCAGGCTGAAGTCGGCCAGCGCCGCCTGTTGGGGCCGCGACGGGTAGCGGAATGTCACCGACTCCAGCGACACCGCTGCGCCGCGCTGCATGCCCGCAGGCACGGCGGGCAACGCGCGCGGTTGCGCCGGGGACTTGATGGGCGATTCGGTGGCTAGCAGCTCCATCAGCCGCTCGGTCGCGCCAGCGGCGCGCAGCAAGTCGCCGTATACCTCTGAGAGCACCGCGACGCCGCTGACCAGGATGATCACGTAGACCACCGTCTGTCCCAGGTGGCCGGCGGTGATGTCGCCGCGCACCACCGCCTGTGTGCCCTGGTACAACCCCCACAGCAGCGCGCCGAAGGTGGCGGTGATGATGAAGCCGACCAGGATCGAGCGCATGCGCGTGCGGCTTACGGCGGTGGCGAACGCGTTCTTGGTCGACAGGTCGAAGCGTTCGGCCTCGCGCGTTTCCTGGGTGTAGCTCTGCACCACCGGGATCGCATTGAGCACCTCGGCGGCGATCGCGCTGGAGTCGGCCACGCGGTCCTGGCTCGCGCGGCTGAGCTTGCGGATGCGGCGCCCGAAGTACACCGAGGGCAGCACCACCAGCACCAGGATGCCGAGCACCTGCGCCATCACCACCGGGTTGGTGACGATCAGCATCGTCATCGCGCCGATGCACATCACGGCATTGCGCAGGCCCATGCTCAGCGACGAGCCGACCACCGTCTGCACCAGCGTGGTGTCGGTGGTCAGCCGCGACAAGACCTCGCCGGTCTGGGTGGTCTCGAAGAATTCCGGGCTCTGCTTGACCACGTGTGCGTAGACCGCATTGCGCAGGTCGGCGGTCACGCGCTCGCCGAGCCAGGTGACCATGTAGAAGCGCAGCGCCGAGAACAGCCCGAGCGCCGCACCGACGCCGAACAACGCAAAGAAGTGCCCGCGCAGCGCCAGCACCCGATCGCCCGGATCGGCCGCCACGATCCCCTGGTCGATCAGTGACTTCAGCGCCACCGGGAACACCAGCGTGCTGCCTGCGGCCAGCACCAGGAACACGACGGCCAGCGCGATACGGCGGCGGTAGGGTCGCAGAAAGGGCGCGAGGCCGCTCAGCGATCGCACGTTCTTGGACGGGGCGGGCGGTGCGGGGGTGCGCGGTGCTGCAGCGGATGCCGCTCCGGCGGCCATGGGAGGGGAAGACATTCGTTGAGTCTACTGAGGCTGCATGTCGACGATGGAACGACAGGCTGCGATGCCCCGCTCCTTACAGCGACAGTCTGCCCGCATAGCCCGTCATTTCCAGGTAGCCGAGGCCGATGCGGTGGCCGCTGCCGTCCTGCAACTCACTCAGACCTTCCCAGTAGATCGACCCCGTGCTGGCACGGCTGTCCAGTTCCTGGGCGTCGAGCAGCGACCGGACGGTGTAGCGACCCACGGGTGTCCAGATCGTCCATTCCACCGGGTAACGGGCACGTGAGGTGGGGCTGGCCCAGACGCGGCCGGGGACGAAGCGCACTTCGTCGGCGCTGAAGTTGCGTGTTGCCCCGCCGGTCGACCGAAAGCTGCCACCGGCGTAGACCGCGCTGCCGTCGGCACTGCGCAGCCGGAAGGCGGTGAGCGCGCTGCCGTCGGCCAGGTTCATGCCGATCCAGTCCCAGCCTACGGCACTGCTGTCCAGCAGCGAATCGCTCCATTCGTGGTCCAGCCAAGCGGTGCCGCGTACCTGTTGCGCGGCGCCCTCTCGGGTCAGCGTGCCACTGACGGTCAGCTGCGGTTGGCTGTAGTAATGGCTGGCCTGCGCGGGCTTCGGGCCCTTGCGCGAGTAACCCGCATCGCCTTGCAGCAGCACGGATTGGGTGGTGTCGAACGTGAAGTCGAAGGCAAACCCGGCGCTCTCGCTCGCCAGCCTGGCCCGGTAACGGCTTCCGCCCTGATGCGCTTCGCGGCCCAGGCTCCAATCCCGCAACGACAGTGCGGTGTCGTCTGTCGCCGCTTCCGCGATGCCGAAGCCACCGCGGGCAATGCGCTGGTCGTGTCGTAGCCGGCCCTCTGCCAGGTCGGTGAGCGCCGCATGGGCGAACAGCAACTGCCTTGCGGCAAAGCGGCTCGGCTGATCGGCGGCGACCGCGGTGCGCGAGCGGAAGAACGTGACCTGAAAGCCGCAGCGTTCTGCCAATGCGCTGCCGGCACCGGCGGTTGATGCGGCAGTGCTGAGCCAGCCGGTCACGTACCACCACTCGATGCGTGTATCAGGGTGCGCCCCGTGGTCGGCAGGAAACACCAGCGGACGCGGCCGCACGCCCGCGAGGGCGACTGGGATGTCGGTCGCGTGGGCCCACCACGGCACGGCGGCCAGGGCATGCAGCAGACGGCGTCGGTGCCGATTCGGTGTGTCCGTCGGCACGTGGCGTGGGGGAGGGGGCGGAGAAATCACGGCGGCGAGGATCGCACAGCCGCCACAAGCGAGCGAGCCTGACCGACAATACCCGGTTGCCCGCCCGAGACCGCTGTCTGATGTCCGAGTTTTCACTGCCTGCCGATTTCGATCTCAGCGATCACTTCGATCACGCCACGCTGATGCGGGCGATCGGGCTGAAGCCCGAGCAGGCGCTGATGTCCGAGCACGAAGACAGCGGCCGTCTGCTGACCCGGCTGCGAGGCACCGGGACCGCGGTGTACGAACAGACGATCAGCTTTTTCGTCGATCCGCGCACCGGACTGCACTTGCGCGGCCTGTGCACCTGCCCGATCGGATTCAACTGCAAGCATGTGGCCGCGGCGCTGATGGCGCATGAAGCGGCGCTGGTGCGCGCACGTCGGCTCGGTGTCCAGGTCGCTACGCCGGTCGTGCGCGCCGTTGAGCCGGCGACCCCGCACGCCAGCCGGCCGGTCGATGTGCCGACACGCTCGCTTGCCGCAGGCATCCACGCCGCCATCGACGCCGCGGGCCTGCCGCAAACGATCGAGAACTGGCTCGACAAGGCACGGCAGGCCTTGGTGTCGTCGCGCGCAGACGATGAGCCGGCGTCGTCGGAGCTGCCTAGGGTGTCGCCCACCAAGCGCCTGATGTACGTGCTGGGCAGCGAGGATTCGCGCCTGGTGCTCAAGCTGCACCTGGGCAGCACGCGGCGCGACGGCGAGATCAGCCGGCACCATCCACACGCGCCGAGCGTTGCCGACATCCTGCGCACCCGGCCGTCGTATGTCGGCATCGACGACGAATTCCTGCTGGCTGCGTTGCTGCCGTTCACGCTGAACCGGCTGGCAGGTCCGGTGCCCTTGGTCGGGCGCACGGCCGCCGCCACGTTGCAGCAGTTGGTGCGGGCGGGCGTCTGCTGGTTCGTGGGTTCGCCCGATGCGCTGCCCGAGACGCCACCGGGGCCACCGCTGTCGTGGATCGATGAGCCGATCCCCTTGCATCTGCAATGGCACGCGGACGCCAACGGGCAGTGGTCCACCAGCTGGTTGCCGGAGCGTCCGGACGGCGATGGGGTCCAGGCCCCGGAGGGCACGGCCTGGCAGGTCGTCAGCCTGGTGCTGTTGCCGCAGCCGCACGTGGTGGTCAAGGACGCCGCAGGCAGGTTGAGCGTGCGTCCGGCCGATGTCGCGGGCAGCGGTCTGTCTGTCGCGACCATCCGCTGGCTGGCCGGCATGCCGCCCGTGCCGAACACCGCCTTGCCTGCGCTGGTCGGCAGGCTGCGGTCGCTGGGTCTGACACACCAGGTGGCCTTGCCGCTGCCCGAGCCCCATGCGCAGCCGCTGCAGGAGTTGGGCGAACTCACGCTGCAGCCGGTGCTGCGCCTGCTGACCTGCCCCAACGTGCCATCGGAGACCTGGCTCGAAGGCCATCAGCGCCCGCCGCCGGCAGGTCAGCCGCTGCGCCAGGCCGCCGTGCAATTGCTGCTGCGCTACGAACTGGAGACACCGGACGGCCGCCGTGGCGGCGCGTCGATCGACTTCAACTTCCCGGCGGGGGCCTCCGATGTCGCCTTCCTCGAGCAGCCCGATCCCTTGCGGCCGGGCCAGATGCAGCTGACGCGCTTTCGGCGCAATGCACTGGCCGAGGCGCACGCGATGCAGCACCTGTTCGAGCAACTCGATCTGCGGCCGTGGAGTCGGGTGGCTGCCTTCGCGCTCGACCGCATGGCGGCACTGAAGGCGGGCCGATTGCAGGCCGGCGCGCTGCCACCGGCGTTGGAAGAAGGGTTGCTGATCCTGGTGCCGACCACACGCGACGCGTGGCCGACGCTGCTCAGCCACCAGGTGCCGGCCTTGCAGGCAGAAGGCTGGCGCATCGAGCGTGCCGACGACTTCCCGTTCGAGGTGTACGAGGCCGATGACTTCGAGTTGAGCCTCGATGAAGCGAACGAGGGCGGCACGGACTGGTTCCGCATCGGGCTCAAGGTCAGCGTCGGCGGCACACCGGTCGATCTGGTGCCGCTGTTGGTGGGCTTGGTGCAGGCGGGTTGGTTGAAGCTGGAAGCGTCGCTGAACAACGCCGAGGGCGAGGTCCTGCTGCCCTGGCCCGACGACACCGCGCCGTCTCCGGCCGCGTTGTCACTGACGGCCCGGCAGCTCAAGCGCGAGCGGTTGCTGCGCCTGCCGGTAGCGCGCATCGCACCGCTGGTCACCTGGCTGCGCGGCGTCTTCGGCACCACCGGGTTCGCTTCGGGCGAGGCACGGGTGTCCCGCTTCGAGCTGGGGGCGATCGAAAACCTGTCGGCTGGCTTGGCTCTGCGGGCACCGCCGGCGCTGGATCAACTGCTGGAGCAGCTGCGTTTGCTGCGCACCGGCGAAGGGCTGCCGGCCGTGGCGGTGTCGCCCAACGTGCAGGCGCAATTGAGGCCGTATCAGCTTGCCGGTCTGGCGTGGATGGACTTCCTGCGCCGCGCGGGTTTCGGTGGCGTGCTGGCCGACGACATGGGCCTGGGCAAGACGCTGCAGACGCTCGCCTTGCTGCAGGCCGAACTGGACGCCGGGCGGCTCGATCGGCCCAGCCTGGTCGTGGTGCCGACCAGTCTGCTCGAGAACTGGCTGGCCGAGGCGACCCGCTTCACGCCGCAACTGCGCATGCTGGTGCTGCACGGCAAGCAGCGCGCACAGCAGTTCAAGGGCATCGCGCGCGCGCATGTGGTGGTGACCAGCTATCCGCTGGCGGTTCGCGACATGGGGGTGCTTGCCAGCCACGCCTGGCATTACCTGGTGCTTGATGAAGCGCAGCGCATCAAGAACAGCCGCAGTCAGGCGACGCTGGCACTGAAGGCGCTGAACGCGCGCCACCGGTTGTGCCTGTCGGGCACCCCGCTTGAAAACCACCTGGGCGAGCTCTGGAGCCTGATGGACTTCGTCAGCCCCGGCTTGCTGGGCAACGAAGCTCAGTTCCGCGAGCACTACCGCAACCCGATCGAGAAGCGGCAGGAGACCTTGCAAGCCGAGCACCTCGCCCGGCGTGTTCGCCCGTTCATCCTGCGGCGTACCAAGCTGCAGGTGGCACAGGACCTGCCAGAGAAGACCGAGACCTTGCTGCGCGTCGAACTCGACGGCATGCAGCGCGACCTGTATGAAACCGTGCGCGCGACCATGGACAGCAAGCTGCGCGAGGCGATCGCCCGGCAGGGCCTGGCGCGCAGCCAGATCGTCGTGCTGGATGCGCTGTTGAAGCTGCGCCAGGTGTGCTGCGATCCCCGGCTGCTGAAGCTGCTGGCGGCGGGACACGACGCGGGTGACGCACCGGTGCGCGACGAGATCGATGCCACGCCCGCGGCCAAGCTGCTCCCGCGTCAGCATTCAGCGACCCATGCGCCGTCGGCCAAGCTCGAACTGCTGCGCGACTTGCTGCCCACCCTGGTCGAGGATGGCCGCCGCATCCTGGTGTTTTCTCAATTCACCGAAATGCTGGCGCTGATCGAGCCCGAGCTGGTGCGACTCAACCTGGGCTACCTGAAGCTCACGGGCGAAACCGTCCACCGCGCGGCGGTGGTCCAGGCGTTCCAGGACGGCGAGGCGCCGATCTTCCTGATCAGCCTGAAGGCGGGCGGCGTCGGCTTGAACCTCACCGCGGCCGACACCGTGATCCTCTACGACCCCTGGTGGAACCCGGCCGTCGAGCAGCAGGCCATCGACCGCGCATACCGCATCGGGCAAGGCAAGCCGGTGTTCGTCTACAAGCTCGTGGCCAGCGGCACCGTCGAAGAAAAAATGCTGGAACTGCAGGCGCGCAAGGCGGGCCTGGCCGATTCGCTGCTGTCCGGCGTGGCCGGCACGGCCGCACTGACGGCGCAGGATTTCGACGAACTGTTCAAGCCGCTCGGGGCGGGCTGACAGGGTGTGACCGCGCCGCGGCCATCACCTGCATCACGTCATTTCTTCGTGTTGACCTGATTGCCGATCACGCCGCCCACTGCCGCACCGCCCAGCGTGCCGAGTGTTCCGCCGCCCGTAAGGATGGCACCTGCTGCAGCACCCACACCGGCACCGACGGCGGTGTTCTTGTCGCGCTGACTCATGTTGCTGCAACCTGTGGCGGCAGCGGCAAGCAGCAGGGCTGCGATCAGGGTGATGGGGCGTGAAGAGCGAAGGGGCTTGTTCATTTGAATCTCCAATGTCGGGCCGGGTGCCCGCGAGATTCAAGGATGCGTGATGGAGCCGGCGCCGGCCATCGTCGCCTGCCGTGTCGGCTTGTCAGACGGTGCCTACGTGGCAGTCGATCCAGTGGACGCTCGGGAGGTCAAACCGGCTCGGTGGCGTCAAGCCGGCACTGCGCCTGCAATGCCTGCCAGCCGGCACGACCGAGCGACTCCATCGTGCGCAGATTGACCTCGTAGATCGCCTCGGCGTCGGGAAATGCCTGCACCGCGCGATCGATGCTCGCCTCGCGCAGCAGATGCAGCGTCGGGTAGGGCGATCGGTTGGTCGCGTTGGTCACGTCGTCGGGCTCGGTGCCAGCGAATTGGTAGTCGGGGTGGAAACTGGCGAGCTGCAGCGCGCCATCGCAGCCCATTGCAGTGAGTGCGGCCTCGGCCACGTCGAGGAAATCGTTGTAGTCGACGAAGTCCTGCAGCACCTGCGGATGCACCAGCAGCGTCGTGTCGCAGACCGCGGTGTCTGTGTCGAGCAGGTACCGGGCTTCGTCGAGCAGTGCGCGCAGCAGCGTCTCGGTGTCGGTGGCCTCGCTGACCACGCAACGCAGTTGCCGCTTCGCGCGCACGGCCCGGGCGAATGGGCACAGGTTCAGGCCGATCACAGCCCGGTCGACCCAGGCCAGTGTCTCGGCTGCTGCGTCAACGGCCATCGCGGAATCCCGGCGCGGCATCTTCATTCGGTGCCGGCACCCATTGGCCATCGATCAGGTGCTCGTTCGGGCGGAACTTGGCCTTGTAGGCCATCTTGTCGCTGGCAGCGATCCAGTAGCCCAGGTAGAGGTAAGGCAGCTTCAGCAGCGCCGTCTGCTCGATCTGCCAGAGGATGTTGTAGGTGCCATAGCTGGTGTTGTCTTCCGGCTCGTAGAAGGTGTACACCGCCGACAGGCCATCGTTCAGGATGTCGAGGATGGACACCATCTTCAAGGCGCCCAACTGCCCTGGTGCCGCGCCGTCTGCGGGCTCCCTGAACTCCACCAGACGCGAGTTGACGCGGCTTTGCAGCAGGAACTGGGTGTACTGATCGACGCTGTCGTTGTCCATGCCGCCACCGGTGTGGCGTCCCGACTGGTAACGCAGGTAGAGCTGGTAATGCTCCTGCACGAAGCCGAGTTTCAGCACGCGCGCCTGCAGCGTGCCGTGCGCTTTCCACGCACGGCGCTGGCTGCGTGTGGGCTGGAACGTGGACACCGGCACGCGCAGCGGAACACAGGCCTGGCAGCTGTCGCAGTGCGGTCGGTACGTGAACATGCCGCTGCGGCGAAAACCGTTGCAGACCAGACCCGAATACACATCCGACTGGATGATGTGACTGGGCGTGGCGACCTGCGAACGCGCCATCTTGCCCGGCAGGTAGCTGCAGGCGTAGGGCGCCGTCGAGTAGAACTGCAATGACGCGAGCGGAAGCTCTTTGGGGTGGGTCACGAGCGGCCTTCGTCGGGAGAAATCTCAACCGTCGCGGGCGCCGACCTCAGATGCGCCCACAGCCATGGATGATAGTTCCACCCTTCGACCTGCGGCGCTCGGACCCTCTCGGCGATCGCGGCTTCGAACACGTTGCGCGGCACCTCGCGACCCCCCAGCGAGCTGAGGTGTCCGGTGCGCTGCTGGCAGTCGATCAGGTCGATGCCATGTTCCCGACCGAAGCACACCAGCGCGGCCAGCGCGATCTTCGAGGCGTCGGTGCGTCGCGAGAACATCGATTCACCGAAGAACATCCGGCCGATGCCCACGCCATACAGCCCGCCGGCGAGCTCGCCGTCGATCCAGGTCTCGATGCTGTGCACGGCACCGAGTGCGTGCCAGCGCGTGTAGGCGGCCACCATGTCTGGCACGATCCAGGTGCCGACCTGGCCTACACGTGGGCTGGTGGCGCAGGCTGTAATGACCTGCTCGAACGCGCTGTCGATGCGCACCTCGCAGTCGGGTGATCGAGCGAATTGGGCGATCGTCTTGCGCAACGAGCGGCTGAGTTTGAACTCGTGTGTCCACAGCACCATGCGGGGGTCGGGCGACCACCACAACACCGGCTGACCCTCGCTGTACCAGGGGAAAACACCCTTCGAATATGCCTCGGCGAGCCGCGCCGGGTTGAGCGCACCGCCGGCTGCCAGCAGTCCCGGCGCCTCCGAACCGGGTGGCAACGCCAACCGCGTGTCGGGCAGCGGTTCACGGTCGTCGCGCAGCCAGTGGATCACCGGTGGGTCGCCGCAATGGCGCCGCTGGAAGATCCGCCGATGTACCGATGAACCCGACTGTCCAAGGTGCTGCACCTGCCCTGGGTTGCGATGAATTCATCGTAACCGCCGGGCGGCGCACATGTCGTGGTCAGTAGATTTCAGGCACGACGATTTCCTGCGGGATGGCGTGTCGCACGTAATCGTCGTGCCGCTCACGGGGCGGCAGCACGATCGTCGGCGACGCGGTGTCCTCGTACGGCATCTGGCTGAGCAGGTGATGGATGCAGTTCAGGCGCGCCTTTTTCTTGTCCACCGCCTGAACCACCCACCAGGGCGCTTCGGGGATGTGCGTGCGCTCCAGCATGACTTCCTTCGCTCGGGTGTAGTCCTCCCAGCGCCGACGTGACTCCAGGTCCATCGGACTCAGCTTCCACTGCTTCAACGGGTCGTGAATGCGACCCAGAAAGCGCAGGTGCTGTTCCTCGTCGGAGATCGAGAACCAGTACTTGATCAGCTGGATCCCCGAGCGCACCAGCATGCGTTCGAATTCGGGAGCGGAGCGGAAGAATTCCTCGTACTGCTCGTCGGTGCAAAAGCCCATCACCCGCTCGACGCCGGCGCGGTTGTACCAGCTGCGGTCGAACAGCACGATCTCACCGGCTGCTGGCAAATGCGACACATAGCGCTGGAAATACCACTGTGTGCGTTCGCGATCGTTGGGCGCCGGCAGCGCCGCGACGCGGCACACCCGCGGGTTCAGTCGTTGGGTGATGCGCTTGATCACGCCACCCTTGCCCGCGGCATCGCGGCCCTCGAACAGGATCACCACCTTGTGCCCGGTGGCAACCACCCATTGCTGAAGCTTGACCAGTTCGCCTTGCATGCGAAACAGCTCGCGAAAGTAGCGCTGCCGGTCCTGCCGATCCTGCTCCGTGGGTTTGGCGGCATCGCCGCCGTTGACCAGGGCGTCGATGGAACGGTCGTCCAGTTCGAGCTCGAGCTCTTCGTCGTAGCTGTCCATGACATCCAAATGGATGCGGCGCAGGGTGTCGGGGTCGGTCGATGTCACGGTGTCCTCATGCGTTTCAGTGCCGTCGGCACCCAGAGATAGGCGACAGACTATGAAAGTTTTGTGGCGGGATCGTGACGGTGCGCCTCGTCGGGGTCAGACTGGTCGTGAAGACCGGCCATGTATCGGACGATGTCTGGCCACGACGCTGTCTTTGTGTTCCTGATAAAACATCCCCGGGGAGGATGGAGCTCATGAATCCAGTCGCAGCGCGGGCGCAGGTATCGATGTGGGTCGCTGTGGTCATGGCCGTTGCCCAGCCCGTGGGCGCTGCGGAGCCTGCCGACTTGTTGCGCCCTGCGGCTGGCGCATCGGCCGCCACCAGCGGCGGTGCCCGCACGGTCTACATGCAGCGCGATGCCGACGGCAAGACCGTGTTCACCGATCGACCGGCCGCCGGCCTGGTCACGGAGCGGCGTTGGGCCTACGAACCCGAGGATGCACAGGCGGCCGCCGCTCGCCGTGAGGCCAGTCGCGCGCAGTCGGAACAGGTGACTGAACGCATCCAGCGCTCGCTCGATCAGCAGCAGCAACGGGCCAACGAGCTGCAGATCGAGCAGTTGCGCGCACAACGCGCCGCGGATGCCCTGCGTGCCGAACGCCTGCGCGAACGCGAGCGGGAGGAGGCATCCCGCGTCGTGCTGCTGCCACCGTATGCCCGCCCCTTCGGATTCATGCCCTACGGCCAGACGGGGCCGCATCGCCCCGATGGGCAGCCCCCACGGCCCAAACCGCCTGCCAAGCCGCCGGCGCCAAGCGGCCCACTGGCCCCACCGGTCGAGTCGCGCTGAGGCACCGCCGGGCGCCGTCTCACGACAACATGGGCTCGGCTGCTTCCGGCCTGGCAAGGGGCAACCGGGCTGCTCCCCGCGCCTCGATCTGCTCGGCGATGTAGTGGGCATCGCGGGCCACGCCGGAGAACCGGCCCGAGCCCCAGGTGTGCAGCCACGGCAGTCCCAGAAAGTACACGCCCGCCTGCGCGGTGACACCGCGCACATGGCCCGGCTGGCCGCGCCCGTTGAACACCGGCACGTCCAGCCAGCCGAAGTCGGGCTGGAAGCCGATGCACCAGATCACGGAGGTGATGCCGGCGTCGCGCAGCTTGAGCCGGGTGCGCTCGGCTGGTGGTTCCCAGACCGGCGTGTAGACCGACGGCGGCGGCGCAATGATGCCTGCCTTCTCGATGTACTTGTCGATCGACGCGTTGATGCCGTTGTAGATGCGATCGGCATGGTCGAGGTTGTGCCGCAGGTCGGGGTTGAAGAGCAGGGTGTCGTCTTCCAGGCCGATCAGCTGCCCGTACAGCTCCATGCCTTCGCGGGCGAACTGCCGCAGGTCGATGTCGCGACCGCCGTCGCGGCCGGTGACGAAATGGTTGGTGTTGTCGCGCACCCCTTCGCGCAGCGGGTGCTCGTGCACGCTCATGTCGTAGTAGCCCATGTCGGCCAGCCAGTCGACCACGTCCTTGCCACGGTAGAAGCGGGCGCAGCGTGGTGCGTCGCCGGTGGCCAGCACCACCTCCCGGCCCGCCAGGTGCAGGTCCTCGGCCAGTTGCGAGCCCGACTGCCCATTGCCGACCACCAGCACCTTGCCCGGTGGCAGCGCGCCGGGGTTGCGGTACTGCTCGGAATGGATCTGCAGCACCGAGGCTGGCAGCCGCTCGGCCAGCCGCGGGATGATGGGTTGGTGGTAGCCGCCGGAGGCCACGACGATCTGATCAGCGGTGTAGTGGTCCTGCGAGGTGGCAATGTCGAAGCCGCTGTTGTCGAACCCTCCGCGGCCAAACCCGCTGCGGCGCGAAACGCGCTGCACCGTGACGCCGCTGCGCACTGGTGCGTCGACGTGCTTCACGAAGCCGTCCAGGTACGCGATGATTTCATCGCGCTTCATGAAGCCGTGGGGGTCGTCACCGCGGTACTCCCAGCCCGGCAGCTTGCATTGCCAGTTCGGCGTGACGAGGCAAAACGTGTCCCAGCGCTGGGTGCGCCAGGTGTGCACCGGCGAGCGCTTTTCGAGCACCAGGTGATCGATGCCGCGCTGCTTCAGGAAGTAGCTGAGCGACAGGCCGGCCTGACCGGCACCGACGATGACGACGCTGTGGTGTTCAGGGGTGGACATGGGATCTCCTTGCGCGCACGGATGCCGCGCGGTCAGTCTTCAAAGGCGACCACCTCGACCTGCGCATCGGCTTGCGCAGCGAAGCGGGTGGCGGTGTGTTCGATGCGGTCCAGCTGATCCATCGCCTGTGAGCACGCGAAGCCGTACTTGGCCCGCACCCGCTCCGAGGCGATGTTCAGCGCCTCGCGCACCTGCGTCATGAACACGGGCAGCGGGTAGGTGCGGCCGGGCTGGAAATAGTCCTTGATGACCAGCGACGGCGAGTAACAGCGCGCCACGCTGCCGTCGGGCCAGCGCAGCTGGAAGTGCATGGCGGGCATGGGTGGTCTCCGTTGTCCAGTGAGCGATCAGGCCCGCAGCGCTGCGCAATGCTGCGTACGTGCTGCGTGGGTTCGGTACAGCGCCACATGCCGTGCCGCGCTGGCGCTCCAGCTGTGGCGCAGGCAGACCTCGGGCGTGTGATCTGCCAATGCGGCCGCGCGGTCGGGGGCCAAGGCGCGGTGTATCGCATCGGCCATCGATTGCACGTCATGCGGGTCGCACCAGCAGCAGTCGGCATCGCTCAGGTGCTCGGTGAACGGCGCGATGGCCGAGACCACCGTCGGTGTGCCGCAGGCCAGCGCCTCCAGCACCACCAGACCGAAGCCCTCGCACAGCGACGGCATGGCCAGCACATCGGCTGCTCGGTAGAGCGCTGGCATCTGGTCATCGGGTACGGTGCCTGTGAGCACGATGTCCTTGTCGGGTCCGATCGTGAGGCCACTGTCGGCTATCCGCGCGATGAACTCGGCCACGCAAGCGTCGTGGTTCAGCAGGCTGGCACCACCGGCGATCACCCATTGCGCGTTCGGCCGCCGTGCGCGCAGTGCGATGAACGCGTCCAGCAGCCGCACGGTGTTCTTGCGTGCCTCGATGCCCCCAACCGAGATCAGCACCGGTGCATCGACGCCGCCGCGCAGGCCGTAGCGCGCGACGGTCCGCGCATCGCTGGCGTCGCGGTGCGGTGTGTAGCGCCGGTAGTCCACGCCGTTGTGCACCAGCGCGGCGTCGATGCCGTGGTCGCGCCGCAGCACGTCACGCCACAGCTGACTCACACACAGCACCTGGCTGGCCGCTTCGAAGCCGCGCCGCTGGCGCACCATCAGGCGCGGGTCGTCGAACGTGTCGAGGTGGTGAACTGTTCGAACGAAGCCTTCGATCAACCCTCGATCGCGCATCGTGGCCAAGGCATTGGCGCCGATCGGATCCTGCGCGTGAAGCACATCGAAATCCCGGTGTGCGAGCAGGCGTTCCAGGTGCCGCTCGAAGGCATGGATGCGTGTGCTGACCGCGCCGAACAGATCCCCTGCCGCAGTCACCTCCGCAGCGGGGTGGACGGGCAGCAGGTTCAGCTCGCAGCGGACCGGTCGGAACATCGCCTGGCCGGGCAGCGCGGGGGCCATCACGGTGACCGCATGGCCTGCGTCGTGCAGCGCATGCGCCAATTCCAGCGTGTGCACCACGCCGCCACGTGGGTTCACCGAGTGGGTCAGGATGCCCACGCGCAAGGGCCGACCCAGTGCCGTCGCGGCTCGTTGCTCAGGCATGTACCGCCTCCGCGGTGCGTTGCGGCAGGATCAGGGCCTGTGTCGACACATCCCACAACATCGAGGTCTGTTCGCCGCGGCGCAAGCGCACCCGAGGGTCGAGCGTGACGGTGCCGACGACCGCGTTGGCGATGCCGCGCGAGGCAAATCGTTGCCGCACCGCGTCGACCCGCTCCGGCCGCACGCTGAGCACGAAGCCATAGCTGGGGAACGCCTGTAGCCAGCGCAGCAGGGGCGTCCGGGCCTCGGGGCGCGGTATCGCGTCGATGTCGATCACTGCGCCCACTCGGGAGCATTCGAGCAGCATCAGCGTGGTGCCGATCGCGCCGGCCATGCTGATGTCCTTCGCGGCATCGCACAGACCGTCTTCGGCCAGCCCCGGCAGCACCTCCAGATCGGCGCGCAGCCGCTCGGCAGGTGCGTCGGTCGACGCGTTCCAGTAAGGATGCGGCTCGACGTAGGCACCGCGCAGATCGATCGCCATCACCAACTGGTCACCCGGCCGCGCATTGAAGCTGGTGAGCAGCTTGTTGGCGCGGCCGATGATGGCCACCGCCAGCTGCCCGTGGGCGCTCTGGTGGTTGGTGTGCCCGCCGACGATCGGCACGCCGTAGCGCGCCGACGCCGTACTCAGTCCGTCGAGCAACGGCTGCGACGTCTCGTTGCCGCGACTCCACAGTGCGTCGACCACTGCGATCGGCCGTCCGCCCATCGCGTAGATGTCGCTCACGTTGACCATCACACCACAGTAGCCAGCGAACCACGGCAGGCGGGCGACGAAGTCCTCGACGAACCCCTCGATCGCGAACAGCAGGTAGCCGTCCCCGTCCGCCATGGCGGCACAGTCGTCGCCGATCGGCACCGCACCCGGCGCAGCGCCTCCCGCTGTCGGGAGTGCCCGCTGCAGTGCGCCGACCACCTCCGAAATGTCGCGCTTGTGGGCCAGACCGCGGCCGCGCAGCAAGGCAGCGGTGAGGTCCTCCAGCGGCAGCTCGCTGTCCACGGGCAGGGGTGCGCTCGTCATGCCGCGCTCGTGGCTGCTGCCATGCTTCGGGGGATGCCCTGTGTGGAGTAGCCCCACAGGGGATCGTGGCAGGGCGGGTAGTGCGCCAGGTCGGCCTGCATCAGCGCGTGGGGCCGACCGTGCAGCGTCTCTTCTTTCAGCAGCTGCCAGTGCAGGCGGCGGAACAGCGGCACGTTCTGGCCTTGCACATGTGCAAGGAACACGCGCGCGCCGCGCGCATGCGCGCTCGACACCGCGAGCCGGATCAAGGTGGCACCCAACTTGCCCTGCTGCCGGAAGGCCGGGTGCACCGCCAGCCGCGAGCCCCACCACAGCCCGGGCTCGTCGCCGTCCGGATTCGTGTGGATGCGCACCGTGCCCACCACCTGGTCGGGCTGACCGCAGACCTGCGATACCGCGACCAGCGGCTGCGCATGGGCGTCGATGGCATCGGTGTCGTCTCCCGCGAAGACGCCTTGTTCCACACAGAACACAGCACGCCGCAGCTTGCGTGCCTCTTCCCGCTCCCATCGCCCTTCGGCCCATTTGACGCGGTATTCGCAGGGCACGAAGGCCGGTGTGTCCTCGCAGATGCGGTCCAGTGTGAGCATGGTGGTGGTCTCCTTTCAGGCGGCTGCGGTCTCGTACACCGACAGCGACGAGCACGCACCGCACTTGCCGCAGCCCGCCTTGATGTCGCCCGAGCGCAGGCCCGCGGTCGACACCATGGCGCCCAGCCGTTCCAGCAGCGGCTTCATGAAGTCCGAAGGAGGCGCTGGGTGATCTTCGAGCGGCGTGCCGCTGATCGGTACGAACGGCACGACGAATGGGTAGACGCCGAGCGCGAGCAACTGCTCCGACATGGCCAGGATCGCTTCCGGCGTGTCGCCCAGACCCGCCAGGATGTAGGTGCTGACCTGTCCGCGGCCGAAGACCTTGACCGACGCTTCGAAGGCCTGCAGGTAGCGCTCGATCGGCACGCTGGCCTTGCCGGGCATCACGCGCTCGCGCACTTCGGGCGTGACCGCCTCCAGGTGCATGCCCAACGTGTCGATGCCGGCATCGCGCAGGCGTTCGAACCAGATGTCGTCGTTCGGTGGCTCGCACTGCGCCTGCAGTGGCAGGTCGACTGCGGCCCTGATCGCGCGCGCGCTGTCGCACAGCACCGCGGCGCCGCGGTCGGTGGCGTTCGGTGTGCCGGTGGTCATCACCATGTGCTTCACGCCGTCGAGCCGCACTGCGGCAGCGGCCACCTCGGCGAGCTGCTCGGGTGTCTTGTGCGCGATCGTGCGGCCCGCCGCCAGCGACTGGCCGATTGCGCAGAACTTGCAGGTCTTCCTGCGACTCTCGTAGCGGATGCAGTTCTGCAGCACGGTGGTGGCCAGCACGTCCGAGCCGTGCAGCGTCGCGATGTGCGAGTACGGAACGCCATCGGCCGTGCTCAGTTCGTAGAAGCGGGGGGACTTCGGGAATTCGATGCTGGCGATCGGGATCGTGCCGCGCGTCAGGGCGCTGCGGCCCTGTGCATCGGGCGGCTGTGCGACGAATGGCGACGACCAGGCGCTCGAGGTATGCACCGGCACCATGATCGTGTGTCCATCGACCGTGACGGCCTTGTGATCGGAGGGGCCGGCACCGCCCTTGCGGCTGGCGACGCCGCCATTCACCGCACTCGGGTCGGCCAGGCGCAGGCCGAACGATTGCAGTTCGGTCATCAGCTGGCGGCTGGCCTCAGAAGGTGCGCCGCGCTGCGGTTCGAGTGAGGGTGTCAGGCCCATGGCGCACCTTTGCTTGGAGAACGCGGGTTCAGGCTGTCCGCCCAGAGCGAGGGCTGGTCGTCGGCGTCCGCGGCCGGCACCGGGTTCATCGAACGCATCGGCGATACCGGCTGGTCGTTGATCAGCAGGCTCAGCAGTTCGGGTCGCGCGTAGTGCCCGACCGAATCCATCATCCGCTTGCGCTTGGCGATCAGGCTCATGTCGAGGTCGGCGATGACGAAGCCTTCGCCTTCGGTCAACGGCAGGCACAGATCCTTGCCCTCGGGCGACACGATGGCGGTGTGGCAGCCGCCGCGCAGGGCCTTCTGCAGGCCGATGTCGGGCGTGATCGACGCGATTTGCGCGTCCGTGAGCCAGCCGGTGGCGTTGATGACGAAGCAACCCGATTCCAGCGCGTGGTGGCGGATCGTCACCGCCATCTGGTCGGCGAACACCTGGCCGACCATCGAGCCCGGAAACTGCGCGCAGTGAATCTGCTCGTGCTGCGCCATCAGCGCATAGCGAGCCAGCGGGTTGTAGTGCTCCCAGCAGGCCAGCGCGCCGATGCGCCCCACGGCGCTGTCGACCACCTTCAGCCCGGCACCGTCGCCCTGGCCCCAGACCATGCGCTCGTGATAGGTCGGCGTGATCTTGCGGCGCTTCAGGATCAGCGAGCCATCGGCATCGAACACCAGCTGCGTGTTGTAGAGGCTGCCGTGGTCGCGCTCGTTGACACCCAGCACCACCACGATGCCGCGGGCGCGGGCACGGTCCGCCACCGCCTGCGTGACCGGGCCGGGCACTGCCACCGCATGTTCCATCAGCCGCAGATGGGGTGCACCCTGCAACACGGGCGGCAGCACGAACGAGAAGTATGGGTAGTACGGAACGAAGGTTTCCGGAAAGACCACCAGCTGCGCGCCCTTGTCGGCCACCTCGTCGATGGCGCCCAGCACGCGCTCGAGCGTGCCGGCGGGCCGCTCGAGGTCGGGTGCGATCTGGACGGCCGCTGCGCGGACGATGGAAGGCGCGCTGCTCATGGTGCTGGCTTGCTCGTCGACTCAGAGCGTCCAGGTGTTCAGGATGAAGGCGTTGGCCTTGCGGTGCAGCAAGATGATGTCCAGCACGTCCAGCGGATTGATCGGGCGCACGCCTTCGATCAACGCGCCTTCACCGTGGCCATACAGCGCCTGCAGCGCGAAGCGGCAGGCGTAGACCTTGCCGCCCTCGGCCATGAACTTGGTCAGCGTGTTGTTGAAGTTGCCATGGCCCGGAAAGGCCTCGTCGCCCAGCTTCGGAAAGCCACGTTGCACGCCCAGCGTGACACCCGGGCCGTACAGCAGGATCGAGGTCTCGAAGCCCTTGCGCTGCAGGCGGGTGGCTTGCAGCATGTTGACGAAGCCGATCGAGCCCTCGAAGGCGACAGTGTGGAAGGTGACGAGCGCTTTCTCGCCTGGTTCGGCTTTGACGTCTTCGAAGACCTTCTCTTCGTAGTCGACAAGGAAATCGCCCTTGATGTTGGCGGGCTTGGTGACTTTGGGCATGGCGTTCTCCGCGGGTTGGATGCAGCGCAACCGTTGCGCGCACCGGACCCAGTGCATGGGACGTGCCATCAGCCAGGGTGCTGCATGCAATCAACTCACCATCAAGTCAGCACGGTGCGCGTTGGCGGACGAAAGTTTTTTTCGACGCGTCGTTGCGCCTTCGATAACCGGCCGCCACGGTGGATCGCATCGCACCAACCAGGGGCTGATGCCTGCGATCAATGCCTCCGATCAACGAGCCGGAATGCACCGGTCGCGGGCAGATTGGTCGCCACCGAACGGGCCAGGGTGGCACGGAGGATGCGATCAAGTTTTCCCATGTCCTGCCATCAACTGCCGCTGCGATGAACAAGCCGACCAGCCACTGGCTGCGACGCCTGCAGTCGAGCGGCCAGCCCGCCTACCTGCAGATTGCCGACCTGATCGCCGAGGACCTGCGCACCGGTCGTCTCGCCGCCCGCGACCGGCTGCCCACGCTGCGCGAACTGGCCAGCGAGCTCGGGCTGAACTACACCACCGTGGCACGCGCTTACGCCGAGGCGCGCAAGCGGGGCCTGATCACCTCGCGCCCGGGCATGGGCACCACGGTGCGTGGTACCGCACCCGCGCAGCCATTGCGCGGCGGCAGCGCGGCCGAGATGACGATGAACCTGCCGCCCGAGCCGCAAGACGCGGCACTCCTCGCCCGCATGCGAGACAGCGCCGCCGAGGTGCTGGCCCATGCCGACCTCAATGCGCTGCTGCGCTACCAGGACTTTGGCGGCAGCCCCGAAGACAAGGCCGCAGCGGTGCACTGGCTGCGGCCGCTGCTGCCCGGTTGCGTTGCGTCTCGCGTGCTGGTCAGCCCCGGTATCCACAGCGTGCTGGCGGCCTTGGTGTCACAACTGGCGCGGCCGGGCGAGCTGATCTGCGTGGAAGCCTTGACCTACCCTGGCTTGAAGGCGATCGCCACCCAGCTCGGGGTGGTCCTGCACGCACTGCCACTGGATGACGAAGGTCCCAGTGCCGCAGCCTTCGAGCAGGCGTGCAAGACACTGAAGCCGAAGGCGCTCTACTGCAACCCGACCATGTTGAATCCGACGACGCTGACCGTGAGCCGGTCGCGCCGCGAAGCGCTGGCCGATGTTGCGTTGCGCTACAGCATCCCGATCGTCGAGGACGACGCCTATGGGATGTTGCCGCGCGCTGCCTCGCTCCCGTTTGCGATGTTGGCGCCCGATCTGACGTATTACATCAGCGGCCTCAGCAAATGCCTGGGCGCCGGGCTGCGCACGGCCTTCGTCTGCTCGCCCAACGAACGGCAATCGCAGCGGCTGGCTGGCGCGTTGCGCGCGACCACGGTGATGGCCTCGCCCATCACCAATGCGGTGGCCACGCGTTGGATCACCGATGGCACCGCCGATGCGGTGCTTCAGTTCATCCGCACCGAGTCCGCCGCACGGCAGGCGCTGGCCGCGCGCCATCTGGCGCATCACGACATCCAGGCACAGGCCGAGGCCTTCCACCTCTGGCTGCCGGTCGCGTCGACCTGGGGTGTGGTCGAGTTTGCGTCGTTCCTGCGCAGCCAGGGTGTGGCGGTGGTGGCCGGCGCTGCCTTCTCGACCGATGGCGACCCGCCCGATGCCGTGCGCATCTGCCTGGGCGGCGCGCTGACCCGCGACGACTGCGATGCCGCGCTGCGCCTGATCGCCGACACCCTGGATCACCCGCAGCATCCGCATGCGACGGTGATGTGAGCCAGGACGGGTGGACGTCAGCGCGTGGGTGCTGACCGCAGGAGTTGATCCAGCACCTGCGCCAGTTCGCCGCGCTGCAGCGGCTTGGCCAGCACACGGGTCACGCCGACCGCGGTGGCGCGAGCCGCCAACTGGGGGCCGCCGTAGCCGCTGATGAGCAGCACGGGCAACTGCGGCGCAAAGCTGCGCAGGGCCTCGGTGAGCTGGGTGCCGGTCAGCGCGGGCATCACCTCGTCGGTCAGCAGCGCGTCGTAGCGGCCCGGATCGCTGCGCAAGGCTTCGAGCGCAGCTTTCGGGTCGGTGTAGCCGATGGGTTCGTAGCCGAGTTCGGCCAGCAGTTCTTCGGCGAGTTCGACCAGGGCCGGTTCGTCGTCGACGATCATCAACGTCTGACCGCGGCCGGTCGGCGCCATGGCGGACACCGTCGTGTCGGGGGCCAGCGCATCGTGCGACTCGGGCAGGTACAGCGTGAAGCGCGCGCCGGCGCCGGGTGTGCTTTGCACGTCGATGGCGCCACCGAATTCGGACACGACGCCGTGGACCACCGCCAGGCCGAGACCGGTGCCGGCGTGCTCGCGGCGGGTGGTGAAGAACGGCTCGAACAAGTGGTCCATCACCTCGGCAGCGATGCCTGCGCCATCGTCGGCCACGCTCAGCGCGAGGTAGTCGCCGGGTTCGATCTGGCCGTGCGACACAGTTTGCACCTCACGAGCCGCATGGCGTGCGGTGGACACCGTCAGCGTGCCGCCATCGGGCATGGCCTGCATCGCATTCGTGCACAGGTTCATCACCGCTTCGAACACCTGTGTCGGGTCGCCGCGCAGCCGCACGCCGGGCGCCTCGAACCGGCTTTCCAGCACCACGCCATGACGTAGCGACGCGGCCAGCAGCCCCAGTACCTCATCGATGATGGGCTGCACCTCGAACACGGTGGCACTGCGCGCGCCGCTGCGGCTGAACGACAGGATGCGTTCGACCAGGGATTTGCCCCGCAGCGCGGCGCGCAGCACCTGGTCGAGCTGACTGGCTTGCCGGCTCCCGTCGACCGCGCTCTGTCGCGCCATCTCGGCGTAGCCCAGCACGGCAGCCAGCACGTTGTTGAAGTCATGGGCGACGCCACCGGCCAGCGTGCCCAGGGATTCGAGCTTGTTGGTGCGCGAAAGCTGGGTCTGCAGAGCGGCCTGCGTGGCCTGCCGGCGCTGCTCGGCGCGCGCGATGCGGTGCGCGGCAGCCGCCAGTCCCGACAGCAGCAACAGCACGCCCGACGACGCGAGCCATGCCACATCGCGCCAGGGTTCGAGGGCCGCCTCCACATCGCGGGTCAGCACCAGCGTCAGCCCGAAGCGTGGCACGGTGCGCTCTGCAATCAGGCGCTCGCGGCCATCGCTCAGCAAGCGCACATCGTGGTGGCGTTCGGGACCGGGCGGCTGCAGCGTCTCGGCAACACCGAGCGAGGGCAGGTGCGACAACGATCCGGCCAACCGGACGCCATCGGCGCGAAACACCGCCATGCGCGCGTCGGCGGTCGGCGCAGCCTGGGAGAACGCACCACGCAAGGCCTCGACCGGGAGCGCTGCGATCAGCCAGCCGCCCAGTTCGCCCACATGATCGTTGTAGCGCACCGCCAACGCCACCGAGGGCTCGCCGTTGAGCATGTTCGGGAAGGGCAGGCTGAGCGCCGTGTCGGTGTCGCTGAGCGCAGGCAGCGCTGGCACGAAGCTGCTGGGGTTCGGTGCCAGTGCCGGGCTCGATGCGGCGAGGAGCCTGCCCTGCCGGTCGATCACCCACAACTGGCTGGCCAGCGGCAGTTTCAGATCGTGCGGGTAGCGCTTGCCGGCAAGTTCGCCAGTGGCAGGCAGAAGCTCCCCGATCCGAAGTTCCAGGCGCACCGCCTGCAGGCCGATCTCGACGCTCTCCAGCCCGCGATCCAGTTCGTCGGCCAGTGCCAGCGACAGCACCGACAGCTCGCGCGCCTGGCTGGTCAGGGCTTCGCGGCGCAGGTGCCACAGGCTGGCGGCGGTGACGGTGATCAACGACAACGCGGCCAGGCCGGCAACGATCCAGATGCGGGGCAGGGCAGGGCGGCGAGGAAGGGTTTCAGTCATCGTTGAGCGGGTCATCGGCATGGGCACGACCCTCTTGGGGCGTGGACCGCGGTGCGAGACAGGTATCTGGGGAGCGTTGCCGCGCTACGATCCTTGACGTTGCATGCCCCACGCAGCACAGCGCCGACTTCATGACCACCCACACGGCTCCGCACATCCTCGTCATCGATGACGATCCCAGTATCCGCGATCTCGTGAGCGAGTACCTCACCGACAACGAGATGCGCGTCAGCGTCGGCGCGTCGGGCAAGGACCTGTTCGACGCGGTCGATCGCGAGGCGATCGACCTCGTGCTGCTGGACCTGAGGCTGCCGGGCGAAGATGGCATGCAGCTCGCGCGGCAGCTGCGCGAGCGCGCCACCGTGCCCATCGTGCTGCTGACCGGCCGCAACGAGGAGGCCGACCGGGTGATGGGCCTTGAGCTCGGCGCCGATGACTACGTGACCAAGCCATTCAGTCCGCGCGAGTTGCTGGCGCGCGTTCGCGCGGTGCTGCGCCGCTACCAGGTGCAGGCCACGCTGCCCGAGCGCGACAACACGCGACGAGCCTTCCGGTTTTCGGGCTGGGAGCTGAACCTGCGCACGCGGCGGCTGACCTCGCCTGCCGGTACCACGGTCGATCTGTCGAACGGTGAATTGAGCCTGCTGACCGCGCTGTGCAGCGCGCCGCGCCGCGTGCTGTCGCGCGACCAGCTGCTGTCGATGTCGCGCCTGCACGAGGCCGAGGTCTACGACCGCACGATCGATGTGCAGATCCTCAGGCTGCGCCGCAAGATCGAACCCGACCCGGCCCGCCCGGTGATGATCGTCACCGAGCGTGGAGCCGGGTATCAGCTGGTCAGCGACGTCGAGACGCTGTACTGACGGGTGCCGAGGCGCGCCATTCAATGCGCGCGCCTTGTCTGGCTTCAGCCCAACCGAACGGGCACGTAGATCTTGGTGTCGCCGCGCTGCACCAGCAATGCGGCCGACTTGTCGGACTTCGCGGCGGCTTCGCGGGCATCAGAGACATTGCTGACCGGCTTGCCATTGACAGCCAACAGCACGTCGCCCGGCTGAATGCCAGCCCGCTCGCTGGCGCCACTCACGCCTTCGATCACCAATCCGCCTGCCAGACCCGATTCACGCTTTTCCTCGGGTTGCAGCGGACGCAGTGCCAGTCCCAGGCGACCCCGCGGTGCGGTGGCCTCAGGCTCCGCCTTGGCGACCTTGGCATCCGACTTGGCGTCGGCCAGGGTGGCGCTCACCGACACGGGTGAACCTTGGCGCCAGAGCTGCAGGTTCAGCGTGTCGCCGGGCAGCGCCAGACCCACGATGGCCGGCAGGTCGACGGAATCCACGATCGGCGTGCCATTGACGGACAACACCACGTCACCCGCCTGGATGCCGGCTTTCCCTGCCGGGCTGTTCGGATCGACATTGGCCACCAGTGCGCCTTCGGGTTTGGGCAGCTTGAACGATTCGGCCAATGTCTGATTGACTTCCTGCACGGCGACCCCGAGACGGGCATGGCGCACCTTGCCGTGGTCCAGCACCTGGCGCTCGATGTGCTGCGCGACGTCGATCGGAATCGCGAACGACAGCCCTTGGTAGCCACCCGAGCGCGAGTAGATCTGGGAGTTGATGCCGATCACCTCGCCACGTGTGTTGAACAGCGGCCCGCCGGAGTTGCCTGGATTCACGGCCACATCGGTCTGGATGAAGGGCACCGCGCTGTCGTCATGCAAAGAGCGACCGACGGCGCTGACGACGCCGGCGGTGACGGTGTTCTCGAAGCCAAATGGCGAGCCAATGGCCAGCACCCATTCACCAACCTGCGGCTGCTGTCTGGCGGGTGCGAGCGTGACCGTCGGCAGATCCTTTGCATCGATCTTCAGCACGGCGATGTCTGTTTTCGGGTCGGCGCCCATCACCTTCGCCCGGAACTCGCGGCGATCCGTCAGCTTGACGACCACCTCCTGGGCGCCGCGCACCACGTGCGCATTCGTCAGGATCACACCGTCGGACTTGACGATGAAGCCCGAACCCTCGCCACGCATCGGCACCCGGGTGCCCGGTGCCATGCCGGGCGGCAAGCCGCCGAATTGCTGCTGGAAGCGGCGCAGAAAGTCCTGGTACGCCCCGTTGGGTGGTGCGCTGTTGCCAGACGCGTCATTGCCATCGTCGGCACTGTCGTCTTCGCTGTCGTCTTCGGCGCCGTTCATCGCCACCTTGCGGGTGCCGCTGACGCTGATGTTGACCACGGCCGGACCGTAGCGCTTGGCAATGCTGGCCAGATCCGGCAGGCCTGCGGGCGTTGGGGCCGCCGTCGTGGTGACCGGGGTTTGAAGGGCAGGTGTGTTTTCGGCATGCACCATCCGATACGTGCCCGCTGCGCCCAGACCGAGGGCGGCAGCGGTGGCCATGGCGATGGCGGTGCGGCGGGGCAAGAGGGAGAAGGCAGTCATGGGTTGGCTTTCCGGGAGTGTGTGAAACATTGAATCGATGGCGCAGCGGTGTGGTGTCAGTTGGCTGATCGGGCCGACCACTGCGGCGTCGGCAGCGCTTGCGCCGAGGGTTCCGAGGCGGCAAAGCGCAGGTGCAGTTCGAAACGGGCACCGGCAGGCAAGGACACCGTGTAGCCGCGGCGCGTCTGACCGCGTGTGGCAGTCAAGTGATAAGTGCCCGGCGCCAGCGCAAGGCCTAGCACCGGGTCTGCGTTCGCCAGCGACAACACGGTGTTTCCAAGCCCGTCTGCGAGCGTCAGCGACAAGGCCTGGTCGGTCAATGGCGATGCCGTCGGCTGGCACAGGGCCCGCAGTCGCTGCAACGGCGTCGGGCCTCGCCGTTCGCGGCGGCCTCGGTGCGCGGTCGATTCAGAGTGAACGACCAGGTAGGCGCTTTGGTCTGCGCAAGACACTGTGCTGAAGCCGTTGGGTGACGATGAGGAGGTGTTCATCAGAGGGTCTTCCTTGCAACATCGGGGCAGGACGAATCCGCCCCTGATGTCGCCCAGTGTCCCGATCGACCTGCAACTGCTTGTTTCGAACGAACCTCCGGTTGATGACAAGTGAAACAGATCGGGAGCCAACGCTCGCGGGTGCTTTAAGCCCAGCCGCACTCAGCCGCGCTCGGGCGGCAGCCGATCCTCGCCTCGCCGCTGAGCAGCCCGCCGCTTGAGCAATTGCACCAGCAGCAGCGCTGCTGCCGAACCGGCCAGCACCGGCCCCTGGGTGAGCCACAGGCGCAGCGCATCGACGGTCTCGACGCTGACCTGCTGCGCGTGTTCGGCCAAGGCCCGGACCTCCTCTGCGCCGATGAGCAAGGTGTCTTCGAGTCGCAGGTTCAGCGGCCCCGGGGCGTCTCGAAAGCGCAGCCTGGCGAACACGCCACCTGCCACCGCCACCAGCGAGAGCACACCGAGCGGCTGCATCAGCTGAGTCAGCAGGCGTGTCCGCTCGGGGGCGGGGGCTGCGTCATAGACCTGGGCCAACAGCACCGGAACAGCCACGTCGGGCCGATGAAGCAGTTGCTGCGTGCTGTCGGTGTCGGGTGTCGTGGGGAGTGGGTTCATGGCGGGCGTCCTTGCAAAACACCTCACCGGCCGAAGGGCGAGTGACGTGGAGCGCCATCGTCGCCACCGCATGAGTCCCCTTCATTGCTGTGCCCAGAAACCCGCGTTTCATCTGAAACATACGGCCCCAAAACAGCAGTTTTGGGGGTTTGAACCTAGTTTGTCTATGACAATTTATTGTCAGAGTAGAGGAACTTCCCACGGCAATGCCTACCGAATCACTTGGGTTCCGCTATACTCGACAAAACTGGTCAGGTAAGGGCTGGTCTCCACAAGGGACAACCACTGGCCGACTGGTGTGCCGAGAGGCGGACGTTGCCAAACAGGCCGTCTTTATGCCCTTCGGGGCGACAGGAGTAGTCACCATGCGTCTCACCACCAAAGGTCGTTTTGCTGTCACCGCCATGATCGATCTGGCATTGCGTGAACATTCGGGCCCTGTGGCGCTGGCCGCGATCAGCGCCCGTCAACAGATTTCGCTGTCCTACCTTGAGCAGTTGTTCGGCCGCCTGCGCCGTCACGAGCTGGTGGAAAGCACACGCGGACCCGGCGGTGGTTATTCCCTGGGCCGCAAATCCGAAGACATCACCGTGGCCGACATCATCCTGGCCGTCGATGAGCCGCTGGACGCCACCGGCTGCAGCGGCAAGGAAAACTGCATGGGCGAGGACGGTGGTCGCTGCATGACCCACGATCTGTGGGCCAGCTTGAACACCAAGATGATCGAGCACCTGAACTCCATCTCTTTGAAAAATCTGGTGGGCGATCAGTTGGCCAAGGGCGTCTCGGTGGAAGAGCACCCGGTCAAGCGGGCCATCTCGACACAGCCGGTGGTCAAGCCGATCCGCATCACAGCGCCCAATTCGGTGTTCGCACTGGGCGCTGCCTTCTCCAAGTAAGGCTGATTTCGCCTGCACTCCCCATGGACCTGACCCCGCATTTCCCGATTTACATGGACTATGGCGCCACCAGCCCGGTGGATCAGCGCGTCGTCGACGCGATGATTCCCTGGCTGCGTGAGCACTTCGGCAACCCGGCCTCGCGCAGTCACGCCTGGGGCTGGGAGGCGGAAGCTGCCGTCGAGAAGGCGCGGGAAGAGGTTGCGGCGCTGATCGGTGCCGATCCGCGCGAGATCGTCTGGACATCGGGTGCGACCGAGTCGAACAATCTGGCCCTCAAGGGTGCAGCGCAGTTCTACAAGACGCGCGGCAAACACATCATCACCGTCAAGACTGAGCACAAGGCCGTGCTCGACACGGTGCGCGAACTCGAGCGGCAGGGCTTCGATGCCACCTACCTCGACGTGCAGGAAGACGGGTTGCTCGATTTCGAGGCGCTGAAGGCTGCGATCCGCCCTGACACCATCCTGATCTCGGTGATGTTGGTCAACAACGAGATCGGCGTCATCCAGGACATCCCGGCGATTGGCACGCTGTGCCGCGAGCGCGGCATCATCTTCCATGTCGATGCGGCGCAGGCCACCGGCAAGGTCGCGATCGACCTGACCACGCTTCCGGTCGACCTGATGAGCCTGGCCTCACACAAGACCTACGGCCCGAAGGGCATCGGTGCGTTGTACGTCCGGCGCAAGCCTCGCGTGCGCATCGAGGCGCAAATGCACGGCGGTGGCCACGAGCGCGGCATGCGTTCGGGCACGCTGCCCACGCACCAGATCGTCGGCATGGGTGTAGCGTTCCGCATCGCCCGCGAGGAGATGGCTTCAGAGAACGAGCGCATCCGCGTGCTGCACAAGCGTCTGCTCGCCGGGTTGTCCGACATCGAGCAGACCTTCCTGAACGGTCACCCGACGCAGCGCATCCCGCACAACGTCAACATGTCGTTCAACTTCGTCGAAGGCGAGTCCCTGATCATGGGCATCAAGGGCATCGCGGTGTCCTCGGGCTCGGCCTGTACCTCGGCCAGTCTGGAGCCCAGCTACGTGCTGCGCGCGCTGGGCCGCAGTGATGAACTGGCGCACTCGAGCCTGCGCATGACGATCGGCCGTTTCACCACGACCGAGGAAATCGACTACGTGATCACCACACTGAAGGATCGCGTCGCCAAGTTGCGCGAGTTGTCTCCCCTGTGGGACATGTACAAGGAGGGTGTCGACATCAGCACCATCCAGTGGGCCGCACATTGAGCACGGCCCGGCATCTGATGATGAGTTTGGAGTATTGAGATGGCCTACAGCGAAAAAGTTGTCGAACACTACGAAAACCCCCGCAATGTCGGCTCGTTCGACAAGGGTGACGACACGGTGGGCACTGGCATGGTGGGTGCGCCTGCCTGCGGTGACGTGATGAAGCTGCAGATCAAGGTCAACCCGGCCACCGGCCTGATCGAAGACGCGAAGTTCAAGACCTATGGCTGCGGCTCGGCCATCGCGTCGAGCTCGCTGGTGACTGAATGGATCAAGGGCAAGTCGCTGGACGAAGCCCTGACCATCAAGAACACCCACATCGCCGAGGAGTTGGCGCTGCCGCCGGTGAAGATCCACTGCTCGATCCTGGCGGAAGATGCGATCAAGGCTGCGGTCAATGACTACAAGGCCAAGACCGCATCAACGGCGGCTCCAGTGGGTGAAATCGCGCACTGAACCATGGCTGTCACATTGACTGAAGCAGCAGCACGGCACGTCACCCGTTACATCGGCAAGCGAGGCAAGGGCGTGGGTGTGCGACTGGGCGTGCGCACCACTGGCTGTTCGGGCTTGGCCTACAAGCTCGAATATGCCGACGATGTGGCACCCGAGGACACGGTGTTTGAAGACCAAGGGGTCAAGGTGCTGGTCGACCCGAAAAGCCTGCCCTACATCGATGGCACCGAACTCGACTTCGTGCGCGAAGGCCTGAATGAAGGCTTCAAGTTCCACAACCCCCGCGAGAAAGACCGGTGTGGTTGCGGCGAATCCTTCCGAGTGTGAGGAGTTGTCTGCTCAGGCTCTGAGCCGCACTTGCGCTTGAATCGAATGCGGTGATGCAGCTCGACGACGATGATTTCGAACTCTTCGGCTTGCCCCGGCGTTTCGAACAGGACGCTGCTGCACTCGACGCCCGTTGGCGCACGCTGCTGGCCGAATCCCACCCAGATCGCTTCATCAGCGCGGGCGCGCAGGCGCAGCGTCTGGCCATGCAATGGTCGGTGCGTATCAACGAGGCGCATCGACGCCTGAAAGACCCGATGTCGCGAGCTGCCTACCTCTGCGAGCTGAACGGCGCACCGATCCATGCAGAAGACAACACCGCGATGCCCAGCGCTTTCTTGATGCAGCAAATGGAATGGCGTGAGTCGCTGGATGACGCACAGACGCTGAGTGAGGTCGAGACGCTGGCGTCTGCTGTCTCGGCACACCGTGAGCGCACCTTGCGCGAGCTGCGCGTGCTGCTCGACGAGCAACACAACCACACTGCGGCTGCGCAGCAGGTCAGGGCGCTGATGTTCGTCGAGCGCTTCGCCAGCGACGTCGATCACCGCCTGGAAGCGTTGGAACCGTAATCACATGGCTTTGCTTCAAATCTCCGAGCCTGGCGGCGCGCCGGATCCCCACCAGCGCCGTGTCGCGGTCGGCATCGACCTCGGTACCACGCATTCGCTCGTGGCTGCCGTGCGCCACGGCGTGGCCGAATGCCTGCCCGATGCGACCGGCCGCGTGATCCTGCCATCGGCCGTGCGTTACCTGCCTGACGGGCGCCGCCAGATCGGCGCTGCTGCGCTCGCTGAAGCGGCGTCCGATCCTCAAAACACGCTGGTCTCGGTCAAACGCTTCATGGGCCGCGGCCTTGCCGACCTTGCCGATCGGGCCAGGCTGCCTTACGACTTCGTCGATGCGCCGGGCATGCTGCAGATTCGCACGGTGGATGGTGTGAAGTCGCCTGTGGAGGTGTCGGCTGAAATCCTGGCCACCCTGCGCCAGCGCGCTGAAGACACCTTTGACGATGAACTCTTCGGTGCCGTGGTCACCGTGCCAGCCTACTTCGATGACGCCCAGCGGCAAGCCACGAAAGACGCGGCTCAGCTCGCCGGCCTGAACGTGCTGCGCCTGATCAACGAACCGACGGCAGCCGCGATCGCCTACGGTCTGGAGAATGGCTCCGAAGGCCTGTATGCGGTCTACGACCTCGGGGGTGGCACCTTCGACATCTCGCTCCTGCGCCTGAGCGCCGGTGTGTTCGAGGTGGTGGCCACCGGTGGTGATTCAGCGCTGGGTGGCGACGACTTCGACCACGCGCTGGCCGACTGGGCGCTGGCGCAGGCCGGGATGTCGGCCGAATCGGCGCAGGACAAGCGCGCGGTGCTGGTCGCTGCCCGGGCCGCAAAGGAAAAGCTGTCATCGGCCGACCATGCGACGCTGGCGTGCCCGATTTCCGGCAGCCCTGGTGGCCCGACCGAGTTGTCGGTGCGCGTCACCCGCGATCAGTTCGACGCGATCACGCACGATCTGGTCTTGCGCACCGTGACCGTGCTGCGCAAGGTGCTGCGCGATGCCAAGACCGACAAGGCCGCGGTGCAGGGCGTCGTGATGGTCGGTGGCTCGACCCGCATGCCCGCAGTGCAGGCTGCGGTGGCCGACTTCTTCGGCAAGGCGCCGCTGAACAATCTGAATCCCGACGAGGTCGTGGCTCTGGGGGCTGCGCTGCACGCCAACACGCTGGCCGGCAATGCCGGTGCCGAAGAGATGCTGCTGCTCGACGTGATCCCGCTGTCGCTCGGCCTGGAGACCATGGGCGGGCTGGTTGAACGCATCATCCCGCGCAACAGCGCGATCCCCACCGCGCGCGCGCAGGACTTCACCACGTTCAAGGACGGGCAGACCGCGCTGGCTATCCATGTGGTGCAGGGCGAGCGCGAACTGGTCAGCGACTGCCGCTCGCTCGCCCGTTTCGAGTTGCGCGGCATCCCGCCGATGGTGGCCGGTGCGGCGCGCATCCGCGTGAGTTTCACGGTGGATGCCGACGGCATGCTCAGCGTGGCTGCGCGTGAAGAGGGCTCGGGCGTCGAGGCGTCGATTGCGGTCAAGCCCAGTTATGGGCTGGCCGACGAGGACATCGCCCGCATGTTGAGCGAAAGCTTCACCACGGCCGAGGTCGACATGAAGGAGCGCGCGCTGCGCGAGTCGCGCGTCGAAGCCGAGCGGATGACGCTGGCCACGCGTGCCGCCATCGCTGCCGACGGCGATCTGTTGAACGCGCAGGACATCGCGGCGATCGAAGCGATGCTGGGCAAGCTTGAAGCCGCCCGCCAGGGCAGCGACCATCACTCGATTGACGCGGCCGTCGAAGCGCTGGCCCACAGCACCGAGGCCTTCGCCGCCGAACGAATGAATCGGGGCATCCGCAAGGCGCTGGCCGGACGCCGTGTCACCGAGGTCTGAGCAGGAACCCGCATGCCCGTCATCAAGATACTGCCGCACGCCGAATATTGCCCGCAAGGCACCGAGATCACGGCTCAGCCAGGGACCTCGATCTGCGAAGCGTTGCTGGAAAACGGCATCGAAATCGAGCACGCCTGCGAGATGAGCTGCGCGTGCACCACCTGCCATGTGGTGGTACGGCAGGGGTTCGCATCGCTCGGCGAGATGGATGAAACCGAAGAAGATCTGCTCGACCGCGCCTGGGGCCTGGAGCCCGACTCACGCCTGTCGTGTCAGGCCATCCTGTCGCAGCAGGACGTGACGATCGAGATCCCGAAGTACACGATCAATCACGCCAAGGAAATGCACTGAACGTGTGATTCAGGCCGCCTGACGCTCCACATGCCCGTGCCGGGTGTACAGGAAGTCGAGCACCTCCTTGCGGTAATTCACATAGCGGGTGTCGGCGGCGAGTTCGACCCGGTTGCGCGGTCGCGGCAGTTGCACGTTGACGATCTCGCCGATGGTGGCGGCCGGGCCGTTGGTCATCATCACGATGCGGTCCGACAGCAGCACCGCCTCGTCGACATCGTGCGTCACCATCACCACCGTGCTGTGGGTGCGCTGCACGATCTTCAGCAACTCGTCTTGCAGCTTGGCGCGGGTCAGTGCGTCGAGTGCGCCGAAGGGCTCGTCCATCAGCAGCACCTTGGGCTCCATGGCCAGCGCGCGGGCGATGCCCACACGCTGCTTCATGCCGCCCGAGATTTCATGCGGCCGCTTGGTGACCGCGTGGCCCATGTCGACCAGTTCCAGTGCGGACTTCGTGCGCTGGTTCAGCTGATCCTTGGACTCGCGTGCACCGAACACCCGCTCGACGCCCAGATGCACGTTCTCGAAGCAGGTGAGCCACGGCAGCAGTGAATGGTTCTGGAACACCACGGCGCGTTCCGGGCTGGGCGCGGCGATCTCGCGGTTGTCGCAGAACAGCGCGCCCGAGGTGGGCAACGTGAGCCCGGCAATCAGGTTCAGCAAGGTCGACTTGCCGCAACCCGAATGGCCGATCAGCGTCACGAACTCGCCCTTGGCCACGCTCAGGTTGATGTCGCGCAGCGCGTGAAAGCTGCCCTTCTTGGTGTGGAACGTCATTTCGGCGTTCTCCACGAGGATGAAGTTGTTCATGGTCAGCGTGCCTGTTGAAGTCGAGGGGTCAGACGTCGTCGTAGCTGAAGCGCTTGGCCACGGCGACCAATGCGGTTTCGAGCAGAAGACCCACCACGCCGATCACGAAGATGGCGATGATGATGTGCTTTACATTCAGGTTGTTCCACTCGTCCCAGACCCAGAAGCCGATGCCGACACCACCGGTCAGCATCTCGGCGGCCACGATCACCAGCCAGGCCGTGCCCACCGACAGGCGCACACCGGTCAGCATGTAGGGCAGCACCGCGGGGAACAGGATCTTCTTGATGATCGTCCACTCCGACAGGTTCAGCACCCGTGCCACGTTCAGGTAGTCCACGGGCACGCGCTGCACCCCCACCGCGGTGTTGATGATCATCGGCCAGATCGAGCAGATGAAGATGGTCCAGATCGCCGCCGGGTTGGCGGCCTTGAACACCAGCAGGCCGATCGGCAACCAGGCCAGCGGCGACACCGGACGCAGCAAGCTGATCAACGGCGAGACCATGTCGTTGAGCACCTTGAAGCGGCCGATCATGAAGCCCACCGGAATGCCGACCGCTGCCGCCAGGCCAAAGCCCACCGCCACCCGCTCCAGCGAGAACAGGATGTTCCAGCCGATGCCCTGGTCGTTCGGGCCCTTGCTGTAGAACGGATCTGCGAACAGCTCGACCGCCGCCTTGAAGGTTTCCAGTGGACTGGGGAAGCTGGTGCTGTTCAGCGTGGCCAATGCCCACAGCGCCACCAGCAGACCCAGGCCGACCATCGGGAACAGTGCTTTCAGCAGCCATCCGCCCCAGTCGAATGGTGCGCGTGACGCCGAGGTTGAAGTCGGTGCCTGCGGGCTCGCGCCACCTGCGGTAACGGGCGCATCCCGGGCCAGCTTCTGAGCCTGCAACTCGGCCGAAGCGGCCAACGGGGTGTGGAACACGGCACTGACCATGAAGAACTCCTGGTGGTGTGGTGGATGCGGTGGGCGCGCTCAGGCCTTGATCGCGAAGCTGTCGGCGTATTTCTTCGGGTCCTTGCCGTCCCAGATCACGCCGTCGATCAGCTTGCTGGTGCGCATGGGTTCTTTGGGCACGCTGATGTTCAGTGCGCTGGCCACCTGCTTGTAGAGGTCGATCTGGTTGATCTGCTTGGCCACCGCCAGGTAGTCAGGGTGCTCCTTGATCAGGCCCCAGCGCTTGTGCTGCGTGAGGAACCACATGCCGTCCGACAGGTACGGGAAATTCACCGCGCCGTCGTTGAAGAACTTCATGTGGTTCGGATCGTCCCAGGTCTTGCCCAGGCCGTTCTGGTAGCGGCCCAGGATGCGCTGGTTGATCGCATCGACGCCGGTGTTCACATACGACTTGTCAGCGATGGTCTCGGCCATCTTGACCTTGTTCTGCAGGCCCGCATCGATCCAGCGGCTGGCTTCGAGCACGGCCATCATCACGGCACGTGCGGTGTTCGGGTACTTCTTGACGAAGTCACTGGTGGTGCCCAGCACCTTCTCGGGGTGATCCTTCCAGATGTCCTGCGTGGTGACTGCGGTGATGCCGATGCCGTCGATGATCGCGCGGTGACCCCAGGGCTCGCCAACGCAGAAGCCGTCCATGTTGCCCACCCGCATGTTGGCCACCATCTGCGGCGGCGGAACGGTGATCAGCTTGGCGCCGCGCACTGGATCGATGCCTGACGCGGCAAGCCAGTAATGCATCCACATCGCATGGGTGCCGGTGGGGAAGGTGCCTGCGAAGGTGTATTCGCGCTTTTCCTTGGCCATGACCTTGGCCAGCCCGGCGCCGTCGACAGCGCCCTTGTCGGCCAATGCCTTGGACAAGGTGATGGCCTGCCCGTTGTTGTTCAGGCTCATCAGCACGGCCATGTCCTTCTTCGGCCCGGCGGTACCCATGTGCACGCCGTAGATCAGGCCATACAGCACATGCGCCATGTCGAGCTCGCCGTTGACCAGCTTGTCGCGTACCCCGGCCCACGAAGCCTCTTTCGACGGGATGATCTTGACGCCGTACTTCTTGTCGAAGCCAAGCACAGAGGCCATCACGACGGATGCGCAGTCGGTCAGCGGAATGAAGCCGATGCGCACCTCCTCTTTCTCGGGCTTGTCCGAGCCCTGCGCGTAGACCGCGCTCTGCAATCCGGGAACGAGGCCGGCTGCGCTGGTGGCAGCCGCCGCTTTGATCAGGGTTCGGCGGCTCATGTCGGTCTTTCGCGTGAGAGGGAGGTTCATGGTGTCCTTCGATTGACGAGGCGATGAAAAGCAAAGCGCAAACAAAAACGGCGCCCACGCTGTCGATCTCGAAAGACCCAAGACAGTGAGGGACGCCGTCGCCCGGTTCGCAATCCACCCGGAAAGGTGGCGCGAGAATTTCATTCGCAGATCGCCTTTGACCTGCTGTACATCCACTCAGCAAGCGCTGTGCCAATGGCTTGCCAAGGCAAGAGCCCCTCGCGTTTGGCGGATGTGCACCAACAAAAGGCGAGCAGGAGGTTTGTGGCGAAGCACGGCGTCGATGACGCCTGGCCTGCACTGTTTTGGGCACATCCCGCCCAGGCTGCGTCAGCCCAGCAAGTCAGCCACGTCGACGATGCGCTGCGCGACATCGACCAGTTTCAGTCCCTTGTCCATGGCGGCCTTGCGCAACAGCGCGTAAGCCTCGCCTTCAGGCAGTCCTTGACGCTTCATCAGGATGCCCTTGGCACGGTCGATGATCTTGCGGTCTGACAGTTGGGTGCGCGCATCGGCCAGCTCACGGCGCAGCGATTCCTCGTGCTCGAAGCGGGCGAGGGCGATTTCCAGCACGGGCCTCACGCGGTCAGCCGACAGGCCCGACACCACATAGGCGGTCACACCGGAGGCGATCGCGGCGCTGACATGGCTGGTGTCGCCATCGTTGGTGAACAGCACGATCGGTCGTCGCGCATCGCGGGTGGCGACCACCACGTGTTCCAGGGTATCGCGTGCGCCGCTTTCTGCATCGACGATCACCATGTCAGGGGAGATCTGCGCGAGGCGCTCGGGCAGGAACACATCGGCCGGCAGCACGGCGACGATGTTGTAGCCGCTCTCCAGCAGACCGATGCGCAGGCTGCGCGAACGTTCTGTCAGCAGTTCGTCGTGGTCGTCGGCAGGCCCATCGGCCGTCAATGTGTCGGGCGCGATGATGACGATGCGCAGGGCAGGTTTCATGCGGTGTAAGAACGCAAATTTCACGCCACGAAGTCTGGCCCCGACGATACCTTCCAGGTCGCCGCCTACACTCCGCGCATGATTTTTCTGGGCATCGAATCGTCGTGTGACGAAACCGGCGTGGCCCTGATCGAGGCCGATGCCGGGGGCGTGCCCCGGTTGCGCGGACAGGCGTTGTACAGCCAGATCGACATGCACCGTGCGTACGGCGGTGTCGTGCCCGAACTGGCGTCACGCGACCACATCCGCCGGGTGCTGCCGCTGACGCGCGAGGTACTGCGCGAGGCGCAGGCCGACCTGCGTGACATCGACATGGTGGCGTACACGCGCGGGCCCGGGCTGGCGGGGGCGTTGCTGGTGGGCGCAGGCGTCGCGTGTGCGCTGGGCGCGTCGCTGGGCCGACCCGTGCTGGGCGTGCACCATCTTGAAGGGCATCTGCTGTCGCCCTTCCTCAGTGCCCAGCCACCGACCTTCCCGTTCATCGCCTTGCTGGTGTCCGGGGGACACACGCAGCTCATGCGGGTTGACGACGTCGGTGCCTACAGCCTGCTTGGTGAGACGATCGACGATGCTGCCGGCGAGGCGTTCGACAAATCGGCCAAGCTGCTGGGGCTGGGATACCCTGGCGGCCCGGCACTGGCAGCACTTGCCGCTCACGGCGATCCGACCCGTTTCGATCTGCCGAGACCCATGCTGCGCAGCGGTGACCTGAGCTTTTCGTTTGCAGGACTGAAAACGGCGGTGATGGTGACGCTGCGCAAGCTGGGCCCGACGCCTAGCGCGCAGGATCAGGCCGACCTGGCCGCCAGCACGCAGGCGGCCATCGTCGATGTGCTGGTGCGCAAATCGCTGACCGCCCTGCAGTCAGCCGGACTGGATCGGCTGGTGGTGGCCGGCGGTGTCGGTGCCAACACGCTGCTGAGGGCGCAACTGGGCAAGCAGGCCGCGCGCCGGCGTTTCAAGCTGCACTATCCGGAATTGGCGCTGTGCACGGACAATGGCGCCATGATCGCGCTGGCCGCTGCCATGCGCTGGCAACGGCATGCCGCCGACGCCCGCACGGACCACGACTTCAATGTCCGTCCGCGGTGGCCGCTCGGGGCGGCCTGAGCGGGCTATAATCGACTGGCTGAGTGGGCAGTTTTGCTCTCGGCATTCGCACGGCGCAGGAAGTTCCACCCGCGACCGCAAGTCCACACATGAAGCCTGCATGCATGGCATGCCACCGGCTTCATCAAGAAGGAAACAGCATGACCGCTACCGTCGCCGAAAAGGCAGAAATCGTCAAGGCGAATGCGCGCAGCGCCAACGACACCGGATCTCCTGAAGTTCAGGTGGCCCTGTTGACCGCGCGCATCAATGAACTGACGCCGCACTTCAAGACGCACCTGAAAGATCACCACGGACGCCGTGGTTTGCTGAAGATGGTCAACACCCGCAAGAGCCTGTTGGCCTACCTGAAAGACCGCGACGCAGACCGCTACACCGCACTGATCCAGAAGCTGGGTCTGCGCAAGTAATCTGACCAGCGAAGCAAAGAGCCTGTCTGGGTATCGCCAGCACAGGCTCTTCTCGTTTTGAGCCGGGCATCCAACGATGACGATGTGTCATTCCACAGGCGTTCGTCAGTGAACGTCGCTGGAATGGCATCGCGCCAGGATGCTGCAGCTCTGGGTTCGAAGGCGCCACCCGCAAGGCGCTGATCTCAACCGGAGACACACATGAGCATGTTCAACAAAGTCACCAAGACCTTCCAATGGGGCCAACACACCGTCGTGCTGGAAACCGGCGAAATCGCTCGCCAGTCGGGCGGCGCGGTCATCGTCAACATCGAGGACACCGTGGTGCTGGCCACCGTGGTGGCCGCCAAGAACGCCAAGCCGGGCCAGGACTTCTTCCCGCTGACCGTCGACTACATCGAGAAGACCTATGCCGCGGGCAAGATCCCGGGCAGCTTCTTCAAGCGTGAAGGCCGCCCGAGCGAACTCGAAACACTGACCTCGCGGCTGATCGACCGCCCGTTGCGTCCGCTGTTCCCCGAGGGCTTCTACAACGAGGTGCAGGTCGTCGTCCACGTGATGTCGTTGAACCCCGAAGTCTCGGCCGACATCGCTGCGCTGATCGGTTCCAGCGCCGCGCTGGCCATCTCCGGCATTCCGTTCGACGGCCCGATCGGTGCGGCGCGCGTGGGCTACATCAACGGCGAGTACGTGCTGAACCCGGGCAAGACGCAGCTGCTCGATTCGGCGATGGACCTGGTCGTCGCCGGCACGCAGGCCGCGGTGCTGATGGTCGAGTCGGAAGCCAAGCAGCTGAGCGAGGAGATCATGCTCGGCGGCGTGGTCTTCGGGCACGAGCAAAGCAAGATCGCGATCGCTGCGATCAACGATCTGGTGCGTGACGCCGGCAAGCCGGCGTGGGATTGGACGCCGCCTGCGAAGGACGAACCGCTGATCGCCAAGGTGGTAGCGCTGGCCGAAGCCCCGCTGCGCGCTGCCTACCAGATCCGCTCGAAGCAGGCCCGTACGCAGGCCACGCGCGAAGTCACGGCCAATACGCTGGCCGCATTGGCGGCAGACGGTGAAGTCGTCGACAAGGTCAAGGTCGAGAATGTGCTGTTCGACATCGAGGCCAAGATCGTGCGCAGCCAGATCCTGTCGGGTGAGCCCCGCATCGACGGCCGCGACACCCGCACCGTGCGCGCCATCGAGATCCGCAACAGCGTGCTGCCGCGCGTGCACGGCTCTGCGCTGTTCACCCGTGGCGAGACGCAGGCGCTGGTCGCAGCCACGCTCGGTACCGACCGTGATTCGCAGAAGATCGATGCGCTGGCTGGCGAGTTCAGCGAACACTTCATGCTGCACTACAACATGCCTCCGTTCGCCACCGGCGAAACTGGTCGCGTGGGCACGCCCAAGCGCCGCGAGATCGGCCATGGCCGCCTTGCCAAGCGCGCACTGGTGGCGGTGCTGCCTGATCGCGCTGACTTCCCGTATTCGATGCGTGTGGTCTCCGAAATCACCGAATCCAATGGCTCGTCGTCGATGGCGTCGGTGTGCGGTGGCTGCCTGGCGTTGATGGATGCGGGTGTGCCGCTGACGGCGCACGTGGCAGGCATCGCGATGGGCCTGATCAAGGACGGCAATCGTTTCGCCGTGCTGACCGACATCCTGGGCGACGAGGATCATCTGGGTGACATGGACTTCAAGGTGGCTGGCACCACTGCTGGCGTGACCGCGCTGCAGATGGACATCAAGATCCAGGGCATCACCAAGGAAATCATGCAGGTCGCACTGGCGCAGGCCAAGGAAGCGCGTCTGCACATCCTGGGCAAGATGGTCGAAGCGATGGGCTCGGCGAATACCGAGGTATCGCAGTTCGCGCCGCGTCTGTACACGATGAAGATCAACCCGGAGAAGATCCGCGACGTGATCGGCAAGGGCGGTGCCACCATCCGCGCGCTGACCGAAGAGACCGGCACCACGATCGACATCGGCGAAGACGGCACGATCACGATCGCCTCCACCGATGCTGACAAGGCCGCTCAGGCCAAGAAGCGCATCGAGGAAATCACCGCTGAGGTCGAGATCGGCAAGGTCTACGAAGGCCCCATCGTCAAGATCCTGGACTTCGGCGCCTTGGTCAACCTGTTGCCTGGCAAGGACGGGCTGCTGCACATCAGCCAGATCGCGCACCAGCGCGTCGAGAAGGTCACCGACTTCCTGCAGGAAGGCCAGATCGTCAAGGTCAAGGTACTCGAGACCGACGAGAAGGGCCGCGTCAAGCTGTCGATGAAGGCACTGATCGATCGTGATCAGCAGCCAGCGCCGGTGGCCAACTCGCAGGAGTGAGCGCTACGCACTGAGTCGCGTGCGCCGGGCCCGGGTGATCCAGGGCCCGGAAGTCTTGCCGCGCAGGCTTGTGCGCTGATGGAATCGAATCAACACGTCGGAAAGCTGGTGCTCTCATGGTGAGTTCCGCGAACGCACACGCGGCTGCAGGCAGGCGTCCGTTGGTGGTCGGCAACTGGAAGATGAACGGCACGCGGGTCAGCTGCGTGGAACTGCTGGCCGGGCTGCGCGCGGCCGGGCCGTTCGACGCCGAAGTCAGTGTCTGCTGCCCGTTTCCTTACCTGGCCGATGTGGCGTTGTCGCTCCAGGGCAGCGGCATCGGCTGGGGTGCGCAGGACTGCTCTCAGCACGAGCCAGGCGCCTACACCGGCGAAGTGGCGGCGGTCATGCTGGCCGAGTTTGGCTGTCGTCACGTGATCGTCGGGCACTCAGAGCGCCGCTTGCACCATGCAGAATCCGACACGCTGGTGGCCGACAAGGCCCGTCTGGCGCTGTCTCATGGTCTGACACCCATCGTCTGCGTGGGCGAAACGCGTGCCGAGCGCGATGCAGGTTCCACCGAACTGGTGGTGAAGCGTCAGTTGTCGGCGGTGATCCACACGCTGGGCCACTGCGTCTCGCAGATCGTCGTGGCGTATGAGCCCGTCTGGGCGATCGGTACCGGCCTGACCGCGACGCCGCAACAGGCGCAGGCGGTGCACGCGGTCTTGAGGGCGCAGCTGCTGGCTGCCAGCACCCGCGCGGGCGAAATGCGGCTTCTGTATGGCGGCAGCGTCAATGCGGGCAACGCGCAGGAGCTGTTTGCGCAACCCGACATCGACGGCGCCTTGGTGGGTGGGGCATCCCTCAAGGTCGCGGATTTTTCTGCCATTTGTCGCGCGGCGTCTCACGTCGCGCTGGGTTCTATTGGAAAGTCGAGAACATGAACTTGCTGTTGAATGTGGTGGTGATCATTCAGATCCTGGCGGCGCTGGCGATGATCGGTCTCGTGCTCGTGCAGCATGGCAAGGGCGCGGACATGGGCGCGTCGTTCGGCAGTGGTGCCTCGGGCAGCCTGTTCGGTGCGACCGGCAGCGCCAACTTCCTGTCCCGCTCGACAGCGGTCTGTGCGGCCATCTTTTTCTCGTGCACCCTGATGCTGGCGTACCTGTCGAACGATCGCTCGCGCGGTCCCGCCGGGAGCGTGCTGGACCGCCCGGCGATCGCAGCGCCCGCGTCGGCTCCGGCCACGGGTGCTGCCACGCAGATTCCAGGCGCTGCCGGCGGCCTGTCTGCACCATCGGTTGCATCTCCCGAGCCTGTGGCTTCTGGTGCGGCTGCCATACCGAGCAAGTAGGCTGAAGCTCACTGCATGAGCTTCACATCGGCGGGTCGTTCGAACGCCGGAATGGCTGGGTTTTGAGGGTAAACTTTAGGGCTGTGCTGGGGTCCGTTTCCTCGCGAATCCAGAGTGACAGCACGGTGCGAGCGAGCCGACGTGGTGAAATTGGTAGACACGCTATCTTGAGGGGGTAGTGGCGAAAGCTGTGCGAGTTCGAGTCTCGCCGTCGGCACCAGAATTTCGGAGTGGATCAAGCCACTCGCTTCAGCGACCAAGAAGGTAATCAAGGGCGTCATGGATCTGCAGCCATATTTGCCAGTGATCCTGTTCATACTGGTGGGTGTGTTGGTGGGGGTGTTGCCCCAGGTCCTTGGTTTCGTGCTTGGTCCCAGCCGCCCGGATGCGGCAAAAAATTCCCCATACGAATGCGGCTTCGAGGCCTTCGAAGACGCCCGCATGAAGTTCGATGTGCGCTACTACCTGGTGGCCATCCTGTTCATCCTGTTCGACCTCGAAATCGCCTTCCTTTTCCCGTGGGCGGTGTCATTGCGCGAGATCGGCATGGCGGGCTTCTGGTCGATGATGCTGTTCCTCGGCATCCTGGTTGTCGGCTTCGCCTACGAATGGAAAAAAGGGGCGCTCGATTGGGAATGAACGATGGGCATTGAGGGCGTCCTCAAGGAAGGCTTCGTCACGACGAGCCTGGACAGCGTGATCAACTGGTCCAAGACCGGCTCGCTGTGGCCGATGACCTTCGGGCTCGCCTGTTGCGCGGTGGAGATGATGCATGCGGGTGCTGCGCGTTACGACATCGACCGTTTTGGCATGTTGTTCCGACCCAGCCCGCGTCAAAGCGATCTGATGATCGTTGCCGGCACCCTGTGCAACAAGATGGCGCCGGCGCTGCGCAAGGTCTACGACCAGATGGCAGAACCGCGCTGGGTGCTCAGCATGGGCTCCTGTGCCAATGGTGGCGGCTACTACCACTACAGTTATTCGGTGGTGCGCGGCTGTGATCGCATCGTGCCCGTCGATGTCTACGTGCCCGGATGCCCGCCCACGGCTGAAGCGCTTCTGTACGGAATCCTGCAACTGCAGGCCAAGATCCGCCGTGAAAACACCATCGCTCGCTGATCGGCGCTTCCGGCGACACACCCCATGACTCATCTCGAAGTGCTCCAGCAAGCCGTTGAGGCCGCACTGGGCTCACGGCTGAAGGCGCTGTCCGTCCTTCGCGGCGAGATCACGATCACGGTCGCTCCGACCGATTACCTTGAGGCAGCGCGTGTGCTGCGCGATCACCCGACGCTGCGTTTCGAGCAACTCATCGACCTGTGCGGCGTCGACTATTCCGAATACCGTGACCAGGCCTGGGACGGTCCGCGTTTTTGCGTGGTATCGCATCTGCTGTCAGTCAGCCAGAACTGGCGCTTGCGGCTGAAGGTGTTCTGTGCCGACGACGACGTGCCGGTGATCTCCTCCTTGAACGAGGTCTGGAGTTCGGCGAACTGGTTCGAGCGCGAAGCCTTCGACCTGTACGGCATCATCTTCGAGGGTCACCTCGATCTGCGCCGCATCCTCACCGATTACGGATTCATCGGTCACCCTTTCCGCAAGGACTTCCCGACGTCGGGCCACGTCGAGATGCGCTACGACCCCGAAAGGAAGCGCGTGATCTACCAGCCCATCACGATCGAGCCACGCGACATCACGCCGCGGATCATTCGTGAAGACAACTACGGTGGATTGAAATGACGATCAGCCCGTTGCGGCTGTCCGTGAGCAACTGACATGGCCGACATCAAGAACTACACCTTGAACTTCGGCCCGCAGCATCCTGCGGCACACGGGGTGCTGCGTCTGGTGCTCGAGCTCGACGGCGAGGTCATCCAGCGCGCCGACCCCCACATCGGCCTGCTGCACCGCGCGACCGAGAAGCTCGCCGAGAGCAAGACCTACATCCAGTCGCTGCCGTACATGGACCGCCTCGACTACGTGTCGATGATGTGCAACGAGCATGCGTACTGCCTGGCGATCGAACGGCTGCTGGGTGTCGACGTGCCGGTGCGTGCGCAGTACATCCGCGTGATGTTCAGCGAGATCACGCGGCTGATGAACCACCTGATGTGGCTGGGGGCGCACGGTCTCGATTGCGGTGCGATGAACATCTTCATCTACTGCTTCCGCGAGCGCGAAGATCTGTTCGACATGTACGAGGCCGCGTCGGGCGCGCGCATGCATGCGGCGTACATCCGTCCGGGTGGCGTCTACCGCGATCTGCCCGACACGATGCCGCAGTACAAGGCCTCGAAGGTCCGCAACGCGAAGGTGATGTCGGCGCTGAACGACAACCGCCAGGGTTCGCTGCTCGACTTCATCGAAGACTTCACGAAGCGGTTCCCGAAGTGCGTCGATGACTATGAAACGCTGCTCACCGACAACCGCATCTGGAAGCAGCGCACGGTCGGCATCGGCGTCGTGTCGCCGGAGCGCGCGCTGAACTTGGGCTTCAGCGGTCCGATGCTGCGGGGCTCGGGCATCGAGTGGGATCTGCGCAAGAAGCAGCCCTACGACATCTATGAACATCTGGACTTCGACATTCCGGTGGGTGTCAACGGCGACACCTACGACCGCTACCTGGTGCGCATCGAGGAGATGCGCCAGTCGAACCGGCTGATCCAGCAGTGCGTGGCCTGGCTGCGCGCGAATCCGGGCCCGGTGATCACTTCGAACCACAAAGTGGCCCCACCTTCGCGCGTCGACATGAAGTCGAGCATGGAAGAGCTGATCCACCACTTCAAGCTGTTCACCGAAGGTTTCCACGTGCCCGTGGGTGAAGCCTACGCAGCGGTGGAGCATCCGAAGGGTGAGTTCGGGATCTACATCGTCAGCGATGGCGCGAACAAGCCTTATCGCCTGAAGATTCGCGCCCCTGGTTTCGCGCACCTGGCCGCCCTCGATGAAATGGCGCGCGGCCACATGATCGCTGACGCGGTGGCGGTCATCGGCACGATGGACATCGTTTTCGGAGAGATCGACCGGTGAGTGATTCCGTGCAATCGTCTGCCCTGTTTCCGGCGGCCATGCTCGAGCGTTTCGCGCGCGAAGTGGCCAAGTACCCGGCCGATCAGAAGCAGTCTGCGGTCATGGCGTGTCTGTCGATCGTGCAGCAGGAGCAGGGTCACATCTCTGCTGAAACCGAGAAGGGCGTGGCCGAGTACCTGGGCATGCCGCCGATCGCAGTGCACGAGGTCACCACTTTCTACAACATGTACAACCAGCGGCCGGTGGGGCGCTTCAAGATCAATGTCTGCACCAACCTGCCGTGCCAGTTGCGCGACGGGCAAAAGGCGTTGCAACACCTGTGCAGCAAGTTGGGCATCGAGGAAGGTGACACCACCGCCGACGGCCTGATCACCTTGCAGCAAAGCGAATGCCTGGGCGCCTGCGCCGATGCACCGGTGCTGCTGGTCAACGACCGCACGATGTGCAGCTTCATGAGCCACGAGCGGCTGGACGCACTGGTGGATGTCCTCCAGTCGCAACCCGACGTGTCCCGATGAGCTGTTCAGGGGCTTGCCATGCTTGATCTTTCCCAGTTCCATGCCGACGGTGAAGCCACCTGCTTCCACGGCCGCCACATCAGCGCGCAGATCTATGCCGACCTCAACGGCCGCAATTGGCATCTGACCGATTACGTGGCGCGAGGCGGCTACCAGGCGCTGCGCAAGATCCTCGGGCTGGATGGCGGCACCGGCATGACGCCGGAAGAAGTGATTGCAGAGGTGAAGGCGTCCGGTCTGCGCGGTCGCGGCGGTGCGGGCTTTCCGACCGGCCTCAAATGGAGCTTCATGCCGCGCATGTTCCCGGGTCCGAAGTACCTGGTCTGCAATTCCGATGAAGGCGAGCCCGGCACCTGCAAGGACCGCGACATCCTGATGTTCAACCCGCACATCGTCATCGAAGGCATGGCGATCGCGGCGTACGCCATGGGTATCGGCACGGGCTACAACTACATCCACGGCGAAATCTTCGACGCCTACGAGCGCTTCGAGGCCGCGCTCGACGAGGCGCGGGCAGCGGGCTACCTCGGCAACAACATCCAGGGATCTGGTTTCAGCTTCCAGCTCTACGCATCGCACGGCTTTGGCGCCTACATCTGCGGCGAAGAGACGGCGCTGCTGGAGTCGCTCGAAGGCAAGAAGGGGCAACCCCGCTTCAAGCCGCCATTTCCAGCCAGCTACGGCCTGTACGGCAAGCCGACCACGATCAACAACACCGAGACCTTCTCGGCGGTGCCATGGATCATCCGCAACGGCGGCCAGTCCTACCTTGAGGTCGGCAAGCCCAACAACGGCGGCACGAAGATCTATTCGGTGTCGGGCGATGTGAATCTGCCGGGCAACTTCGAAGTGCCTATGGGCACGCCGTTCCCGGTGCTGCTGGAACTCGCCGGTGGTGTGCGCACCGGCCGCAAGCTGAAGGCGGTGATCCCGGGTGGGTCGTCAGCGCCGGTGCTGCCGGCCGACATCATGCTCAACTGCACGATGGACTACGACTCGATCGCCAAGGCGGGTTCGATGCTCGGATCCGGCGCGGTGATCGTGCTCGATGACACCCGCTGCATGGTCAAGAGCCTGATGCGCCTGAGCTACTTCTACACCCACGAGAGCTGTGGCCAGTGCACGCCGTGCCGGGAGGGCACCGGATGGTTGCATCGCCTGGTCCACCGGATCGAGAACGGGCAGGGCAAGTCCGAAGACATCGATCTGCTGAATTCGGTGGCCGACAACATCCAGGGTCGCACCATCTGTGCGCTCGGCGAGGCGGCTGCCATGCCGGTGCGCGCCATGATCAAGCACTTCCGTAATGAATTCATCCATCACGTCGAGCACAAGACCTGTCTTGTGCCGGCCTACGTCTGAGTTGACGCCCAGCAGCGCGCCATGATTGAAATCCAGCTCGATGGTCAGAAGGTCGAGGTTGCCGAGGGCAGCATGGTCATGCATGCCGCGGACAAGCTCGGCACGTACATCCCCCACTTCTGCTATCACAAGAAGCTGAGCATCGCGGCCAACTGCCGCATGTGCCTGGTCGATGTCGAGAAGGCACCGAAGCCGATGCCGGCCTGCGCAACGCCCGTGACGCAAGGCATGATCGTGCGCACCAACAGCCCCAAGGCGATGCAGGCGCAGCAGGTGGTGATGGAGTTTCTGCTGATCAACCACCCGTTGGACTGTCCCATTTGCGACCAGGGCGGCGAATGCCAGCTGCAGGACCTCGCCGTGGGCTACGGCGGATCGGCCTCGCGCTATCAGGAAGAAAAGCGCGTGGTCTTCCACAAGGACGTCGGCCCGCTGATTTCGATGGAGGAAATGAGCCGCTGCATCCACTGCACCCGCTGCGTGCGCTTCGGTCAGGAAGTGGCCGGCGTGATGGAGCTGGGCATGATCCATCGCGGCGAGCATTCCGAGATCACCACCGTCGTTGGCGACACGATCGACTCCGAGCTGTCGGGCAACATGATCGACGTGTGCCCGGTCGGCGCGCTGACCAGCAAGCCTTTCCGCTACAGCGCCCGCACGTGGGAGCTGTCGCGCCGCAAGTCGGTGTCACCCCACGACAGCACGGGCGCCAACCTGATCGTGCAGGTCAAGTCGGGCAAGGTGATGCGCGTCGTGCCTCTGGAAAACGAAGACGTCAACGAATGCTGGATCGCCGATCGCGATCGTTTTTCCTACGAGGCGGTCAACAGCGAATTGCGTCTGACGACGCCGATGATCAAGCAGGGCGGCGAATGGAAGTCGACCGACTGGGCGACCGCGCTGAACTACGTGGCCCAGGGCCTGGCCCAGATCAAGGCCGAACATGGGGCGGCGAGCATCGGTGCGCTGGGATCAGCCCACAGCACCGTCGAGGAACTGCACCTTCTGTCCAAGCTGGTGCGCGGGCTGGGCAGCGACAACATCGACCACCGCCTGCGCCACGCTGATTTTTCTCGGCCTGGCCCTGGTGTGCGCTGGCTGGGCACCTCGATCGCCACGCTGTCCACGCTGCAGCGTGTGCTGGTCGTCGGCTCGTTCCTGCGCAAGGACCACCCGCTGTTCGCTCAGCGGCTGCGGCAAGCTGCACGCCGCGGCGCTCGCATACACAGCCTGCAGGCAGTTCACGACGACTGGCTGATGCCCATCGCCAACGCCCTGACCGCAGCGCCCAGCGGCTGGGTGGCGGCGCTGGTCGAGATCGCCGCTGCGGTGGCCTTGGCGAAGGACGTGGCACCCCCTGTCGCCCTGGGCTCGGGCGCCGAGCCGTCGGCCCAGGCTCAAGCCATTGCCGCGTCACTGCTGTCCGGCGAGCGCAAGGCCATCCTGCTCGGCAACGCGGCAGTTCAGCACCCTGAAGCTTCCAGCCTGATGGCTCTGGCGCAATGGATCGGCGAGCACACCGGTGCCTCTGTCGGCGACCTCACGGCCGACGCCAACACCGTGGGTGCCCAGCTCGTGGGCGCGCAGCCCGCAGGCAGTGGTTTCAATGCAGCGCAGATGCTGGGCGGTGCGCTCAAGGCCTGCCTGCTACTGAATGTTGAACCCGATCGCGACACCGCGAACCCGGCCGCCGCGGTGGCTGCGCTGCAAGGTGCCGAGATGGTCGTCGCGCTGACCTCGTTCCGCGACGCGGCGCTCGACTGCGCCGATGTGCTGTTGCCGATCGCGCCTTTCACCGAAACCTCGGGCACTTTCGTCAACGCCGAAGGCCGGGTGCAAAGCTTCCACGGCGTGGTCAAACCGCTGGGCGAAACCCGGCCGGCGTGGAAAGTGCTGCGCGTACTGGCCAATGCGCTGAAGCTTCCTGGCTTCGACTTCGAAACCTCCGAAGAAGTGCGCGCCGAAGCGCTGGGCGATGTGTCTGCCATCCCGACCCGGTTGAGCAACCGCGTCGACGTGCCCGCCGTGTTGCGTCATGCGGGTGATGCCTCAGCGGGGCTCGAGCGCATCGCCGATGTGCCGATCTACGAAACCGACCCCCTGGTGCGGCGCGCGACGGCGCTGCGCTTGACTGCCGACGCCCGTTCGGTTTTCGCGGGAATTCCGCCTGCGCTGTGGACGCAACTGGGTCTGCATGAGGGTGACACCGTCAGGGTGTCACAAGGCTTGGCCACCGCCGATTTGCCAGCGCGTCTGGACCGCACGCTGGCGGCCAACGCAGTGCGCGTGCCATCAGGTACGGCACAGACCCGCACGCTCGGCGCCATGTTCGGCGCCGTCACTGTCGCCAAGGGCTGAACGCGATCATGTTCGATTCCGTCCACACCGTAGGCACCTCCTTGCTGGGTGGCGCCTGGCCAGTCGCCTGGACTTTGATCAAGATCGTGGCGCTGGTGGTCCCGCTGATGCTCTGCGTGGCCTACCTGACCCTGTGGGAGCGCAAGGCCATCGCGTTCACGCAGGTTCGTGCGGGCCCGAACCGGGTCGGCCCGCTGGGGCTGTTTCAGCCGATCGCCGATGCATTGAAGCTGCTGCTCAAGGAGATCATCGTCCCGGCGGCGGCCAACAAGGGGCTGTTCTTCCTGGGCCCGGTCATGACCATCATGCCGGCGCTGGCTGCCTGGGCGGTGGTGCCTTTCGGTCCCGACGCTGCACTGGCCAACATCAATGCCGGTTTGTTGTTTCTGATGGCGGTCACGTCGATGGAGGTCTACGGCGTGATCATCGCCGGCTGGGCTTCGAACTCGAAGTACGCCTTCCTGGGCGCGTTGCGCGCCTCGGCACAGATGGTCAGCTACGAGATCGCGATGGGCTTCGCCCTGGTGGTGGTGCTGATGGTGTCGGCCAGCCTCAACATGACCGAGATCGTGCTGTCGCAGGGCCGTGGCATGTTCGCCGATCAGGGCCTGACGTTCCTCAGCTGGAACTGGCTGCCCCTGTTGCCGATCTTCGTGGTGTACGTGATCGCCGGTATCGCCGAAACCAACCGCCATCCGTTCGACGTGGTCGAGGGCGAATCCGAGATCGTTGCCGGCCACATGGTCGAGTACTCGGGCATGGCGTTCGCGATGTTCTTCCTGGCCGAGTACGCGAACATCATCCTGGTGTCGACGCTCGCCTGTGTGATGTTCCTGGGCGGGTGGATGTCACCGATCTCGTTCTCGGCACTGGGCCTCAGCACCCCGGACTGGATCGTGCAGACGATGTGGTTCTGGAACTGGTTCTGGCTGTTCGGGAAGACGTTCGCGATGTGCACACTTTTCCTGTGGGTGCGCGCGAGCTTTCCGCGCTACCGCTACGACCAGATCATGCGCCTGGGCTGGAAGATCTTCATCCCGCTCACACTGATCTGGTTGGTCGTCGTGGGCCTGTGGATCATGTCCCCGTGGAACATCTGGAAGTAGGCGACTGACATGGCTACCGCAACGCCGATCAAGGACTTCGTCTCGAGCTTTCTGCTGCTCGAATTGCTGAAGGGTTTCAAGCTCACCGGGCGCCATTTTTTCCAGCGCAAGATCACGGTGCAGTTCCCGGAAGAAAAAACGCCGCAGAGTCCGCGCTTCCGCGGCCTGCACGCCTTGCGTCGTTACGAGAACGGCGAAGAGCGTTGCATCGCCTGCAAGTTGTGCGAGGCCGTGTGTCCGGCGATGGCCATCACGATCGAGAGCGAGGTGCGCGATGACGGCTCGCGCCGCACCACCCGCTACGACATCGACCTGACCAAGTGCATCTTCTGCGGCTTCTGCGAAGAAAGCTGCCCCGTCGACTCCATCGTCGAGACCCACATCTTCGAGTACCACGGTGAAAAGCGGGGTGATCTGTACTTCACCAAGGACATGCTGTTGGCGGTCGGTGATCGCTATGAACCCGAAATCGCAGCCAACAAGGAGGCCGACGCTCGCTACCGGTGAGAGCGCCCGATGGCGGCTCTTTCCTTCGAGTGCCACTCGCCCGATCCGCTGAACGATGGCGCATCGGCGACGAGCCCCACGATCCCATGACCACAACCCCTGCGCTCTTCTACATCTTCTCTGCAGTCCTGTTGTTCGCAGGGTTGCGCGTCATCACCGCGCGCAGTCCGGTCTATGCGGCGCTGTTTCTGGTGCTCGCGTTCTTCTCGGCGGCTTGCGTGTGGATGCTGTTGCGGGCAGAGTTTCTGTCGATCACGCTGATCCTGGTCTATGTCGGCGCGGTCATGGTGCTGTTCCTGTTCGTGGTGATGATGCTCGACATCAACGTCGATGCGTTGCGCGAAGGCTTCTGGAAGCACGCACCCATCGCGGGTGGGGTGGGGCTGGTCATCGCGCTGGAGATGGCGGCAGTGCTGATCCCCGGGTTCAATCTGCCCCGTGCCCCAGCACCCGACGCCGCAGACCTGCAGCTCGGCAACACCAAGGTGCTGGGCATCGAGATCTACACCCAGTACCTGTATCCGCTGGAAATCGCGGCGGTCATTCTGCTGGTGGCGATCATTGCAGCGATCGCGCTGACGCTGCGCCATCGCAAGGACAGCAAGCACACCGACCCTTCCGAGCAGGTCAAGGCCAAGCGCGCGGATCGGGTGCGGCTGGTCAAGATGCAGCCGAGCGTCGAACGCCCTGACGCTGACGCGGCGAAGACGCCTGGAGAGCCGTCATGAGTGCACTGTTCCTCGGCCCGATCACGCTCGGCCACTACCTCTCGGTGGGCGCGATCCTGTTCGCGCTGTCGGTGATCGGCATCTTCCTGAACCGCAAGAACCTGATCGTGCTGCTGATGGCGATCGAGCTGATGTTGCTGGCGGTGAACATGAACTTCATCGCCTTCTCGCACTTTCTGGGCGACATGGCCGGTCAGGTGTTCGTGTTTTTCATCCTCACCGTAGCGGCGGCCGAATCGGCCATTGGCCTCGCGATCCTGGTGGTGCTGTTCCGCAATCGCTCAACCATCAACGTTGACGAGCTCGACAGCCTGAAGGGCTGACCCCCAGGCCCCTGCAGCCCGACCCCTCTCGACCCCACAGGACATGTCCGCACAACTCTCACCCCATCTGCTGCTCGCGGTGCCTTTGGCGCCGCTGGTGGGCGCCATCGCCGCCGGCTTTTTCGGCAAGGTCATCGGCCGCAGCGGGGCGCACACCGTCACCATCCTCGGCGTGCTGGTCGCGTTCATCCTGTCGGTGATGACGCTGCAATCGGTGGTGGTCGATGGTGCCCACTACAACGCCACCGTCTACGAGTGGATGCGGGTGGGCGATCTGAAGATGGAGGTCGGCTTTCTGGTCGACGGCCTCACCGCGATGATGATGTGCGTCGTGACCTTCGTGTCGCTGATGGTGCACATCTACACCGTCGGCTACATGGCCGAGGAAGACGGCTACCAGCGTTTCTTCAGCTACATCTCGCTGTTCACCTTCTCGATGTTGATGCTCGTGATGAGCAACAACATGCTGCAGCTGTTCTTCGGCTGGGAGGCCGTGGGCCTGGTGTCGTACCTGCTGATCGGTTTCTATTACAAGAAGCCGACAGCGATCGCCGCCAACATGAAGGCTTTCCTGGTCAACCGGGTTGGCGACTTCGGCTTCATCCTGGGCATCGGTCTGATCGTGGCCTACGCCGGCACGCTGAACTACAGCGAAGCGTTCGCCAAGGCCGACGAACTGGCCAAGCTGACGCTGCCGGGCACTGGCTGGATGCTGATCACCGTGACCTGCATCTGCCTGTTCATCGGCGCCATGGGCAAGAGCGCACAGTTTCCGTTGCATGTCTGGCTGCCCGATTCGATGGAAGGCCCCACGCCCATCTCGGCGCTGATCCACGCGGCGACGATGGTCACCGCCGGCATCTTCATGGTCGCCCGCATGTCGCCGCTGTTCGAGCTGTCGGACACCGCGCTCAGCTTCATCATGGTGATCGGCGCGATCACTGCGCTGTTCATGGGTTTCCTGGGCATCATCCAGAACGACATCAAGCGCGTGGTGGCGTACTCGACGCTCAGCCAGCTCGGCTACATGACGGTGGCTCTCGGCGCATCGGCGTATTCGGTCGCGGTGTTCCATTTGATGACCCACGCGTTCTTCAAGGCGCTGTTGTTCCTGGCTGCCGGCTCGGTGATCATCGGCATGCACCATGACCAGGACATCCGCAACATGGGCGGCCTGCGCAAGTACATGCCCATCACCTGGATCACGTCGCTGCTGGGCTCGCTGGCGCTGATCGGCACGCCGTTCTTCTCGGGCTTCTATTCCAAGGACAGCATCATCGAGGCGGTGCATGCCAGCCACCTGTGGGGCTCGGGCTTCGCCTACTTCGCGGTGATCGCTGGCGTGTTCGTCACTGCGTTCTATTCGTTCCGGATGTATTTCATCGTCTTCCACGGCAAGGAGCGGTTCCACCACAAACCCTTCCCGTCGGAACACGACGCTCACGTGGCAGACGCCGCCCACGGCGATGCCCATGCCAGTGCCGATGCGCACAGCGCAGATCACGGTCACGGCGACCACGACCACACGCCGCACGAGTCGCCTTGGGTGGTCACGCTGCCGCTGGTGCTGCTGGCGATTCCGTCGGTGCTGATCGGCTACTTCACGATTGCGCCGATGCTCTACGGTGATCTCTTCAAGGGTGCGATTTTCGTGAACGCCGAGCGGCACCCTGCGATGGAGGAACTGGCACATGGATTCCATGGCGCAGCCGCGATGGCCTTGCACGGCTTTGGTACCTTGCCGTTCTGGCTGGCGCTGGCGGGCGTGATCGTCGCCTTTGTCTTCTACCGGTTGAAGCCCGAGATCCCGGCCGCCTGTGCCCGCGTTTTCGCGCCCCTCGTGACGGTGCTCGAGAACAAGTACTACATGGATTGGTTCAACGAGCATGTGCTGGCAGCCGGCGCGCGCCTGGTGGGCCGTGGCTTGTGGAAGGGCGGCGATGTGGCGTTCATCGATGGTGCGCTGGTCAATGGATCGGCGCGCGGCATCGGGGCACTCTCGTCGGTGGTCCGTCTCGTGCAGACGGGCTACCTCTACTGGTATGCGCTGGTGATGATCCTCGGTCTGATGGGACTGATGACCTGGCAGTTGTGGCCCCATCTGGGCCATCTGGTCGGGCGCTGAGCCCGGACCGGACTCACAGGGCACGGAGAAAAGAAGAACATGGGTTTGTTGAGCCTGGCCATCTGGCTGCCAATCTTGTCGGGCGCGGTGCTGCTGGCCATCGGTCGCGACGCGCATGCGACCGCCGCCCGTTGGTTCGCCCTGATCGCCTCGGTGCTGTCCTTCCTGGTCACGCTGCCACTGATCACCGGGTTCAACATCGGCACGGCGCAGATGCAGTTCGTCGAGAAGATGGCCTGGATCGATCGCTTCAACGTGATGTACCACCTGGGCGTCGATGGCATCTCGGTGTGGTTTGTGCTGCTGACGGCGTTCATCACGATCATCGTGGTGATCGCCGGCTGGGAGGTGATCACCGACCGCGTCAACCAGTACATGGGTGCATTCCTGATCCTGTCGGGGATCATGATCGGCGTGTTCACCGCGCTCGACGGGCTGCTGTTCTACGTCTTCTTCGAAGCCACGCTGATCCCGATGTACATCATCATCGGTGTGTGGGGCGGGCCGAAGCGGGTCTATGCCGCTTTCAAGTTCTTCCTGTACACGCTGGCTGGCTCGCTGCTGATGCTGATCGCGTTGATGTACCTGTACTTCAAGTCGGGCGGCAGCTTTGACCTGCAGACCTGGTACCAGCTGCCGCTGCCGATGTCGGTGCAGACGCTGCTGTTCTTCGCCTTCTTCGCGGCGTTCGCCGTGAAGGTGCCGATGTGGCCGGTGCACACCTGGTTGCCCGATGCGCACGTCGAGGCGCCGACCGGGGGGTCGGTGGTGCTGGCGGCCATCATGCTGAAGCTGGGCGGCTACGGCTTCCTGCGCTTCTCGCTGCCGATCACGCCTGACGCCTCGCATGAATGGGCCTGGCTGATCATCACCATCTCGCTGATCGCGGTGATCTACATCGGGCTGGTCGCCCTGGTGCAGCAGGACATGAAGAAGCTGGTGGCTTATTCGTCCATCGCACACATGGGCTTCGTCACGCTGGGCTTCTTCCTGTTCAACGAGATTGGCGTGTCCGGCGCGCTGGTGCAGATGGTCTCCCACGGCTTCGTCTCGGGCGCGATGTTCCTGGGCATCGGCGTGCTGTACGACCGGGTGCATTCGCGCGAGATCGCGAGTTACGGCGGGGTGGTCAACACCATGCCCACCTTCACCGCCTTTGCCGTGTTTTTTGCGATGGCCAACTGCGGCTTGCCCGGAACGGCAGGTTTCGTCGGCGAGTGGATGGTGATCCTGGGTGCTGTGCAGGTGAATTTCTGGCTGGGTGCCCTGGCCGCCACGGCACTGGTGTTCGGCGCGGCCTACACCTTGTGGATGGTCAAGCGGGTGTATTTCGGGCCCATCGCCAACCACCATGTGGCCGAGTTGCTGGACCTGAACGCCCGTGAGCTTCTGATCATGGCCGTGCTCGCCATCGCCGTGCTGTGGATGGGTCTCTATCCGAAGCCATTCACCGACGTGATGCATGTGTCGGTGACTGAACTGCTGAAGCACGTCGCCGTGTCGAAGCTGAACTGAACAACGACATGAACTGGCCTGCCGTATATCCCCAAATCTTTCTGCTGGCCGCAGCGTGCGGGGTCGCGCTGGCCGATCTGTGGGTCACCGATCCGCGGCGGCGCCTCACCTACTGGCTGACCCAGGCCACGTTGGCCATCGTCGCGTTGAGCTACCTGTACCAGTACAACGAAGGTCTGTCGGTGTACGCGATGCAGCGCATGGTGGTCTCCGACCCGATGGGCAACCTGCTGTCCTTCTTTGCTGCCATCGCGGTGATGATCTCGCTGGCCTATGCGCGCCCCTACGCTGCCAGCCGCGATCTGCTGAAAGGTGAGCTGTTCACCCTCAGCCTGTTCTCTCTGCTCGGCATCAGCGTGATGGTGTCGGCGAACAATTTCCTGGTGATCTACCTCGGGCTCGAGCTGATGAGCCTGTCGCTCTACGCGTTGACCGCCATGCGGCGCGACAGCCTGAATGCCAGCGAAGCCGCGATGAAGTATTTCGTGCTCGGCGCACTGGCCAGCGGATTCCTGCTGTACGGCCTGTCGATGATGTACGGCGCCACCGGCTCGCTCGAGATCGGTGAGGTGTTCAAGGCCATCGCGACCGGGCAGATCAACAAGGCGGTGCTGGTGTTCGGGCTGGTGTTCGTGGTGTCCGGTCTTGCCTTCAAGCTGGGTGCCGTGCCGTTCCACATGTGGGTTCCCGACGTCTACCACGGCGCGCCGACCGCCGTGACCTTGCTGATTGGCGCCGCACCGAAGCTGGCTGCGTTCGCGATCACGATCCGACTGCTGGTCGAAGGCATGTCCGGAATGGCCGAGAACTGGCAGCAAATGCTGATCGTGCTCTCGGTGGGATCGATGGCGATCGGCAATCTGGCCGCGATTGCGCAGCGCAACCTCAAGCGGATGCTGGCCTACTCGACGATCGCCAACGTGGGCTTCATGCTGCTCGGCCTCACGCCCACGGTCATCGGCGCGAACACCTTGTCGGCGGCCAATGGCTACAGCTCGGCGATGTTCTACATCGTCAGCTACGTGATGACCACGCTGGGCACCTTCGGCATCATCCTGTTGCTGTCGCGGCAGGGCTTCGAGTCCGACAGCATCGACGACCTGAAGGGATTGGCCCGACGCAGCCCCTGGTACGCCGGTGTGATGGCGGTGTTCATGTTTTCGCTGGCAGGTGTGCCGCCGACCGTGGGCTTCTACGCGAAGTTCAGCGTGCTCCAGGCGATTGTTTCGACCAACGTCACCGGCTACATCGTGCTGGCCATCGCGGCCGTCGTGTTCTCGCTGATCGGTGCGTTCTATTACCTGCGGCTGGTCAAGGTGATGTATTTCGACGAGCCGGTCGAGACAGCGCCCATCGAGACCAACGGCGAAGTGCGCGTGCTGCTGTCCCTCAACGGTGCTGCCGTGCTGATCTTCGGTCTGCTACCCGGTGGATTGATGGCGGTCTGCGTCAATGCGATCGGCAAGGCCCTGACCACCTGAGCGTGTCTTGGCAACCGATCCCGACGCTCACCTGCGCGAAGATCGGCTCGAGTCGGAGCAGGTCTACCGCGGCAACTTCCTCGATGTGCGCCGCGATCTGGTCCGGTTGCCGAACGGCGCCACCGCCAGCCGTGAATACATCGTTCATCCGGGTGCCGTGATGGTGGTGCCGCTGCTCGACGATGGGCGGCTGGTCATTGAACGGCAGTACCGCTACCCGGTGGCACAGGTGATGGTGGAGTTTCCGGCAGGCAAGCTGGAAGCCGGTGAGCCACCGCTGGCATGCGCCATTCGTGAACTGGCCGAGGAAACCGGCTACCGGGCTGCCGAGTGGGCGCGCGCCGGCATCCTGCACAACGCGATTGCGTACTCGACCGAAGGCATCGAGATCTGGTTCGCGCGAGGGCTCACCCTCGGTGTCAATCAACTCGACGAGGGCGAGTTTCTCGACGTGGGCACGGCCACCCTCGAAGAACTGGAAGAGGCCGCACGCACAGGCACACTGACCGACGTGAAGACGCTGGTCGGTCTGTTGTGGCTACGGCACTGGCGAGAAGGACGCTGGACGCTCGAGTGGTCTTCGCCCTCGCCGATAATGCAGCCATGAAGGTTCTGAATCTGCGCTGTTCGTTCGACCATCATTTCGAAGGCTGGTTCGCGTCGCAGGACGACTTCCAGAGCCAGTTGGACCGCGCTCAGCTCGAGTGCCCGATGTGTGGCGACAAGTCGGTGCAAAGGCTGCCGTCGGCACCGCATGTGGTGACCTCGTCGTCTCGGGCGCTGGCACCCGCCTCCGAGTCGCCGATGTCATCGCGAGGGGCGGCTGCAGCGGGGCTGCCAGCGGTACTGCCAGAGATGCCCAAGCCGCCGTCAGCGCCCTCTGGAGTCGATCCGGCGGCCTTCCAATCGGCCATGATGCGGGCCGTTCAACACATCATCACCCACACCGACGACGTGGGCCCGCGCTTCGCCGAAGAGGCTCGTCGCATGCATTACGGCGAGACCGACGAGCGCCCCATCCGCGGCCAGGCGACCTCTGATGAGGCGAAAGCCCTGCACGATGAAGGCATCGATGTGATGGCTTTTCCGATGCCGGCCGCACTGAAAGGGCCGCTGCAGTAGGCCCCGCAGCCGGCCCGGAACGCTGGCGTTACTCTGTGGCGTAGTCGGACACCGGCGCGCAGCTGCACACCAGGTTCCGGTCACCGTGCACGTTGTCGACGCGGCCGACAGGCACCCAGTACTTGCTGCGACGCAGGCTGGCGAGCGGATAAGCCGCTTCTTCACGGCTGTACGGATGCGGCCAGTCCAATTGAAGCAGCGCCTCGGCGGTGTGCGGTGCCGATATCAGTGGGTTCGCATCGCGTGGCCACACGCCGGTTTCAACCTTGCGGATCTCCTCGCGGATCGCGACCATGGCATCGCAGAAGCGATCCAGCTCGCGCAGCGGCTCGCTCTCGGTCGGCTCGACCATCAAGGTGCCGGGCACCGGGAAGCTCAGGGTCGGTGCATGGAAGCCGTAGTCGATCAGTCGCTTGGCCACGTCTTCGGCACTGACGCCGCTGCTGTCTTTCAGCGGGCGCAGGTCCAGGATGCATTCGTGTGCCACACCACCACCGCGGATGCCGGGCACGCCACCGCTGAAGTGGATGTCATAGTGGCCCGCCAGGCGTGCGGCCACATAGTTGGCGCTGAGGATGGCGGTCTCGGTGGCGGCGGTCAGGCCGGCGGCGCCCATCATTCGCATGTACATCCAGCTGATCGGCAGCACCGCGGCGTTGCCGAGCGGTGCTGCCGAGATCGCACCGACCTGCCGCGCGTCGCGTGCACCCGCAGTGCGATGCCCTGGCAGGAACGGCACCAGGTCTTCCACCACGCACACCGGACCGACACCTGGCCCACCGCCACCATGCGGGATGCAGAAGGTCTTGTGCAGGTTCAGGTGGCTGACGTCACCACCGAACTCGCCCGGCGCGGCCACGCCGACCAGCGCATTCATGTTGGCGCCGTCGACATACACCCGACCACCGTGCTGGTGTACCAGCGCGCACAGCGCCTTGATCTGCGGATCGAACACGCCGTAGGTGGAGGGGTAGGTCACCATTACCGCTGCCAGCTTGGTGCTGTGCAACTCGCACTTGGCACGCAGATCGACGAGGTCGACGTTGCCCTCGGCGTCGCACTTCGTCACCACCACCTTCATGCCGGCCATCTGGGCCGAAGCTGGGTTGGTGCCGTGGGCGGACTCAGGGATCAGGCAGATGTCGCGCTGCGTGTCACCTCGCGAGGCATGCCAGGCCTGGATCACCAGCAACCCGGCGTACTCGCCCTGCGAACCCGCATTCGGCTGCAGGCTGATGCCGCTGTAGCCGGTGGCCTGGCAGAGGCTTGCGCGCAATTGCTCGTCGAGCAGGCGATAGCCTTCCAGTTGATCGGCCGGGGCGAACGGATGGACGTGGGCGAACTCGGGCCAGGTGATGGGAATCATCTCGCTGGTCGCATTCAGCTTCATCGTGCATGAGCCCAACGGGATCATCGTGCGGTCGAGTGCCAGGTCTTTGTCAGAGAGGCTGCGGATGTAGCGCAGCATCTCCGTTTCGCTGTGGTGGCTGTTGAACACCGGGTGCGTCAGGAAGGCGCTGGTGCGGCGCAGCTCGGGCGGAATCAGCGGCTCGGTGACCTGGTCGAACAAGGCTCTCGATGGCAGCGAAGCGCCCGTCGGCGCGAACACGTGCCAAAGCGTCACGATGTCCTCGCGCGTGGTGGTCTCGTCGAGCGAGATGCCCAGCATCGTGTCGCCCCACTCGGTGTAGCGGCGCAGGTTGTAGCCGTGGGTGCGTGCATGCCCGGCCAGCTCTTCGGTCTGCTCGCCGGTGTCCAGCGTCAGCGTGTCGAAGGCCGTGCTCGAGCGCACCGAGACGCCCAAGGTCTTCAGGCCCTCGGCCAGCACGGCGGTGTAGCGGGCCACGCGCAGCGCGATGCGCTTGAGACCCTCGGGCCCGTGGTAGACCGCGTACATGCTGGCGATCACCGCCAGCAGCACCTGTGCGGTGCAGATGTTTGAGGTCGCCTTCTCGCGGCGGATGTGCTGTTCGCGCGTCTGCAGCGCCAGCCGCAGCGCGGGCGCGCCGTGCGCATCGACGCTCATGCCCACCAGCCGACCCGGCATCGAGCGTTTGAACTCATCGCGGCAGGCCAGGTAGGCCGCGTGCGGGCCGCCTGCGCCCATCGGCACGCCGAAACGCTGCGTGGTACCCAACGCGATGTCGGCACCCAACTCGCCCGGCGGCGTGATCAGCGTCAGCGCCAGCACGTCGGCGGCGACGATGAACGCAGCATGGTGCGCGTGGATGCGTTCGGCATCACCGCGCAGGTCGTGCAGCGCGCCGCTGGTGCTGGGGATCTGTGCCAGGGCGGCGAAGTAGTCACCGCCTGCAAGCAGCGTGCTCCATTCCTCGGCCGAATTCGCCAGTACCACCGTCAGCCCTAGCGGCGCGGCGCGTGTCTGGATCACCTCGATGGTCTGCGGGTGGCAATCGCCCGCGACGACGAAGGTGTTGCTCTTGGACTTCACGCTGCGCTTGGCCAGCGTCATGGCTTCGGCCGCGGCAGTGGCCTCGTCGAGCATCGAGGCGTTGGCGATCGCCATGCCGGTGAGATCGCAGACCATGGTCTGGAAATTCAGCAGCGCCTCAAGCCGGCCTTGCGAAATTTCGGCCTGGTACGGCGTGTAGGCGGTGTACCAGGCGGGGTTCTCGAGGATGTTGCGCAAGATGACGCCCGGCGTGTGCGTGCCGTGGTAGCCCTGGCCGATGCAGCTCTTGAGCACCTGGTTCTTCGACGCGATGGTGCGCAGCTCGGCCAGCGCCTGGGCCTCGCCGATCGGCTCTGGCATCACCATCGGTTGCGCACGCGCGATCGAGCGCGGCACGATCGCCTCGATCAGTGCTCGGCGGGTGAATGGCGCCTCGGGCGCGATCACCGACAGCATGTGCTGCTCGTCGGCTGCCGTGATGCCGATGTGGCGGGCAATGAACTCGGTCGAGTTTTCCAGTTCGGCGAGCGAGGGCTGAAGCTGGGCGGGCGGTGTGGACATCAGCATGGCGGGCAACCTTTGCAGCAATCAGGCGTTCTTGAGCAGGGCGTCGTAGGCGCTGGCATCCATGAGGCTGCCCAGCTCCGAAGCGTCGGACAGCTTGACCTTGAAGAACCAGCCAGCTGCCATCGGCGCGCTGTTGGCCAGCGCCGGATCGGCACGCAGCGTCTCGTTGACTTCGACGATCTCGCCGCCGACCGGCATGTACAGGTCTGCGGCCGCCTTGACGGATTCGACGACGCCGGCCACATCGCCCTTGGCGTACGTGGACCCCACCTCGGGCAGTTCGACGAACACCACGTCACCCAGCGCGTCTTGCGCGTGCACGGTGATGCCGACGATCGCGGCGGCGGGTTCGGTGGCATCGATCCATTCGTGATCGGCGGTGTAGAGGATGGTCATCGCGGGCTCCAGGTGTCGAGGTGATGTGTTGGAAAGAAAGGTCTCAGCGCGCAGGTGCGCGAACGTAGCGGTGTGGCACAAAGGGCAGGGGGGTCACGCGCATCGGCAGACGTTTGCCGCGCACTTCGGCATACACCGTGTGGTCGGGGGCGGCGTGCGCAGACGGCAGGTAGGCGATCGCGATCGGCTGGTTGACGGTCGGTGCCAGCGTGCCGCTGGTGACGGTGCCCAGTGGGGTGCCGTCGGCACTGACGATCGCGGCGCCCGGGCGCACCGGTGCGCGGTCGACGCCGGTGAGCCCCACGCGTCGGCGCGTGGGGCCGGCAGCGGTCTGCGCGTCGATGGTGTTCGCGCCCGGGTACCCTCCAGCGCGCGCACCACCGGCACGGCGCAGCTTCTGGATCGCCCACAGCAGACCGGCTTCGACCGGGGTGGTCTGCGCATCGATGTCGTTGCCGTGCAGGCACAGGCCGGCTTCCAATCGCAGCGTGTCGCGCGCGCCGAGGCCGGCGGGGCGCACCTCGGGCTGGGCCAACAGCGCGCGGGCCAAGGCCTCGGTGTGCTCGGCCGGCACCGAGATCTCGAAACCGTCTTCACCGGTGTAGCCCGAGCGGGTGGCGAAACACGGGATCCCGTTCAGCACCACGGCGGCGCCCGTCATGAAGCTCAGGTTGGCGACGGCGGGGTTCAATCGGGCCAGCGCCGTCACCGCTTGCGGACCCTGCAAGGCCAGCAGCGCGAGGTCGGGGCGAGGCTGCACGGTGCAGCGGTGTCCGATGCGCGACTGCAGCAGGACGGTGTCGGCGGCCTTGTTGGCAGCATTGACGATCAGCAGCCATTCGGTGCCGTCACCCAGGCCATGGCGGGTGAGCATCAGGTCGTCGAGGATGCCGCCATGTTCATTGGTGAAGAAACCGTAGCGCTGTTGCCCATCGGCCATGCCGATGACGTCGATCGGCAGCAGCGACTCGAGCGCGGCAGCCGCGTCGCTGCCAGACAGCCTGAGCTGACCCATGTGCGACACATCGAACAGCGCGGCCGATGCCCGGCAATGCAGGTGCTCGGCCATCAGACCGGCAGGGTACTGGACCGGCATGCTGTAGCCGGCAAACGGCACCATGCGTGCGCCCAGTTCGAGGTGCAGCGCGTGCAGCGGGGTGGTCAGCAGTTCGGGAGCGGGCGTAGAGGGCGAGGGCGTGGGCATTGGCGTTCCCAGGGGCAATGGATCGATCGGCCCTGCATCGGTGAAATGCATGGCCGGCGTTGCCCTCCCTGTCCGCTTTACCTGAGAGATTGACGCTCGCCGTCGCTCGGCCGAACGCTTGCCCCTTCGGTGGACCCACTCGGGGTGGGCCTCTCTTCAGCGAGGAACGCCGCCCTCTCGGTCGGCGTGTTGCCAGTCCTTTTGCCTGAGCGTTGGAGCGGCCTTTTACAAGCCCGCTGTGCGCCTTCGGCGGCCCGACAGTGGTGAACTGTCGAACACTCTCCTAGCAAGCGGAAATTTTAGCAGCGGCGGCATGGCCTCCGGCTGCGCGCGACTACATGCCGGCGTAATTCGGCCCACCACCGCCCTCAGGCGTGACCCAGACGATGTTCTGCGTCGGGTCCTTGATGTCGCAGGTCTTGCAGTGCACGCAGTTCTGCGCGTTGATCTGCAGGCGGTCGGTGTCGTCGGGGTTTTTGACGAATTCGTACACCCCCGCCGGGCAGTAGCGGCCCTCCGGGCCGGCATAGGTGGCGAGGTTGATGCGAACCGGCACGCCAGGGTCCTTGAGCGTCAGGTGCGCGGGCTGGTTTTCTTCGTGGTTGGTGTTGCTGATGAACACGCTGCTGAGCCGGTCGAAGGTGATCTGGCCGTCGGGCTTCGGGTAGTCGATGCGTGGGCACTCCGAAGCCGGCTTCAAGGCCTGGTGGTCGGACACGCGGCGATGAATCGTCCACGGTGGCGACGAGATGCCCAGCTTGGGCAGCAGCCATTGCTCGATGCCTGTCATGAGCGTGGCGACCCACAGGCCCTTCTTGAACCACTGCTTGAAGTTGCGCGCGCGATCCAACTCTCGGTGCAGCCAGCTTTGCTTGAAGGCGTCGGGGTAGGCGGCCGGTTCATCGCGCTGGCGGCCGTTGACGATCGCGTCGAAGATGGCGTCGGCCGCGAGCATGCCACTCTTGATGGCGGCATGGCTGCCCTTGATGCGGCTCACGTTCAGGTAGCCCGCTTCGCAGCCCACCAGCGCGCCGCCCGGGAAAACCGTCTTGGGCAGGCTCAGCAGGCCACCCGCGGTGATGGCCCGCGCACCGTAGCCCACACGCTTGCCGCCTTCGAGCACGCTGCGGATCGCGGGGTGCGTCTTCCAGCGCTGCATTTCCTCGAAGGGGCTCAACCAGGGGTTGCTGTAGTCCAGCCCGGTGATGAAGCCGAGCGTGACCTGGTGATTGGGCAGGTGGTAAAGAAACGCGCCACCGTAGGTCTGGTTGTCCAGTGGCCAGCCGGCGGTGTGGGTCACGCGGCCAGGGTGGTGCTTCGCAGGCTCGATCTCCCAGAGCTCCTTGATGCCCAGGCCGTAGGCCTGCGGATCGCACCCGTCGTCGAGCTGGAAGTGCGCGATGAGCTGCCGACCCAGGTGCCCCCGCGATCCTTCGGCGAACACCGTGTACTTCGCGTGCAGCTCCATGCCGAGCTGGAAATTGGCCGTGGGCTCGCCGTCTTTGCCCAGGCCCAGGTTGCCGGTGGCCACGCCTTTGACGGCCCCGGCTTCGTCAAACAGCACCTCTGCCGCCGCAAAGCCCGGAAAGATCTCGACCCCCAGCGCCTCGGCCTGCTCGCCCAGCCAGCGGGTCACGCTGCCCAGGCTGATGACGTAGTTGCCTTCGTTGTGGAAGCATTCCGGCAGCAGCGCGTGCGGGGTCTTGGTCGCGCCATCACGCGTGAGGAACAGGAACTCGTCGTCGGTGACCAGCTGCTCCAGTGGCGCGCCCAGCTCCTTCCAGTTCGGGAACAGTTCAGCCAGTGCGCGCGGGTCCATCACGGCGCCACTCAGGATGTGAGCGCCGGGCTCCGAGCCCTTTTCGAGCACGACCACCGAGATCTCGTGACCCTGCACCTGTGCCAGCTGCTTGATGCGGATCGCGGTCGACAAGCCCGCCGGCCCGCCACCGACCACCACCACGTCGTAGTCGATGGCCTCGCGAGGGCCGTATTGTTCGATAAGGGTGGCTGGGGTCATGCGAGCATATCCGGGCAGTCTCTGTCAGCCATGGAGTCTATCGAGCGCTGCGAGCGTGCGGCTGATTCTGGCAACACCGCGAACATCTGCCGCATCACCTACGATGCAAACCGCTGGGCGCGAGATTGGCGTATTGCGAACGCCGAGCGCCTTGCAAACAAGCCATCAAAAAATCAGGAGACCTTCGTATGAGCGAGCCTCAATTCGATATCGACGACATGTTGGAGCAGTTTCACACCTGGCTGGAAGCCCAAAGCAAGGAATCTCTTGCCGCCTATGCGGAGCGCTTGACCGATCAGGTTCCTGAAGCCACGCCCGTGGGCATGGTGCTCTGCCTGGCCAACAACCAGGACAGCCTGCTGGCGCAAACCCTGGCCGCCTTGACGGCTGGCAACGGTGTGCTGTGGCCCCGTGCACAGCCGGACGATCCGGTGCAGACACAGGCGCTGCGGGTGGGACTGCCACTGCCGATCAAGTCGCAGATCACGCTGACTGACTGGAACGCGTCGCTGGACGGCGCCCCCGACCCCGAGCCACAGGCCGTTCTGTACACCGGCGACGCCGCTGGCCTGGCTCAGCTGCAACAGCAGGCCAGCGGCTGGGCGGGCCAACCCGCCGTCATTGAGTGCGCGGAAGACATCGAAGACGACTTCGATATTCCGCTTGCGCAGTTGCAGCGCTGATCCGGCCGGACGCAGGCGGCTGTCTGACGTCGTCAGCCTTGCCCCTCGCCAAGCTCTTTTTGACGCACTTAGCCTGGGGGCTGGCTGCCCGACGAGCCGATGGGCGTGATCGCCAGTCCGCAAATCAAACGGAGCGCCGTGGACGCAAAGTCTAGACGGACGGCCACGCAAGGTGGTCGTCCTCTACCGTCGCAAGCGGCAACCTAGTTCAGGTTGATGGTGAAGTCTGGATTTGCCACACAGGTAGGCGAATAGGCGTAGTTCAGGTTTGCGGCACCGGCAAGACCTGACTGACCGCTCAGCGCTTGGGACAGCGAGCTGTTGCCGCTGGTGCACGAATCGGCCGCGATGCCGTTGATGCAGTAGTTCAGGTTCAGCGGCACGCTGTTGCCACCCACTGTCAAGGTTCCCTGCACATTGACGCCGCAGGTGCCGCTTCCGCCGCCGACACCGGTGCCACTGACATTCAGCTTGCTTCCGTCGAAGGTGAACGTCAGTGTGTGATCTGGATTGGCCGTGTTGTAGGCGGTGGTGAACGCGACCGAAAACTGCGCCGAATCCACCTCATCCAATGCCGTACTGATCAGCGACTGCAAGCTGACACTGTTGAGTTGCAGGTACGTTGAAATACCAGCAAGCAATCGGCCGTAATCGTTCACCGTACCGGTGACAACCGGCGCCGTGGTGGCGATGTTGACCCCAGGAATTTGAAGCTGCGTCGCGAGATTGGTCGCCACGGTGTTGTAAGCCGTTGAGGTCGGCGTTCCGGTGGTCCCGAAAGCGTACGTGTAAGCCAGCGTGGTGAGCGGCGTGACGACACCAGTCACGCTACCGCCGTTGGCATTGATGACGACACGCATGGGCGCACTCAGGGCAGTGGAAACGCTGGTCGCCTCGTCCAGATAGTTCCCGCCGCTCACCTCCACCACAACGTCACCTCTGAATGGCACGTCCAATGTGTAGGCGCCTGTAGCGCTGGTGGTGGTGGTGCCAAGAACTGCGCCGGTCGCAGCATTCTTGACGGTGACGGTCGCACCATTGACGGGGCCCTTTACAGCCGAGCCGCTGATGGTGGTTGTCGTGACGGAAGTTGATGAGCCTCCTCCTCCACACGCTGCCACGATTGCTGCTGTAGCGACGGCGAATGCTGTCAGCATTATTTTTTTCATGAGAAAGACTCTTGTCCTGAAGTTGAGGGAATGCGCCCTCGGATGCCAAGGCATCCGCTTGGCCGGCGGATTCTAGGTAGCGGTATGGTCAAGAACTGATACACCTGCACCACTCACATGAGGGGTGCTGTCCGCATAGAAAGCAGGTAACGATCTCGTGGGAACTGATCTGCAGCGGGGGTAGCTCACCTTATGAGCTACATGGTTGAACCCTGTTCACGCATGAGCCTAAAGCCCTGCGTGCATGCCTTCCGGCCCTGCTGGCAGTGCCGTTGGTTTGACGGCATGGTTGCGCTGCGCTCGCTGTGCTGGCGACCGGGAGTAGGCCGCGGTTGGTCCCCCGGTTGCGACAGCCAGGAACGCTTCTCAGCAAAGTGGGGCGGATGAAGAGACAAAAGAAAAACGGGCCACGAAGGCCCGTCTTTGTGAGGTCGTTGGTGGAGAGGAGGAGGATCGAACTCCCGACCTTCGCATTGCGAACGCGACGCTCTCCCAGCTGAGCTACCCCCCCCCGAACGAGTTCGCAGTCTATCGCAGGAGCGACTGCGCTCGTGAAGGCGGTGATGCCATCAGGCGATGACGCCATCCAGATACAGCCAGCGGCCGTTCTCGCGCACGAAGCGGCTGCGCTCGCGCAGGCGGTGCGCGCGGCCCCCGAGTTTGCTGCGGGCGACGAATTCGACGTGCGCGTGGTCGGCGTCCGTCTGTGCATGGCTCAGCACCTGCAGCCCCAGCCAGCGCAATCCGGGCTCGTGATGCAAGGGCGTGGAGGGGCGGGTGCTCGGATGCCAGGTGTCGTGCAGGTAGTCGTCAAGCTGCAGCGTGTAGGCGCTGTAGCGCGAGCGCATCAACGCCTCGGCAGTGGGTGCCATCAGGCGCTGCGCACCGGTGTGGAATCGGCCACAGCATTCGGTGTAGGGCAGGGCGGTGCCGCAGGGGCATTCGGGCTGAGAGGGTGTGGGCATGGGCGAAAGAGACTGGCAATGCGATGCATTTTCCGCGCGCCATGAAAAAGCCCCGCCAGTGCGGGGCTCGGTGGGGGCAGCGGGCCTTACTTTTTCAGTGCAGCTTCTTTCTTGTTGGCTTTGGGGGCGGGCTTGTTCGAGGCCACCAGCTCGGGCTTGAATTCGGCACCGTTGACCGTCAGGCCGTCTGCCGAGAATTTCGAGGCGTTGCCAGGGCCAACGCCCTTGACTCGGCTCACCACATCGGACCAGTCCTTGAACGCGCCGTTCTTGCGCTCGCCGAGGATCTTGGTGGACATGCTCGGGCCGATGCCCTTGACGGTTTCGAGTTCGGCTTGCGAGGCCTTGTTGAGTTCGACGGCGGCTTGGGACGCAAAGGCGACGGTGGCCATCAGCAGGGCGATGAGGGTGCGGATCATGTGGGTCTCCAGACGGTTCAGGTTGAGGGAATCGGTCGGATGCCAGATGGCTCGACCTGTTGGAAATTCTGGAGACCGGTGTCGCGTTTGGCTGTCCCCTCCGGGAGTGCCCTCGGCCGGGGGCGCGCGCGGCGTTCACCTGTAGCGCGGCCTCTGAAGCCAGTGGCCGAGCAGCTCCCTCTGAGGTGTGTCGCCCCGTGGACGCAACCCTTGCCGCGCAGGCGCGGCTGCCCCATGGCCGCACTTGATATAACCCGGGCCTGACCGCTGTCCACGCACACCATGAACCTGAACGCCTGCGCTCATCGCGCTCTGCCGGGAGTCGCGCCGTGATTCCAACGTCGCCTGAGCTGGCCCAGCGCCGCGTGCTCGTCGTGGGCGACGTGATGCTCGACCGCTACTGGCATGGCGCGGTCGAGCGCATTTCGCCCGAAGCACCGGTGCCAGTGGTGCGTGTCGCGCGAGAAGAAGAGCGTCTTGGCGGCGCCGCCAACGTGGCGTTGAATGTCAAGACACTGGGTGCGCAGGTGACGCTGCTGACGGTGGTGGGCCATGACGAGGCTGCCACTCGCCTGCGCGCGCTTCTGGCACAGCACGGCATCGAAGCCTGCCTGGGCGAGGATGCGTCGCTGCGGACCATCGTCAAGCTGCGCGTGATCGGCCGCTCTCAGCAACTGCTGCGCATCGATTTCGAGAACGATCCCGACCACGAGGTGCTGACCCAGGCGCTCGAGGCCTTCGAGCAGCAGCTGCCTCGGCACGACGCGGTGCTGTTCTCGGATTACGGCAAGGGCGGGCTGACACATATCACCCGGATGATTGAACTGGCGCGTGCGGCCGGCAAGCCGGTGCTGGTCGATCCCAAGGGCAGCGACTACGCCCGCTACGCCGGTGCCAGCGTGATCACACCGAACCGGGGCGAATTGGCGCAAGTGGTGGGCCCCTGGCGCGGCGAAGCGCAACTGCTGGAGCGCGCGCAGGCACTGCGCGTCCGGCTGGGCGTGGGCTCGCTGTTGCTGACCCGATCGGAAGATGGCATGAGCCTGTTCGACGAGCACGGCGCGGTGCACCAGCCGGCACAGACCCGCGAAGTGTTCGATGTCACCGGTGCTGGCGACACCGTGATCGCGACCATGGCCGTGCTGCTTGCCGCCGGGCTGAGCGCACGCGAGGCGATGCCGCATGCCAACCGCGCCGGCGGCCTCGTCGTCGGCAAGTTCGGCACCGCCAGCGTCAGCCACGCCGAACTGTTCGGTTGAACTCGGCGCTTCGGCTCAGCGCGCCCGTCGGAAGGTCAGGTTGATCCGCTGCTCGCCGGTCAGCGGGTGAGAGCCTGGCTTCAGGGGCAACACGCCATGGTGGAAGAAGCGCGCTGGGCCGCCCCATACCGCGACGTCGCCGTGCACCAGCGGGATGCGCCTCGTCGGGTCGCTGCGCTGGGGCCCGCCGAACTGGAACATCGCCGGCAAGCCCAGCGATACCGAGACGATGGGTGCGCGACCATCGCGCTCATCGCGGTCCTGGTGCAGCGTCAAGCGCGCGCCCGGCACATAGCGATTGATCAGGCACACGTCGGGATCGAAGCCGTGGAATCCTGCCTGCGCCGCCGCGATGGCAGCCAGTTCGCCGAACACCTTGGGCATCGCCGGCCAGGGCTTGCCGCTGTCGGGGTCGATCGGGTCGTAGCGATAGCCTCGGCGGTCGCTGACCCAGCCGGCCGCACCGCAGCTGGTCATCGCCACCGACATGCGAAAGCCGCCCGGCGTGATCAGGTGCCGCCAGGGGGCTTGCGCCGTGACTTCGTCGACGGCGGCGAGCAGGTCTCGATCGAAGGTCCGCGCCCCGCCGCGCCACACGATGGCGCCGTCAGCCAACGGTTCAACGCGTGGGGCCTCTTCGATGTCCTCGAAGAGGGCCAGGTTGCCAGCCATCTTGCTGCGCTGCGGCGTCAAGCGCCCGTGGCAGCGGCGGCCTCGCGCAACAGCAGTGCGCGCTTGCGCTCGATGCCCCAGCGGTAGCCTGAAATGCTGCCATCGATGCGCAGCACCCGGTGGCACGGAACGGCGACCGCCACCGGATTGGCGGCACAGGCGCTCGCCACGGCGCGCACCGCGCTGGGCGAGCCGATGCGCTGGGCGACGTCGCTGTAGCTGGCCGTCTGGCCGGCCGGGATACTGCGCAGGGCCTGCCACACCCTGAGCTGAAACGCCGTGCCTTGCAGGTCCAGCGGCAACGACAAGCCGATGCGCGGCGCTTCAATGAAGCCCACCACGTGCGCCACGGTCTGCTCGAAGTCGGCATCGCCGCCGATCAGGTGCGCCTTCGGGAAGCGGTCCTGGAGGTCGCGCAGCAGCAGATCCGGGTCGTCGCCGAGCAGGATGGCGCACACGCCGCGCGTACTTTGCGCCACCAGGATCGCACCGAGTGAACTCTGGCCAATCGCGAAGCGGATCTGCATGGCCGCCCCGCCCGCGCGGTACGCCGTGGGCGTCATGCCCAGGACCTCGTTCGATTCTTCGTAGAAGCGGCTGTTGGAGGCATAGCCCGCGTCGAGGAGGGCTTGTGTCACCGATGCCGCACCTGGCAGTGCGTCGCGCACGCGTCGGGCGCGGTGGGCTCGCGCATAGTCGCTGGGCGTCACCCCGGTCACTGCCTTGAAAACGCGGTGCAGGTGGTAGGGGCTGAGCCCGGCTTTCACCGCGAGTTCAGCGAGCGTTGGCGGCGGCTCTGCGTGTTCGATGTGGCGGCAAAGATCGGCCACCATGCAGGCGTGTGGCGAAACGGGCGGGGCGTTGTCATCGACGTGCATCGGCGGGTCCCTGGCGTGCGGTGGTTCGGACTTCAGGGTCCCAATTTAGACCCTTGCGCACGGGCCTGCACTCCGATTCTTGCGATTCATGGCAGTTCGCCTGTCGGCTCGCTTTCTTGCTGAGAGATGCTCAATCGGATTGCCCGAGCTTGACCTTCAGATCGATCTTGGCCCCTTGGCGCAGCACGGTCAGCGTCACCGTGTCGCCCGGCTGGTGCCGCTCGAACTGCTCAAGCATGGATTCGAGCGCAGCAACGGGCTCTTTGTCGACGGCGACGATCAAGTCGCCGGCGATCACGCCGCCCGACGCCGATCGGCGGAACGGCCGCAGGCCCACGTCGGCCGCCGAACTGTCGGGAGCGACACCGACGATGGCGATCCCCAGAGGCAGCTTCAGCGCACGATTGAACTCCGGTGGCGCAGCCGAAATGCCCAGAGACGGGCGCGGGATGCGGCCGTTGCGGATCAGCCGCGGCACGATGCGGTTGACCTCGTCGGCCGGGATCGCGAAGCCGATCCCGGCGCTGGTGCCGCTCGGGCTGTAGATGGCGGTGTTGATGCCGATCAGCCGGCCCGCCGAATCGATCAGCGGCCCACCAGAGTTGCCTGGGTTGATCGCCGCATCGGTCTGGATCGCGCCGCGGATGGGGCGACGGGTCACGGATTCGATCTCGCGGTTCAGTGCGCTGACGATGCCGGTGGTCAGCGTCTGGTCCAGCCCGAACGGGTTGCCGATCGCATAGACCTTCTGGCCCACCTGCAGGTTGCCGCTTTGGCCCAGTGCGATCGCCTTCAGCTTGGCTGCAGGCGCATCGATGCGCAGCACCGCGATGTCGCGGTCAGGGAACACGCCCACCAGCGATGCGCTGTAGGTGCTTTGATCGGCCAGCGTGACCCGCGCGCCGTTGGCACCCTGGATCACATGGAAGTTGGTGACGATGTGGCCGCGGTCGTCCCACATGAAGCCTGTACCGGTACCCCGCGGCACCTGCGACACATCGGTCGAGAAAAGGCTCGCCGCACGCTCCAGCGTCGTGATGTGCACCACCGACGGCGATACGGACTTGAACACCTCGATGTTGTTGAGCTCGTCGGCGGCCAGATCGCCACGCGCCAACACGGCGCGCGGTGCCGCGCGGGTGGCCGAGTCGGACGCCGCCACCGCGTCAGAGGCGCTGTGCAAGCTCCAGCCGAGCATCGCGCCAGCGAGCAGCGCGATCAACAGCAGCGATGGTGCCGCGCGAGATCGAGGCATCTCAGCCAACGCGTACCTCGATGTGGCGCGGTTGCATGGCGGCCAGCTTGGGGATGCGCAGCCGCAGCACACCATCCTTGAGCTGAGCATCGATGCCTGAGGTGTCGAGCTCCTTGCTCAGCGTGAACGAGCGGCGGTAGCGAGCGGCGCGCACTTCGGCGAATGCCGGGTCGAATGCCGTCGGTGTGTCGATGGAGACCTTGCCTTCGAGGCTCAAGGTGGTGCCTTGGACCTGGATGTCGAGTTCGTCCTTCTTGACGCCAGGCAGATCGGCCAGCAAGGTGATGCCGGCAGTGTCCTCGACCACGTCGACGCGTGGCAGCAGGCAGACCGTGGTGTCGGCGGGGGTGGTTCGGGTGCTTTTCATCGGAACATCTCCTGTGGCCGTTCGATTCACTCGATGGCGATGCGTTGGGGCTGCACTGCCTCGCGGCGGCACAGGCTGACGTGCAGCACGCCATCTCGGTAGGTCGCACGGACCTGATTCGGATCAACGTCCTCGGGCAAGTTGATCGTCCGGCGGAACTTGCCGCTGTAGCGCTCGCGACCATGCACGCTGGTCTTCGGCGACTCGGGTGGCAGGTCGCTGGTGCGTTCGCCAGCGATCGTCAGCACAGCGCGGTCCAGGGTGACTTCAGTGCGGCTGGCATCGATGCCGGGCGCGAACACATGGACGTCGACGGCCTGCGGGCTGTGGCTCACATTGATGGCGGGATAGCCGCTGCCGGCGGTCGATCGGATCGCCCGCGAGGTACCGCCCCAGCCGAACATCGAGTCAAACTCGCCGCGCACGCGGTCGAGGTCTGAAAGGTACCGGCTCGGGACACTCAGGTAGGTGTCGTACATGGTGATTTCTCCATCGTCGGGCGGGCTCTGGTGTCGAGCCGATGGAGATGAAATGGCTGCTGCTGCGCAGGTTTCAAGAGGGCGCTGTTGGCGTGGCCTCGTGCGCGCGCTCGGCGTAGCGGTTGAAGCGCCAGGCCGTGCCGTCCATCGTGATGCGCCGCCAGGTGCCGCGCTTCTCGGCCGGCGACATCATGGTCCAGTTCTGCACCTCGTCAAAGGTGCGCCCGCAGCCCTTGCAGACCGCGTCGCCCTGGCTGGTCGAGCAGATCGCGATGCAAGGGGCATCGGGGGTGGTGGCGTACCAGGTCAACCATGCCTCTCGCGCGGCGGCGGGCATGCTGACGTCGTCGCATTCGCTTTCGCGGTAGTACACCATCAGCGCGTACACCTCGGCCAGCGCCCGGACCTCGCGACAAGCCGTGATGCCGTCGGGAGACGGCGAGCGCTCGCGCCACCAGTTGATGGCGCTTTCGATGTCGGTGATGTGGATGCCGGCCATGGGGATTGTTCAAGCGGACGGCAAGGATACTGCCGCTGCGGCAGGCACTCAGCGAGCCGCGGCCAGTGACTGCGGCGTTTCGGACTGCGCTTTTGCGCGATGAATGCCGTACCGACCTGCGCCGATGGCGTGTGAGTGCGTCGCTGCGAATCCAGGCCGAGTGATCACTGGGTCTTCCCTGCTGTAACGATTCAGGGTAAACTCTCAGGCTTCGCTCGCATCGACGATCACTCGCCTACAGGTTGGCGAAGTTGTTGTGATCGATGCTCGTTCATCCCCTCTGACCTCGTTCGAGTCAGCCCACGTTGTTCTGTGCGGCAGGTCTCGATAGCGCTTTGAGCCGGTGCCTTCACCCGATGGCATGGGCACGCAACGGTTGGCGGCGATGCCGTCGCTTGACTGTTCTGCTTCACCGTTCTCAAAGCGAACCTTCTCCCAGCGACCTGACCTCGTCGGTTCATTGAACCGGCAGGTGCCTCATGGCGTTGCGCCGTTGTGCGCAGCGTCGGCACCGCATTTGAAAGTACGTATGACATTCGCAAACCTAGGCCTTCATGACGCCCTGACCAAAGCCGTGGCCGACGCCGGCTACGAAACCGCCACCGAAGTGCAGATGAAGGCCATTCCGGTGGCCCTCGCCGGCAAAGACCTGATGGTCTCGTCCTCCACCGGCAGCGGCAAGACCGCCTCTTTCATCCTGCCAGCGCTCGAACGCATCATTGCGGCGCGTGCCGACACCACGCAAAAGCGTGACCGCACCACTGTTTACGGCCCACGCATCCTGGTTCTGACGCCGACACGCGAACTCGCGATGCAAGTCGCCAAGGCCGCATCCACCTACGGCCGTCATGTGCAGGGCCTGCGCGTGGCGACCGTTGTTGGCGGCGTGCCGTATCCAGCGCAGATCAAGGCGCTGCGCGGCCAACTCGACATCCTGATCTCGACCCCGGGTCGCCTGCTCGACCACCTTCAGACTGGCAAGGCTGTGCTCGAAAACGTCGAGTTGCTGGTGCTCGACGAGGCCGACCGCATGCTCGACATGGGCTTCATCGACGACATCAACACCATCGCCGATCACGTGCCCGCCACGCGACAGACGGTGATGTTCAGCGCCACGTTTGCCGGCCACGTCGGTCGCCTCGCGCAGAACCTGCTGCGTGATCCGCAGCGCATCGATGTGTCCTCGCACACCGACACGCACGAACACATCGAGCAGCGCCTGCACTGGGCCGACAACCACCACCACAAGAATGCGCTGCTGGATCACATCCTGACCGAGCGCGCGATGGAGCAGGCGCTGGTGTTCACCAGCACGCAACGTGACGCCGACTGGCTGGCCGATCGCCTGGCCGACATGGGCCACGCCGTCGCATCGCTGCACGGCGGCATGCCGCAAGGCCGCCGCAACCGCGTGTTGCAAGGTCTGCGCACGCGTCAGTTGAAGGTCCTGGTTGCCACAGACGTTGCCGCTCGCGGCATCGACGTGCCGAGCATCAGCCACGTCATCAACTACGGGTTGCCGATGAAGGCCGAGGACTACGTGCACCGCATCGGCCGCACAGGCCGTGCCGGCCGCAGCGGCCTGGCGATCACGCTGGGCGAACGGATGGACACCGGCATGATCCGCCGCATCCAGCAGTTCACCACGCAGAACATCCCGGTCAGCACCATCGCCGGTCTGGAGCCCAAGAGCCCGGAGCCCCGGATGTACGCCCCGCGTCCGGGTGCAGACACCGAGCGCCGTCCAGGCGGTTTCGGCAACCGCTCCGGTGCGCCGTCGAACAGCCGCTTTGGCAAGCCATCGTTCGCGCCACGGCGTGATGAAGGTGGTTTTGCCCCGCGCCGTGACGACAACTTTGCGCCGCGCGCCGCTGGCCCGTTCGACCGTGCACCGGCGCGCCGGCCGGTCGAAGGCGCTGCAGCACCGAGCCGCGCTCCGTTCAAGGCGCGCCCGCGCACCGGTGGGTTCACCCGCTGAGCGACAGGTCTCACGCTCGATAAAAAAGCCCGCGTCAGCGGGCTTTTTTCTTGTGCTCGACGGGTCAGGGTTCAGCCGATCGCAGACACAGGCCGTGGCGGCGCTGAACTTCCGGTGACTGCCTGGTTCGGCCGCCCCAACTCGACCGCCAGCGCAGCCCCGAGCAGAAAGATCTGGCTTGACCAGTACACCCAGACCAGCAGCGCGGCGAACGAGCCCGCCGCGCCGAGCGCAGATTGAATGGCGGTGGTCGCCACATACAGGCTGATGCCGTAACGGCCCAGCATGAACAGCGCGGCGGCCACTGCGCCGCCGATCAGCACGTCGCGCCATGGCAGCCGAGTGTTGGGCAGCCATCGGATCATGAGTGCAAAGATCAGGCTGATGACGCCCCAGGACCACAGCGTTTCGACTGCAATCAGCACCGGGGCCAACCAAGCCCAAGCGGTGGTCAGCCATGTCAGGGCCAGCAGTGTGGCGGTCTGCGCGATCATCGCAATCGAGAGCAGGAAGCCGCAGCCGAGCACGATGCCGATGGCCAGCAGCCGTACGTGAAGCAGCCGGTGCCACGTGAATTCGCCGTCGCGCTCGCCCAGCATGGCCTGCACCGCCGAGCGCATTTCGACAAACACACCAGTCGCACCGATCAGTGTCGTACCCAGCGCCAGCCATGAACCGACGACAGCCTGTGCACCCTGGGCCGTTGTGCTGCCATGACGCGCCAGCAATTCACTGAGCGTCTGTGTTTCACGCGGTCCGACCAGTCGTGTGATCGCCTCCAGTAATGCCGCTTGAGCGTTGTCATTCCCGAGCAGCCAGACCATGACCCCCGTGACGACGACCAGCAGCGGCGCCATCGAAAAAGCTGCGTAGAACGACACCGCCGCGCCCTGGCGCATGCCGTCCGCGTCGATGTACCGGTTCAGCGCGGCCCAGCAGACAAGCGCGCCATGGGTGCTCGGGCCCCGCGCGGCAGTCATCGGGTGCCCGTGTAAGAAGTCCGCTGTGCCTCAGCTGCGCAATGCGATGTCGTTGCGGACCGATTTCACGCCCTTCACTGATAGGGCGATCTCTTCGGCGCGCATTTTCTCGGCGCTGTTCTTGGCGAAGCCCGAGAGCAGCACCGTGCCGTTCAGCGTTTCAACGCTGATCGACGTTGCATCGACGTCCTTGTTGTCAACGAAACGTGCCTTGACGGACGTGGTGATCGCGGTGTCGTCAATGTAGGCGCCAACGGTCGATTGATCGCGCGTCACCGCGCAGCCGGGCAGGGCGATCAAGGCGATACAAGTGGTGACGGCGGCGAGTGTGGTGCGTGTGGACATGGTGTGATTTCCTGAGTCGGATGAAGAAAGCGAGAAAGAACGGGGGATGGTGGGCGGGCTGGCTCGTCAATGCAGCGTGCTGGGCGGGACACCACCGCATGCCGGGGCCTGCTTCACGCTGAAACCCGTTGTGGGAGGTGCCTTGCCTTCTGCGGGACCTCGCCACACGGACCGGACGAGATTGAGCAGTCCATCGGTGGGCAGACATGACAGCAGTGAGCTCACCACCTGAGGCAACAAGCCTGAGTAGACGGCTCGCCGGAGCAACGCAAAGCGCCAGGGCCGCGTCCACATCAGCAGCCCGCCAACGGCGGCGGCGCCGATGAGCATGGCCCACGGATGGCGCTGCGTCAGTGGCTCGGTTGTCCTGCCACTGGGCCGAGCGAACAGCTCAGCTACGGCGCGCAGGGGATGGTCTGCCCACCAGCCGGCCGCCTCGCTGATCAGTGGGCCGAGCACCGGAATGGCGCTCAGTGCAACCAACCAGTTGCCTGGCCTGTCCTGAAATTGATTTTTAGTCTGGGCTGCGCCTGCGTTCAGTTCGAACATCTGATCGCGCATCAATCGGCGCGACTTCTCCATCCGCTCGGTGACACCGAGCAGGGTGTCTGTCGAAGCATTCAGCGCCTGCCATGCGCGTTGACTCATCGGCGCTGGCATGGCGCTCACGGACTGACCTCACGGAGCATGTCGATGTCCGCGCGAACCTGACCGCGCAGTGCAGAGAACGCGGGCGCGTCGCTGATGGCCTGGACAGAGAACCAGCTCCAGGACCCCACGACGGCCGGCAATCCTGGGGCGAGCCACAAAGCCCATGTCGCGTGGAGCTGATCAGGTGGGGTTACGGCCCACAGCATCACCGCCACGCCCGCCAGAACCGCGGAGACCGCAGCGCACGACAGTGCAATCGCGGTCTTGAGCGCGCGCGCTCGGAGCTGCGTGACGGCACCGGACAACTCCAGTGCCGCCAGCGATGCGTAGGCTTCGACGTGATCGGTGATCACGGCAGGCCGGTCCACCATGAGTTTGAAGAACGGGTGCATGAAGAGCTCGTTTTCGATTCGATGGGGACTTGCTGCTGCGCCTGCGATCAGTCGCGTTGACGTGACCGGCTCAGCAGACCGATCACCGTGACGAGTGCGGCGCCCGCGGCTGCGGCGAACAGCATGGCCTTGACCGGCTCGTCCTTGATGTACTGGACGGTGCTGTCCGAGGCGTGAGCGGCGCGCTCCCGCAGCTGACGCGAGGTTTCACGTGCAGTGTCCAGGCCACGGCGGGCGATCGACTCGGCGTCCTTCGCCAGGCGCTCCATCACCGGCTTGGCAGTGTTCACCGCGCTGTGTGCTTTCTCGGCCAGGTGGTTGTGTGCCTGCTGCGCGGCACCATCGAGTTGATCGACGGCGAGTTCGGCAGAGTGGACAGCGTCATCGACGAATTGGGTGGGCGTGGGCATGGTGTTGATCCTTGAATGAATGGAACGGTTGTGAATGGGGTGCAACGCAGGGAAAGCTGCGGGACACGAGCTACTTCTTCATCTGGCCCAGCAGGAAGCTGCCGATGGCGAGCACGAGAAAGACCACGAACAGGATCTTGGCGATGCCTACAGCACTGGCGGCGATGCCACCAAAGCCGAACAGCGCGGCGATCAAGGCAATGACGAAGAAAACAACGGCGTAATGCAACATGAACATCTCCTGAGTTGACGGGCGGTGCATGCGGCACAAAGCACGTCACGCACAGTCAGTGTCTTGCGCAGGCGTTGTTCAAGCGATAGTCCGTAGGGCCTTGTCGGCGTCGGCCGATTCGGCACGCGTCTGTAGGAGAGCGATGACACTGTCATCGAGCCGCTCGGGGGCCGCTTCGAGCGCGGCCGGGCTCAGGGCTTTGCAGGCAGCCGTGCTTCGATAGAGGTGCCGGCGCCGGGCTTGCTGACGAGTGTCATCTCGCCGCCCTCGGCCTCCACGCGGTAGCGCATGCCGAGCAGACCGTGCGCGGCTTGTCGCGGCACGCTGGTGTCGAAGCCGCAACCGTTGTCACGCACTGCGATCGTCACCGTACTGTCATGTTGCGACAGTTCGACCCAGACTTCGGTCGCTTTCGCGTACTTCGCGATGTTGGTCAGCGCTTCCTGGACCAGACGGTAAGTTGTCAGCTCACCGGACGGGTTGAGGTCGGTCGGCGCAAGCTTGACGTGGAGCTGCAGGCCCGATGCGGTGGCGAACTCGCTGGTGATGATCTCCAGTGCTGCGGCCAGGCCCAGGTTGCTGAGGGACGACGGTCGCAAGTTCTCAATGATCTGGCGCTTCAATGCAATGCCGTCGTTGAGCAGCTTGTTCAGGTGCAGCAGGCGTTCGGCAACCTCGGGTGTCATCGCGCCCAGCCTGGCTTTCAGTCGCGCCGCATCGAGTTTCGCCGCAGTCAGCAGCGCGCCGAGTTCATCATGAAGTTCACGCGCGAGTCGGTTGCGCTCGTCCTCGCGCGCGGTTTGCAGGTGCTGGGCGAGTTCGGTGAGCTGCGCGGTGCGGGTCTTCACCTCGGCCTCGAGCCGGTCGCGTTCAACTTGCACTGCCAGCTTCTGTTCGTTCTGGACCCGCGCCAGCACGAGGCTTTGGCGAAAATAGAGCGACACTGCCAGCAGGCTGATCAGGGTTGTCAGTGCTACCCCGATGCGGTTGACCAACAGGGTCCGCTGCACCCCTTCGCGCTTGCGAGTCACCCGCTGCGATTCAAGCTCCAGCAACGCGCGTGAAGCCACGCGTATCGCTTCCATCTTCTCCTGGCCGATGTTGGTGAGCATCATGTCGCGCCAGGCATCCCGCTTGCCCTCGTCATACAGGCGCATGGTGGTCGCCAGTTCCGACAGCTTCTGCGTGCTGAGTGCTGAGAGCTGTTGGGTCAGTGGCTCGCCTTGCGGGTCGTCGCGGTAGTAGGCGTTGAGCAGTCGCAAAGATGCATCTACCTGGGCCAGAGCGTCTCGGTACGGCTTCAGGTAGTCGTCGCGTCCCGTGATCAGGTAGCCGCGCTGTCCGGTTTCGGCGTCGACCAGGTGCCGCCACAGAGACTGGATCTCGGTGCGAGTCGATGCCATCGTTGCCAACTGCTGCATCGATCCTGACGCCGAGCGGTACGACGTTTCGCTGATCACCAGCAACACCAGCGCAGCGATGCAGGCCAGTGGAAAGGCGTAAGCACTGCGCCCAAAGCGCTGCAACAGCGTCATCCACATGGTGTTCGCCTAGACTGCGGTTCCCACATTCCACTCCGACGAGCCTGAACATGATCCGTATCGCCATCGTCGACGACCACGCCATCGTGCGCACCGGCCTGCGTCAGTTCCTCTCGGAAGAGATCGGCCTGACGGTGGTCGCAGAGGCGTCGAACGGGCGCGATGCGATGGACATCGTGCGCGCAGGCGGTGTCGATGTGATGCTGGTTGATCTGTCCATGCCGGACCAGAGCGGGGTCGAGGTGCTGGCCGCCATCAAGGCGCGCGCGCCCGATCTGCCGGTGCTGATCCTCAGTGGCTTTCCAGAACAACATTACGCAACCACGCTGCTGAAGCAGGGTGCGGCAGGCTACTTGAACAAGGACTGCGACCCCGAGGAGATTGCCAAGGCGATCCGCACCGTGTTTCGCGGCCGCAAGTACATCTCCTCCGGTGTGGCAGAGCTGTTGGCCGATGGGCTGGCCGTAGGCGGTGACAAGCTGCCTCATGAATTGCTTTCAGAGCGTGAGTTGCAGGTGTTCCTGCGATTGGCGAAGGGAGAGGCCATCGGCACGATGGCAGTCAGCATGTCGTTGAGCGTGAAGACGGTCAGTACCTATCGCACGCGTGTGATGGAAAAGATGAAACTCGAATCGAACAGCGATCTGACCTACTACGCGCTGAAGAACGGGCTGATTCAATAGCGCAGGCGCTTGCCAGCGGGCTCGCTCACGACAGCGTCGTGTAGCCGTTTTCGCCGGAGTCGCCATCCGACAGGTGCATGCAGTACGCCATCAGCGCATCGATCTCGTTGGATTTGTCGAAAACCCTGTCGGCGCCGAGCTCGATGCACTTGCGGCGCATGTCCGTGGTCGCGTAATTGCTCAGCACGACCAGCTTGGTAGGTTTCTCGTGTTCGCGTGCGGCTTTCAACACGCCGAGACCTGAACCCTGGGCCAGAAACACGTCGACGATCATCAGGTCGCAATCGTTGGTGCGGCTCGACAACCACGCCACGGCGGTGTTTTCGTCAGCGGCGGTGCCGACCACGTCGACACTGACCAGTTCCTCCAACGCAGCGATCAGGTTCTCTCGGATGACCGGGCTGTCTTCGACGATGTAGGTTTTCAGGTGTCCCATGCGTACGGCGCTGCAAGGAGGAGTGTGGCGATCAGAGTGAATTGTCGTGCGTTCGACTGTCCGTACCATGCGGTACAAACAACGCTGTGCGCGTCAGACCTTTCCTACAAGCCGGCCGTGCCTGATGGCGCTGGCACAGCCTGTGGCCAGGGCGAAGTCACCACTCGGCGCACCGTGACCGTCGCGTCCATTCCGGCGTAAGCATCCGCGTCACCGTACCAACTGCCCGACACCGGCGCTGCCTGGCTGGGATCGCGTGCGACCCCGACGCGTATGAGCTGGTTGCCGCCCAGCAAGTTGTTGGTGGGATCGAACGGCACCCAGCCTGCGCCCGGAAGGTAGGCCTGCAGCCAGGCGTGGGTGCTGCCAGCGCCCTGCGTGATCCGAGGTTCGCCCAGCGCACCGGGGGTGGACAGATCGGTGTCGAGCGCCGGGTCGTAGAGGTAGCCCGACACGAACCGGGTTGCTACGCCGAGTCGGCGTGCCGCCTCCATCATCAGCAGTGCGAAATCACGACAGGTACCGCTGCCGAGCTTCAGGGTGTCCAGGGGCGCCTGCGTGCCTTCTTCCTCACGCTGGCGGTAGACCATGTGGTTGCGGATGTGCTCGTTCATCGCGACCAGCAGATCGCGGGTGCGCGACGGGCCATCGGCACGGATGAACTGACGTGCCCAGGCCATCAACTCACCGTGCGGGTCATCATGGTGTGGGCGCAAGTACATCTCCAGGTCGAACCGCTCATCGGGCGAGTAGGCGAACGGGAAGAATTCGCCTGCCTTCGAGACCGGCAATTCCAGGTTGTAGCTGTGCGCGTGCTCGATCGTGAACGAGCACACGATGCGCAGTTCCTGCGCCGAACTCAGTGGCTGCACTAACGCCACCGAATTCGAGTGCGGATCCTGGATCAGACGGATGATGGATTCCGGGCTGACCTGCAGGTCGGTGGCCAGCACCCGCAGATCGTGGCTGTCGCGCGGCCTGAACATCACACGGTGCTCGCCGAAGCTCACGGGCTTTCGGTAGCGGTACACCGTGGTGTGCGTGATGTCGTACTGGATGGACATGGCCCGCTGTCTGTCTGCTGCGACTTGCGTTCAGCGTGCCGTGGGCGGGTCAGATGTCGAGCAATTCGACCTCGAACATCAGCGTGGCATTCGGTGGGATCACTCCGCCCGCGCCGCGTGCACCGTAACCCAGGTCAGGCGGGATCACCAGCACCCGCGTCCCCCCCACCCGCATGCCGACAACACCCTCGTCCCAGCCGCGGATCACCTGGCCCTGACCGAGGTAGAACTTGAAAGGGTCGCCGCGGTCCTTGCTGCTGTCGAACTTGCTGCCCTTGACGCCGGCGCTGTAGAGCCAGCCGGTGTAATGAACCGTGACATGCTGGCCAGATTCGGCCAGGTCGCCGGTGCCGTCGATCGTGTCTTCAAATTGCAGTCCGGAGGAAGTGGTTTGCATGGTCTGTCCTTTCGGGTTGAAATTTGGGTAGGCACGGCGAACGCCGTACGAGTCGTTGATCCTATCGACTTTGCAAGTCGGCCGGCTGGAGCCGCCCATCAGAGGCTGTTTTGAGGCCTGGTGGGGGCACGAGGCCGCGAGTCGCAGTAATGCGCCACCGCGCACTCGGTGCACCTCGGGCTGCGCGCGGTGCACACGTAGCGGCCGTGCAAGATCAGCCAGTGATGCGCGTCAACCGCGTATTCGGCCGGCACACGATCCAGCAGCTTCAGCTCGACTTGCAGCGGATTCTTGCCGGGTGCCAGCCCGGTGCGGTTGCCAACGCGGAAGATGTGGGTGTCCACCGCCATCGTGGGCTCGCCGAAGGCCACGTTCAGCACCACGTTCGCGGTCTTGCGGCCCACGCCCGGCAACGCCTCCAGCGCTTCGCGGGTGCGCGGTACCTGGCCGCCGTGGCGTTCGACCAGCAATCGGCAGGTCTCGTAGAGATTCTTCGCCTTGGTGCGGAACAGGCCGATGGTGCGTATGTGCTCGGTCAGCGCAGGCAGCCCGAGTGCCAGGATCTTCTGCGGCGAATTCGCCACGGCAAACAGCCGCCGCGTGGCCTTGTTGACACCGACATCCGTCGCCTGCGCCGACAGCAATACCGCCGCCAGCAACTCGAACAGGTTGGTGAATTCGAGTTCGGTCTGGGGCTGTGGGTTGGTGGCCTTCAGAACGGCAAAAAATGGAGCGATGTCGGCTTTTTTCACCGCGTGGATTCTGCCTGGGCTGCCAGCGCGCGGGCGATGCGATCCCGCGGCACGCGCGCCTTCGGTGTGCGCGGGCCGAACCAGGTGCGCACATCTTCCTCGAGCCCGATGCCGTGCATGTAGTTGTAGAGCGCTTTGCGCAGCGACACCCCGAGCGCGTCGTGGTCGACACCGCTGGGGTCGATGAAGCCGACATCGTTGGTGGCAAAGGTGATCGGGGGCAGCGGCTGCAAGGTGACGCCGTAGTCGTCGGGGTGCTGGCCCACGGGTGAGTGCACGGTGCAGGCGAAGCGGTGGAAGAAGCCCGACTGGATGCAGCCCTGCTCGAACAGCTGACGCACGTACTCCAACGCGTCGACAGTGTCCTGCACCGTTTGCGTCGGGAAGCCGTACATCAGGTAGGCGTGGACCAGCACGCCGGCGTCGCTGAAGGCCTTGGTGACGCGCGCGACCTGCTCGACCGACACGCCTTTCTTCATCAGGTTCAGCAAGCGGTCCGACGCGACCTCGAGCCCACCGGAGATCGCGATGCAGCCACTGTCGGCCAATTGCTGGCACAGCTCGGGCGTGTACGACTTTTCGAAACGGATGTTGCCCCACCATGAGATCGACAACTGCCGGCGTTGCAACTCGGCGGCCAGCGTCTTCAGCGCCTTGGGCGGAGCCGCTTCGTCGACGAAATGGAAGCCGGTCTGACCGGTTTCCTTGACGATGGCTTCGATGCGGTCGACCAGCGTCGCTGCGGAGGCGCCTTCGTAACGCGAGATGTAGTCCAGACTGACGTCACAGAAACTGCACTTCTTCCAGTAGCAGCCGTGCGCCACGGTCAGCTTGTTCCAGCGCCCGTCCGACCACAGACGGTGCATCGGGTTGAGCATGTCGAGCAGCGACAGGTAGCTGTTCAGAGGCAAGCCGTCCCAGGTCGGCGTGCCGACCTCGGCGAATGCCACGTCGGCTTCGATCCAGTTGACATAATGCACCGCGCCTTCGGCATCGCGCCGGTAGGTGCGCACCAGGCGCTGTGCCGAACGCCGGCCTTGCAGGTGTTCCAGCAGCGCGAGCAGAGGGCGCTCACCGGCGTCCAGGGTCACGTGATCGAAGTAGTCGAAGACCTTCGGCTCACGCAGCTGGCGCAACTCGGTGTTGGCATAACCGCCGCCCAGCACGGTGACGATGCTCGGGTCATGTGCCTTCACGGTCTGTGCGATGCGGAATGCCGCGTACACCGCACCGGGGAACGGCACCGAGATGAGCACCACGCGCGGGGCGTGGCGCTGCAGCGCCTGTCGCGTCAAATCGACCAGGGTCCGGTCGATCAGGTTCAGTGGCGCGGCGAGCGCCTGCGCCAGGGGATCGAAGGTCGGCTGGCTCTGCGCCAGCGATTCGGCGTAGCGCACGAACTCGAAGCGGGGGTCGATCGCGTCGCGCAGCACATCGGCGACGTCGTTCAGGTACAGCGTCGCGAGATGACGCGCGCGGTCCTGAGCGCCCAGTGCGCCGAAGGCCCAGGCCAGGGGGTCGCCACCGTCGTCGTCAATGTAGACATCGAGCGACGCGAAGCGCGCGCCTTCCGGCAGGAAGGTCCGGCTGCCGATGCGGTGCGCCAGCGTCGGGTCGCGGCCCTGCAGAAAGGCCATCGTCGGTGCCATCGTGGCCTGATAGCGGTCAAAGGCCTCGAGAAATGCCGACACGCGCGGACTGCGCTGGGCCGGCGGTGATGCCTCGATCTGTGCGCGCACTGCCTGCAACCCGGCGGGAGAAAATAGCGTCAGCACCAGCGCCAGCGCCAGATCCTCCTGCACCGCGTCGACGCCTCGCGAGCGCAGGAACCCTGTCAGGTAGGCGGTGGACGGGTAGGGCGTGTTGAGCTGCGTCATCGGCGGGATGACGGACAGCACCCGCAGCGCGTCGAATGTGGCTGTCATCAGCTGCGCCTCGCGGCCCGGGCGCGTGCCATCGCTGCGTCGATCACGGCGCGTTTGGGATCCGGCATGGGTGCGGCGGTGTCGTGCGGCGCGGGGGCTGCAGCGTCGGGTGCGTTCTCGGTCGTGAGTGGCTTCAGCGCCAGCGCACGTGCCTCCAGGCGCGCATGGCGTTCCTGGCGATCACGTTGCAGACGGAACTGATGGAAGTCGTAGCGCGCCTGGGCCTCTTCGGCCTGCGGAGCGCTCCACGCGGCCCAGCCGGTTTTCTCACCCGTCACATCGATCAGCGAGATGCAATCGACCGGGCAAGCCGGGACACACAATTCGCAGCCGGTGCACAGCGCGGCCATCACGGTGTGCATGGCCTTTGGTCCGCCCACGATGCAATCGACCGGGCAGGCCGGCAGGCACAGCGTGCAGCCGATGCAGGCCGCTTCGTCGATGACCGCGAGCCGGCGTGGCCCTTCAACGCCGTGAGTCGCATCGAGCGGCTGGATCGCCGCGCCGGTGAGCGCCGCCAGCCGCGCAATGCCTTCGGCACCGCCAGGCGGGCATCGGTTGATCGGTGCGCTGCCCTCGGCGATGGCCTGCGCGTAATGGCGGCAATCGGGGTAGCCGCAGCGGGTGCACTGCGTCTGCGGCAACGCACGGTCGATGGCGTCGACCGATGCCCGCGAGGGCGGGCCGTCTGCCGCACGGTCCGCCATCAGATCACCTGGCCTGCTGGCGCTTCGGCGATGCCTTCGGCGATGCCTTCGGCGCCTTCTTGCGCGCGACCGGTGAGGCGGCAGAGGCGGGCGCTTGCACAGCGGGCACCAGCTTCAGACTGCGTTCCTTGACCGATTTCGCAGCGGCAACCTGCTGAGGGCGCGTGCGCTTCGCTGCGGCCGGCTTGCTGACGTCGTGCTGGGCGATGAAATCACGCAGACGCGGGTAGACGTCTTCGCGCCAGCGGCGGCCGGAGAAGATGCCGTAATGGCCAGCCCCCATCGCATCGTGGTGGAAGTGGTGCTTCTGGTCGATGCCGGAACACAAGTCATGCGCAGCACGGGTCTGGCCAGCGCCCGAGATGTCGTCTTTTTCGCCTTCGATGGTCAGCAGCGCCGTGGTCTTGATGTCCTGCGGACGTACCAATTCGCCGTTCACTCGCCAGGTGCCGTTGACCAGCGCGAAGTCCTGGAACACCGTCTTGATGGTGTCGAGGTAGTACTCGGCAGGCATGTCGAGCACCGCGTTGTACTCGTCGTAGAAGTTGGTGTGGAAGTCAGCGCTTTCGCCATCGCCGCGCACCAGGTCCATGAAGTAGTCGTAGTGCGAGCGGGCATGGTGGCTCGGGTTCATCGCGATGAAGCCGGTGTGCTGCATGAAACCGGGGTACACGAGGCGCTGGCTGCCTGGGTAGTTGGTCGGCACGCGGAAGATCACGTTGTTCTCGAACCACTCGAGGCTCTTGTTCATCGCGAGGTTGTTGACCGCGGTGGGCGACAGGCGGGCATCGATCGGTCCGCCCATCATCGTCATCGAGCGCGGGGTTCTCTCGCCGCGGCTGGCCATCAGCGAGATCGCCGCCAGCACTGGCACTGTGGGCTGGCACACCGAGATCACATGCACCTCGGGGCCGATGTGGCGGATGAACTCCTGCACGTAGGCCACATAGTCGTCGAGGTGGAACGGTCCCACTTCGGCCGGCACCATGCGTGCATCGGTCCAGTCGGTGATGTAGACCTTGTGGTGCTGCAGCAGCTCGCGCACCGTCTCGCGCAGCAATGTCGAATGGTGGCCCGACAGCGGCGCAACCACCAGCACCGTGGGCTGCTCCTTCATCGCTTTGAGCATCGGCAGATCGTCGGCGAAGCGCTTGAAGCGCAGCAGGCGGCAGAACGGCTTCTCGATGGCCACTTGCTGCTGCACCGCGACCTCGATCCCGTCGAGCTTGACCGAATGGATGTTGAACTCGGGCTTCTCGTATTCCTTCGACAGGCGGTGCATCAGGTTCAGCGCGGCCGATACGCGAGGCGCCTGAGGGGTATGGGTGAACGGCGACAGCGGATGGCTGTACAGCTTGGACGAAGCGCTCGCGAACTCGGCCAGCGGGCTCAACAACGAACGCTGTGTTTCATAGAACTGATAGAGCATCGACATGTCGGAATCCAGGTTCACACGGGCGCGACGCCGACGGCGCCGCGGGTACAACAAGTGCGAGTTGCCAAAAATTATCCTGTGGACAGATCCATCGGCATCCCAGGCAGGAGTATGAATGCTGCGATGCAACATTGTAGGGCGAGGGCCCTAGGGTGACAGCGCGAACCGGGCTGCTCGATCGGTCTCACCACAGGCTGAGGCGTGGTCATCAGGGGATGTGGTGACAAAAAAGCCCGGCGGAACCGGGCTTTCGAGGTTCAGCCTGCCACAGACTCAGCTCACGAGGCCGATGGCCTTCACGACCGCATCGATATTCCCGTGGTTCAGCGCGGCCACGCAGATGCGGCCCGAATCGACGCCGTAGACGCCGAACTCGTTGCGCAGCCGCTCCATCTGAGGCTTGGCCAGCCCGGTGTAGCTAAACATGCCCTTCTGACGGGTGATGAAGCTCACGTCCTGTTTCGTGCCCGCTGCGACCAGCTTCGATTGCAGCAGCGCGCGCATCTCCTTGATGCGCACGCGCATGCCGGCCAGCTCTTCCTCCCACATCGAGCGCAGTGCCGGCGTGGTCAGCACGGTGGCGACGATCTGGGCGCCGTGCGTCGGCGGGTTCGAGTAGTTGGTGCGGATCACGATCTTCAGCTGGCTGAGCACGCGCGTCATTTCTTCCTTGCTGGCGCACACCACGCTCAAGGCACCGACGCGCTCGCCGTAAAGCGAGAAGCTCTTCGAGAAGGAGGTTGCGACGAAGAAGTCGAGCCCGGCATCGAGGAACTGTGAGACCACGGCGCCATCCTCGGCGATGCCGTCTCCGAACCCCTGGTAGGCCATGTCAAGGAAGGCGACCAGCCCGCGTGCCTTGACGGCGGCCACCACCTGCGCCCATTGCGCTGGCGTGATGTCGTAGCCGGTCGGGTTGTGGCAGCAGGCGTGCAGCACGACGATGGTGCCGGCCGGCGCCGTGTTCAGCGCGGTCAGCATGCCGTCGACGTTGACGCCGCGCTTGGCCGCGTCGTAGTACGGGTAGGTTTCGACCGTGAACCCGGCGTTGGTGAACAGCGCGCGGTGGTTTTCCCAGCTCGGGTCGCTGATCAGCACCTTCGGCGTGGTGCCGGCGCGTGAGGCCAGGTGCTGCAGGAAATCGGCGCCGATCTTCAGGCCGCCGGTACCGCCCAGGGCCTGCACGGTGGCGACACGGCCGTCCTTGACGGCCGCGCTGTCGGCACCGAACACCAGACCCTGCACGGCCTTGTCGTAGGCAGCGATGCCATCGATCGGCAGGTACCCGTGCGGCTTCAGGGTGTCGAAGATCAGCTTTTCAGCCGCGGCCACGCATTTCAACAGTGGCAGCTTGCCGGACTCATCGAAATAGACACCGACCCCCAGATTGACCTTGGCCGGGTTCGGATCGGCGTTGTACTGTTCGTTGAGGCCGAGGATCGGGTCGCGGGGCGCCATGTCGACGGCGGCAAAGAGCGATGCCATGGAAATTCCTTGTGGTGGGGGCGTTGAAAGCACTGCAACGCGCGGGCTGCGCAGATGGTGCACGTGGACACGGGAATTGGGCTACGCTTTCGAGTTGCTCGGTCCCGTCGGCACGCGAGTTAACCCTGAGATTTTATCCGCCATGGCCGAACTCGTTGATCTGAAAGCTGCCGCATCGAGCGATCTGCCCGCGACCGGCGTGTTTGTCAGCTATCCAGGCTCGCCATACCAGCTTTACCAACCCTATCCGCCGGCGGGCGACCAGCCCACGGCGATTGCCCAATTGGTCGAGGGCTTGAACGACGGCCTGAGCTTCCAGACGCTGCTGGGCGTCACCGGCTCGGGCAAGACCTACACGATGGCCAACGTGATCGCGCAGATGGGCCGGCCGGCCATCGTGTTTGCGCCGAACAAGACGCTGGCGGCTCAGCTCTATGCCGAGTTCCGCGAGTTCTTTCCGAAAAACGCGGTCGAGTACTTCGTCAGCTACTACGACTACTACCAGCCTGAGGCCTACGTCCCGCAGCGCGATCTGTTCATCGAGAAGGACAGCGCGATCAACGAGCACATCGAGCAGATGCGGCTGTCTGCCACCAAGAGCCTGCTGGAGCGGCGCGATGTGGTGATCGTGGCCACGGTGAGCGCGATCTACGGCATCGGCAAGCCCGACGACTACCTCGAAATGCGGCTGGTGATGCGCACCGGCGGCAAGCAGAACCAGCGCGATCTGATCAGCCAGCTCATCCGCATGCAGTACAGCCGCAACGAGACCGATTTCTCGCGCGGCACCTTTCGCGTGCGCGGCGACACGGTCGACATCTTCCCGGCCGAGCACTCCGAGCTGGCGATCCGGGTGGAGCTGTTCGATGACGAGATCGAGTCGCTGAGCCTGTTCGATCCGTTAACCGGCCGCATCCGCCAGAAGATTCCGCGGTTTGTCGTCTATCCGTCCAGCCATTACGTGACACCGCGCGACAAGGTGGTCAACGCGATCGGCACCATCAAGGAGGAGCTGCGCGAGCGCACGGCTGAACTGGTTGGCGCGGGCAAGCTGGTCGAGGCGCAGCGGCTGGAGCAGCGCACCCGCTTCGACCTGGAGATGCTGCAGGAAATCGGCCACTGCAAGGGCATCGAGAACTACACCCGGCATCTGTCGGGCAGCGCACCGGGGCAGCCGCCATCGACGCTGGTCGACTATCTGCCCAAGGACGCGCTGATGTTTCTCGACGAGTCGCATGTGCTGATCGGCCAGCTCGGCGGCATGTACAACGGCGACCGTGCGCGCAAGACCACGCTGGTCGAATACGGCTTCCGGCTGCCCAGTGCGCTCGACAACCGCCCGCTGCGTTTCGAGGAGTTCGAGACCAAGATGCGGCAGGTGATGTACGTCTCGGCAACACCGGCGGCGTACGAGCAGAAAACCTCGGGCCAGGTGGTCGAACAGGTGGTGCGGCCGACCGGACTGGTCGATCCGGTGGTCGAGGTGCGGCCGGCAACGCACCAGGTGGACGACGTGCTGCAGGAAATCCGCATTCGGGTCGAGACCTCAGAACGGGTATTGATCACCACACTGACCAAGCGCATGGCCGAGCAGCTGACCGATTACCTCAGCGACAACGGGGTGAAGGTGCGCTACCTGCACAGCGACATCGAGACCGTCGAGCGCGTGGAGATCCTTCGCGACCTGCGGCTGGGCGTGTTCGACGTGCTGGTGGGTATCAACCTGCTTCGCGAGGGGCTCGACATTCCTGAGGTGAGCTTGGTCGCGATCCTTGATGCCGACAAGGAAGGCTTCCTGCGCGCCGAGCGCAGCCTGATCCAGACCATCGGCCGCGCTGCGCGCAACGTCAACGGCCGCGCGATTCTTTATGCCGACAAGGTCACCGAGTCGATGCGCAAGGCCATCGACGAAACCGAGCGCCGTCGCCACAAGCAGATCGCGCACAACACGGCCATGGGCATCACGCCGCGCACGATCAACAAGAAGATCAAGGAACTGATCGACGGCGTCTATTCAGAGAAATCCGACAAGGGCGCTGCCAAGGACGCCCTGCGCGCGGCCGAGGTCGAGGTGCTGTCCGAGAAGGACCTGGGCAAGCGCATCAAGCAGCTCGAAAAGCAGATGCTCGAACATGCGCGCAACCTCGAATTCGAGAAAGCCGCCCGGATACGCGACCAGCTGGCGCTGCTGCGCGAGCAGGCTTTCGGCGCGCCGGGCACGGACAACGTGTCGGTGCTGGTGGCCAGGCCTTGAGTGCGCCGTTGACGCGTTACCGCGGTGTCAAGGTGACTGAGCCAATGCCTGCGACTTAAGTCTGGCTACCCTCATGGCCGTATTGGCGTAACGCGGCCACGGCGGTGAGCGTCGGTACACGCGTGACGGCTTACGTGGGCATGAAGGTCACGGCACCGTCAGCCAGATCTCGTTGCGTCGCAGGAACCACGGCATGAACGGCGGGTTGTAGCGCGAGAACACCGGCTCGCCGATGGTGCTCAGCCCTGCAGCTTTCAGCACGGAGCGCAAGCGGTCAAGGTGCTCGGCATAGTTGGCCTCGGTCCAGAAGCCCGAGTACCGGATCACCGCGACCCGGCTGGCTTGCACTTCCCGCAGCACCACGCGGGGGTCGAGGGGTTCGGGCGCCGAGGCGAGCGTCACGCCCTTGGGCAGTACGAACTGGATCAGGTAGCTGCTGGCAGACCCTGGCACGGGCGTCTGGGTCACCGGGGCGGTCATTTCCAGCCGCTGCGGCGCGGCCGCTTGGGTGACAGGCGCCGTCATCTCGAACTTCTTCTCGCCCTTGTTCTTGCCGAAGATGTAGCCGGCGAGGATCGGAAACGCCAGGTTGCCTGCTTCGTCGGCATCGGCATCGATGCGCACCTCGGCCACCACATACGGGGCGTATTGCCGCACTTCGACATCGTCGATGGTGCGCAGCACCTCGTAGGGGGGTTCCTCGATGGCGTTTGACAACAGCGGTGCGGTCAGTGCGGCCAGGGCGACGGTGATTCGGAGCCAGCGGGAGGTCATGTCCGAGTGTCGCTCACCAGAAAACGCCGTGGCGTCCTCAGGTTATCCAGCGCCACCTCGGAGACCCAGCCCGCATCGCGGGCCCGACTGCCGTCACAGGCAATCCGGCGCCTGCACGGCCTGGAGCACCACCTGCGCATACCCGTCGCGGTCACGGTGCCGGAACCACCAGACGGCCCCCTTCTTGATCGACCACGCCTGTGGAACATCGGCCAGCAGGTGGGCGGCCACCAGGCCCAGCGTGGGCTGGTGGCCGATCACCAACACCGGGTCGGTCGACTCCGGCCAGCGGGCGGCCTTCAGCAGAGCTTCGCCGCTGGCATCGGGCGCCAGCGCCTCCAGGGTCTTGAAGTTCTTGCCCAGCGCCTTGGCGGTCTGCTGGCAACGCAGGGCAGGGCTGACCAGCACCTTGGTGCCTTGCGCAAGCCGTTGGCTGAGCCAGTCGGCCATGCGCGCCGCCTGCCGCTCGCCTTTGGGCGTCAGCCCGCGATCGAGGTCACTCTGGCCTTCCTTGAGGAGGTGTGCCTCGGCGTGGCGCCACAGGATCAGATCCATGCTCTCAGTTTCCGGTGTTGGAGGCCGGCGCATCACTGGCCGGGCGGTAGCGCCTGATCAACGCCTGCTGCGCGCTGACGCCCTGGTGGCCGATCCGCGAGAAGCTGCCATCGGTGTTCAACATCCAGGCATCACGGCGGTCGTGCAGGTAGGGCACCAGGCATTCATCGATCACACGCTGTCGAAGCTCGGCGTTGCGCACCGGCCAGGCGACTTCAATGCGCCGCATCATGTTGCGGCTCATCCAGTCGGCACTCGACAGGTACAGCACCTCGTCATCGTCCGTGGGGCCCCAGCGGAAATACATGATCCGAGAGTGCTCCAGAAACCGTCCGACCACCGAACGCACGCGGATGCGATCGGTGGCGCCTGGCACGCCAGGGCGCAGCACGCAGGCGCCGCGCACGATCAGGTCGATGTCGGCCCCGGCCTGACTGGCGCGAACCAGCGCATCGATCAGCATCGGATCGGTCAGTGCATTGATCTTCACGATGATGCGCGCTGGCTGCCTGGCGCGCGCCGCGTCGGCAACGCGATCGATGTTGTGGATGAGTCGCCGGTGCATCGTGAACGGCGCCTGCAGCATCTGCCGCAGCGGCTTCATCTTGCCCAGGCTGGCCAATTGCTGAAACACCGCGTCGACATCGCCAGTCAGCTCGGTATCGGCTGTCAGGTAGCCGATGTCGGTGTACAGCCGTGCGGTCTTCGGGTTGTAGTTGCCGGTGGAGAGGTGCGCGTAGCGACGCAACCGCGCAGTGGCATTGGGGTTGGCGCTGGCCGCGCCGCTGGCCGAGGCCTCGCGCCGGGTCACGAGCAGCAGCTTGGCGTGAGTCTTCAAGCCCACCACGCCGTACACCACCTGAGCCCCGACAGCTTCCAGCCGCTCGGCCCAGTTGATGTTGGCCTCCTCGTCGAAGCGAGCCTTCAGCTCGACGACGACCATCACCTCCTTGCCTTTGCGCGCCGCCTCGATCAGCAGGTCCATCAGCGGGGACTCGCTGCCGGTGCGGTAGATCGTCTGCTTGATCGCGAGCACTGCCGGATCGTTGACCGATTCGCGCAGGAACTGAACCACCGGGTCGAAAGACTCGAAAGGATGATGCAGCAGCACATCGCCACGGCGCAGATGGGCAAAGATGGATTGGTCTCGCGGCAGGCCCGTGGCCGGCCAGGCGCCTTCGTGAGGGGCAAAGCGCAGCGCAGGCAGCGACGGCACCGTGGCGCGGTCAACCACCTGGTCGATCAGCTGGTTCAGCCGCACCAGGTTCACCGGCCCATTGACCTGGTAGAGCGCCTGCTGTGGCAGGTCGAACTGCTCGAGCAGGAACTCCGACAGCTCCGGCGGACAACTGCTCACGACCTCGAGGCGGATCGCCTGGCCGAAGTGGCGCGAGCTGAGCCCGGAGCGCAGCGCCTGTCGCAGGTTCTTCACATCGTCCTCGTCGACTTCGAGATCGGAGTCGCGGGTGACGCGGAACTGCGAGAAGGTCTCGACAGCGCGGCCCGGAAACAACTCACCGAGGTGGGCCCTGATCACGCTGGTCAACAGCACAAAGCCCTGCTTGCCCGGCACCAGGGCATCGGGCAGGCGGATCACCCGCGGCAGGACGCGCGGCACCTTGACGATGGCAATGGTGTTCTCGCGGCCGAACGCGTCCTTGCCACCGAGCCGCACGATGAAGTTCAGCGCCTTGTTGGCGACCAGCGGAAACGGGTGCGACGGGTCGAGCCCGATCGGCACCAGCAGCGGCCGCACCTGCTTCTGGAAAAACTGGTCGACCCATTCACGTTGCGCCTCGTCGCGCTCGCCGTGGTTCAAGATCACGATGCCGGCGCGCTGCAGCAGTGGCATCAGCTGGTCGTTGAAGGCGGCGTACTGCTCGTCGATCAGCCGATGTGCCTCGGCCGTGATCGCCTGCACATCGGCATCGGTGACACCCGCGTTCGGCAAGCGCGAGGCTTCGAGGTAATCGGCGAAGCGCACCTCGAAGAACTCGTCGATGTTCGACGACACGATGCAGATGTAGCGCAAGCGCTCCAGCAGTGGCACATCGTGACGCAGCGCCTGCGCCAGTACGCGCCGGTTGAATTCGAGGATCGAGGTTTCTCGTCCGAGCATCAGCGCCGGATCGCCCGCTTGCAGAGCGGTCGCTGATTCGGGGGTGGTGCCGCCATCCACGGAGGGGCGCACAACGCGGTCGGTGTTCATGGCACTAGTGTAGGGAGCTCGCCTGTGTCGCTGGGGCGTGGGGTTGCGGCCTGATTCGCTGTGCACAGCTCAGGTCACCGCCATGTCGGCCGCGGCGTCGGTCGTGGCTCCGAACACCGGCTCGGCCACACCGGCGCCGATGGCGCGCGCCTCGATGCTCTGCAGGCGCAGATGCTCGCTCCAGTCGATGATTTCGAGCCGCCCGTCGGCATGTTCGACCAGCGCCGTCAGGCTCTCCACCCAGTCACCGTCGTTGGCGTAGGTGATGCCGTCGATCTCACGCAATTCGGCGTGGTGGATGTGCCCGCACACCACACCGTGGGCCCCGCGGCGTCTGGCCTCGCGCGCCACAGCGACCTCGTAGTCGCCGATGAAATTCACCGCACGCTTGACCTTGAACTTCAGGTACTTCGACAAGCTCCAGTACGGCAGCCCCAGGCGCGCGCGCAGCGAATTCAGATGTCGGTTGAGCCGCAGCGTCAACTCGTACAGACCGTCACCCACATGCGCCAGCCACTTGGCGCACTGGATCACGCCATCGAACAGATCGCCATGGATGATCCACAGACGGCGGCCATCGGCTGTTTCGTGCATCCAGTCTTCAGCAACCTCGATGCCGCCGAAGTCATGCCCGAGATAGCGGCGCGCGAACTCATCGTGGTTGCCCGGGATGAACACGACTCGGGTGCCTTTGCGGGCCTTGCGCAACAGCTTCTGCACCACGTCGTTGTGCGCCTGCGGCCAGTACCAGCTGCGTCGCAGCTGCCAGCCATCGATGATGTCGCCGACCAGGAAAAGATTTTCGCTGTCGAAATGCTTCAGGAAGCCCAGCAGCGCCACCGCCTGGCAGCCGGGCGTTCCGAGGTGCAGGTCGGAGATCCACACGCTTCGGTAACGCTGCTTGGCTTCGCCTGCTGAGTCCGACAGGGTCGCGTCGGCGCTGTCGATCGCAGCGCGCTGAACCTCGGAATCGGTCCACGCCCGCAGCAGAGGCAGATCGCGTTGCATGGCTACGAATGTTGCGGTGCGCGTGTGACAGGTGCATGGCGAGGCCATGACGCCGCGGTGACAACCGCAGACGGACCGTGCAGCAGCGACCCGGCGATACCATGCAGCACCGCGACCCCGGACGCCGCCGTCCCGCTCCAGACATGTCACCGCCCAACCCTGATCGCGCTCCCGTGCTGGCCAACAAGGCCTTCCTGTTCGCCCTGATCGCCGTCACGCTGGCGTTTGGCTGGATCCTGTGGCCGTTCTTCGGTGCGCTGTTCTGGGGCGTGGTACTGGCGATCCTGTTCGCACCGCTGCACCGGCGACTTCTGGGACCGCTGAAAGGGCGGCCATCGCTGGCGGCGCTCGCCACGCTGACCGTGATCGTGCTGATCGTGCTGCTGCCACTGGCCTTTCTCACGGCTTCCCTGGTCCGCGAGGGTGCGGGTGTGTACCAGCGCATGCAATCGGGTGAGCTCGACTTCGGCCGCTACTTCGATCAGGTGATGCAGGCCTTGCCCGCCTGGGTCACCGATCGGATGAACCAGTTCGGCCTGGGCAACGTGGCGGCCTGGAAGCAAAAGATCAGTTTGGCGATCACCCAGGGAACCAGCCTGATCGCTGCACAGGCGCTGAGCATCGGGCAGAACACCTTCGAGTTCATCGTCAATTTCTTCATCACGATCTACCTGGTGTTCTTCCTGCTGCGCGACGGCGCCAGCCTGGGCGCTCGTATCAATGCCGCCATCCCGCTCGACGAGCAGGACAAGCGCGAACTGCGGTTGAAGTTCACCACGGTGATACGGGCGGCCGTCAAGGGCAACGTCGTCGTCGCGATCGCGCAGGGGACACTCGGCGGGCTGGCGTTCTGGGTGCTCGGTGTCAACGGTGCCTTGCTGTGGGCGGTGATCATGGCCTTCCTGTCGCTGCTGCCGGCGGTAGGGGCTGGCCTGGTGTGGTTGCCGGTGGCCGTGTACTTTCTGGTCACAGGGGCTGTCTGGCAGGGCTTGGGCCTGATTGCCTACGGCGTGCTTGTCATCGGGATGGTCGACAACGTGCTGCGGCAGATCCTCGTCGGCAAGGACACGAAGATGCCGGACTACGTGGTGCTGATTTCAACGCTTGGCGGCATGGCTGTCTTCGGACTCAACGGGTTTGTCATCGGGCCGGTGATCGCAGCGATGTTCATGGCAGTCTGGGGCATCTGCATCACTGCTCGGGAGGGCTCCCGATGAAGTTGGGCCGCTGGCGCCTCGCTGCCGCGGCAGCATCAGCCGTGCTCTCGATGTGGCTGCTGGGTTGTGCCGTGCCGACCCACGGTAGCGACGTGTCACCGGGCCGCGCGATGCCGGCGCCGGTCGCGGCCGACGAGGCTGCGATCTACGTCATCCGCAGCGAGCGTGTGGGCGGGGCGATTCCGATCGAGGTGCTGATCGACGGCAAGCACGTGGGAGCCACGGTCGCGCGGTCGTATCTCTACGCCGTGGTGGCGCCAGGGGTTCGTGTGCTGGAGTCCCGAGGCGACATACGCAGCACCCTCGAGGTCGACGCGAAGCCGGGAGCGATCACCTACGTGTCGCAGGTGGTGGAGTTGCAGTACCTGACGTCGCCACGCACGCGTTTGCGCGTCGTGCACGCCGCACAGGGACGCGAGTGGGTGGCGGAATTGAAGCCGGCGCCGCCGCGTTGAGGGCGCGCGACCGGCGTGTGGTTCAGGCCAGCAGTGAGCCAGTACGCCCTGGGCGCTGGACGCTGCCCTGCGCACCGTAGACAGCCGACGCCTCGCGGGGCAGCAGCACATCGATGGCGCGGTCGAGCGCTGCGGTGGCGCGGGCCAGGCTTTCGCGCTGTGCCGCGACGGTGCCGCTGGCGTTCGCCAGTCGGCGACGCAGCGCGGGCGGAACCGGGCCGTTGCGCGCCGCGCGAGAAAAATGATCGACCGCATTCGACAGCGCGCGATGAAGCTCCGAGGCGTGCAGGTCGATCGATGACAAGTCCCGCGCCTGCAAGGCGGCACTGAGTGCGCTCAGACGGGTCTCGACCGCGCTGAGGGTTGATTCCAAGGCCGGTTCAATGACCTCGTTCCCCGACATGGGCAACAGTGCGGTGGCGGGGAGACGCTTCGACGGCAACGAATTCATGGATGGATGCAGCAGAGAGATTCGGTCAGGACTCGGGCGTGCTCTTCTTCAGCAGTTCGGCGGCGTTGGCGATCAGCTTGTCGGCAATCGCGCCGGCATCGACCTTGAATTCGCCTCGCTCGATCGCTTGCGAGATGCGGTCGACCTTCGCGCTGTCGAATTCGGCGGCGCTGGGGGCCGCCGACAACAGGCTTGCTGCGGTACTCGACAGGGCCACCTGTGCGCTGGCCTCGGTCGAGGTTGCTGCCGTGGTGTCGGCGCTGCTGCGGGCGTTCGCCGGCGTGACGGCAGGTCCCGTCGCGGCGCTTGCCACGGGCAGACCCTGGGTCTTGTTGGTTGTGCTTCCGATGGTCATGACATTCTCCCGGCGGGCGGCGGAGTGAAAAGATTTCTCAACATGATCGGTGTATCGGCCGCACTCCCACGGACTTTAGGACTTTTTGACTGCGCGGCGCAAACGGGTGTCGACCGCTGGGCAGCTTGTCGCCATCGGCTCACAGCGACAGCTCCACCACGCGCGTGCCTACCGGGGTGCCGGTGAGCACCTGACCACTGTCGGTGCGCACGCGGGCCGTCTGGCCTTCGATGCCGGGCGTCAGGGCCTGCCCGCTGCCCGCCACACTGAAGCCGGGCCCGCTGGCCAGCACCTTGACGGAGTCGCCGGCGGCGAACCACATCCGGGGCTTCAGATCGGTCTGGCGCAAGCCGCGCCCGGCGATCAGCGGACGCGTCAGCATCCGACCCACGGCCAGGGATGCGTTGCTCACCAACGGTGCGTTGTCTTCGGCTATGTCCACCTCGGCCAGACGCAGGTCTTCTTCGCGCAGCGTGGCGCCCGCTGGCAGCGGCGCTGCAGCCACCAGGGCCTGACCGAACACGCGCACGGTGATCGGCAGATAGACGTTCCAGGGTCTCACGCCCTGCGCGCAACGCAGCCCGATGCGGGCCTTGCCCCACAGCCGTGTGCCGGGGGGCAGGTAGGGCTCGATGTGCTGGCAGGCGGCCAACTTCAGGCGTGGGTCGAGCGACCCGATCTGCACTTCGAAGCGCAGAGGCTTGCTGGGCGCGGCTGCTGCCTGTGTCGGATCGGTTGCATCGTCGGCCTGAACCGGCGCTGCCTGTTGCGTGGCGTGCAAGGCCAGCTGGCGGACCTGGTCGAGCAGTGCGGCATCGACCGCCACATCGGCCGACTCCTGTGCGATGCCATGCAGCGGCAGGCACACCGCGACTGCGCCGGCAAGCCGCAGAACGCCACGGCGGAGTGCCTGGGCAAGAGGAGAGAAGCGACGGAGTTTCATGCCTGCACTCTAGACACGACCCGAGGCGCCGCAGGCCGCGAATTGACGGTGAATCCCGCGCTTGTTCCCGCTTATGTTTGGCGCGAGCCCTTCGGACAATGACCGCACAGCCAGCCTTCGGGAGTGACCCATGCTGAACCAGCTCACCAGTTCCATCGACTTCCAGGGTCAGGCCTTGACCCTGAGGGCAGAGCGACAGCGTCTGATTGCCAGCAACATCGCCAACGCCGACACGCCAGGGTATGTCTCCCGGGACATCAACTTTTCGCAGGCGCTGCGGGACGCCACCGGTGGACAGACCCCCCGCTTGGGCACGGTCGGCCGTCTGGACACGACCCAGGCGGGGCACATCGCCGGCACCGGCGCGTCGCCGGTGGCTGCCAATCTTTTGTATTCGAACGTCAGCCAGACCAGTCTGGACAACAACACCGTCGACATGGACCGCGAGCGTGCCAGCTTCGCCGACAACGCGGTGAAGTACGAGGCCACGCTGACCTTCGTCAGCGGCTCCGTGCGCAGCATGCTCGACGCGATCAAGGGAGGTCAAGCATGAGCATGATGAACATCTTCAATGTGGCAGGCAGCGCGACCAGTGCGCAGAGCCAGCGGCTGAACATCGTCGCGTCGAACCTGGCCAACGCCGACACCGTTGCCGGCCCCGATGGCAAGGCCTACAAGGCTCGGCAAGTGACCTTCCAGACGCAGCTGATGGGCACCGTCGGTGGCAATGCCGGTGCCGCCGGGGTCACCGTGAGCACGATCACCGAAGACCAGACGCCAGGTCGCCGGGTGCTCGATCCGAAGCATCCCAGCGCCGATGCCGACGGCTACGTCACCTACAGCAACGTCAATGCGGTCGAGGAGATGGTCAACATGATCTCCGCCTCGCGCTCCTACCAGAACAACGTCGAGGTGATGAACACCGCCAAGTCGTTGCTGCTCAAGACTCTGCAGATGGGCAACTGAGCTCCTGACCGAACCCGAGGACACGCTCCATGGCCATCGATTTCTCGACCCTCAACAAACCCTCGAGCACGGGCACGTCCTCGTCGTCGGGCAACCTGGCGGCCGACGATCCAGGCTCGCAGGACCGGTTCCTCAAGTTGCTGATCACGCAGATCCAGAACCAGGATCCGCTCAGCCCGATGGACAACGCGCAGGTGACCTCGCAGATTGCGCAGATCAACACCGTCAGCGGCATCCAGCAGCTGAACACCACGGTGCAGGGGCTCTCGGGACAGTTCACGCAGTTGCAGGCGCTGCAGAGTGCGTCGCTGGTCGGCCGTGATGTGGTGGTGCCCGGCAATGTGCTCGACATCAACAGCGGCGTGGGGCAGGGCGGCTTCGAACTGTCGGGCCCTGCCGACGCGGTGAAGGTCGATGTGCTGTCGCCGTCCGGCCAGGTCATCGACACCATGGCCCTGGGCGCCCTCGGCTCCGGCAGCCACAGCTTCAACTGGCCGGCGGGCACGGCCACCAACGACAGCGGATTGCGCTTCCGCGTCACGGCCACCAGCGGCAGTGTCAGCAGCAACCCGACGATGTTGATGCGCGACCGCGTCAATGCCATCAATACCAGCGGCAACGCCTTGAACCTCGAATTGCAGAACGCCGGCAGCGTTCCCTACAGCAGCGTGCGCGCCCTGAACTGAGGCCGCACTTTTCACCTTTCCCGCCACCCCGGCCACCTCGTACTTCTTAAGGACACACCATGGGCTTCCAACAAGGTCTTTCCGGTCTGAATGCCACCAGCAAGAACCTGGACGTCATCGGCAACAACATTGCCAATGCGAACACCTTCGGCGCGAAGTCGTCGCGCGCAGAGTTCGCTGATGTCTATGCGAACTCGATCAATGGCGCTGGCGGCAGCAACGTCGGCATTGGCGTCAGTCTGGAGACGGTGGCCCAGCAGTTCACGCAGGGCAACATCTCGACGACGGGCAACCCACTGGATCTGGCCATCAACGGACGAGGTTTCTTCCAGGTGTTGCGCCCCAGCGGCGACACCGCCTACACCCGCAATGGCCAGTTCAAGCTGGACCGCGAGGGCTTTGTCGTCGACAACCTCGGCAACAAGCTGAAGGCCCAGCCCTGGGACGACGCAACGGGTCGCGCCGTCGGCGACGCGCAGCCCATCCGGCTGCAGGCGGGCCTCGGGGCGCCGGTGGCCACCGGCGGCGGCAGCGATCCGGCACTGCGCGGCATCCGCATGGGGATCAATCTGAACGCCTCCAGCACGGTACCCACGCTGCCCATCGCGTTTGATCAGCCCGCCACCTACAACTACGCCACGTCGCAGACCACGTACGACAGCCAGGGTGCGCCGCTGACGATGAACTACTACTTTCGCAAGACAGCGGCCAACGAGTGGGACGTCTACGCGACGATCAATGGCCAGCCCTTCGATGGCCCTTCGCCTGCCACTGGCAAGGTCACATCGCTGAGCTTCGATTCGACCGGTGCATTGACGGCCCCCACCACCACGCCGACGATCGATGTGGTCGATCCACGGAACACATCGTCCACACTGTTCGCTGCGCTGCCGGTCAATTTCTCCGGCAGCAGCCAGTACGCCTCGGGCTTCACCGTGAGCGAACTGAAGCAGGACGGTTACGCCTCGGGCCAGTTGACCGGCATCAGCTTCGACGATTCCGGGGTGGTCAAGGCCACGTACTCGAACGGCCGCACCCAGAACCTCTCGCAGCTACAGCTGGTGGACTTCAGCAACCTGCAAGGGCTGCAGCCGATGGGTGCCAATCTGTGGCGCTCGACCTTCGCCTCTGGCGATCCGAGCAGCGGTGGCCCTCCGGGGACCGGCACCTACGGCGCCTTGCAGTCCGGTGCGCTGGAAGAGTCCAACGTCGATCTGACGGGCGAACTGGTCAACCTGATCACGGCGCAGCGCCTGTACCAGGCCAACGCCAAGACCATCTCGACGCAAGACCAGGTGCTGCAGACGCTGGTCAACATCTGAGCCGGGCCCCTGAACTGATATGCCGAGGAGCTTGCGATGGACCGCATGATCTACCTGTCGATGTCCGGCGCCAAGGCCACGCTGCAACGCCAGGACGTGCTGGCGCACAACCTGGCGAACGTGTCGACCACCGGCTTTCGCGCCGAACTGCAGGCGTTTCGCGCGGTGCCGGTGCAAGGCAGCGGCGCCAGCACACGGGTCTATGCGCTGGAATCGACGCCCGGCTACGACGCCACGCCGGGGCCGGTGTCCGCCACAGGACGCAATCTGGACGTTGCGGTGCGGGGCAATGCCTGGCTCGCGGTGCAGGCGCTGGACGGGACCGAGGCCTACACCCGCGGAGGCTCGCTCGACGTCTCTGCCGACGGCACCCTGACCACACGCAGCGGTCTGAGCGTGCTCGGTGACGGTGGTCCCATCCAGGTGCCCGAGAACAGCGAGGTGTCCATTGCCGGCGACGGCACCATCAGCGCACGCACCGGCAACCAGCCTCCCCAGGCCATCGGCCGTTTGAAACTGGTGACGCCCGAAGCGGCGTTGATCCGCGGCGAGGACGGGCTGTTCCGAGCCGCCGATGGCGCCGATCTGCCCGCCGATGCCACCGCCCGGGTGCAGGACGGCGCACTGGAAGGCTCGAACGTCAGCCCGGTCGAAACCATGGTGGCCATGATCTCTGCCGCCCGCCAGTTCGAGGCCCAGATGAAATTGATGCAGACCGCCAAGGACAACGAAACCGCCGCGGCACAGCTGCTCTCGATGAACTGAGCCTCGCCACGCGCGGCCTCAACCCCTGACCCAGGACAAACACCATGATTCGTTCGCTGTGGATCGCCAAAACCGGCATGGAAGCGCAACAGACGCAGCTCGATGCCATTTCCAACAACCTGGCCAACGTCTCGACCAACGGCTACAAGAAGTCGCACGCGGTGTTCGAGGACCTGATGTACCAGAACCTGCGTCAGGCCGGCGGCAACAGCAGCGAGCAGACGACCTTGCCGACCGGCCTCCAACTGGGCCTGGGCACCCGCGCGGTGGCCACCGCACGCAGCTTCGCGCAGGGCAATCTTCAGCAAACCACGAATCCACTGGACGTGGCGATCAAGGGCAACGGCTTCTTTGAGGTCCAGATGCCCGACGGCACCACGGGCTACAGCCGGGACGGCTCGTTCCAGGTCAATTCGCAGGGCCAACTGGTGACCAACAACGGCTACACCGTCAACCCCGGCATCACCATCCCGACCAATGCGCAAAGCGTGACGATCGCGGCCGATGGCACGGTGAGCGTGGCCTTGCCGGGACAGGCCCTGCCGCAAACGGTGGGCCAGTTGCAACTGGCCAACTTCGTGAATCCGGCCGGTCTCGAGCCCAAGGGCCAGAACCTCTATGCCGAAACCGCCGCATCCGGCACGCCGAATACCGGCGCCCCGGGAGCGAACGGCACCGGTCAGCTGCAACAGGGTTTCGTCGAGACCTCGAACGTCAACGTGGTGGAAGAGTTGGTGTCGATGATCCAGACGCAGCGCGCCTACGAGCTCAATTCCAAGGCCATCAGCACCTCCGATCAGATGCTGCAGAAACTGGGACAGCTGTGATGAAGCTGATGAACCTCCTGCGTCCCTGCGGCGGCGTCGCAGCCGCACTCAGCGTGGCGGGCCTGTGCGGCTGCTCGGCGTTCGGGCTGGGCACCTCGGTCGATGTCGCCGTGCCGACGCACGCTGCGCCGATTGCCAATACCGCACCGCCGCCCATCAATGGCGCCATCTTCCAGGCCTCGCAGTACCGTCCGTTGTTCGAGGATCACCGCGCCCGCCTGGTCGGCGACACGCTCACGGTGCAGATCATCGAGAAGGTCTCGGCCACCCAGAAAAGCACGAGCACGATCGACAAGTCCGGCAAGGTCAGTGCAGGCATCAGCGCGGTGCCTCTGCTACCTTCCAGCTTGCTCAGTCGCACCAATGCGAGCGGCAACTCGGCCAACACCTTCGAGGGCAAGGGCAGCACCGAGAACACCAACGACTTCTCGGGGGTGATCACCGCGACCGTCACAGAAGTGCTGCCCAACGGGCACCTGCTGGTCTCTGGCGAGAAGCAGATCGGTGTCAACGACAACGTCGATGTGCTGCGCTTCTCCGGCCAGGTCGACCCGCGCACCATCCAGACCGGCAATGTGGTGGCTTCGGCGCAGATCGCCAATGTCCGGCTGGAGCACAAGGGCCGAGGCGCGCAGGCCGACGCCCAGATAATTGGGTGGTTGGCCCGGTTCTTTTTGACCGTTCTGCCGATTTAAGTTTGCCCAGAATCGGATGCATCACGAGGTGCATCCGGACATGAATACAAGCAAAAGAGGGTGGTGTGCGGCTGTCGGGATGGTCTGCGCCATCACCGGCGCCACAGTCGGATGGGTGGAGCCCGCCAGTGCCGCCCGCTTGAAGGAAATCGCCTCGGTCCAGGGTGTGCGCAGCAACCCGCTGATCGGCTATGGACTGGTCGTGGGCCTGGACGGTACCGGCGACCAGACCACCTCGGCGCCCTTCACCACACAAAGCCTCAGCTCGTTGCTGCAGCAGCTTGGCGTGACCATCCCCGCGGGCACCAACGTCCAGCTGAAGAACGTGGCCGCCGTGATGGTCACGGCCCAGCTGCCGGCCTTTGCGCAGCCCGGCCAGACCATCGATGTCAACGTGTCGTCGCTCGCCAACGCGAAAAGCCTGCGCGGTGGCGTGCTGATTGCCACGCCACTGAAGGGCGCCGACGGGCAGATCTATGCGCTGGCCCAAGGCAACCTGATCGTGGGCGGTGCGGGTGCCGCTGCAGGCGGCTCCAAGGTACAGATCAATCACCTGAGCGCCGGGCGCGTGCCCGAAGGCGCCACCGTCGAGCGCGCGGTGCCGACGCCGCTGAACATGGGCAACGCGCTGCAGCTTGATCTGCACGCCGATGACTACAACACGGCACGCGAAGTGGCTCGCACCATCAATACCCGCATGGGTGCCGGCATGGCCCAGGCGATCGACGGCCGCAGGGTGCGCGTGAGCATGCCCGAATCGTCCGACGCCCGCGTGTCGTTCATGGCCGACATCGAGAACCTCAACATCAACCTGGCGGCACCGGCCGCCCGCGTGATCATCAATGCGCGCACCGGCTCGGTGGTGGTCAACGAATCGGTCACGCTGTCGCCGTGTGCGATCGCCCACGGCAATCTGTCGGTGACCATCAGCACCACGCCGCTGGTCAGCCAGCCCAACGCCTTCTCGCAGGGGCAGACGGTGCAATCGGAAAAGAGTGACATCACGATCCGGCAGGAGCCCGGTTCGCTGATCGCGCTGCCGGCGGGCGCCAAGCTGGCCGATGTGGTCAAGGCGCTGAATTCGCTGGGGGCCACGCCGCAAGATTTGCTGGCGATCCTGCAGGCCATGAAGTCCGCCGGATCGCTGAATGCCGAGCTCGAGGTGATCTGATGAACCTGCCGTCGACGTCGTTGTTGCCAGGTGCCGTGACCAGTTCGGCGGCCACGGCCACCGACGCGCGCGCATTGGCGGCACTGCGCAATGGCGCAGCACGCGACCCGAAGGCGGCCATCAAGGAAACCGCGAAGCAGTTTGAAACACTGTTCATGCAACAGCTCCTGAAGGGCATGCGCGAGGCACAGTCGGCCATGTCCTCTGGCATGCTGACCAACCAGGGTACCCAGCTCGGCAACGACATGCTCGACGCGGAATACGCCAAGAAGATCAGCGGCGCCCCGGGCGGACTGGCCGACGTGATTGCACGCCAGCTCGAGCGGCAGATGGGCAACGTCGTGTCGCCCGCAGCCGCCGATGGCAGCGCGAAACCGGTCGGCGCCGCGGCGGGCAGCGGGACAACGTCGGTGACGGCCTCTCAGCGGCAGATCGATTTCGTGCAGCGCCACACCGAGGCCGCCCGAGCCGCCGAGGCTCAAACCGGCATCCCGGCCAGCTTCATGGTCGCCCAGGCCGCCCACGAGTCGGGCTGGGGACGACACGAGATCAAGAACGCCGACGGATCGACCTCGTTCAACGTGTTCGGCATCAAGGCCGGCCCAGGCTGGACCGGCCGTGTGGCCGAGGTGACGACCACCGAAGTGATTGACGGCACCGCGCGCAAGGTGACGGCCAAGTTCCGCGCCTATGACTCGTATGAGGCGTCATTCAACGACTACGCCCGCCTGATGAAGGACAGCCCCCGTTACAGCCGTGTGGTTGCCGACGCCAGCGCCGGGGCCACCGGTGCGGTGGGTTTCGCGCAGGGCTTGCAACGCGCGGGCTATGCCACCGACCCGGCCTATGCCGACAAGCTGACCCGCGTCATCAACACCACGCTGCGCCTGCAGCGGGTGATGACGACCTGACCCCACAGCCGCCTCAGAGGATCGCCACACCATGGGTACTGGAGCACTGTCGTCGCTGGGCACACGGGCCCTGGGTGCGGCCTTTGCACAGCTGCAGACCACCGGCAACAACATCGCCAACGCCAACACGCGGGGCTACTCGCGGCAGGAGGTGGAGCTGTCGTCGTCGAACGGGCAATACACCGGCGCGGGCTTCTTCGGGCGGGGTGTCGACATCACGACGGTCACGCGTGCCCACGATGACTTTCTGACCCAGCAGGCGGCCCTGGCGCGATCGCAGGCCAGTGCCGACAGCGCACGCAGCGACCAGCTCGCGCAACTCGAGAAGGTGTTTGGCGTCGGTGAAGCCGGGCTCGGCTACTCGGCCACCCAGTTCTTCAACGCGTTCACCGATGTGTCGACCAAGCCGCAGGACGAAACAGCGCGCCAGGTCGTGCTGGCGCGGGCGAACGATCTGGCGTCTCGATTCAATGCGGCTGCGCAGCAGATCGATACGCTGCAGGCGGGTGTGACCCAGCAGATCCAGGTGTCGGTGGCCTCGGTCAACAGCCTGACCGAGCAGATCGCGGCGCTGAACAAGCGCATCGTCGATGCCCGCGGCCTGGGCCAGCCGCCCAATGACCTGCTCGACAAGCGCGACACCGCGATCAACGACCTCAGCCAGTACGTGCAGGTCTCGACGGTGCCGGCCGATGACGGTTCTCTGTCGGTGTTCCTGGGCGGAGGGCAATCGCTGGTGGTGGGTGCGCAAACCACCAAGCTCATCGCGATGTACGACCCGTACGACGCCACGCGGGCGGTGCTTGGCGTGGCCGGACAGAACGGCAGCCGGCAAATCGACGATTCGCTGCTGTCGTCCGGCTCGATCTCGGGCCTGCTGCGTTTCCAGAACAGCGACCTGACCGATGCCCGCAATCAGCTCGGTCAGCTGGCACTGGGCATCGGCCAGCAGGTCAATGAACAACAAGCGCTCGGCCTCGATCTGCTGGGCCAGCCCGGTGCGGCGATGTTCCGCTTCGGCGACGTGTCCGGTGCGCCGGTGATCACCGGCCGTTCGCTGGCCACCAACAGCGGCAGCGGCAGCGTGTTGCTCACCCTGCAGTCGCCTGCCTCGCTGGCCGCTGCACAGATCAGCGGCGTGCAGGCGAGTGACTACGAATTGACCGCCGACGGTGCGGGTGGCTTCCAGCTGCAGCGGCTCAGCGGTGGAAAACCGGATCCGGCCTTTGCGGCGCGTACCGTCGCCAATGGCGACATCGTCGACGGCTTCCAGATCAATGTCAGTGGCACCGCGTCGGCGGGTGATCGGTTCTTGCTGCAGCCCGCGGGCGGTGCAGCGCGCGATTTCCGGATCGACATGGTCAACCCGAAGCTGATCGCCGCAGCGTCACCGTTGAGTGTCACCGCTGGCAGCTCGAACAAGGGAACGGGCAGCGTACTGGCCCTGGCGGCTGGCAGCGTGAGCGCTGGCACCCATCCCAATTTGCCGGCAACACTGCAGTTCCAGGTGACCGCGACACCGGGTCAGTACACCTACACCTGGACCGATTCATCTGGCACCAGCACACCGGCGGCATGGCAACCGGGCCAGCCGATCGATTACCCCGGCACAACGGCCACCAACGGCTTCAAGATCAACATCACCGGGGTGCCGGTGGCCGCAGACCCGCTGGCCTCGCCGGCGGTGATTGGCGACAGCTTCACTGTCGGCCGCAACACCTATCCGCTGTCGGACAACCGCAACGCCAACGGCCTGCTGTCACTGCGCGATGCCTCGCTGGTTGGCGCGGTGTGGAGTGGCGGTACCTTGCAGCCGGGCGCCAGCGTCACCGATGCCTACGCGAACGTGATCGCCAACGTGGGCGTGCGGGTCCAGAGCGCCAGGGCGTCGGCGGACCTGTCGACGTCGGTGGCCGAGCAGGCCAACAAGGATCTGGCTGCCAAGTCCGGGGTCAACCTGGACGAAGAGGCCGCGCGCCTGATCCAGTACCAGCAGAGCTACCAGGCGGCCGCCAAGATGCTGCAGGTGGCGCAGTCGATCTTCGACTCCTTGCTCCAGCTCGCGCGCTGACGTGCCGCCTTCGCCAGGCTGACCTGTCACTACCCCCTCGATCGAGAGACCGCCATGCGCATCACCACCGCCAGCAGCTACGCCACGACGATCGACAACCTTCAGCAGCGCCAACAAGACCTGAGCGACGCGCAGACACGGCTCAGCAGCGGCAAGCGGGTGCTCCGGGCGAGCGACGATCCGGCGGCCGCCGCGCGTGCCGAGCGGGCACTGGCCGCCGAGGCGCGCAGCGATGCGTCGCAACGCAGTGCGTCAGCCAGCAAGGTGCTGGTCGGGCAGACCGAAAGCGCTCTCGGCGATGCCAATGAACTGTTGTCTCAGGCCCGCGAAGCGCTGGTGGCGGCCGGCAATGCCAGTTACACCGATGCGGAGCGGGCGATCCAGGCGAACAAGATCCAGGGCCTGCGTGATCAATTGCTGCAGGTGGCCAACCGATCCGATGGGGCAGGCAGCTATCTGTTCGGCGGCCAGGGATCGAACCAACCGCCATTCATCGACACGCCCAGCGGGGTCGCGTTCCGAGGCATCGCCGGGCAGACACTGACCGATGCGGACACCTCGCTGCCGCTCAGCAGCGACGGCAACGCGGCCTGGTTGTCCTCACGCACAGGCAATGGCGTTTTTGTCACCCAAGCCGCCGGGAACAACGTCACCAACCAACCCGTGAAGGGCGCCTGGATCGATGCCGGCAGCGTCAACGACCCCTCGCAGTTGTTTCCAGTTGCCGACACCGGCTACCGCATCCGCTTCACCAGCGCCACCGACTACACGATCGAGAGTTTTCCGCTGGCCACGCCGAACGTTGCCACCACCGAAAGCACGGGCACCTTCAGCAGCGGCCGTGCGATCGATCTGCATGGCACCAGCGTCAACATTTCGGGAGCGCCGGTTGCGGGCGATCAGTTCGAAATCACGCCGTCGACGCCGACATTGAGCGTGTTTGCCGTCCTGGATCAGGCCGTCGCCAACCTCAAGCAGACCGGGCTGAGTGGATCGCAGCGCGCCCAGGGCACATCCGACGCGTTGCGCAACGTGGATGCCAGTCTGGGAGCCCTCAGCACGGCCCGATCGGCGGCAGGCGATGTGCTCAATCGCATCGACGGTGTCACCGATCGGCTGTCGGCCCAGAAGCTGGAAGCGCAGACGCAGCGGTCGAACGCCGAGGATCTGGACTTGGTTGAGGCGCTGTCGGAATTTCAGCTCAAGCAGAACGGCTACGATGCTGCCCTGAAGTCGTATTCGGCAGTGCAAAAACTCTCGCTGTTCCAATACCTCAATCCCTGATCGGGGCAGACTCCGCACGCGTTCGCCCGGTTGCGCCCCTTCGCTGCTTAGGAGTTCTTGTGCTGGAAGCCGAAATACTGGGTCAGGTGGCGCTGGGCTACTCCGCCTTCATCGACCGCAATCGCACGGTCGCTGCCACCCGGCTGACGGTCTTTCCTCTGCGCCCCGACGTGGCCCTCGATGCGGGGCAACTGCTGAGCGCCGTGTCCGCGGTATGGCCGGAAAACGGTGGGCGGGTGTCGCTGAACATCACCAGCGAGAGCCTGCTGCATGACCTGTTGCAGACGTCGCCCACCCGCAACCTGATGGTCGAGGTGCCTGCCTTCATGGCAGCCGACCCAGTGAACACCGCTGCCATCATCGCGCTGCATGCGCATGGCACCACGCTGATGCTCAAGGGCCGCCCGCTGAAGGAGCTGCCCCGCGAAGTCCTTCCGTGCTTCACGCAATCGATCATCGATCTGTCAGACGACCGCCGGGTGGCCGGCGGCGCGGCGCCAGAAGGGGTGAACCGTACCATTCCTCACGTGTTGGCCGGAATCAACACGCCCGCCGACATGGAAGGGGCGTTCAACCGGGGTGCCGTCGCTGTGCTGGGCTGGCCGCTCGGCGATGAAGTCACCGAACGCCCCAAGGGCGGCCGTGCACCACCGACGCCCATCGATCTGCAGACGGTGGTCGAGCTCATCCGCCAGGTCGACGCAGAAGAATCCGCCGAGAAGCTGGAAAACACCCTCAAGCGCGATCCTTCGCTCGGCTTCAAGGTGCTGCGCTACATCAACTCGGCGGCGTTCGGCCTGTCGGTGGAGGTCAGCTCTTTCCGCCATGCATTGATGTTGCTGGGCTACCAGCGGCTCAAGCGCTGGCTGGCGCTGTTGCTCGCCACGGCCAGCAAGGAACCCAACATGCGCGCGGCGATGTTCGCATCGGTGCGACGCGGCCTGCTGATGGAAGAGCTGGCGCGCAACACGGGCGGCGATGCCGAGATGCGCAACGAGCTCTTCATCTGCGGGGTGTTCTCGCTGCTGGACCGTCTGTTTCAGCAGCCGCTGGCCGAGCTGTTGCGCACCATTCCGGTCCCGCAGCTGGTGCATGAGACCCTGATCGACGGCACCGGCCCTTACGCGCCTTACTTCAATCTGGTGAAGGCAATCGAAGCGGAGTCGCTCTACGACTTCCGAGAATGCGCCGATGCCTTGATGATGGGTGTGCGCGAGATCAATCAGGCCGAGTTGCGGGCCTTGGCCGCGGCCGCAGATCTCGACTGACGACGTGACGAACGCCAGGGCTCGGTGTGACACGATAAATTCGCAGGCATGAGTCTGCCTTCGTCTGTGGCGAGTCCGACGGGCACCGCCGCCAGCCAGTCTGCCCTCGAGCAGTTTTTCGATCACCTCAGCGAAGGCGTGCTGCTGTTCGACCGCCGCGCGCAAGTGACCTTCGCGAACACCGCAGCGTTGCGTCGCATGCCGGGGGTCGTGGGCGCTTCGCTCGCCGAATGGCAGGGCGTGCTGGGCGCCGCGCTGGTCGATTGGTTGCGCCAGGCCATCGCCGCATCGCCTGGCGCCCTGCGTACCCCTGGCCATACCGTGGCACGTGCTGCGGCAGCGAGGCGCGGGCCGCCCACGCTGCCGCCGCCAGCAGTGACGGCCGATGGCCGCCGCGCAGATGCAGCCTGGCAGGTGCTGAGCGCTGGCGTGTACGCGTTGCGTCTGCAGTGGCGCGATGCGCTGCCGCCCGAGGCGACTCCCTCGTCGGCGATCGCTGGCCCGGTCATTGCCGAGTTGATGCAGGTGCTGTGGCACTCGCCATTTCCCGCGATGCTTCAGGACACCCGCTGGCGCATCGTGGATGTGAACCCGGCCTTTGTCGCTTTCAGCGGTTTTTCGAGAGACCAGCTGATCGGCACCGACCCGGTGCTGCTGGAACCCGAAGAGGATCGTGCCAGCAGCCTGGCACTGCGTGAGCACGGACAGCCGGCTGCTGATCGGGAAGCTGGCTCGGCCTGGATGAACCGGCGCCTGATCGGCGCCGACGGGCGGGAACGTTGGTTCCGTGCCAGCCGCAGCGTGCTGACCGACGAGAACGGGCGGGTCTTCACGATGTCCGTGCTTCAGGACAGCACTGCCGAGCACATCGCCCGCGAGCGCGCAGACCGCTCTGCCCGCGAGATCGACGACTGGTTCGACCTGAGCCCCATCGGCATGGTGCTGTTCGACGAGACCGGGCTGCTGGTGCGCACCAATCCGGCCTTCGATGCGCTGGCAGGCGCGGTCCCGGCGGTGCTGACCGATGCGACACCGGAGTTGCGCCAACTGCTGGGCTGGACCGACAGCGGTCCCTCGCCGGCATTGCAACCGTCGTCCAAGCCGGTGGTGACGCAGGGTTGGTTGCCCCAGCCGCAGGGTGGGCTGCGTCGCTTGCGCTCGATCGTGCGCTGCTACACCACGCCAGGCGGGGCGAGGCGCCACATGGCGATCCTGGAAGACCGCAGCATCGAGGAAGAGCGCGATCTCGCGCAGATGCAGATCGGCGCGCTGATGGACACCGCCGGCGTGGGGCTGGCCACGTTCCAGGAGACCTCCGGCTGGGTGCGCCAGCGCCAGTCGCCCGTGGCGGCCGACGCGCGTGGCGACACGGGCGTGGTGCCCACCTCAGCGGCGCTGCAATCGATCAGCCGCGACATCGTGGCCGACGAATCCCTCGCCGACTACGATGCGCTGCAGCAGGCGCTGCGTGCTGCGCAGCGCGCCGAGGTGCGCTATGCGATCCGGCATCCTCAACTGGGCCTGCGGTGGCTGTTGACCCGGGTCGAGCCGGCCACCCTGGCATCGGGCAAGCGCACCACCTCGGTGGTGACACTCGACATCACCGAGCAGCATCAGACCCAGCAGCGCAGCGAACAGCTGCTGCGCGAGTTGACCACGATCCTGGAGAGCACCTCGGCGGGCATCGCCTACATCCGAGGCAATGTGCTGGTGCGTTGCAACCGGCGCTTCGAAGCCATGCTGGGCCTGCCCTCGGTCGGCATTGCCGGCAGCGGCATCGCCGAATTGTTCGGAAGCTCGCCGCAGGGGCAACGCATTGCGGCCGATACCTTGCAAGCGCTGACCGCCGGTCTGATCTTCGAGACCGAGTTTTCCATGGACCCGGCGGTGGGTTCGCCGAGTGGCCAGCCAGTGCGCTGGTATGCGCTGTCGGTGCGCCGGACCGGCCCGGTGGTGTCGCAGCAGATCGAGGCGATTGCCGTGCTGTCTGACATCACCCGGCTGAAGGCGCAGCAAGTCGAGTTGGAGCAGCTGGCGCGCGACCGCGAGCTGATGTTCAGCTTGTCCGAAGTGGGCATCGCCTTCGTGCGCGACGGCGTGTTGCAGCGTGCCAATGACGCACTCGCGCAGCTTGCGGGCTACCCGGCCGCCGAGTTGCAGGGGCTGCCGTTGCGCTCCCTGTTCGCCGATGCCGAGGAACACGAGCGCCTGTCGGGGCAGGAACAGCACGCGTTACAGCTGCACGGCCGCTGGATCGGCGAGCGGCAGTTGCATCAGCGCGACGGCCGTGTGGTGTGGGTGCAGATCAGCACCCGCCTGGTCGGCGACGACCCGTCCGGCGGCATCATTGCCTCGTTCGTCAACGTCGATGCGCGGCACCGTGCCGAGCACGCGGTGGCGTTGCAGGCCAACCGCACCCGCGCGATCCTCGATTCGGTGCTGGTGGGCATCGTGACCGTCGGCCCGCGTGGTATCGAATGGATGAACCGCTCGGCCCGACGCATGTTCGGTGCGGACCTGGGTGATTTCATCGACCAGCCCATCAGTACCGTTGCCACGCCCGAGCCCGATCACCCGTTTCGCCGCACGCAGTACCTCGACGACCTGGTCGAGGGCGAGGCCGAGACGTTCGAGTGCCGCGTCAAGGCGCGCGACGGGCGCGAATTCTGGGTCGTCGGCAATGCGGTGGTGACCGGCAGCGAATCGCGCGGTCGGCAGCTGACGTACGCGCTGCTCGATATCGAGAGGCGTCGCCAGGCCGAGGCCCGCATCGAGGAAGCGCAGGCATCGCTGCAGCGCATCATCGAAGCCGCGCCCATGGCGATCACGGTGCGAGATGCCCGCACGCTGACGATCCTGCAGGCCAATCTGGCCGCCGCGCGCAGTGTCGATCGAACGATCGACCAGTTGGTGGGTTGCAGCCCCGAGGACATCTTCGAGCCGGCTCTTGCCGCCCAGCGGCGCCTCGACATGGAGCACGCCCTGCGCGCCAGTACCGTGACGCAGCGCGAGTACCAGATCCCGATGAACGGCGAGGTGCGCGTGTGGGATGCGCGTTATCTGCCGTTGGCTGCACCGGGTCAGGCGGCCGATCAACTGCTGCTGGTGGCGACCGACGTGACCGAGCAGCGGGCGGCCGAGCAGGCCAAGTTCGACGAGGCGATCGCGCAGCGCGAAATGCTGGTCAAGGAAGTGCACCACCGCATCAAGAACAACCTGCAGGGGGTGGCGGGCCTGTTGCAGCAGATTGCCTCCCGCAAGCCCGAGATGGCGGCAGCGATGTCCGAAGTGGTGGGGCAGGTACAGGCCATCGCCCAGGTGTACGGGCTGCAGGTCGGTGCGGGCGGGCCGTTGCAGGTGACCGGCGTGGTGGAGGCGATTGCGGGCTCCGTGCAGCGCACTTTCGGGCACCCGATCTCGTTTGCGGTGCAAGGTGAACAGCCGTCGCAGTGGGTGTTGCCCGAGGCCGAATCGATTCCGATCGCGCTGACCATCAACGAACTCCTGACCAACGCCGTCAAGCACAGCGCGATGCAGCGAGGAGGTGATCTGCCCGCCGCCACGCCGTTGCCACCTGTGTCATGCACCCTGGTCTGCGAAGACGCTGGTGTGCGCATCGTCATCCGCAACCAGGCCCGCCTGGCCCACGATTTCAATCTGGCGCGCGTCCCCGGGGGTGTGTCAGGCCTTGGTCTGGTGCGAGCCTTGTTGCCGAGGCGGTGTGCGCAGCTCAGCATCGAGCAGGCTGGCCACGAGGTGGTTGCCACCGTCAGCATCGTCCCCCCGGGTGTCGTGAATGCAGCAGCCCGAAAGACAGTGGCTTGACCCCGCCTTGGCTGTTCAGCCACACCGCTTTCGGACAGAATCGACACGCGGCAGTGGGGGTATCGGGTGGACGTGGTTTCCGCCGCGGCGACCGGCTCGCTCCGCTTCGTGAGATCTCAGGGGTTTTCTGGTGACAGTCGTGCAAGCGTCGCCCTCAGCGGGGGGCAAGATCCTGGTGGTGGACGATGACCGGCTCGTGCTGGCCACGCTCACCCACGGCCTGACGCAGGCCGGCTACGACGTGATCGACGCCGACAACGGCGACGACGCGATCCTGCTGGCCCGCGAGCACCGGCCTGATCTGGCATTGCTCGACATACGCATGGAGGGCATGAGCGGCTTCGACGTGGCGGCCTACCTGCGCGAGTACTGCAAGATGCCGTTCATGTTCCTGTCGGCGTTCACCGATGACGACACGGTGCGCCAGGTGCATGAACTCGGCGCGGTCGATTACCTCGTCAAGCCGCTGGACATCGGGCAGATCGTGCCTGCGGTGCAGGCGGTATTCGCGCGGCTGAAGGCGTCGTCTTCGGTCGCGGTCGCACCCGCTCCTGTTGTCACCGCCCCCGCAGCGAAATTGCATCTCGCTGACAAGCTGTCACCGACCGAGGCGATGGCTGTTGGCGTGCTGATGCACCGCTATTCACTCACCCGCCACGCCGCGTCTGATCGCCTGCAGCGCATGGCCACTGCAAACGGGCTGGCCATGGGGGTCGAGGCCGAACGCTTGCTGGAAGCGGTCGAGAGGCTGTCGGGCGCAGCCGACCTGTGAGACCCCAGCGCCGCGGGGCGCTGCTTCAGCGAGACGGCGGCGCCAGCGAGAAATGAAAGCTGGCGCCTTGGCCCACCGCCGACTCGGCCCACACCTCGCCGCCGTGTTTGTGCACGATGCGGCGCACCGATGCCAGACCCACCCCGGTGCCCTGGAATTCGCTGGCGCTGTGCAGGCGCTGGAACACGCCGAACAACCGGTCGGCAAACCGCATGTCGAATCCGGCGCCGTTGTCGCGCACGGTGAAGCAGGGCGTCGTGGTGTCGGTGCTGCGCTCGAACCAGACGCGCGGATCGGCGCACTTGCCGGTGTACTTCCACGCGTTGCCGAGCAGGTTCTCCAGCACCACCCGCAGCAGCGTCGGATCGCCTTGCACCTGCATCGCCGGATCGATGTGCACCGTCACCTTGTGCTGAGGTGACTGCCGCCGCAGATCATCGACAACGAAGCCCGCCAGCTGCGACAGATTGACCGGTTGACGCGACACCGGCTTGGCCGTCAGCTGCGACAGCGCCAGCAGCGCGTCGATCATGCTGTTCATGCGGGCGGCGGCGCCCAGCACCCGGTCGAGGTGGTCGTTGCCGACGCGGTCGAGCAGGCGTCCGTAATCTTCCTTGACGATCTTGGTGAAGCCCTCGACCACCCGGATCGGCGCGCGCAAGTCGTGCGAGACGGTGTAGCTGAACGAATCCGCGTCGTTCTCCATCGGGATGGCCAGCGGCGTCAGCGATGGCATCGGGGCAGGGCGCTCGGGCTCCGATGCACGCACCGCGGCCAACGGCGGTTCAGGGCGGGCCGATGCGCCCGCAGAGGTGCATTCGCGCAGTGTCCCCACATGGCCCAGGAACACGCCATCGGCGTCGTGCAGCGGCAGGGCCCGGAGCGTGCCGATCAGCAATTTGTCGTCAGCCGCATGGTGGCTGACCCAGACGTCTTCGACCGCCTGCTGAGCTTCCAGTCGCTGTCGCAGCAACGCATGCCGATTGGGGCACGACCCGCCCGTGTCCGGGTCGATGCCGGCAAACAACGCCCAGATGGCCTCCAGGCCACCCGCTGAGCCGGTATCGGCAGCCGGCCTGGCGTGGCCCATCGGTGCCTCCAGGGCGAGCAGGCGGTGGCGAGCGTCGGTACGCCATTGCCAGACATCAAGAACACGCGACAGCGTCGCGGCCTGGGTCTGCCGCTGGCGCAGCTCGGAGGCCTGGGCCTCGAGCCGCTGCAGTCGACGCAGCAACCACGCGCCGATGGCCGCGCAAAGGATGACGACGGCCACGCACGGTACCCACCACAGATCTGTTGGCGCGCCGGCGGCGCCCGGGTTGATCTCAGCCGCCCTGGCGATTTGCCCACCCAGCGTAAGCGTCACGACCGCGGCGACCTGGCGCAGCCGCAGCCGTCGCGTGTCCAATCGCTCTCGTTCGCGCTCAGGCAGGTGGGGCCCCCAGGTCATAGCGGCGGATTGTAGGCAGCCCAATTCGGTGCATCACACAGCCAGAATGGCGCGGTTCCAGCCGTTGGGTTGAGCGCGTCGGCACCGCAGAGGCAGCAGATTCAAGTCCCTTCGGGTGCGGCCGATACCACGAGCACGGTGTCTCCTCCACAACGACATTGGCCCACCCGGGTCCGGTTCCCATGCACACATTCAGGCGCGACCCAGTGGTTACCGGCCCGTTGAACTCAAGCGGGTGTGGCGAGACATGGCTGCCGATGCGGCCCTCGTGCCACAGCCGGGTGCTGCCCGATTCGATGGCGCCGCCGTCTGAGGCACACTCCGGCATGCGCCCCATGCCGTCCGTTTCCCTCGTTCTGTCAGGGGCCTTGTGATGACTTCCAAGCCAGTGCAACACGCCCAGCCATCTTCAGCAGCCCCCGAGTCGGTTGACAATGCGGCCGAATCCACTGCGGCGCAGCACGGCGTGCTCAATCCCGAAGCCATCCGCCGGCTGCGCGAACTCGATCCGACCGGAGAAAGCCAGTTGCTGACCAGGGTGTTCCAGGCCTTTGAGACATCGCTCAATCGATTGCTGCCGCAACTGGAGCAGGCGCGCGGCACGGCAGACGCGGCCAGTGTGCGGCTGGTGGCTCACACCCTGAAGTCGTCATCGGCCACCATCGGGGCGATCCAGCTGTCCAGGGTGTGCGCCGAAGTCGAAGCCATGGCACAGGAGTTGCGCCTTGATGCCGCCACCTCGGGCATCGAGTTGATCTTGTCTGAAGCCCAAGCGGTGCGAATCGCACTGCGCAACCTGACCGCTGCGGATCCAACCGCCGGTGCTGCATGAATTCAAGCCTGCCAGCCGTCGACGCCGCAACGACGCAGCCTCGTGTGCTGCTGGTCGATGATGACGAAGTCAATCTGCTGCTGACCTCGATCGCCTTGCGTGAGCGAGGCTTCGTGATCACCGAGGCGGCCAGCGGCGAGCGTGCGCTGGAGCTGCTGCGCGATTCGCAGCCCGATGTCGTCGTGCTGGATGCCCTCATGCCCGGCATGGACGGATTCGAGACATGTCGTCAATTGCGCCGCATGGCCGCGTTTGCGTCGTTGCCGGTGCTGATGCTGACCGGTCTCGACGACGATGCGTCGATCAACCGTGCCTACGAGGCGGGCGCCACCGACTTCTTCGTCAAGTCCAACCAATGGAGCTTGCTCGATGGCCGCCTGCGCTACCTGTTGCGCTCGTCGCGCACCCGGCTCGAGCTCGAGCTGAGCCAGTCCCGGCTGGCCCGGGCACAGGATCTGGCGCGCATGGGCAGTTTCGAGTGGCGGGTGGGTTCTTCGGAGCCGGCGTTCTCGGCCGAGGCATTGCGTGTCTTCCAGTTCGAGCCCGGCACCTCGCTGCCGTTTCGCGATCTGCTTCGGATGATGCCCAAGGAAGAACGGCGCGGAAAGCGTGCGTTGCTCAGCGAGACGTTGCAAAGCCAGGGCAACCTGACACGGGACATCCCCCTCGTGTTGCCCGATGGGCAGGTCCACATCATTCACACCGAGGCATCGCCGGAGTTCAACGAGCACGGCCAGCTGTTGGGTTACACCGGCATCGTGCAGGACGTGACGGACCGCTGGAATGCCGAACACAAGATCCGGCAGCTCGCGAATTTCGACTCGCTGACCGGTCTGCCCAACCGCAATCAACTGATCGAGCGCACCGAGCGCGCGCTCGACGCGGCGCGGCGCATGGGCCATCAGGTGGGTTTGCTGGTGATCGACCTGGACCGCTTCAAGGTCATCAACGACACCCTGGGCCACGGCGCCGGCGACGAACTGCTGGTCGAGGTGGCTCGCCGGTTGCGGTCGTGCGTGCGCCATTCCGATCAGGTCACCGACAACCTGCTCGACTCCATGGGCACGCGCGCCTTCCGGACGCTGGAAGCGATGTGCCGGCTGGGTGGCGACGAATTCGTTGCGCTGCTGCCCGAGGTGATCGACGAGCACGACGCCGAGATCGTGGCCGCCCGCGTGCTCGAGCAGATGCGCGCACCGATCCATGTGGCGGGCCAGGAGTGCTTCGTCACCGCGTCGGTCGGCATTGCGCTGTTCCCGCGCGACGGCAACAACGTGGCCGAGCTGATCCGCAACTCCGACGTGGCGATGTTCGCGGTCAAGGCGCAGGGTCGCAATGCTGCGACCGTGTACCGCCCTCAACTGGCCGGCAAGGGGCGCGAAAAGCTCGAGCTCGAGAGCGCCTTGCACAAGGCCATCGAACGCAACGAGCTGGTGCTGTACTACCAGCCCAAGATCGATGTGCGCGGTGCCCGCATGGTGGGCGTCGAAGCGTTGATGCGCTGGCAGCGCGGCAACACGCTGGTGCCACCGAACGAATTCATTCCGCTGGCCGAAGAAAGCGGCTTGATCCGCCCGCTCAGCGAATGGGCGATCCGCGAGGCGGCACGCCAGGCCCGGGTCTGGCTCGATGCCTTCGGCTTTGCCGATTCGATCGCGGTGAATCTGCCCAGCCGGATGTTCGATCGCGGCGATCTGGTCGAGATGATCCACGAGGCCGTCGTCACCAATGGCGTGCCGCACCATTCGCTGGTTCTCGAGATCACCGAGAACTCGCTGATGAAGGATCTGCAAAGCGTGATCCCGTCGCTGCATCGCCTCAACGAGATCGGTGTCGAGATCTCCATCGACGACTTCGGTACCGGGTATTCGTCGCTGGCCTACCTCACCACGTTGCCGATCAGCGAGCTGAAGATCGACCGCGGATTCATCCGCGACCTCGGCATGACGCCCCAAAGCTCGGCTGTCGTCACCGCCATCATCGCGCTGGCGCGGTCTCTGGGCCTGCGTGTGGTGGCCGAAGGGGTCGAGAACCTGCGCCAGATGGAGGTGCTGCACCGGCTCGGCTGTGGCGTGATGCAAGGCTTCCTGTTCAGCAAGCCCAAGCCGGCCGACGAAATCCAGGCCTGGCTCGAAGGCACAGTGTTGCCACGAACCGCCTCGTGGATGGGCTTGGCAACCGACGAGGTGTCCAGCGATCCATCGCGCAACATGATCCCAAGGCCCGTGCGCACCCCCAACAACGCGAGCTGAGCGATGGGCAACATGACACCGCCAGCCAAGGGCGGCGTTGCTGCAGATGCGGCTGTACCGCCCGCCCACTCGGCCGACGGCAGCCCCACCCAGCTGGCCAAGGCGGCTCTGCGCCGATTGGCGCAAGACAAGCTGGAGCCGACTCCGGACAACTACGCGCGCGCCTACCAGGCCGAGCAGGGCGTGGCCCCGCCGGCCGGTGATTCGCTGGCCACGCTGATCGAGTCCATCGTTCGCGGCATCGAGCGTGGCGGCAAGCAATGGACGCTGGCACGCAAGAAGGACAGCCTGCAACGTGTGCTCAGCGGCAGCCGCGGCGATGCCAACCGGCTGCAGCAGCGACTGCGCCAATTGGTCGGCAGCTGGGAGACCGACAACCCCGCCGATGCGGCCGCAGTGCCCGAAGCCACTGAGGCGCCGAGCGCCACGACCGAGGCCGCAGCACCGGGATCTGCAACCAGCCTTGTCGCCCCCAACTCAGCCCCTGTGAGCGGCGAGCCGATCGCCGCCGAGCCGGCAGGCACGCCCACCGATGCCTCTCCGCGCGTCGTGGCGGCCCTCGGCCAGACGGTGGTGCGTGCCTTGCCGTCCAAGGAAAGCCATGGCGATCTGGCTGCTGCCATTGCGCAGGCGGCGCAGCGTATCCAGCGCGAGGGTGCCAGCGAGTCGGCTGCCAGCGAGGTGGAGGGCCTGTGTGAGCGCGCCGATTGGGTGCTGCAGCACCGTGAACACCTGTTCGATCAGATCAGCGGCCTGTGCCTCGAATTGACGGCCAGCCTCACCGACCTGGCCGAAGACGACAGCTGGGCGCGCGGCCAGTGCGATGCCATGCGCCTGACGGTCGAGGAAGGGCTGACCGCCCGCGGCGTGAAGTCGGTGAATGAGCTGCTGCGCACTACGCGCGTGAAGCAGGCCGAACTGCGCAGCGAGCGCGACAGCGCGCGCGATGCGCTGAAGCAATTGATCAACCGCATGCTCAGTGAATTGGACGCACTGGGTTCGCAGACCGGGCGCTTCCACGAAAGCGTGGGGCGCTACGCCGATGTGATCGAACGGGCCGATACGCTGGAAAGCCTCGCAGGCGCCGTGCGCGAGATGGTCGAGGAAAGTCGCACCGTGCAAGGTCTGGTCGATCAGACGCAGCGCCGCCTGCATGATGAGCGCATGCGCGCCTCCGATCTGTCGCAGCGCGTCAACGAACTCGAAGGCGAGTTGCGCCGGCTGTCCGATGAGGTCTCCACCGATCAACTGACCCAGATCGCCAATCGCCGCGGCCTGCTGCAGGCCTTCGATCTGGAGTGCGCACGGCTGCAGCGTCTGGCCATCGACGACCCTTCCGGCGCATCGGCACCGAGCTTGTCCATCGGATTGCTCGACATCGACAACTTCAAGCGCCTGAACGACGAACTCGGCCACGCCGCAGGCGATCAGGCGCTGAAATCGCTGGCAGCGACCGTGGCCCAGACCCTGCGGCCGACCGATGTGGTGGCCCGCTACGGCGGCGAAGAGTTCGTGGTGCTGTTGCCCGACACGCCCGTCGACGAAGGCCAGCAGATCCTGACCCGATTGCAGCGTTCACTGACCGGCGGGCTGTTCATGCACGAGAACAAGCAGGTGTTCGTGACCTTCTCGGCCGGTGTCACGGCTTTTCGGGTGGGTGAGCGGATCGAACAGGCGCTCGAGCGCGCCGACATCGCGCTGTACCAGGCCAAACGGGCTGGCAAGAACCGCACGCTGATCGGCTAGCCCTCCGCTGCATCCGCCTCAGTCTGGTGCCCGGTTCGCCTTCGCCCGGAACCAGCAGAAAAAACCGAAGGCCACTGCAGCGACGGTGCCGAGCACCGACCAGACGAAAGGCGACGCCGGATTCGGCAACCGGTGGTCGGCCATCCAGGTTTCCATGATCGACATCAGCGCAATCAGCATGATCCCGAGCGCGATGCTCGACTTGCGTTTGTAGTCGTCCTTCATGTCAGGCTCCGGCGCGGCTGGTGTCAAAAAGAATACCAGTGCCGCCCTGGCCCGAACAGGGCGACCAGGGCGGCGCCCGGAAATGGCCCCGTCTTCGGCGACACTTCGCACGCCGCGCGAGGCATGCATCTTGCGCCGCATGATCACTGCCTTCCCCGCGTGCCGCACCGACAGACCAGGACCGACTCCTCCCGATGGACACCTTCATCCAGCAGCTCATCAACGGGCTGGTGCTCGGCAGCGTGTATGCGCTGGTCGCGCTGGGCTACACGATGGTCTACGGGATCATCAACCTGATCAACTTCGCCCATGGCGAGGTGCTGATGGTGGGCGCCATGACCAGCTGGACCGTGGTCACCGCATTGGCCGACAGTGGCCTGCCGGGCTGGCTGTTGATGCTGATCTCGCTGGTGGCTGCCATCGTGGTGTGCACCGTGCTGAACTTCGGCATCGAGAAGATCGCCTACCGCCCGCTGCGCAACGCGCCGCGCCTGGCGCCGCTGATCACCGCCATGGGCGTGAGCCTGCTGCTGCAAACCCTGGCGCTGATCATCTGGAAGCCGAACCCCAAGCCGTACCCGATCCTGTTGCCCGCTGAGCCCATCCACATCGGCGGCGCCGTGATCAACACCACCCAAATCCTGATCCTGCTGGTCACCGCGCTGACGCTCGCGGCGCTGATGTTCCTGGTACACCGCACGAAACTCGGCCGTGCGATGCGCGCCACGGCCGAGAACCCGCGGGTTGCTGCCCTGATGGGGGTGAAGCCCGACGTCATCATCTCGGCCACCTTTGTGATCGGCGCGGCGCTCGCTGCATTGGCGGGCGTGATGTACGCCGCCAACTACGGCTCGGTGCAGCACAGCATGGGCTTTCTGCCCGGGCTGAAGGCGTTCACTGCTGCGGTGTTCGGCGGCATTGGCAACCTCGCCGGTGCGATGCTCGGGGGCGTGTTGCTGGGGCTGATCGAGGCGCTGGGTGCGGGCTACATCGGCGTGCTGACTGGCGGCGTACTGGGCAGCCAGTACCAGGACATCTTCGCCTTCATCGTGCTGATCGCGGTGCTGACGCTGCGGCCGCAAGGCCTGCTGGGCGAGCGGGTGGCCGACCGTGCGTGAGGGCTCAAAGGTGAACGCGTCGTCCGGCTCGGGTCGCAAGCTCGGTGTGTTCCTGCTGGCTGCGATTGCGCTGCTGATCCTGCCGCTGATTGCGCAGCAGTTCGGCAACGCCTGGGTGCGCACCATCGACACCGCGCTGCTCTATGTGCTGCTGGCCCTGGGGTTGAACATCGTGGTGGGCTATGCCGGCCTGCTCGATCTGGGCTATGTCGCGTTCTATGCGGTCGGTGCCTATCTGCTGGCACTGGTGGCCAGCCCACAGCTGACCGACAACTTTCCCGCCATCGCGGCGATGTTCCCGAACGGCCTCCATGCGCCGATCTGGGTGGTGTTGCCGGTCGGTGCCGCCTTGGCGGGGGTGGCCGGGCTGCTGCTTGGCGCGCCAACGCTGAAGCTGCGCGGCGACTACCTCGCCATCGTCACGCTCGGCTTCGGCGAGATCATCCGCGTGTTCCTCGCCAACCTGGAGCAGCCGTACAACATCACCAACGGTCCGCGCGGGATCGGCCAGATCGATTCACTGTCGCTGTTCGGCTGGGATCTGGCCAAGAAATGGGACCTGTTCGGCCTCAGCATCCCGTCGGTCACCAACCACTACTACCTGTTCCTGGCGCTGGTCGTCGTTGGTGTGGTGCTTTGCTATCGGCTGGAGCGCAGCCGCATCGGCCGCGCCTGGATGGCCATACGCGAAGACGAGATCGCCGCCAAGGCGATGGGCATCAACACCCGCAACCTGAAGCTGCTGGCCTTCGGCATGGGTGCCACCTTCGGCGGCGTCGCCGGCGCGCTGTTCGCCAGCTTCCAGGGCTTTGTTTCACCCGAGTCGTTCTCGCTGCAGGAGTCGGTGCTGATCGTGGCGATGGTGGTGCTGGGCGGACTGGGCCACATCCCTGGCGTCGTGATCGGTGCGCTGCTGCTGGCCGCGTTGCCCGAGGTGTTGCGCTACGTGGCTGGCCCGTTGCAGGCGATGACCGGTGGCCGGCTCGACGCGTCCATCCTGCGCCAGTTGCTGATTGCGCTGGCGATGATCGGCATCATGCTGGCGCGCCCCCGAGGGCTGTGGCCCGCACCCGAACATGGCCGCCCGGCCAGTGCCCAGCGGGACCGCTCGCCATGAGCGCTGCACTGTTGAAAGTTGATGGTGTCTCGAAGCGCTTTGGCGGATTGCAGGCGCTCTCCGATGTGGCCATCGCGGTCGAGCAGGGCGTCGTTTATGGCCTGATCGGGCCGAACGGCGCGGGCAAGACCACCTTCTTCAACGTGATCACCGGGCTGTACCCCGCCGATGCCGGCCAGTTCGAACTCGCGGGGCAGCCTTATCGACCGAGTTCGGTGCATCGGGTGGCCCAGGCCGGCATTGCGCGCACCTTCCAGAACATCCGCTTGTTCGCCGACATGACCGTGCTCGAAAACGTGATGGTCGGGCGCCATGTGCGCACGCGGTCGGGGCTGCTCGGTGCGGTGTTTCGCACGGCGTCCTTCAAGGCCGAGGAAGCGGCCATCGCGCAGCGCGCCCGGGAACTGCTCGATTACGTCGGCATCGGCGACTACGCTGACTTCAGGGCACGCACGCTGAGCTATGGCGACCAGCGGCGCCTGGAGATCGCCCGTGCGTTGGCCACCGACCCCCGACTGCTCGCGCTCGACGAGCCCGCCGCAGGCATGAACGCGACCGAAAAGCTCGTGCTGCGTGAGCTGATCGACCGCATCAGACATGACGGAAAAACCATCCTCTTGATCGAGCACGACGTGAAGCTGGTGATGGGCCTGTGCGATCGCGTCACCGTGCTCGACCACGGCAAGGTGATCGCCGAGGGCACGCCGGCCGAGGTGCAGCGCAATGAGCAGGTGATCGAAGCCTATCTGGGCGTCGCGCACCGTACCCCGGACTGACGCGATGAACATGCCACTGCTGAAGGTCACGGGTTTGAAGGTTGCCTACGGGGGCATCCAGGCGGTCAAAGGTGCCAGCTTCGAGGTGCAGCCCGGAGAACTCGTCTGCCTGATCGGCGCCAACGGCGCCGGCAAGACCACCACGCTGAAGGCCCTCACTGGATTGCAGCCTGCGCTGTCGGGAGACATCGAGTTCAAGGGCGTCTCGATCAAGGGGCAGGGCGCGTGGGACCTGGTGCGCCAGGGCCTGGTGATGGTGCCCGAAGGCCGTGGCACGTTCACCCGGATGACCATCCACGAAAACCTGCTGATGGGCGCCTACCTCCGCGACGACCCGGACATTGCCGCCGACATCGACCGGGTGTTCGGCCTCTTCCCGCGGCTGAAGGAGCGCAGCACTCAGTTGGCCGGCACGATGAGTGGCGGCGAGCAGCAGATGCTGGCGATGGGTCGCGCCCTGATGGCACGGCCCCAGCTGCTGCTGCTGGATGAGCCTTCGATGGGGCTCTCGCCGATCATGGTCGACAAGATCTTCGAGGTGGTCGACGACATCCACCGCCAGGGGGTCACGGTGCTGCTGGTCGAGCAGAACGCCAGCCGCGCGCTGCAGCTGGCCAGCCGCGGCTATGTGATGGAGTCGGGCGAGGTCACGATGAGCGGCGACGCGAAGGCGCTGCTGAGTGATCCGAAGGTGAGGGCGGCTTACTTGGGAGAGTGAGTCGTGCTTCGGAAAGATGCAAGGCTTCAGCGTTTCAGATCAAGGCCAGCGCTGACTTGCCGTCTGCAACCACCTCGGTGGCAAGCTTCTGATCCAGCGTTGCGAGTTTGCCCTTGTTCGCACGGGCCAGCGCCAGCAGGTAGCTGTCGGTGACTCGACTGTGGCTGGACAACAAAGCGGCGTCCGCCAGATCGCTTTCGACCAGGCTGATGCTGTCAGGCCAGAACTTGTGTCCGCCCAGGCCCCGAATCGCGGCGAGGGCTGCGGCCACCATGCTGGGCGGGCCGGGCGAGTTCGGGTACTTGGGGTGACCGACGATGCGCAGCAGCCCGTTTTCAGTGATGGGGCAGGTGGCGAAAGCCTTGTGACCGACCCGGCCAAACCACTCGTGCACATGCTCGTGCTGAACGTGGGCGGGATCGATCAGTGCGATCAGCACGTTCACATCGAGCAGGTACCGCATCACGGACGCTCGTCGCGGAGTTGGTTCACCAGTTCGAGGGTGACTGGCACGGCAGCCTTGCGGCCAGGGAGCAGCGGGATGCCGTTGCGCTCGGTGCGGCTTCCGCGCGCAGCGCGCGACAAGCCCTCACGAGCCAGCGCCGAAATCACTTCGCCGACGCTCCTGTGTTCGCGTTCAGCCAGATGTTTCGCAGCGGCCAGGATGTCGTCGTCGATGGCAAGCGTGGTTCGCATGACGTGCCTTAGACATAAGTGATGCGAAACATCATACATCACGCATCACAAGCGGTGGATCTAGCGCTGGGGCGGCTGCGGCGTGAATCGCTCCGGTTTTTGACGAGGCTTCATCCTCTCAAAGATTGGAGCGTGCTCAAAAACCAGGGCGGTTCAGTAAAGAGTTAGCCATAGCCCTTCAGTGCAGCGGCCGTCGCGAGAAGGCCCCAAACAAACAGCCCGTACGACGTGATGCCGAGGGCGATGCAACTAAGGTTGACGTAGAAGCCTGCCTTAACTGCCTTGGCCTTGGGACTCGCGTATAGCCACTGTGAAAGGTATGTCAGGCCGGAAGTAACGGCAATGGCAAGCACTCCATAGGTAAACGGCAACATGCATGCTCCGAACTGCGCAACGGCACTGGGTTTGAACTGCGCTAGGTGTCCGATAAACGCCAAGAGAGCCACTGCTGCGCCGCCATTCAGAAGAAATGAGGACTTGATTGCGCTCTGCCCAGAGGCTATGACAGAGCGAAAAAGTTTGAGTTGAGCCTCTTGTCCTGACTTGTTAACTTCAATCCAGTTCTGGAGGTCGGCTTTGTACTTCTCTATCTCCAGCGGCGTGAGTTCAGGCTCAGGTGAGTTCTCGACTTCACGAAGGTATGCAATGAGGTTGTCGCAGTAGATCGCTGCAGTCCCCTTGGATTTGATGTCTTCAATCAACGATCGCAACTGCGAGGCGAACTGACGAGTGGTCATAGGTGCTGGAAGTACTTAGCCGTTTACGAAGCGAACTTCTGTTGCGTAGCAAAGCTGCGTATTCGGCAGCAAATGATGCGTATTCAAACTCATCACCCCTTGATCGACGTCACCCGATCTGCTGCGCTGTAGAACGCGTCCGAATAGAACTCGTCGGCCGGCAGGCCGCGGCGTTCGGTGAAATCGCGCTGTGCGGACTCGACCATCACGGGGGCGCCGCAGGCATAGACCTGGTGGCCTGACAGGTCGGGGATGTCGGCCATCACGGCCTGGTGCACGAAGCCGGTACGGCCGGTCCATTCGTCGCTGGCCAACGCGTCCGACAGCACCGGCACGTAGCGCAGTGACGGGGTGTGGGCCGCGGCCTCGGTGGCCCAGTCGTGCAGATACAGGTCGGCACGCGTGCGGCATCCCCAGTACAGCGTGACGGGGCGCGTGCTGCCCTTGAATTGAATCTGCTCGATGATCGCCTTGATGGGTGCGAAGCCCGTGCCCGACGCGAGCAGAACGATGGGCTTGGGCGATTCCTCTCGCAGGAAGAAGCTGCCGAACGGGCCTTCGACGCGGAGGATGTCCTTGGCCTTCAGGGTGCCGAACACCTGGTCGCTGAACACGCCGCCACTCAGGTGGCGGATGTGCAGCTCGATCCACGGTTTGTCGCCCTGGGTGTGCGGCGCGTTGGCCATTGAGTAGCTGCGCCGCGCACCGTCGCGCAGCAGCACGTCGATGTACTGGCCCGCGTGGTAGCGCAGTGCCTCGTTGGCGGGCAGCTGCAACCTGACGATGGCGACATCAGGCGCCGGCTTGTCGATGCTGATCACGCGGGCCGGCATCTTGCGCACGGGCATGTCGCCGGCGCCGACCACGGTGCGCGCTTCCAGCACCAGATCGGTTTGCGGCGCGGCGCAGCAGGTGAGGGTGTAGCCGGCCTCTTCTTCGGCCACGCTCAGCGCTTGCAGCTGATGCGCACCATGGATCACACGGCCTTCGAGCACCTTGCACTTGCACGAGCCACAGGCACCGTCACGGCAACCGTAGGGCAGGCCGATGCCCTGGCGGATGGCGGCTTCGAGGATGGCCTCGTCGCGTTGCACGGAAAAGCTGCGGCCGCTCGGCTGCAAGGTGACGGTGATGCTCATGGTGTAACCGGTGTCGGGTCGGCAAACGTAAACTGAGCCGCGATTCTGCCCGTCCTCCTCGTCACCTGTGGGTCATTGCCGTGCTGCCATCCGCCTTCAAACGACCTGTCCTGCTGATCGTGGGTTGTGGCGACGTGGGCATGCGCGTCCTGCGCCTGCTGAAAGGCCGCTATCGCCCGCTGGCGTTGACCTCCACGCCCTCGCGCGCCGAGGTGCTGCGAGCCGCCGGCGCGGTGCCGCTGATCGGGAACCTCGACGATCCGGCCACGCTCTCGCGGCTGGCGGGTCTGGCCGATGCGGTGCTGCACTTGGCGCCGCCACCGCTGCAGGGCGCGACCGACCCGCGCACCCGGAATCTGCTCGATGCGCTGGCGCGCAAGGGGCGGGTGCGTTGCCTGGTGTATGGCAGCACCAGCGGCGTCTATGGCGACTGCGGCGGGGCGTACTTCGACGAGACACGGGGTGTCCATCCCGGCACCGATCGCGCCCGGCGCCGGGTCGACGCTGAATCTCGCATTCGCTGGTTCGGGCGCGCGCACGGGGTGCGTGTCTCGATCCTGCGCATCCCGGGCATCTACGCGGTCGATCGCGAGGGCGGGCACCCCCGCGAACGCCTGCTGCGCGGCACGGCCGTGCTGAATGCCGAAGACGATGTCTACACCAACCACATCCATGCCGACGATCTCGCCCGCGCGTGCGTCGCTGCACTGGCGCGCGGCCTGCCGCAGCGCGTGGTCCACGCGAGCGACGACACCGATCTGACGATGGGCGATTACTTCGATCTGGCGGCCGACCTGTGCGGTCTGCCGCGCCCACCGCGCATCTCGCGGCAAGCCGCTCGGGAGCAACTGTCGCCCATGCTGCTGAGCTTCATGAGCGAATCACGCCGGCTCGATAACCTGCGGCTCAAGCGCGAGCTGCGCCTGGTGCTGCGCTACCCGACCGTGAAAGACGGCTTGTGAGCGCGCAGCTCTGGGCTTGCTGATGGCTCAGCGGCGCCTGCTGAACGGCGGTTGTCCGCGCCAGTAGCGGAACATCAGGTAGCCCCCGAGCATGCCGCCCAGGTGAGCGAAGTGCGCCACGCCGGACGCGCTGCCAGTGACGCCCAGCAGCAGTTCCAGGCCACCGTACAAGGCGACGAACACCTTCGCCTTCATCGGGATCGGCGGGAACAGCGGAATGATGGTGCGATCCGGAAACATCATGCCGAAGGCGAGCAGCAATCCGAACAAGCCGCCTGAGGCGCCCACCGTTGGATAGGTCGAACCCAGCAGCCCGGTGACCAGCAGCTGGGCCCCCGCGGCTGCCAGCACACTGGCGAAATAGAAGTGGATGAAGCGCTTGGGGCCCCACACGCGCTCCAGTTCCGAGCCGAACATCCACAGGCCCAGCATGTTGAAGAACAGGTGGCCGATGCTGCCGTGCAGGAACGCGTAGGTGACGATCTGCCAGGGCAGGAAGCCGTAGCCCAGGGGCCAGAGCGCTAGCAGCCGGGTGAACCACGGACCCAGAAAACTGTCGATGCAGAACGCGGCCACGTTGATCAACAACAAGGCCTGGGTGATGGGTGGAATGGGGGGCATGCGCGGGATCCGTGGCTTCGAAGTGCGTCACTCAATCGAGTGGCAGAGCGTAACCGCAGTTGATTGAGCGGCGCTGAAGGCGGGCGTGTTGCGCGGTCTCGGCCAGCGAGCGGAGGCCTGTGGAATAATTCGAACTTGCGTTGGGCCTCTGTGGCGGAATTGGTAGACGCGCCGGACTCAAAATCCGGTTCTTCACGGAGTGTCGGTTCGATTCCGACCGGAGGCACCATCCGACTGTTCATGTTTGCCGATGCGGTGCAATGCCGCATGCACGGCGGCAGACCGATCGAACCACCGTTTCGAGTTTGCATGGCCAAGAAGCAGCCGATCTACCCCTCGCTCGAAGACCTGATCGGCAACACGCCCCTGGTGCGGTTGAAGCACCTGCCCGGTAGCGAAGCCGATCGTCGCGGCAACGTGATTCTGGGCAAGCTCGAAGGCAACAACCCCGCGGGCTCGGTCAAGGACCGGGCGGCCATCAGCATGATCCGCCGCGCCGAGGAACGCGGGCAGATCAAGCCTGGCGACACGCTGATCGAGGCCACTTCCGGCAACACAGGCATCGCCTTGGCGATGGCCGCCGCCATACGCGGCTACAAGATGCTGTTGATCATGCCGGAGGATCTGTCGATCGAGCGTGCACAGACCATGCGTGCTTTCGGCGCTGAGCTGATGCTGACGCCGCGCTCCGGCGGCATGGAGCACGCGCGCGACCTCGCCGACCAGTTGCAACGCGACGGCAAGGGCGTGGTGCTCGATCAGTTCGCCAACGCCGACAACCCGCGCATGCATTACGAAACCACCGGGCCCGAGATCTGGCGCGATACCGCCGGTCGGGTCACGCACTTCGTCAGCGCGATGGGCACCACCGGCACGATCACCGGCGTCTCCCGCTTTTTGAAAGAGGTCAACCCTGCGGTGCAGATCATCGGTGCGCAGCCCAGCGAGGGTTCGCGCATTCCGGGCATCCGCAAGTGGCCGGCAGCCTATCTGCCCAAGATCTACGACCCGACGCACATCGACGAAACCCGATCCGTGAGCCAGGCCGATGCCGAGGAGATGGCGCGGCGGTTGGCGCGCGAAGAAGGCATCTTTGCCGGCATTTCTGCGGCAGGCGCTTGCTGGGTGGCGCTGGAACTGGCGAAGACGGTCGAGAACGCGACCATCGTGTTCATCGTCTGCGACCGCGGCGATCGCTACCTGTCGACCGGCGTGTTCCCGGTCTGAAACCTAGAATCGTCTCAGCATTGCCGAGCAACCGCCCATGATCCTGATCCACAAAGAACTCGACACCCGCGGATTGAACTGCCCGCTGCCGATCCTGAAGGCCAAGAAGGCCCTGGCAGACATGGCCAGCGGTGATGTGCTGAGGGTGGTCTCGACCGATCCGGGCTCGTTGCGCGACTTTCAAGCCTTCGCCAAGCAGACGGGCAATGATCTGATCGAGCAATCCACCGTCGCCGACGACTACATCCACCTGCTGCGCCGACGTTGAGTCGGCGCGGGTGCTCAGAGCTCGAGCGTCTTGAGGTAGCTGCGGAAGCCCGGGCCGAGCTTGGGGTGCATCAGCGCCAGTTCGACATTGGCCTCCAGAAAGCCTTCCTTGCTACCGCAGTCGTAACGCCGGCCTTCGTAGCGGAACGCGAACACCTTCTCGCGTCGCATCAGTGCCGCGATGCCATCGGTGAGCTGGATCTCGCCACCCACACCACGCGGCTGCGCGGCGATCTCCTTGAAGATGCCCGGCGTCAGGATGTAGCGGCCGGCCACCCCCAGGCGTGAAGGCGCATCTTCGGGCGCCGGCTTCTCGACGATGTGCGTCATGTCCATCATCCTGTCGTTGACCGGGGTGCCAGCCACGATGCCATAACGGCGGGTCTGCTCGTCGGGCACTTCCTGCACCGCGATGATGGAGGCCTGCCAGTCGGCAAAACGATCCACCATCTGCTTGAGCACCGGCGGACTGCCGACCATCAGATCGTCGGCCAGCAACACCGCGAAGGGCTCGTTGACCACCACGCACTGCGCGCACAGCACGGCATGTCCCAGGCCCAGGGCCTTCGGTTGCCGGATGTAGATGCATTCCATGTCGTCGGGCTTGATGCTGTGGACCAGGTCCAGCAACTCCTGTTTGCCCGCAGCTTCGAGCTCGGCCTCGAGTTCGTAGGCGGTGTCGAAGTGGTCAGGAATGGCGCGCTTGTTGCGGCCGTTGACGAAGATCATCTGGCGGATGCCCGCAGCGTAAGCCTCCTCGACCGCGTACTGGATCAGCGGCTTGTCGACCACCGGCAGCATTTCCTTGGGCTGCGCCTTGGTCGCCGGCAGAAAGCGGGTGCCAAGACCTGCCACTGGGAATATCGCTTTGTTGATCTTCATCGTCACACTCCAGGCAGTGAGTTCATGGTTTCAAACCATTCTCACACGCAAAAAAGACGCCGATGCACCACCGAACGGCTCGTTACAGCGCCGGGTGCGGTGCGATGTCACGCTTCATGCCGTGGCGGACGACAGCCGCTGTGCCTGGGCCTGCAGCCGTTCACGGGTCGCGGTGTATTCGGCAATGCGCGCCTGCTCTTGAGCGACCACCGCCGCCGGCGCACGCGCCACGAAGCTCTCGTTGGCCAGCTTCGCGCTGGCCTTGGTGATCTCGCCGTCGAGCCGCGTGATCTCCTTGCGCAGCCGCTCCGTCTCGGCGGCCACATCGATCTCGACGTGCAGCGCCAGCCGGGTGCCTGCAAACTCGACCACAGGGGCATTCAACGTGGCTTGCGCGTAGGCCGCTTCGTCGGTGTGCAACTGCACCTCGGACACCTTGGCCAGCACTTTCAGCAGCGGGGTCGCCGACTGCACAAAGGCTGAATCGCCGAACGCCAGCAGCGGCACCCGCTTGTCGGGCGACAGGCTCATTTCGCTGCGCAGTCGCCGACACACGCCGACCATGCCCTTCAGCTGAGCGACCCAGGCGTCGGCGCTGGCATCGACGCGCTCGAGCTGCGCCTTCGGGTAGGGCGCTGTGACCAGGCTGTCGGCCGAGCCTGCCACCTTGCGCCCAGCCACCACGGCCACCCGCTCCCACAGTTCGGCCGTGATGAATGGCGTGATCGGGTGCAGCAAACGCAGCACGGTCTCAAGCACGCGAATGAGCGTGCGGCGCGTGGCCCGTTGGGCCGGCTCGTCACCGGTCTGGATCTGTACCTTTGCGATCTCCAGGTACCAGTCGCAGTACTCGTCCCACACGAAGGAATAGATCGCGTTGGCGACGTTGTCGAGCCGGTAGTCGGCAAAGCCTTGCTCGACGGCGGCCTCCACGCGCTGCAGCTCGCTGGTGATCCAGCGGTCGGCCTGCGAAAAATGCAGATAGCCGTGCGCTGAACCGCCCGGTGCGCACTGGGCTTTGGTGTGCTCTGCAAGGCCGCAATCCTGACCTTCGCAGTTCATCAGCACGAAGCGCGTGGCGTTCCAGAGCTTGTTGCAGAAATTGCGGTAGCCCTCGCAGCGCTTCGAGTCGAAGTTGATGCTACGTCCCAGGCTGGCGAGTGAGGCAAAGGTGAAGCGCAGTGCATCGGCGCCGAAGGCCGGGATGCCCTCGGGGAACTCCTTCTCGGTGTCCTTGCGCACGCGTGGTGCGGTTTCCGGCTTGCGCAGTCCGACGGTGCGCTTGTCGAGCAAGGGGGCCAGCGAGATGCCATCGATCAGGTCCACCGGATCGAGCACATTGCCTTCGGACTTGCTCATCTTCTTGCCCTGCGCATCACGCACCAGGCCGTGGATGTAGACATGGTGGAAGGGCACTTTGCCGGTGAAGTGGGTCGTCATCATGATCATCCGGGCGACCCAGAAGAAGATGATGTCGTAGCCGGTGACCAGCACGCTCGACGGCAAGAACAGATCGAGTTCCTTCGTCTTCTCGGGCCAGCCCAGCGACGAGAACGGCACCATCGCCGACGAGTACCAGGTGTCGAGCACGTCCTCGTCGCGCTTCAGATCACCCGTGTAGCCGGCCGCTGTGGCCTTCGCGCGGGCCTCGTCTTCGTTGATGGCGACGAACAACTCACCGTTCGTGCCGTACCACGCCGGGATCTGATGGCCCCACCACAGCTGGCGCGAGATGCACCAGTCGGTGATGTTCTTCATCCACTGGTCGTAGGTGTTGACCCAGTTCTCGGGCACGAACCTGACCTCGCCCGAGGCGACGGCGTCGATCGCCTTCTGCGCGATGCTCTTGCCATCGGGACCTGACTTGGTCATCGCGACGAACCACTGGTCGGTCAACATCGGCTCGATCACCTGCCCGGTGCGCGCGCAGCGGGGCACCATCAGCTTGTGCTTCTTCACCTCGACCAGGAAGCCCTGCGCTTCCAGATCGGCCACCACGCGCTTGCGGGCGACGAAACGGTCGAGGCCGCGGTAGGCCTCTGGCGCGTTCTCGTTGATCGCCGCATCCAGTGTCAGCACGACGATGATCGGCAGGCCGTGGCGCTGGCCAACGGCATAGTCGTTGACGTCGTGCGCCGGCGTGACCTTGACGACCCCGGTGCCGAAAGCACGGTCCACGTAATCGTCGGCAATCACGGGAATGGTGCGCCCGCACAGCGGCAGCGTGACCCGCTTGCCAACGAAAGCTGCATAGCGCTCGTCTTCTGGGTGCACCATCACTGCGACGTCGCCCAGCATCGTCTCGGGCCGTGTGGTGGCCACCACCAGGTCGCCGGACCCATCTTCCATCGGATAGCGGATCAACCACAGCGAGCCGTCTTCTTCCTCGCTCTCGACTTCCAGGTCCGACACCGCCGACTTCAGCACCGGATCCCAGTTGACCAGCCGCTTGCCGCGGTAGATCAGGCCTTGTTCGTAGAGCTGAACGAACGTCGAGGTAACGACGCCCGACAACTTGTCGTCCATCGTGAAGTACTCGTGCGGCCAACTGACGCTGTCGCCCATGCGGCGCATCTGTCGGGTGATGGTCGAGCCCGACTGCTGCTTCCAGTCCCACACGCGGGCGACGAAATTGGCGCGCCCCAGGTCGTGGCGGTTCAGGGCTTGCTCCTGCAACTGCCGCTCGACGACGATCTGCGTGGCGATGCCGGCATGGTCGGTGCCCGGCACCCACAGCGTGTTGAAGCCGCGCATGCGGTGGTAGCGCGTCAGCGAGTCCATGATGGTCTGGTTGAACGCATGGCCCATGTGCAGCGTGCCGGTGACGTTGGGCGGAGGCAGCTGGATCGAGAACGAAGGCTTGGCGGCATCGAGCGTGGGCTCGTAGACGCCGCTTTGCTCCCACAGCGGGCCCCAATGGGCCTCGATGGCGGCGGGTTCGAAGGACTTGGCCAGTTCGGTCATGGGGACACCGGGTTGGGCGCAGCGAAAAGGCGCGCCACAGAGCAGCAAAAGGGAGGCCGAATTGTAGGAGGGCGGCTTCTAGAATCGTCCGATGTCCAGTCCCTCTGAGAGCACGAGCCTCGCTCCACACGATGACCCGTCCATCCCGCTGTTCGAGGAAGACGAGCCCCCGCCTGCAGCCCGCTTCGACGCTGACGAGACGGAAGCCGGCCCCGGGGTGCCGTCATCCGACAACCTGCTGCGCGGGCTGAACCCGGAGCAACTCGCTGCCGTCACGCTGCCAGCGCGGCCGTCGCTGATCCTGGCCGGGGCAGGTTCGGGCAAGACCCGCGTGCTGACGACGCGCATCGCCTGGCTGATCCAGACCGGCCAGCTCTCACCGGGCGGCGTGATGGCGGTGACCTTCACCAACAAGGCCGCGAAGGAGATGCTGACGCGGCTGAGTGCGATGCTGCCGGTGCCGGTGCGCGGCATGTGGGTCGGCACCTTCCATGGCCTGTGCAACCGCTTTCTGCGCGCGCATTGGAAGCTGGCGGCGCTGCCGCAGGGTTTTCAGATCCTCGATTCGTCCGATCAGCTGTCGGCCGTCAAGCGCGTCATCAAGGCGATGAAGCTCGACGAAGAGCGCTTCGTGCCGAAGAACACCACCTGGTTCATCGCGGCGCAGAAGGAAGAAGGTCTGCGGCCGAAGGACGTCGAGGTGCGCGACGAGCAGGGCCGGGTGCTGGTGCAGGTCTATCAGGCGTATGAAGAACAGTGCCAGCGCGAAGGCGTCGTGGATTTCGCTGAACTGATGCTGCGCACCTACGAGCTGATGCGCGACAACGCGAGCCTGCGTGAGCACTACCAGCGCCGCTTCCGCCACATCCTGGTCGACGAGTTCCAGGACACCAACCGGCTGCAGTACGCCTGGCTGAAGATGTTCGCCGGCCCGCCCGGACCGAACGGAACGGCCGTACTGGCGGTCGGCGACGACGACCAGAGCATCTATGCCTTCCGCGGCGCACAGGTGGGCAACATGGCCGACTTCGAGCGCGAGTTCAGGGTGCAGCAGGTCATCAAGCTGGAGCGCAATTACCGCAGCTACGGCCACATCCTCGACGCGGCCAACGAGCTGATCTCGCGCAACTCGCGCCGCCTTGGCAAGAACCTGCGTACCGAAGCCGGGCCGGGCGAGCAGGTTCGGGTGTTCGAGGCCACCAGCGATTTCGCTGAGGCGCAATGGTTCATCGAAGAAGCGCAGCAACTGCACCGCGACGGCACGCCACGCCGCGACATCGCGCTGCTGTACCGCAGCAATGCGCAAAGCCGGGTGCTGGAAAGTGCGCTGTTCAACGCTGGCATTCCTTACAAAGTCTATGGCGGCCTGCGCTTCTTCGAGCGCGCCGAGGTCAAGCACGCGCTGAGCTACCTGCGCCTGATCGAGAACCCGAATGACGACACCAGCTTCCTGCGCGTCGTCAACTTCCCGACGCGCGGCATCGGCGCGCGCACGATCGAGCTGCTGCAGGACGCGGCGCGCGCCAGCGGCCGCGGCCTTTACCAAAGCGTCGGCGCGGTGGCCGGCAAGGGCGGCGGCAATGTGCAGGCCTTTGTGGCCAAGGTCGATGCGATGCGTGAGGCCACGCGCGGGCTCACGCTGCGCGAGATCATCGAGCACATGCTCAAGGCCTCGGGACTGGTCGATTTCTACCGCACCGACAAGGAAGGACAGGACCGTCTGGAAAACCTCGATGAGCTCGTCAACGCGGCCGAGGCCTTCGTCACGCAAGAAGGCTTTGGCAAGGACGCGGTGGCGCTTCCTGTCGACGAGTTCAGCACGCCCTTGGCATTGGGTGCTGATGCGGAGCTGACCAAGGTGCTGTCGGGCTTGGGCGTCGATGCGGCGGCCGGAGAGACACCCTCACCAGAGGCAACGGGCGGCATCGCGTCGCTTATCACCACGCCCGACGCCGAAACCGGCGAGATCATGTCGCCGCTGGCCGCCTTCCTCACGCACGCCTCGCTCGAAGCGGGTGACAACCAGGCGCAGGCTGGCCAGGACGCGATCCAGCTGATGACGGTGCACGCGGCCAAGGGACTCGAATTCGATGCGGTGTTCATCACCGGCCTTGAAGAAGGTCTGTTCCCGCACGAGAACAGCGTGTCCGATCTCGATGGCCTGGAAGAAGAGCGACGGCTGATGTACGTGGCCATCACGCGGGCGCGCAAGCGGCTGTACCTGAGCTGCAGCCAGACCCGCATGCTGCATGGCCAGACCCGCTACAACATCAAGAGCCGCTTTTTCGACGAATTGCCCGAAGCCTCCCTCAAATGGATCACCCCGCGCAACCAGGCCTTCGGCTCGGGTTTTGCGCGCGATTACCAGTCGGCGTGGGCGCGCGGATCGGGTCTGGGTTCGATCGTGGGGGCAGGGCGTGTCGACGCTGCCGCGCCATCGGTCGTCCCGAAAGCCCCGTCGCACGGCCTGAAGTCAGGCCAGAGCGTGTTCCACACCAAGTTCGGTGAGGGTGTGATCGTCACCCTGGAGGGCAGCGGCGACGATGCACGCGCCCAGGTCAATTTCGGTCGCCACGGGATGAAGTGGCTGGCGTTGTCGGTGGCGAAGCTGACGCCCATCACTTAAACGGTTTGGGGTTGGTTTGTTGCTGCCGAGGGCATGGGGTGACCGGCTCCGCTCATGTCCCCCAGGCCGATTAACCAACCAAGCGCTTCGGCCAAGACTGAGCCGGCCTTCCTCCTTTACTTCGCTGCGCCGGTCACCCCATACCCTCAGCAGCCGGCACCGTTGCCGCATGCGAGGGCTTCCAACCCCGACCGCTCCCAAACCGACCTTCGATGCTTTTATCTGTGTGAACTCGGACGGGTCTCAGCGCAGCAAGGGTTTCAATGTCGGCCACACATTCGCCAGCATCGTCGGGTGACCGACCTCGGCCACGTGGATGCGATCGGCCTGGTACTGTGAATCAGGCACACCTGCCATCAAGAACGGCACCAGCGCGGCGCTTTCATCTTTGGCGACCGTGACGAACATCGCGGCCAGTTCGTCGTTGTAGCGGCGGCCGTAGTTGGGTGGGATCTGCACGCCGACCACCATCACCTTGGCGCCGGCCGCCTTGGCCGCCTTGGCCATCTGCTGCAGATTGTTCAGGCTGCCTTTCAGCGGCAGGCCACGCAGGCCGTCGTTTCCGCCGAGTTCCAGGATCACATGCGTCGGGCGGTGTTGCGCCAATAGAGCGGGCAGCCGCGACAGGCCTCCAGCCGTGGTGTCCCCGCTGACGCTGGCATTGACCACCCGGGCGTCGATCTTCTCGCTGGCCAGCTTGCGCTCCAGCAGGGCCACCCAGCCACTGCCGCGCTTGAGACCGTATTCGGCCGACAGGCTGTCACCGACCACCAGAACCGTGTTTCGGGGGGCGTTGCCGCCGCTGGTGGCATGAGCCAGCGCAGCCACCGGCATCTGCGACCAGGCCGCCTCGCCCACCGCGACCAGACCGACCAGCGCGGTACAGTGGATCAGCCGATGCAACCATTCCCTGCGAGCCGGGTCGATCTGCATCGCTACAGACCGTTGCGGTGACATACCGCCCGCTGTCTGTTCCATTGCTGTCCGCTGTTTCCAGTCATTCATGTCCGATCCCATCATTGCTGTCGATCACATCACCAAGCAAGTGCCCGATCCGGGTGGTCCTTTGACCATCCTGCACGACATCAGTTTCACCCTCGCACGGCAACAATCGGTGGCCATCGTCGGTGCCTCGGGGTCGGGCAAGAGCACGCTGCTGTCCATCATCGCCGGCCTGGACACGCCCACCACGGGCAGTGTTCGTCTGGCAGGTACCGATTTGTTCAGTCTGGATGAGGATGCCCGCGCTGCGGTGCGGGCGGCCCACGTTGGATTCGTGTTCCAGAGCTTTCAACTGCTGGGCAACCTCAGTGCGATCGAGAACGTGATGCTGCCGCTGGAACTGCAGGGACGCAGCGACGCCCGGGCGCGCGCTGCCGAGATGCTGGAGCGCGTGGGCCTGGGAGACCGGTTGCGGCACTATCCGAAGGTGTTGTCCGGGGGCGAGCAGCAGCGTGTGGCGCTGGCGCGAGCCTTCGTGGTGCAGCCGGCGGTGTTGCTGGCCGACGAGCCCACCGGCAGCCTCGATTTCGCCACCGGCGAGCGCGTGATGGCGTTGATGTTCGAACTGAACCGCGAGACCGGCACGACGCTGGTGCTGGTCACGCACGACCGTACCGTCGCTGCCCAGTGCGACCGGCAGCTGCGCATCGATGCCGGTCGGGTCGAATTGGACACGGCAGCGGTCTGACCCGCTGCCGCCGGTGCGTCAGTTGGCGAACTTGTAGTCCGTCTTGTACTTGGCGCGGATGTCGTCGCGGAATTTGGCGACCTTCATCTGGCCGAGCTTCTGCTCGATCTGCGGCCGCACTTCGGCGAGAGACGGCGCCTGCGCTTCGCGGGTGTCGTCGAGCCGGATGATGTGCCAGCCGAACTGCGACTTCACCGGCACCTCGGTCATCTCGCCCTTCTTCAGCTTGACCATCGCCTGACCGAACTCGGGGACATAGACGTTGGGGCTGGCGAAATCGAGGTCGCCACCGTTTTCGCCCGAGCCGGTGTCCTTTGAATCTTTCTTCGCCACGTCTTCGAACTTGGCGCCGGCCTTGATCTGGGCGATCAGTGCCTTGGCCTGGTCTTCGGTGTCGACCAGGATGTGGCGCGCGCGGTATTCGGTGCCGCCGGCGCCGGTCGACTTGGCATATTCGGCCTGGATTTCTGCTTCAGTCACCGGATGGGTGGCCTGGTACTGGGTGAACAACTCGCGGATCAGGATGGTCTGGCGCGCGAACTCCATCTGCATCTTGTAGTCGGCCTTGCTCTGGAAGCCGCGCTTCTCGGCTTCTTGCACGAACATCTCACGCAGCACGACCTCGTCGCGCACCTGGGCCTCGAGTTCCGGGGTGCGCCGTTGCTGGCCCTGCTTCAGGATCTGTTCCATCAGCGAGTCGACACGGGCCTTGGGCACTGCCTTGCCGTTGACGATGGCGATGTTCTGCGCAGCGGCCGGCAGCGCGATCAGCAAGGCGGCAGCCAGCACGGTGGAAGTGGAGAGCAACTTGTTCATGGGGTGAGGCTTTCAGCTCGTGTGGAGACCGGGCGAAACCGAGCGGCATTCAAACGCTGCGGTGCCGTGGAAACTGACGCGCCAGGCGCCAGCAAGAGAAAGGGATTGGGGCGTGGTGTCAGACCTCGCCCGGGGCGCGCGCATCGATGACGAGCGCGTGGATGCCGGCCTGCATCTGCACCTTCAAAACATCATAAACGAGGCGATGTCGCGCGACCCGGTTCAGCCCGGTGAAGCGCTCGCTGACCAGGCGGACGGTGTAGTGGCTGCCCTCGCGCGCGCCGGCGTGCCCGGCGTGCAGATGACTGTCGTCCTGCAACATGAACTCGGTCGGCTCAAGCGCGGCGCGCAAGGTGGCTTCGATGCGCTCAGGCAGCTGGCTCATGGATGGGGTCCGGTGAGGCACTTCATTGCGCCGGGGGTTGAGCGTCGGCCTCGTCGGCCGTGATGTAGCGACTCAGGTACAGGCCTTGGGCAAGCATGAACAGGATCATCAGGCCCATGCTGCCGAACAGCTTGAAGTTGACCCAGGTGTCGGTTGAGAACTGGGTGGCGACGTAACGGTTCAGCAGACCCATCATCACGAAGAACGCCACCCACGCCCAGTTGACCTTGGCCCACAAGGGATCGGGCAAACGGAGTTGCTCGCCGAGCATCTGCCGCGGCAGGTTCTTGCCGAACAGCGCAGCGCTGCCCCACAGACCCAACGCCATCGCCCAATAGAGCACCGTGGGCTTCCATTTGATGAAGTCTTCGCTGTGGAACCAGACGGTGGCGCCACCCAGCACGACGACCAGCGCCAGACTGACCCACAGCATCGTGTCCACCCGCTTGCCCCGGGCCACCATGAATGCAATCTGCGCCAGCGTGGCCACGATGACCACCACCGTGGCCAGCAGCACCGGGGCCTCGTTCGCGCCGACGACGCCGCCTGAGACGATGAACCCGAGGTGTTCGGTGGCGAAGGTGGCCGCCCATTCCTTGTGCGCCTCGGCGTACTTGAACGTGCCGAAGAAGAACAGGATGGGCAGAAAGTCGAGCAGAAGCTTCATGGGGTCACCGCCATCACCGCAGGGTGTCGATCCGCAAGGCGAAGCGCGGCGTTGTCAGGTCGAGGGGTCAAAGTCTATCGAAGCCGAGTTGATGCAGAAACGCTCACCGGTCGGGGCCGGTCCGTCGTTGAATACGTGCCCGAGGTGAGAGCCGCAGGCGTTGCAGCGCACCTCGATGCGTGTCATGCCGTGGCTGCGATCGACGAGGCGCTCGATCACGGTGCTGTTGATCGGCTTGGAGTAACTGGGCCATCCGCAGCCAGCGTCGAACTTGGTGTCGGCCTCGAACAGCGGTGTGCCGCAGCCGATGCAGTTGTACCGGCCGGCCTCCCAGTGGTTCCAGTACTTTCCGGAGAACGCGCGTTCGGTGCCTGCCTGTCGGGCGACCTCGTACTGTGTGGCGTCGAGCTGCGCGCGCCATTCGGCGTCGGTCTTGTGAACGGCACGGGGTTTGTCGTCTTTCATCGTCGCTTTCCTCTGCAGGCTGCTCAAGATGAGCATGACACCTCGATGTGTTGGGCCCAGTCGGGCGGGAAGTCGGCATCGGCCGACGTGTCATGACGTTCGTCGAAGGGCTTCTGCAGAACTTTCAGCAGGCGTTGTACTTCCGAGAAATCGCCCGCCTGGGCTTGCCGGATCGCCGACTCGGCGAGGTGGTTGCGAAGCACCACGCCAGGATTGACGCGGTTCATCGCAGCGGCTCGCTGCAGGTCATTGCTGCGTTCCGAGCGCAGCCGCTCGGCGTAGGCCGCCGACCAGCGTGCCCGGAATGCCAGGTCGTCGAACAGACCCATGACGTGCAGGTTCTCGGCGTCTGGCGCGGTGCTGAATGTCGACAAGCGCCGGAACAGGATGGTGTGGTCGGTCCGCTCGTGCGCCATCTGCGCCATCAACGAGTCGATCAGCCCTGCGTCTTCCTTTTGAGCGGTGGCGAAACCGCATTTGCTGCGCAGACGGCGACGCATCGCGTTCGCGTAGTGCTGCTTGTAAGCCTCGAGCACCTCCAGCACGGCGTCGGTGTGGTCGCGGCCGATCAGCGGCATCAGTCCTTGCGCCAGCGCATGCAGGTTCCAGAAGCCGATGTTGGGCTGGCTCGCGTAGGCATAGCGTCCCTGGCGATCGGTGTGGTTGCAGATGTGATCAGGGTCGTGGCCATCGAGGAATCCGAAAGGACCGTAGTCGATGGTCAGGCCGAGGATCGACATGTTGTCGGTGTTCATCACCCCGTGGCAGAACCCGACGGCCTGCCACTGCGCCATCAACTCGGCGGTACGCAGCGCCACGGCATTCAACAGCGCCACAGCGGGGTGCGGGCTGTCGCGGCATTCCGGGTAGTGGTGCTCGATGACGAAATCGGTCAGGCGCTGCAGCGCAGCGGTATCGCGCCGCTGCGCAAAGTGTTCGAAATGGCCAAACCGGATGAAGCTCGGCGCCACCCGCGTCACCACCGCGGCGGTTTCCAGCGTCTCGCGCAGTACCGGCAACGGCGATCCGGTGACGCACAGCGCACGGGTGGTCGGGATGCCGAGGCCGTGCATCGCTTCGGAGCAAAGGAACTCGCGGATCGATGACCGAAGCACCGCGCGTCCGTCGCCCATGCGCGAGTACGGCGTCAGCCCTGCGCCTTTCAGTTGCAACTCCTGCGGACCGCTCGGGGTGTCGATCTCGCCGAGTGACAAGGCACGACCATCGCCCAACTGACCCGCCCAGACGCCGAACTGGTGGCCGCTGTAGACGCTGGCCAGCGGCCGCATGCCCGGCCACAGGGCATTGCCACTGAACACGGCCAACGCGTTCAAACTCTGGTTTGCCTGCCAGTCCGAAGGCAGGCCCAACAACTCTGCGCATGACTCGCTGTGAGCCACCCAGTGCGGTGTCGGCAGCGGCTGCGGCGACAGCTCCGTGTAGAACTCGGCGCCGAGGGCATGGAAACGGTTACGCCAGCGCCAGTCGGGCCCCGCGGCCAATGTGCTGACCGCTGTGGTGGCGTCGTCGATGTTCATCCTTCGGAGTGTATTCAGGCACCCATGTCACCGCGCGGCCAGGGGCCAACCTGAAATGCGCGTCAAGAGTCACCTGGAATCCGAGGGTCCTTGCGCCACGCCAAGCTTCTTATGATGCGACCTGCCGCGCAGCGCCCCACGCTGCGGCCCCACTCTAAGAGCCCGCCATGCCGATCCTTTCCGGCCAGATGATGCAGATGCCGCTGTCGATCTCGTCGCTGTTGCGCCATGCAGCGCGGCATGCCGGCGATGTCGAGGTGGTCTCGCGTCGCGTGGAAGGCGATCTGCACCGCACCACCTATGTCGAGGTGGAGCGCCGTGCGCGCCAGGTGGCGCAGGCGTTGGCGCGGCTCGGCTGCGCGCTCGGCGAGCGGGTCGGCACGCTGGCTTGGAATGGGCATCGTCACCTGGAGCTTTTCTACGGCATTTCGGGGTCCGGGCGGGTGTGTCACACCATCAATCCGCGGCTGCATGCCGAGCAGATCGCCTGGATCATCAACCATGCCCAGGACCGCGTGCTGTGCTTCGACCTCACTTTCCTCCCCCTGGTCGAACAACTGGCGCCGCAGATCCCAAGCGTCGCGCATTGGGTGCTGATGACGGATCGTGGCCACATGCCGGCCAGCTCCTCGTTGGAGAGCCTGCTTTGCTACGAGGAGCTGCTGGCCGCTGAAGACGGCCACTGGGCCTGGCCAGAGTTCGACGAGAACACCGCGTCGGGTCTCTGCTACACGTCGGGCACCACCGGCATGCCCAAGGGCGTGCTTTATAGCCACCGCTCGACGGTGCTGCATGCGCTGGGGCAGGTGTCGGTCGATGCCATGGGCATCGGTTCGCGCGATGTGGTGCTTCCGGTCACGCCGATGTTCCATGTCAATGCCTGGGGGGTACCGTTTGCAGCACCGATGGTCGGCGCCAAGCTGGTGTTTCCAGGCCCGCGGCTCGACGGCGCGTCGCTGCACGAGCTGATGGAGTCCGAGCGGGTGACCTTCACTGCCGGCGTGCCGACGGTGTGGCTGGGGCTGATCACGCACATGAAGAAGCTGGGGCTCTCCTTCAGCACGCTGCGCCGCACGGTGATCGGTGGTGCTGCCTGCCCACCGGCCATGATGCGCACGTTGGAAGACGATTTCGGGCTGGAGGTGATCCACGCCTGGGGCATGACTGAGACGTCGCCGCTGGGCACGCTGGCCCACCTGAAGGCCAAGCATGCGTCGCTCGATGCCGAGGCTCGTCGTCTGCTGCAGCAAAAGCAGGGCAAGGTGATCTACGGTGTCGACCTCACCATCGTCGACGCCAACGATCAACCGTTGCCCTGGGATGGGCGTACCGCTGGCCAATTGCTGGTGCGCGGCCATTGGGTGGTGGATCGCTACCTGGGCGCTGCCAAGAACGGCAGCGACTCGCCGCATGTCGATGTGGCCGGTGAGCGCTGGTTTCCAACCGGCGACGTGGCCACGATCGACGCCGACGGCTACATGCAGATCACTGACCGCAGCAAGGACGTTATCAAATCCGGCGGCGAATGGATCAGCTCGATCGTTCTTGAGAACATCGCGATGGCGCACCCGGCAGTGCACGAGGCCGCGGCGATCGCCTGCCACCACCCGAAATGGGACGAGCGACCCTTGCTGATCGTGGTGTGCAAGCCAGGCGCAGAACCGAGTGCGCAGGAGCTGCTGCGTTTTTTTGACGGCAAGGTGGCGGCATGGCAGGTGCCTGATGACGTCGTGTTCGTGGACGAGCTCCCCCACACGGCCACCGGCAAGCTGCTGAAAATGGCGCTGCGTGACACCTATCGCGACCACCGCCTGCCAGGCGTTTGAGTGCCGAGCTGCCCCGCGGCGTGATGGCCAGCACCGATACTTCCACCCCATGAAATCGCCAAAGATCTACAACCTGACCTGGCCGCTGATCTTCGGCGGCGCGCTGGTGCTGATGCTGGGCGCATCCACCGTGTCGGCCGATGCATCCGTCGGCTGGCCGATCGTCTTCGTCGGCGGTGTGTCGCTGGCTGCCGGCGTGCTGCTGATCTACCTGCGTTCGCGCATTTCTGACTCAGAGGATTGACCCCATGATTCGTCACATCGTCTTGTGGACGTTGAACAACCCGGCGGACGCGCCGCGCTTCAAGTCCTTGCTCGACACCTGCGCCCGCCTGGTGCCAGGCATCGTTGAATTCGACGTCGGCATCCGCGAGGCCGGACTTGAAGCCACGGCAGATGTGGTCCTGGTTTCGACCTTCACCGACGCCCAGCAGCTCGAGGCCTACCAGCACCACCCTGATCACAAGGCCGTTGCCGCTGAACTGGGCAAGATGCGCTCCGGTCGGCATGTGGTGGATCACACGTTCGAGCCCGCGAAGGCCGCTGCTTGAGCCTTCGGCCTTCAAGCCGTTGTCTGATCGTCGCGTGGTGGGCAGCGATCGCCGCATCGGGGGCGCTTGCGGCGCAATCGGCGTCCGTGCCACCTGCTGCCTGGGCTCACCAACCGTACGTTTTTCCGGTTCCCCGCAGCGCGTCAGCCATCGCTGCGCAGTGCAAGACGCTGCTTGCTGAGCTGCGCCAGACCGAGCTACAGCTGACACAGGACAGCGAGCCACCGGGGCCGGCCTTGCTGGCGGGGCTCGACGCCATGACGCGACGCACCGAGGACACGCTGGGCCCGCTGGGCCTGCTGGCAGCGGTCAGCCCCAGCAAGGCCATCCGAGACGCGGCAGACGCCTGCGACCGCGACTACCAGGCGTTTTCATCCCGCTTCTGGCAGAACGCAACGCTGTACGAGCGCGTCCGGCAAGTCCAGCCGGCCGATGAGATCGATCGGCGCTACTGGCGCGACACGCTCGACACCTTCGAGGACGCTGGCGTCGCATTGGCCCCAGCCCAGCAGCAGCGGGTGCGCGAGGTCAATGACGAGTTGACCGCGCTGACCCAGACCTTCGAGCGTCGTGTCCGCGAAGACCGCACCCGACTCTGGTTCACCCGGGACGAGCTGGCAGGCGTGCCGGCCGGTGTGCTGAAGGCCGCTGTGCGCGATGCGCGGGGCCGCTACCGCCTCGGCCTGGAACAGGCCACGGTGTTCCCGGTGCTCGAAAACGCCACACGAGCTGCCACACGCGAGCGGCTATGGCGAGCCTATCTGTCGCTGGGTGGCGCCGCCAACCTCGACACGCTGGCCACGCTGGCTCAGCGTCGGCGCGAGCTGGCACAGTTGTTCGGCCACGCGTCGTACGCCGACTTCGTGCTGCGCCACCGGATGGCGCACAGCGAGTCCGAGGTGCAGGCCTTTCTCTCTTCGGTGAAGGAGGCCGTGCGCACACGCGAACTCGCTGATCTGGAGGTGCTGCGTGCCGACAAGGCCCGCCACTTGAACCAGCCGCTGGCGCAGACCGTGCTGGCGCGCTGGGACACAGCGTTTTATGCAGAGCGCGTGCGTCGTGCCACCTACGCCGTCGATCAGGAGCAGTTCCGCCGCCACTTCCTGGCCGAGGCCAGCCTGCGCTTCGTGTTCCGCGTGGCCGAGCACATGTTCGGCATCACGGTGGCGCCAGTGGCCACCCGGCAGATGCTTTGGCATCCCGAGGCGCGTGCCTACACCGTCACCGACAACGCGACCAAGGCGCTGCTCGGCACGCTGTTCGTCGACCTGTACCCACGCGCCGACAAGTTCAACCACGCCGCGCTCTGGGGCTTTCGCAACGTGTCGACGCTGGCGGGTCGCCAGCCAGCTGCAGCACTCGTGGTCAACCTCAGCCGTCAGGGTCTGACACTCGACGAGTTGGAAACGCTGCTGCACGAGTTCGGCCATGGCCTGCATGCCCTGCTGTCGGAGACACGTTATGCGGGGCAGGGCGGTACCAACGTGCCACTGGATTTTGTCGAGGCGCCATCGCAGATGCTGGAAGACTGGGTGTACGACCCGCAGGTGCTGGCGCTGTTTGCCGAGGTCTGCCCGCGCTGCGAGCCTGTGCCCGCCCCATTGCTCGCACAGGCGCGTGCTGCGCGCGACTTCGGTAAGGGAACGCAGTTTTCTCGCCAGCACCTGTACGCCAGCTACGACCTGGCGTTGCATGGGCGCGATCCGGCGGACCCACTGGCGCTGTGGCGTCAGATGGAAGGCGCGACCCCGCTCGGACATGTGCCTGGATCGATGTTCCCGGCTGGCTTCGAGCACATCGCCGGCGGCTACGCCGCAGGGTATTACGGCTACCTGTGGAGCCTGGTACTCGCCGAAGACCTGCGCACCGCCTTTGCCGCCGACCGGCTGAACCCGACCGTGGGCCGACGCTACCGAGAGACCGTGCTGGAAAACGGCGGACAGGTCGCACCGGGGGAGCTGATGCAGCGATTTCTGGGGCGGCCGACAGACAGTCAGGCCTTCTTCAAGGCACTGGCACATTGACACCGATGATGGACTTCCCTCTGCATATTCCTTTCGTCGAAGCCATGGGCTTCGAGTTGCTGCGCATGCAGGGTGGCGAGGCCGACATCGCGCTGACCTTGCGGCCAGCCCAGCACAACTCGCTGAGCATGGCGCACGGTGGTGTCACGATGACGTTGCTGGACGTGGCGATGGCACACGCGGCTCGAAGTGCTGATGCGCCAGCGGACGCCGCAGCCAGCGCGCCTGGCAGGGGCGTGGTCACCATCGAGATGAAGACCAGTTTCATGCGCCCTGGAACCGGCCGACTCACTGCCCGCGCCCGCGTGCTCACGCGCACGATCGCGCTGGCCTTCTGTGAAGCCTCGCTGTTTGATGAAGCGGGCGCCCTGGTCGCGCACGCCACCGGCAGCTTCAAGTACCTGACGCGCGGAGCGGGTGAGGGCCGGCGGGTGCGAGGGGCCGGCGGTGACTGAGCCCTGAGGCGATCACTGGCAGCGGAGGGCTGCTCTGCACCGGTCAATAGCTGACGACCTTGTCGAGCCTGAGACCCCAGCTGGCTTCACCCTTTGTCAGCTTGTACTGAAACTGGCGCATCCCGCCCGTGGGAGCGCCGTCGGCGTCGGCGTCCTTGTAGAGCGGGAATCGCCTCACGAGCGTGTTCTCGACCACGGCAAACTCATCATGACCGCGATAGCCATTGGCACGGCTCAAGGCCTGCGGTTCAGATGGCAGATGAATATCGCTCAGCGATTTGCGGCGGTTGACGCTGTAGGCCACGAGTGAGCCATGGGCGGACGCGTCTGCCGACGCGATGTAGATGTAGATCTCTGGGGATCCGTCTGAATTGATGTCGGCCACCTCGGCTCGGACGATCTGGCCCTCGACCGACCGCACGATCGGGGTGTTGTCGATGCTCAGGCCACGTGGCGTGATCCGCACTTCATTGATCGCGCCGCTGTTGGCGCTGGCGACGCGAAAGCCAACGCCCTGCCACTCGAACGACTGGTCGTATGGCATGGCTGGCGAAATGGCAACTGGCGGTTGAGCGATGGGCGCAGCTGCGGGGGCTGATGCAGCCTGTACCGGCAGACCCGACGTGTCCCAGTAGACGTAGATGGTTTGGTTGACCAGGCGGTAGATTTGCCCTGCCTGTCCGAGGCCTGCGCTGCGCATGGCCCGCTGGCCATCCTGATCAACGTAATTGCCGACGCCTCGGCGAGGCTCGAGCTCATGTCGGATGCCATCTGCCCGATCAATCGACACATGGCCCTGGCGTTGCGAGTAGGTGCAGGCGACCAGCTTGGCTGCCTTGTCAGAACCTTTGGGATAGATGTCGCAACGGGCGTCCACAGTGTCAGCGTGGGCGGAGACAGTCGCTGCCAAGCCGCACACGAGCCCAGCGTGGAGAAGCCGCCTGGCCGATCCGCGCAAGGGGTATGCGGTCAAGAGGGTACCGAGCTGGTCATGGCGCTGACGGGACGATAGCGCCGAAGGGCCGCTTTTTCTATCAGGTATTCATTCAAAGGCGTGTGGGCTAGTGGCCTCATCGAAGGTCGGTGCTCAGCGATAACATCCCGCCGATCAGTTCAATCAGGAGTGCTCAGCATGGCGATGGATGTGGTGGATTTCGAAATCAAGGGCTCGGAAATGCAGTTCGTCGAGGTGGAACTCGACCCGGGTGAAGCGGCCGTTGGCGAGGCGGGCAGCATGATGTTCATGGACGCCGGCATTTCGATGGACACGGTGTTTGGCGATGGATCGGCCAGCAGCGGGGGCTTGTTCAACAAGCTGCTGGGCGCAGGCAAACGGCTCATCACCGGTGAATCGTTGTTCACCACGGTCTACACGAACCAGGGCAGCAGCAAGCTGCGGATCGCTTTCGCGGCACCGTACCCGGGCAAGATCCTTCCCATGGATTTGCGCCAACTCGGGGGCATGCTCATCTGCCAGAAGGACGCCTTTCTGTGTGCGGCCAAGGGGGTGTCGCTGGGCATCTACATGCAGCAGAAGATGTCGGTCGGCTTCTTTGGCGGGGAAGGCTTCATCATGCAGAAGCTCGAAGGCGATGGCCTGGCCTTCGTCCATGCCGGTGGCACTTGCGTGAAGCGCGACCTGCAGCCCGGGCAGACGCTGCTGATCGACACGGGTTGCGTGGTCGCGTTCACGCCGAATGTGAACTTCGAGATTCAGTACGTGGGCAAGGTCAAGACGGCATTGTTCGGCGGTGAAGGCCTGTTTTTCGCCAAGATCACCGGGCCAGGCACGGTCTGGCTGCAGAGTCTGCCGTTCTCGCGGTTGGCGTCCCGTGTGTTCGCCGCAGCACCACAACGTGGCGGTTCGCGCGAGGAGGGATCGGTGTTGGGCGGCGTACTCGGCGGCGGTCTGCTCGGTGGGACGATCTTCGGCGGTGATGACGAATAGGTTGCTGAGCTCGTTTCGGCAGCCGGTAGCTGCATGCTGACGTATCCTGCTCCGCATGAAACTGCTCATTGATTCGTTCTGGCGAGCGGCTGCGTACTGCCTGCATCCGCGTGTGATTGCGCTGTCGCTGATGCCGCTGCTGCTGATGGCGGTGGCGGCCCTCGGGCTGGGCTATTTCCTGTGGGATCCCGCACTCGCATGGGTGCGTGCGGGCCTCGAAACCCAGGTGTGGTTGGGCTCGGTGATGACCTGGTTCGACAGCATGGGCATCGGCGGTCTTCAAGCCTTGCTGGCACCGTTGCTGATCGTGTTCCTGGCCATGCCCGTGATCGTCATCGTGTCGCTGCTGGTGGTGGCGGCGCTGATGACGCCAGCCATGCTCAATCTGGTGGCCGAGCGCCGCTTCCAGTCGCTTGAACGACGGCACGGCGGATCGACCACCGCAGGCGTGTTTGCCTCGTTGGGCGCGACGCTGATGGCGCTGGTTGCTCTGGTGCTGTCGATCCCGCTGTGGTTCGTGCCGCCGCTGGTGCTGATCCTGCCGCCTCTGATCTGGGGCTGGCTGACCTACAAGGTGATGACGTACGACGTGCTCGCCGAACACGCCACAAAGGAAGAGCGCCGCGAAATTGTCAGGCGACATCGCAGCGCCTTGCTGGGAATGGGCGTGCTGACCGGTTACCTGGGCGCAGCCCCTTCACTGTTGTGGGCGTCCGGGGTGCTCTTCCTGGCGCTGGCGCCGGTGCTCGTGCCGGTGGCCATCTGGATCTACACGTTGGTGTTCGCGTTCTCGGCGCTCTGGTTTTCACACTATGCGCTGGCGGCACTGCTGTCGTTGCGCGCCGAGCGTGCCGCAATGTCGATGCAGGCCTCGCCAGCGGCCTCGCCGGCCACCGTCCCTGAAGCCTCGGCGGGTCTGTTGCCGCCTCCTCTGATCTGAGCACTACACCATGGCATTCGGTCTGTTGATCGTCGGCGACGAGATCTTGTCGGGCAAGCGGGCGGACAAGCACGTGCCCAAGGTCATCGAACTGCTGGCGGCCAGGGGTCTGTCGCTGGCCTGGGTTCGCTATGTTGGTGACGATCCAGTGCGGATCACGGCCGATCTGAGGGATGCATTCGCCAGCGGTGACATCGTGTTTTCCTGCGGCGGTATCGGGGCCACGCCCGATGACCACACACGGCAATGTGCTGCACGGGCTTTGGGTGTGCCGCTGGCACTGCACCCGGTCGCCCGCGATCTGATCATCGAGCGCATGCGCGACATCGCGGAGGAGAAGGGCACGCCTTTCGAGCCCGAACGCGCGGACAACCTGCACCGACTGAACATGGCGGTGTTCCCCGAGGGCGCTGGAATCATCCCCAACCCTTACAACAAGATCGCAGGCTTTTACGTGCGCGCGCCCAGCACCTCGCCGGAAGCTTCGGCCGCAGCGGTCTACTTTGTCCCAGGCTTTCCGGTCATGGCTTGGCCCATGATCGAATGGGTGCTCGACGAACACTGTGCGCACTTGCATCGCACCCAGCATCAGCACGAACAGTCGGTTATCGTGATGGGCGCCATGGAGGCCTCGTTGACGCCGCTGATGGAACTTGTCGAGGCCCGACATCCCGATGTGAAGGTGTTCAGCCTGCCCAGCGTCGATCACCCCGAGTGGGGCGCGCACATCGAATTGGGTGTGAAGGGTGCGGCCGCGGCAGTGGCACCCGCCTACGCATTGCTGATGGCGGGGTTGCGGGACAACGGCGTTCGACTCGGCCCAGAGTTGGTGCGCTGACGCCTGCTTGATCAACCCATATCGGTGCGCTCAGTAGCATCAAATCGGTGCGATTGGGCCAATCTTGTGTCCTCGACGCAGGAATCTCTGACACAGTCTGGTGCGCGATTGAATGCAGGCCGACGTGCCATGCGTCCGACCGGCGCGGCCATGGGCATGTTTTCTGCTATCTTCCTGGGCGGATTTCGAGGCGGCTGGTCAGCGCCGCACCAATGTCCAGATCCTTCCCCCCACCCCACCCAAACAGCGTCCCGCTAGGAGATTCCTGATGGCCAAGACCGTCGCCGACGTGATGAAGATGGTGAAAGAGAACGAAGTCAAGTTCGTTGACTTCCGTTTCACCGACACCCGCGGCAAAGAACAGCACGTCACCGTGCCCGTGTCCCACTTCGACGAAGACAAGTTCGTCTCAGGCCATGCGTTCGATGGCTCTTCGATCGCTGGGTGGAAGGGCATCGAAGCCTCGGACATGCAATTGATGCCGGACGCCAACACGGCGAACATCGACCCGTTCTTCGAGGAGTCGACGCTGATCCTGACCTGCGACGTCATCGATCCATCGGACGGCAAGCCCTATGAGCGCGATCCGCGTTCGCTGGCCAAGCGCGCGGAGGCTTACATGAAAGCCTCCGGTCTGGGTGACACCGCCTACTTCGGCCCGGAACCCGAATTCTTCGTGTTCGACAGCGTGCGCTGGGGCAACGACATGTCCGGCTGCTTCTCGAAAATCGATTCCGAAGAAGCCTCCTGGAACACCGGCCGTGAATACGAGCACGGCAACACCGGCCACCGCCCAGCGGTCAAGGGTGGCTACTTCCCAGTGCCACCGGTCGACAGTTTCCAGGACATGCGCTCGGAAATGTGTCTGGTGCTCGAAGGCCTGGGCGTGCCGGTCGAAGTGCATCACCACGAAGTGGCCAATGCCGGCCAGATGGAACTGGGCACCAAGTTCAGCACGCTGATCCAGCGCGCCGACTGGGTCCAACTGCAGAAGTACGTGATCCAGAACGTGGCGCACAGCTACGGCAAGACGGCGACCTTCATGCCCAAGCCCATCGTTGGCGACAACGGCTCTGGCATGCACGTGCACCAATCCGTGTGGAAAGACGGCAAAAACCTGTTCGCCGGCGACGGCTATGCGGGCCTGTCCGACTTCGCGCTGTACTACATCGGCGGCATCATCAAGCACGCCCGCGCACTGAACGCCATCACCAACCCGGGTACCAACAGCTACAAGCGGCTGGTTCCCGGCTTCGAAGCGCCGGTCAAGCTGGCCTATTCGGCGAAGAACCGCTCGGCGTCCATCCGCATCCCGTACGTGGCTAACCCGAAGGGTCGCCGTGTCGAGGCACGCTTCCCTGATCCGCTGATGAACCCTTACCTGGGTTTCGCTGCGTTGTTGATGGCCGGTCTCGACGGCGTCGAGAACAAGATTCATCCAGGCGAAGCTGCCACGAAGGATCTGTATCACCTGCCGCCCGAAGAGGACAAACTGGTGCCCACCGTGTGCCACAGCCTCGATCAGGCGCTCGAGTACCTCGACAAGGACCGCGCCTTCCTGACCAAGGGTGGTGTGTTCACCGATGCCTATATCGACGCCTACATCGACCTGAAGATGACCGAAGTGACCCGCTTCCGCATGGCCACCCACCCGGTCGAGTTCGACATGTACTACAGCCTCTGAGGCCTGTGCTGCATCCTGAAGGGACGGCGTAAGCCGTCCCTTTTTCGTTGGTCGGTGAATTGCGTTCGTACCCGAGAATCCGAGCAGAATCGCAAAGGCGCACGCAAGGGCGTGTGCGCGTCGTGATGGACGATCGACTCGAGGGCAATCCAATGCGGTTTTTGCATACGGCACAGATCAGCAGGTGGTGGCTGGCGCTCGTCGGCATGCTGATGCTGGCGCCCCAGGCGCTCCTGCACGCAGCACAGGCGCAGGGTGACGCGCCCGTTTACAAGTGCCCGGGCAACCCTGTGCTCTACACCGATGCGATCAGCGCCAAGGAAGCCAAGACCAAAGGTTGCAGCACGCTCGACGGCAACCCGATCACCGTCATTCCGGCGCCCAAGCGCTCTGGAGATGCCACGGGCGCCAGCGCACCAGCACCGCGTCCGGCCGAAAGTCGCATCGACCCGCAGGAGCAGCGTGCACGCGACAGCGATGCGCGTCGCATCCTTCAAGCTGAGCTGCAACGCGAGGAACAGCGGTTGGCCGAAATGCAGGCCGAGTACAACAACGGCGAACCTGAGCGCCGGGGCGGCGAGCGCAACTATCAGAAGTATCTGGACCGCGTGAACGAGCTGAAGGCCGGGATTGCGCGCAAGGAAAATGACATCGCTGCCTTGAAGCGCGAATTGGCCAAGGTTCCCTGATCACCATGTGCCGACTCGATCCGGCGTCCTGGTCAAACACACGAGCATGACGAGCGACGCATCTCCCTACGCTGCCTTTGACCATCTGGCGACGATGGTGGCGGTGGTGAGGCCCGACGGACACTGTGTTTTCGCCAACGCGTCGTTTGGTCATGTCCTCGGGTGGTCGAGCCGCAGCGTGCTGCGCGATTCACTGTTCGACTGGTTCATGGACTCGCAGATGGCGCGCGAACACGTGGCGGCGCTCGTGCGCAACGAGTTCTCGTCGAGCCGCTTCGAAGCCGCGCTGCGGCGGCCGGCGCTCGCGCCGGGAGAGCCGCTGCCTGTGCATGTGATCCTCAACCAGATCGACGGGTCGACCGATGTGCTCATCGAACTCGTCGAGATCGAGCAGCAGACGCGACAGGATCGCGAGGAGCGTGCTCTCGGTCAGGCTCGGGCCAACAAGGAACTGATCCGCAACCTGGCTCACGAGATCAAGAACCCCCTCGGCGGCATCCGCGGGGCCGCGCAGCTGCTGGAGATGGAAGTCGAGTCGCGCGCGCTGACCGAATACACCCAGGTCATCATCCAGGAGGCCGACCGCCTGCAGGCGCTGGTCGACCGGCTTCTGGCACCACACCGCAAACCGCATGTGGTCAGCGACGTGAACATCCACGAAGTCTGCGAACGGGTGCGCTCGCTGATCCTGGCCGAGTTCCCGCGCGGGTTGCAGGTCGAGCGCGACTATGACGCGTCGATCCCGGACTTCCGTGGGGACCGCGAGCAGTTGATCCAGGCCGTGCTCAACATCGCCCACAACGCCGCACAGGCTTTGGCCGAACAGGTGGCCAGCGGAGACGCGCAGATCGTTTTGCGCACACGGATCGCCCGCCAAGTCACACTCGGAAAACAGCGCTACCGATTGGCACTGGAATTGCATATTCAGGACAACGGCCCAGGCATCGCGGAATCCATCCGTGACCGCATCTTCTACCCGCTGGTGTCAGGGAGGGAAGGTGGCTCCGGGCTGGGATTGACGCTCGCGCAGACATTCGTGCAGCAGCACCAGGGAACGATCGAGTGCGAAAGCGAACCCGGAAAAACCAAGTTCAAGATCGTGATTCCGCTGCCCTGAGCCCGTGTCCGTGTACCGCAGCGTCCGGGTGTAGCCATCGAAGAGGCAGTGCATGAAACCCATCTGGATCGTTGACGACGACCAATCCATCCGCTTCGTCCTTGAGAAGGCGTTGGCGCGCGAGGACCTCGCCGTGCGCAGCTTCACCAACCCGCGCGACGTGTTGACGGCACTCGAAGACGATGTGCCTCAGGTGCTGGTGTCCGACATCCGCATGCCAGGGGGCTCTGGCATCGAGCTGCTGGCCAAGGTCAAGCAGAAACACCCTGGGCTGCAGGTCATCATCATGACCGCCTACTCCGATCTCGACAGCGCGGTGAGCGCTTTCCAGGGCGGGGCTTTCGAATACCTGCCCAAGCCGTTCGATGTGCCGAAGGCGGTCGAACTGATTCGCCGCGCGCTCGACGAGAGCCTGCGCGAAGCCGTACGCGACGAGCGGCTGTCCGAGATGCCGGAGATGCTCGGCCAGGCACCTGCGATGCAGGATGTGTTTCGGGCCATCGGTCGCCTGAGCCAAAGCGTTGTCACCGTGCTGATCACAGGCGAGTCCGGGTCGGGCAAGGAACTGGTTGCCCAGGCGCTGCACAAGCACAGCCCGCGCGCCAGCGGCCCGTTCGTCGCGATCAACACCGCAGCGATCCCCAAGGACCTGCTGGAGTCCGAACTGTTCGGTCATGAGCGAGGGGCGTTTACCGGCGCGCAGACCACACGGCGCGGGCGCTTTGAACAGGCCGATGGCGGCACGCTGTTTCTCGACGAGATCGGCGACATGCCCTTTGATCTGCAGACGCGGCTGCTGCGCGTGCTGAGCGATGGCCAGTTCTACCGTGTTGGCGGGCACAACCCGATGCGCAGCAATGTTCGTGTCATCGCCGCCACCCACCAGAACCTCGAAGACCGGGTCAGGCAGGGTGTCTTCCGTGAAGACCTTTTTCACCGCCTCAACGTCATCCGGTTGCGACTACCGGCCCTGCGCGAACGCCAGGAAGACGTGCCCGCACTGGCGCGCTTCTTCCTTCAGAAAAGTGCCAAGGAACTGGGTGTCGAGGCCAAGCGGATCACCGATGCCGCGCTGTCGCGGATGATGCAGTTCGATTTCCCAGGCAACGTCCGCCAGCTCGAGAACATCTGCCATTGGTTGACGGTGATGGCGCCTGCACAGTCGATCGAGCCCAAGGATCTGCCGCCAGAGCTCCAGTCGCCGTCTGGCCATGCCGCATCGACAAGCAGTCCGCTCACCTCGGCACTGGCCACGCCGGTGCCCTCCGTGTCGGCATCGGCCATGCCCGACGCGATCGCTGCAGTTGAAGCGACGCGCGATGTCGTGGGGATACCTGCCGTGTCAGCCGATGTCGCTTACGAGGCCGCACCGGGGGCTGATGCGTCGTCGCGTTGGCTGATTGATCTGGAACGCGAGTCGCGCAGCCTGTTGCTCTCAGGTGAGCCGCAGGTCTGGGACATCCTGACGCGCAAGTTCGAAGCTCAGCTCATACACACCGCGCTCGACCTGACCCGTGGCCGCCGCATTGAGGCCGCTCAAAAGCTCGGCATCGGCCGCAACACGATCACGCGCAAGATCCAGGAGTTGGGCCTCGACGATTGAGCTGAGCGCGGCTGCCGGTTGCGCCGCCGTGTGATCAGTCGGGGTTGCTCAGCTCGATCCACACGGGCGCGTGGTCGCTGGGCCGCTCGTTCTTGCGCGGCAACTTGTCGATCGCGCAGGCGGTGACCTTGGGCTTCAGCGCCTCGCTAACCAGGATGTGGTCGATCCGCAGCCCCTGGTTCTTGCGGAACGCCAGATTGCGGTAGTCCCACCAGCTCCAGCTCTTGGGTGCTTGTTCGAACAGCCGGAACGCATCGTGCAGGCCCATCGACAACAGTTGCTGGAAGTGTGCGCGTTCCTCGGGTGTGCAGAGCACCTGTCCGGCCCACGCGACAGGATCGTGAACGTCTCTGTCTTCAGGTGCGATGTTGAAGTCGCCCAACAGCACGAGATGGCGATGGGCTTTAAGTTCCTGCTGCAACCACGCCTGCAACCCTGAAAGCCACGCCATCTTGTACTGGAACTTGTCGCTGTCCGGCGCCTGCCCGTTCGGGATGTACGCGCCGATCAATCGCACACCGCGCAGCGTGGCTGTGATTACTCGCGCCTGCTCGTCAGCATGACCGGGGATGTTTTTCACCACCGCTTCAACAGGATCGCGCGTCAGCAGCGCGACGCCGTTGTAGGTCTTCTGACCAAACCACTGTGATTGGTAGCCGATGGCGGCCAGTTCAGCCTGTGGAAACTTGTCATCGGTGAGCTTGGTTTCCTGAAGGCACAGCGCATCGGGCCGATGCGCTGCGAGCCAATCCAGCACCTGCGGCAGACGCACAGCAAGGGAGTTGACGTTCCAGGTGGCGAGTTTCAAGATGTTCCGGAGATATCGCCCCGTGGCGAGGCGAATGCATTGTGCATCGCAAGGCTGGCGGCCGACCTCAACGCCGTGCGCCCCGGCGGGAGCGATTTCCAGTGCCCAGGTTCGCGACGATGAGCCCTGCGGTCAACGTGACCAACCAGGAAAAGTAGACCCACAGCACGAAAGCGGGTACCACCGCGAAGGCGCCGTAGACAGCGCGGTAGGTGGGAAGCTTGAGTACGTAGGTGGCAAAGCTGTACTTGCCGAACTCGAGCAGCACACTCGCGAACACGCCGCCGAGCAACGCATGAACCCAGCGTACTCTGGCATTCGGCAGAAAGCGGTAGAGGCACGTCAGGCCCATCGAGTTGAGCGCAGCGGGACCCAGGTTCAGCAGGAACGCCGCCCCGCTCGGCACTGGACCAAGCAGCCCGATCGACAACCCGAGCAGGTAGGTCGATGCCCACAGACCTGTCGCCAGCACGATGGGACCGATCGTGAGGGCGACCAGGTACAGGCCAACGCGCCTGACAAACGGGCGCGCGTGCTTCACCTGCCAGATCTGGTTCAACGCGCTCTCCACTGTCAGCAGCATGGCGATGGCTGTCACCAACAGGCACACTGAACCAATCCAGGGCAGTTGGTTGGCATTGACGGAGAACCGATGCAGATACCGGATGACCGTTTGTGCCAGCGCTGGCGGCAGCAGGCTGGCGAGGACGTGCGTCTCCAGCACGGCACCCAGTTGGCTGAACAGCGGCAACCTCGCGAACAGCGCGAAGCTGACTGCCAGGAAAGGCACGCTGGCGAGCAAGGTCGTGAACGTCAGGCTCCCTGCGACCTGGAGCAGGCGTTCCTGGCGGGCGCGGCGAATCGTCTGAACGGGGTTGAGCACGTGTCGTCGGAGAAGGCTCGAGATCGAAGCGCTTGCAGATCACTGCAACGTCATCGGTCGGGTAAGCCTCAATCATCGGCGATCGTCTGTTCGACGATGGGCGTGCCACTTGGCACTGCCTTTTCGCCTACGTGACATTGGGGCGCCAGCCGACGCAAACACACTCGTGTCTCCGCGACGATTCCCGGGCGGACGCAGTGGTCGTACGCGCTTCTTCAAAGGAATCAATTGAGCGCATTTGCCAAGACGCCCGAGGGCGTCCGAAACCTGATCGTTCGAGCGTCACGTTGAAGGTGACGCGGATGGACGCACCTTTCCCAGCCTTCGACAGAGCGTCAACACGGTCACGATGACCGTGCGGACTGGCGCGTTCGTCTCCGCTCGCGCACTTTCTGCATGAGCCTCGCAGCCCAGATCCGAGCCGAGCCGGACCGACTGCTGCTCTCCGGGCACTGGACGGCCGGCAGCGTTCAGCTCCTGGAGCGCCAGATCTCAAGTCTGCCCTCGACCGCAGCCACGGTCGACGGGCGCGGCATCGAGGCGCTCGACACCGCCGGCGCGTGGATGCTGCAGCGCTTGCTGCTGCGTCTGGCAGAAGGTGGCGCAGGTGCGGATCAACCCGCAGTTCACGGCCTGTCCCCCGCGTTTTCGCGACTCCTCGATCTGGTGGGTCAACGCATCGCGGCACAGGCATCACGGCCCGCTGTTCCGGCAGCGAAGGCGCCGTCGTTCACGGGGCGGTTGGGACAGTCTTCAGCGGCCGTGTTCAGCGAAGCCAGCGCACTCCTGGCGTTCATCGGCGAAATCAGCCACGCCGTACTTCGGTGCCTGGCACACCCAGCGAGCATTCGCTGGCGGCCGATTCTCTTCAACATCCGCAGCGCCGGGGTGCAAGCGTTGCCCATCGTGGGGCTGCTGTCGTTCTTGCTCGGCGTCGTGGTCGCGTACCAGGGCGGCGAGCAGCTCAAGCCTTATGGCGCCAACATCTACATCGCCGATCTGCTCGGCGTGTCGATGCTGCGCGAGTTCGCACCGTTGATCACAGCGATCATCATCGCTGGCCGTTCGGGTTCGGCCTATGCCGCACAGATCGGCACGATGTCCGTCACCGAAGAGATCGACGCGATGCGCACGCTGGGCATCCCGCCGCTGGAAATGCTGGTGCTGCCCAAGCTCGCAGCGCTGCTGATCGCGCTGCCGCTGCTCACCGTGTTTGCCGATGTGCTGGGTGTGCTGGGCGGCATGTGCATGGCCAGCGTGCAGCTCGGTGTGAGCTTCGTCGAGTTTGCCGATCGTTTCGGCAAGGCGGTCAGTCCGACCACGTTGCTGGTTGGTGTGGGCAAGGCGCCGGCGTTTGCTGCGGTCATCGTGGTGGTCGGCTGCTTTCAGGGCCTGCGCACCCATGGCGGCGCCGACAGCGTGGGCCGACAGACCACCCGCAGCGTTGTGCAAGCGATTTTTCTGGTGATCGTCGCCGACGCCCTGTTCTCGATCGCTTTCAGCACGTTGCACCTCTGAATTCGAGGGCCCGGAGATGAGCGACAACGTCATCGAGCTCAAGCAGATCACCACGCGCTTTGGTGATCATGTCGTGCATGCGGGCATCGACCTCGAGGTCAAGCGTGCCGAAGTGTTTGCGTTGGTGGGTGGCAGCGGTTCCGGCAAGTCGACGCTGCTGCGCGAAATGATCCTGCTCCAACGCCCCGACGCTGGCTTGATCCGCCTTCTGGGCATCGATCTGATGGACATCAACGAAGCCGATGCGCAGCACTTGCGCCAGCGCTGGGGCGTGTTGTTCCAGCATGGGGGCTTGTTCGGCTCGCTCACGGTGCTGGAAAACGTCGGTCTGCCGTTGCGCGAGCACACGGATCTCGACGACGCGCTGATCGACGACATCGCCGCCTGGAAGATCGAAATGACCGGTCTCGCACCCGAGGTCGGCGCGCAGTACCCGTCGGAGCTGAGCGGCGGCATGCTCAAGCGCGCATCGCTCGCCCGCGCACTGGCGCTCGACCCCGAACTGCTGTTTCTCGATGAACCCACAGCCGGACTCGACCCCATCAGTGCCGGCGGCTTCGATGAACTGGTGCTGACGCTGCGAGCGCTGTTCGGCCTGACCATCGTCATGGTCACCCACGACCTGGACTTGCTGTGGCGCGTGTCGGATCGCGTGGCGGTGCTGGGCGAAGGGGTGGTGCAAGGCGTCGGTTCGATGGCCGAACTGTCTCGGATGCAGAGCCCATCGATCCGCTCGTACTTCGAGGGCCCGCGCGGAAGGGCCGCCCGACCGGTGGGCGAGATTCGAACTCAACGACATTCCGAGGAGCTCCCATCGAAACCAAGGTGAACTACACGCTGGTCGGCGCGTTCGTGTTGCTGCTGATGACGGCGCTCATCGCTGCAGCGCTGTGGCTGGCGTCGGGCGGGGCATTGCGCAAGCAGTACGACCTGTACATGGCGATCGAGGACGAGTCGGTGGCCGGGCTGAACACCAACGCGCCGGTCAAGTACAACGGTGTCGAAGTCGGGAAAGTGCGCGACATCGAACTCGATCACTCGAATCCGGAACGGGTGCGGCTGCTGCTGGCGATCGAGCGCGGAACGCCCATCAAGGAAGACACGCTGGCGGTGCTGAAGACCCAGGGTCTCACTGGCATCGCCTATGTCGAGCTCGGCGGCAGTACCGGTGCATCGCCACCGCTGCGGGCCGTCGACGGCGAGCCTTATCCCGTCATTCAGACCCGACCGTCGCTGAGCACCCGGCTGGAGAACGTGCTGACCACCGTGCTGACCAAGCTCGACCGCACGTCGAGCAACATCGATGCGATCCTCAGTGACGCCAACCGCGAAGCCGTCAGTCGCACACTGACCGACATGGCCGCAGTGTCGCAGGCAATCTCAGCTCGACGCGACAGCATTGACGCAGGCATCGTCAACGCCTCGCGAACGTTCGATCACATGGCGAAGGCCACGGCGCAGCTGGGCCCGCTGATCGAGCAGGTCGGCCGGAGTGCGCAGTCGATCGACCAGCTTGGTCAGGCGGCCACCAAGGCCAGCACGCAGGCGGGCGACACGGTAGAGGCGGTCGGCGCGGATGTGCAGCGATTCACTGCACAGACCTTGCCCGAGCTGCAGCGGCTACTGGCCGAACTGAATGTGTTGTCGGCATCGTTGCGACGCCTCAGCGAGCAGACCGAACGCAACCCCTCCAGCTTGCTGCTCGGCCGCAGCCGGCTGCCGCCCGGCCCGGGTGAAACCTTGGAAGCTGGCGAATCTTCTGCCCCGATCGAAAGGCCCACCCGATGAAGCATGTCTTGTCACGTTCGTGGGCTTGGAGTTCAGGGGCCGCGCTGTTGCTCGGCATGGTCGGGTGTGCTGGCTTGCTGCCGAAGCCGCCCATGGCGCCGATGGCTTACACGCTGGACGATCCGTTGACCAACGCAGCGCCGTCGCTTTTCCGTACGCCCGACAGCACCGCCGCTCAACTCACACTGGCCGTGCACGTGCCGAGGTCGGCGCCTGGTTATGACAGCGCTCGCATCGTCTACATCCGACAGGCACCGCGGCTGGACGCTTACGCCAACAGCGTTTGGGTGGACACGCCCGCACAGATGCTGACGCCAATGCTGGTCGCTGCGATGGAGTCGACGGGTGCGTTCGCGGCGGTCGTGGCCGCGCCCAGCTCTGCCCGCGCCGACATCGAACTGGACACGCAGATCCTGCGCCTCCAACACGACGTCGGGCCTTCACCAAGCCGTGCGCGCTTCACCTTGCGTTCGACCCTGGTCGACAGCCGGACACGCCGGGTGATCGCCAGCCAGGAGTTCGACGCATCGGTCGACAGCGCAACGGAGGACGCGCGTGGCGGTGTCGTTGCAGCGAACGAGGCTGTGCGCCAGGTGTTGGCGCAACTGGCTGTGCTGTGCGGTGATGCCCCGGCGTGCGGAAGAGCGCTGATCAACGAAAGAAAGGCCGAACGCAGCAGCGTTCGGCCCTGATGTCTTGCCGCTCAGCGCGGCAGTGGACTTACTTCGCCTTCTTGATGCGCGAGATCTTGGTGCCTTCGATGCTCAGGCTGGCCATCAGACCAGTCTGGTCGAAGATGAAGGCGTAGGCGTCGTCCTTCAGCGTCGATGACGACAGGTTCTTCGCCATGCCTTCGCTGGCCACCACCACCGTCGGGCCCACACCGATTTCCCATCCCTTGGTGTCCTCGATGTATTTCACCGCTTTGGGGCTCATCAGAAACACCACATAGCCATAAGACTCTGCACCGGCCTGCCAGCCCCAGGACGCCGACACGGAATTGAAGTAGCCGTTGAAGGTGCCGCCCTTGGTGAGCACGCCCTCACCGTAGCTGCCGCCGAAGATCAAGCCGGCCTTGACGATCTTCGGAAACACCAGGATCGCCCGGGCGTTCTTGGACAGCGCCTCGGCCGTCGGGTTGGTCTTGTAAAGGGTCTGCAGCGCCTGGGCAGCATCCTTGTTCAGGTCTTCCGCGGTGGCTGCGTGAGCGATGGTGCCCATGGCGCCGAACGACAGAACCGTGGCGCTGGCGAGCATCGTCTTCAATGCGTTGCGTCGGATGATGGTCATGGAGTTTCTCGAGAAGAGTGAGTCAAGACCTGAACATTACGTGCGCGGCGCTTTGTTCGCTGTGCGCCGGCATACACACTCGGTGTGCGCCAGCGCGCAGCGCTTGTGTAGGACGATGCCGGCAAACGCGTTGGCTGGGCTCACACTCATGGTTCAGACGGCCCGTCCAGGAGTACTCATGCCAATCGCCTATGTCAGACACCTGACCAGCCGCCACCGAACGACACAGGCCAATCGCCACCTCGGCTTCACGCTGTGCTTCGTGGCGGGCGCCATCAATGCAGGCGGGTTTCTCGCGGTGCAGCAGTACACCTCGCACATGACAGGGATCGTCTCGTCGATGGCTGATCAGATCGCGCTCGGCGCGTACGACCTGGTCTGGGACGGCGCTGGCGGGCTGCTGTCGTTCCTGACCGGCGCGGCCTGTTCTGCAATGCTGGTCAACTACGCCCGCAGGCACCAGATGCACAGCGAATATGGCCTGCCGCTGCTGGTCGAGGCCTTGCTGCTGCTGTGCTTCGGTGTGATGGGGGCCTGGCTGTCGCACATCGAAGGCCTGTTCGTGCCGGCCACCGTGATGCTGCTTTGCTTCATCATGGGCTTGCAGAACGCGGTGATCACGAAGCTGTCGCACGCCGAGATCCGTACGACGCACATCACCGGCATCGTGACCGACATCGGCATCGAACTCGGCAAGTTGCTGTACTGGAACGGCAGCAGCGGGCCCGAACATCCCCCAGTGCGTGCCAATCATCAGCGGATCGCCATGCTGAGCGGGCTGGCCGGCTGCTTCTTCGTGGGCGGTGTGAGCGGCGCCATCGGCTTCAAGCACGTCGGTTACGTGTCGACACTGCCTCTGGCGATGCTCCTGGTCGTGCTGGCAGGTGTTCCCGCGATCGACGATCTGCGGGCCTGGCGACATCGCCGCTGACGGCGCCCCGGGTCGAGGCGCTCAGCGAGGCGCTTGCGGCGCAGGCACCTCGTTGCGCACCGGCGGCAGTGATTTCAGGTACGCAAACATCGCCCGCAGGTCGGCATCGGTCAGCTGGCTCAGAGCCTGCCAAGGCATCGGCGGCAGGATGGGCCGGCCGCTGCCAGCGTGCTTGCCGTTCTTCATGGCAGCGACGAACTGATCCGCCGTCCACGGGCCCAGACCCGTCTGCGCATCCGGTGTCAGGTTGATTGCATAGCTGACGCCCCACGGGCCATAGAACGCGGTGTTGCTGGCTGCTCCTCCCCAGACCCACGGGCCCTGCGGCACGGGAGGCGGGGGCAGCACGAGACCCTGAGGATGACCCGACATCCCCCGAGCGACATCCGGCTCGGGGCCCCTTGGCCCCAGCTTCATCGGCATGTGGCAATCGGCGCAACCCGAGCCATTCACCAAGTAGGCGCCGCGCGCAATGTCGGCCTTGGCGTCGGCATGGGCGGGCAGCGTGTACGGGGCGGTCAAGAGGGCCGCAGTCAAGGCAAGAGGGCGGTGTAGCTTCATGGTGTTTGCAAGAAGTTGAGCGATCCTTGATGTGTGGGCACGACGGCACCCTGTGGCCCGGAGTGTCGGGCAGGCTGCGGGAGATCGGAATAAGGGAGATTGGCAGTTGGCAAAACCTGTACGAAGGATCCGCATGAAGGGCGTCCACGTTCGGTGATCGAGGGTGGTTGGGCCTCGCTGCAGACCCAGGCCTGTGCGGCATCAACCCGCGCTGGCGCTGATCTGCCATGCTTCGGTCTGCAACTCTGGGCACTGTTCCTTGTCACCCACCGAACTTCAGCAATTCCTGCATCGAAACGTGCCGCTGTCGCAGGCCATGCAGGTCGACGTCGACTCGATCGAGGCCGAGCGGCTGGTGCTGTCGGCACCGATGGCCCCCAACCAGAATCAACATGGCACTGTCTTTGGCGGCAGTGCAGCCACCCTCGGGGTGCTGGCGGCCTGGTCGCTGCTGCACACCCGGCTGACGCGGCAGGCGGTGCACTGCAAGCTGGTGGTTCAGCGCAGCGCGATGGAATACGAAGCACCGATGTCGGGCAGATTCACGGCCACTGCCACCTTGGGGCTTGACACCCACTGGGATCAGTTCTTGGCGACGTATCTCGCCCGCGGCAAGGCGCGGATTCAGGTGCAGGCGGTGTTGCAGTGCGCCGGCCAACGCGCTGGGCGGTTCAGTGGCGAGTTCGTCGCGGTTCGTGAAGGCGCAGTGACTGCCACACCATGAAAATCGCCGCGAACTTCGCGGCGATTTTGTGATTCAAGAGCACAGAGCAGCCCACGGGCTGGCGGTGCCTCTCAGTCTTTCTTCTCCGGCACACCCAGACCATAGCGGCGCACGATGGACGCGCCCAGGATGTCGAAGAGTCGAGCCAGTTTGCGATCAAGTTCGGAAATGAAGTCGGACATCGGGAGCCTGAAAAATGAAATGAAGACTTCGCAACGATAGCTGAGACAACTGAGGTCCCGCTGATCAAAGTCAATGAATCCACACGAGGAGGTCACCATGAAGACGCCGATGGCTCAAAAACTCGCCCCGCCTTCCGATCCGGGCGAGGAGTACTTCGTTTCGCCTGAAAAACTGGTCAGTGGCAATCCAAGGCAAACGCTGTGGATGCAATACAGCGATCCCAGCGGCAAGTTCTTCACCGGCATCTGGCGCAGTGAACCTGGCGAGTGGCGGGTCTCCTACACAGAGGAGGAGTATTGCCAGATGATCGAGGGCGTGAGCCGCATCACCGGCGCCGATGGCCAGACGATCACGGTTCGCGCAGGCGACAGCTTTGTGATCCCCAGCGGGTTTGTCGGGACCTGGGAGGTCATTGATCGCACCACGAAGCGGTTTGTGATCTGCGAGCCTCCGACTTGAAAGGCCAGAGGCGCCGAAATTCGCTGGCGCGACTGCGTCAAAGGGAACAACATCGACGCAGCAAGGAGACTGCCCATGAAACCCGATGACACCCCCGAAAGTGGCCCGTTCGCCAAGTTGGTTGACGAACAACTCGAGCTCGCTGCGGCCCGGCTGCCGGCGCTGGAGCCAGCGGTAGCGCATCCCTCGCCGGTCGATCACGAGGAGCGACGCGAGGCACACACCACACTTGAAGACGTGCTGCTCGGCAACGCCAGGCCCACGCCAGAGATGCTGGAGGAACTGGCGGCACTGGACGCCGCTCCGGCTCTCAGCGACGAGGAGCTGGAGCGTCAAGCGCTGGCCGATGGCGGTGCCGACAACGATCCCACCACGCCCGAGTAGCGCCTGCGCTGCATAGAATTCGCGGCTATTCAACGGGAACGTCGGACATGGGCGCGCAGTGGAAAGCCAAGCACAAGGACCTCGCCGCCAATGCCAAAGGGCAGTTGTTCGGCAAACTGGCCAAGGACATCATGATCGCGGCCCGCCAGGGGCCTGATCCAGCCGCGAATTCACGTTTGCGGCTCGTCGTCGAGCAGGCACGCAAGGTCTCGATGCCCAAGGACACGCTGGAGCGAGCCATCAAGAAGGGCGCAGGCCTGACCGGCGAGACGGTGCATTTCGAGCATGCGCTGTACGAGGGCTTCGCGCCGCACCGCGTTCCTGTGATGGTCGAGTGCCTGACCGACAACGTGAACCGGGCTGCATCTGAAATGCGTGTGCTGTTTCGCAAGGGTCAGCTCGGTGCGTCGGGCTCGGTGGCCTGGGACTTCGACCACCTGGGCATGATCGAGGCCGAGCCGATCACCGCTGGTGCCGACCCGGAACTGGCGGCCATCGAGGCCGGTGCGCAGGATTTCGAGTCGGGCGAAGATGGCAGCACCTTGTTTTTGACCGACCCGACCGATCTCGATCTCGTCAGCCGTGCGCTGCCCGCACAAGGGTTCACCGTGCTGTCGGCCAAGCTGGGCTACAAGCCCAAGAATCCCGTTTCGGCTGCGAATCTCAGCGCCGAGCAACTGGAAGAGGTCGAGGCCTTTCTGGCCGCACTGGATGGCAACGAAGACGTCCAGAACGTCTATGCCGGACTGCAAGGCTGAGCACCATTCAACTCCCCACCATGAACGACACCGTCACCAAACCCCCGCTGCCCGACCACCTGTCGATCGACGCCCGCAGCCCGCATCACGTTGCAGCGATCTTCGAGCACGACGTCGGCATCCGCTTCAACGGCAAGGACCGCGGCGATGTCGAGGAGTACTGCATCAGCGAGGGCTGGATCAAGGTGCCCGCCGGCAAGGCGGTGGATCGCAAGGGGCAGCCCTTGCTGATCAAGCTGAAAGGCCGGGTCGAGGCCTACTATCGCTGAGCCTCTGGCTCGGCAGTGCCCTTGCTGACGCTGTCACCGTCGCCTGGTTTCAGCGTCCAGAACGACAGCGACGACGCGATCGTCAGCACGCCCAGCGTCAAGAAGGCGTGGTGCAGTGCATTGATCATGGCCACGCGGTCGGTCTGCGGCAACTCCCCTAAATACCAACCCGCCACCAGCGAGCCGCAGGCCAGACCGAAGCTCAGAGACAACTGCTGCATCGAGCTGGCGATGGTGCTGGCCATGCTGGAGTCGGGCGTGTCGATGTCAGCGTAGGCCATCGAGTTCATGCTGGAGAACTGCAGCGAGTTGAAGAACCCTTGCGCCAGGCCCAGGGCAACGATGACGGCCAGCGGCGTGGACTGATCGACCGTGGCGAACAGCAAGATGGTGATGCCGATCATCACCGTGTTGACCACCAGCACCAGCTTGTAGCCAAAGCGTCGCAGCACCGACTGTGACACCAGCTTCATCCCCATGGCTGCCAGCGCGGTGGGCATCATCAGCAAGCCGGATTGCCAGGCCGGCAGCCCCAGCCCCAGTTGATACAGCAGCGGCAGCAGGAACGGCAGCCCACCCACCCCCAGCCGTGTGACGAAGCCGCCGACCACCGACACGCGGAAGGTGCGGGTCTTGAACAGCCCGAGCTTCAGCAACGGATAGGCCGCGTCGCGGGCATGCCATACGTAGCCTGCGAGCAGGCTGATCGACAGCAGGAAAAGCACCCCGAGCGAGGTGCCGTCGATGCGGTGCTCGCCAAAGATCTCCAACAACCACGACAGCAGCGCGGTGCCGCTGCCAAAAAGCACCAGGCCTGTCACATCCAGCGGTCGTGGCGAGTCGCCACGGTAATCAGGCATGTGGCGATGGATCATCCACAGTGCGATCAGGCCCACGGGCAGGTTCACGAAAAAGATCACCCGCCACGACAGCGCATGCACGATCAGCCCGCCGACGGTGGGTCCGAGCAACGGACCGATCAGCGCGGGGATGATCACGAAATTCATCGCCGCCATCAGCTCCGACTTGGCGAAGGTGCGGATGATGGCCAGCCGGCCGACCGGCATCATCATCGCCGCACCGATGCCCTGCAGGATGCGCGCGGCGACCAGCATCGGCACGTTGACCGACAGTCCGCACAGCATGGAGGCAATGGTGAAGATGGTCACCGCGCTCATGAACACGCGCCGGGTGCCAAAGCGATCGGCCATCCAGCCACTGATCGGGATGCCGACGGCCAGGCTCAGGATGTAGCTCGCCACCACCGCCTTCAGGCTCAGTGGGGTGACCTGCAAGCTGGCCGCCATGGCGGGCACGGCGGTGTTGACGATGGTGGCGTCGAGCTGTTCCATGAACAGCGCTGTCGCGACGACCCAGGGCAGGTACTTCTTGGTCGTCGGGTCGAGCAGGGGCGCAGCCGGCATGCTGGATTCTTGACGAATTCCTCAGGGCAGGTGGTTCACTCGCTGGATGCGGCGCGCCATTCGCTCTTGCCGAAGCCATCTTCGCCGAGCAGCGTGTAGTAGATGCCGACGGTGCCCAGCGTCTGCGTGCGGTCGCCACCCGATTGATAGCTTGCGCTGCGGTGCGACCAGACGTATTTCAGCGCGATGGCATGCGGGCCGCTGATGCGCATCGTGAAGGCGCTCTCGACGCGCGTGATGTCGTCGCTGCCGGCCGAGCGGTTGGTCAGGCTGCCAAGGTAATAGCGCTGTCCCGACACCTCGGCCATGGCACGGCTGCCCATCAACATCCGCAGGTTCAGGCTGACCCGCGGTGCCAGGCCGTAGTGGTAGTCGCGGTCGTCGGTGACGATGCGGCGCAACGTGCTGGCGGCCGAGTACCCCACACCCAGCAACGCTGTGCCTTGCAGTGCGACATCCTTCGGCAGCGAGAACTGCCCGGTCGTGCCCAATGACAGCGCGGTGGTCGAGATGTTGAAGATCTGCGGCGACACGTAGTCGTAGCTGCCGTACAGGCCCCAAATGCCGCGGTAGGTGTCGCCGATCTCATAGTCGGTGCCGAACAGCAGGCCGCGGGTGGCGATGTTGTCGACGCCGTTGGCACTGGTGGCCACGATGCGGAAGGCGAAGTAATCGAACGGGCGTCGGTAGGTGTAGCCCGACTTGCCCGGCAGGCCGTAATCCATCGCGAAATCGATCACCGCCTCGTTGCGTTTGAGCCGGGTGGAGTTGCCGACGTCGTCGTGGGTCACATGGCTGTAACCCAGTCGAAGCCGCGTGTCGTAAACCGGGTTGTGGTCGTTGAAGGCGCTGTCAAAGCGAGAGCCATACATCAGGCGGTTCAGGCCGACCGGTGGAGAGATCGCCGCTGCACCCCATTCGCGCCAGAACAGCGGCACCTTGTTGTTCCCATGCAGCAGCAGATTGGCCATGCGGAACAGCGGTTCGCCGAGGAAGCTGCCGGCGATGCCGCTGGCAATCTGGTCGTTGTACGACGGCGGGGTTTTCTCCCCGGTGATCTCCCACCAGGCGCTGCCTGCAAAGGTCAGCGCCGAGGCTTCCCAGTAGCTCAGGCCCGTCGAGCGGCTTGCACCGTGGTACAGCGAGCCTTGATACGGGTGGGCGAACTGGTTGACGCCGAACGGGTCGTTGTCGGTGACCCAGCGGTGGGTCAGGTTGCGTCGAATCGAGCGCCCGCTGACGTCGTAGTCAGACGTGCCGCTGAAGGCCCGGTTGAAATTGCTCAGTGCGAAATCGAAGCCAATGATCTCCGCGATCGGAATGGCGTAGCTCTTGTCCGGCGGTGGAGGAGTAGGCAATGACTCGGTTGGCTGGGCACTGGCGGCGTGCCATGTGAACAGCAGCAGGGCGAGTGACTGGACACGGCCACGGCGTGGCGTTCGGACGGAGAGCGTGCAGGGCATGCCGGCATCTTCTGTGCCGAGTGCCCCCCGGTCCATCGGAGAGGCAGTGCGGCGCGTGTCGGACAGTGCCCACACGCCGCACGCTGCGCCTGCTACTTCTTGTTGCGTCGATCTGCCAGGCTCTTCTGGATGGCGACGATCTGCGCCGTCGCGCTTTGCACCTGGTGCGCAAGCACGCGCATCTCGTCGGCCACCACGGCAAAGCCACGGCCGGCGGTGCCTGCGCGGGCGGCCTCGACCGAGGCATTCAGTGCCAGCAGGTTGGTCTGGTGAGCCACCTTCTGAATCGATCCGACGATGTCGCCGATCGTCTTCAGGCTGTTGTCCATGAAGATGTTGTTTTCGATCTGGGCGCGCTGGTTCTCTTCTTCGTGCTTCTGCAACGAGATGTCCGCCAGCGCACCGACGACCCTCAGCGGCGTGCCATCGGGCGCCCGCTTGGTCTGACCGCGGGCACGGAACCAGCGGAACGTTCCGTCCTTGCAGCGCAGCCGGTACTCGACGTCATAGGGGGTGCGGCCAGTCCGGTCGGTGAGGTGCGCGGTGAATGCGCCCACGACGCGGTCCAGGTCGTCCGGGTGGAGCTTCGACGCCCAGCTCTCCAGCACATCGGGGAATTCAGCTTCGGTTTCATAGCCCACCAGGCGGCGAAATTGCTGCGACCACCAGAAAGCGTTCTTCGGATTGACCGGATCGCCGGCCACGACCTCCATGTCCCACAAGCCTTCCTGCAGCATCTCGCGGCCGAGGTCGAAGCGGACCATCATCGTGTTCAGCAGCTGATCGTCCTGAACCGCTGCCGTGATGTCTGTCAGCGAGCCGGCCACGCGCAGCGGCGAGCCGTCGGCAGCGCGGATCGTTTCGCCACGGGCGCGAAACCAACGGTAGCTGCGGTCGCGCATCGCCAGGCGGTACTTCACGTCATAGGGCGTGCGACCGGTGCGGTCTGCCAGGTGCTTGCCGAACGCTGCGAGGGTGCGTTCCTTGTCGTCCGGATGCAGCCGGTTCGACCAGCTCGACAGAATGTTCGGAAAGTCCTTTTCGTTGGTGAAACCCAGCATCCGGCGGAACTGATCCGACCACCAGAACGGGTTGTCGGGGTTCGAAGGATCGTCTGGGTTGATCTCCATGTCCCACAGGCCATCGGAGGTGGCCAGGCGGACCAGGTCGAAGCGTGTCTGCAGGGAATCGATCTGCTCGCTCAGATCGGAGACCTGCTGCGCGAGCTCCATCTCGCGGGCCCGTGCCTCATTGAGCTGGCCCAGGGTCTGATCTTGCTGGTTGGAAGTGCCGAAGATTCGCTTCAGGACAGCGCTCATGCTTTTGTCTCCATCAATGGACTGGACGGGCAAGGAAATGCCCAGTGGCAACCAACTTGCACAACAAACCCGAGTTTTCGCCGCGGCCTGTGTGGATGGGTGGTCTTCGGCAGCGTGTGTGACCGACTTGAGGCCGGCGAACCCTCGATGAAAAAAGGGGTTTACTGATCTTTTCGCCGCCGTTGCGATGTGCGACAGTGCGCAGGGGGGGCATCACCCGGGCATTACAGAACCACCGCGTCGAGGAGTATCAGGATGATCAAGGTCAGGGATCTGCTCAAAAAGAAGCAGCAAAAAGTGGTCTTTTCGGTGGCATCGACCGACTCGGTCCAGACCATTCTTGAAATGATGCTGGCCAACACCATCCGTTCGGTGGTGGTGCTCGAGCAAGAGCGCTTGATCGGCATCGTGTCCGAGCGCGATTGCGCGCTCAAGGTCTTGTTCCGCAACCGCAAGGCCTCGGAAACCACCGCAGCAGAGATCATGACGCGCGACGTCTTCACCGTCACCGGTGAAGAAACCATCGACGCCTGCATGCTGATGATGTCGTCGAAGAACATCCGGCACCTGCCGGTGTGTAACAACGGCAAGGTGGTGGGCATGGTGTCGGTCGGCGATGTCGTCAAGGAAGTGATCTGCCACCAGACCGAGTTGATCACCTACCTCGAGGGTTACATCCGCGGCAACAGCGTCAACGCCTACTGAGCACGCCGCTCGAGAACATCCGGCGGCGTGCGGTCGCACGCATGGGGCGTCAGCAGCCCAGCTTGATGGCCTGCACTGGCCGACCGGTGTCGGCGTCGAACAGCACCAGATTGATCTGCCGGGGGCGGCTGCCCTCGGGTGCGGGCAGGGCGGCGAGGGTGAGGGTCTTCGTGCTGTCCGCTGCGGCAACCCACGGTGCCACCGGTCGGTACTCGCGCACCACGAAATCATGGGTGAGGAAGGCGCCGCTGTTTTCGCCGCGCTTCACGTCTGACACCAGCGCGTTCTCCGTCACCGCCCAGTAAGCACCGATTCGAATCGACAACCCACCCACGGCCTGCACCACGGCTGTGTATCGATCACCCTCGCGGCTGAGCTGCACCTGCACGGGTGCCATCGTCTGCGGCGCAGGGATCGGCGACCTCAGACTGCGCCAACCGGGCGTGTCCACCCCATTGACCGCCACCTGTGGCGTGTAACTGAAGCGCGCGCCGTTGACCACCTGCTGCTGGGCCTGTCTCAGGCTGAACACCGGGCTGCCGTAGGGATCCTTCCAGCCCAGGTGATCCCAGTAATCGACATGAAAAGCCAGCGCGACCACATCGGGCTGCGCATTCAGCCTGGACAGCCAGCGATCGGCCGGTGGGCACGAGCTGCAGCCCTCAGACGTGTAGAGCTCGACGATCGGCGGTGTCGTGGCACCGCTGCGAGCGCTACAGCGGCCGCTGCCGTCTGCGGCGTGCGCCGATGCCATCAGGCCGCACAGGCCCAGCGCGGCAACCTTCAGGCAGCCAGACCGGGCACCCGGACTGCGTTGCCCATTGAGGTTGATGGGGGGAGAGCCGTGCGAGGTGTCGGTGGACATGCTGAACATGCATTTCCTTGTTGCGAACAGAATGCCGACGAGTCGCGCCAACACACCAGACCTTACAGGGCGACGTTGATGCCGTCAGCGCCTGCTCTATGCTCGCTGCCCCTCAGATCCTGTTCACCACATGCCCGCGTCCGATACCCGTTCGACCCCCGCTCGACATGTGGCCGTCGTTGGCGGTGGCCCCGCCGGGTTGATGGCGGCAGAGGTGCTGGCTGGTGCTGGGGCGGAGGTCGATCTGTACGACGCCATGCCGTCGGTCGGTCGCAAGTTCCTGCTGGCCGGCAAGGGCGGGCTGAACCTGACCCACTCAGAGGCGTTCAGCGCTTTCTGCAGCCGCTTTGGCGAACGCCGCACGCCGATCGCCCCGATGCTCGAGCGCTTTGGTGCTGCCGACTTGCGCGCCTGGGCGCAGGGTCTGGGCGTTGCCACTTTCATCGGCAGCTCGGGCCGAGTATTTCCCGTCAATCTGAAGGCGGCGCCGCTGCTGCGGGCCTGGCTGCACCGTTTGCGTGGGCAAGGGGTGCGTCTGCACATGCGACACCGATGGCGCGGCTGGACCGGTGGTGATGCCACCACGTTGGCGTTCGAGACCCCGCAGGGGGCATGGACGGTGCACGCCGATGCCGTGGTTCTCGCGCTGGGCGGTGCGAGTTGGGCCAGGCTTGGTTCAGACGGCGCCTGGGTGCCGTGGCTGCAGTCGCGCGGAGTCGATCTGGCGCCGCTGCGGCCGTCGAACTGCGGTTTCGATGCGGCCCATGTCGATGTGCAGGGGCACCTCCAGCCTGGTTGGAGCGAGCACTTTCGAAGCCGTCACGCTGGCGCACCGCTGAAGAACGTGGCCTTGGCGTGCACTGGTACCGATGGCCGCCGCTTCGCCCAGCCCGGCGAGTTCGTCATCACCGATGGCGGCGTCGAAGGCAGCCTGGTCTATGCGGCATCGGCGGTGCTGCGTGACGCGATCGAGGCGAACGGCCAGGCGATCGCCCAGCTCGACCTGTTGCCGGGCCGCAGCGCCGAGTGGGTGGCTCGCGAGGTGGCACGGCCACGGGGTGCCCGTTCGCTGTCCACGCACCTGAAGAGCCGGTTGGGCCTGGACGGCGTGAAGGCGGCGCTGCTGTATGAATTGCTGCCGCGCGAGGTGGTCGCTGATCCTCAGCGGATGGCCGCGGTCATCAAGGCCTTGCCGTTGATCTTGCTCGCTGCCCGCCCGCTCGACGAAGCCATCAGCACCGCCGGCGGTGTGCGCTTCGAGGCACTGGATGCGCAGGGCATGCTGCGCGCCGCGCCCGGCGTGTTCTGTGCCGGCGAGATGCTCGACTGGGAAGCGCCTACCGGCGGCTATCTGCTGACCGCCTGCTGCGCCACCGGCGTCTGGGCAGGCGAGGGCGCGCTGAGGTATCTCGGACTTCGCCCCGTGTCAAACTCCGCCGCCCCGGGGCGCTGAGCGTTCTCCCGCGGCGCATTCTCTACTCATGTTTCCTGCCCGATCGGGCCTACTCCCTTGAACAAGATCCTGCTGCAAATCGCCGACGAGCTGAAGGTTCGGCCGGCGCAAGTGACCGCTGCTGTCGAACTGCTCGATGGTGGCGCCACGGTGCCCTTCATCGCCCGGTATCGAAAAGAAGTGACCGGCAACCTCGACGACATCCAGCTGCGTGAGCTGGAGGTGCGGTTGTCGTACCTGCGTGAGCTCGAGGAGCGCCGCGAGGCCGTGCTCAAGAGCATTGCCGAGCAGGGCAAGCTGACCCCGGCACTGCAGGCAGCGATCGAGGCGGCTCCCACCAAGCAGGAGCTGGAAGACCTCTACCTGCCCTTCAAACAGAAGCGCCGCACCAAGGCCATGATCGCCCGCGAGGCGGGTCTGGAGCCGCTGGCCGACAAGCTGTTCGCCGATCCGACGCTCGATCCGCTCGCTGAAGCCGTCGCGTTCATCCATGCCGATGGCGGCTTTGCCGATGCGCACGCCGTGCTCGACGGCGTGCGCGATCTGCTGGCCGAGCGCTGGGCCGAGGACGCCGTGCTGGTGGGCAAGCTGCGCGAGTGGCTGTGGGCCGAGGGCGTGCTGCAGAGCAAGCTGCTGGACGGCAAGGATGCGAATCACCCGGACACCGCCAAGTTTCGGGACTACTTCGATTACGCCGAGCCGATCCGCACCGTGCCATCTCATCGCGCGCTGGCCGTGTTCCGCGGCCGCACGCTCGAGTTTCTCGATGCCAAGCTGGTGATCGATGCGGCGCCCGCGGCAGCGGCGCCGACCCCGACCGGCCGGCCTGCGCCCGCGGTGTCACTGGCCGAAGGGCGCATTGCGGCGCACCTGGGCTGGCGTCATGCGCAGCGTCCGGCCGATGACCTGATCCGCAAATGCATCGCCTGGTGCTGGAAGGTCAAGTTGAGCCTGAGCCTGGAGCGTGATCTGTTCGCCCGCCTGCGTGAAGCGGCCGAGCAGGTCGCGATCAAGGTGTTTGCCGAGAACCTGCGCGACCTGCTGCTGGCTGCGCCCGCTGGCCCCCGCGTGGTGATGGGGCTGGACCCGGGCATCCGCACCGGTTGCAAGGTGGCGGTGGTCGATGCGACCGCCAAGGTGCTCGCGACCGAGACGATCTACCCACTGGAGCCTCGCCGCGACTGGGAGGGCTCGCTGCACACGCTGGCCCGCCTGTGCGCGACACACGGCGTCGATCTGATTGCCATCGGCAACGGGACCGGCAGCCGCGAAACCGACAAGCTGGCGGCCGAGCTGATCCAGCGACTCCACAAGCTCGCCCCGGATCGGGCCGTGACCCGGGTCGTCGTCAGTGAGGCCGGTGCTTCGGTCTACAGCGCGAGCGAGTACGCCAGCAAGGAACTGCCCGATCTGGATGTGAGCCTGCGCGGTGCAGTCAGCATTGCCCGTCGCCTGCAAGACCCGCTGGCCGAGCTGGTGAAGATCGAACCCAAGAGCATCGGTGTCGGCCAGTACCAGCACGACGTCAACCAGAGCGACCTGGCCAAGAGCCTGAATGCGGTGATCGAGGACTGCGTCAACGCAGTGGGCGTCGATGTGAACACCGCTTCGGTACCGCTGCTGTCACGCGTGTCCGGGCTGAGCGCCGCGGTGGCCGCGAGCGTGGTGCGTTGGCGCGATGCGCACGGGGCGTTTCGCAACCGGCAGCAGTTGCTGGAGGTGGCCGGGCTGGGCGCCAAGACCTTCGAGCAAAGCGCCGGCTTCCTGCGCGTGCGCAACGGTGACAACCCACTCGACCAGTCGGGTGTGCATCCCGAAACGTATCCGGTGGTCGAACGCATCCTCACCGCGGTGAAGAAGCCAGCGGCCGAGGTCATGGGCCGCAGCGATGTGATCCGGAGCTTGAAGCCCGAAGCGTTCGCCGACGAACGCTTCGGTGCGATCACGGTGAAGGACATCCTGGCCGAGCTGGAAAAGCCGGGCCGCGACCCGCGCCCTGATTTCAAGGTGGCCCAACTGGCCGATGGCATCGAGGACATCAAGGACCTGCAGCCGGGCATGACGCTCGAAGGCACCGTCAGCAACGTGGCGCAGTTCGGGGCTTTCGTCGACCTTGGGGTGCATCAGGATGGCTTGATCCATGTGAGCCAGCTCGCCCACAAGTTCGTCAACGACGCGCGCGAGGTGGTCAAGACCGGAGATGTCGTCAAGGTCAAGGTGCTCGAGGTGGATCTGTCGCGCCAGCGGATCTCGCTGACCATGAAGCTCGACGCCACGCCCGCTGACCGGGGCGGCAGAGATGCCGGTGCCGGCAACCGCTTTCAGCCAGCGGGGCGAGGCGAACGGCCATCAAAGCCACGCGCGAACGAGCCCGCGTCTGGAGAGGGCGCCATGTCGGCCGCATTCGCCAAGCTGCAGATCAAGCGCTGAGACCCTGCGGGTAAACGCGGGGTTTTGCGCGAGCGGCGCGGGCCGCCGCCATCGATCTGGGTGCGATTGCAGTTTGATGGTCGATCGACTGCATCCAGATTCGAACTCATCTCGTAAGTGGGGGAGCGCCACTCGACTCCCTGGAGCGAGCACGCCATCAGGCCGCGGCACCTGGGTGCCGCGCGTGTTCACGACAACGAGACATGAGACAACCTCCATGAAAATCACGCCGACCCCATCCACCCGCCTGCTGCCGATCATCGGCGCGCTGGCCGCTGCCTACGGACTCAGCGCCGCGATGCCGGCACACGCGTCGAGTCACCGCGAAGCCCCGTCGATCACGGCCACGCCCAAGGTCGATGCCACCGACTTCTACATGTTCAACAGCTATGAGACAGGACGCGAGAACTACGTCTCCATCATGGCGAACTACCTGCCGCTGCAGGATCCGTACGGTGGTCCGAACTACTTCTCGCTCGATCCGAACGCGCTGTACGAGATTCACATCGACAACAACGGCGACGCCAAGGAAGACATCACCTTCCAGTTCCGCTTCAAGAACACGCTGAAGGGCACTGCCGGCTCTCCAGGCATCCAGATTCCGATCGGCGCCGCCAATGTGGCGATTCCGCTGATTCAGGCGGGTGGGGTCACCGTTCCGAATTCGCCCAACCTCAACCTGAACGAAACGTTCACCGTCGACATCGTCCGCGGCGACCGTCGCAAGGGCACCAAGGCGGCGATCACCAATGCCAACGGCGGTTCAGCCACCTTCGCCAAGCCGGTGGACAACATCGGTTCGAAGACGATTCCGGACTACAACGCCTACGCGGCGCAACACATCTACAGCGTCAACATCCCCGGGTGCTCGGCCCCAGGCAGGTTGTTCGTCGGGCAGCGCAAGGACCCGTTTGCCGTCAATCTCGGGGTGATTTTCGATTTGGTGAACGTGCCGCTTTCGGTCATCACCGATCCGGCCCTGAAAGATGCCGCCCGCAATCCAGCGAACAACGCAGGTGCCGACAATCTCGCAGACAAGAACGTCACCACGCTCGCAATTGAAGTGCCGAAATCGTGCCTGACCGCTGGCACGGATCCGGTCATCGGTGGCTGGACGACTGCCAGCGTGCGCCAGGGCAGTCTGATCAACCCCACACCACGTCGCGGCCATGGCACGGCAGCCGTTACTGGCGGTGCGTGGACGCAGGTGTCGCGCCTGGGCAGCCCACTGGTCAACGAGGTGGTGATCGGCCTGCCGGACAAGGATCGATTCAACGGGTCGAAGCCGAAAGACGACCTGCAGTTCGCCACCTACGTGACCAACCCCACGCTGCCCAGCCTGCTGGAAATCGCTTTTGCAACCGGCCCTGGCGTCATTGCACCCACCAACCTGCCGCGCACCGACTTGCTGAACGTGTTCTTGAATGGCATTGCTACCGTCAATCGGCCGACCACCAGCCTGACTTCCGCCGGTTTGGTACCTGCCGAAATGTTGCGCCTGAACACAGCCATCCCTGCAGTGCCGCTGGCGTCGCAAAACCGCTTGGGCGTTGCAGGTACCGTGATCGCCAAGGGTGGTGCTGCCAACTTGAATCCTGCAACGGATGATCTGGCCGGCTACCCGAACGGGCGGCGTCCCAGTGACGACGTCGTAGATATTTCTCTGATTGCCGTCGCGGGTGCGCTCTGTCTGGCGAACAGCGAGGGTCAGCTCAGCGCGATCACCTCGTCGAGCAATGGCGACGTGTTCGGCTTCAACAGCTTCACGATTCCGGGCGCAAACGGAGGCACCACGCTCACGTCAACCTGCAACGCGGCCGCCGTGCCGTTGGGCTTGACCGCGATCAAGCTGCATGACGGCATCGATCAAGCCGTCGACACCCCGGGGTACGCACGCACCAGCACCTTCCCGTACTTCGCCAAGCCGATCCCCGGCGCTGGCTCGAACTGAAGAGGCCCACACCATGAGCAAGCAAACCTTGTTGATGCTGGGGATGACCGCCGCACTGTTGTCAGCCTGCGGTGGCGGGGGGGGCGGGTCGGACAGGCCGGCCGTGACCGAGGCGGTGCCCGCAGCAGCAGCCACGGACGCTGGCGCGGCCACGACGTATGTCGCTGCACTGACGGCAGAGCCAGCCAGCACCACCGACACCTTGGAGCCTGTCGCCGTCCCCGAGACGCTGGCATCCAGCGATACCGCTGAGCCCGCTGCAGTTCCTTGACGAACGATCGGAGAGGCTGAGAGAAAATCCCGGCGCGCTGTCCAGCAGTGGGCAGTGCGCCGGCCTTTCATGTCAAACCCACGGGAGCGAGGGCGATGTTTCGAGTTTCAGCCTGGCGCGTCGCCGTGATGGTGTTCGCCGGCACCCTGTCGGCAGCATGCCTACACGGCGCGCACGCCGAGCCGCTGAATCCGCAGCGCGACAGTGAGGTGATCGAGGTATTGCCTGCTGGCGGCATGGCGGCCGAGGACCGCAAGCTGCGACGCTTGTGGGTGAACCAACCCACCGATGCAACGACCGCGGTCTCGCTGGCCCGGCGTTACCTGTCCCGTGCACGTGAACTGGGCGACCCGCGCTACGCCGGTCAGGCCCTGGCTGTTTTGCAGGGCTGGCCGGATCCGAAGGCCGCGCCCGATGATGTCTTGCTGCTCCAGGCCACTGTGCAGCAGTACCTGCATGAATTCGAGCTTTCCGCAGCCCACCTGGAATTGCTGGTCGCGCGCCGCCCCGATCATGGCCAGGCGTGGCTGACGCTGGCCACCGTGCGGCGCGTGCAGGGCCGCTACGCCGCGTCAGATGAGGCCTGTCGGGGCCTCCTGGCCGCCGGGGTACACCTCGAGTCACAGGCCTGTCTGGCCGAAAACGCCAGCCTGCGGGGGGAGAACGATGGCGCGCGCCGCACCCTGCAGCAATTGCTGGCAGCACCGCGCCTGCCGGCATCGACCCGCTCGTGGCTGCTGACCACGCTGGCCGAGCTGGAGCAGCGCGACGGTCATCCGGAAGCGGCCGAATCTGCCTTCAAAAAAGCGCTCGAAGCCGAGCCCGGCGGCTACACGCTGCTGACGTATGTCGACTTCCTCTTCGATCAGAACCGCGAAGAAGAAGCCCTGGCGCTGCTGGTGCCTCAGCCTCGCACCGACGCGGTGATGCTGCGTCTGGCGATGGTGGGTGCGCGGCTCAAAACCCCGCATGCCGCCGTCGATGCACGCATCGTGCGCGAGTCGATGGCGCAGGCCAATCTGCGCCCTGGCGCCCGCAGTACCCATGCGCGCGAACAGGCCATGTTTGCGCTGTGGGTCGATGACCATCCTGCCGCCGCACTGGAACTGGCGCGGGAGAACGTGCGCAAGCAGCGCGAGCCGCTGGATCTGCTGGTGCTGGCGCATGCCGCGCGGGCGAGCGGCGATGCCAAGGCGATGCGCGAAGCCGATCAACTGCGCAAGGAGATGGGTCTGCATGACCAGCGCCTCGATGCCTTGCTTTGACCTGTCGATGACATCGATCCGACGCCGCCTGTGGCAGGTGTTGCCATGGCTGGCCTGCCTGCTGCTGGCTGGCCCGGTGCTGGCCCACAAGGGCAGTGATGCTTATCTGCAGCTGAAGCTCGAAGGAGCAGCCTCCACGCTGCGCGCAGACCTCGCGCTGCGCGACCTCGACGCGGTGCTCGACATCGATGCCGACGCCAATGGCCAGCTGACCTGGGGCGAGGTGCGCGCGGCGTATCCGGCCATCGAGCGCTACCTGGCCGCGCGGGTGCTGGTCGATGGCTGCCAATGGCAGTCGGTGACGACGGCGCTTGAACGCCGCGCCGACGGTGTTTATGCGGCGCTGACCTGGTCGGGGAGCTGTGCTGCCGACGCCGCGGTACCGACGATCCGCTACAGCGCGCTGCGCGAGATCGATCCCACGCACCGAGCGATCGCGAAGATCGAACATCCGGGCAGCGAGGCGGTGGTGCAGGTGCTCGACCCGACCAAGGTGTCACCACCGGCAGCGAAGGTCGCCGCATCAGCGCCATCGGACGCATCGGGGGCCAGCGCGAACGCTGCTGGAGGGCTGTCGGCCAGTGGGACTGCGAGCGATCCTGCGGCCGGTTCGACAGCCGCCGCTCAGTCGGAGCCGCACGCGGCAGCCGGTTTCGTCAGAGAGGGCATGCGCCACATCCTCGGCGGCTATGACCATGTGCTGTTTCTGCTGGCGCTGCTGCTGCCAGCAGTGATGCGTCGGACGAAGACGGGTTGGCAACCGGTCGATCGAATCAGCCAAGCCCTGTTGCCGGTAGCGATGATCGTCACTGCCTTCACCATCGCGCACTCGGTGACCCTGACATTGGCGGGCCTGAAGTTGCTTTCGCTGTCGTCGTCGTTCATCGAGCCGGCGATTGCCGTGACCATCGTGCTGGCGGCGCTCGACAACCTGCGGCCGATCTTCCGTGAACGTCGGGCAGTGGTGACCTTCCTGTTCGGCCTGATCCACGGTTTCGGTTTCGCCGGCGTGCTGGGTGAGCTCGATCTGCCGACAGCCCAGTTCGCCTGGGCCTTGTTCCAGTTCAACCTGGGCATCGAACTGGGACAGCTGTTCATCGTGGCCATCGCCGTCAGCGCGCTGTTCGCGTTTCGCCGCCAGCGCTGGTATGCCGATGCCGTCATCCGCGGCGGCTCGGTGGTCGCCATCGTGATCGGCGTGCTGTGGTTCATCGACCGCACGGCCAACCTGGCGATCCTGCCGTTTTGACGCTTAAAATTCTACGCTTGCAGAGGTTCAAACAGAGCGCGGTGGTGGACCGCGCTTTTTCTTTTCCGATGGAGCTTCGATGATCTCGATTCAGTTGCCCGATGGTTCACAGCGCCAGTTCCCGGGACCGGTGACGGTGGCCGAGGTGGCTGCGTCCATTGGCAGCGGGTTGGCGAAGGCCGCTCTGGCCGGCCGGCTGGGCAGTGGAACGGGATCGAAGGTGGTCGACACCAGCCACCAGATCGACCAGGACACCACGCTGGCCATCATCACCGACAAGGACGCTGACGGGCTCGATGTCATTCGCCACTCGACCGCGCACCTGCTGGCGTATGCCGTCAAGGCGCTGTTCCCGGAAGCTCAGGTGACCATCGGCCCGGTCATCGAGAACGGCTTCTATTACGACTTTTCGTACCACCGCCCATTCACCCCCGAGGATCTTGCGGCGATCGAATCGAAGATGGCCGAACTGGCCAAGAAGGACGAAAAAGTCGAGCGCCGTGTGCTGCCGCGCGACGAGGCGGTGGCGTATTTCAAGGGCATCGGCGAGGCCTACAAGGCGGAGATCATCGCCAGCATTCCGGCCAACGAAGATGTGTCGCTGTACCGCGAGGGTGCCTTCGAGGACCTGTGCCGTGGCCCCCACGTGCCCAGCACCGGCAAGCTCAAACACTTCAAGCTGATGAAGGTGGCCGGCGCCTACTGGCGCGGTGACCACCGCAATGAGATGCTGCAACGCATCTACGGCACTGCCTGGGCGACCAAGGACGATCTGCAGCAGCACCTGCACATGCTTGAAGAGGCCGAGAAGCGCGACCACCGCAAGCTCGGCCGCGAACTCGACCTGTTCCACATCGATGAGCACGCGCCCGGGCTGGTGTTCTGGCACCCGAAGGGCTGGACGATCTGGCAGCAGGTGGAGCAGTACATGCGCGCGGTCTACCGCGACAACGGCTACCAGGAGGTCAAAGGGCCGCAGGTGCTGGATCAGGGGTTGTGGGAAAAAACCGGCCACTGGGACAAGTACCGCGAGAACATGTTCACCACCGAATCGGAGAAGCGCGAGTACGCGCTGAAGCCGATGAACTGTCCTGGACACATCCTGATCTTCAAGCAAGGCATCAAGAGCTACCGCGACCTGCCGCTGCGCTTCGGTGAGTTCGGTCAGTGTCACCGCAACGAACCCAGTGGCTCGCTGCACGGGATCATGCGGGTGCGTGGCTTCACGCAGGACGATGGCCACATCTTCTGCACCGAGGACCAGATCCTCGAGGAGTGCACCGCCTTCACCACGCTGCTGCAGAAGGTCTACGCCGACTTCGGCTTCACCAACATCATCTACAAGGTGGCGACACGGCCCGAGAAGCGCATCGGTTCCGACGCGCTGTGGGACAAGGCCGAGTTCGCGCTGATGGAAAGCCTGCGCCGCTCAGGCTGCGACTTCATCGTCACGCCAGGGGAGGGCGCGTTCTACGGACCCAAGATCGAATACACGCTGAAAGACGCGATCGGCCGCCAGTGGCAATGCGGCACGATCCAGGTCGACCCCAACATGCCCGAACGCCTGGGCGCCGAATACGTCACCGAAGCTGGTGAACGCGCCACGCCGATGGTGCTGCACCGAGCCATCGTGGGCAGCCTCGAGCGTTTCATCGGCATTCTGATCGAGCAGCATGCGGGGGCGCTGCCGACCTGGCTGGCGCCGTTGCAGATCAGCGTGCTCAACATCTCCGAACACCAGGCTGATTACGCTCAGGAAGTGGCGAAAGCGCTGCAAAAACAAGGAGTTAGAGTTAGCACGGATTTGCGGAACGAGAAAATAACCTATAAAATTCGCGAGCATTCAATGCAAAAGGTTCCATACATTCTTGTCGTGGGTGACAAGGAAAAGGCAAATGGAACCGTTGCAGTACGCGCCCGGGGAAATCAAGACCTCGGTGTCATGTCTCTGGCAGACTTTTCCGCAAGGTTGGCCAGCGACATCGCTCAAAAAGCGTGATCTCTCCTGCTTCCAGCCGGAGCGCCCAGCCCTTTGATTGACCGGTGCGTGTGCGTGTTTTGGTGTGAATTCCGTTGCCTTGGAGTTCGTTGAAAGGTTTTAACCATCGCTACTTTTGCTGATCGCCGTACCCCCAATGCCGAGCGCAAGCACCGGCTCAATCGGGAGATCATGGCGCCTGAAGTCCGGTTGAATGGCGTGGAAAACGAGCCCCTGGGCATCGTGAGCACCCTCGAAGCGTTGCGCATGGCAGGCGAGTTGGATGTCGATCTGGTCGAGATCGCAGCCACTGCCGATCCCCCGGTGTGTCGCTTGATGGACTATGGCAAGTTCAAGTACCAAGAGCAGAAGCGAGCGGCGGAGGCGAAAGCCAAGCAGAAGGTGATCGAGGTCAAAGAAGTCAAGTTCCGGCCTGGCACCGACGAGGGCGATTACCAGATCAAGATGCGCAACCTGCGCCGCTTCATCGAAGAGGACGGCGACAAGGGCAAGGTGACATTGCGTTATCGCGGTCGAGAAATCACCCACCAGGAAATCGGCATGCGGCTGCTCGAGCGCATCCGCGACGAGCTGGCCGATGTGTCGGTGGTGGAAAACATGCCCAAGCTCGAAGGGCGTCAGATGGTCATGGTGTTGGGGCCGAAACGCAAGTCCTGACATCTGAAGGAACACAGCGCTGCGGTGTGGTCGCCGCGGTGCTGTCAGAAGCGACTGCAGGCCTACAAGACGGTACGTGTCGTGCCGGCGCCTGCAGCAGCAACTTAAAAGGAGCAGTCATGCCCAAAATGAAGACCAAGAGCAGCGCGAAGAAGCGATTTCGCGTTCGCCCGGGCGGCACCGTCAAACGGGGCCAGGCGTTCAAGCGCCACATCCTCACCAAGAAGTCCACGAAGGTCAAACGCCACTTGCGTGGTGCCACTGCCGTGCACGAGACCGACACGGGGCGCATCAAGCAGATGTTGCCCTTCGCCGGCCTGTAATTGACTGAAGGAGAAAACGCATGCCTCGCGTCAAACGTGGTGTCACAGCCCGTGCCCGTCACAAGAAAATCATCGCCCTGGCCAAGGGTTACCGCGGTCGCCGTAAAAACGTCTTCCGCATCGCCAAGCAAGCGGTCATGCGCGCCGGGCAATATGCCTACCGCGATCGCCGCACCAAGAAGCGTGTGTTCCGCAACCTGTGGATCGCCCGTATCAACGCTGGCAGCCGCAGCCACGGCGTCACCTACAGCAAGTTCATGGCTGGCCTGAAGAAGCTGTCGATCGACATCGATCGCAAGGTTCTCGCCGACATGGCCGTGAACGATCCTGCCGGCTTCGGCAGCATCGTCGCAAAGGTGAAGGCCCAACTCGCTTGATCGCTTCGATCTGTCCTCGGGTCTCGGCCTGAGGCAGCGTGGCACGCAGGCAGAGGCATCTCTGTCTGTGCAAGTCCCTCAAGGCCGACCTCGTGTTGGCCTTTTTTGTTGCGATTCCGCTTGACCCAGACCTTGCTCCGATGAACGACCTCGAACCTCTGGTGAACGACGCGCAGCGCGACTTTGCGCAAGCCTCCACACCGGCCGATCTGGAAAACGCAAAGGCGCGTTACCTGGGCAAGTCCGGTCGCCTGACCGACCAGATGAAAGCGCTGGCAGCGCTGTCGCCCGACGACAAGAAGGCACGCGGCGCGCTGATCAACGCAGCGAAGCAGCAGGTAGAAGCGGCACTGACGTCGCGCCGCCAGGCATTGGCCGATGCCGAACTCGATGCACAACTGAAGGCCGAGGCGCTCGATGTGACGCTGCCGGGCCGTCAGCGTGGCAGCGGTGGGCTGCACCCGGTCTCCCGCACGATGGAGCGCATCGAGGCCATCTTCGCGTCGATGGGATTCGACGTGGCCGAAGGCCCGGAAATCGAAACCGACTGGTACAGCTTCACCGCGCTGAACAACCCTGAAAACCATCCCGCACGCTCGATGCAGGACACCTTCTACGTCGACGTGAAGGACGCCGAAGGCCGTTGGCTGAACCTGCGCCCGCACACCTCTCCGATGCAGGTGCGCTATGCGCGTGCGCACGCCGAGAAGCATCGCGGCGCCGAGCCCATGCCCGAGATACGCGTCATCGCGCCGGGCCGCACCTACCGCGTCGACAGTGACGCGACGCACTCGCCGATGTTTCACCAGTGCGAAGGCCTGTGGATCGGCGAGAACGTCAGCTTCAAGGACCTGAAGGTCGTCTTCACCGACTTCTTTCGCACCTTCTTCGAAACCGACGACCTGCAGCTGCGCTTTCGTCCGTCGTTTTTCCCGTTCACCGAGCCTTCTGCCGAGGTCGACATCGCCTTTGCCAGCGGGCCGCTGAAAGGGCGCTGGCTGGAGGTGGCTGGTTCTGGCCAGGTGCATCCGAATGTGGTCCGCAACTACGGGCTCGACCCGGAGCGCTACATCGGTTTCGCCTTCGGCATGGGCCCCGACCGCCTGACGATGCTGCGCTACGGCGTCAACGACCTGCGCCTGTTCTTCGACGGCGACCTTCGCTTCCTGTCGCAGTTCAGGTAAGCCCGCTTCCCGCCACCAGCACACGAAGATTCCCTCAGAAGGTTCACGCGATGCAATTCCCCGAGTCGTGGTTGCGCGAGTTCTGCAATCCGCCCCTGAACACCGCCGAATTGGCCGACCTGCTGACGATGGCCGGCATGGAGGTCGAGGAGCTGCGCCCGGCCGCGCCGCCGTTCAGTGGCGTGGTGGTCGGGCAGGTGCTGTCGGTTGAGCGCCACCCCGATGCCGACCGGCTGAATGTCTGCCAGGTGGACGTCGGTGCGGCCGCAGCGTTGAACATCGTTTGCGGCGCGCCGAATGTGCGTGTCGGCATCAAGGTGCCCTGCGCCATCGTCGGTGCCGAGTTGCCGCCTTCCGACGAGAAGGTCAGTGCAGAGCCCTTCCGCATCAAGCTCGGCAAGCTGCGCGGCGTCGAAAGTCAGGGCATGCTGTGCTCCGCGCGCGAGCTCAAGCTGTCCGAGGAACACGGTGGCTTGCTCGTGCTGGCGGCCGACGCCAAGGTGGGCGCGAACCTGCGCGATCACTTGCTGCTCGACGACACGATCTTCACGCTGAAACTCACACCGAACCTCGGCCACGTGCTCAGCGTGTTCGGGGTGGCACGCGAAGTGGCTGCGCTGACGGGTTCACCGCTGCGGCAGCCCACGTTTCCCACGGCTCGTGCGGGTACCCCCGACACGCTGCGGGCCGTGGTCGACGCCCGTGATCTCTGCGGGCGCTTCACGGGTCGCATCGTGCGCCAGGTCAACCCGAAGGCAAGCACGCCCGCCTGGATGGTCGAGCGCCTCGCTCGCTGCGGTCAGCGTTCGGTCAGCCCGCTGGTCGACATCTCGAACTACGTGATGTTCGAGTTCGGACGCCCCTCTCACATCTTCGACCTCGACAAGATCAACGGCGGACTGAACGTACGCTGGGGGCGGCCTGGTGAAACGTTGAAGCTGCTGAATGGCAGCACGGTGGAAGTCGATGCCAAGGTCGGTGTGATTGCCGACGACGAAGCGGTGGAGTCGCTCGCCGGCATCATGGGTGGCGACGCTACCGCGGTGTCGGATGACACCCGCAATATCTACGTCGAGGCCGCGTTCTGGTGGCCCGAGGCCGTGGCCGGTCGCTCGCGGCGCTACAACTTCTCGACCGACGCCGGGCACCGCTTCGAGCGTGGGGTCGACCCCGCCACGACGGTCGAGCACATCGAGCGCCTCACACAGCTGATCACCGACATCTGCGGCATGCCTGACACCGTGTGCGGCCCGATCGAAGATCAGGTGCTGGCGCTGCCCGAAACCAAGCCGGTGGTGCTGAGGGTGGATCGCGCAGCCAAGGTCATCGGCATGCCAGTGACGCAAGCGCAGTGTGCGGGTGTGATGCAGCGGCTCGGGCTGGTGTATGCCGAAGCGCCCGGTGTGCTGACGGTCACGCCGCCGAGCTGGCGTTTCGACTTGCAGATCGAAGAAGACCTGATCGAGGAAGTGATTCGCGTCATCGGCTTCAACAGCCTGCCGAACACCGCGCCGCGCGCGCCGATCACCGCCCGCGTGCGTGCGGAGGCTCAGCGCTCCCCGAATGTGGTGCGCCATCGGCTGGCGGCGCTCGACTACTTCGAGACCATCAATTTCAGCTTCGTCGAAGCACGCTGGGAACACGAGCTGGCCGGCAACCCCGACCCGATCCGTGTGCTGAACCCGATTGCCAGCCCGCTGTCGGTGATGCGCTCCAGCCTGATCGGCAGCCTCGTGAACACGCTGCGCTACAACCTTGCCCGCAAGGCGCCCCGCGTGCGCGTGTTCGAGATCGGGCGCGTGTTCCGACGCGACGCGAGCGCTGTCGACGGGCCATTGAGCGTGGCCGGGGTCACCCAGCCGATGCGCGTCGCCGGCCTGGCTTACGGGCCCGTCGATGCCACGCAGTGGGGCGCCAAGGAGCGTGCCGTCGATTTCTTCGATGTGAAGGGCGACGTGCAGGCGCTGTTTTCGCCGCGGGTCGTGAGTTTCACAGCCAGCGAGCACCCCGCCTTGCACCCCGGCCGCAGCGCATGCATCGAGGTCGATGGCGTCAGCGTCGGCCACCTCGGCGAACTGCACCCGCGCTGGCGCCAGGCATATGACTTGAACAGCGCCCCGGTGCTGTTCGAGATCGAACTGGCCGCGTTGCTGCGCACCACCGTGCCGGCGTTCGAGCCTTTGCCGAAACAGCAGTCGGTCTGGCGAGACATTGCGGTGATGGCCGATGAAGCCGTCACGCACCAGGCGCTGATGCAGACCCTCCTCGAACGTTCGCCCGGCAGCCTGATCCGCTCGGCGAACCTGTTCGACGTGTTCCGACCGCCAGTGGCCGCTGGCGATGCGGCCGGCACCGAGCGCAGCCTCGCCGTGCGCCTGGAACTGCGAGACGATGTGGCCACGCTGACCGACGAGCGCATCGACGCTGCGGTGGCCGGGGTGCTCGAAACATTGCGCGCGCGGCTCGGCGTGCGCCTGCGCGGGTGATGACGATGAACGACGATTCGACGCAAGCCGTGATGTTGTCCACCCTGGACACGCCGACCCTCACCAAGGCCGAGCTGGCCGACCTGCTGTTCGAGCGCCTGGGCTTGAACAAGCGCGAGTCCAAGGACATGGTCGAGGCCTTCTTCGACATCATCCAGGCCGCGCTGATCACTGGCCGCGATGTGAAGATGTCGGGCTTCGGCAACTTCAACATCCGTCGCAAGGCACCGCGCCCGGGCCGCAATCCGCGCACCGGTGAAACCATACCGATCAAGGCGCGCAACGTGGTCACGTTCCACGCCAGTCACAAACTCAAGGATGTCGTGCAAGGCGACACAGCGCAGGGCGACAGCTTCGAGTAGAGTCTCCAACTCCTCGCCATGTCATTGATTTGAATGGAGAATTCCCTCCCAGACATTCCCGCCAAGCGCTACTTCACCATCGGTGAGGTGAGCGACCTTTGCGGCGTGAAACCTTATGTTTTGCGCTACTGGGAGCAGGAGTTCACTCAGCTCAAGCCGATGAAGCGGCGCGGCAACCGCCGCTATTACCAGCACCACGAGGTGCTGCTGATCCGCCGCATACGCGGGCTGCTCTATGAGCAGGGCTTCACCATCAGCGGGGCGCGCAATCGCCTGATCGAGCCCGAATCCGGGTTGTCATTGCTGGGCGACGAAGCACCGGTCAGCGAAAGCAGTGGCACTGTCGGCACGATGCCAGCGCGAGATCAGGCCGCTGCCGTCAGCCTGCCCGAGGCATCCGTTCCCATCCCTGCCGGCGCGGTACTGTCGCCCACCCAGGTGCGGCTCGAATTGATGTCGATTCGCAACCTGCTGGCCCTCTGAGCAACCCCTGTTCGGACCTATACTTACGAGCTTGTCGGGGCGTAGCGCAGCCTGGTAGCGCACTTGCATGGGGTGCAAGGGGTCGCGAGTTCGAATCCCGCCGTCCCGACCATTTGAATCAACGGGTCAGCTCTCACAAGGGGCTGGCCCGTTTTGATTTCCGGGCCTACCGCTGCAGCTCTGATCTGTGCAGATACGTGCCGCGGCACACCAGATCAACAGCCGCCGGATCGTCAGGCCTTGATCAAGCCATCCACCACCATGATGGTCTTGTCGCAACGCGACGCCAGTGCTGGGTTGTGAGTGACGAACAGCACGCTGGTACCGCACTCGCGATTGACACGGCGCAGCAGTTCGAACACGGTGTCAGCGCTCTTCGTGTCGAGATTGCCGGTGGGTTCGTCGGCCAACAGCAATGCAGGGTTCATCGCCAGCGCTCTCGCCAGTGCCACCCGCTGTTGCTGTCCGCCGGACAAGTGCGAAGCCAGCTGGTCACGCCAGGGCGTCAGTCCCACGCTGTCGATCAATTCGGCTGCTCGCGTGGCCATCGCAGGGCTTGGAAAACCCGCTGCGCCCAGCATGGGCAACATCACGTTTTCCAGTGCAGTGAAGGCGCCGAGCAGGTTGTGGAACTGGAACACGAAGCCGATGTTGTGGCCACGCAGCCGCGTCAGAGCACCGTCGTCAAGCGTGGTGGTTTCCTCGCCGCAGACCGAGAGCAGACCCTGCGTCGGCCGATCGAGCAGGCCGACGATGTTGAGCAAGGTGCTTTTGCCAGAGCCCGAAGGCCCCATCACCGCGCAGAACTCGCCACGTGCGAGCGTCAGGTCGATGCCGTGCAGCACCTCGGTCTCGTTGGGTGAGCCCACGTTGTACGACTTGCGCACAGCGCGCAGCTGGACAACGCATTCCGGCTCGCGAGGGGCGCTCTCGGCCGAACTGGCTTGCCAGTCAGCCACGGATCGCCACCACCGGATCCAGGCGCGCTGCCCGCAACGCCGGCGCGAACGCGGCCACCAAGCCTGTCAATGTGGCGAGCAACAGTGCGGTAACGAACAGTGAGGGCTCCAGCGTCAACGGAAACAGTGGCGTGCCGTCGGCGTTACGCGCAACGCGCAGCCACACCACCAGCGCTGCTGCCCCCATGCCCGAGCCAAGCAGTGCTCCACCCAGCGCAAGCAAGCCGCCCTGCAGCAGAAACACGCGCAACACCTGCCCGCGCGAGACGCCCATCGCTCGCAGGATGCCGATCTCGCGCGACTTCTGCACCACCGACACCACCAACACACTGGCGATGCCAAAGGCCACCGACAGCGCAACAAAAAAGCGAATCGCCGTGTTGGCCGTGGTTTGTGCCCTGACGGCAGTGAAGAACTGCTCATTGGTCCTGATCCAGCTATCGGCTTGCACGCCGGTGGTGGCGGTGATGCGCTGCGCGATGCTCTCGGCGGCATAGATGTCACGAACTGTCACGTCGAGCACCGTCACTCCGCCGGGCAGCCCGAGCAGGCTCTGCGCGGTGTGCAGGGCCAGATAGGTGGTGCGGGTATTGGCGCCTTTGTTGCCGAGATCGAAGAGGCCGGTGATCGTCAGCGTATTGGTCACCCCCATGGACGATGTCACGCGCAGCTTGTCACCAACGCCCACACCGAGGTCGCTTGCCAGCTCGGTGCCGATCAGGATGTCGCTGCCGGTGAGGCGCGCACGGCCGCGCACGACCTTTTCGTCCATGGGCACGATGCGGAAATAGAACTCTGGCTCGATGCCGATCACCGAAATTGAGCGACTCGCATCGCCACGCACGACCAACGCCGAACCGGTGGCTGCCGGCGAGACCACCATCACCTGCGGCATCGCGCGGATCTGCGCAGCCACGGCTTGCCATTGGTCGATGCTCTTGATCCGCTGCAGGGGTGCTTGCAAGATCGCACCCTGAGCAAGGGAGCCGGCTGTACGGGACTCGCCCGATTCATCGCGCAACGACCGAACCACCTCCTTGGGCGGCAGCAACTGGATATGGGCCTGACCGGTCAGCGCGCGGCGCACGAAGTTGGCCTGCAAGCCAGAGAGCAGGGCAGACATGAACACGATCACGCCTACGCCGATGGCGACGCCGCCCATGATGAATGCAGTCTGCATGCGCCCTTCACGCAGAAACCGAATCGCGACGATCCATTCGAATGGCTTCCAGTGCGACATTCGGGCCATCGGGACGGGCTTGTTCATTTCGCTACCGAGAACGCCACTGGCCGGACGCGCGTACCGTCGGTCCACTGCGTGGCGGCAGCGCCCGCAGCCGGCGTCACCCGGTCTCCTGCGAGGAGGCCATCCAGTACCTCTGCCAGTCCGCTGCTGCGCAGCCCGAGTCGCACTGCCTGCTGGCGCAGTCGGCCGTCCACGACCTTCAGCACCCAGGGATGTGCTGTGTCGGCCTCATGCAGCGCCTCGCTGGGGACCAGCACCGCCCGTTGTCGCCGTGCGACTTCGATGTCGACCGATACCGTCATGTCCTGCCTGAGATAGCTCGGCAGCGCGGGTACGTGCAGCTTCACTTCAACCGCTCCGCGCTGTGCGTCCACAGCCGGGTTGATGTAGACCAGTTCGCAGGCAAAGCGCTCCGAGGGATACGCATCTGCCGACGCAAGCGCTGGCAGGCCTTCGCGCAACAGGCCCAGATTTTTCTCGTCGATCTGCACCACCAGCTGCGTCTCCCCCGCTGGTGACAGCACCATCAGTACCTTGCCCGGCTGGACAACATCGCCGGTCTCGATGTTGCGAGCGATCAGTGTCCCGGCCACTGGCGCTGCGATCGTCGTGTACCGCAGCCGCGCACGCGCCGCATCGGCTGCGGCTTGGGCCTGAGCCAGTGACGCTTCGGCCAAGGCCGCATCGCTGCCTGCCTGGTGCAGGCTTGCAAGCTGCAGTTCGGCGGTCAGCACCTGTGCCCGCGCCACTCGTTCAGCCCGCGCTGCTTCATCGAGTGCCGCCTGGCCGATGAAGTTTCGGTTGAACAGTTCGCGGCTGCGCTCCAGCGCCTGACGCAAAGCCTCGTGGTTCGCCTGGGCCTGGCTCAGCACTTGCCGGGCCACGGGAGCTTGCACCTCGCGCAACTGACGCAGTCGTGCCTGTGCCTGTTTGACAGCCAGTTCAGCCTGGTTCACTGCCGCACGCGACTCGGCCGAGTCCAGTTCCACGAGCACGGTGCCAGCCCCGACGCTCTGGCCCTCCGCCACTGGAATGCGAACCACCGTGCCAGTGACCTGCGCGCTCAACTCCACGCGGTGCGGCGTTTCTACTCGGCCGCTGGCCACCACCGTCTGCACGAAATCGCGCTGCACGACCTCCATGACCGGGACCTCGGGCCCGAGCAGCAGGCGCCGTGCACCCAGCACCAGCAGTGACAGCACCGCTGCCAGCAGCAGAGCCCGGCCTGCGTGATGACGGAGGGCCGCCAGTGGTCGTGTCAGGGCATGGGGAGTGGCCATGGGTTCTCGCAAGACCAACCGCCACCGAGGGCTACGCTCACATGTCTGTGGGCTTCGAGCCTGTCAGCGAGAGTCCGATCAGGCCCGCATGCGCTCTCGCTGCGCCTGGCACCTCAGGCAGCGCGTTGCGGCAGGCTGCGCCAGCAGCCTGCTGGCATCGATGGTCTCGCTGCAATCGGAACATTCGCCGTAGCGGCCGAGTTCAAGTCGCTGGAGTGCCGTCTCGATCTGCGCGAGTTCATTGCGGTCGCGCTCGGCTTCCGCAGCGCCCACTTCGTCGTTCGCTTGGCTGTTGGCTACGTCCTTCGTGTCGGCGACGCCGGATTCTGCGTCGGCACGCTCTCGCGCCTCGCGGTGCGTCGCCAGCTCCAGTTGAAGCTGCGCGGCACGCCGCTCCAGCGTCTGGCGGATGTGCTGGGTCTGTTCGTTCGTCAGGATGTTCATGGGCTTTACTTTGCTATGGCCTGTAGCGGCCGCCCTTGCGTCAGATCAATCGCGGCGCATCGGGCACGCGGATCCACGGCAGGGCCTTGATCTGGCTGCTGACGACGATCAGAGAATCCACGCGCCAAGCTGGCGCCGTGGGAGCAGGTGCATTTGCGCCAGCGATGGCACAGGCATCGATACAGGCAGGCGAAGCTCAGCGGCGCTGATCAATCCACGTCAAGGCCTGACGCACGCTGCGCCAGCCCCACCACAACCGCATGCCCCAGCGCAGCGCCCGGCGAGGTCTCAGCAGTGCGACCACGGCGGCAGCGCCAAGTGGATATTGGGGATGCGTGCGCAACCAATGCAGCCCTGAAACGCCACGATCTACGAGCGCCAGCGTGGGCGCAAGCCGCATGACATCACGCTCCATTTGCAACCGCAATTCGATGCTTCGCAAGGCCAGCGATTGCTGCCTCAGCAGCAAGATTTCCCTGCAGCTGAGCGCATGATGAAAGCGGGCATCACGCACCACGGTCGGTTCCGTCCTTCGATCCGAGCGACTCGCGGTCACGTGACAACTCCGCCACCGAGCTGGCGAACAATCCGCCGGGCTGCCGCAGCAGGTCCCGGGCTCGCCGCAACAACCATGCAGCCGACCCGATGAGGGCCACGCTCATCACGACCATCGCAGGGAGGCGGTAAGGCTCCTGGAACAGCAGCAACAGCGCGCCGACGGCGAGCACCACCCCCATGGCCAGCAGCAGCAACCCGATCGCCGCCCATGTCAGCGCATCGAATACCCGAAGCTTCTCCTGCTCGAGCTCGGTGGACAGAAGTTCAAGCCGGACTTGAGCGATCTCGAGTCCGCTCGCAACGAGCCGGCGCAGAGACGCCAGCAACCCGCTGCCCGGCGGGGCGGTACTCATCGGGGGCCGCTGCTCAGCGGCGACCGATCAGCAAGCCCAGGATCAGTCCCACGCCTGCGGCCATTCCGACGGCCTTCCAGGGGTGCTCGTGGACATAGTCGTCGGTGGCTCGGCTTGCAGCCTTGGCGCGGTCGACCACGCTTTCTTGCAAATGCGACAACGTCATCCGAGCCTGGTCGATGCGCTCCTGGATGCGCCCCCGCCACGCAGTGGCCTGATCGCCGGCCTGATCGGCACCCAGGCGCAGCAATTCCTCGGCATCGGCGATCACGGTCCGCAGATCGTTCATGAGCTTTTCGTTGTTGATGGCGCTGGACGATGACGACATGTCGTGGACTCCTCGTGGGGTAGATGATTACTGCCGGTGCTCTGGCGGAGCGCCGACGATGTACCGGATGCACGGCCCGATGCTGCACCGCGTACCGCGGGCTCGTCAATCCGGTCGATTGATGCAGCGCAAGCAGCGTTGATTTTCCTGACAACCGGCGTCAGGCGTTGCCACTGCACCATCCGTCCCGCAGCCGCAGGATTCAACCTGCCACGGCCCGCAGCGCCTTCCAGCCTTTGGCGTGCATGCAGACCACGAAGCCTCGGGTCACCTGCTGCGTGGTTTCATTGGGCTTGTGTGCCGGGCCGAGCGTAGCCACGCAATCAAGGGTGTCTGCCGCCAGCGCTTCGCGGTCTGCCCCCATCTTCCACCAGGAGCTGATGGTGTAGACATCCAACGGGCTGCTGGGCGGTGGTGGCGATACCGGTGGCACCACCGGCTTGTCGGTCGCGGGACCTGCAGCGGCAGCTGCGGCCACGGCTGACGGTGCCGGGGCAGCCGACTGCGCAGGCACCACAGGCACGAACTCAGGCGTGATGAAAGCGCTGGGGTTGCGGTTGTCCGGGCTGACGCCCGCCGTCGCGAACAGGTCGACGTCGTCGAGCTTCTTCACCGTCCAGCCCTGGTCTTCAAGGCATCGTTCGGCGGCCTTCTCGCTGCCAGCCGACTGACACGACTTCTTCGCGGCTTCCAGGTCCTGGGTCGAGGCGCCTCGCTTGTACGACAGCTCACCGCAGCCGCTGACCAGCAGCGCCAGCATCACCATCCACGGAAATTTGTTCATGCAATGTCTACGCTCAGGGTTGGGGTACCCGGGTGCTTGCAAGAAGCGAGCAACGCCGGAAGTCATCGGCCCGACCATCTGGTGCGAGCCCGATGGAGTCGTGCTGACGAGGTGGGCGATCCGCTCGCACCAATGCGGCACGAGGCCGTGCACCAATCTTGGGAATCCAGCTTGGGCGCAGCCTGGCGCGCGCGTGAGGTCGCGGATGGGCCCGGGCCTCGGCTGGCCCGAGTCTTGCGCTGGAGAGCGTGGGTGCAGCGACGCACCCGACCCTGGTCCGATGTTCGGCGGGTTGCACGCGCGACGAAGTGCGTGGTGATGGATCTCCTGCGCTGCGGCGTTTGCCGTGTGCTTTTTCGGAGCTGGTCATGGATTGCGTCGCCCGCGTGTACGTCACAGCCGATCACCCCAACCCGGGTCGATCCAATCCCTGCGCCTGCCTCCTCCAGATGTTCCGATCGCGCGGGATTGCCCGCCTGGAGACGTGAGCCATGAAGAAGATGAAACTCGTGATGGTGGGCAACGGCATGGCCGGTGTACGCACCCTCGAAGAGCTGCTGAAGATCGCGCCTGATCTGTACGACATCACGGTGTTCGGCGCCGAGCCGCACCCGAACTACAACCGCATCCTGCTGAGCCCGGTGCTGGCTGGCGAGCAGACGATCGACGAGATCATCCTCAATCCGCTGGACTGGTACCGCGACAACCACATCACGCTGCACACCGGCAAGAAGGTGGTGAACATCGACCGCAAGCAACGCATCGTGCGCGCGGTGGGGGCGGACGGCGTTGAGATCGAGGCCGAGTACGACCGGCTGCTGATGGCCACCGGCTCCAACCCATTCATGCTGCCAGTGCCAGGCAAGGACCTGGAAGGCGTGATCGGCTACCGCGACATTGCCGACACCAACGCGATGATCGATGCCGCCACCAAATACAGGCACGCCGTGGTCATCGGCGGCGGACTGCTGGGCCTCGAGGCGGCCAACGGCCTGATGCTGCGCGGCATGCAGGTCAGTGTGGTGCACATCAACGACTGGCTGATGGAGCGCCAGCTCGATGACGTGGCTGGCCGCCTGCTGCAGAAGTCGCTCGAAGACCGCGGCCTGACGTTCCTGATGGGGGCGCAGACGCAGGCGCTGATTGGTGACCAGGACGAGGGCAGGGCGGGTCGTGTCCGAGCGGTGCAGTTCAAGGACGGTCGCGAGATCCCGGCAGATCTGGTGGTGATGGCCGCCGGTATCCGCCCCAACACCGATCTGGCCATCCGGTCCGGCCTGTACTGCGGCGACAACAACCGCAGCGGGCTGGTCGTCAACGACACGATGCAGACCATCACCGACCCGCGCATCTACGCGGTTGGGGAATGCGCCGCGCACCGCGGCACGGTCTACGGGTTGGTGGCGCCGCTGTTCGAGCAGGGCAAGGTCTGCGCCACGCACCTGGCGCAGTTCGGCATCGGCCGCTATCTCGGCTCCCAGACCTCCACCAAGCTGAAGGTCACCGGCATCGATCTGTTCTCGGCGGGCAACTTCACCGGTGGGGCCGACTGCGAAGAGATCGTGATGTCGGACCCGTACGCCGGCGTCTACAAGAAGCTGGTGATCCAGGGCGACAAGCTGATCGGTGCCTGCCTGTACGGCGACACCGTCGATGGCTCCTGGTACTTCAAACTCCTGCGCGAGGGCCGCAAGATTGCCGACATCCGCGACAAGCTGATGTTTGGCGAGTCGAACATCGGCGACACGGGTCATCAGGGTCACAGCAAGGCCGCAGCGATGGCCGATGCCGACGAGGTGTGCGGCTGCAACGGCGTTACGAAGGGAACGATCTGCAAGGCCATCAAGGAAAAGGGACTGTTCACCCTCGACGAGGTGCGCAAGCACACCAAGGCCAGTGCCAGCTGTGGCTCATGCACCGGTCTGGTCGAGCAGTTGCTGATGTTCACTGCGGGAGGCGACTACTCGAAGGCCCCCACCAAGAAGGCGATGTGCGGCTGCACCGATGCCAGCCATCAGGAGGCGCGCGACGCGATCCGCAACGACAAGCTGCTGACCATCGCCAGTGTGTTCGAGCACCTGAACTGGCGCACGCCGAACGGTTGCGCCAGCTGCCGCCCGGCGATCAACTACTACCTGATCAGTACCTGGCCCAAGCAGGCCAAGGACGACCCGCAAAGCCGCTTCATCAACGAGCGCAGCCACGCCAACATCCAGAAGGACGGCACCTACAGCGTGATCCCGCGCATGTGGGGGGGAGAGACCACCGCCGATGAGTTGCGCCGCATTGCCGACGCGGTCGACAAGTACAAGATCCCCACCGTCAAGGTCACCGGCGGCCAGCGCATCGACCTGCTGGGGGTGAAGAAGGAGGACCTGGTCAATGTCTGGAAGGACATCGGCATGCCCTCGGGACACGCCTATGCGAAGGCGCTGCGCACGGTGAAGACGTGTGTGGGCAGCGAGTGGTGCCGCATGGGCACGCAGGACAGCACGCAGATGGGCAAGGACCTGGAGCGCGCGATGTGGCGCATGTACGCGCCGCACAAGGTCAAGTTCGCCGTGAGTGGTTGCCCAAGAAATTGCGCCGAGGCCGGCATCAAGGACGTGGGCGTGATCGGGGTGGACAGCGGCTGGGAGATGTACATCGCCGGCAACGGCGGCATCAAGACCGAGGTGGCGCACTTTTTCGTCAAGGTCAAGACCGCCGAGGAGGTGCTCGAGTACACCGGCGCCTTCTGCGAGCTGTACCGACAGGAAGGCTGGTACCTGGAGCGCACGGTGCACTACGTGAACCGGGTCGGACTGGACCACGTGAAGAAAAAAATCCTCGACGATCCCGCGGGCCGCAAGGCCTTGTGGGCGCAGCTGCAGGCCGCCCTCGAGGGCGAGCCCGATCCGTGGTTCGAGTTCGACAAGGCGGCCGTGGATACCCGCCAGTTCGTACCGCTGGGAGTGTCGGCATGAGCGAGTGGAAACCGATCTGCCGCATCGATGACATCCCGGTGCTGGGGGCACGCCGCGTGGAGCGCCCCCAGGGCATCGCGGTAGCCATCTTTCGCAACGCCGAAGACCAGGTCTTCGCGTTGCTCGACCGTTGTCCGCACAAGGGCGGCCCGCTGAGCCAGGGCATCGTGTTCGGCACCAGCGTGGCCTGTCCATTGCACAACTGGACCATCGGACTCGCCGACGGCTGCGTACAGGCGCCCGACGTGGGCTGCACCGTGCCGTTCGCGGTGACGGTGAACGCAGGCGAGGTGTCGCTGAATGCGGCGGAGCTGGCGTCGCTGGCGCTGGACCTGCAGCCTCCCCGCGCAGGGCCGGGCGCCGCTGGCAGCGCGCACTGCGACGCCCCAACCGAAGTGCCAGCCCAACGCCCATGACCCAGGAAACGCGTTCCACCTGCCCGTACTGCGGCGTGGGCTGTGGCGTGATCATCGAGAGCGACGGCCGGCAGATCAACGGCGTGCGTGGCGATCCCCAGCACCCGGCAAACTTCGGCCGCCTGTGTACCAAGGGCAGCACCTTGCATCTGACGGCCGCACGGCCCATCACGTTGCAGACCCGCCTGCTGCAACCTCAGATGCGTGCAGCGCGCGACGAGACGCCCCAACCGGTCAGCTGGGACCACGCGCTAGACCACGTGGCCGATCGCTTTGCGTCGGTCATCACCACCCACGGCATCGATGCGGTCGGCTTCTACCTGTCGGGCCAGTTGCTGACCGAGGATTACTACGTCTACAACAAGCTGGCGAAGGGGCTCATCGGCACCAACAATGTCGACACCAATTCGCGGTTGTGCATGAGCAGTGCGGTCGCGGGCTACAAGGCGACGCTGGGTGCTGACGCGCCGCCCGCCTGCTACGACGACCTGAACCACGCGCACACGCTGTTCATCACTGGCTCGAACACCGCGTTCGCACACCCGATCCTGTTTCGCCGCATCGAGGACGCGAAACGGGCGCGGCCGGGGTTGCGCTTGATCGTCGTCGACCCGCGCCGCACCGAAACCGCCGAGGCGGCCGATCTGTTTCTGCAGATCCTGCCGGGCACCGATGTGGCGCTGTTCAACGGCATGCTGCACCTGATGCTGTGGGAAGGCCTGACCGATGCCCCGTACATCGCGGCACACACCCGCGGGTTCGAGGCCTTGCGCGACCGGGTGCGCGACTACGCGCCGAAGACCGTGTCACAGCTGTGCGGCATCGCCGAAGCCGATCTGGTGCAGGCGGCGCGCTGGTTTGCAGGCCTGGACGGCACTGATGCCACAGCGCGCCGGCCCACGCTGTCGCTGTACTGCCAGGGTCTGAACCAGAGCAGCAGCGGCACGGCGAAGAACGCCGCGCTCATCAACCTGCACCTGGCCTGCGGGCAGATCGGGAAGGCGGGCGCCGGCCCGTTCTCGTTGACCGGGCAGCCCAATGCGATGGGTGGTCGCGAAGTCGGAGGCCTCGCCACGGCGATGAGTGCACACCGCGATCTGGCCAATCCCGAACACCGCGCTGAAGTGGCTCAGCTGTGGCAGGTCAAGGACGTGCCCTCGGCACCGGGCAAGAGCGCGGTCGAGATGTTTCAGGCCGCGGCCGACGGACAGATCAAGGCGCTGTGGATTGCCTGCACGAACCCCGCGCAGTCGATGCCCGATCAGGCCACGGTGCGCCGGGCACTGCAGCGCTGTGAGCTGGTCGTGGTGCAGGAAGCCTATGCCACGACCGCCACCGCACGCTATGCCGATGTGCTGTTGCCGGCCACCACCTGGGGCGAGAAGGACGGTACCGTCACCAACAGCGAACGCTGCATCAGCCGGGTCCGACCGGCTGTGGTGGCACCGGGCGACGCACGCCACGACTGGCGCATCGGCGTCGATTTCGCGCGCCGGCTCGAGCTGCGGCTGCGCGCGAACCCGATGTCCGCCACCCGGCTGGGCACCCCTGCCACGACACTGTTTCCGTACGACGATGTCAGGGCCGTGTGGAACGAGCACCGTGAGTCGACCCGCGGGCGCGATCTGGACATCACCGGGTTGAGCTATGACCAACTGGGGCAGTCGCCTGCGCAGTGGCCGTTTCCCGCAGGTGCCAACACGGGTCGCGCGCGACTTTATGAAGACGGCCACTACCCTACCGAGGACGGGCGGGCCCGCTTCATTGACACGTCCTACGAGCCGGTGGCCGAGGAGCGAGATGCCCGCTACCCCTACGCGCTGAACACCGGCCGCCTGCGCGACCAGTGGCACGGCATGAGCCGCACCGGCACGCTGGGTCGTCTTTTCGGTCACGAGCCGGAGCCTGCGCTGGACTTGCATCCACAGGACATGCTGAGGCTCGGACTGGTCGTCGGCGAACTGGTGCAAGTAAGCTCTCGCCGCGGCCAACTCATCCTGCCCGCGCGAGCCAGCCTGCAGGTCTCGCCGATGCAGTGCTTCATCGCGATGCACTGGGGCGACGAATACGTGTGGGGCACCACGGCGAATGGGCGAAGGGTTGCCGGAGTCAACGCCTTGACCTCGCCGGCGTACTGCCCGCAGTCCAAGCAGCCCGAACTCAAGCACTCGGCAGTCAAGATCACGAAGGTGGATCTGCCCTGGCGCCTGTTGGCCATGGCCTGGTTGCCAGCAGACGAGGTGCTGGCCTTGAAGCCCAAGCTCGCTGCGCTGATCGACACCCTGGGCGTGGCCATGCCCTTCGCGCTGTGCGTGCCGTTTGGCCGCGAGCGCACCGGTCTGCTGTTGCGTGCCGCAGCGCCCGAACCGGCACCAAAGGCCTGGCTGGAGTCGCTGGAGTGCCTGCTCGGGCTGGGTCAAGCTGGCGTACTGCACTACGCCGACGGCAAACGCGGTCAGCGACGCAGCATGCGTCTGGTGGCACAAGCCGATGGCAGCCAGCGCCTTGAAGCACTGCTGCTGGGTGGCGACATCAGCGCCGAGGCCTGGGTCAAGGCGGTGTTGCAAGACGAACTGCCTGCGCAGGCCTACGGACGGCTGTTGCTGTCGCCTGGTGCACAAGCCCCGGTTGCCGTGGTGGCCCGCGGCCGGCAGGTGTGCAGCTGCTTCGATGTCAGCGAGCCGCGGATCGTCGAGCTGCTGAGGCACTGCGATGGCGATGACGATGCGCGCCTCGGCCAGCTGCAGAAACACCTGCAATGCGGCACGCAGTGTGGCTCGTGCGTACCCGAACTGAAGCGGTTGGTGCGCACCACGGTGGCCGAAGCGGCGTGAACCACGCCAGATGAGGGAATCATGACGATCAGTACATACGCTGGCGTAATGCCTGCATCTCGCGGCTCGGTGATGCTGGTCGGCGCCGGCCCAGGCGATCCGGAGCTGCTGACGCTGAAGGCCCTGCGCGCGATACGCAGCGCCACGGTGCTGCTGGTCGACGACCTGGTGGGCAATGGCGTTCTGCGCTACGCCCGCCGAACCACACGCATCGTCCACGTCGGCAAGCGTGGGGGGTGCCAGAGCACACCCCAGGCGTTCATCCAGCAGTTGATGTTGCGCGAGGCACAGGCCGGCGAACGGGTGGTGCGGTTGAAAGGTGGGGACCCGTTCGTGTTCGGGCGCGGTGGTGAAGAAGCAGAGTACCTGCGTGCACACGGTGTGGCCGTCGAGGTCGTCAACGGCATCACCGCCGGGCTGGCTGCGGCAACCGCCCTGCAGGTGCCGCTGACGCACCGTGCACATGCGCATGGCGTGATCCTGGTCACCGGCCACGCGAAACAGGGTGACGCCGGACTGCACTGGCCCACATTGGCTGCAGCGGCCGCGCAGGGCCTCACGCTGGTGATCTACATGAGCGTCGCCACCGCCCGCCAGGTGCAGGGCGGGCTGCTGCCGTCGCTGCCGGCCAGCACACCGGTGGCCGTGGTCCAGCACGCGAGCCTGCCGCAGCAACGCCATGCGGTGGGTGTGCTTGGAGGGCTCGTCGCGTTGATCGCACAGCACCAGCTGGTCAGCCCGGCCATCATCCTTATCGGCGATGTCCTGATGGGGTTGCAGCAAGTGGCCAGCGCGCAGGAACACGCTGCCTGAACATGAGCGGAACGCGGGCTGATGTGCGCAAACCCGCACGACTTCGGCCCGTGCCGCTGACCAAGCACCGCCTCGTCGACCCGTTCCGGCGGTAGGCTTACAGGATGTCTCGTTTCAGCCGTCCGCTGCTGCTGTTGGCGCTTGCGACGCTGGTGTGCACCGGTGCTGGCGCCGCCGATCCGATGCCGTCCGAGGTCATGGCAGCGATGCGCGAATCCGGGGTGCCGCTGAAGAGCTTCGGCTTCTATGCCCGCCCGGTAGAGCGCGCAGAACGCGGCGACCGAACGGACGACACTCAGGCAGTGAAGCCGCTGGCGTCACTGAACGCCGAGCAGACCTTTTTGCTTGCCTCCACCACCAAGGTCGTCACCTCGCTGGCAGCACTGGATCTGTTGGGCCCGACGCACCTCTGGCCGCTGCGCGCCCACGCCACCGGGCCTGTGGTGAACGGCCAGTTGCGCGGCGATCTGGTGATCGCTGGCAACCGGCATCCGATCACGGCCGACGAAATGCGGTTGTGGTTCAAGCAGATGCGCGCCGAGGGTTTGCAAAGCATCAGCGGACAGCTGGTGCTGCAAGGGGTGCTGCTTTTGCCCGAGGGCAGCACAGAGGACGGCGAAGACCTTGCCGCGGCAACGAGCGAGCCCACCGGCGCCGGTCCGCGCAGCGATGCAGCGCGCGCCTACAACGAGGGTTCGATGGTGCTGTCCATTGAGCCGGGCCCGGGTGATCGCGCGAAGATCGTGCTGACCCCGAAACCGCAGGATGTCGTCATCGTCAACGATGTGCAGATGGGCGGGCCCTGCGATGCCTGGGCGCGCTGGGCGAACCCGGGAGACAACTTCGGCCCGAAGCCGCATCTGTGGGTACGCGGCCGCTGGGATGCCAGCTGCCCGAAGGAATATGTGGCCTATGTACGCCCGCTGCCTGGCATGGCCCGGGCTTCCAGCGTGGTGCTGCCCGCACTCGGCGTGGCATCGGCGCCGCTGAGCGTGTCGTCGGTCGGCCGGGCAGTGGCCACGCTGTGGGCCGAGACGGGCGGTGGGCTGCGCGGACGGGTGATCGAAACGGGCCATCGCCCGGACGACACCCCCACACCGACAGCGAAGGCAGCCTGGCGCAGCGAATTCTCCATCCCGCTGTCGCAGGTGGTGCGAGAAATCAACAAGACCAGCGACAACGATGCGGCGCGCAGCCTGTTGCTGTCGCTGTCGGCCGATGGCGTACCGCCCGGCCAGGCCCGGCAGGACGCGAAGAACCGCATCCATGAGTGGTTGCGTGGTCAGGGACTGGTCGACGGCGACATCCGTGTCGATCTGGGCTCTGGGCAATCGCGCGAGGAACGCGGCCGACCCCGCGCGATGGTGCAGCTGCTATGCAACGCTTGGCGCACCAAGGGTGCACAGGCGTTCGTCGATTCGCTGCCGATTGCAGGGGTCGACGGCACCTTGGTCCATCGCATGCGCGACGGATTGGCCAAGGGGCAGGCCTTTCTGAAGACCGGCACGCTCAGCGATACCCGTGCACTCGCGGGCTACGTACGGGGCCGCAGCGGCACCGTCTACGCGGTGACCGCGATCGTCAATCACCCCGATGCGGCCCGGGCCCGCCCCGCGCTCGATGCGTTCATCAGCTGGGTCGTGAAGCACGGTTGAACCACCGCACGCCAGCCGCAGCAGGAGGGGGGCCGAAGTGGCCCCCTCCCAGATCACTCCTCGCGCGAACCCGTCATCCCGAAGATCGCCAACAGCGACTGGAAGACGTTGTACAGGCTGAGGTAGACGCCCAGCGTGGCGGTGATGTAGTTGGTCTCCTCGCCATCCTTGACGCGCTTGAGGTCGTACAGGATGAAGGCCGAGAAGATGCCGATGGCGATCACGGACAACGTGATCATCAGCGCGCTCGACTGGATGAAGAAGTTTGCGATGCCTGCCACCAGCAGCATGATCATGCCGATGAAGAGGAACTTGCCCATCGAGCTCAGATCGCGCTTGATGATGCTGGAGAGGGTCGCCATGCCCAGGAAGATGGCGCCGGTACCGGCAAAGGCCATCATGATCAGGCTGGCACCGTTGGACAGGCCCAGCACCGCGCCGACCATGCGCGAGAGCATGAGGCCCATGAAGAAGGTGAAGCCCAGCAGCACGGGCACGCCCGAGGCCGAGTTCTTGGTCTTCTCGATGGCGTACATGAAGCCGAAGGCGCCGGCCAGGAAGACGACCAGGCTGATGCCAGGGGACATGGCGCGTGCGATGCCGCTGGTCACGCCGATCCAGGCGCCCAGCACCGTGGGCACCATCGACAGCGCCAGCAGCCAGTAGGTGTTGCGCAGCACGCGGTTGCGCTCAGCCGCAACCGACGGGCTGACAGCGTGGATGGAAGCGGGGTGTATGGCGGAGTTCATGTGGGGTCCTTCAGATTCAAAAGCGAATGGAGCGATGGTGCAGATGCAGAACGCCGCTTGCGGCGCGCGCAGCACATCGATGGGTCAGTGGGGAACAGGCCGCGGCTTTTGCCGCGGCAGCGCTCACGCGAGGAGGTGGGTGCCGCGCGGCGGACGCTGCGGTCCGTCGAGGTAGGGCGAGGTCCGGACCCGCGTGGCGTACGGCCCGGGCCAGGTCATGGACAACGCGGACACCGAAGAATTGGCGCCCGGCGGCAACAGGCCAACCAAGTCCACCACGGCCTCTTCGGCCGCTGGCACCACCTGTGCGGTAGACGCCGGATCACCCTGCGCGCCAACGCTCGGCTGCGTCAGTGCCGTTGCCCAATCACCGTGGCGCGCGTGCTCTGAAATCGACACGGATGCACTGACCGGCCGGTCTGCCACGTGGCTCGACCAGACCAGCACCAGTGTCATCAGCAGAAACAGGACGCGTAACTTCATGGAAGCCTGATTCTAGGAGGCGCTCGACACCCGAAGAAAAGGGCGGTTGTTGTGGCGAGCGTCTTCAGCCCACCGCCACGGGAATTTCCCCGATCTTCGCCTGCCACTCCTTGGGGCCCGTCTCGTGGACCGACGTGCCGTTGGAATCGACAGCCACTGTCACCGGCATGTCGGTGATGTCGAATTCGTAGATCGCTTCCATGCCGAGGTCGGCAAAGCCGACCACCTTGGCCTGCTTGATCGCCTTGCTGACCAGGTACGCCGCGCCGCCGACGGCCATCAGGTAGGCACTCTTGTGCTTCTTGATGGCGGCGATACCCGCCGGGCCACGCTCAGCCTTGCCGATCATGCCGATCAACCCGGTTTCGGCCAGCATCATCTCGGTGAACTTGTCCATGCGGGTGGCGGTGGTGGGGCCTGCGGGGCCCACCACCTCATCGCGCACCGGATCGACCGGGCCGACGTAGTAGATCACCCGGTCGGTGAAATCGACAGGCAACTTCTCGCCCTTGGCCAGCATGTCCTGGATGCGCTTGTGCGCGGCATCGCGCCCAGTCAGCATCTTGCCGGAGAGCAGCAGCGTGTCGCCCGGCTTCCAGCTCGCCACCTCGGCCTTGGTCAGGGTGTTCAGATCGACGCGCTTGCTCTTGTTGTAGTCGGGCTGCCAGTGCACATCGGGCCACAGGTCGAGGCTCGGCGGATCGATGTAGGCGGGGCCGGAGCCGTCGAGCACGAAATGAGCATGGCGTGTGGCGGCGCAGTTCGGGATCATCGCCACCGGCTTGCTGGCCGCGTGCGTCGGGTACATCGCGATCTTCACGTCGAGCACCGTGGTCAAACCGCCCAGACCCTGCGCGCCGATGCCCAGGGCGTTGATCTGGTCGCACAGCTGGATGCGCAGTTCTTCGGTCTTGTTCTGCGGGCCGCGGGCCTTCAGCTCGTGCATGTCGATCGGGTCCATCAGGACCTCTTTGGCCATCAGCATCGCTTTTTCGGCCGTGCCGCCGATCCCGATGCCCAGCATGCCTGGCGGACACCAGCCGGCGCCCATCGTAGGCACCGTCTTCATCACCCAGTCGACCAGGCTGTCACTCGGGTTCAGCATCACGAACTTGCTCTTGTTCTCGCTGCCACCGCCCTTGGCGGCGACTTGCACATCCACCGTGTTGCCAGGCACCACGGTCATGTGGACGACGGCGGGGGTGTTGTCCTTGGTGTTCTTGCGTTCGAAATGCGGGTCGGCCACGATGCTGGCACGCAGCACGTTGTCCGGGTTCAGGTAGCCGCGGCGCACACCGGCATTGATGGCGTCCTCGATGCTGCCAGTGAAGCCCTCGAAGCGCACGTCCATGCCGATCTTCAGGAACACGTTGACGATGCCAGTGTCCTGGCAGATCGGCCGGCGGCCTTCGGCGCACATCTTCGAGTTGGTCAGGATCTGCGCGATCGCGTCCTTGGCCGCCGGGCTCTGCTCGGCCTCGTAGGCGCGTGCCAGATGGGCGATGTAATCAGCAGGGTGGTAGTAGCTGATGTACTGAAGCGCAGCGGCGATGGATTCGACGAGATCGTCTTGGCGGATGGTGGTCATGGGCGGTGGGTTTGGGGGCTGAGCTGCACTCAGTGCGGGTCTGATGACGTCGAGCTCGACATCAGGCGATCGGTCGCGGCAATGGCGATGGCGGACAGCAGGAACGTGATGTGGATCAACGTCTGCCACATCAGCACTTTCTCGGTGTAGTTGCCCGCGCTGATGAAGGTCTTCAGCAAGTGGATGGAACTGATGCCGATGATGGCGGTGGCCAGTTTTACCTTCAGCACCGAGGCGTTCACATGACTCAGCCATTCAGGTTGGTCGGGATGCTCTTCCAGGCCCATGCGCGACACGAACGTCTCGTAGCCGCCGACGATGACCATGATCAGCAGGTTGGAAATCATCACCACATCGATCAGCGCCAGAACGACGAGCATGATCACCGTCTCATTGAGCTTGGGCGCCTCGTAGCCGACCACGGCACCGGCGGCATCCTTGATCGGGGCGAGCTGATAGCCGATGCTCTGGACCAGAGCAGCAAGCGCTTTTTCGCTGCCGAACACTGCTTCGATGAGATGGACCAACTCCACCCAGAAGTGGAAGACGTACACAGCCTGTGCCAAGATCAAACCGAGGTACAGCGGCAACTGCAACCATCGGGTGGCGAAGATCGCCGCAGGCAGCGGCCGCAGCCGATGAGGCTTATTCGGCGGGGTCGGAAGGCTCATGGTGGGACTCGGTGCTGGAGGCGTCGGGATGCTTCGCCATCGACATGAGGCGGGGGACAACCAAACCTCGAGGAATTGTAGGCAGTGCGGGGGTATGCGATGTTTGACAGCTGGCCGGCCGCAGAGTAAGCGCTTCGTAAGAGCGAGTCGCTAACGTCCCATCACCAAAAGATGACGCCTGAAGGGCGCGAGGCGCGGACGCAGCAACGCTGCGACGTGAACAACACAGAGCAGGAGACAACGATGAGTGATTCCACGTCCGTGAAGCAGTACCTTCCACCCGCCGAACTGGCCCGCGAGGCCCATGTGTCGGGCATGGCTCAGTACCGCGCGCTGTGCGCCGAAGCCGAGTCCGACTACGAGGGTTACTGGGCGCGCCTGGCGCGCGAGACGGTCGCCTGGAAGAACCCTTTCACCCGCTCGCTCAACGACAGCGAAGCACCGTTCTTCAAGTGGTTCGAAGACGGCACCCTGAACGCCTCCTACAACTGCCTCGATCGGCAGGTCGAAGCGGGCCTCGGTGACAAGGTCGCGATCATTTTCGAGGCGGACGGCGGTGAGGTCACCCGGGTTTCCTACCGCGAGCTGTTGGCGCGAACCTGCCAGCTCGCAAATGCCCTGAAAGCGCGTGGCATCCAGAAAGGCGACCGTGTCGTCATCTACATGTCGATGAGCGTCGAGGGCGTGATCGCCATGCAGGCCTGCGCGCGCATCGGTGCGACGCACTCGGTGGTGTTCGGCGGTTTTTCGGCGCAGAGCTTGCAGGATCGCATCAAGGACACCGGCGCGGTGCTCGTCATCACGGCCGACGAGCAGTTGCGCGGTGGTAAGTCGCTGCCGCTCAAGGCCATCGTCGACGAAGCCCTGGACTCGGGCCAGTGCGACACGGTGAAGGACGTGATCGTGTATCGCCGCACGGGAGGCAAGATCGCCTGGAACCCGCGTGACCTCTGGCTGCACGAGGTGATGGCGGCGCAACCTGCCTCCTGCGAACCTGCGTGGGTGGGTGCAGAACATCCGCTGTTCCTGTTGTACACCTCGGGTTCGACCGGCAAACCCAAAGGGGTGCAGCACTCGACAGGGGGTTACCTGCTGCACGCGATGCTGACCACGAAGTGGACCTTCGATCTCAAGCCCACCGACATCTTCTGGTGCACCGCAGACATCGGCTGGGTCACCGGACACACCTACATCGCCTACGGTCCGCTGGCCCTGGGCGCGACCCAGATCGTGTTCGAGGGTGTGCCGACCTATCCCGATGCAGGCCGCTTCTGGCGGATGATCCAGGACCACAAGGTCACGGTTTTCTACACCGCACCCACCGCGATCCGATCGCTGATCAAGGCCGCAGAAAGCAATCCTGCGGTGCACCCCGACCGCTACAACCTGAGCAGCCTGCGCATCCTGGGCTCGGTGGGCGAACCCATCAACCCTGCGGCGTGGGAGTGGTACCACCAGCACATCGGAGGCGGACGTTGCCCGATCGTCGACACCTTCTGGCAGACCGAAACTGGTGGCCACATGATCACGCCCTTGCCGGGCGCCACGCCGCTGGTTCCGGGTTCATGCACCTTGCCGTTCCCCGGCATCATGGCCGCGATCGTTGACGAAACTGGCAAGGACGTGCCGAACGGGCAAGGCGGCATTCTCGTCGTCAAGAAGCCGTGGCCGAGCATGATCCGCACGATCTGGGGTGATCCGAAGCGCTTTGCAAAGAGCTATTACCCGGAAGATTTTCAGGGTCGGTATTACCTGGCGGGAGACGGTGCGATCCGCGACGCACAAAGCGGCTACTTCACCATCACCGGCCGCATCGATGACGTGCTGAATGTGTCCGGGCACCGCATGGGCACGATGGAGATCGAGTCTGCATTGGTCAGTTGCACTGACCTGGTGGCGGAAGCGGCAGTGGTTGGCAGGCCGGACGACACCACGGGTGAAGCCATCTGTGCGTTCGTCGTGTTGAAGCGTTCGCGGCCAACTGGCGACGAAGCCAAGGCGATCGCGAAACAGCTGCGCGACTGGGTCGGCAAGGAGATCGGACCGATCGCCAAGCCCAAGGACATCCGGTTTGGTGACAACCTGCCGAAGACGCGTTCCGGCAAGATCATGCGCCGCTTGCTGCGCTCTGTCGCCAAGGGCGAGGCGGTGACGCAGGACACCAGCACGTTGGAGAACCCGGCGATCCTGGATCAACTGGGGCAGGCCTACTGACGCCCATTGCTGCGACCAGAATAAGAAAAGCCCCGCATGCGGGGCTTTTCTTTGTATTCGTGCCGGGGGTGACGCTCAGTGCGCCGCCACGTCAGGGGCACTCACTTGGTTGCCAGAACCCACTCCACCAACTGCTTGGCTTCGGCTTCCGAGACTTGCGTGTTGGCCGGCATCGGGATGCTGCCCCACACACCACCACCACCCTTGCGCACCTTGCTGGCCAGCGCCGCAACCACCTTCTTGTCGCCCGCGTACTTGGCAGCCACATCCTTGAAGCTTGGCCCGATGCGCTTGGCATCGACCGCGTGACAGGCCAGGCAGCCTTTTTTCTCAGCCAGTTCGGGGTTGGCAAACGCTGACGCGCTGATCAGAAGGGTGGAGGTCAGGAGCAGGGCAATTTTCATGGGGTTCTCTTTGATCATGTTGCGCTCTAACGCGAGTGCGATTGCAGTCGTTGACAGAGCGTGCTGAGATACATTCGCATCATGGATTCTAGGACAGCCGGATGGTTGCTCCCGCCATCATCGCCCCTGCCAAATCAAGGAGATCGCCGTGTACATGGTCGTGTTGGGCGTCTTGCTACTCATCTTGAAACTTGCCGAGTTCGGGCCCGTGGGGCAGTGGTCGTACTGGGCGGTGCTGTGGCCGTTCGCGTTGGCGGTGATCTGGTGGTCTTACGCCGACAGCTCAGGGTGGAACAAGCGGCGCGAGATCGAGAAGATGGAAGACCGCAAGAAAAAGCGCCGCCAGGACAACCTGGAAGCGCTGGGGATGGATCCGCGAAGCCGGCGCAAGCGCTGAGCGGTTCAGCGCCTTCGCTCAAGCTGCCTTTGCTTCATTCGAACTTGTCGAGCACGGCGCCAGAACTCGCGCTCGATGCATTGCGCGCAAACTTGGCCAGCACACCGCGGGTGTAACGCGGGGCAGGCGGCTTCCAGGCCGCACGGCGGCGAGCTATCTCCACATCGCTGACGTTGAGCTGCAGGGTGAGGGTGTGCGCATCGATCGTGATGGAGTCACCCTCATGCACCAGCGCGATCAGACCTCCGGCGTAGGCTTCAGGGGCCACGTGGCCCACCACCATGCCCCAAGTGCCGCCCGAGAAACGCCCATCGGTGATCAGGCCAACCGATTCGCCCAGGCCTTGACCGATCAAGGCACCCGTTGGAGCCAGCATTTCCGGCATGCCCGGCGCACCCTTGGGGCCCAGGTAGCGAAGAACCATCACGTCACCGGCCACGATCTTCTTGGCCATGATCGCGGCGAGCGCTGACTGCTCGTCGTCGAACACACGTGCCGGGCCGGTAATGACCGGATTCTTCAAGCCGGTGATCTTGGCAACGCAGCCTTCGGGTGACAGGTTGCCCTTGAGGATGGCCAGGTGACCTTGTGCATACATGGGGTTGCCGATCGGGCGGATCACGTCCTGATCGGCACGCGGCACGTCAGGGATGTCTGCCAGGTTCTCGGCAACTGTCTTGCCAGTGATGGTCATGCAGTCTCCGTGCAACAGGCCGGCCGCAAGCAACGTCTTCATCACCTGCGGAATGCCCCCGGCACGATGCAAGTCGATCGCCAGGTAGCGGCCGCTGGGCTTCAAATCGCACAGCACCGGTACCTTGCGACGCACGCGCTCGAAGTCGTCGATGCTCCATTCGACTTCCGCCGCATGCGCAATCGCCAGAAAGTGCAGCACGGCGTTGGTCGAACCACCGGTGGCCATGATCACCGCTACGGCATTCTCGATACTGCGCCGGGTGACGATGTCGCGCGGCTTCAGATCGGCCTTGACGGCCTCGACCAGCACGCGCGCCGCTTCCTTGGTGTGCTCGACGATCGGATCTTCGACATTGGCCATCGTCGAGGAGAACGGCAAGCTCATGCCCAGCGCCTCGAAGGATGAGCTCATGGTGTTGGCGGTGTACATGCCGCCGCACGAGCCGCTGCCGGGGATGGCGCGACGTTCGATCTGACAGAAGTCTTCTTCGCTCATGTTGCCGGCGCTGAACTGACCGACAGCTTCGAACACGCTGACGATGTTCAGGTCCTGGCCCTTGTACTTGCCCGGCAGGATGGTGCCGCCGTACACATAGATGGCCGGAACGTTCGCGCGCAACATCCCCATCATCCCGCCGGGCATGTTCTTGTCGCAGCCGCCCACCACCAGCACGCCGTCCATCCACTGGCCACCAACGCAGGTCTCGATGCAATCGGAGATGACTTCGCGCGACACCAGGCTGTACTTCATGCCTTCAGTGCCCATGGCCATGCCGTCGGAGATGGTTGGTGTGCCGAAAATCTGGGCATTGCCCCCGGCTGCCTCGATCCCGGCGACGGCTGCGTCCGCGAGTTTCTGCAAGCCGGAGTTGCACGGCGTGATGGTGGAGTGCCCGTTGGCCACGCCAATCATCGGTTTCTTGAAGTCACCCGCTTCGTAGCCCAGTGCGTAATACATGGACCGGTTCGGCGCACGCGCAACGCCTTCAGTGATGTTCTTGGACCGGCGATTGGCAGCCATCGGAGCCTCCTGACAATGTGGGATGTCAAGTATCGCCACCTGATGGATCACAGTCCAATATATTGTTGGACTTGTATTGATCCACGGAACGTATCAATGATCGATATTCGAACTTGGCGCCAATTTCTGGTGCTGGCAGAAGAGCTGCACTTCGGGCGTGCCGCGCACCGACTCAACATCACGCAGCCGCCGCTGACGATGGCGATCCAGGCGTTGGAGCGCAAACTGGGCGTACCACTGTTCGAGCGCACGCAGCGTTCGGTTGCCCTGGCACCTGCAGGTCTGGCGCTGTTGCCCGAAGTTCGCCGACTGCTTCAGGCCGCCGACGATCTTCCGCGCCAGGCGCAAGCCGCTGCGGCGGGGCTGGCAGGTCGGCTCAGACTGGCCTTTGTGTCGAGCATCGCCTACGGCCCACTGCCTGAGTGGTTGCGCTCGTTTCGCCACGCCCATCCAGACGTCGCGTTGACTCTGCGCGAGGCAACGCTCGATGTTCAGCTCGATGCGTTCGCGTCTGGCGACATCGACGCTGGATTCGTGCTGCATGCGCAAGGCGCCGTGCCACCTAGTCTGCAGGCATGGCGAGCTTTGCGTGAGCCGCTGGTGATGGCTCTGCCCGACCGTCATCCGTTGATCGGCGACCGCACTTTGACTTTTGAACGCATGGCATCAGAGCCATTGGTCATCTTCCCGCGATCGATGGCGCCATCACTGTTCGATGCCATCGTCGGCCACTATCGCGCGCGCGGCGTCACGCCCCAGATCGCGCAGGAAGCCAACCAGATGCAGACCATCGTCAATCTGGTGTCCGCCGGCATGGGCGTCGCATGGGTGCCCGCGTCGCTGATGCAGCTGCAGCGCCCGGGCGTTGTCTATCGCTCGCTCAACGACGCTCCGTTGTTATGCGATACCAGCCTCGTCTGGCGCGCAGAAGCCTTGCCCGTGGTTCGACGTTTTGTCGACCATGTAAAGAACGCCGAGGCGCAGCACCCACAATCAGCGCGTTCAATTCCGGACCGCCACAAGAAAGTGCTCTGATGCTCGTGCATCCCCAGTTCGATCCCGTGGCCCTGTCGCTGGGGCCTCTGCAGATTCATTGGTACGGGTTGACCTACCTGGTTGCCTTTGGGTTGTTTCTCTGGCTGGCCACGCGGCGCACGCAACAAGCGCAGTTTGCCAGTGTGGGTTGGACTCAACGCGACGTGGAAGACCTGCTGTTCTATGGCGTCATCGGCGTCGTGATTGGCGGTCGGCTGGGTTATGTCTTGTTTTACAAGCCAGGACATTACCTCGCCCATCCACTGGAAATCTTCGAAGTGTGGAAGGGCGGCATGGCGTTCCATGGCGGGCTGCTCGGGGTGCTGGCGGCGATGTGGGCATTCGCGCGCTCCCGCGGGCGGCACTTTCTAGAAGTCACCGACCTGATCGCGCCGTGCGTGCCGACCGGGTTGGCCTCGGGCCGAATGGGCAACTTCATCAATGGCGAGTTGTGGGGGCGGGCCGCCGACCCCGCGCTGCCATGGGCGATGGTGTTTCCGCAGTCGGGTGCAAACATTCCACGACACCCGTCACAGCTTTACCAGTTCTGTCTGGAGGGACTGCTGCTTTTCGCACTGCTGTGGATCTATGCGCGCAAGCCACGCCAGCTCGGCATCGTCTCCGGCATGTTTTTGATCGGCTACGGCAGCTTCCGCTTCATGGCCGAATACTTTCGTGAACCAGACAGCTTTCTGGGCTTGCTGGCGTTGGGCATGAGCATGGGCCAGTGGCTGTGCGTGCCGATGGTGCTGGCTGGTAGCGGACTGGTCTGGATGGGTTGGCAGCAGCGTTTCAAAACACCGGAGCGCCCGACCGTCAAAAGTCGATGACTCCAACCGAGGACTTTTTGCTGAGAGGCTTCTGATGAGACTCGTTTTCCTGGACACCGAAACCACCGGACTCAGCCCGCAATCCGGCGACCGCATCGTCGAGATTGGCTGCGTCGAACTGGTTGACCGGCGCGCCACCGGCCGGAACTTGCATCTGTACCTCAACCCGCAACGGTCCAGCCATCCTGATGCATTGCGCGTTCATGGACTCACCGATGAGTTCCTGCGCGACAAGCCGGTATTTGAGGCGGTTGCTGATCAGTTGCTGGAGTTCGTCAACGGTGCAGAAGTGGTGATCCACAACGCCGGCTTCGACACGAGCTTTCTCGACCACGAACTGGCCCGGCTGAGTTTGCCGAAGTTTGCGAACTGCGTCGAGAAGGTCACGGACAGCCTGACCCTGGCGCGCGAGCTGTTTCCAGGGAAGGCGAACTCGCTGGATGCGCTGTGCAAGCGACTCGAAGTCGACAACAGCAACCGCACCTTGCACGGCGCACTGCTCGATGCCGGCCTGTTGGCAGAGGTGTACATCCGCATGACGCGGGGTCAGAAATCGCTGGTCGTGGAAGTCGACGAAGCGCCGGCGTTGCCAGAGCAGGTCGACACGGCTGACCTGAGCCTGTACACGCTGCCTGTGATCCCGGCCTGCGAAGAAGAGCGTTCTTGTCATGAGGCCCTGATTGCCGAGCTGGAAAAAGCATCCAAGGCGGGTGCGATTTGGTCCCGCTCTGTGGCACACTAGAGGGCTCGACTGCTGGTGTATCCACGCGCTCCGGCGCAGGACGCAGGCAACTTGGGCGGTTAACTCAGCGGTAGAGTGCCACCTTCACACGGTGGAAGTCGCAGGTTCGAACCCTGCACCGCCCACCAGTTGTTAAGTCATCGTTTCGTGTGCTACAGTCGAGGGCTTCGCTGCTGACAGGTGGCGGAGGGCGGTAGGAGGTTTAGTTGGGTGCTGAGTTAATAGCTTGGTGGCATTGACTGAGATACCGAAAGCGATGTATAGTCGCTGACTCAGCTGAAATCTCAAGTGGATTTCAGTTGGAGCTGAAGAGCTCGAGTTCTTTAAAAATCAACAGCCGATAAGCGTGGGCGTTTGAAGGCGAGTGCCAAGATGAATTGAGCGAGTTTCGACTTGCTTGAGGAATCAAGGTCTCATGGACCTTAAACGCTCACTGAATGGAAGTTTCATGCAAGTGAAGTTTCTATCAATTCTTTGAGTAATTTATCAAGATCGAACTGAAGAGTTTGATCCTGGCTCAGATTGAACGCTGGCGGCATGCCTTACACATGCAAGTCGAACGGCAGCACGGGAGCAATCCTGGTGGCGAGTGGCGAACGGGTGAGTAATATATCGGAACGTGCCCAGTAGTGGGGGATAGCCCGGCGAAAGCCGGATTAATACCGCATACGACCTGTGGGTGAAAGCGGGGGATCGCAAGACCTCGCGCTATTGGAGCGGCCGATATCAGATTAGCTAGTTGGTGGGGTAAAGGCCTACCAAGGCGACGATCTGTAGCTGGTCTGAGAGGACGACCAGCCACACTGGGACTGAGACACGGCCCAGACTCCTACGGGAGGCAGCAGTGGGGAATTTTGGACAATGGGCGCAAGCCTGATCCAGCCATGCCGCGTGTGGGAAGAAGGCCTTCGGGTTGTAAACCACTTTTGTCAGGGAAGAAACGGCCTTTTCTAATACAGGGGGCTAATGACGGTACCTGAAGAATAAGCACCGGCTAACTACGTGCCAGCAGCCGCGGTAATACGTAGGGTGCAAGCGTTAATCGGAATTACTGGGCGTAAAGCGTGCGCAGGCGGCTTTGCAAGACAGATGTGAAATCCCCGGGCTCAACCTAGGAACTGCATTTGTGACTGCATGGCTAGAGTACGGTAGAGGGGGATGGAATTCCGCGTGTAGCAGTGAAATGCGTAGATATGCGGAGGAACACCGATGGCGAAGGCAATCCCCTGGACCTGTACTGACGCTCATGCACGAAAGCGTGGGGAGCAAACAGGATTAGATACCCTGGTAGTCCACGCCCTAAACGATGTCAACTGGTTGTTGGACGGCTTGCTGTTCAGTAACGAAGCTAACGCGTGAAGTTGACCGCCTGGGGAGTACGGCCGCAAGGTTGAAACTCAAAGGAATTGACGGGGACCCGCACAAGCGGTGGATGATGTGGTTTAATTCGATGCAACGCGAAAAACCTTACCT
>NKIN01000005.1 GCA_002255905.1 Burkholderiales bacterium PBB1
CGCAGTTCTACTTCCGCACCACCGACGTGACCGGCGCGGTGGAGCTGCCCAAGGACAAGGAGATGGTGATGCCTGGGGACAACGTGAGCATCACGGTCAAGCTGATCAACCCGATCGCGATGGAAGAAGGCCTGCGCTTTGCCATCCGTGAAGGCGGCCGCACCGTGGGCGCCGGCGTCGTGGCCAAGATCATCGAGTAAGGAGCGGACATGTCCAAGCAAAAGATCCGCATCCGTCTGAAAGCGTTCGACTACAAGTTGATCGACCAATCGGCACTCGAAATCGTCGACACCGCCAAGCGCACCGGCGCGATCGTCAAGGGCCCGGTGCCCTTGCCAACCCGCCTGGAGCGTTTCGACATCCTGCGTTCGCCGCACGTGAACAAGAGCTCGCGTGACCAGTTCGAGATCCGCACCCATCAGCGTCTGATGGACATCGTCGACCCGACAGACAAGACGGTGGATGCGCTGATGAAGCTCGATCTGCCAGCTGGCGTCGACGTCGAAATCAAGCTGCAATAAGTTCTAACGTGAGATAGCGGTTGCGGAACGCTCCGCGACTGCTATACTCGCTGGCTTTTCTGGGCACGCCACTTCGGTGGTGGCCTCATCAAATCAGCCCGGCCAATCGATGTCGGGTGTGTGCAACAAAGGTCTCGCTTTGCGGGGCCGGAGAACCATCATGAGTCTAAGCAATCGCCTCGGATTGCTGGGCCGCAAGGTGGGCATGATGCGCATCTTCACGGACGACGGCGATGCCGTTCCCGTGACAGTGCTCGACGTGTCCAACAACCGTGTGGCGCAGATCAAGACCGCAGAGACAGACGGCTACAGCGCGATCCAGGTCGCGTTTGGTACGCGCAAGGCGTCCCGAGTCAACAAGCCGCTGGCTGGACACCTCGCGAAAGCCGGTGTCGAAGCGGGTGAAATCCTCAAGGAATTCCGCGTCGCAGCCGACGTAGCCGCTGGCTACAAGCCAGGCGCGCAAGTCGCGGTGTCGGGCGTTTTTGCTGTGGGCCAAAAGGTCGACGTGCAGGGTACGTCGATCGGCAAGGGCTTCACCGGCACGATCAAGCGTCACAACTTCAGCTCGCAGCGCGCATCTCACGGCAACAGCCGTTCGCACAATGTGCCGGGCTCGATCTCGATGGCGCAGGATCCCGGTCGCGTGTTCCCGGGCAAGAAGATGTCTGGCCATCGCGGCGACGTCACCAAGACCACACAGAACCTCGACATCATCCGCATCGACGAAGCGCGTCAGCTGCTGCTGGTGCGCGGTGCGGTGCCGGGTTCTAAGAATGGCCACATCGTCGTTTCGCCCGCCGTCAAGGTGAAGGCCAAGAGCGCCGCCAAGGCAGGAGCCAACTGATGCAGCTCGAGCTCCTCAACGCGCAAGGTGAGGCCACGTCGAAAGTCGATGCGCCTGACACCTTGTTCGCACGTGATTACAACGAAGCGCTGGTTCACCAGATCGTCGTGGCCTTCCAGGCCAATGCGCGTCAGGGCACCCGAGCCCAGCTGGGCCGCGCTGAAGTCAAGCACACGACCAAGAAGCCGTGGCGTCAAAAAGGCACTGGCCGCGCCCGTGCCGGTATGTCGTCATCGCCGCTGTGGCGTGGCGGCGGTCGGATTTTTCCGAACAGCCCCGATGAGAACTTCACCCAGAAGGTCAACAAGAAGATGTATCGCGCCGGCATGGCCGCGATCTTTTCGCAGTTGGCTCGCGAAGGCCGTCTGGCGGTGATCGACTCGATCGAAGTCGACTCGCCCAAGACCAAGCTCTTCGCTGCCAAGCTGAAGGCGATGGGCCTGGACTCGGTGCTGGTGATTTCGGATCAGGTCGATGACAACTTGCTGCTGGCCTCGCGCAACCTGCGCAATGTGCTGGTGGTCGAGCCGCGTTACGCCGACCCGCTGTCGCTGGTGCACTACAAGAAGGTGCTGGTCACCAAGGCTGCCATCGAGCAACTCAAGGAGATGCTGGCATGAGCACCGCCGTCAAACATGCTGAAAACCGCCTGGCGCAGATCCTGATCGCGCCGATCGTCAGCGAGAAAGCCACGATGGCCTCGGAAAAGCACAACCAAGTGCTCTTCAAGGTGCTGCGCGATGCGACCAAGCCGGAAATCAAGGCCGCAGTCGAGCTGATGTTCAAGGTCGAGGTCGAGTCCGTTCAAACAGTGCTGCAAAAGGGCAAGGTCAAGCGTTTCGGTCGATCCATCGGCCGCCGCGACCATGTCAAGAAGGCGTACGTGTCCTTGAAGGCCGGACAAGAGCTCAACATCTCCGGGGAGGCCGCGTAATGGCCGTCGTCAAAGTCAAACCGACATCGCCAGGCCGCCGTGGCGTGGTGAAGGTGGTGCATGCGCACCTCCACAAGGGCAAGCCGGAAGCGTCGCTGCTGGAGCCGCAGTTCCAGCATGCCGGGCGCAACAACAACGGCCACATCACGATCCGTCACAAGGGCGGTGGTCACAAGCACCACTACCGCGTGGTCGATTTCGTGCGCAACAAGGATGGCATCCCTGCAAAGGTCGAACGCATTGAATACGACCCGAACCGCACGGCGCACATCGCATTGGTTTGCTATGCCGACGGCGAGCGGCGCTATGTGATCGCACCTCGTGGCCTGGAAGTGGGTCAGACGCTTCTGAGCGGTGCTGAAGCGCCGATCAAGGCGGGCAACACACTGCCGATTCGCAACATTCCGGTGGGCTCGGTGATCCACTGCATCGAGATGCTGCCTGGCAAGGGTGCGCAGATTGCGCGCTCGGCTGGCACGTCTTGCACGCTGCTGGCTCGGGAAGGCACCTACGCGCAGGTTCGCTTGCGCTCGGGTGAGGTTCGTCGCATCCACATCGATTGCCGCGCCACCATTGGCGAAGTGTCCAACGAAGAGCACAGCCTGCGCCAGTACGGCAAGGCCGGCGCAATCCGTTGGAAGGGTATTCGTCCGACGGTGCGGGGCGTGGCCATGAACCCGGTCGATCACCCGCACGGTGGTGGTGAAGGTCGCACGGGCGAAGGCCAGGTGCCGGTGTCACCTTGGAACACGATGACCAAGGGCTACCGCACTCGCAACAACAAGCGCACGCAGACGTTCATCGTCTCGCGTCGCAAGAAGTAAAGGGGCCATCAGATGACCCGTTCGCTGAAAAAAGGCCCGTTCGTCGACCATCACCTGATGGCCAAAGTCGACAAGGCGGTTGCCATCAAGGACAAGAAGCCCATCAAGACCTGGTCGCGTCGTTCGACGATCCTGCCGGACTTCATCGGGCTGACGATCGCCGTGCACAACGGCAAGCAGCACATCCCGGTGTACGTGACCGATCAGATGGTCGGTCACAAGTTGGGCGAATTTGCGCTGACGCGCACATTCAAGGGACACCCGGCCGACAAGAAAGCCGCAAGGAAATAAGGAACCACGATGGAAACCCGTTCAATCGTTCGTGGCGTTCGACTGTCTGCCGACAAGGGGCGCTTGGTCGCCGACCTGGTCCGCGGCCGTCCCGTTGACCAAGCCCTCAACATCCTGACTTTCACGCCCAAGAAGGCGGCCGGCATCATCAAGAAGGCGCTCGAATCGGCCATCGCGAATGCCGAGCACAACGACGGCGCTGACATTGATGAACTCAAGGTCAAGACGATCTATGTCGAGCAGGGCGCGATCCTGAAGCGCTTCTCAGCGCGCGCCAAAGGCCGGGGCAACAGCATCTGCAAGCCGACCGCTCACATCTACATCACCGTCGGCAACTAAAGGCACGATCATGGGACAAAAGATTCACCCGATCGGCTTCCGTCTGCCGGTCACGCGCAACTGGGCCTCGCGTTGGTACGCCAACAATCAGAACTTCGCCACGATGCTGGCCGAAGACCTGAAGGTTCGCGAGTACCTGAAGGGTCGCCTGAAGAACGCAGCGGTTTCGCGCGTGCTCATCGAGCGCCCGGCGAAGAACGCTCGCATCACGATCTACTCGGCGCGCCCGGGCGTGGTGATCGGCAAGAAGGGCGAGGACATCGAAAGTCTGAAGGCTGAACTGACCCGCCGCCTGGGCGTGCCGGTTGCCGTCAATATCGAAGAAGTGCGCAAGCCTGAAATCGATGCGCAACTGATTGCTGACAGCATCACGCAACAGCTCGAAAAGCGGATCATGTTTCGCCGCGCCATGAAGCGCGCGATGCAGAACGCGATGCGCCTCGGAGCTCAGGGCATCAAGCTGATGTCATCTGGTCGGCTGAACGGCATCGAAATCGCACGCTGCGAGTGGTACCGCGAAGGCCGCGTGCCGCTCCATACGCTGAAGGCCGACATCGACTACGGCTTCTCTGAAGCGAAGACGACCTACGGGATCATTGGTGTGAAGTGCTGGGTCTACCGCGGTGACCGTCTGGGTCACGGCGAAGCGCCGGGCGTTGTGAGCAAGCCTGAAGGCGAGGATGATCGTCGTCCGCGTCGCAATGCGCGTCCCGGTGCACCAGCCGGCCGAGGCCGTCCCGGAGCGCCGGGCGCTGATCGTGCGCCACGCGCAGCGGGTCCTTCCGACATCGCAGCCAAGCCGGCAGATACCGGTGACGCCAGCAAATCGCCTACCGTGAAGCGCGTGCGCAAAGCTGTCCCGCCCACGCCGGGTGAGGCCAAAGGAGAATAAGCATGCTGCAACCTGCACGCAGAAAATTCCGCAAGGAACAAAAGGGCCGCAACACCGGTGTCGCCACCCGCGGCGCCAAGGTGTCGTTCGGCGAATACGGCCTGAAGGCCACCGAACGCGGTCGCCTGACGGCGCGCCAGATCGAAGCCGCACGCCGCGCCATTTCACGCCACGTGAAGCGTGGTGGCCGTATCTGGATCCGCATCTTTCCGGACAAGCCGATTTCGCAGAAGCCTGCTGAAGTCCGCATGGGCAACGGCAAGGGAAACCCGGAGTACTACGTCGCGGAGATCCAGCCCGGCAAGGTGCTCTATGAGATCAATGGCGTGCCTGAAGCGCTGGCCCGCGAAGCGTTCACGCTGGCCGCTGCCAAGCTGCCGCTGAGCTGCACCTTCGTCGCCCGCCAGGTCGGCGCCTGACGACTCACGGAGAACATCCAAGTGAAAGCATCTGAACTCCGCGCAAAAGACATCGCTGGCCTCCAGAAGGAAGTCAGCGATCTGCTGAAGGCCCATTTCGGCCTGCGCATGCAGAAGGCCACGCAGCAACTGGCCAACCACACCCAGCTCGGCAACACGCGTCGCGACATCGCCCGCGCGAAGACCGTGATCGCCCAAAAGCAACGTGAAGCGAAAGGAGCTGCGAAATGACCGAAGCTCAACCCGTCGTCGCCAAGAAGACCGTTCGTACCCTGGTGGGCAAGGTCGTCAGTGACCAGCGCAGCAAGACGATCACCGTCCTGATCGAGCGTCGTACCAAGCACGAGCTGTACGGCAAGATCGTCGCCAAGACGAGCAAGTACCACGCGCACGACGAGAACAACGAGTACAAGAACGGAGACGTGGTCGAGATTTCTGAAACGCGTCCGATCTCGAAGACCAAGGCTTGGGTCGTTACCAAGTTGGTTCAAAAGGCAAGAGAAGTTTGACGTTGGTTGTCGTTTCCTGCTAGACTCATCGACTTCGTTGGAAACGCGAGCCGAGATTCCTCGGTTTGATTTCCAGCTCCACCCAAAACCGCCTTTGCACAAGCGATCGTGCAGGGGCTACGGGCCCAAGACTGGTGAATTGCAAATGTGCTTCGGCCGTTTGCGGGTCATGCAAGTTGGGACACACGAAAAATGATTCAAATGCAATCGCGACTTGACGTCGCAGACAACACTGGTGCCAAGTCCGTCATGTGCATCAAGGTGCTGGGCGGTTCCCGCCGTCGCTACGCCGGTATCGGCGATGTGATCAAGGTCAGCATCAAGGAAGCTGCGCCGCGTGGCCGCGTGAAAAAGGGCGAGGTCTACAGCGCCGTGGTCGTGCGCACGGCCAAGGGCGTGCGTCGCCAGGATGGCTCGCTGGTCAAGTTCGACGGCAATGCCGCCGTCTTGTTGAATGCCAAGCTGGAGCCGATCGGCACACGCATCTTCGGCCCGGTGACGCGCGAGTTGCGTACCGAGCGATTCATGAAGATCGTCTCGCTGGCGCCCGAAGTCCTCTGAGCTGCGACAGGAAACTAGCTTATGAACAAGATCCGCAAAGGCGATCAGGTCATCGTGTTGACCGGCCGCGACAAGGGCAAGCGTGGCGTCGTCGCTGCGCGCGTCGATGAAGACCGTGTCACGGTCGACGGCGTGAACGTCGTCAAGAAACACGTCAAGCCGAACCCGATGAAGGGTGTCACGGGTGGCGTGATCGAAAAGACGATGCCGATTCATCAGTCCAACGTGGCCATCTTCAATGCGGCATCCGGCAAGGCCGACCGCGTGGGGATCAAGTTGCTGGCTGACGGCAAGAAGGTCCGCGTCTACAAGTCCAGCGGCGAAGAAATCAAGGTTTAAAGGTCGGACATGGCTCAACAACAAACCGCTCGCCTGCAGGCCATTTACCGGGACACGATCGCTCCTGGTCTGATGGCCAAATTCGGCTACAAGTCCGTGATGGAGGTTCCACGCCTCACCAAGATCACGCTCAACATGGGCGTGAGCGAGGCGGTCTCGGACAAGAAGGTCATGGAACACGCCGTTGGCGATCTGACCAAGATCGCCGGTCAGAAGCCCGTCGTCACCAAGTCGAAGAAGGCCATTGCCGGATTCAAGATCCGCGACGGCGTGCCCATCGGCTGCATGGTCACTCTGCGTGGCGTGCAGATGTACGAGTTCCTCGACCGCTTCGTGACCATCGCCCTGCCGCGTGTGCGCGACTTCCGCGGTATTTCCGGTCGGTCGTTCGATGGTCGCGGCAACTACAACATCGGCGTGAAAGAGCAGATCATCTTTCCGGAAGTCGAGTACGACAAGGTGGATGCGTTGCGTGGGCTGAACATCAGCATCACCACCACCGCCAAGAGCGACGACGAGTGCAAGGCATTGCTTGCTGCATTCAAGTTCCCTTTCAAGAACTGAGGCTGACCGTGGCAAAAGTTTCACTGATCCAGCGCGAACTCAAGCGCGAGCAACTCGCCGCAAAGTACGCCAAGAAGTACGCCGAATTGAAGGGCATCGCCAACGACGCCAAGAAGTCCGACGAAGAGCGCTATGCAGCTCGTCTCGAATTGCAAAAGCTGCCGCGCAATGCGTACCCGACGCGTCAGCGCAACCGCTGCGCTCTGACCGGTCGTCCGCGTGGCACCTTCCGCAAATTTGGCTTGGGCCGCAACAAGATTCGTGAATTGGCCTTCAAGGGCGACATTCCCGGTGTCATCAAGGCGAGCTGGTAAGCGGCGCGTCGATCAGGAGATATTCGTATGAGCATGAGTGATCCTATCGCCGATATGCTGACCCGCATTCGCAACGCCCAGATGGTCGAAAAGCCATCGGTGACGATGCCGTCTTCCAAGCTGAAGATCGCCATCGCCCAGGTGTTGAAGGACGAAGGTTATGTGGACGGCTACGCCGTCGTCGGTGAAGCCGACAAGCCACAGTTGCAGATCGCACTGAAGTACTACGCCGGCAAGCCGGTCATCGAGCACATCGAGCGCGTCAGCCGCCCGGGCCTGCGCATCTACAAGGGCCGTCACGACATTCCCAATGTCAAGAACGGTCTGGGTGTGGCCATCGTGACCACGCCCAAGGGCGTGATGACCGATCGCAAGGCCCGTCAAGTCGGCATCGGCGGCGAAGTTCTTTGCTACGTCGCCTAAGAAAGGAATCCGCACATGTCCAGAGTTGGAAAAATGCCGATCTCCTTGCCGCAGGGCTTGGATTTCTCGGTGACTGCAGAGCAGATCAAGGTCAAGGGCCCATTGGGTACGTTGGTGCGCCCTGCGAACCCGCTGGTGAACATCAGCAACACCGCTGGCAAGCTTGAGTTCACGCCTGCCAACGACAGCACCGCTGCAGACGCGATGTCCGGCACGATGCGCGCCCTGGTTGCGAACATGGTCGGTGGTGTCAGCAAGGGCTTCGAAAAGCGACTCTCGCTGGTCGGCGTGGGTTTCAAGGCCCAGGCTGCAGGCAGCAAGCTGAATCTGCAGATCGGCTTCTCGCACCCTGTTGGCAAGGACATGCCTGAGGGCGTCAAGGTCGAGTGCCCGACGCCGACCGAAATCGTGATCAAGGGTTCGGACCGCCAGGTCGTGGGCCAGATCGCTGCTGAGGTGCGTGCCATTCGTCCACCCGAGCCTTACAAAGGCAAGGGCATCCGGTACGTGGGCGAGAAGATCACGATCAAAGAGACCAAGAAGAAGTAAGGAGCGGATGACATGTTGAACAAGAAAGACCAGCGCACCCGTCGATCGCGGCAAACCCGCGTTCGCATCGCTCGGCAGCGCGTCGCTCGGTTGACTGTTTTCCGCACCAACCTGCACATCTACGCCAACGTCATCTCGGAAGATGGCACCAGCGTGCTGGCCAGCGCTTCTACCGTCGAAGTCGACGTTCGCAAGGAACTCGGCGCCGCAGGCAAGGGTGCCAACGTTGGCGCCGCCGCGTTGATCGGCAAGCGGATCGCCGAGAAGGCCAAGGCCGCTGGCATCGAGAAGGTCGCCTTCGACCGTGCAGGCTTCGCCTACCACGGACGCGTCAAGGCGCTGGCCGAAGCCGCGCGCGAAGCCGGCCTTCAGTTCTAAGCAAGGAATTCGACAATGGCAAAGTTTCAACCCCGCGCGCAGACCGAAGGCAACGACGACGGTCTGAAGGAAAAAATGATCGCGGTCAATCGCGTCACCAAGGTGGTGAAGGGCGGCCGCACGCTGTCCTTCGCGGCGCTGACGGTGGTCGGTGACGGCGATGGCCGCATCGGCATGGGCAAGGGCAAGGCCAAGGAAGTGCCGGTCGCCGTGCAAAAGGCGATGGAAGCTGCGCGCCGCAACATGGTCAAGGTGTCGCTGAAGAGCGGCTCCATTCACCACAAGGTGGTCGGTGAGCACGGCGCATCGCACGTGCTGATGGCGCCTGCGCCTGCAGGTACCGGCATCATCGCTGGCGGCCCGATGCGCGCCGTGTTCGAGGTGATGGGCGTGACCGACATTGTTTGCAAGAGCCTCGGTTCGTCGAACCCGTACAACCTGGTTCGCGCCACCTTGGATGCGTTGAAGCACACGAACACCCCGGCCGAAGTGGCTGCCAAGCGCGGCCTGACGGTCGAGCAGATCTTCAACTGAAGCCGGGTCGGAGAATCGAAATGGCTGACAAACAAACCGTCAAGATCAAGCTGGTCCGCAGCATTGCCGGAACCCGCGAGTCCCATCGCGCCACCGTGCGTGGTCTGGGTCTGCGCAAGCTCAACAGCGAGTCCGAGCTGGAAGACACGCCAGCCGTGCGCGGCATGATCAACAAGATCTCGTACCTGCTCAAGGTGCTCTGAGATCGATCTGGAAAAGATGACCATGGAACTCAATACCATCAAGCCCGCAGAGGGTTCGAAGCGCCAGCGCCGTCGTGTTGGCCGCGGCATCGGCTCGGGCCTGGGCAAGACCGCAGGTCGCGGGCACAAGGGTCAAAAGTCTCGCGCAGGTGGCTACCACAAGGTCGGCTTCGAAGGCGGTCAGATGCCTTTGCAGCGTCGTCTGCCCAAGCGTGGCTTCAAGTCGGCTTCGCTGAAGTACAACGCCGAGATCACGTTGAGCGATCTGCAGGTTCTTGGCGCTGCAGAAGTCGACTTGCTTGCGCTGAAGCAGGCCGGGTTGGTTGCGCAAATCGCCAAGGTGGTCAAGGTCATCAAGACCGGTGAGCTGTCGCTTGCGGTCGTGCTCAAGGGTGTCGGTGCCACTGCGGGTGCCAAGGCTGCCATCGAAGCAGCCGGCGGCTCGGTGGCCTGAGGCCGCATTACTCGTTCACACCTGAATCGCTGAGTCGCACGCCGTGGCAACCAACGCAAACCAATTGGCCAAGAGTGGCAAATTCGGAGACCTGCGTCGACGCCTGACCTTCTTGCTGCTGGCCTTGGTGGTCTATCGCATGGGGGCGCACATTCCTGTCCCTGGCATCGATCCGAATCAGCTCGCTCAGCTGTTCAAGGGTCAGCAAGGCGGCATTCTCAGCCTGTTCAACATGTTCTCGGGAGGCGCGCTGTCGCGCTTCACCGTGTTCGCGTTGGGCATCATGCCGTACATCTCGGCGTCGATCATCATGCAGTTGATGACCTACGTCGTGCCGACGCTGGAAGCATTGAAGAAGGAAGGCGAAGCCGGCCGTCGCAAGATCACGCAGTACACCCGCTACGGCACGCTGGGTCTGGCGATCTTCCAGTCGCTGGGCATCGCGATCGCTCTCGAGGGCTCGCAAGGACTGGTGATTGCGCCCGGGTTCGGATTTCGCATGACCACGGTGGTCAGCCTGGTGGCTGGCACCATGTTCCTGATGTGGCTGGGCGAGCAGATCACCGAGCGTGGCTTGGGTAACGGCATCTCCATCCTGATCTTCGCGGGCATTGCTGCCGGCTTGCCGAGCGCGATAGGTGGGTTGATCGAACTGGTCAACACGGGATCCATGAGCCTGGTCGCGTGCATGTTCATCCTGGTGGTGGTGGCTGCGGTGACGTTCGTGGTGGTTTTCGTCGAGCGAGGCCAGCGCAAGATATTGGTCAACTATGCGAAGCGTCAGGTTGGCAACAAGGTCTACGGCGGGCAGTCCTCGCATCTGCCTTTGAAGCTCAACATGTCGGGCGTGATCCCACCGATTTTTGCGTCGTCGATCATCCTTCTGCCGGCCACCGTTGTTGGTTGGTTCGCCACGGGCGATGGTCTGCGCTGGTTGAAGGATCTGGCGGGGCTGTTGTCGCCCGGGCAACCCATTTACGTGTTGCTGTATGCGACAGCGATCATCTTTTTCTGCTTTTTCTACACGGCGCTGGTGTTCAACAGCCGCGAAACGGCAGACAACCTGAAAAAGAGCGGTGCGTTCATTCCAGGCATCCGCCCTGGCGACCAGACGGCGAAGCACATCGATCGCATCCTGTCGCGCCTCACGTTGGCCGGAGCGATCTACATCACTGCCGTCTGCCTGCTGCCTGAGTTTCTGGTGCTGAAGTACAACGTCCCGTTCTACTTCGGGGGCACGTCGCTGCTGATCATCGTGGTGGTGACCATGGATTTCTGGGCGCAGGTTCAAAGTTATGTACAGAGCCAGCAGTACGAATCGTTGCTGAAGAAAGCGAATTTCAAACCGAGTTGATCGACGGCGGCCTTTGAGGCCCAGGCGATGAGCGGAGTCACGTATCGGACCGCATGGCGAAAGACGACGTTATTCAGATGCAGGGGGAGATTCTTGAGAATCTCCCGAATGCGACTTTCCGGGTCAAGCTGGAGAACGGGCACATTGTGCTGGGGCATATTTCCGGGAAGATGCGCATGCATTACATCCGGATCCTGCCTGGCGACAAGGTGACCGTCGAACTCACGCCGTATGACCTGAGTCGCGCGCGAATTGTGTTCAGAGCCAAATAGGCTCTGCGGTCAGATAGAAACATTCAGTCAGTGCTGAGACGGCCCGGTCGGGCACAGGAGAACCAATGAAAGTAGCTGCGTCAGTCAAGAAGATGTGCCGGAACTGCAAAGTCATCCGTCGCAAAGGTGTGGTTCGCGTGATCTGCACGGATCCGCGTCACAAACAGCGTCAAGGCTGATACAGCGCTTAGACCACGAGACATTAGAGGAAGCCCATGGCACGCATTGCTGGTATCAACATTCCGCCACACAAGCACGCAGAGATCGGCCTGACATCCATCTACGGCGTCGGACGCACCACGGCGCAAAAGATCTGCGTCAACAGCGGTGTGCCGTTCGACCGCAAGATCAAGGATCTGACCGACACCGACCTCGAGCGCATTCGTGACGAGATCGGTCGTCTGACGATCGAAGGCGATCTGCGCCGCGAAATGTCGATCAACATCAAGCGGCTGATGGATCTGGGCTGCTACCGTGGTTTCCGTCATCGCCGTGGCCTGCCTGTGCGTGGTCAGCGCACCAAGACGAACGCGCGCACCCGCAAGGGCCCCCGCAAGTCTGGCGCCCTGGTCAAGAAGTGATTGCAGACGCCTGACGGCACCCGTTTAAGAAAGAATCGACATGGCTAAAGCACCCAATACCGCCGCACAGCGTGTGCGCAAGAAAGTTCGCAAGAACGTCGCCGATGGCATCGCGCACGTGCACGCTTCTTTCAACAACACCATCATCACCATCACCGATCGCCAAGGCGGCGCGCTGTCATGGGCCTCGAGCGGTGGCCAGGGCTTCAAGGGCTCGCGCAAGAGCACGCCTTTCGCCGCGCAGGTCGCTGCTGAAGTGGCGGGTCGTGCTGCGCAAGAGCAGGGCATCAAGAACCTCGACGTGCGGATCAAAGGCCCGGGCCCAGGCCGTGAATCGTCCGTTCGCGCGCTGGCTTCGCTTGGCATCCGCATCAACCTGATTTCCGATGTGACACCGGTGCCACACAACGGCTGCCGTCCGCAAAAGCGTCGTCGCATCTGAGTCGTACCGAACCTTGTCGGCGCTGCTTTCGGGCATCGCCGGCATTTTTGTTGGGATCGGACGAAGCGAACCTTCGTCAGCCTCCCAGTTAAGCCCACCGTCTGAGCGCCCAATAACAACACTCGCCAGACTCGCGCAAGCGGTTGTGAAGGATCACAGCGACCTGCGTCAGAACGTCAACTAAGGAATCAACGTGGCACGTTATCTCGGTCCCAAGGCGAAACTGTCCCGCCGCGAAGGCACGGACCTGTTTCTCAAGAGCGCCCGCCGCCCGATCGGCGACAAGGCGAAGTTCGACAGCAAGCCCGGTCAGCACGGCCGCACCTCCGGCTCGCGCACCTCGGACTTCGGTCTGCAGCTGCGTGAAAAGCAGAAGGTCAAGCGCATGTATGGCGTGCTGGAGCGACAGTTCCGCCGCTACTTCGCCGAAGCCGAGCGCCGCAAGGGCAACACGGGTGCCAACCTGCTGATGCTGCTCGAATCCCGCCTGGACAACGTCGTTTACCGCATGGGCTTCGGCTCGACACGCGCCGAAGCGCGCCAATTGGTGTCGCACAAGTCCATCACGGTCAATGGCGCCGTGGTCAACATCGCCTCCTACAGCGTCAAGGTCGGTGATGCCGTCAGCGTGCGTGAGAAGGCGAAGAAGCAGTTGCGCATTGCCGATTCGCTCAAGCTCGCCGAAACCATCGGCCTGCCGGCCTGGATCCAGGTCGACGCCTCGAAGATGGAAGGCGTTTTCAAGAAGACGCCAGAACGCGACGAGTTGAGCGCCGACATCAAGGAAGCGTTGATCGTCGAACTGTATTCACGCTGATCCGGTTGCGGCGCAGGCAGCGGGTCGTCGTTGATCTGCTGTCTGCCCCGCTTCAGCTACTTCCCGAGATCGGTGTTGACAGGTGTTGCCAGCACCGACGGGTCCATCAGCCTTATCGGCGTAACGAGCCGAGGGTATTGAAAGAAAGACCGAATGCAAACGAACTTGCTCAAGCCCAAAGCCATCCACGTCGAACCCCTCTCGATCAACCGCGCCAAGGTCACCTTGGAGCCGTTCGAGCGCGGTTACGGTCACACCCTGGGCAATGCGCTGCGCCGCGTGTTGCTGTCGTCGATGGTGGGCTACGCGCCGACCGAGGTGACCATTGCCGGCGTGCTGCACGAGTACTCGACCATCGATGGCGTGCAGGAAGACGTGGTTCACATCATGTTGAACCTGAAGGGCGTCGTGTTCCGCCTGCACAACCGCGACGAAGTGACGCTGGTGCTGCGCAAGGACGGCGAAGGCCCGGTCACGGCGGGTGACATCCAGACACCGCACGATGTTGAGATCATCAACCCGGGCCATGTGATTGCCAACCTCTCGCAAGGTGGCAAGCTCGACATGCAGATCAAGGTCGAGAAGGGCCGCGGCTATGTGCCGGGCAACCTGCGCCGCTTCGGCGATGAGCCAACCAAGTCGATCGGCCGCATTGTTCTCGATGCCTCGTTCTCGCCCGTCGCCCGCGTCAGCTACACCGTCGAGAGCGCCCGCGTCGAGCAACGCACCGACCTCGACAAGCTGGTGATGGAGATCAACACCAACGGCGCCATCTCTCCCGAAGAAGCGATTCGTGCGTCGGCGAAGATCCTGGTCGAGCAGCTGGCCGTGTTCGCACAGCTCGAGAACAGCGAGATCGCCGCCTTCAACGAGCCGCAAAGCCGCAACACGCAGTTCGACCCGATCCTGCTGCGCCCGGTCGACGAACTGGAGCTGACGGTGCGTTCGGCCAACTGCCTGAAGGCCGAGAACATCTACTACATCGGTGACCTGATCCAGCGCACCGAGACCGAGCTGCTGAAGACGCCGAATCTGGGTCGCAAGTCGCTCAACGAAATCAAGGAAGTGCTGGCTTCTCGCGGCCTGACCCTGGGCGGTCGCCTCGAAAACTGGCCTCCGCAAGGTCTGGACAAGCGTTAAAGCGTTTCCCGCACGAATGACGGCCACGACGCCGTCATCGGAGATGACAAACGCGCGTGTGCCTTCATGCACGCGCGTTTGATCACCACCCCCAGTACCTGACACGGCTGGGGCTCACAAGTCAGTCAATAAAGGACTCTCACCATGCGTCACCGTCACGGACTTCGCAAACTCAACCGCACCTCTTCGCACCGCCTGGCGATGTTGCGCAACATGTGCAATTCGCTGCTGCAACACGAGGCCATCAAGACCACCGTGCCGAAGGCCAAGGAGCTGCGTCGCGTTGTCGAGCCGCTGATCACGCTGGCCAAGGAGCCCACGCTGGCCAATCGCCGCCTGGCCTTCGACCGCACGCGCGATCGCGACATCGTCACCAAGCTGTTCAACGAACTGGGCCCACGCTACAAGGCGCGCCCGGGCGGCTACACCCGCATTCTGAAGATGGGCTTCCGCGTCGGCGACAACGCACCGATGGCCTTCGTGGAACTGGTCGATCGTCCCGAAGCGGCAGTTGCCGAAGGCAACGAATCGACCGAATAAGGATCAAATTGACTTGCCGAATGTCACCGCAGGAAGCGGGTAGTCGGTTATAGTCATAGGCTCAGTCGCGGGGTGGAGCAGTCTGGTAGCTCGTTGGGCTCATAACCCAAAGGTCGTAGGTTCAAATCCTGCCCCCGCAACCAAAGATCTACACGGCTCAGCGCCGAAGCAAAACGCCAACCGACAGGTTGGCGTTTTGCTTTGTTCAGCGCCGCAGCATCGCCGTATCGGCTCGCCGCATCATCAGGGCGTCATCACCGACAGCGCCAGTGGCACGCACTCTCGGGCATCGACGCAAATGGCTTCTGCGCCGAAGGCCTCGGCACGATGGGATCCGAGCGAGAAAACCGGACCGCCAAGCAGCACGGGGGTGGACGGGTTACGCGAGGCCACCTTGAGGCTGTCGACGAGCGCACCGAGCGCGTCGAGTTGAGCGTCGAGCGCCACCGAGATACCGACGAGATCGAACCATTCGTTCTGGACAGCATGGCACAGCTCGGTGCGGCTGGGGGAAACCTCCAGCACCACCTGCCAGCCGGCCTTGCGGAAGAACTCCGACACGATCGACAGCCCGAGCACATGCTGAGATCCGGGTGCCGACGCCAGCATCACGCGCTTGACGCCACCACCTTGCTGCGGGCCGTCGTGGTATTCGTAGCCCATGCCGTGGATGACTTCGTGCATCAGCACGAGACCGACGGTCACTTCGGCAAACCCGAGACGATCGTCTTCCCACTGATGACCCAGATACCGTGCGGCCGGCGTGATCAGTTCGACGAAGATGTCTTCTGGCGTCAAGCCTTCGACGCGCAGCCGTGCGATCAGCTCTGCCGCGTGCTCGCGTTTCCCCTCCGCGCAGAACTGGCTGAACACGATGACCTCGTCTCCGAGAAGCCGGGACGCCGTGTCGTTCGCCGCGTGGGCTTCACTTTCGCCGGTACGGTGCGCCTGCACCAGCCGCGGGATGATGTGGGACTCGAGCACGGTGCGCATCGAACGGCGGCATTCGTCATCGGTGGTCGCAGACCGGTCGCTGGTCTCTGAAGTGCGGCGGGAAGTGCGTCGCTCGAACATCGACGACAGAGACCAACCGCTGATGGCTCGGCTCAGCTTGAGCATTCGGCCGACCGGGGACGCTGAGAAAGCCAGGTGCATCGCCATTCGAAGATCCAGTCAAGTCCACCAAGCCATGGCAAAACGTCGCCGCCAGATACAGAAGGTACCTCGCCAGCTGCAGGCATGAATATTAGAGTGAACCCCTGTAGCTGCCAGGGTCGACCCGCGCCCATTTTCACAGAAGTGTTCCCGCCGCATGCTGGGGCGCGGCGGGCCGGCGACTGTGGCCCGGAGTGGAACGCCTCAATGCCGCGTCACCCGCAACTGCATGAATCGCAGGCTCGGCGGCTGCGCCGACTGGGTTGACCAGGTGGCGCCATCAGGCGACGGCTGCTCGGCGCCCGTGGTGGCGAACGTGGTCCACTGACCCCAAGGCACGGACAAGGTCGACGCCCAGGTCTGTGCGCCGGACTCAGGGATGTCAGCGCCCCGCCGATCGCCAATGTCCTGCGTCTCGATTCGAAGCTCGACCTGCACGGGATCGCGACCCCCTGGCCAGCGTGGCTGCACTGACAACGACTGCCCAGCGCGCAGCCACGTCACCGCATTGACGATGCCGCCGCTGGGGACATTGCCTGCCCGGCCCCGACGCTGCGCCGCCTGCACCCATTGAAACGGGAGCGCCTGCGACCAGGACATCTCTGCGGTGCGGCCGTTGAGCACGCGGATGTCCTGGGTTCGGGCCGACACCGGTGGCTGGGCAGCACTGCTGATCTCCAGCCTCTGCGGGGACCGCCCAGGCGCCGAACTGGCCGCAGCCTCCGCCGCCAGCTCGGCTTCGCTGATCACGCGGACCTGAACGATCAAATCGACGGCGGGCAGCGCAGCGGGTGTCGCGGACACAGTGTGGGTCGACAGGCCGGCCCACAGCAGCCCGACCACGATGCCGCGTGGCGCGATGCCTCGACGCCAATCGCGGAGATTCAGGTGGGTGCAAGTCATTCGGCCCATGGTCAGCGCTCCGGTGTGCGCCCATTGTCGCGGTGGTTGGCAAGTCGGAAACACAGCAGCAACACTCGCCGCACAGCATCTGTCTGTCGGCGCGACGCTGAGTGCGCTGCGGAGCTCGACACCGCCCTTTCCCTGCTGCGTGAGCCGTCAGTGCTTCGGCCTAGACTGAGGGACAGCACAGCACCACGGCCACCGAGTTTCAATGAACCACCCCACGGAGCAAGACGTCACCCCGCATCACTCGATACCGTCTTCTTCTGGCAGGCGGGGGTGGGTCCGCCGCGCGATGCCCTGGCTGCTCGCGTTGCTTCTGGTGGGCGCAGCCCTCTGGTGGTGGAAGACGAACGAGGGCAGCCCGGCCGAGTCCGACACCGCACAAGCCTCGGGCCGCGCGGACCGGGCGCCCGGAGGCGGCGGGCGCCGCTTCGCGAATGCCGTGCAACCGGTGTCGGCACAGGCGGTGCGTCGGCAGGACATCCGCATCAGCGTCAATGCGATCGGCAGCATCAGTGCGTTGAACACGGCCATCGTCCACGCGCAGGTCAGTGGCGTCCTGCAGCGCCTGAACTTCCAGGAAGGGCAGCAGGTCCGCGCCGGGCAATGGCTGGCGCAGATCGATCCGCGCGTCTTCCAGGCCGCGCTCAGCCAGGCCGAGGGCGGCCTGGCGCGCGACAAGGCCCAGCTCGACAACGCCCGCATCGACCTGGAGCGCTATCGCGGACTGCTGGCCAAGGACGCGATCCCCAAGCAGCAACTCGACACCCAGGAGGCGCTGGTGCGGCAACTGGAGGGCACGGTGAAGGCCGATCAGGGTGCGGTCGACAGCGCCCGCGTTCAACTGTCCTACACCCGCGTGACCGCGCCGATCGCCGGGCGCATCGGCCTGAAGCAGGTCGACCTGGGCAATGTGGTCCAGCCGGGGGACGCCAACGGCATCGTCAGCATCACCCAGACCCAACCCATCTCGCTGATCTTCGCCGTGCCGGCGGTGCATGTCCCGACGATCACCGCGCGCCTGCGGTCCGGCGCCCCGATTCCCGTCGAGGCGTGGGAGCGGGGAGGCCAGCGGCAGCTGGCGGTCGGGCGCGTGGCCACCGTCGACAACGCCATCGACCCCAGCACTGACACGATCAAGGTCAAGGCGGTGTTCCCGAACCGCGATGAGGCCTTGTTCCCGAATCAGGCAGTCAGCGTCACGCTGCAGCTCGACGTGCTGACCGACGTGATCGCTGTGCCTCAGGCGGCCGTGCTGCGGGGCGCCCAGGGCTTCTATGTCTACGTCGTCAACGACGACAACACCGTCAGCACCCGGGTGGTGACGCCGGGCGCGGTCGATGAGGGCTGGATGGCGGTGGAGGGCCCGCTGAAGCCCGACGAGAAGGTGGTGATCGATGGCACCGACCGCCTGCGCGAAGGTGCCAAGGTGGAGCTGATCGCGGCCGATCCGAAGCAGCGCGCGGGTGCGAGTGCGCCCGCAGGCGGCAGCCGCCGCCAACGACGCGGTCCTGACGATCCGGCCAGCACCACCAGCCAACCAGCCGCTGCGGCGTCGGCCGCCGGCGGTGAACGGCGGGCTTCTGGTTCGCCACCGGCCTCTGGCACCAGCACCGGCGAGCGCCCGCGCTGGATGGACCGGCTCTCGCCTGAGCAGGCAGACAAGGTCAAGGCGATGAGCCCGGACGAGCGGCGTGCCTGGTTCCGTCCCCAGCGCGAGGGGCGTGACAACCCACCGAGCCCTTGAGCACCGCGTCATGAACCCGTCTCGCGTCTTCATCGAACGCCCGGTCGCGACCTCGCTGCTGATGCTGGCGATCCTGCTGGCCGGGTTGCTGGCCTACCGGCTGATGCCGCTGTCGGCCTTGCCGGAGGTGGATTACCCGACGATCCAGGTCACCACGCTGTACCCAGGCGCCAGCCCGGACGTGATGTCCACGTCAGTGACCGCGCCGCTGGAGCGCCAGTTCGGGCAGATGCCGGGGCTGAACCAGATGACGAGCAGCAGTTCGGGCGGGGCCTCGGTGATCACGCTGCGCTTCTCGCTCGGCCTGTCGCTTGACGTCGCCGAGCAGGAGGTGCAGGCAGCGATCAACGCGGGCACCAACCTGCTGCCCGGCGACCTGCCGATGCCACCGATCTACAGCAAGGTCAATCCGGCCGATGCGCCGGTGCTGACCATCGCCGTGACATCACCGTCGCTGCCGATGATCAAGCTGCACGACCTAGTCGAGAACCGTCTGGCGCCCAAGCTCTCGCAGGTCGAGGGTGTCGGACTGGTCAGCATCGCGGGTGGCCGACGCCCGGCGGTGCGCATCCAGGGCAATGCGCATGCCATGGCGTCTTTGGGCCTGTCGCTCGAAGATGTGCGCACCGCCATCGTGGCAGCCAATGTCAATCAGGCCAAGGGCAGCTTCAACGGCCCGCAGCGGGCCTCGACCATCGATGCCAACGACCAGCTGAAGTCGGCCGCGGAGTACCAGGACCTGATCCTGGCCTGGAAGAACGGCAGTCCGGTCCGCCTGAAGGAGGTGGCGCAGGTGGTCGACGACGCCGAGAACCTGCGCCTGGCCGCATGGTCGGATCGCACGCCGGGCGTGATTCTCAACGTGCAGCGCCAGCCGGGCGCCAACGTGATCGAAACGGTCGACCGCGTTCGGGCCTTGTTGCCTCGGCTGCAGGCCACGTTGCCGGCGTCGGTCGACGTGCAGGTCATTGCCGACCGCACCACCACCATCCGTGCGGCGGTGGACGACACCGAGCTCGAGCTGCTGCTGGCGGTCGCCCTCGTGGTGATGGTGATCTTTCTGTTCCTGCGCAGCGCCAGTGCGACCGTGATCCCGAGCGTGGCCGTGCCGCTGAGCCTGGTGGGCACCTTCGGCGTCATCTACCTCGCCGGGTTCTCGATCAACAACCTCACATTGATGGCGCTGGTGATCTCCACCGGCTTCGTCGTCGACGACGCGATCGTGATGATCGAGAACATTGCGCGCTTCATCGAAGAAGGCGACTCGCCCATGCAGGCTGCCTTGAAGGGCAGCCAGCAGATCGGCTTCACCATCATCTCGCTGACGGTCTCGCTGCTGGCGGTGCTGATCCCGCTGCTGTTCATGGGCGATGTGGTCGGTCGCCTGTTCCACGAGTTCGCCATCACGCTGGCGGTGGCCATCCTGATCTCGGCGTTTGTCTCTCTGACCCTCACGCCGATGATGAGTGCCCGGCTGTTGCGTCCCGAGCGCGAACGCCGCCACGGTGGCGTCGGCGACCGGTTCGCGCGGCGTTTCGATGACCTGGTGGCCGCCTACGGCCGTGCGCTGACCTGGGTGCTGGACCGCCCCCGCGCGACGCTCGGGGTCTTCGCGGTGACGCTGGGCCTGACCGCGCTGCTGTATGGGCTCGTGCCCAAGGGCTTCTTTCCGGTGCAGGACACGGGCTTGATCCAGGTCATCACCGAGGCGACGCAGACGACCTCGTTCGATGCCATGGCCCGGCGTCAGCAGGCGCTGGCCGATGCGATCCTCAAAGACCCGGACGTGGATCACCTCGCATCGTTCATCGGCGTGGACGGCGCCAATGCCACCTTGAACACCGGGCGCATGCAGATCACGCTGAAGCCCTTCGCACAGCGCGACGCATCGGTCTCCGAGGTGATACGCCGGCTCGCCGACGCCACCGCGGATGTGCCGGGCATCACCGCCTACATGCAGCCGGTGCAGGACCTGACCATCGAGGACCGGGTCTCCAAGACCCAGTACCAGTTCCTGCTGAGCTCGCCCGACGCGAAGGACCTCGCGACCAGCACCACCCGCCTGCTCGAGCGCCTGCGCCTGCGGCCCGAACTGGTGGACGTGGCGAGCGACTTGCAAGACCAAGGTCAGCAGGCTTACGTTCAGATCGATCGCGAAGCCGCAGGTCGGCTGGGCGTCACCGTCGCCGCCATCGACAACGCGCTCTACAACGCCTTCGGCCAACGCCTGGTGTCGACCATCTACACCCAGTCCAGCCAGTACCGGGTGGTGCTGGAGGCAGCGCCGGGCCTCGGCCGAGGCCCGCTGGCCATTTCAGACCTGTACGTGCCAGGCACCAGCACGGGTGCCAACGGCACCACGACGCAGGTGCAGGTTCCGCTGTCGTCGGTGGCGCAGGTGCTGGAGCGGCCGGCAGCGCTGGCGATCAACCATGTGGCGCAGTTCCCTTCGGCCACTGTGTCGTTCAACCTCGCGCCGGGGGTGTCGCTCGGCGAGGCGGTTGACGCGATCCGGGCCGAGGAGGCCGGCCTCGATCTGCCGCTCAGCGTCGAAACCAGCTTTCAGGGCGCGGCCGAGGCGTTTCGCGCTTCGCTGAGCAGCACGTTGCTGCTGATCCTGGCCGCGGTGGTCACGATGTACATCGTGCTGGGCGTGCTGTACGAGAGCTATATCCACCCGATCACCATCCTCTCGACGCTGCCGTCGGCGGGTCTCGGTGCCCTGTTGGCGCTGCTGATGGCCGGACAGGACCTGGGCGTGGTCGGCGTCATCGGCATCGTGCTGCTGATCGGCATCGTCAAGAAGAACGCGATCATGATGATCGACTTCGCGCTCTATGCCGAGCGCGAGGAAGGACTGGCGCCGCGCGAGGCCATCCACAAGGCCTGCCTGCTGCGCTTCCGGCCGATCCTGATGACCACGATGGCGGCCCTGCTGGGTGCGCTGCCGCTGATGCTGGGCACAGGCGCAGGCCATGAACTGCGGCACCCGCTGGGCGTGACGATGGTCGGCGGGCTGATCGTCAGCCAGCTGCTCACGCTGTTCACGACACCGGTGATCTACCTCGGTTTCGCCCGTCAGGCGCAGCGGCTCAAGGCCTGGCAAGCGAACCGCGCCGCGGCCACATGAGCATCTCTGCCCCGTTCATCCACCGGCCGGTGGCCACGACGCTGATCACGCTGGGCATTGCGCTGGCGGGTCTGCTCGGTTTCCAGCTGCTGCCGATCGCGCCCTTGCCGCAGGTGGACTTCCCGACCATCTCGGTCAGTGCATCGCTGCCCGGCGCGAATCCCGACACGATGGCGGCCACCGTCTCGGCGCCGCTTGAGCGAGCACTCGGCACCATCGCCGGCGTCAACGAGATCACCTCGCGTTCGTCGCTGGGCTCGACCAACATCACCTTGCAGTTCGACCTCGACCGCGACATCGACGGCGCCGCCCGCGACGTGCAGGCGGCGATCAACGCAGCCCGAACGCTGTTGCCCTCGGGCATGCCGAGCAATCCGACCTATCGCAAGGTGAATCCGGCCGCGGCACCGATCATGATCATCGCGCTCACCTCCGACACGCTGACGCGCGGCCAGATGTACGACGCGGCCTCCACCGTGCTGGCGCAGCGACTGTCCCAGGTGCGCGGTGTGGGGCAGGTCAACGTGGGCGGCGGGGCCCTGCCGGCGGTGCGTGTCGAGCTGGACCCCGACAAGCTGGCCGCCAAGGGCATCTCGCTCGACAAGGTGCGACTGGCGATCACGGCCACCAACGCCAATCGGCCCAAAGGCTCGGTCGAGGACGGCGATCACCACTGGCAGATCGGTGCCAACGACCAGGCGCTGACGGCAGCCGACTATGCGCCGGTGCTGGTGACGTACCGAGACGGCGCCGCGGTGCGGCTGCGCGACGTGGCGCGCGTGGTCGATTCGGTGCAGGACGTGCGCAACTACGGTCTGGCCAATGGCAAGCCGGCAGTGGTGTTGTTCGTGCTCAAGGAGCCCGGTGCCAACATCATCGAGACGGTGCAGCGGGTGCGCGACATCCTGCCGCGCATGCAGGCCTCGATCCCCGGTGCGATCGATCTCCAGGTGATCAGCGATCGAACGCCGACGATCCGCGCGTCGCTGCAAGAGGTCGAGCGGGCGATGGCCATCTCGGTCGGGCTGGTCATCCTGGTCGTGTTGCTGTTCCTGAGGAGCTGGCGCGCCACCGTGATCCCGGCGGTCGCGGTGCCGGTGTCGCTGCTGGGCACGTTCGGCGTGATGTACCTGTGCGGCTACAGCCTGAACAACCTGTCGGCCATGGCCCTGACGGTGGCCACCGGCTTCGTGGTCGACGATGCCATCGTGGTGCTGGAGAACATCACCCGCCACATCGAGCAGGGCATGGCGCCTCGCGAAGCGGCGCTGAAGGGCGCGCGCGAGATCGGCTTCACGGTGGTGTCCATCTCGCTGAGCCTGATCGCGGTCTTCATCCCGCTGTTGCTGATGGGTGGCATCGTCGGTCGGCTGTTCCGCGAGTTCGCCATCGTGCTGTCGGCCTCCATCCTGGTGTCGATGCTGGTGTCGCTGACGACCACGCCCATGATGGCCGCGCGGCTGCTCCAGCCGCGTGCCGAAAAGCATGCGCCGGGCCGCACCGGGCGGCTGGTGGAACGCGCCAGCGGTGCGCTGCTGCGCGGCTATCGGCGCTCGCTGATCTGGACGCTGCGCCACCAGCCCGTGGCCCTCCTGGCGCTGGCGGGGGTGGTCGCGCTCAATGTCCATCTGTACACGACGATCCCCAAGACCTTCTTCCCGCAGCAGGACACCGGCTCGCTGGTCGGTGGTGTCCAGGCCGATCAGGGCAGCTCGTTCCAGGTCATGCAGGCTCGCCTCGACAAGTTCATGGCCATCGTGCAGGCCGACCCGGCGGTGGCCCATGTCAGTGGGTCGACCGGTGGTGGCCAGAGCAATTCCGCCAATTTCTACATCACCCTCAAGCCGCTGGCCGAGCGCAAGGTGTCGGCCGATGAGGTGGTGGCTCGCCTGCGCGACAAGCTCAGCCACGAGCCCGGGGCCAACCTGTTCTTTGCGCCAGTGCAGGACATCCGCATCGGGGGCCGTCAGTCGAACGCGCAGTACCAGTACACCTTGCAGGCCGACGATGTGGACAGCTTGCGCACCTGGGGGCCGCGGGTGCGCAACGCGATGTCGCAGCTGCCCGAACTCGCCGACGTCAACACCGATCAGCAGGACAAGGGCCTGCAGACCTCGCTGGTGATCGACCGCGACGCCGCCGCGCAGTTGGGGGTCACAGTGAGCAACCTGGACAGCGCGTTGAACAACGCCTTCGGGCAGCGCCAGGTCGGGGTGATCTACAACGCGCTGAACCAGTACCGCGTGGTGATGGAGCTGGCGCCGCAGTACCTGCAGGGACCGGAGACGCTGAACCACTTCTATCTCACCAGCACGTCGGGCGCGCAGGTGCCACTGTCGGCCATTGCCCGGGTGGAGACCACCAACACCCCGCTGTCCGTCAATCACCAGAGCGGCTCACCGGCCTCGACGATCAGCTTCAACCTTCCCCCAGGCGTGTCGCTGTCGGACGCCACGGCGGCCATCGGGAACGCGATGGCCGAGCTCGGGGTGCCGGTGTCGGTTCGGGGGGGCTTCCAGGGCACGGCCAACGCGTTCCAGCAGTCGTTGTCGTCGCAGCCGGTGCTGATCCTGGCGGCCATCGTCGCGATCTACCTGGTGCTCGGCATGCTCTACGAGAGCCTGATCCACCCAGTGACCATCCTCTCGACATTGCCGTCCGCCGGTGTCGGCGCGCTGCTGGCACTGATGCTGTTCAAGACGGATTTTTCGATCATCGCGTTGATCGCGGTGATCCTGCTGATCGGCATCGTCAAGAAGAACGCGATCATGATGATCGACTTCGCAATCGTGCGGCAACGCGAAGGCCAGGCGAGCGCAGGCGCCGCGATCTACCGCGCGGCCAACCTGCGACTGCGGCCCATCCTGATGACGACTTTCGCCGCGATCTTCGGCGCTATGCCGCTGGCCCTGGGCACAGGCGACGGGGCTGAATTGCGCCAACCGCTGGGCATCGCGATCGTCGGCGGGCTCATCCTCAGCCAGTTGCTGACGCTGTACACCACCCCCGTGGTGTTCGTGTTGATGGACCGGTTGAGCGCCGAGCGCTGGCGAACGCGGCGTGCCGCTGCGGCCGCGACCCTCCAAGTGGCATCTGCCTAGAGTTCCATGACGCACCGAATCCATCTGACCTTGATGCCGGTGGCCGCGGCCATGCTGATGACGGCCTGCGCCGTCACCCGCGTGGATCCGCCGCCACCGGTGGCCGCCGCCGCACAGTACAAGGAGGCCGCAGGCTGGACGCACGCGTCTGCCGAGACTTCGGTGCCCGACGACTGGTGGACGCTGTTCAACGACCCGTTGCTCAACGATCTGCAGCGCCAGCTGGTGATCGGCAACGAGAACCTGAGATCGTCGTTGTCGGCCGTGGCCAGTGCGCGGGCGCTGTACGACGCGAGCCGCAGCGCGCTGTGGCCCACGCTCTCGGTCGGTGCCGGGGCGACGCGCAGTGAGTCGCCGAGTTCGAGCAGCGCCGACCGATCGTCCAAGCCGGTCAACAGCCTGAACCTGACCACCACGGCCAGTTGGGAGGTCGACCTGTGGGGCCGGCTGACCGGCGCCCGAGCGGGCGCGCAGGCCTCGTTCCAGGCCAGTGCCGACGACCTCGCAGCGGTCCGCCTGTCGGCGCAGGCGTTGCTGGTGCAGACCTACCTCTCGCTGCGCACCGCCGATGCGCAACTCTCGGTGCTGGCGCGCAGCATCGCGGCCTACCAGCAGTCGCTGGCATTGACGCAGGTGCGCTACGAGGGCGGCGTGGCCGCACGCACCGATGTGCTGCAGGCACAGACACAGCTCAAGTCGGCACAAGCGCAGTCGGCCGACCTGACGGCCCAGCGGGCGCAGCTCGAACATGCGATCGCGGTGCTGCTTGGGGCGCCACCGGTGTCGCTGACGCTGGCAAGTCAGGCCAGCCTGCCGCCACTGCCGGAGGTGCCGCAGATGCTGCCCGCGACGCTGCTGCAGCGCCGCCCCGACATCGCCGCTGCCCGGCAGCGCGTGGCCGCGGCCTATGCCCAGATCGGGGTGAGCGACGCCGCCTTCTTTCCGGACCTGACGCTGTCGGCCAGCGCGGGGTTTCGCAGCTCGACGCTGTCGAACCTGTTCAGCGCCCCCAACCTGCTGTGGTCGCTGGGCCCTACGCTGACCCAGGCGATCTTCGATGGAGGGCAGCGCAAGCTGGCCAGTGCGCAGGCCACCGCGGCGGCCGATCAGGCCACATCGGCATACCGACAGACCGTGCTCACCGCCTTGCAGGAGGTCGAAGACAACCTCGTGCTCGCACAGCAGTTGCAGCAAGAGGCACAGTGGCAAAGCGAGGCCCTGCAAGCGGCGCAAAGCAACCTCGACATCACGCTCGAGCAGTACCGCGCCGGCACGGTGAGCTACCTCAACGTGGTGGTGGCGCAGACCGCGGCGCTGGGCAGCGAGAACACGCTGCTGTCGGTGCGCAACCGCCAGCTTGCGGCGGTCAATCAGCTGCTGAAGAACATCGCGGGCCGCTGGAAGCCTGCGTGAGCGGCTGAGTGGTCGCCACGCATGCCTTGCTGCGGTGGGACCCGGCACGAGAGAATCGGCTCGCATGAACGTCATCCCTGCCTCGCCCCCAGCTGGCACCACCTCGTCGTCGCCTTTGCTGGTGGCCGACATCGGCGGCACGCATGCACGCTTCGGGCTGGTCGAGGGGCCAGCGCGCTTGCTCACGCAGGTACAGCGCCTGCGGACCGAAGACCACCCGCAGCTGGTCGATGCCGCGCGCGCCTATCTGGCCACGCTGCCGACCGGCGTCGCGCGACCGGCCCTGGCCTGTCTGGCCGTGGCGGCGCCTCTCGACGGCGACGAGGTGCGCTTCATCAACCACCCCTGGCGCTTCTCGCGCGCAGCCTTGCAACGCGAGCTGGGATTCGATCGCCTGGTTCTGCTCAATGACTTCGAAGCGCTGGCGCTGGCGTTGCCGCATCTCACCGATGCAGGCTTGCGCCGTCACGAGACCGGGCCGGTGCGGTCCAGCCCGCCGCGCGGCGCGCTGGCTGTTGTCGGGCCCGGCACCGGCCTGGGTGTTGCAGGCCTGGTCCCTACCCCGGTGGGCTGGCAGGCGATTCCAGGAGAGGGTGGGCATGTGACGCTGGCCGCCTGTGACGACTTCGAGGCCGCGGTGCTGGCGGCCGCGCGGCGCGAGCTCGCCCACGTGTCGGCCGAACGGTTGCTGTCGGGCGTCGGGCTGCCGCTGTTGCATCGCGCGGTGGCGCTGGCGTCGGGCCGTTCCGTCGACGTGGCGATGCGCACCGAAGCCATCCTGCAGCGCGGCATCGATCACGCCAGCGGCGTCGGCAGCGATGCCGATTGCGCCAGGACCCTGGCGGTGTTCTGCGCCATGCTGGGCACGGTCGCAGGCAACGTCGCGTTGACGCTGGGCGCGCGCGGCGGGCTCTACATCGGCGGCGGCATCGTGCCGCGCATGGCTGATCTGTTCTTTGCCTCGAGCTTTCGCGAGCGCTTCGAGGCGAAGGGGCGCTACAGCGACTACATGCGCGCCATCCCGACGGCGTTGATCATCGATCCGCAGGCGGCCATGACGGGTGCCGCGGCCGCCCTGCAGATGGCTGTCGGAGCCGCCACCCTCCCCTGAGCGGCCGTGGTGTCGCCCCGTGTGATTGGCGTGATGAGGCGGGATCGGATCTGCCCGCGCGACCGCTGAGGTCATGCCGGATTGCCCCAAGGCGCCACCGTACAATCTCCGGGTTTTGCCCAGGGCGTTTTCCGCCGACCAACAGAGGAATCCACGTGTTCATTTCTGAAGCTTTCGCCCAGTCCGCACCGGCTGCCACCGGGAGCCCCGACATGCTCGGCAGCCTCGGGTCCATGCTGCCGCTGATACTGATGTTCGTGGTGCTGTACTTCGTGATGATTCGTCCGCAGATGAAGCGTCAGAAGGAGCACAGGGCGATGGTCGACGCGCTGGCTAAGGGCGATGAGGTGGTCATCGGTGGCGGCGTGCTCGGCAAGGTTGCGAAATTGGGCGAAACCTACCTGTCGGTCGAAGTTGCCGCAGGCGTCGAACTCCAGGTGCAGCGCTCATCGGTGCTGCAGGTGCTGCCCAAGGGCACCATCAAGTAAGAGCCCGGCGCAGGCTGCTGCGTTGTCGGCGCGACACCCCCACGTCTTCGGCGCTGACCTTTCGGCCAGCTGCCGATTGATCGCCAGAAAGGCGTCATGAACCGCTATCCCCTCTGGAAATACGCGATCCTGCTGGTGGCCTTGCTGGTGGGCCTGGTCTATACCTTGCCCAACCTGTTCGGAGAAGCGCCCGCAGTGCAGGTGAGCAGCGGCCGCGCCACCTTGAAGGTCGATGCCAGCCTCGCCACCCGCGTGGAGGAGGTGCTCACGCAGGCGGGCCTGAAGGCCGACTTCGTGCAGTTCGAAGGCAATTCGGTCCGGGCCCGCTTTGCCGACACCGATACGCAGATCAAGGCCAAGGACGCGATCGGCAAGGCGCTGAACCCCGACGCCGCCGACCCGAGCTACATCGTGGCGCTGAACCTGCTGTCACGCTCGCCGCACTGGCTGACCGCCGTGCATGCGTTGCCGATGTCTCTGGGACTGGACCTGCGCGGCGGTGTCCACTTCCTAATGCAGGTCGACATGAAGTCGGCCTTGACGAAGAAGGCCGAGTCGCTCACCGGCGACGTGCGCCAGTTGCTGCGTGACAAGAACCTGCGCCACGCCGGCATCGTGCGCGAGGGCGATTCGGTGGTGGTGCGCTTTCGCGACCGCGACACCTACACCGCAGCGCGCGGTCTTCTGGAAGACGAACTGCGCGATCTGCAGTGGGTTGAAACGCCCGATGGCACGGACATCAAGCTGGTCGGTTCATTGAAGCCCGCCGCGTCTCGCCTGGTGCAGGAGGCTGCAGTCAAGCAGAACATCACCACACTGCACAACCGGGTCAATGAACTTGGCGTTTCGGAGCCCGTGATCCAGCAGCAGGGCGCCGACCGCGTGGTGGTTCAATTGCCCGGGGTGCAGGACACCGCCAAGGCCAAGGACATCATCGGCCGCACCGCCACCCTGGAGGTGCGCATGGTCGATGAAAGCGCTGAAGCGGCGGCGGCCGCTGCGGGCACCGGGCCGGTGCCCTTCGGTACCGAGCGCTACACCGAGCGCAACGGCGTCGCGATCATCGTCAAGCGCCAGGTGGTGTTGACCGGCGAGAACCTCACCGATGCGCAGGCCGGCTTCGACGGGCAGACGCACGAACCCAGCGTCAACCTGACGCTGGACGCCAAAGGCGCGCGCATCTTCAAGGATGTGACGCGCGAGAACATCGGCAAGCGCATGGCGATCCTGCTGTTCGAGAAGGGCAAGGGCGAAGTCGTCACCGCGCCGGTGATCCGGGCCGAGATCGGTGGCGGCCGCGTGCAGATCTCGGGACGCATGACCACCGCCGAGGCCGCTGACACCTCGCTGCTGCTGCGTTCGGGTTCGCTGGCAGCACCGATGGAGATCATCGAAGAGCGCACGATCGGGCCAAGCCTGGGTGCGGACAACATCTCCAAGGGCTTCAACAGCGTGCTGTACGGCTTCGCAGCCATCGCCGTATTCATGTGCGTTTACTACATGCTGTTCGGCATGATCTCGACGCTGGCACTGGCGTTCAACCTGCTGTTGCTGGTGTCGGTGCTGTCGATGCTGCAGGCCAGCCTGACGCTGCCCGGCATGGCGGCGATCGCGCTGACGCTGGGCATGGCGATCGACGCCAATGTGCTGATCAACGAACGGGTGCGCGAGGAACTGCGCAATGGCGCATCGCCGCAGGCGGCGATCCACAACGGCTACGAACGGGCCTTCACCACCATCCTCGACTCCAACGTCACCACGCTGATCGCGGGATTGGCGCTGCTGACCTTCGGTTCCGGCCCGGTGCGCGGTTTCGCGGTGGTGCATTGTCTTGGCATCCTGACCTCGATGTTCTCGGCCGTGGTCTTCTCGCGCGGACTGGTCAACCTCTGGTACGGGCGGCAGAAGAAGCTCAAGGGTGTGTCCATCGGGCAGGTCTGGAAGCCCGCCGCTGACGTTGGCGCCAAGCGCTGAGACAGGAGCCGACCATGGAATTTTTCAGAATCCGGCGCGACATCCCGTTCATGCGCCATGCACTGGTGCTGAACGTGATCTCGGCGCTGACGTTTGTCGCTGCGGTGTTTTTCATCGCGACGCGTGGCCTGCACTTTTCGATCGAGTTCACCGGCGGCACAGTGATCGAAGTGGCCTACACGCAGGCTGCCGACATCAACAAGGTGCGCACCACCGTCGAGTCGCTCCAGTTCGGAGAGGTGCAGGTGCAGAACTTCGGCACCTCGCGCGACGTGCTCATACGCCTGCCGGTGCGCGGCGATGTGAAGCAGGCCGAGGTGGTGTCACGTGTCTTCGGGGCGCTGTGCCAAGCCGAAGGCGCCACGGTCAGCATGCAGCAGATCACCTCCGACAAGGGCGCCCAGACCACCGCCCCGGTGTGCGGTGAGGTCGGCGCCGAGAAGGTCAAGCTGCAGCGCAGCGAATTCGTCGGGCCGTCGGTCGGCTCGGAGCTGGCACGCGATGGCGCGCTGGCGCTGGCGGTGACCATTGCCGGCATCATGCTGTATCTGGCGGTGCGCTTCGAGTGGAAGTTCTCGGTCGCCGGCATCATCGCCAACTTGCACGACGTGATCATCATCGTCGGCTTCTTCGCGTTCTTCCAGTGGGAGTTCTCGCTGTCGGTGCTGGCCGCCGTGCTGGCCGTACTGGGTTACTCGGTCAATGAATCGGTGGTGATCTTCGACCGGATCCGAGAGGCATTTCGCAAGTACCGCAAGTTGTCCACGCCGCAGGTGATCGACCACGCCATCACCAGCACGATGAGCCGCACCATCATCACCCATGGCAGCACCTTGATGATGGTGGTGTCCATGCTGATCTTCGGCGGACAGACGCTGCATTACTTCGCGGTCGCGCTGACCATCGGCATCCTGTTCGGCATCTACTCGTCGGTGTTCGTTGCCGCTGCCATCGCGATGTGGCTCGGTGTGAAGCGCGAAGACCTGATCAAGTCCTCCAGCAAGGAGCTCGATCCTGACGATCCCAACGCCGGAGCGGTGGTGTAGAGTCGTTTCGAACTTACCAACGCAACCCACACGAACCCATGGCGTCCACGGCCCATTCGATGGCCCAGGCCACCCAGGCCCGCCGTGCGTACGTTGAGGGCTTGCTCAATGGCATGCCGGGTGTGGTGCAGGCGGTTGACCAAGGCGCGCGCCTGCTGCTCAGTCAGGTGGCAGACCCGGCCACGCTGATGCGCCGCCGCGACGCGGTCGAAGACCTGAAGAACGCCGCGGGTTTCTGGCTGCAAGGCGCACTGTCCATGTTGCGCGGTGCATTGAACAGCGGCGTGGTTTCTGCGACTCGCCCGAACGATCTGCCGATGCCCGGCGACAGGCAGAACTTCAGCCTGGTCGACAACGAAACCATCGAAGGCGAGATCCTCAGCTCGCGGCTGGCGCTGGCGGTGATGGACCGCGCGTCCTGGGAGTTCACCGACCTGCGCTCACGCATGACGCTGCTCGAAGGCCGCGAAGAGCTCGATGCCAACGACATCCTGCGCCCCCACGTGCTGGCGCGTATCGCGATCAACTCCTGGCGAGCTGCGGGCCTGAGCCACGAGACGTGGCGGACCCTGCAAGGCGTGTTGCACGAAGAGTTCGCCCACTTCAACGAAGAGGCCTACCACGAGGCCAATCGGATGCTGATACAGCAGCGTGTGCTGCCTGAGATCGATCTGCGCCCCTTCATCCGTCGTTCGCGCAATGCGGCGTTCGTCCATACCCAGTCGGGGTCGCTGGCCTCGGTGGGTTCAGATGGCTCTGCGGGGCGCGATGTTGCGAGCGCACCGACGGTTCGCGGCCAGCTGGCGGAGCCGCGGGCGACCCGCCACAGTCCGCTGGTCGATGCGCCGGCTCATGAAACCCGGCTGATGAGTCGGGTCGGATCGCTCGTGCGCGGCGGGTCCGACCACGCCGATGCAGTGCTGGGTCGGCTGAACCGGCTGATCGGGCGCCAGTTGCCCGACTTCGCCCGCACCGTGCACGGCCCGGCCTCTCCCGCGCTCGACGCGGCCATCACCAGTGCCCAGCAAGGCATCGCACTGCGGTTGACGCCAGACTCCGGTGGGCGCTACGCCGCAGGCCCGGTCAGCACACCGGCGATGCTGGAGGAATTGCACCAGCGCAAGCAGGCCCTGAAGGCCGCCGCCGCGTCGCCCAATGAGCGCGCGACGATCGAGGTGGTGGCACTGCTGTTCCAGAGCATCCTGACGGAGGAGCGCATCCCGGCCTCGGTGCGCGTGTGGTTCGCGCGGCTGCAGATGCCGGTGTTGCGGGTGGCGGTCAGTGAGCCTGATTTCTTCGCTACCACAGATCACCCCGCGCGTCGCCTGATCGACCGCATGGGTGCGTGCGTGATGGGCTTCGACGCGCACAGCACACGGGTGTCCGGTGGCGCGGTCGAAAAAGAGATCAAGCGCGTGGTGCAGGTCGTCGAGGCCTATCCCGACACCGGTCGGCGCGTGTTCCAGACCGTGTTGACCGAGTTCGAGCGCTTCCTCGAGCACTACTTCAAGAACGAGAACGAGGCGTCGCGCAAAGGGGTGTCGCTGGCGCAACAAGTCGAGCAGCGCGAGACCCTGGCCATCCAGTACACGATCGAGTTGCGCAAGATGCTCAACGAGGTGCCAGTGCCTGAAGGGGTGCGCGAGTTCCTGTTCCAGGTCTGGGCCGACGTGCTGGCGATGACCGCGGTCAAGTCCGGGCTCGGTGGCGAGGAAATCAAGGAGATGAAGCGCGCGGCGGCCGATCTGATCTGGTCGGCCAGCGCCAAGGTCTCGCGCGAGGAACGCGCCGACGTGATCCGTCGTCTGCCGCCGCTGCTGAAGATCCTGCGCGACGGCATGCAAGGCGCGGGTGTGAGCGCCGCCGCGCAGGACGAGCACATCCAGCGCCTCAACACCGCGCTGGCCGCAGCGTTCACGGCTCGCACCGCCGCCATCCCGAAGGATCGCCTCGAACAGCTGATGGCACGGCTCGAAACACTGGAAGAGCTGCTGCCCGACGCCGACGACATGGAGATCGACGAGTCGCTGGTGCTCGACCTGTCTGGCCACGAAAGCAACGAACTCGAGGTGGTCAATGCAGGGGGATCGATGCCCACGCCGGCGATGGCCGCCTGGGCGCGCGAGCTGCAGGTCGGCGGTTGGTACATGCTGGACTACCGCGATCGCAACGAATCGGTGCAACTGGCTTGGCAGGGCATGCGCCGGCAACTGACCTTGTTCGTGACACCGCAGGGGCGCGGCATCCTGTTCCAGCAACAGCGCCTGGCGGCGTTCCTGCAGGCCGGTTTGCTCGTGCCGGTTCAGGATGAATCGCTCACGGTTCGGGCCACACGTACCGCACTGGCCAAGCTCGATGTCGATCCGAGCCGGCTGCTGAATTGATCTGTGGATGAAAAAAGCCGCCAGAAGGCGGCTCGTTGATCAAGCTCGGCGGCTCAATGGATCAGCCGATCCTCTTCGTCGACGAACAGCTCGTCCAGGATCAGCGCATCGGGCTCTTCGCCCAGGCTCCAGAAGACCATCAGCACGATGATCTTCAGGTCTTCCAGATCGAGCGGGCCGCCAGGGATCGCGCTGGCACGGTCGATCACCATTTCGCGCATCGGAGGAGGCAGCACCCCGGCCGATTCGAGGAAGCTGACAAATCCGATCGAGGCTTCGCCCAGATGCTCCTGCTCCGCTGGCGAATAAACGCGCAGACTGCGCTCACCTTGTTCACCCACGTAGGACTCGGCCGCGGTGGCCAGCCCGTCGAGCCAGGTCAACGCCTCTTGGATTTCATCGGACTCGAAGCCGACCGAAGAAAGCTTGCGCGTCAACTGAGCGTGATCCGGACAGGCATCCGGCCGCCAGTAGTTCTCGTACAGGTACACAAGCACATCGAACATGGCTTCATGATACCCGAGCGATCGCGCCAGTCAGGTCGTGCTCAGCTGCTTGAGATTCGCTGAAAGAGCTGGCCCGGCAGTCGCGCCACCTGGCCGCTCAACTCCAGGTCGAGCAAGTGGGTGTTCAGCTCATGCGCCGACCAGCCGGTGCGGGCTACCAGGGCGTCGAGCGACATCACTTCGTAGCCCATGGCGGCCAGCAGCGGATCGTTTGGCCCCGTTTCGGTCATTGCCGCTGCCGTGCGTGGGCGCACGGCAGCCAGCGCCGGCAGCTCATCGAGCACATCCGCGGCCGACTCGACCAGTTTGGCCCCTTGTTTGATCAGCGCATGGCAGCCACGCGACTGCGGTGAATGGATCGAGCCGGGGATGGCAAACACCTCTCGACCGGCCTCCAGTGCCAGCCGGGCGGTGATGAGCGAGCCCGATTCCAAGGCCGCTTCGATCACCAGCGTGCCGCGACTCAAGCCGGCGATCAAACGGTTGCGTTGCGGGAAGTGTGCCGCCAGGGCGGGTGTGCCCAACCCATATTCGCTGAGCATCAGGCCGGCACGCGCGATGCGATGGGCCAGATCGAAGTGGCGCCTCGGATAGACCCTGTCGAGCCCGGTCCCCACCACGGCGATCGTCCCGGCCGAAGCGGCCAGGGCGCCTTCGTGGGCAGCGCCGTCCACGCCAAGTGCAAGACCCGAGACGACGATCCAGCCTGCCGCACCCAGGGCCTGGGCGAACTCCCGCGCATTCAAGGCCCCCTGGGGCGTCGGGTTGCGGCTGCCGACGATGGCCACTGCCTCGCCGTGCAACAGGTCGACGCGTCCTTGCGCATACAGCAGCAGCGGCGGGTCGGCGGTGTTCAACAACGGCGGCGGGTAGCGTGCATCGCCCAGCGGGATGATGGCTCTTGGGGTGTCCGAGCGCTCGGACAGCCAGACGAGCGTGCGTTCCAGCTTCGCATCGAAGCCAGTCGGCGGTGCCATCAAGGCGCGCGCTACGGCTTCGCTGACCACCTGGCGGTGGCTGTCGAACGACACTGCCAACACCGCCTCCGGAGAGCCGAAGGCGGCCAGCAGCTTGCGCGCTGAATCGCGACCGACCTTGGGTGTCTCGGCCAGCCGCAACCAGGCGGCCAGCTCATCACGGTCGAGTGCGTCCGTCACACGTCGGTCCGCGCCGGCTCCCCAGTTCAGGGCTGGGTGAAGCGATCGCCCGGTTTGACAGGCTCTTTCACCGACAGGATCAACGCATAAGACATGCGCTCGAAGACCTGGAACACGAACAACATGCCATGGCGCTCGTCGGGCAGCTTGATGCGGGTGGGGCTGGAGCCGGTGCGATCGACCACCTCCGCGCCGTCTTGCCACAGGGCCAGCACGTGACCTCGCTCGACACCATCGGCCTTGCCGCGGTTCAGCGAGACGATCTGGTTCTGCCCGGCCAAGACGGCTTCGCCGTAGACCGAGACGATCTGTCCGACCAGGTCGCCCTGAGGGGCGTGCGGCATGTAATTGCTGTACTCGCGTGCAGTCACCGGGGCGAGCCGGTCACCGACGTTGGCGTCCTGCCGGATGCTGGTGACAATGAAGCTGTCGGGCACGGGAGCCGAAGATTCCTTTTCGTCGACGCGGCTGCGGTCGCCGGACCGAACGAACTCTGCCGTTCCGACATACGGCGCCTCGTAGCCGAGGATTTCCTTCGTGGTGGGGTCGCGAAGCGGTTTGGCCTGGCGGAAGATGCGGAACACCGTGTCCTTGCCGACGTTGCCGCGCACATAGGCAGTGTCTCCGCGCGCCATCAGGACCCGGCCTTCCCGGGTGGCGACGATGCGTGGGGCCTCATCCAGCGTGTTGCCCTCGAGGATCACGGCTTCGTTCAGGAACGGCTCGATCAGATGGAACGGAATCGAGGTGATGGCCGTGGTGGTCAGCGCCGATGAGCGCACCTGCGGAGACAGCTTCACGATGCCCCCGTCGACAGCCTGACCCAGTCGCAAACGTGCCCGGCCATCCGAGGTGTCCAGGTACAGCACCTGCCCGGGGTAGATAAGATGAGGATTGCGGATCTGCTCGAGGTTCATGCCCCACAGCTCTGGCCAGCGCCATGGCGATTTCAGGAACAGGCCTGAAATGCCCCACAGGGTGTCACCGGCCTTCACCGTGTGCGATTCAGGCGCGTTGGGCGCCAGTTCCGACAGCGCCACACCGGCGCTTGCCACCTTTTGCGCCGTCTCACGCTGCTGCGCGGAGATCGGAAAGTGGGGTTCCGCGCTGGCCGTTGTGGCGCTGCCCAGTGCGATCAACATGCACAAACCGAGGGCTGCCGGGCGTGGACTGCGGGCAGGCAGGGAAATCATGGATCGGATCATGGGAAGGAATCTCCGAACGGGTCGCTGCAGGCAACGCGTCATGGGTGGGCCGGGAAAGGGTGCGCAATACTCACTATTCCGTATCGGCCGAAGTGGCTGGGAATTCAGCGAAAATCTTCAATTGATTTGAAAGATTCTGCCTCTAAACCCTTGCCATCGCAACGAAAGCGGGCCGCCACACCCCATGCCGAAGCTCACCATCCTTCGTTACCCCGATCCCCGGTTGCACACCGTTGCCAAGCCAGTCGCGCAGGTCGATGACCGCATCCGTCGCCTGGTCGACAACATGCTCGAGACCATGTACGGCGCCGATGGCGTGGGCCTCGCGGCCAGCCAGGTCGATGTGCACGAGCGCGTGCTGGTCATCGACACGTCGGAAACGCGCAACAAGCCGCTGGTGCTGATCAACCCCGAACTGACCTCGGTCAGCGCCGAGCAGGTGGTCGACGAGGAAGGCTGCCTGTCGGTACCCAGCGTCTACGACAAGGTCTCGCGGGCCGCGCAGATTCGGGTGCGCGCGCTGGGCCGCGAGGGCGAATTGGTCGAGTTCGATGCCGAAGGCTTGCTCGCCAAGTGCGTGCAACACGAGATGGACCACCTGATGGGCAAGGTGTTCGTCGATTACCTGAGCCCGCTCAAGCGCACCCGTATCAAGACCAAGATGCTCAAGCATTGGCGCGATGACGAGCGCTGACGCCGGGTCGCTGCGCGCATGAGGCTGGCGTTTGCCGGCACCCCCGAGTTCGCCCGCGTCGCGCTTGCTGCGCTGCATGCCGCGGGCTTCAACATCCCGCTCGTGCTGACGCAGCCGGACCGCCCGGCCGGCCGCGGCCAGCAACTGCAGCCGTCTGCCGTCAAGACGTGGTCTGTGGCGCATGGGCTCCCGGTGATCCAGCCACAGGGCTTGCGCCTGGACGGACGCTACGCCGTCGATGCTCAATTGGCCCATGAGGCTTTGCAGGCAGTACAACCCGACGTGATGGTGGTGGCGGCCTACGGCCTGATCCTGCCCGAGTGGGTGCTGGCCCTGCCGCGGCTGGGCTGCCTGAATATCCATGCGTCGCTGTTGCCGCGTTGGCGCGGTGCCGCGCCGATCCACCGCGCCATCGAGGCGGGCGACGCCCGCACCGGCATCACGGTGATGCAGATGGATACTGGGCTGGACACCGGGGCGATGCTGCTGGCCGAGCCCATGGACATCGCCGACAACGACACCACCGGCTCGCTGCATGATCGACTGGCGGTGCTGGGTGGCCGCCTGATCGTCGAAGCGCTGGAGCTGGCCGCTTGCGGGGGACTGATCGCCACGGCGCAACCCACCGAGGGCGTGACCTACGCGAGGAAGGTCGACAAGGCCGAGGCCGCTGTGGACTGGACGCGGGATGCCGACATCATCGCGCGGCGCATCCGGGCCTTCAACCCGGCACCTGGCGCGGTCGCCCGGCTGCGCGGCGAGGCCATCAAGCTGTGGCAGGCACAGGCCGTGTCGGCTGGTGGGTCAGAAGCGACGGCCGGAACGGTGATCGGGGCGTCGGGCGACGGCATCACCGTGGCGTGTGGATCGGCCGCGGTGCGTTTGTCCGAATTGCAACGTCCCGGAGGCAAGCGACTGAACGCTGCGCAGTTCCTGCAGGGACAGGCGCTGCAGGTCGGCGACCGGTTCGATCTCGGCGCAGCCTGAGCGATCAGCCCTGTGGGGGCTCATACCGCTGCCGCTGTGAATGCCAAGGCGGAGGTCAGAACAGCGCCATGCTGAGCTTGCGGCGGTAGCGGTCGACCTCGGGATCGACCGGCGTGGTGTCGACCTTGCCGGCAATCTCCAGAGCGCCTTTCGGCGCCGCCGCAGCGGGTTTGGCAGGTGCCGGCTTGGCCATCACGTCGAGCACGGCCACATAGGTCTTGCGTGCGAGCTCGCCGTTCCATGCCTTGTCGCGCATGATGATTTCCAGCAACTCGTCCATCGCCTCGATGAAGCGCTGCGACGCGAAATGCAGCTGGGCCAGTTCAAAACGGGCATCGAAGTCGCGCCGGTTGGCTGAGATGGCCGCTGTCAGCACATCCGGCGATCGCAGCAGCGGCGCCCGTTCGCAGGCCGTGAGCCAGTGGCCACAGGCCGTCAGACGCGGATCAGGCAGGATCTTCGCCGCCACCGGGTTGTAAACCGCACGGGCTTCGTCAACGCGGCCGGCCATCAGCAGCGCCCGCAGGCAGTCGGCACGCGCACTGTCGTTGCCAGGGTTGATCGCCACGGCTTCCATCAGCTTGGCGATCGCGCTGTCGGTGTTGCCACCGGCCAGCAGGGCCTCGGCGTCTTCGAGGTCTTCGGCCGAGGCCATCTCCTCGACGCTGGGCACGTGCTTGTCGAGGAACTGGCGGATCTCGGCCTCCGGCAGCGCCTCCACGAATCCATCGATCGGCTGGCCGCCCTTGAACATCACGCAGAAGGGGAGGGTTCGCACCCCGAAGAGTCGCGACAGCTGCACCGCAATCTCGGATTCGGTCTCGGAGTTCAGCGTGGCCAGCGTGAACCGACCGGCGTAGGCCACCTCCAGCTTCTCAAGCACCGGCCCCAGCGTCTTCGCAGGTTCCGACCACGGGGCCCAGATGTAGAGCAGGATCGCCTGATCAGTCGACGCCTGGATCAGGTCAGTTTTGAAATTCTGGATGGTGATGTTGATCATGGCGGAAGGTCGGGTGCGTGCTGGCGGGCATGGACGGGCAGGTAGAGATGGCGCCGTGCCGCCTACAATTCAAGGCTTCTCAAAAAGTGGAGCAAGGCCATGAACGCGCCTGCGGTGGTGGGTGTGGTGATGGGGTCCAGCAGCGACTGGGAAACCTTGCGCGCAGCCACCGAGATTCTCACCGAGTTTGGCATCCCGTTCGAGGCCCGCGTCGTCTCGGCACACCGCATGCCAGACGACATGTTTGCCTACGCCGACTCGGCAGCCTCGCGCGGCCTGAAAGCCATCATCGCGGGCGCTGGCGGCGCTGCGCATCTGCCTGGCATGCTGGCTGCCAAGACCACTGTGCCGGTGCTGGGCGTGCCCGTGGCGAGCCGCCATCTTCAGGGGGTGGATTCGTTGCATTCGATCGTGCAAATGCCCAAGGGTATTCCCGTGGCGACGTTCGCGATCGGCACGGCGGGCGCAGCCAATGCGGCCTTGTTCGCGGTCGCGATGTTCGCCGTCAATGACGTTGCCTTGCGCGCGAAATTGGAGGCCTACCGTGCACGGCAGACCGAGGTCGCTCGCGCGATGACTGCCGATTTGAAATGACGCCCTTCATCGCACCGGGCGCGACGCTGGGCGTCATGGGCGGCGGCCAACTGGGCCGCATGTTCGTGCACGCTGCGCAACAGATGGGGTACTCCACCGCGGTGCTCGACGCCGACCCGGCGAGCCCCGCCGGGCTGGTCGCGCACCAGCACATCCAGGCCGATTACCTCGATGCACAGGGCTTGGCGCAGCTGATGCAATGCAGCGCGGCCATCACCACCGAATTCGAGAACGTGCCGGCCGAAGCGCTGATCACGCTGGGCGCCCAGCGACCGGTCGCGCCGGGGCCGACTGCGGTGTCGGTGTGCCAGGACCGTGCAGCCGAGAAGCAGCATTTCGCGGGTTGCGATGTGCCGTGTGCCCCGCACACGGTGATCGAGCACGCGGCGCAACTCGAGGCGGTGCCCGATGACTTGTTTCCCGGCATCCTGAAGACCACGCGCCTCGGGTACGACGGCAAGGGTCAGGTGCGGGTCAAGACGCGTGCCGATCTGCCAGTGGCGTGGGCGTCACTGGGCAGTGTCTCGGCGGTACTCGAAAAGCAGTTGCCGCTCGCCTACGAGGTCAGTGTCATCGTCGCACGCAGTGCCGCTGGCCAGGTGGTGCATTTCCCGCTGCAGCAGAACCTGCACCGCGACGGCGTCCTCGCGGTGACCCAGGTGCCGGCCCCCGACCTGACATCGGCGGTGCAGCAGCGCGCGATCGATGCTGCCGAGCGGGTGGCCGAATCGCTGGGGTATGTGGGCGTGTTGTGCGTCGAGTTCTTCGTGCTGAAAGACGGCAGCCTGGTCGCCAACGAAATGGCGCCACGCCCGCACAACTCAGGCCACTACAGCCTCGATGCCTGCGATCTGTCGCAGTTCGACCTGCAGGTGCGCACGATGACCGGTGCGCCACTGGTCGCGCCACGGTTGCATTCCCCCGCGGTGATGCTGAACCTGCTTGGCGATCTGTGGTTTGCGTCCGCAGACGCCGCCGCGCGCGAGCCCGACTGGGCCGAATTGCTGGCGATGCCCGGTGTGCACTTGCATCTGTATGGCAAGGCCACGCCGCGACACGGGCGCAAGATGGGCCATCTGACCGTCACGGCGTCCACGGCCGAGCAGGCGCGGACCGTGGCGCGGCAAGCCGCTGCGGTGCTGGGCCTGCCGACGTTCTGACGCTGCCGACCACGCCGCCATGCTGCTGGACGGACAGGATCCCGCCGCGATCGCCGTCGCCGCCGAGGCGATCACCGCAGGCGAGCTCGTCGCCTTTCCCACCGAAACCGTCTACGGTCTGGGTGCTCGCGCTGATGACGATGCCGCGGTGGCCCGGATCTACGCGGCCAAAGGGCGTCCAAGCCAGCATCCGCTGATCGTCCACGTGGCCGACGCTTTGGCGGCGCGTCCGTTCTGTGCCGTCTGGCCCGAGCTGGCCCAGAAGCTGGTCGCTGCGTTCTGGCCCGGCCCGATGACGGTGATCGTGCAGCGCGCCGACGGGGTGGCTACAGCGAGCGCGGGCGGACAGAGCAGCATTGGTCTGCGCTGTCCATCCCACCCGGTGGCGCTGGCCTTGTTGCGCGCAGCGGCTGAACGCGGGGTGCCCGGCATTGCCGCCCCGAGTGCGAACCGCTTTGGTCGGCTGAGCCCCACGCGTGCGGCGCATGTCGTGGCCGAACTGGGTGACGATGTGCGCGTGCTTGATGGCGGTGACTGCGATGTCGGCATCGAATCGACCATCATCGATTGCTCGAGGGGCCGCCCCGTGCTGCTGCGGCCGGGCGTGCTGACGCGCGGCGCCATCGAAGCGGTGCTCGGCCAGCCACTGGAAGGGCCCGACGAGGATGCGCCTCGGGCATCGGGCACGCTGGCATCTCATTACGCCCCCCGCGCCAAGGTCAGGCTGATGGCGCCAGGCATGCTGCAGTCGGCATTGCAGCTGTTGGCCGCCGGCTCTGCCGATGCCGCAGCGCCGGAGTCGGTCGTACCGCTGGCGGTATATTCGCGCCTGCCTGTGCCCAGCGGTTCCACGATGGCCCATCAGGTGATGCCCTCCCGCGCCGACCTCGCGGCCCACGAGTTGTTCACCGTGTTGCGCCGCTTCGATGACCTGGGTGCGCAACTGATCTGGGTCGAAGAACCGCCCACAGGCCCCGAATGGGACGGCGTGCGGGACCGCCTGTGGCGAGCCTGCGCTGACTGACCGTTGCCCGACCTTTATTCCTTTGGAGACCGCATGAATTTCAGAGTCGATCGATGGAGCGCCGTGGCGCTGCGCAGCAGCCTGGTGATCCTGACGACGGTGAGCGCGTTGCTGCTGTCATCGTGCGGTGGCGGTGGCCAGTCCAGTCAGACCAAGCGGTTCAAGCCGACCCGCATGGTGGTGTTCGGAGACGAGGCCAGCTTGTTGATGCCGCCGAGCACGCCCAATGGCATCGATGCACGCAAGTACACCAACAACGGCTTGGTGACAGGGGCGACAAATCCTCAGGACGTAGATTGCCGCTTCAATCCGCTTTGGGTGCAAGCGCTGGCGCTGGAATACAGCTTGGTGTTTGCAGAATGCAACCCGTCCAACCTGACGGTCACGGCGCAGATGCGCGCCACAGCCGGTGCCAAGGTGGCCGATGTGGTCGCCGCGGTTGATGCTTTTCTGGCGACCAGCGCCCCTGTGCCTACCGATCTGATCACGATGATGGTCGGGACCAACGACATTGTCGAGCTTTACAACGGCGTGATTTCGTCGTCTCTGACCCAAGTCGCGGCTGTGGCAGAAGCCAGAGCGCGTGGTTTGGCTTTTGCTGGCCAAATCAATCGGCTCGTCAACAGCAGCAATACCAAAGGTCGGGTCATGTATTCGACAGTCCCCTACCTCAACCTGACCCCGTTCGGACAGAGCAAATCAGAAGCTGACCAGAATCTGCTGAAGTCGCTGACCCAGAGTTTCAACGACGGAATGCGCACCAGTGAAAAGAATGGGGGGGTCGCAACCAACGGCCGCAGCCTGGGCTTCCTGGACACTGCACAAAAGTTTCAAAACATCTTCGACCAGGTTGACGGCGGCGACAACGTGGATGCGATCACCAACGTCAAACAAGCAGCCTGCCAGGACCCGGTCAACCTGCTGAGTTGCACCAACGGCACGCTGGTGACCGGCGCCACATCCGTCAATTACCTGTGGGCGGGCAGCATCAATTTCTCCGCTGGCGGTCACCTCTACGTCGGGGACGACGCGGTCAATCTGGCCACCAGCCTGCCGTGGTGACGCGTTGGCGTGTCAGCCGGGCGGTCTGACCCGCCGTCCGCGCAACGTCATGCCCAGGATCGCCAACGCCAGCACCAGCGTGATGGCATTGGCGACGACGATGGGCCAGGCGCTCAGCGCCACGCCGTAGGCCAGCCACAGCGCGACCCCCACGGTGAAGCAGCTGTACATGCCGACCGAGATGCCGCTGACATCGCCGGTGCGAAAGCTCAGCCAGGCCTGTGGAATGAACGACACCGTGGTGAGCGACGCGGCAGCGTAGCCCAGCAGGTCTGTCCAGTCGTTCGGGTTCACGGGGTCATTTCCGATCGGGGCCTGCGGCCTGCCCCTCGTTGGCGGCCCACTGGATCAGCGCTTCCAATGCCGGCCGGGCCGCCGATGCATTCGGGTGGTTGACGATGCCGACCAGCACATACCGCCGCCCGCTCGGCGCCAACAGGTAGCCGGCCACTGCCGCCACGTCGCGCAGCGACCCGGTCTTCAGGTGCGCTCGGCCGGTGAGCGTCTGCGCGCGGCGCATCGTGCCATCGACACCGCTCACCGGCAGTGAGGCCATCAGCTCCGGCATCAGCGGGCTGGCGGCAGCGTCTTGCAGCAGTCGCGCCAGCAGCTCGGCGCTGACGCGGGTCTCGCGCGACAGGCCCGAGCCGTTGTCGATCACTGCCGCCCGGCCCGCGTCGTCATAGCGCGCGGTCAGCCAGCCGCGCAGCACCTCGCGTGCGCCGTCTGGTGTGCCCACGCCGCGTGTGGACAGCGCCAGCGTCAGGAACAGCTGCTGCGCCATCACGTTGTTGCTGAACTTGTTGATGTCGCGGATCACCTCGGCCAGTGGTGGCGATGCCAACTCGAAGGTGGGTGCGGTGGCTGGCGCCGCGCCGTCGCGCACGCTGCCAGTCAGCTTGCCGCCCATCTCGGTCCACAGGCCTGCGAGCAAGCGCTCGTTGTAGCGCGCGGGGTCGGCGTAGGCCACCGGCCACTGCTTCTCGCCGCAGGCCGGTGAATACAGACCCTTGAAGCGCAGCCGCTGCGGGTCGGAAAAGTCCGCCTGCAGGGCGCTGCGCCAGTCGTCGCATCGCGTCGCACTGGCGCCGGCGGCCAGTGGCACGCGGGCATCGACGCGCACGCCCTCCAGCGCGGGCTCGGTGGAAATCACCGCGACGCCATGCGCCGGATCGGGGGTGAAGGTGAACGACAGTGCCTTGTAGTTCAGCAACAGCGCGTCCGGGCGCACGTTGTACGGGCGCAGCGCCTCGCCGTCGAAGTCGGCAGGGCTCTGCTCGGGCACCTCGAAGGCGCTGCGATCGAGCACGATGTCGCCGCGGATCTCGCGCACGCCCAGCTGCTGCAAACGGCGCAGCAGCAGCCATACGCGCTCGACGACCAGCTTCGGGTCGCCACCGCCCTTGATGACCACATCGCCCTCGAAGACACCGCTGCCACCGCTGGGCAGCGCGCCCTGCAGCCACACCGGCGTGGTCCAGGTCCATGCCGGGCCCAGCAGGTCGAGTGCGGCATAGGTGGTGAACAGCTTCATCAGCGAGGCGGGATTGACCGCCGCCTGGGCCTGCCACGACAGGCGCGGAGGGGCATTGCGGCCGAGCTCCTGCACCACCGCCGACAACGCCTCCCGTGGCACGCGAGCCCGGTCCATGGCGGCGGCCACGTCGAGCGGCAGTGCGGCTGGCGGCACCACCGGTGCGGCCACCGCATGCCAGCCGAGCAGCCACAGACAAACGATCGATCCCGCGCGCGCAAGCATTCAGGAATGATCGCATGCGCGTGTCGGCACGCACACCGAAAGCCCGGCCGCGACATGCCCGATCGGCCGCGGCTAGACTCGTCTGATGCCTGCGCCACTGACCGCCTGCCTGGCCTTCGACACCGCGACCGAGCACCTGAGCATCGCGCTCTTGCTCGGGGATCGCGTCTGGTCGCACGAGGCCGCAGGCGGCGCACTGGCCTCATCGACGCTGATCCCCGGCGTGATGGATCTGCTGGCCCAGGCCGGCATCGGCTTGCGCGATCTCGATGCGATCGCCTTCGGGCGTGGGCCCGGCGCTTTCACGGGTTTGCGCACCGCCTGCTCGGTGGCGCAGGGGCTGGCGCTGGGCGCTGACAAGCCTGTGCTCCCGATCGACACCCTGCTCGCCGTGGCCGAGGACGCCCGATCGATGTCGTGCGCCGGAGTGCTCGATGAAGTATGGGTCGCGATGGATGCGCGGATGGATGAAATCTACGCAGCCCATGCGGTGTTCGAGGCCGGTGCGTGGCGGCTGGCCACCGCCCCGTGGCTGTGCACACCGCAGCAGTTGAACGAGTTCTGGCGCGTGCGTGCACCACACGCCGTGGCCGGCACCGCGCTCGCGGCGTTCGGGGATCGGCTGGCCTGTGGCGATGCGCTGCAGTTACCGCAGGCCTTGCCGCGCGCTCGCGCGATGCTGCCGCTGGCGGCTGCGCTGTGGGCACAGGGCGGTGCCGTCGACGCAGCGCAGGCGCTGCCGCTGTACCTGCGCGACAAGGTGGCGCAGACGATGGCCGAGCGCTCGGCAGCGAAAGCACTGGCGGCGACCGTGGCGCCAGCGGTGTCGCCATGAATGCGGTGCTGCGCCACGCACGCCGGCTCGAGCGGATGACGATCGCCCACCTCGACGCGGTCATGGCGATCGAGAGCGAGGCCTATCCCTTCCCGTGGACGCGCGGCAACTTCATCGATTCCCTGGCCTCGGGCTACCCGGCGCAGGTGCTGTTCGACAGCGACCAGCGCGGTCTGGTGATCGGTTACTTCGTCGCGATGGAAGGCGTCGATGAAATGCACCTGCTGAATCTGACCGTGGCGCCCGAGGCCCAGAGCCAGGGCCATGGCCGGTTCCTGCTGGATGCGCTGCTCGATCTGTGCCGGCAGCGCCATGCGGTGCAGCTGTGGCTCGAGGTGCGGCAAAGCAACCCGCGCGCGCGGGCGCTGTACCAACGCTACGGCTTTCGCGACATCGGCGTGCGGCGTGGCTACTACCCGGCCGCGGCCGGCCGTCGCGAAGATGCGATGGTGATGAGCCTGGACGTGTCCGGTGGCGCGGCATGAGCTGGACTGAACACCAGCGGGCCATGCTGGCCGAGATGGGCCTGCGGGTGTGGGATGCGCCGGGGGCGCAAGAACCCGTCGTTGCTGTGGCAGCCGAGGCTGTGGGTGCGGGCCCTGCGAGCCGTCCGATCGCGGTACCGGTCACGGTTGCACCGCAGCCCCACATCGTTTCGCCGCCAGGGATGGACAGGGCCCCGGGGGCTGTCGCCACGATGGATTGGCCTGCGCTGCGCGACGCCGTCGCGGCCTGTACCGCGTGCAGCTTGCACCAGAGCCGGCGGCAGACGGTGTTCGGTGTCGGCCACCCGCAGGCGCACTGGATGATCGTCGGCGAAGCGCCGGGCGAAGAGGAAGACCGGCGCGGTGAACCCTTCGTCGGCCGCTCCGGCCAGTTGCTCGACAACATGCTGCGCGCGATCGGGCTCAGCCGGCAGGCGGGTACCTTGGCCGGATCGGGCGAGTCGTCCGCCCCCGAGGATCCGGCCAAACAGGTCTTCATCGCTAACACGCTGAAGTGCCGCCCACCGGGCAACCGCAACCCTGCGCCCGACGAACTGGCCCGGTGCGAGGGTTTCCTGATCCGGCAGATCGAACTGGTACGGCCGAAGATCATCCTCGCGATGGGGCGTTTCGCGGTGCAGAGCCTGTTGCGCAGTACCGCACCGATCGGCCAGCTGCGAGGGCGTGTGCACCACTACCAGGGCGTGCCCCTGGTCGTCACGTACCACCCGGCCTATCTGTTGCGCAACCTGCCGGAAAAGGCGCGTGCCTGGGACGACCTGTGCCTGGCGCTGGACACCGTCGAAGCGTCTGCTGCACACGCGGCCCGTGGTGCCTGAGGCGGCCGCGCAGACCGCGCGCGAGCTGCGCTGGCTCCTGCTGTCGCCCCCGTTGCTCGACACCGCGCCCGGCGCGCATTCAGCGCAGGTGCAGCAGTTCAGTGCAGCCGAACGAGACGCCATCACGGTGTGGCTGGACGGCATCGACCGCGCGCCACAAGCGCTGTTCGAGGCGGTGCATGCAAGCGCCTCGGGCGGTGCCAGTCCGTTGCCGGTCCGACCGCCGTCGCTGCGCCTGGGCCGGCGCGCCGAACGGCTGCTGGCGTTCTTCCTGCAGCACGGCCCGACCCACCGCCTGGTGGCAGCGAACATCCTGCTGCGCCACCTGACGCCCCAGGGCGATCGCACCACCGTGGGTGAGATCGACTTTCTGCTGCGCGACGGCCTGGGCCAGGCCTGGCACTGGGAACTGGCGGTCAAGTTCTTCCTGTGCACTGCCACCGGACCACGTGCGAGCGCGGCCGACTTCATCGGCCCCGACCGCGCAGAAACCTTCGACAGCAAGCTGCGCAAGATGTTCGACCGCCAGCTGCGCCATCGGCCCCCGCCGCCTTGGGATCTCGAGGTCTGGACGCCAGCGGCCTGCACCCGCGGGCGCTTGTTCTATCGCCATGGGCGCCCGGTGCCACGCACGCCCGGCGTGCATCCCGATCACCTGCAGGGCCGCTGGATCGAGCGCGATCGGGTGGCCGAGCTGCCGGCCGCCAACGAGCCGGTGTGGCACGTCGTGCCGCGCAACGACTGGATGTGCCCGCGCCCCCCGATCACGTCCGAGGGCCTCGGTTTGCAGGCCATCGCCGATCGCCTCGGCGACACACCGACTGCACTGGCCACGATGGTGCAGCGTGGCGACCAGGCCGACCCGCTGCCGCTGTTCGTCGTCAGCCCGGTTTGACCGGCCGCTTCCAGGTCGGCAACGACACCTGCCGACCGCGCACCACCGTCAGCTGTCCGCCGGGCGCTTGCCGCGTGATCGTCGATCCGGCGCCGATGGTGGCGCCATCGCCGATCGTGACCGGTGCCACCAGCACGCAGTTGCTGCCCACGTGCACGTCGGCGCCGATCTCGGTGCGGTGCTTGTTCGCGCCGTCGTAGTTGGCGGTGATGCTGCCCGCGCCGAAATTGACCCGCGCGCCAACCGTCGCGTCACCGAGGTAAGCCAGATGGTTGGCCTTCGCGCCATCGGCCAGCGTCGAGTTCTTCACCTCGACGAAATTGCCGATGTGGACCTCGGCCCCCAGCACGGCGCCAGGCCGCAGGCGGGCGTACGGGCCGATCAGCGAGCCGCGGCCCACGGTCACGCCCAGCGTGTCGCCGTCGATGTGGGTATAAGGGTGGATCACCGCGTCGTCACCGATCACGGCGTTCCTGATCACGCAGTTCGCGCCCACCCGGACCCGACTGCCGAGCGACACCGTGCCCTCGAACACGCAGTTCACATCGATGCTCACGTCGGTGCCGCAGTGCAGCGTGCCGCGCACATCGATGCGCGCCGGGTCGGCGAGCCGCACACCGGCGCTCATCAGCGCCTCGGCGCAGTCGCGTTGGCACAACCGTTCGAGTTCGGCCAGCTGCTGCGGGCTGTTCACGCCCAGTACCTCGCTGGCGCGCTGCGGTTGCGCAGCCACCACCGGCACGCCATCGGCCACCGCGAAGGCGACCACGTCAGTCAGGTAGTACTCGCCCTGGGCGTTGCGGTTGTCGAGGCGGGTCAACCAGCGTTTCAGCAGCGCGGTGGGCGCTGCCATCGCACCGGTGTACACCTCGGTGATGGCCCGTTGCTCTGGTGTGGCGTCCTTGTGTTCCACGATGGCCTGCACCGTCGAGCTGCCGTCAGCCGCCGCGCGGCGAAGGATGCGGCCGTAGCCAGTGGCGTCGGCCAGCGTCACGGTCAGCAGCGCCAGCTTGTCACCGGCGCAGGCCTCGACCAGGGCGCGCAGCGTCGAGGCCTGGATCAGGGGCGTGTCGCCGTTCAGGATCAGCGTGATGCCGTGGTCGTGCAACTGCGCAGCGGCCTGTTGCGCCGCATGACCGGTACCCAACTGCGGGCGCTGCCGAACGAATTGCAGATTCGGCGCTCTGACCGCGGACTCCACCTGTTCCGCGCCGTGGCCGGTGACCACCACGATGCGGTCGGCAGCAACCTCACCGGCGGTGTGGAGCACATGCTCCAGTAAGCTGAGCCCGGCCAGTTCGTGCAGCACCTTGGGGCGGTCCGACTTCATCCGGGTGCCCTTGCCCGCCGCCATGATCACGATGTCCAACGCCATGTCCCGTTCCCCTGAGTCCCGTGCAGCCCGCGTGCCGGGCGCGATTATCGGCGGGCCGGCCACCGCCGCCCTGCAGCACATGCACGGGCGGTGTCGCCTGCTGTGGCTGTTGTGTTGCGCCTTGCTGATGACAGGCTGCAGCGCGGTGCGCCTGGGCTACAACCACGCGCCCGATCTGGCGTACTGGTGGCTCGACGGGTATGTCGACTTCAAGGGCGACCAGTCCGAGCGCGCCCACGAGGCCATCGATGACTGGTTCCAGTGGCATCGGCGCGTCGAGCTGCCGGTGTACGCGGGGTTGCTGGCCCGCGCTCGCGAGCAGGTCGCCGCGCCGGCGACCGCAGAGCAGGCCTGCCAGTGGTTCGAAGAAGCCAAGCTCCGCGTGGACGTCGCGCTGGAGCGCGCGCTGCCCGGCGCGGCCGAGTTGGTGCGGCGTCTGTCACCGAAGCAGCTGGCGCATCTGGAACACAAGTACGCCGAGATCAACGAGGAACTGGTCGACAACTACCTCCAGCCACGAGCCGAGGCGCGCAGCCGCGCGCAACTCAAGCGCGCGCTCGAACCGATCGAGATGGTCTACGGCCGCATGAGCAGCAGCCAGCGCGAGCGGATTGCGGTACTGGCCGCTTCCACGCCGTTCGACCCCGAGCGCTGGATCGCCGAGCGTCACCGCCGGCAGCAGGACACCCTGCAGACCCTGGCGCGCCTGAGCGCCGAGCAGGCGAGCGTTTCGCAGGCAGTGGAGGCATTGCGCGCCCTGGCGCAGCGCTCGCGCGTGTCGCCGATCGACGAGTACCGCGCGTACCAACAGCGGCTGATCCAGTTCAATTGCGGGTTCGCGGCCGAGGTCCACAACCTGACCACGCCCGATCAGCGCCGCGCGGCTGCCGAGCAGCTGAAAGACTGGGAAGACGATGCACGCGCGCTGGCCGCGCAGGCCGGGCGGTGATGCAGATCAGTTCGGCAGAGGCGTCGTGACACTGCGCGCTTTGTCGCCGGTTCCGGGGAACGGTGTCATCGCCGCCTGGAACATCGCTGTCATCAGCGCGGGCGTCAACGGCGACACGCCGTCGCTGCTGGCGCGCGTCTCGTAGACCACGCGGCCGCTCTTGCGGTCGCGGATCAGCACCGACACTTCGCGTACATAGCGTCGCAAGGTGTCGTCCGGACCGAAGGTGAAGCCAGAGCCGAAGCCACCGCCGATGCCCCCAAATCCCGCGCGTCCGAAACGAGGACGGTACAGCCCGCTGCTCCACCAGATCGGGTCGTCGAAGGGTGAGAAATGGTTGGCCACCAGGCGTGTTCCGAGCAGCACCACCACGTCGGCGCTCTGGGCATCAGCCGCGGGCTTGAAGCCGGCCGATTCGATGGCGCCGCGCGCCGCGTCTTCCATCCGCTGCTGATCGGGCTGATCCTGCTGCGATGGCAACCGCTCGAACGCATAGGTGTCGGGTTGGCGATCAGCCGGCCAGCTGCCGAAGGTCGAGACGTCGCTGCTGATCTGGGTGGCGCATCCACCGGTCGCCAGCAGGGCGGCCAGGCCGAATGCCATGACGAGCTGACGGCGCATCGTGATTCTCCGGTTCAGGGCGAGTCGATCCAGTGCAATTTCACGGTGGCAGCAGGCGCTGACGGCGTGGTGCTGCAGGGCTCGTCCTCGTCGAATGCGCGATCGCCATCCGCATCGGCCATGCCCGTTGTTTGGAGGTTCGCGAAGGGGAACAAGTTCCGGTCGGCCAGGTGCGAGGGCACGACGTTCTGCATCGCACTGAACACGTTCTCGACGCGCCCCGGGTGGCGCTTGTCCCACTCGCGCAGCATCTGCTTGATCTGCACGCGTTGCAGGTTGTCCTGGCTGCCGCACAGCGTGCACGGGATGATCGGGAACTGCCGGTGTTCGGCCCAGCGCTCGAGGTCGGTCTCGGCCACGTAGGCCAGCGGGCGGATCACGATGTTCTTGCCATCGTCGCTCACCAGCTTGGGCGGCATGCCCTTCATCTTGCTGCCGAAGAACATGTTCATGAACAGCGTCTGCACGATGTCGTCGCGGTGGTGCCCGAGGGCGATCTTGGTCGCACCCAGCTCACCGGCCACCCGGTACAGGATGCCCCGGCGCAGCCGCGAGCACAGCCCGCAGGTCGTCTTGCCTTCGGGGATGACGCGCTTGACGATCGAATAGGTGTCTTGGTTCTCGATGTGGAACGGGACGCCGACCTTCGCCAGGTACTCGGGCAACACATGTTCCGGAAAGCCCGGCTGCTTCTGGTCGAGGTTGACCGCCACCAGCTCGAAGCGGATCGGTGCGCGCTTCTGCAGGCCCAGCAGGATGTCGAGCATCGCGTAGCTGTCCTTGCCGCCGGAGACGCAGACCATCACCCGGTCACCGTCCTCGATCATGTTGAAGTCGATCACCGCCTGGCCCACCAGCCGGTGCAGGCGCTTGCTGAGCTTGTTGATCTCGTGCGCGGCCTTGTCGGTCGCGGCGGGGGCCGCAGACGTGGCGGCTGCGATCGTGGCGGTTGAAGGCTCGGTCATAGGAACGGGAAGTCTCTGCGCATCGAATTCAAGTGGAACCCCGCATCCACCATCAAGGTGCTGCCGGTGAACGCCTGATTGGACACCGCGAACGACACGGTGGCCGCGACCTCGGCCACGGTGGGCAGCTGGCGGGTCAATGCGTGGCTGGCCATGGATGCCAGCCGCTCTTCGTCGATGAGCTCGCTGCCCGTGGTGAGGCCGGGCGCCACGCCGACCACCCGCACGGTGGGCGCCAGATCGAGTGCCAGCACGCGGGTCAACAACTCCAGGGCCCCCTTGGACAGGGCATATGACAAGTAGTCCGGGTTGGGGTTCCACAGCCGCTGGTCCAGCATGTTGATCACCACGCCGGTGCGTGTTCCCGAGGCCCTCAGGTGCTCGTGCAGCTGGCGCGCCAGCACCAGGGCCGCCCCGGCATTGACGTTCATGTGGGCGGTCAGGCGCGCGTAGCTCAGGCTGGCCACGTTGTCATAATCGAACGCGCAGGCGTTGTTGACGACGGCATCGATCCGACCAAAGCGTTGAATGACGCGTGGGATCAGTTCTGTGCACCGTGTTTCGTCAGCCAGATCGGCCTCGAACACCTCGGCAGCGACGCCCAGGCTGGCGATGTCGGCGGCGGTCTGCACGGCCTGCTCGTGCGAGTGGGCGGTGTGGATGGCGATGTCGTGACCATCGCGTGCCAGCCGCAGCGCGATCTCGCGGCCGATGCGTTTGGCCGATCCGGTGACCAGCGCGACGGGCCGTTGCCTGGTGGGTGATCTGTCTGGAGGCATGGGTGACATCGGTTGGGGTGGATATTGTGAAAGACAACGCGCGCAATGTGCCACGGCTCGGCGCCAGCGCATCACCGAACGCACCGCAGCTCACCGCACCTGACCATGGCGACCCATCCGCTGTCTGACCGCATCCGCTCGGCCATCGAGCGCCAGGGCGGCTGGCTGCCCTTCGATCGATTCATGGCCATGGCGCTTTACGCGCCGCGTCTGGGTTACTACGCCCGCGGCGACCGGCAGTTCGGCGTGCTGCCCTCGTCGGGCAGCGACTTTGTCACGGCCCCCGAGCTGTCGCCGCTGTTCGGCCAGGCACTCGCCCGGCAGGTCCTGCAGGCGCTGGAGGGCAGCGGCACCGACGAGGTGTGGGAGTTCGGTGCCGGCTCAGGTGTGCTGGCGCGCGAGCTGCTGGACTCGCTGGGCGCGCGCGTGCAGCGCTACACCATCATCGATGTGTCCGGCACCCTGCGTGAGCGCCAGCGCGAGGTGCTGCAGCTGCACCTCGACCGTGTGCGCTGGATCGACGAGTGGCCCGACGCGATGCAAGGCGTGGTCGTCGGCAACGAGGTGCTCGACGCGATGCCGGTGCAGTTGCTGCACTTCGACGGGCAGCAGTGGTACGAGCGCGGGGTGAGCTTGCGAGTCGCCGAAGGAGACACCACGCCGCCGTGGGGATGGGCCGATCGCCACACCGACCTGCGCCCGCCGGTCGATGACCTGGTCGACGGGACCGCAGGCACCAACGCCGCCTTCACCACCGAACTGCATCGCCAGGCCGAAGCCTTCGTCACCACGCTGGCCGACCGATTGCAGCGCGGCGCCGCGTTCTTCATCGACTACGGTTTTCCGGCTGCCGAGTACTACCACCCGCAGCGCAGCGGCGGCACGCTGATGTGCCACCGTGCCCATCAGGCGGACACCGACCCGCTGGCCGATGTCGGCGACAAGGACATCACCGCGCACGTCAATTTCACCGGCCTCGCGCTGGCGGCGCAGGCGGCCGGGCTGGAGGTGCTGGGCTACACCAGCCAGGCCCGCTTCCTGATGAACTGCGGCCTGCTCGACCTGCTGCAAGGCGCCGACATTCGCACCATCGCCAACGCGCAGAAGCTGCTGACCGAGCACGAGATGGGCGAGCTCTTCAAGGTCATCGGCTTCGCGAAAGACTGCGATGCTGCCTTCACCACCTCACCGATCGGATTCGCCCATGGCGACCGCACGCACACGCTGTAGGGCCTCTGCATGATCCGCTGGCTGATCGCCATCTTCCTGATCCTGATGGTCTTCACCGGCCTGCACCGCTGGCTGGAGCGGATCGGCCTCGGCCGTCTGCCCGGTGATTTCCGCTTCCGGCTGTTCGGCCGGGAGTTCTTCCTGCCGATCGGCAGCAGTGTGCTGCTGAGCCTGATCGCCCTGGCACTGAGCAAGGTCCTGTGACGAACCACAATCTCTATGCGGCACTGCGCGGCGGCTTTCCGGCCGACCTGGACTGCACTGCCATCGAGTGCGCGGACACCGAAGGCGCCGCCGGCGTGGCACTGCACTACACCTGGCGCGATCTTGACCGTGGCAGCGCCATGATCGCGAACCTGTTCGCCTCGCTCGATCTGCCGGTCGGGGCGCGGGTGCTGGTGCACACCGACAAGTCGGTCGAGGCGCTGATGCTGTACCTGGCCGTGCTGCGCGCCGGGCTCGTCTACGTGCCGCTCAACAACGCCTACCAGGCGAGCGAGCTGAGCTATTTCATCGCCAACGCCGAGCCGGCCTTGGTGGTGTGCGCGTCGCGTGATTTCGGCTGGCTCTCGAAGATCGCGTTTCGCGCCGGCACGGCGCATGTGTACACGCTGGACGATGACCGCCGCGGCAGCCTGCTGCAGCGCGCCGCACATCACCCCGATGCGCAGACGCCGGCGCTGCGCGCAGCCGACGACGTGGCGAGCATCATCTACACCAGCGGCACCACCGGGCGCAGCAAGGGCGCCATGCTCAGCCACGGCAACCTGCTCAGCAACGCCCAGGTGCTGAAGACGCTGTGGGGCTGGCGCAGCGAGGCCGAGGGCGGCGACGTGCTGATCCACGCGCTGCCACTGTTCCACGTGCACGGCCTGTTCGTCGCATCGCACGGCGCGTTGCTGAACGGCAGCAAGATGCTGTGGTTCGCGAAGTTCGATGCACGCGCCGTCACTGCGCGGCTGCCGGACGCGACGGTGTTCATGGGCGTGCCCACGCTGTACGTGCGGTTGCTGGCCGAGCCGACGTTCGATGCCCGCGCCTGCCGGAACATGCGCCTGTTCATCAGCGGCTCGGCACCCTTGCTCGCCGACACGTTCCGTCAGTTCAGCGAGCGCAGCGGCCACACCATCCTGGAGCGCTACGGCATGAGCGAGACGGTGATGCTGACGTCCAACCCGTACGCGCCGGTGTCCGGTCGCCTCGCCGGCACGGTCGGCTTTGCGCTGCCGGGTGTGGGGCTGCGGGTGAACACAGCCCATGGCGAGCCCATCGGCGATGTCGAGGTGCGCGGGCCCAGCGTATTCCAGGGCTACTGGCGCATGCCGGAGAAGACGGCTGAAGAGTTCACGTCCGATGGCTGGTTCAAGACCGGCGATGTCGGGCAGCTCGATGCCCAGGGCCGGCTGACGCTGATCGGGCGCAGCAAGGACCTGATCATCAGCGGCGGCTACAACGTCTACCCGGCCGAGGTCGAGGGCTACCTCAACGAGTTGCCCGGTGTCGAGGAGAGCGCGGTCATCGGCGTGCCGCATGCCGACTTCGGCGAGGCGGTGATCGCCTTGCTGGTGCCGCGAGCCGGCGCCACCGTCGACGCCACCGCCTGCATCGCCGCACTGAAGCAGCGCATCGCCGGCTTCAAGGTGCCCAAACAGGCCATCGTGGTCGATCAACTGCCACGCAACGCGATGGGCAAGGTGCAGAAGGCGCTGCTGAGGGAGCAGTACCGGGCGCTGTTCAGCCACTGACGCTCGGGCGTCTGCAGCGGCCGTCGATGTGCCAGCTTGGGCGTGGGCTTGCTGCCAGCCCTGACGTCTACATCGATCCTTCGGCAGGATCAGCGTCTGGCACCTGCGCCAGCGCCTGCTCGAACTTCGCCGTCGAAGCCCGGGCTGCACGCGATGCCAGATAGTCCTGTGCTCCCAGTGCCGCCAGCTTTTCTGCCAGGGCAGTGGCGATCAATTGATTGATCGACACACCCTCCTGCTCGGCATAAGCGCGCGCGTTGCTGTGCAGTGATTCGGGAAGGCGGATGCTCAGTGCGCTCATCAGGGGTGCTCCTTCAGGTGAGTCATGAATTCAGCGGGTGTCATCGCCGACACCCCCAACGCTTGTGTGCCCGCGAAGTCGCGCACGTTGTGCGTGACGATCACCTCGCAGCCACCGTTGACGGCGGCTTCCAGCACCATGTCGTCTTTCAGGTCCGGCAACTGTGGGCGCCATAAAAAATGAATGTCTTGCTGAAGACCGGTGGCGCACAGGTAGTCGATCACATCCTGCACGGCCACGTTCGACAGTGGCACCATGCCCCCGCGCAGCAGCACCGCTTCGTACTCCATGACCAGCGGCACGGACACCACGTGCTCGAACTTCCCGCTGCCAAGCAACGACAGCAGGGCGAAAGATTGGCCACGGCGCGAGCGCAACGCCGACACCAGCACGTTGGTGTCGATGACGATCTTTGGCGCCGTTTTCATGGTATTGCCAATGATACCTTGAATGAGAAAGACTCTGACCCATGCGGCGTGCTGTGTGAACGGTCATCTCACCTTGGATTTGGGGGAATGCGCCCAACAAAAAAGCCGCCGGGCTTGCACCCGGCGGCTTCTGGCTCTCAAGCGCTGAAGGTCAGTCTTCGGCGTAGATGTCCACGTCCTTGGTTTCCTTGACGAACAGCATGCCGATCACGAAGGTGATGCTGGCGATGATGATCGGGTACCACAGGCCGTTGTAGATGTTGCCCGTCTGCGCCACGATGCCGAAGGCAATCGTCGGCAACAGTCCGCCGAACCAGCCATTGCCGATGTGGTACGGCAGGCTCATCGAGGTGTAGCGGATGCGGGTCGGGAACATCTCGACCAGCATCGCTGCGATCGGGCCGTAGACCATGGTCACGAAGATCACCAGGATGGTCAGGATCAGCACCACCAGCGGCTTGTTGACCTTCTCCGGGTCGGCTGCAGCGGGGTAGCCTGCCGCCTTGGTGGCCTCGGCCACGCTCTTCTTGAAGGCGGCGATGCCGGCCTTGCTTTCGGCCTCGAACGAGTTGCCGTCAGGCGTCAGCGTGGCGTTCAGCGAGGGGATCTCGACACCGCCCAGCTTGACGACGGCCAGCGTGCCGGCGGGCGCTGCGACGACTTCGTAATTCACTGCGGCTTGTGCCAGCGTGCGCTTGGCGATGTCGCAGGAGGTGTGGAAGTTCACTTCGCGGGCGATCGGGCTGCCCTGGAACGAACACTGCGCCGGATCGACCACCACCGTCACCGGCACTTCCTTCTGTGCCTTGGCCAGATCAGGGTTGGCCGCCGCGGTGAGTGCGTTGAACAGCGGGAAGTAGGTCAGTGCAGCGATCAGGCAGCCGGCCATGATGATGGGCTTGCGGCCGATCTTGTCCGACAGCATGCCGAAGATCAGGAAGAACGGCGTGCCGATCAACAGCGACACCGCGATCAGGATATTGGCGGTCGGCCCATCGACCTTCAGCGCCTGCGTCAGGAAGAACAGCGCATAGAACTGGCCCGTGTACCAGACCACGGCCTGGCCGGCGGTCAGGCCCACCAGCGCCAGGATCACGATCTTCAGGTTCTTCCATTGGCCGAAGGATTCGGTCAGCGGCGCCTTCGAGGTCTTGCCCTCTTCCTTCATCTTCTTGAAGGCGGGTGACTCGTTCATCGACAACCGGATCCACACGCTGATGCCCAGCAGGGCGATCGACACGATGAACGGAATGCGCCAGCCCCAGTCGGCAAACAGCGCTTCACCTTCCTTGGTGAACGCGCCGCCGCCCAGCACCCAGCGGGTGCCCAGGATCACCATCAGGCTCAGGAACAGGCCCATCGTCGCGGTGGTCTGAATCCACGAGGTGTAGGCGCCGCGCTTGCCGTGCGGCGCGTGCTCGGCCACGTAGGTCGCAGCCCCGCCGTACTCCCCGCCGAGCGCCAGACCTTGCAGCATGCGCAGCACGATCAGGATGACGGGCGCCGCCCAGCCGATGGAGGCGTAGTTGGGCAGCACGCCGACGATGAAGGTCGACAGGCCCATGATCAGGATCGTGACCAGGAAGGTGTACTTGCGTCCGATCATGTCGCCCAGGCGACCGAACACCAAGGCGCCGAAGGGCCGCACGATGAAGCCGGCCGCGAAGGCCAGCAGCGCGAAGATGAACGCCGCACCGGCGTCGAGGCCGCTGAAGAACTGCTTCGCGATGATGGCGGCGAGCGAGCCGTACAGATAGAAGTCGTACCACTCGAACACCGTGCCGAGGCTGGACGCAAAGATGACCTTGCGCTCTTCGGCCGTCATCGGCTGCGGCGTGGGCCGCCCGCCGATGGCTTTGCTGGTTGCTGTTGCCATGTTGCTTGTCTCCGTTGTGATGACATCACCGGCCATGGGCGATGCGTGGCCGGATCATGGTCAAGCGCTCTGACCGCGTCCTGACGTGGCGCTGAACCGAGACTTACAAGATCGGCAGAAACCCGAAAACTTTGTTTCTCAATGTGGAATCTGCTGTCAGGCACCGCATTTTGTTCGCCGAAGCGCTGAGCCCGGGATGTGCTCAGGCGTCAGATTCAGGCGCTGCCGCCGGTGTGGCCAGCACGGTGCGGTGGTGCGTGATGTCGGCCCACAGCGCGAGCTTGTCGCGGTCGGTCATCTGGCTCCAGAGGCCGATTTCCTCGCGACTGCGCAGGCAGCCCACGCACCAGCGGTCGGCCTCGTCCATGCGGCACACCCCGACGCAGGGGCTGGGGACGTGGACAGCGGTGTCGGAAGGCGTGGAGCGGGTCATGGCGTGTCGCAGGAGCCTCGTGCATCGGAGCGGCCAGAATCATTGTGCGGGACCGCGATGGCGCCTTTCCGCTAAGGCCCCATGCGCCGCAGTGGCGGGTTGCGCCAACCCGTCACCCGCGCTGCCAGCAGCCTGAGGAAGCGGCCCAACCACCAGATCGTCCCGATCATCGCAATCAGCGCCAAGGCCAGCAGCGCGGCAAACAGCAGCGGATGGGTCCACGACAGCCACAAGGCGGCTGGCACGGCAGCATCCCCGAGCAGCGACATCCCCACGTTCGAAAACGGCTCGGGCGAGGTGTTGACCGCGGCCCGCGTGGTGGCCTTGGCGATGTGGCTGGTGGCGGCCAGCGTGCCACCCATCAGCGCCGCGGCCAGGGTCCAAACCGTGGGGTCGGCATTGAACACGGCCGCTGCCAGCGCTGCGCCCGCGGGGATGCGCACCAGCGTGTGGATCAGGTCCCACAGCGAGTCGATGCCCGGGATCTTGTCGGCAAAGAATTCAACCAGCAGCATGAAGCCGCTGGCCGACAGCATCAGCGGGTGTTCCAGCACCACGAGGCCATTGGGCAGGTCCACCCCACCCAGCCGGCCGGCCAGCCCGGTCAGGAACAGCACCGCGTACAAGCGCAGCCCGCTGGCCCAGCCGAGCGCGGCGGCGATGGCCAGCAGCTGCGGGGTGTCGAGCGGGGGCAGGGCCATGCTCAACGCCGCCCCACGCGGCGCGGTTGGCCACGCATGGTGCAGGTGCCCGGCGCACGATCACGCGTGGCCGGGGCGAACCATTCCGTCACCAGCAGGGGCACCCCGCGGCGGGTGAACACCGACCGCCGGCACCACAGCGGGTGCGTCGACCATCCCAGCCGGTGGGCCAGCCGGCGTGCCAGCAGCGGAGCGGTGCTCTGGCCGCCCAGCCGGTCACAGTGCGCAGCGCGCAGGCCGAACAGCAGGTCGGCCAGTGGTCGATGACCGAGGCCGCGCACGGCGCGCCAGGTCAGCCGGGCCTGCACCGCCGGCAGCACCGAGCGCGCATGCACCAGCGGTTGGCCATCGCCCCACAACACCACCTCGCGGACATGGCAACGCTGCAGTCGACAGCGGCCCGTGCCGTGTCGTCGCAGCACGCGCAATTCCTCCGCCGTGGCAGGGGCGGTGCCCTGGCCGAGCAACTGCACCCGGAAGCCGCCGAACGTCTGCGCGAGCCGCCGGCTGAGCGATCCGTCCGACAGCAACCAGGCCCGCAGGGCGCGATCGAGGGGCAGCGCTTTCACGGTGGCTTTCTGAGCGGCCGCAGTCCGGGCACGCCGGTGTTCATGCGGTGAGTTCCCTCACCAGGATCGTGCCGCGGGCGATCAGTGCCGGCTTGCCATGACCCACCGACGCGGTGCCGTCGAGGTGCACGAGCAGCCCTTGCAGTTTCTCTTTTGGTTCGATGCTGGCCACTCGCCATTGCAACAGGAGGTCCTGGTCGGCGAACACCGGGTGCTTGAAGGCGAAATTCATGTTCAGGCACAGCATCTCGCGCCGGATGCCGTCGTCGTTGCGCGAAAAGTAAGTGGCCAGCATGCCCATCAGGTGAGCGCTGGTGTGCTGCCCGCTGGCGATGATCTCGCCGAAGCGCGCCCGCTGCGCGACGGCGGCATCGGTGTGCAGCGGATTCTCGTCACCGCTCAGGCGCGCGAACAGCGCGATGTCGTCGCGCGTGTAGCGCAGCGTCTTCGTGACCTTCTCACCCGCAAAAACCAGCGGGATCTTCTCGTTCATCTTCATCAAGGGCGTCAGGTGTCAGTGAGCAGGGGCAAGGGCGGGGCGTCGGCGCTCGAAGCGCTTGGCCGCCTCGTAGGGGAATACATCGTGCACATGGCCGGCCAGGATGCGCTCCTTGTGCTCCTGCCAGAAGGCGGCGTCGAGCAGGTCGGCATGGTGTTTCATGAACACCTCGCGCACCTTGGCATTGCCGAGCAGGAAGGGCGCGAAGGTTTCGGGGAACACGTCCCTCGGTCCCACCGTGTACCAGACCTCGCCGGACATCTCGTCTTCTTCGTTGCGGGGCGCAGGCACCCGGCGGAAATTGCAGTCGGTGATGTACTCGATCTCGTCGTAGTCGTAGAACACCACCTTGCCATGGCGGGTGACGCCGAAGTTCTTCCACAGCATGTCGCCGGGGAAGATGTTGGCGGCCACCAGGTCCTTGATCGCGTTGCCGTACTCGACCACGGCCTGCTCGATCTGCCGGGGCGACGCTTCCTGCAGGTAGATGTTCAGCGGGATCATGCGGCGCTCGATGTAGACGTGGCGGATCACGAGTTCGTCGCCATCTTCCTCGATCAGGCTGGCGCAGTACTTCTTGAGTTCGGCCACCAGCTCGTCGTCGAACCGCGCGCGCGGAAAGGCGACGTTGCTGTACTCGAGCGTGTCGGCCATGCGACCCACGCGATCGTGCTGCTTGACCAGCAGGTACTTGGACTTGATCAGCTCGCGCGTGGTCTCCTTCGGCGGCGGGTAGTAGTCCTTGATGACCTTGAACACATAGGGGAACGATGGCAGGTCGAACACCAGCATCACCATGCCCTTGATGCCCGGCGCGATGCGGAACTGGTCCGACGAGTGCCGCAAGTGCGCAAGGAAGTCGCGGTAGAACAGGTTCTTGCCCTGCTTCTGCAGGCCGAGCGCGCTGTAGATCTCGCTGCGGGGCTTGCGTGGCATCAGCGTGCGCAGGAACTGCACATAAGCCGAAGGCACCTCCATGTCGACCATGAAGTACGCGCGGGCGAAGCTGAACAGCAGCAGCAGTTCTTCTTCGCCGAACAGCACCGTGTCGATGGCGAGCTGGCCCGATTCGGTGTGCAGGATCGGCAGCGCGAAAGGCAGTTCACGGTAGCCATTGATGACCTTGCCGACGAGGTAGGCGCCCTTGTTCCGAAAGAACAGCGAGCTCAGCACCTGGATCTGGAAGTTGGCCCGCGGCAGGTAGTTGCCCAGCTCGCCTTCCACCGCGGCCAGCACGTGGTCGAGGTCGCGATCGAGGTCCTCGAACGGGCGCTGCAGATCGAAGCGATCGACGATGCGCCGCCACACCTGGCGCAAGGTGTCCTTGGTCGGGTAGTAGGCGTGGTAGGTCGGCTTCGAGGTCGGATCGTCGACCTCGATGTACTCGGTGGAGACGGTCGGGCGCACGAAGATGAAATCGTTGTTGAAGTAGCGCCGGTGCAGGATCTTCGTGGTGACCGAATTGAAGAAGGTCTCGGCCAGTTCGGGCTGGTGGTGGTTGATCAGCAGGCCGACGTAGTGCAGCTTGAATTGCTGCGACAAATCGGCACTCAGCTCGCCGGCCTTGAACTCGGACAACAGCCGCTCGGCCGCTTCACCGACGCGCTTGTCGTAGAACTCGATGCGCTCGCGCTGTGCCCGCTGCTGGCCGTGCCAATCGGCCGCCTCGAAGCGCTGCTTGGCTGCGGCGCTGGCTTCACGGAACAGGCGGTAGTGGCGATTGAAACCGTCCAGCATCGCGCGCGCCAGATCGAGGGCATGCGGATCGGTGAGGGCGACCGGGAACGCGGTGTTCGACATCAACCGCTGCTTTCGCGGGCCGACCGGGCGGCCTGCCCTCGGCGGGCGTGCACCGCAGCCAGCGCCAGGTCATAGGCCACGCTCACCTGCTCGGGCCCGGCCACCGTCATCCGCAGGTCTTCGAGCAGGCCGTTGTACAGGCCGTAGAACCAGCCGTGCACCACCAATTCCTGTCCGCGCGCCCAGGCGTCCTGTACCACCGTGGTCTGGCACACGTTGCGTGCCTGCTCGATCACGTTCAGTTCGCACAGTGCGTCGACCCGTTGGGCTTCCTCGACCGTCTCGAGCCAGTCCTGGTGCCGGTTGCGCACGTCCTGCACGTAGCGGATCCAGTTGTCGACGATCCCGACCCGCGTGTTGTGCAGTGACGCTGCCACGCCGCCGCAGCCGGAATGGCCGACGATGATGATGTGCTTCACCTTCAGCATGTCAGTGGCGTACTGCACTACCGACAGGCAGTTCAGATCCGAATGCGCAACCACATTGGCGACATTGCGGTGCACGAACAGCTCGCCCGGCGCCAGGCCGACCAGCTCGTTGGCCGGTACGCGGCTGTCGGCACAGCCGATCCACAGGTATTGCGGGGCCTGCTGCTTCAACAGGTTGGTGAAAAAGCCGGGCGTGCGTTCCTCGGTGGCACGCGCCCACATCCGGTTGCTCTCGAAGAGTTCGTTCAGTTCGCTGGACATAAGTTGAAGGCACACTGAAAACCCGAGTCTATCGAGCGGAAGTCCACCGATCGAACACCATGAGTCCTGCCACGACCGTGACGCACCAGCCCCAGCAAGAACCGGACTACCCCTGGGGCGATGCGCTGCCCGCCACAGGCTTTGCCATGGAGGTGTCCCCTGGCGTGCGCTGGCTGCGCATGTCGCTGCCGTTTGCGCTGAACCACATCAACCTGTGGCTGCTGCGCGACCAGCTCGACGGCCCTGGCGGCCCGGTGCAGGGCTGGACGGTGGTTGATTGCGGCATTGCCGACGAGGCCACCCGCACGGCCTGGGCGCAGGTGTTTGAGTCCCAGCTCGAAGGCTTGCCGGTGTTGCGTGTGGTGGTCACGCACATGCACCCGGATCACATCGGGCTGGCGCACTGGCTGACGCAGCGTTGGAGCCGCCCCGCCACAGCGACCGACGCCGGGTTCGAATGCCGCCTGTGGATGAGCGCCACCGACTTTGCCGCCGCGCGCCTGGGCAGCCGCGCCGATCCGTTGATGGGCGGTGACGCTGCCGCTGCGTTCGTGGCGGCGCATGGGGTGACCGATCCGCACACGCTGGCGCAGATCCGCGCCCGTGCCGGCCACTACGCCAGCATGGTGCCGGCCTTGCCCGCCACCTACTGCCGCCTGATGGGCGGCGGTGTGCTGGACATGGGCAGTGCGCAGGTGTCAGGTCGCCATGCGTGGCACGCCCTGGCCGGCCACGGCCACGCGCCCGAACACATCGCGCTGCACAGCCCGGCGCTGGGCGTGCTGCTGGCCGGCGACATGCTGCTGCCGCGCATCTCCACCAACATCAGCGTCGATCACCTCGAGCCCGAGGCCAATCCGCTGGCGCTGTTTCTCGCCTCGCTCGACCGCATGCGCGCGCTGCCCGCCGAGACGCTGGTGCTGCCTTCGCACGGCAAGCCTTTCCGCGGCCTGCATGCCCGCATCGATCAGCTGCACCGGCACCATGCCGATCGGCTGGCCGACGTGATGGCTGCATGTGCGCAGGCGCCCCGCACCGCCGCGGAGCTGCTGCCGGTGCTGTTCAAGCGCCCGCTCGATGTGCACCAGACCACCTTTGCGATGGGCGAGTCGATCGCGCACCTGAACGCCTTGTGGCACGAGGGGCGCTTGCAGCGCCAGCGCGAGCAAGGCGTTTATCGTTTTTCGCCGTCCCTCGCTTGACGGTCAGACGTCAGTCGAACACCGGCAGCACGTCGGTCTTCAGCACCTCGCGGGTGCGCTGGTAGTCGGGAACGACCGAGCGCACCACATCCCAGAAGCGCGGGCTGTGGTTCATCTCGCGCAGGTGGGCGAGTTCGTGGGCGACGACGTAGTCGATGGTCGACAGTCCGAAATGAATCAATCGCCAGCTCAGCCGGATCGAGCCGTCGGCGCTTGCGCTGCCCCAGCGGGTCTGTGCCGACGACAGGCTGAGCCGGCGATAGCGCACACCCAGTTGCGCGGCGTAGTGCTCGCAGCGCTCGGCGAAGACGCGCTTGGCCTGGCGCTGCAGCCAGCTCTGCACCGCATCGCGGATCTGCTCGGGCGCGGCGTTGGCCGGCAGCCCGGTGTGCAGTTGGCGCGGGGCGCCGTCGCCCGTGCCCGCGTCGAGTACCGCCCCCGAGGGCGTGATGCCGGCGCGTGCATCGAGCACCACCACCACCGTCTGGCCGAGGAAGGGAATCGTGACCCCATCGCGCCAATCGACGCGCGCCGATTGCAGTCGGCGGCCGCGCTCCCGTTGCTCGTGCAGCTTGCGCAGGATCCAGGCGGCTTTCTCGCGCAGCGCCGTTTCGATGTCGCGTGGGCCGACCCAGCTCGGCACGTTGACGCACAGGCCCTCGGTGCCGACGATGAAGCCGATGCTGCGCCGGCGTACGCGCTTGAGCGCGTAGCCCACGGGGTGGCCCTCCAGCACGATCTCGCGCGCTGCTTGCGGATGACGGAAGGCCGTCGGTGCCAGGGCCGAGTCGCCTGCAGCGCGGGGCGGGTCTGCAGGCGTCGTGGCAGGGGCCGGCGGGGGGCGCATCGGTGTCGAGGCCGTCGGCTCCATCGCGACGAACAGCGACAGCTGTGCGGGGTCGGGGCGACGGGGGGCGGCCATGGGCGCGGAGTCTACGGTTCGGTTGCCGTGCCGCCCGCTGGCGGGGTGGCGGGCAGGGCCGCGGTGGGCCGCGAGGCCTCACCCACATAGGCGTCCGGATCAAGCCGCCGCATCTCGGCCTCGATCCAGGTTTCCACCTCGCGCATCAGCGCGTCGGGGCGCTTGCCCGCCGAGGACAGCAGCGGTCCCACCGACACATCGATGACCCCCGGGCGCAGGATGAAACTCTTGCGGGGCCAGCAGCGCGCCGAGGTCACCGCGATCGGCAGCACCGAAGCACCGGTGGTGACGGCCAATCGTGTGCCGCCCGACTTGTATTCCTCCTGCTGCCCGCGTGCGGCGCGGGTGCCTTCGGGGAACATGATCACCCAGGCGCCGTGCTTCATGTGCCGCGCACCCTGCTCGGCCACGCGTCGCCAGGCTTCCGAGCGGCGGGCGCGGTCGATGTGGATCATGTCCATGCGCGCCATCGCCCAGCCGAAGAACGGGATGTACAGCAGCTCGCGCTTGAACACGTAGGCCAGCGGGTGCGGCATCAGCCCGGGAAAAGCGAAGGTTTCCCAGGTCGACTGGTGCTTGGGCAGCACGATGACGGCCGGGGCACGGTTCGCCTCGGCGAGGTTCTCGAGGCCATGCACGCGGTGGCGCACGCCGCAGATCACGCGCGCGGCGGCGATCGAATGCGTCAGCCAGCCGGCGCACAGCCAGTAGATGCGGTCGCCGCGGGTGAAGATCGACACGATCAGCACCACCGTGGCCCAGGGCACCACGCTGATGGCCATGTAGGCCAGGAAAAGAGACGACCGCAGCGCGCAGAAGAAACGTTCCATCACCGCGATTCCTCGAAGCCTGAGCCGGACTCGCTGCTGTCACCGTGTGGGTGGCGCTGCTGACGAATCCACCAGTCGGCGAAAGCCGAGAGGTCGGCGTGCACGCGGGTACCCGGCACCGCCGCGAGCAGGTCGGCCAAAGGCTGGCCCTCGAGGCCGGCGCTCTTGCCGGTCAGCACCAGGTGCGTCGGGCAGCCAGCCGCCATGCCGGCCTGCAGGTCGCGCAAGGTGTCGCCGACCATCGGGGTGTTGTCCAGCGACACGCCGAAGCGCTCGGCGATCTGCAGCATCATGCCCGGCAGGGGCTTGCGGCAATCGCAACCCTCGTCGGGGGTGTGCGGGCAGAAAAACACCGCATCGATGCGGCCACCCTGGGCCGCCAGCGCGTGGTTCATCTTCAGCTGGATCTCGTTGAGCGAGGCCATGTCGAACAGCCCGCGTCCGAGGCCCGCCTGGTTGGTGGCCAGCACCGTGTGCCAGCCCGCATGGTTGAGCCGCGAGATGGCCTCCAGCGCACCAGGCAGCGGCACCCATTCCTCCGGCGATTTGACGTAGTCGTCGCGGTCTTCGTTGATCGTGCCGTCGCGGTCCAGGATGACGAGCTTGAGTGCGTTGGACGAGGTGGGTGACATCTCAGCTTTCCAGGGTGCTTTGCGCGACCCGCGAAGCATGAAACGGCCGAGCATGCTTTGGTCTGCGCGAGCGGAGGCTACCGGGTGACCGGCTCCGCTCATGTCCCCCGGGCCGATTCACTGACCAGGCGCTTGGCGTCGAATCGATCCGGCCCTCCTCCTTTACTTCGCTGCGCCGGTCACCCGGCATCCTCCGCAAGCATCCAAAGCTGCAGTCAACGGTCTTCAACCGCCACGATGACGCCCAGAGCGATGTGGTGGGGTGCCGTGTGGAGTGAAGTAAAGGAGGAGGGCCGAATCGACGTGGGCCGAGCCGAGCGGATGTTGAACCGGCCCGGGGGACATGAACGCAACACGGCACCGCGCCGCAGCGCTCTCTCGCAAATCGAGCCATGTGGCGCACAAACGTCTGCACGGGTCCGAAAGTCGGCGCCGACAAGTCTGGTTTCATCCTAGGCCGCCAGCTTGGACAGGTCGGCAACGCGGTTCATCGCGGCGTGCAGCTGGGCCAGCAGACCGAGGCGGTTGGCGCGCAGCGCGGCGTCTTCGGCGTTGACCATCACCGACTCGAAGAAGGCGTCCACCGGCGCCCGCAGCGCAGCCAGGGCCTGCAGCGAGGCGGTGTAGTCGTGCTGATCGAACAGCGTGTCGGCCTGGGGGCGCACGCTGGTCAGCGCCTGCGCCAGCGCGTGCTCGGCGGGTTCACGCAACAGCGAGGCCTCGACGGTGGTGGGCGCTGCCCCATCGACCTTCTTCAGGATGTTGCCCACCCGCTTGTTGGCTGCGGCCAGAGAGGCGGCTTCCGGCATGGCGGCGAAGGCGCGCACGGCCTCCAGCCGGCGCGGCAGGTCGCCCAGTCGGGTCGGTGCCAAGGCGAGTACGGCGTCCACTTCCTGGGCGCTGTAACCCTGGTCGCGCAGGCTCACCGCCAGCCGGTCGGTGAAGAAGCTCCGCAGCGCGTCGGTGGGGTCGGAAATCAGCTCCCCGAACGCCGGCAGCGCGCCCTGCAGCAGGGCGGGCAGATCCAGCGGCAGGTTCTTCTCGGTCAGGATGCGGATCACGCCCAGTGCGTGGCGGCGCAGTGCGAAAGGGTCCTTGTCGCCGGTGGGCAACTGGCCGATGCCGAACAGGCCGACCAGGGTCTCCAGCTTGTCGGCCAGCGCCAGCACGGTGCCGGTGTGGTTGCGCGGCAATGCGTCGCCGGCGTAGCGGGGTTTGTAGTGGTCTTCGATGGCGATCGCCACGCCGTCGCGCAGGCCCTCGTGGCGGGCGTAATAGCCACCCATCACGCCCTGCAGTTCGGGAAACTCGCCGACCATGTCGGTCAATAGATCGGCCTTGGCCAGCCGCGCGGCCTCTTGCACCTTGCTGTCGAGCACCGCGAACTCGTCCTGCGCGTCCACGGTGTAGGGCAGCGTGGCCATGCGCAGCTGGTTGACGATGGCGTGGCCGATCGCGCGCACGCGCTCGGTGCGCTCGCCCTGGCTGCCCAGCTTGTTGTGGTAGACCACCTTGCCCAGGCCATCGACCCGCGAGGCCAGCGTCTTCTTGCGGTCCTGGTCAAAGAAGAACTTCGCGTCGGCCAGCCGCGGCCGCACCACGCGCTCGTTGCCGCCGATCACCGCGCTGGGATCGGCCGGGCTGATGTTGCTGACGATCAGGAACTTGTTGGTGAGCTTGCCTTCTTTGCCCGATGACACGTCGAGCAGCGGGAAGTACTTCTGGTTCGCCTTCATCGTCAGGATCAGGCACTCCTGCGGCACGTCGAGGAACGCTTCCTCGAAACGACCGAGCAGCACGTTGGGCCGCTCGACCAGCGCAGTCACTTCATCCAGCAGCGCGTCGTCGTCGATGGGCGTCAGGCCTTGCTTGGCGGCGGCATGCTGGAGCTGGCGCGCAATCTCGCCGCGGCGCTGCGCGAAGCTGGCGATCACCGCGCCCTGGTCACGCAACTGCTCGGCATAGCAGTCGGCGTGTTGCAGCACCACCGGGTCCATGGCCGCCTCGAAGCGATGGCCGTGGGTTTCGCGGCGGGCCTGCAAGCCCAGCGCCGACACCGGCACCAGATCAGCGCCGTGCAAGGCGACCAGGCCATGCGCCGGCCGCACGAACTGCACGCTGGTCCAACCGGGTTGCGCGCCGGATTCGAGCTGGTAGGTCATCACCTTCGGGATCGGCAGTTTGGCGATGGCCTCGTCAAGCGCCTTTTGGAGCCCGTGCGCCAGCGTTGCGCCCGGCACCAGGCTGTCGAAGAACAAAGCCTCGGCCTTGCCATCCATCTGGCGCTTCAGCGCAGGCAGCACCGACGCATCGGCACCCAGGCTGGCCAACTTTTTCAGCAGCGCCGAGGTCGGCGAGCCGTCGGCGGCCAGCGCGACGCTGACGGGCATCAGCTTCTGCGACACGGCCTTGTCGGGCGCGGCGGTGAGCACGGCACTCACATGCGCGGCGAGTCGGCGCGGCGAGGCGAAGGGCGTGACGGCCGAATGCTCGGTGGCGAGGCCTTGTGCGCGCAGGCTGTCTGCCAGCCCCTGCGCGAACGATTCCCCCAGCTTCTTCAGCGCTTTCGGCGGCAGTTCTTCGACGAACAGTTCCACCAGCAAATTGGCAACAGTCATGACGTCAGGCCGCTTTCTTGTCGCGTTGTTGCGCCAGTGCGGCGATCACTTCATCGGCCCACTCGCGTGGCGCCATCGGGAAGCCCAGTCGCTCGCGGCTGTCGAGGTAGCTGGCGGCCACGGCGCGTGCCAGGTTGCGGATGCGGCCGATGTAGGCGGCGCGCTCGGTCACGCTGATCGCGCCACGCGCATCGAGCAGGTTGAAGGTGTGTGCCGCTTTCAGCACCTGCTCATAGGCCGGCAGTGCCAGCTGCGACTCGATCAAATGCTTGGCCTGCTTTTCGTGGCTGCCGAAGGCGCCCAGCAGGAACTCGACATCGCTGTGCTCGAAGTTGTAGGCGCTTTGTTCCTGCTCGTTCTGCAGGTACACATCGCCATAGCTGATGCGCTGACCATCGGCGCCGACGGTCCAGGTCAGGTCGTACACGTTGTCCACGCCCTGCAGGTACATCGCCAGCCGCTCCAGGCCGTAGGTGATCTCGCCGGTGATCGGCCGGCAGTCGATGCCGCCGACCTGCTGGAAGTAGGTGAACTGGGTCACCTCCATGCCGTTCAACCAGACCTCCCAGCCCAGGCCCCAGGCGCCGAGCGTTGGGTTCTCCCAATCGTCTTCGACAAAGCGCACGTCGTTGGTCTTCAGGTCGAACCCCAGCGCTTCGAGCGAACCCAGGTACAGCTCAAGGATGTTGCTGGGCGCGGGCTTCAGCACCACCTGGTACTGGTAGTAGTGCTGCAGCCTGTTCGGGTTGTTGCCGTAACGGCCGTCCTTCGGGCGGCGGCTGGGTTGCACGTAGGCGGCCTTCCAGGGCTCGGGGCCCAGTGCGCGCAGGAAGGTTGCGGTGTGGCTGGTGCCGGCACCGACCTCCATGTCGTAGGGCTGCAGCAGTGCGCAACCCTGGGCGTCCCAGTACTGCTGCAGACGCAAGATGATTTGCTGGAAGGTCAGCATCGGTGGTGGGCCTGGTGGTGGGCGGAGTCATGGGCGCGAGGCGGTAGCCCGCGCAGCCGCTGATTTTAGGGGCGGGGTGCTGTCTGCCCCGGCGAGTGGCGCCCGATGTACGCGCTCAGGCCGACGATCGCGAGGGCGGCGGCGATCAGCGGCCACAAACCGCACAGCGCCAGCCAGCGAGCGTAGGGCGTTTCGCCGAGGCGGCCTTCGACGGTGGCTTCGAGCACGCCGGTGGTGAGCGGCGGCAGCCGCGCGGTGACGTGGCCCCGGTGGTCGACCACCGCGGTGGCGCCGGTGTTGGTCGAGCGAATCACCGGCCGCTGGAACTCGATCGCGCGCATCTGCGAGAACTGCAGATGCTGGTCCTGCACCAGCCAGCGCCCGAACCAGGCCAGGTTGCTCACATTGACGAACACCGTGGCCGCCTGCGGTCCGACCATGCTCGACACGATGTCCTCTCCGAACAGGTCTTCGTAGCAGACCAGCGGGCGCAGACGCTGCCCACCGAACGCGAACGCGTCGGTGCTGCGTCCTCGGGCCTGGTCGGCCAGCGGGATGTTCATCAGGCGCACGAACCAATGGAAGCCGGGCGGGATGATCTCGCCGAAAGGCAGCAGATGGCGCTTGCCGTATCGGTAGCCGGTGTCTGCGTTGACGGCAGCCGCATCGGGCGCGCCAGCCGACAACGCCACGACCGAGTTGACGTAGCCCTCGGCCTCGTTGCCGACGAACAGACCGATCAGCGCGGCGCGCTCGGCAGCGGCCGGCGAGGTGGCTGCTGTCGTGGCCTCCGGCAGCAGCGCGCGCTGCAGCGTCGCCCAGTAGCCGTCGCTGATCTGGTCGCGCGACAGCGGCAGCACCGATTCCGGTGTCACCACCAGAGCGCCGCGGGCTGCGCTCAACTGCCGCACCAGGCCGAGCAGTTGCAGGTTCAACCGGTCGGGGTCGAACTTGATCTCTTGCGGCACGTTCGGTTGCAGCAGGCTGACCCCTAGCGTGCCGGTGGAGTGAGTGAACTGATCGGGCAGCAGGTGCGGCACCAGCGCCAGCGCGAGCACGGCCATGCTGACGGCCGTTCGACGCCGCAGCGAACCACCGCGCAGCCACAGCGCAGCGGCAGCGGCAATGGCCGCGGCCAGTCCACAGAGGCCATAAACGCCGATCCAGGGTGCCCAGGCCGCCAGCGGGCCCACGGCATGCGCGTAGCCCGAGGCGATCCACGGGAATCCAGTGAACACCAGCCCGCGTGCCAGCTCGGCAAGCAGCCAGCAGGACGCCCACAGCACGACGTTCCAGCCGCGGCTGCCGGTGCGCAGTCGCGCCCAGAGCGCCATCGCTGCCGCGTAGTAGAGGCCCAGCAACGCCGCCAGCACCAGCACCGCCAGCGTCGCGAGGGCGGGGTGCATGCCGCCGTAGTCGTGCATGCTGATGTAGAGCCACCAGAAGCCCGACACCAGCCAGCCCACCGCGTACAGCCAGCCCAGCATCGCAGCGCGGCGGGGAGCCGCTTCTGCAGTGGCGTGGGCCAGCACCGTGAGTGACAGCAGCTGCAGCCACCACCACTCGAAGGGCGAGAACGACAAGGTTTGCGCGATGCCAGCCAGCAGCACCGACGGGGCGCTGGCGAGCCAGCGCCATGGCGCTGCGCCTGACGCTGACGGGCGCATCAAGCGCCGTCTGATTCGATGGCGGGTTCGGGCGCGCGGGTGACCTTGAACCAGCGCACCGCACCGCCGCGCGTGAGCATCACGCTGAAAAGCAGCCCGCCCATCGCCACCGCTTCGCCGCGGCGGGGCACGCGGCCCAGTTCGTGGGCGATCAGCCCGCCGATGGTGTCGAAGCTGTCCTGCGGCAACTGGGCGCCGAAGGACTCATTGACCGCGCCGATCTCGGCATCGCCCGCCACCCGGTGGCTGCCGTCGGCCAGCGTGTAGACGCTGGACTCGCCATCCTTGTCGTCGAACTCGTCCTCGATCTCGCCCACGATCTCCTCGAGCACGTCTTCGATGGTGATCAGCCCGGCGGTGTTGCCGAACTCGTCGATGACGATCGCCAGGTGGTTGCGGTTGGAACGGAAGTCGCGCAGCAGCTCGTTGAGCCCTTTCGATTCGGGCACGAACACCGCCGGGCGCAGCAGCGTGCGCAGGTTCAGGTCGGGCGAGCGCTGCAGCTTCAGCAGGTCCTTCGCCATCAGGATGCCGATGATGTTGTCGCGCTGACCTTCGTAGACCGGAAAGCGCGAATGCGCGGTACCGATGACCAGATGCAGCAACTCGTCGTACGGCGCGTCGATGTCGAGGTGATCCATGTGGGGCGCTGCCACCATCACGTCGCCGGCGGTCATGTCCGCCATGCGGATCACGCCCTCGAGCATCATCCGCGACTCCGGTGCGATCAGCTCCCGATGCTCGGCGTCGGCCAGTGACTCGATCAGCTCGTCGCGTGAATCGACGCCTGGTGAAATGAATTCGATCAGCCGCTGAAACAGGTTGCGCTTGTCGACTGCGGCAGGGCGGCGCGCTGAATTCTTGACGCGGGCAGTGGGGGCGGAATGCGCCGGGTACGGGTCAGACATCGCGCCGGGGCGAAAAGTGAATCACGGGCACAGCTTACCCGAACCGACATTGACAAGTGTGTTAGCTTGAAGGGTTGCGCATCGGCCCCATATGCCGATGTCAGGCCCTCAGAGTTCTCATTTCCCAGGACAACAGCCCATGGCCACCCCCACCGCCAAAGCCGCCGCGCTCATTCCCGCCACCATCCTGACGGGGTTTCTCGGGTCGGGCAAGACGACCCTGCTCAAACGCGTGCTGAGTGAAGCACACGGTCAGAAGATCGCCGTGATCGAAAACGAGTTCGGCGACGAAAACATCGACAACGACATCCTGGTGCAAGATTCCAAGGAGCAGATCATCCAGTTGAACAACGGCTGTGTGTGCTGCTCGATCCGCGAAGATCTGCGCACCACGCTCTCCGATCTGGCCGAAAAGAAGCGCAAGGGCGAATTGCAGTTCGATCGGGTGGTGATCGAGACCACCGGCCTGGCCGATCCAGGGCCCGTGGCGCAGACGTTCTTCATGGACGACGAGATTGCCGAGTGCTACCTGCTCGACTCCATCCTGACGCTGGTCGACGCGAAGCATGGTGAGCAGCAGCTCGACAGCCGGCAGGAAGCCCGCCGCCAGATCGGCTTTGCGGACAAGATCTTCATCAGCAAATCGGATCTGGTGGATGAAGCTGCCGTCGATGCGCTGGCGCATCGCATCAAGCACATGAACCCCCGCGCGCCGCAGAGCCGGGTGCATTTCGGCGAGGTTCCGATAGCCAGCGTGTTCGATCTGCGCGGCTTCAACCTGAATGCCAAGCTCGACATCGACCCGGACTTCCTGAACGCCGATGCCCATGGACACGACCACGCGCACCATGACCACGATCATGAGCACGGCGAGCACTGCGACCACCCCAGCCACCATGTGCATGACGACGATGTGAAGTCGTTCGTGTTCCGTTCCGACAAGGCTTTCAACCCGGCCAAGCTGGAGGATTTCCTGGCGTCGATCGTGCAGGTCTATGGCCCGAAGCTGCTGCGCTACAAGGGCGTGCTGTTCATGAAGGGCTCGCCCAAGAAGGTCATCTTCCAGGGGGTGCACCAGCTGATGGGCAGCGACCTCGGCCCGGCCTGGGCACCTGGCGAGAAGAAGAACAGCAAGATGGTGTTCATCGGCATCGACCTGCCGAAAGACATATTTCTGCAGGGCCTGGAGCAATGCCTCGTGTGATGCCGGCTTGCCCCGCAAGGCGTGGCTACAATCCGCCCCGCCTTGCGATTTGAGTCGATGGCAATGTCGTGGTGCCAACGTGGCGCTCGTTTCGCGCCCTGGCGGTAGCAACCCGCTGCGAGGAGAACCCTGTGACCCGATCCCCGGCCAAGTCTGCGCCCCCTGCCGCGCGAACAGCCCCCGTGCTCAAGAAGAAGGCCACAGCGTCGGCGTCGGTGAAGTCCGCGCCTCCCAAGAAAGCGTCTCCACCCGCCAAGAAGCCAGCTCCACCGCCCAAGAAGCCAGCTCCACCGCCCAAGAAGACAACGCCACCCGAGAAGATCTCCCCACCGGCGCCCAAAGCGGCGCCTGTGCCCGCCCCGAGCCGAGCCAAGGCTGCCTCCAAGCCTGCTCCGGTCCCGCCCGCTCCCAAAGTTGCGCCGGCCAAAACAGCGAAGCCCGCTGCCACCGCTGGAAAACCTGTTCCGAAACCGATGCTGAAATCCCTCCCTCAGGACGCCGCGAAAGAGGTCGTGGCGCCCCAGGTGCCGGCACCCGCCGACACCGTCTCGGCGGCACCCGCTGCCGCCAAGCCGCCGCGCGCCAAATCGGCGGCCAAGTCCCGTTACGGCGCACCGATGCCCACCGCGCCATTGCCGCCACCGACCTCGCGTTTTGCCGACCGCTTTGCGCCTCCGCGTCCGCCGACCCGCCAGATGAACAACCTGGGGCTGGACACCCCGCGTGCGGTGACCAAGGCCGATCCGAAGCTGGCCAATGCCTGGAAGACCAAGGCAGGCAAGGACCTCACCGAAGCCGAGGTGCTCGCCATGCCAGACAGCGAGTACATGAACGAGAAGCAGCTCGACTTCTTCCGCGCCACGCTGAAGAAGCTCAAGGACGATCTGCTCAGCAATGCCGGAGAAACCACCGAGCATCTGCGCGAAGACACCTCCATCGTTCCTGATCCGGCCGACCGGGCCACGATCGAGGAAGAGCACGCCCTGGAGCTGCGCACCCGCGATCGGGAGCGCAAGCTGCTCAAGAAGATTGCGCAGTCACTCAACCGCGTCGACAGCGGTGAGTACGGTTTTTGCGATGAGACCGGGGAACCCATCGGCCTGGGCCGCCTGATCGCGCGTCCGACCGCCACCTTGTCTCTCGAAGCTCAGCAGCGCCGGGAACTCAAGCAGAAGATGTTCGGCGACTGACCATCCCCCGTACCCCAGCAGGCACTGACCCCATGGCGGACCCCAAAGACACGACGAGCTTCTTCCGCAAGGTCGTGAAGTTCGTCGCCAATCCGGCCACCGAATGGAACGAGTTGGGGCAGCCTGCACCAGGATCGATCGAGAGCGAGCTCGCCAAGTCCGAGCTGAAGGCCATGATCGAGCGCAAGCGGCGCAACGACTTCGTGCGCAAGCGCGAGTTCGACATGCTGCGCAAGGTCCGTCGCGACGGGCTGACGCCCGAGCAACTTGCAGCGCTGGGCGGCTCGTCGGCGATGGGCGGTGATTCGGTGCCGCGCCTGCGCGACAGCGAGGCGCGCTCCGGTCCCGGCATGAAGGCCAAGATCGACGCCATCGAGCAGCAGATGGTGGGCAACAGCCAGCCGGCTGCGCTGCGCCGGTCCCCCGAGTTCTATGCCGCGCCGACGCAGGCGGCGCCGCTGGACGCAGCCGGAAACGCCCAGGTGCCTGGCGCGGATGCCACCGACTCGACGCCGCCGTATGCCGCGGGCCTCACCTTCAACCGCGAGGTGGTCGGATCCTCGTTCGACAAGGCGTTCGTGTCGGCCGAGACCAACAACGAACTGGCGCTTGACCCGGAGCTCGACGAGGCCGTGATCGCCTTTGCGAACGCCGATTTCGATCTGTGCGAGCAGTCGCTGACCCAGCTGATCCAGCCGCACGGGGCGCGTGCGCAGCATGCCGAGACCTGGTTGGCGCTGTTCGACATGCACCGTGCAACGGGCCAGTTGCCCAAGTTCGAGGCCTTGGCCATTGAGTACGCCCAGCAATTCGGCTGGTCGGCCCCACAGTGGTTTTCGATGCCGCAGCGGGTGGCTGAAGCCGTCAGCGAAGAGCGCCAGCCGCGCAGCCGCATCGACGGCCAGGTCGGTTGGTCGAGCCCGGAGTGGATCGATGGCGAGGCGGTGTCGCGACTGCGGTCGCAAACCCTGCAGATGCCGCTGCCGTGGGTGTTCGACTGGGCCGCGCTGCGCGGGATCGATGCCGAAGCCTGCGCCCGTCTCAGCGATCTCTTTCGCAGCTGGATGCCGCAGAAGCTCGACATGCGTTGGCTGCATGGCGACGCCCTGCTGAACTGCCTGCACGAGGCCACGCCCAATGGGGTGCGCGACGCCGACCCTGTCTATTGGCAGCTGCGCCTGGATGTGCTGCGCATGACCAACCGGCCCGACCAGTTCGACGAGACGGCCATCGAGTACTGCATGACCTACGAAGTCTCGCCGCCGTCCTGGGAGCGCGCGCAGTGCCGGGTCCGACTGAGCGGTGCGGCGAGCAGCACGCTGTCGCCATCGATGTCGATGGTGAGCGAGGTGTCCACCGGTTTTGTCGAGTCCAACCTGCTCGATGACGCGGTGCTGGTGCAGGTGTCCAGCGTCGAGTTGTCCGGCCAGTTGATCGGCGACATCGGGCCGCTGCTGCAATCGATGACCGAGCAGCTCGGCACGGCGCCGGTGATCACGGTGTCTTGCTCGCGGCTGATCCGCGTCGATTTCATCGCGGCCGGGGACCTGCTCAACTGGGTGCTGGCGCGCCGCGGCGAGAACCGCTCGGTGACCTTCGTCGATGCACACCGACTGGTGGCGCTGTTCTTCGGCGCCATGGGCATCAACGAGCACGCGACGGTCAAGGTCCGCACCGTCTGAGTGGATCTCCCGCGCTGCGGCGCGTTCGGCCAGGCCGGGGCATTGAAATCGGCGTGAACGCCCTCACACCCTCCCCATGGATTACAACGCTCCTCCCAGCTTTCACGGCACCACCATCGTCAGCGTGCGCCGTGGTGCGCAGGTGGCGCTGGGTGGTGATGGACAGGTCACGCTCGGCCACATCGTCGTCAAGTCGTCGGCCCGCAAGGTGCGCAAGCTGTACCGCGAACAGGTGCTGGCCGGGTTCGCGGGCGCCACGGCCGATGCGTTCACCCTGTTCGAGCGCTTCGAGTCCAAGCTCGAAAAGCACCAGGGACACCTGGTGCGTGCGGCCATCGAATTGACCCGCGACTGGCGCACCGACCGCGTGCTGCGCCGCCTCGAAGCGATGCTGGCCGTGGCCGATGCGACGGCCTCCCTGATCATCACCGGCAACGGCGATGTGCTCGAGCCCGAGCACGGCATCGTCGCCATCGGCTCCGGTGGCTCCTACGCCCAGGCCGCTGCCCGTGCGCTGATCGCGCACACCGAACTGTCACCCCATGACGTGGTCAAGCGGTCGCTAGAGATCGCCGGCGACATCTGCATCTACACCAATCAGAACCACACCATCGAGACCCTGGGATGAGCACGCCGATGAGCAGCCACATGACGCCGCAGGAGATCGTCTCCGAGCTCGATCGCCACATCGTCGGCCAGCATGACGCCAAGCGCGCGGTGGCCATCGCGCTGCGCAACCGCTGGCGTCGGCAGCAGATCGACGAACCGCTGCGCAGCGAGATCACGCCCAAGAACATCCTGATGATCGGCCCGACCGGTGTCGGCAAGACCGAGATCGCGCGCCGCCTGGCGAAGCTGGCAGATGCGCCGTTCATCAAGGTCGAGGCGACCAAGTTCACCGAGGTCGGCTACGTCGGCAAGGACGTCGATTCGATCATCCGCGACCTCGTCGAAACCGCTGTCAAGCAGCAGCGCGAATCCGCGATGCGCCGTCAGCGCTCGCGCGCCGAAGACGCTGCCGAAGACCGCATCCTCGATATCCTGGTGCCGCCGCCGCCGCGTGGCGCCGATCCCGCTGCCGCGCCAGCCGACAACACCGCGCGCCAGGTGATGCGCAAGCGATTGCGCGAGGGCACGCTCGACGACAAGGACATCGAGATCGACCTGGCCGAGCCCAAGCCGCAGCTGCGCATCATGGGTCCGGCCGGCATGGGAGACATGGCCGACCAGCTGCAGGGCCTGTTCGCCAGCGCGAGTGGCCCCAGGCGCAAGCTGCGCAAACTGAAGATCGGCGAAGCTCGGCATCTGCTGGTCGACGACGAAGCGGCCAAGCTGGTCAATGAGGAGGAGATCCGGGCTGCTGCCGTGCTGCAGACCGAGCAGAACGGCATCGTCTTCCTGGACGAGATCGACAAGGTCGCCTCGCGCAATGAAACCAGCGGCGCCGATGTGTCTCGGCAAGGGGTGCAGCGCGATCTGCTGCCGCTGGTCGAAGGCACGTCGGTCAGCACCAAGCACGGCATCGTCAAGACAGACCACATCCTGTTCATCGCGTCGGGGGCGTTCCATCTGTCCAAGCCCAGCGACCTGATTCCCGAACTGCAGGGTCGCTTCCCGATCCGCGTGGAGCTGGGCTCGCTCGGCGTGGACGACTTCGAGGCGATCCTGACGCAGACGCACGCCAGCCTGGTCAAGCAGTACCAGGCACTGCTGTCGACCGAGGGCGTGACGCTGCAGATCGCAGCCGACGGCATCCGCCGGCTCGCGCAGATCGCCTACGACGTCAACGAGCGCACCGAGAACATCGGGGCACGGCGCTTGGCCACGGTGATGGAGCGGCTGCTCGACGAGGTCAGCTTCGACGCCCCCAAGCTCAGCGGCCAGACGGTCACGCTGGGCGCAGCCGAGGTCGATGCCAAGCTGGCCGAGCTGGCCCACAACGAGGACCTGTCGCGCTACATCCTGTAGCGCGAGCGCTGCTGCCAGCCTGCCCCCGCGTGGGGCAGGCGCTCAGTTCCTGACCGGCTTGCCGGTGCTGAGCATTCCGAGGACGCGTTCCTGGGTTTTAGGGTGCTTGAGCAGGTCGCAGAAATGCCGGCGCTCGAGGGCCATCAGGTAGTCCTCGCTGACCAGCGATCCGGCATCGATGTCGCCGCCGCACAAGACCTCGGCGATCAGCGAGGCCAGATGGAAATCGTGCTCGCTGATGAAGCCGCCGTCTCGCATGTTGACCAGCTGCGCCTTGATGGTGGCGATGCCATCGCGCCCGGCCACCGGGAACAGCCGCTTCGCCGGCGGTCGGTAGCCGCTGTCGAACAAGGCGCGGGCCTGGGCGAGCGCCACGAACAGCAGTTCGTCCTTGTGCGGCACGATCACGTCGCTCCACAACAGGTAGCCGAGCTGACGGCTGTCGATCGCGCTGGTACCGACCTTGGCCATCGCTGCTGTCGTGAAACCGTCTTTCAGGAAGGCGAGGATGTCGGCATTTGCGTTGCCCGCGGCAGCCATCTCGGCGGCACGGCGCGCGATGTAGGTCAGCCCCCCTGCGCCAGGAATCAATCCCACGCCGACCTCGACCAGCCCGACATAGCTCTCCATCGCCGCGACCCGCTTCGCGCAATGCACCGCCAGCTCACAGCCGCCACCCAGCGCCAGACCCCGGATGGCCGCCACCACCGGCACCGTCGCGTAGCGCACCCGCAGCATCGCGTCCTGCAGCTTCTTCTCTTCGACGGCAATGCCCTTGGGGCCCATGGTCATGAACACCGGCATCAGCGCCTCGAGATTGGCGCCGGCAGAAAACACATCGTCGGGTGACCAGATCACCAGGCCCTTGTAGCTCTCCTCGGCGAGGCCGACGGCCTTGACCAGCCCCTCGGTGACGGCAGGGCTGATCAGGTGCAGCTTGGTGGTGATGCTGGCGATCAGCACCACGCCGTCGAGCGTCCACACCCTGAGCTCATCGGTCTTGAACACCTCGGTCCCCGATGCCAGGGCAGTCGGTGCGCCCGCACCGAGCACGGCCTCGCGGAAGTGCTGTCGCTCGTACACGGGCAGATGGCTCGGGGCCACCCAGCGCATGTGGGCCGCGCTCCACGATCCCGTGGGCTGGTGCACCCCGCCCTGCTCGGGAACCGGGCCTTCGAGCACCCAGGCCGGCAGCGGGGCCGCGCACAACGCCTTGCCCGCAGCGATGTCTTCCTGGATCCACTGTGTGACCTGCGTCCAGCCAGCCGCCTGCCACAGCTCGAACGGACCCTGGGTGAAACCGAAGCCCCAGCGCATCGCGAAATCGATGTCACGCGCGCAATCGGCGACCTCGGCCAGGTGCACGGCGCTGTAGTGGAATCCGTCGCGCAGCACCGCCCAGACAAACTGTGCGTGCGGGTGGCTCGATTCGCGCAGCAGCCGCAGCCGCTCTGCGGGCGGCTTCTTCAGGATGCGTGCAACCTCCTCGTCGGCCACACCGCCACCAGGCACGTAGCCGCCGGTGGCGGGGTCGAAGCGCAGGATGTCCTTGCCGACCTTCTTGTAGAAACCGGCGCCTGTCTTCTGCCCGAGCGCACCCTGCGCCATCAGCGTCGCCAGCACGGGCGGCGTGGCATAGCTGCCAAAGAACGGGTCGTTCGAGCGGTCCGGCCCGAGGTTGTCCTGCAAGGTCCTGATCACGTGCGCCAACGTGTCGAGACCGACCACGTCGGCCGTGCGGAAGGTGCCGGAGCTGGCGCGGCCGAGCTTCTTGCCGGTGAGGTCGTCGACCACGTCGTAGCTCAGGCCGAACAGCTCGGCCTCCTTCATCACCGCCAGCATCCCTGCCACGCCCACGCGGTTGGCAATGAAGTTCGGCGTGTCCTTGGCACGCACCACACCCTTGCCCAGCGTGGTGGTCACGAAGGCTTCGAGCTGGTCGAGGATCTCGGGCTGTGTGGCGGGTGTCGGGATCAGCTCGACCAGTGCCATGTAGCGCGGCGGATTGAAGAAGTGGATGCCGCAAAAGCGTGGCTGGATGGCCTCGGGCAGCACCGCGCCCAGCTGGCTGATGCTCAACCCGGACGTGTTGCTGGCCACGATCGCATGGGGTGCAACGAACGGCGCGATCTTGGTGTACAGATCGAGCTTCCAGTCCATGCGCTCGGCGATCGCCTCGATGATCAGATCGCAGTCGCGCAATTGCTCGAGGTGCTCCTCGTAATTTGCCTGGGCGATCAGCGCCGCATCGTCGTTGATGCCCAGCGGCGCAGGCTTGAGCTTCTTCAGGCCTTCCACGGCCTTGGTGACGACCCCGTTCTTCGCGCCATCCTTGGCCGGCAGATCGAACAGCAGCACCGGGACCCGCACGTTGGCAAGGTGAGCGGCGATCTGGGCACCCATGACGCCGGCACCCAGCACGGCGACTTTGCGGACGTTGAATCGTTTCATGGTGACTCCGGGAAGTTGAAGATCGGCGCAGGTGCCGAGCAAGTGCCGCGCCGCGCCGTCGGGGTGCGTCCGTCAGAACTGCGCTTCATCGACCGCCATCAGCAGCTTCACACCGGCGCGCGCGCTGCGAATCAGTGCGGCGGTTTCGGGCAGCAGGAAGGAGAAGTAAAAGCGCGCAGTGGCCAGCTTGGTGCGGTAGAACGGGTCTTCATCGGCCTGGTGATCGAGCGCCACCCGCGCCATCCGCGTCCAGAAATAGGCGAACACCAGGTGCCCGACCACGCGCAGGTAGTCGACTGCTGCCGCGCCGACTTCGTCCGGATTGCTGAAGGCCTTCAGGCCCAGCTCGGTGGTCAGCTTTGTGAGCTTTTCGCCGAGGTCGGCCAGCGGGTTGATGAACTCGAGCATCGCCGCATCGCCGCCCTCGGCCTCGATCAACTGCTGCACCAGCTCGATGAGCTTCTTGAGCTTCTTGCCCTTGTCCAGCAGCACCTTGCGCCCGAGCAGGTCGAGCGACTGGATGGTGTTGGTGCCTTCGTAGATCATGTTGATGCGGGCGTCGCGGACGAACTGCTCCATGCCCCACTCGCGTACATAGCCGTGCCCACCGAAGACCTGCAGGCAGTGCGAGGTGGAGAGCCAGGCGTTGTCGGTCAGGAACGCCTTGACGATCGGCGTCAGCAACGCCACGAGGTCGGCGGCATCGGCCTTGACCGTCTCGTTGGTGGACGACAGTTCCTGGTCGATCAGCATCGCCGTGAAGACGGCCAGCGCGCGACCGCCTTCCGCATAGGCGCGAGCGCTCAGCAGCATCCGCCGCACGTCGGGGTGCACGATGATCGGGTCGGCCGGCTGCTCGGGTGCCTTCGCCCCGCTGAGTGCCCGGCTCTGCAGGCGCTGCTTCGCGTAGGCGACCGCGTTCTGATAAGCCACTTCGGTCAGTCCCAGCGACTGCATGCCGACGCCCAGCCGCGCTGCGTTCATCATCACGAACATCGCGTTCAGGCCCTTGTTCGGCTCGCCGACCAGCCAGCCGCGGGCGCCATCGAGGTTCATCTGGCAGGTGGCGTTGCCGTGGATGCCCATCTTGTGCTCGAGCGCGCCGCAGGTGATGGCGTTGCGAGCACCGAGCGAGCCATCGGCATTGACCAGGAACTTGGGCACCACGAACAGCGAGATCCCCTTGCTGCCCGCCGGTGCATCGGGCAGCCGTGCCAGCACCAGGTGCACGATGTTGGCCGCCAGATCGTGCTCGCCGGCACTGATGAAGATCTTGTTGCCTGTGATCAGGAAGCTGCCGTCGGCCTGCCCGTCGCTTTCAGAGGGGATGGCCTTCGTGCGCAGCAGCCCCAGGTCGGTGCCGCAGTGCGCTTCGGTCAGGCACATCGTGCCGGTCCATTCACCGCTGGTGAGCTTGGGCAGGTAGGTCTGCCGTTGCTCCGGCGTGCCATGGGCGTGCAGGCATTCGTAGGCGCCACGGGTCAGGCCGGGATACATCGTCCAGGCCTGGTTGGCGCTGTTGAGCATCTCGTAGAGGCACTGGTTCAGCGTCACCGGCAGACCCTGTCCGCCATAGGCTGCGTCACAACCCAGCGATGGCCAGCCGCCTTCGACGAACTTGTCGTAGGCGGCCTTGAAGCCGCTGGGGGTGGTGACCTCGTGCGTGTCGCGGTTGAGCGAGCAGCCTTCGGCATCACCGATCTGGTTCAGCGGCGCAATGACTTCGCTGGCGAACTTGCCGCCTTCCTCGAGCACCGCGTTCATGGTGTCCACATCGATCTCGGCATGTGGCGGCAGCTGTTTCAGTGCGTCGGTGACGTTCAGCAGTTCGTGCAGCACGAACTGCATGTCGCGCAGCGGGGGGGTGTAGTGAGCCATGCGGGTTCCTGGTGGCGATCTGTGCGGAGCAATGACGGGCAAGTGCGGTGACTGCCAAACCCCTATTGTCGGGCGCACCGAACCCCTGTGCCGAAGGGGCCCATGCCGAGTGCCGACCGGGGTTCATCAGGTAAAGACACACGCATGGCGCTGGCGCATGCGAATATTCGGGGGTGTCACGCGGATCGGTTGGGCTTGTATTTCGGGAGGCTTGATCTTGGAAGTTCTGCAACTCGACGTGTCAGGGCGACCCCAGTCCTGGCTTTCGGCCAAGGAAGCGGCCGTGCTCTACGCCAGCGATGGCGTCGCCTGGACGCTCGGCGATGCCTTCTACGTGCTGCGTGGTGGCGTCCAGCGGCGCACCGGGTTGCAGTCGCGCATTGAGGTGCATCCGATCATCGCGGTGCGAGGCGCCGTTCCCAGCCGTGCCTGGCGTCAGAGCCCGGCGTTGTCAAACCCCAAGCTGTTCGTGCGTGATCGGCATGTCTGCGCCTACTGCGGCGGACATTTCCACGCCGACGATCTGACCCGTGAGCACATCATCCCGACCTCTCGCGGCGGGCACGACACCTGGATGAACTGCATCACCGCCTGCCGCACCTGCAACGGCAACAAGGGCAACCGCCTGCCCGAGGAAGCGCGGATGACCCTGCTGTACCTGCCCTACGTGCCCAGCCTGCACGAAGACATGATCCTGCGCGGCCGCAGGATCCTGGCCGATCAGATGGAGTTCCTGCTGGCCAGCGTGCCCCGGCACAGCCGACTTCGCACGTAGACGTAGATGTTGCAGCGCCGTCCTGCAACATGTCTTTACGTTCCAGCAGAGGAACATCGCGCCGTGGTCGGTGTCCAATGTGGGCGCGTGCGCGTCAACCCGGCAACGACGCAGGGCGTTGCGTGACGCATCGAACACAGGACACAGAAGAGGGCATGACCATGAAAAAAACCGCCGCTGCAATCGCGATCCTTGCCGTACTCGCCGGCTGCTCGACCACGAGCCCTGACGTCATCCAGCGCGGCGACGCGCAGCGCTTGTCTCAGGTTCAGGACGCCACGGTGCTGTCGGTGCGCTCTGTCACTGTCGATGGCAGCCAAAGTGGCATCGGCGGCGTGACCGGCGCTGTGGTCGGTGGCGTGGCGGGCTCGCAGGTGGGTGGCCACACCACTGGTGCGGTGGTCGGGGTTCTCGGCGCGGTGGCCGGCGCTTTGGCGGGCAACGCCATCGAGCGCATGGGCACCAGCGAGGATGCCATTGAGGTCTTGGTTCAGCTGCGCAACGGCGAGCGCCGTGCCATCGTGCAGGCCAAGGGCAACGAAACCCTGGCCGCCGGTGACCCTGTCATCCTGGTCACGACTGGCGGCAAGACGCGAGTAACCCGTGCACCGGCAGTGATGTCGATTCCGTCGCGGAGCTGAGACAACGCGTGATGGCTCGCTCGAGCGTGGCCAGTAGCCATCGAGCACGCGTCTTGTCGGGTTTCGGCCGCAGCAGCAGCACTCTGCGCGGCACTGCCAAGGCCCCATTAAAGCGTTCCTGATCCCCTGAACCGCTAGCTCGCCACCGTCTTGGATTCGGCGACCCATTGCCGCTGGATGTCGGGTCGCGCACCCGTGCTAGCGTCACAGAAATGACTGCACAAAGGCGTCCTTCGAATCGGATATCGGGCTGGCTTGCACCGCCCCAGTGCCTCTCAGCGAACCACGCCAACCACCGTTTGAGTCCACTTTCTGCTCAACCCTGCGCTGCAACAGCGCACGCACCCACATGCGACGGCGTCGATAGCCCCTGTCCGCGATGGTTCTGGAGGCATGCATGAGTCCCCAGAGTTCCGTCAGGAATGATTTGACAGAGGCCATCTCGTCCTATGAGCTGTGGTCTTTTCTGGCTTGGCAGGACATCCGAATCAAGTATCGGCGTTCGAAAATCGGCCCTATGTGGCTCACGCTCAGCATGGCGATTTTTTGTATCGCGCTTGGGATGGTTTACAGCCAACTCTTTAAAACCAAGATCGAGGAGTTGCTCCCCTTCCTGGCTATTGGTCTGGTGGTGTGGGGGTTTTTATCCAACTGCCTTGGAGAAATGCCAAATCTCTTCGTTGACAACGCTCCGTACATTCGAGACATGCGTATCAACCCGTTGAGCATCATACTTCGTTCTCTTGCCAGAAATATAATTATATTTGGGCACAACCTGCTCATTGTGATTGGAATCTATATTTTCTTTGGCATTTGGCCCGGATGGGGGGTATTGCTGGCTTTGCCGGGATTTCTGCTGGTCGCATTGAATTTGCTTGCAATAGCCATTCCGCTGAGTATCGTCGGGGCGCGATTCAGAGATCTTTCTCAGATCACGCAAAGCATCCTTCAGGTCGTGTTTTTCATCACGCCAATCTTTTGGTTTCCCCGCCTCCTGGAAAAAGGAAGCTGGGTAATTGCCATCAATCCGGCCGCCTATTTTATCGACTTGGTTCGATCGCCGTTGTTGGGCCATGCGCCGGCGGCTTCCTCCTGGGGCGTGTCTTTATTGACGTTGCTGCTGAGTTCGTTGATGGCGGCTTCGGTATACCGAAGTAAAAGCAAGATGGTCGCATTCTGGGTATGAGCGCTGCCATGAGTTCCATCGACCTGCGGCACGTGAACCTCGACTACCCGCTGGTCGGCATGGGCAGCCGGTCGCTGAAGAGTCGGCTGCTGGGCACGGCCACTGGCGGGCTTGTGTCATCGGGTGATGCCATTCCAGTGGTCAAAGCGCTACGCGATGTCACCTTTTCGCTGAGCAAGGGGGACCGACTGGGTTTGGTCGGGCACAACGGGGCAGGAAAGTCCACCCTTCTCAAAGTACTGGCTGGTATTTATCAGCCGACTGGTGGGACCATCACGACCGCGGGCAGAATCGTGTCCACCTTGAATATATCGCTGGGGATGGAGCCAGAGGCTACAGGGTTCGAGAACATCGTCATTCGCGGGCTTTTGCTGGGAATGAAACGATCTGAGATCAATGAAAAGATAGAAGAAATTGCTTTGTTCACTGAACTGGGTGATTACCTCAACATGCCTGTTCGGATTTATTCATCAGGCATGGCAACAAGGCTCGCATTCGCCACCGTGACGGCAATGGATTCAGATATTCTTTTGATGGACGAGGTCATCGGTACCGGCGATGCATCGTTCATGGACAAGGCCGAAAGGCGATTGAATGAATTTCTCAACAGAAGCAAGATCATCGTTCTGGCCTCGCATTCAGATCACGTCATCAAGAAATTTTGCAACAGGGCCATCTTGCTGGAGCATGGGCAGGTCTTGCATGAAGGCACCCCCGATGCCGTGATTGAAAAATACCATTCTCGAGCCGTTGGGCGCGTAGGCGCGTGAAGACAATCCGAGAGCTTTGAATTTCATTGTTTCCAAACTGATCAATTCACGAAAGATTCCGCATGTCTCAAAACATACTGGTCACTGGTGGCGCCGGTTACCTTGGCTCTACCATGGTGCCGGAACTGCTGGCGGCTGGACACAAGGTCACGGTACTGGACAGCTTCATGTATGGCCAGAACAGCCTGGCCCATGTGTGCCACAACCCGAATTTCAGTGTCGTGCGTGGTGATGTACGCCAAGAATCGGTGCTGCTTCCCTTGTTGGCCAAGGCCGACATCATCATTCCGCTGGCCGCGCTGGTGGGGGCGCCCATCTGCGCGCGTGATCCGGTTGGGGCCACCACCATCAACCACGATGCCATCCTGATGATGCTCAAGCACGTGAGCCAGCACCAGCGCATCCTGATGCCCACGACCAACAGCGCTTATGGTTCGGGCGACAAGGACAACTTCTGCACCGAAGAATCCCCGCTGAACCCGATCTCGAAGTACGCCATCGACAAGGTCGAGATCGAGCGCGCGCTCATGCAGCACCCGAACTTCATCAGCTTTCGCCTGGCCACGGTGTTTGGCATGTCCCCGCGCATGCGCATCGATCTGCTGGTGAACGACTTCACCTACCGCGCGGTGCATGACCGCTTCGTGGTCCTGTTCGAGGGCACTTTCAAGCGCAATTACATCCATGTGCGCGACGTCAGCCGGGTGTTCCTGCATGCCATCGCCCACTTCGACAGCATGAAGGGGCAGATCTACAACTTCGGGCTTTCCGATGCCAACGTCTCCAAGCAGGAGCTCTGCCAGCGCATACAGAAATACGTGCCCGAGTTTGTCTACATCGACGCCCCTGTCGGCAAAGATCCAGACCAGCGCAACTACATCGTCTCCAATGCCAAGATCGAAGCAACCGGCTTCAAGCAGGCACACTCGCTCGACTTCGGGATCCAGGAGCTGATCAAGGGCTACACGATGATTCGCAACACGCGGTACGGCAACGTCTGATAAGCACATCTGTGCCGAACCGCCAGTTCGTCCTGATCGATCACTCGATCGAAGATGCCGGCGGGCATCACCTCGAATACGCGCGGCGCGTGCTGGGTGCCGCCAAGGCCGAAGGCTTTCGCACCGTGCTGGCCATCAATCAAAGGGCCCGGTCGGTCGATTGCCCCGAGGCGGACGCCGTCTTCAAACCGTTTGCTCACACCTGCTGGGAGATGCAGGCCCAGCCGGTGCTCCGAACGCTGGCTGGCTTTGCGATGAGGTGCGATGCCATGACGGCCGACCCGCGGAAGGTGGCCCGATTCGCGATTGAACTGGCCTCATTGGTGACCGAAGCGAGCGTGACCGAAACCGACATCGTCTTCGTGCCCACCTTGGGCGGTGCCGAAGCGCTTGCCATCTCGGCCTACTCTTCAGGCGATAGCGCGAAGCCGCTGCATTGGCACTTGCTGTTCCGTCGGGATGTCGCATCACGCGCGACATTGACGAACCCCCGGGCTGCCATCGAGCGCTGGCGCATCCAATCAGCGCTGGCACGGGCCGCCAGGCGTTTCGGCGTGGGGGTTCGCTACCGGTACACCGACACCGAAGAGCTCACCCAGCGCTACGACAAGCTCGGTGCCGGCGTCTTCCAGACGCTGCCGATTCCCATCGATGACAGACTGGGTCAGAAATACCCTCACGATGCCCACCGTCCACTGGTGGTCTCGTATGTCGGCGACCTGCGCGACGAAAAGGGCATCGATCTGCTCCCCGGCATCATGGCGTCTGTCCGACGTGCAGGCCACGGCACGGCCAAGGTGCAGTTTCGCATCCAGGGCAATCTGCCCGTGGCCGGGGTGACCGCCCACACGCGGCGGGCGAGGGCTGCACTTGAGGCCGCCGCGCAGGACGTCGGCGGTGTGGAACTGGTGGAGGGCCCCCTGGACAGCGACGCCTACATGGACCTGATGCTGCATTCCGATGTACTGCTCATCCCTTACTCGCCGATCCACTACGCTGCACGTAGCTCGGGCATCTTCGTCGAAGCGCTTGCGGCGGGCATCCCTACCGTGCATCCTCGGAATTCGTGGATGGGGCGCAATGCGGCAGACCGGCTCGGCTTTGGATACTCAATACCCAGCGAGATCTCAACCGGGTTGCAAGACATGATCGTCAATTACCCTCGGTACGAGGCTGCCAGCAAAGGGCATGTCCCAACATGGCGAGATTGGCACTCGGCCGCCCGACTGATCAGCTTGCTGCGAGCAAATGAAAAACAGTGACAGACTGATGATTGCCGACCCGTCGTTCGAGGACTGGGTCGGGCATCACGCGCCCTACGACATCTCGATCCTGAAAGCCGGCGATCAGGTCGGATTGACGGTGCAAATCTGGGCGGCGAGAGTGATCGATGTGGATATTTCAGCCTATGCCGGCAGGGTATCGAAAATCTATACCCACTCGGCGTGGGGACGGCCATATGCAGTCAAGAGGCCGTTGGAAAACAGGATCACCACGTTTTGCGGTTCCTTGTTCAACCTGCAGCACGCGGCGTTGGGCTATTCAAGAATAAAGAATCGATCGGCCGAAGTCCTGGGGCGATTGGTCAGGCCATTCAGGTATTTTCTAGGTCCATGGATTCCACCGCTGCTGAAGCGAATGTTTTGGCATCCTGGCTCTTTCCTGATGGATTTTGCTCCTCCAGCCCTCTTGGATGCACGAAAAGCTTGGCTGGCCAGAATCGGCAAGAGTACCGGCCGGCAGTGTGGAATGGTCGTTGGGACGCTAGTCCATGCCTATAAGCGCTTGACCCCCCCATTTTTCAAGAGGCTTGTCTCTCATCCGGTGGCATGGACGAGCGATCTTCTGCCACCCATCGTCGCAAAAATGGCGCGAGCTGCTATATCCAGGCTGTCGATAATATCCCCGCAGGTCGCTTACCTTCCGCTGCTGGGTAACTCTAGGCAGGAGTATTTTGAAACCGTCCGCGCGGTTGCAAAAAGTAAGCCTCGAGAGGGCTTGATCGTCTTCTCGCACATGATTACCGGGTTCAATTTTTTGGCGTGGGCAATGATCGCCAAGTACTGCGAACGCAGAGGCCTGAGGGCAAAAATACTATTCAGATACCCGACGGCATTCTTGCCGGAACATCGGGCTGACATAAAGATTGGAAGGCTGCTGTATGAGCAGTGTTCGAGGGGTGGAATGGTTGAATACTACTCGGACAGCCAGGTTCTCTCCGACCACTATCGAGAATTTCTTAATGCGCCTGTGCAGACCTTGCCCATACCGCACATGCCTGCTTTAAAATTGAAGCAGGAGCGTAACGCGGATCAGGCAATTTGCGTCGTGGTTTTGGGGAATGCACGAGCGGAAAAGGGCTTCTGTGAAATCGTCGACAGTATTCAGCTTCTCCAAGACTCAGAAGAGCATGGGTTTGAATTTGTCATTCAAACCAACAACCCTGACGAGGAGGCTGCAAGCCGGCTGAGCGATCTCGATGCTATCGCAGGCATAAAAATCATCAAACACCAAGCGGCACTGACGGAAAAAGAATATGAGGAAATTCTTTCCGGCAGTGATGTCGTATTAGCTCCTTATCATGCTGAAGTGTATGGAGCGAGAACATCTGGGGTGCTGTTGGAAGCGATCGCGGCAGCCAAGGTGGCCATCGTTGCCGAAGGAACTTGGCTTGCGGCAGAGTTGCGAGAAAATGGCTCCGGAATCATTGTCGAAAACAAATCTGCAACATCCATCGCAAAGGCGCTGATTCATGTCAGAGATAACTTTACGCAGTTGCAGGCAGAGGCACTGGCGAAGGCAAAGTATTACAGACAAAAGCACGGCGCTGAAAACTTCTTGAGTTGCCTACTCGGAAGCAACAAGCTACGCGCTCCGGGACCCCTGCGAGCGCTGATTGTTTTTCCATTCAGTGATTTTTTTGAGCAAAGCACAGGGGCAACGGTCCGGAGCGGACTTCTGTGTCAGTATTTATTGTCCGAGGGTGTAGAGGTTTCTGTGGTGCTGCCAATGCAGAGCACCAAGGTGGTTCACCCTAGGCTTGTCGGTGCCAGATTCTTTCAATACCGCGAAAATCCAACCGAGACCGATGGCTTCAAAGCGCTCCTAAGAAATCCATGGCGCCAAAGAGAAAATTACCGCTCAATCTGGTATACAGCGAGAAGCCACAGCAATTCCAAAAACATTGAGTTCGACCGGGCGCTGAACCGTGCATTGCGGCCGAACTCCGTCGTTCTCGTAGATTATCCATTCGATATCGATAATGTCCGGCGAGCGACTCGATCCTACGGGAATCGTATATCTCTCACCCTGCACGATTTGATGGGCATCTTCGGGCGAAAGGGCGCTTTGCGCTCCAAGGCGCTTGCCATCGAGCTGGCTGCCGCCGCCTCATGCGATCGAGTGGTGACGGTCGCCAAGCAAGAATCAGAATTTCTGAAATCGATCGGCGTTGAAAATGAATTGATCCCCAACCCATGCGTCGTTCCACGGCGAGGCACCAGCGAACCCTTCTCTGAGCCGATGGGTTTTCACATCGAGGGTGACTTTGCGTTGTTCGTTGGATCGAATCACTTACCGAATATCGATGCGGCAATCGCACTGAAGGCCGTCGCGAAGCAGTTGTCGAAGGGCGGCTCCCGGGTCAAGATTGTCGTGGCAGGGTCCTGCCTCGAGGCTGGAGTAGATGAGGGCTTTGTCTCTCTGGGCAAGGTGAGCGATGAGGGCCTGCGTTATCTCAACGAGAACTGTTTGATGTTTGTGTGCCCTCTGGAGGGCGGTACGGGAGCCTCATTGAAAACCATACAGGCGATGGGCTTCAACAAGATTGTGCTGGGGACGCGGGACGCGTTCCGAGGGTTGAATATAACGAACCTTGTCAATTGCATCGTCGAGGAAAGTCTGGATGAATATCCTCGGTGGATCATGGAAGTCGAGCGTGATCCGGAGAGATTTGGTGCCATCGGAAGCAGTGCCCGCGATTTCGCTGAAGGATACGATTACAGATCAGTTTTTCGACCGCAGCTTGCATATATCAGGCAGTGTGCCGGGATAGGCGCTGAAGCCGCAAAATACTGATTCATTGACGACCGGGCAACGTGTTTTTTGTGTCCGATGTCTTTATTTTTCTCTGAGGTGGCGCTGCGGCTCTTGAATTCAGGGTCGGTGAAGTGATGATCTGTCGATCATCAATGAGTTATGTATTGGAGGGTGCGGTGCTGAGTAAGCTAACTAAACTAAAGAGACTGTTGGGTAAGCTGGGAAAGATCGACGAGATCATATGGAGGCTCGATCAGATTTCTCGCTCGATCAACGCCAAGTCTTTGGTCGGAGACCTGCCTGCTGTGTCGAGTGGTGCGACAAATATCGGCGAGCCTCCGATCGGTGTTTCTCCAGAGCGGCCTTCCGAGTCGCACGGCGGTGTGTCGGTGACCCGGTTGGGCTCGGAATCGTTGGTATCTTTTCCGGATGGGCCTCGAGGTCTATTTGTGCCGCTTGATTATCCCGGCGTCATACAGACGCGCACTCAAAACTATCTGTACGAGGCGGTGCGAGCTCGTGTGGATTCAGATCGAATACACATCGATCGATTCTTGGCCCAGTTGTCTCCATTTCTTGCCCATCCGTCGCTCGAAGAGGTTCCCGTTGATGAGCGAGTCAAGGGTGAGCCTTATTGGAATAATGGTTATTTTTCCGGAGACGACGCGATATTTCTTTTTGCATTTGTGGCGGCATTCAAACCAAGGCGAGTTCTGGAAATCGGAAGTGGCAACTCGACCAAATTCATGCGTCTGTCATTGAATACTTTCGGCATCGCCTCACAGATCATATCGATCGACCCTGTACCGCGCGCGCAGGTCGACGGGGTGGCCGATATCGCCTTAGAAAAGAGCTTGCTCGAAGTCTCTTTGTCCGAATTCGACAGGCTCGAAGCTGGGGATTTGCTTTTTCACGACGGCAGCCATCTGACTTTCAACGGCACAGACACGGTCTGCCTGTTTTTGGAGGTTCTTCCCCGCATCAAGCCTGGCGTTGTCGTTCATATTCATGACATACAGCTCCCCTATGAATACTCTGCCTCCTTCGATGGTCGTGGATACAGCGAGCAGTACATGCTGGCCGCCGCATTGCTCTTTGGTAACGGCTGGGAGATATTGGCGCCAGTGGATTACCTGCGACGAACCGGACGCGTGAAGCACGGAGGCGCATCTTTTTGGATGCGCAAGGTTGCGCTACCCTGAAGCGATGGTCAAATGAGCCTCGAATACCTGAAGGCAGAATGTATGTCGTGTCGTGTTTGTGATTCGAGCGACCTTGAATTGGTCGTGGATCTGGGTGAGCAGCCCTGGTGCAACAACTTCCTCAGATCTGACGAAGTCGGCCAAGAGCCGTTCTACCCGCTGCGCGTGCTCTATTGCCAAGACTGCCATACCTCCCAGCTCGACTTCACGGTCAAGAAGGAAATCATGTTCGGCGACCACACCTACCTGTCGGGTGTGACCAAGTCGTTGTCCGAACACTTCCGCAACATCGCCACGCAGGTCGATGCCCGGTTCTTTACCGGGCGGAATCACAAGTCGGTGCTGGACATCGGCTCGAACGATGGCACCCAGCTCAAGCACTTTCAGGCACTGGGCTACGAAGTGCTGGGGGTGGAGTCGTCGAAGACCACGGCGCGCATGGCCAACGAGGCCGGCGTGCCCACGTTGAACCAGTTCTTCAACGAAGCCACGATGGCGTCCATCGGCAAGCAGTTCGATGTATTCAACGCGTCGGGCGTGTTTTTTCACCTGGAAGAGCTGCATTCGGTTTGTCGCGCCATCAAGCAGGGGCTCAAGCCCGATGGCGTGTTCGTGGTGCAGTTCCTGTACATGAAAAGCATCATGGAGAACCTGGCCTTCGACCAGATCTACCACGAGCATTTGCTGTACTACACGCTGCAGACGATCGAGGTGCTTCTCAACCGCCACGGCCTGGCCATGTTCGATGCGTATCTGGCGCCGATCCACGGTGGCTCGATCATTGGCTACATCGGCCATCAGGGGACCCGCTCGCCGTCGGCGCAGTTGCAGGCATTGCGTGAGGAAGAGCAGGCCTCGGGCTGCAACGACATCGAGGCGTACCGCGCCTTCGATCTGCGCATCCAGCAGATGAAACAGGCCAACCTGGCCTACCTGAAGGCCGCCAAGGCGGCTGGCAAGCGCATTTACGGTTTCGGCGCGCCGGTCAAGGGCAACACCATGCTCAATTACTTTGGCGTGGGGACCGAGCTGATCGACTACCTGGTCGAGAAGAACGAGCTACGCCGCGGTTTGTACTCGCCTGGCATGCACATTCCGCTGCTGATCGAAGACGAAGTGACGGAGTTGCCCGACATCTACTACGTGCTGGCCTGGAACTTCAAGACGGAAATCCTGGCCAACAACCAGGGCCTGATCGACCAGGGCGTGGAGTTCTACTTCCCAGTCAATCCGAAGGTCAGCGCATGAAGCTCATCGTCACCGGCAGCTCGGGCTTTCTGGGAACTGCCTTGTGCGCATACCTCGAGCAGCAGGGGCACACGCTGACGCGTCTCACCTCGGCCAACTGCGATCTGCGCCAGGCCGACAGCCTGTGTGCCTTCTCCGGCGAGAAGTACGACATGTTGATCCACCTGGCCGCGTGGACGCAGGCCGGTGACTTCTGCATCAGGCATCCCGGCGAGCAGTGGATCATCAACCAGCAGATCAACACCAACGTGCTGGCCTGGTGGGCCGCCGAGCAATCGCAGGCCAAACTGGTGTTCATGGGCACCAGCTGCGTCTATGCGCCCGAAGGTCAGCTGACCGAAGCCGAGTACATGCTCGGTGAGCCGATCGACAGCCTGTACACCTATGCGATGACCAAGCGCATGCTGTATCAGGGCGCGCGCGCGTTGAACAAGCAATTCGGCCTGAGGTACTTGTGCGCGGTGCCGTCGACGCTGTACGGCCCTGGCTACCACACCGATGGCCGGCAGATGCATTTCATCTTCGATCTGATCCGCAAGATCATCCGCGGCAAGGAGTTGGGCGAACCGGTGGTGCTGTGGGGCGATGGCTACCAGCGGCGCGAGCTGGTGCTGGTCGACGATTTCGTGCGCATCCTGTGGCAACTGGCACAGCGCTTCGACAACGAGATCTTCAACATCGGCGCCGGCGAGGAGCACAGCATCCGCACCTTCGCTGACAGCATCTGCAAGATCGTAGGTTACCCGGCCGAGCAGATCGAGTACGACACGTCACGCTATGTGGGTGCGAAGTCGAAGTGCCTTAATGTGGAAAAGCTGGCAACAGTAATGCCTAGTTTAGAAATGCAGCCACTAGGCGCTGGGTTGAAGGACGTGGTCAATTGGTTTTACGCCGCAAAGGCATATTAATCGACAATGTAAGGCGTCAATGCGATGTTGAAGAGGCTCGCCCTATTTATCCCTAGGCTGCGTGCTTTGCATGCTGAAAGAAACTTTTATGCCGCATCGCTAAGAAATCTTTCGGAGGAAAATAAGCTTCTGAAGTCGATTGTCGATGCCGGCGGCGGTGATGTCGTGAGACGGGAAATGGGGGGAGTCGCCGAGAAGTTAGAAAAACTTGTAGCTACTACCGTAAGGCTGGAGGAAGAAATAACCAAGCCTGTTCGGTATTCTGAGCAGTGCGCAACCACGGAAAATAGCCGGACGGACTTTTCTGGCCGTGGATTATTCGTGGTGGGGCACGCGCGGTCAGGTACGACGATACTTGTTGATGCTTTAAACTCGTCTAGGGATGTCTATTGCCTGGGGGAGGCGAACTTCCATAGAACAATTAAGGGCGAATATTTTAGTAGCTGGTTTAATTCAGTGCATCGATCATTTGATAATCCGGCAATGAAATCGACATGCCTGCCGGACTTACCCAACAAGTGCGGGTGGGATGTGCTTGAAAAATTGATGGAAGATTATAAGTTGGTTGGTGAAAAAGTCGCATTTTTTAGCGACGTAGAGCGTGAGGTCAGATCTTTCTTTGCCTTCTCAATAAAACATTTTCAGAGATCGAATTATATCTGCGTAATCCGGCACCCAAGAAGCGTCTCTGCATCGTGTATCGAAATGTTTATGTCCGGCCAAATAACCCCGGACGCCCTCGAAGCTGTTGCTATCAGTCAGCTGCAGACATATTATTTAATATTGAGCCTCGCATTGTCTTTGCCAAGCGTCTACATTTTAGTTCATGAACAAATGTCGAACGCGACTTTTGATTCGCTTGGCAACCAGCTTGGAGTCAATTTGGAAGGTGCTGCGGGATTTTATGATTTCGAAAAATCTGTGTCCAAATTGAGCCTGCATGAAGTTATTGGGGATGATGAAATGTCGCGCCCTATACATTATTATAATATGATTGGCAAGGCATTTAATTCAAGCTCGTTGAGCTCGCAAAATAATCTAGAAATAAGAAATTGCTTATTTGAATTGCACGCCGAATTAAAGTCTATGAACAGGCTTCCATTGTTGGTTTGAATGTGCCATTGAATTGATTTCCAGAAATGTTCCGGGCGAAGTTTTGCATTGATCTGAATGGGATATAATTTATTCTGGTTTGTTAGAAATATTACCGCATCTATATTTTTAGACTGAAGCTATGGTTATCTATTTCGGCCCGATCAGAACATCGTACTGTCTTGTTCTTGCCGTTTAAAAACCTGGATAAACCACTTGGCGCGAGCTATCGACATTTGCCTTGCACAAGTAGCGCATTGCCGAATTGAGGGTGTGAACCTCAAAGATAGTCGCGAGATTGAGCATCCATCAGCTCAGGCAGAACAACCTGACGTACCTGCCTGCAGCGAAGGCGGCTGGCAGGCGCAGTTACGGTTTCGCTACACCGGTCAAGGGCAACACCATGCGCAATTACTTTGACGAGAAGATCAAGGCCGCGTTGCCGAACATTCAACTGAGGCTGCTTGAATTTGGGTCGATGGAGGCTATGAAATGGCTCTATGAGACCAAGTCATACGAGCTGGTTGGCGAGAGCGCTGGTTATGCTTAAGAGGTTGGCGCTTAAAGTACCTGCACTGCGAAGATTGCATGAGCAGCGGAATATTTATGCGAAATCACTCGCGGAACTGGTAGAAGATAAGAATCAACTTCTTAAGAAATTTAATGATCTGCAAGAACGTCAAAGACTTCACGTCAAGGCGTTGGTCAAGCTTAACGAAGAAAATAGTCAACTTCAAAAGCGCGTTTATGAGTTGGAGGGCGGAAAGCCACTCATACGGGCAGTTGACTATCTGCCAACAGAAATTTTGCCAGCAGGAAAATCTGAAGGCCGCTTTTATATTTTAACTGCATTGGAGTTTAATCATATCCAGCGCCCAATGAGGCTGGATAAGCGCCTGTTCGATAAAGCCAACACGGAGTTTTATTTTTTCGACAGCGGATTGGATCTCTCGGAATTTCCTAGACCCTATAAAGTAGAAATAGAAATCTATCCTCAGATTGCGGCTGCGGGGAGGTCGCATTTGGCGGAATGGAGTTTCTTGTTGGCGGAATACGAGAGGGGCTTTGTTGAGTATCCATTCTTCATGACGTCAAGCAGATTCTATGAAAAGAATCTAAGGCTTCAGAAATCGCTGAGTAGTTATCAGTCGAATCTTTTCATGTGGCTGGAAAAATACGGGTATGGCTATCTTCCTTCGTACGATCGAAATTTGTCTTTCGTGGATATGAGGGAATATCATCGACAGGGGCTCCTTGGGTCCGACAAAAACACATTGAGCTTCATAGAGGATATGTTCGGGGTCGACATGTGGGAGGAGGGCCGGTTTGTAAGTGATTTTTGGTGTAACTACATCGGCTTTCATAACAGAGCGAATCTTGTCGCTTACGTCGAGTTTTATCTTCCGATGATTAGGCGGTTTTTTGACGCGCAGTGGAATTTAACCGTTGATTATCGTGAACTGGCGATAGTGCGCTCAGACGTAAATTTCCGACAATTTAAGCCGCTGACGCTGCTTTTGGAGAGAGTCAGTCACCTTTTCTTTTTTAAAAATAAAATCCCGTTCGTTGGGTTGCATTACGACGGATTTTATGAAATCAATGAATGGGCTGGAGAGGCCTTTAAAATTCAAGAAAACGCATTGAATTGTGATTAATGGGTGTGATTAATGATAATATCTAGAACTCCATTTCGCATCTCCTTTTTTGGGGGCGGCACAGATTACCCGCCTTGGTTCAAGCAGCATGGGGGAGCTGTTTTGTCGACATCGTTCGACAAATACTGCTACATCACCTGCCGCGAGCTTCCACCGTTCTTCGAGCACAAATACCGAGTCGCATATTCCAAGGTCGAGAACGCGAAAGACATCGGCGACATTGAGCACCCTGCAGTGCGTGCCGTGTTCTCAGAGATGGGCATGACACAGGGCTTGGAAGTGCATGCCGATGCGGACTTGCCCGCGCGCTCTGGCCTGGGCTCGAGTTCGTCGTTCGTGGTGGGCATGTTGAACTCCCTGAGCGCGCTTCAGGGCAAGCGGGTGACCAAGGAATGGCTGACACAGGAAGCCATTCGAATCGAGCAGGAGGTCCTGCGGGAGAACGTGGGCTCGCAGGATCAGGCTGCTGCGGCACACGGGGGGTTCAATGTCATCCACTTCCAACAGGACGGGGGATTGCGGGTGGAGCCGCTCGTCTTGCCCGCCGCGCGGAAACAAGAGCTGAATGAACACCTGATGCTGTTTTTTACCGGCTTCTCCAGGTTCTCTTCCGACATCGCCAAGGCACAAGTGGCCAATATGGAGAAAAAGGCCGAGTCGTTGCACCGCATGAGGGCCATGGTGGACGAAGGCATTTCCATCCTGTGCGATGGCCGCGACATCAGAGATTTTGGGGATTTGCTCCACTGCGGATGGATTCAGAAGCGCGGCCTGTCCGATCAGGTGTCCAACGGCAGCATCGACGCGCTCTACGACAAGGCCCGACAGGCCGGAGCGATTGGCGGCAAGCTGCTGGGCGCCGGTGGCGGCGGCTTCATGCTGTTGTTCGTGCCCCCGCAGCAGCAGCCTGCCGTCAGGTCGGCTCTCGGCGATCTGATCCATGTGCCGTTCAAGTTCGAGAACACCGGAAGCCATGTGATCTATTACCAACCGTGAACCAGCCGTGATTCCCTGATGGCTGAATTCAGAAGCGATCGTTGGCTCTACGTCGGTGCGTTCGTGCCGTTGCCCAACGCGCGCCACGCGGGCGGTCGGGTCGCCTTTGAAAATCTCCGCCATCTCCAGCGCACGTACGACCACGTTGACGCGGTTGTCTGTACGACCGAACCCGAGTCGGTCGCGCCTGCGCCGTCTGGCGTCCGTGTGTTCCGACAACACGGATCTGATTTCGCAGGGTACCTGCTGTCGGCGGCACGGTCGCTCACACTGAGGCAGCGACTGACCGCTCCTGTGCTGCACACCCGGTTGCACAAGGGTTGCCAAGGCGCGCTCGAGGCGCTGATGCGCCAGCATGACTACGCGGGCGCCTTCGTCGATTTCACACAGGCCGCTCTGCTCGTCCAGCGGGCTGCTGCGGCGAGCGATTGCTTCGCCCCGGTGACACTGTGCATCCACGACGTCTTTGCACAGCGGCTGCTCAGGAGCCGACACTGGCTCGAGCGCCGCCTCACGGGCACAGTGATGCGCGAGGAGCTGCTGCTGCTGTCCTCGGTCGAGCGGGTCCTGACGCTGAGTGAAAAAGATCGCCAACTCGCGCAGACCCTGTATGCGTTGCCGCGCGTCGACGTCAAGGAGTTCCTCCCACCTGAATGGCACGTGCAGGTGCGCCGCGACCAGATCGACCCAGAGGCGTTGCTGTTCTTTGCGAATTTCGAGCGGTCCGAAAACAGCGATGCGGCCCGCTGGTTTGTTCGCGAAGTGCTGCCGAACATCCACGCGGTGCTGCCGGGCGTGACGCTGATGCTGGTGGGCAACGGCAGCGAGTGGCTGGCTGCCGAGTTCGCCAGCACCGCCGTCCACGGCACGGGCTATGTCGAGGATCCATCTCCCTGCTTCAGCCGTTGTCGCCTGGCGATCGCTCCGCTGCTGGCCGGCGCTGGCGTCAAGTTCAAGGTGCTGGAGGCCCTGTCGTGCGGTGTGCCGGTGGTCGGGACGCCAGTCGCCCTGGAGGGCATCCCGCCACAACAGGGCCTGACCTGCTGCCAGCCCGAGTCCTTCGCGCGCGGGGTGCTCGAGCTGCTCGCTGCACCAGCGCTTGGGCATTGAGCGACTGCCTCGGCCTGGCCATGCAGCAGGACAATCGGGTGACCTACACGCTCTCCGTCGTGAGTCACGGGCAGGCGTCGCTGGTGCGCCTGCTGCTGTCTGATCTCGAGCGCCTGCAGCCGGCCGATTCCGAGGTGCTGCTGACGCTGAACGTCCCGGAAGACGAGAGCGGTCTGACGTCGAGCGGGTTTCCGCTGCGGGTGATCCGGAACACGCGCCCCAAGGGGTTTGGTGCGAATCACAACGCCGCGTTCGCCGTGTCCCGCGGGGCCTACTTCGTGGTCATCAACCCTGACATCCGCCTGCCTCACCTTGCCCTCGACGGGCTGCGCCAGGTCGTCGATCTGGATGGCACAGGCGCCTGCGCGCCACTGGTTTTCAACAGCCGTGGCCACCTTGAAGACAGCACCAGGCGCTTTCCTACCGTGCTGCGCCTGCTACGCCGAGTCGTGCTTCGTGACCGTTCCCCCGACTACGAGTGGCAAGGCACATCGCAGGCGGTGGACTGGGTGGCCGGCATGTTCGTCATGTTCCGTCGCGAGGCCTACGCGCAGGCGCGGGGCTTCGACGATCGACGGTTCTTCATGTATTTCGAGGATGTGGACATCTGCCGGCGTCTGAAAGGGTTGGGATGGGCCGTGCGCGTGCAACCCGCTGTCCAGGTGGTCCACGATGCCCAGCGCGCGAGCGCCCGCCGGCTGAAGCACCTGTGGTGGCACCTGACGAGTGCCGCGCGCTACCTGACGGGTCTCTAGCACGCGAGGACCCGACCAGCGCGGGGTGGGTGTCCGCAATGGCCGCGTTCAGGTCGCTGGAGGCGCCACCGTCCGAAGCAAGCGGCACAGGGCGTCGACGCAATCCTGCACGCTGGATGTGCTGCCGTCCACGATGACGTCGGGCGTCTGCGGTCGCTCGTAGGCGCTGTCGATGCCTGTCATGTTCTGTAGTTGGCCCCCGCGGGCCTTCTTGTACAGACCCTTGGGGTCGCGCGCCTCGCAGACGGCCAGTGGCGTGTCGACGAACACCTCGCTAAAACGGTCGGCGCCGATGAGATCCCTGGCCAGTTCGCGCTCGCGCCTGAAGGGCGAGATGAAGGCAGTGATCACGATGATGCCGGCGTCCATCATGAGGCGGGCGACTTCGGCCACGCGACGGATGTTTTCGATGCGCCCCTCGTCGGTGAACGGCAGGTCCTTGTTCAGGCCTTGTCGAATGTTGTCCCCGTCGAGGATGTAGGTGCGCCTGCCTTGCCGGTAAAGCTCGACCTCCAACGCATTGGCGATCGTGGATTTGCCGGCACCTGACAGACCTGTCAGCCAGATCACCCGACCCGGGTGTCCTGCCAGACGCTCGCGGTCACTGCGGTCTATCGAGAACTTCTGGAGATGGAGGTTTTGCATGCGGCATGGGGGCTGAAGGTGGCGTCGCGGCGCACACAGGCGAAAGTCCGAGACTTGCTCGTGAGGGGGAGGGGATGGCGCGCTGTCATCGCTCCATAGCCTCCCTCAATGCGAATCATTTTTTCAATTCATAAACAGCATGGCATCGGCCACCTATGATTCTTGTTTTCGTCCTGCGGTTCAACCTCACTGGAGACTTCTTATGTCACTGATCAACACCCAAATTCAGCCGTTCACGGCACAAGCCTTCCAAAACGGCAAGTTCATCGAAGTCACCGAGCAGAGCCTGAAGGGCAAGTGGTCCGTGATCATCTTCATGCCGGCGGCGTTCACCTTCAACTGCCCGACCGAAGTGGAAGATGCGGCCGACAACTACGCCGAGTTCCAGAAGCTGGGCACCGAGGTCTACATCGTCACCACCGACACGCACTTTTCGCACAAGGTCTGGCACGAAACCTCGCCGGCCGTCGGCAAGGCCAAGTTCCCGCTGGTCGGCGATCCGACCCACAAGCTGACCCGCGCCTTCGACGTGCACATCGACGCGGACGGCCTGGCCTACCGCGGCACCTTCGTGGTCAACCCGGACGGCATCATCAAGACCGCCGAGATCCATTCGAACGAGATCGCACGTGACGTGAAGGAAACGCTGCGCAAGCTCAAGGCCGCGCAGTACACCGCCGCCCACCCTGGCCAGGTCTGCCCTGCCAAGTGGAACGAAGGTGCGAAGACGATCACCCCTTCGCTGGACCTCGTCGGCAAGATCTGATCGGACATTCCGGTCCGTTATGAACGCCCGGTGAACCGCACCGGGTGGCGTTCATCCGCCGCAAGCCCACAAAGCCTGCGGCGGACCTGAATCAGTGTCCCATTCGGGCGCTCGCATTCGTCACATCACCAGGAGCTCACCATGCTCGACGACACCCTCAAATCGCAATTGCAGGCCTACCTCGAACGCGTGAAGATCCCGTTCGAGATCGTCGCGTCGCTCGACGACAGCGCTGCCGCGCAAGAAATGCACGGTCTGCTGCAAGACATCATCGGCTTGTGCGACAAGATCACCCTGAGAACCGATGGCACCGATGCCCGCAAGCCGTCGTTCACACTCGCCCGCATCGGCGAGGCGCCGCGCATTCGATTCGCAGCGATCCCGCTCGGGCATGAATTCACGTCGCTGGTGCTGGCGCTGCTGCAGGTTGGCGGCCACCCGCCCAAGATCGAAGCCGAACTGATCGAGCAGATCAAGAACCTCGACGGCGACTTCCGTTTTGAAACCTACGTTTCATTGAGCTGCCACAACTGCCCGGACGTGGTCCAGGCGCTGAACCTGATGGCAGTGCTGAACCCGCGCATCCAGCACGTCACGATCGACGGTGGCCTGTTCCAGCAGGAAGTGGAAGCCCGCCAGATCCTCGCGGTGCCGATGGTGTTCCTGAACGGCGAACACTTCGGCCAGGGCCGCATGGAGGTCGACGAGATCGTGGCCAAGCTCGACACCGGCGCCGCGGCGCGCGATGCCGCGAAGCTCAACGCCAAAGCGGCTTACGACGTGCTGATCGTCGGTGGTGGCCCTGCGGGCGCCGCCGCTGCCGTCTACGCCGCGCGCAAGGGCATCCGCACCGGCATGCTCGCCGAGCGGATGGGCGGGCAGACCATGGACACGATGAGCATCGAGAACTTCATCTCGGTGCTTGAGACCGACGGGCCGAAGTTTGCTGCCGCGCTGGAGCAGCACGCCAAGCAGTACGACGTCGACATCCTGAACCTGCAGCGCGCCGAGAAACTGATCCCGGCGTCGCAGCCGGGTGGCCTGATCGGCGTGCAGCTCGCCAACGGCGCCACGCTGAAGAGCCGCACCGTGATCCTGGCCACCGGCGCGCGCTGGCGCGAAGTCAACGTGCCGGGCGAGCAGGAATACCGCAACAAGGGCGTGGCCTACTGCCCGCACTGCGATGGCCCGTTGTTCAAGGGCAAGCGCGTCGCGGTGATCGGTGGCGGTAACTCGGGTGTCGAAGCGGCGATCGATCTGGCCGGCATCGTCGGCCACGTGACGCTGCTGGAGTTCGGCGAGCAATTGCGTGCCGATGCAGTGTTGGTCAACAAGCTGAACAGCCTGGCCAACGTCACCGTCCACACGCAGGCGCAGACCACCGAGATCAACGGCACCGACGGCAAGGTCAGCGGCCTGACCTACACCGATCGCGCCAGCGGCGAATCGAAGCACGTCGAGCTGGCGGGCGTGTTCGTGCAGATCGGGCTGGTGCCCAATTCCGAATGGCTGAAGGGCACGCTGGAACTGACGCGCCACGGCGAGATCGTCGTCGACGCGCGCGGCCAGACCTCGGTGCCCGGCGTGTTCGCCGCCGGCGACGTGACCACCGTGCCGTTCAAGCAGATCATCATCGCGACAGGCGACGGTGCGAAGGCGGCGTTGGGGGCGTTCGATCACCTGATCCGGACGCCGGCTCCGAAGGAAGCTGTGGCGGCTTGAGCGGCTTGTTCTTTGCAATTGAAAGGCCACCTTCGGGTGGCCTTTTTCCTGGTGATCTCGTGAGCGCTGCGGCGGGCCGCTGTGTTGCGTTCATGTCCTCCGGGCCGGTTCGCCAACCCTTCACTTCGGCTTTGGTGGCGCCGGCCCTCCCCCTTTACTTCACTCCACACAGCGGCCCACCGCAGCGCTCCAACAACCATCGGTGCGCTCCAGGGTTTGAATGCATTCGCATGCGACAACGGTGCCTGCTGCCGAGGGCGTGGGGTGACCGGCGTAGCGAAGTTAAGGAGGAAGGCCGGCTCGGTGTGACCCGAAGCGTTTGAGCGGTGACCCGGCCTGGGGGACATGAGCGGAGCCGGTCACCCCATGCGCTCGGCAGCTACACGAGCCAACACAGGCATCAGGGCCGCACCTGTATGGCTTGAAGCCACAGTGACTAATTGCTCTGGTGTCGCAGCCGCCAAGACCCGGCCGCCGTTCGTGCCACCCTCGGGCCCGAGGTCGATGACCCAATCGGCCTCGGCGATCACGTCCAGGTCGTGCTCGATCACCACCACGCTGTGACCGCCATCGACCAGCCGGTGCAGCACGCGGATCAGTTTCTCGACGTCGGCCATGTGCAGGCCGACCGTCGGTTCGTCCAGCACGTACAGCGTGTGCGGCGCCTTGTTGCCGCGCTTGCCGACGTCGTCGCGCACCTTGGTGAGTTCGGTCACCAGCTTCAGGCGTTGGGCCTCGCCGCCACTCAGCGTGGGTGAGGGCTGGCCCAGCGTCAGGTAGCCCAGGCCCACGTCCTTCATCAGACGCAGCGGGTGACTGATCGCTGGCATGCTGGCGAAGAACTCGACCGCTTCGTCGATTTCCATGTTCAGCACGTCGCCGATGTTCTTGCCGCGCCAGGTGACGGCCAGTGTTTCGGGGTTGAAGCGCTGGCCGTGGCACTGGTCGCAAGGCACCTTCACGTCGGGCAGGAAGCTCATCTCGATCGTGCGCATGCCCTGGCCTTCACAGGCCGGGCAGCGGCCTTCGCCGGTGTTGAAGCTGAAGCGGTTCGCGGCGTAGCCGCGGGCTCGCGACTCCAGCGTGTCAGCGAACAGCTTGCGGATCGTGTCCCAGAAACCGATGTAAGTGGCCGGGCAGCTGCGCGGTGTCTTGCCAATGGGGGTCTGGTCAACTTCGAGCACGCGGTCGAGGTAGCCCCAGCCGTCGATCTGCTCGCAGCCCTGCCATTTCGGGCTGCCGCCCTTCAGGTTGATGAACTGCAGATTGGCCAGCAGCACGTCGCGCGCAAGCGTCGATTTTCCCGAGCCACTGACGCCGGTGATGGCCACCAGCCGCTTCAGCGGCACGTCGATCGTGACCTGCTGCAGGCTGTGCAGCGTGGCGCCTTGAATCGTCAACCGCCGGTTGGCCTCGGATTCGCGCGGCCCGGCCGCAACGGCCGTCGGCACCTCGCGACGCGCTTGCAAGGGGTGGATCAGCGGGTGAGCCAGCAGGTGACCCGTCTGAGAATCGGGCGCAGCGGCCAGATCGGCCACGCTGCCCTGCGCCACCAGCCGGCCGCCGCGTGTGCCGGCGCCCGGGCCGATGTCGATCAGGTGGTCGGCACGGCGGATCGTGTCCTCATCGTGCTCGACCACCACGAGCGTGTTGCCCTTGTCGCTGAGCGTCTTCAGCGCCTTCAAAAGGATCTGGTTGTCGCGCGGGTGCAGGCCGATCGTCGGCTCGTCGAGCACGTAGCAGACCCCCTGCAGGTTGCTGCCGAGCTGCGCGGCCAGGCGGATGCGCTGGGCCTCGCCGCCACTGAGCGTCGGTGCGGCGCGATCCAGTGTCAGGTAGCCCAGGCCGACTTCTTCGAGGAACTCCAGCCGGCCGCGGATCTCGCTGACCACGTCGCGCGCGATCTCCGCATCGCGGCCTGTGAGCTTTAGCGATTCGACCCACTGCCGCGCACCCGCCACCGACCACTGAGCGATCCAGGCGATCGAATGGCCTTCGAACGTGACCTTGCGCGAGGCGGGGTTGAGCCGTGTGCCGGCGCAGTCGGGGCAGGGCTCGTCGACCAGTCCTTCGGCTTCACTTTCCTCCGATGGAAAGCTCTGTTCTCGGCCCTTGTTGTCGTCGTCACGCACCGAGTCGTCGTAGACCTTGCGCTGTTCGCGCGTCAGCGCCAGCCCGGTGCCGACGCAGGTGGTGCACCAGCCGTGCTTGCTGTTGTAGCTGAACATGCGCGGGTCGAGCTCGGGGTAGCTGGTGCCGCAGGTCGGGCAGGCGCGCTTGGTGGAAAACACCTTGATGCGGCCGATGCCTGCGGTCGATGACGCGGTGCGCATCGCCTCGGTCAGCCCGTTCAGCGGCGCCAGCAGGTGCATCACGCCCTTGCCGAGGTCGAGCGCTTTCGCCAGCGCTTCCCGCAACTCGCCTTCGCGCTCGGCGCTCACGATGAAGTCGGCCACAGGCAGTTCCAGCGTGTGCTCCTTGAAGCGGTCCAGCCGCGGCCAGGGGTCGACAGGGAGGAACTCACCATCGACACGCAGGTGCGTGTGGCCGCGTGCCTTGGCCCATTTCGCCAGGTCGGTGTAGACGCCCTTGCGCGCCACCACCAGCGGTGCCAGCAGCCCGACATGCTCGCCCCTGTGATCACGCAGCAGTTGCGCGGCGATGCTCTCGGCCGACTGCGGTCGTACTTCGGCACCGTCCTTCACGCAGTGCTGCAGCCCGAGCTTCACGTAGAGCAAGCGCAGGAAGTGCCAGACCTCGGTGGTGGTGGCCACGGTGCTCTTGCGCCCGCCGCGGCTCAGGCGCTGCTCGATGGCCACGGTGGGCGGGATGCCGTAGACCGCATCAACCTCGGGCCGGCCCGCCGGTTGCACGATGCTGCGCGCGTAAGCGTTCAGGCTTTCGAGGTAGCGGCGCTGGCCTTCGTTGAACAGGATGTCGAACGCCAGCGTGCTCTTGCCCGAACCCGACACGCCGGTGACCACGGTGAACTGGCCGCGTGGGATGCTCACGTCGAGCGATTTCAGGTTGTGTTCGCGGGCATTGACGATGCGGATGCAGTCGTCATTCAGGTTCTCGATGCGGATGGATTCGTCGTCAACGGCTCTTTCGGCGCGTGCGGCGCGCAGCAGCGATTGCAAAGGCATGCCTTCGTCGGCTGCCAAGCCACCCAACCCCATCGCACGGTCGTAGTCCACCAGCGCACGACCGGTGTGCGAGGTCGGGTGTTGCTTCACATCGGCCGGCGTGCCGGTGCACACCACCAGCCCGCCGCCCTCGCCCCCTTCGGGCCCGAGGTCGATCAGCCAGTCCGATGCGTTGATCACATCGAGGTTGTGCTCGATCACGATGAGTGAGTGGCCAGCATCGAGCAGCTTGCGGAACGCCCGCATCAGCTTCGCGATGTCATCGAAGTGCAGGCCGGTGGTCGGCTCGTCGAACATGAACAGCGTGCCCTTCTTGGCCACCGGCTGGCGGCTCGCGGTCGCGCTGTTCGCCGATTCGGCGAGGAAGGCCGCGAGCTTGAGCCGCTGCGCTTCGCCGCCAGACAGCGTCGGCACCGGCTGGCCGAGCTTCACGTATTCGAGGCCGACATCGACGATGGGCTGGAGCACGCGCAGCACCTCGCGATCATTGGCGAAGAGCTGCACCGCTTCGCTCACCGTCAGGTCGAGCACATCGGCCACCGACAGGTCGCGCAACACTTCGCCGGGCAGGCGGCGGTCGATCTTGACTTCGAGCAGCTCACGGCGAAAGCGCCGGCCATCGCAATCGGGGCAGCGCAGGTACACATCGCTCAGGAACTGCATCTCGACGTGCTCGAAGCCCGAGCCGCCACAGGTCGGGCAGCGTCCGTCGCCCGCATTGAAGCTGAACATGCCGGCCCCGTAGCCGCGTTGCTGTGCCAGCGGTGATGCGGCAAAGAGCTTGCGGATCTCGTCGAACGCGCCCACGTAGCTGGCAGGGTTGGAGCGCGCGGTCTTGCCGATTGGCGACTGGTCGACGAACACCGCGTCGCCCAGCCAGTCGGCGCCGAGCAAGCGGTCGTGCGCGCCGGGCGCATCGCTGGCATGGCCGAAGTGGCGCGCGAGTGCCGGGTACAGCACGTCCTGGATCAAGGTCGACTTGCCCGAGCCTGACACGCCGGTGACGGTGACCAGGTGCTGCAGCGGGAACTCGACCGTCACGTCGCGCAGGTTGTGGTCGCGTGCACCTTCGACGATCAGCTTCGGCGTCGCTGCGGTCACCAGTCGAGTGAATCCGCTGCCAATGTGCTTGCGTCCGCCGAGGTAGGCGCCGGTCAGCGTGTCGGCATGGCGGATGGTCTCGGGCGTGCCGTCGAAGACGATCTGTCCGCCGCGCTCGCCCGGGCCGGGGCCCAGGTCGATCAGCCGGTCGGCGGCGAGCATCACCGCCGGATCGTGCTCCACCACCACCAGCGTGTTGCCCGCATCGCGCAGCCGGTGCATCGCCTCGATGATGCGGTTCATGTCGCGCGGGTGCAGGCCGATGCTGGGCTCGTCGAGCACGAACATCGTGTTGACGAGGCTGGTGCCGAGCGCGGTCGTCAGGTTGATGCGCTGCACCTCGCCGCCGGAGAGCGTGCGGCTTTGCCGGTCCAGCGTCAGGTAGCCGAGGCCCACATCGCAGAGGTAGCGCAGCCGCGTGCGGATTTCGTCGACCAGCAGCTTCAGCGCGTCGTCGAGCATCGTGCTCGGCAAGGACAGGCCGTCGAAGAAGCGCCGGATGCGCTCGATCGGCAGCAGCATCAGGTCGTGCACCGTCAGGCCGGGCAGCGCTTCGAGTTGCTCGCGCGACCAGGCCACGCCGTTCGGCAGCGAACGCAGGGCCGGTGCCATCACCGCGTCGGCATCGGCCTTCGTGCCCAGCCGCCACAGCAGCGATTCGGTCTTCAGCCGCGCGCCGCCGCAGGTGCCGCAGGTCGTGTAGCTGCGGTACTTCGACAAGAGCACGCGGATGTGCATCTTGTAGGCCTTGCTCTCCAGGTACTCGAAGAAGCGCTTGACGCCGTACCACTGCTTGTTCCAGTTGCCTTTCCACTGCGGCGAGCCGCCGATGATGAAGTCGCGCTGCGCTGCATTGAGCTGCGACCACGGCGTGTCGCGAGGGATGCCGGCCTCGCCGGCGTACTTCAGCATGTCCTCGTGCGCGTCTTTCCAGGCCGGCGTCATCAAGGTCTTGATCGCGCCGGAACGCAGCGTCTTGCGGTGGTCGGGGATCACCAGGTCGTAGTCGACACCGATCACGCGGCCGAAGCCGCGGCAGGTGTCGCAGGCGCCCATCGCCGAGTTGAAGCTGAACAGCGCCGGTTGCGGATCGGTGTAGCGCAGGTCGCTGTCGGGGCAGTGCAGGCCGGTGGAGAAACGCCAGAGGACGGGGTCACCTTCATCGGCCAGCACGTAGACGTTGAGCCGCCCGCTACCGCGCTTCAGTGCCATCTCGATGGCTTCGACGGCCCGCACCTTTTCAGTGCCCTGGATGCGGAATCGATCGGCCACCACATCGAGCAGCTTGCGCGTCCCGGTCGGCGTCGCGACCTCGCGCTCGGCCTGCACCCGGGTGAAGCCGCTGGCCGACAGCCACTGCTCGATTTCCTCCGGTGTCGAGACGGCCGGCAGTTCGACCGGAAAAGTCAGCACGACACGGGGATCGGCTGCAGCGGTGCGTGCCATCAACTCGGCATAGATCGTCTCCGGCGTGTCGTGCCGCACGCGCTGGGCGGTCTGCCGGTCGAACAGGTCGGCGGCGCGGGCGTAGAGCAGCTTCAGGTGGTCGTTCAGCTCAGTCATCGTGCCGACCGTGGAGCGGCTGGTGCGCACCGGGTTGGTCTGGTCGATCGCGATGGCGGGCGGCACACCATCGACCCGGTCCACGGCAGGGCGGTCCATGCGGTCGAGGAACTGGCGTGCGTAGGCGCTGAAGGTCTCGACGTAGCGCCGCTGGCCTTCGGCGTACAGCGTGTCGAACACCAGGCTGGACTTGCCCGAGCCGCTGGGGCCGGTGACCACCGTCATCTCGCCGGTGCGGATGTCCAGGTCGAGGTTCTTCAGGTTGTGCTGGCGGGCACCGCGGATCCGGATCAGACCTGCGGCAGGGCGTTGAACACCTGAAGACATGCGGCTATTCCTGGCTGCAAACGCAGCGAAGCGGGGGATTTTAGGAGCCCGGCTTTTCGGGGGGCCTGTGTGGGGATCGACATCGATGGCGGTGCTTGTTACCTCGTTGTTTCACCTCGGTCGGGAACCAAGTCGCCATTGATGGCACAACCTCCATACCGGGATAAACCCTGGTTTCGATGAAACCCGAGACGCATCTGATGACCGAACTGGTTGGCCTCCCCGATCACGGCGCGCGCGCAGGCGCTGCCGTGCTCGCTCGCCGAGAGCCCAGCCGCATCGACGAGGTGGAGCGCCTGCAGCGCCAGATGCTGGTCAGCGACGGGTTGCATTGGGAGCTGCACCTGGTCTCGGGCCGGTGGTGGTGCTCTCCCGAACTTCACCGGCTGCTGCGCTTGCCCAGCGAGACCCCCGTGCCGGTCAGCCCCTTCGAGCGCTGCGTCGACGAGGACCGGGCACGCATCGACGACGCCTGTGCCCAGGCCATCGATCAGAACGGTGGTTTCACGCTGGACTTGCGTCTGCTCGATGGTGACGGCCATGGCCGCTGGTGGCGGTGTACCGCCCGCGTGTTGCCGGGAGCGAGCGGCGTGACCGAATACCTGGCAGGCGTGTTGCGCGAGGTGCATGCGGACAGGCAGGCCTTGCTGAACCTCGAGGCGATGGCCTCCCGCTGCGAGCGCGCGATGGAAGCGACCTCGGAAGTGCACTTCGAGCACACCGTGGGCCGTGCGGACTTTTTCATCAGCGACCGCATCTGCACCCTGCTGGGTTATCCGAAAGGCACGCCCGCGCCCGCTCGCGAGGTGTACTTCAGCTGGGTGCACCCCGAGGACCGTGCGCTGCTGCAGACTGAATTCGCCACGGCCAGCGCGGCGCCCGGCGCCTGGGAGTCCGTGTACCGGCTGCGCCACCGCGACGGCGGGTTCCGCTGGGTGCGGGCGCGTGGACGCACCGAAGTCGGGGCCGACGGGCGGCTGCGCATGACGGGGATGCTCACCGACACGCACGAGCAGACGCTGCTGCGCCGCGACATCGAAGCGCAGCGCCAGCACCTCGAAGCGATGGTCGAGGAGCGCACCACACGCCTCGAAACCGCGCTGGCCGAAGCGCAGCGCCAGCGTGAGCAGGCCGAGCGCGCGAACGAATCGAAGTCGGTCTTCCTGGCGCACATGAGCCACGAGATCCGCACGCCGCTGAATGGGGTGCTCGGGCTGAACGAACTGGCGCTGCAGGAGGCCACCAGCACTCAGCAGAAGCGTCACCTGAGGCTGGCGCTGCAGTCGGGCCGCAACCTGCTCGGCATCATCAACGACGTGCTCGACTTCTCACGCCTGTCGGCCGGCATGCTGCCGCCGGTCGATGAGCCGTTCGACCTGTGCGACACGCTGGCCGAGGCAATGCGTGCGGTCATGCCCACGGTGCGCACCAAGAACCTTGGCCTGATCTACGACCACGTGGGTGCAATCAGCCGCGTGGTTGGCGACCCCCAGCGGGTGCAGCAGATCGTCTCCAACCTGCTGTCGAATGCGGTGAAGTACACCGAGCAGGGCCACATCGAGCTGCTCACCCAGGTGGACGAGGTGGCGCCGGGCCACTGCGTGGCCCGCATCGCGGTGCGCGATACCGGTTGCGGCATGGATGCCGAGGTGGCCGCGCGCGTGTTCCAGCCCTTCGTGCAGGGCGACGCCAGCCTGGCGCGCCGCCATGGCGGCACCGGGCTCGGGTTGTCGATCGCGTTGGGCCTGGCGCAGTCGGTGGGCGGCTCCCTGGCACTGGACAGCGTGCCCGGCCGAAGTTCGTGCTTCACGCTCGAACTGCCCCTGCGCGTGCAGGCCGGCCACCAGCCCGGCAGCGGCTGGCCGCCACCGGGCGAGGCCTGGCTGTTGCACACCCGTCTGCTGCCGGCCCAGGCGATGCAGCAGCGGCTGGAGCGGATGGGCTGGGGCTGCGACATCCTGGGCAGCGTGACCGAGCTGATTGCGCGTGCGCACGCGGCGCCCGAAGCGCCGGACCTGTTGCTGCTCGGCGAATCGGCGATCGATGCCACCACCGACCTGGGCCTGCTGCGCCGCCTCCTGCCGCACACCAACATCGTCCTGCTGGTTCGACCCGACTGGAACGAGCCGCCGGTCGAAGCCGCGGCGCGGATGGCGCAGATGCCATTGATCTTCATGCCGGTGACCCCTGCTGCGCTGCTGGAATTGCTGTGCATGTCGGGACCGCAGACCGATCAAATCGTCTCCGGCCACAGTTCGCTGTCGGGCCTGCCGATGCCGGTCGATGCCGATGACGCGTCGGATGTCCTTGTCGTGGAGGACAACATGGTGAACCAGGTGATCGTCTGCGAAATGATCGAGGTGCTCGGCCTGCGCACCCGGCTGGCCGAAGACGGCGACAGCGCCGTGCGCGCTTGCCGCGATCGGCCGCCGGCGCTGGTGCTGATGGATCTGCAGATGCCGGGTGTCGACGGCCTGGAGGCCACCCGCCAGCTGCGCGCGTTGCAGCAGCGCGGGACGCTGCCGTCGTTCCCCATCGTCGCGCTGACGGCCCACGCCACACCCCAAGACCGTGACAGCTGCGCCGCGGCCGGGATGGTCGGCTACCTCACCAAGCCGGTGGCGATGGCCGATCTGCGCAACGAACTGTCGCGCTGGCTGCGCAGCCCTTGAACTGAACCCGGGCGGTTGTTCAACGGGCCTTGTTGGCGACCTGTGTGCCACCCCTCATTCGAGGGGTTGCCTACCCGAAATTCGATTACCGATTGTCACCAATGGCCGCTACGATTTGCCATGGGGCGTGAGAAAATCACGGCTTGTTCTGACACCGTTCTCAAACCTGCCGAGGGTCTCCTGCTGTGCTTAGCAACACCATGACCGGAGCACCCTTCGAGCCCCCGCTCTCCGTTCGACCGAGGCTGCAGGACGAATCGAACGAGGACGATCTGCACCGCTGCGAGGTCGGACGCAGGCTCTACCGGATACGCAGTGCAGACTCGGGTGGACAGCGCAGTTCCGCCAGCATCCTGATCAACCGGATGTATGCCACCCGCGGCTACGCCAGCCGGCCACTGCCTGACGAATCATCGCCAACCCGCATCACGCTGGTGGCCAGCGAGCACGAGACCACCGTGGCCACGATCACCGTCGGCTTCGATTCCTCTGCTGGCTTGCAGGTCGACACCTTGTTCTCGCAAGAGGTCAACGCTCTCCGACAGGCCGGCCGCATGGTGTGCGAGTTCACCACCTTGGCGATCGATCAGGTCGTGCGCTCGCGCCGCGTGCTCGCCTCGCTGTTCAACGTGGCCTACATCTACGCGCACCGTGTGATGGGTTTCGACACCCTGCTGATCGAAGTCAACCCGAGGCACGTGCTGTACTACGAGCGCATGCTCGGCTTCAAGGTCATGGCGCCGCAGCGGTACAGCCCGCGGGTGGGCGCTCCGGCGGTGCTGATGGGCATCAATTTTTCGTACATCCGTGAACAGGGCGAACGTTTCGCCCGTCTGTCGCGCGCATCCGGTGCCGGCCGCTCGCTGTACCCGGACTGGTTTTCGCCGCTGGAAGAAGAAGCCATCCTCCGCAGGCTCACCCGATCGATGGCGCCCGCAGAGAGCGTTCTGCACCGTCGCTACGAACCGCTGCAGTTGCTGCAGGCCTGAGCTGCACAGGCCTGGCGCCCGCACGGCCTGTCAATCGTTGATCTCGTCGTTCAGGTCTTCGGCCACCGCCCGCACGCGGGCGTCGTGCACGGCCGCGGCGATCTGGGGTCCGCGCGCGCCTCTTTCGGCCGCGCGCCTTGCCGCAGCCCCCGTGTCCACCGCGGCACCGCGTGATCGCGACTGACGCCATCGCATGAACGAAACCGCGTGTCCGCGCGCTGAACCGCTGCCGTCTGCACGCGCAATGCACTCGCAGGCCTGCAGCATCACCTCGAAGCGCTCGGGTCGGCGCCAGGCGTCGCACCGATCCAGCAACTGCACCCGCTGTTCGGCGTCCATCGCCGTTCCAGAGCACACCACATCGTGCTCGCGCAGCACCAGTTCGGCCACTTCGCGGCAGTCGGTCGGAATGCGCCAGCGTTCGCACAAAGAGGCCAACGCATCCGCGCGTGTGGTGTGATCGATGCCGCCCAGCCGGGTGGTCACGACCGCAAATCGCGCCGGCAGCGGCAGCGCCTGCCGGGCGGCCAGGTCGATGGCGCAACGCCACCGGGTGGCCTCTGGCGTCGCGGATGACCACGCCGCCTGCAGCTCGGGCATCAGCCTGGCCAGCGCACCGCTGTCGTGCAGCACATCGAACATCCGTGTGGGCTGTACCTCCATCAGGCCGCGCGACAGCTCTTGCCAGACCCGTTCGGCGACCAGCGCATCGACCTCGCCCACGCTCACCATGCGCTGCATCAGCACCTGCGTCTCGGGCGCCACCTGGAAGTCGACGAAACGCGCTGCGAACCGCGCCACCCGCAGGATGCGCACCGGGTCTTCGGCAAACGCAGGCGACACATGGCGCAGCAGCCGGGCCTGCAGATCGTGTTGCCCACCGTAGGGGTCGATGATGCGGCCGGTCTCGTCCTGCGCCATCGCGTTGATCGTCAGATCGCGCCGCTGCAGATCCTCTTCCAGTGTGACACCCGGGTCCGCGTGGAAAACGAAGCCGTGGTAACCCGGTGCGGTCTTGCGCTCGGTGCGGGCGAGCGCGTACTCCTGCCGGGTGACCGGGTGCAGGAACACCGGAAAGTCGCGCCCCACCGGGAGGTAGCCCGCGGCGCGCATCGCCTCGGGTGTCGCGCCGGTGACGACCCAGTCGATGTCACTGCCGGGTCGGCCCAACAGTGCGTCACGCACTGCGCCGCCGACTTTCCAGGCCTTCATCGGGCGCGGTCGGTCAGTGAGCGCACCGGTCAGCGGCCGTGCGCGCCGGCGCGCAGCGCATCGAGTCGCGCCACACCGGCGCGGTGCTGCAGCAGCGGGGCCATCACGCCCTCCAGCGCGGCAGGCTGAATGCCGAAGGCTTCCAGGCCGGGCAAGTCTCCGCTGAGCACGTTGGGCACACGCATCGAATCGAGGTTGTCCGCAGACATCAGCGGCTCACCCGGCAACCACCCCATCACCAGCGCCTGCAGGCGGGCGATGCCCTCGGGCAGCGGGATGATCATGCGTTCATGGCCCGCGCACTGGCCGGCGAAGCGAACCAGCTGCGCCAGCGTGTAGACCCCCGGGCCACCGCACTCGATGGTCTGTCCGATCGAGGTGGGTTCGTCGAGCGCGCCGACGATCGCTGCGGCCACGTCCTCCACCCACACCGGCTGGAAGCGGGCGGTGGCGCCGGCCAGCGGCATCACCGGCGCCACGGCCTGCAACCGTGCGAACAGGTTCAGGAAGCGGTCATGCTCGCCAAAGATGACCGAGGGCCGGAGCACGGTCAGCGCCAGCGCGGCGGCGCGCAACACCGCCTCGCCGGCCGCCTTCGATCGCAGATAGTGGGACGGCGCTTCGGCGCTGGCACCCAGCGCGCTGACATGCACCACACGCTGGACGCCGCTGACCCGACAGGCCGCGGCCAGTCGCCGTGGCAGATCCACGTGAGCCTGCTGGAAGGCGTCCGCGCTGCCGTGGAGGATCGCGACCAGATTGATCACCGCATCGCAGCCGGACAGCAGATGCACCAGTTCGGTCTCGCTGTGCACGTCGGCTTTGACCAGTTCGACGGTGGGCAGCGTGCGCAGATGCAGTGCCCGGTGCGGGCGGCGGCTGGGCACGACGATGCGGCCGCTGGCGCCCCCCGAGCGCTCGACGAGCTTCTCGCAGACGCTGCGCCCGACGAAACCACTGCCACCCAGGACCAGGATGTTGGACACGCGTGGCTTGACCTCGGGTTGCGGAGTGTTCATGGGCGGCTGGAAACTCTTCGATTCTGTGCGCTCACGGCAATTCCCGGTCGGCACTCGCGATGGCTGGATCGCGCGGGCCGATCGACGCGCCCAGGCGTGCTGACAACGACACCGATTCGTTGCCGAGCAAGGCGGCGTAGTAGGCCGCGTTGGACAGCACTTTCTTGACGTAGTCGCGCGTCTCGGAGAAAGGAATGTTCTCGGCCCAGGTGGCCGGGTCCAGCATCGGGCCTTCACGCCAGCGCCGCGACCGGCTCGGGCCGGCGTTGTAGGCCGCGGCAGCCAGCGGCTGCGAGCCGGCGAAGTCGTCGAGCACCAGCTTCAGGTAGCCGGTGCCCAGGGTCAGGTTGATGTCTCGGTCGGTGATGCGATCGTGGCTGTAATCCAGGCCGATCTTGCGCGCCGTCCAGCGGGCCGTGGCCGGCATCACCTGCATCAGGCCCGATGCACCGACGCCTGAGCGCGCGTCGGTCACGAAGCGCGACTCCTGTCGGATCAGGCCGTAGACGTAGGCCGGATCGAGGCCGATGGCCTGGGTGCGTGCCAGCACCTGCTCGCGAAACGGCGTCGGGAACCGCTGCTGCATGTCGACCACGCTTCGGGTGCGTTCGCTCGTGTTGATGCAGCGGTCCCAGATCTCGCGGTCGCAGGCCAGTTGCGCGGCGGCCAGCAGCTCGCGGTCACTCAGCGTTCGCAGGCTGAAGTTCCATTCGCGCACCCCTTCGCTGCGCAGTCCGATGGCGATCAGCTGCAAGGCCCGGTTCAGCCCGGGGTCGCGGGCAGCGGCGTCGCGTTCGGCGGCGGTCATCGCCGGTGGCCGCGGCGGCAATGACACGGGCATGCCCAGCCGTTCGCTGGACAGCGTGCCGTAGAAGTGCCATTGGCCGGCGACGCTCAAGAGCATCTCCCGCGCCTGGGCTTGCAGCGCCTCGCCGTCTTGCGAGTCTGCTGCCAGCACTTGCAGTCCGCGTGCTTTCCAGTAGACCCAGGCGGGGTCGCGCTGCTCGGCAGGACTCATCGCGTTGATGCCCTGGATCACCTGCTGCCAGCGGCCCGCGCCCTGGTTGGCGCGCAGCGCCGCGCGCACCTTCCAGGCATAGGTGTCGTCCGGCCAGCGGTTGTCGCTGTCATCGTTGCGGGCCAGGCGCTCGGCGCGCTGGAACTGGTCGGGCGCATCGCTCGACAGGCGCTGTGCCGACTGTTTGGCGGTGGCCGCCCAGGCCCAGGCGGCCAGGTCGGCGGGCAGCGCACGCTCCCAGCGTTTGGCGAGCGCATCGGCCGCCGCGTCGGGATCGAGGGCGGCCAGCCTGGCCAGCGCCAGCGTCGCCAGTTCGGCGTTTGCGCGCCCGGCCGTCCTTGCCTTGCGAGACAGGAACGACGCCGGCGCGTCGATCAGCGCCTGCACGGCCTTGTCGGCCTTGGGGTCGGTGGTGCCCCGCGCGATCGCGACCGCCTGCACCACTGCGCGCGGGCGGTTGATGTCCATCGCCAGTCGCGCCTTGCGCCAAGCGTCTGCGGGTTTGAACACGCCGGCAGACAGCAGCGTACGCGCCAACAGTGCACAGCCATCGTCGGCATCGCGCTGCGCAGCCCAGGCGTTGCGAGCGGCGTCTCGCACGTCCTGGCCCGCCAGGTGGTCGGTCAGCAGCGCGTAGCAGCTGACTTCGCGGTCGTCGTTGAGTTTGAAACGCGGAAAGTCGATGACGAAATTGGCCCAGTCGCGCCGACGGCCCAGCTCGAGCAGCCAGTCGTTGCGCAGCCGGTCTTCGACATATGTGCCCGTCCAGCGGCTGTAGAACGCCTCGAGATCGGCCTGCTGCAGTTCAGACAGCCGTGCATTGGCGTCCCAGTAGGCCACCCACATCGCCAGCGGGTGCTGTGTGGCGGCGGTGGCGTCACGCAATGCGGCCAGACGCCCCCGATCCCGCTTGCGGAACGCGTCACGGGCGTCCAGCAGCGGCTCCGAGGCGACGTTGGCAGTGGGCTGTGTGATCGGCGGCGTCGCTGCATGGGCATGGGGGATCGAGCCGAGCAGGGTGCCCACGCTCAGTCCCAGCCCCAGCGCGAACGGCAAGGCGCGCAGGCGCCGATGCCCCCGCGAGACGTCGCGTGCGGTACAACCTTCTGTCGCCATCGGCGACCACCACCACCCCATCCATCCACTCATGTCCGAAACCTCTGTTGCCGCGATCAGCGCCGCCCGTGCCGAGCTGCGTGCCCGCCTGTTGGCTGCGCGCGCGGCCTTTGTGGCCGATGCCTCCGCGCAGTCCCGGCTTGCAACCCATCTTATGTCGGTGTTGCGACAGCTCGTTCCCGAAAGACTCGGGATTTACAGTGCAGTTCGGTCTGAATTCAACGTGGCCGATGTGTGCGTGGCCGAGCCTGCTCTGGCTCACACGCCATTGGCACTGCCGTTTTCGTGGATCGAGCCCCGCCGGATGGTGTTTCGTCACTGGGATCGCCAGCCGCTCACGCTGCGCGACGAATGCCAGATCCTGGTGCCGGACGGCCCGGAGGTCGTTCCCGACGTGGTGCTGGCGCCCTGCGTGGGATACACCGCCTCGGGCTGGCGGCTGGGTTACGGCGGCGGCTACTTCGACCGCTGGATGGCTGAATACCCTCATGCCACGGTGGTCGGCGTGGCCTGGTCGGTCGGCGAGATCGACGAGTCCCTGTGGCATCCGCAACCGCACGACCAGGTGCTGGCCTGCGTGGTCACGGAGCGCGGCGTGGTGTGAGCGCCTGGCGGCTCCCCGCATTCCCATGCTCGCGCCCGGGCTCTGACGGATTCACACGGGTGTCTTGCACAATGGGCACATGAGCAAACCCGATGAATCCACCCCTGCGGCACCCGACGAACGTGCCGCTCAGCGCACCAAGCTGATCGCTGCCCGCCAGGCCCTGCCCGACCGCCTCGAGCGTGCGGTGCAACTGCAGAGCGTATTGCGCGTCTGGCTGGTGCGGCGCGAAGAAAAAACCATCGGCGGTTACTGGCCGATCAAGGGCGAGTTCGATCCGCTGCCGGCCTTGTACCGCTGGTCCGAAGGCAACGATCAGCGCCGCATCGGCTTGCCCGTGGTCGACAAGACCGTCGGCGCACTGCAATTCCATGTCTGGTTCCCTGGCTGCCCGATGGAACGCGACGCCTACGACATCCCGAAGCCCAAAGGCACCGAGACCTTCTCTCCGCAAATGGTGCTGATGCCCTGTGTCGGCTATGGCCCCGGGGGCGTGCGCCTGGGCTACGGTGGTGGCTTTTACGACCGCACCGTCGCGGCGCTGACGCCACGTCCGTACACCGTGGGCCTGTGCTACTCCAACGGTTTCCTGCCCTTTCTGCGTGCCCGTCCCGACGACTTGCCGCTCGATGCCTTGCTGACCGACGACGGCGTCGTCTGGGAACGCTGAGGCCACCCCGGAGCATCCCCCATGGCTGCTGGCTGGCTCACTGCGCTGAAAGTCATTCCCTGGGCCGACGTGATCGAGGCCGCACCGGGTCTGGCGAAAAGTGCCCGGGGCTTCTTCAAGCGAACCCAGGAAGGCGTGCCTGCTGCCACCGAAGGCCCGGCGGCTCCGCCTGCTGACACCGGTGACTCCGATCCCTTGGCGCAGGCAGCGCAGCGCATTGCCGCGCTGGAATCCCGCCTCGCGCAGACCACCGAGCGTCAGCACGCCGCTGCCGCACTGATCGATACGCTGGCGACCCAGAACGCCCGCCTGGTCGAAGCGGTCGATGCGCTCGACAAGCGCTGCCAGGGCCTGAAGGTAGCGATCTTCGTGGTGGCCGTGATGGCCGTGGGGGCCCTGATCGGGGTGGCTGCCATCGCGCGCTGAGATCGGGATCGATGCCGTCCGATACGCCGTTCACCATCGTCATCGAGCCGCAAGGCTGGAGTTTCGAAGCGAGCGGCGGACCCTCCCTGGTTGAATCCGCACGCCGCGCCGGCATCGTGCTGCCCACTTCCTGCCGCAATGGCACCTGCCGTGCCTGCCTGTGCCGGGTGCTCCGCGGCCAGGCGCGTCACCTGATCGAGTGGCCGGGGCTCAGCGCCGAGGAAAAGCGCGAGGGGTGCATCCTGCCGTGCGTGGCCACACCAGAGACGGCACTGCACATCGAGGCACCGAAGGCGTCTCGCGCACCGCCGCCCGCGCCACCTGCAGCACTCGGGCCCTGAGCGGCGCCCTGGGGCGATTCACTCGATCTTCAGCTTCGCCAGGGCCGGGTCGGCCGGCGGGGGCTGCAGCTTCAGCTCGCGCAGCGCACGCACCACCAGCGTGGCGATCATCAGGTTGCGATGCGTCTTCGAGTCGGCCGGTACCACGGTCCAGGGCGCCCAGGCGGTCCCCGTGGCCGACATGGCGGCCGCGTAGGCCGCCTGGTAGGCATCCCATTGCTTGCGGACGGCCAGGTCGCCCATGCTGAATTTCCAGTTCTTCGCCGGGTCGTCGACGCGCTCCTGCAGCCGCACCCTTTGTTCGTCCTTCGAGATGTGCAGCATGAACTTCAGCACCACGGTGCCGTTTTCCGTCAGCAGCCGCTCGAAGTCGTTGATCTGCGCGTAGCGCTGGGCCGTCTGCTCGGCGCTGAGCCAGCCGTTGACCACCGGCACCAGCACGTCTTCATAGTGGCTGCGGTTGAAGACCACGATCTCGCCGGCGCGTGGCACCTGCTGGTGGATGCGCCACAGGTAGTCGTGCGCCAGTTCCTCCTCGTTCGGGGCTTTCCAGGCGACCGCATGCACGCCCAGCGGGCTGGTGTTGCTGAACACGCCGCGCACCGTGCCATCCTTGCCGCTGGTGTCCAGCCCCTGCAACACCACCAGCAAGCGATGCTTGCGGTTGGCAAACAGCAGGTTCTGCAGTTCGTCGATCTCGAGCGCAAGGGCGCTCAACGCCGCCTTGTCCTGGGACTTGTCGCCGCTGGAAAAAGGCTTGGCGGCTGGGTCGACCCGCTTCAGATCGAAGGGCTTGCCCTTGCCCGCGCTGCTGTGGCGGTATCCGGCCAGGTCGATGTCGCGTTTGTCGGGTGTTGAAGACATGGTGGCGCTGAGGGTGACGACGCTGGGGCCGGCGAAATCGGCTCGGGTGCAGTCCAGTGTAGTGCCCGGCCGGGCGTGGGTTTGCCGTCACAATCGCCGCCGATGAAACGCTCGCGCCACGCTGGCCCTTCCAGGTTGTTGTCGACTCCGACGCACTCGGATTTCGGGGTGCGCACATGAGCTTTCTGGCTGTCGATGTCGGCAACACGCGGCTGAAGTGGGCGCTCTATGACGCGCCCCGGCCTGGCGCCTTGCTGCTGTCCCAGGGAGCGGTGTTCCTGGAGATGGTGGATCAGCTGGCCGACACCGACTGGAAGCAGATCCCCGCGCCATCGGCCATGCTGGGTTGCGTGGTCGCCGGCGAGGGCGTCAAGCGGCGTGTCTCGGAGCAGATCGAAGACCTCTGGAACCTCGAGCCTCACTGGGTGGTGTCCACCGCGCAGGCGGCGGGCGTTCGCAACGGCTACGACCACCCGAACCGCTTGGGCACGGATCGCTGGGTGGCGCTGGTCGCGGCGCGCCAGCGGGTGCTGGCCGCAGGCCGCCCCCGTGCCGCGCTGGTGGTGATGGTGGGCACGGCCGTGACGGTCGATGCGCTGGACGCCGACGGTCAGTTCATCGGCGGGCTGATCCTGCCGGGCTTCGGGCTCATGCTGCGGGCACTCGAGATGGGCACGGCCGGATTGAAGGCGCCCACCGGAGAGGTCGTCGACTTTCCCACCCACACCAGCGATGCGCTGATGAGCGGCGGCGCGCACGCCATTGCCGGCGCCATCGAGCGCATGCACCGCCGCCTGCTGGCCCGCGCGGGCCATGCCCCTTTGCTGCTGATGACCGGCGGCGCAGCTGTCAAACTGGCGCCGATCACCGACCTGCCGTTCGAAACGGTCGATACGCTGCTCTTCGAAGGCCTGCTGACGCTGCAGTCGCAGCGCGTGGCCAGCTGACGACCGACCGATTGCGACAACAGGCCCGACCCGTCGAACCCGCGAGGACCGAACCATGAAGCCACTCCAGGACGCCTACATCGTCGCCGCCACCCGCACCCCGGTCGGCCGCTCGGGACGCGGCATGTTCCGCCAACTGCGGCCCGACGACCTGCTGGTCGCTGCCATCCAGGGCGCGCTCAGGCAGGTGCCCACGCTGGATGTGAAGGCGATCGAGGACGCGGTCATCGGCTGCGCGATGCCCGAAGGCGAGCAGGGCCTGAACGTTGCGCGTCTCGGCGTGCTGCTGGCCGGACTGCCGAACACGGTGGGCGGCGTGACCGTCAACCGCTTTTGCGCGTCCGGCCTGACGGCGATCCAGATGGCGGCCGATCGCATCCGTGTCGGCGAGGCCGACGTGATGATCGCGGGCGGCGTGGAAAGCATGAGCATGGTCGCGATGAGCGGTAACCGCCCGTCGTTCAACCCGGCCGTGTTCATGCGCGACGAGAACCTCGGCATCGCCTACGGCATGGGCCTGACCGCCGAGAAGGTCGCCGAGCAATGGAAGGTCACGCGCGAGGCGCAGGACGAGTTCGCGCTGCAGTCGCACCTGAAGGCCTTGAGGGCCATCGCCTCGGGCGAGTTCAGCGACGAGATCACGCCGGTCGAGGTCACCGAGCGCGCACCGAACCTCGAGTCCGGCAAGGTGACGGCGAGCACACGCACTGCCACCACCGACGAGGGCCCTCGCGCCGACACCACGCTCGAGGCGCTCGCCAAGCTGCGCCCGGTGTTCGCCGCCAAGGGCAGCGTGACGGCGGGCAACAGCTCGCAGACCAGCGACGGCGCCGCCTGCCTGATCCTCGCCAGCGACAAGGCGGTCAAGGCGCACGGGCTGACGCCGTTGGCGCGCTTCGTCAGCTTTGCCAACCGCGGCGTGCCGCCCGAGATCATGGGCATCGGACCGATCGAGGCGATCCCCGCGGCATTGCGCCAGGCCGGTCTGCAACCCGGCGATCTGGGCTGGATCGAGCTGAACGAGGCCTTCGCGGCCCAGGCGCTGGCTGTGCTGGGCACGCTGAAGCTGGACCCCGCCCGGGTCAATCCGCTGGGCGGCGCGATCGCGCTGGGTCACCCGCTGGGCGCCACCGGTGCGATCCGCGCGGCCACCGTGGTGCATGCCCTGCGTCGCCATAACCTGAAATACGGCATGGTGACGATGTGCGTGGGCACGGGACAGGGCGCGGCCGGCATCTTTGAACGAGTCTGACCAGAACATGAGCATCAAGACCGCCACGCTGAACGGTGTTGCCACGATCGAGATGGCGCGGCCGCAGAAGAAGAACGCACTCACGGCCGAGATGTACGCCGAGCTGGCCTCGGCGCTGAAGGCCGCCGACGCCGATGCTGCCGTGCGCGCGGTGTTGATCGTCGGTCAGCCCGGTGTGTTCACTTCGGGCAACGACATCGACGACTTCATGAACCGGCCGCCCGCGACGATCGATGCGCCGGTGTTCGATTTCATGCGTGCGCTGGTGGCATGCAGCAAGCCGGTGGTCGCGGCGGTGACGGGTGCGGCCATTGGCATCGGCACCACGATGCTGCTGCACTGCGACCTCGTCTACGTGTCCGACGAGGCACGGCTGGCGATGCCGTTCACGAGCCTGGGCCTGGTGCCTGAGTTTGCCTCCAGCCTGATCGTGCCGGGTCTGGTCGGCCACGCGCAAGCAGCGGAAAAGCTGCTTCTGGGCGATCCGTTCACCGCCGAGGATGCCGTCGAGATGCGCATCGCGAACGCGGTGTTGCCGGCGGGTGAGGTGGTGCGGCATGCACGCCGCATGGCCGAGCGCTTCAACAGCCTCCCGCCGGGCGCGGTACGCGAGTCCAAGCGCCTGATGCGCCGCGCGACCCAGGCGGCCGTGCTCGAGGCGATCGAGGCTGAAGCCGAGGTGTTTCGCCAGCGGCTCTCGAGCCCCGAGGCGACCGAGGCGTTCAGCGCGTTCTTCCAGAAACGCCAACCTGATTTCTCGTCCTTCGGCTGATCCCGATGTGAAAACGCCTCCCGACCCGCAGCCGGGCCCGGAGGCGTCGTCAAACGCGGAGAACGATCAGAACTGGAACTGCATCGCGGCGGTGAAGGAGTCCTGGTCCACCTTGGTGCTCAGGCCACCACTGGCCTTGAGCTTGCGGTAGGTCGCGCTGATCTGGGCGTTGTAGCCGTCGATGATGTAGAGCACGCCCACGTCATACGCCTTGGTGTTCACATCGTTGTCGGCATTGAAGCGCTGCCAGCGCACGAACGGTTGCACCTTGCCCCAGCCCACCGTCTGCTCGAAGACATAGCCGGCGCCGGCGGAGTACGCCTTGCCTTCTTCGCTCTTGATCAGGTTGTCGGTGTCGTAGTCGTAGTAGGCAGCTTCGAAGGACACGCCGCCGTAGCCCTTGATCTTCTTCTCCAGCAGGAAGTCGATGTTGTAGGAGCCGTAGTCGCCCTTGGCGCCTGGCGTCGGCGTGACCGGATCGCCCGTCAACACGCCATTCTTCTGGTATCGACCGGCGATCGCGATGGCCAGGATGTCCTTCGTGCCCAGGTAGTTGCCGGTGCCGTAGTAGCCAGGCTCGGCGTCCCAGAAGTCGTACTGCAGGCGGCCCGAGTACATGAACGAGTCCTTCGAGCCGGTGCCCGCTGCCTTCGCCTGCGACTGCGTCAGCGCGCCGATGCCGAAGGTGTGGCCTTCAGCCACGCCGAGCGCATAGCTCAGCTTGCCATCGGCCACCTGGCCCCAGACCACCACGCCGTCGTCGCGACCGCGGAAGATGCCGCCGTTGTAGCCGTAACGCGATGCCACGCTTTGCCAGTAGCCACCGCCCAGCGAGTAGTAGGCGCCCGCCATGTTGGCGCGGTCGCTGGGCGACAGCACCCGGCCGACCCAGACATTGAACTCAGGCGCGATGGTGAACTTCACCACGGCGTCCAGCACCTTGATCGTGTCGCCATCCTTTTCGGTGTTGAAGAAGCCGCTGATGTACTTGTTCAGCGAACCGCCGAGGAAGATACGGGCGCTGTCCAGGCTGAAGTCGGACGAGTAGTTCTTGTTGTTCGTTGCGGCATCTTCGACGGCGCTGCCGCTGAAGCGCATGCCGAAGCCGACGCTGATCGATTTGTCTTCGCCGAAACTGACGGTGGCGCCGGCGTGTGCATTCAATGAACACGCCGCCACTGCGGCGGCAAGCGCCAGCTTTTTCACGCTTTGCTCTGTACGCATCTCGTACCCCTTTTGATGTGAGTTGATCGAACTGGTCAATGCAGAAAACCTCGCGGTTACCTGACCAATCGAGAATGGGGGACGAGACAGAGAGGCGATATACGTCGAATGGCTTACATGTTGTGAGGACGACGAAGCCGCGATGGTGCGGCCCTGCACGACTTTGACGCGCCGAGCGTCCGATGCACCAGATCAGTCCTTCGGCACCGGTCTGGGCTTGCCGAATCGGTCGATCGCCACATAGGTCAGGCTGGCGTCGGTGACCTTGACGATGTGCGGCATGGCCGGGTTGCGCTCGGCGTAGACCTCGACGTGCACCGTGATCGAGGTGGTGCCGATGCGCTCGACCCGCGCGTAGAAGCTCAGCAGGTCGCCGACGCTGACGGGCTGCTTGAAGATGAAGCGGTTGACTGCCACCGTGGTCACGCGTCCGCGCGAGACACGCGCCGGCAGCACCGAGCCGGCAATGTCCACCTGCGCCATGATCCAGCCGCCGAACACGCCGCCGCTCATGTTGGTGTCGGCGGGCATGGGCATCACCCGCATCACCAGGTTCGAATCGGGTGGCAGCTCGATCGGTGTGCTGACTTGCGATGGGTCCTCGCCAGAACCCCGGTTGCTGTCGGCCTCGGAGGCGGTCGTGTTCTGGGGCATATTGCGTGACCTGTGTTGGTGTGTCTGCGGTCCATTCTTCCATGTGGTTCTTTCTTTCGTCTGACTCATGCGCCCTGCCACGCTGACCCCACCCCCGACTGCCGAGGCCGCTGCAGGCGCACCCCGCTCAGACTGGACCACGCTGAAGAAGCTGCTGCCCTACGTCTGGCAGTGGCGCTACCGGGTGGCGCTGGCACTGGCCTGCCTGATTGCCGCCAAGGTCGCCAACGTGGGCGTGCCGCTGGTGCTCAAGAGCCTGGTCGATGCGCTGGCCCTCAAGCCCGGCGACCCGCAGGCGGTGCTGGTGGTGCCGGTGGCGCTGCTGATCGGCTACGGCGCGCTGCGGTTGTCCATCACGCTGTTCACCGAGCTGCGCGAATTCCTGTTCTACCCGGTGGCCGCACGTATCGCCCGACGCATCGGTCTGGAGACCTTCGACCACCTGCTCAGCTTGAGCCTGCGCTTTCACCTCGAGCGCCAGACGGGTGGCGTCTCGCGCGACATCGACCGCGGTGCGCGCTCGATCCAGTCGCTGTTGAACTACCTGATCTACAACATCGTGCCCACGCTGGTCGAGATCACGCTGGTCATCAGCTTGCTGTCGGCCAAGTTCGATGGCTGGTTCGCTGCCATCACCTTCAGCGCACTGCTGCTGTACATCGCCTTCACCGTGACGGTGACCGAATGGCGCACCGCGTTCCGGCGCGCGATGAACGAGCAGGACTCGAAGGCCAGCACCAAGGCGGTCGATGCCTTGATCAATTACGAAACGGTCAAGTACTTCAGCAACGAGAAGTTCGAGCAGGCGCGCTACGACGAGAACCTGCAGCGGTTGGAGCGCGCGTCGATCAAGTCGCAGACCTCGCTGTCGGTGCTGAACCTGGGCCAGAGCCTGATCATCGCCACCGCGGTGACGCTGCTGGTGTGGCGCGCCACCGAGGGTGTGGTCGCCGGCACGATGACGCTGGGCGACCTGGTGCTGGTCAACGCGCTGATGATCCAGCTCTACATCCCGCTGAATTTCCTGGGCGTGATCTACCGCGAGATCAAGCAGTCGATCATCGACATGGAGAAGATGTTCTCGCTGCTCGGCCAGAACCGCGAGGTGGCCGACGCACCGGGGGCGCATCCCCTGGCCATCGAAGGCACGGGCGCCGAGGTTCGATTCCGCAATGTGCGTTTCGGCTACGACCCCGACCGCACCATCCTGCACGACATCAGCTTCGACATTCCGGCGGGCAAGACGGTGGCGGTGGTCGGTCCCTCGGGTTCGGGCAAGAGCACGCTGGCGCGGCTGATGTTCCGCTTCTACGACGTGTCGGCCGGCCGCATCGAGATCGCCGGCCAGGACATCCGAGCGGTCACCCAGCACAGCCTGCGCCAGGCCATCGGCATCGTGCCGCAGGACACCGTGCTGTTCAACGACACCATCGAATACAACATTGCCTACGGCCGCACCACGGCCGCGCGCACCGAGGTCGAGGCGGCCGCGCAGGCCGCGCACATCCACAGCTTCATCGCATCGACCCCGAAGGGCTACGACACGATGGTGGGCGAGCGTGGCCTGAAGCTCTCGGGCGGAGAAAAGCAGCGGGTGGCGATTGCCCGCACGCTGCTGAAGGCGCCGCCGATACTGATCTTCGACGAGGCGACCTCGGCGCTCGATTCCGCCAACGAGCGCGCCATCCAGGCCGAACTGCAGGGCGTGGCGCAGAACAAGACGACGCTGGTCATTGCGCACCGGCTGTCGACCGTGGTCGATGCGCACCAGATCCTGGTGATGGACCACGGCCGCATCGTGGAGCGCGGCTCGCACGCCGAGCTGCTCGCCCTGGACGCGCGCTACGCGCAGATGTGGCGGTTACAGCAAAGTCGCCAGGACGGCCCGGACGCCGCGCCCGCCACCGAAGCAGCAACACCGTGACACCGCCGCTGGCATGAAGGTTGCGCCGTTGTTGGGTATCGGTATTGGCGCGGTATCCAAATGTCGGGCCTTGTGGTCACATCCCGAGTGTCCCGATACGAGTCCCACTTCCTTTGGAACGACCATGAAAAAATCCCTCATTGCCTTGTCTGCTGCGTTGACGCTGGGCATCGCCCAGGCCGACACGCTGACGAAGATCAAGGACAGCGGCGCCGTCACCATGGGCGTGCGCGAGTCATCGGGTGCGCTGAGCTACACACTGGGCGACGGCAAGTACGTGGGCTACCACGTCGAGATCTGTGAGCGCGTGATCAAGGCGGTGCAGAAGCAGCTGGGTCTGACAGCGCTGGTCACGCGCTACCAACCTGTCACCTCCCAGAACCGCGTCCCGCTGGTGCAGAACGGCACGGTCGACATCGAGTGCGGCTCCACCACCAACAACACCGCGCGGCAGCGTGATGTCAGCTTTGCCGTCACGACCTATGTGGAGGAGGTGCGCATCGCCACCAAGGTCAGTTCCGGCATCACCAGCATCTCGCAGCTCAACGGCAAGAAGGTGGCCACGACCACCGGCACGACCTCGGTGCTGACGCTGCGAAAGAACGAGCGCGCCAGCGGCATGAACTTCGACGAGGTTTATGGCAAGGACCACGCCGACAGCTTCTTGCTGATGGAGAGCGGCCGTGCGGACGCCTTTGTGATGGACGGTCAGATCCTGGCGGGGTTGATCTCCAAGGCCAAGAACCCTGCCGAATTCAGGATCGTCGGAGAGGTGCTGTCGGTCGAGCCGATCGCCATCATGTTCCGCAAGGACGACCCGGCATTCAAGACGGTCGTCGACGCCACCATCATCGGCATGATGAAGTCCGGCGAGTTGGCGAAGATCTATGACAAGTGGTTCATGCAGCCCATCCCGCCGGCCAACACCAAGGTCGGTCTTCCGTTGTCCGAGGCCACCAAGGCCGCCTGGGCCGCGCCCAACGACAAGCCGATGGAAGACTACGCCAAGAAGTGAACGTGCCCACGCTGCTGTCGCCGCGCTGACTGCAACAAGGACACACGGAGCCCACCTTGGCAAGCACTTGGGATTGGCAGGTCTTCTGCAAGGACACCCTCGAGGGCCAGATTCAGCCTGGTTGCTTCGGCAGCCACGGCGACATCACCTACCTCGATTGGCTGTTGTCGGCCTGGGGCTGGACGCTGTCGGTGTCGCTGTTGGCGCTGATCGTGGCACTGTCTCTCGGTGCCCTGATGGGCGTGCTGCGCACGGCGCCCAGCAAGGGCTTGATGTTCCTCGGCAATGCCTGGACCGAGCTGTTTCGCAACATCCCGCTGCTGGTGCAGGTCTTCCTCTGGTACTACGTGCTCCCGGAACTGATTCCGCCACTGAAGCAGGTGTCGAGTTTCGTGCTGATGGTGTTCGCACTGGGTTTCTTCACCTCGGCACGCGTTGCCGAGCAGGTGAGGGCTGGCATTCAGGCACTGCCCAAGGGCCAGCGCCAGGCCGGTCTGGCGATGGGCCTGACACTGCCTCAGACGTACCGCTACGTGCTGCTGCCGATGGCGTTTCGCATCGTCATTCCGCCGCTCACCAGCGAGTCGATGAACATCGTGAAGAACTCGTCGGTGGCGTTCGCGATCAGCATCGCCGAGTTGACGATGTTTGCGCGACAGGCCGGTGAGGAAACCTCGCGCAATGTCGAGATCTACCTGGCCGTGACGGGGCTGTATTTCCTGTCGGCCTTCATCATCAACCGGATCGCCTTGCTCATAGAGCGGCGCGTGCAGGTGCCGGGCATGATCGGTGGTGCCCGATGAACCTCGACTTCGGCTTTCTCGACGCGAACGTCGTCTCCAGTTTCATCCTCAACGGGCTGTATTTCTCGCTGCAGCTGACCGCCATCGCGATGGTGGGTGGCATCGCGCTCGGCACGGTGCTGGCGCTGATGCGGCTGTCGGGCAAGCCGTGGCTGGTGCTGCCGGCCTCGGCCTATGTGACCGTGCTGCGCTCGATCCCGCTGGTGATGGTGATCCTGTGGTTCTTTCTGCTGATCCCGTTGCTGATCGGCCGGCCGATGGGAGCCGAGCTCAGCGCCATCATCACCTTCACCGTGTTCGAGGCGGCGTACTACTCGGAGATTATGCGGGCGGGCATCCAGTCGGTGCCCAAGGGGCAGGTGTACGCCGGCTATGCCGTGGGCATGAGCTACGCGCAGACGATGCAGCTGGTGGTGCTGCCGCAGGCCTTTCGCAACATGCTGCCGGTGCTGATGACCCAGACCATCATCCTGTTCCAGGACACCTCGCTGGTCTACGCCATCGGCGCCTATGACCTGCTCAAGGGCTTCGAGATCGCCGGGAAAAACTTCAATCGCCCGGTCGAGACCTACCTCGTCGCGGCGCTCGTGTACTTCGTGATCTGCTTCAGTCTGTCGATGGCCGTGCGCCGCCTTCAGAGCAAGATCGCCATCATCCGCTAGGAAGCTCCGATGATCGACATCCAGAACGTCTCCAAGTGGTACGGCAGCTTTCAGGTGCTGACCGACTGCTCCACGTCGATTCAGAAGGGCGAGGTTGTCGTGGTCTGCGGCCCGTCGGGGTCGGGCAAGAGCACGTTGATCAAGACGGTCAACGCGCTGGAGCCCTTCCAGAAGGGCGACATCGTGGTCGATGGCATCAGCATCGCCGACCCGAAGACCCACCTGCCGACACTGCGCGCGCGGGTGGGCATGGTGTTCCAGCATTTCGAGTTGTTCCCCCACCTGACGGTCACCGAGAACCTGACGCTTGCGCAGATCCGCGTGCTCAAGCGCAGTCCGGACGATGCCAAGGTGCGCGGGTTGAAGATGCTCGACCGCGTCGGGCTGATGGTGCACAAGGACAAGTTCCCCGGCCAGCTCTCCGGCGGCCAGCAGCAACGCGTGGCGATTGCGCGCGCGCTCAGCATGGACCCGATCGTGATGCTGTTCGACGAGCCCACGTCGGCGCTCGACCCTGAAATGGTGGGCGAGGTGCTCGACGTGATGGTGCAGCTGGCCCAGGAAGGCATGACGATGATGTGCGTCACCCACGAGATGGGCTTCGCGCGCAAGGTCAGCCACCGTGTGATCTTCATGGACGCGGGCAAGATCGTCGAGGACTGTTCACGGGAAGACTTCTTCGGCCAGCCCGAGCAACGCTCGCCGCGTGCCAAGGAGTTCCTCTCGAAGATCCTGCAGCACTGAGCTTCCGCGGCGCTCGCCGGCACATGGATCGGGGCCACGAAGCGCGATGCAAAATCGCCGGATGACCTCGCTGACATCGACACTGACGCTGCGGCGCCCCGACGACTGGCACCTGCACCTGCGCGACGGCGCGGCGCTGGCCGCCGTGCTGCCCGATACCGCACGGCAGTTCGCCCGGGCGATCGTGATGCCCAACCTGAAGCCTCCGGTGACCACCACCGCGCAGGCGCTGGCCTATGCCGGGCGCATCCGTGCGGCACTGCCCGCAGGCCTGGCGTTCGAGCCGCTGATGACCCTGTACCTGACCGATCGCCAGCCTCCTGACGAGATCGTGCGCGCGAAGGAGGCCGGCATCGTCGCGGTCAAGCTCTACCCGGCCGGTGCCACCACCAACAGCGACGCCGGCGTCACCGATCTGCGCCTGACCTACCCCACCCTCGAAGCGATGCAGCTCGCCGGCATGCCGCTGCTGGTGCACGGCGAGGTGACCGATGCCGACATCGACCTGTTCGACCGCGAAGCCGTGTTCATCGACACCAAGCTGATCCCGCTGCGCCGTGACTTCCCCGAGCTGAAGATCGTGTTCGAGCACATCACCACCCGCGAGGCCGCGCAGTACGTCGCCTCGGCCGGCGTGCACACCGCCGCCACGCTGACGGCGCACCACCTGCTCTACAACCGCAATGCGCTGTTCACGGGTGGCGTGCGGCCCCATTACTACTGCCTGCCGGTGCTCAAGCGGGAGGTGCACCGCCAGGCGCTCGTCGCGGCAGCCACCTCGGGCAGCGACCGCTTCTTTCTCGGTACCGACAGCGCTCCCCACGCCGCCCACCTGAAGGAGCATCCGTGCGGCTGTGCTGGCTGCTACACCGCGCTGTCGGCGATCGAGCTGTATGCCGAGGCCTTCGAGGCGGCAGGCGCACTCGACCAACTGGAGGCGTTCGCCAGCGTACACGGCCCGACGTTCTATGGCCTGCCGCTCAACACCGGCAAGATCACCCTGCGCCGTGAGGCCTGGACGCTGCCCGAATCGCTGCCTTACGGCGACAGCCAGCTCAAGCCGCTGCGTGGTGGTGAAACCCTTTCCTGGCGTTTGATCGCCTGAACCTGGACCCTGCATGGACACTCACCACCGCATTGCGCTGCTGATCGATGCCGACAATGTTTCCATCGATGTGCTGCGGCAGATCCTGCACCGGCTGAACCTCACCGGCGACCGCCTGCAGCATCGCCGCGCGTATGGCAGCGTGCAGAAGGCGGCCGAGTTCGCCGAGATCTGCCGCGACCATGCGATCCGCTTCCTGCCCAGCACCTTCGCCGGGCCGAATGCGACCGACATCGCGATGGCGATCGACGCGATCGAGCTGGTGCTGCGCCAGCCTGTCGACGAGGTGGTGATCGTGTCGTCGGACATGGACTACTCGCCGCTGATCGTGCGCTTGCGCGAACTGGGCTGCCGCGTCACCGGCTACGGCCAGGCCGGCAAGTCCGGGCGTGACATCGAACGCGACTACGAGCGGGTGTATGACTGCTTCGAGGTGGTCGGGCCGAGCAAGGCGCGGCCAGCACCGGCAGGCCGCGCGCCCGCCCGCTCCGCCGATCGCCGCCGGCCAGCCGACAAGGCGCCTCCGGCTGTCCCCGTGGCAACTGCCGAGCTGCCGGCACCCGTGCGCGGGCGCTCACCCCGATCGCGGGTGGCCATTCCCGCCCCACTGCCCGCACCCGTGACGGTGGCTGCGACGCCCGCAGCAGAGCCGGCGGCAGTGGCCGAGGCCGAGCCCGCGCCGGCCCGCACGGCGTCGTCACGGCGCCGATCGAAGGCGAAGGCAGCGCCGGCTGCCGAGGCCGTGTCGCACGCCTTGCCGCCGGCCGTGGACGCGGTGCTCGAGGCCTGTCCCGATCTGCGCGGCGGTGCGCCGGTGCGCCTGAACGGTGTGGCGGTGGCGCTGCGCGAGCGCGGGCTGCTGACCAAGAGCGGCAAGACCACCTCCTTCTTCAAGAAGCTGGAGGCGCATTTCGCACTGCTGCCGGCAGACAAGCCGGAGTCGGTGCGTTTTCTCGGCGCCGGCACGGACGTGACCGGCTGAGGGCGTGCCACCGGTGGAAGGGCCGGCGGTCGATTGGTCAGCACCCTGGCTTGCGCCGTACCGCGCGGTCGGTGAGCCTGTCACCCGGGCTGTCGCTTCAGGGGTGTCGCTGGTCGAAGCCTTGAATTGCACCGGGGAGCTGCTGCCGCGCTTTGTCGATCAGTCCGTGCTGCCTGCTGGCGAGCCCTACGAGGCGTTCATCGCCCGTACCGGTTGCGTGCCGACCCGCCAGGTGTCCCACGACCTGTTCAATGCGCTGGTGTGGCGTGTGCACCCGCGCCTGAAGACCCACCTGAACACCCTGCAGGTCCAACAGATCGAACGTGTGGGCGTCGGCCCGGTGCGCGGCGCGGTGAGAGACGCGCTGACGCTGTTCGACGAGAACGCCGCCTGGCTGCAGGCGCCCGCGCCGCTGATCGACGCGCTGCGACAGCGCGACTGGACGCAGCTGTTCGTCACCCAGCGCGCGCTCTGGCGCGACGCCCGGCTGGTGCTGGTGGGCCACGCCCTACTCGACAAGCTGCTGCAGCCGCGCAAGGCGATCACCGCGCACGTGTGGGTGGTGCCACCGGACGCGGCCGATCCGGCGGCATGGTTGGTCGAGCGGTTGACGCCCGACCTGCTGACGCGCAAGCCCTGGCTGCCCTTGCCCGTGCTCGGCGTGCCCGGCTGGTGGAACTCCAACGAGCAGATCGGCTTCTATGACGATGCCGCGGTGTTTCGCCGGCCGCTGCCGACCTTGAAAAAGGGTGCGCCGACCGCATAACCCTCTGGCCTCGTTGTTTTGAAGGACACCATGAAACGCATCGCCTTGTTCCTGCTGACCAACCTCGCCGTGATGGTGGTGCTGGGCATCGCCGTGAACCTGCTCGGCCTGAACACGTTCCTGAGCGCCAACGGGCTCAATCTGGGGGCGCTGCTGGGCTTCTCGCTGGTGATGGGTTTTGGCGGCGCGATCATCTCGCTGTTGATCAGCAAGCCGATGGCGAAATGGACCACCGGCGCGCAGGTGATCAACGATTCACCCGACCCGACGCACCGCTGGCTGGTCGCCAGCGTCGCACGCTGCGCCGACAAGGCCGGCATCGCGATGCCTGAAGTCGCCATCTACGAGGGTGCTGCGAACGCGTTCGCGACCGGTGCGTTCAAGAATTCAGCGCTGGTCGCGGTGTCGACCGGGTTGGTGCAGTCGATGACGCGCGAGGAGGTCGACGCGGTGATCGGCCATGAAGTGGCCCACATCGCCAACGGTGACATGGTCACGATGACGCTGATCCAGGGCGTGATGAACACCTTCGTCGTGTTCCTGTCGCGCGTGATCGGCTATGTGGTCGATCGCATCATCCTGCGCAACGACCGTCAGGGCCCGGGCATCGGCTACATCGTCACCACCATCGTGATGGACCTGCTGCTGGGTGTGCTGGCCGCGATCATCGTCGCCTGGTTCTCGCGCCAGCGGGAGTTCCGCGCCGACGCCGGCTCGGCGCAGCTGCTGGGTCGCAAGCAACCGATGATCAATGCGCTGGCCCGGCTGGGTGGGCTTGACCCCGGCGAGATGCCGAAGGCGCTGTCCGCGATGGGCATCAGCTCCCGCCCCAGCGGCCTGATGGCGCTGTTCTCCTCGCACCCACCGATGGAAGAGCGCATTGCGCGCCTGCGCGGCGACACCACTGCGGCCCCATGAGCCGTGGGTGCCGCACCCCTGAGATAATCCGGGGGTGAAGCAAGCCAGACCGCCGCTGGTGCACTGTCCCGAAAGGGCGCACTGGAGGAAGGTCCGGACTGCACAGGGCAGCGCAGCAGCTAACGGCTGTCCACCGCGAGGTGAGGATCAGAGCTACAGAGACGAGTCGGGGTTCAGGTCGCAAGGCCTGGGCTTCGGGTGAAACGAGCAATCTCTGCGCGCAGCAACACCAAATAGGCCGACGTTGATGTGGCTCCGCGGAGTCGGCGGGTAGGTGGCACCGAGCCGTGCAGCGATGCACGGCCCAGAGGAATGGCGGTCACGGCGGGGCGGGCGCAAGCCCGCCCGGCTGCACAGAATCCGGCCTATCGGCTCGCTTCACACTAATTTTTCGGCAGGTGCCTGCAGGGTGTCTGCTCAGACCGAACGGACCCGATGAACCCTGACGCTTCCACGCTCTGGCGCCGTCCGCGCTGGGCGCTGGCGGCGCTGCTGGCCTGCCTGGGCATGGTGGGCCCGTTCTCGATCGACACCTACCTGCCGGCGTTCAGCGGCATGGCGACCTCGATCGGCGCCACGCCGGTGGAGATGCAGCAGACGCTGTCGGCCTACCTCTTCGGTTTCGCGGTGATGAACCTGTTCCACGGCGCGCTGTCGGACAGCCTGGGCCGCCGGCCCGTGGTGCTGTGGGGGGTGGCGGTGTTCACGCTGGCGTCGGCCGGTTGCGCGCTGTCGACGCACATCGGACCGCTGGTGTTCTTTCGTGCGCTGCAGGGCATGGCCGCCGGCGCCGGCATCGTGGTGTCGCGTGCGGTGATCCGCGACATGTTCCCGCCCGCCGATGCGCAGCGGGTGATGTCGCAGGTGACGATCTACTTCGGCATCGCGCCGGCGATCGCGCCGCTGATCGGCGGGTTTCTGTTCGTGCACATCGGCTGGCAGGCGATCTTCTGGTTTCTGAGCGCGATCGGCGCTGCGCTGTGGATTGCCAACCACCGGCTGTTGCCCGAATCGCTGCACCCGAGCCATCGCCAGCCGCTGAACCTGCGACACCTGTTTCGCGGCTATGCCGAACTCGGCAGCAGCCGCCGGTTCCTGGCGCTGGCCGTGGCCGCCGGGGTGCCCTTCAACGGCATGTTCCTGTATGTGCTGTCGGCGCCGGTGTTTCTGGGCGAGCACCTCGGGTTGCTGCCGCAGCACTTTTTCGCGCTCTTCCTGATCACCATCGCCGGCATCATGGGGGGCGCCTTCCTGTCGGGGCGCCTGGCCGGTCGCATGCCGCCGAAGCGTCAGGTGCGGCTGGGCTTCGCGGTGATGGCCGCGGTCTCGGTGCTGAATCTCGCACTGAACCTGGCCTTCGAGGCCAACCCCTGGTGGGCGATGTGGCCGATCGGTCTGTACTCCCTGGGCTGGGCGCTGATGGTGCCTGTGGTCACGCTGATGGTGCTCGACCAGGCGCCGGATCGGCGCGGCATGGCCTCGTCGCTGCAGGCCTGCATCGGCAGCGTGTCCAGCGGTCTGGTGGCCGGGTTGATGGCGCCCTGGGTCATGCATTCGACGGTCGCATTGGCCGTCGGGGCGGTGGTGTTGATGGGCACGGGCCTGATCGCGTGGCATTGGGTCGAGGCCCGGCTGACCTGAATTGCGCCGGGCGGCTCAAGCCGGACGGACTGTGACCGATACCCCGGAGAGTCCCTCGGGTTTGTCCCAGGAGTGTTCCCCGTGCCGCTGTCCCGCCATCGATCCTTTGCTTACGCCTTGCGCCTGTGCGCCGTGCTGACCTGCGTCCTCGGTGCGCCGGCGGCGCCGGCAGGCTCACTGCAGACGATCGACCCGATGGAGGCGATACGCGAACGACTGGCAGCCAAGCTCGGCGCAGTGCCGGTGCCACCGAGCACGCCCGCAGGCGTGCTGAAGGTGTCGTCGCCGCCCGAGAGCGCGTCTGCGGCCAGCGCGGCTGACCGATCGGCACAGCGGCTGCCTTCGGTGGCGAGCCGTGGCACCCCGGCGCCTGCTGCGACCGGGGCCCGGCGTTCGACACCGGATGCCTCCCCATGGGCCTACGAAGGCGCACACGGCCCCAGCGAGTGGGCCCGGCTGTCTCCTGAAAACGCCACCTGCGCCAGCGGCCAGCGGCAAAGCCCGATCGACATCACCGATGGCATCCAGGTCGACCTCGATGCGGTGCAGTTCGACTACCGGCCCAGCAGCTTTCGCGTCGTCGACAACGGACACACGGTCCAGGTCAACGTGGCGCCGGGCAACACCATCGAGGTGCTGGGTCGGCACTACGAACTGGTGCAGTTCCACTTTCACCGACCGTCCGAGGAGCGCATCGACGGCAAGCCGTTCGACATGGTGGTGCACCTGCTCCACAAGAGCGCGGACGGCCGGCTCGCGATGATCGCGGTGCTGCTCGAACGGGGCAGCGCGCAACCTGTGGTGCAGTCGGTGTGGAACAACCTGCCACTGGAAAAGGGCGACGAGGTGGCCGCCAAGGCGCCGATCGACGTGCCGGCGCTTCTGCCGAGCGATCGCCGCTACTACACCTACATGGGCTCGCTGACGACCCCGCCGTGCAGCGAAGGCGTGCTCTGGATGGTGATGAAGGCGCCGGTGCAGATCTCGCCCGAGCAACTGGCCATCTTCACGCGGCTCTACCCGATGAACGCACGGCCGATCCAGGCGCAGCACGGTCGCCTCATCAAGGAATCGAATTGAGCGCGCCTTTCAACCACCTGTCACCCACCCACGTCCCATGATGACCTATCTGTTGCGTGCGATCGGCCAGCTCCCTGTGGGGCGCAAGCTGCTGCTGATCTATCTGCTCGACCTGACGGCGGTCATCTACATCTCGAGCATCCTGATCAACGAGAAGTACATCTCGATCGATTTTTCGCGCAAGGAGCTGGCAGGCAATGCCTACATCGCCGAGGTGCGCGATGTCCTGGTGGCCCTGCCCACACCGCTGCCGCCGGCACCGACCAAGTTGGCGATGACGGATCCGGCCCCTCGCCTCCATCTCGAGCGTGCCGAATGGGAGCCGCGGATCGCCATGCTGCGGGCGGCCGAAACGGCGCACGGCGAAGGCATGAAGTCGGCCGATGTCAGTGCCGCGTTCATCGACGCCTTGCAGGTGGCGATGAACAAGCCGACCTTCGAGGCCGACGATCTGGCCGCGACCATGTCCGCGGGCCGCGAACTGGTGACTCGCATCGGCAACCAGTCGAACCTGATCCTCGACCCCGACCTCGACAGCTACTACACGATGTCGATCGTGCTGCTGCGTCTGGCCGAGCTGCAGGATGTGCTGGCGCTGGACGCCTACAAGGCTGTGGAACTGAAGCAGGCCAGCCCCGATCAGCACAACCGTCTGCAGACCGAGTTGCTGATCCTCGAAGGCCGGCTCGATGCCGCCTTGTCCGGGACGGCGTCGGACTATTCAGAAGCGCTGGCCGCGGGCACCCCGGTGCTGAAGGCCGCGATCGACCCGACCCGCCAGAAGCTGTTCGATGCGATCAAGGCCTTCCGCGCGGTGCAGTCCCAGCTCGATGCGCACGACATCGCGACCGCACGGTCCCTGATCGCGCAGCGTCACGCCGAAGCGCGGGCAGCCCTGCACGAGACCTGGCAAGCCGCCACTGCGGGCCTGGACGGGGTGATCCAGGTGCGTGTCGACGGCCTGTTCACCCGCATGTGGATCCACCTCGGCACGGCCGTGGCCCTGCTGATGCTGATCCTGAGCATCGTCTACTTCGTCGCCCGGCAGATCGCGCTGCCGCTGCAGCGCCTGGCGGGTGTGGCCGGGCGTGTCAGCGCCAGCGGCGACTACACCTTGCGCGCGTCGCACGACAGCCGGGACGAGATCGGCCAGTTGGTGAAAGCCTTCAACGGCATGCTGGGCGACCTCGACCGTGACCGCGCAGATCGCGAGGAGCTGGCCGCATCAGCGCGTGCTGAAGAGGCGCAGCGCGCGTTGCTCGAATCGTTCCCGATGCCCTTGATCGTCACCTCGATCCCCGAGCATCGCGTACTGCACGCCAACCAGCCCGCCCAGCCGTGGCTGCAGGACCTGAAGACCGACCCGTGGAGTCAGCGCCTCGAACCGCAAGCCCGCACGCGCTTTTTCTCCCGTCTCAGCGACCAGGAGGCCGTCGATGGATTCGAAGTGCAGTGGCTGTCCGGTGACAAGCGCCCCGGCGCCGCGCGCGGGCCGTGGGCCTTGCTGTCGGCACGGCGCCTGTCGTATCAGGGCCAGCCAGCGCTGCTGACGGTCTTCACCCCGATCGACCAGATCAAGCTGCTCGAACAGCGGCTCAAGCTCTGGGCCAAGGTGTTCGAGGCCTCGTCCGAAAGCATCATCATCTTCGACGTCGAGCGTCGCATCCTGACCGCCAACAAGGCCTTCAGCCGCGATTCCGGCTGGGGGATCGAGGAGGTCGCGGGGCAGACGCCGGACTTCCTGTACTCCTCCCGCCACGATCCGGACTTCTTCGAGACACTGTGGCAGTCGGCCATCATCCGCGGCATGTGGCAGGGCGAGGTCTGGCTCAAGCGCAAGACCGGTGAGGTGTACCCGACCTGGCTGATCGCGAACGCGGTGCGCGACGGCGATGGACGCATCACGCATTTCGTCGCCGCTGGCGCCGACATCACCGAGCACAAGGCCAGCGAGGAGCGCATCCACCACCTGGCGCACCATGATGTGCTGACCGATCTGCCGAACCGCTCGCTGTGTCTGGAGCGGCTGCGCATGGCGGTCGAGCAGGCCGGGCGCACCGGCGAGCATGTCGGTGTCGTGTTCATCGACCTCGATCGGTTCAAGAACATCAACGACTCGATGGGCCACCATGTCGGCGATGCCTTGCTGCGTTCGGTGTCCAAGCGGCTGCTGTCGGCGGTGCGCGCGGGCGACACCGTCAGCCGCCTGGGGGGCGACGAATTCGTCGTCGTGCTCAACGGGGTGAGCACGGTCGAAGAGATTGCCCGCATCGTCGACGAGCGCATGCTGCCGCTGGTGCGCGAGCCGCACGTGGTCGAAGGCGTGCAGCTGCACGTCTCGTGCAGCGCCGGCATGGCGGTCTATCCGCAGGACGGGCGCGACATCGATCACCTGATGCGCCATGCCGACGCGGCGATGTACCAGGCCAAGTCAGGCGGCCGTGACCATGCGCTGTTCTTCACCCCGGAATTCCACGCGCAGGCGCAGGAACGTCTGGCCATCGAGAACGATCTGCGCGACGTGGCGGCACGCGGCGAGCTCGTGCTGCATTACCAGCCGCGCATCGAAGCTGCGAGCGGGCTCGTCACCGGGATGGAGGCACTGGTGCGCTGGCAGCGTCCCGGCCAGGGACTGGTGTCGCCCGCCACCTTCATCCCGATCGCGGAAGAAACCGGGCAGATCGTGCCGATCGGCGCCTGGATCTTCGGCGAGGCCTGCCGCCAGCACGCTGCGTGGCGTGATGCCGGGCTGGGCAGCATCCCGATTTCGGTCAACGTCTCCGTCATCCAGTTGCGTGACCCGACCTTGCCCACCCAGCTGCGCGAGATGTTGAACGAGCATCGCATCGATCCATCGATGTTCGAGCTGGAACTGACCGAAACCTTCCTGATGGAAAACGCGATCTTCACGGTGGACAGCCTGGAGAAGCTCAAGGAAATCGGCGTCTCGCTGTCGATCGACGACTTCGGCACCGGCTACTCCAGCCTGAACTACCTGCACCAGTTCCCCATCGACAAGCTGAAGATCGACCAGAGCTTCGTGCGCGACATCCTCGACGACCCGGCCGACTGGGCGATCACCAAGGCCATCATCGGGCTGGGCCACACGCTGGGCCTGCGGGTGGTGGCCGAGGGGGTCGAGCGAGGGCAGGAAGCCGAGTGGTTGCGCGATGCCGGCTGCGATGAGCTGCAAGGCTACCTGTTCAGCCGGCCCATGGCCGCCGACGCCGCCGAGGACTGGCTCGCCAGCCGCTCGCTGGCGCCAGTGTCGGCCCCACGCGGGCGACTGAAGTCGCCGTCCCCGCCGGAGCGCGCACTCGCCCGCACCGCCTGAACGCGCGCCCAGCGTCTGACGGGCTTCTACACTGCGCGCTTTTGCGCAGGAGCAAGCCATGTCAATGCTGGTGCTGGGTCTGTTGATCTTTCTGGGCGTACACGCCACCTCGATCGTGGCGCCAGCGTGGCGCAATGCCCAGGTGGCTGCGCGTGGCGAAGCCGTGTGGAAAGGCGGCTACGCGCTGCTGTCGCTCATCGGGTTCGCGCTGATCGTGCACGGCTACGGTGTGGCCCGTGCCGACCCGGTGGTGCTGTACGAGCCGCCGGCATTCCTGCGCCACATCGCCTGGACATTGATGCTGCCGGTGTTCCCGCTGCTGCTGGCCTCCAAGCTGCCGGGCCGCATCTCTGCGGTGACCAAGCACCCGATGCTGGTGGCGGTCAAGCTGTGGGCGCTGGCGCATCTGCTAGCCAACGGCACCTTGGCCTCGACACTGCTGTTCGGATCCTTCCTCGCCTGGGCCGTGATCGACCGCATTTCGCTCAAGCGACGTCCGATCGCACCCGCCGCAGGCCGTCCCGTCACCGCCCCACCCGGACGCTTCAACGATGCGGTCGCGGTCGTCGCAGGACTGGGTTTATATGCAGCCTTCCTCGGTGTGCTGCACCTGTGGCTGATCGGCGTGTCACCACGCTGAAGGGCCTCTTTCTGGCTGCTCTGAGCACGATTGCTCACACATCACTTTCAAAGACATCTTCAACTGGTTGTTTTTGAAGGAATTTTCGTTCGGGAGTTTTGAAATACCCGCTAAGTTGTTGATTTGATTGGATTTATTTTGTATCCGCGTTGACCCAGGCGGATGCGATGCGCTACAGTGGAAGTTGGTGCATTTTTCTGGGTTTTTGTGGCAAATCTGGTGTTTCAGGGACCTGCGGCGCTGACCTTGGATACCAAGGGCCGGTTGACCATGCCTGCACGTCACCTGACCGTGTTGCGTGAGATGGGTCTGACCCAGCTCACCATCACCAAGCACCCCGACGGCCCGCTGATGGTGTTCCCTCGGCCGACCTGGGATGAGTTCCGCGACCGGATCAATGCCTTGCCCATGGAGGCCGTGCGCTGGAAGCGGGTCTTCCTCGGCAACGCGATGGATGTCGAGATCGACGCGTCGTCGCGCGTGCTGATCGCGCCTGAACTGCGCAAATCGGCGGGCCTGGATCGCGATGTGATGCTGATCGGCATGGGCAGCCACCTGGAGTTGTGGGATGCGGCCCGTCACGCCGCTCATGAAGCCGAAGTGGTCCAGGGCGAGATGCCGGACTCACTCAAGGGCTTCACGTTCTGACCCGGTTCGTCGTGAACGATTCCGTGGCCGCACCGGTGCTTGAACACACCACCGTCCTGCTGGGCGAGGCCGTCGATGCCTTGCTGGGCCACGCCGACGGTGACGCCGCGGGCCTCGGCGATGTGCTGAGCGGGACCTATGTCGACGGCACCTTCGGACGCGGCGGACACACGCGCGCTCTGTTGCAGCGCCTGGGCGCGCGAGGCCGCGTGATCGCCATCGACCGCGATCCGCAGGCCGTTGCCGCAGCGGCCGCCGATCCGCAGCTTGCCGACCCTCGCTTTTCGATCCACCACACCAGCTTCGGCCAGCTGGTGCCGACGCTGGCCGCGGCCGGGGTGACACGCATCGATGGCCTGCTGCTCGACCTCGGGGTGTCGTCGCCCCAGATCGACACGCCCGAACGCGGCTTCAGCTTCCGCTTCGACGGCCCGCTCGACATGCGGATGGACACGACCCGGGGCGAAAGCGCCGCGGACTTTCTGGCCCGCGCCGACGAGCGCCACATTGCGGAGGTGATTCGTGACTATGGGGAAGAACGGTTTGCTGTACAGGTTGCAAAGGCGCTTGTTGCTCGGCGCGAAAGCGGGAGCCCAGTTCGAACCACAAGGGAACTTTCCGAAGTCGTGGCTGGTGCGGTCAAAACCCGCGAGCCGGGCCAGAACCCTGCAACGCGCACATTTCAAGCGCTTCGGATTTTTGTCAACGCCGAGCTTGAGGAGCTCGAACAGGGGCTGAACGCCGCGCTGGAGTTGCTGGCGCCCGGTGGGCGGCTGGTGGTGATCAGCTTCCACTCGCTCGAGGACCGCATCGTCAAGACCTTCATCGCTCGCGAGAGCAAGACGGTGTTCGATCGCCGCGCACCGTTTGCCCCCGAGGTGCCGATGCGTCTGAAGGCGCTGGGCCGCGTCAAGCCCGGCGAGACCGAGCTGCGCGCCAATCCGCGCGCGCGTTCGGCGGTGATGCGTGTGGCCGAACGCACCGATGCGCCGGCGCCTTCGATGCGGTCGGCCGGGGGCAGGCGGTGACCCGCGTGAACCTGATCCTGCTGTTGGCGCTGCTGGTCAGCAGCATCTACCTGGTGCGGGTGTCGTACGACGAGCGGCGCCTGTACGCCGCGCTCGACCGCGCGCGCACCGAGCAGCGTCAGCTCGAAACCGAGCATGGTCGCCTGCAGGCCGAGCAGCAGGCCCAGGCCACCCCGACCCGCATCGACAAGACGGCGCGCGACAAGCTGCACATGGTCCCGGCCACCTCGGCCATCATGAAGCAGGTCGTCGTGTCGGCGGCGCCCACGGCTTCGCAAGGGCGGCCATGAACAGCGGTCGACGCCCCGAGCGCGCCACGGCCCGGCCTGCCGCCGGTGCGCGCAGCCTCAACTACGCCAGCAGCCCGCTGCTGGCATCGCGCACGCCGGCGTCGCGCTCCAAGCTGCTGGTGGCGCTGGTCGGGCTGGGGTTTCTGGTGCTGCTGGGCCGCGCGGTGTACGTGCAGGCGATCGGCACCGATTTCTACCTGAAGCAAGGCGAGATCCGCTACGCCCGCACGCTGGACTTGTCGGCCAGCCGCGGTCGCATCCTCGACCGCAACGGACAGCTGATGGCGGCCAGCGTTCCTGCCCCCTCGCTGTGGGCTATCCCGAAGGACTTCAAGGCCGAGCCCGCGGAGCGCGCCCGCCTGGCCCGCCTGCTCGGCATGACACCCGCGCAATTGGAAGACCGACTGGGCGACAGCGCGAACTTCGTCTGGCTGCGGCGGCAGGTCGATGACACCCTCGCCAAAGACGTGCTGGCCCTCGGGTTGCCCGGGGTCCATCAGGTGCGGGAGTTCCGCCGTCAGTACCCCGAAGGCGAGGCGGCCGCCCACGTGGTGGGCTTCACCAACATCGAAGACCGCGGGCAGGAGGGCATCGAGCTCGCGTTCCAGAAAGACCTCGTCGGGCGCAACGGCAGCCGGCGCGTCATCAAGGACCGCATCGGCCGCGTCGTGGAAGACATCGGAGACAGCGTCGCGCCGGTCGACGGGCGCGACATCCAGCTGTCGATCGACTCGAAGCTGCAGTACTACGCTTACCGCCGGCTGCGCGAGGCCGTGGTCGAGAACAAGGCCAAGGCCGGCAGCGTGGTGGTGCTCGACGCGCAGTCGGGCGAGGTGCTGGCGCTGGCCAACTACCCGAGCTACGCGCCCTCGGACCGCCGCAACCTCAGCGGCAACCAGTTGCGCAACCGTGCACTCACTGACACCTTCGAGCCTGGCTCGACCGTCAAGCCCTTGATTGCGGCATGGGCGCTGGAGACCGGCCGCGTCAAGCCCGAGACCGTGATCCACACCGCGCCCGGCCATGTGTCGCTGGGGCCCTTCACCGTGCGCGACACCCATCCGCATGGCGACATGACGGTGTCCGAAGTGATCCAGAAGTCCAGCAACATCGGCGCCATGCGCATGGGGCTGATGTTCCAGCCGCGCGAGATGTGGGAGCTGTATGCGAGCGTCGGCTTTGGCCAGAAGCCGCAGATCGGATTCCCTGGGGTGGTTGGCGGGCGTCTGAAATCGCAGAAGCAGCTCGACGAAATCACGCGCGCGACGATGAGCTACGGCTACGGCCTGTCGGCCTCGCTGTTCCAGATCGCGCATGCCTACACCGTGTTCGCGCACAACGGCGAGTTCATCCCGGTCACGCTGCTGAAGAACGAGAACCCGCCGGATGCGGCCCGGGTCGGCGGCGTGCGCGTGATCTCACCGCAGACGGCGCAGACCGTGCGGCAGATGCTGAGCCTGGTCACGGGCCCCGGCGGCACCGCTCCCAAAGCCCAGACGCCCGGCTATTCGGTCGGCGGCAAGTCGGGCACTGCCTACGCCCACGAGGGCAAGGGCTACGACACGAAGAAGTACCGCTCCTGGTTCGTCGGGCTCTCGCCGATCAAGGAGCCCCGGATCATCGTCGCGGTGATGGTCGACGAACCGACCGCCGGCAAGTGGTACGGCGGCGAGGTGGCTGCACCGGTGTTCAGCGATCTGGTGCAGCACACGTTGCGCATGCTCGGCGTGCCGCCCGACCTTGACGTCAAGACCCAGATCGTCGCGCGCAATGCGCCGGCCGAGGACGAGAGCTTCTGATGGCGCTGCAGCAACTCGGCTCGGTCCCTGCGGCGCTGTCCTGGCTGGTGCGCCGAGGTGCGCGTGGTCTGGTGACCGACAGTCGCCGGCTCCAGGCCGGCGACGCCTTCATCGCCTGGCCCGGGCTGGTGCACGATGGCCGTCAACATGTGCAACCGGCGCTGGCGGCCGGGGCCGCGGCCTGCGTGATCGAGGCCGACGGTGCCGAGACCCTGGGCTTCGACGACCTGCGCATCGCGGCGATGGACGGCCTGAAAGCCCATGCCGGCCCGCTGGCCAGCGCGTTCTTTGGCGTGCCCAGCGAGCGGCTGGCCGTGATCGCGATCACCGGCACCAACGGCAAGACGTCGACCGCATGGTGGACCGCGCAGGCCTTGTCCGCGCTGGGCCGGCGCTGCGGCATGGTGGGCACGCTCGGTGTGGGCGCGGTGCCGGGTCCGGGGACTGACGACGCTGCAGCGCTGGTGTCCACCGGGCTGACCACACCCGACCCGGTGACGCTGCAGCGCGCCTTCAAGCGTTTCGTCGACGACGGCTTCGCTGCCTGCGCGATCGAGGCCTCGTCGATCGGCCTGGCCGAGGAGCGCCTGTCGGGCACGCACATCGATGTGGCGGTCTTCACCAACTTCACCCAGGACCACCTCGACTTCCACGGCACGATGGATGCGTACTGGCAAGCCAAGGCCGAACTGTTCCGCTGGCCCGGCCTGCGGGCCGCGGTACTCAACGTCGACGACCCGCGCGGCCAACTGCTGCAGCGCACGCTCGCCGGCGCGAAGCTCGACCTCTGGACCTGCGCGGCCACGCCGTCGGCCACGGCGCGGCTGAGCGCTCGCGACATACGCTACGCCGATCGTGGCCTGGCCTTCGAACTGGTCGAAGCCGACGCACCGCCGGTGTCGCTGCGCAGCGGGCTGATCGGCGACTACAACGTGTCGAACCTGCTGGCCGTGATCGCGACCCTGCGCGCGCAGGGGATCACGCTGCCCGACGCGGCACGCGCCTGCGAGGGCCTCACCGCTGCACCAGGGCGCATGCAGCGCGTCGCCAGCGACCACGCCGGTGCGATGCGGCAGCCCGAAGTGCTGGTGGACTACGCCCACACGCCGGATGCGCTGGAAAAGGCCCTGCGTGCACTCGCGCCTCTGGCTGTCGCACGTGGCGGCGCCCTGTGGTGCGTGTTCGGCTGCGGCGGTAACCGCGACGCGAGCAAGCGACCCCTGATGGGCGCGGTGGCGCAGCGCCATGCGCAGCACACGGTCGTCACCAGCGACAACCCGCGCCATGAAATCCCCGGCAGCATCATCAGCGCCGTGGTCGCTGGCATGACCGGCACGCCAGCTCCGCAGGTCATCGAAAACCGCCGCGAGGCCATCGCCTGGGCAGTGAGCCTGGCGCAGCCCAGCGATGTGGTGTTGATCGCCGGCAAGGGCCACGAGGACTACCAGGAGATCGCCGGTGTCCGACATCCATTCGATGACGTCCTGGAAGCCCGTGCGGCCTTGCACAGGCGCGCGTCCGCAGGGGTCGTCGCATGATGACGCTGGCACAGGCCCATGCCCTGCTGCCCGGCTCGCGTCTGGTCGGCGACGCCGTCACCGCGGTGCTGCGGGTGCACAGCGACACCCGCAGCCTGCGCGCGGGGGATCTGTTCGTCGCGCTGCGCGGCGAACGCTTCGATGCACACGACTTTCTCGCACAGGCCCGGGCGGCGGGTGCGGTCGCCGCTCTGGCCGAGCATGGTCTGGCCGAGGCCGGCCTGCCAGGTCTCGAAGTGGCTGACAGCCGAGTCGCGCTTGGCACGCTGGCCGCTGGCTGGCGGCGTGGCATCACGCTGCCGCTGATCGCCGTCACCGGCAGCAACGGCAAGACCACGGTGACGCAGATGATCGCGGCCATCCTCCGTGCCTGGCAGGGCGAGGGGGCGTTCTCGACCGAAGGCAACTTCAACAACGACATCGGTGTGCCACTGACCTTGCTGCGCCTGCGCGTCGGTCAGCATCGGGCCGGCGTGGTCGAGCTGGGCATGAACCACCCGGGCGAGATCGCGCAACTGGCTGCGATGGCCGCGCCGACCGTGGCGCTGGTCAACAACGCACAACGCGAGCATCAGGAATTCATGGCCAGCGTCGAGGCGGTGGCGCGCGAGAACGGCAGCGTGATCGCCTCGCTGGCCGCCGATGGCGTGGCCGTGTTCCCGGCTGACGAGGCCCACACCCCGCTGTGGCGCACCCTGGCTGGCACGCGCTGTGTGATCACGTTCGCGCTGGGTGCACCGGGCAGCGCCGACGTGACCGCCCAGGCGCAGTGGTCGGGCGACCACTGGCAGGTCGCGATGCACACCCCCGCTGGCGACACGGCCGTGGCGCTGCGCATCGCCGGCCAGCACAACGTCAAGAACGCGCTGGCCGCCACCGCCTGTGCGCTCGCGGCGGGCTGTCCGTTGGCCGCGATCGCGCGTGGGCTGGAGGCGTTCACCGCGGTGAAGGGCCGTTCGCAGGCCAGCCGCATCGAGCGCCGCGGCCACTGCGTCACGGTGGTCGATGACAGCTACAACGCCAACCCCGACTCGGTGCGCGCAGCCATCGAGGTGCTGGCCGGTCTGCCAGCGCCCCGCTGGCTGGTGCTGGGCGACATGGGCGAGGTCGGTGACCAGGGGGCTGCGTTTCATCAGGAGGTCGGTGCGTTTGCGCGCCAGGCCGGCATTGAATCGCTGTGGACCGTCGGGCCGTTGTGCGCGAACGCGGCCCGCGCCTACGGTGCTGCAGCGCGTCACTTCGATGCGGTCGAGGGCGTGCTGAGTGCGCTGCACGAGGCGCCTGCCGCTGTCTCGGTGCTGGTCAAGGGATCGCGCTTCATGCGCATGGAGCGGGTGGTCGCTGCATTGAAGTCTGCGGCGAGCGTGGCGTCTGATGCACCGGTGGAGGGCGCCCATGCTGCTTAGCCTCGCCACCTGGTTGCAGACGCTGTCGCCGGAGTTCGGCTACTTCCGCGTGTTCCAGTACATCACCTTCCGTGCGGTGATGGCCGCGATGACCGCGCTGCTGATCGGCCTGGCGTTCGGCCCGTGGGTCATCCGCCGCCTGACGGCCCTGAAGATCGGCCAGCCGATCCGCGAGTACGGCGTGCAGCAGCACCTGGCCAAGTCGGGCACGCCCACGATGGGCGGCGTGCTGATCCTGATCGGGATCACCGTCTCCACGCTGCTGTGGTTCGACTGGTCGAACCGCTTCGTGTGGATCGTGCTGCTGGTGACGCTGGGCTTCGGCGCCATCGGCTGGGCCGACGACTGGCGCAAGGTGGTCGACAAGAACCCCGAAGGCATGCGCTCGCGCGACAAGTTCTTCTGGCAGACGCTGATCGGTCTCGTGGCCGCGTTCTACCTCGCGTTCAGCGTCAGCGAAACCTCGAACCTGCGGGTGTTCGAGTTGTTCCTGCGCTGGGTGCAAAGCGGCTTCTCGAACGACCTGCCGCCCGCGGCCGACCTGATCGTGCCGTTCTTCAAGACCGTCAGCTACCCGCTGGGCGTGTATGGATTCATCGCGCTGACGTGGTTCGTCATCGTCGGTGCCAGCAATGCGGTGAACCTCACCGATGGCCTGGACGGTCTGGCGATCATGCCGGTGGTGCTGGTGGCCTCGGCACTCGGCGTGTTCGCCTACGTCACTGGCAACGCCTACTTCAGCAAGTACCTGCTGTTTCCGCACATCCCGGGCAGCGGCGAACTGCTGGTGTTCTGCGCGGCAACGGCCGGTGCAGGTCTCGCCTTCCTGTGGTTCAACACGCACCCGGCGCAGGTGTTCATGGGCGATGTCGGCGCGCTGTCGCTGGGCGGTGCACTGGGCACCATCGCCGTGATCACGCGGCAGGAAATCGTGCTCGGGATCATGGGGGGCGTGTTCGTGGTGGAGGCGCTGTCGGTGATGATGCAGGTGAGCTGGTTCAAGTACACCCGCAAGCGCTACGGCGCCGGCCGGCGCATCCTGAAGATGGCGCCGCTGCACCACCACTTCGAGAAGTCGGGCTGGAAGGAAACGCAGGTTGTGGTGCGCTTCTGGATCATCACGATGCTGTTGTGCCTGGTCGGGCTGGCCAGCCTGAAGCTGCGGTGAGCGAGGTGCAACGATGACGCATCTCCAAGGGCTCACGGTGCTGGTGCTCGGGCTCGGTGACTCGGGCCTCGCGATGGCGCGCTGGAGCGCGCGTTGCGGTGCGGCGTTGCGCGTCTGGGACTCTCGAGAATCGCCACCTCAGATCGCGACGCTGGCCGAGCACGTGCCGCAGGCCCAGGTGCTGAGGGGCGAGCTGACCCCGGCCGCCCTCGAGGGCGTGCAATGGGTGCTGAAGAGCCCGGGCCTGGCGCCTTCCGACGCGCGCATCGCCCCGCTGCTGAGTGCCGCCATCGAGCGCGGCGTCGCCGTGCAGGGCGAGCTCGATCTGTTCGCCCGCGCGCTGGCCGAGCTGAAGGCCGAGCGCGGCTATGCGCCGCAGGTGCTGGCCATCACCGGCACGAATGGCAAGACCACCACCACCGCCATGACGGCGCTGCTCGTCGAGCGCGCGGGCAAGCGCGTGGCGGTGGCCGGCAACATTGGCCCGACGATGTTGCAGACGCTGGCCGATGCGCTCGACGGCGAGCCTGAGGCCTTGCCGCAAGTCTGGGTGCTCGAGCTCAGCAGCTTCCAGCTTGATGGCGCCACCGGGTTCGAGCCGGACGCGGCGGCGGTGCTCAACATCACCGAAGACCACCTCGACTGGCACGGTTCGATGACGCACTACGCCGAGGCGAAAGCGCGCATCTGGGGTCGCGACGCCGTGATGGTCGTGAACCGCGACGACAACCGCGTCGGTGCACTCGCGCAGGCCGCGCAACCGCAGGTGCCCGCCGTCAAGGCCGGCGCGAAAGCCCGCCTGCCGGCCGTGGTGCCGCGCACTGTCGTGCGTTTCGGGCTCGACGCGCCACAGCACCCGGGCGACTTCGGCCTCATCACAGAGAACGGCGTCGCCTGGCTGGTGCGCGCGCTCGAAGCCGACGACACCTTCCCGCGCAAGCGCCTGCGCGCCGGTGCCGCGGTTGAAGCCGAAGACCTGCACATCCAGCGGCTGATGCCCGCCGATGCGCTGCGCGTGCGCGGCCGTCACAACGCCGCCAACGCGCTGGCCGCGCTGGCGCTGGCCACGGCGATCGGCTGCCCGCTGGCGCCGATGCTGCACGGCTTGCGCGACTACGCCGGTGAACCGCACCGCGTGGCCTACGTGGCGACCATCGACGGCATCGACGCCTATGACGACAGCAAGGGCACCAACGTGGGCGCCACGGTGGCGGCGCTGGCCGGCCTGGGGGCCGACCGCGCACCGGCCAAGCTGGTCGTGATCCTGGGCGGTGACGGCAAGGGACAGGACTTCTCTCCGCTCTGCGAGCCGGTGCGTCGCCATGCGCGGGCCGTGGCCACAGTGGGCCGCGACGCGGCCTTGATCGAAGCCGCGCTCGCCTCCATCGACACGCTGCCGCTGAAACGCCACGCCACGCTTGAGGCGGCCACGCGCTGGTCGTTCGAGCAGGCGCGCCAGGGCGATGCGGTGCTGCTGAGCCCGGCCTGCGCCAGCCTGGACATGTTCCGCAACTACGGCCACCGCGCCGAGGTGTTCGTCGACGAGGTGCGCGCGATCGCGGCCGATGCGGGGGTGGCGGCATGAGCGGCGTGCTGCAAGCCTTGCGCATCGATGCGCTGAAGGCGCGCGTGGCGGGCCTGTGGCCACGTGACGCTTCCGAAGGTGGTGCCGTCCCGGTGCGTGACTGGATCAATGTGACGTCGGGCAGTCCGACGCGGGTGCTGGCCTTCGATCAGGCGCTGCTGTGCGTGGTGCTGGGGCTGCTCGCACTGGGCGTCGTGATGGTCTACAGCGCATCGATCGCGATGTCGGACAACCCTCGCTTCACGTTCTACACGCCGACCTACTTCCTGTCGCGCCACGTGCTCTCGCTGTGCATCGCCTTCGTTGCCGTGCTGATCGTGGTGCAAGTGCCGGTCAGTGTCTGGGAGGCGGCGGCACCGTGGATCTTCGTGGTGGCCTTGTTCCTCTTGGTGGTGGTGCTGATCCCTGCCGTCAGCGGCCCGGGGGTCAAGGGCGCGCGGCGCTGGCTGCCGTTGGGCTTCATGACCTTCCAACCCTCCGAGCTTGCCAAGCTGGCGATGGCGATGTACGCCGCCGGTTACATGGTGCGCAAGATGGACGCCCGTGAGAACTTTTGGCAAGCGGTGCTGCCGATGGCCTTCGCAGTGGCGGTTGTCGGCCTGCTGCTGCTGGCCGAACCCGACATGGGCGCCTTCCTGGTCATCGCCACCATCGCGATGGGCATCCTGTTCCTGGGAGGCGTCAATGGCCGGATGTTCCTGCTGATCACCGCGGTGCTGATCGGCGCCTTCGTGCTGATGATCACGCTGAGCGAATGGCGGCGCGCGCGCATCTTCGCGTACCTGAACCCCTGGGACGAGAAGTACACGCTGGGCAAGGCCTACCAGCTGTCGCACTCGCTGATCGCGTTCGGGCGCGGCGAGATCTTCGGCCAGGGCCTGGGCAGCAGTGTCGAGAAGCTGCACTACCTGCCCGAGGCGCACACCGACTTCCTGCTCGCGGTGATCGGCGAGGAGTTGGGGCTGGTCGGCGTCGCCTGCGTCATCGTCGCCTTCTTCTGGCTCACGCGCCGGCTGTTCTACATCGGTCGCCAGGCGATCGCACTCGATCGGGTCTACGCCGGCTTGTATGCACAGGGCATCGGGCTGTGGATGGGTGGCCAGGCCTTCATCAACATGGGCGTGAACCTGGGCGTGCTACCGACCAAGGGGCTGACGCTGCCGCTGATGAGCTATGGCGGCTCGGCGATCCTGATGAACATGATTGCGTTGGCCATCGTGGCGCGCGTCGACATCGAAAACCGGCAACTGATGCGCGGGGGGCGGGCATGAGCCAGAGCAAACACCTGCTCGTGGTCGCCGCCGGCACCGGCGGTCACGTCATGCCCGGCCTCGCGGTGGCCAAGGAAATGCAGCGGCGCGGCTGGACCGTCAGCTGGCTGGGCACGACCATCGGCATGGAGAACAAGCTGGTGCCGCCGCAGGGCATCCCGCTCGACACCGTCGCCTTCACCGGTGTGCGCGGCAAGGGCTGGCAGCACACGCTGGTTGGTTGCTTCCGGCTGCTCGCCGCGTTCTGGCGCTGCGCCTGCGTCATCCGCCAGCGCCGTGCGCAGATCGTGCTGGGCATGGGCGGCTACCTGTGCTTTCCGGCGGGGCTGATGGCCGCACTGCTGCGACGACCGCTGATGCTGGTCAATGCCGACGCCGCACTGCTGATGAGCAACCGTTCGCTGCTGCCCTTTGCCGACCGCGTGGCCTTTGGTTTCGACGGCGCCGCTGCGCACGACACGCGACGCGGCATCGTGACAGGCAACCCCGTGCGTGCCGAGATCGAGGCGCTGCCTGCGCCCGCCGAACGGTACGCAGGCCGCAGCGGCCCGTTGCGCTTGCTGGTGGTGGGCGGCAGCCTGGGCGCCTCGGTGCTGAACCGTTGCATTCCGCAGGCGCTGGCGCTGATGCCCTCCACGCAACGGCCCCAGGTGACTCATCAGACCGGCGCAGCGAATGCGGCGTCGGTGCAGGCCGAGTACACCGGGGCTTCCGTGCAGGCCGAGGTGCTGCCCTTCATCGACGACATGGCGCAGCGCCTGGCCGATTGCGATGTGATCGTCTGCCGCGCTGGCGCCATCACGGTGAGCGAACTGTGCGCGGCCGGCGTCGCCAGCGTGCTGGTGCCGCTGGTGGTCAGCACCACCTCGCACCAGCGCGACAACGCGCAGTGGATGGCATCGCAGGGTGCGGCACTGCAACTGCCGCAAAGCGAACTGACACCGCGGCACCTGGCCGACATGCTGGCCGGCCTGACCCGCGACTCGCTGCTGGCGATGGCGACGAAGGCGCGCGCCCTGGCGCGTCCCAGGGCCGCCTCGCGCGTTGCCGATGAACTGGAAGGGCTGGTGACCGCATGAAGCACGCTGTCAAGCGCATCCACTTTGTGGGCATCGGAGGCGCCGGCATGAGCGGCATTGCCGAGATCCTGCACAACCTGGGTTATGGCGTGTCGGGGTCGGATACCAGCGACAGCGCCACGTCGCGCCGCCTGGCCAGCCTCGGCATCCGGGTCTCGGTCGGCCACGATGCGTCGAACATCGAAGGCGCAGAGGCGGTGGTCACCTCCACGGCGGTGAAAGCCGACAACCCCGAGGTGATGGCCGCCCGCGCCAGGCGGGTGCCGGTGGTGCCGCGTGCGGTGATGCTGGCCGAGCTGATGCGGCTGAAGAAGGGCATCGCGATCGCCGGCACGCACGGCAAGACCACCACCACCAGCCTCGTGACCAGCGTGCTGGCCGAGTCCGGGCTCGATCCGACCTTCGTGATCGGCGGGCGGCTGAACGCAGCGGGGGCGAACTCGCGACTCGGTTCGGGCGACCACATCGTCGTCGAGGCCGACGAATCCGATGCGTCGTTCCTGAACCTGCTGCCGGTGATGGCGGTGGTGACCAACATCGATGCCGACCACATGGACACCTATGGGCACGACCTCGGCCGGCTCAAGCATGCCTTCGTCGAGTTCGTGCACCGCATGCCGTTCTATGGCGCGGCCATCGTCTGCTGCGACGACGCCGGCGTGCGTTCGATCATGCCGATGCTGTCGCGACCGGTGGTCACCTATGGTTTCAGTGCCGACGCGATGGTGCGCGCGGTCGATGTCCAGGCGCGCGCGGGGCGCATGCACTTCACGGTGCAGCGGCGCAACGGTGTCGCGATGCCCGATCTCGAGGTGACACTGAACCTGCCCGGTGACCACAACGTGCTCAATGCGCTGGCCGCGATCGCTGTTGCCACCGAGCTGGAACTGCCCGATGCGGCGATGGTGCGCGGGCTGGCCGAGTTCCGCGGTGTCGATCGCCGCTTCCAGCGCTACGGCGAGGTGCCGGTGACCGCGGAGGACGGCACGCCCGGCAGCTTCACGCTGATCGACGACTACGGCCACCACCCGGTCGAGATGGCGGCGACGCTGGCCGCGGCGCGCGGTGCGTTTCCGGGCCGCCGGCTGGTGCTGGCCTTCCAGCCGCACCGCTACACCCGCACCCGCGACTGTTTCGAGGATTTCGTGAAGGTGATCGGCAGCGCCGATGCGGTGCTGCTCACCGAGGTCTATGCCGCCGGCGAGGCGCCGATCGTCGCGGCCGACGGCCGCGCGCTGGCGCGTGCCTTGCGCGTTGCGGGCAAGGTCGATCCGGTGTTCGTCGACGACATTGCCACGCTGCCTCAGGCGATCCTGGACCATGCCCGCGCAGGCGATGTGCTGGTTTCCATGGGCGCAGGTTCGATCGGCCAGGTGCCGGGCCTGGTGCTCGAGCTGCGGGGGCGCGTCGATGCCATGGTCACCGCAGCGGAGGTCGCTCCATGAGTATCGACACGAAGGCCTTGGAAAGCGTTGCGGTGCAGGACTTGGGCAAAGTCGCCGTGCTCCTGGGTGGCACCTCGGCCGAGCGCGACATCTCGCTGATGTCGGGCAGCGGCGTGCTGGCGGCACTGCAGTCGCTCGGCGTGGATGCGCAGGCCTTCGATCCGGCGCAGCGTGATCTGGCCGAGTTGAAGCAACTGGGCATCGACCGCTGCTTCATCTCGCTGCATGGCCGCCATGGCGAAGACGGCACCGTGCAGGGTGCGCTCGAGCTGCTGGGCATTCCCTACACCGGGTCTGGCGTGATGGCCTCTGCGGTGGCGATGGACAAGGTGATGACCAAGCGGATCTGGCTCGCCGAAGGCCTCCCAACGCCACGCCATGTCTGGTTGCCTCCGGGCGAACATTCGGCCGAGCAGGTGCAGGCGGTGCCTGCGCAGATCGGCTTGCCGCTGATCGTCAAGCCACCGCGCGAGGGCTCGTCGATCGGCGTCACCAAGGTGCTCTCTGCCGATCACATCGCCGACGCGGTGACGCTCGCCGCGCGCTACGACGCCGACGTGCTGTGCGAGGAGTTCATCGCCGGCGAGGAAGTCACCTGCCCGGTGCTGGGCGAAGGGGCGCACGTGCAGGCACTTCCGGTGATCCGCATCCGGGCGCCCGAAGGTGCCTACGACTACCAGAACAAGTATTTCACCGACGTCGTGCAGTACCTGTGCCCGAGCGGTCTGCCCGAGGCCGAGGAGCGCGAGATCCAGCGCCTTGCCGTCGCGTCCTACCGCGCGCTGGGCTGCCGCGGCTGGGGTCGTGCCGACCTGATGATCCGTGCACAGGATCGCAAGCCCTTCCTGCTCGAGATGAACACCTCGCCCGGCATGACCACGCATTCGCTGGTACCGATGTCGGCGCGTGCGGTGGGCATCGACTACCCACAGCTCTGTCTGCTGATCGCTGGCTCGGCGCGCCTGGATGCCCCGCCTGCGTTGCCTGCCGCTTGCGCGACCTGACGACACGCACATGGCCAGCCCCACCTTCCTGCGCCCGCCCACCGCCGTTCGTTCGGTGCGTGACCCGCTGCCGGCCGACGTGCGCTGGATGCGTCTGACGGCCAACGGCCTGTACCTGCTGGCAGCGCTCGTGCTGGCGGCGCTGGCGCTGCACCTCGTGATCCGGCAGCCGGTCTTCGCGTTGCGGATGATCCACATCGACGGCGACCTGGCGCGCAACAGCGTGGCGACGATCCGGGTCAATGCTGTGCCGCAACTGCGGGGCAATTTCTTCACCATCGACCTGCAGGCCGCGCGCCGTGCCTTCGAGACGGTGCCCTGGGTGCGCCATGCGGTGGTGCAGCGTGTGTGGCCGAACCGCCTGGCCGTGCGGCTGGAAGAGCACCGGCCCGTGGCGCTCTGGCGCGCAGCAGACGACAACGGCACCGCCGAGCAACTGGTCAATTCACATGGAGAGGTGTTCGAGGCGAATGTCGGCGACGTCGAGGGTGACAGCCTGCCGACGCTCGAAGGGCCGGACGGCACGTCGGCGGCGATGCTGTCCATGCTGACGCGACTGCAGGCGGTGTTCGACCGTCAGGGCAGCCACATCGACACGCTGCGGCTGTCGGGCCGCGCCTCCTGGGCGATCGAGCTCGATACCGGCGCGAAGGTCGAGCTCGGCCGGGGCAGCGACGACGAGGTGCTGGTGCGCGCCGACCGTTTCGTTGCCACGGTGACGCAGATGACGCAGGCCTTCCAGGCGCCGGTGATCTATGCCGACCTGCGGCACCGCGACGGCTATGCCTTGCGGCTGCGGGGCATCACGACGGTGGCCGCCCCGGGCGCGGCGAACAGGAATTGAGCGAGAGGAACGGATGGCCAAGGAACTGAAAGATCTGGTGGTCGGTCTCGACATCGGCACCGCGAAGGTGATGGTGGTCGTGGCCGAGATGCTGCCCGACGGCGAGTTGCGCGTGGCCGGCCTCGGCAGTGCGCCCGCCAACGGGCTCAAGCGAGGCGTGGTGGTGAACATCGACGCCACCGTGCAGAGCATCCAGCAGGCGCTGAAAGAGGCCGAGATGATGGCCGACTGCAAGATCACGCGGGTCTACACCGGCATCACAGGCAGCCACATCCGCGGCCAGAACTCCACCGGCATGGTGATCGTGCGCGACAAGGAGGTGACGCCGGTCGACGTGGCGCGCGTCGTCGAGACCGCCAAGGCGATCAACATCCCGAACGACCAGCGACTGCTGCTGGTCGAGCCTCAGGAATTCGTCATCGACGGCCACGAGGTCAAGGAGCCGATCGGCATGAGCGGCGGGCGCCTCGAAGTGAAGGTGCACATCGTGACCGGCGCGCAGAGCGCGGCCGAGAACATCATCAAATGCGTGCGCCGCTGCGGCCTCGAAGTCGACATGCTGGTGCTCAACCCCAGTGCCTCCAGCCATGCGGTGCTGACCGACGACGAGAAGGACCTGGGCGTGGCGCTGGTGGACATCGGCGCGGGCACCACCGACGTGGCGATCTTCACCGACGGTGCGATCCGCCACACCGCGGTGATCCCGATCGCTGGCGACCTGATCACCAGCGACATCGCGATGGCGTTGCGCACCCCGACCAAGGACGCAGAAGAGATCAAGGTCGAATACGGCGTCGCCAAGCAGTTGCTCGCCGACCCGAGCGATCAGCTCGAAGTGCCGGGCCTGGGCGACCGCCCGCCGCGCATGCTGAGCCGGCAGGCGCTGGCCGGTGTGATTGAGCCGCGCATCGAGGAAATCTATTCGCTGGTGCACCAAGTGATCCGCGAGTCCGGCTACGAGGAGCTGCTGTCCTCGGGCATCGTGATCTGCGGTGGCGCGGCGGTGATGCCGGGCATGGTCGAGCTCGGCGAAGACATCTTCCTGAAGCCGGTGCGCAAAGGCACCCCGCTGTACCACGGCGCGCTGCAGGACATGGTGGCCAACACCCGCTCGGCCACCGTGATGGGCCTGCTCGAGGAAGGCCGCATGGCGCGCTCGCGCGGCCTGCGTGCGGCGCAGCAGGCCGGCTCCGTCAAGACGGTGCTGGGTCGCGCACGCGACTGGTTTCTGGGCAACTTCTGAGACACCCTCCATGCGCCCCAGCCCTGATCCCAACACCCGCGCCGCCCCCAGTGGGCACTCGCGCGCACCCCCCGGTTTACTGAAAGCGAAGACTGCGGACGAAGGCTACGGCCCGGATCACCGCAGCGAATCACGAAGACCTGGCTAGACCCGAAAACTGAACCCCTCAACGGCAACTGCACACAGCACTGGAGAACAACATGGCCATCGAAATGATCGAAGAATTTGACCTCGGCACGCAGATCAAGGTGATCGGTGTGGGCGGCGGCGGCGGCAACGCGGTCGAGCACATGATCACGCAGGGCGTGCAAGGCGTCGAATTCGTCTGCGCCAACACCGATGCACAGGCACTCAACCGCTCTGGCGCGCACCAGCTGATCCAGCTCGGCAGCACCGGACTCGGCGCAGGCGCCAAGCCCGATGTCGGCAAGGCCGCGGCCCTGGAGGCCGAGGAACGCATCCGCGCGGCGATCTCCGGTTCGAACATGTTGTTCATCACCGCGGGCATGGGTGGCGGCACCGGCACCGGTGCGGCGCCGGTGATCGCGCGCATCGCGAAGGAAATGGGCATCCTGACGGTCGGTGTGGTGACCAAGCCGTTCGAATTCGAAGGCAACCGCCGGATGAAGGCCGCTGACACCGGCCTGTCGGAGCTGGAAGCGAACGTCGACTCGCTGATCGTCGTGCTCAACGAGAAGCTGCTCGAGGTGCTGGGTGACGACGTGACGCAGGACCAGGCCTTTGCCGAGGCCAACGACGTGCTGAAGAACGCGGTCGGCGGCATCAGCGACATCATTCACATGCACGGCATGGTCAACGTCGACTTCGAGGACGTGAAGACGGTGATGAGCGAGCCGGGCAAGGCGATGATGGGCACCGCGCAAGCCGGTGGCCCCGACCGTGCCACCAAGGCGGCCGACGCGGCCGTGGCCTGCCCGCTGCTCGAAGGCATCGACTTGTCGGGCGCCAAGGGCGTGCTGGTGCTGATCGCCGCCAACCGCAGCACGCTGAAGCTGTCGGAGAGCAAGAACGCGATGAACACCATCCGCCGCTATGCGGCCGAGGACGCGCACGTGATCTTCGGCACCGTCTATGACGAAAGCCTGGGCGACCAGCTGCGCGTGACGGTGATCGCCACGGGCCTGAGCCCCGCGCGCCGCCAGCAGGCACCGATCAACCTCGTGCACAGCCAGCTGCGCACCGGGACCGACAACCTGCCGATCCTCAACAGCCAGATCAACCAGACCATGGGTACCGCACACGGCACCGCAGCCGGCCCCGACTATGGCGGCATGAACACGCCGAGCGTCTGGCGCACCCGCACCGCAGCGGCCAAGGTGGACGCGCTGGCCAGCAATGGCATGGACGAGATCGAGATCCCGGCGTTCCTGCGCAAGCAGGCTGACTGAATAGAGCCCCCCAGTCGCTGGCGCTCCTGCCGCCAAGGGGCGCCGCCTTCGGCCCGGGTGACCCGGGCTTCGGCGTGGCTTGATGACACTGCAGCGTTGGGGTTGCTCTCTCTAGAATGAAGTGATGCTGGCCCAACGCACATTGAAATCACTGACCCGCGCGGTTGGCGTTGGCGTGCACGGTGGGCAGCGGGTCGAGATGACATTGCGGCCCGCGCCGCCCGACACCGGGGTCGTGTTTCGCCGGGTCGATCTGCCCCAGCCGGTGGACATTCCCGTTCGCCCGGCTTCGGTGTGCGACACCCGCATGGCCACCGCGCTGTCACCCGGGGGCGACCCCGGCGCGCCGAAGGTCAACACCGTCGAGCACCTGTTGTCGGCGTGCGCCGGGCTGGGCATCGACAACCTGATTGTCGACATCACCGCCGAAGAGGTGCCCATCCTCGATGGCTCGGCGGCGTCGTTCGTGTTCCTGCTGCAAAGCGCCGGCATCGAATTGCAGGCTGCGCCAAAGCGCTTTTTGCGTTTGCGCAAGCCGGTGGAAGTGCGTGAAGGCGAGGGTGCCAGCCTGAAATGGGCCCGGCTCGAACCGTTCGACGGCTACCGGCTGACCTTCGAGATTTCCTTCGACCACCCCGCCGTCAATCAGACCGGCCAGCATGTGGTGTTCGACATGGGCTCGGGCCAGTACAAGCGCGAGATCGCACGGGCCCGTACCTTCGGTTTCACGAAGGATGTCGAGATGATGCGCTCGCGCGGGCTGGGGCTGGGCGGCAGCCTCGACAACGTGGTGGTGGTCGACGACTACAAGGTGCTCAACAGCGGCGGGCTGCGCTACGGCGACGAGTTCGCCAAGCACAAGATCCTCGATGCGATCGGCGACCTGTACGTGTTCGGGCATCCGCTGATCGGCGCCTACAGTGCGTTCAAATCGGGCCATGCCCTCAACAGCAAGCTGGTGCTGGCGGTGCTGGCCGATCCGGACGCGTTCGAGATCGTCACCTTTGCCGATGCATCGAAAGCTCCCGCGGGGCTGGCCGAACTGGCGCCAGCCTGGTGAAGGGACGGAGTTCACTGCGGTCCGTGGCCGCGACATGAGGGGCTGACGACATGGTGGTGTTCGCTTGGGTGATGGGATCGATCGTCGCGCTGATGGGAGGCATCAGCCTGCTGTCTTTCGCCATCTTCATCGGCACCGGCATTGATCTCTGGCTCAAGCGCGCGCGCCTGTTCCGTCGTTATGCCTTCGCGGCCATGCTGTTCTGGTTCAACGTGTGGATCTGGGGCACCGTGGTGATGATCCTGATCAACTGGTGATCAGGTGTCGCGGATCTCCAAGGCCCAGAAAGTCGCGCACCGCGCTGAAGGCATCTTCGAAGTCGCTCAGCGCGTGGTCGTTGCCTTCGAGCAGCTGCATCGGGCCGTCGGCATAGCGCGCTGCCATCTCGCGCCAGTCCAGCACCTCTTCGCCTTTCGCGATGACTGCGAAGTAGCGTGAGCGCTGGGTGATGCGCGCCGGGGTCATGTCACGCAGCTCGGCGATGAACTCGGGGCGAAAAAAGAAGGGTTCGTCGCTGTGCCAGGCGGTGGTCTCGCCGATCCGGTCGGCCAGGTCGCGCGCCGGGTGCACGGCCGGGTTCAGAAGCACGACCCTCACCGGTTGCGCCCAGCGCTCAGCCAGCACCGTCGCGTAGAAGCCACCGAGCGAGCTGCCGACCACGGCGGTCTGCGCCAACGGCCACCCGGCGGTGCCCTGGGTCAGCAGCGCGATCGCATCACGCGGAGACGGCGGCAGCTGCGGGCACCACCAGTGGATGTCGGGGCGGTGCGCCTGCACCCAGTCGCGGAACTGGCGCGCCTTGGTCGATTGCGGCGACGAGCGAAAGCCGTGCAAATACAGAAGGTGCGTCAGTGGCGCCCCTCGCTCGACGGGTACGTCGAGCGATCCCCTTGGGTCATGAAGGGGCCCCTGTGTGTCCCCTGGATGCGGTTCGGCTTGGGAGCGGCCTGGCGCTCGTCCCCCGCTGGCCTCTGGTGGCACGTCTGGCAAGGGCTCAGCCCTTGGCTGCCAGCGCTTTCAGCAGCAGCTCGTGCACGCCGCCAAAGCCGCCATTGCTCATGCAAAGCACGTGGTCGCCAGGCTGGGCGGCTGCCGTGACTTGCGCCACCAGCGTGTCGATGCGGTCGCTGACCGAGGCCAGCTTGCCCAGCGGGGCCAGTGCTTGCACCGCATCCCAGTCGAGGCCACCGCTGTGGCAGAACGACAGGTCGGCTTCTTCGAGCGCCCAGGGCAGCTGCGCTTTCATCGTGCCCTGCTTCATCGTGTTGGAGCGGGGCTCGAACACCGCGAGGATGCGCGGCCGGGCTTGCTCGGCAGGGTTCCAGCGCGCATCGATCTGCCGGCGCAGGCCGTTGATCGTGGTGCGCATCGCAGTCGGGTGGTGCGCGAAATCGTCGTAGACGCTGACACCGGCCACGCTGCCACGCAGCTCGAGTCGGCGGCGCACGTTCTCGAAACTCGCCAGGGCCTGGGCCGCCACTTCGGCGGGCACCCCCAGGTGATCGGCGGCGGCAATGGCTGCCAGCGCGTTCAGCTGGTTGTGTTCACCGGCCAGCACCCACTCGACGCGCGCGAGCCGCATGCTGCCGCGCAGCACATCGAACGCGTGGGGCTCGCCGCGGGCACGCCACTCGCCCGGGGTTTCCTTGCGCGAACCGAAGCGCACCACCTCGCTCCAGCAGCCGACACCCAGCACCCGCTGCAGCGCCTCGTCGCGCGCATTGACGACCAGGCGCCCCTGCGAGGGCACGGTGCGCACGAGGTGATGAAACTGCCGCTCGATGGCCGCCAGGTTGTCGAAGATATCGGCGTGGTCGAACTCCAGGTTGTTCAGCACCGCGGTGCGTGCGCGGTAGTGGACGAACTTGCTGCGCTTGTCGAAGAAGGCGGTGTCGTACTCGTCGGCCTCGATGACGAACGGTGCGTTCGGGCTCTTTGATCCCAGCCGGGCCGACACGCCGAAGTTCAGCGGCACGCCGCCCACCAGGAAACCCGGCTCCAGCCCGGCCTTCTCCAGTATCCAGGCGAGCATCGCAGTGGTGGTGGTCTTGCCGTGGGTTCCAGCCACGGCGAGCACATGGCGACCCTGCAGCACCTGCTCGGCCAGCCACTGCGGTCCGCTGGTGTAGGGCGCGCCGGCATCAAGCACTGCTTCCATCAGCGGGTTGCCGCGCGTCACCACATTGCCGACCACGAACACATCGGGCCGCAGCGCCAGCTGGTCGGCGCCATAGCCTTCCATCAGCTCGATGCCGAGTGCGCGCAGCTGGTCACTCATCGGCGGGTAGACGCCGCTGTCGCAGCCGGTCACCCGGTGCCCGACCTCGCGCGCGAGCGCTGCGAGCCCGCCCATGAAGGTGCCGCAGATGCCCAGGATGTGGATGTGCATGGAGTCGCGTTGTTCAGGATGTTGGTGCCGGCGTGTGACGCCGGCGCCAGCATCAGGCGGTCGGGATCAGGATTGCAAGGCCTGTGCCGCAGCGTCGATGGTCGCTGCAATGTCGTCGGGCCGATGCGCTGCACTGACGAAGCCGGCTTCGTACAAGGCCGGTGCCAGATAGACCCCGCGGTCGAGCATGGCATGGAAGAAGCGGTTGAAGCGTTCCTTGTCGGTCGCCAGCACTGCGGGATAGTTCTGCGGGAGTTCCGAGGCAAAGAAGAAGCCGAACATGCCGCCCTCGCAATCGGTGGCCATCGGCACACCCGCCGCTTTGGCCGCACCTGCCAGCCCGTCGACCATTTTCCGGGTGCTGGTGGCCAAGGCCTCGTAGAAGCCGGGCTTCTGGATTTCGCGCAACGTGGCCAGCCCGCAGGCCGTGGCCACCGGGTTGCCCGACAGCGTGCCGGCCTGGTAGACCGGGCCCAGCGGTGCCAACTGCGCCATCACGGCGCGACGCCCGCCAAAGGCGGCCAGCGGCATGCCACCGCCGATCACCTTGCCGAAGACGCTGATGTCGGGCGCGAAGCCGGGAATCAACTTCGCGTAGAGGCTTTGCGCTCCGCCGAGCGCGACGCGGAAGCCGGTCATCACTTCATCGAACACGAGCAGCACGCCGTGCTTCGTGCAGAGCTCGCGCAGCCGGGTCATGAAGGGCACGCTGGCGCGCACGAAGTTCATGTTGCCGCAGATCGGCTCGATCATCACGCAGGCCATGTCGACCGCGTGCAGGCTGAACGCTTCCTCGAGCTGGGCCACGTTGTTGTACTCGAGCACCACGGTGTGCTTGACGACGTCGTCCGGCACGCCGGCACTGGTCGGGTTGCCAAAGGTGGCCAGACCCGATCCTGCCTTGACCAACAAGGCATCGGCATGACCGTGGTAGCAGCCCTCGAACTTGACGATCTTGTTGCGGCCGGTGGCACCGCGGGCCAGGCGAAGTGCGCTCATCGCCGCTTCGGTGCCCGAGCTGACCAGACGCACCTGGTCCATGCTGGGCACTAGCTTCAGGATCTCTTCGGCCAGTTCGATTTCGCGCTCGGTGGGTGCGCCAAACGAGAAACCTTCGAGCGCGGCCTTCTGCACGGCATCGAGCACCGCCGGGTGGCCGTGACCCAGGATCATCGGTCCCCAGGAGCCGATGTAGTCGATGTAGCGCTTGCCTTCGGCATCAAAGATGTACGGGCCCTGCGCGCGGGCAATGAAGCGCGGCGTGCCGCCAACGGCGCGAAAGGCGCGCACTGGCGAGTTCACGCCACCTGGGATGACGCGCTGGGCGCGTTCGAAAAGCTGTGCGTTGGTCGAGGTCATGGCGATCGGTGAGGTGCGGGCGGTGGCGGTTCGGGCCGGCTTGTCAGTCAGGCCGTTTGTCGGTCAGATGTGTCAGTGGATGTGGCGGGAGCCGGGCGCGTCGCGCGTCAGTGCGTCGCCGTCGGCACCATCGTCCTCTTCGCCTGGAGCCAGGGCCCAGAAGAATCGGTCTGGCACGACATTGCCCATGCCCGGGCGGAAGCCGGCATCCAGTGCCTGATCGAGAAACGCCAGCGACTCGCCAACGGCGTTGTGCAACTCGCTGCCCGAGGCCAGCAGGGCAGCCAGCGCCGCCGACAGGGTGTCGCCGGCTGCGATGAAGCTGGCGTCGAAGCGCTCGAATTTCTCCCCGGTCAGCGCGCCCTGGGGCGAGGCCAGCACATTGTCCAGGTGCTGATCGGCGCTCTTGCCGCTGGTGACGAGCACGCTGGTGACCAGCACGAAGTTGGCACCGTGCTCGGCTGCGGCCACCGCCAGTTCTCGCGGCGAGGCGGGACGGTCGGCGTCCCAGTCGGGCAACAGGAAGTCGGTCAGCGTCTGGTGGCTGCCGACCAGCACTTCGGTCTGCGGCAGCACCAGTTCGCGAAACGCGTCTGCATACGCCTGCTGCTGGTCTTCCTCCAGCCACGACAGGCTGGGCATGTAGGCGACCAGGGGCACATCCGGGTAGTCCGACAGGATCTCGGCCACCGCGCCGACCGCCTCGGCCGAACCGAGAAACCCGACCTTCCAGGCGGCGATCGTGATGTCTTCGAGCACGTTGCGCGCCTGTTCTGCGACCACGTCGGGCTCGATCGGGTGGTGATCGAACACCTCGGCCGTGTCCCTCAACAAGATGGAGGTGATGACCGGCAGCGCGTGCGCGCCCATGGCTGCGATGGTCGCGACGTCGCCACTGACGCCGCCCGCGCCGGTGGCGTCCGACGCGTTGAAGCTCATCACGCAGGCCGGAGACGGGGCTTCCTGCACCTCGTCGGTGGGGTCGGTGGTCGCCTGGGGTTGTGCGGTCATGGCGGAAGACTCGGGTGTGGAAGGGAAGGCGCGCCCGCGGGGCTGTGACCGGTGACTGAATGCGCTGAGCGGTGCCGCGAGACAACCTGACGCACAGGAAACATCGCAGGCAGTGCCTGCGTCGCTAGAATGAATTTGATTGTAATGACCCGTCCAAAGCCACCGTGACCGACCCTCGAACCTGGATGTGCCTGATCTGCGGCTGGATATACGACGAGGCCGCAGGTGACCCAGAGCACCACATTGCGCCTGGCACCCGTTGGGAAGATGTTCCGATGAACTGGACCTGTCCTGAATGCGGCGCCCGAAAAGAAGACTTTGAGATGGTGCAGATCTGACCGATAACCCGACAGGCGGGGCACGGGCGTGCCCTGATGAGGAGAATGTCAGTGGACAGTGACGATGGGGCGACCATGCCCAAGACCAGGGTGCTGGTCATCGACGACAGCAACACCATCCGCCGCAGCGCGGAAATCTTTCTCAAGCAGGGCGGCTACGACGTTTTTCTGGCGGAAGACGGCTTTGACGCGCTTTCCAAGGTCAATGACCACGCGCCTGCGCTGATCTTTTGCGACATCCTGATGCCGCGCCTGGACGGCTACCAGACCTGCGCCATCATCAAGCGCAACAGTCGCTACGCCGACGTGCCGGTGATCATGCTGTCGTCCAAGGACGGTCTGTTCGACAAGGCGCGCGGCCGGATGGTCGGCTCGCAGGACTACCTGACCAAGCCGTTCACCAAGGACCAGTTGCTGGAGGCGGTTCGCCTGCATCTGAAGGAAGACGCGGTGGTGTCGCAGAACTGACGCTTTTTGTCATTGTTTTCGCGGCGCACGGCTTGCTTCTCGAAGAAGTTGGGCACTGAAATCGACTTCCGAGGACAAGAAATGGCAATCAAGAACATTCTGTTGGTCGACGATTCGAAGACAGAGCTCTATTTCGTGTCTGACCTGCTGAAGAAGCAGGGGTATGCCGTGCGTACGGCCGAGAACGGCGAAGAGGCGATGCGCCGGCTGGAGGAGCAGACCCCCGACCTGATCCTGATGGATGTGGTCATGCCGGGACAGAACGGGTTTCAACTGACCCGTTCGATCACCCGCGACCCGCGCTTCTCCAGGGTGCCCGTCATCATGTGTACCAGCAAGAATCAGGAAACCGACAAGGTCTGGGGCATACGGCAAGGTGCCCGCGACTACATCGTCAAGCCGGTGAACGCTGCAGAGTTGACGGCCAAGATCCGTGCCTTCGGCTGATGAAAGCGAACTCATCTGGGCCATTGATCAACCGGCGCCCGCCTCGCCGTTGAACTGAAACCGCAGCGACACACATCCTCCATGGCCGACAAGGAAGCATTGCGCGCTTTGCAGAACCGCCTGGCGCAGCGTCTGCAAGACGCGCGCTCGACTGTGCGCGGGCGCGCCTGGCTGGCCGTTGAGTGCGGCCGGCGAGGGTTCCTGTTTCCACTGCAGGAGGCCGGTGAAATCTTTTCGATGTCGCCTGTGGCGGCGGTCTCGCATGCGCAGGCCTGGTTCCTGGGCGTGGCCAACCTGCGCGGGCAGTTGCATGGTGTGGTGGATCTGGCCTGCTTTCTGGGTGTTGGGACCTCCTCCGAAGGCCGTGACCAGGCGATGCTGGTTGGGTTCAACACATCGCTGGAGATGAATGCAGTGCTCCTCGTCGATCGCCTGGCGGGGCTGCGCGGTGAAGACCAATTGTCGGCAGAGCCCGTGGACTCGCCGGCCGCGTCGGTCCCGTCGTTCGTCGGGTCGCGATGGCGCGATGCGAGCGGTCGGATCTGGCAGGAGATCAATCTTGCCCGTCTGGTCAAGCACCCTGCCTTTTTGAAGATCGTTCGATGAGTGCGCCGAGCGGCGCTCCGCTTTTGCGGTGTGACGCATTCGACGAACTGGCGGCTGGAAGGCCACGATATCGGCCGGTCAGGTACCCCACGAGTCAACACAATCGCTGAGCGAGGATTCCATGGCTTTCCTGGACAAACCGAAGAAATCCGAGCCGGGGCACGCCAAGGATGTGCCAGACACCCGCTTTGCCGACGCGCCAGCGCCCGCGTCGAAGGAAGGCCCACACCTGCTAGACAACCGAGCGCCACTGGAGATCGACATGGACATGGAACGCACCGTGGTACTCGAGGGCATCGGTGGACGTGGGGCGCGCGAGTTCGACTCGTCCATCATTTCCGAGTCCGCCCCCTCCGGCATGGCCGATTTCGCCGAGTCGCGTTCTCAGCCCGCGCCTGCGGCTGCTGTCAGCAGCGCAGCAGGTGTTCCGTTGATCGCCAGCCGGCCGATCGCGCAGCAGCAGAAATGGCTGACCGCGCTGATCTGGCTTGGGATGATCGGTGTTCTCGCGGTCGTGCTGATGTCGCTCCTGTCGGGTGAAGCCTCGTCGCCTCACCAGGGCGTCGCAGGGTTGCTGCTGGTGGCTGCGCTGGCGCTGTTTGGCGGTGCGCTCGGGCAGCGCAAGCTGTTTGCCATTGAGCAGGCCCAGCGCGCGCAGCAGATGGAGCAGCAGCGGCTCGATGCCGAGCGTTTGCAGAGCGAAGCCAAGCGAGTCAACGACGCCAACCAGGCGGCCATCTTGCGCTTGATGAACGAACTCCAAAGCGTTGCCGAGGGCGATCTGACACAGCAGGCTACCGTGACCGAGGACATCACCGGCGCCATTGCCGACTCGGTCAACTACACGGTGGAAGAGCTCAGGACGCTGGTCGCGCAGGTGCAGGGCACGGTGAGTCGGGTGACTGAAACCACCCAGCTCGTCGATGCCACCTCCACCGAGCTGATGGCCGCTTCCAGCGAACAGCTGCGTGAAATCCGCGACACCGGTGAGTCGGTGCTGCAGATGGCCGGGCGCATCAACGAGGTTTCGGCACAGGCACAGCAGACGGCGGCCGTGGCGCGCCAATCGTTGACGGCGACCGAATCAGGGCTGAAGGCGGTGCAGGACACCATTGGCGGTATGAACACCATCCGCGACCAGATCCAGGAGACCTCCAAGCGCATCAAGCGGCTCGGCGAGTCCTCGCAGGAGATCGGCGAGATCACCGAACTGATCTCCGACATCACCGAGCAGACCAACGTGCTGGCGCTGAACGCTGCCATCCAGGCCGCTTCAGCAGGCGAAGCCGGGCGCGGTTTCTCGGTGGTGGCCGAAGAGGTGCAGCGTTTGGCCGAGCGCTCGGCCGATGCGACACGGCAGATTGCGGCGTTGGTCAAGGCGATTCAGACCGACACCTTGGACGCTGTGGCCGCCATGGAGCGATCCACCCAGGGCGTGGTCGAGGGAACCCGGCTCACCGACGCGGCGGGCAACGCACTCAACGACATCGACCGCGTGTCGCACCAGCTGTCCGACCTGATCACCGACATCTCCAGTCGCGCGCTGGGCGAGGCTCAATCGGCCAATGTGGTGGCAGCCAACATCCAGCACATCTTTGCAGTGACGGAACAAACCGGCGAAGGCACACGCTCGACAGCGCAGATGGTGCGCGAGCTGTCGAATACCGCCGATGAACTCAAGCAGTCGGTGGCGCGGTTCAAGATCGTGTGACCGTACCGAAGACGACCCTGCTGACTCACCAGAACCAAGGCATCGCATGGACAGCCTGCGCAATCCTCAAACAGTGGATGGTCTGAGCGATCTGAGTGCCCTGTCCTGGGTACAGGAAGAACTGAGACGCTCACTTGAACTGGCACTGAAGTCGCTGCGGCGGCACCTGAAGGAGTCTGAAACCACCTTCGATGCCGATGTCGATGCGGTCGACCCGGCCGTCTTGCACAACGCACGCCAGCATCTGCATCAGGGTGTCGGTGCGCTGGAGCTGGTGGCCCTTCCGGCGGGCGCCAGCTTGCTGCGCGCCTGCGAAACCTGTGTCCAGCGCTTGATTGCCAAGCCGCGATCCATCGATGCGCATGCGGTTTCGATCATCGAGGCAGCCTGCTTTGCCCTGATGGACTACGTGGCCCGCTTGCTGGCCGGCAAGTCGGTGTCATCGCTGGCGATGTTCCCGCAGTACCGCGCGGTGCAGGAACTGGCCGGTGCCGACCGGATTCACCCCGCCGACCTGTGGTTCCACGACTGGCAGTGGCTGCCGCTGCCGCCCGATGATCGCGCGGTGGCCTGCCAGCCCGATGCCGACACCCGGTCGGCCATCGAGGCGCGGATGCTGTCGATCATGCGCTCGCCGACACCGGGTGCGGCTCACCGCATGAGCCACATCTTTGCAGGACTCGGTGCCGGGACCGACAACGTCCAGGCTGCCACGCTGTGGAAGTTGGCCGCAGCGATGTTCGAAGCGCAGGCGGCCGGTCTGCTGTCACCCGATGTGTTCAGCAAGCGCGTCGCCTCCCGACTGCTGGCGCAGCTGCGCATCCTCGAGCGCGGCGGCAGCGAGATTTCAGAACCTCTGGCGCGCGATCTGTTGTTCTTCTGTGCCCAGGCCGACTCGCCGGGCGACGGCCGCCGGGCGCCGCGCTTGGCAGCAGTGCGCCAGGCCTACGATCTGGTCCACCACCTGGCAGGCGACTACCACAACAGCGCACTGGGCCGCTTCGATCCGGCGCTGATTGCGCAGGCGAGCAAGCGGGTCGCCGCTGCGAAGGAGTCCTGGTCTGGCGTGGCCGGTGGCGAGTTGCACCGCATCAATGGCCTGACCGAGCAGTTCGCCCTTGCCGGCGAATCGCTCAAGCGCCTGTTTCCGTCCGGCGAATTGCTCGCCGACGAGTTGCGTGCTGCCGCCACCCTGACCCAGCAGACTGCCGCAGCCCCGTCTGCGGCACTGGCCATGGAGGCCGCCACCAGCCTGCTGTACGTCGAGGCCTGCCTCGAAGATGCCGAGTTCGACCATCCCGAACTGGATGCGCGCATCCAGCGTCTGGCGCAGCGCATGGGCAGCGTCCGACAAGGCGCTGTGCCTCAGCCGCTCGAAGGGTGGATGGAAGAGCTGTACCGGCGCATGTCCGACCGGCAGACCATGGGCAGTGTGGTGCAGGAATTGCGCACGACGCTGTCGGAAGCCGAGAAGCTGATCGACCAGTTCTTCCGCAATCCCGCCGATTCCACCGTGCTCATCCCCGTGCCACATCACCTGTCGGCCATGCGTGGTGTGCTGTCGGTGCTGGGCATGGACCACGCCGCCAGCGCCTTGCTGCGCATGCGCGACGACGTCGACGGGCTCAGTTCCACCGAGGTCGATCTGTCGCGCGTGGGCCAGGCCGGTGTCTTCGACCGACTGGCAGGCAACCTGGGTGCGCTCGGCTTCCTTATCGACATGCTCAGCGTGCAGCCGGCGTTGGCCAAATCATTGTTTGTCTTCGACGCCGAGGCCGGCACGCTGTCGCCCGTGATGGGACGCAGCGACCGCGCGCCGGTGACGCCAGGCGAACCTGTGCCCGCGGCGGCCGAGCCGCGGCTCATCGAGCAGGCCCAGATGCTGGCCTTCAATGCAGCCCGCGAAGACGTCTCCATCGACGCCGTGGCGCGCGATCTGGAGCGCTTGTCGCAAGAGGCGACCGCCGCCGATCAGACGGCACTGGCTGCCACGGTCAACAAGGCGCGGATCGCTCTCGAAGCCGCAGGCGATGCAGAGGCAGTCAACGCCGCGCGCGATCAGCTCTCCGAGGCCCTGGCTGACTTCGTGCACTCGTCGTCGGAGCCCACTGGCCTCGAGTCGGTCGCCACCGCGGCACGCGAGGTCGATGCCGACGACGCGGCCGATGACGACGAGATGCGCGAGGTCTTCCTCGAAGAGGCGCGCGAGGTGATCGACACCGCGCGGGGTGCCTGTGCAGGTCTGGCGGGTTCGCCAGACGATCTGCAGCGGCTGACCATCCTGAGGCGCGCCTTCCACACGCTGAAGGGCAGCGCCCGCATGGTCGGCTTGACCGAGTTCGGTGATGCCGCCTGGGTCTGCGAGCAGCTCTACAACACACGCCTGTCAGAACAGCGACCCGCCGACGAGTCGCTGCTGGCCTGCACCACCGAGTCGCTCGGGCAGTTCGCTGACTGGGTCGACGCCATCGCTGCGGGCAGGCCCGTGGTGTACAGCGCCGCCCAGATGGCGCAGGCCTCTCAGCGGCTGGAGGCCGGCCATCCGGCGCCGCCGTCTGGCAAGGACGATCCCTTTGCAGCCGCGATGCCCTCGGCCAGCGCCTCGCTGCATGCGCCTGAAGCCGCCTTGTCGGAGGAGTTCCCGGCGGACTTGGGCCTTGCCCCCGAGGTCGGTGCCTCGCCCGCCGACGCGCTGGACTTCCATGCCGATGCCCGCGTCGATCTCGATCTGACCATGCCGTCGGTCGCGCCGTTACCGGCCTGGGACTCTGCAAGCGATCTGCAGACGGGAGCGTCCGACGTAGCAGCGCGCGCAGAGCAGTCGCCCCAGGGCGGCGACACCGGTTTCGTGATGCTGGACCTCGAGTCCGGCGTGGCCGACGCGATGTTCGAGCCCTTCGATCCGCAGGCCACGCAGCCGCTGCCGCATCCTTCGGCCGACCCGTCGCGGCCGCCCGAATCGCCGCCTGCTGGCCACGAACCCGGTGCCGGCACATCGCCCGAGTTCGAACTGCTGAGCCTCGAACTCGATCCGCTGCCGCTGGATGGTGCGAGCGTGCTGTCACTCGACGCCGACTCGAACGCCGACTTCGACCTCGATTTCGGTGCCGCAACCCCGGCGCAGGCCGAGACCCCGCACGAACCCGCACCGGCTTCGACCGTCGCCATCGAGTCCCCCGCACCGGCGCAGGAAGTGCCCGAGCCGTCCCTGGCCTCGGACGATGACGAGACCAAGGTCATCGGCTCGCTGCGCATCCCCATTCCGCTGTTCAACATCTACCTCAACGAAGCCGACGAGTTGTCGCGCCGCCTGTGCACCGAACTCGCCGAATGGGCCATGGAGCTGGCGCAGCCGGTCGGTGACAGTGCCGTGGCGCTGGCGCATTCATTGGCCGGCAGTTCGGCCACGGTCGGCTTTGCCGATTTGTCGAATCTGGCACGCACGCTGGAACACGCCCTGGCCCGCAGCGCGTCCATCGGCGCGGGTACCCCCGAAGAAGCGGCGCTTTTCACCGACGCCGCCGACGAGATCCGCCACCTGCTGCACCAGTTCGCTGCCGGATTCCTCAAGCAGCCCACGGACACGTTGCTGGCCCGCCTGGCCGACCACGAGCTGAGCTCGGCCAGACGATTCGAAACGGCCACGGCTGAACTTGATGCCGAGGCCTTGCTCGACAGCGAAGATGCCCCGCTCGACACCGCCATCGACCTGAAATTCGACCTGAGCGACCCTTCCGCACCCGAGCCGGATGTCGTCTCCGTGTCGGACAGCGAGCTGCAGCGCCTGGACCCCATCGGTGTTGCCGAGTTGCAGCCGTTGTCGGAGTTGCCCACGGCCGAGGAATCCGAACGGCTGCGTGTGACTCCGAGCGGCCCGTCGCAGCATTTCGACGACGAGGAAGACATCGATGTCAGCGATGCGATCGACGCCGAGCTGTTTCCGATCTTCGAGGAGGAAGCCGAGGAACTGCTGGGTCAGCTGGCCACTCGCTTGCAGGAGTGGGTGCGACATCCCGAGGACCCGCAGGCGCCCGCCGGTGCGATGCGCACCCTGCACACCCTCAAGGGCGGCGCCCGTCTGGCCGGTGCGATGCGCCTGGGCGAACTGGTGCACCGCCTCGAAAGCCGAATCGAGAATCTGACCGCGCTCTCTGCCGATGCGATCACGTCGGCCGATGAGATCGAGCCGTTGCTGGGGCGCTGCGATGCCTTGCGCCAGGCCTTCGAAAGCGTGCAGAAAGCAGTCGCCGCCGGCCCCGAGGCCCTGTCCGAATCCATGGCGGAGTCAGATCCCGTGGTTGCGCCTCGGCCTGCCGAGCCGGTTGTCACCGCGACGGAGCCGCTACAGGCGATGGCTGTCGAGCCGACGCCGCCGCAAGCTGCTGCGCTGGACACACCCGACGCGGTGGCCGATGAGTCGGTCGCCAGTCCTGTCGACGATGTGGCTGAGATCGACTGGTCGCGTTTCGAGGGCATCGAAGTGCCGGAGTTGCCGCGCGCGGCCGCTTCATCGAACGCGACCTCGGCGGTGCGGGTGCGTGCGCCCTTGCTGGACCGGCTGGTCAACCAGGCGGGTGAGGTCAGCATCACCCGCACGCGCATCGCCAGCGATGTCGATCACATCAAGGAATCACTCGCCGACCTGACCGAAAACCTGGAGCGCCTGCGTGGGCAGTTGCGCGACATCGAGCTGCAGGCCGAAACCCAGATCAGCTCCCGAATGGAAGCCGCCAAGGTGGCGGCAGTGGCATTCGATCCGCTGGAATTCGACCGCTTCACCCGTTTCCAGGAACTCACACGGATGATGGCCGAGTCGGTCAACGACGTGGCCACCGTGCAGCGCACCTTGCAGCAGACACTGCAGAGCACCGAGGACGACCTCGCCGCGCAGGCTCGGCTGACGCGCGAGTTGCAGGACGATCTGCTGCGCACCCGGATGGTCGAATTTGAAGGCCTGTCCGATCGCCTGTACCGCGTGGTGAGGCAGGCGGCCAAGGAAACCGGCAAGCAGGTGCGTCTGGACATCGTGGGCGGTTCGATCGAAATCGACCGTGGCGTGCTCGACCGCATGACCGGTGCCTTCGAGCACCTGGTGCGCAACAGCGTGACCCATGGCATCGAGTTGCCCGCCACACGCATGGCCAACGGCAAGGACGCCACCGGGGCGATCGTCATCTCGGTCACCCAGGATGGCAACGAAGTGGGCGTCGAGGTGCGCGACGACGGTGCCGGGCTGGACCTGAACCGCATCCGCAGCAAGGCGCAGGCCCAAGGGCTGATCGCGGCCGACGCCGATCTGCCCGACGATCAACTCGCCAATCTGATCTTCACCCCTGGCTTTTCGACCGCCGACAAGGTGACCGAGCTGTCGGGCCGCGGGGTCGGCATGGACGTCGTGCGCTCCGAGGTGCAGGCCATCGGTGGCCGCATCGAGACCTCGACTTCGGCAGGCCAGGGCACCGGGTTCAAATTGGTGCTGCCGCTGACCACTGCCGTCACCCAGGTGGTGATGGTGCGTTGCGGTGAGCTGACCGTTGGCGTGCCGTCGACGCTGGTGGCTGCCGTTCGGCGCATGCCGGCCGCGGAGATTCAGCAGTCCTACATGAGCGGCTCGTGCGTCGTGGACGGTGACACGCTGCCTTTCTATTGGCTCGGCGCCCTGTTGCAGACCAGCGTCTGCAGTGAAGCGTCTGCCGATCGCAGCGGCCAGCTGCTGGTGGTACGCAGCGCGTCGCAGCGCATCGTGGTCCATGTGGACGACGTGGTCGGCAACCAGGAAGTGGTGGTCAAGAACCTGGGGCCGCAACTCTCACGCATGCCGGGCCTCGCCGGAATGACCTTGCAGGCCTCGGGCGACGTCTCGCTGATCTACAACCCGGTGGCTCTCGCCACGCTGTACGGTGCTGCCGCGCGTGCGGCAACCTTGGCCGCGCTGCAGGCGCCGGACGCCGGCAAGGCGGCCGTGACCGGTGCCGACAGCCCTGCAGTGCCACTCGCGCCGCTGGTGCTGGTGGTCGATGATTCGTTGACGGTGCGCCGCGTGACCGAGCGCATGCTGCGGCGTGAAGGCTATCGGGTGACGCTGGCCAAGGACGGACTCGACGCGCTCGAGCGGCTCGCACAAGAGAAGCCGGCGATCGTGCTCAGCGACATCGAAATGCCGCGCATGGATGGTTTCGATCTGGTGCGCAACCTCCGAGCCGACCCCCGGCTGCACGACCTGCCGGTGATCATGATCACCTCGCGCATCGCACAGAAGCACCGGGACTATGCGGCCGAGCTCGGCGTCGAGCACTACCTGGGCAAGCCGTATTCCGAAGAGGATCTGCTGGCGCTGATCGCCCGTTGCACGACGGGCCGAGTGACCGCATGAACGCGGCTGCCGGCCGCTCGAACGGGGCGCTGCGGTGGTCATGATCCTGTTTGCCGACCAGATTGCCGAACTCACCAGCTACCGTGACCGCGAGCAGCTCGATGTGGCACTGGCCAGTGCGCTGAAAGACCTGTTGCAGCCGAGCTCGGTGACGATCCAGCGCTGCGTCGGCGAGGGCGATGACCGCCATTGGCTCACCCGCGCGCGCTTGAGCCCCGACAGTTCGGTCGCGACCTCCGACGGGCCCTGGAGCGACCTGCACACCCTTCCCCGACTCGTCGCCGACGATCCCCGATGCGTGGCATTCACCGAGCAGCGCATGGTGCTGGTGCCTGGTACGCCACACCGCACCTATTTTCCGCTGCATGGGGGCGATGCAGTGGTCGGTGTGATCGAGATCGAGACACCATCCGCGCTCCAGGAAGGCGCCCAGCGCACCGTGCAGGGCGTCCTGCGCATCTATCGAAACTTCGAGCGCCTGCTGCATTACTCCGAGCGCGATTCGCTGACTGGGCTGCTCAATCGCAAGACCTTCGACGAGAACTTCATGAAGGCGACCGCTGCCATGGAGTCGACCTCTAAGGACCCGGGCGATGGCCGGCGTGTGGACAGCAGCACCTGTGGCTACTGGATCGGCGTCATCGACATCGATCATTTCAAGTCCGTCAATGACCGCTACGGACATCTGATCGGCGACGAGGTGCTGTTGCTGCTGTCTCGCCTGATGGGCCGAAGCTTCCGCATCCATGACCGGCTCTATCGCTTCGGCGGCGAGGAGTTTCTGGTGCTGATGCGTTGTCACAGCGAAGATGACGCCGCGCAGGTCTTCCAGCGATTTCGCAGCAACACCGAGTTGTTCCAGTTCCCGCAGGTCGGCACTGTCACGGTGAGCGTCGGGTTCACGGCGGTGCGAGCGGGTGACACGCCGAGCAGTGCCTTCGAACGCGCCGACAAGGCGGTCTACCACGCGAAGGCAAACGGTCGCAACCAGGTGTGCAGCCACAGCGATCTGCTGGCCAGCGGTGTGCTGGTGGATGACAGCGCCAAGATCGGCGACGTCGAGCTGTTCTAGCGCGGCGGATCCAGCCGCTCTGCCTTCACCACGGCATAGCGCTCCAGCGTCTTCTGCCGGGCCTCGTCGTGCTGCACCAGCGGTCGCGGGTAGTCACGGCCCAGCTCCAGGCCCGCGGCCGCCAGATCAACCGGGCGAGCCGTCCACGGCGCATGCAGCGCCGCATCGGGCAGCGCGGCCAGCGAGGGCAGATAGCGTCGGATGAACTTGCCTGCGGGATCGAACTTCTCGCTCTGGCTCACCGGGTTGAAGATGCGGAAGTACGGTTGCGCATCGCAGCCGCTGGAGCTCGCCCACTGCCATCCGCCGTTGTTGGCCGCCAGGTCGAAGTCGTTGAGGTGGAGCGCGAAGTAGCTTTCTCCCCAACGCCAGTCGATACCCAGGTCTTTCACCAGAAAGCTCGCCACCACCATGCGCAGCCGGTTGTGCATGTAGCCGGTCTGGTTGATCTGTGCCATCGCCGCGTCGACCAGCGGATAGCCTGTGCGGCCTTCGCACCACGCGGCGAACAGCGCGTCGGCGTGCTTGCCGTGCTCCCACTTGATTTGGTCGTAGGGCGCCTTGAACGAGCGGGTGACAACGTGCGGATGGTGGTGCATCACCTGGTGATAGAAGTCGCGCCAGATCAGCTCCGAGAGCCACACTTCCGCCCCGCGCGAGCCCGCTTGCCAGCGCTGCCAGGCCTCGCGTGCCAGCTGGCGGATCGAAATGGTGCCGAAGCGCAGGTGCACCGACAGGTAGCTCGGCCCCTTGACCGCCGGAAAATTGCGCGCGTCCTCGTAGGCGTCGATGCGGGTCAGGAAATCGGCGAACGCAGCCTGTGCGCCGTGCGAGCCATGTCCCATGCGCAGCGACGACAGGTTGGTGGGCTTGAATCCGATGTCGGTGAGCGCAGGCGATCCCGCCATCAGACCCTGGGGCACAGGCGCCAGGTGCGCGGCATGTGCCGCGACGTCCCACGGCGCCAGGTGCTCCGGCGTGAGCCGCTTGAGCCAAGCGTTCTTGTAGGGGGTGAACACACCATACGGCGTGCCCGACCCGGTCATGACCTCGCTGCGCTCGAACACCACGTGGTCCTTGCTGGTGTGCAGCGCGATGCCGGCATCGGCCAGCCGACCGCGCACCTGCGCATCGCGCGCCAGTGCCGCCGGCTCGTCGTCGTGGCTCGCATACACCGCCTGCACGCGCAGTTGCCGGGCCAGCGCCGGGATTTCGTCGCGTGCCCAGCCATGCCGCACGATCAATCCCGTGCCCGCCACGCCGTGCGCCGCACCGAGCGCTGTAAGTTGTGCGTGCAGGTCGGCCAGACTGTCGACGATGAACTCGACCCGTCGGTCGGCGCGCGGCAGCGGATCGAGGATCTCGCGGTCGAGCACGAAGACACACCACACCTGGCGGGCCGAGCGCAGCGCATGGTGGAGCGCCGCGTGGTCATCGATGCGAAGGTCGCGTCGAAACCAGACGAGAGCAGCGTCGATCGAAGGGTGCATCGCTGCAGTGTGCCGCAGGAATAAAATGCCGCGATGAGTTCCGGCGGCATCAACCTCACCAACCAGTTCCTGATCGCCATGCCGGGCATCGGCGGCGACACCTTTGCCGGCGCAGTGATCTATCTGTGCGAGCACACCGACAAGGGCGCGCTGGGTCTGGTGATCAACAAGCCGATCGACATCAAGCTGAAGAACCTGTTCGAGAAGGTCGAACTGCCACTCGACCGGGTCGACCTGGCCGAGTCGCCGGTCTATTACGGGGGGCCGGTACAGACCGAGCGTGGCTTCGTGCTGCACGAGCAGATCGATGACGACGAAAGCCGGTTCAACTCGTCGCTGCGCATCCCCGGGGGCCTGGAAATGACGACCAGCAAGGACGTGCTGGAGGCGCTGTCCAGCGGAACCGGCCCGACCAAGATCCTGGTGACCTTGGGCTACAGCGGCTGGGGCGCCGGCCAGCTCGAGGAAGAGATGGGCCGCAACAGCTGGATCAACGTCGAGGCGCAGCCCGAGATCATCTTCAACACGCCGGTCGAGCAGCGTTACGACAAGGCGCTGTCGCTGTTGGGCATCGATCCCGCCATGCTCAGTGCCGATGCCGGGCATGCCTGAACTGGCTGCGAACCCACCCCCCACGCCGGGCGCCGCGGGGCGCGTGTGCACTTACTTGGCATTTGACTTCGGCCTGAAGCGCGTCGGGGTCGCCAGCGGCAACACCCTGACCCGCACCGCGCAGCCTTTGCGCACCGTGTGCGCCACCGGTGATGCGCGCTTTGAGGCCATCGCCCGGCTGGTCGATGAATGGCAACCCGATGCCCTGGTCGTCGGTGTGCCGTTCCACCCCGATGGCGCCGAGCACGAGAACACGCTGCGCGCGCGCCGCTTCGCCCGCCAGTTGCACGGGCGCCTGCGTCTCGAAGTGCACGAGGTGGATGAGCGATACACCACCACCGAAGCGCAAGCCGACGGAGCCGGCGATCTCGATGCCGCATCGGCGGCATTGATCCTCGAGCAATACCTGCGCAGTCTGTCCTGATGAGAGTCCACCCATGAGTTCTCTGCACCTCGACGCCGAAGCGCTTTACGGCGACCTGCTCTCCGGCGTGCGCGGTCTGCTGCGGCCGAACACGGTGCTGGTCGGCATCTGGTCGGGCGGCGCCTGGCTGGCAGAGCGGTTGCAGCGCGAGTTGCCACTGACGGGCGATCATGGTGTGATCTCCAGCGCGCTGCACCGCGACGACTTCAGCTCGCGCGGCATGACAGCGGGTGCGGACCACACCCGCTTGCCGTTCGAGATCGAGGGCCGCCACATCGTGCTGGTCGATGACGTGCTGTTCACCGGCCGCACGATCCGCGCGGTGGTCAATGAGCTGTTCGATTTCGGCCGGCCGGCCAGCGTGACGCTGGCGGTGCTGGTCGACCGAGGCGGGCGCGAGCTGCCCATTGCGGCCGCCTATTCCGCCGCCCGCATCACCCTGCCGGCGCACCAGCGTTTGTCGCTGGTGCGCGATGATGCAGGCCGTTTCAGCTTCGACATCCGGGAGCGCACGGTTTGAACTTCAGACACAACCCGCAGCTCAACAAGCACGGCGAGCTGATCCACCTGCTGTCGATCGAAGGGCTGCCGCGAGCGCTGATCCACCAGATTCTCGACACCGCTGGCACCTTTCTGAGCGTCAACGACCGCGAGGTCAAGAAGGTGCCGCTGCTGCGCGGCAAGAGCGTGTTCAACTTGTTCTTCGAGAACAGCACCCGCACCCGTACCACCTTCGAGATCGCGGCCAAGCGGCTGTCTGCCGACGTCATCAACCTTGACATCGCGCGTTCCAGCGCCGCCAAGGGCGAGAGCCTGCTGGACACCATCGCCAACCTGTCGGCGATGCACGCCGACATGTTCGTCGTGCGCCACAGCGAGAGTGGCGCGCCCTACCTGATCGCACAGCACTGCGCGCCGCACGTGCACGTGGTCAATGCCGGTGACGGTCGCCATGCCCACCCGACGCAGGGCCTGCTCGACATGTACACCATCCGCCACTTCAAGAAGGACTTCACCAACCTGACGGTGGCGATCGTCGGCGACATCGTCCACTCGCGCGTGGCGCGCTCCGACATCCATGCGCTGACCACGCTGGGCGTGCCCGAGGTCCGGGCCGTGGGGCCGAAGACGCTGGTACCGGGCGACCTGCGCGAGATGGGCGTGCGCGTGTGCCACGACATGGCCGAGGGCATCCGCGGTGCCGACGTGATCATCATGCTGCGGCTGCAGAACGAGCGCATGAGCGGCGCGATGCTGCCGAGCGCTGGCGAGTTTTTCAAGAACTACGGGCTGACGCAGGAGAAGCTGGCACTCGCCAAACCCGATTGCATCGTGATGCATCCGGGGCCGATCAACCGTGGTGTCGAGATCGACTCCCGTGTGGCCGATGGCGCGCAGAGTGTGATCCTGCCGCAGGTGACCTTCGGCATCGCGGTGCGGATGGCGGTCATGTCGACCATCGCTGGGAATTCCGCATGAAGATCCTGATCCAGAACGGTCGCGTGATCGACCCCGCCTCCGGCCGCGACGAGCGGGCCGATGTCGCCATCGCCGCCGGGCGCATCGTCACGATCGGCCAGGTCAGTCCCGACTTCAAGCCCAGCCGCACCATCGACGCCAGCGGTTTCGTGGTGGCGCCGGGCCTGGTCGATCTGGCGGTGCGACTGCGCGAGCCAGGCCACGAGCACGAGGGCATGCTCGAGTCGGAAATGGCGGCCGCTGTCGCGGGCGGCGTGACCAGTCTGGTCTGTCTGCCCGACACCGACCCGCCGCTCGACGAGCCGGGCCTGGTCGAGATGCTGAAGTTCCGGGCCCGCAATCTGAACCAGTCTCATCTGTACCCGTTGGGCGCGCTGACCCGCGGCCTGGCCGGCGAGGTGCTGACCGAGATGGCCGAGCTGACCGAGGCCGGCTGCGTCGGCTTCTCGCATGCCGAAGTGGCGTTGAAGGACACCCTGGTACTGCACCGCGCGCTTCAGTACGCGTCGACCTTCGGCTACACGACCTGGCTGCGGGCCCAGGACGGTTACCTCGGCAATGGCGTCGCCGCCAAGGGTGCGCTGGCCACGCGGATGGGATTGACCGGTGTGCCGGCGATCGCCGAGACCATCGCGCTGAACACGCTGTTCGAGCTGGTGCGCGACACGCGCGCGCGGGTGCACATTTGCCGACTCAGCAGCGCCGCGGGCGTCGACCTGGTTCGGCGAGCAAAGGCCGAAGGCCTGCCGATCACCTGCGACGTCAGCATCAACCACCTGCACCTGACCGACATCGACATCGGTTACTTCAACGCTGCGATGCGACTGACACCGCCGCTGCGCCAGGTGCGCGACCGCGATGCGCTGCGGGCGGCGCTGGCCGATGGCACGATCGACGCGCTGGTCAGCGACCACACGCCGGTCGACGAAGACGCCAAGACGCTGCCGTTCGCCGAAGCCGAGCCAGGCGCCACCGGGCTCGAGCTGCTGCTCGGGCTCGCCCTGAAATGGGGTGAGCAATCCGGGCACGACCTCGCGCGCACGCTGGCCACCATCACCATCGCGCCGGTGCGCGTGCTCGGTGATGCGCTGGGCTCGCTGGCGTCGAGCGCCGGGCAGCTGGTCGAAGGCGGTGTGGCCGATGTCTGCGTGTTCGATCCTGCTGCTTACTGGCAGGTGACGCCACAGGCGCTGAAGAGCCAGGGCAAGCACACACCGTTCTCCGGCCACGAGCTGCCAGGCCGGGTGAAGTGCACACTGGTGTCGGGCCACCTGGCCTACGAAGCGGCTTGAGCGTGCCGCATTGAGCGCACCTCAGCTGCGTGCGGTCGGTCGCCTGCTGCGTTGCGGGCTGCACATCGGGCGCGGTGTCGTCATCTGTGCGCTGGTGTTCCCGTTCATCGATGCCGCGCAGCGCATGGCGCATGTCGGACGCTGGAACCGACGTCTGTTGCAACTGCTGGGCGTGCGGGTGCTGGCCAGTGGCATCCCGAACGAGGGTGCGACCTTGTTCGTCGCCAACCATGTGTCGTGGCTCGACATCCCGGCCATCATCTCGGTGCGACCGATGCGGTTCGTGTCCAAGTCAGACGTCCGTGGCTGGCCAGTGATCGGCTGGCTGGTGGCTTGTGGCGGCACGCTGTTCATCGAGCGCCGCAGCCGACGCGATGCACAGCGCGTGGTGCACCAGTTGGCCCAGGCGCTGCGGGATGGTGACCAGATCGCGATGTTCCCCGAAGGCACCACCAGCGACGGCCATGGCTTGCTGCCGTTTCACGCCAACTTGATGCAAGCCGCGATTGCTGCCGAGGTGCCGCTCCAGGCAATTGCACTGCGGTTCTCCGATGCCAGTGAGCGCATCAGCTCGGCCGCCGCCTACATCGGCGAGACGACACTGATGCAGTCCCTGTGGGCGGTGGTGTCGGCCACCGATCTCACGGCCCACGTGGTGCTGTTGCCGGCGTTGCTCCCGCAGGGTTTGGCACGGCGCGAACTGGCCGAGCGCTTGCGCATGGACATCGCGGCACAGCTTGAACGCGGTGCTGGCTGAGGCGTGAAATGAGCCGCTCTCAGTCGCCCTCGAGGAACCGCCGGCTGATGGGTCGGAACGCCGAGTCCAGTTCGTAGACGATCGGTACGCCGTTCGGAATTTCCAGTCCGATGATGTCGTCGTCGGAAATCTGGTCCAGGTGCTTCATCAGTGCGCGGATGCTGTTGCCATGCGCAGCCACGATCACCCGCTTGCCCGCGGCGATCGACGGCACGATGGTGCCGTTCCAGTAGGGGAGCACGCGTTCCACCGTGTCCTTCAAGCATTCGGTCAGCGGCACCTCGCCGGGCTGCAAGCCAGCGTAGCGCCGGTCGTTGCGTTCGCAGCGGGGGTCGGTGGGCTCAAGCGCTGGGGGCGGCGTGTCATAGCTGCGGCGCCATTGCAGAACTTGCGCATCACCGTATTTCGCAGCGGTGTCGGCCTTGTTCAGTCCTTCCAGTGCCCCGTAGTGGCGTTCGTTCAGGCGCCACGAGTTGATCACCGGCAGCCAGGTGCGATCGAGCTGATCGAGCGTGTGCCAAAGCGTCCACACGGCGCGCTTCAGGACCGAGGTGTAGGCGATGTCGAAATCGAGACCGGCCGCCTTGAGACGGCGACCCGCGGTACGCGCCTGCTCCACGCCCAGCGGTGTCAGATCGACGTCGACCCAGCCAGTGAAGCGGTTGTCCAGATTCCAGGTGGATTGCCCATGGCGGATCAGCACGAGTTGGGTCATGGCGGTGCGACGGATCGCGGTCAAGAAAGGAGGGGAATGAATCGAACTCGGGAAAACCCCCAAATTCTATAATCTGCGGTTTTGCGATTGACCCACCCTGACCGGACCGCTTCGTGACCTTCTTTCTCAATAACTGGTTTTTGTTCGCGGCTGCGTTGGTCTCGGGCGGCCTGCTGGCCTGGCCGCTGCTGTCACGCGGCGCTGCCATCGGAGGCGTTTCCCCGGCCGAAGCAGTCAATCTGATCAACCGCGAGCGCGGTGTGCTGATCGACGTCAGCGAACCGGCCGAGTACCTCGCTGGCCACGCGGGTGGAGCGAAGAATGTGCCGTTCGGCACGCTCGAAACCGCCACCGACCTGCCGAAGAACAAGAGCGTCCCTGTGTTGCTGATGTGCCCGACCGGTGCACGAGCGAACCGCGGCGTGGCCATCCTGCGCAAGCGCGGCTATGAAAAGGCCAGCGCCATCAGCGGTGGCGTGGCCGCCTGGCGCGAGGCCAACCTGCCCATCGAGCGTTCTGCCTGACCCCCGTTGCCCTCGACAGAGTCCATCCGCCATGAGCCCGCATTCATCCATCACGATGTACACCACCGAGGTGTGCCCGTACTGCCTGCGCGCCAAGGCGCTCCTGAAAGCGCGCGGCGTCACCGAGATCGACGAAATCAGGGTCGACCGTGACCCGACGGCGCGCACTGCGATGATCGAACGCACCGGGCGGCGCACCGTGCCGCAGATCTTCATCGGCGGCGCCCACATCGGCGGCTGCGATGACTTGATCGAGCTCGATCAGCGTGGCGGGCTGCTGCCGCTGTTGCAGCCGCAATCAGCCCCGGGCTGACCCGAACGAGGCGCAAGCGCTTCGCTTCACGCGTTGGCAACCGCCAGGGCGGTCACACCCCATCCCCCATAATCCGGCCCCCAAGCGGTTGCCGCTCCAACACCCACCAAGAGATTGCCATGGCAGACGAAGACAACTCCCCGATGTTCCAGATCCAGCGCATCTACCTGAAGGATCTGTCGCTGGAACAACCCAATTCGCCGGCGATCTTCCTGGAGACACAGCAACCGCAGGTCGAGATCAACATCGGTGTCGGCGCAGACACCGTCGGCAATGACAACTACGAAGTCACGGTGCGCGTGACCGTGACGGCCAAGGTCGGCGAGAAGACCCTGTTTCTGCTGGAGGCCAAGCAGGCGGGCATCTTCGAGATCCGCAACATCCCGCAAGACCAGTTGCAGCCGATCGTCAGCATCGCCTGCCCTGGCATCGTCTACCCTTACCTGCGCGCGATCGTGTCCGACATCTGCACCCGCGCCGGCTTCCCGCCCGTGACACTGGCCGAGATCAATTTCCAGGCGATGTACGAAAGCCAGAAGGCGGCGGCCGCCGAAGCGACTGCCAACGGCGCCGGCGGCAGCGCGCTCGTCAACTGATCACCAGCGTGTCCCCGGGCTGCTGATCGACACTCGGTGAAACTGAGCGTCCTCGGAGCAGGTGCCTGGGGCACTGCGCTGGCGATCAGCGCCAGCGCCCGCCATCCCACGCTGCTGTGGGCGCGGGACGCGGCGCAGGCCGAGGCGATGCGCCGGGAGCGTCGCAACCTGCGCTACCTCGCTGCCGCGGAGTTCCCGGCCGCCCTCCAAGTCACGGACGATTTCGACGCAGCCGTCGCGCATGCGAGCGGCGGGCTGTTGATCGTGGCGACGCCGATGTCCGGGCTCGCTCCGGTGCTGAGCGCCTTGCCACCAGGCCCGCAGGCGCCTGGCCTGTACTGGCTGTGCAAGGGCTTCCAGGAAGGCACTGGGCTGCTCGGGCACGAGTTGGCGCAGCAGATCTGGCCGGGTGGACGCGTGGGTGTGCTTTCCGGCCCGAGCTTCGCGCAGGAGGTGGCTGCGGGTCAGCCGACGGCGTTGGTCGCAGCCAGTCACGACGCTCGACTGGGCGAGCTAGCGGTGGCCGCATTGCACAGCGACAGCCTGCGCATCTACACGTCCGATGATCCTGTCGGCGTCGAGGTGGGGGGCGCGGTGAAGAACGTGATGGCCATCGCCACCGGGCTGGCAGATGGTCTGCAACTCGGGTTCAACGCCCGCGCCGCGTTGATCACGCGCGGGCTGGCCGAGATGGTGCGACTGGGCATGGCGCTGGGCGCCCGTCCAGACACCTTCATGGGCCTGAGCGGACTGGGTGACCTGGTGCTGACCGCCACCGGAGATCTCTCGCGCAATCGCACCGTGGGCCTGCGATTGGCACAAGGCCAGGCACTGACACAGATCGTCGCCGAACTCGGCCATGTGGCAGAAGGCGTGCTGAGCGCGGCCACCGTGCTCAAGCGTGCCCAGAAGCTGGGCGTCGAAATGCCGATCACCGCGGCCGTGGTCGACGTGCTCGAAGGGCGGGCCACGCCCCGTCAGGGTGTCGAGCGCTTGATGGGTCGCGGCCCGCGCCCCGAGCGCTGAGGCTGACAGTCACGCGCCTCCGGCATAGCCGTTCTGGCGCCACGCCTCGAACACCGCGACGGCAACGGCATTGCTCAGGTTCAGGCTGCGCTGCCCCGGACGCAGCGGCAGTCTGACACGCCGGTCTTCGGCGAACGTGTCTCGGAGGGATGGCGGCAATCCGGCCGTTTCCGACCCGAACACCAGCCAGTCGCCCGCTTGCCAGGCTGTTGTCGCGAGGGTGGCCCGGCCGCGCGTGGTGAAAGCGAAGCAGCGGGCCGGATCGGGCTGCATGGTGGCCAGAAACCGTTCCCACGACGCGTGACGTTGCACGCTTGCGTGCTCGTGGTAATCCAGCCCGGCACGCTGCAGCAGCTTGTCGTCCATCGAAAAACCCAAGGGTTCGATCAGATGCAGTGCGCAGCCCGTGTTGGCGGCCAGCCGAATCACGTTACCGGTGTTCGGCGGAATTTCGGGATGCACCAGGACGATGTTGAACATCGTCAATGCTCCGGAGGCAGCGTGCGGGCCACCACCCACACCTGCACCGACCGCGCCCCGGCTTCGAGCAGCACCCGACTCAGCTCGTCGGCCGTCGCCTGGGTCGTCATCACATCGTCGACGAGGGCGATCCGGCGCCCGACGACATCGGCGCGCCGGGTCGGTTCAACGGCAAACGCCCCCCGCACGTTGGCCAGCCGGCGATCGCGAGGCAGCGAGAGCTGGCAGGGTGTCTCCCGGATGCGCAGCAGCAGATGGGGATCGGCCCGAACACCAAGTCGCTGCGCACAACGGCGGGCCAGCTCCCACGACTGGTTGTAGCCACGTTCCCGCCATCGCTGCGCCGCCAGCGGCACCGGCAGAACGCAATCGGGCATCTCACTGCTGTGGCGCTGGCATTCGGCGATCAGCAGGTCGCACAGCGCTCCGCTCAGGTCGAGTCCGCCGTGGTACTTGAAGTCGCTGATCAGGCGGTCCCAGGGGTGGGTGTAGTCCACGGCAGCGATGGCACTGCCGAAGTGCGGTGGCCTGCGCAGGCAACCACCGCACAGCGCGACATCGGCCACCAGCCGCACCGCGCAGTGCTGACATCGCCGGGCTGGCGCCGCGAACCGCGCAGTGCAGCTCTGGCAAATCCGCCCATGACCCCATCCATGACAGACGGCGCACTGGCTCGGCCAGCGATGCTGCCGTGCCAGTCGCACCAGGCGTGAGAGTTCGGTCTGCGCATGCACGTGCTCAATATACTGGGCTGATGTCAGGCAGCAGCGCGGCAGCGCGATCGATCGATGACACCGCGGTCGCGGCCGTCCAGCGGCGCCTTGGGCGGCTGGCGCAGCCGCCGTGGTTGCATGTGGAAATCGCCGGGCGGATGGCCGAGCGACTGCTGCTGTTCAAGGCGACGCCACGCCGCATCGTCGACTGGTCGTCGTTTCTCGGCGCCGGTGCATCGCGTCTTACCACCACGTTCCCCGATGCGGCGATCGTTGCCGTCGAGCCCAACGGCAGCCTGGTCGAGCGCAGCCGAGCGCAGCTGCGGCCTCCCTGGTGGGCGCCACGGCGCTGGACCGCACCGGCTGCCGAGGCCGTCCTGGAGTCAGCGCCCGGGCTCGGTGACGCGCAACTGGTGTGGGCGAACATGGCGCTGCACGGCGTTGCAAATCCCCCCGCGCTGATGCAGCGCTGGCAGCAGATGCTGGCCCCCAGCGGGTTCGTGATGTTCTCGTGCCTGGGCCCCGACACGGTGCGAGAACTGACGTCGGTGTACGCGCAGCTGCGCTGGCCCTCGCCGACGATCGCGTTCGTCGACATGCACGACCTGGGCGACATGCTGGTGCACGCGGGGTTTGCTGACCCGGTGATGGACCAGGAGCGACTCACCGTGCACTGGAACAGCGCAGAGGCCCTGTGCAGCGACCTGCGTTTGCTCGGTGGCAATGTGTCGCCGGATCGATTCCCCGGCTTGCGCACCCCACGCTGGCTGTGCCGTATGCACAGCGCACTCGAGTCCCTGCGCGACGACAGCGGCCGGTTTGCACTGACATTCGAGATCGTCTACGGCCACGCCTTCAAGGGCGAGGCGACCGCGAACGCCGCGACCGAGACCCAGGTTTCTCTCGAAGAAATGCGGCGTCTTCTGCCGTCAGCAAGGAAGACCGTCGTTTGAGTGCGGACCCCGTGGTCGTATAAACTCGCATCATCAAAAAAGGCAAGGCACGCTGTATGCACGCAGCGTGCGGTCAGGGAGTTTGCGATCCCTGCCGATCTTGTCTTGCCCAAGTCAATCAGCCGTTACCTCGAGATGTCCACCTGCTCCTACGGTCACACTGCCGCCGCGCCCGCGCTGCCGGCGGCATGGCGTTTTGGCAGAGAAAGCGACCCGGCCGGTAGCGAGTGGTCGGTCGAGTGGCTGTTGAAGCGTAATTGTTCGATGGCTCCTCGGCAGTTGTTCGCGATATTCGGTGCGTTGTGCGTCTTGTCGCTCGCGATCGCTGCGTATTTCTGGTGGCAGGGCGCCACGGTGATCATGGCGTTCGCCTGGGTGGAGTTGCTCGCTGTGGGCACGGCCTTGCTGATGTATTCACGGCACGCGGCCGACCACGAAAACATTGCTCTGCGCAAGGGCAAGCTCACGGTGGCGCACACCTCGGGCAACACGGTCGAGACCGCTGAGTTCGCGCCCGAATGGGTCAGTGTCGAGCCGGTGACTGGAGACGAATCGCTGATCGAGGTCTTCGGACAGGGCCGGCGGATAGAAGTGGGGCGCTTCGTGCGCCCGGAATTGAGGCGGCAGTTGGCCAATGAACTGCGACATGCGGTTCGGCTGGCGCGGTTGCGCCCCCAAGGTGCTTTGCCCCCGGCAGAGCTTTGACAACACGAGCAGTCATGATGAACACGATGAAAGCAATTTCCACGAAGGCCTCGCACGCGGTGTTGGGCGCGAGCCTGTGGGCGGTCTCGACACTGGCCTCGGCCACCAACGACCTGCCAGGTGGCCCGGCGGTCAATCAGATCGATTTGCATCCCGCTGTGACGAAGATTGCCGAAGACCAGCGCTATCTGCACTATCTGATGATGGTGATCTGCCTGGTCATCTTCGTTGCCGTGTTCGGCGTCATGTTCTATTCGATCTTCGTGCACCGCAAATCGAAAGGCGCGAAGTCGGCCAACTTCCATGAGAGCACGTCGGTCGAGATCGCCTGGACGGTGGTGCCGTTCATCATCGTGATCGGCATGGCCTTGCCAGCCACGAAGGTGGTCGTTGCGATGAAGGACACTAGCTCGGCCGATCTGACGATCAAGGCCACGGGCATGCAGTGGAAGTGGGGTTACGACTACCTGAATGGCGAGGGCGCAGGCATCGGTTTCGTGTCGACGCTGGATTCCGCGCAGCGTCAGATGTCCGACTCGGGCAATCCTTCGGGGGACGACTATCTTCTGAAGGTGGATCATCCGTTGGTGGTGCCGGTCGACAAGAAGATCCGCGTCATCACCACGGCCAACGACGTGATCCATGCGTTTGCCGTCCCGTCTTTCGGGATCAAGCAGGACGCCATCCCCGGCTTCGTGCGCGACACCTGGTTCCGCGCGGAAAAAATTGGCGATTACTACGGCCAGTGCCAGGAGCTGTGCGGCAAGGAGCACGCCTACATGCCGATCCATGTGAAGGTGGTGTCGGCTGTCGATTACACGAAATGGGTCGAAGGTCAGCGTGCTGAAATGTCGGCGAAGGCTGACGACCCGAGCAAGGTCTGGGAATCGGCCGACCTGATTGCACGCGGCGAGAAGGTCTACAACAGCAATTGCGCTGTCTGCCATGGAGCCAACGGCAAGGGCGCCGGTGCGATCAAGCCGCTCGATGGCGCGGCGGTGGTGCTGGACGAAGACAAGACCAAGCAGATTGCCGTGCTGCTCAACGGGCAGAACAATGGTGCGATGCCGTCGTGGAAGCAACTTTCCGACACCGAGATCGCCGCGGTCATCACCTACACCAAGAACAACTGGTCGAACAAGACCGGGCAAGCCGTGCAGCCAGCCGAAGTGGTTGCTGCACGCAAGTAATCGTTTCCAGACACACGATCAGCCGTTTCAGAAGGACCTCCCATGAGTGCAGTACTTGACCACCACGGTGACCACGGTCACGCGCATGACCACGATCATGATCACGGTGCGCCCCGCGGCTGGCGGCGCTGGCTGTACGCGACGAACCACAAGGACATCGGCACGATGTACCTGTTGTTCTCGTTCACGATGCTGATGGTCGGTGGTGTGCTGGCGCTCATCATCCGCGCCGAGCTGTTCCAGCCGGGCCTGCAGTTCGTCAACCCGCAGCTGTTCAATCAGCTGACGACGATGCACGGACTGATCATGGTGTTCGGCGCCATCATGCCGGCGTTCGTGGGCTTCGCGAACTGGATGATCCCGCTGCAGATCGGCGCGCCGGACATGGCCTTCGCCCGGATGAACAACCTCAGCTTCTGGTTGATGATCCCGGCTGCGATCACGTTGGTGAGTTCTTTCTTTTTCCCTGGTGGCGCACCTGCGGCTGGCTGGACGCTGTACGCGCCGCTGACGCTGCAGATGGGCCCGTCGATGGACGCCGGCATCTTCGCGATGCACATCCTCGGCGCGAGCTCGATCATGGGCTCGATCAACATCGTCGTCACCATCCTCAACATGCGCGCCCCCGGCATGACGCTGATGAAGATGCCTCTGTTCTGCTGGACCTGGCTGATCACCGCCTATCTGCTGATCGCGGTGATGCCGGTGCTGGCCGGTGCGATCACGATGACGCTGACCGACCGCCACTTCGGCACCAGCTTCTTCAACCCCGCCGGCGGCGGTGATCCGGTGATGTACCAGCACATCTTCTGGTTCTTCGGTCACCCCGAGGTCTACATCATGATCCTGCCGGCCTTCGGCATCATCAGTGCCATCATCCCGGCCTTCGCCCGCAAGCGCCTGTTCGGCTACACCTCGATGGTCTACGCCACGGCCTCGATCGCGATCCTGTCGTTCATGGTGTGGGCGCACCACATGTTCACCACCGGCATGCCGGTGACCGGCCAGCTGTTCTTCATGTACGCGACGATGCTGATCGCGGTGCCCACGGGCGTGAAGATCTTCAACTGGATCGCCACCATGTGGCGCGGCTCGATGACCTTCGAGACGCCGATGCTGTTCGCTGTCGGCTTCATCTTCGTGTTCACGATGGGCGGGTTCACCGGGCTGATCCTGTCGGTCGCGCCGGTCGACATCCAGATGCAGGACACCTATTACGTGGTGGCCCACTTCCACTACGTGCTGGTGGCCGGCTCGCTGTATGCGATGTTCGCCGGCGTCTACTACTGGGGCCCGAAGTGGACCGGTGTGATGTACAGCGAGACCCGCGGCAAGATCCACTTCTGGGGCTCGCTGATCTTCTTCAACATCACCTTCTTCCCGATGCACTTCCTGGGGCTGGCTGGCATGCCGCGTCGCTACGCCGACTACCCGATGCAGTTCGCTGACTTCAACGCCATCGCATCGGTTGGTGCTTTCGGCTTCGGCCTGATGCAGGTGTACTTCTTCTTCTTCGTCGTGCTGCCGATGATGCGCGGCAAGGGTGAGCGCGCATCCGCCAAGCCTTGGGAGGGTGCCGAGGGCCTGGAGTGGGAAGTGCCGTCACCTGCACCGTTCCACACCTTCGAAACCCCTCCGAAGCTCAATGCGGCCGCCACCAAGGTGATCGCTTGATCCGAGCTGCATCATGAGCACACCCGAGCAAAAGAAGAACAACCTCCGACTGGGGCTGATCCTCGCGTCGGTCGCGGTGGTGTTCTTCATCGGGTTCATGGCCAAGGCCGTCCTGTTCGGCCTCTGACCCATGGATGACCTGCCACGCCGCGCCGCATCCGCTGCCACCCTGCTGCGGGGGGACAACGCGCGGATGTTCGGCAAGTTGCTGGTCGTCACGGTGTTGATGTTCGGCTTTGGCTATGCGCTGGTGCCCTTGTACAAAGCGGTTTGCACGGCGCTGGGCATCAATGTGCTGACGCTGTCCGAGAAGGTGGTGTCGGGTCGCGCATCGGCCTCCGGGGTGAACTCGCAGGTGGACAAGAGCCGCACCATCACCGTCGAGTTCGATGCCAATTCGCGCGGTATCTGGAAGTTCAAACCCGCGGTCAGCAGCGTTCAGGTGCATCCGGGTGAACTGACCACGGTGATGTACGAGTTCACCAACACGCAAAGCCGGACCATGGCCGCACAGGCCATTCCCAGTTACGCGCCGATGCAGGCGATGGCCCATTTCAACAAGCTGCAGTGCTTCTGTTTCAACGAATACACGATGAAGCCGGGCGAGACCAAGCAATGGCCTGTCGTCTTCGTGATCGAGCCCAAGCTGCCCAAGGACGTGACCACCATCACCTTGTCCTACACCTTCTTTGAAGTGGGTGGCAAGGTGCCGGCTGCCCCGCAGGCGACGCTTGTTGGTGACCCTGCCGGACGGTCATGACACTGCCTGATTCGAGTCTGAAAGCCGCCTCACGGCGCAAGCTGTCGTTCTTTCAGACCTTGCGCGCTGTGGCGTGGTCGTTTTTCGGGGTCCGCAAGGCGGCAGACCTTGAAAAGGACGTGAACCAGTTGAACCCGGTCCACGTGGTGATCGCTGGCGTGCTCGGGGCGCTGGTGTTGATTGCGCTGCTGGCAACCTTGGTGAATTGGGTGTTGACGAGCGGCGTGGCCGCTTGAGATTTGGCGGAGGATCGCCAGCGGATGACCGCTGCGACGCTTCCATGAAAATGTAGAAACTCGGGATTCAGGAGAGATCATGTCGGCAGCGACCCCTACGGCCAGTGCACGCGGTGCGGCGCCTTACTACTTCATTCCGGAGCCCTCTCGGTTTCCGGTGCTGACGGCGCTGGGCTTGTTCCTGGTGATTTTTGGCGCGGGGCAGTGGGTCAACGGCGTGAGCTGGGGCAGCTATGTCACGCTGGCCGGTCTGGCGACCTGGGCCTTCGTGCTGCAGGGCTGGTTCCGTGCGGCGATCAATGAAAGCGAAGGCGGGTTGTACAGCGATCGCATCGATGTTTCGTATCGCTGGAGCATGAGCTGGTTCATCTTCTCCGAAGTGATGTTCTTCGGCGCTTTCTTCGGCGCGCTCTACTGGGCACGCCTGCATGCGGTTCCCAATCTCGGCAGCCTGGATAACGCCGTGTTGTGGCCGGACTTCAAGGCCATCTGGCCCAGCGCGCAGGCAGGCTTCACTGCCTCTCCTGCCGGCACGGTGGATCCCTTCACCACCATGGGCCCATGGCCTTTGCCAACGATCAACACGGCACTGCTGCTGACCTCGGGCGTGACGCTGACGATCGCTCACCATGCGTTGATCGCCGGCCATCGTGCCAAGACCATCGGCTTCATGTGGATCACCTTGCTGCTCGGGTTCACCTTCATCGGCGTCCAGGCCTACGAGTACCACCACGCTTACAGCGAGCTTAACCTGAAGCTCACCAGCGGTGTCTACGGCTCCACCTTCTTCATGCTGACCGGCTTCCACGGCTTCCACGTGCTTGTCGGCGCGTTGATGCTGCTGTTCATCACGCTGCGACTGCAGAAGGGTCACTTCACGCCGCAGCGGCATTTCGGCTTCGAGGGCGCGGCCTGGTACTGGCACTTTGTCGACGTGGTCTGGCTGGGCCTTTACGTGGTGGTGTACTGGCTCTGATTTACTGGCTCTGCGACGCAGAGCCTGCCGGAACCTTCAACAAAAAAGCCGCGGTCAGCGGCTTTTTTGTTGCACGAGATGATGCGGTCAGTGCTGGATTCAGCCGTGCGGTATGCCTGTCGGCTGAATCCAGCCCATCAGGTAGCTGCCGATCAGGCACAGAAACAACAACACCGACAGCCCCACGCGCAGCGCGAGGGCGCGCATCATCGAGCCGGATTTCGGTTTGCCGTCGCGCCCATCCTGAACCATCGACACGCCCGCGTAGACCAACGCACCAATGATGCTGACGAAGGCAATGCCAATGAGGTACTTCATGCGAGTGGATTATCCGCATGGCTTCCCGTGGCGGGGGGAGCAACAACACCAATGACCACGACCCCTTTCCCGCGGGGCCGATCCCGCCGCCGCGCGCTCATCGTGCTGTTCGCGGCCGTCGTTGGGGCGGCCGGCACCGCACGCCTCGGCGTGTGGCAACTCGATCGCGCGGCCCAGAAGGAGGCCTTGCAGCAGGCGCTCGATAGCCGCGTGCAGTTGCCTCCCGTGCCTGCTGCGATGCTGGCCGACACGCCTGCCGCCGCTGTCGAGCAGCACTACCGGCGCATTGCCGTTCGGGGGCATTGGATCTCGACGGCCACGGTGTTCCTCGACAACCGGCAGATGGACGCTCGGCAGGGGTTCTTCGTTGTCACGCCGTTGCGACTCAGCGAGGCGCCGGGTGTCGTGTTGGTGCAGCGAGGCTGGGCGCCGCGTGATCTGCTCGACCGGACCAAGGTCCCCCGCCTCGCTGACGATCCCGGCGAAGTGACGGTCATCGGGCACATTGCCCCGCCACCGGGCAGGCTGTACGACTTTGCCGGGGCCGCGTCGGGCGCGATCCGTCAAAATCTGGAGCTCGCGGATTTCGCACAAGAGCTCTCGCTGCCGCTCAAGCCTCTGTCCATCGTCCAGGACGCCGAGGGTGCGCCTCAGGATGGGTTGTTGCGGCAATGGCCCCGGCCGGATCTCGGCATCCAGCGGCATTACGGTTATGCGTTCCAGTGGTTTGCGCTTTGCGCCTTGATGACAGGTTTGTATGTCTGGTTCCAACTCGTCCGGCCCCGCCTCGGCTCCCGGCGCTGATTCCGAGCTGTCCTCGCCGTTGAGCTTCACGGTGCACACGATGCCGACGCCCGACTTGTCGCAGCGCCGCACGGTGTCCGGCCGGCTGAAGATGCTGCTGGTGCTGGGCGTATGCGCAGCGCCGGTCATTGCCTCGTATTTCACCTATTTCGTGATCCGTCCGGAGGGCCGGACCAACTACAGCGAATTCGTGACGCCGCCTCGCGAAATACCGGCCGCGTTGCCGCTGAGCGATCTTGCGGGCCAGCCCGTGTCTGCCGTCGGACTGCATGGCCAATGGCTGATGGTTGTCACGGCGGGCGGTGCCTGCGATGCGCGTTGCGAATCACACCTCGTGCTGCAACGCCAACTGGTCGAGACCTTGGGCAAGGAGAAAGGCCGCGTCGACAAGGTCTGGTTGATCACGGACGACGCGACACCCGCACCAGCGCTTCTCAAAGCCATCGGGGGGGCGCAGCCAGCCACGGTGCTGCGCGTGCCCGCAGCCGAACTGTCGAAGTGGCTCGAGCCGGCCTCAGGCCGTCAGCTCGACGAGCACGTTTACCTGGTGGACCCGATGGGACAGTGGATGATGCGCGCGCCCCCCGAGCCCGATCCGGCCAGGCTCAAACGCGATCTCGAGCGCTTGCTTCGCGCCTCGGCGTCCTGGGATCAGCCGGGCCGATGAGCGCCCACTGATCGCTGGCCTGACACTGCGTCATGAACGTACCTGCCTACGACCTGGGGCCTTTGGCGTCCGTGGTGCTGATCGGTGCCACCGTGGCCCTGGTTCCATTGATCTGGGTGATCTGGCGTCATCGCCACAGCGAGCCCGCCGCACGCCGCCGAGCGCTGACGGTGCTCACCTTGTTTCTCACGTTCGATCTGGTGCTGTTCGGGGCGTTCACCCGCCTCAGCGACTCGGGGCTGGGTTGTCCCGACTGGCCTGGCTGTTATGGCAGCGCAAGTCCGCTGGGTGCCCATGAGTCCATCGGGGCGGCGCAAAGTGCGATGCCGACAGGCCCCGTGACCCACGGCAAGGCCTGGATCGAGATGCTGCACCGCTACCTCGCCACGGGCGTCGGCGCGTTGATCACCTTGCTGGCCGTCACCGCATGGCTCGAGGCGCGCCGGCAGCGGTCGATGCCCGCGCCGGCCGTGTCGCCATGGTGGCCGACCGTGACCTGGTTGTGGGTGTGCGGCCAAGGTGCCTTCGGGGCCTTGACGGTGACGATGAAGCTCTACCCCGCGATCGTCACCCTCCATCTGCTCGGCGGGCTGGGCCTGCTCGCGCTGCTGGCGATCCAGAGCCAGCTGCCCCAGCGGTCGACGCTGAAGTTGTCCCCGGCATTGCGGTTCGGGGTTGTCGCCGTGCTGGCGCTGGTGATCGTGCAGACGGCGCTGGGCGGCTGGGTCAGCACCAATTACGCGGTGCTCGCCTGCGCCGAGTTCCCGACCTGCCAGGGCAGCTGGTGGCCACCGATGGACTTCGACCACGGTTTCACCTTGTTGCGCGAGCTTGGCGCGGGCAAGGACGGCGGCTATCTGCCCTTTGCCGCATTGACCGCGATCCACATGGTCCATCGGATCGGCGCGGCGATCCTGGTGCTGGCCATCGGTGTGCTGATCTGGCGGCTTTGGGCCACCGGCGTTGCTCCGTTGCGCCGCTGGGCGATGGCTCTGACTGGTGCGATCGCATGGCAAGTGGCCAGCGGCCTGGGCAATGTTCTGTTCGATTGGCCCTTGCTGGCCGCCGTGTCGCACACAGGCGGTGCGGCCGCGCTGCTGGTGCTGTTCTCGATGTTGCTGACGCGCTCGTGGCCTGAACGCTCAGTCATTCCTGCGTCAGTCTCGCCCGGCCGGCGCGGCATGCACGCGGCTTCGTAGAATGCAAGGCTGGCCTGAACATGTCTGAAACCCTGACCACCCCGTTGCCGATCGTGCGGCGCGTCTCGCGCGTCAGGCAGTTCTACACGCTGACCAAGCCGCGCGTGGTGCAGCTGATCGTGTTCTGTGCGGTGATCGGCATGCTGCTCGCCGTACCCGGCGTGCCCGACCTGCAGGTCGCACTCGCCACCACCGCCGGCATATGGCTGGTCGCAGGCGCCGCCGCGGCGTTCAACTGCATCGTCGAGCAGCACATCGATGCCAAGATGGCCCGCACCTCCTGGCGGCCGACCGCCAAAGGCGACCTCACCAACGCCCAGACGCTGACCTTCTCTGCCGTGCTGTGCGGTGCCGGCAGCGCCCTGCTGTATTTCTGGGTCAACCCGCTGACGATGTGGCTGACCTTCGGCACCTTTGTCGGCTATGCCGTGATCTACACGGTGTTGTTGAAGCCTGCCACGCCACAGAACATCGTGATCGGCGGCGCATCCGGTGCGATGCCGCCGGTGCTCGGTTGGGCCGCGATCCGCGGCGAGGTGGGCCCCGAGGCGCTGATCTTGTGCCTGATCATCTTCCTCTGGACGCCGCCGCATTTCTGGGCACTGGCGCTGTACCGCGCCGAGGATTACCGCAAGGCCGGGCTGCCGATGCTGCCCGTCACCCATGGGGCCGCCTTCACCCAGTTGCACGTTTTTCTGTACACCTTGGTGCTGTTCGCGGCGACCTTGCTGCCGTTCATCTCGGGCATGAGTGGTGTGATCTACCTCGTGTCGGCCATCGCGCTGGGTGGCATCTTCATCGGCTACGCCTGGAAGCTCTGGCGCAACTATTCAGACGCGCTGGCGCGCAAGACCTTCCGTTTCTCGATCTGGCACCTGATGCTGCTGTTCGCGGCGCTGCTCGTCGATCACTACCTGAGCCCGCTGCTGTGAGCCGGCCGCCCCTGAGCCGGTGTTCCCGCCTGTCTCGCCGCCGTGTTTTATGGCTCGGGTGCGCGGCAATGATCATGTCAGCGCTGCAGGCAGGCTGCGACGCACCGTCATCGAGTGCTGGCAGTGCGGCTTCGTTCAAGGGCATCGACATCACCGGCGCCGATTACGCCCGCACCCTGTCATTGACCGACCAGAACGGCCAGCCGCGCACCCTGGCCGATTTCAAGGGCAAGGTCACCGTGGTTTTCTTCGGCTTCACGCAATGCCCCGATGTGTGTCCCACGACGATGGCGGAGCTCGCGCAGGTCAAGGCGTCGCTGGGCAAGGACGGTGATCGGATCCAGGGCGTTTTCGTCACCGTCGATCCCGAGCGCGACACCGCGGCGGTGCTCAAGACCTACATGGGCGGTTTTGATCCCAGCTTCGTCGCCTTGCGCGGCAGCCCGGAGGAAATTGCCGCCACCGCCAAGGAGTTCAAGGTGTTCTACGCCAAGGTGCCGGGCAAGACCGAAGGTGCTTACAGCGTCGACCACACCGCAGGCTCGTATGTGTTCGACACACAGGGCAGGGTCCGGTTGTTCGTCCGTTACGGCAGCGGCGCAGAGGCCCTGGCGGCCGACCTGAAAGCATTGCTGGCGGCCGGCTGAGTCCGGCTGCGGGTCCTGCTCGCGCCAAGAGAAACGGCCCCACAGGGGCCGTTTTCATTCGGGCACGCGATGCGCTCAGTGAGACGCGCTCAGCGTCTTGCGCATCTTCTTCATCGCAGCCACCTCGATCTGGCGTATGCGTTCGGCGCTGACACCGTACTCGTCTGCCAGGTCGTGCAGCGTCATGCCGCCCGAGTTGTCGTCGTTGACCTTGAGCCAGCGCTCTTCGACGATGCGGCGGCTGCGCGGGTCCAGCGTGTCCAGTGCCAGCGAGATGCCGTCACCAGACAACCAGTCGCGGCGTCGCGCGTCCAGCACGTGGCCGGGCTCCTGCGTCTCGTCTGCCAGGTAGGCGATCGGGGCATAGCTTTCTTCGCCGTCGTCAGTCAGCGGCTCCAGAGGCACATCGCCACCGGACAAGCGGGTTTCCATTTCGAGCACGTCTTCGCGCTTGACGTTCAAGGTGCGCGCCATCGTGTCGACCTCGCCCTGCGTCAGCGTGTTGCGGTGGGTTTCGCCGTCGATCGCGTCTTCTTTCAGGCTCTGCTTCATCGAGCGCAGGTTGAAGAACAACTTGCGCTGCGCCTTGGTGGTCGCCACCTTGACCATGCGCCAGTTCTTCAAGATGTACTCGTGGATCTCGGCCTTGATCCAGTGCATCGCGTAGCTGACGAGCCGCACGCCCTGATCGGGGTCGAAGCGCTTGACGGCCTTCATCAGCCCGACGTTGCCTTCCTGGATCAGGTCGCCGTGGGGCAGGCCGTAGCCCATGTACTGGCGGGCAATCGAGACCACCAGCCGCATGTGCGACAACACCAGTTGTCCGGCCGCCTGCAGATCGCCCTGATCACGCAGCTTGCGAGCCAGCGACTGCTCTTCTTCGAGGCTGAGCATCGGCACGCGGTTGGCGGCGGCAATGTAGGCATCAAGGCTGCCGAGCGACGGGATCATCGCCCACGGATCGCGCAGCGCCAGTGCCGAAGCGGAAGAATGTGATGTGTTCATGGTACTCATGGACCACCTCGATTCAGGATTGGTTCCACGATATTAGCACTCATCTTCGGTGAGTGCTAAGCGCCGGAAGCGGTCGTCAGGTCGTCGAATCGGGTGTCCATCACGGTCAGCAGTTCGTCCAGCACTTCCAGCAGCTCGCCGACGCTCACCGGCTTGGTCAGGTAGCGGTGGGCGCCGGCCTGCATCGCCTCGGCGATTTGCGTAGGCAGCGCGTCGGCCGACACCACGATCACCGGGATGCCCCGGGTTTCCGGATCGAGTTTCAGGTGGCGCAGCAACTCGAGTCCGCTGATGTCGGGCAAGTGCATGTCCAGCAGCAGCACATCCGGTCGCCGGGCGCGGATGGCTGTCAGACCGTCCAGGCCGTTGCCCGACACCCTCAGGTCCACCTGTGGCCGTTGTGCCAGCATGCCGCGCATCACCTCGACATTGGTTTCGTTGTCTTCGATGTAGTGCACACGGCGGTGGTGATAGTCGCTGATTCCGGCGGCAGACGCCGGCGTCTGGGCCGCCGCTTCTTCCGGGCTGGCCAGTGGCAGCGACAGGATGAACAGCGAGCCTTGCCCCACATCGCTGGCTGCGCTCAGGTCGCCGCCCATCAGTTCAGCCAGCCGCTGACTGATGACCAGACCGATGCCGGTGCCTTCGGTGCTGCTGTGCTCCTGACCCAGCCTGTTGAACGGTTGGAACAGCGCGGTCATCTGCTGCGTGTTCATGCCCAGCCCGGTGTCGGCCACCATCAACTCGACCCGATCACCGCGCACCTGGCTGGACACCCGGATGTGCCCGCCATCGACGTTGTACTTGACGGCGTTGGACAGCAGGTTGGTCAGGATCTGCTTGACACGCGTCGCGTCGCCGCGGGCGTGGCTGGCGTCGGCGCTGAGATGCTCTTCGAAGGTGATTCCGCGCCGGTCCGCGGCTTGCTGCACCAGCGGGCGGGTGCTGGCCAGCAGCTCGGGCATGTTGAGCGTTTCCAGCGCCATGCGCAGGTTGCCCGACTCGATGCGCGACAGGTCCAGCACATCGTTGATCATTTCCAGCAAGTGCCAGCCGGCTTGGCGTATCTGCCCGACCCAGCCGCGCTGTGTCGGCGCCAGGGGTTCCCGGCTTTCCAGTTCGAGCAGCTGCGCAAAGCCGAGCATGGCGTTCAGCGGCGTGCGCAGCTCATGGCTCATGCGCGAGAGGAAATCGCTCTTCGCGCGGTTCGATGCTTCCGCTGCCTCACGCGCGCGCACAGCCTCGAGGCGCTCGCGCACCTGCTGCTCGAGCGCCACCGTACGCTCTTGCACCGCCATCTCGATGAGGCGCGCGCGGCCGGTCACCGTCAAAAGCAATGCGCCCAGCACCGCGGTGGTCAGCAGGCCGACGCTGGAGAACAGCCAGGCGTAATGCCGCTCCCCTGCGCTGGTGTCGGCGCTCGCGACGCTCGAGGTCACCTGCAATTCCCACTGGCGCCCGGCGAAATCGAGCATGCGCCGGTGCGTCAGCCGGTTCGACTCGTCAGCGCAGAGCGCGGACACCGCCAGCTGCCGCACCGCGGCCGACGTGTCGGTGTCGGTGACGCAGAAATTCAGGTGCGCGGGGGCATGTGCCAGCACCTCGCGCAGCAGATCCTCGACGCGGACGGTGACGAACACCACGCCACGTGCTGCCGCGACACGCTCGGCCTCGGTACCGGGGTTGCCGTGGTACAGCGCGCGATAGACCACCACGCCACGCCTGGGCGTGTCCACCGGGTCTTGCGACAGCTGAAAGGCCGCGGTTGCCACGGGTTGGTCGCTGCGCACAGCGGCCTCGATCGCGGCCCGCGATGCGGGGATCGACAGCGCGTTCACGCCCAGCAGCAACTGATTGCGCGTCATCGGCTCGACCAGGCGTGCGGCAAACACCTCTGCGGAGCGGGTCGGCACGCGCTCGTTCGACGCGGTGCGATCCATCACCCGGTAATCCGCCCAACCCTGAGTGCGCATGCGGGCCTCGAAGGCCGGTACGTCGGCCAGCTGCACCCGCTCCAGGTGGCCCACGGCCTGCAGATTGCTCGACGGACCGAGCCAGTGGTCGGCGGCCATGTGCAATTCGGCAGCACTGACGTCGGCGGAACCAACGAACAGGCCGCGCATCGCCTCCAGCGCATGCAGCGGGGTGTTCAGTTGCGACGCCAGTGCCGTCGACGCGGCTTCGGCGTCCCGTGCGAAGCTGATCTGTACCCGCTCCTCGTCCCACCGGGCGACCTGCATCGTCGTGGCCACCAGCAAGGTGGTCACGATGGCCAGTGTGGCGCCGACGGTGCGACGGCGTGGTGCCCATGCCTCGCGCGGGCGACCGATCAGGGTCAACAGCAGCGGCGCCCCGATCAAGGTGCCCAGGGCGTCGCCCATCCACCAGGTCAGCCACGTCATGGGCAGTGCATGGGTCGGGACGACACCCGAAAGCCCCAGCGCTGCAGTGGCGATGCTGGCGTTCACCAGGCAACCGACCGCCGCGCCGAACACATAGAAACGCGCGATGTCGAGTGGCGCCGACAGTGTCAAGGGTTGCGCCACCTGACGCCGCACCAACGCCGCTGCTGTCAGGGCCTGCACGCCAGCGCCCAGGGCGATGGCGGCTTCGGCGAATCCGGCGCCGCGCAGCGGATTCATCAGCACGTTGACGATCAACGCGCCTGCAACGACGGCCAGAGCGGCACGTTGCCCGTAGACAAGCACGAAGACCAGCGCCATGCCGGCGGCCGGGAACATCGGCGACGCGTAGGCCGGAGGCACCGCCATCAGCAAGGCCAGCCGGGCCACGACCGCGTAGGCCAGCGCCATCAACAACAGCCCCGCAAAGCTGCGCGCCGTCCAGCCAGAAGGCGTCGGGGAGGTCACGGAGGAGGTGTGTCGCACGGTTCGCAGAACAAGCCCATTCCAGCGCCGGGGGCGGGACGCTCTGGCCCCGGAGCAGGCATTGTCACCGCGCCAAGGGCCGCACACGAGATCGTCTGATCCGGTCGAGTCGTGCGCCGGGAGCGAAACGAAATTCACCTGTTGCCTGCGGGCAGCCCCTGCGCTGAAAACCGCGTACGCTGGATGATCACTCGCTGCAGGAGCGCGCCTTGTTACAACCTTCTGACGTCAATCGCCGCATCGTTCTGGCTTCACGCCCCAACGGTGCGGTCGAACCCGCGAATTTCCGCCTTGAGGAAGCCGAAGTGCCGGTGCCCATGGCGGGGCAGGTGCTGCTGCGCACGTTGTTTCTCTCGCTCGATCCGTACATGCGAGGGCGCATGAACGACGCGCCGTCGTATGCGCCCTGCGTGCAACTGGGTGAGGTGATGACTGGCGGTGCGGTGTCGCGTGTGATCGCGTCGCAACACCCCGACTTCCAGCCCGGCGACAAGGTGATGGGCTACACCGGCTGGCAGGACTACGCCGTGTCGGACGGCGTCGGGCTGTCCAAGTTGCCGGCCGACATGACTCATCCATCGCTGGCGCTCGGTGTACTTGGCATGCCGGGCTTCACCGCGTACATGGGACTGATGGACATTGGCCAGCCGAAGCCGGGAGAGACGGTGGTGGTCGCCGCGGCCAGCGGCGCCGTCGGCTCAGTGGTCGGGCAGATCGCGAAGATCCAGGGCTGCCGCGTGGTGGGCATTGCGGGCGGGGCCGACAAGTGCCGCTTCGTGGTCGACGAACTCGGCTTCGACACCTGCCTGGACCGCAGGGCGTCGGACTTTCCTGCTCAGTTGGCAGCGGCCTGCCCCAAGGGCATCGATGTCTACTTCGAGAACGTGGGCGGGGCCGTTTTCGACGCGGTGCTGCCGCTGCTCAACACCCACGCCCGAGTACCACTCTGCGGACTGATCTCGCTGTACAGCAGCGGGGCATCTGCTGCCAGCGCCGACCGACTGCCCGCGCTGACCCGCACCTTGCTTGTCAAGCGCATCCGCATGCAGGGTTTCATCATCTTCGACTACGAAGGCCGGCAGGCGGAGTTCCTCGGGCCCATGCGGCAGTGGCTGGCTCAGGGCAAGGTCAAGTTCCGGGAGGACGTCGTCGAGGGGCTCGAGAACGCGCCGCAGGCCTTCATCGGCCTGTTGCAGGGCGAGAACTTCGGGAAGCTGGTGGTGAGGGTGTCAGTGGAGTGAGCAAGCCGCGGGTGGTTTCATTGATCCAGCGCAAGTGCGCACCGCAGCCAGCGCACTCCAATGACATCGGGCATGCGAGCGAGGCGATCGTCGCCGGGCGTGAGTGTCATGGCCGCGAGAAGGAGATGTCATGAAAGTGAACGAAGGCAAAGTGGATCGAGCGGTGCGCGTGATCGCAGGACTGGCGCTGATCGGCATGGCCCTCAGCGGGGTCATCGGTGGCTGGGGCTACCTCGGCATCGTGCCGCTGCTCAGCGGTGCCGTCGGCCTGTGTCCGTTGTATTCGGTGCTCGGGATCAACACCTGTCCATCGGGCTCGCGCTGAGTCCAGGCGTCGCTGCACGTCGGCATTGGCTGACACGCGAGCACGGGCTTGTCCGATGGGGCGTCTCAATCGGTGCGAAAAGAATACTTTTCACACCACACAGAGGTGGCTTCATCGGCCGCCGCGCACAGGAGCACCACATGGACAAGCAACACATTCCAGAATCGTTCGGAGTCTTCAAGCCCGTCGGACACGTGGTCATCACCTTGCGCACGGCAGGCGACCTGCAACGAGCAGAGGCGGCGCTGAAAGAGCAGGGCTTCGACGCCCGGGAGATCGTTCACTACACCCCGGCAGAGATGATCGATCAGGTGAACGCTGAAGTGGAGCGGGCCAGTCCGCTGGCTGCCATCGGGCAGGACCTGAACCTGATCAAGGCACACCGCGAGCTCGCACAGGCAGGCTGCAGCTTCCTGGTCGTGCATGCGCCCGAGCAGGCCCATGTCGACAAGGTCAATGCTGTGGCGCATCGGCAGAAAGCCGTGGCCGCACAACGCTACGGTCGTTTCGTCACCGAAGAGCTGATCGACGGCGATACGGGAAACCAGACCAACGAGTCACCGGATGCCGGACTGGACGATGCGCTGATCACGGCTCGCCGCTGACGGCCGGTCCCCGTATCAGGCCGTTCGCCACGGCCTAAACTTGCAGTATGCGCATTCGAAGCCGTCTCGTGCTGATGTGGCTGGTGCTGGCCCTGCCGTTGCAGGGCTACGCGGCCGCCGCCATGCTGAACTGCGTGGCAGGGCACCATCGAATGAGCGCGGTGGTTGTTTCGTCAGCCGACTTGCCGGACGCAGGCAAGGATCGCCATGCCCACCACGCCCACGATGCCGAGCCGGCCACGGCGCTGGACACTCACTCAGCAGCGGGCCTGTCGAAGTCCAAATGCAGTGCCTGCGCTGCCTGCTGTGTGGGTGCGCCGCTCCCCGCCACGGGGTTGGTGTTCGCCGAAGCGGCGCCCGACGGTGCTCCGGCGTGCGCTTGCATCATCGGCCCGATCGGGTTTCTGACCGACGGACCCGACCGACCTCCTCGAACCGACCTCGCCTGACAGACGTTGCCCCGCCCGCTGCGCGTCGACGCGCGGTGGGGGGCGCTGGTTCGACCGTTGTCCGTGGCCATGAGCCGCGGACATCCGAGACGAGGTGAGCGATGTTTTTCAACGCGAAGACTGCCTGGCGGTCGGCATGGGCTGCCGTCAGCATGAAATGCTTCAACGCAGCGGCGCCTGGCGCTGCTGCGCTTGCCCGCCGTGCAGGCATGGCGAAGGGGCGGTCGCCCCTCAGGCCCTGGCCCTGCGGCCGATCGGCCGCGGCCGCGGCCGCGGCCACGCTGGCGCTCATCGCGCTGGCGGGCTGCGCCACGCCGTCAACGGAGTCAGGGTTCGGTGTACTCGAGCAGGCTGCCCAGGCGCATCTGGGAAAGACGCTGGCCTGGCCGCGCTCCGACAGCGAGCGGGCTGCGGTGGACGCGCGTGTGGCCGAGCTGCTGGCTCAACCGCTGTCGGTCGATGCCGCTGTGCAGATTGCGCTGCTGAACAACCGTGGCCTGCAGGCGTCTTTCGACCAGCTGGGCATTGCCGATGCCGATCGCGTGCAGGCTGGGCTGTTGCCGAACCCGGGCGTCAGGTTCGGGCGCCTGCGCCAGGGCCATGGAGCCGCCGAGACCACCGAGATCGACCGCAGCATCACTTTCGACCTCGGACGGTTGTTGACGCTGCCGCTTGCACGCCAGATCGAGGACCAGCGCTTTGAGGCGACGCGCGGCGCGGCGTTGATGAGCGTGCTGTCGCTGGCGGCGCAAACCCGCGCGGCGTATTACAGCGCCGTGGCGGCTGACGAAACCCGTCGCTACATGCTGCAGGTGCAGGTGGCCGCCGAAGCTGGCGCCGAGCTGGCCCGCAGACAGTTGCAGGCTGGCAACTGGAATGAGCTGCAGCAGGCGCGCGAACAGGGGTTCCACGCCGATGCAGCGCTGAACCTGGCGCGGGCTGAGCAGGGCCGTGTCGCAGCGCGCGAGCAACTGGCGCGGCTGCTGGGCCTCTGGGGCACGCAGACCGACTTCCAGTTGCCCGACCGGCTGCCCGATCTTCCAGCGCAGCCGAACGATCTGCCCGACATCGAGCGGACCGCGATGGCGCAGCGCGTGGATGTGCAGGCAGCCCGGCTCGACAGTGATCGGCTCGCGAGGGCGCTGGACCTCACCCGCACCACGCGCTTCATCAACCTGCTCGAACTCGGGGCACAACGCAACTCGCACAGCGACGCACCGGTCGAACGCGGTTTCGAGATCAGCATCGAGCTGCCGCTGTTCGACTGGGGCACCTCGCGGGTGGCCAAGGCCGAGGCGATCTACATGCAGTCGGTCAACCGTGCGGCCGACCTCGCCGTCAACGCGCGGAGCGAAGTACGGCTGGCGTACGCGAACTACCGCACCAGCCACGACATCGCCCGTCGCTTCCGCGACGAGATCGTGCCGCTGAAAAAACGCATCTCCGAGCAAAACCTGCTCCGCTACAACGGCATGCTGATTGGCGTGTTCGAGCTGCTGGCCGATGCACGTTCGCAGATCACCACTGTCAACGGCTACATCGAGGCGCTGCGCGACTTCTGGCTGGCCCAGTCGGCACTCGACAGCGTGCAGATCGGCCCGGCCCCCCTCGGCGTGCTGGCGCCCGCGAAGGCGCCGGTGATGTCGGTGACGGGCGGCGTGGCCGCGGCCCACTGATTCAAGGACAACACCATGGTTTCAAGACGTCATTTCTTCCGCAGCGCCGGCGTGGCCACTGCCGCCGTGGCCGCGGCCACGGTCAGCCGGGTCGCCATGTCCGCATTGCCCGAACCGGTATTGCAGGACAAGCCCGACACCATGCCACCGCTGGTGCCTGCCACGGGCCGGCCCTACAACCCGGTGGTCACGCTCAATGGCTGGACACTGCCCTGGCGCATGAACCAGGGCGTCAAGGAGTTTCACCTGGTTGCCGAGCCGGTGGTGCGCGAGATGGCGCCTGGGCTCAAGGCTCACCTGTGGGGCTACAACGGCCAGTCGCCTGGACCGACGATCGAGGTGGTCGAGGGCGATCGCGTGCGCATCTTCGTCACCAACAAGCTGCCCGAGCACACCAGCGTGCATTGGCATGGCCAGCGCCTGCCCAACGGCATGGATGGCGTTGCCGGCCTGAATCAGCCGGCCATACAGCCGGGCAAGACCTTCGTCTACGAGTTCACCGCGCGCCGCCCCGGCACCTTCATGTACCACCCCCACGCTGACGAGATGGTGCAGATGGCCATGGGCATGATGGGTTGCTGGATCACCCACCCCAGGCAAAAGCACCCCTTGATCGACGAGGTGGACCGTGACTTCGTGTTCCTGCTCAACGCCTACGACATCGATCCTGGCGCCTACACCCCCAAGATCATGACGATGCTCGAGTTCAACCTGTGGGGCTGGAACAGCCGGGTGTTCCCCGGCATCGATCCACTGGTCGTGCGCCAGCACGACAAGGTGCGTGTCCGTGTTGGCAACCTGACGATGACCAACCATCCGATCCACCTGCATGGTCACGAATTCACCGTCACCGGTACCGACGGTGGCGCGGTACCGAAGAGCGCACGTTGGCCCGAGGTGACCACCGACGTGGCGGTTGGTCAGATGCGGCAGATCGAGTTCGTTGCCGACGAGCCAGGCGACTGGGCCTTCCATTGCCACAAGAGTCACCACACGATGAACGCGATGGGCCACCAGGTGCCGACGATGATCGGTGTTGACCACCAGAGCATCGCCCGGCAGATCACCGAACTGATCCCTGGCTACATGGTGATGGGCGAGAGCGGTATGGCCGACATGGCGAAGATGCAGATGCCTTTGCCCGAGAACACCGTGCCGATGATGACGGGCGACGGCCCGATGGGCTCGGTCGAGATGGGTGGCATGTTCAGCATGCTGAAGGTGCGACGCGACCAGAAGCCTGGCGACTACAGCGACCCGGGCTGGTATGCACACCCGCAGGGATCCGTGGCCCACGAATGGACGGGTGTCCCTCCGGCAGAGGTGCGCGGGCCTCCGGCTGGTGGACCCACGATGCCAGCATCCCGGATGCCGGCCGAGGAGATCGAAGTGCAGGTGCGCAAGCCCTCGGGCCACGCAGGTCACTGAAGGGCCGCTGCCGGTGTTTGATTCCATTCTGAAAGGACCCGTCCATGAACAGCACAGAACTGGATGCAGGGCAGAGGGGTAGCGGCACGGGTTCGACCGATCCCACGGGGACCGCGCCTGCCGATGTGGTGGCCGACTCTCTCAAGGACCCGGTGTGCGGGATGGCGGTGACACCCGCGTCACCGCATTCATTCGAGCACGGCGGACGACCGTTCTACTTCTGCAGTGCCGGTTGCCGGACCCGCTTCGCGGCCGACCCGGCGCGGTACCTGCAGCCCGCCGCGGTGATCGATCCGCCGATCGAAGGCGCCACCTACACCTGTCCGATGCACCCCGAAGTGCGCGAGGACCATCCTGCCGCCTGCCCGAAGTGCGGCATGGCGCTCGAACCCGAGATGCCGACGCTGGACGAGGGCGAGAACCCGGAGCTGGTCGACTTCAGGCGCCGCTTCGTCTGGACGCTGCCGCTGACCTTGGCCGTCTTCGTGCTCGCGATGGGCGGGCATCGGTTGCATCTGTTCAGCGCCGATACCCAAAGCTGGGTCGAACTGCTGCTGACGCTGCCGGTGGTGCTGTGGGCCGGTGCGCCGTTCTTCGTGCGCGGCGTGCAGTCCGTCCTGCACCGCAGCCCGAACATGTGGACGTTGATCGCCACCGGCACTTCGGCCGCGTTTGCCTACAGCGTCGTCGCAACCGTCGCGCCGGGCCTGATCCCGGCCGTGTTCACCTCGATGGGTCAGGTGCCGGTGTATTTCGAGGCCGCAGCGGTGATCATCTCGCTGACGCTGCTGGGGCAGTTGCTCGAGTTGAAGGCGCGCTCGCAGACCTCGGCGGCGATCAAGACCTTGCTGGGGCTGGCACCGAAGACCGCGCGGCGGGTCGAGATCGACGGCACCGAAGCCGACATCCCGCTGGCGCAGGTGCAGGTGGGCGACATGCTGCGGGTGCGCCCGGGCGAGAAGGTGCCGGTCGATGGCGTGGTGCTCGATGGCAGCAGTGCGGTCGATGAATCGATGCTCACCGGCGAGCCGATGCCCGTGGCCAAACGCAGCGGCGACCCCCTGATCGGCGCCACGCTGAACACCAGCGGCGCGCTGCTGATGAGCGCCGCCAAGGTGGGCTCGCAGACGGTCCTGGCAGGCATCGTGCAGATGGTGGTGCAGGCGCAGCGCTCGAAGGCGCCCATGCAGCGCATGGCCGACCGCGTGGCCGGCTACTTCGTGGTCACGGTCGTGGCCATCGCCGTGCTCACCTTCTTCGCGTGGGGCCTGTTCGGCCCCGAGCCGCGCTGGGTCTATGGCCTGATCAATGCGGTGTCGGTGCTGATCATCGCCTGTCCCTGTGCGCTGGGGCTCGCCACGCCGATGTCGATCATGGTCGCCACCGGCCGGGCCGCGACGCAGGGCGTGCTGTTCCGCGACGCGGCGGCGATCGAGCGTTTCCGTGATGTCGACACGCTGATCGTCGACAAGACCGGCACGCTCACCGAGGGCCGCCCACGCTTCGAGTGCAGCGTCCCCGCGGAGGGCTACACCGACGACGAGGTGCTGCGCCTGGCCGCCACTCTCGACAAGGCCAGCGAACACCCGCTGGCCCGCGCGATCGTGGCCGCCGCGCGCGAGCGCAAGTTGCGCCTGGAGCGCATCACCGACTTCGATTCCGCCAGCGGCCTCGGCGTCTCGGCTCGCGCGGGCACGCGCTCGCTGCTGCTGGGCAACCGCGCGCTGATGCAGCAGCGTGGCGTGGCCGTCGGTGCGCTCGACGCGCAGGCCGAAGCGCTGCGCGCGACGGGTGCCAGCGTGATGTTCCTGGCGGTGGACCGGCAGGTGGCCGGGCTGCTGGCGGTGTCCGACCCGGTCAAGGCCAGCACCGCCGAAGCGCTCGCCACGCTCAAGGCGACGGGCCTGCGGGTCATCATGGCATCGGGCGATGGCCTGACCACCGCCAAGCAGGTGGCCGCCACGCTGGGCATAGGGGAGGTGCATGGCGAGTTCAAGCCCGCCGACAAGCTGGCTCTGGTCAAGCAGTTGCAAGCCGAAGGGTGCGTTGTCGCGATGGCGGGCGATGGCATCAACGACGCGCCGGCGCTGGCACAGGCCGATGTGGGCGTTGCGATGGGCACCGGCACCGATGTGGCGATGCACAGTGCGCCGGTCACGCTGGTCAAGGGCGATCTGCGCGGCATCGCGCTGGCCCGCACGATTTCACAGCAGACGATCGCGAACATGCGGCAGAACCTGGCCTTCGCCTTTGTCTACAACGCGCTCGGTGTGCCACTGGCCGCCGGGGTGCTGTACCCGTTCACCGGCTGGCTGCTGTCGCCGATGCTGGCCGCATTGGCGATGAGCCTGAGCTCGGTGTCGGTGATCTCGAACGCGCTGCGGCTGCGAGGTGCTCGCCCGGTCGATTGAGCGGCACAGCCTGGCGCTGTGCGACCCGCGACCGAGCCCTGAGGCGTGGAAGGCTCAGGTTCAGAGCGCGGCTGTCCTACAGGCAGCGCGCGACTCGTCCGACGGAGAGTTCGTGCGCTGGGCTGCACGATGGGGCTCATCCTCCAAGCAGCATCCCTCATGATTGTTCTGTCCACCGGCGACCGCACCGTCGCCCATGACCGTCGCGGTTTCGGCCGCTCCTCGTCGCCTCGAGCAGACCGGTGCCAAGGACGCGATGTGCGTCTGATCTCGAATCCGGTCAGTGCCGAGGCGCTTGAATGGACACGCCGCCTCGCCATGCCGATCAGCACCGGGGAGAGCGATCATTTCAAAGGAATTTGAAGTCCGTGGCCGGCGGGCCTTGCCCGAACCCCAACGGCCGCCGTTCTCGCCGCCGCCACCTCGCCGCCGCCATCGCTTCTTGCTGGGTTGGGCGGCGCTGGTGCTGGCCGGGCTCGTCGTCGTCGGCGAAATGCTCGGCTGGCCCTTCCTTGCCGGGCCGCTGGAGCAGGCGCTGTCAGCGTCGCTGGATCGCCGCGTGAGCTTGACACCCCCCGCGGGGGATGAGCGCTCGTCGGATTCGTTTCGCGTCCGCTTCATCGGTGGAATCCACCTGGAAACTCCGCAACTCACCGTCGCTGCGCCAGCTTGGAGCCAGGCCTCGCAAATGCTGCTCGCGAATGGCCTCGACTTGCGCTTGCGATACATCGACCTCTGGCGCGCGTGGCGCGGGCATCCGTTGCGCATCGAGCAACTGAGGGCCAGCCGACTTGTGACTGCGCTTGAGCGCTTGCCGGACGGTCGGGCGTCGTGGCAGTTCGCGGCAGATGGATCGTCCGCGACGCCTGCCGCACCCATGCGCCTGCCTGGCGTCGGCCTCCTGCTGATCGAAGAGGGTGTCTTGAGCTACCGCGACGGTGTCCAGGACATCGAGGTGGAGAGCCTGCTGGCGCTGGTCGACCAGCAACTGCGCGTGACAGCCAGCGGCCACTGGCGTGAGTCACCGGTGAAAGTCAGCGCCACGTTGTCGGGACTGGCCGCAGCCGATGGCGATCTGGCAGACAGCAGCTTGCCGAGTCGCCTGCCGCTCGTGCTGGAGACCACCATCGGCAGGGCGCGCCTGCGCTTTGACGGTCGGATCGATGAGTTGTCGAGTGACACCTCGCTCCAGGGTCGTTTTGATCTGAGCGGGCCGTCGCTCGCAGCCGTGGGCGACCCCATCGGCGTGACGTTGCCCAGCACCACGGCCTTCCACAGCGCTGGCGTGGTGGTGCGCGAAGGCGACGCCTGGCGCGTGCGGGTCGATGACGCGACCGTCGGTGCCAGCCGGTTGAACGGTGCCTTCAGCTATGCGAGCGACGGCGCTGTCCCGATGCTGGCCGGGCAACTCACGGGCCGCCACTTGTCCCTGGCCGACCTGGGTCCGGCGGTGGGCACCACGTCCATCACTTCCACGGCCGACCCCTTGTCGCCAGCGCCTATCGCCACCCAAGCCGTGGTCAAGGGCCCGGGCAAGGTATTGCCGGCACGGCCATTCGACCTGGCCGCCTTGCGGGTGATGAATGCGAATGTGCTGATCGACATCGCCGAGGTCGATCTGAACACCACTGCACTGGAGCCGCTGCGGCCCTTGCGCGCGCACCTGCAGCTCACGGGTGGCGTGCTCAGTCTCAGCGACCTTGATGCCCGCACCGCGGATGGGCGCCTGAGCGGACGCCTCGGCCTCGATGGCCGCGGCGCGCAGGCACTCTGGGATGCCGATCTGCGCTGGAACGAGGTGCGGCTCGAACGCTGGGTTCGCCAGGCGCGTGGCGGCGACGCGCCACCGTATGTGTCGGGTCGGTTGAATGGCAGCGCCACGCTGAAAGGTCAGGGACGATCGACCGCCGAGATCCTGGCCAGCCTGAACGGACGGGTGCGTACCGAACTGATCGGGGGCGCGGTGTCGCACCTCATGGTCGAGGCTGCCGGCATCGACCTGGCCCAGGCCCTGGGTGTGCTGTTGAAAAATGACGATGCCCTGCCGCTGGGCTGTGCAGTGGCCGATCTGGATCTGACCGCGGGTGCCTTGCGGCCACGGGTGATGGTGATCGACACCACCGATTCGGCAGTGTGGATCGACGGATCGTTGTCGCTGGCGGCCGAGTCGCTGGACCTGCGCGCTGTGATCAGCCCGAAGGACTTCAGCCCGCTCACGCTGCGTGCGCCGGTGCATGTGCGTGGCAGCTTCGCCAAACCCGAAGTCTCGCTGGACAAGGCGAAGCTCGGCGGCCAAGTGGCTGCGTCGTTGTTGCTGGCTTTGCTGAATCCCCTGGCGGCGCTGATCCCGCTGATCGACACTGGTGACAGCGACATCGCGCAGCGCAATGCGGCTGCGTGTCGTCGTCTCACGCAACAGGGGGCACGCCAGTCATGAACGATCCTGTTTCATCCACCCGAACCGAATCCGACAGCTTTGGTCCGATCGAGGTGCCCGCCGATGCCTTGTGGGGTGCGCAGACGGCGCGCAGCCTGCAGTTTTTCGCAATTGGTGAACAGCGCATGCCGCTGGCGATGATCCATGCGATGGCCTGGTTCAAGTGGGCCGGCGCACAGGTCAACCGCGACCTGGGTCTGTTGAGTGCGCCGCGGGCTCGGGCGATCGCCGATGCCGCGATGCGGGTCGCCGAGGGCGAATTCGATGCGCATTTCCCGCTGTCCGTCTGGCAGACCGGCTCCGGCACGCAAAGCCACATGAATGTCAACGAGGTGGTCGCACACCTCGCCTCGCGCACGCTGGTCGGTGATGACCTGTCGGCGGCCACGGCCGTGGCCATCCACCCGAACGACGACGTGAACCTCGGTCAGTCGTCGAACGATGTGTTTCCCAGCGCCATGCACCTTGCGGTGGCATTGGCCGCGCGTGACCATCTGTGGCCCGCGCTGACCGAGTTGCGCGCGGCACTGGCGGCCAAGGCCATGGCCTTCGAGTCCGTCGTGAAGATCGGCCGCACCCACCTGCAGGACGCGACGCCCGTCACGCTGGGCCAGGAATTCAGCGGTTACGAAGCCCAGCTGGGGCTGTGCCAGACCGCGTTACGGCAAGCGCTGGTGGCGGTGCACACACTGGCGATCGGCGGCACAGCGGTTGGTACCGGGCTGAACACACACCCCGAGTTCGGCTCGCGTGTCGCGGCCACGCTGGCGCGCCACTTCGACCTGCCGCTGGTGCCGTCCGGCAACCTGTTCTCGGCGATGGCTGGTCATGAAGCGCTGGTCGCGTTTCATGGTGCGCTGAAGATGCTGGCGATCGCGCTGACCAAGATCGGCAACGACATCCGCCTGATGGGCAGCGGCCCACGTGCCGGGCTCGGCGAACTGCGCCTGCCCGAGAACGAACCCGGCAGTTCGATCATGCCGGGCAAGATCAACCCCACCCAGGTCGAGGCGCTGAGCATGGTCTGCGCGCAGGTGATGGGCCACGACGTGGCCATCGGCTTCGCGGCCAGCCAGGGGCAGTTCGAGCTGAATGTCTACAAGCCCCTGATCGCGCTGAATGTTCTGGACAGCGTGCGCCTGCTGGCCGACGCCATGAACAGCTTCGAGCGCCATTGCGTCGCCGGTCTGAGTGTCAATTCGGCGCGCGTCGAGCAGTTGCTGCAGGGCTCGCTGATGCTCGTCACCGCTCTCGCACCCCACATTGGCTACGACCGTGCCGCGCAGATCGCCAAGTGCGCCCACGACCACGGCACCTCGCTGCGCGAGGCCGCACTGGCGCTGGGTGTAGTGACGGCCGAGCAGTTCGACGCGTGGGTCGATCCGCAAAGGATGCTGGGTGAGCGGCTTGCCCGCTGACCCTCGGACACTGAACCAAATCTGCCGCTGTGTTCGCCAGCGCACTGAGTGGCGCGGTGCCAACACCTACGCTCGGCGCAGCCGCCCCTTCATTCTCCATTTCACTTCGACAGGATCCCCATGAATGCCTCCACCTTATTCGCCGCACTGCTCGTGACCGCCAGCCTGGCCGCGTGTGACAAGCCGACCACCGTCAATGTGCCGCCACCCGCGGTCGGCGTGCCGGGCCCGGCAGGACCGCAAGGAAGCACTGGCAGCGATGGCTTGAAGGGCGACACCGGCAAGACCGGCGATGCCACCACCGTGATCGTGGTGCCTGCTGCCTCGTCGCCTTCCAACTGAGCCTGGCTCAACCCTTCAAACACATAGGAGCAAGCCATGAGTATCGGAACCATCTTGTTGATCGTGTTGATCCTGCTGCTCGTCGGCGCCTTCCCGGGCTGGTCGCACAGTTCCAGCTGGGGCTATGGGCCGAGCGGCGCGCTGGGCCTGGTCGTCGTCATCGTGCTGGTGCTGGTGCTCACCGGGCGGTTGTGAGCTCAAGGGCTTGCGTTCAGGGCATGTCAGCAATGCCGCCACGCCGGATGGCGTGGTCTGGCATCGCAGCGTGCCTCCTTGCGATGCTGACCGGATGTGGCGACACGGCGCGCTTGCCGGTCAGCGCCGGCACGGGGCCGCAACCAGAGCTGCCGCAGCCACATCCCACCCTGATCCCCACGGTGAACATCGCGCCGGCCGTCGGCTGGGCGCCTGGACTGACCCCGCAGGCGGCACCCGGGACGCAGGTGGCCGCGTTTGCAACCGGCCTGGAACACCCGCGCTGGCTGTTGGTGCTGCCCAACGGCGATGTGCTGGTGGCCGAGAGCAACGCCCCAGCGAGGCCGGAGGACAGCCTGGGCATCAAGGGCTGGGTGGCGGGACTGGTGATGAAGCGCGCCGGGGCGAGCGTGCCGAGTGCCGACCGCATCACGCTGTTGCGCGATACCGATGGCGATGGCGTGGCCGACCTGCGCTCGGTGCTGCTGCAAGGCTTGAGTTCGCCGTTTGGCATGGCTTTGGTCGGCGACACGCTGTATGTCGCCAATTCCAACGCGGTGGTGAAGTTTCCTTATGCCACGGGTGACCTGCGCATCACTGCGGATGCGAAGCACGTTGTCGAATTGCCGGCTGGCTCGATCAACCACCATTGGACGAAGAACCTCATCGCCAGCACGGATGGCCGCAAGCTCTACGTGACGGTGGGCTCCAACAGCAACGTCGGCGAGCGCGGCATGTCGGCCGAGACCGGCCGCGCAGCGATCTGGGAGATCGATCCCGTCGATGGCTCGCACCGCATCTACGCCTCGGGACTGCGCAATCCGAACGGTATGGACTGGGAGCTCGGCGCAGGTGGTGGCACCACGGCCCCCGTGTTGTGGACCGTGGTGAACGAGCGCGATGAGATCGGCAGTGACCTGGTGCCTGACTACCTGACCTCGGTGCGCGACGGAGCGTTCTACGGTTGGCCCTACAGCTACTACGGGCAGCATGTGGACGCGCGCGTGCAGCCGCCCAGGCCGGATCTGGTGGCGCGGGCTGTCTCGCCCGATTACGCACTGGGGCCGCACACCGCATCGCTGGGGCTGGCATCAGCCGTAGGCAGCCGCTTGCCCGCCCCCTTCATCAATGGCATGTTCATCGGTCAGCACGGCTCCTGGAACCGGCAACCGCACAGCGGCTACAAGGTGATCTTCGTGCCCTTCAGCGCCGGCAAGCCGTCGGGTGCAGCACCCATCGATGTGCTGACCGGCTTCCTCAGCGCAAAGGGCGAGGCGCATGGCCGGCCGGTGGGTGTGGCCCTCGACAAGCAAGGCGCGCTGCTCGTCGCCGATGATGTCGGCAATGCCATCTGGCGCGTGAGTGCAAAGCCATGACCAAGTACATCTCGGCCTATCTGGCCACCGCCGTGGTGATGATCGTCCTCGACTTGCTGTGGCTCGGCGTCATCGCGACGCCGCTGTACCAGCAAGGCCTCGGCCACCTGATGGCCGAGCGGCCGAACCTGATGGCGGCAGCGGCGTTCTACGTGCTGTATGTCTTCGGCTTGTTGATGTTCACCATCGTGCCTCAGGCCGCCGACGCAAGCTGGCTGAAGACCGCTGCCACTGCAGCGATGTTCGGCTTTGTCGCCTACGCCACCTACGACCTCAGCAACCTCGCCACGCTGCGGGACTGGCCGGTCTGGCTGTCGCTGATCGACATGACATGGGGCGCGGTGCTCAGTGCGGTGGCGGCCATCGCCGGACGCTTCGCCTGGGACCGCTTCGCCTGAGCTTTGTGGCGGCGCCGCAGCCGCTGTAGGACATCAGCTACCGCGCGACTCGCCCTGCGCCGGCAGGCGCGGTGTTCCAGCGAGGTCACAGTGCGTGCATCCCCACTCAGTGACTCTCACAAGGAACCCCATGAAAACCACATTCACTCTGAAGACCTCTTTGCTGGCCGCCGCGTTTGCCATGATGCCGCTCGCGCATGCCGCGTCGATGGCTCATGCCGACTACAAGGCCGACAAGATCCGCATCAACGCCGACTACAAGGCCGACAAGGCCGCGTGCGGTTCGCTGGCCGGCAACGCGAACGACATCTGCGTGGAGCAGGCCAAGGGCAAGGAAAAGCTGGCACTGGCTCAGCTGGAGTACGCCTACACCGGCAAGGCCGAAGACCAGAACAAGATCATGACGACCAAGGCTGAAGTCGACTACGACATCGCCAAGGAACGTTGCGATGATCTGGCCGGCAATGCCAAGGATGTCTGCGTCCAGGAAGCCAAGGCTGCCGAGACGAAGGCGCTGGCCGATGCGAAGCTCGACAAGAAGGTCGGTGAAGCGCAGACCGAAGCTGCCGATGACAAGCGCGACGCCGCTTACAAGGTGGCTGCAGAGAAGTGCGATGCCTTGGCAGGCGATGCCAAAGCCAGTTGCGTGTCGGCCGCCAAGCTGAAGTACGGCAAGAGCTGAACGCAAGAAGCTATCGTTCTATTTTATAAATCGATAGCTTCTTGATAATGTAATTTACAGAACAAACATCCCAAAGCATCATCCTCTTCAGATTGTCTGGAGAGGATGTTGTGATGGGTGTCCACGAAGTTCTGTTTTCGGTCGTTGCCGTATTGCCTGCGGCCTCGATGCTGGTCGGGGCGCTTTTGTCCTCGATCCGCAGCCTGTCGGTTCCGACGCTTTGGCGGTCCTTGATCGCCCTGTGCGTTGGCGCACTGCTGGCCACCTGTTTCACCCTGTGGGCAGGCGCGGATGCAGCGCCTCTCTCAGGGGTCTTGCAGGCCTCACCGCTCACTGTGGTGCTGGCTGTGCTGGTGCAGTTGCTGGGGCTGGTCATCACGGCGTTTTCCGCGCGCTACCTGCAGGGCGAGGCGGGACAGCGACGCTACATCGCAGCGCTCGCCTCGGTGCTGGCAACGGTGCATGTGCTGCTGCTCGCAGACCATTGGCTGGTCTTGATCGCGGCGTGGTTGCTGGTGGGTATCGCACTCGAGCAATTGCTGTGCTTCTACCCGAACCGCCCCTTCGCCAGACTGGCCGCTCACAAGAAGCAGATCGCCGACCGCGCGGCCGATGCGCTGCTGGTGGGTGCTGCAGCTCTCGCCTGGGGTGAGGTCGGCAGCGGATCGTTGTCGGATCTGTGGGCCCATGTGGGTCGCGACGGTCTCTCCACCGCCTTGCAATGCAGTGCCGTCGGCGTGGTGCTGGCGGTCATTCTGCGCACGGCGCTTCTGCCGGTGCATGGCTGGCTGATCCAGGTCATGGAGGCGCCCACGCCGGTGTCGGCACTCTTGCATGCTGGCGTGGTCAACCTCGGCGGCTTTGTGCTCATCCGCTTCGCGCCATTGCTTGAACAGGCGAGCTGGGCGCGCACCCTGCTGGTGGTCTTCGGCCTGGGCACCGCGGTGCTGGCGGGCATGGTGATGCTGACCCGCATCAGCATCAAGGTCCGGCTGGCCTGGTCGACGGTGGCCCAGATGGGCTTCATGCTGCTCGAATGCGGGCTCGGCCTCTACACCCTCGCAGCCCTGCATCTGATCGGGCATTCGCTCTACAAGGCGCACGCGTTCCTGTCGGCATCGACGGTCGTGCGGCAGACCCGCCTGCAGACGATGCATGTCCCGGTGGCACCCATGGCGCTCAGCCTGATCCTGGCCCCGATCGCGGCCATCGCCACGGTCCTGCTGATCCAGGGCGTCTCGGGCCAACCCGCCTGGCCGTGGTGGTGGAGTACCGTGCTGGGCCTGGCCTGGGCGCCGTTGCTGTGGCTGCCCGTTGAGCATCAGTCCCGGCGCGCGCTGGGGTGGTCCGCAGCCTCCGGTGTCTTGATGGTGGCCGGTCTGACGGGCGCTGCGCTGCTGGCCCATGCGCTGCCACTCGGTCTGCGCGACACACCTGATCACGCACTGGGTCTCGTCGCCTTGCTCGGCATGGTGGCGCTTTACCTCGGCCTGGTGATGCTGCAGCAGCAGCCGCAAACGCTGCGGACCTGGCGGCGCTGGAGCTATGCAGGGTTCTACGTGGACGAGGCCTACACCCGCCTGGCTCTGCAACTGTGGCCCACCCGCTGGACCGTCGCGCCGTTCGAGTCTGCGGGGCAACGGCCTGCGGCCTCGCTGGCAGCCGACGCCTCCTGATGACCTGACAACCCGGAGAACACGATGTCCGAAACCTTGACCGATGCGCCGGCGCAAGCCGCAGCCAGCAGGAACCTGTCGCAGACGCCGGCTGCAGCCGACGCTGTAATGCACGCGCAGATCGAAGTCGCCTGTCACCAAGCATGCCAGACCATCGCACCGACCTGGCCGCTGGATCGGGCCATCGCGGTGAACCCGCACTGGTCGCGCATCGGCATGCCCCTGCGTCGCGTGGCCGCCCGCATGGCGGCGTTGGGGGGCATCCATGTCTTTCCGCCGCGTGATCGCCAGCGCCGGGCGTGGCAAGCCGGCCGCATCGATCGCCGAGACCTCGAACTCGCGCTGGGCCAGCTGCCCGACGCAGCGGCGGCCGGATTGACGGTCGACTCGTGTACGCAAGCACTGCACAGCCCGCCTGTGCTGCAGCAGCTTCCCTTGCTGATCGATGTGCTTGACAACGACCCGAAGCGACACGCTCGGCTGTCGTGGCGGCAGGCCATCACCCACCAGGTGAGCCAGACCTGTGCCGCTTATTTCGATGAACACCAGGCCGACTGGCAACCCGAGCGATCGCAAGGGCTGTATGCCTTCTGGCGCGACACCTTGACGCACGACCACAGCATCGGCCTGCTGATGGGCGTTCCGCACCTGGGCCGCGCACTGGATGCGCTGCCTGCCACCCGGCAGGATGCCGAGCGCTGGGTGATGAAGCGCCTCGGACTCCCTCCCGCGGTCTGGGCGGACTACCTTGAAGCGGTGCTGCTCACCGTCAATGGCTGGGCGTCATGGTGCGCCTACCTGGGATGGCAGGCCCGCCTGCAGGGACGCGATGACGCACACCTGCGCGATCTGCTGGCCATTCGGCTGGCCTGGGGAGTGGTCTTGCTCGACGGCAAGGACGACGTGGCGGCCACGCAGGCGTTCGTGGCGCTGCAACAGGCGTGGCGCGAGGCCCCTGCGGTGCTGGAGGAGGCGGAGCAGGCGATGCGGGTCGACGAGGTCTGGCAACTGGCACTCGAGATCGGCTATCAGCGCACCCTGGCCCGGCGGCTGCTGGCCGTCGGTGGTGAGCCAACCGTGCGCGAAACCGCGGAAGTGCAGGCGGCCTTCTGCATCGATGTGCGCAGCGAGCCCGTGCGTCGCGCCATCGAAGCGGTCTGGCCGGGCGTGCAGACCATCGGCTTTGCCGGCTTCTTCGGTCTGCCCGTGGCCTACACGCCGCTGGCCACGCTGGCCCGGCGCCCGCAGCTGCCTGGCTTGCTTGCACCGACCATGGAGGTGGTCGATGGCATCGTGTCGCCCAGTGTGGCCGACAGGGCTTCTGACGCGGTGTTGCAGGAAGACGCGACCCGGTCCCGCCAGTCGCGCCTCGCTCTCGCCGACCAGTGGCGCGCGGCCAGCCGCTGGCCCGGTGCGGCGTTTTCATTCGTGGAGGCGGTGGGCTTGGGTTACCTGGGCCAGCTGGGGCGCTGGCTGCTGCCGACGCCGCAAGAACGCGCACGAGACGATCTGGCGGGTCTGCCCGCCCGCTACCGCCCGGTCTGCCGCCCGCAAGTGGTGGGCCTGGATCTCGAGGCCAAGATCGGTCTGGCCGCGCGCGTGCTGCACGCCATGGGCCTGGACCAGCAGCTCGCGCCGCTGGTGCTGCTGGTGGGCCATGGCAGTCAAAGCGCCAACAATGCCCACGCTGCCGCGCTGGACTGCGGTGCCTGCTGTGGACAGACCGGCGAGGTCAACGCCCGCAGCCTGGCGCAACTGCTCAATGAACCGGCGGTGCGCCTGGGGCTTCAGGCACGGGGCATCACCATCCCCGAGTCCACCTGGTTTGTGGCCGCGCTGCACAACACCACCACCGACGAGATCGAAGGCCTCGATCTCGACCTGCTGCCCGAATCAGCGATGCAGCGGTGGGAACGCCTGCAAGCCGTCTTCGCGCAGGCCGGTGATCAGGTGCGGCGCGAACGTGCGCCGCAGCTGGGCCTCGATCCGCGCACACCGCATGGCGACCTGCTCGATCAGCTGCGCCGGCGCGCCAGCGATGGCGCGCAGACGCGCCCCGAGTGGGGCCTGGCGGGCAATGCAGCCTTCGTGATCGCGCCGCGTCAGCGCAGCCTTGGCGCCGTGCTGGAGGGACGCAGCTTCCTGCACGACTACGACGCCAGCCAGGACGCCGACGGCAGCGTGCTCGAGTTGCTGATGACCGCGCCGATGCTGGTCACCCACTGGATCAACTGGCAGTACCACGCCTCGACCTGCGACCCTGCGCGACTGGGCAGCGGCAACAAGGTGCTGCACAACGTGGTGGGCGGCAACCTGGGTGTGTTCGAGGGCAACGGGGGCGACCTGCGCATCGGCCTGTCGCAGCAGTCGCTGCACGACGGCGAGCGCTGGGTGCACGAGCCCCTGCGCCTGACGGTGGTCATCGATGCGCCGCAGGCGGCCATCGAGGCCGGGATCGGCAAGCACGCGGTCGTGCGGCAATTGCTGGACAACGGCTGGCTGCACCTGTGGCGCTTCGATCCGGCGGGCCTGCTGCGCTACGAGCGGGGGGAATGGCAGCCACTGCAGCTGGAGATGGCGTGATGGCGGGCCGCACGGCGGCCACCCACCATCACATCAGTCACGCCAAGTCAGCTCAGACGTTGAACAGGAAGTTCAGCACGTCGCCGTCCTTGACCACGTACTCCTTGCCCTCGGCGCGCATCTTGCCGGCCTCTTTGGCGCCGTGCTCGCCCTTGAAGGCCACGTAATCGTCAAAGGCAATGGTCTGCGCGCGGATGAAGCCGCGTTCGAAGTCGGTGTGGATCACGCCGGCCGCCTGCGGCGCGGTGTCGCCGATGTGGATGGTCCAGGCGCGCACTTCCTTCACGCCGGCGGTGAAATAGGTTTGCAGGCCCAGCAGGCTGAAGGCCGCGCGGATCAGGCGGTTCAGGCCCGGCTCGGTCTGGCCCATTTCGGACAGGAACATCAGCCGGTCTTCGTCGCTCATGTCGGCGAGTTCGGCCTCGGTCTTGGCGCAGATCGCGACCACAGGGGCTTTCTGGCTCTCGGCGTAGGCGCGCAGCTTGTCGAGGTAGGGGTTGTTGTCGAAACCGCCCTCGTCGACGTTGCCGACGAACATCGCCGGCTTGGCTGTGATCAGGCACAGCGGCTTGACCAGCACCATGTCTTCCTTGCTGAAGGCGATGCTGCGCACCGGCTTCGCTTCATTCAACGCGGCCTGGCATTTCTCGAGCACGGCGACCAGCTTCTGGGCGTCCTTGTCGCCCGAGCGCGCCACCTTGTTGTACCGGTGCAGGCCTTTCTCCACCGTGCCCAGGTCGGCCAGGCAGAGCTCGGTCTGGATGACTTCGATGTCGGAGATCGGATCGACCTTGCCGGCCACGTGGATCACGTTGTCGTCGTCGAAGCAGCGCACCACATTGACCAGCGCATCGGTCTCGCGGATGTGCGCGAGGAACTGGTTGCCCAGCCCTTCGCCTTTCGACGCGCCAGCCACCAGGCCCGCGATGTCGACGAACTCGACGATCGCGGGCACGATGCGCTCGGGCTTGACGATCGCCGCCAGCGCATCGAGACGCGGGTCGGGCAACTCGACGATGCCGACGTTGGGCTCGATGGTGCAGAACGGGTAGTTCTCGGCCGCGATGCCGGCCTTGGTGAGCGCGTTGAAGAGGGTGGATTTGCCGACGTTGGGCAAACCGACGATGCCGCATTTCAGGCTCATGGTGCAGGTCTCACAGGGGATGTTGCGGGCGTCGACGACGAGCCCGCGATTCTAGGAGGCTGCACAACCCTCCCGCGCCGCAGCATCAGCACATTGCCGGCCACGGCCAGCAGCACGCCAACGCCCGTGATCGCATCGGGCCGGTAGCCCTCGAAGCCCATCGACACCACCAGGGCGAGCATCGGCGTCATCACACCGATCGCGCCGCTGGGGCCAGGGCCCAGGCGCTCCTGCAGCGTCAGGTAGCAGGCAAATGACAGCACCGAGCCGGCCAGCGCCAGATAGAACAGCGACACCCACCACGACAGCAGCGCAGGCGGGGCGTAGCGGTGGCCCATCGCCAGCGCGATCGCGCCCGTGGTGAGGGCGCCATAGCCCATGCCGAAACCCATCGAGGGCCAGAACGGCAGGCCGCGGTGGCGGTTGCGGCTGGCGATCAGGCTGCCCGACGAACTCAGCAGCACCGCGCCCACGGTGAACGCCGCCCCCACGCCCACCGAGGCCGCACTGCCCAGCGACCCGGCCCCGTGTGCCTGAGATGCCAGGCCCGCCGCCGCCTTGCCGAACTCGGGCCAGAAGATCAGCGCCACGCCGAGCAGCCCCAGCACCCCGCCGCCGATGAAGCGCAGCGACACCCGTTGGCCGAACAGCGCCTGCGCGCCCAGACCCGCGATCAGCGGCGAGGCCGAGTACCCCACCGCGACCAGCCCCGAAGGCAGGTGGCGTTCGGCGTGGTACACGAACACATAGGACACACCGAACATCAGCGCACCCTGCAGCGCCAGCACCGCATGGTCGCGTGGTGCGAAGCGCAGCGGGATGCCGCGCAATGCGCAGACCGAGAGCACCAGCACCGACGCCAACGCGAAGCGCAAGGCCACGCCGACCTCGGGCGTGGTGTGGCCCAGCTGGTAAGTGATCGCATGCCAGGTCGTGCCCCAGCTCAGCACGCAGACAGCGAACAGCTGCCAGGTCTTGAACCGGCTCATGGCGAGAAGGCGGCCGGCTTCAATCGAAGCGGTAAGTCGCGCCGCCCATCAGACCCGGCCGCAGCATGCAGTCGAAGCCCTCGACGATCACCGCGTTCATGCCGAAGGTCAGCGCGCCGTTCAGCCGCGCATCGGCGCGGTACGCGGCCAGCGCGTCGCCGACGCTGTGGCCGGCTTCGGCGGTGAGCGGGTCGACATCCGGGATGCTGCAGCGCGCGCAGGGCTTGACCAGCTTCAGCCGCACCGGTCCGTCGGGCGTCGAGAAGTGGATCTCGTCGAGGTGGTCTTCTCCGTGCGCATCGAGCCCGCTCAGCACCAGGTTCGGCCGAAAGCGCTGCATCGTCACCGGCGCGGCGCCGGTCGCGACGATCCGGCAGTTCAGTTCCTCGAGGCTGGCCTGCGAGGTGACCAGCAGCGGGTACTCGTCGGAGAACGCCGCTGCGGCCTCGATCGTGCCGGTCCATTGCGCGCTGGCGAGGCGCTTGTTCGCGGGGTCGAATCGCACCAGCCGCAGGGGCTGGCCCAGGAAGTCGCTGAACCACTGCGCGGTGGCATGGCCCATGTCGAAGGCCGCGACCTCGTCGTTCCACACCGTCACCTGCCGCTGGGTGCCGACCTCGTCGAGCGGCACCGACCAGGCCAGCATGCCCGGCGCACGCAGCAGCATGTCGCGTGAGTTCAACGTCGTCTGGATCAGCGCCATGCGTGGCAGCTGCCGCTGCGTCACGAAGCGGCCCTGCGCGTCGACCACCATCCACGCCCGGTCGAATTCTAGTCCGGTCTCGATCAGCAGCGCCTCGGCCGGGGCGCTGCCGCCACAGCTCTTGATGGGGTGCACATACAGTGCCGCGAGCTGGACCTCGACGTCGAACGCGGTGTCGTCACCAGGACCCGTCACTTGAACAGGCCTTTCAGCACGCCCTTGAGCGCATCTTTGGGCTTGGTGGGCGGCGCAGAGGCTGCGGGGTCAGCGGGCTTCAGGCCCAGCTGTTCCTCGAGCCGGTTGCGCACTTCGTTCTTCAGTCCCTGCGTGACCGCACCGGCCACCACCGACGACCACTCGATCTTCCAGTCCAGCGTGGCGAATGGGCCGGTCAAGCGCACCGGCACCTGCAGGCCCTTCAGCGCTGCCAGATCGGCGCCGTCCTGCCCCTTGGCGGTGCCGGTGACGGTGGCGCGCGCCAGGTAGTCGATGCGGCTCCGGCCGATGTCGATCGTGCCTTCGCCGCCCAGGCGCAGGAATGGGCTCTTTACATCCAGGTCCTTGTTGCGCGCCACGCCATCGGCGATCTGGAAGCTCCCGCTCATTTCGCTGAAGTCGGTCTTCTCGGTCTCGCTGGCCTTCTGCACCGCGTCTTGCTGCAGGCCGATCGCGGCCTTGGCCTGACGCAGGCTCTTCGCGAGGTTGATGCCCTTGATCGCCCCGTCGCGCAACTGCAACGCCATCTGACCCTGCAGCGTCGACTTCAGCGCGTTGACGCTGCGGCCGGTGGCTTCGATGTCCATCGTCACGCGGCCGGTGCCGTCCATCCAGTCTTTGGCGGCCACATCCTTCAGCGCGCTGTTGATGTTGATGCCGGTGGCGGTGCCCTTGAAGCCGACGCGCCCGGTCGCGGCTTCGGCCAGCGCTGAGGCGTCGACGCTGCCGCCCCAGACCTTGCCCTGCAGTGTGCTCGCCCGCAGCAAGCCGCCATTCAGCGCGGCTTCGATGCGCGCCGAAGCGACCTGGTAGCGCTGGAAGGTGAAGCTCGTGGCCTGCAGGCTGAACTGCCCGTCGAGGCTGCGCAGTGCGCTCAGGTCGACCGGCGTGTCGGCTGCGGGCCCACCCGGTGCTGCCTGGGCTGCGGGCGCGGCGGCTGCGGCCGGCGCATCGGCCAGCAGACGGTTCAGGTCCAGCGTGTCGAAGCGGGCTTTTGCATTGACTTTCGGCACCGCGCTGCCGAGCAACGCCGTGCCGTCGGTGTTGAAGACGCCGCCGTTGATGTCCCCGGCCAGCGTCCAGGCGGCGCGTTCGGCGGAGGCGCTCGCACCGCCCTTGGCGTTGATCTTCAAGGGCTGCAGCCCGGGGTTCTGGATCAGGCCTTGCAGCGTCAGTGCGTCGAGTGCGATCGAGGCCGGCGTGGCCGCGCCGTTCTTGCCAGGAGCCGGGGCCTGCGCCTGCTTCAGCAGCAGATTCGCCTTCACCGTCGCCCCCAGCTGGCGCTGCGCACCGCGGCTGTCGATCGTGGCCTCGAAGCCGGGCAGGCGCAGCAGGTCGAAGCTGCCGGTGGGCGCGGCGCTCTTGAAGGCGACATCCAACGGCGCGGCACCACCGCGCTGCAGGCGCCCGCTGAAGGCACTGCCCTTGATCTGATCGCCGGTGGCGGCCAGTTCGGGCCAGGTCAGCGCGAGGCTCAGCGGCTGAGTCTGTTGCGTGCCTTTCAATTGCAGGGCCAGTTTGGCGAGCGCGATGTCCTTGGCGGCCGGGTTGAACGTGAAGCGCTCGATGGACAGTGTGCTGTCGTCGATGCGGAGACTCCCTGCGGTCGCCGCCAACGTGAGCTGCAGCGCCTGGGCGTCAATTGCCGAGGTGCTGCCATCCCAGCCCAAGTGGCCCTTCAGCCCGGCGCGGATCGACTGGACACCGACGGCGTTGCCGTTGAACGCGAGGCGCGTATCGCGCAGCCCGACTGAACCTGTTGCGAGGTCCAGCTTGAGCTGGGTGTTGCCGGTCAGTTCACCCTTGACTGCGGGAGAGGCGAGGTCGAACTGAACTGCGAACTCGACCGGCGACTCGGTCTGGTCCTGCAAGCGGCCCGTCGTCAGTGACTTCACCGACAGCGTGCCCGCCAGTCGAGCCAGATCGTCCTTCACGCGCAGGCTGACGTTTTCCAGCGCGATGCCGTTCACGTCGAGCCGTGGCGGCTTCTTGCTGCCGTTGCCAGCCTCTGCGGGGGCCTGGGCGTTCAACAGGTCATCGATGTTGCGCACCCCGTCGGCATTGCGCAGGTACGCCGCACGCACGCCGCGGGCGGCAATGCGGCCGATCACCAGCTCGCGGTTCAGCAGCGGCAGCACGTCGACTGCCAGCTCGGCGTGGTCGATGGCCGCGAACTCATCAGGCCGGTTGGCTTCGCTCAGGCTGACATCGGCCAGCGTGATTTCGAGGCGCGGGAACAGCGACAGTCCGATCGGACCGTTGATGGCCAGCGTGCGGTGGTGGTGCGTCTGCATCCATTCGATGGCGACGCCCTTGTAGCGGTTGGCGTCGAAGCCCATCACCAGCCACGTGAGCGCCGCTGCCAGTACCAGCAGCAGGCCCAACACCCCGAGCGCGATACGGCGTATCCAGATCGACAAGGCGATGCCCCTGAAAAGCGCGGATTGTGCCTGTGCAACCCGGCGGTCGACACCTCGGCTACCTACAATCTGCCTCGATGAAACCCTATGACGTGCAGGTACGCGGTGCGGGCCTGGTCGGGCCCGCCTTGGCCTTGTCGCTGGCGCGCATCGGCCTGCGCGTGGCGCTGGTGACCGATCCCGCTGCGTCGGCGCGCGGGCCCGATGTCCGGGCGTTCGCGCTGAATGCCGCCTCGGTGGCTTTGCTGCGCGGTCTGAAGGTCTGGGATGCGCTGCCGGCGCATGCAGCCACCGCGGTGCACGAGATGCGTGTCGAGGGCGATGCGCCCGGTGCGGCGCTCGAGTTCTCGTCGTGGGAGCAACGGGTGGGCGAATTGGCCTGGATCGTCGATGCAGCGCTGCTCGAGCGCGAACTGGCGGCGGCGGTACGTTTTTCGCCGCACGTGACGGTGCTGGCAGGCGCACAGGCCGAGGCCGCGACCGCGCCGTTGACGGCCATCTGCGAGGGCAAGGCATCGGCCACCCGGGACGCGCACCGCGTGCCTCTCGATCGGCGGCCTTACGGTCAGCGCGCGGTGGCTGCGCGGCTGGTCAGCAGCCAGCCGCACGCGGGCACTGCGCGGCAATGGTTCGGCTCGCCCGATGTGCTGGCGCTGCTGCCGTTCGATGCGCCGCAGCCGCAATCGTCGTATGCGCTCGTGTGGTCGGTGTCCGATGCGCGCGCCACCGAGTTGCTGGCGATGGATCCGGCCGACTTCAATGCCGCGCTGATGCGCGCCACCGCTGGCGCCGCAGGCGACTTGCAGCTGAGCGGTGAGCGCGTCGCCTGGCCGCTGACCCGCGCGCAAGCGGCCACCTGGTGCGGAGCCGGCTGGGTCCTGGTGGGCGATGCCGCCCACGTGGTGCACCCGCTGGCCGGACAAGGTCTGAACCTGGGGCTGGCCGATGTGGCGGCCCTGTCCGCGGTGCTTGCAGCGCGCGAACCGTGGCGCGAACTGGGCGACGAGAAACTGCTGCGTCGCTATGCCCGCGAGCGCCTGCTGCCCACACGTGCAATGGTCGAGATCACCGACGGCCTGATGCATCTTTTTGCCCACCCCGCACCGCTGGTGCGGGAACTTCGCAACCAGGGCCTGACTCTGGTCAATCGGCTGGCGCCGCTCAAGCGCTGGCTGACCTCGCAGGCGCTGGATTCCTAAGTTGGTATCTCGACCGCCACGGTTTGTTCACCCCTTTGAAAGTCATCCCCATGGCGTTGTCATTGACACAAAAGCTCCAGCGCACCGTGGTTCGCACGGCAGCCGGCCCGCTCATTGCCGCGCTGGTGGGGGCAATCGCTGCGATCGCGCCTGCGCACGCCGGCGAAGCCGAGATCCGCAAGGCGCTGGCCGAACGGCTGGCCGATCTGGGCAAGGTCGATGAAGTCACGAAGTCGCCGATCTCGGGCCTGTACGAGGTGCGCGTCGGCACCGAGATCTACTACACCGACGACAACGGCAACTACCTGATCGAAGGCCAGTTGCTGGACACCAAGACCCGCACCAACCTCACCGAAGCGCGCGTGGCGAAGCTCACCGCGATCGACTTCGCCAGCCTGCCGCTGAAGGACGCGATCGTCTCGAAGCAAGGCGATGGCAGCCGCAAGCTGGTGGTGTTTGCCGATCCGAACTGTGGCTACTGCAAGCGCTTCGAGCGCGAAGCCCGCGCTGCCAAGAACGTCACCATCTACACCTTCCTGTACCCGATCCTCGGCAACGACTCGGTGGACAAGTCGCGCAACATCTGGTGCGCCAAGGACCGTGGCAAGGTCTGGGCCGACTGGATGGTCGACGGCACGCTGCCGCCGAAGATGATGGGTGACTGCGACATCTCGGCGCTGCAGCGCAATGCGGCACTCGGGCGCAAGCACAAGGTCAATGGCACACCCGCCCTGGTGTTCGAGGACGGCAAACGTGTGCCGGGCGCGATGAGCCTCGGTGACCTCGAGAAGCAGCTGCTGGCCTCTGCGAAGAATCCCGGTTGATCCCGCAACTGCAAGACTTCTTCGATTTCGAGCCCACGCACGCGGAGGCGTTGCGCCGGCTCGACGCGGTGCATCCGGGCGAGTACGCCCGCACCCGCAATGCGCTCGATGGAGCGGTCACCGGGCTCTCGCCTTACTTCACCCACGGCGTGATCGGCATGCGCAGTGCCGTGGCCCGCGTGATGCAAAAGCACCGGCTGGGGTACGAGGACAAGCTGATGTTCGAGTTCGCCTGGCGCGAGTTCTTTCACCATGTGTGGACGCGGTGCGGTGAGCAGGTGCTGAGCGACATGCGGCCTGGCGCAGTGTGGCCCGGTGTCTACGCGTCCGACGTGCCAGCGGATCTGCGTGCAGGCCGCACTGGCGTGCCGGTGATCGACACCGCCGTGCGTCAGCTCTACGCCACGGGCTACCTGCACAACCATGCCCGCATGTGGCTCGCCAGCTACGCGGTGCACCTGCGCAAGGTGCATTGGCGTGCCGGCGCCGACTGGATGATCGGCCACCTGCTCGATGGCGACGTGCCGAGCAATCATCTGAGCTGGCAATGGGTGGCCGGCACCTTTTCCAGCAAGCCTTATCTGTTCAACGCAGACAACGTGGCGAAGTACGCCCCACGTGGTGGTGACAAGGGCTGGCGGGGCCAAGGGACCGTGATCGATCAGGACTACGAGGCGCTGGAGCGCATCGCGCGGAAGGAGGGCGACGTCGGGCCTGAGCCGGGCCTGCACGAAGGCGTGAGCGAGCCTGCGCTGTGGGCGGCGCCGCATGCCGACTGGGTGACCGAGGCCACGCAGCCGCTGCGCGCCAGCGCGGTGCCGCGACAGCGCGAGATCGAACTGATCACACCCTGGGCCATGGGCGAGCGCGAAGGCGGTGCGGGTGCTGGCGCGGGTGGCCCGTGGCGGCTGGGCGTGATCCACACGCCGTCGCATGCCTTGCTGCCCTGGAGCGAGGCCCGCTGGCGCTGGGTGCTTCGGCGGATGGGGCAGGTCACCGATGCGGTGTTCGTCGGCGATCTGACGTCATCCGTGCCCTGGAAGACGGGCGCGCCGACCTGGCCGGGGCCGGGCCGGGTGACGGCGGTGCGGGCCCCGATGCCGGGCTACGACGCTGCGCTCGGTGCGCTGGCGACCTTGCAGAACCCACCACGACTGCTGCCCAACCCCGAGGCGATGTGCCGCTCGTTCAGCGTGTTCTACGAGAGTGTCAAGCGACAATCACGCTCGCTTCAGACGCAGTTGAACGGAGAGCTTTTTTGAGCAGTACCCCCCAGGCCACGTTGACGCCGGCTTCGACGAATCAGCCGGACCGGGCCACCTTGCGCCTGGCCTATGCGGGTCTGCTGCCTTTCGTGATCGGCGCGCTGCTGTTGTGGATCGTGCGACCCGACGCGCATCCGTACGTTGCCGCGGCCCTGTCGGCGTATGCCGGCGTGATCGTCTCGTTCCTCGGCGGTATCCACTGGGGTTTCGGCTTTCGCGCGCAGCCACCAGACCCGTCGCGCTTCGTCTGGGGTGTCGTGCCGTCGCTGGTGGCGTGGGTGGCGGTGGTGATGCCTGCTTACGCCGGCCTGGTGGTGCTGGGCGTGATGCTGGTGGTGTGCTACCTCGTCGATCGCCGTGTCTACCCGGTGCACATGTCGGCCGCCTGGCTGATCCTGCGTTTCCGCCTCACCGTCGTGGCCAGCCTCGCCTGCTTCATCGGCGCGGCCGGCAGTTGATCGGCGCGACAGGCCATGCCCGAAGGCCCGGAAATCCGCCGTGCGGCGCAAGCGGTGCACCGTGGCATTGCCGGCCAGCCACTGCGGATGACGCTGGCGCACCCCGTGCTGGCGCCGATGGAACATGCGCTGCGCGGCGCCACCGTCGAGTCGGTGAGCGCCCGTTCCAAGGCGATGCTCACCCGCTTTTCTACCGGCGACGTGCTGTATTCGCACAACCAGCTGTACGGTGTATGGGTGGTCGACCGGCCCGATGAACCGTTGCGCGCGCGTGCCATTCGGTTGGTGCTGGAGGCGCCTTCACAGCGTGCGGTGCTGTACAGCGCGACCGATTTCGCCTGGCTGCGCCACGGCGAGGAAGACGCCCACCCGTACATCGCGAAGCTCGGCCCCGAGGTGCTCGACGATGCGACCAGCGCGCGCGACATCGCCGCTCGGCTGGCGCAGTTTCCGCGCCGCCGCATCGCCGATGCGCTGCTCGATCAGCAGGTGCTGGCTGGCCTCGGCAACTACCTGCGCAGCGAGATCGCCTTCGTTGCCAAGCTGAACCCGTGGCGGCGCCTGGGTGAGCTCGGCGATACCGAACGGCACCGGCTGGCCAAGGCGGTGCGCGACATCAGCCACCGCAGTTTTCGCACCGATGGGGTGTGCGTGCCGATGCTGCTGTACCGCGCGCGTCGCCAGCAGGGATTCGACTTCGAGGCAGCGCGATTCTTCGTCTTCGACCGTGCCCAGCAGCCCTGCCGAGAATGCGGTGCGGCCATCGAGCGCGCCATGGTCGGTGGGCGCAAGCTGTTCGTCTGCATCGCCTGCCAGAGCGTGTTTCCGCTGCCCGATGAACTGCGGCACTGACACTGCGACATCGAACACTCACCGACCTGCTGTTGATACGCCCATGATTTCCTACCGCATTGAACTCCACGATCCGAACGCCCATCTGTACCGCGTCACGCTGACCGTGCCCCAACCGGCTGCCCGGCAGCGGCTGAGCCTGCCGGTGTGGATTCCGGGCAGCTACCTGGTGCGCGAATTCGCCCGCCACCTGAGCGGGCTCGAAGCCACGCAGGGTGGCCGCGTGGCGTCGCGCCCTGTGCCGTTGACGCAGCTCGACAAAGCGACCTGGCAGGCCGAGTGCAGCGCGCGCGGTGCGCTCGTGGTGACGTACCTGGTCTATGCCTTCGACACCTCGGTGCGTGCCGCCTTCCTGGATGCGCAGCGCGGCTTCTTCAACGGCACCAGCGTGTGTCTGCGTGTCGAAGGGCGCGAGGCCGAGCCGCACCGCATCGAGCTGCGCTCGCTGCCGCGCGGTTGGGAGGTCGCGACCTCGATGCAGGCGATCGGCGCTGCGGCGTTCGAAGCCTCCGACTACGACGAACTGGTCGATCACCCGTTCGAATTGGGCCGCTTCTGGCGTGGCCAATTCAAGGCCCACGGTGTCCCGCATGAACTGGTGGTGGCCGGTGCGCTGCCCGACTTCGACAGCGCCCGGCTGCTGGCCGACACGAAACGCATCTGCGAGACCGAGATCGCGTTCTGGCACGGCGACACGCCGAAGCGCACGGAGATTCCGTTCCAGCGCTATGTGTTCATGCTGAATTGTGTCGACGATGGCTATGGCGGGCTGGAGCACCGTGCCAGCACGGCCCTGATCGCATCGCGCCGCGACCTGCCGCGGATGGCTGCTGCCCATGTGGCCCGGGGGGCGCGCCCCGAAGAAAAGAGCGACAGCTACGTGACGTTGCTGGGCCTGATCAGCCACGAGTATTTCCATACCTGGAACGTCAAGCGCCTGAAGCCGCGTGACTTCGCGCCGCTGGACTACACCCGCGAGAACTACACCGAGCTGCTGTGGTTCTTCGAGGGCTTCACGTCCTACTACGACGACCTGCTGCTGCGCCGAGCGGGGCTGATCGACGACGCACGTTACCTGAAGGCGGTGGCCAAGACCGTGACCAGCGTGCTCGGCATGCCAGGGCGGCAGGTGCAGAGCGTGGCGCAGGCCAGCTTCGATGCCTGGGTGAAGTACTACCGCAGCGATGAGAACACCCCGAACGCGACCATCAGCTACTACACCAAGGGATCGCTGGTCGCACTGGCGTTGGACCTGAGCCTGCGCTCTGCAGGATCACGCCGCGCGGCCACGCTCGATGCCGTGATGCGCGGCCTCTGGGCACGCAGCGTCGGTGGCCCGATCTCCGAGGGCGACGTGGTCGACGTGCTGCGCGAGGTCGCCGGCCCGGCGCAGGCCGAGGCGCTGACCCGCCAGCTGCACGAGTGGGTACACGGCACGCGCGACCTGCCGCTGAAGGATCTGCTTCAGCGCTTCGGCGTGCAATGGCAGACGCCTCCGGCCACGCTGACCCAGCGCCTGGGCATGCGTGTCAGCGAAAGCGCGCTGACCGGCATCAAGGTCACCCATGTGCTGCGCGGGGGTGCTGCCGAGCGCGCCGGGCTGTCGGCTGGAGACGAGGTGCTGGCGTTCGGCGACTGGCGGCTGCGCCGGCTCGACGATTTGCTGCGGCTGCTGACGCCCGGTCAGCCGGGCGTGCTGCTGGTGTCGCGCGATCAGCGCCTGCTCAGGCTGTCGATCGATGTGCCCGATGCCACCGTGCCAGCCGGTGTGGTCGGTCTGATGGCCGACACCCAGGCCCCTCGAGCCGCGCTCGCGCTGCGCAGCGCCTGGCTGGGCGCCTGACACCCGCGATGCCCTCCACGGCGCAAGCCCCGGTGGCCGGCCGCAGGCGGATCGCGGGCCGCGTGGCGCTCGTGGCCGCCGTTCTGGTGATGCACGCCTGCGTGATGCGCAGCATCAACGACAGCGTCATCGATTTCGACCAGGGCAAGAAGCCGGCGCGTATCGAGCTGGTGGCGGTGCGTGACATGGCGTTCAGCACCCCGCCCGCATCTGCAGCCGAACCGCCGCCACCGGCCCCTGTGGCACCACCGCTGCGACCCCCGCGGCAGGCCACCCCGGTGGTGGCGGCGGCATCGGCCCCGTCGGCGGCCTCGGCTCCTGCACTTGCATCTGCATTGGGTCCGGTGCCAGCAGCAGTGCCTGCCGAGCTGCCCGCGAGCGCGCCCGAGCCTGCAGCCTCTGCCCCGGCTGAACCCGCAGTGGCTGCAGCTGCAGAGCCTGCGGCATCTCGCCCTGCAGTGGCTTCAGCGGCGGCGCCCGCATCTGCAGCCGCATCGGCACCCACGCCAGAAGCCTTTGACTGGCCACCCTCCACCCGCATCACCTACGAGCTGACCGGCAACTACCGCGGCGAGGTCTACGGCAGCGCGCAGGTCGATTGGGTGCGTGTCGGCGAGCGCTACCAGGTGCACCTCGATGTGGTGGTCGGCGCCTCGTTCGCGCCGCTGTACTCGCGCCGCATGAGCAGCGACGGGCGCCTGAGCGACGCCGGGCTGGTGCCCGAGCGCTACGACGAGGAAAGCAAGGCCGCCTTCAAGGACCGCAAGCGCGCCAGCGTCACGCTCGAGCCGGAGTCGGTGCTGCTCAACAACGGCCAGCGCGTCGAGCGTGTGCCTGGCGTGCAGGACACGGCCAGTCAGTTCGTGCAGCTCACCTACCTGTTCACGCGGCAGCCGCAGTTGCTGCGGCCGGGCGGCACGATCGAGTTGCCGCTGGCCCTGCCGCGCCGCATGAGTGTGTGGACCTACGACATCCGCGAGTCGGAGCCGGTGTACACGCCCATCGGGCCGATCGACGCGATCCCGTTGCAGCCTCGCCGCGAGTCGCGCAAGGGCGATGAGCTGTCGGCCACCGTCTGGTTCGCGCCCAGCCTGAAGTACCTGCCGGTGCGCATCCGCATCCAGCAGGACACCGAGACCTACATCGACCTGATGATCAAGCGGCGGCCGCAGTTGGTGGAATAGAGCCCCCCAGTCGCTGCGCTCCTGCCCCTGAGGGGCGTCGTCCGCCTTGGGGCGGCCCGGCGGCGGACAGGCCCTCCATTCGCTTTGCCGCTGTCGCTACAGTTGAACTGCAGCAAGCCCCTACGGAGAACCGCCATGCCCCTCGAATTCATCCTCGTCGACACCGTGGGAGACGGCCCGCTGAAGACCGGGCTGATCACGCTGAACCGGCCCAAGCAGCTCAATGCGCTGAACGATGGCCTGATGAGCGAGCTCGGCGCGGCGCTGCAGGCCTTCGATGCCGACGAGGGCATCGGCTGCATCGTCATCACCGGCAGCGAGAAAGCCTTTGCAGCCGGCGCCGACATTGGCGCGATGGCGACGCTCACCTACATGGAGGCCTACAAGGGCGACTTCATCACCCGCAACTGGGAGGCACTGAAGAGCGTCAGAAAGCCGGTGATCGCGGCGGTGGCCGGCTTTGCGCTGGGGGGCGGTTGCGAGCTGGCGATGATGTGCGACGTCATCATCGCCGCCGACACCGCCAAGTTCGGCCAACCCGAGATCAAGCTCGGCATCATCCCGGGCGCCGGCGGCACGCAGCGCCTGCCGCGTGCGGTGGGCAAGGCCAAGGCGATGGACCTGGTGCTCACCGGCCGCATGATGGATGCGGCCGAGGCCGAACGCGCCGGCCTGGTGTCACGCGTGGTGCCGGCGGCCGACCTGCTCACCGTTGCGTTGGCCGCTGCGCAAAACATCTGCGAATTCAGCGGCCCGAGCGTGATGATGGCCAAGGAGTGCGTCAACCGCGCGTTCGAAGGCTCGCTCTCCGACGGCGTCAGCCACGAGCGCCGGATGTTTCATTCGCTGTTCGCGACAGAAGACCAGAAAGAAGGCATGGACGCCTTCGTGAACAAGCGCAAGCCCGTGTTCAAGCAGCGCTGAGCGGCCTCACGATTCCTTTCTGAGAGACGGGAACAGGATCACGTCGCGGATGCTCGGGCTGTCGGTGATTAGCATCATCAGCCGGTCGATGCCGATGCCGCAGCCGCCGGTGGGGGGCATGCCGATTTCAAGGGCGCGGATGAAATCGGCGTCGTAGTACATCGCTTCCTCGTCGCCGGCGTCCTTGTTGGCCATTTGCTTTTTGAAGCGTTCTGCCTGGTCTTCGGCGTCGTTCAACTCGGAAAAGCCGTTGGCGTATTCGCGGCCGGTGATGAACAGCTCGAAGCGCTCGGTGATCGACGGGTCGGTGTCCGACGCGCGGGCCAATGGGCTCACCTCGACCGGGTAGTCGATGATGAAGGTCGGGTTCCACAGCTGTTCTTCGACCACGGCTTCAAACAGGCCGAACTGCAGCTCGGGCAGCTTCCAGTGGGCGGGCGGTTCTTCGCCCAGGGCCTTCAGCTTGGCGTGCAGCACGGTGGCATTGCTGGCTTCTTCGGTGCTGAGGCCGGCGTAGGCGACCAGTGAATCGCGCACCGTCAGCCGTGCAAAAGGGGCGTCCAGATCGACCGTCTTGCCGCCATAAGTGAGTGTGGCCGAGCCCGTGGCGCCGCGCGCGGCGTGGCGCAGCACCTGCTCGGTGTAGTCCATCAGGTCGTGGTGGTTCCAGTACGCGGCGTAGAACTCCATCATCGTGAATTCGGGGTTGTGCCGAACGCTGATGCCTTCGTTGCGGAAGCTGCGGTTGATCTCGAACACGCGTTCGAAGCCGCCCACGATCAGCCGCTTCAGGTACAGCTCGGGCGCGATGCGCAGGAACATCTGCTGGTCGAGCGCGTTGTGGTGGGTGACGAAGGGCTTGGCGTTGGCGCCGCCCGGGATCGGGTGCAGCATCGGCGTTTCGACTTCCATGAAGCCGTGATCGACCATGAACTGGCGGATCGAGCTCAGCGCCTTGCTGCGCGCGGTGAAGCGGGCGCGGGCCGCGTCGTCGGTGATGAGGTCGACGTAGCGCTGGCGGTACTTCTGTTCCTGGTCGGTCATGCCGTGGAACTTGTCGGGCAGCGGGCGCAGGCTCTTGGTCAACAGGCGCAGCGTGGTCACGCGCACCGACAGCTCGCCGGTCTTGGTCTTGAAGAGCGTGCCCACCGCGCCGAGGATGTCGCCCAGATCCCAGTGCTTGAAGGCGTCGTAGACGGTTTCGCCCAGCGCGTCCTTGGTGACGAAAAGCTGGATGCGCCCGCCGGTGGTGCCCAAAGAGCCGTCTTGCAGCGTGCCGAAACTGGCCTTGCCCATCACCCGCTTCAGCAGCATCCGGCCGGCCACGCTGACCGTGAGGTTCAGTGCCTCGAGTTCCTCGTTGCTGCGCTCGCCGTACGCCGCGACCAGCTCGGCAGCGTGGTTCGCGGGCTTGAAGTCGTTCGGGAAGGCGACCCCTCCACCGGCCTGCGCCGATGCGCGGATCGCGGCCAGCTTTTCTCGGCGCTCTGTGATCAGCTGGTTCTCGTCTGCCGCTGTGCTGGCGGTGGCAGGTGAGGTCGGCGCGGAAGGGGCGTGGTCTGCGGTCATGGGGACGATGGTGGGGGCGGTCGTTGATTTTAGGTTGTGGGCTTTGGGCTCTAGAGGGTGGCTACCGCGCCTAAAATCCGCCAAATGTTCAAACACGTCCTTGCCGACACTGCGCGATGACCGATCGCGCTGGCGCTCTGGGTAGGCCCTGCCGCCGGGATCGGCGCGCACGCCGATGGGGCTGATACACCCGACCGCGGTGATCGACCCGGGGGCGCAACTCGGCGCCGGCACCCGCGTGTCTCACTTCGCGCACGTGTGCGCAGGGGCCCGCATCGGCGCCGACTGCGCACTGGGCCAGGGCGTCTACATCGGCAACGAAGTCAGCATCGGCCGCAACGTCAACATCCAGAACAACGTGTCGGTCTACGACGCGGTGACGCTTGAAGATGATGTGTTCTGTGGCCCGAGCGTGGTGTTCACCAATGTGTTCAACCCGCGCGCTGCGGTGTCGCGAGATGCCGAACTGTGCAAGACGCTGATCCGCCAGGGCGCCACGCTCGGCGCGAATTGCACCGTGGTCTGCGGCACCACCATCGGCCGCTACGCCTTCATCGGTGCGGGGGCGGTTGTCAGCCGCAATGTCCCGGATTACGCGCTGGTGGTCGGCGTGCCGGCACGCCAGATCGGCTGGATGAGCCGGCATGGCGAGCCGCTGACCCTGCCGCTCAAGGGCGATGGCGTCGCGTCGTGTCCGGCCACGGGCGAGCGGTATGTGCTGCGCGACGGGGTGTGTTGTCTGGCGGCGGAAGCGCTGGCGTAACGTATTGACATACGTGTTCAACCTTGGTCGTTCTGCTGGACGATCTGCCGATTTCATTTCTTGCGCACCAACGGCAATTGACTAACTAACTATGAGCCCCAAGACTGCACTCATCACAGGAATCACTGGGCAAGATGGGTCATATCTAGCTGAGCTATTGCTGAGCAAAGGCTATGAGGTTCACGGCATCAAGCGCCGAGCATCGCAGTTCAATACATCGCGCATTGATCATTTGTACCGTGATCCGCATCTGCCCGAAGCTCACCTGAAGCTTCACTATGGTGATCTGTGCGACTCATCGAACCTGACTCGCATACTCAACGAAGTTGCGCCCGACGAGGTCTACAACCTCGGCGCGCAGTCGCATGTCGCGGTCAGTTTCGAGTCGCCGGAGTACACCGCCGACGTCGACGCGCTGGGCACACTGCGGTTGCTCGAGGCGATTCGATTTCTAGGGCTGCAAGGGCGCACACGCTTCTACCAGGCATCGAGCAGTGAGCTTTACGGGAAGGTCACCGAGGTGCCGCAGCGAGAAATCACACCGTTCTATCCCCGCAGTCCGTATGCCGTAGCCAAGCTTTACGCATACTGGATCACCATCAATTACCGCGAGGCCTACGGGATGTATGCCTGTAATGGCATCTTGTTCAACCACGAATCGCCACGACGAGGTGAGACCTTCGTGACGCGCAAGATTACGCGCAGCCTCGCCAACATTGCGGTGGGGCTGGAGCGCTGTGTCTATCTGGGAAACCTCGATGCCATGCGCGACTGGGGGCATGCCAAGGACTATGTCGAGATGCAGTGGTTGATGCTGCAGCAGGACCGTCCCAACGACTATGTGATCGCTACTGGTCGCCAGGTGTCGGTGCGTGAATTTCTTCGTATGAGCGCGCGGGTACTTGGAATCGAGCTTGAGTTCGTCGGCCATGGCGTCGATGAGCGCGCCGTCGTCGGGGCGGTTCATGGCGACGATGCGCCGGCAGTCAAGGTCGGAGACGTCATCGCCGTCGTTGACCCGGGGTACTTTCGACCGGCAGAAGTCGACACGCTGCTGGGCGACGCAAGCTTGGCCCGTGAACGTCTCGGCTGGGTAGCGACTGTCACGTTGGAACAGATCGTTGCGGAGATGGTGCTAAACGATCTTGACCAGTCTCGCCGCAGCGCATTGTTGAAAAAACACGGCTATGACGTCACGATCGGACGCGAGCGCTGAAGTGCCGTTTGAAATGCCCTATGACCAATCTTTCTATGACGAGCAGCTCGAGGGAAGTATTGGCTCGGCGCGTGTGCTGCTTGGGCATCTCAACGGGTTGTTGCATCCCACGTCGGTGCTCGACATCGGGTGCGGACGTGGCGCTTGGCTGACAGCGTGGCGCCAACTGGGTGTCCAGGATTTACTGGGAATTGATGGTTCCTGGAACCGTCAGGACCTGATGATCGATCCAACGCTGCCGTTCCGTGCGGCTGACCTGGAAACCGCCGTGGACCCTGCCCGCCGCTTTGACCTGGGGATGTCGGTGGAGGTCGTCGAACATCTTTCGCCCGCTGCAGGAGAGAGCATCGTGCAGTCCCTCACCGACTGTGCGGACGTGGTGCTTTTCTCCGCCGCGTTCACGGGGCAAGGGGGGGTCCATCACATCCACGAGCGGTACCACAGTCATTGGGGCCAGCAGTTCGTTGCGCGCGGGTACGCTGTCTTCGATGCCTTCCGCCCGCATTTCTGGGCCGATGAGCGTGTGCAGCCCTGGCATCGCGCCAATGTGTTCTTGTACGTGAAGCGGGGTCATCCCTTCTGCGAGACGTTGAATGCCGCCGAGGTGCCGCGAATCACCGAACTATCTTTCATGGACTGCGTGCATCCCTGGCTCTACGAGCGTTCGCGGGTCGGCGCCATCGCCTTTCGCGATCATGTGCGCGAGTTGCTGCCCAGCTTGGTACGCGCGCTCAGGCGGCGCTTGTAGACCCGCCATGTCGCTGTTGCGTACTGGCGTTCAGGCACTCAAGTGGTCGGTGCTCGGCGAACTGGCAGCGCGTGTACTGGGGCCGCTGACCTTCATCGTCCTCGCGCGCATCCTGTTGCCAGAGGACTTTGGCGTCGTCGCTGCAGCGACGGTGCTCATCAGCTTGGCGCAAGTCTTGTGCGAGCTGGGACTGGCCAAAGCCCTGGTGCAGCGCACGGACCGCATCCAGGAGGCCGCCAATACAGCCTTTTGGCTGAATGCTGGCTTCGGCGCGCTGCTGATGGGGACGCTGTTCTTGGCCGCCCCGGCGGTGGCCGCGTTCTTCGGCGAGGCGCGGATCGAGTCGGCGCTGCAGGTGTTGTCGCCGGTGATGCTGTTGTCGGCACTGAGTGCGGTGCCGATGGCGCTGATGCAGCGCGAGTTTCGCTACCAGTCGCTGTTCTGGGTGCGTCTGCTGGGCGCTGGGCTGCCCGCACTGGCTTCGTTGCCCGTTGCGATGGCCGGTGGCGGCCACTGGGCGCTGGTGGGTGGGACTCTCGCCGGCCAGGCGGCTCAGGCTGCGGCCTTGTGGTGGTTGGGCGGATGGCGGCCGCGCTGGGCCTTCAGTCGCGAGCTGGCGGGCGAATTGATGCGCTTCGGTCGCTGGGCGCTGCTGGCCGGCCTGCTCGGCTGGGGCTACGGCTGGATGGACGCCGTGGTGGTGGGGCGCTTTCTCGGCGCGCATGACATGGGCCTTTACCGCACGGGCAGTACGCTGGTGACGCTGATTTTCGGTCTGCTGTTATCGCCGCTGTTGCCGGTCCTCTACGGCCTGTTTTCGCGCGCCCAGCACGACTTGCCGGTGCTGCGCGACGCTCTGATCACGGTGGTACGCGCCGCAACGCTGGTGGCGCTGCCGGCCGCTCTGCTTTTGTATGCGACAAGCGAGCAGTTAGCCCATCACGTGCTAGGCGCTAACTGGCTGGATGCGGGTCTAGTGATCGGCATGTTGGCGCTGACCCAGGGTGCTTCTTGGATCGTCTCCTTCAATGGAGAGCTCCACCGTGCAATAGGGCGGCCACTGGCTGAAGTGATGGCCCTTGGGCCCATGCTGCTCGTTTACCTAGTGGTTTACTTGTTAACGATCCACCGCGGACTGGAAGTTTTTCTTTGGGGGCGGCTGGTGTTGGCTGGCGTTGCCATCGTGGTTCAGGTCACAGTTTGCTGGAGGGTGGCGCAGATATCGCCAATTCGTTGGGTGCGGCCACTCTGTGCGCTTGGCACTTGCCTGTGCTGCGCTGCATTCCTAGGCACGGCCGACTCAGCACACTCTACTGCTGCATCAGCGTTGATGGTCACATCATTCACCGTTCTTCTATTCGCTAGTGAGCGGAAACTTCTATTACGCTTGTGTCGGCGATGGCGCGATTCCGCGCCGACCCTCCGACCGGTGATTGAGGAGCCGCTCTGAGACCGATGCACATTGCGGCCCGTAATAGATTTGAGACTCAGCCAGAGGAAACTCGCTTTGTACATCGTCGCGGCGAGCGCAGCCACTTGGTGATTTCGCGTGGGGTCGGGGCCCTGGTTGCATGATGAAGACGAGGCGTCTGACGGATCATGCTTGGGCGGCTGTTCACCAGCGTAATCTTCTCGTGAGATTGGGTTCGCACCGGGCGACCCAACAAATCCGTCACCTTCGCAATTCAGCATGACAGCGCCGAAGGCTAGCGTGATTGTGCCGACGCGAAACCGCGCTGACGTGTTGCGGCGCTGCCTTCAGTCGCTTACCAGCCAGAGGACGCAAGCTGACAGTTTTGAGGTCATCGTTGTTGACAACGGTTCCACAGATGAAACAGCAGCGGTGGCGAATGCTTTTGACGGCCCGTTGCAGCTTCGCTTGTTGCATGTGCATGAGCCCGGATTGCATTGTGGGCGCCATGCAGGCTGGCGCGCTGCGCGCGCTGATGTATTGATGTTTGCGGACGACGATATCGAAGCCGAGCCCGGATGGGTCGAGGCGGTGGTTGCTCGTTTTGCAGCCGACCCGTCGGTCGCGCTGGTGGGTGGCAATAACCTTCCGCTGTTCGAGCATGAGCCGCCGATGTGGTTGCAGCGGTGGTGGCAACAGCCGGTCGGTCGAGGCCGTGCATTGGGCTATCTCAGCATCCTCGACTTCGGCGCAGGTTGCTTCGCGCTCGACCCCAGTTATGTATGGGGCTGCAATTTCAATGTCCGTCGTACGGTGCTGGAGGCCGCCCGCGGCTTCCATCCGGATGGCGTGCCCGCGGAGCGCATCCGCTGGCGAGGTGATGGCGAAAGCCACATCGCCCGGCTGGTGCGCGAGCGTGGCTGGCGGACGCTGTTCGACAGCGCTGCCAGCGTTCGCCATGCCGTCACCGCGCGCCGGATGACCTCGGACTATTTCGAGGAACGGGCCTACGCCCAGGGGGTCTCTGATTCATACACGCGCATCCGGCGCGCTGGAAGAGCGGTTCTGCCCTGGCGTCAACAAGCGCGCGCGGCGGTGCGCCGACTGGTGACGCCGCTGCGCGAGCGAGGTCTCACCCGCAGTGCACCCGCGGACGCTGCCACGGCGCAGTGGCGCACCGTGCTGCGAGCGGTCCGACGCGCGTATCTGCGGGGGATGGCCTATCACCAGGCCGAGGTCGCTCGCGACCCAGAATTGCTGGCCTGGGTTCTGAAGGAGGACTACCTCACATGATCAGCGTGATCCGGCGGCTGGGTGAAAAGGGACCGCGCGGTGTGCTTCGTGCCATCGGACAGCGCGTGGCGCGGCCTCTGCACCTGCTGCGCACCTCGGGCGCGGCTGATTACCGATCACCGACGGCAGCCGAGCTGCAACAGATTGAGCGCGGTGTGCGTGAGTTGGGCATGCCCTGCAGCGTCTACGACGAAAAGCTGCTCGAACACTTTGTCGCATGGGGCCTGCTGGATCTGGACGCGTCGGTGCAACGCTGGCCCTACCTTGACATCGCAAGTGCCTCCAGTCCTTGGGTCCGGATGTTGCGCGACCAGGGGCTGACGACGCTGTCGATCGACCTTGCGCCCGATCCGTCTGTTGCGTCACTGCCGTATTACCTGCGCGGTGATGCCACTGCGATGCCGTTCCACGACGCGAGCATCGGCAGTGCTTCGCTGCAATGCGCTTATGAGATGTTCGCAGGTGATGCCGACATTCGTCTGTTGCGTGAGCTCGCGCGCGTGCTGCGTTCCGGCGGGCGGGTGGTCGTATCACCGCTCTACATGCACGTGCAGGCGTGCTACTACCAGAGCCCTGAACACCACGGCAAACCGGCTGGCGACGCCGGCGCAGTGCGTTACCTGCGGCGTGATGCCTGGGATGTCCGCGCGTCTCGCAAGTACAGTCCAGGCACCCTGATGCAGCGTGTCTGGCGCCCAGCAACCCAGGCCGGTCTGATCCCGCAGCTGCGGGTGCTGCGCAATCCAGACGAACTCGGCCGCGGCATCTACCTGCATTTCGTTCTGGTGCTGGACAAGCCAGCGACTGGAGTTGCGGAGAACACATGATCGAACGCATCGTCCATGAGGACCGGGAACTCGCCACGATCCTGCGGCGCTCGCACCGTCCGCAGGGCATCGAATTCCTGACCAGCGAAGACAGCTCGCTGCAACTCGGCTGCATGAGCCGCCCGGCAGGTCATGTGATTGCGCCGCATGTCCACCAACCGGTGCCGCGGGAGGTGTGCTACACGCAGGAGGTGCTGTTCATCCGCAGCGGCCGGGTGCGCATCGACTTCTATGGCGATGCCCAGGACTACCTCGAAAGCACGGTCCTCGAAGCCGGCGATGTGATCCTGCTGGCCGTTGGCGGGCACGGACTGGAAATGATCGAGCCCTCCGACATCGTCGAAGCCAAGCAAGGGCCGTACGTCGGCGATCACGACAAGACGCGGTTCTCTCCGGTCGGGCCCGAGCAACTGCGTTTCAGGGGAGAGCCGTCATGATCCCGGTCAACGAGCCGTTGCTCGACGGCAACGAGAAGCGCTATCTGTCGGAATGCATCGACAGCGGCTGGATTTCGTCTGAGGGACCCTTCGTGCGCGAGTTCGAGGAGCGTTTTGCGCGCACCGTAGGACGCCGTCACGCCGTCGCGGTTGCCAATGGCTCGCTCGCGCTCGATGCGGCAGTCACTGCGCTGGGTTTGGGCCCGGGCGATGAGGTGATCCTGCCGACCTTCACCATCATCTCGTGTGCGGCTCCGATCGTGCGCGCAGGGGCCACGCCGGTCGTGGTCGATTGCGACCCCGCAACCTGGAACATGGACGTCGAGCAGGTCGCGGCTCGCATCACACCGCGTACCCGCGCGATCATGGTCGTGCACATCTATGGGCTGCCCGTGGACATGGCACCGATCGAGGAACTCGCGCGACGCCACGGCCTGAAGATCATCGAGGATGCGGCGGAGGTCCACGGGCAAACCTATCGCGGCCGTCCATGCGGCAGTTTTGGCGACATCAGCACGTTCAGTTTCTACCCGAACAAGCACGTGACCACGGGCGAGGGCGGCATGTTGGTCACCGACAGCGACGCACTGGCCGAGCACTGCCGCAAGTTGCGCAATCTGGCATTCATGCCACCGCGGCGCTTTGTGCACGATGAGTTGGGCTGGAACATGCGGATGACCAATCTGCAGGCTGCACTGGGTGTCGCGCAACTCGAGCGCTTTGACGAGTTCCTGCGGCGCAAGCGCGCCATGGGCCGTCGCTACGACGCGGCCCTGTCCGGCACGCACGGGCTGCAGCTGCCCTTGCCACGCAATGACGACGCCGAAAACATCTACTGGGTGTATGGCGTGGTACTCCACGACGATATCGATTTCGACGCAGAAGAGGCCATGCGTCGCCTGGGTGCGATGGGTGTGGGTTGTCGGCCGTTTTTCTGGCCGATGCACGAGCAGCCTGTCTTTCGGAGTCGGGGGCTGTTCGCCAACGACTCGCACCCGGTGGCAGAACGCATTGCACGCCGTGGTTTCTATGTTCCGAGCGGCCTTGCCCTCACCCATGACCAGATCGACACGGTGGCGGCCGCCCTGCGGGATCTGGTGCGATGAGCGTCTTCGATCTTTACGCTGCCTGCTATGACTTGCTGTACCGCGATAAGAACTACCGTGCCGAAGCCGATTACGTTGCGGCGCTGGTGCGCCAGTCGCGGCCTGGTGCCACCGACGTGTTGGAGTTGGGATGTGGCACGGGGGGGCACGCCGTCGAACTCGCTGGGAAAAGCCTGCGTGTGCACGGCGTCGACCTCAGTCCTGCGATGGTCGAGCGCGCCTTGGCGCGTCGCTCGGCGGCAGGCAGCGGGCTGGCCGCTGCGCTGCGCTTCGAGCAGGGCGACGTGCGCTGCTTTCGGGCTGGGCGAACCTTTGATGCGGTGATCTCTCTGTTCCATGTGATGTCGTACCAAGCGACCACGCCCGAGTTGCTGGCTGCGATGGCCACGGCTCGTGCCCATCTCGAGCCCGGTGGTGTGTTCGTCTTCGACAGCTGGTACGGGCCGGCGGTGTTGTCCGACCGGCCGCGTTGCGTGATCAAGGAGGTCCGTGACGACCGTGTTTCGATAGTGCGGCGAACAACGCCTACGATGCAGGTGAACGCCAATCTCGTCGACGTGCACTTCGACATCGAGATCACCGCGATCGAAAGCGGCGAACAGCGCAGGGTCGCCGAGGATCACCGGATGCGCTATCTCTTTGTGCCAGAGGTCGATCACCTGCTCGGTGCATCGGGTTTCGAGCTCGTGGCAACCCGGGCCTGGATGTCCCAGGCCGAACCGGACGACCGCAGCTGGTACGCGTGCTTCGAGGCGCGTGCACTCTGAGATGCGGCACGTTGCCGTCTTCGCGCCGATGGGCACGCTCGATCACCAGACCGGCATACTGAACGCCGTGCGGTGCTTCGCTGCGGCCGGCTGGCAGGTCGATGTCTACACCGTTCGCAACCTGCGGTTTCCACAGGCTCGCTTCGAGTCGAGTCTGGTCACGGTTCGCCATTTGCCCGTGACCTTCGATGCCGAGCGCGAGCCGCGCATGGCAGTGACACTGCTGTTCACCGTATGGATGTTATTCAAGCTGCGCCGCCTGCCGCGTGTCGTCTTCGCCGGAGGCATTCGCGGCCTTTTTGCCGCCTACGCGTGCTCCTTGCTGCGTTCAATCCAAGTCATCAACTACCAGACAGAGCTCTACATCGGCGAAAAACTCGACACGCGGGCAGCACATCTGTTCAAGGCCATCGAGCGCCGCGCGGCACAACGCAGCCTCATCACGATTGAGCACGATGCAACGCGGCGGTATCTGCTCTCGCGCGATCTTGGCGTGCCGCTCGAGCGCATTCTGGTCGTGCCGAATGCCCCATGTGGCCCGGCGCGCCGACACACCAGCCGATTGCTGCACGAACGCTTCGGGCTCGATTCGAGCACGCCGATCCTGCTGTGCCCTGGCACGATCAGCCCCGCTTTTGCGACAGAGCTTGCCGTGCAGGCGGCGCAACGGCTGCGCGAGCCGTGGCGCTGTATCGTGCATTCGGCTCAACCGCGTGCGGACGACGACGCTGAAATTCGTGCGTTGCGAGCTATGGACAAGCAGCAATGTGTGCTGTTCTCACTGGCCCCGGTGGACTATGCACGCATCGACGATCTGCTCGGCAGTGCACGGGTCGGGTTGGTGCTCTATTCGGCCTTGGTTGGCGACAACACCGCAGCCGTCGGGCTGGCCTCGGGCAAGCTATCGCACTTCCTGAAACTCGGTGTTCCGGTCATCGTGTCTGCCCTACCGGGTCTGGCGGATTTCGTCCTCCGCCATCGTGTCGGCGAGGTGCTTCAATCCCCGGACGATCTGCTGCAGCTGATTGCGCGCATCGACGCCGATGCCGATGGCTATCGCGCGAGGGCGCTGCAGTGCTTTGACGAGCATCTGTCTTACGACCAGGCCTTCCGCGTCGTGCTTGATGCGACCGAGACGCTTTCTGACGGGCGGCGGAGCTGACCGGATGCGCATCTCGGTGATCGTCCCGTGTCGCAATGAGGCCAGCCACATTGAGGCGTTCCTCGATTCGGTGCTTGCGCAGCAGCTGCCGGCGATCCACGACGTGCTCGAAGTGGTTGTCGCCGATGGCATGAGCAACGACGGCACGCGCGCACTCATCGACAAGCGCGCGAACGCTGACGGGCGATTGATGGTGGTCGATAACCCGGCCAGCATCACGTCGACGGCGCTCAACCTGGCGGCGGTGCGAGCCAGCGGCGAGATCGTCGTGCGAATGGACGTGCACACCGTGTACTCGCCGGACTACGTGCGCGAATGTGTGCGAGCGTTGGCCGATACGGGCGCGACGTGTGTCGGTGGCGCTTGGCTGCCGGTGGGGCAGGGTTGGCCTCAGCAGGCGATCGCCCTCGCATTCAGCAGCCGCTTTGGTTCAGGTGGCGCGGCGTCGCGCCGCATCGATTTCAGCGGCCCGGTCGACACCGTCTACCTGGGGGCGTGGCGGCGCGAGGATCTACTTCGGCTCGGGGGGTTCGACGAGTCGCTGGTGCGCAACCAGGACGACGAGCTGAACCTGCGCATCGTGCGATCGGGCGGTGTCGTGTGGCAGAGCGCGTCCATCCGCTCGACCTACACCCCGCGAGCCTCATTCGTGGCGCTGTTTCGCCAGTTTTACCAATACGGTTACTGGAAGGTGCCGGTGATCCGCAAGCACCGGTTGCCAGCGTCGCCGCGCCATCTAGCGCCGTTCGTCTTCGTGGCTGGACTCGCTGGGCTGACAGCCTTGACGCCATGGTCAACTCTGGCGCGTGCTGCACTGGCTACGGTGCTTGGTGTCTACGTGCTGACCGCACTCTTCAGCGGCGCAGCGCTTGCGCGTTCTCCGCATCGGCTGCGCGATGCGGCGGGCATCGCAGCGGCCATCGCTTGCATGCACCTGGGTTACGGCCTTGGCTTCGGCCATGCACTGGTTGAATTGCTACTCCTGCGGCGCATGCCTGGTGCAGTGGCCACGCGCCTGACGCGCTGACAATTCGCCCTGTGACCACAACGCCCCAGCACAATGACGAACCGATGGCGGTGGCGGAGCGCTATGCGCGCCGCGCTGCCAGCGGTATCGGCGCCGATCTGTACAGCCCGCTGCGTCCCGAGGTGACGCTGGCCCGCCAGCAGCGGCAGCGGGCCATGCTGGAACTGCTCTCGCGTCACGCGGCCCTACCGCTCGACCAACTGCGCGTGCTGGAAGTTGGTTGCGGCAGCGGCAGCAATTTGCTCGAGCTGGCCAGCCTTGGCTTCGATGCCAGCCGGCTGGTCGGCAACGAACTGCTGCCCGAGCGCGCGGCGACAGCGCGCGGCCAGTTGCCAGCCACCACGGTACTGCATGAAGGCGATGCCCTGGCGTTGCCTTTTGCCGACGGCAGCTTCGACCTCGTCTACCAATCGACGGTGTTCAGCTCGCTGCTCGACAACGTGTTCCAGCAGCGGTTGGCCGACGCGATGTGGCGCTGGGTCGCGCCCGGCGGTGCGGTGCTCTGGTATGACTTCACCTACGACAATCCGCGCAACCCAGACGTGCGTGGCGTGCCGTTGGCGCGGGTAAGGGCGCTGTTCCCCGGTGCGCGCATCGATGCACGGCGTGTCACGTTGGCGCCACCGATCAGCCGCCGCGCCGCACGCATTCATCCGAGTGTCTGCCAGGCGCTAAGCGCGCTGCCGTGGCTGCGCACCCACCTGCTCTGCTGGATCGGCAAACCCCGATGACGACCACGCCTTCAATCCCGTTCATCCCCTTCGCATTGCCCGACATCGGTGACGACGAGATCGCCGAAGTGGTGGAGACGCTGAAGTCGGGCTGGATCACCACCGGCCCGAAAACGCGCCGCTTCGAGCAGGATTTCAGTGCCTTCCTCGGCGATGCGGGCTTGCACGCGATGGCTGTCAACAGTGCCACCGCCGGCCTGCACCTGGCGCTGGAGGCTTCGGGCATCGGCCCGGGCGACGAGGTCATCACCACCACGCACACCTTCACCGCCACTGCCGAGGTGGTTCGCTACCTTGGCGCCGACGTCGTGCTGGTCGACATCGACCCGGCCACCCTGTGTATCGATGTGGCGGCTGTCGAAGCGGCGATCACGCCCCGAACGAAAGCGGTGATGCCGGTGCACTATGCCGGGCTCGCGGCTGACATGGCCACGCTGCTGCCACTGGCACGACGCCACGGCCTGAAGGTGATCGAGGACGCGGCCCACGCGTTGCCGACCACCTGTGGCGGCCAGCTCGTCGGCACGCTCGAGAGCGACGCCACGGTGTTCAGCTTTTATGCCAACAAGACCATGACCACTGGCGAGGGCGGCATGGTGGTGACGCGCGATGCGGCGCTGGCCAAGCGCATCCAGGTGATGCGGCTGCACGGCATCAACCGCGACGCCTTCGACCGGTTCACGGCGAAGGTGCCCAGCTGGTACTACGAGGTCATCGCGCCTGGCTTCAAGTACAACCTGACCGACATCGCGTCGGCCATCGGCATCCATCAACTCAAGCGGGCGCACGCCTTCCAGCAGGCGCGCGCTGACATCGCTGCGCGTTACGACGCGGCCTTCGCTGATCTGCCGGTCATCACGCCACCGCAGCCGCTGCACGGTGACTCGCACGCTTGGCACCTGTACGTGCTGCGCCTGGACGACGAGGCCAGGCTGACGCGCGATGAGTTGATCGAAGGCCTGTATGCCGCGGGCATCGGATGCAGCGTGCACTACATCCCGCTGCACCTGCAGCCTTACTGGCGCGACCGCTACCAGTTGCAAGCACAACAGTTCCCGCACAGCCAGCACGCCTACGAGCGGATGCTGAGCCTGCCGCTGTACACCCGCATGGGCCCGGCCGAGGTGCAGCGCGTGATCGACGCGGTGCGCGCGCTGCTCGGCTGATCGCTTCGACGCATCGATGGCCAAACGGCTGTTCGATCTGTGCGCCTCCGGCCTGGGCCTGTGGCTGCTGAGTCCCCTGCTGCTGCTGATGGCGCTGGCGATCAAGCTGGACTCACCCGGGCCGGTGTTCTTTCGGCAGGTGCGTGTCGGGCGTCACGGCGTGGCGTTCCGCATCCACAAGTTCCGCACGATGACGAATCAGGACACCGATGCCGAGGCGGGCACACCCCAGCTCACGGTCGGGGTCGACCCCCGCATCACCCGCGTCGGCGCGCTGCTGCGTCGCACCAAGCTCGACGAGCTGGCCCAGCTGATCGATGTGTTCGTGGGCGACATGAGCCTGGTCGGACCGCGCCCGGAGGTGCCGCGCTACGTCGCGCTGTACCCACCGTCGCTGCGCGACAAGGTGCTCAGCGTGCGCCCCGGCATCACCGACCCCGCATCGCTGGCGTTCCGTGATGAATCGGCGCAGCTGGCGCGTGCGGTCGACCCCGAGCGCGCGTATGTCGAGGCGGTGATGCCTGCCAAGCTGCAGCTGTCGGCACGCTACGTCGACGAGGCCAGTTTCATGGGCGATTTGCAGCTGATCGCCGCCACGCTGCGCGCGTTGTGGACCGGTACGCCGACATCCCGATGACGGCGTCGTGCAGGGGTCTGCGTGCGACGGCGCCAACATAATCGCCCTCCATGATCTGGCACCGCATCGATCGATTTCTGGCCCGCTGGCGTCCGCACCGCCGGCCGCTGACGTTGTTGATCGATGCCGTCGTGATCGCCGTCTGCTGGAATTTCACCTACCTGTTCCGGCTTGGCTTCGAGCGCTGGTGGAGCCAGCGACCCCCCTACGACGGCTGGGTGCTGCTGGGCGTCATCGTGACTTATCTGGCGGTGTTCACCGTCGCGGGTGTGCCCCGCGGCATGTGGCGCTTCTCGGGCTTCGGCGAGGTCAAGCGGCTGACCTGGTCTTGCGCCATCGCAGGTGCGCTGTGCGCCACGGGCGTGCTGATGTTGCAGCTTTACCAGGTACCGCGTGCGGTGCTGGCCTTGCATCCCATCGTCACCCTGATGGGGTTGTGCATGGTGCGCATCGCCTACCGCATGCTGTACGAGCACGCGCGTGCGCAGATCACCGGTGCGAATGGCAAGCGCAGTGGCGATGTGCGCCGCGCCATCGTGATGGGTGCCGGTGAAGCCGCGCGGTTGCTGGTCGCCGGGCTTCCGCAGCAGGGCTGGACGGTGCTGGGGCTGCTCGACGACGATCCCGCCAAGCGCGGCGCGCGCATCTCCGGCGCGCCGGTGCTGGGGCGCTTCGACGAGCTGAGCGACCCACGCGTGATCGCCGGCGCCACGCACATCATCACGGCGCTGCCCAGCGCCACCGCGGCACAGCGTCGCCGGGCGATCGAGTTGGCCGCGGCCACCGCGCTGCCTGTGCTGACGGTGCCCTCGGTCAGCGAGTTGCAATCGGGCAGCGCGCGCGTCGAGCGCATCCGTGCCATCGAGCCCGACGACCTGCTGGGCCGCGAGCCGGTGGTGCTCGACGAGGCCGGCATCGCCGAGTTGGTGTCGGGCAAGACGGTGCTGGTGACGGGTGCCGGCGGTTCGATCGGCAGCGAGCTGTGTCGGCAGATCGCCCGCTACGGGCCATCGCGCCTCGTGCTTTACGAGTTGAGCGAGTTTGCGCTGTACCAGATCGAGCAGCAGCTGAGCGAACTGCACCCGGGCCTGCCGCTGGTGAGGCTGATGGGTGACGTGAAGGACCTGGCCCATCTGCAGGCCACCTTCGCCGCGCACCGGCCGAAGCTGGTGTTCCATGCGGCCGCGTTCAAGCATGTGCCGCTGATGGAAGACGACAACGCCTGGGCCGCGCTGCAGAACAACACGCTGGGCACCCACCATGCCGCGCTGGCCGCGATGGAGAGCGGCGTCGAGCGCTTCGTGATGATCAGCACCGACAAGGCGGTCAACCCGACCAATGTGATGGGCGCCAGCAAGCGTGCGGCCGAGCGGGTGCTGTCGCACCTGGCGACACGGGGTTCGGGCACGGTGTTCTCGGCGGTGCGCTTCGGCAATGTGCTGGGCTCCAGCGGCAGCGTGATCCCGAAGTTCAAGGAACAGATCGCCCGCGGCGGCCCGGTCACGGTGACCCACCCCGACATCACGCGCTACTTCATGACCATTCCCGAGGCGGTTCGCCTGGTGCTGCAGTCGGCGGTGCTGGCGCGCAGCGGGCAGGTCTATGTGCTGGACATGGGTGAGCCGGTGAAGATCGTCGAACTCGCGCGCGATCTGATCCGACTGGCCGGCCACCGCGAGCGCGAGATCGGCATCGTCTTCAGCGGCCTCAGGCCCGGCGAGAAGCTCTACGAGGAACTGCTGGCCGACGACGACCTGACGCAGCCCTCGGCCCATCCGCGATTGCGCATCGCGCGACTCAACGACGAGGTCACCGCGTCGTGGACGCATGAGCTCATGCAGTGGCTGGCGCAGCCCCAGCAGGGGCGATCCCCTGCCGATCAGCGCGCGGCGCTGGCCCGCTTCGTTCCCGAATACCAGCCGCGTTGAACAGCGCGCCGCCGGCTCAACGGCGCGGCAGCAGCCATTGGGGCACCTTGAAGCGCACGATGCGCCAGTACAGCACCACGTACGACACCATGAACAGCGCGAGAAAGCCAGTCAGCACGGCCGTGTTGTGCCACCAGAGCACGGCCGGGATCACCGACAGGCTGCACAGCAGCCAGAGGTAGGGGGACGTCATCGAATTGCGCGCGGTGAGCCGGTTCGATGCGGCCTCGCCGATCATCTGCCGCACCAGACGGCGGTGGATCAAGGTGTGCATGTGGATGCCGTCGGGCTGCGACGAGGCCACGCCCTTGAGCACCTTGCGGCGGTACATCGAGAACAGCGTCTCGAAGATCGGGTAAGCGCACATCAACAGCGGAAACAGCGGCGAGACGTCGGCGTTGCGCACGATCAGCAGCACCCCCAGCTCGGCGACCATGAAGCCGAGCAGGTAGGCGCCACCATCTCCCAGGAAGATCAGTCCGCCGGGAAAGTTCCAGACAAAAAAGCCCAGCACCGCGCCCGCGGCGATCAAGGCGGCAGTGAGCACCAGCCGGTCCTGCACCTGCAGCCCCACGTACGCCAATGCCATCAGCATGATCAGCACGCACATCGATGCCAGGCCGTTGAAGCCGTCGATGATGTTGATCGAGTTGGACACACCGGTCACCACCAGCAGGGTCAGCGCGATGGCGAAGGGTTCAAGCTGGATCAGCGTGTCGACCCCGGGGATGGCGGTGTGGCGCACCACCGACTCGAGCAGCCACACCGCCAGCGCGGCGGAGATGACCGCGGCGATCAGCCGCCGCGAGGCAGACACCTTCTTGGTCAGGTCTTCGGCCAGTCCGCCGAGGAACGCCGGCAGCGCCGCGGCCAGCAGCAGCCACAGCGGCTCGCTGAGCGCAGGCCGGGTGAACTCTGCCAGCAGTGCGCCGGCAAACAATGCCAGCAGCACACCAACGCCGCCCACGCGCGGCACCGGCCGATCGTGGAACTTTTGCGGGCCCGAGATTTCCGTGTCGGCCGACAGGCGGCTGTGGCGATCGACGGAGCGAAGCACTGCCAGGGTGCTCAGCAGCGACACCGTGAAACTCAGCAGCAGAAAACTCATGTGGGACGTTCGGGACTCATGCCCACTGGGGTCATCGGCTGCATCGCCGGGTCACTGACCAAACGGCAACGCCGCCGCATCCTTGGTCGACAACGCAGGCGTGATGCCGTCGAGCGGCCAGGAAATGGCCAGCGTGGGGTCGTCCCAGCGGATCGAAAATTCGGCATCGGGGCGGTAAAAGGTGGTGGTCTTGTAGAGGAAGTCGGCGCTGTCGCTGGTGACCAGGAAGCCGTGCGCGAGGCCAGCGGGGATCCACAGCTGCCGGTGGTTGGTGCCACTCAGCTCGACGCCCACCCATTGACCGTAGGTGGGGCTGTCGGTGCGCACGTCCACCGCCACGTCGAACACGCTGCCTTGCGTGACGCGCACGAGCTTGCCCTGCGCATGCGGCGCGCGCTGGCCGTGCAGCCCACGCAACACGCCGCGGGCCGAGCGCGAATGGTTGTCCTGCACGAAAGCGATGTCCTGGCCGACGGCGGCGTTGAACGCCTGCTGGTTGAAGCTTTCGAGGAAGAAGCCGCGTTCGTCGCCGAACACCTTGGGCTCCAGGATCAACACGCCGTCGATGGCTGTCGGGATCACCTTCATCAGAACACCTGGTTGTTGACGATCCGCATCAGGTACTGGCCGTAGCCGTTCTTCAGCATCGGGCGCGCCAGCGCCTCGAGCTGGGCGGCGTCGATCCAGCCGGAACGGAAGGCGATCTCCTCGGGGCAGGCCACTTTCAGGCCCTGCCGCTTTTCCAGCGTGGCGATGAACTGGCCGGCTTCGAGCAGGCTGTCGTGGGTGCCGGTGTCGAGCCAGGCATAGCCACGCCCCATGATCTCCACACTCAACTGTCCCTGCGCGAGATACCGGGCATTGACGTCCGTGATCTCCAGTTCGCCGCGCGCGGAGGGTCGGATGTCGGCAGCGATGTCGCAGACTTGGTGGTCGTAGAAATAGAGGCCCGTGACCGCGTAGTTGCTCTTTGGCGCTTTGGGCTTTTCCTCGATGCTGAGCGCTCGCTTGTTCGCATCGAAGGCCACGACGCCGTAGCGCTCGGGGTCCTGCACGTGGTAGGCGAACACCGTGGCACCGCTGGTGCGCGCGTTGGCGGCCGACAGCAGGCCCTGCAGATCGTGGCCGTGGTAGATGTTGTCGCCCAGCACCAGCGCGCTCGGCGCGCCTGCAACGAAGTCCCGGCCAAGGATGAAGGCCTGCGCCAGTCCGTCAGGGCTGGGCTGCACGCAATAGCTGATGTTTACGCCCCAGCGGCTGCCGTCGCCCAGCAAGCCCTCGAAGCGTGGTGTGTCCTGCGGCGTGCTGATCAACAGGATGTCGCGGATGCCCGCCAGCATCAGCGTGCTGAGCGGGTAATAGACCATGGGCTTGTCGTAGACCGGCAGCAGCTGCTTGCTGATCGCAAGCGTTGCGGGGTGCAGGCGGGTGCCGGAGCCGCCGGCCAGCAGGATGCCTTTACGGCTGGGGATGTTCATGCGGTGAGCGCGTCCGGGGATGGGGTCACAGTATTTCGGCCAGCAGGCGATCGACCCCCGTTTGCCACGCGGGCAGGCGCAGGCCGAAGCGGTCTTGCAGCTTGCGGGTGTCGAGTCGCGAGTTGAGGGGCCGCTGGGCGGGCGTCGGGAACGCACTGGTGGGCACGGCTTCGATCGCCTCCGGCGCCACCCGGATCGGGCGGCCTGCGGCGCGCGCGTGCTCGATCACGTGCCGTGCGTAGCCATGCCAGCTGGTCTGGCCGCCAGCGACGGCGTGGTAGGTGCCGCCGAGTTCGGGCTGCTGCGCCAGTTGGCGCAGCGCATGTGCGGAGATGTCGGCCAGCAGATCGGCACCAGTGGGCGCACCGATCTGGTCATCGATGACCTTCAGCGCGTCGCGTTCGGCCGCCAGCTTCAGCATCGTCTTCGCGAAATTGCCGCCACGCGCTGCATAGACCCAGCTGGTGCGCAGGATCAGGTGGGTGCAGCCGCTGTGGCGGATCGCGTCTTCGCCAGCCAGCTTGGTGGCGCCGTACACGCTCAACGGGCCGGTGGCCGCGTCTTCGACCCAGGGCGTGCAGCCGCTGCCATCGAACACGTAGTCGGTGCTGTAGTGCAGCAGCGTGGCGCCGAGGGCCGCTGCTTCACGGGCCAGCACGCCCGGGGCTGCGGCGTTGATCGAGCGCGCCAGTTCGGGTTCGCTCTCGGCCTTGTCGACCGCGGTGTAAGCCGCCGCATTGACGATCCATTGCGGCGCGATGGCGCGCACGGTGGCCGACAGTGCCTCGGGGTCGGCAAAGTTGGCGTGCCAGTCGGTGCTGTCGGCATCGAGGGCGATCAGTTCACCCAGCGGCGCCAGTGCGCGCTGCAGTTCCCAGCCGACCTGACCACTCTTGCCGAACAACAGGATCTTCATGGTGAACTGTTGCTGGCGGTGCGCGCTGAATAGTTGGCGTCGACCCATTCGCGGTACGCGCCGCTTTGCACCCGCGCCACCCAGTCGGCGTGATCGAGGTACCAGCGCACCGTCTGTCGGATGCCGGTCTCGAAGGTCTCGGCTGGTTTCCAGCCCAGTTCGCGCTCGAGCTTTCGGGCATCGATGGCGTAACGCCGGTCGTGGCCGGGCCGGTCGGTAACGTGCGTGATCAGCCGCCGGTACGGGCCGGCGGCGTCCGGGCGCATGTCGTCGAGCAGTGCGCACACGGTGTGCACGATGTCGATGTTCGGTTTTTCGTTCCAGCCGCCGATGTTGTAGGTCTCACCCACCCGGCCACCGGCCAACACCACGCGGATCGCAGCGCAGTGGTCCTTCACATACAGCCAGTCGCGCACCTGCCTGCCGTCGCCGTAGACCGGCAGCGGTTTGCCTGCCAGCGCGTTGACGATCAGCAGCGGGATCAGCTTCTCGGGGAAATGGAAGGGCCCGTAGTTGTTGCTGCAGTTGGTGGTCAGCACCGGCAGGCCGTAGGTGTGGTGCCAGGCGCGCACCAGGTGATCGCTGGCCGCCTTGCTGGCGGAGTAGGGGCTGTTCGGCTCGTAGAGGTTGGTTTCGGTGAACGGCGGGTCGTTCGGGCCGAGCGAGCCGTAGACCTCGTCGGTGGACACATGGTGGAAGCGGAACGAGGATTTCTCGGCCTCGGGCAGCGTCAGCCAGTAACCCCGCGCCGCTTCCAGCAGCGTGAACGTGCCTTGCACATTGGTGTGGATGAAGGCACCGGGCCCGTGGATGCTGCGATCGACGTGGCTTTCGGCGGCGAAGTGCACCACCGCGCGTGGCCGGTGCGTGGCGAACAGGCTGTCGAGCAGCGTGCGGTCGGTGATGTCGCCATGGACGAACACATGGCGCGTGTCACCGTCGAGCGAGCGCAGGTTCTCCCGGTTGCCCGCGTAGGTCAGCGCGTCGAGGTTGAGCACCGGCTCGGAGGATTGCGCCAGCCAGTCGAGGACGAAATTCGAGCCGATGAAGCCGGCGCCGCCTGTCACGAGGATCATGGGAGCTGTATGGGAGTCTGGGTCCGTGTCGGCCTCACGCCACCATTGCGTTTGATTCTAGAGGTCGCATTTAACCAATTTCCCTCGGCAGACGCCCGCGGCGATAATCGGGGGATGACTGAAACCCCCCAAGAAGCCAGCCCCGACACCTCGGCCAACCCACCGGTCGCAGCACCGGTGCGCTTCGACACCCTGGCGCTCGACGACAAACTGCTGCGTGCCGTGATCGATTCCGGTTACACCCAGATGACGCCGATCCAGGCCAAGGCCATCCCGATCGTCCTCGATGGCCGAGACGTGATGGGTGCCGCGCAAACGGGCACCGGCAAGACGGCCGCGTTCACCTTGCCACTGCTGCAAAAGATGCTCAAGCATGAAAACAGCAGCGCGTCGCCTGCCCGCCACCCGGTGCGCGCGCTGGTGCTGGCACCGACCCGCGAACTGGCCGACCAGGTCGCCAACAACGTCAAGAGCTACGCCAAACACACCAAGTTGCGGTCGATGGTGGTCTTCGGTGGCATCGACATGAAACCGCAGACGGCCGAGTTGAAGACCGGTGTCGAGGTGCTGATCGCCACGCCGGGTCGGCTGCTCGACCACATCGAGGCGAAGAACTGCAATCTGGGTCAGGTCGAGTACGTCGTACTCGACGAGGCCGACCGCATGCTCGACATCGGTTTCCTGCCCGATCTGCAGCGCATCCTGAGCTACCTGCCCAAGCAACGGCAGACGCTGCTGTTCTCGGCGACCTTCTCGCCAGAGATCAAACGGCTGGCCGAGAGCTATCTGCAGAACCCGATCCTGGTCGAGGTGGCGCGGCCGAACGCGACCGCGACCAATGTCGAGCAACGCTTCTTCAGCGTCGCGACCGACGACAAGCGGGCGGCGGTGCTCAAGATCATCCGTGAGCGCGCGCTGACGCAGGCCATCGTCTTCGTTAACTCGAAGCTGGGTTGTGCGCGTCTGGCGCGTTCGTTCGAGCGCGACGGTTTGCGCACCAATGCGCTGCATGGCGACAAGTCGCAAGACGAGCGGCTGAAGGCGCTTGAGGCCTTCAAGCGTGCCGAGGTCGATGTGCTGGTGTGCACCGACGTCGCGGCTCGCGGCCTCGACATCGCCGACCTGCCGGCGGTGTTCAATTTCGACGTGCCGTTCAACGCCGAGGACTACGTGCACCGCATCGGCCGCACCGGGCGTGCGGGGGCCTCAGGGCTGGCCGTGACGCTGGTGTCGCGCGACGACACCCGCCTGGTGGCCGACATCGAAAAGCTGATCAAGAAGAAGATCGAGCTCGAGCCGATTGAGCTCGACGAAGCGCCCGCGCGCCGCGAACCCCGCCCGGAACGCGCCCGCCGTGAGCCCCCTGAACAGCAGACGATGGTGGCAGACGCCGAGCCGGCGAGCAGCAGCCGGCCCCCGCGCGCACCGCACCGCGGCCCGGGTGACAGCGCCCGGAAGGCCTCGTCCGATCCATTTTTCGATCGCCCCTACGAACCCAGCTCCAGCGCGCCGCCGGCTTGGGAGTCGGCGCCATCCTCCGCCACGTTGGCCAGCGCGCCGCGCGGTTTGTCGCCCAACATCAAGCCGAAGCGTCGGGTCGCGGCCCTGTTCGGCGAAAAGACCACGGCCACGCAGGACGAGTGAGCATCGCCTGACGATCTGTCAGGCCAGCAGGCTGAAAACAGCTGGCGTGTCGTTCGGGATCGAGGCGGGGCGGGCCTTCCAGGCGGCCACCGTGTCGGTGCGGTTCCAGCCCTGGCTCAACGTCAGCCCGCAGCTGACTGCCAGCCGTGTGTTTCCATTCAGGGCACTCAACAAGGCGCTCAGCAAGGCGGCGTTGCGGTAGGGCGTCTCGATCATCAGCTGCGTTTGCTGCGCGCGGCGCGAAAGTGTTTCCAGCTCGCGGATGCGGGCCACGCGTGCCGTACCGTCCACCGGCAGGTAGCCCACGAAGGCAAAGCTCTGGCCGTTCAATCCGCTGGTGGCCAGCGCGAGCATCAGTGAACTCGGCCCCGACAGCGGTTCGACGCGCACATTCAAGGTGTGCGCGGCCTGAACCAGCGCCGCCCCTGGATCGGCAATCGCCGGCATCCCGGCTTCTGAGATCAGGCCGATGTCCTGACCGCCGAGCGCAGGCGCCAACAAGGCATGGAGCGAGCCTGTTGGAGTGGCCTCAGCGCCTTTGTTGGCCCTTGGCAATTCGGTGATCGTGATCGCCTGCAGCGGCTGAACCAGCGGAACGACCTCGTTCACCCGCTTCAGGAACGCCCGTGTGGTCTTGGCGTTCTCGGCCACCCAGCACGGAAGGCGGGCTGCAATGCGGATCGCGCCCAGCGGCAGCACGTCCTGCAGATCCGGCAAGCCGCGGGCGCCTGCCTCGGTGGGTGACATGCCGAAGTCCAGCGTGTTGGGCACCAGGTAGAGCGTGCCCGTCATGGCGTGGTGTGCTCCAGCGGATCGATCCCCGCCTGCCGCAGCAAGGCGCAGGTGCGTATCAGCGGCAATCCGATCAGCGCTGTCGGGTCATCGGACTCGACCGACTCCAGCAGGGCAATGCCCAGCGATTCGACCTTCGCGCTGCCCGCGCAGTCGTATGGGCGATCGGCGCGCAGGTAGTGCTCGATCTCGGGGTCCGACAGGGCGCGGAAAGTCACGCCGACGCGGGCGACGTCGCTCGCTTCGAAGCGGCGATCGGCCTGCACCACTGCCACGGCGGTGTGAAAGACCACCCGCCGACCGCGCATCGTGCGCAGCTGCTGCACCGCCGCCTCGTGGTGCCCCGGCTTGCCCAGCGCGACGCCATCGAGGTCGGCGACCTGATCCGAGCCGATCACCACTGCGCATGGATGCAAGGACGCCACCGCGTGGGCCTTGGCAAGCGCCAGGCGCGCTGCCAGCGCCGCCGGCGCTTCCATGGCATGCGGCGACTCGTCGACCTCCGGCGCCATCACTTCGAACGGCATTCGCAGCCGCCTCAGCAGTTCCTGCCGGTAAGGCGAGGTCGATGCCAGGATCAGCGGCGCGTGCATCTGCATGCGCTGGATTGTCCCATCGGACTTGCCGGGGCATGGGGCGCCTGCGCCGTAAACTCAAGGCATGTCTGAACTTGCCTTTGACCCCTTGAGCGTGGACGTGGCCGCGTTCGCCAAGCAGGGCGGCACGGCCTCAGGTGCGTGGCCGCTGGCGGCGCTGGATCGGCTGTGCGAAGAAGCGCACCCGGATGCCAAGCCTGCCGGTACCGAGGCGGTGGACTGGCGGGTCGCCGGTGAAGCGCGCGCCCGCCATGGTGGTGAGCCTGAGATCTGGCTGCATCTGGCGTGCAAGGCGCGGCTGGCCCTGGTCTGCCAGCGTTGTCTGCAAGCCGTGGACGTCGATGCACAGGTGGACCGCAGCTTCCAGTTTGTCTCTGGCGAGGCGCTGGCCGCCGAAATAGATGCCGACAGCGAAGACGACGTGCTGGCGCTCAGTCGTACCCTGAACTTGATCGAGCTGATCGAGGATGAGCTGCTTCTGGGGCTGCCGCTGGTGCCCCGTCATTCCGCTTGCCCTCAACCGCTGCGCCCGCCCGCCGACCCCGAGCCCTTTGAGGAGCGTGCCAACCCATTTGCGGTGTTGGGCGATCTGAAGCGAAAGTCACTCCCCAACTGATCGGGCCTGCTGATATACTGTTGGGCTTTTCGGCAGGTGTTGTCACCGCGGTTCAATCTGCGGCAACTGCCCGCAGGCTCTCGACAGGAGCCCGTCCCGCAGTGGTTCGCCACCGGGCGCCACCACCAACGTATGCGGAGATTCACATGGCTGTCCAGCAAAACAAGAAGTCGCCTTCCAAGCGCGGCATGCACCGGTCCCACTACGCGCTGAACACGCCTGGAACCGCGATCGAGTCGACCACCGGCGAGTCGCATCTGCGCCACCACATCAGCCCTACCGGGTTTTACCGCGGCCGCAAGATTTTCAAGACCAAAGCCGACGCGTGAGCGCCTGACGCGCAACCGATCGAAAGCGTTGCGCCGCCGCAGCGCCCAGATCGATGACCCGCTGTCACCGATGGCCCGGCCGCTGCACACTTGCAATGCCGGGCCTTCGCATTTGTGACGGGCCCCTTCGGCCTCCGTGGCCCTTCAACCGGTAAGCGTCACCGTGATCGCTGTTTCAACCACATGAACCAGGGTGTCTCGCGCAGTCAGGTGCGTCTGGCGGTCGATTGCATGGGTGGTGACCATGGTCCGTCGGTCACGCTCCCCGCCTGTCAGGCGTTTCTGGCACATCACCCTGAGGCCGAGCTGATACTCGTCGGGCGACCCGAGGCGCTGGCACCTGCCGCCCAGTGGGCGCGATGCCGACTGGTCGATGCGCCGGAGGTCGTCGAGATGCACGACGCCATCGAAGTCGCGCTGCGGCGCAAGAAGCAATCGTCGATGCGTCTGGCTGTCGATCTTGTCAAGCCTGACAGCGCAGGTGCATCAGCGGCGGATGCTTGCGTGTCCGCTGGCAATACCGGTGCGTTGATGGCTGTGTCGCGCTATGTTTTGAAAACACTGGAAGGCATCGACCGGCCCGCCATCGCAACCGTGATGCCGAACCAGCGTGATGGCTACACCACCGTGCTCGATCTGGGCGCCAATGTCGATTGCACCGCCGAGCACCTGCTGCAGTTCGCGGTGATGGGCAGCGCATTGGTCTCGGCGGTCGAGGGCAAGGAGCAGCCGACCGTCGGCCTGCTGAACATCGGCGAGGAAGCGATCAAGGGCAGTGACACCATCAAGCAGGCGGCTGAGTTGCTGCGTGCGGCCGCCGCCAGCGGGCATCTGAACTTTCACGGCAACGTAGAAGGCAACGACATCTTCAAAGGCACCGCCGACATCGTGGTGTGCGACGGCTTTGTCGGCAACGTCGCCTTGAAGACAGCCGAAGGGCTGGTGGCGATGCTCTCTGACTTCATCAAGCAGGAATTCAGGCGCAACCTGCTCACCAAGCTTGCTGCGCTGGCAGCCATGCCGGTGCTGAATCGGTTCAAGGCCCGCGTGGATCATCGCCGATACAACGGTGCCGCATTGCTGGGATTGCGGGGGCTGGTGTTCAAGAGCCACGGCTCTGCCGATGCGTTTGCCTTCGAGCAGGCGCTGAACCGGGCTTATGATGCCGCCCGCAACGGGTTGCTCGACAGAGTGCATGACCGCATCCGTGACACGCTCGAAGCGATGCCGGCCCATTCGATCTCCGGCGACAACGCCCCTTCCAAGATGCTTGCGCCCCGCCTCACCGCATGAACGACCCCGTCGTCGCTGCAGCCACACCCCCAATGCGCTTCTCTCGCATCGCAGGAACCGGTTCCTACCTTCCCGCCAAACGGCTGACCAATGCCGATCTGGCCGCTCAACTGGCACTGCGCGGTGTCGAGACTTCCGATGAATGGATCGTCGAGCGCACTGGTATCCGGGCGCGCCATTTCGCTGCCGACACGGAGCAGTGCAGTGACCTCGCCGTGGCTGCCGCGAAATGCGCCCTCGAGGCAGCCGATTGCGATGCGGCGTCGGTCGATCTGATCATCGTGGCCACGTCGACGCCGGACATGGTGTTTCCTTCCACGGCCTGCATCGTGCAGCACAAGCTGGGCATCGCTGGCTGCCCGGCGTTCGATGTGCAAGCGGTGTGCTCCGGGTTTGTCTATGCACTGACGGTCGCTGATTCCATGATCCGCACCGGTGCCGCCAACAAGGCGCTGGTGATCGGGGCAGAGACCTTCTCCCGCTTGCTCGATTTCGACGACCGCGGAACCTGCGTGTTGTTCGGTGATGGCGCTGGCGCCGTGCTGCTGCAGGCCAGCGACACGCCTGGCCTGATTGCCAGCGAACTGCATGCCGATGGCCGGCACGTCGGCATCCTGTGTACGCCGGGCAGTGTTGCCGGGGGTCAGGTCCGCGGTGATCCGCTGCTCAAGATGGACGGGCAGGCGGTGTTCAAGCTGGCGGTCGGCGTATTGGAAGACGTGGCCCGATCGGTGCTGGAGAAGGCGGGTCGCAGCGAGGCCGACATCGACTGGCTGATCCCGCATCAGGCCAACATTCGCATCATGCAGAGCACCGCTCGCAAGCTGAAGCTGTCGATGGACAAGGTGATCGTCACTGTGGCCGACCACGGCAACACGTCTGCCGCGTCGATCCCGCTGGCGCTCGATGTGGCTGTGCGCGATCGGCGCATCGCGCGTGGCGACACGGTGATGCTCGAAGGCGTGGGTGGCGGGTTCACCTGGGGTGCCGTGTTGTTGGATTTCTAGGCGGCTTCCGCGCCGCCCAGAGCCTTTCTTTTTTGTTTCCCATGTCGATCACTTCGTTCGCTTTCATTTTTCCTGGCCAGGGCTCGCAGGCCGTGGGCATGCTCGATGCCTGGGGCGATCACCCTGCGGTCATGCAAACGCTGGCCGAGGCCTCCGATGCCTTGGGGACCGACATCGCGCGGCTCGTCCGCGAGGGCCCGAAGGAACAACTCGACCTGACCACCAACACGCAACCGGTGATGCTGACGGCAGGCATCTCCTGCTACCGGGCCTGGATGGCCGAGACCGGCTTGGCGCCTGCGGTGGTTGCCGGACATTCGTTGGGCGAGTACAGCGCGTTGGTGGCGGCTTCGTCCTTGAGCCTGGCTGACGCCCTGCCGCTGGTGCGCTTTCGCGCGCAGGCCATGCAGGAGGCGGTGCCCGTCGGCGTGGGTGCCATGGCGGCGATCCTCGGGCTGGATGCCGATGCGGTGCGCGCCGGCTGTGCCGAGGCAGCAGCTGCCAGCGGCGAAGTCGTGGAAGCGGCCAATTTCAATGATCCGAAGCAGACGGTGATCTCGGGCTCGCAAGCGGGCGTGGCGAAGGCCTGTGAGCTGCTGAAGGCCGCCGGTGCCAAGCGCACCTTGCCGTTGCCGGTGTCTGCACCGTTTCACTGCAGCCTGATGAGGCCCGCAGCCGACCGTCTGAAAGCGCGGCTGGCGTCTGTGCTGATTCAACCCCCGGCAGTGCCGGTGGTCAACAACATCGACGTGATTGCAGAGTCCGACCCGATGCGCATCCGCGATGCACTGTACCGGCAGGCTTTCGGACCGGTTCGCTGGTCCGAAACTGTCCAGGCCATCCGTGCAATGGGCGTGTCTCACCTGATCGAATGCGGGCCGGGCAAGGTGCTCGCAGGCATGGTCAAGCGCATCGATGCCGAGGCGAACTCGGGGGCGCTGTTCGATCCTGTTTCGATGGCCGATGTCCGTGGAGTGCTGGCATGACGACAGAACCAACAACGACCCGTATTGCACTGGTGACGGGTGCTTCGCGTGGCATCGGGCGAGCGATTGCGCTTGAGCTTGCGCGACGCGGCCTGACCGTGATCGGTACCGCAACGACCGAGGCTGGTGCGCAGGCCATCGGCGAGGGGCTGGCCACGTTTCCAGGCAGCGTCGGCGTCTGCCTGGATGTGAACGACGCAGCCGCTGTCGATCGCACCGTTGAGACCGTGCTGAAAGCGCACGGGGCGCTGCACGTGCTGGTGAACAACGCCGGCATCACCCGCGACAACCTGTCGATGCGGATGAAGGATGCCGACTGGGACGCGGTGATCGACACCAACCTGAGCGCGGTGTTCCGCCTCAGCCGCGCCGTGATTCGACCCATGGTCAAGCAGCGGCACGGTCGCATCATCAACATCACCTCGGTGGTGGGGGCCAGTGGCAACGCCGGTCAGGCCAACTACGCGGCCGCCAAGGCCGGCGTGGCCGGCATGACCCGCTCGCTGGCGCGTGAGCTCGGCAGCCGCAGCATCACGGTGAATTGCGTGGCGCCGGGCTTCATTGCCACCGACATGACCGACGCACTGCCGGCTGCACAGAAAGAAGCCTTGCTGACGCAGATCCCGCTCGGCCGGCTCGGCAGCGTCGACGATGTGGCCCACGCGGTGGCCTTTCTCGCCTCTGACGCCGCGGGCTACATCACCGGCGCCGAGCTGCATGTCAACGGCGGCATGTTCATGAACTGAGCGTCTCCCGCCACTGAATCCATCGACCCGGTTGTGCCCGGCCGGTCGAAAGGCGCACCGTCTCCGCGAGGCGACACGGTGCAACCTTTAGAATCCCGGGCTGTTTCAGACAACACTCCTGGAGGAGTCATGAGCGATATCGAATCCCGTGTCAAGAAAATCATCGCCGAACAATTGGGCGTTCCCGAATCCGATGTCTCCAACGAGAAGGCCTTCGTCGCTGATCTGGGCGCGGATTCACTCGATACGGTCGAGCTGGTGATGGCCCTCGAAGACGAGTTCGGTATCGAGATTCCCGATGAAGAGGCCGAAAAAATCACCACGGTTCAACTCGCGATCGATTACGCGTTGAAGCACCAAAAGGCCTGAGTCCGGGCCTTCATTGCATGCATTTCCGTCCACCATGTTCGCCTGATCCAGCCCACTTGAAGACCAGCGGGCTCGTTCCACTCTGGGGATTTCGATGAGCCGGCGCCGCGTTGTGGTCACCGGACTGGGTTTGATCAGTCCGGTTGGCAATTCGGTCACCGAGGGCTGGGCCAACATCTTGGCGGGCCGCTCAGGCATTGCCAACATCACCCGCTTTGACGCGTCCAGCTTCTCGTGCCGTTTCGCGGGCGAGGTGAAGAACTTCAACGTCGAGGATTACTTCCCTGCGAAGGAAGCCCGGCACATGGACGTCTTCATGCAGTTCGGCATGGCTGCGTCCATCCAGGCGGTGCGCGACTCCGGATTGAAGACCAATGACGAATTGACTGAAGAGCAAGCCGAGCGCATCGGCTGCCTCGTCGGCTCGGGCATCGGCGGTTTGCCGCTCATCGAGGACACCCATGCGGAACTGTCCGCCCGGGGGCCTCGCCGCATCTCTCCGTTTTTCGTGCCGGCCTCGATCATCAACATGATCTCGGGTCATCTGTCGATCAAGTTCGGTTTTCAGGGGCCCAACCTGGCCATCGTGACGGCCTGCACCACCGGCTTGCACTGCATCGGTGAGGCTGGCCGCATGATCGAATACGGCGACGCCGACGTCATGGTGGCCGGCGGCGCTGAAGCCACGGTGTCACCGCTGGGGGTAGGTGGCTTCGCGGCCGCGCGGGCGCTGTCCACCCGCAACGACGATCCCGCCACCGCGTCCCGCCCCTGGGACAAGGACCGCGACGGTTTCGTGCTCGGCGAAGGCGCCGGTGCGATGGTGCTCGAAGAATACGAGCATGCGAAGCGGCGCGGCGCCAAGATTTACGCCGAACTGGCCGGCTTTGGCATGGGCGCTGACGCACATCACATGACTGCGCCCAGTGTCGATGGCCCGAAGCGCTCGATGCGGGCGGCCTTGCGCAACGCCGGCGTGTCCGCCGATCAGGTCCAGTACCTGAACGCGCATGGCACCTCGACGCCACTCGGCGATGTGAACGAGACCAACGCCATCAAGCTGGCATTCGGCGACCACGCCTACAAACTGGCCGTCAGCTCCACCAAGTCGATGACCGGGCACCTGCTGGGCGGCGCCGGCGGCATCGAATCGCTGTTCACCGTGCTGGCGGTGCGCGATCAGGTGGCGCCACCCACCATCAACATCTTCAACCAGGATCCCGACTGCGATCTCGATTACTGCGCCAATGCCGCGCGCGAGATGCGCATCGACATGGCGGTGAAGAACAACTTCGGATTCGGGGGAACCAACGGCACGCTTGTTTTCAAGCGTGCCTGAGGGTTCTCGGCGGCGTCATGCAGTCGGCGTCCGCGTTGCAGGTGACGATCCGGTGCTTTGGCATCTGGAACATCGCGCTTGGGCTGCTCAGCGTCGTCCTGGTGTCTTCCGTTGCCGCTTGGTTGATCACGTGGCATGACGAACCGATCGCCTGGAGCGCTGGGGTGCTGCCAGTGCTCGCTCTGGTGGGGTTGGGCAGCCTGATCAGTCTGGCTCGACGGCATCCGATCGAGTTGCGGTGGGATACCCAGCGCTGGTCCGTCACCGAACCCCATCGCGGGTCCGGCGACATCGATGCATCCGGCGTTCGGGTCGTGCTGGATTTGGGCGGTTGGATGCTGCTGAAGTACCGGAGCGATGCCTCGTCTCCATATCTTCGGCGCAGTGGCTGGCTTCCCGTGCAGCGGCGGGGCGTTGAGGCCCAATGGCAGGCGCTCCGCTGTGCAGTGCACGCCCGCGGCGCCCCGCAGACGACACCGGCGGTGGTGGATCGGCAGGCCCAGCGTGGCTGATCACATGGCTGCGCCCGACGCCGACGCGCCGCTGATCGACCGGGTCAAGCAGGGAGACGTCAAGGCGTTCGAAATGCTGGTGGTCAAGTACCAGCGTCGCATCGAGCGCCTGATCGGCCGCATGGTCCGGGATGTCGATCTGGTGCCCGACATTGCTCAGGAAACCTTCATTCGCGCCTACCGTGCGATTCCGCAGTTCCGCGGTGAGAGCGCGTTCTACACCTGGCTGTACCGGATTGCGGTCAATACGGCGAAGAAGGCGCTGGGCGAACTCAAGCGCGATCCACTGGTGACAGAGTCGGCAAGGGCCTCCCCTGATGACGACGATGAAACTTCCCGCACCGAGAACGAACTAACCGACGGCGAAACGCCGGAATCGTTGCTGGCAAGCAAGGAAGTGGCCATGACGGTGAACGCGGCCATCGATGCGTTGTCCGAAGATCTGCGCCAGGCGATCACGCTGCGCGAGATCGAAGGGTTGAGCTATGAAGAGATTGCAGAATTGATGAATTGCCCCATCGGCACCGTTCGGTCGCGGATTTTTCGCGCGCGGGAGTCGATTGCACTGCGTTTGCGACCTTTATTGGACACTCGGGTCGGCGAACGATGGTGATCATGGGCGAGTGCTGACTTCGGTCGGCGCCGCGGTTGACAAGTGTCGGGGTGGGACAGGAGATTGTCATGACAGATGATTCGGGTGCTGGATCCGAACCGGCGCGCGCACGAGGCGAGGAACTGTCGGCATTGCTCGACGGCGAGTTGCAGGGCGCAGCGATCGAGCGCATCTGTTCGGAATGGCGAACCGATGCGCACAGCCGCGACACTTGGCACGCCTACAACCTGATCGGTGATGTCATGCGCTGTGAGGACTTGTCCCGCTCATGCGCAAGTGACGAGCAGTTCCTGCGGGATTTTCGCAAGCGCATGGCAGCGGAGCCGGTCGTTCTCGCTCCTCGACCGGTGATCTATCCCACGGCAGATGCTGGGGTCGCCACGCCTGCAGTCCGTGCGCGGCCAGCACGTGCCTGGGCATGGCCGGTGGCGCTGGCGGCTGGCTTCGTGATGGTGGTCGGGGCCGTCGTCGGTGTTCAGAACCCTGCGCCGACCGCGGGTGCCGGACCACTGGTGGCCGCGGCGCCCACACGCAACGCCTCTGAAGCGATGATCAAGGTGAGCCAGACGGCGGAGGCCGCGTCACCATCTGACGTCTACCCGGCCGGAATGGAACTGGTGTTCGATGGGCAGGTCATTCGCGATCCTCGCCTGGATCGGTATCTGCTCGCGCACAAGCAGTTCGCGGGTACCTCGGTGCTCGGCCCCACTTCGGGTCTGTTGCGCAATGCGGCTGTCGAAGTTCCTGAGCGGTGATCCATTGAACTCGAACGCCGCAGATCGGCGTCGGCCGAGGGTCGCCTCAGCCGGGTCAAGGCTGATGGTGTCGCTGACGCTGGTGCTGCTCGCGGGCCAGGCGTGCGCGGCGCCTGGCTTGGCTGTCGAACCGCACGAAGTCAGGGAATGGCTCACCCGCATCCACAACGCGGCAAATCAGCGGAATTTTCAGGGCACCTTCGTCGTCAGCTCGCCTGGTGCGATGACCAGCGCACGCATCTCGCACTTCTACGTCGGGGCAGATCAGTTCGAGCGGATCGAGCCGTTGGATGGACAGGCTCGTCAGGTGCTGCGACACAACGGCGTGGTGCATACCGTGTGGCCCTTCGACAAGGTCGCCCTCGTCGAGCAGCGCGATGTGGTGAAGTCGTTTCCGTCCTTGCTGCAGGATGCAGACGACCATGTTGCTGACTTCTACGATGTGAGCCTGCAGCCGTCGGAGCGTGTCGCAGGTCACGAGGCCAATGTGCTGATGCTCAAGCCGCGCGACGAGTTCCGGTACGGCTATCGCCTCTGGACCGACAAACAAAGCGGTTTGCTGTTGCGCGCCGAAATCCTCAACGCACTCGGCGAGACGCTGGAAACCTCGGCGTTTTCCAGCGTGGACATCGGCGTGCGTGCGCAGCCGGACATGGTGTTGCTGCCGATGCGCAAACTGGCAGGCTATCGCGTCTTGAAGCCGCAATTGACGCCGACTCGCCTTGAAGCCGAGGGCTGGAAGTTGCGCAAGACGGTGGCGGGGTTTCGACAATTGAGCTGCATTCGCCGACCGCTCGACGTGATGGCCACAGCTGACAGCAAAGCGGCCGCTGGTCAGTTGATCCAGACGGTGTTTTCCGATGGCATCACGAACGTGTCATTGTTCATCGAGCCGTACAACGCGGATCGCCATCCGCGACCGGCGATCACGGTTGTCGGAGCGACCCAGACGCTGATGAGCCGCCAGGGAGACTTCTGGATCACCGTGGTCGGCGATGTGCCCCGAGTGACGCTGCGCGCCTTCTATGACGCAGTGGATCGGAACAAGTAGGCTTTTTGTGCCGGGCCGGCTCGCAGCGGCTGGCCCATTCTTTTTTTGAGACAAGAGTAGTGAACATGCAGATGCCATCTCCTTGGAAGCGTGCCGGTCGGCCACCTGTTTTCTCTCTGAACGTGGGGGCCTGGCGCCATTGGGTCGGTTCGCTGGCGATGTTGCTCGCCCTGACTGCCGGCGGCATGCATCCCGCTGCTCATGCCCAGGGCCTGCCTGACTTCACCGTGCTGGTCGAGAACGTGGGCGGGTCGGTGGTCAATATCCGCACGACGGAGCGGCATCGGGCCGGGCGCGGCAATGGCGCGCCCGAAATGGACGAAGACATGCTGGAGTTCTTCAAGCGCTTCGGGGTCCCGATCCCCGGCCAGCAAAATCCGCGGCGCGCGCCGCAACAGCCCGCACCTCAAGAGAGTGAACCACAGCAACGCGGAGTCGGTTCCGGCTTCATCCTGAACGCCGATGGCTATGTGATGACCAACGCGCACGTGGTCGAGGGCGCAGAAGAGGTCTTCGTCACGCTGGCCGACAAGCGCGAGTTCAAGGCGCGCGTCATCGGTGCTGACAAGCGCACCGATGTCGCTGTCGTGAAGATCGAGGCCACGGGCCTTCAGGCGGTTCGTGTGGGCGATGTCAGTCGGCTGAAGGTCGGTGAGTGGGTCATCGCCATCGGCTCACCGTTCGGACTCGAAAACACTGTGACGGCGGGCATCGTCAGCGCCAAGGCGCGAGACACTGGCGACTTCCTGCCGTTCATCCAGACCGATGTGGCCATCAACCCTGGCAACTCCGGCGGCCCCTTGATCAACATGCGGGGCGAAGTGGTCGGCATCAATTCGCAGATCTACAGCCGATCGGGCAGTTTCATTGGCATCTCCTTTGCCATTCCCATCGATGAAGCGATTCGGGTCTCCGACCAGTTGCGCTCCAGCGGGCGCGTGATCCGCGGCCGCATCGGTGTGCAGATCGACCAGGTAACCAAAGAGGTCGCGGAATCCATCGGCCTGGGCAAGCCCAGCGGTGCCATGGTTCGCAGCGTCGAAGCCGGTGGGCCAGCCGACAAGGCAGGCGTGGAAGCGGGCGACATCATCACCAAGTTCGATGGCCGTGTGATCGAGAAGGCTGGCGACCTGCCGCGCATCGTCGGCGGCGCCAAGCCGGGCACCAAGGCAACCCTCGAGGTGTTCCGCCGGGGCGCGTCCAAGGAGTTGAGCGTGACCGTGGTCGAACTGGAAGCCGAGCGCCCCCGCAGCGCGCCGGTCGAGCGGAATGCACCCAAGCTTCCGGCGGTGATCGGCTTGCTGGGTCTGGCGGTGTCTGATTTGAGCGAAGGCCAGAAGGCCGAACTCAAGGTCAAGAGCGGCGTGCGGGTGGAGGCCGTCGAGGGCGCAGCGGCCAAAGCAGGCATCCGGGAGGGCGACATCGTCCTGTCGATCGACAAGACCGAAATCTCCAATGTCAAACAGTTCGAAGCGGCCATTGGCAAGCTGGACAAGCCTAAATCGGTGACGCTGCTGGTCAAGCGAGGCGAATGGGTCAACTACATCGTGATTCGTCCTGCTCGGTGATCTGCGGTTCAGAAATGTTTGTGTGCGCTCACATTCATTGATTTGATCGTCATTCCCAATCGATGTCCAGGCGGCCTCTGCCTGGGCATCGAGGCGCGAGGTGTCGATGCCGTGCTGTCTGGCTGCAAGGCATGAAAACTGCTAAATCTTCCTGTGCATAAGATGTGCGCAATTTTTTTGTTGGCGATGCGCAACGAACGCAAAACAAGCATTGGCGCGGTTCTACAGGCAGGCTTTTGGCTACAATGAAATCCCAACAAGCAGTTGCCAAACATTTTTGTTGGAAGGCGCGTCAATCGTTCGACGTGCCTTTTTTTTGACTGCGACACGCCGCTTTGCGGCTTCACATCGCTTCGCGATATGAGTCTCCACAGCAACGGCCTCGCCGTTGTGCCTTCGAACTGAGACTCGCGCAAACCAATCGCAGCACGCATGGATCACATCCGAAATTTTTCGATCATCGCCCACATCGATCATGGCAAGAGCACGCTCGCCGATCGTTTGATTCAGCGTTGCGGGGGTTTGAGCGACCGCGAGATGGAAGCGCAGGTGCTCGACTCGATGGACATCGAGCGCGAGCGTGGCATCACCATCAAGGCTCAGACGGCGGCGCTCGAATACACGGCGCGCGACGGCAAGGTCTACAACCTGAACTTGATCGACACACCGGGGCACGTCGACTTTTCCTATGAAGTGAGCCGGTCGCTGTCGGCCTGCGAAGGCGCGTTGCTGGTGGTCGATGCGAGCCAGGGCGTGGAAGCTCAGACGGTGGCCAACTGCTACACCGCCCTCGATCTCGGCGTCGAGGTCATTCCGGTGCTCAACAAGATGGATCTGCCGAATGCCGATCCGGATAACGCCAAGGCCGAGATCGAAGACGTGATCGGCATCGATGCCGATCAAGCCATTCCCTGCAGCGCCAAGACCGGCATGGGCATCGACGACATCCTCGAAGCCGTGATCACCCGCATGCCGCCGCCCCGGGGCAACCCCGACGCACCGCTGCGCGCGATGATCGTCGACTCGTGGTTCGACAATTACGTCGGCGTCGTGATGCTGGTGCGCGTGGTCGATGGCACGTTGATCAAGGGCGAGCGCATCCGCATGATGGCCAGCGACGCGGTCTATGGCGCCGACAACCTGGGTGTGTTCACGCCGAAGTCGGTCTCGCGCGATCGCCTCAATGCGGGCGAGGTCGGCTTCATCGTGGCCGGGATCAAGGAACTGCAGGCGGCGAAGGTCGGAGACACCATCACACTGGAAAAGAAGTTGCCGAACAACCTCGGGCCGGCGTCGGAGGCCTTGCCTGGGTTCAAGGAAATTCAGCCCCAGGTGTTCGCAGGTCTGTACCCGACCGAGGCCAGCGAATACGACCAGCTTCGTGATGCGCTGGAAAAGCTCAAGCTCAACGATTCGTCGCTGCGCTACGAGCCCGAAGTGAGTCAGGCGCTGGGGTTCGGCTTCCGCTGCGGCTTCCTCGGGCTGCTGCACATGGAGATCGTGCAGGAGCGACTTGAGCGTGAGTTCGATCAGGACCTGATCACCACCGCGCCCAGCGTCGTCTACGAGGTTCAGCTCGGCAACGGCGACGTGATCCAGGTCGACAACCCGTCGAAGATGCCCGACCTGGGCCGCATCAACGAGATCCGCGAGCCCATCGTCACCGTGCACCTGTACATGCCGCAGGACTACGTGGGCCCGGTCATGACGCTGGCCAACCTGAAGCGCGGCAACCAGCTCAACATGGCGTACCACGGTCGGCAGGTCATGCTGACCTACGAAATGCCGCTGGCCGAGATCGTGCTGGACTTCTTCGACAAGCTGAAAAGCGTGTCGCGCGGCTATGCGTCGATGGACTACGAGTTCAAGGAATACCGCGCCGCCGACGTCGTGAAGGTCGACATCCTGCTCAACGGCGACAAGGTCGATGCGCTGTCGATCATCGTGCACCGCAGCCAGAGCCAGTACCGCAGCCGCGCGGTGGTGGCCAAGATGCGCGAGCTGATTTCGCGCCAGCAATACGACGTCGCGATCCAGGCGGCCATCGGGGCCAACATCATCGCGCGTGAGACAATCAAGGCCCTGCGAAAGAACGTGATCGCCAAGTGCTATGGCGGCGACATCTCGCGCAAACGCAAGCTGCTCGACAAGCAGAAAGCGGGCAAGAAGCGCATGAAGCAGATCGGCTCGGTAGAGGTGCCTCAAGAGGCATTCCTGGCCATACTCCAAGTGGAAGATTGATGAGTACGTTGACCGGTCTGCTCTACGGTTGCCTGATTGTGTTTTTGGGTGGCTGGTACGTCGGCAAATGGAGTGGCAATTTCTCGTTGCTGCTGTTGGTGCTGACGGTGGTGACGATGGCTTACTGGCTGGTCGAGCGCTTCTACTTTGCGCCACGCCGCCTGGCTGCGGCCAACGCGCTCGAAGCCGAGGTGGAATCCCGCCGCGCGCAGCTGGCTGCTCAGGGCATTACCAAGGTCGATGGCGACGGCGATGTGAGCCAGGCGCGCCAGTCGCTGCTGGCCCAACCCTGGTGGCTGGACTGGACCGCCGGGCTGTTCCCGGTGATCCTGGTCGTGTTCCTGCTGCGCTCGTTCCTGTTCGAGCCGTTCAAGATCCCCTCGGGCTCCATGATTCCGACGCTGCTGGTCGGTGACCTGATCCTGGTCAACAAGTTCTACTACGGCATCCGGCTGCCGGTGATCAACAAGAAGATCATCCCTAACCACGATCCCCAGCGCGGCGACGTGATGGTGTTTCGCTACCCCCGCAACCCGAGCGTCGACTACATCAAGCGCGTCGTTGGCGTACCGGGCGACGAGATCTCCTACCGCAATCAGCTGCTCTACCTCAATGGGCAACTGGTTCCATCGCAGCCCTTGCCAGACTTCTACAACGAAGACTCGCTGCGCTATGACAAGCAGTACACCGAGAGCCTGGGCGCCCAATCCCACCGCATCCTCGTCGATCGAACCCAGCCAAGTTATGCGCGCGCCATCGACGACTATGCCTACCGAGAAAACTGCACCTACACCGTCGAGGGTGTGACCTGCAAGGTGCCGGCGGGCCACTATTTCATGATGGGCGACAACCGCGACCACTCTGAAGATTCCCGGTACTGGGGCTTTGTACCTGATGAGAACATCGTCGGCCGTGCCTTTCTGGTGTGGATGAATTTCGGCAATGTGAGCCGAATCGGGTTCTTTCATTGAACGTGACTTCACCGAAAATAGCCGATGACGCGGGGTGTGCGGCACACCCGGATCACCTGGAGCATCAACGCATGATGAGCAAACGGCATCGGGTAGGGCGGGCACAGCGCGGTATCACACTGCTGGGTCTGCTGTTCTGGGCCATCATCGTCGGGTTCATTGCGCTGCTGGCGGTGCGCGTGCTGCCAACGCTCAATGAGTTCTTCACGATCCAGAAGGCGGTCAACAAGGTGGCGCTGGAGGGCGGCAATACCGTGCCTGAAATCCGCGCTGCGTTCGAGAAGCAGAAGGACATCGAATACTCGATTCAGGCCATTTCCGCCAAAGACCTGGACATCACCAAAGAGAACGACCGGGTCGTGATCCGCTTCGCCTACAACAAGGAAATCGAGTTGATGGCGCCGGTGTTCCTGTTGATCAAGTACGAAGGCCGATCCCGCTAGGACGGCTCGACGCATCGCCTCTGCCGACTCGATGGACCCTCGCCTCGACGCGCTGCAGCGCCGCCTCGGTCACCGTTTCTCAGACCCGGGCCTGCTGGCCCTCGCGCTCACCCATCGCAGCTTCAGCGCCGATCACAACGAGCGGCTCGAATTCCTCGGCGATGCGGTGCTGAGCCTGGCGATCTCCAGCCTGCTCTACGAGCGTTTTGCCGGTTCTGACGAAGGTGACCTGACCCGCGTGCGTGCTCACCTGGTGCGTGAAGACAGCCTGCACAAGGTGGCGGTGCTGCAAGGCCTGCCCGAGGTGTTGCGCCTGAGCGATGGCGAGGCACGCGGCGGCGGCGCACAACGCGCCTCGATCCTGGCCGACGCGCTCGAGGCGATCATCGGTGCCACCTTCGTCGATGGGGGCTTTGCCTCGGCCCGCGCGCTGGTGCAGCGGCTGTTCGGCGACGTCATCAACACCACCGACATCGGCGGTTGGGCCAAGGACGCGAAAACCGAGTTGCAGGAGTGGCTGCAGGCCAGGCGCCTGCCTGTCCCGGGCTATCGCATCAGTGCGACCCGCGGCCAGGCCCATGCGCAGACCTTCGAGGTCGAATGCGACGTGCCGACGCTCAATTTGAAGCACACCGGCGAAGGCCGTTCGCGGCGCCTGGCCGAGCAGGAAGCCGCGCGCCGTATGCTCGACGCCTTGAAGGCGACCGATCAGCCAGGCAGTCCGCTGCGTTCCTGAGCTGTCCGGCATCTGCCGTGTAGCGCCGAGTTATTCCATGACTGCCTGTCCATGACCGAATCCGTAGAACCCTCCGCTGCCGTCGATCCCGAGAGCCAGCGTTGTGGTCTGGTCGCCATCGTCGGCCGTCCGAACGTGGGCAAGAGCACCCTCCTCAATGCGCTGGTCGGGCAGAAGGTCAGCATCACCTCGGCGAAGGCGCAGACCACGCGCCACCGCATCACCGGCATCCGCACCGTGGGCTCGTCGCAGTTCGTGTTCGTGGACACGCCCGGGTTTCAGACGCGCTACGCCGCCGCCATGAACCGCACGCTGAACAAGACGGTGCACAGCGTGCTGGCCGATGTCGATGTGGTGCTGTTCGTGGTCGAGGCGGGCCGCTTCGGCCTGGACGATGCCAAGGTGCTGTCGCTGATGCCCGCCGGCGAGTTCGCGAAGCCGGTGTTCCTGATCGCCAACAAGCTCGATGCGGTGCACCGCCGCGCCGATCTCGTTCCTTGGCTCAAGGGCATGCAGGATCGCCATGCATTCGCCGAGTTTGTGCCGCTGTCGGCCAAGAAGGATGCCGACGTGCAGCGGCTGCTGGCGATCGTTGAGCCCTATCTGCCGAAGCAGCCCTGGTTCTACGAGGAAGACGCGCTGACTGACCGCACCGACAAGTTCCTGGCCAGCGAAATCATCCGCGAGAAGCTGTTCCGCTTGATGGGCGATGAATTGCCTTACACCTCGACCGTGGTGATCGACAAGTTCGAGGAAGAAGGCAATCTGCGCCGCATCGCCGCCAGCATCGTGGTCGAGCGCGATGCGCACAAGGGCATGGTCATTGGCGGTGGCGGCGAACGCCTGAAGCGCATCGGCAGCGAAGCACGCCAGGAACTCGAAAAGCTGATGGGCGCGACGGTGTTCCTCGAGCTGTGGGTGAAGGTGCGTTCCGGCTGGGCCGATGACGAGGAACATCTGCGCTCTTACGGTTACGAGTGACCAGGTGGCGACGCGTCGGACCGCCAAAGCACCCTCGCTGCTGACGGCCTATGTCCTGCACCGCTACGACTGGAGCGAGTCCAGCCTGATCCTCGATGTCTTCACGCGCGAGCAGGGCCGGCTGGTCGTGGCAGCCAAAGGCGCCAAGCGACCCTATTCCCAGCTGCGATCGGTGCTGCTGCCGTTCCAGCGGGTGCATCTGACGCTCGGCCGCCCACCCAAAGCCGAGACGGCCGACGCGCAGCATGCCGACGCCCCCACGCGCGAGGTCCAGACCTTGCGCGGTGCCGACTGGGCCGGCGGCGCCGCGATGTTGACGGGCGCGGCGCTGTTCAGCGGTTTCTACTTGAACGAGCTGCTGATGAAGCTGCTGGCCCGACAGGATGCCCATCCGCTGCTGTTCGATGCCTATGCGCACACCTTGCCTGCGCTCGGCAGTGGCGACGACGTGCGTGTGCAGTCGGCCCTGCGCGCGTTCGAGATCTCGCTGCTGCAGCAGATCGGTGTGCTGCCTGATCTGAGCCTCGTCACGCTCACACTGGACGCCGTCGATCCCGAGGGCCGCTACGTCCTGCGGGCCGAGGCAGGCGTGGCCCCGGCTCGGCCTGGCGACGCCGCAGTGTCGGGCGCAACGCTCGTCGGCATGCAGGCCGCGTTGTTGCACGGCAGCCTGCCGGCGCTTCAGCAAGCCTGTGCCAGCGCCTTGCCGGAATGGCGAGGCCTGCTGCGCGGATTGCTTCACTATCATCTCGGCTCATCGGTGTTGCGCACGCGGCAGGTGATGCTGGGCCTGCAAAGCCTGGCGCCGTTGTCGCCAGCGCCTGCGGTCGCTGCACACCTCGGCTCGGATCCTCGCCCGTCATGAACCCCTTGCTCACCACCGGACTCGATGCGCATCGTGGGCACACCGCGCTGTCGGTCAATCTGAACAAGGTGGCCTTGCTGCGCAACCAGCGCGAGCTCGGTATCCCCAGTGTGACCCGCGCAGCCACGCTGGCGTTGCAGGCGGGCGCCCACGGCATCACGGTGCACCCGCGTCCCGACCAGCGTCACATCCGCAGCCACGATGTGTTCGATCTGGCCGCGTTGATGCAGGACTGGCCACAGGCCGAAGTCAACATCGAAGGCAACCCGCTGCACAACCTGATGGAGGTGATTCGCGAGGTCCGCCAACGTGGCTTGCCGTTGCACCAGTGCACCTTCGTGCCCGATGCGATGGACCAGGCCACCTCCGACCACGGCTGGCAGTTGCCACACGACGCGGCCGTGCTCGCGCCGCTGATCGCCGAGGCGCAGTCGCTGGGCGTGCGGGTCAGCCTGTTCATGGACCCGACGCCGCAGGCGATGCGCGCAGTGCGTGAACTGGGCGCCGAGCGCGTCGAGCTGTACACCGAGAGTTACGCCCGGGCGCATGGAACGCCCGACCAGGCCGCCGTGCTGGCGGGCTTCGTCGCTGCGGCCGACGCGGCGCAGATCGCAGGCCTGCAACTGAACGCCGGCCATGACCTGAACCGCGACAACCTGACCGATTTCCTGCGTGCCGTGCCTGGCGTGCAAGAGGTGTCGATCGGCCACGCACTGATTGCCGATGCGCTGGAACTGGGCCTGACAGAGACCGTGCGCGCGTACCTGCGTTGCATTCATGCGAGCACTGGCGCATGAGTCCGCAGTGGTCGAAGCCACGGGACGAGCGCTGGGCCGCTCCCGAGCCGGCCCGTATCCCCTCGGGGGATCGGTCAACGTACCCGTTGACCGAGGGGTTGTCATGATCTACGGCATCGGTACCGACCTGTGCGACCTGCGGCGCATGGCCGCGACGCTGGCGCGGCGCGGTGAGCGCTTCGCCGAGAAGGTGCTGGGCCCGCAGGAGTTGCAGGTGTTTCGCGCCCGACGCGCCCGCGTCGAAGCCCGCGGCATCAGCTACCTCGGCACGCGCTTCTCGGCGAAGGAGGCCTTCTCCAAGGCCATCGGCTTGGGCCTGCGCATGCCGATGACCTGGCGCGCCTGCGAGATCCTGAACCTGCCCAGCGGCCAGCCGCACATCGTGCTGCACGGCGAGCTGGCCGCCTGGTTCGAGGCGCGCGGGCTGAAGGCGCATGTCAGCATCACCGATGAAACCGATTACGCGACCAGCTTCGTGGTCGTCGAGACCCACACATGAAGAAGAACCGTTCTGCCAAGGCCAGCGCTCATGCGACCTCGGCGCCCGCGCTGCCCGGCGCGCACGCGCCGGTCGTGCTCGACATCGAAGGCCTGAAACTCAACGCCGACGACCGGCGGCGCCTGCGGCATCCGCTGACCGGTGGCCTGATCCTGTTTGGCCGCAACTGGCAGGACCGCCATCAGCTCACCGAGCTGACGGCCGAGATCAAGTCGATCCGCCCCGATGTGCTGATCTGTGTGGACCACGAAGGCGGTCGCGTGCAGCGTTTTCGCACCGACGGCTTCACGCATCTGCCGCCGATGAGTGTGCTCGGCGAGCAGTGGATGCACGACCCGATGGGCGCCACCGATGCCGCCACCGCCAGTGGCTTCGTGCTGGCGGCCGAACTGCGCGCCTGTGGCGTCGACCTCAGCTTCACGCCGGTGCTCGACCTCGATTTCGGCGCCAGCGGCGTGATCGGCAACCGGGCGTTTCACCGCGATCCGCGCGTGGTGACACTGCTGGCCAAGAGCCTGATGCAGGGCCTGCTGCAAGCGGGCATGGCGCATTGCGGCAAGCACTTCCCCGGGCATGGCCATGTGAAGGCCGACAGCCACACCGAGATCCCGGTCGACAAGCGCTCGCTGAAGGCGATCCTGGCCGATGACGCGCGGCCCTACGAGTGGCTGAGCACCAGCTTGGCCAGCGTGATGCCGGCGCACGTCGTCTACCCGAGGGTCGATGCGAACCCGGCCGGCTTCTCGCCGCGCTGGCTCAAGGAAATCCTGCGGCAGCAACTGGGCTTCACCGGCGCGGTGTTCAGCGACGACCTGAGCATGGCCGGGGCGCGCCGTATCGCCGGGGTCGAGGTCAGCTACACCGATGCGGCCGAGGTCGCCTTGAATGCCGGCTGCGACCTGGTGCTGCTGTGCAACCAGTCGGCGGATGGTGGCGCTGCGATCGACGCCTTGCTCGACGGCTTGCTGGCATCGCAAGCCCAGGGGCACTGGCAGGTCGATGAAGACAGCGAGCAGCGCCGGCTGGCATTGCTGCCCCAGACGGCACCTCGAACCTGGGACGCACTGATGCATGACCCGGTCTACCAGCGAGCGCTGGAGCGGCTGCCTTGAACGGGTGATGGGTTGAATGAAAAACGGCGCACCGAGGTGCGCCGTTTTCATTTCACATCGACCGCGATCAGGCGGTCGGTGGCGTGCTGTCCTGAGCCTCGAACGGCAGCTTCACCTGCGACAGGTCGCGACGCGTTTCGACCAGCACCAGCGGGCCTTCGTCGATCGCCGCCACGGGCTTCGGCTCCCTCGGCACATGCGCCGGCTTGGCTTCGCTGGCCATCGCCTCCTGTGCGGCCCGGATCTTCTCGGCGTCGGAATTGACCCACTGTAGACCGGCACCCTCGGCCACGGCCTGCAAGGCATCGGTTTCGAGCACGAAGGTGGCAGCGACCGCTGCCGGTGCAGCGACAGGGGCCGGTGCTGGCATTGCCACCGGTGCGGCGACCACGGCGGGCGCCGGCACGCTGGTGGATGCTGCCGCCGGCACCACAGGTTCTGGTGTCGGCTCGGCGGCCCAGGAACTGGCCGCGGGCGCGGCGCCGGGTGCGGCTGCCGGGGCTGGTGCGTCGTACGACGCGGCCACCGGTGCAGCAGTTACGCCGGACTCGCCTGTCGGCATGTCGGCGTCGCCAGGCGCTGTGGTTTCGGCGCCTGCGGCATCGCCCTCCGCGGCAACACCATCGGCCCGGATCTCGTCGCGCTCCCCGCGATCACGGCGGTTGCGCCCACCGCGGCCGCGGCGGCGACCTTCACGTGGTGCGCTGTCGGGTGTGTCGCCAGCGGGGGTTGACGTCGATTCGTCAGCGTCAGCCAGCGGGGCCTCGGCGTCTGTCACCGCCACGGGTTCGGCGGCGAGGTCGCCTTCGGGCTGTTCAGTACGCACTGCATCGCGATCACGTCCACCGCGTCCACCACGGCGGCGGCGGCGTCCACCCTCACGGGCTTCCGTGCCTTCGGCGCCGTCGGCACCGGGTGCGGCCACGCCAGGCTGCGAATCGACGAAGGCCGCTGCGGTCAAGGGCAATTCGTCGGTGGTTGCCTCGTTGCCGGTGGGTGCGGCGCGTGCATCGCGTTCCTGACGGTCTCCTCGACCGCCACGGCCACCTCGGCGGCCGCCTTCGCGTGCCTCGGCCGGCGACTCTCCACGAGATTCAGGGCGGGTATCGCCGCGTTCCGGCCGTTCGCCGCGGCCTTCGGCGCGTGGTCCGCGGGCCTCGCGCGTTGTGCTGGCATCTGCCGCATCGTCGGGGCGCTCGTTGCGCCCACCGCGTCCACCACGACCTTCGCGGCCGTCACCACGGCCTTCAGTACGACCTTCAGCGCCGCGCTCTCCGCGTCGGCCACCACGGCCACCGCGTCCGCCGCGATCACCCCGCTCTGCGCGGTCACCACGGCCTTCGGGCGTGGCGGCTGGCGTCGCTGCGGAGCTTGCGGCGGCCGGTGTACGCACCGGCGCGGGCGTGCCCCCGCCGAACAGGCGCGAGATCCAGCCGAAGAAGCCACCACCGGCGGCAGGCGCTGCCGCCGCGCGGGGCGCAGCGACCGGCGCTGCGGCAGGGGCGACCGGGGCCGGCGCCGCAGCGGGCTTCTGGATCGCCACCGGTGCAGGCGTTTCGGGCAGCACGCCCTTGATCACCGGCTCCTGTTTGGCGGCGGTCTTCTCGCGTCGGGTGACGGCGGGTTCCTCGCTCGCCTCTTCGATCATCGTGTAGCTGGCCTGCAGGTTCTCCAGGCGGGGATCGTCGTGGCGCAGGCGTTCGAGCCGATAGTTCGGCGTGTCGAGGTTTTTGTTGGGCACCAGCAGCACGGTGACGCGCTGCTTCAGCTCGATCTTGGTGATCTCGGTGCGCTTCTCGTTGAGCAGGAAGCTGGTCACTTCCACCGGCACCTGCACATGCACCGCGGCGGTGTTTTCCTTCATCGATTCTTCCTGCACCATGCGCAGGATCTGCAGCGCGCTGGATTCGGTGTCGCGGATGTGGCCGGTGCCGTTGCAGCGCGGGCAGGTGATGTGGCTGCCTTCGGAAAGCGCGGGGCGCAGACGCTGGCGGCTCAACTCCAGCAGGCCGAACTTGCTGATCGAGCTGAACTGCACGCGAGCGCGGTCGGGGCGCAGCGCCTCGCGCAGCCGGGTTTCGACCTCGCGGCGGTTCTTCGACTCTTCCATGTCGATGAAGTCCACCACAATCAGGCCGCCCAGGTCACGCAGGCGCATCTGGCGAGCGATCTCGTCGGCCGCTTCGAGGTTGGTGCGGGTCGCGGTTTCTTCGATGTCGCTGCCGCGCGTGGAACGGGCCGAGTTCACGTCGACCGAGACCAGCGCCTCGGTGTGGTCGATCACGATCGCGCCGCCCGAGGGCAGGTTGACCGTGCGCGAGAACGCCGTCTCGATCTGGTGTTCGATCTGGAAACGCGAGAACAGCGGCGCGTCGTCGCGGTAGCGCTTGACCTTGGACGCCGTCTCCGGCATCACGTGGGTCATGAACTGCATCGCCTGTTCGTAGATGTCGTCGGTGTCGATCAGGATCTCGCCGACGTCAGCGGTGAAATAGTCGCGGATCGCGCGGATCACCAGCGACGATTCCTGATAGATCAGGAACGCACCCTTGCCCGCCTTGGCCGCGCCGTCGATGGCGGTCCACAGCTTGAGCATGTAGTTCAGGTCCCACTGCAGCTCGGGCGCGCTGCGACCGATGCCGGCGGTGCGGGCAATCAGGCTCATGCCCTTGGGGTATTCGAGCTGGTCGAGGTTTTCCTTCAGCTCTTCGCGGTCTTCGCCTTCGATGCGGCGCGACACGCCGCCGCCGCGCGGGTTGTTCGGCATCAGCACCAGGTAACGGCCGGCCAGGCTGACCATGGTGGTCAGTGCCGCGCCCTTGTTGCCGCGCTCTTCCTTTTCGACCTGCACCAGCAGCGGGTCGCCTTCGCGGATCACGTCCTGGATGCGCGCAGTGCGCACATCGACGCCTTCGCGGAAGTAGTTGCGCGAGATTTCCTTGAACGGCAGGAAGCCGTGGCGGTCTTCGCCGTAATCGACGAAACAGGCTTCGAGCGACGGCTCGACGCGTGTCACGACCGCCTTGTAGATGTTGCCCTTGCGCTGCTCGCGGCCTTCGATCTCGGTTTCGAAGTCCAGCAATTTCTGGCCATCGACGATGGCGAGGCGACGCTCTTCGGGCTGCGTCGCATTGATCAACATGCGTTTCATGGGTGCTCCTGTGCCGCCGGCCCGGGGGTCGGCGTTTCGATCAACATGCCGACACCCGACAGCGGTGCCGACTCATCGATGCACGAGAAACCTCAAAGAGCCCGACAGGAATCGCCCTGGACTGCAAACGACCACAAGGGTCGTCGGTGCAGCGTTGGCGCTTGCGTGTCAGTGCTTACTGCGGAGCCTGAGGCTGACCGTCGGGCTGTACGCCGAGGGGCGCAAGCGCGTGGGCCAGCAGGGCCGGTCGTACGCCCACGGCCCGCACGCGCCGCAGGGCAGCCCATCCGCAGCCCGATACCGGGGCCATCTCGGAAAGGCGCAACTTGCGCGAGGAAGGGTTGTGGGAAGGCGACATCCGCAGGGTCACTGGACGCGGGCCACAGCCCACTTTCGGCCGACCCAGGGGTCGACGTACGCTGGTCTGCAACCTGAAAACCTAGGTTTCTTCCGAAGCATCGCTTCGGAGGCTCGTTCTTCGTTTTCTCTGCCGCAACCCATCTGGACTGCCCGGTCACTCGGGGACGGGGCCCGTCGCACGTGGAGTGCGTTGCATCACTGCATGGCCGGAACTCCTGTCCCGACCGCCAGTTCACGCAGCGAGTGCGCGAGTAAACTCATGAAAATCAAACACTTACAGCGCGAACGTGGTCGAAATCATTATAGGGGCCAAAAACGGGCGCGGGGCTGCTTCTGTAGCCAGGGCGGCGCCGGCTCCTGTCGTGTCGCGCGTGAGGGTCGATGAGGGTTCCGAGGGGCAACGGCTCGACAACTTCCTGATCAAGCTGCTCAAGGGCGTGCCCAAGACCCATGTTTATCGGGTGATTCGGTCGGGCGAGGTTCGGGTCAACAAGGGCCGTGCGGCGGCGGATACCCGCCTGTCGCTGGGCGACGAGGTGCGCGTGCCGCCGGTGCGCACCTCGGAACATGCCGCCGATCGCAGCGAGGAGGCGCCAGCACCGGCGCGCGAATTCCCGGTCGTGTTCGAGGACGAGCATCTGATTGCGGTCGACAAGCCCGCCGGTGTGGCGGTGCATGGCGGCAGCGGGGTCAGCTTCGGGGTGATCGAGCAGTTGCGCCGCGCGCGGCCCGAGGCCAAATTTCTGGAACTGGTGCACCGGCTCGACAAGGAAACCTCCGGCCTGCTGCTGATCGCGAAGAAGCGCTCGGCGCTGCTGGCGCTGCAGGAGCAGTTTCGCCAGCGTGAAACCGGCAAGACCTACGCGGCCCTGGTGCTGGGCGCCTGGCCGGCATCAAAAAAGGTCATCGATGTGGCGCTGCACAAGTTTCTGTCGCCCGACGGCGAGCGGCGCGTGCGTGCCGTCGATGCAGACGATGCCGACGGCCGCCGATCGATCACGCTGGTCAAGGTGGTGCAGGCCTACACCGCACACACGCTGCTCGATGTGACGATCAAGACCGGCCGCACGCACCAGATCCGGGTTCACCTGTTGCACGAAGGCCACCCGATCGTCGGGGACGACAAGTACGGCGACTTCGACGCCAACCGGGCACTGGCCCGCGGAGCAGCGATCCCCGGGCTGCGCTTTGCACGGATGTTCTTGCATGCGCGGCGATTGAGCTTTCAGCACCCCGCCACTGGCGAGGTCATCGAATTGCAGGCGCCGCTGCCCCCAGAATGCGCGGCCTTGCTGCAGGCGCTGGCGCCGCGGCCGACGCCTGCTGCTTCGAAAACGACACCGACACCATGAACCGACCACGCCGTTTTGATTTGATCGTTTTCGACTGGGACGGCACGCTGTACGACTCGACCGCTTTCATCGCCCGCTGCATCCAGGCCTCGTGCGCCGACCTGGCGCTGCCGGTGCCCAGCCTGCAGGACGCGAGTTACGTGATCGGCATGGGTCTGACCGAGGCCTTGCAACATGCGGCACCCGGCCTGGCGCCCGAGCGCTACCCCGAACTGAGCGCCCGCTACAAGCACCATTACATGACCCGGCAGAACGAGCTCAGTCTGTTCGACGGCGCGCTGCCGATGCTGCATGCGTTGCGGGAGCGCCAGCACAGTCTGGGCATTGCCACCGGGAAGTCCCGGCGCGGCCTCGACGATGTGCTGCACTCGGTACAGCTCAAAGGCCTGTTCGACGCCACCCGCACCGCCGACGAAACCCGCTCGAAGCCGCATCCGCAGATGCTGCAGGAGCTGATGGCCGAGGTGGGCACCGCCCCCGAGCGCACGCTGATGATCGGCGACACCACCCACGACCTGCAGATGGCGATGCACGCCGGCGTGCCCAGCATTGGGGTCAGCTACGGGGCGCACGAGCCGGCCGCGTTCGCCGCGTTCGAGCCCCTGCACATCGTTCATTCGATGGCCGAGCTCGACGACTGGCTGGCGCAGTCGGCCTGACACGCGTGGCCCCAGCCCAGCCTCACCAGCCTCACCAGCCCACCCATGCCCGCGATCGATCCGGCCGTCGAGCCTGTGCTGCTGTGTGCCTCCGAGGCGCTGGTCGAGCGCGGCGACGCGGTGGTCTTCGACGTGCAGCGGTGGCGCCGCAAGGTGGGTGCCTTCGTGATGCGCTTTGAAGGCCGCGTGGTGGCCTACCTGAATCAGTGCGCCCACGTGCCCACCGAGATGGACTGGCAGGAGGGCAAGTTCCTCGACCGCGACCGCGAGCTGATCATCTGTTCGATTCACGGTGCCACCTACGACCCGCTCAACGGGCGCTGCGTGGGCGGACCCTGCATGGGCGGGCGACTCACCGCGCTGCGCGTCGAGGAGCGCGACGCGCAGGTGTATTGGTATCCTTCCTCAGACATCCAGCCCATGCCGGTCGTGTCGCCTCGCGACGACGGCACCGAAGAAAGTCCCCCATGAGTTCCGAAGACGACACCTCTGCCCCGCGTGCCCCCGCCTCGGGCGCGCCTCAGCGCAGTGGCTGGGACAGCGCTGCGGAACAGCTCGTGCGGCTGTATCTGCAGGACCGGCGCAGCGAGCGCCGCTGGCGCATGTTCTTCCGCCTGCTCTGGGTGGTGGTCTTCGCCGCGTTCACCTGGACGTTCCTCAGCGATCGGCTGCACGCCAGCGCGCCGGCCGGGCCGCACACCGCCTTGGTGGAAGTGCGCGGCGAGATCGCTGCCGACACCGAAGCCAGCGCCGAGCTGCTGGTGTCCGCGCTGAAAAACGCCTTCGAGGACGACGGTGCGCAGGCGGTGGTGCTGCGCATCAACTCGCCCGGCGGCAGCCCGGTGCAGGCCGGCATCGTCTACGACGAGATCAAGCGCCTGAAGGCGCTGCACCACAAGAAGGTGTACGCGGTGGTCGAGGAAATGTGTGCCTCGGGCGCCTACTACATCGCTGCCGCAGCCGACGACATCTACACCGACAAGGCCAGCGTCGTCGGCTCGATCGGCGTGCTGATGGACAGCTTCGGCTTCAACGGCGTGATGGAAAAGTACGGCATCGAGCGGCGGCTGCTGACCGCGGGCGTCAACAAGGGCATCGGCGACCCGTTCTCGCCGCTCACCGACCCGCAGCGCGCTTATTTGCAGGCCACGCTGGACCAGATCCACCAGCAGTTCATCGCGGTCGTGAAGGAAGGTCGTGGCGAGCGGTTGAAAGAAACGCCCGACACCTTCTCGGGCCTGTTCTGGAATGGTGAAGAGGCCATCAAGCTCGGCCTGGCCGACCACCTGGGCAACCTCGACTACGTGGCACGCGAGGTGGTGCACGCCGAAGACATCATCGACTACACACCGAAGGAAAACGTGGCCGAGCGGCTGGCCAAGCGCTTCGGCGCGTCCATCGGTGCGGGCGCGGTCCGTGCCTTGAGCAGCCTCGGCCACATTCACTGAGCTTCGGCGCCTCTCGTTTTTCCTTTCGCTTCTTCATCGATGTCCGATCGACTGGCGGTGCTGCCGCAATACCTGCTGCCCCAGCAGGCCCTCACCGCGCTCGCCGGGCGCATTGCCAGTGCCGAAGCCGGCGAGTGGACGACGCGGCTGATCCGCTGGTTCGTCGGTCGCTACGGCGTGAACATGGCCGAGGCGGCCGAGCCCGACATCGCGCAGTACTCGAGCTTCAATGCGTTCTTCACCCGCGCGCTGAAGCCCGGTGCACGCCCGCTGGCCGATGCGCCGTGGGTGTGCCCGGTCGATGGCGCCATCAGCCAGTTCGGGCCGCTGGATGGCGAGCGTCTGATGCAGGCCAAGGGGCACCACTACACCGCCACCGCGCTGGTGGGGGGCGACGCCACGCTGGCGCGTGAATTCCACGGCGGGCACTTCGCCACGCTGTACCTGAGCCCGCGCGACTACCACCGCATTCACATGCCCGCGGCCGGCCGGCTGCGCCGCATGATCCATGTGCCCGGTGAGCTGTTCTCGGTCAACCCGACGACGGCGCGCGGCGTGCCCGGGCTGTTTGCGCGCAATGAGCGCGTGGTGTGCGTGTTCGACGGCGACACCGCGCCGTTCGTGATGGTGCTGGTGGGCGCGACCATCGTCGGCAGCATGGCGACCACCTGGCATGGTATGGTCAACCCGCCGCGACCCGGTCAGTTGCGCGAATGGAATTACGCGCCGGGTGATGTGACCCTGGCACGCGGCCAGGAGATGGGTCGCTTCCTGCTGGGCTCGACCGTGGTGATGCTGTTCCCGCCGGGTCCGCTGTCGTTCAACCCGGGCTGGGCACCCGGTGGCGCGATTCGCATGGGTGAGGTGATGGCGGCCTGACCTGATTGAGGTCTTGCGGTTCGTGCGCGCTGCGGCGGGCCGCTGTGTTCCGTTCATGTCCCCCGGGCCGGTTCATCAACCGCTCGCTTCGGTTCAAGGCCCGCCGGCCCTCCTCCTTCACTTCACTCCACACAGCGGCCCGCCGCAGCGCTCAAGGCATGGCATTTGTTCGCTTGGGCTGAAGTCGCGGTGTCAGGTCTTGAAGGGGACGGCAGATGAAGAGATGGTCCGCTGCGCGCGCTATCTGCGGCTCGGGCCGGATGGATGAGGTAGCCCTACGTTGGAGTTCAGCGGTGCCTGAAGACCATCCGCTGGAACGATGGGGTGGGCGTCATTGCCTCGCGGCGAATGCCCGCGCCTTCGCCAGCAGGGCTTGCCAACTTGCCCCGAGGGTGGAGTTCTTCAATCCGTAGCTAGTTGGGTGCGCCGTCACCTCAAACGGAATTCCAGCGGCCGCCACCACCGGTGCAGAGTGCTCGCTCTGCCCCACGCCAAGAATCCACACGCCAGCGGGCCTATGTGCATCGAGTAATCGAGCTAGTCGGTGTCGTGCGGTCGTCAGCATGCTGGTTGTTGGTCGATCAGCACGGACGCCGCCGACACACTGAACATAGTTCGTGAACATGACACCGTGCCAGTACTCTCGCCGCGCCCGCAAGCTGTTGTCCCCCATGCATGCGTTTGCCATGCGTGAGTACATGGCATCTCGTTGGTGTCCTTCGAGGTAGGCGCGTATGTAGCCATCGTCGGTGACAAGATCCCCGACGAACTCTCCGTACCAAGACTCCCCGAGCACGAATACTCGTCGATCTGAGTAGTTAGAGCCCTTCCAGATTCGTTCAGGATGTGTCACCGTAAGAACTCCTCGTATGACGCCCAACGTGCTGTAGGGAAGCAGGAACTTCGTTACAGACAAATCCAGACTTTGTTACCACTGGCCAGGCGCCGTGCCGAATGCCCGAAAGCGGCGTGCCGCCAGCCGCCGCCTAGCCAACCGCCCCCACCAACATCCCCTTGCGCTCGATGAAGCGGATCACGTCGTCCAGGCCGTGATGGGTTTTCAGGTTGGTCATGACGAAGGGGCGCAGGCCTTGCGCGGTGGTGCGCATGCGGGTGGTGTCGGCCTGCATCACATCGAGGTTGGCTCCGACGTAGGGGGCCAGGTCGGTCTTGTTGATGACGAACAGGTCGCTCTTGGTGATGCCGGGCCCGCCTTTGCGTGGAATCTTTTCGCCCGCGGCCACGTCGATCACGTAGATCGTCAGGTCGCTCAGCTCGGGGCTGAAGGTGGCCGCCAGGTTGTCGCCGCCGGACTCGATGAACACGATGTCGGCGTCGGGGAATTTCTCCAGCATGCGGTCGACCGCTTCGAGGTTGATCGACGCGTCTTCGCGGATCGCGGTGTGCGGGCAGCCGCCGGTTTCCACGCCCATGATGCGTTCGGCGGGCAGCGCGCCGGCCACGGTGAGCAGGCGCTGGTCTTCCTTGGTGTAGATGTCGTTGGTGACGACCACCAGGTCGTACTGTTCGCGCATGGCCTTGCAGAGCATCTCGACCAGCGTCGTCTTGCCCGAACCCACGGGGCCGCCCACGCCCACGCGCAACGGGGGGAGCTTCTTGGTGCGGTGGGCGATGGTGTGCAGTGCGGTCATGGTGGGGTGCGAGGTGCGGGGTGTGGAAGGGTAGGGCGGGCGCTGCAAGTTCAGGACCTGAACAGCCGCGAGTACTGGGTTTCGTGCTGCGCCGACAAGATGGCCAGCATCGGTGTGCACACCTGCCGTTCGGCGTCGCCGAGCCGCATCGCGGCCTCGACGGCATCGGGGATCTCGGCGGCCAATGCGCTCAGCAGGCGCTGCCCGGCCAACTGGCCCAGCGGCACCGATTTCAGCGCGGCCTGCACCATGTTCTCGGCCCAGCCGAAGGCGAAGCACAGCAAGGTGTCGCGGCAGGGCGCGCCGGTCTGCCACGCGGCGAGTGCGAAGGCCACGGGCCAGGTCGGTGCCGGGCGCAGCGCGGCCAACGCCTGCAGCGGCTCGGTGTGGCGCGCGTCGAGCGGCCGGTTCTTCATCCACTCGACCAGCGAACGGCCCATCTGTTCGGTCTGCTGGCGCAGCTCGTGGCTTTCGCGCGTGGTCAGCACCCAGGTGTTGAGGGCCGCCGCCTCGGGCACATCGCCACGCTGCCAGGCCCCATGGGCACGCGCCACCAGCGCCAGGTCGCTGCGCGCCAAGCCCAGGTGCAACTGGTCGAGCAGCCAGCGGCTGGTGTCGGGCTCGCTCGTGGTCAGCCCGGCGTTCACTGCGGCTTCGAGCACCTCGGAATAACTGAACCCGCCCACCGGCAGCGCGGGCGAAGCCAGCCAGATCAGCTGCAGCAGCGAGGCCGGCGTCAGGTTCGGCGCCTGGCCCGCCGGCCGCCGGTGCGCTCGGCGCGGAGAGTGCCGTGCGCCGGGGCGTGCCTGCCGCGCGCTCATCAGTGGTCGTGCTTGCAGCCCGGCCCGTGCACGTGAGGCGCGGCGGTACCCTGGATCGGGATGGTCTTGGGGGTGGCGCTGGCCGCGGGCGCGTGGTCGTGGCTGTGGTCATGGCCGCAGCCAGGGCCGCGCGTGTGCCCGTGGTCATGCGCATGATCGTGCGTTGGGCTGTGGCCATGGTCGTGCCCGCCGGCGGTCGCGCCCGGCGCATACGCACCGCTTTCCGGCTCGAACGGCGCCTGCGCCTCGGTCACGGTCAAGTGCATCTGGCGCAGCAGGTCGGCCAGCACATGGTCGGGTTCGAGCTTCAGGTGGTCCGGCTTCAGTTCCAGCGGCACGTGGCGGTTGCCCAGGTGATAGGCCGCGCGCACCAGATCGAACGCCGATCCATGCTCTTTGCAGGTCGTGACCACCAGCACCGGCTGCGGCGCGGCCTGCACCGCGATCAGCGAGCCGTCTTCGGCCACCAGCACATCGCCGCCGCGCACCACCGCCCCGCGCGGCAGGAACACGCCCAGCGCGCGGCCCTGCGAGTCGGTGGCATCGAAGCGGCTTTTCTGGCGCACGTCCCAGTCGAGCGACACGGTGGCGGCGCGGGCCAGCAGCACGCGGCTCAGTCCGCGGCCCTGGGTGATGAGCTTGTTGATGGTCAGCAGGGTGGACATGGCGGTGGGCGGCTGCGGCGCGGCGTCGTCAGTTGAGAAGGTCACGAGTCTGGCATGAGTGGGGCGGGCAGCGCCACAGATCGCGGTGGGCGGCACCGCCCCCGAGCCATGGACCCTCGTGCAAACAAGTGGAATGTTAATGAGAATGGTTTCGTATACAGTTCTACCTTGACGTTCTGAGTTTCTTTTGCGACTGACACACCGAGGCCTGTCCATGATCCGTTTGCCATCCCTGTTCAGTGCCGGCATCGCCGCTGTCGGCGCGATCTCGGCCTTGCTGCTCGCCCCGCTGGCCCAAGCGCAGGGCGTGCTCAACATCTACTCGGCGCGCCACTACCAGACCGACGAGGCGCTGTACGCCAACTTCACTCAGCAGACCGGCATCAAGATCAACCGGCTGGATGGCAAGGAAGAAGAACTGCTCGAGCGGCTCAAGAACGAAGGCGCCAGCAGCCCGGCTGACCTGCTGATCACGGTCGATGCCGCGCGCCTGGAGATCGCCGACAAGGCCGGGCTGTTCCAGCCGCTGAAGTCGTCGGTGATCGAGGCGCGCATTCCGGCGGCGCTGCGCACCCCGAACTGGGCGGCGTTCTCGACCCGCGCACGGGTCATCGTCTATGCCAAGGCCACGGTCAACCCCGAGTGGGTGCAGACCTACCAAGACCTCGCGCTGCCGCGCTTGAAAAACCAGCTCTGCGTGCGCTCGGGCGCGCACCCGTACAACCTGTCGCTGGGTGCCGCGATGCTGTCGCACGAGGGCGAGGCCAAGACCGAGGAATGGGCACGGGGCCTGGTCGCGAACTTCGCCCGTACGCCCAAGGGCGGCGACACCGACCAGCTGAAGGCCGTGGCCGCAGGTGAGTGCGGTGTGGCGATTTCGAACAGCTACTACCTCGCCCGGTTGATGCGCTCGACCAAGCCGGAAGACCAGCAGGTGGTGCAGGCCCTGGGTGTCGTCTGGCCGAACCAGAAGACCTGGGGCGCGCACATCAATGTCTCGGGTGCCGGCATCACCAAGCACGCGCCGAACCCGGCTGCCGCGCGGCAGTTCCTCGAATACCTCGCCAGCGACTCAGCGCAGGTCTACTTTGCCGATGGCAACAACGAATGGCCGGTCGTCAAGACGGCGCCGGTGAAGAACCCTGCGCTCGACGCGCTGGGCCCGTTCAAGCCGGACGCGTTGCCGATCGGCCAGCTTGCCGCCAACGCTGCACAGGCTCAGCGCATCTACGACCGCGCCGGCTGGCGCTGATCGCGGCACCGAAGATTGCCAGGCGGCCGGCTAGCGCCGCTCGCTCGCGATCTGCCGGCAGAGCACGATCAGCGGCAACAGTCCCACGACCACGATGGCGATCGTGGCCGTCGAGGCCTCGGCCAGCCGCTCGTCCGAGGCCAGCGTGTAGGCCTGGGTCGCCAGCGTGTCGAAGTTGAACGGGCGCATCACCAGCGTGGCGGGCAACTCCTTCATCACGTCGATGAAGACCAGCAGCCCGGCAGTCAGCAGGCCACGCCGCATCAGCGGCAGATGCACCCGACGCAGCGTGCGGGACGGCGACAGGCCCAGGCTGCGTGCGGCGTCGTCCATGTGCGGGGTGACGCGGTACAGCGCCGAGTCGACCGTCTGCAGTGCGGCGGTCATGAAGCGGACCAGGCAGGCGAACACCAGTGCGGCCACGGTTCCGGTGAACAGCAGGCCCGTCTGCCAGCCGAAGCTGGCCTGCAGCCACTGCGCCAGCGCGTTGTCCAGCCGGGCCAGCGGGATCAGCAAACCGACCGCGATCACCGACCCCGGCAGCGCATAGCCGAGGCCTGCCGCCCAGTGCGCCGCGCGGGTCAGCGGCCGGGGCTCCAGCCGCCGGGCGTAGGCCACCAGCAGCGCGAGCGCCACCGCGAGCGCGGCGGTCAAGCCGGACACCATCACGCTGTGACCTGCCAGCGTCCAGAAGCGCGAGCCGAACTGCGCGTCGCCTTCGGTCACGGCCATGTGCAGCAGCACGCCGGCGGGCAGCAGAAAGCCGATCCCGATCGGCAGCGCGCACAAGGCAACCGCCAGTGCAGCCCTCCAGCCGCTCAGCGGCGCCCCTCGCGTCGGCTGGCGGCGCAGCCCGCCGCCATGGAAGCGCGCGGCGCCGCGCGACTGCCGCTCCAGTGCCAGCAGCAGCACGACGAAGCCCAGCAGACACATCGCCAATTGCGCGGCAGCCACCCGGTCGCCGAGCGAGAACCACACGCGGTAGATGCCGGTGGTGAAGGTCTGCACCGCAAAGTACGACACCGTGCCGTAGTCGGCCAGCGTTTCCATCAGTACCAGGGCCACGCCGGCTGCCACCGCGGGCCGGGCCATCGGCAGCGACACGCGCAGAAAGCTCTGCCACGGCGACAGCCCGAGCGAGCGGCCCGCCTCCATGACCGCGACGCCGCGCTCCATGAAGGCCGAGCGCGCCAGCATGAACACGTACGGGTACAGCACGAAGGTGAACATCACCACCGCACCGCCCAGCGTGCGCACGTCCGGGAACCAGTAGTCGGCGCGCGTCCAGCCCATCGTGGCGCGCAACCAGCCTTGCAGCGGGCCTGCGAACTGCAGCAGATCGGTGTAGGCGTAGGCCATCACGTAGGCCGGCATCGCCAGCGGCAGCACCAGCGCCCATTCGAAGCTGCGGCGCAGCGGGAAATCGAAGTGCGTGACCAGCCAGGCCGCACCCACCCCGACCAGCGCGGCCAGCGTGCCGACACCCGCGCACAGCCACAGCGTGGCGCCGATGTACTCGGGCAGCACGGTGGCCGCCAGGTGCCCCCAGGTGTCGCCGGTGCCGGTCGACAACATGTTCGTGGCCACCGAGACGATCGGCAGGGCGACGCACAGTGCCACCAAGGCAGCAGCGAGGCTCAGCCCGCCGATCCGCCGCCGACCCGGCAGGGCCACGACAGCGGAGGATGGGGGTGGCGGAGAGGCGAGGCTGGCGGTCATTCGGGGGATATCATCGCGGCGCGTCGTGAACGCGATTGATTCTCAGGCAGTGTACGACCCGTGCCGCAGACGACACGCCGCCATGCCCACCGCCTCACCGATGAATCTCCCGACCTCCGTCCCCGTCCTGAGCCTGAACGGCGTGCGCCATGCGTACGGTGCACGCACCACGGTCGATGGACTGGATCTGTCGCTGTCGGCCGGCAGCATCTGCTGCCTGCTCGGCCCTTCAGGCTGCGGCAAGACCACGGTGCTGCGCTGCATCGGTGGCTTCGAGCCGCTGGCCGGAGGCGAGATCCGCATCGCGGGCGAGGTGGTCAGCGGGCCGGGCCGGCACCTGCCGCCCGAGCAGCGCCGCATCGGCATGGTGTTTCAGGACTACGCGCTGTTTCCGCACCTGAGCGTCGAACGCAACGTCGCGTTTGGCACGCGCGGCAGCGCCGACGACCACGCACGTGTGCGGCGACTGCTCGAGATGGTCGGGCTGAGCGCGCATGCGCAGCGCTACCCGCACGAGCTGTCGGGCGGGCAGCAGCAGCGCGTGGCGTTGGCCCGGGCGCTGGCGCCGCAGCCGCGACTGCTGTTGATGGATGAGCCGTTCTCGAACCTGGATGTCGAACTGCGCGAGCAGCTGGCCGCCGAAGTGCGCGAGGTCCTGAAGGCCACGCACACGACAGCGGTGTTCGTCACCCACGACCAGAACGAGGCTTTCGCCATGGCCGACGAGGTGGCGGTGATGTCCGAAGGGCGCATCCAGCAGATCGACACCGCCTACAACCTGTACCACCGCCCGGCCAGCCGGTTCGTGGCCGACTTCATCGGCCAGGGCGTCTTCGTGCGCGGCACCGTGGTGGCCGAGCGGCAACTGGCGATCGAGATCGGTGCGGTCTCGGCTGCGGAGGCCATCCGCTACGCGCCCGACGGCAGGCCGTGTCCCATCGGCAGCCAGATCGATGTGCTGCTGCGCCCCGACGACGTGGTGCACGACGACACCAGCGCCGCGCAGGGCATCGTGCGACACAAGGCGTTCAGAGGCGCGCAGATCCTGTACACGCTCGAACTGGCCAGCGGCACCCGCGTGCTGTCGATGGTGCCCTCCCACCATAACCACCGCATCGGCGAGGCCATCGGCATCCGCCTCGACATGGATCACCTGATCGCGTTTCCGGCGAGCTGAGCTGCCAAGGGCGCGGGGTGACCGGCTCCGCTCATGTCCTCCGGGCCGGTTCACCATCCAACCGCTTCGGGTGAGACCGATCCGGCCCTCCCCCTTTACTTCGCTGCGCCGGTCACCCCACGCCCTCGACAGCCAGCACCGTAGTGGCAGGCAATGGAATCAAACCCCGCCCGCTTCGGTGGTGGCAGGAGCGCTGCGGTGGGCCGCTGTGTGGAGTGAAGTAAAGGGGGAGGGCCGGCGGCACTCGAGCCGAAGCGAATGGTTCGTGAACCGGCCCGGAGGACATGAACGCAACACAGCGGCCCGCCGCAGCGCTCTCGCGCCGAGCTGCGACACGAACATGGGTTCAGAACAGAAAGTACCGCTGCGCCATCGGTAGCACCGACGCCGGTTCGCAGGTCAGCAGCACGCCGTCGGCGCGCACGTGATATGTCTGCGCGTCGACCTCCATCTTCGGCGCGTAGTGGTTGTGCACCATGTGCTGCTTTTGAACCGTGCGGCAGTTCTTCACCGCGGCGATGCGCTTGTGCAGCCCCAGCACATCCTGCACACCGCCATCGATCGCCGATTGACTCAGGAAAGTCAGTGAGCCCTGGTGCAGCGCGCCGCCATAGGCGCCGAACATCGGGCGGTAGTGCACCGGCTGCGGCGTCGGGATGCTGGCGTTCGGGTCGCCCATCGCGGCCGCGGCGATGAAGCCGCCCTTCAATATCAGCGAGGGCTTGACGCCGAAGAACGCCGGTTTCCACAGCACCAGATCGGCCCATTTGCCCACCTCGATGCTGCCGACCTCGTGGCTGATGCCATGCGCGATCGCCGGGTTGATCGTGTACTTCGCGATGTAGCGCTTGGCACGGGTGTTGTCGTGTCTCTCACCGTCACCCGGCAGGCTGCCGCGCTGCACCTTCATCTTGTGCGCGGTCTGCCAGCAGCGCAGCACGACCTCGCCGACGCGGCCCATCGCCTGGCTGTCGCTGCTGAACATGCTGATCGCGCCCAGGTCGTGCAGGATGTCCTCGGCCGCAATGGTTTCGCGGCGGATGCGGCTCTCGGCGAAGGCCAGGTCTTCGGCGATCGACGCATCGAGGTGGTGGCACACCATCAGCATGTCGAGGTGCTCGTCGATGGTGTTGATCGTGTAGGGCCGCGTCGGGTTGGTCGAGCTCGGCAGCACGTTGGCTTCGCCCACCACCTTCAGGATGTCGGGCGCGTGGCCGCCGCCGGCGCCTTCGGTGTGGAAGGTGTGGATCGTGCGGCCCTTGAAGGCGGCGATCGTGTCCTCGACGAAGCCGCTTTCGTTGAGCGTGTCGGTGTGGATGGCGACCTGCGTGTCGGTCTCTTCGGCCACCGTCAGGCAGCAGTCGATCGCCGCTGGGGTCGTGCCCCAGTCCTCGTGCAGCTTCAGGCCGATGACGCCCGCATCGATCTGCTGGCGCAGCGCGGCGGGTTGGCTCGCGTTGCCCTTGCCGAAAAAGCCCAGGTTCATCGGGAACGCGTCGGCCGACTGCAGCATGCGTGCGATGTTCGCCGGCCCTGGCGTGCAGGTGGTGGCAAAGGTGCCGGTGGCGGGGCCCGTGCCGCCGCCGAGCATCGTGGTCACGCCACTCATCAGCGCCTCTTCGATCTGCTGCGGGCAGATGAAATGGATGTGGCTGTCGATGCCGCCGGCAGTGACGATCAGCCCCTCGGCCGCGATGATCTCGGTGCCCGGGCCGATGACGATGTCGACGCCCGGCTGCACATCGGGATTGCCAGCCTTGCCGATCGCCGCGATGCGCCCGCCGCGCAGGCCGATGTCGGCCTTGACGATGCCCCAGTGGTCGAGGATCACCGCATTGGTCAGCACGCAGTCGACGGCCTCGTGTGCGCCCGGCCCGTTGACGCGTTGCGATTGACCCATGCCATCGCGGATCGTCTTGCCGCCACCGAACTTCACCTCCTCACCGTAGCTGCCGGCGCGCAGCGTGTGGTCGGCCTCGACCTCGATGATCAGTTCGGTGTCGGCCAGCCGCAGCCGGTCGCCGGTGGTGGGACCGAACATCTCGGCATACGCGCGGCGGGGGATCGTGGCCATGGGGTCCTGCGAAATCGTCTGTGTATGGGGGTGCTCAGAGCGCGCCCTGAACCTGCGCCCGGAAGCCGTGGACCTGCCGGTCACCGGCGAAATCCACCAGTTCTACGGTGCGTTGCTGACCCGGCTCGAAGCGCACCGCAGTGCCCGAGGCGATGTTCAGCCGCATGCCGCGTGCCGCCGCGCGATCGAACACCAGCGCGCCGTTGGTCTCGGCGAAGTGGTAATGCGATCCGACCTGGATCGGCCGGTCGCCGCTGTTCTCGACCACGACCGTGATCGTGCGCCGGCCGACGTTGATCGGGTGGTCGGGGCCATCGGTGAGCAGTTCGCCAGGGATCACTTCTTGCGCCTCCCCCACACGGCGAATGCCACCACCGCCGCCATCAGCAGGTAGCCCCAGGTGTCCGACGGATGCCAGTGCCATCCGTCGCCCATGCCGTGGCCGGTGTGTGCCCACACCAGCGATGGCGCCAAGAGCAGCAAAGCGAAGGGTTTCATCGAGGTTCCTTGTGTCGGGTGGTCAGGTGATCGGTTGATGCACGGTCACCAGCTTGGTGCCGTCGGGAAACGTCGCTTCCATCTGGATCTCGGGGATCAGTTCGGCCACGCCGTCCATCACATCGGCGCGAGTGAGCACCTGCTTGCCGTCGCTCATCAGCTCGGCCACCGTCCTGCCGTCGCGCGCGCCTTCCATGATGGCGGCGCTGATCAGCGCCACCGCTTCCGGGTAGTTCAGCTTGAGCCCCCGCGCGCGCCGGCGCTCGGCCAGCAGCGCGGCGGTGAAGATCAGCAGCTTGTCCTTCTCGCGAGGGGTCAGTTCCATGGGGTGTGTCGTGGGCGCTTCAGCGATGTCAGATGGTAACTTTCGGTGACAGGCTGTCTGCATACAAGACCGATGCCAACTTTGGCGTAAAACACCGCCACATGAAGCGAATCGCCATCCTGCAGAGCAACTACCTGCCATGGAGGGGCTACTTCGACCTGATGGCGTACGTCGACGAGTTCGTGTTCTACGACGAGGTTCAGTACACCAAGGGCGACTGGCGCAACCGCAACCGCATCAAGACGCCGCACGGGCTGCAGTGGCTGACGGTGCCGGTGAGGTTCGATTTCAGGCACCGCACACCAGTGTGCGACATCGAGATCGCCGGCGACCGCTGGCGGGCCGCGCACTGGAAGTCGATCATGCTGAACCATGCGCGTGCGCCGCACGCGGCCGCAGCCGCCGCGTTGCTTGCACCGCTGTATGTCGGTGAGCCCTCGCACAAGCTCAGTGACTGGAACCGGCACAGCATTGCGGCGATCGCGCAGTTTCTGGGCATCGGCACGCGCCTGGCCGACTCGACGGCTTACCCGTCGGCGTCTGCCGACCCCACACAGCGTCTGGTCGACATCTGTGTGCAGTCCGGCGCCACGCACTACGTCAGCGGACCGGCGGCGCGCGCCTACCTTCGGGAGTCGGCGTTCGCCGAGTGCGGTCTCGCGGTGGAGTGGTTCGGCTACGACGGCTACCCGCCGTATCCACAGCTCTGGGGCGAGTTCGAAGCCCGGGTGTCGGTGATCGATCTGCTGTTCAATTGCGGGCACCACGCAGCGCGCTACCTTCGCCACACCCACCAGGACTGAACCATGAAACGTGACCTCGTGATCTTCGGGATCACCGCGTATGCGAAGCAGATGCACCACTACTTCAGCACCAGTCCCGACCACCGTGTCGTCGCCTTCACCGCCGATGCGCAGTACATCACCGAGCCATCGTTCTGCGGGCTGCCGGTGCTGCCCTTCGAAACCCTGGCGGCCGCCGCGCCTCCGGACCGGTTCGATCTGTACATCGCCATCGGCTACAACGGTGTCAACGAAGGCCGACGGTCGAAGTATGTCGAGGCCAAGGCCAAGGGCTACACGCTCGCGAGCTACGTGCACGCGTCCGCGGTCGTTGCCACTGACGTGTCTGTCGGGGACAACACCTTCATCGGCGAGCTCACCGTGGTCAAACCGTTCGCGACGCTGGGCTGCGATCTCCAGATGGGCGCACACGTCCACGTCGGCCACGACGCCGTGGTTCGCGACCACGCCTTTCTGGCAGCGGGCTGCAAGCTGCTGGGTGCGGTCGACATCGGTGAGTGCTGCTTCATCGGCGCCAGCGCCACCGTGCGAGACCATGTGACTGTGGGCGCCCGCTGCGTCGTGGGCGCAGGGGCTGTGATCCTCTCTGATTGCGAGCCCGAAGGTGTTTATCGCTCCGCTGCCACGCCGCGCCGTGAGGGTGGCATCCATACCTTGCGTCGCATCTGAGGCCCCCTTCCGCTACACCTGTCGCAGCAACAATGATTCCTTTCAACCGGCCCTACCTCACTGGGCTTGAATTTGCGCGCATGACCGAAGCGCATGCCGCGGGCCAGCTGTCGGGTAACGGTCAGTTCACCCGTCAGTGCGAAGCGATGATCAGCGGACTGACGCGGTCGCCCCATACCCTCCTGACCCATTCGTGCACGGCAGCGCTCGAAATGGCTGCGTTGCTGGCTGACATCGGCCCCGGTGATGAAGTCATCATGCCGTCGTACACGTTCACCTCGACGGCCACGGCGTTCGTGCTGCGAGGTGCGGTGCCGGTGTTCGTCGACATCCGCGCCGACACCTTGAACATCGACGAGACGCTGATCGAATCGGCGATCACCGCGCGCACCCGCGCCATCGTGGCAGTGCACTACGCAGGGGTGGCTTGCGACATGGGAGCCATCGCACGCATCGCGCAGGCGCACGGCCTGTTGCTGATCGAGGACGCTGCGCAGGCGCTGATGTCGAGCTTCGAGTCGCGGCCACTGGGCTCGATCGGTCAGCTCGGGTGTCTGAGCTTCCACGAGACCAAGAACATCATGTGCGGCGAAGGCGGCGCGCTGCTCATCAACGACCCGCGATTCGTCGAGCGCGCCGAGATGCTGCGCGACAAGGGCACCAACCGCAGCCGGTTCATTCGCGGCGACGTCGACAAGTACACCTGGTGCGACATCGGCTCGTCGTATGGTCCGGGCGAGCTGGTGGCGGCCTTCCTTGCTCCGCAACTCGAGGCGGCGCAGCGGATCACGCAACAGCGGCTCGACCTGTGGCACGCGTACCACGAGGTCTTTGCGCCCTATGAGCGGGCAGGCCGGCTGCGGCGACCGGTGGTTCCGGCCTGGGCGACCCACAACGCCCACATGTATTACATGCTGCTTCCGCGCGCGGTCGACCGTGCCCTTGTCATCCAACGCATGCGCGAGGGAGGTGCCAGCCCGGTGTTCCATTACGTGCCGCTGCACTCGTCGCTGGCGGGCCGCCGCTTCGGGCGTGCCCACGGCGACTTGCCCCTCACTGATGACCTGTCGGCGCGGCTGCTGCGCATGCCGCTGTGGATCGGCGTCGACGTGGCGGCGGTGGCGACCATCTTCGCCGCGGCGCTGGCCGAGGCCGAGCGAGGTTCATGAAGATCGTCCATCTCGCCAAAGACGAAAAGTTCCTGCCGCTGGCGCGGTCGCTGTTCGAAGAGGCCTTTCCCGGCGCGAACACCTTCGTCGTACGCCAGCGCAGCGGGCGCGCGCCGACCTTCCTGAAGCCCGGACCGAAGGTCCGTTACCGACGCGGGATCTTCTTCCGCTTGCCGTGGTTGATGCCCGAGCTGTGGGGCGCGGACGTCGCTGTCATTCACTCGATGACCAAGCATCATGCGTGCGCCGTGCGAGGACTCCCGAAGCGCACGTTGGTGGTCTGGATCGGCTACGGGTACGACTACTACGGGTTGCTGTCCAACCGCATCGGCGGTTATTGGTTCGACCGGACCGAGGCGCTGATGAAGAAGATGGGCATCCTCGAGCGACACCTGGACACCATGCGCTCCCACGTGGCGCTGGTGGCCCACCGTATCAACGTGTTCAGCGTCAATCCGTCTGAGACCGACATGGTCCGCGCGGCCCTGCCGCAGTTGAACGCCACTTATCACGCGCTGCCTTCGTTCACGGTCGAGGACATCTTTGCGCAGGGTGACGCTCGGATGAGCGGACTCGATGTTCTGCTGGGGCAATCCTCCTCGCCGCACAACAACCACCTCGAGATGTTCGAGGTGCTGCGCGATACGCTGCCTGCCGCGGCGCGTCTGATCGTTCCGCTGAGCTACGGCGATTCACGCTATGCGGACCACGTCGAGCAAGTCGGTCGCACGCTCTTCGGCGATCGCTTCATCGCGATGCGTAACTGGATGCCCATCGCCGAGTACCAGCAGAAAATCTCCAGCTGCGGGTTCGTCGTCATGAACCACCGCCGGCAGAAGGCGGTGGGCAACATCAGCTCGGGGCTTTACCGCGGCGCCAAGGTGTTCCTGCAGCGCACCAACCCGCTGTTCGGCTTTTTCACGGAGCTGGGCGCTGTGGTGTATCCCATCGACCTGCTGGGCACCGACCCGGCCGCCGCCTGGCAGCCGCTCAGTGCCGAACTCCAGCAGGCCAACCGCCAGGCCATCGAGCACCGCTTCGGTCGCACCCAGGTGCTGGCACGCATCCGCGCGCTCGAGGGGTTCCTGACGCAACACCGCCAGGCGGCTTGACGCCAGTTCAGGGCAGGTGGCCGCTGGCCAGTGCGGCGGCGGCAGCGCGGGTCTCGACGCCGAGCTTCTCGAACACATGCTCGAGGTGCTTGTTGACGGTGCGCGGGCTCATGCCGAGGATTTCGGCGATGTCGCGGTTGGTCTTGCCCTTGGCCAGCCACGACAGCACCTCGGTTTCGCGCGGGGTCAGTGCCGCGTGGGCCAGGCGCGACGAGGCCAGCGTGCCTTCGCGCTGCAGTTCGAGCAGCAGCATCGTCTCGCCCAGCATGGCGGTGCCCATGTTGCGCACCGACAGCGGTGGATCGGTGCGGGTGTGCACGACCTGTGTGCTGTCGGCTTCCAGCGCGACATCCAGCACCGCGCGCAATGCGATCGGCAACTGGCCCGCGCCACTGCCATCGTCCAGCGCCTGCAGCCACACCGCTGCCTGCGGCGAACGCCAGGCGATGCGACCGAGCGCATCGACGAACACCACCCCGAGGCCGGCCACGTCGACCGCGTCGCGCGCCATCCGCGTGATGCGGGCGTTGCGCGCGTGGGTGTGCAGCCGGGCCAGCACTTCCTGCGCGCGCAGTGGCTTGACGACGTAGTCCACCCCGCCGCACGCGAAGCCTTCGACCACGTTCGAGGTTTCCGACAACCCGGTCATGAAGATCACCGGCACGTGCGCCCACGCGGGTGTTTCCTTGATGCGGCGGCAGGTGTCGAAGCCGGACAACCCCGGCATCAGACCGTCGAGCAGGATCGCGTCGGGCGTCACCAGCTCGAGCCGCTGCAACGCGGTCTCGCCGTCGCCCGCGACCAGCACGGTGTAGCCAGCGCTTTCCAGCGTGTCGCACAGCACACCGAGGCTGCTGGGTGCGTCGTCGACGACCAGGACCACGGGGCGATCGGCGGGTGGTTGTGCCGACAGGGTGGGGGAGGCAAGTTCTGGTGACATGGTCAGTTCTGTTCAGCTTCGTCCATCAACAGGGTCTGCAGGCGGTCCATCTCGAAGCGGCTGACCAGGCCGCGCAGCCGGGTGCAGGAGGCCGCGAGCGTGGGGTCGGCTTCGGCGATGCCATCCAGCGCGGTCTGCAAACCTCGCACGTGGCCCACCCGTGCCAGGCGCAGCAGATCCGTGCGCACACGGTCTGGCAGTTCGAGTCGGCCGGTCAGCGCGGGATCGGCTGACTCGGCAGGCAGCGTGGTTGCGCCAGCGACGCGCCACTCCAGGCCCAGCGTGCGGTGCAGTGCAGCGATCAGCTCCGACTCGAGCACCGGCTTGGCCACGAAGGCCTGGCACTGTGCCGCGCGCAGCCGCTGCACCTGGTTCTCGAACACATTGGCCGAGACCATGATGATCGGGACATCGGTGTAGCCCGCCGTGCGCAGCCGGGTGGCGGCCTGCCAGCCGTCCATGTCGTCCATCGTGATGTCGAGCAGGATGGCATCGGGCACGGTCTCGTGCAGGCTGGCCAGGCACTCGGCGCCGCTGGCGGCTTCGCGCACCTCGAAGCCCAGCGGGATCAGCATGCCCGCCAGCATCTGCCGCTGCACCGGCTGGTCATCGACCACCAGCAGGGTGCGCCGCTCGCCGAAGTAGCCGACGATCTGCCGGGGCATCTCGCGCAGCGGGCCGGGATCGGCGGTTTCGGTCAGGTAGACCCGCACGCTGAAGGTGCTGCCCTGCCCTGAGGTGCTGGTGAGGGTGAGGTCGCCACCCATCAGCGAGGTCAGCAGGCCGGTGATCGTCAGACCGAGGCCGGTGCCCGGTTCTCCGCCTTGCCTGCGCCCGGCGGCGCCGCGTTCGAACGGCAGGAAGATGCGCTCGCGGTCCTGTGGCAGCACGCCGACGCCGGTGTCGATCACGTCGAAGCGCACCACCTGCTTGCGCGAATCGACGTGCAGCGTGACGGTGCCGGTGTCGGTGAAGCGCACCGCATTGGCCAGCAGGTTGATCAGTATCTGGCGCAGCCGCTTGGCATCGGCCTTGACCCAGGTCGGCAGGTGACCGGCGCGTGTGTGCACGAACGCCAGACCCTTGGCCTCGGCCTGCGGGCTGACCATGCGCACCAGCTCGTCGAGGAAGTCCGGCAGGTGCAGCGGCATCGGCTCGAGCTGCAGGCGGCCCGCCTCGATGCGCGCCAGGTCGAGCAGGCCGTCGATCAGGGCCAGCAGGTGCTCGCCGCTGCGCTGGATGGTCTGGACCGCCTCGCGCGGCGTGATCGCCAGCGCCTCGTCCTTCAACAGGATCTGCGAGTAGCCCAGGATGCTGTTGAGCGGGGTGCGCAATTCGTGCGTCATGCCGGCCACGTAGCGTGTCTTGGCCTGGTTGGCCGATTCGGCCACGTCGCGCGCCGCCTGCAGGGCCGCATCGGTGCGCGAGTGGGCCTCGATCTCGCGCTGCAGCAGCTGGTTCTGTCGGTTGGATTCGTCTTGCGCCAGGCGGCGGCTTTCGCTGCCCAGCACCACCCACCAGCTGCACACCGCGACGACCAGCAGCAGCATGGCAAACACCTTGACGAAGGCGGATTTCAGCAGCACCTGCGTGTCGGCCGACAGATCGGGCCCCACCTCCTGCGTGTAGATCATCGCCATCACCACCGCCAGCAAGGCGCACAGCGACAGCGCGACCACAAGATAGTGGCCAACCCGGAAGTTGACCCGGTTCGACAGCGAGGCGGGCAGCAGCGAGGTCAGCAGACCTTCGGCCTGTTCGGCCGCGCGGGAGCCGCTCTTGCAGCGGTCGTGGCAACGCGATTCGAGCGTGCAGCACAACGAACAGATCGGTGCGCTGTAGGCGGGGCAGTGCGCCATGTCCTCGGTTTCGAAGCGGTTCTCGCAGACGCTGCACTTGAGCACCTGACCCGGCTGGCCCAGGACCTGTGGGTGACGCGCGATGTAGTAACGGCCCTGGGTCCACCACGCGAGCAGCGGCGACAGCCCCATCGCCGTGACGAGGGCGATGAAGGGCGCGAAAGCCTGCGCCTGCGGCCCCAGGGTGCCGGCGTAGGCCACCACGGCCAGCGCAGCCGCCAGCAGCATCGACAGCATGCCCACGGGATTGATGTCGTACAGGTGGGCGCGCTTGAACTCGATGCCCTTCGGGCTCCAGCCCAGCGGCTTGTTGATGACCAGGTCGGCGACCAGCGCACCGACCCAGGCGATCGCCACGTTGCTGTACAGCCCCAGCACCTTCTCCAGCGCCTGGAACACGCCCAGCGTCATCAGGAGCACCGCGATCAGCACGTTGAACACCAGCCACACCACGCGTCCGGGATGGCTGTGCGTGAGGCGCGCGAAGAAGTTCGACCACGCCAGCGAACCCGCATAGGCATTGGTCAGGTTGATCTTGATCTGTGACACCACCACGAAGATCACCGTGGCGGCCAGCACCCAGGCCGGGTCGGTGAACACGTAGCTGTAGGCAGCCAGGTACATCTGCGTCGGCTCGACGGCCTTGGCTGCCGGCAGTTCGTGCTGGAGCACCAAAAAGGCGAGAAACGCCCCGCCCAGCATCTTCAGCATGCCCGGGATGATCCAGCCCGGCCCGGCCATCAGCACCGCAGCCCACCAGCGCTTGCGGTTGGCGCGCGTCTGCGCCGGCAGGAAGCGCAAAAAGTCGACCTGCTCGCCAATCTGCACCACCAAGGAGAATGCGACCGTGGCCGCTGCACCAAACATGAGCGGATCGAACTCGCTGCTGCCCGAGGTGCGCCCGGTCAGGCCCATGAAGTCGGTGTAGGCCTGCGGGTTCTTCCAGTAGATGGCGAGGTAGGGCAGCAGCAACAGCACGCCCCACACCGGCTGCGTCCACATCTGCAGTTTCGAGATCAGCGTGATGCCGCGGATCACCATCGGAATGATCAGCAGCGAGCTGATCACGTAGCACCAGGCGATCGGGATGTCGAAGAACATCTGCAGCGCCAGCGCCATGATGGCCGCCTCCAGCGCGAAGAAGATGAAGGTGAAGCTGGCATAGATCAGCGAGGTGATCGTCGAGCCCAGGTAGCCGAAGCCGGCGCCGCGGGTGAGCAGGTCCATGTCGACGCCGTAGCGCGCGGCGTAGTAGCTGATGGGCAGCCCGGTCAGGAACGTGATCAGCCCGACCGTCAGGATCGCCCACAGCGCGTTGGTGAAGCCGTAGTTCAGCGCGATCGCACCGCCGATGGCCTCCAGTGCCAGGAACGACACCGCGCCGAACGCAGTGTTGGCCACCCGCAACTCCGACCACTTGCGAAAGCTGCGCGGGGTGTAGCGCAGCGCGTAGTCCTCCATCGACTCGTCGGCCACCCAGGCGTTGTAGTCACGGCGGATGCGGAAGATCTTCTGGGTGGCGGCAGCCACGGCCGGCGGGGGTGGGATCGTTTCTGTGCGCACCTTCGGTGAAGGGCAAGAAACGTTCCGCCTCGTTCACCGGGCGACTTCGATGCCGGTGGCGCGGCTGCGCCGATGACTACGTTGATTGACGTATTCGGCTGGCGCGGGTTCCTGAGCACCATGCGTCTCAAGCGAAGTGCAACCCGCCCCGCCTTCGAGACCACCGCAGGAGCCCCCATGTCAAACGATCGTGACGATTCAACCTCTCCCTCCATTCATCGCCGCCGCCTGATCCAGGGCATGGCCTCGTTGCCCGTGGCGGCCGTGCCCGGCTGGGCGCTGGCGCAGGCCCACCCGACCGCCAAGGTCAACACCACCAAGCTCGCCGTCACCGACACCGAAGTCACCGTCGGCCAGTTGCACTCGGCCACCGGTACGATGGCGATCTCGGAAACTGGCTCGATCCAGGCCGAGCAGCTGGCGATCGACCAGATCAACGCGATGGGCGGCATCCTCGGCCGCAAGATCAAGGTCATCAAGGAAGACGGCGCCAGCGACTGGCCGACCTTCGCCGAGAAGAGCAAGAAGCTGCTGGTCAATGACCGTGTGGCCGCCGTGTTCGGCTGCTGGACCAGTGCTTCGCGCAAGGCCGTGCTGCCGGTGTTCGAGAAAGAGAACGGCCTGTTGTACTACCCGACCTTCTACGAAGGCCTGGAGCAGAGCAAGAACGTGTTCTATACCGGCCAGGAAGCCACACAGCAGATCCTGTACGGCCTGGACTGGACCTCGAAGGAGAAGAAGGCCAAGACGTTCTTCCTGGTCGGCTCCGACTACATCTGGCCGCGCACCTCGATGAAGATCGCGCGCAAGCACATCGAGACGGTGGGCAAGCTCGGCAAGGTGGTCGGCGAGGAGTACTACCCGCTGGGCAACACCAACTTCAACTCGCTGATCAACAAGATCAAGGTGGCCAAGCCCGACTGCATCTTCGCAGCCGTGGTCGGTGGCTCCAACGTCGCGTTCTACAAGCAGCTCAAGGCCGCCGGCATCACCGGCGACAAGCAACTGCTGCTGACGCTGTCGGTGACCGAAGACGAAATGACCGGCGTGGGCGGCGAGAACTTTGCCGGCTTCTACTCGTCGATGAAGTACTTCCAGTCGCTCGACAACGAGAACAACAAGAAGTTCGTCGCTGCCTTCAAGGCCAAGTACGGCCCGGCTTCTGTGATCGGCGACGTGACACAGGCAGGCTACCTCGGACCGTGGTTGTGGAAGGCCGCGGTCGAGAAGGCGGGCAGCTTCGACGTCGACAAGGTGGTCGCGGCATCACCGGGCATCGAGTTGAAGATGGCGCCCGAGGGCTACGTCAAGCTCGACGAGAACCACCACCTGTGGAGTCGCTCGCGCATCGCACAGGGCCAGCCCGACGCCACTTTCAAGGTGGTGGCCGAGTCGCCCGATCTGATCAAGCCCGATCCGTTCCCCAAGGGCTACCAATAAGTCTCTGTTTGTTTGGGCCGTTCCCCTCTCCCGGCGGGAGAGGGTTCTTTTGATCCGCACGCGAGCCACCGCCATGACCTTTTCCGACATGCTCAACATCGCCACCATGCAAGGCTTCGCAGGCCTCAGCCTGTTCGCCGTGCTGCTGTTGATGGGCCTGGGGCTCGCGATCATCTTCGGCCAGATGGGCGTGATCAACATGGCGCACGGCGAGTTCATGACGATCGGCGCATACACCATCTTCCTGGCATCGACGATCACGGAGAAGTTCGCGCCGACGTTCATGCCGTACTACTTCCTGATCGCGATCGGTGTGGCGTTCGTGTTCGCGTTCATCGTCGGCTGGTTCGTCGAGTGGTCGCTGATACGACATCTCTACAAGCGGCCGCTGGACACGCTGCTCGCCACCTGGGGCATCAGCCTGGCGATGCAGCAGAGCTTTCGCTCCTTCATCGGCCCGAAAGAGGTGAGCCCAACGCTGCCGGACTGGCTGCTGGGCTCGTGGTCGCCGCACCCGGGCCTGGACATCCCGATCAACGGCATGTTCGTGCTCGGCCTGACGCTGTTCGTCACGGGTGCGGTGATGCTGGCGCTGTACCGCAGCCGCTGGGGCTTGCGGGTGCGCGCCACGGTGGCCAACCGGGCGATGGCCAACGCCACCGGCATCAACACCAAGAAGACCGACCGGCTGACGTTCGCCATCGGTTGCGGCATCGCGGGCATCGCAGGCGCTGCCTTCACCACCATCGGCTCGACCGGGCCGACCTCGGGCTCGCTGTACATCGTCGACGCGTTCCTGGTGGTCACGTTCGGCGGCGCCGCCAGCCTGCTCGGTACCGTGGCTTCGGCCTTCGGGATCGCGCAGACGCAGTCGATTTCCGAGTTTTTCATGAGCGGCTCGATGGCCAAGGTGCTGACGCTGTCGCTGATCGTCGTGATCCTGATGATCCGTCCGCAGGGCCTCTTCGCGGTCAAGGTGCGCCGATGAGCCTGCCGTTGCCACACGCATCGATGTTTCCCGGAGTCCGCTGAATGAACACCTTGATGAACGGCTTGAAACGATCCGGCCTCGGGCCACTGCTGATGCTGGCGATCTTGCTGGTGGTGGTGCTGCCGCTGAGCCTGGACATCTTCCGGCTGAACCTGGTCGGCAAGTACCTCACCTACGCCTTCGTGGCGGTCGGCCTGGTGATGGTGTGGGGCTACGGCGGCGTGTTGAGCCTGGGGCAGGGCGTGTTCTTCGGCCTCGGCGGCTATGCGATGGCGATGTTCCTGAAGCTCGAGGCGAGCGACCCCATCACCACCAAGATCCAGTCGACGCCGGGCATTCCGGACTTCATGGACTGGAACCAGATCACCGAGCTGCCCACCTTCTGGCTGCCGTTCAAGAGCCTGCCGCTGACGCTGATCCTGGTGATCGCAGTGCCGATGCTGCTGGCCTGGATCATCAGCTACGCCATGTTCAAGCGGCGCGTCGGTGGGGTGTACTTCGCGATCATCACGCAGGCGGTGTCGCTGATCGTGACGGTGCTGATCATCGGCCAGCAGGGCTACACCGGCGGCGTCAACGGCATGACCGACCTGAAGACCATGCTGGGCTGGGACACGCGCACCGATCAGGCCAAGTACATCCTCTACTTCGCCTGCGTGGGGCTGTTGATCGCGAGCATCCTGCTGTGCCGCTGGGTGCAGAAGAGCAAGTGCGGCACGCTGTTGCTGGCCATGCGCGACAAGGAAGACCGGGTGCGTTTCTCCGGCTACGACGTGGCCGACTTCAAGATCTTCACCTTCTGTCTGGCAGCAGGTCTGTCGGGCATCGGCGGCGCCTTGTTCGCGCTGCAGGTGGGCTTCATGTCCCCCAGCTTCGTCGGCATCGTGCCGTCCATCGAGATGGTGATCTACGCGGCAGTGGGCGGGCGCATGAGCCTGGTCGGCGCGGTCTATGGTGCGCTGCTGGTCAACGCGGGCAAGACGCTGTTTTCCGAGAGCTTCCCTGACCTGTGGCTGTTCCTGATGGCTGCACTCTTCATTGGCGTGACCATGGCCTTCCCGATGGGGCTGGCCGGGGTGGTCGAAGACAAGATCAAGCCCTGGTGGAAGCGCCGCCAGCTCGAACGGCGCACGAATGCCGAGCGCATCGCCGCAGCCCAGGCCGCCTACCCGGACCGGCCGGCCTCGAAGCCGCCGCAGGACCCCGACGGCAAGCTGCCCCCCGGCCTGAACCGCCAACAAGCCTGAAACCGGATCGGAGCCAACCATGAGCAACACCGACTTCGCCCTGGCTGTGGAAGACCTGACCGTGTCGTTCGACGGCTTCAAGGCCATCGACATGCTCACGCTGTACGTCGACAAGAACGAGCTGCGCGTGATCATCGGCCCCAACGGTGCAGGCAAGACCACGCTGCTGGACCTGATCTGCGGCAAGACCCGCGCGAGCGGCGGCAGCATCAAGTTCAAGAACACCGAACTGACGAAGATGGCCGAGCACAAGCGTGTGCGCCTGGGCATCGGCCGCAAGTTCCAGACGCCGTCGATCTACGAGAACCTGAGCGTGTTCCAGAACCTCGAGGTGTCGTATCCGAAGGGTCGCTCGGTGCTGGGCGCGTTGGCGTTCAAGTGCACCGACGAGGTCCAGGCCAAGGTGCAGGTGGTGGCCGAGGAGATCGGCCTGGCCGACAAGCTCGAGATCGAAGCCGGGCTGCTCTCGCATGGCCAGAAGCAGTGGCTGGAGATCGGCATGTTGCTGATGCAGGAGCCCGAGCTGCTGATGCTCGACGAGCCGATTGCCGGCATGAGTGCGCGCGAGCGCGAGCTGACGGCCGAGTTGCTCAAGCGCATCTGCGCCAACCGCGCGGTGATCGTGATCGAGCACGACATGGATTTCGTCAAGCAGATCGCCCACAAGGTCACCGTGATGCACCAGGGAAAGATCCTGGCCGAAGGGTCGATGGACCAAGTGCAGAACGACCCCAAGGTGATCGATGTGTACCTCGGGCACTGAACAAGGATAGCCATGCTCAACGTCACCAACCTGCACGTCGGCTACGGCCAGAGCGAAGCGCTGCACGGCATCGACTTCCATGCCCACAAGAACGAGACCGTGGCCATCATGGGCCGCAACGGCATGGGCAAGACCACGCTGTTCAAGTCGCTGATCGGCATCTTGCCGCTGAAGTCGGGCAAGGTCGAGATCGACGGCCAGGACATCAGCAAGGACGAGAGCTACCAGCGCGTGGCCAAGGGGGTGGCCTACGTGCCTCAGGGGCGGATGATCTTCTCGACGCTGAGCGTCACCGAGAACATCCAGACCGGGCTGGAGAACGCCAAGGACAAACGGATCCCCGACGAGATCTACGCCTTGTTCCCGGTGCTGTTCGACATGCGCAACCGAAAGGGCGGCAACCTGTCGGGCGGCCAGCAGCAGCAGCTCGCCATTGCGCGCGCGCTGGTCACCAACCCCAAGGTGCTGCTGCTCGATGAGCCCACCGAAGGCATCCAGCCCTCGATCATCAAGGACATCGCCCGCGCCTTGAACGAGATCCGCAAGATGCGCGAGATCACGATCATCGTCTCCGAGCAGGTGCTGAGTTTCGCGATGGATGTCGCCGACCGCCTGTTCGTCATCGAAGGTGGACGGCTGGTGCACGAGACCACCCGCGCCGGCACCGACGTCGCCCACATCAAGCAATACCTATCTGTTTGAAGCCCCGGGGCTACGGCCCTGATTTGCCCGCCACTTGTCCGCGCCACACGAACCCACACAGGAGCCAACACCATGACCGACACGCTGATCAAGGTCGACTTGAGCCAATCGCCCACTCTCAACGAGAACATCCACAACCGCTGGCATCCGGACATCCCGATGGCCTGCTGGGTCAAGCCGGGTGACGATTTCATCCTCGAGACGTTCGACTGGACCGGTGGTTTCATCAAGAACAACGACAGCGCCGACGATGTGCGCGACATCGACCTGACGACGGTGCACTACCTGTCGGGCCCGGTGGGCGTGAAAGGTGCTGAGCCTGGCGACCTGCTGGTGGTCGAACTGCTCGACATCGGCGCCAAGCCCGACAGCCTGTGGGGCTTCAACGGCTTCTTCAGCAAGAAGAATGGTGGTGGCTTCCTGACGGACCACTTCCCGCAGGCGCAGAAATCGATCTGGGACATCGAGGGGATGTTCACGCGGTCGCGGCATGTGCCGGGCGTGCAGTTTGCCGGACTGATCCACCCAGGCCTGATCGGTTGCCTGCCCGACAAGAAGATGCTCGACATGTGGAACAAGCGCGAGGGGGACTTCATCGCCACCGACCCGAATCGGGTGCCGCCACTGGCAGCGCCACCATCGGCAGGCACCGCGCACATGGGCAAGCTCAAGGGCGATGCCGCAGCGAAGGCCGCCGCCGAAGGCGCACGCACGGTGCCGCCGCGCGAGCACGGCGGCAACTGCGATATCAAGGACCTGTCGCGTGGCTCGAAGATCTACTTCCCGGTCTACGTGGACGGCGCCGGCTTGAGCGTCGGCGACCTGCACTTCAGCCAGGGCGATGGCGAGATCACCTTCTGCGGCGCCATCGAGATGGCGGGGTGGGTGCACATGCGCGTCAGTCTGTTGAAGGGCGGCATGGCGAAGTACGGCATCAAGAACCCGATCTTCAAGCCCAGCCCGATCACACCGACCTACAACGACTACCTGATCTTCGAGGGCATCTCGGTCGACGAGTGGGGCAAGCAGCACTACCTCGATGTGCACGTCGCCTATCGGCAGGCCTGCCTGAACGCCATCGAGTACCTGACAAAGTTCGGGTATTCCCGTGCGCAAGCGCATTCGATCCTGGGGACGGCGCCGGTGCAGGGGCACATCAGCGGGGTGGTCGATATTCCCAACGCGTGTGCCACGCTGTGGCTGCCGACGCAGATCTTCGAGTTCGACATCAACCCGAACGCAGCCGGGCCGGTGAAGTACCTCGATGGATCGATCGACATGCCGCTGTCTCCGGACCTCGTCTGATCGGCTGAGGAGCGTCGCATGCCGACTTACGACTACGACTGCCCCGCTTGCGGAGGCTTCGATGCCTTCCGCACGCTGGCCGCGCGAAACGAGCCTGCCATCTGCCCTGATTGCTCCGAGGAGTCACCGCGGGTGTTTGTCAGCGCACCGCGACTGGCGCTGTTGGCAGGCGCGACGCGCAGCGCGATGGACATCAACGAGCGCGCTTCGCACGAACCCAAAAGTTCGCGGGACTACGCGCGTTTGAAGCATCCATCAGGGTGCGGCTGTTGCTCGACTGGTGGCAGCACCCGCCGAGGCGCGACCCTGCGCGCTGCCAATGGTGACAAGACGTTTCCGAGCAAACGTCCGTGGATGATCAGCCACTGAGCTGTTCATCGACGACGCGGCGCATGCGCTCGCAACAGCGGGCCATGTTGGCCGTTACAGGTGTCCATTGGAATCCCTAGGCCCGATTCGGGCCTTGCGCGAAATCAACAATCGACGACGACTCGCGGCGCAGTCGGCACCTGTAGACTCCGCGCCGCAGCGTACCCGGCCCTGTGCTGAGTGTCTCGGCCATCAGGTCAACGGTGTGAGGCAAAGCAGGTGACGGTGGTTCCCCGGTCCGAGAGAATTGGACTCGGGGTACACCCTATAGGCTTTAAAAAAACTTTATAAAACAATAAGTTGACTCTAATGCTCTTCGGGGCAGGCGTCGCTGCATACCACGCGGAATGCAGCCAGAGCGATCGCAGGTTGATCGGTCTGACGTCCTGTTCGCGTGGGTTGGCGTCTGAGGTCGGACAGTTGGTATCGAGACCATCAGATGACGATCTACGGCTCGTCGGCCCGGGTGCCGAGTGCGATGACGAACAGCACCATGAGTGACATTTTTCTAGTCTTGCAGGCAATCGATTCGTGGTCGGGAAGTTGCCAGGCAGTCCCTCAGATGAATCGCTGGTTACTTTGAACTTGATGTCGAAATGTTCTGCAAGGCGCCGGGCAGTCTTCCGACGCTGGAAAAATGCAACCTCTCTGGTTGTTGAAGCCCTTCATTCACAAGACGAGGGGTGTTTTTGCGTTCGGCTGATTCATATGCCGGTGCGCAGTGTTTTGTAATCAATAAGTGATCCCCCCCCACGAACCTCGTGACTTGTGGTCGGGCATCTATTTGATTTTCGCTTTATCAAAAAAAGTCGCTGACCATTTAAACGGCGCGGCGCACGAAGGAGGCTGACGGTGGTTGTTCAGGCAGAGAAAGAGGAAGGCGGCATCGCAAAGGTGCTCAATTTCATAACTTCATTGCTCCCGATTGTGATCATCGGCGGGCTTTTGTACTTTGGCTTTTTCGTCAAGGGCACTACGGAGATTAAAAAAGTAGAGCCAAAGGCCATTGAGCGACGCGATAACTTTTACAGCGTCACCGCACCAACCGATCAAATCGCTTGGGCCGTCGGTACCGGCGGAAAGATCGTTCGCAGTGAAGATGGTGGCAAGACATGGACACGTCAGAACGTGTCGACCATCGAAAACCTGCAAGGAATCGCCGCCTGGGATGCTCAGACAGCTGTCGTGGTGGGTAATCGGGGCTTGGCCTTCCACACGACAGACGGCGGCAAGGAGTGGAAGCCCTCCGTCGTTCCCAAATCAGACAACCCCAACAAGCTCCTGCGAGTGCGCATTTACGGCGACACGGCTTGGGCGGTTGGTGAGTTCGGCGGGTTTTTCCGGTCTGACGACAAGGGCGCCACCTTCACACGAGTTTTGCCCGAGAAAGACAGCGCATTCAACGCGGTCACCTTCCGCGGCCAAACGGGTTTTGTGGTGGGTGAGTTCGGCAGCATGTTCAAAACTACCGACGGAGGTGCCACCTGGAACCCAGTCGAGTTGGCGAACAAGGTCAGCCTGATGGCCATCGATTTCCGCAGCGACAACGACGGTGTGGCTGTTGGTTTGTCGGGAACGATGATGACCACGTCAGACGGCGGAGCGACCTGGACCATCGTGCCTGAATTGACCCGCGAGCATCTGTTTGACGTTCATTTCTACGAAAACAAATGGGTTGTGGTCGGTGACAAGGGGGTCAAGCTCACTTCGGATGCAGAGGCCAAGAACTGGACGGTCGGCAAAGTCTTCGAGGGCGACATTGCTTGGCGCACTCAGATTGTCAATTCTGGTGCGAAATATTATGTGGTTGGGGCGAATCTCGGCATTCTGGAAGGTGGAAAACTAACCATCGCCGGTCAATAGTATTTTACGGAGAATGATGTGAAAAATACTACCTTCAGTAAAGTTGAGAGTTTGTTCTCTTTCCTTATAAGAAATAGGAAGGCGGTCGTACTTATTGTTGCCCTGCTCACGTTGATCATGGGCTTCCTGGCGACCAAGATCGAAGTCAAGACCATATTCAGCGACTTGCTTCCGAAGAATCATCCCTACGTTGCCGTCAACCAGAAATACAAATCCACTTTCGGTGGTTCGAATCTGGTCACCATCATGGTGGAGGTGGACAAGGGTGACATCTTCAATGAGAAGGTCCTCTCCAAGGTTCAAAAGATGACGGTCGGCCTGCAACAGGTCAACGGCATCGACACCTTCCAGATCATCTCGATTGCCTCCAAGAAGCTCAAGGAAGTTCGCGCGTCGACCGAAGGCGTTGAAACCAGGCCGATCATGTGGCCTGACTTGCCCCAGGGCGAGGATGGCATGGCCAAGCTCAGGGCCGCTGTTCTCAACAATGCGCTGATCTATGGGCCCTACGTTTCCCTGGACCTGAAGGCGACGCTGATCACCGCCGATTTCCGGGATGGTGAAATTGACTACAGCAAGGCCTTTAACGAGATCATGGGCCTGGTCAAGGACGCGAGCGAAGAGGGCATCAAGATTCGGGTCGTTGGCGAGCCCGTCCTCTACGGGTGGGTGAATTACTACCTCGACGAGACCATCAAGATCTTCTTCGCGGCCATTGCGTCCTTGGTGATCATCCTGTTGTTGATCACCCGCACATGGCATGGAACTCTGCTTCCACTGTTGGCGGGCAGCATCAGCGCGATCTGGGCCCTGGGCGCAGCAGATTTGATGGGCTTCCACCTTGATCCGTTGGTGATCGTGGTGGCGTTTCTGATCACGGCACAGGCGATATCAAACTCCGTTCAGCTGATTTCCAGATATGACGACGAAATCGTCAACGGAGCGACCACCTCCGCAGCCGCGGCGATTGCCAGTGCCCAGAATCTGTTCAAGCCAAGTATGCTGGCCATCGTCGCCGACGCGGGCTGCGTGTTGGTGATTGCATTGACGCCAATTCCGATGCTGGAAAAGATTTCCTACATCGGTACGGTCTGGATTTTCTCCATCATCATCAGTGCGCTGATCATGACGCCGGTGATGTTGTCTTGGGTTAAGCCGCGTGTGCACTTTGTGCACCCGATCAATATCCGGCCCATTCTCGAGGCCATCCTCGGCGTCTGCGCCAGCGTAGTGACCACCAAGTTCCGCTACGCAATTCTTACGCTGACGCTGTTGGTCTTCATCGGTTCGGGTTGGTACGCTTTCAACCTGAAGGTGGGCGACGCAAATCCAGGCTCTCCAATTCTTTGGCCAGATTCGTCGTACAACGTCGATGCCACTGAAATCAACCGGCAGTTCCAAGGTTCGGACCGGATGTTCGTGGTGGTTGCGGGCAAGGAAAACGGCTCACTGCGCGAGCCGGAAGTCCTGCAGAGCATGACCAACTTCCAGCGCTACATGGAATCTCAGCCTGAGGTGGGCGGCAGCATCTCTGTGGCAGATATCTTGCCCCAGGTGCGTCGTGCGCTGCGCGAAGGCAACCCGATGTACGCCGAGTTGGGTAACGATGCCAACGAAAACGCCGAGTTGACCTACATGTTCGTTGCGGGATCTGACCCGGGCGACATGGACCGTTACCAAGACCAGTACGCAAAAAATGGCGCCGTAACGTTGTTTTTCCGCGACCACAAAGGGGAAACGATTAGAACCGCCATTGCTCGGGTGCAAGACTATGTAGCCCAGAATCCGATCAAGAACGGTGAGTACCTGCTTGCAGGTGGTCTGGTCGGAGTGCTGGCTGCGGTGAACGAGGTCATTCTCGCGGGGCAGATTGAAGCGATTGCGCTGGCTCTGTTGGTTCTGGTGGTGTGCTGCACGTTCACTTACCGATCCATGGTGGCAGGCGTGTTCTTCATGATCCCGGTGATGTTGTCCAACACCATCACATTCAGTTATATGGCCTGGGCTGAGATTGGGTTGAACATCAACACCTTGCCGGTCGTGGCGTTGGGTATCGGGTTGGGTGTGGATTACACGTTCTATATCGTTGACGGTATTCGTGAAGAGCTGCACCACTCCTCAAATGTCGAAGCGGCCATCATCAAAGCCTTGCGCAGTGCGGGTCGTGGTGTGTTGGTGACTGCCATGACACTGATCGCCAGCGTGGGTCTGTGGAGTTTCTCGTCAGTGCGTCTGCAGGCTGACATGGGTTTGCTGATTGCCTTGTGGTTGTCTATCTCGGCTTTCAGTGCGCTCTTCATCATGCCGGCGATTGTTTATGTGTTCCGCCCTGGTTTCATCGTCGGGAATAAAAAGCACCCGATCGAAATCGCGGCGTCACCAGCGGCAGTGTGAGGGTTGCCGTTCCCAATCGGATGAGTTTTGTGCTTTATCCGGTTGGGCTCGAACGGTTCATGTGTGGTTCAAAAACGGAAGGAATGGAGACATGAAGAAACTAGATAAGTTCAAGCGAGCGCTCCCGAGCGTCGCGGTGTCCACGGCGCTGAGCGTCATGGCACTTTCTTCTGCACACGCTGCAGAAGACGCTGCAGGTGCCGGCGACTTCAACTACGCGGTGTCCGGTTATGTGCGCGGTTGGCTTTCCATGAATTTGGAAAACCAAGAGGAGTACAAAAACAATGGCGCCTTCGGCAGCAATAGCGGAGCGGGGATCAATGGTTTTGGTACGAACACCAAGAAGCACGCTCGCGGAAAGCTGTCGATGGTCCGTGGATCCATCTTGGTTGACAACGATGCATCCTGGAATGGCATCAAGTTCAAGGCGATCGCCCGTCTGGACAGGGAATACAAGACCAATTACCTGAAGGACCTGGAAGATCTGCGGGCCACCAACGGTACCACTGGCGGCAAGTCCATCACCGACAACTACAACAACTTCGACTTCCGCGAGTTCTGGGTCGAGGCTCCTATTGGTGATCGCACCACCGTCAAGTTCGGCCGCCAACAGTTGGTCTGGGGTGAGTCCGACTTCTTCCAGGCGATGGACGTTGTTCACGGCTACAACCTGAGCTGGCGTCTGTTCTTCGAAGGCGAAAACGAAGAATGGCGTAAACCGCTGATCTTGTTGTCGACGAAGATTCGCATTCCAGAAGCCAATGGCTTGATCGCCGCTTATGTGCGTCCTGGCCTGGATCGCTGCGAAGACATGGGTAACACCTACGACGTCCGCGGTGGCCGTTGGTTCTTTGCCCCATACCGTGGATTCGACGCGTCGCGTATCAACTACGTGACCAACTGCGAGACCAAGGGTGCTGACAAAGACAAGTGGACCTACGGTATCCGTTGGCAGGGCGAGTACGCCGGCGTGAATTACTCCGTCGCCTATTTGAAGGCAGCCGCTGGTGATCCTGTGGTGAACTCAGGGGTTGCGGGTCCAAGCAAGTATTACAAGGGTGTCCAGCCTCGAGGACCCGTCAGCGACTTCATCCATCCGAATATTGATGTTCTAGGCGCGACGGTCAGCGGCTACAGCGAGGCCCTGGATGCGGTTCTGAGTGCCGAGATGGCATACGTTTTTGACCAGCCGTACAACGTTGGTACCGGCGAGTTTGATTTGACCCGTCCCGATGGAAACCCAGGTATCGGTTTGAACGGTATCAAGGAGAAAGATGTTCTTATTGCGATGTTGCGCGCTGACAAGAACCTGAAGTTCGAAGATATTCTTGGCACCACGCGGCCTTCGTTCTCTTCGATTCAGATCTTCAGCCGTCAAATCCTCAACTTCAAGAAGAGTGACGACCTGGCTCGTCTGTTCTTCTGGGGCACCAAGCGCAAAGAGAACGACACCATCCTGACGATGTTCACGGTGTTGAACTACCGGAACGACGAAATCAACCCTGGTTTCGCAGTCGGTTTCGACCTGGTTAACGGCGGCGGCTTTGCCATCCCTAGCGTCTCGATGACGTTCGGCGACAAGTGGCTGGCCAAGCTGGAAGCTGACATCTTCTGGGACAACGGTAGCAACGGCACACAGTTCAGCGGCGAAAAGAGCCAACTGTTCGGCTACTTCAAGGGCAGCAGCCAATTGGCCCTGCGTGTCACCCGTCAATTCTGATTTAAGGAGCAAGCAAGATGGAAATCGAAACGAGTGGAGTTGATCGTCGCAGCGTACTGCAAGGCGGTCTGGGTGGCGCGGTGGCACTGGCAACGGGGCTGGGCGCGACCTCTGCGCAAGCCAAGGAGCT
>NKIN01000012.1 GCA_002255905.1 Burkholderiales bacterium PBB1
CGATGAGCCCCGGCTTTTTTGTAGGAGCCAGCCCTGCTGGCGATGAGCCCCCGGCTTTTTTGTAGGAGCCAGCCCTGCTGGCGATCAGGCTCGGTGCGTGCTCTGCAAGGCTCAATCGCTTGCAGGGCAAGCCCCTGCATGGGTCATGGCCTGCCATCCACGGCCGCACCACTGCCCCCACAAATCCTCTCTTCTTCAAATCTCCAAATTCGCCAAACTCGCGCCAATTCATGGCGCATCCAGTTGTGCCGGTGTCCAAACCGCAAATTCATCACAATCCCCGCCTATTTGCCTTGAATCACAAATTGTGAGTTCTTAAATGTGCTGTATTTTACAAAAAAATACACCAAAACCAACAGAATACTCCAATTGGCGAGTGGCGTTTTGTGGACTTATTGGGTACTATGTTTTACAAATTCGCCGTCATTTTTTGAGCCAAAAAGCACCCCTATTTCCATGATTTCGAAACCCCTTGCCCCTTTGTCTCAGATCGCTTTGGCCTTGACTTCCTGGCCACTTGCTTGGCGCGCGTGCGCGGGGCGTGTTGCACGGGCGTTGTTCGCCGGGGTTTCGGTGACACTGCTGGGCCTGACCGGGGCGCAGGCACAAACGGCCATCGAGACCAGCCAAGCCGGAGCCAACGCCCGCATCGACGTCTTGGGCTCGCCCTTTACCCCCCCGCCGGGCACGGCCGCCAGCCAAAGCCGCATCTTGGTCTACCGCGCCAGTGACAGCGCAGGCCTCAAAGGCGCCACGGGCGTGTTTGTCAATGGCCAGTACCACACCTCTTTGGTCGCCGGTGGCTACAGCCAGCTGTGCACCGAGCCCGGGGCGGTGGAGATTGGCGCTCGCCAAGTGCGTGTGGGCCGCACCGCCAAGGACAACTACGACAGCTTGACGGCCACGCGCTTGCTGGCCGCGCAAAGCCAGTACTTTGCCGTCTACGAGGACGCGGGCCGCCCCGTGCTCAAGCCCGTGCCCGCGGCCCAGGCGCTGCAAGAGATGGCCAGTGTGCGCTTGCAAATGCACACCGTCTCGCGTGTGACCAAGGCCCAGGACTGCCTCTCGGCACCTGCTCCCGCCCCTGTGGCCGCCCCCGTCATGGTGCCCGCCATGCCCCAGCAGTTTGCCTTGTCGGGCGATGCCTTGTTTGCCTTTGGCCGCTCCGATGCGGCGGGCATGACCAGCCAGGGCCTGGCCGTGATCGACCAATTGGTCTCGCGCATTCGCAGCGACTACACCTACATCAACCACATCCACGTCATTGGCCACGCTGACCCGCTGGGCTCGCCTGCGGGGAACCAGCGCTTGTCCGCTGAGCGGGCCGACACGGTGCGCCGCTACATCGAGCGCGTCAGCCAGATCTCCGCGCGCATCACCTCCGAGGGCCGCGGCTCGCGCCAGTTGGTCGAGCGCTCGTGCGGCAGTGTGCCCAGCGCCGCCGCCATCGCCTGCAACCAGCCCAACCGCCGCGTGGTGGTCGAGGTCGTGGGCCAGCGCCGCGTGGACGGCGGGGGCAAATAAGCCCCTCCACACCTGATTCACCCAGCTTCACCCCCCAGATTCATCCCTGAATTCCCACCCCGAATTCACACCCCAATTCACTGAGAGAGCACACACCATGGCCAAGCAATTCAAAGTCCTCGTCAACACCGGCAACGCACAAAGCAACCAGAGCCTGGACGTCACACAAGGGCAAGGCGCCAAAGGCCAGCCCCTGCGCATTGCGGCCAAAGTCGGGGCCAAGTACCAGCTGCAAGAGCTCGACAAGAACAAAGAAGCCGCTCCTGAGTACGTCAAAGTCAAGCGTGTTGGCAAGAACCTGCACATCTTGCTAGAAAACAGCACCGAAGCGGACATCATCATCGAGGACTACTACGACGTCATGCCCGAGGGCTACAACGGCGTCATTGGCCAAGCAGAAAACGGCAACTTCTACGAATACATCCCCGAGGACCCGGACGTCAAAGGCCTGATCCCGCAGCTGGCCGACGGGGGCCAAACGGTCAGCGTGGCGCTGGGCGGCGCAGAAGTCGTGGGCTCGGGCGCTGCCGTGGGTGTGCTGGCCTTTAACCCCTTGTTGGCCGCTTTGGGGCTGGCGGGGGCGGGCGCAGCCGCAGCCGCTGCCGGGGGCACCACCGCCACCACCTCCAACACCACCATTGGCAGCGTCACCGACAACGTGGGCAACCCGGGCAACGGCACCGAGGCGCTGGCCAACGGGGCCAGCACCAACGACAAGACCCCCACGCTGACGGGCCAAGCGCCTGCGGGCACGGTCATCACCATCAAAGACGGCGGCGTTGTCATTGGCTCTGCCACGGCCGATGCCAACGGCAACTGGTCCTTCACCCCACCTGCCGAGTTGGCCGAGGGCAAGCACAGCTTCACCGCCGAGTCCACCACCAACGGCGTTGCCAACGTCAGCCCGGCCTTTGAGATCACGGTGGACACCATCGCCCCCCAGATCGCCATCACCACCGACAAGATTGCCCTGGGCAGTGCCGAGACCGCTGCGATCACCTTCACGCTCAGCGAAGCCAGCGCTGACTTTGTGGCCGCAGACATCACCACCACGGGCGGCACCTTGAGCGCCTTGGTCAAGAGCGCGGCCAACCCGCTGGTCTACACCGCCACCTTCACGCCCACGGCGGGCGCCACCAGCGCCAAGATCAGCGTGGGCAGCAACCAATTGAGCGACGCTGCGGGCAATGCCAACCAAGACGGCGCGGACGCCAACAACAGCGTGGCCCTGAGCCTGGGCTCGGCCCAGGCCAAAGCGGCGGTGGCGCTGGACCCCATCAGCGGCGACAACCTGATCAGCGCCGCCGAGGGCGCCCAAGCCAGCCTCACCCTGACGGGCCGCGTCAGCGGCGCCTTCACGCCCGGCGACATCGTCACCATCCGCGTGGGCACCCAGACCTACACCACCATCGTGGCGGCCAACGGCAGCTACAGCCAAGTGGTCCCCATGACCGAGCTCAAAGCCGATGCCGACAAAAAAGTCGAGGTCAGCGTGGCCGTCAAAGACCCCGCCACCGGCCAAGTCAGCACGGTGGACAACAGCCAGACCTACACGGTGGAGGGCACCCCCAACAGCGCCACCGCGCTCGTGGTGGACCTGGTCACCGGTGACAACATCATCAACGTCACCGAGGCGGCGGCGCCCAGCACCGCCATCACCGGCCGCGTCACGGGCGTGTTTGCCGCAGGCGACACCGTCACCCTGACCGTCAACGACAAGCCCTTTACGGGCACCGTCAACGCCCAAGGCACCTACAGCATCAACGTGCCCACCACCGACTTGGTCGCTGACCGCGACACCAAAGTCGAAGCCAGCGTGTCCGCCACCACCCCCACCGGCAAAGTCACCGCCAGCGCCTCACAAGACTACGCACTGAACAACGAAGTCAGCCCCGTGGCCCTCATTGGCGGCACCAGCACCGGCACCGCCATCGAAGACAGCAGCGCCCAAGCCGCGGGCACGCTCACCGTCACCGGTGCGGCCAACAGCGCCAACAACGTGCTCAAGGCCCCCACCAGCTTGGGCGGCCAGTATGGCAACTTCACCCTGGACACCACCACCGGCGCTTGGACCTACACGCTGGACAAC
>NKIN01000013.1 GCA_002255905.1 Burkholderiales bacterium PBB1
GGTGCGCTGATGTTCCTTCTTCTTCCGTTCGTGCTGTACTTGTTCGAACAAAGTCTCACGTCGGAAATCAGTTTCGCCAAGTTCTCGGCGCTTCTGTCCAACGGTTTTGCCAAGGTCGTCGTCCTCGCGCTCATCTGGGCTTATCTGCACCATTTCTGCGCTGGCGTCCGTTACCTGATCCTCGATCTGCATATTGGCATCGACAAGGCTTCGGCCTCCAAGTCGGCTGTGAGCGTGCTGATCGTCAGCCTGCTGCTGACCGTCGTGTTCGGCGCCAAGCTGTTCGGCCTGTTCTGAGGAGTCTCTGATGGCAAATAACAATATTGGTCCCAAGCGCCTCGTTGTCGGCGCGCACTACGGCCTGAAGGACTTCCTCGCGCAGCGCGTCACCGCCGTGATCATGGCGGTCTACACCGTCGTGCTGCTGGCGGCGTTCCTGCTCTCGAAAGACACGTCGTACCAAAGCTGGGCGGGGCTGTTCTCCAACCAGTGGATGAAGATGCTGACGTTCCTGGCGTTCGTGTCGCTCACGTATCACGCCTGGATCGGTGTGCGTGACATCTGGATGGACTACGTGAAGCCCGTGGCAGTGCGTTTGACGCTGCAAGTGTTGACGATTCTGTGGCTCGTCGGTTGTGCGGGCTACGCAGCTCAGATTCTCTGGAGGGTTTAAGACATGGTCGCAGTCAAGACTGGGCTGCCGCGCCGCAAATTCGACGTCGTGATCGTCGGTGCGGGCGGTTCGGGCATGCGCGCATCGCTGCAGCTGGCAGAAGCCGGCCTCTCCGTGGCCGTGCTGTCCAAGGTGTTCCCCACCCGCTCGCACACCGTTGCGGCGCAGGGTGGTATCGGTGCTTCGCTGGGCAACATGAGCGAAGACAATTGGCACTATCACTTCTACGACACCGTCAAGGGTTCCGACTGGCTCGGCGACCAGGACGCGATCGAATTCATGTGCCGCCAGGCGCCGAACGTGGTCTATGAACTGGAACACTTCGGCATGCCGTTTGACCGCAACGCCGACGGCACCATCTACCAGCGTCCGTTTGGCGGCCATACGTCGAACTACGGCGAGAAGCCGGTGCAACGCGCTTGCGCCGCCGCCGACCGTACCGGTCACGCGTTGCTGCACACGCTGTATCAGCGCAACGTCAAGGCCAAGACCCACTTCTTCGTCGAATGGATGGCGCTGGATCTGATCCGCGATCAGGACGGCGACGTGCTGGGCGTGACCGCGCTGGAGATGGAAACCGGCGAGGTCTACATCCTCGAAGCCAAGACGACGCTGTTCGCCACGGGCGGTGCAGGCCGGATCTACGCGGCTTCCACCAACGCCTTCATCAACACGGGTGATGGTCTGGGCATGGCCGCGCGCGCAGGCGTGCCGCTGGAAGACATGGAGTTCTGGCAGTTCCACCCGACCGGCGTGGCCGGCGCGGGCGTGCTGATCACGGAAGGCGTGCGCGGCGAAGGCGGCATCCTGCGTAACAAGGATGGCGAGCGTTTCATGGAGCGCTATGCCCCGACGCTGAAGGATCTGGCGCCGCGTGACTTCGTGTCGCGCTCGATGGACCAGGAAATCAAGGAAGGCCGCGGCTGCGGTCCGAACGGCGACTACGTGCTGCTCGACCTGACGCACGTCGGCGCCGAGACCATCATGAAGCGTCTGCCGTCGATTCGCGAGATCGGCCTGAAGTTCGCCAACGTCGACGCCATCAAGGAACCGATTCCCGTGGTGCCGACCATCCACTACCAGATGGGTGGCATTCCGACGAACTATCACGGTCAGGTCGTGGTGCCGAAGAACGGCAACCCGAACGAGGTCATCAACGGTTTCTACGCGATCGGCGAATGCTCGTGCGTGTCGGTGCACGGCGCCAACCGCCTGGGCACGAACTCGCTGCTCGACCTGGTGGTGTTCGGCCGTTCGGCGGGCAACCACATCATTGCGCAGAACCTGAAGAACCGCGAGCACAAGCCGCTGCCGGCCGACGCTGCCGACCGCGCGCTGTCGCGCCTGGCCAAGCTCGATTCGTCGAGCTCGGGCGAATACGCGCAGGACGTCGCCAACGACATCCGCCGCAACATGCAGTCGCACGCTGGCGTGTTCCGTACGCAGAAGCTCATGGATGAAGGCGTCGAGCGCATCCTGGAGGTGGCCGAGCGCGCTGCCGACATCCACCTGAAGGACAAGTCCAAGGTGTTCAACACCGCGCGCGTCGAAGCGCTGGAAGTTGCCAACCTGGTGGAAGTGGCGAAGGCAACGATGGTATCGGCCGCTGCCCGCAAGGAATCGCGCGGCGCACACGCCCACAGCGACTTCCCGAACCGCGACGATGAAAACTGGATGAAGCACTCGCTGTGGTATTCCGAAGGCAACCGCCTGGACTACAAGCCCGTGCAGTTGAAGCCGCTGTCGGTGGAATCGGTGCCGCCCAAGGCGCGTACGTTCTAACGGATAAGAAGGACCCGCAAAAATGAAGCGTATTTTTGAAGTCTATCGCTACGATCCGGACAAGGACGCAGCGCCCCGCATGCAGACCTACGAGGTTGAACTCGACGGTCACGAGCGCATGCTGCTCGACGCGCTGGTCAAGCTGAAGAAGCTCGACGAGTCGATCGCGTTCCGTCGTTCGTGCCGCGAAGGCGTGTGCGGCTCCGACGCCATGAACATCAACGGCAAGAATGGTCTGGCGTGCCTGACCAACATGCGTGAGCTGCCCGAGAAGATCGTGCTGCGCCCGCTGCCGGGGCTGCCGGTGGTGCGCGACCTGATCGTCGACATGACGCAGTTCTTCAACCAGTACCACTCGATCAAGCCGTACCTGATCAACGACGAGCCGCCGCCCGAGAAGGAGCGTCTGCAGTCGCCGGAAGAGCGCGAGGAGCTTGACGGCCTGTACGAGTGCATTCTGTGCGCGAGCTGCTCGACGTCGTGCCCGTCGTTCTGGTGGAACCCGGACAAGTTCGTCGGCCCGGCCGGTCTGCTGCAGGCATATCGTTTCATTGCCGACAGCCGCGACCAGGCCACCAGCGAACGTCTGGACAATCTGGAAGATCCGTACCGCCTGTTCCGCTGCCACACCATCATGAATTGCGTCGATGTGTGCCCGAAGGGTCTGAACCCCACCAAGGC